>CAVVQE010000001.1:0-1323642 GCA_963750365.1 uncultured Solirubrobacterales bacterium
GGGCACTGTGTAGGGCGCTACCGGTCGCAGGGCCGAACTCCCGACGGCCCAAACTACGCAGGCCCGGTCGCTGTGACAGGCGTCGATGTGTTCGATGCGGACCGCGACGGTGATGGGTCGGGCTGCGATCCCTAGTGGTGTGTTTCCCGTCGCGGAGTAGTTCGAGCCCGTCGCAGCCCTCACCCAAACGGCCGCCACCCATTGGTCACCGGCATATGCAGATCCTTGCCCCACGCCCTTGCCGTGATCTTCACCCCCGGCGCCACCAGCCGCCGCTTCCGCTCAGCCCCGATGACAAGCGTCAGCACGCTCTCCACCGTCCCGCGGTGAAAGCCGGCCGCCTCGATCTCCTCGACCCCCTCCCCCAGCTCGATGAAGCGCTCGATGATCGCGTCCAGCTCGCGGTAGGAGGGCAGCGTGAGGTCCTCGCGCGAGCGGATCGTGGGCGTGCGGTCGAGGACCTCCTCGGGGATGTCGTCGTCCTCCTCTGACTGGTTGCGCCAGCGCACGAGCTGGTAAAGCAGCGTCTTGGGGCAGTCGCGCAGGGGGGCGAAGTCGCCGGTCATGTCGCCGCCGAGGATGCCGGCGCCGATCGAGAGCTCGGACTTGTTGCCGGTGGCCAGGACGAGGGCGTCGGAGGCCTCGCCCATCGTGCGCAGGACGGCCGCGCGGGCGCGCGCGTAGAGCTCGTCGAGGGCGTCGCCGGAGGGGATGTCGCCGACCTGGTCGGCTGCTCCCTCGAGCTCCGGGGCGACCGGGCCGAGCGGGCGCTTGACGAACTCGAGCCCGAGGATCTTGGCCAGGCGCTCGGCGCCGAGGCGGTCGTGCTCCTCCTCCTCGGAGGGGTCGGGTGGGGGCATGTAGACGCCGATCACGTTCTCGGCCCCCAGGGCGTCGACGGCGACCGAGGCGGCGACGGCCGCGTCGATGCCGCCGGAGAGGCCGAGGATCGCCTTCTGGTAGCCGTTGGCGAGCGTGAAGTCGCGCAGGCCGATGGCCAGCACGCGCCAGATCTCCTCCATCGCCTCGTACTGGGGCGCGTGGTCGGGCATCGGGATCGGCCCGCGCGGCGCCTGGGCGCGGGTGTGCACCGTGAAGGGCGCGACGGCGAGCGCCCGCGGCGGGGCGACCGGTACGTCGAGCCAGAAGTGGGCGGGCTCGAACTGCGGCCCGAGGTAGCGGATCGAGCCATCGGGGTCGGCGAAGATCGAGCCGCCGTCGAAGACGAGGTCGTCGACTCCGCCGACGCAGTTCACGTAGATGACCGGCAGGCCGGTGCGCAGCGCTACCTCGGCGGCGGTGCCCGAGCGCGACATGCGCTTGTCGCGGTAGTAGGGCGAGCCGTTGGGCACGAGCAGGATCTGGGCGCCGTTGGCCGCCTGCAGCTCGGGCGGCCCGTCGCCCGACCAGAGGTCCTCGCAGATGCAGATGCCGGCGACGACGCCGCCGATTCGCCAGGTCGCCCCCGGGTTGTTGCCGGCGGCGAAGGTGCGCGCCTCGGAGAACAGGTCGTAGGTGGGCAGCAGGGTCTTGTGGTAGGTGCCGCGCAGCTGGCCGTCGCAGAGCA
The DNA here is from genome assembly GCA_963750365.1 of uncultured Solirubrobacterales bacterium. Lineage (GTDB taxonomy): Bacteria > Actinomycetota > Thermoleophilia > Solirubrobacterales > Thermoleophilaceae > JAAYBF01. Next base: position 1,568 of record CAVVQE010000001.1, read on the forward strand.
CGGCGGCGGCGATGGTGGAGGTGCGCGTGACCGTGTCCCAGCCGCGCGTGGGCGGGATCGTGCCGAGCGTCCCGCAGATGGTGGCGCAGCGGCCGGCGTGGGTGGCTATCTCGGCCATCGTCGCGTGCGTCTGGGCCACGAAGTCCGAGCGCAGGGCAAGGTCCTCGAGCGGGTAGCCGGTCAGGCACAGCTCGGGCAGCAGCAGGACGTCGGCGTCCTCGCCCTCGGCCCACTCCATGGCGCGCACGATGGCGTCGGCGTTGCCCTGCAGGTCGCCCACGCGGTTCTGCAGCTGCGCGCAGGCCACGCGCAGCGAGTCGGCGGGCTGTGGGGCCGTGCTTTCCATGGGGTTAGGCGCACGCTAACGCGCCCTCCGGCCCGCCCGCTAGGTTCTGCCGGCGCTCCGGGGCCGGCGCCGTGTCAGAACCCGGGCGCCGGCGACGACCGAGCTACCCGCGGTGAGCGAACCGAACTTCCACCAGCGCAGCGAGCACGAGCTGAACCAGCTCGAGGACGACCGGCTGCTCGACTACATCCTCAGGGCGCGCGACGCCGGCCGCTTCGACACCATGACCACGGCGGTGCGCGTGATGGTGTGGCGCTACCTGCGCATCATCGAGCGGCGGGTGGCGAACAAGGTGCCGCGCCACCAGGTGGACGACGTGGTCGGCGATGTGATCGACAGCGCCATGAAGGCCGCCTTCGACGGCAGCTCCGAGGGCGAGTTCCACACTGGATCCACATGATCGTCGATCGCCGGATCGCCGACTACCACCCCGCAAGGAGCCGGCTGGAGACGACCCGGCTGCCGGACGCCGGCGACGAGGAGACCTGGGGCGACGAGATCCCCCAGCGCGCTACGAGGGCGGTGGCCGTCGCGGCAGGCGATCGGGACATCGCGACGGGCGAGCTCGAACGAGTCGCACCGCGAGGTGATCGACCTGTACGTGTTCGCCGACATGGGCGCCGGCGAGGTGGCGGTCGCGGCTCGGCCGAGACGAGGCGAACGTGCACCAGATCGGCTCGCGCTTTCGCAAACGGCTGAGGGAGCTGCTGGAACGACGGCGATACTCGGAGAAGGCATGAGCGACCGCGTCGACCAGCTCTTCCAGCAGTACAAGGCCGCGCTCGCCGGCGGCGAGGAGCGGACCCGCAGGCGGTCCTGGCCGAAGTCGAGGGCAGCGAGCGGGAGGAGCTGAGCGCGCTGATCGACGCCTACCTGACCCGCGCGCCGCGCGCCAGGAGTGGGACGAGGCGGCGTACCAGCGCTCGCGGCGCCCGAGCACGTGGATCGCCTGGTGCGCGAGGCTGCGCGGCCAGGCCGGGCTGTGGCCGAGCCTGCTGCCCCGTCTGCGCAGCGCGAGCGCGGATCAAGCGCGGCGACCTGGTGGCCGAGCTGGCGGTCAGGCTCGGGGCCGAGGACCAGCGGGCGAAGGTCGGCGACTACTACCACCAGATGGAGCAGGGAACCCTGCCCGCCGACGGCGTGTCGGACACCGTGCTGGAGGCGCTTGGGGACGATCGTCGGCGCGGCCGCGATGCGCTGCGCAAGGCCGGCTCGGCGCTTGGGCCCGGACCCGAGGGGTCGACTCGGTGGACGCCGACGTTCGCGCGAGGGGCGTGCCGGTCGAAGTCGAAGCTCTGCGCGCCCCGGCGCCGACGCGAATCGCCCGATGCGCCTGAGCCCGACGAGGTCGACCGGCTGTTCACCGGCGGCTGAGCCGTCAGCTTTGCCCGGCCGGCACTGACCCGCAGTGACATGAGCCGCAGCGCGCGATCCGGTCGATGCTGCTTCGCTTCGCGCTGCGCGACGGACGATCACGGCCTGGCTCTCGCCCTGCTTCGCCGCTTCCGCGGGCGATCCGGCATTGGCTCGCCGCGCGGAGCGGGAGCTGCCAAGCCCGGCCGCGACTGGCGCGGCCCGCCAAGCGCCACCTAGCCTCGGGCGCGATGGAGGCGATCGAGGCCAGGCGCCAGCGCATGCTGGCGAAGGTGCCGCCGTGGCTGTGGGACGGTCAGACGCTGCCGGTGCCGGTCGAGCACGTGGCCGACACGCGGCCACGGGCTGCTGATTCGCGACGTGGCCGACCTGAGCACGGCGCCCGGCGCGCCGCAGGGCTCGCATCTTTCGGGGTTGCTGCTGTCCGACCGCGGCGAGATCTGGGTGAACGCCGCCGAGGGCCAGGACTGGCCGGGGCGGCGGCGGTTCACGATCGGCCACGAGCTCGGCCACTGGTGCCTGCACCGCACCGACGGCGAGCCGCTGTACTGCCGCGCCTCCGTGGTCGACCCGCAGGAGGGCGCCGCCGACGAGCGCCCGCCGCGGCCGGTGTTCGAGGAGGAGGCCGACGCGTTCGCGGCCGCGCTGCTGATGCCGGCCGAGCTGATGCTGCGCGAGTACGGGCGCGATCGCGACTTCTTCTCGATGTGCTCGCGATTCAACGTGTCGCAGAAGGCGATGAGCCGGCGCATGCACCAGGTCATTCCGCGGCAGCCGCGGTAGCGGGCGGCGCGCGTGTCAGGAACGGGGTGCGCGGTCCGACCCTGGCTGCGCAGGGGGCCACGGTGCCGGCTCGCCGTCGCGGTTCGGCGCGGCGGCGGGCCCGGGCCCCTTTGAGCACAGTTGTTACGCGCGGGTCTTGAGCTGTAACGCGCGCTGGCGCAGGATCGGTCGCGTGATCGACGTGGAGTGCATCGAGAGTCCCCAGCGGGACTGGTGGGTGGTTGCGGACGGCCGGGTGGTCGCCGTGTACTTGCGCGAGGACGAGGGGCCCGACCCCTACATCGCGGCGATGGAACACGGCGATCGCCTGCGCGGAAAGGTCGGCATGTCGATCCTCACGCTGGGCACCACCTGGCGCTCGCGTGCGTTCGACCACCTCGAGGATCTGAGCTGTCTGCGCAGCACCTGCTGCCGGTTCGTTGAGCGCGACGGGCCGACGGACTGGGGAGGTGATGATTGAGGTCTACGATGGGCGCCGTGGGCACGACAGGCCTCATGACCGCCGAGGAGTTCGTGGCGCTGCCAGAGCCCGACCACGGACGGCCTTGGAACCTGGTTCACGGTGAGGTGGTCGTGAACAGTTCGAGCTGGGATCACCAGCAGGCCGCAGACGCGATCCTGGTGGCGCTCCGGATCTGGTCGCGCGAGCAGCCCGGGCGCGGCAACGCCGGATCGGTGATCGACGTGCAGGTGGACGAGCGCAACGTCTACGCACCCGACGTCTGGTGGTATGCGCCTGAGCGGGTTCTGACCAGCGACGCGGTCGCCCCTTACCCGATGCCGGACCTGGCAGTGGAGGTCCGCTCGTCCTCCACGTGGCGCTACGACGTCGGCGCGAAGAAGGACGGTTACGAGCGCACCGGCCTGCGTGAGCTGTGGCTCGTCGACACCGAGGCGCGCTCGGTGCTCGTCTATCGCCGGGCGCGGCCGGAGTCTGCTCGGTTCGACGTCGCGCTCGAGCTGACCGAGGGGGAGGCGCTCACCTCTCCCCTGCTGCCGGGCTTCGCGCTGGCCGTGCGCGAGATCTTCGCGGTCGACTGAGAGTCACCCGCCGTCAGGCGGGGCGAGTCCCAACTTTCTTACCTCACAGGTGCATAAGTGCGGACTCGGTGGGGAGCGCCGCCCGCCGAGCCCTCAGCGCCGCCGCTGAATGCCCTTCAGGAACGGGATCAGGCCGTCGACGAACTTGTTCTTCGGGTACGCCGAGTTGGGATCGTTGTGGGCGTAGGTCGAGGCGCGTGAGACCAGCCGCAGGTTGCGCCGCGGGATCTTCGACTGGCGTGCCAGCGCCCGCGCCGCGGCGGGCACGCGCTTGCCGCCCAGCGCGGCGCCGAAGGCGTAGATGCGCAGGTTGCGCGGCAGCTTGCGCCCGCGCGTGGAGCGCACGCCCAGCACCTTCTGGGCCGGGTTGGAGATCCCGTTGCCCACGGCGCCGGCGTCGATGGTCAGGCGCAGCGGGTGATACCAGGCGGTGCCGTCCAGGCGGCGCAGGCGGTCGCCGGCGAACATCTGGGCGAAGCGCTTGATGGGCGTGATGTCGCGACCCTGCACCCAGCCGCGCGGATTGCCGGTCGGGCGCCAGCGAGCCCAGGTGGCCCTGCGCCGCGGCCAGCGACGGCGGCGAGGTCTGGGTGTCGAGCGCGTAGCCGTACTGGCCCAGGTTGGTGGCCGGCACCGGCGGCTTGAGGTTGGCGGGCAGCAGGGCGAAGTTCTGCGCCAGCGACGGTGCGTTCGGCGCCTTGAGCGCGTTCAGCGCGCCGCCCGTGTTGAACAGCCCGGTGAACGGCGCGGGGATGCCGCCGAAGGTCAGCCACGGCGATCCGGCGCGCAGCTTGGTCAGCGACTGACGCGCGTCGGCGGCGCTGACGCTCTGCGCCCGGCTGGCGCCGTCGATCAGCACGAGGCCGGACAGGCCGCGGGCGCCGGGGCGGCCCCCGAAGCTCCAGGTGGCGTAGGCGGTGGTGATCGTTCCGCCCAGCGAGTGGCCGCCCATCACGACGTGGCCGCGCCGGCCGGCGGCGCGCTTGGCCTTGGCCACCACGCGGCGCAGGTCGCCGATCTCGGTGCGCAGGCCCCAGCGCTTGGCGTAGGTCACCGACGAATCAGGGATCGACTTGAAGTGCGTCTTGATGCTGCTGTCCGAGAGCCAGTTCAGGTAGTAGTCGAACGCCTGCTTGGGCGTGGCCTTGCCGGCCTTGTAGCGGTCGAAGACCGACTGGTCCTCGAGCAGGTTCTCGCGCCGCTCGACCGCCCAGACCTGCCAGCCCGGCGCCTTGCGCGTGACGTCGCGCGCCAGCGGCGCGAAGTAGGCCGCGCTGGCAGACGTGCCCGGGTTGAGCACCAGGATGTTCTTCGCGCGCGACGAGCCGATCTTGAGGATCCCGACCTTGTTGTACTTCGCCGGCGTGCCGCTGGACTTGACGCCGGCGATGCGCTGGAACGAGGTCCGCGCCTGAGCGGCGGGCGCAGCGGCCAGGACGATGAGGGCTGTGGTGGCGACGGCGAGTATCCGGGTCATGAATGTCCCACTCTGCCACACCCGCGCACGCCCGGCGACCGCGTAGGTTTCCCGGCGAGGCGAGCCGATCAAGCTTTGCCGCCGAGCCGATGCCAGAGGGACACACAATCCACCGCCACGCGCGGATCCACACCGAGGACCTGGGCGGCCAGCGGCTGGCCGTGTCCTCGCCCCAGGGCTGGGCCAGCGATGCCGCCGAGGCTGTCGACGGCAAGCTGCTCACGGGCGTGGACGCCTACGGCAAGCACCTGCTCTACCGCTTCGAGGACGAGCTGTCGGTGCACGTGCACCTGGGACTGTTCGGCCGCTTCCGGCGCTTCGAGCTGCCGGGTCCGCCGACGCGCGAGACCACGCGGCTGCGCCTGACCGGCGAGCGGCGCGGCATCGACCTGGCCGGCGCGGTGATCTCGCAGCTGATCGACCCGGCCGAGGAGGACGAGCTGATGGCCCGGCTGGGCCCCGACCCGCTCCGCCCGCACTCGCGTGCCGACAGGATGCGCAGCGCGCTGGCACGGCGCAAGGGACCGATCGGCGCCGCACTGCTGGACCAGAGCGTGGTTGCCGGCCTGGGCAACGTCTACCGCGCCGAGATCCTGTTCGCCTGCGGCATCGACCCGCGCCGCGAGGCACGCTCGCTGAGCGACGACGAGGTGGACGCCATCTGGAAGACGTCGAAGAAGATGCTCCGCGACGGCGAGCGCAGCGGCAAGATCGTGACCGTGCCGCGCCGCGAGGCCGGCGGCCCGCCCTCGAAGCTGACCGGCAAGGACCGCCACCAGGTGTACAAGCGCGAGCACTGCCGCCGCTGCGGCACGGCCGATCGAGAGCGCCGAGATGGGCGCCCGCACGATGTTCTGGTGCCCCGCCGACCAGCCGGCCTAGCCAACGCGGTGGTGTGGATGGACCCTCACCAAGAGGGTCAAACCACACCACCGTGGATGGACCCTCACCAGGAGGGTCAAACCACACCACCGCGGAGCCGTGCTGGATCAGTGGGGCATGGCGCCACCTAGGCAGGACAGCTCGCCGCGCGGGACGCCGGCCCTGACGGCGCGGCGGGCGGCTAGAGCGCCCGGCCGTCCTCGCCGAAGCGCAGCAGCACGTCGCGCTCGACCGCGAACTCGGCCTGGGCCCCCTCGGAGACCCGAGCCAGCGCCCGCGCGGGCACCAGCGCGCTGAGCGGCCGGTCACCGCCCGCGCGCAGCGTGAGGATGGCCTGCGATCCCAGCAGCTCGATGACCTCGACGCGGGCGCTGAAGCGCAGCGCATCGCCCGACTCGGACACGTCGTCGGCGAGCTGTACCTCCTCGGGCCGCACGCCGACGCGGGCCGCGCCGTTGCGGCCGAGCGACAGGGCGGTGGCAGCCTCGTCGGCGGAGAAGACGTTCATCTCGGGCGAGCCGATGAAGCGCGCCACGAACTCGGTGGCCGGGCGCTGGTAGACCTCGGAGGGAGTGCCCACCTGCTCGATCAGGCCGCCGTTCATGACCACGACGCGGTGGGCCAGGGTCATGGCCTCCTCCTGGTCGTGGGTCACGTGCACGATCGTCGCGCCCAGCTCGCGCTGGATGCGCAGGATCTCGGTGCGCATCTCCACGCGCAGCTTGGCGTCCAGGTTCGAGAGCGGCTCGTCGAACAGGAAGGCCGCGGGGTCGCGCACGATCGCCCGCCCGATGGCCACGCGCTGCTGCTGGCCGCCCGAGAGCTGGCCGGGCTTGCGCTTGAGCAGGTGGGCGATGTCCAGCATCTCGGCCGCGCGCTGCACGCGCCGGTCGATCTCGGAGCCCTCGACCGAGTGGGCGCGCAGGCCGAAGGCCACGTTCTCGCGCACGCTCATGTGGGGGTAGAGCGCGTAGTTCTGGAACACCATCGCCAGGTCGCGCTCCTTGGGCTCGAGGTCGGTGACCTCGCGGTCGCCGATGCGGATGGCGCCGCCGCTGGCGGTCTCCAGCCCGGCCACCAGCCGCAGCGTGGTGGTCTTGCCACAGCCCGAGGGGCCGACCAGCACGGTGACCTCGCCGTCGGGCACGTCCAGGTCGATGCCCTGCACCGCCTCGACGTCGCCGTAACTCTTGCGTAGCTGGTCCAGCTCGATGTGTGCCATCAGGACTTCAGGCCTCCTCCGGAGATGCCGCGCACCAGCCGGCGTTGGACGAAGAAACATGCGATCAGCACCGGCACCACCGACACCAGGATCGCCGCGGACATGGTGCCCAGCTCGACACCGCGGAAGGTGTTGTACGACGCGATCTTGACCGGCAGCGTCTCCGTGTTCCCGCCCGCCAGGATCAGCGCGTAGAAGAGGTCGTTCCAGGACAGCATGAAGGTGAAGATGGCGGCGGCGCCGATTCCCGGCAGCACCTGCGGCAGCACGACGCGGCGAAAGGCCTGGAAGCGCCCGTAGCCGTCCACCATCGCCTGCTCCTCGAACTCGCGCGGCACGGCGTCGAAGAAGCCGATCAGAAACCAGGTGGCCACCGGCAGGACGAAAGTCAGGTGCGAGGCGATGACCACCTGGATCGTGTCGCGCTGGTTGAACTCGAACGCCACCAGGAACAGCGGCACGACCAGCACCGCCGGCGGCATCAGCTGGGAGAGCAGGATGCCGAAGCGCGTGGCGCTGCCACCGGTGCGAAAGCGCGAGATGGCGTAGGCGCCGAGCGTGCCGACCACGAGCGCGATGGCCACTGTGACCAGACCGACGACCACGCTGGTGACCGCGCTGCCCAGCACGCCGCCGTCGACGACCTCGCGCCAGTTGTCCAGCGTGGGCGTGAAGGTCAGCTTGGACGGCTCGTTCAGCGACTCCTTGTCCTTGAACGCGGCCAGCAGGACCCACGCGTAGGGGAACGCCACCACCAGCACCGCCAGGGCCACCAGAGCGCGCCGGCTGGATCCGCCGAGCCGGCCCACCGCGCTCACGCCGTGGCCTCCTGGCGCATGATCCGCCGGTAGAGCACGGTGACGATGAGGAGCACGACCGCCACCAGCACGAAGGCCATGGCGGCGGCCTCGCCGAGGCGGAAGAACTGGAAGCCGGTGCGGTAGATCTGGTACTGGATCGTCTCCGTGGCGTTGCCCGGTCCGCCGCGGGTGGTGGCGAAGACGTACTCGAACACCTTGAACGCGTCCAGCGCGCGCAGCAGCACGGCGATGGCGATCACCGGGCGAAGCAGCGGCAGCGTCACGCGCCGGAAGGTCATCCACGTGGAGGCGCCGTCCACCCGGGCCGCCTCGAACGGCTGCTTGGGCAGCGACTCCAGGCCGGCCAGCAGCAGGAGGACCATGAACGGGGTCCACTGCCAGACGTCGATGGCCACGATCGTGAGCAGCGCAAGCGAGGGACCGAAGAAGTCGATCGTGATGCCGAGCTTGCCCAGCAGCTCGGGGATGGCCCCCAGCTGCTGGTTGAGCAGGAAGCGGAACATCAGCCCGACCGCGATCGGCGTGACGAACATGGGCGTCAGCAGGAACGCCCGGGTCAGGTCGCGCGCGCGCCGCTGGCGCTGGAGCATCAGCGCCAGCGCCAGGCCCAGCAGCAGCTCGATGCCCACGGCCAGGAACACGAAGACGAGCGTGTTGCGCATGGCCACGCCGTAGTCGCTGTTGTGGACCAGCCCGGTGAACTGGTCGATGCCCACGAACTGGGTCTGCTGGCTGGTGATGCGCCGGTCGGTGAGCGACAGGTACAGCGAGTAGCCCAGCGGATAGGCGAACACCACCGCCAGCAGGGCCAGCAGCGGCGTCAGGAAACGGAGGCCGATGGGAATGCGTTTGAGCATGGGCACGGCGGGACGGGGCCGCGATCGGCCCCGTCCCGGGTCGGCTACTTCTTGTCCAGCGTGGCCTGCGCCTTGGTGGCGGCGGTCGAGATGGCTTCGTCGACCGACTTCTGGCCGGCCACCGCGGCGTTCAGCTGCTCGCCGACCACGTTGATCATCTCCTCGGCGTTGGGCCCGTCGGCCAGCGGGGCCGAGCTGCCCAGGATGCCCTTGACCGTCTGGTAGTAGGGCTTGCCGAAGCCCTTCTCCCACACGACCGGGTCATCGAGCGCCGAGTTGCGAACCGGCGCGCCGCCCTTGATCACGCGCTCCTTCTCGTGCTCCTTGTCCGTCAGCCAGTTCACGAACGACCAGGCCGCGTTCTTGTTGGCCGAGTTGGAGGGCAGCGACCAGTACCAGGCGCCCAGCACCGCCTTGCCGCCCGGCACCTGTGCGATGTCGAAGCGGTTCTTGAGCTTGCCCTCCTTGTTCAGGGTGGGCAGCGTCCAGTTGTACGAGATCAGCTGGGCCGACTTGTCCGAGGACACCGACCGGATCGACTCGTCGAACGCCCAGTTCAGTGAGTTCTTCGGCGCGTCCTTCTTGTACACGTCGATGTAGGTCTGCAGCGCCTTGCGCGCCTCGGGCGAGTCCAGCGTGACCTTGCCGTCGGCATCCTGGATCGAGCCGCCGGCCGCGAACAGGTAGTTGGCCCACTCCTCGAAGATCTTGTAGCCCTTCTGGGGCTGCATGGCGATCCCCGAGCGGCCGCCGCTGCTCAGCTTGCTCGCCGCCGCCTGCAGCTCAGGCAGCGTCTTGGGCGGGGTCAGGCCGGCCTGCTTGTACAGGTCCTTGCGGTAGACCAGCGCCAGGCCGTAGTTGTAGAACGGCACGCCGTAGGTCTTGCCCTTCTTCGTCGCGATGTTCCGGAGCGGCTCCGAGAAGTCCTCCAGGTCGTAGCCCTTGGAGGCCTCGATGCGCTTGTTCAGCGGATCCAGGAACCCGCCGTCCACGAAGTCGGCCATCCACGGGTTGTCCACGATGATCAGGTCGTAGCTGGGCTTCGAGGCCAGGAACGAGCTGACGATGCGGTCCCGCATCTGGTCGTAGGGCAGCGCTTCGAGCTTCATGTTCACGTTCGGATAGGCCTTCTTGAAGGCCGGGAGCATGGACTTGACCACGTCGGTGTCGGGCACCTCCTCCATGATCACCCGGACGGTGCCCTTGACGTCCTTGGCGTCCGTGGTCCCCGCTTCCTCGGACCCTCCGCCCCCGCCCCCGCCGCCGCAGGCCGCGATCAAGGCCGCGGCCACGAGCGCTGCGCACAGTGCAATGAGTCGCTTCATGACTTTCCCTCCTAGTCCATGTAGGCGCCGCCGTTCACGGCCAGCGCCTCTCCGGTGATGAATTCCGCGTCGTCTCCCAGAAGGAAGGCCACGGCTCGTGCCACGTCCTCGGGCTGCTCCAGCCGGCCCAGCGGCGTGTCCAGCTTCCACATCTGTCTGACCGCGTCGGGGGTGGTGCCCCGCAGCTGGGCCTCCCAGGCCAGCTCACGCTCCTGCATGTCGGTGGCCACGAAGCCCGGGCACACGCAGTTCACGCGGATGTCGTGCTCGGCGAGCTCGAACGCCATGGCCTGGGTCAGCCCGACCACGGCGAACTTCGAGGCCACGTAGTGGGCCAGGTAGGGCACGCGGCCCTGCTTGCCGGCCATCGAGGCGACGTTGACGATCCGCCCGCCCGTGCCCTGCGCGATCAGCGTGCGCGCCGCCACCTGGCCGCAGCGCAGCGGGGCGCGCGCGTTGACCGCGAAGTTCAGGTCGATCTCCTCGTCGGTCAGGTCCACGAAGCGGTTCATGCTCGACACGCCGGCGTTGGAGACCCAGGCCTGCAGCGGCCCCAGCTCCTCGACCGCTTCCGCGCAGACCGCTTCCACGGCAGCGCCGTCGGTCACGTCGAGCGTGAACGCCGCGGCGCCGTCGATGCCATCGGCCACCCGCTGCGCGGCGTCGCCGTCGCGGTCGGTGACCGCCAGCGCGTGCCCGCGGGCGGCGAGCTCGGTGGCGATGGCCCGCCCGATGCCGGCGCCCGCACCGGTGACGACCACCGTCATGCCGCCACCTGCTGGTCGTGGAAGACCGGCCGCAGGGCCGGGTAGAGCGCGCGAAAGGTCTCGTACCCGCGCGCGACGCCGGCGTTCGCGGCCGGGTCCGGCTGGATGACGCGGTCCACGTGCACGAACCGCTCGATCTCGTCCCAGCCGCCGATCAGCCCGGCGCCGACGGCCGCGGCGAACCCGGCCCCCAGAGCGGAGCCGTAGTGCTGCGCGGGCACCTCGATCGGCAGGCCAAGCACGTCGGCCGTGACCTGCTTCCACAGCTCCGAGCGCGCGCCGCCGTTGGTCACGCGCACGCGCTTGGGCTCGAAGCCGCGCTCGCGGAACACGTCCAGGTGGTGGCGAAAGCCGTACGAGATGCCCTCGAGCACCGCGCGGAACAGGTGACCGCGTGTGTGGCCCAGGTGCAGGCCGTAGAACACTCCGCGTGCGTGCGGGTCGTTGATGGGCGTCTTCTCGCCAAGCATGTAGGGCAGCACGACCACGCCGTCGGAGCCGGGGGCGACCGCCGCGGCCTCGGCGTCCAGCGCCGCCAGGTCGGCGCCGCCGCCGAGCTGCTCGTGAAACCAGCGGATCAACGAGCCCGACGCTGCCATGCAGCCGTTGGGCAGGAAGCGCCCCGGGACCAGGTGGTGATCCAGGTAGAGGCGCTCGTCCACCAGCGGCTGGTCGGTCGAGAGCAGGATGTCCCCTGCCCCGCCGAGCTTGACCAGCAGGTCGCCCTGCTCGACCACCCCGGCTGCGAACGCCGACGCCACGTGGTCGGCCGAGCCGGCCACCACGGGTACGCCCGCGGGCAGCCCCGTGGCCTTTGCGGCCGCAGCGGTCACGTGGCCGACCACCTCGCTCGATGCGCGGACCGGTGGCAGCAGCGCCGGGTCGATGCCGGCGGCGGCGCAGATGTCGGCGGCCCAGCCGCCCGCCTCCAGGTCGTAGAGCCCGCTTTCCAGCGCCCAGTTGTGCTCCACGAAGCGCTCACCGGTCAGCCACGCGACGATCAGGTCGTAGGACCCGCATACGGTCTGGGTGGCCTCCCAGACCTCGGGCTCATGCCTGGCCAGCCAGCGTGCGGTGGGCGCCACCGACTGCTGGGTGACCGGCGATCCGGTGCGCTCCAGCACCCGGTTGTCGGCGAGCTCGTGGGCCAACTCGGCCACCTCCGCGGTGGCCCGAGCATCATTCTGCTGGACGGACGACCGCAGGGGGCCACGGCCGCCGTCCAGCAGAATGACGCACGGCACCATGCCGCTCACGCCGACCGCGCGCACGTCGGCGAGCGGCAATTCGCGCTGCAGGTCACAGATGTTGTCCCACCACTGGGCCGGGTCCTCCTCGGCCCACCCCGGGTGCGGCGAGTGCAGATCGGCACGGCGCTCGGCCTGCGCCACCACGTGCCCGTCGACGTCTACGACCAGCGCCTTGGTGGCGGTGGTCCCGACGTCGATGCCCAGCACCAGACTCACGCGCGGGCCGCCTCCACGAAGTCGGCGGCGCGCTTGGCATCGACCGGGTTCCAGAACACGCCGTCGCGCTTGAGCGACGAGCCCACGATCACGCCGTCCGCGACCGTGAGGAACTCGCCGATGTTGGCGGCCTTGGCGCCCGTGTTCACCAGCACCGGCACCTCCGCGCCCACGGCCTCCTTGGCCTCCTCGAGCTTGCTCAGCTCGGGCTCGGAGCCGGCCATCGGGCCGGACACCAGGATCGCGTCGGCCAGCGACGACGTGACCGCCGAGCGCGCCACCTGGGCCACCGTCCGGTGGCCGATCTGGGAGGCGAACTCCGGCGTCACGTTCATCAGGATCTGCAGCTGGTCGGCGCCAAGCCGGCGGCGCTCGCGCAGCAGGGTCGCGGCGTCGGTGTTCCACAGCCCCATGTCCGACTCGTAGACGCCGGTGGTGACCTCCCGGATCCAGTGCGCGCCCGTGGCCACCGCCACGGCCAGCGCCGCCGCTGGGTCCCAGAGGAAGTCGACCCCGAACGGGCGGTCTGCGGGGCGCAGCTCCGACACCACCCGCGCCAGGCCGGCCACGCCTTCGGGGCCGGCCTTGAGCTGGTAGGGCCGGTCGCCCTCGTTGCAGAACATGACCCCGTCCACGCCGGCGGCGTACAGCAGCTCCAGATCGGCGCGAACGTTATCCACGACACCATCGATGCCCGCGTCCTCGTCATAGAGCGGCGATCCCGGCAACGGCCCCAGGTGGGCCATGGCGATCACTGGCTTCTCGGAGGCGAACAGGTCGGTGAACCGTGGCCTTGTCTTCATGCGATCAGAACCTCCACTCCCACCTCGCGGATGGGCGCGAGCGCCTCGTCGGAGGCGCCGTTGTCGGTGATAAGGACGTCGACGCTCTCCAGCGGGCAGATCGAGGCCAGGGCCACGACGCCGAGCTTGGAAGCGTCCACCAGGAGCACGCAGCGGCGGGCGCTGGCCAGCGCAGCGCGCTTCACGCGCGTGTCGTCCAGGTTGAACTCGGTCACCCCGGCGGCGGGGTCCACGCCCCCGGCGCCGATGAAGACGGTGTCGCAGTGCAGTTCGGCGAACGCCCGCTCGGCCAGGTCGCCGATCAGGGACAGCTCCCCCTTGCGGGCGATGCCTCCGGTCACGATCGTGCGGATCCCCGGGTTGGGGGTCAGGTACTCGGCAACCCGCAAGCTCGGGGTTAGCACCGTCAGGTTGCCCGCGGTGGCCAGCGCGCGGGCCAGCTCCAGCGTCGTGCTGCCCACGTCGATCGCAAGCGTCTCGCCGTCGGAGACCAGCGCGGCCGCCCTCTCACCGATCGCGCGCTTTGCCTCCTGGTCGCGCCCGGACCGCAGGGCGTACGGGGGCTCGTAGCCGCGCGAGACCGTGCTTACCGCGCCGCCGTGCACGCGTCGAAGCACGCCCTCACGCTCCAGCGCCTCGAGGTCGCGCCGCACGGTCATCTCCGAGACGCCCTGCGTGCGGCTCAGGCTGGCGACCGTGACCTCATGGCTCTCCTCGAGCGCCTCGAGAACCATCTGGCGGCGTCCCTCGGCGTCCACGATGTTCGATCTTACATGTTTTTCGTTCGTTCGCACATGCCACAACGGCGTGGGACGCCAACCCCGCCCGCCCGCGCCCAACGCCTAGACCAGGTCGGGGTCGGTGATGACCTCGACCATGGCGGGCCCCGAATGGGCCATCGCGTCGGCCAGCGCGCCGTCCAGCTCGGCCGCGTCGGTGACGCGCACCCCGATGGCCCCGCAGTTGCGCGCGTAGGCGGCGAAGTCGGGGTTGTGCAGCGATGTCTGCCACACGTCCCACTCGCCCGCGCGCTGCTCCTTGGTGATCTTGCCCAGCTGGCCGTTGTTGAGCAGCAGGTGGCAGATGTCCAGGTCGTGCTTGACCGCGGTGGTGACCTCCGCCATGTACTGGGCGAAGCCGCCGTCGCCGGTGATGGCCACGGTCTTGCGCTCGGGCGCGGCCACGGCGGCGCCGATGGCCGCCGGGTAGCCGAAGCCGATCGAGCCCAGATAGCCCGACATGAGCACGGCCTGGCGCTCAGGCTCGAAGTAGCGGCCGAACGAGTAGGCGTGGTTGCCCACGTCGACGGCGATCACGGCGTCGTCGGGCACGCAGCGGTTCAGGGCGGCGAACACGGCGGCCGAGCCGATGCCGTTGCCGCGGTCGTCGGCCACGCGCGAGTCCTTCTCGGCTCGCCAGATGGCCCACCGATCGCGTAGCTGGGCGCGCTGGTCGTCGGTGTCCACCTGCGCCGGCAGCCCGTCCAGCAGCAGCCGCGCCGTGACCTCTGCGTCGCCCCACACCGGCACCTCGACCGGGTGGAACTTGCCCAGCTGCAGCGGGTCGGAGTCCACCTGCACGATCGGCTTGCCGGCGTAGATGCCGGTGTGGTTCGAGAACGACGCGCCGAACACCAGGATGGCGTCGGACTCGTTCATGAACCAGCTGGCCACGGGCGTGCCCGAGCGGCCCAGCACACCGGCGGCGAGGGGGTGCGAGTCGGGTATCTGGCCCTTGGCCTTGAAGGTGGTGATTACCGGCGCGCCCAGCCGCTCGGCCAGCTCCACGATCGGCTCCATCTGGAAGCGGGCGCCGTGGCCGACGATCACGATCGGCCGCTTGGCCGCTCGCGTCAGCTCCAGCGCGGCGTCCAGCGACTCCCGCGGCGGCGAGATGGCGGCCGGGGCGATCCGGCCCTTGGGCCCCGACGGCTTGGCGTCCCCGGCCGGCAGGGTCTGCACCTCGTCGGGGAAGATCAGGTGCGCGGGGCCCGGCGCCAGCAGCGCGTTCTTGCACGCCAGCGTCATCAGCTCGGCGTGCTTGGACTCGCCCAGCACGGTCTGGCTCCACGCGGCGACGGTGCCGAACGCGCCGGCCAGATCGACCTCCTGGAAGGCGCCCGGGCCGAGCACCTGGGTGTCCACCTGGCCGGTCAGGGCCAGCACCGGCGAGCGGTCGACCTTGGCGTCCCACAGCCCGGTGAGCAGGTTGGTGGCGCCCGGGCCGGCGATAGTCAGGCAGGCCGCCGGTCGGCCGGTGAGCTTGCCGTAGGCCGAGGCCGCGAACGCGGCGGCGCCCTCGTGGCGGATGCCGATGTACTCCAGCTCGCCGGCCTCCTGGCGCCGGCGCAGCGCGTCGGCCAGCCCGAGGTTGGAGTGGCCGACCATGCCGAACACGTGGCGCACACCCCAGGCGACCATGGTCTGGGCCATCACATCGGTGACGGTGTCCTCGTGGACGTCGGGCTCGACTCCCACGAACACCCGGCCGTCACGGATCTCAAGCGCGTAGGTGGTGGCCTCGTCGTCGAAGCCCGGGCTCTTGCCGTCCAGCGGGCAGTAGTCGAACCCGTGCCAGGGACAGCGCAGCAGCCCGTTCTCGATCGAGCCCTCCCCCAGCGGCCCGCCCTGGTGCGGACAGTGGTTGTCCAGCGCCGAGTACGCGCCGTCGTAGTGCACGAGCGCCACCGACTTGTGGCCCGCGGCGACGGTGGTAACCCGTCCCTCGGGCAATTCGTCGGCGGCCAGAACGTCATGCCAGTCCAGGGTGGTCACGTCAGGGCCTCCAGGGCATCGCGGCGGGCACGGAAGAACTCGAGGGCGGCCTCGCGCCGGTCCGCGGTCGCCAGCAGGTCGGCGTAGGCCAGCTCGGCACCGGGGAAGGCGGTGGCGTTCCACAGCTCGCCCTCGGGGCGGGCGGTCCAGGGCGTCACGTACAGGTAGGGCTCGGGGTGCAGCTCGTCACCGGGTGAGGCGCCGTAGCCGGCACGGCGGCCGGCCGCCTCGTCGCCCACCTCGATTGCAATGTCGAAGTGCTCGGGCCACAGCTGCGGCGGCGTTGCGAGCTGCTCGGGGGCCGCCTCGGCGCGCAGCTCCTCCAGCACCCCGGCGCCGAAGGCAAACCAGGCGGCCAGCGCCGCCGCCGCGTCGGCGTCCACGTGGTCGACCGGCTCGCGGCGCACCTCGGCGCCGTCGCGGAGCACGAGCTCGGTGCCGTCCACGTGGACCTGCATCACGTCGCCGAACGGCGGCGTGCCGAAGCCGCCCGGCAGTGCACGCAGGCCAAAGCGCCCGTTCACGCGTTCGCGGGCGGGCTTGAGCACCTCCTCGGCCACGCGGTGCAGCTCGATCCGGGTCTTCGAGTACTGGGAGGGCAGCGCGGTGAGCATGGCCAACTGTCTCGCGGCCCGGCCATCCGTTACGTGAGAGGGTCGGGGTGGGATGGCCACCGCGCTACCCGCCCACGCTGATCTGCTCCAGGCGCTCCGGCGTGGGGACGAGGACATGTTCATGCGGGTGGTGACCGCATGGACGCCGGGGATGCTGCGGCTGGCGCGCTCGCACGTGTCCAGCGACGCGATCGCCGAGGAGGTCGTCCAGGAGGCCTGGGTCGGCGTGCTGCGCGGCCTGGACCGCTTCGAGGGCCGCTCGTCCGTCAGGACCTGGGCGTTTCGCATAACGGCCAACACCGCCAAGTCGCGCGGCGTCCGCGAGGCCCGCTCGGTGCCGTTCTCGGCGACCGATGCCGACGACGAGGGGCCGGTGGTGGACCCGGACCGCTTCCGCGGCCCGGCCGACCGCTATCCCGGCCACTGGGCGCTGCCGCCCGCGCCGTTTCCCGAGGACCAGCTGGCCGCGGCGCAGACCCGCGACGCGACGCTTGCGGCGATCGCCGCGCTGCCCGCCCGCCAGCGCGAAGTGATCACCCTGCGTGACATCGAGGGGTTCTCCTCCGAGGAGGCGTGTAACGCCCTGGAGCTCACGGAGACGAACCAGAGGGTGCTGTTGCACCGCGCGCGCTCGAAGGTGCGCGGCGCCCTGGAGCTGCACTTCGACGCGGGATAAGACGGGGACCGATGAACTGCAACGAACTGGTCGAACTGGTGACCGACTACCTCGAGGGGCGACTGGCGCCGGCCGACGTCGAGCGCTTCGAAGCCCACCTGGCCGAGTGCGAGGCGTGTGTGACCTACGTGAAGCAGATCCGCGCCACGGTCTCGTTGGTTGGCGAGCTGACCGAGGACGACCTTCCAGCCGGCGCCGCCGACGCGCTGCTGGCCGAGTTCCGCGACTGGAAGGCCTCGCGGGGCTGAGCCGCGGGCCGTGGCGGTGTAACGCCAGGGCCGCTGTCGCGACCGAGGTGCATGCCCGAGCCCTCGTTCTCCGGCCTGCTGCTGGTGGTTGCCGTGGCCTTCGCGGCGCCCTTCCTGCTCGGCTTCTTCCCGCGGGTGCGGCTGCCCGCGGTGGTCCTGGAGATCACGGCCGGGATCGCCATCGGCCCGGCCGGCCTGGGCTGGGTCGAGATCGACGAGACGATCGAGGTGCTGGCCACGATCGGCCTGGTGTTCCTGCTGTTCCTGGCCGGGCTGGAGATCGAGTTCGAGCGCCTACGAGGGCGGCTGCTGCGGGTGGCCGGTTTCGGCTGGGCGCTGTCGTTCACCCTGGCCGTGGTTGTGGCGCTGGGCCTGAAGGCCGGCGGCCTGGCGCAGACCCCGCTGCTGGTGGCGGTGATCCTGTCGGCCACCTCGCTCGGCGTGATCATCCCCGTGCTCAAGGACGCCGGTGAGATCGACTCGCCGTTCGGCCAGCTTGTGGTGGCCGCCGGGTCGATCGCCGACTTCGCCTCGATCATCCTGCTGTCGATCCTGTTCACCGGCGAGGGCGGCACCGGCTCCACGCTGGTGCTGATCGGCAGCCTGTTCGTGCTGGCGGGCGTGGTGTTCGCGGTGGTGCGTGGCGCCGAGCACTCAATGCGCATCTCATCCGACCTGGTGCGCCTGCAGGACACCACCGCGCAGATCCGAGTGCGCGGTGCCGTTGTGCTCTTGATCGCCTTCGCCGCGGCGGCCGAGCAGCTCGGGCTCGAGGTGATCCTGGGGGCGTTCGCCGCGGGCGCCGTGCTGACGCTGGTGGACCGCGACGAGGTCATGACCCACCCGCTGCTGCGGCGAAAGCTCGAGGCCGTCGGCTTCGGCGTGTTCATCCCCGTGTTCTTCGTGACCAGCGGGCTGCGCTTCGACTTGGACGCCCTGCTCGACGATCCTTCGAACCTGGTCATGGTGCCGATCTTCCTGGCCGCGCTGGCCGTGGTCCGCGGCCTGCCGGCGCTGATGTACCGGCCGCTGATCGGCCGGCGCCGCAGCGTCGTGGCCGGCCTGTTCCAGGCCACCTCGCTGCCGTTCATCGTGGCCGCCACCGCCATCGGCCGCGACCTGGACCTGATCGCCAGCGCCGAGAGCGCCGAGCTGATCGCCGCCGGGCTGCTTTCGGTGCTGCTGTTCCCGCTGGCCGGGAGCCTGCTGCTGCGCGGCGGCGACGACGACCCCGACACTCCGGCGCCCGCGCCCCCGGCGATGGCTGCCGACACACACCAGATGGCCATGTGAAAGACCGACGAACGGAGACCCGATGACCGACCTTGCCCAACGTCACCAACAGCTCGCCAGCGACTCGCGCTGGGACTTCTCGGACCTGCGCGCGCTGTTCATCAACTGCACGCTCAAGCGCTCGCCCGAGGTGTCGAACACGCAGGCGCTCGGCGACATCGCAATCGGGATCATGGAGACCAACGGCGTGGCCGTGCAGACCGTGCGCGCGGTCGACCACGACATCGCCATCGGCGTGCAGCCGGACATGACCGAGCACGGCTGGGAAGCCGACGACTGGCCCGCCATCCACGAGCAGGTCATGGCGGCCGACATCCTCGTGCTGCTGGCGCCGATCTGGCTGGGCGAGAAGTCCTCGGTGTCCACCCACGTGATCGAGCGGCTGTACGGCAACAGCCACCTGCTCAACGACGCCGGTCAGTACGCCTACTACGGGCGCGTGGGCGGCTGCCTGATCACGGGCAACGAGGACGGCGCCAAGCACTGCTCGATGAACATCCTCTACTCGCTGCAGCACCTGGGCTACGTGATTCCGCCCCAGGCCGACTCGGGCTGGATGGGCGAGGCCGGCCCGGGGCCGAGCTACCTGGACCCCGGCTCGGGTGGGCCCGAGAACGACTTCACCAACCGCAACACCACGTTCATGACCTGGAACCTGATGCACCTGGCGCGCATGCTCAAGGACGCCGGCGGGGTGCCCGCGCACGGCAATCAGCGCTCTGAGTGGGACGCCGGCTGCCGGTTCGATTTCGCCAACCCGGAGCACCGCTAGGCGCGGCTTACCTTGGCGGGGGCAGTGGCGCGCCGCGGCTGGGCACGATCTCGCGCCCGTACGGCGTGAGCGTGATCGGGATGAGCTTGAGGTTGCCTACGGCCAGCGGGATGCCGATGATCGTGACGGCCATGGCCACCGCGGTGATCAGGTGGCCGAGTATCAGCCACCAGCCACACAGCACGAACCAGAGCACGTTGGCGATGGCCGATCCGGCGCCGGCGCCCGGCTTGCGCACCGCGGTGCGCCCGAAGGGCCACACCACCATGCTGGTCAAGCGGAAGGCGGCCACGCCCAACGGGATGCCGATGATGGTCAGGCACATGATCACCCCGGCAAGCGCGTAGAGGAGCCCGAGCCAGATCCCCGAGAACACGAGCCAGATGATGTTGAGCAGGGTTGTCACGGGGTGAGCGGTTCGAGCGAAGCTCCCCGCAGTATGGTCGTTTAGAACTCCAACCACAGGGTAGGAAAAACCAATGAGCCTCCCCAAGATCGCCTCCAGGGAAGAGTGGCGCGCCGCCCGCGAGCAGTTGCTGGCCAAGGAGAAGCAGCTCACGCGCGAGCGCGATGCTCTGAGCACCGAGCGGCGCAACCTGCCGATGGTCGAGGTCGACAAGCCGTACGTGTTCGAGGGCCCCGAGGGGCCGGCCTCCCTGGCCGACATGTTCGGCGAGCACCGCCAGCTGATCGTCGGCCACTTCATGTTCGATCCCGACTGGGAGGATGGCTGTCCCAGCTGCTCGGCCGGAGCGGAGGAGCTGTCCCACGGGCTGCTGGACCACCTGGCCGTGCGCGACACCGCCTTCGCCTACGTGTCGCGCGCGCCGCTGGAGAAGATCCTGCGCTACCAGCAGAAGCGCGGCTGGGACCACCCCTGGTACTCCTCGCACGGCAGCGATTTCAACTACGACTTCGGCGTGACCATCGACCGCTCGCGGGGACCAGCGGAGTACAACTTCCGCGACTGGGGTGACGAGCTGGCCGAAGGCGAGTACCCCGGCACCAGCTGCTTCTTGCGCGTGGACGACCGCGTGTTCCACACCTACTCGATGTACGCGCGCGGCGCCGAGACGCTCGGCGGCTCGTACTACTGGCTGGACCTGACCGCGCTCGGCCGCCAGGAGGAGTGGGAGCAGCCCGCGGGCCGCAGCGACTCGGCGCGGGCCGCGCAGCCGGACTTCGCCAGCTGACTAGCGGGCGACCGTGAGCAGGTAGTCGGGCTCCAGCAGCACGGTGCCGTCGGTGGCCTTGTTCTCGCGCTCGACCATGGCCACGTAGGCCTCGTGCAGCTCGGGCCAGCGCTCGCCAACCACCTGCCGCGCCGCCACCAGCGGACCGAAGTCGTTCTCGAACAGCTCCACGTAGCCGTCCACGCTCGGGTAGGTGATGCGGGCCCGCTCGGCGGTGATCTCCAGCTCGAGCCCGTGCGGTTCGAACAGCTCGCGGATGTGGGCCTCGTCGCCCCACAGCAGCGGCGGCTGGGCGAACTCCGGCGGCGGCGGCATGAAGCTGGCGACCAGCTTGAACATCTCCGCGGTGGCGCCGTGGGTGGCCCAGGTGCACACGCCGATCAGGCCGTCGGGCCGGCGTACGCGCGCCAGCTCGGCGGCCGCCTGCTCGTGGCGGGGCGCGAACATGTGGCCGAAGGTGGACAGCACTCGGTCGAACGACTCGTCGGCGAACGGCAGCGCCTCGGCGTCGGCCTCGACCCACTCGACCTGGACCCCGGCCTCCGCGGCGCGCCGGCGGGCGTCGTCGAACAGCTCGGGGGTCAGGTCGGACCCGGTGACCTTGGCCCCCCGCTGGGCCGCCGGTATGGACACGGTGCCGCCGCTGCCCGTGCCCACGTCGAGCACCTCCATGCCGGGCTCGATGCCTACGCGGTCGAGCAAGCGCCCGCCCACCGACGTGATCAGCTTGGAGACCGAGTCCCAGTCGCCGCCGGCCCAGGTGGAGCGGGCGCGCTGCTTGAACTCTGCGACGGCATCGGACATGGGAAACCTCCTGTCAGGCCTTGGGCCCCCGCCCGCCGGCGATCGTCTCAGAAAGTCCATGCATCCGTCGCCAATGCCTATGGGCGGGCTGCGCCGGCGCTGACATAGTTGCTTATGCAATCACTTGACGCCAGAGGAGGCGACCGACATGAGCACAGCGACCATCACACCGGCAGGCACCTGGAATATCGATCCGGCCCACTCGAATGTGAACTTTCAGGTCAAGCACCTGGGCATCGCGACCGTGAGGGGCGCGTTCAACGAGTTCGAGGGCAAGCTCGAGCTGGGCGACGATCTGTCCGCCTCGAAGGCCTACGGCACCGTGCAGGTGTCCTCCGTGGACACCAACGAGAGCGCCCGCGACGAGCACCTGCGCTCGCCGGACTTCTTCGACGCCGAGAACCACGGCCAGATCACGTTCGAGTCCACCGAGATCAAGCCGCTGGACGACGACGAGCTGGAGATCACCGGCGACCTGACGATCCACGGCGTGACCAACCCGATCACCTTCAAGGCCGAGCTGACCGGCACCGAGGAGGACCCGTGGGGCAACCAGCGGGTGGGCCTCGAGGTGCAGGGCAAGCTGGACCGCAAGGACTACGGCATGACCTTCAACCAGGCCCTGGGCAGCGGCAACCTGCTGGTGTCCGACACGGTCAAGCTGAGCCTGGACATCTCGGCGGTCAAGGCCGCCTAGGCGAGGCGCGGTACCTGAACACACCGCAACGCCCGGAGGGCCGGCGGCACCGCGTGTGCCGCCGGCCCTTCTACCGTTGACGCCGATGGCCACCCGCGAACACGACACCCACGGCCTGACGGTTGACGTGCTGTCCGACAGCGCCGACGCGCCGATCCAGGTGCTGACCATGGACGACCTGGCGGTGGGCGCGCAGGGCCCCAGCGGCGCGCGCGAGCCCCATCGCCACGACTACCACGAGCTGGTGTGGGTGCGCGAGGGCTGCGGGCGCCACTCGATCGACGGGCAGGCGGTGGACGTCGTGCCCGGCAGCGTGACGCTGATCGGCCGCGGCCAGGTGCACGTGTTCGAGGGCGCCAGCGGCCTGCATGGCGCGGTGGTCCGCTTCGGCGACGACGTGCTTACCGGCCACGGCGTCGGCCTGGCGAACCCGGCGTGGCTGCTGTCGGCCACCGGCGCCCACACGGTGGCGGTCCCGGCCGGCGAGGTGGCGGCGCTGGAGTCCACGATCGCGGCCCTGACGGCCGAGACCGAGCGCGCGGGCGACCACTGCTCGCTGGACCTGCAGCGCCATCTGCTGCACGTGCTGCTGATCTGGCTGCAGCGCTGGTACGACGCCACGCACGACCATTCGCACGACCCCGGCCGGCCCGAAATGCTGACGCTGCGGCGCTTCAGCGAGGCGCTGGAGCGCGACTACGCGCGCCACCACGAGGCCGGCCACTACGCCGACGAGCTGGCCATGCCGGCCGCGGCGCTGAGCAAGGCGCTGGCCGACGCCACCGGCAAGACGACCAAGGAGCTGATCCTGGACCGCGTGATGACCGAGGCCGCGCGGCTGCTGCGCTTCACCGACCTGACCGTCGGCCAGGTGGCGGCGCAGGTGGGCTTCACCGACCCGCTGTACTTCTCACGCGCGTTCAAGCGCCAGCGCGGCCAGGCGCCGCAGGCCTTTCGCGAGCTGTCGCTGACGCCATGAGCACCGCCGTCCTGCCCGACACGCTGGCCCTGGGCGCCACCGCGCTGACCGTGACCGACGTGGCCAGATCGATCGGCTTCTACGAGGACGCGATCGGCCTGGAGACGCTGGAGCGCGGCGAGCACGGCGCCGTGCTGGGTAGCGACGCGACCGCCGTGCTCGAGCTGGTGGAGGACCGGGCCGCCGTCGCGCCGGGCCGCGAGGCCGGGCTGTATCACGTGGCCCTGCTCTATCCCTCACGCCTTGAGCTGGCGCGCGTGGGCGCGCGGCTGATGGCCGGGCGTACCACGATCCAGGGCGCCTCGGACCACCACACCCACGAGGCCTTCTACCTGCCCGACCCCGACGGCAACGGCCTGGAGCTGGCCGCCGACCGCCCGCGCGGGGACTGGCCCGACCTCCAGGACGCCTACGACCTGACCAAGGGGCGCGCCGATGCCGCTGGACGTGGCCGACCTGATGAGCCTGGTGGCCGGCCAGCCGCCGGTGCCGCGCGCGGAGGGCGCGGTGCGCGTGGGCCATCTGCACCTGCACGTGGGCGACATCGACCAGGCGCTGGGCTTCTACCGCGACGTGATCGGCTTCGACGAGATCGCCAACATGGGCACCGCCGCGTTCGTGAGCGCCGGCGGCTACCACCACCACCTGGGCATGAACACCTGGCGCGGCCAGGGCGTGCCGGCGGTGTCCGAAGGACGGCTGGGCATGCGCCACTGGACCGTGCTGCTGGCGGCCCCCGAGGTGGCGGCGCTGCGCGAGCGTGTGCGCGCGAGCGACGTGGCGACCGACGACCGTCCCGGCGGCGGCTTCACCGTGCTCGACCCCTGGCGCAACGCGCTGGCGGTCGAGCCGGCGTAGGCAGCTAGTCCAGCTGCGCCTTGCCGCGGTGCTTGGAGGCGCTCAGCTCGGTGTTCTGGCGCAGCTCGGCCGTGCGGTCGGCCACCAGGTTGTCGTGCTCCTTGGCCTGGCGCTGGGCCTTGCCGACCTTGCGCGCCTCACCGTTGCGGCGCTCGATCTCCTCCATGTGAACCTTGTAGGCCGAGCCGTCGGGCTTCGGTCCGCGGGTGCTGTCAGTCATCGGTTGCATCCTCCGTAGGCCCTCAGAGTTCTGGCCGCGAAAGGATGCTGGGGGCTCGCACCCGGCGGTTGCGTCTAAGTAGACCTTACGCGTCGGCCGTAACCGCGGCGCCGAGCAGCTCGCCGGCGGTGCGGTGCGCCAGCGCCATGATCGAGATCATCGGGTTCACCCCGGGGGCCGTCGGGAACGCCGACGCATCGCCGATCCACACGCCCCTGGTGTCGTGCAGCTGTCCGTGGCCGTCGGCCACCGAGGTCTGGGGATCCGTGCCCATGCGGCACGAGCCCATCTGGTGGGCGGTGAAGCACGCCAGGTCGTTGGGGGCGTACGAGGCCGCCTCCACATCGGCGATGAACTGCTCGAAGTCCTCGCCGCTGCGCCAGCGCAGGCCCGACTCGTGCGTGGTGAACACCTCGCTGGCGCCCGCCGCCTTGTGCAGGCGGCAGAGCTCCACGTTCGCGCGCACCGCCAGCCGCGCGTCGACCTCGTCGCCAAGCCCCCAGCGCATGACCGCGCGGCCCAGGTCGTCCAGCACCACCTCGCCCGAGCCGTGGTCGCGCGCGACGGTGATGAACGGCGCCTGCCAGCGCAGCGTCTGCATCAGCTCCTTGTGCGTCGCGCCGTCGCGCCAGGGCAGCGCCGGGCTGAAGAAGCCCGGCTGGATCGTGGTGGCCTCGATCAGGAAGCCGAAGTCGCCCTCCTGGCCGGCGTAGGCGTCGCTGACCAGCGACTGCACCTGGCCGCGCCAGCCCTCGACCGGCTCGTCGTATATCCCCACCGCCACGTACGCGGGGTGCAGGCGCAGGTGCTTGCCGACCGCAGGTCCGCCGATGCCCGAGCGCAGCAGCAGCGCCGGCGACTCGATCGACCCGCATGCCACCACCACGTCTCCGGCCGTCACGGTCAGCGCCGTCGTGGAGCCGTCGGCATGGGTCACGACGGCCTCGACGCCGGTGGCGGCGCCGTCGTCGGTCAGGATGCGCGTGGCGGCGCAGCCCACCAGGGCCTTGGCGCCGGAGTCCGAGGCGTCCTGGAGCCAGGTCTTCATGGCCGAGCGCTTGCAGCCGTGCTGGCAGCCGACGGTGCAGTAGCCGCACTTCTCGGCGTCGTCGTCCAGGGTGGCGTTGCGCACGATCGGCCGGTGCTCGTGGCCGAGCGCGTCCAGACCCGCCATCAGCCGCGTGTGCGTGCCGTTCTGGCGCGTGGCCTCGGTGTTGGCCCCCAGCCGCTCCAGCACCAGCTCGACGTGATCGCGGGTGTAGGCCGCGGGGTCGTCCATGCCCGCGATCCCGTGCTCGGACCACTCGCGGATGATGCGCTCGGGCGTGGGGATGCAGTTCATGTAGTTGACCACGGTGCCGCCGCCGAGCGTGGCGCCGGCCAGGATCGAGATCGAGCCGTCCTCGGAGGTGGCCAGCCCGCCGCCGTAGTAGAGCTCCTGGTAGCCGGGGATCTCCAGCTGCTTGAAGTCGGACTCGTTGCGGTAGCCGCCGGCCTCCAGCACCAGGACGCTCTTGCCCGCGCGCGCCGCCTCGGCGGCGATGACCGACCCGCCGGCGCCCGAGCCGACCACGCACACGTCGCAGCTCAGCGTTGCGGTTTCGCCGCTGACCTCGGCCGTGGCGATCGTCTTCGGCGCCTGCGCGGGCGACGGCGCGGCCGAAACCGGGCCGGGGTAGCCGATGGCCTCCCAGTTGGGGTTCTGGCCGTGCTCGTCGGGCAGGGCGTAGAACAGCAGCAGCGTCAGCGCACGCAGCTGGGTCAGCCCCAGCTTGGCCGCCGCGTCGGCTGCCGAAACGCCCTGCACGATCTGGGTGCGCACGTCGATCGGCGCCTCACCGATCCCCTGCTCGGCCATCTCGTGCAGCAGGTCCCCCATCCCGGCCAGCTCCTCGGCGGTCATGGCGTCGCCGAGCATCTGCTCGATCTGGGCGGGCAGCTGCATGTCCAGCGCGGAGCGGCGCATGAACGCGGCCTCCACGGGGTCGAGGGTGTCCACCTCGACCGAGGGCACGAACGTTTCGCAGAGCGCGTCCAGCGTCTCGCGCTGGACGTCGTTGAACACCGCTGCTGTGGCCACTTGGTCTCCTCCCCAGGAGCTCGCTCGGTCGGCAGCGGCCGATCCTATCTGTCGCTAGTCGGACCAGTCGACGCTTGCCACCGCGACCGGGTCCGCGAGGCCCTTGAGCTCGAGCGAACGCTGGTCGCCGGCCACGAACTCGTTGCCGGCCGCCTCGAGCGTCTCGCGGCTGGCCACGATCTCGTCCGCGTCGGCGGCCGCCGCGATCCGGGCGGCCGTGTGGACCCCGCGACCGCCGTAGTCGCTGCCACGGACGGTCGCCCCGGTCACGTGTAGGCCGATCCGCACCCGCGGCGCGAAGCCATGCTCGCGCCTGTGGTCGCGCAGCGTGCGCTGGATCGAGCAGGCGCAGGCGAGGGCGGTGGCGGAATCCACGAAGGCCGCGAAGAAACCGTCGCCCTCCTGCTTGACCTCCTCGCCCGAGTGGGCCCCGAAACAGGCGCGCAGCGTTCGGTCGTGCCACGCCAGCAGTGACTCCCACTGCTCGTCGCCCAGCATCTCGACCAGTCGCGTGGAGTCGACGATGTCCGTGAACATGAACGTCCTGACTGCCGTTCGCGGAACCGTGCCCGCCGACAGCAGGGCAGCCGCGCGGCGGGCCTCGCGCTCGGCGCCCATGCGCTCGAAGCTGGCCCTGGCCGCCGTCAGTTCGAGCTCCGCGGCGTCTGGGTCGGCCAGCTCGCGGTAGGCGGCGGCCAGCACCACGCGCGCCTGCGACGCCTCGAATGGCGCCTCGATCTCACACCACATGCGGATGCCGCGACGAAGGTCTCGCGCCGCGTCCTCGGTCCGCGACTCCCACAATGCGACTCGACCGCCTGCCACCAAGGCGGCCGCCCGCACAGCGGTCGTGCCAAGCAACTCCGCGAGCGACTGCAGCTCTTCGAGCGCTGACCGGGCGAGTTCCGCGTCGCCGTCGGCTATCGCGATCTCCACCGCCGCCGGCAGCACAAGCCAGCGTCCCTCACGCGCCAGGCCGTCCGGGTTCGCGAGTGACTCGGCTATCGCCCGCCGGGCCACGGCAGGCTTGTCCTCCTCGAGGCGCAGCAGCGCAAGGCCGGGCTGCGGGTCGAAGCCCAGCTCGGCCGACTGCCTGAACCGCTCGGCAGCGTTCGCGAGGTCGCCCCGCCTGCGGTGGATCTCGCCCAGCTCGTGCAGTCCCCAGGCCGCCCATCGCGGTGCGGCCACAAGCAGCTCATCGACCGCCTCGCTGGCGTCGCGCTCGGCCCGGTCGAGGTCGCCCCGGAAGCGCATCACCTCGGCGCGATGGAACCGGCACAGACCCGGAAAGCCGCTCAGCGACTGGCGTTCACACCACCGCAGCGAGGCCTGGCTCCACTCGCCCGCCCGGCCCCAGTCGCCACGGTTGCGGCACGAGAAGATGGTGGAACAGAAGATCTGTCCTGTGGTCCACAGCTCGAGTTCGCCGCCGAGCGCGGCCGCCATCGCCTCGTCGATCAGCGCCGCACCTTCCTGGGCCTCCCCCTGAACCAGACGCGAATGCCCTTGCGTGAGCCTTCCCAAGGCCTCGATGTCGGGGCTGCCGAGCTCGCGGCCGAGCTGAACCATCTCGTCGCCGATGGCGCGTGAGGATTCGATGTCGCCCAGATTGAACATCGCCTGCGCGTTGCACATCAACATCAGCCCGCGCTCGTAACAGGGCGGCTCGCCCTCCAGGAGCCTGTTTGCCCGCGCCATCCATCCCGCGGCAAGCGCGTCGGCGTTGCGGGAGTAGTGCTCGATCGTGAGCTTCACGGCCACCCGGGCCGCGGAGCGGTAATCGGCCGTGCTCTCGTAGGCGGCCGCCGCGCGCTCGAACGTGTCGAGCATCTCGTCGAAGTGGCGCGACCAGCGCGCCGCCTCGGCCAGGTGCTCCAGATCCTCAGGCGCCAGCGGCTCGCTGGCGCCCGCCGATCGCAGCCCTTCGTATGCCTCCTGCCAGGCGCCGTTCTCGAACGCGCCACGCCCGCGAGACAGCGCGACGCTGTCGATCTGCGGCATACCTGCATCCTCCCACGCCGAGGCGCTGGTGGCGAGGGCGAGGGCTAGGAGCCTGACTCCTGCCCGGGGGCGAACGGCCACTCCTCGAACGCGCCGCACAGGCCGTCGCCGTCGAAGTGCATCAGCCAGAGGTTGCGCCATTGGCTGCCGCCGTCGTACTCGTAGTGAACCTCGACGCGGGCCACCGCCACATCGCCGTCCAGCGCCACCAGCGCGGATGTCATTGTGAAGTGCTCGTCGGGGCCGCGGCGTGCGGACTCCCACAGGCGCCCGATGGCCTCCAGCCCCTCGATCGTCTCGTCGTACGGGCCGGGTGAGTAGGTGGCGGCGGGCGTGAACAGCGCGGTCAGCTCGCTGGTCCCGGGCGAGCGCCAGGCGTGCTCGTAGTGGGTGATCCAGTTGGCGACGGCACGCCGGTCCACGGCGCCAGCCTACAGCGGCGGTGGTGCGGCGGGGCGATCAGGCGGCGGCCACCAGCCGCCAGGGCCTGTCAGCGGAGCCGTCGAGCGCCATCGTCCAGTGCTCGGTGAAGGTGGACGCGCTCGCCTTGCTGCCCGAGACCACGTCGGTGGTGTCGCGGTTCTCCACGTAGCGGGTGGCCGACACCTCGACCTCCAAGGTCATCCGGGCGGGCATGGCCTGCGCGTCCACCCCGGCGATGCTGATGCGGCGCACCTGCGGCCCGCGCACCACCAGGCGTGTGCGGCCGCTGGCGTCGGCCCCGTAGAGCAGCCGCTGCAGCGCCTCGGGGGTGGCCACGGCCTCCAGCTCGGCGTCCTCGCCGTCGACCGCCTCGGCCCAGGCCGACACCGCGCGCCGCGCCGCCACCTCCAGCACGTCGGGGGCGAAGCGCCCGTCCGCCAGCGACAGGTCCAGCGCCTCCTCGCGCGCGGAGCCCTGGAAGTCGAACACGGCCAGGTCGGCCGTCGTGAAGCCCGCCGGCACCGCTTCGGCGCCGGCCAGCTCGGTCACCGCCTCGCCGTGGATGCGCTCGGTGTCGGCCTCGGGCACGGCCACGATGGCGCTGTCCAGGTGGTGCAGGCCCTCCGCGGGCTGCTCGATCGACACGCAGATCCAGCCGCCGTCGCGGCGGGCCAGCGTCCAGTACTCGTTCAAGGTCACCTGGTCGCTCTTGGCGCCGTCGCGCAGGATCTTCTGGCCGTCGCCGGTCACGACGTAGGAGGTCATGGTGCCCTCCACGAGCACCACCACGCGGTCCTCGCTGTCGTCCTCGCGGTTGACCAGGCCCACGTACTTGACCTCCGGCGTCCCGTTCACCTGCACGCGGTTGTGCCAGCCCCTGGCCGCGAAGTCGGCCAGGCGGCGGCGCCACTCGACCATCAGGTCGTCGCCGACCAGCTTGGCCAGGCGGGCTTCGTCGCGCTGGTCCCAGGCCTCCTGGGCGGCCAGGTAGAGCTCGCCGGCCTCGCGCTCGACCCTGTCGGCGGCCAGGTAGTCGTCGTCCTCGGCTGCCTCGGCCGCTGCGGTGTGCACCGTCTGGCGCCGGAAGCGGACCTTGCGCTTGTGGCGCCAGACCGACACGGCGCCGGCCAGCAGGATCACGCCGAAGGTCAGGAGGATGATCAGCAAGCTGCCCAGGCCGCCGCCTGAGCTGGTGCCCGAGCCGCCGGAGCCGCCGCCGAAGCCGCCGCCTCCTCCCCCACCGCCGCCGCCCCCGCCGCCGCCGCCGAAGCCACCGGAGCCGCCGCCGGCCTGGGCCAGCGCCAGGTCCGCCAGGGCAAGCGTCAGCGCCGGCACGAGCCCGGTCAGCGTGATCGCGGCGCGGCGCACAGCGGCCATCCTCAGCCAGGCGCGCGGCTAGCGCAAGCGGAACTTCTTGGTGGTGCGCAGCCTGCGCCCCGAGGCGTCCCGGCCCGCGGCCACCACCGTGTACGCGCCCTTGCGGGCGCTGCGAAAGCGGCGCACCTTCGGCTTGCGGCAGGTGCCCGCGTTCACGTTGAAGCGCCGCGAGCGCGCGACCACGCGCCGGCCGCGCTTGACCGCCACGGCGATCGAGCGCACCCTCCCGCCGCTGGCGCACAGGCGGAAGCGCATCGTGCGGCTGCGCTTGCGCACGCTGGCGGCCCTGGTGCGGCCGACCTTGCGGAAGCTGAGGCTGGCGCCTGCCCTGACCGGCTCGCCGGTGGGCAGGCTGGCCTTCGCGCTCGCGATCGTGACCGAGCCGGTGGCACGCTGCTGGCCGTAGATCAGGCTGGCGGGCACGATCTGCACGACCAGCCGCGAGCTGGGCCCGGCCTGGGCGGCGATCGACTCCAGCGGCCGGCTGACGGTACGGGTGGCGCCGTCCAGGGTCACCGGGATCGGCGTGGCCTGGTTGCCCAGCACCTGGCCGCTCTTCTTGTCCACCACCTGCGCGAAGACAGCGGTCTGGGCCTGCGAGGCGGTGCCGCTGTAGGTCAACGTCAGCTCGGGGGAGCCGACCAGGCTCTCGGCGCCCTTCGGAGCGGCGATCGCCAGCTCGACGTTCGGCGAGCCCGAGGTGGCCTCGATCGGCGAGCCCGTGGTCAGCGATGGCGACAGCGGCAGCGTGCCGCCCGCGCTGGCGCCGGTCAGCGGCGCGTGGGGCGTCAGCGGGTAGCTGGCGGAGGTGTGCCAGGCGCCCTGGTCGTCGACCCACTCGAAGCCGGCGCCGGTGTCCACGGCCTTGTTGCCCTTGAGGTAGCGGTCGAACCACTTCAGCGCCGCGCGTTCGACCCGGCCGGGCTCGCCGGGCGGGAAGTCGCAGAGCCCGTGGCCGCCGCAGTGCCACATCATCTTCACCGGCACCTTGTTGGCCTTCAGGATGCGGTAGTTGGCCTCGGCCTCGCGCAACGTGAACAGCGTGTCCACCGTGCCCTGTGTCAGCAGCGTCGGGATGCGGATCTTGCCCACCAGCTCAGCGCCGGGGCCGCGGCTGGCGAACCAGTTGCGCTCGTTGTCGCCGATGCGGCCGGTGGCCGCGCCCTGGGTGAACGCCGAGTTGATGCGCCCGTCCAGGCGCCCGGTCGCGTTGCCCGCGCTGGCCAGCACCGAGCCCCAGCCGAGCTTGATGTTGTCGTCCTTGTAGAGGCTCGTGACCAGCGAATGCCAGGCGATGTCCGGCACGATCGCGTCGAGGCGGGTGTCCAGCGCCGCGGTCACCAGCTGGATGCCGCCGCCGTAGGAGCCGCCGGCCATGCCCACGCGCGGGTCGCCCGCCGAGTCCAGCGTCGCCTCGGGCTGGTCGGCCACGTGGCTGATCAGGCGCCGCACGTCGCGGCCCTCGTAGTCGGGCCCGTCCACGTTGACGATGCCGCCCGAGCCGCCGAAGCCACGCGCGTCCCAGGTCAGGACGTTGTAGCCGGCGCGGTGCAGGTCGCCGATGGCGGTGTTGCCCTGGGTGCCCTCGTCCGTGCCGCCGTCGATGTCGGTGGCGCCCCTGCCGGCCCAGCCGTGGCCGACCAGGATCGTTGGCGCCTTGGCGCCGGGAGCCAGCCCCTGGGCGGGGAAGAAGTGCGTGACGATCGGGGTGCCGTCAAAGGACGGGACGCTGGCGTCGCGCGCAACGGCCGCGGGCGGCGCGATCGCGCACAGCGCGGCCGCGGCGCTCAGCGCGCCGGTCAGCAGCAGTCGTGCCCGTCCTCCCCGCATCCGCGGCATCGTACCCGCGCAGGCCGCCCGGCGAGCCGGCTCCGCACTCCCCTCCCCCGCCACGGTGGTGTGGATCGACCCTCACTATGAAGGTCAATCCACACCACCGCCGGAGAGTTGGTGTTCGATGCCGGGCTCTGGGGGGCCGGCGCGGCGGCCGGCTCGGCGCGTGCGTGCGCGCGCCACCCAGGCGCCCATGCCCGGCGGCAGGCGACCGTCCGTGGAGAGCCAGGAGCCGGCCAGGATGAGCAGCAGGCCGGCGGCGGCGCCGACGCCCGGGCGCTCGCCGAGCACGGCTACGCCGAGGCCGACGGCCACGATCGGGGCGACGTAGGTGATGACCGCAGCGCGGCCCGGGCCGACCTCCAGCAGCAGCCCGCCGAACAGGACGAAGGCGGCCGCGGTGCAGAGCAGGCCGAGTACCACGATCGAGCCGAGCGCCTGGTCCGAGGGCGTCGCATTGGGCACGTCGGCGAGCGCGAACGGCGTGAGCACCAGGGCGGCCACGGCAAGCGAGGCTCCCATCATGGCCACCGGCTCGATGTCGCTCATCTTGCGGTTGAGGGTCATCGGCCCGCTGGCGTAGCCGACCGCGGCGATGAGGATGAAGATCGCGCCAAGCAGTTCGTCCGAGCGGCCCGCCACGTCGATGCCCACCAGCGCGACGACGCCGGTGAAGCCCACGATCAGGCCGAACAGGCGGCGGCCGCGCACCCGCTCGGCGGGGTCGAAGCGGATGGCCAGCAGAGCGATGATCAGCGGCACGGCGGCGATCAGGATGGCCGCGAGCGAGGACGAGACGTGGCGCTCGCCGGCGGCGATCAGCGGGAACGGGATCGAGATCTCGACGACCGCGTAGAAGACCACCCAGCGCATCCGCCCGCGGACCGAGCCGAGCAGCCCCCGCCGCCAGGCCAGGGCGCACAGCACCAGCGCCGCCAGGACCACGCGCGACCAGGCGAGGAAGGCGGGCGGCACCCCGTCGTCAACCGCAACCTTGATGAACAGGTACGGGATCCCCCACAGCACCGAGACGGCGGCGAAGCTGGTCCAAGCGCGAGCGCTCACCGGCCCAGCCTAGGCCGCCGAAACGGCCACCGCGGTGGGGTTAACCGGCCACGAGTACGCGCTCGCGCTCGCGCTGCTCGGCCTGCTGCTGTGCGCGCATGGCCAGCGTGGAGGCCGGCGGGCCCGAGCGCAGCAGCGAGGCCGTGAGCACGGCGCCGAGCGCGAAGATGCCCGCGGACGTCCAGAACGCCACCGTGTAGCCGTGCACGGCCGCCTCGGCCAGCACGGCCGGCGTGCGCGCCCTGCCCTCGGCGTAGGAGGTCGTGGCCGACACCACCAGCGTGCTGAGCAACGCGGTGCCCACCGCGCCGCCCACCTGCTGCGAGGTGTTGACCATGGCCGAGGCGATGCCCGAGTCCTTGGGCTCGACACCCTCGCTGGCGCCCGAGAAGGTGGGCGCGAAGATCAGCCCGAAGCCGATGCCGGAGAGGATCAGCGACGGCAGCACCGCGCCGGCGTAGCCGGAGTCGACCGCGACCCCGGTGAGCAGCAGCATCGAGATCACGTTGAGCACCATGCCGGTGGGGATCAGCGGCCGCGGCCCGGTCCGGGCCAGCAGGCGGGTGTTCACGAGCATGGCCGTGGTCACGATCGACAGGTTCAGCGGCATGAACGCGACGCCGGTCTTGATCGGGCTGAAGCCCAGCGTCTGCTGCATGTAGAAGGTCAGGAAGATGAACACTCCGAAGACGCCGATCGCGGCCAGCGCCATGCCCAGGTAGGCGCCGCCGCGATTGCGGTCCAGCACCACGCGCAGGGGCAGCAGCGGATTGGCCACGCGCCGCTGGACGGCGACGAACACGACCAGCAGGACCGCCGCCGCGGCCAGCAGCCCCAGCGTCAGCGGGCTGGTCCAGCCGTTGCTCTCGGCGTGCGCGAAGCCGTACACCAGCGCCAGCAGGCCGCTGGTGGCGATGGCCGTGCCCGGCAGATCCAGCCTCGGGCGCCCCGGCAAGCTGATGCGGTGCAGCAGCACCGACGCGGCGATCGCCGCCGGCACGGCGAAGCCCAGGTTCACGTACAGGCACCAGCGCCAGTCGATCTCGGTGAGCGCTCCGCCCAGCAGCAGCCCCACGGCGCCGCCCGCTCCCGCGATCGCGCCGAAGACCCCGAACGCCTTTCCACGCTCGGAGGGCGTGGTGAAGATCGTGGCCAGCAGCGACAGCGCCGCGGGCGCCAGCAGCGCGCCAAACGTGCCCTGCAGCGCCCGCGCGCCGACCAGCACGCCGAAGCTCTGCGCGGCGCCGCCGATGGCCGACGCCACGGCGAAGCCCAGCAGCCCGGCGATGAACGCCTGCTTGCGGCCGAACAGGTCGCTGATCCGGCCACCTAGCAGCAGCAGCGAGCCGAACGCCAGCGCGTACGCGGTGATGACCCACTGGCGCTGATCGTCGGAGAAGCCGAGGTCCTGCTGCACCGAAGGCAGGGCGATGTTCACGATGGTCGCGTCGAGCACGACCATGAGCTGGGCGATGCCGATCACCCCGAGGATGAGCCAGCGGCGTGCGTGGTGGGGATCGGTGGCGGTGGCTTCCATCGTGGGGACCTCAGATCAAGCGGAGACAGAGACTCCGGTTACTGTAGCAAGGAAGCGGAGATGCTGACTCCGTATTGCTTTACCCTTGATGGCATGACCCCGAAGACGCTGCGCCGCGACGCCGAGGAGAACCGCGTGCGGCTGCTGGAGGCGGCCGGCGAGCTGTTCACCACGCGCGGGCTGGACGTGACCCTGGACGACGTCGCCGAGCACGCCGGCGTGGGCGTGGCCACCGCCTACCGCCGCTTCGCCAACAAGGACGAGCTGATCGACGCCCTCCTGGAGGACCGGATCGACGCGATGGTGGCGATCGCCGAGGAGTCGCTGGCCGACCCCGACCCGTGGGCGGGCTTGAGCGGGTACCTCGAGCGGACGGTGGCGCTGCAGGTGGCCGACCGCGGCCTGAAGCAGGTGCTGTACGCGCAGCGCCGCGGCGCCAAGCGCGTGGCCAGCGCCAAGCGGCGGCTCAAGCCGATGGTCACCCAGCTGGTCGAGCGCGCGCACGAGGCGGGCGTGGTGCGGTCGGACTTCCAGCCCAGCGACGTGCCGCTGATCAACCTGATGGCGGGCACCGTGGTCGACTTCAGCCGCCAGATCGAGCCCGACCTGTACAAGCGCTACCTGGCGATCCTGCTGGCGGGCATCCGCGCCGGTGCGGAGCCGGCGCAGCTTCCCGAGCCGCCGCTGCCGATGCCGCGCTTCGAAGCGGCAATGCGCGAGTTCACCCCGCGCTGAGGCGGGCAATCGCACGAGTGCTCGCCGGCGCCGGGGCCCCGGCGCGTTAACACGGACCAAACAGAGCCGGCGTGTGTTCCCTCGTGCCGGGTACCTGGAGCCGATGGATCGGACACCGAGCACCCCGCGGGCGGGAAGCTGGTTCACGCTGGCGGCGATCGCGACGGCGGTGGGCCTGGCACTGGTGCTCGTGCTCTTGCTGACCGGCACGCTGCTGGACTCCGCCGACGACCTGGTCACGTTCTTCCTCGCCGGCGTCGCGGTGGTGGCTGTGGCGGGCTGGTGGCAGGACACCCTGGCCCGTACCGAGCGCGAAAAGGCCGAAGCTGTGCGTCGCGAGCAGGAAGACCGTGACCGCGAGGAGCGTGCCCGGGCGCGCCACGAGGACCACATGCGCGACATCAAGACGCGTGCCCGCTTGGAGCGCGCGCATGCGGCGCAGCGCGAGTGGGTCCGCGAGCTGCGTGGACAGGTGGTGCGGATGCACCGCGAGCGCGGGGTGCTGGGCCATACGGGCGATGTCCGCGAGCTGGTGCTGGAAACCGCGCTGCGGCTGGTGGAGGCCGATCGCGGCCTGTTGCTCTCGCGACGCGATGAGGACGGCGACGGCGACTTCGACATGGTCTGCCAGAGCGGCTTTGACGGCGACGCCACCCACAGCGCGGTGGCTCAGGAGTTCGCCGGGCGCGTGCTCAAGAACGACGAAACCGTGCGCGAGGACGACTCGAGCAAGCTTCGCGGCGCCGGCCGCAACGAGGCCGACGACGAGATCCACAACCTGCTGGCCATCCCGATCTACATGCAGGACGACTTCCAGGGCGTGGTGCTGTGCGCGAACCGCGAGGGTGGCTTCGAGGAGTTGGACGACGACGTCCTCCTGGCGCTGGGCGACCACGCCGGCGCCGTGCTGCAGAACGGGCGGCTCGAGGGCGAGCTGCGCTCGACCTACATGGCCATCGTGCGCATGTTGGCCGAGGCCATCGAGGCCAAGGACCCGGCCACGCGCCTGCACTCCGAGGAGGTGGCCGAGTACGTGCGCGGCGTCTCCGAGGGCCTGGAGCTGGAGCCTCGCCAGCGCGAGGAGCTGGTGATCGCCTCCCTGCTGCACGACGTGGGCAAGATCGGCGTGTCCGAACGCATCCTGCTCAAGCCGGGTGCCCTCACCCCCGACGAGCGTGCGGCGGTGGAGCTGCACCCGAAGATCGGCGCCCGCCTGGTGGCACAGGTGCCGGCCCTGGAAGGCATCGGCGAATCAGTGCTCCACCACCACGAGCGCTGGGACGGCACGGGCTACCCGGATGGGCTGACGGGGGCCGAGATCCCGCTGGACGCTCGCGTGATCTGCGTGGCCGACTCGTTCAGCGCCATGACCTCGGCCCGCCCATATCGCCAGCCGATGTCCGTGGACGACGCCTGCGCCGAGCTGGAGCGCTGCGCGGGTGAACAGTTCGACCCCCAGGTGGTGAAGCTGTTCATCGCGCAGGTGCGCACGCACCCCCCGGGCAGCCGCGATGGGCAGGTCGACCTGGATGGCGCGCTGGCCGACCCCGAGGTGCAGGCACAGCTGGAGCCCGGCGAGCCCGTGGTGGGCTATGGGCCCCACGCCGCGGTGGACAGCCTGACCCTGCTGTACGCCCACCGCCCCCTGCACGAACGGGCCGAACGCGTGGCCGCCGAGTCCGCGCTCACCAACCTCCCGGTGTCGGTGCTGCTGGTGGAGCTGAGCTCGCTGGCCGAGATCAACGTCCGCGACGGCTACGCCGCGGGCGACCGGGCCATAGTGCAAGCGGCCGCGGTGCTGGCCGAGATGGCGGCCCGGGTGAACGGGTCCGCCTACCGCTACGGAGGCCGGCGGTTGGCGCTGCTGGTCCCAGCCGCCACCGAGCACGAAGCCACGGCGCTGGGACGCGAGCTGGAGCGCGAGCTGGAGGCGGCGGGCCTTTGCGTGCGCACCGCCGCGGCCCAGTGGCGTGACGGGGACCCACCGGGCGCTCCTCTGGGCCGGGCCCGTCTGGGGCTGCGACAGCGTGAGGTCCAGACGCCACCGGGGCAGCGCTACTAGCTACCGTCGCGGCCGATGCGCCGCACGCTGGTACTCGCGCTGGTCCTGTTCGGCCTCTACGCCGCCACCATCGGCCTCGACGCCTTCGGCTCCTCCGACTACGCGGGCGACGAGCCGCACTACCTGCTGGCGGCCCAGTCGATCGTGGACGACCACGACATCGACGTGAAGAACCAGTACGCCGCCCGTTCGTTCGAGCTGTACTACCCCTACGACCTGGACAAGCAGGGCAAGGAGACCAAGGGCTTCCTGCACGAGCCCCACGGCGTGGGCTTCCCGCTGCTGATCGCTCCCGCCTACGCCCTCGGCGGCGCCAAGGGCGTGGAGCTGTTCCTGGCCGCGCTGGCGGCGCTGCTGATGGCGCTGACCTACCGGCTGGCGCTGCGCGTGGTGCCCGACCCGTGGGCGCTGGGCGCCACCGCAGCCGTCGGCGTGTCGCCACCGTTCCTGGCCTACGCCACCGCGGTCTACCCCGAGCTGACGGCGGCGCTGCTGCTGGTGGCGGCGGCGCTGCTGGCGCTGCGGCTGGCCGAGCGCGTGTCGCGCCGCGCCGCCTTCGGCTGCTTCGCCCTGCTGGGGCTGCTGCCGTGGCTGGGCACGAAGTTCGTGCCCGCGGGCATCGTGATCGGCCTGTTCGCGGCGCGGAGCCTGTTCCGGGCGCGGCGGCGAACGCTGGCGATCGGGGCG
Organism: uncultured Solirubrobacterales bacterium; assembly: GCA_963750365.1. Taxonomy (GTDB): domain Bacteria; phylum Actinomycetota; class Thermoleophilia; order Solirubrobacterales; family Thermoleophilaceae; genus JAAYBF01. The sequence goes on from CAVVQE010000001.1 coordinate 39,660, forward strand.
TCCGAGGCGGCGTTCTTCAGCGTGGCGCTGTACGTGGGCATCAACGAGTCGCTCTACGGCGGCCCGACCCCCTACGCGGCCGACGGTGGCCGGCGAGAGCGCCACCGACGCATCCTTCCCGCTCGGCTACCTGGACCGCTCCTACCGGCTGGTGGCGCTGTTCATCGACCGCGACTACGGGCTGCTGCGCTGGGCGCCGGTGTTCGTCCTGGCCTTCGTCGGCGTGGCCCTGCTGTACCGCTCGCGCCGCAATCGGCTGTCGCTGGCCATGCCCGGGCCTGCACTCGCTCCAGGACGCGGCCACGATGTGCGCCGCGGTCCTGGGCGCACAGCTGGTGGTGGCCGGCTTCCTGGCGCCCACCATGTTCGGCTACTGGTTCCCGCCCCGGCACATGCTGGCCGCGCTGCCGCTGGCGGTGCCGCTGGTGGCGCTGGGGGCTACGCCGCCTCCCGCGCAGCGGCAGCGCGCTGGCGCTGCTGACCGCCGTGTCGTCGGCCTGGCTCTACGTGGCGGTGCGGCTGGGCTCGGACGGGCTGGTCACGCCCCGCCCCGACGCGCCGTTCGGGCCGCTGACCGAGCTGTTCCCGCGCTTCGGCACGTCGGCCTGGCCGTACGCGCTGGCCGCCGGGATCGGCGCCGCGCTGCTGGCCCTGGCCGCCTTCGAGGCGCGGAACTGGCGCCACAGCGCCGGCGCGACGCGCGCCAGATACTCCGGGTAGCGCACGAACGAGCGCCCGCCGGCGCGGCGGCGGTAGCTGATGGGCACCTCGACCGGGTCCATGCCCGCGCCCCACAGCGACAGGGTCAGCACCTGGGCGTAGTTGTAGTCGTGGTTGATGCGCGCGGCGCGCAGCGCACGCGCCGAGAAGGCGCGATACCCCGTCTGGCCGTCGGTGAGCACGGTGCCCATGAGCGTGCCCAGCAGCGCCGTGGTGGCGCGGTTGGCCAGGTCGCGGTGCCAGCTCATGCCCTCGCGGGCGCCCAGGAAGCGCGAGCCCAGCACGTAGTCGGCGCGCCCGCGCGCCACCGGCTCGAGCACCCGCTCCAGCTCGGCGGCGTCGTACTCGCCGTCGCCGTCCAGGTACACCGCGGCGGCGTAGCCGGCGTCGCGCGCGTGCTCGAGGCCGGTGCGCAGGGCGGCGCCGAGGCCACGCGAGTGCTGGTGGGAGAACACCTCCGCGCCGGCCGCGCGGGCCAGCGTCGGGCGTGGCGTCGCTGCGATCCGTCGTCGACGACCAGCACGTCCACCGGCATGTCCGCCGCCTCGGCCGGCAGCGCCGCCAGCACCGCGGCGAGGCGCGGCTCCTCGTCGCGCGCGACCACCACCGCCAGGCAGCGCCCGCCGCGGGCCGGCGGCGGCTGCACGGCGGGATCGCCGGCGGGGATGAGCGCGCGCCCGCGCGCGCCGGCGGGCGCCTCGGCGTCCGAGCAGGGCGCTGACCGTGTGCGCCAGCTCCAGCACCGAGCGCGGCTCGGCTGCTCACGGCGCCGGGCACCGCGCCCTGGCCCCAGACCACGAACGGCACCGGCCGCTCACCCCAGTCCAGGTGCCCGTGGCCGCCGATGCCGCGGCCCTGCCCGTGGTCGGCCATCAGGATCACGGTGGCGTGCGTCGAGCTTGCCGCGCTCGCCCAGGAAGGCCAGGAAGTCGCCGACGTGGCGGTCGGTCTGCTCCATCTGCTCCAGGTACTCGCGGTTGCGCGTGCCGCGCACATGGCCCAGCTGGTCGGCCGCAAGCAGCTGGAGCACCAGCAGGTCGGGGTCCTCCTCCTCGACCACCGCGCGGGCGGCGGCGGTCAGCGAGTGGTCGATCCGCTCGGTGGGCTGTACCGAGGTCACCGAGCGCACCACGTCCTCGCCGAACGGGTCCAGCAGGTGCGCGATGCCCACCAGCCGCCCGCGCTTGCCGGCGCGCTCGAGCGTGTCGAACACCGACTCGCACCGCACCCCCAGCCGCGGCGCGAAGTTGGAGCGCATGCCGTGCTCGGCGGGCGTGGCTCCGGTGAGCATCGACGAGAAGCACACCACCGTCCGCGCCGGGTAGGCGGGGTCCACGTCCAGGTACTCGGTGCCCTCGCGGGCCAGGCGGTCCATGGCCGGCGTGTGGGCCTGCCACATGCGCTCGCGGTTGGCGCCGTCGACCACGATCACGTACACGCGCCGGGCGCGGGCGGCGGGCCGCTCACGCTCGAGGCGCGCCGGGTAGGCGGGCAGCACGTCGCGGGCGAAGCGGCTCCAGGCCAGGAAGCCCAGCGCGCACGCGACGGCCACGCTCAGCGCGATGGCCAGCGTGCTGGCGGCAGTGGGCTCCTCGGCCAGCAGCGTGGCCGCGCTGAGCGCCATGACCAGCTTCGGCACCTGCTCGAGCATGTTGCCGCTGGTGGGGTCCGAGTTGGTGGCCACCAGTCGCCAGAAGCGGGTGAAGTTGGTCCACGGCGCGCCGGTGCGCAGGCGGTAGTACAGCGAGCCCCAGACGAACACGGTGAAGAACACCCAGCCCGCCAGCGCCCCGGCCAGCAGCGCCGGCGCGCGCCAGGGCTCCAGCAGCGGGATCGACGCGGCGAAGGCCAGCCACAGCAGCGCCCGCCCGCGCAGCGGGAACGAGAATCGCGACAGCGGCACGGACACGGCCAGCGCTCCAAGCAGCGCCCAGCCGAGCCCACCGTCGGGCGCCAGGCCCAGCGGCGCGGCCGCGCCCAGCACCATCAGCGGGTAGACGATCGAGAAGGGCCTGCCCTCGTTGAACACGTTCCACGGCCGAGCGGCCCAGACCTCGAAGCCTGCGGCTTCTCGCTGATGGCGAGCCACGGAATGGCCATCGTGCCCATTCCGTGAACGGCGGGCCGAGCCAGATGGCCGCTCGGCGTCCATCACGACTTCTCCACCAGCCGGCGCGCCAGGTAGTCGTCGCCGCCGCGCACACCGGGCGGCATGTAGAAGTAGCCGCCGCCGACGGCCACGGCGTACTCGTCCAGGTCCTGGCCGATCATCCGGCGCTTGGTGTGCTCGAACTGCTCCTGCACGTCGCGGCAGAAGGCCAGGAACACCGAGCCGGAGTTCAGCAGGCCGTACTCGTCGAAGCCGTCGTTGTACACGAAGCCGCGGCGCAGGATGCGGCGCCGCTGGCTGCCGGGCGTGCGCGGGTTGGCCAGCCGGATGTGCGCGTCGCGCGGGGTCTTGCGCCCGAGCTCGGGCGTGGCCTGCTCGCCGCCGCCCTCCAGCGGCGAGCCGGTGAGCTTGCGGCGACCGATCGAGTCGTCCTGCGCAGTCATGGACAGGCGGTCCCAGCGCTCGAGCTTCAGGCGGATCAGCCGCGCGGCCATGTAGGTGCCCCCGCGCGCCCACTCCGGGACCTCGCGCCCGGCCCAGATCAGCTCGTCGTCGACCTCGGGCGAGATGTTCTGCGAGCCGTCGGGAAAGCCCAGCAGCCCGCGGTGGGCGGCGATCTTCGGCCGGCCCTCCCGGTCGCCGTCGATGCGCTGGAAGCACGGCTGGCACCAGCGGCCCTCGAGGCGCCCCTTCATGCGCCGCATCACATCGCGCATGGCGTGGTGGGTGACCATGGCGTGGTCGGACTGGGCCAGGACCACGATGTCGCCGTGGCTGCGCCCCGGATCCAGGTTGTCGACCGGGAACGCGGGCATCTTCTTCAGCGCCGGGGGCTTGCGATCGGCCAGGCCGAAGCGATCGTCGAAGAGCGCGTCGCCGAACCCGACCGTGATGCTCAGCCGGCCGTCGTCGCGGCGGTCGTAGCCCAGCTCACCGGTGTCCGAGGGCGGCAGCGCCGCGTTGGTCAGATCGTCCAGGCGGTCGGGCCAGCCCTGTGTCAGCTCGGCCACGCGCGCGGTCAGGTCGCGCATCAGCAGCGCCAGGTCGTCGGTCACGACGTCGAAGGCGGCGATCATGCCGTAGGGCGTTCGCTCGGTCACGATCCCGGCCTGGCGCGGCCCCTTCCACGCCAGCAGGCCCGCCTTCGCCTGCGCCTCCTCGGCGGCGGTCAGGTGCGCCACGCCGAAGGCGCCCGCGGCCACCGCCGCCCCGCCCCCGGCCGCCCCCTGCAGGAAGCGCCGCCGGGAGCTCCGCTCACGCGAGCACCTCGCTGCGCGGCCGGCGACGCCGGCCGCTTGCGCTCACTTCCTCACGCCGAGCACACCCTGTACACGGGCCAGCGGCTCGGCGAGCGCTTCGATGTCCTGCTTGACCGCCTTCTGCTGCGCGTCGCTGAGCTGGTCGTAGGACACGAACCGGCCGCCCTTCTTGAGGTCGTTCACCTCGGCGTAGGCGTTGCTGAACGCACTCCGGATCTGCTTGTCCAGCTCCGGGTCCTTGCTCTTCACCAGCGGCGAGAGCGTCAGGTAGAACGCCTTGGCGCCGTCCAGGTTGGCCACGAAGGCCGGCAGGTCGAGCTTGGAGTAGCGCTCCTCCTCGCCGGTGATCTTGGACTCCTCGATCTCGTCGATCAGCTCGGCGGTACCGGGTATGACCACCGCGGGCTTGATCACGGCGCCGTCCATCAGCGTGTTCAGTCGCCGGCTGTCCCGTGCCAGGCGGGCGGCCAGCTTCTTGGTCGCGCCCGTGATCCTGCGCGTCTTGTACAGATCGCGCTCGATCGGGTGGAAGCCGGTCCACTTCGGATCCGCGGCCTTCTTGGGGAAGTCGTCCTCGCGCGCGTCGATCTTGCCGTCCAGTTCGGGAAACAGCACCACCAGCGGTTCGATGCGCTCGTAGTAGGGACGGCCGGCGGCGTAGGCCCGCTTGGCAGCCGCGAGGTCGCCGGCGTCGACCGCCTTCTGCAGCTGCGCGGTGGCGCTGACCAGATCGGCGGTCTGGGCGGCGGCGTAGGACTTGACCTTGGACATCGCGGCGGCCAGCCGCTTGGGATCGGTCTTGCTGGTGTCCACGCTGGCCCCGGTGGTGCCGGTGGATCCGGTCGAGCCGGTGGAGGTCTTCTCGCCGCCCGTGGTCGAGCCCTCCACGTCCACGTTGCCGCGATCCTCGCCACAGCCACCGGCGCCCAGCGCAACGCCGACGCCGAGGGCCGCACTGATCGCCACCACCACCAAGCGCCTGTCTGCCACACCGCCTCCGTCCGAATTCGAATGCCCGAGAGCCAAGCGCGCTTAGGGTACCCTAACCCGCTTGCCGGCGGGGCGGCTCAGCGCCTGCGCGCCCGCTTCATCACCTTCTTGGGCACCTTGCCCTCGACGATGTAGAGGCGCTTGTCCAGGCGCTCGGCGTAGCCCTTGTTGGCCAGCTTCTTGTAGACCGCCGGGCAGCGCTTGCAGCGCGGCCCGGACTGGCAGCACTTCTTCTTGACCTTGACGGTGACCACGGACACGGCGAGGCTCACGCTAGCACGGCTGGTTAGGGCAGCCTAATTGCCAGTGGCAGGAGCGAAGAGCCCCACGAACCGGACCGTGAGGGTGCATTTCTTGTGACTCGCCGAGCCCGCGGCGTCGCGGGCGTCCGCTACAGCTCGCGCTCGAGCAGTTCCGTCGCGGCCGTGGACGGATCGATCTCCCTGGCCACCACGCGGTCCAGCAGCTTCTGCACCGACTCGTCATCGGCAAGCGACTCCTCCAGGCGACGGCGAAGGCGTCCCGCCGTCAGGGCCATGACCTCGTTCATCAGGTTGCGCCGGCGGCGCTCGGACAGGGTGCCCTCGGCGGTGATGAACTCGCGGTGCTCGCCGATCTTCGCGTAGAGCTCCTCGATGCCCTCGCCGCGGGAGGCTTCGGTCTTGATGATCGGCACGCGCCAGCCACCGGTCTGGTCACCGAGCGAGAGCACGCCGCGGACCTCGCGCACCATCGTGTCGGTCAGCGGGTGGTCCATCTTGTTGATCACGATCACATCCGGGATCTCCATGACCCCGGCCTTGAGCGCCTGGATCGAGTCGCCCGAGCCGGGCATCAGGCACAGCACCACCGTGTCCGCGTGGTCGATGATGTCCACCTCGGCCTGGCCCACCCCGACGGTCTCCAGGAACACGAGGTCGCGCCCGGAGGCGTCCATGAGCAGCGCGGCCTGGAGCGTGGCCTCCGACAGCCCGCCCAGCGAGCCGCGCGAGGCCATCGAGCGGATGAACACGCCGCTGTCCAGGAAGTGCTCGGTCAGGCGGATGCGGTCCCCCAGCAGAGCGCCCTTGGTGAACGGCGACGACGGGTCGATCGACAGCACCGCGACCTGCTGATCGGCCTTGCGCGCGTGCACGGTCAGCGAGCCGATGATGGTCGACTTGCCCACGCCGGGCGGGCCGGTGAAGCCCACCACGGCGGCCTTGCCCGTGTGCGGGTAGGCCTCGCGGACCAGCGCCCAGCCCTCCGGGTCGTCGTTCTCGACCAGCGAGATGGCCCGCGCCAGGGCGCGCTTCTCGCCGCTCAGGAGGTCGTCGACCAGCTCGGCTGCGGTGGTGGGGCGCGGCGACATGGCCGCGGAGCCTAACGGCGACCTACTCGTAGGCGACGGCTTCCAGCACGTTGAGCTTGGCGGCGCGGCGGGCCGGCGATATGGCGGCCAGCACCCCGGCCAGCGCGGCCAGGATCAGAATCACCAGAAGCGGCAGGATCGGGTAGGACAGCACGAAGCCATCCTCCTCCAGCGGCTGGGCCACCAGCGAAGCGAAGGCGACGCCGAGCACCAGGCCAAGGACCGTCCCGATCAGCGCGGTGATCACCGACTCGTAGCGGATCATCCGCTTCTGCTGGCGGCGGCTGAGGCCGATGGCGCGCAGCATGCCCAGCTCGCGCGTGCGCTCGTGGACCGACAGCGACAGCGTGTTGGCGATGCCGAACAGCGACACCACGATGGCCAGCGCCAGCAACCCGTAGAACAGCCCGAGGACCGGCATGACCTGGGCCTCCTGCTGGTCCTGCAGGCCCTGCTGGTCGAACACCTCGGCGGACGGATAGCGCCGGTCCAGCAGCGCAGCCACGCGCTTCTCGACCACGCCGGAGTCCGCGCCCGGCCTGGTGGTGGCGTACACCCCGGCCACGCGCTTGTCGCCGAACACGCGCGCCTGGGCGGGCAGCGTGACCAGCAGCGGGCTGAGCGTGTTGGACTCGTCCTTGAACACGCCGACCACGCGGAAGGCCGAGCGGCGCCCGTTGGCGCCGACGGTCCGCACGGTGTCGCCGACCTTGACGCCGTGATCGTCGGCGTAGCCCTCGGACACCAGCGTCTGGCTGTCGGTCAGGGCGCGCAGCGCGGCGGCCGACCCCTTCTTGTACTCGAGCTTGACCATGGCCCCGAGCGTGCGCGGCTGCACGCCGCTGACGTATTCGCTCTTTGACTTGCTGCCCACCACCTTGGCCTGCACGCGCCCGAAGGCGCTGACCTGGTCGACCCCGCGGACGGCGGCTATGCGGTCGGGCACCTCGGCCGGGATCGGCGAGAAGCCGTCGGTGTTCTGGGTGACCAGGTCGGCCTTGATGCCCTTCTGGATCGAGTCGGCAAGTGAGCTGGAGATGCCCGAGGCGAACACCGTGACGAACGTGACCAGCGCCACGCCGATCATCAGCGCGGCGGCCGTGACGGCGGTGCGGCCGGGCTTGCGCGTTGCGTTCTCGCGGGCCAGGCGGCCGGGCATGCCGCGCAGGGCCTCGATCGGCTTGCCGATGACGGCGGCCAGCGGCTTGACCAGCTTCGGGCTGTACAGCGAGACCGCGAACAGGATCGCCGCCGCGCCGCCGCCCATCATGCCGGCCGCCGCACCGGCGGAGCCGGGGCCGCCGAACAGCCCGATCAGGAGCAGCGCCAGTCCGCCCGCCCCCAGGACCACGGTGATCACCGGCAGCGCCCGCCCGCGTGTGCGGCTCTCCGGCAGCTCGGCGTCGAGCAGCGCGGCCATCGGTGTGACGCGGGTGGCGCGCAGCGCCGGCACCAGCGAGGCCACCACGGTCACCACCAGGCCGACCAGCAGCGCGACGATCACGGTCCGGGGCTCGAACACGATGCCGCTGCTGGGCAGATCGATGCCAATGGTCTTGAACAGCGCGCGCAATCCGACGGCGGCGCCCACGCCGCCGACCAGGCCGCTGAGCGAGCCCGCGAGCGCGATGGCCAGCGACTCACCGACCACCGCCCACAGGATCTGGCGACGCGACGCGCCCAGGGTGCGCAGCAGGCCGAACTCGCGGATGCGCTGGGCCACGGTGATCGAGAACGTGTTGAAGATCAGGAAGGCGGCCACCACGGTGACCACGCCTCCGAACACCAGCAGGATGGTGCGCAGCACGCCGAGGAAGTCCTGGTTGATCTCCTCGGTCTCACGCGTGGCGTTCTGGTCGGCGGTCTCCACGCGCACGGAGGCGGGTAGGACGCGCTTGAGCCGCTGCTGGAGTGCCTCGGCGCTCACGCCGGGCGCGCCCGCCACCAACAGCTGATCGAACTTGCCCTCGCGGCCGGCCACCCGCTGGGCCTCGGGCAACGTCAGGGTGGCCGACGACGACCCGCCGAACGACGTGCCGTCGATCTCGTTGATGCCCACCACGCGGTAGCGCTGCACGCTGCGGTCGCCGGCCACGCCGATGCGGTCGCCGACCTTCAGGTTGCTGCGCTCGGCGGTTCCGCTGTCGATGGCGGCCTCGGCGCCGCTTCGCGGCGCGCGGCCGTCGGTGTAGGTCAGCGGGTCGAAGCGCTTGGGCACGGTTGACGACACGAAGTTGGGCGCGAAGCCGGCGCCCAGGTTGTCGTTCTTGGAGTCCACCAGCCGGACCACGGCGAAGATGCCGCCCGCTGCAGCCTCGACGCCGTCGGTCTGGCGCACGCGCTGCAGCAGCGAGGCCGAGAAGGGCGGCGGCTCGTCGTTGTCCTGGCGCACCACCTCGCGCGGGGTGACCACGACGTCGCTGCCCTTCAGCGAGCGCTCGAAGAGCTTGTCGAAGGAGGCGTTGATGGTGTCGGTGAACACCAGCGAGCCGGCCACCAGGGACACGCCCAGGAACACGGCCAGCACCACGCCGGCCAGGCGCGAACGGCGCTCGGCCAGGCCTCTGAGGATGATCTTGCGCATGGCCAGCGGCCCCTAGGCCGCGTCCTTCATGTGCTCCATGACCTGGGCCTCGTTGCCGGCGTCGCCGTCGTGGGCCACCTTGCCGTCGCGCAACACCACCAGCCGATCGGCGTACGCCGCCGCGTGCGGCTCGTGGGTGACCATGACCACGGTCTGGCCGAACTCGTCGACGGCCTGGCGCAGCAGCCGCAGCACCTCGGCCGAGGAGGTCGAGTCCAGGTTCCCGGTGGGCTCGTCGGCGAACACCACCGCGGGCCGCGACACCAGGGCCCGGGCCACCGCCACGCGCTGCTGCTGGCCGCCCGAGAGCTCGGCCGGGCGGTGCGTGCGACGGTCGTCGAGCCCGACCACGTCGATCAGCTGTGTCAGCCACTGCGGGTCGGGATCGCGGCCGGCGATCGACAGCGGCAGCACGATGTTCTCCTCCGCCGTCAGCACCGGCAGCAGGTTGAAGAACTGGAAGATGAAGCCCAGCTTGTCGCGGCGCAGGCCGGTGAGGCCGTCGTCGTCCAGGTCGGCCAGCTCGACGCCGTCGACCATCACGGAGCCCGAGGTGGGCCGGTCCAGGCCGGCCAGCACGTGCATCAGCGTCGACTTGCCCGAGCCCGAGGGGCCCATGATGGCCGCGAAACGGCCGCGCTCGAAGGTCACCGAGACGCCATCGAGGGCGTCCACGGCGGCATCGCCCTCTCCGTAGCGGCGATGCAGGTCGGTGGCGGTGACGATCGGCTCGCTGGTCATAGGGCCACTGTGCCATGCCCAGCCACGCCGACAAGTGTGGATAGCCCTACCCGGGCATCGGGGATGTCCCCTAGGCGGCGGCTAGGTCCGCAGGTAGGCCAGGACCGCCAGCACGCGCCGGTGATCGCCCGCCGTGGGAGGCAGGTCGAGCTTGTGGAAGATCGACGTCACGTGCTTTTCGACCGCGCGCTCGGTGACCACGAGCGTGTCGGCGATGGCCACGTTGGAACGTCCCTCGGCCATCAGCTCCAGCACTTCGCGCTCGCGCGGGGTCAGGGCGTCGACCGGGTCGTCACGCCGGCGCCGCCCCAGCAGCTGGGCCACCACCTCGGGATCCAGGGCCGAGCCGCCTCCCGCCACGCGGCGCACGGCGTCCAGGAAGCGGTCCACATCGGCCACGCGGTCCTTGAGCAGGTAGCCGACCCCGCCGCCACCGCGGGTGATCAGCTCGAGCGCATAGCTCTCCTCCACGTACTGCGAGAGCACCAGCACGCCTGTCTGGGGCTGGCGGTCGCGGATCTCCAGCGCGGCGCGCAGGCCGTCGTCGGTGTGGTCGGGCGGCATCCGCACATCGACCACGGCCACATCTGGCTTGTGCGCGTACACGCGCCGGCGCAGGTCGTCGGCGTCGCCGGTCTGGGCCACCACGTCGAAGCCGGCGTCGTCCAGCAGGCGCACCACTCCCTCGCGCAGCAGCACCGAGTCCTCGGCTACGACTACGCGCATGGGATCCTGGCCCGGATGGTGGTGCCGCGGTCGGGTGCGCTGTCGACCTCCAGCCGCCCGTCCAGCGCGTTGAGCCGGTCGCCCAGTCCGCGCAGGCCGCTGCCGGCGCTGGGATCCGCGCCACCGACGCCGTCGTCGCTGACGGCCACCAGCACGTAGTCGTCGGTCTGCTCGACCTCCACGGCGGCCGAGCTGGCGTGGGCGTACTTGGCCACGTTGGTCAGCGCCTCGGAGACCACGAAGTAGGCGGCGGACTCGACCGAGTCGGGAACCCCGTTGACGCTCGTGTGCAGGTCCACCGGCAGCGGCGCGCGGGCTGCCAGCGTCTGCAGCGCCGCGTCCAGACCGCGGTCGCTGAGCACGGCCGGATGGATGCCGCGCGCCAGCTCGCGCAGCTCGGCCAGCGCCAGCTCCAGCTCGTGCGCCGCGCCGTCCAGCACCTCGACGGCCTCTGAGGGGTCGGGCTGGACCTTGTTGCGCGCCAGGCGGATCGACAGCGCCAGCGACACCAGCCGCTGCTGCGCACCGTCGTGCAGGTCGCGCTCGAGCCGGCGGCGCTCGGCCATACCGGCTTCGACCAGCCGCGCGCGCGAGGCGCGCAGATCCTCAAGGCGCGCGTGCAGCTCGGCGTCCAGGCGCTCGTTCTCCAGCGCCAGCGCGGCGGCGCTGCCCACGGCCTCCACCAAGCCCGACTCCTCGCTCAGCGAGGCGTCGTGGATGATGGCCGCCACGCGCTCGCCGTCGCGCTCGACCGGCGTGACGGTGCGCCGCGAGCCGATGGCGGGCAGCTCGACCGGCTGGCCGGCAGAGTCCACGTAGCGCCCGCGCTCGGGCAGCCAGAAGGCCAGCGTCAGCGTCTCGTCGCCAAGCGCCAGCGCCAGCTCGCCGCTCAGGCGGCCGGGCTCGGGCGTCGCGGCCAGCCTGGACATCAGGCCGCCCACGGCCCCGGCCTGCAGCACGCGGCTGCGCACCAGCCCGCCCAGGAACACGTAGGGCAGCAGCACGAACACCGCCGAGGCCGACAGGAAGCCCACCTCGCCGACCGCGTCCGGCAGGCTCAGCAGCTGCACCGACAGCGATACGGCCAGCAGCATCAGCGTCAGCGTGCCCGTCAGGTACACGGGGCCGAGCACGCGCCGGCTGGGCCCGCTGGCCGCGCGCCAGCGCATGGCGATCGTCACGAACACGCGCGACAGCACAAGCACCCCGATCACGTTCAGCAGCGGCCAGCCGGCATCCTGGACGACCTGCACGTGCGCGACGTCCAGCACGTAGTCGGGGCAGCGGTCGCAGCCCCTCTCGACGGGGTTGGAGAACAGGTAGAGCGGCAACACCAGGACCGTGGTCAGCAGGTAGGCCAGCCAGACCGTGATGCGGTCGCCGCGTGAGTGCAGCTCGCCGTCGGGGAAGGACAGCAGCAGGTGCATCAGCGCGGCCGCGAAGACGTTGCTCAGCAGGATGGCCAGCGAGAACACGAGCGGGTCGTCGGAGGCCACGACCGATGAGGCGAACCAGCTGAAGCCGGTCAGCGTCATCAGCGCGCCGACCTTGCGATCCGGGCGCCGCGCCCAGGCGAACAGCCCGGCGCCCACGAAGCCCAGGCCGCCCAGCAGCGCGAACGCCACGAACAATCCGCGCAGCTCGTAGAAGTCGCTGCTCAGCACGATCACCGCCACCGCACCGGCCACCACCAGCGCCAGCGCACCTATGCCCGCCAGGGCTCTGCGCAGCCCGGTCATCGCAGCAGTGCCTCCAGCGCCACCCCTGTGAGCTCGCCCTTGGCCACGAACCCGCACGCCCCGCTGTCCACGGCCAGCGAGCCGTAGTCGCAGGCGTCGCGGCTGGAGGTCATGACCACGGAGGGGGCCGATGGCAACCCGCGCAGGCGGCGCGAGACCTCGAACCCGTCCAGGTCCGGCAGCTGCACGTCCAGGAGCACCATGTCGGGTGCCAGTTCCTCCGCAGCGGCCAGCGCAGAGTGCCCATCCGGGGCCTCGCCGACCACGTTCCAGCCGTCGGACTCCAGCAACAGCCGGGCGCTGTGCCGAAAGCTGGGGTGATCGTCGACTATGAGCACCGTTGCGGCCACTGCACCATGATTGTCGCCGCGAGGCAAGGATGCGCCAATACGGCTAGCCGCACCCGCCCCGACAGCGGGGCCGTGCCTATCATCGGCCGCGATGGTCCAGCACGCCACCGAGGCCGAGCCAGCCGCGCCCGCAGCCGTCCGCGGCCCGCCCGGCCCCGCGCGCGGTGGGCCGCTGGCCTTCCTGCGCTTTGCCCGCCGCAACGGCATGCTGCGCCTGCGCTACGCACGCCTGGCGCTGACGCTGCTGCGCCGCCGGCTGCTGACGCGCCCGGGCCGGCGGCTGCACACCGACGGCTTCGCCTTCATCGCGCCCGACGTGGCGCTGGAGATCACCCCGCAGGGACGCGTGGAGCTGGGCCGCTGGTCGTGGCTCGGCCACGGCTGCAAGATCCGCTGCCACGAGGGCGTGGTGTCCATCGGCGCCAAGACCGTCCTGGGCCAGGACTGCACGATCTCGGCCTACCAGCACGTGTCGATCGGGCGCGAGTGCGTGATCGCCGACCGGGTGATGCTCATCGACTTCGACCACGGCATGGTCGAGGTGGAGCGCCCGATCCGTCTCCAGGGCATCTACAAGCGCGACGTGCGCGTGGGCAACAACGTCTGGATCGGCTACGGCGCGTGCATCCTGCGCGGCGTGACCGTGGGCGACAACGCGGTGATCGGCACGGGCGCCGTGGTCACCCACGACGTGCCCGCCAACGCCGTCGTCGGCGGCGTGCCGGCGCGGATCATCCGCATGCGCGACGAGCCACGGGAGCTGCGCTGGGAGTGACGCGGGAGGCCGGCATACTCGCGCGCGGCCCGTGGGCGCCCGAGCACGTGAGCGTGCGCTGGGACCACGCGCCCTACACCGCCTCGGCCGAGGCCGAAGCGGCAGCCGACGCCTCGCTGGCCGAGCTGGCCGAGCGCGGCTCGCCGACCCACGACGGGATGGCCGCGCGGATGGCGGCCCTGCAGGTGGGCGATCGCGGGATGGACATGGTCTGCCAGCCCATGCGCTGGTCGCTGCGCCTGGGCGACGACGCGGCCGACTCGCTGTCGGCGCTGTGCGTGGTGCGCGACGCCGACGGCCGCTGGCTGGCGGGCCGCCGGGCCGGCTGGGTGGCCAGCTGGCCGGGGCGCTGGGCGCTGGGCGCGGGCGGCGCCGTCGAGGTGGGCGAGAACCCGGTCGAGACGCTGCCCCGCGAGCTGCACGAGGAGTGGTCGCTGGTTCCCGACCGGCTGACCGTGGAGGCGCTGATCCGGATCCCCTCCGGAATGGTGATGCTGGTCGGTCTGGCGCAGGTGGGCGACACCTCCGGCCTGATGCGGGACGCAGAGCACGACGAGCACGCCTGGTGGCCGGCCGACCCGCAGGACTGGCCGGAGGAGGCCGACGTTCCGCTGCGCCTCATGGCCGGACTGCTGGCCGGGTAGGGATAACCACACCCGCGCAGGCGGGAGCCCACACCCCCAGACGCCGGTCAGCCCCATGGGCGGGGGGCCTCACCAGCGCCAAGCTGCCCGGCATGAACCCCTCAGGCAACATCGCAGCGCGGGCCGGGCGCTGGAGCGCCCGTCACCGCAAGGCCGCCGTCATCGGATGGCTGGCTTTCGTCGTGGCCGCACTGGTGCTCGGCGGGATGACGGGCACCAAGCTCCTGACCGACGAGGAGCAGGGCTCGGGCGAGTCCGCCCGCGCCGACAAGGCCCTGGTCAAGGCCTTTCCGCAGGCGGCCGACGAGTCGGTCCTGGTGCAGAGCTCCAGGCTGAACGCGGACGACCCGGCCTTCAAGGCCGCGGTGGCCGACGTCCAGCGCCGGCTCGCGCACGTGAAGGGCGTCAAAGACGTGACCTCGCCCTACCGCAGCGACGCCGCGATCGCCAAGAACCGCAAGGCCGTTCTGGTGAACCTGAAGATCCCGGGGGACGATGACCAGGCCAAGGACAGGGTCGATTCCGTGCTGGCCGCCACGGCGGCGGCCCAGAAGGCCCACCCCGACCTGCGCATCGCCCAGTTCGGCGACGCCAGCGCGGACAAGGCCATCTCGAAGTCGTTCGAGGATGACTTCCAGAAGGCCGAGATCACGTCGCTGCCGGTGACGCTGATCATCCTCGTGATCGCCTTCGGCGCCCTGGCGGCCGCGGGCGTGCCGCTGCTGCTGGCCCTCTCCGCGGTGGCCGCCACGATCGGCCTGATCGGCCCGATCAGCCAGTTCGCGCCGGTGTCGGAGTCGATCAGCTCGGTGATCCTGCTGATCGGCCTGGCGGTGGGCGTGGACTACTCGATGTTCTACCTGCGCCGCGAGCGCGAGGAACGGGCCAGGGGCGCCGGCGAGCGCGCATCGCTGGAGGCTGCCGCGGCCACCTCGGGACGGGCAGTCCTGATCTCGGGCTTCACGGTCATGATCGCCATGGCCGGCATGTACATCGCCGGCGACGCCACGTTCACCTCGTTCGCCACCGGCACGATCCTGGTCGTGGCCGTGGCGATGGTCGGCTCGCTGACCGTGCTCCCGGCCGTGCTGGCCAAGCTGGGCGACCGCGTCGAGAAGGGCCGCGTCCCCTTCCTGAAGCGGATCAAGAGCGAGAACGGCGAGTCGCGAGTGTGGAACGCCGTGCTGGACCGCGTGCTGCGCCGCCCGCTTGCCGCCGCGCTGGTCTCGGGCGCCGTGCTGGTGGCGCTGGCCGTGCCCGCGCTGGGCCTGAAGACGGCGCTGCCCGGCGTGGACACGCTGCCGCGCGACCTGACCGTGATGCAGACCTACGACCGCATCCAGGCCGAGTTCCCGGGCGAGAACATCCCGGCGAACGTGGTGGTGCAGGGCGAAGCGGTGAGCTCGCCGCAGATGAAGGCGGCGGTGGCGAAGCTGCAGCGCAGCGTGGACCGCAGCCCGGTGCTCGAAGGCAAGGTCAGCACCGAGATCAGCCCGGGCGGCACGGTGGCCAAGGTCGACGTGCCGCTGGCCGGCAACGGCACCGACTCCAAGTCGCAGACGGCCCTGCGCGAGCTGCGCGACAGCGCGGTGCCCGCGGCGTTCGGCTCGCTGCCCGACACGAGGGCCGACGTCTCCGGCATGACCGCCGGCACCGAGGACTTCAACTCGGTGCTCAACAGCAGCATGCCGCTGGTGTTCGCGTTCGTGCTCAGCGCCGCGTTCCTGCTGCTGCTGTTCACGTTCCGGTCGATCGTGATCCCGATCAAGGCCATCCTGCTGAACCTGCTGTCGGTGGCCGCGGCCTACGGAGTGCTGGTGCTGGTCTTCCAGCACGGCGTCGGCCAGAGCCTGCTCGGCTTCGACTACACCGGCGGCATCACCGCCTGGCTGCCGCTGTTCCTGTTCGTGGTGCTGTTCGGGCTGTCGATGGACTACCACGTGTTCATCCTCAGCCGGGTCCGCGAGGCGTTCGACTCCGGCATGAGCACCGAAAGCGCGGTGGCGTCCGGGATCAAGAGCACGGCAGGCGTGGTCACCAGCGCCGCGGTGGTCATGATCGCGGTGTTCTCGATCTTCGCCAGCCTCTCGGCGATCGAGTTCAAGCAGATGGGCGTGGGCCTGGCGGCCGCGATCCTGATCGACGCCACGATCATCCGCGGTGTCCTGCTCCCGGCCACCATGAAGCTCCTGGGCGACTGGAACTGGTACCTGCCGAGCTGGCTCGGCTGGCTGCCACGCGTCGCCCACGAGTCCGCCCGCGGACCCCGGCGGGCGGAGCCCGAACCGGCCTGAAGCGACGGTCACGCCGGTTCGATCGGCCGCCCGCCCCCCTGCCTAGGGGGCGGGCGTCGCCGTTTCCGGGGGGCGGGCGGGGGCGCGTGCGAGGGCGAGCGCAGAGCCTTGTAGGTGCCATGGCACCTACAACCCTCCGAGGAACCCGGCGCCGAGTTAGGAGAGCGGCCTGGAGCCGTGGCGCGGGTCCGCAGGCTCGGCCTGGCCGGTCACCTGGGCGTAGAGCTCTTCGACCTGGCGGGCCACGTCGCCCCAGTCGAAGCTGAGCACGTGCTCGGAGGCCTCGGCCACCAGCCGCTCGCGCAGAGCCTCGTCGGTGAGCAGGCGCTCGACCATCGTGGCCAGGTGCTCGGGGTCGCCGCCGTTGAAGCGCAGCCCGACGCGGTCGTCGGCGGGCACGATCTCGCGCAGGCCGCCGGTGTCGGCCACGATGCACGGGCAGCCCGAGGCCATGGCCTCCAGCGCCACGAGCCCGAACGGCTCGTACAGCGAGGGCACGACCGTCAGGTCGGCCACGCGGTAGAGCGAGTGCAGCACGTCGTCGCCGATCCAGCCCAGGAAGGTGCCGTGCGCATCCAGCCCCAGCTCGGTGGACTGGCGCTTGAGGTCCTGCTCGGCGGTGCCCGAGCCCGCGACCAGGAAGCGGACGTTGCCCAGCCGCTCGACCAGTCCGGGCATGGCCTCCAGCGCCAGCTGGAAGCCCTTCTCGTAGACCAGCCGTCCCACCAGCAGGATCAGCTGCTGGTCGGGCTCGGCGAAGCGCGCGCGCAGCGACGTCCAGGTCGCCGACCGGGGTCAGCTCGCTGGGATCGATCCCGTTCGGGATCACGGTCACGTCGTCCTCGTCGAGCCCGTAGATGTCGGCCACGTGGTCGCGCATGTAGGCCGAGCACGTGATCAGGCGGTCGGCGCGGTTGGCCATCCAGCGCTCCACGCCGTGGATGTGCGACTGCGGGTGCTTGTCCACCCAGCCCTGGTGGCGGCCGTACTCGGTGGCGTGGATCGTCACCACGAACGGGCAGCGAAAGCGCTTGGCCAGGTGGTCGCCTGCGCCGGCCACCAGCCAGTCATGACCGTGCACGAGGTCGAAGTCGTAGTCGTCGCCCACCTCGACCCCGGCGGCCAGCATGTCGGCGTTCATGCGCTCGATCCAGGTCACGAACTCGCCCAGCTCGCTGGGGCGCTCGGGCTCGAGCACGCGGTGCACGGTCACGCCCTCCATCTCCTCCTCGGCCGGCGCGTCCTCGGTGCCGCGGGCCAGCACGTGCACGTCGGTGCCGCCGAGCACCAGGTTCTCGGCCAGCTTGCGCACGTGGCGCGCCAGCCCGCCTTCGATCAGCGGCGGGTACTCCCAGGACAGGATCAGGACGCGCACGGCGGCGCGGGAGTCTAGTAGCCCGCTGCGCGCGCGATCAGGCGGGAGAGAACTTCGGCGGGGCCGCCGGCTTTCTCGGAGCGGTCGCAGGCTTGCGCTTCTTCACGCACCTGGATACCCGCTTGCCCCGGTTCCTGCCCTTCTTGACCGTGACCCGCTTGCGCACGTAGCCCTTACGACAGCGCTTCTTCTTCTTCTTCGCGATCGTGGCCGCCGTGGCCTTTTGGCCTTCGGCGGGCGCGGCCGTCGCGCTAATCGAGAGCGAGCTGACGAGCGCTGCGCAGAGGGCGATGACGATGACGATCCTGGCCGAGCGGTGCATGCGGCCACGGTACCCCCGGGTTCGCCAGACCGCCAATCCGACGCCGGAAAACACTTATACGACCCCCAAGAAGATGCTGGCGCTGTGACCAAACCAATGTTAGGTTCGCCACACGCAGGTGGGGCCTGGATCTGACGCCCCGCCGTTGACAGAGGGGGACCCACATGCAGTTACGATTTGGCGTAGTGGCCATCACGGCCGTGTTCGCCTTCAGCGCCGCACCGGCGTCGGCGACGGAGCTCGTGGACGACGACGGGGTGCAGTGCCCCACCGCAACGCATACCACTATCCAGTCCGGCGTGAACGCGGCGTCGCCCGGCGAGCAGGTGCTCGTGTGCAACGGGGTCTATCGCGAGCAGGTGCACATCACCACCGACGGTGTCGACGTGGCCGCGAAGGTGGTCCGGGGAGCGACGATCAAGGCTCCCTCGACGCCTCTGTCCGCGCCGGAATCGCTCGTGTACATCGATGGCGCCAGCAACGCCAAGATCAGGCGCTTCATCATCGCGGGCCCCGGGCCGGGAACGGTCGACAGCCTGCGCCATGGCGTCCTGGTCGAGAACAACACCGACCCAAGTGATCTGCATGCCAGGGTCGAGAGCAACCTGATCCAGGACATCAGGGACACCGACGCCGCAGCCAACGAGGAAGGGGTCGGCGTGCGGGTGGGCCGCAACTACGCCGGCACCACGGGCCGAGCGGCTAGGGCGCGACCAGCGCGGCCAGGTCCAGGTCGGGCGCCAGGTTGCGCAGGGCGGGGTCCGGCTGCACGGCCGCAGAGTCTCGCAGGGATAGGAGCGCCGCGTCGAGATCGGCCGCATGGCCGGCCAGCCGCTGGGCCGGGTAGTCGGCCGACAGCTCGCCCGTCATCTGGAACGCCCAGTCGCTGGCCTGGAGCGCCATCAGCTCGCGGGCGGCCCGGCTCAGGGCGCCGGGGTCCGTCCCGCCGCGCGCGGCCGCCGCCACCGTACGCAGCTCGGCGCTGCGCGCGGCGAAGGTCACCTCGGCGACCTTCGGCGAGTCCCAGGTCGACAGGTCCTTCGCGGTGCCCCAGCTGGACGGCGTGCAGCTCGCGCTCGACCGGGTCTGCGTGCGCTTCACGCCCTCGCGACACCGTGGTCAGCTCCAGCCCCTGCGCCGCCGGCCTCGTCGAGCACCGCGCGCAGCCACCGCTGGCCCTCGTACCACCAGTGGCCCAGCAGCTCGGTGTCCAGCGCGAAGCACAGCAGGCCGGGGCGCCGGCGCTCGGCCGCGTAGGCGTCCAGCCGTTCGATGCAGCGGGCCACGAAGTCACGCGCGTGCGCGCGGGCCTGCTCGGCCGCGTCGGCCGGCCGGTAGGGGCCGCCGCCGATGTTCCATGGCCGCAGGTCGTGGGTGGTGCGGTGGTGGTAGTCGCGGTAGCAGGCGGTGGCCGGATAGCCCGTCAGGCCGTTCCAGACGAGCTGCACGGTCTGCCAGTCGATGGGGACCGCCACGACGCCGGCGGGTGTGAGCACGGGCTCCAGCTGCTCCGGCGCACCGAAGCCGTGCACGCTCGTCTGGTCGACACAGGTCACGGCCACGCCCACGTCGGCCAGCTCGCGCTCGAGGCCGGGTGCGTAGCCGCACTCGGGCAGCCACAGCCCGCCGCCGAACGAGCCGAAGCGGCGCTCGTGCGAGGCCGTGCCGGTGGCCAGCTGCAGGCGCATGCCCGCGTCGCTGGCCATCAGCGGCAGCAGCGCGTGGGTGGCCGACGAGGTCCACAGCTCGAGGTTGGTGTCGCGCCCGAGCGCCGCCAGCGCGCCCACCAGGTCACGGCCCTCCGGCTCCGCGAGCCGCTGCGCGGCCCACGCGTAGTCCCCGGCCGCGCGGCGGACCTCGGCCGCCAGCTCGGGCTGCCCGGTCTGGTCCAGGCCGAGCGAGTCGCGCTCGTGGACCACCACGCGCGGGCCGGTCAGGAACTCGATCAAGCGGTCGCCGGCCGGGCCCGGCAGCGTCTCCAGCTGATCGGCCAGCACCGGCGTCACTCCGAGCGTCAGCGGCGCGTCGACCTCTGACAGCAGCTCGATCAGCGGCAGGTACACCGACGCCGTGGCCTCCCACAGCCACTCCTCCCCGAACGGCCAGGTGCCGAAGCCCTCGACGTAGGGCATGTGGCTGTGCAGCAGCACTGCCAGCGAGCCACGCTCGCTGCTCATCGCAGCACGGCCACGAAGTCCAGCGCGCGGTCCAGGTCGGCGCCGCGGCGCAGCGTGAAGTCCGACGCCGCGATGGCCGGCGTGAAGCGGTCGTAGAACGGCTTGGTCACCCCGAGCCGGGCGTGCAGGTCGTCCCAGCCGGCGGCCAGCGCCAACTCGTGCGCGCGCAGCTTGCGCGCGTGGAACAGGCCGAACATGTCCACCCGGGCGAACACCGAGCGGCACAGCTGGCCGAACTCCCCGGCGCGGTACTCCTTGACGTGCCACGGGTTGTCGGACTTCTCGGCGCCCGCGGGCGCCAGCGTCAGCACGTTGGGCGTGGACACGAACACGCTGCCGCCGGGGCGCAGCATGTCCTTGAAGTGGGCCAGCACGGCCTCGGGGTCCTGGACGTGCTCGATCGTCTGCAGGAAGACCACGGCGTCGCAGGGCTCGGAGTAGCCCTCGACCAGGTCGCGCACGAAGCGCACGCCGGGCTGCTCGTACTTGGCCCGCGCGTGCGCGAACGCCTCCGGGTTGGCGTCCACGCCGGTGACCCGCGCCGCCCGCCCGGCCAGCACGGCGCTGCCATAGCCCTCGCCGCAGGCCATGTCGACCACCTCCTGGCCGCCCACCCGGCGCGCGATCCACTCGTACACCGCCAGATGGCGGCGAAACCAGTAGTTCTCCTCGGGCACGTCGGGAAGGGTGCGCTCGCCGGTCAGCGCCAACGGCGGAACGCCGGCGGGCTGATCGGACTGCACGTACTCGCGGGACACGGCGGAGCAGTGTATGGAGGGGTGGTCCGGGCAGCGGCGCGGCATGCCACCGGCGGCCGTCGGGGCCCGCAGCTGAATACGCTGTCCGGCCCATGGCGGCCCTGGATACCCAGCCGGACTACATCCGTGACGCCAACGTCCGCTACCACGACATGGCGGCGGCGCACTACGACGCCAAGTGGGGGATCGACTACGGCGCGCCCGGTCAGGCCCAGGTCATGGGCAAGATCGGCAAGGCGCTGGGGCTGCGTCACCCCGGCCGCTTCCCGGCGGCGCTGGAGATCGGCGCCGGCACCGGCTACTTCGGGCTGAACCTGGTGCGCGCCGGCGTGGTGCGCGACTACACCGCCACCGACATCTCGCCGGGCATGATCGCGGCGCTGAAGGCCAGCGCGGGCCGGCTCGGCGTCCCCGTTCGCACCGCCTGCTGCGAGGCGGCGGCGCTGCCCTACCCCGACGATTCGTTCGACCTGGTCTTCGGCCACGCCGTGCTGCACCACCTGCCCGACCTGGAGGGCTCGTTCCGCGAGTTCCTGCGCGTGCTGCGCCCCGGCGGGGCCATCGCCTTCTGCGGCGAGCCCTCGCACTACGGCGATCGCATCGCCGCGCTGCCCAAGCGCGCGGCCTACCGGGCCGCGCCGGCCTGGCGCGCGCTGATGCGCGCCGCGCCCGCCACCCACGAGGGCTTTCACCACACCCCCGCCGAGGACGAGCTGGAGCGGATCGTGGACGTGCACGCGTTCACGCCCGCGATGCTGCGCGACGGCGCCGGCAATGCCGGCTTCGACCAGGTCCTGGTGAGCGGCGAGGAGCTGGCGGCCAGCATGTTCGGCTGGGCCAACCGCGCCCTGGAGGCCACAGCCGAGCCGTCCGACGTGCCATGGCTGTGGCGCCAGTACGCCTACCGCGGCTACCTGGCCTTCCAGGCCCTGGACCGAGCGCTGCTGGAACCACGCCTGCCCCCCGCGCTGTTCTACAACCTGCTGGTCTCGGCACGGGCGCCGGGCTAGCGGGCTAGATCACCAGGCCGAGGGCCGGCAGCGCCGCCGCGAGGACCATCGCCACGTCCAGCGCGCGCAGCGCCAGCTGCGGTGGCGGTGGCGGGGGCGCGGAGCGGAAGCGGCCCGCGCGCTCGTAGACCCAGCCCAGCACGGTGTCCACCAGGGCGGCGGGGCGAAGCGGGGTGTTGGCGGTCAGGGCCACGAGCGAGCGGCCGGCACGGGCCAGGTGTCCTTCGGAGCCGATGTGGTCCAGCGCGGCGATGGCCTCGGGCACCGCAGGCAGCCGGCGCAGCCGTCCCAGCGACCGCCGGAAGACCTCACGCAGGCCGTCGGCCCCGGCGGCCGATCGCAGCCACGTGGCCGCCAGCACCAGGAGGACGGCCCGCAGCCCGCGCCGGGCCGCCACCTCGACCCCCAGGCCGCCGACCAGCGAGAAGGACACAGCGCCCAGGCCCAGCACCGCGGCCAGCACCAGCCCGGTGCGCCACGCGCTGCGATCGCCGCGGGCGAGGAGCGTGACCAGCGCCAGCCATGCGGCCACACCGGCCAGCGGCGCCCAGGCGGTTCCGCTGAGCAGCAGCGCGAACGCCACCGCCGCCGCCACGGTGGCTGCGCGGGCGTCGAAACGGCCGCGGTGCGCCAGCGCCTCCGCCGGCGGCGTTTCGCCTTCCATGGCGCTGTCGGGCCATCCCCGTAGTCCACGCCGGTAGACCATCACCTGCACGATGCTGGCCAGCACGCCCCACGCCAGCAGCGCGGCCACGGTGAGCAGCACGGTGCCGCGCTCGTCCAGCGTGATGCCGACCCTGCCGACCAGGTTCTCTGCTGCGCCCGAGTAGGCGTCCAGGCCGCCGGTGATGACCAGTACGAAGAACGCGGTGCCGATGGCGTTGGACGCCAGGCGCACCGCGGCCGCCACGGCGAACTGCGCGATCGGCCCGCGGCCGCGCCCCTCCATCGCGCCCAGCAGCGGTGCGCTCAGCGCCTGGGTCAGCGGAACGCCGAAGCGCGCGGGACCCATGATCGCCACCGTCTCGAACATGGCCGCCAGCGACGCGCCGAACGCGGTCCGGGCGCCGTGGCGCGCTCCAACCCGCGCCAGCGCGGTGCCGCCCGCCAGCGCCACGACGAAGCCACCCGAGGGCACCGCGCGCGAGGCCAGGAAGGAGACCGTGGCCACGTGGGCCGGCCCTGCTGTCTGGGCGTCGGCAGCGGTTGCCACCTGGCTAGCCTAGGTGGCTCATGCCCGCGTCCTCCGAGCGCCTCCCGCTGTTCCCGCTTGGTCTGGTGCTGTTGCCGGGCGAGGTCGTGCCGCTGCACATCTTCGAGGAGCGTTACCGGATCATGATCGGCGAGTGCCTGGACCAGGGCACCGAGTTCGGCATCGTCTGGTCGGGCGACGACGGCGTCCAGGATGTGGGCTGCGCCGCCGAGGTGGCGCAGTTGATCGAGCGCACCGAGGACGGGCGCATGAACATCCTGGCCAAGGGCACGCGCCGCTTCACGCTGGACCGGCGCGTCGAGGACCTGCCCTACCCGGCGGGCGACGTGACCTGGCTCGAAGACGTAGGCCAGGGCGCCGACGCCCAGGCCGGCGACGCGGCACGCAAGGCCTACGCCGATCTGGTCGAGCGCGTGACCGACACGCGTCCCGAGGAGGACGACCTGGCCGAACTGGACGCCTACGACATGGCCTCGACGATCAAGTTCGGCAACGGCGACAAGCAGCAGCTGCTCGAGCTACTGAGCGAGCAGGAGCGCCTCGAGCAGCTGGCCACTCTGTGCGCTGTCGCGGTCGAGAACCTCTCGCGCTCCCAGGAGGCGGCGAAGCGCGCCTCCTCCAACGGCAAGGTGCACCACTAAACCGAGCGAACCTGCGCGTTGGTACCGCCTGGTTTCGATTCCCCGGCGAACGGGGACGATCGACCCGCGCGGCCTCCCTGGCCCGCACCAGGAGGAGCCCCGAACAGTGAGGAAGAACTCGATGCGCAAGGCAGCACTCGCCGCCGCCGTGGTGGCAGCCGGCACGCTCACGTTGGCCGCAGGCGCCCAGGCCGCGCCGAGCTACGTGGCCGACCAGGTCATCGTGAAGTACAAGAGCGGCATCAGCGAGACGCAGCGCTCCTCGCTGCTGGAGCGGGTGGGCGTCGAGCGCACCGTGGGCAGCGTGATGGGCGTCGACGCGCGCGTGCTGCGCACGTCCGGCGACGCCGCCGCGACCGCCAGGCGCCTGAACGCCAGCTCGAGCGTGCTGTACGCCGAGCCCAACTACATCCTGCGCACGCAGGCGACCCCCAACGACGCGCGCTTCGGCGAGCTCTACGGGCTGAACAACACCGGCCAGACCGGTGGCAGCCCTGACGCCGACATCGACGCGCCCGAGGGCTGGGACGCCGCGGGGCTCGGCGCCTTCCCCGCATCGGGCGGGGCCAAGGTCGGCATCGTCGACACCGGCATCGACCAGAGCCACGAGGACCTCAGCGGCAAGACCGCGGACTGCGCCGGCGTGAAGTCGTTCGGCATCGGCGGCATCATCGGCGGCGACCCCACGGTCGTGGCCGGCAAGTGCACCGACGACCACGACCACGGCACCCACGTGGCGGGCACCGTCGCCGCCAAGGCCAACAACGGCGTGGGCGTGGCCGGCGTCTCGTTCAACTCGCCGCTGTCCATCTGCAAGGCGCTGAGCAGCTCGGGCAGCGGCTCGCTGGCGGGAGTGGCCAACTGCATCACCTACCTCAACCAGAAGGGCGCCAAGGTCATCTCGATGAGCCTCGGCGGCAGCTCGGGCGCGACCACGCTCCAGCAGGCCGTGCAGAACGCCTACAAGGGCGGCGGCGCGGGCGGCAGCGTGCTCGTGGCCGCGGCAGGCAACGACGGCAACAGCTCGCTGAACTACCCGGCGGCCTACGCCGAGGTGGTCTCGGTCGGCGCCACCGACAACCGCGACGCCAAGGCCAGCTTCTCCAACACCAACTCGGACGTCGAGGTCTCGGCGCCGGGCGTGAACATCCTCTCCACCAAGCGCGGCGGCGGCTACGTGTCGTTCAGCGGGACGTCGATGGCCACCCCGCACGCCGCGGGCGTGGCCGGGGTGATCTTCACCAGGAACCCCGCCTTCACCGCCGGGCAGGTGCGCTCGCGCCTGGACAGCGCGGTGGACGACAAGGGCGCGGCGGGCCGCGACTCCAGCTACGGGTTCGGCCGCGTGAACCTGCAGAAGGCGGCGCAGTAGACAACTGAAGTAAGTCGGGACGGGCAGCGCCAACGGGCGGCCTCCGGGCCGTCCGTTCGCATTGCGCAGCACGCATAGGCTTCAGCGCATGCACACGACCGACGCCCGCGGCCTGAAGTGCCCGCTGCCGCTGGTCATGGCCAAGACGGCGATGGAGACGGTGCCCGCCGGCGAGGAGCTGACCGTGCTGGCCACCGACCCCGAGGCGGCGATCGACCTGGCGGCGTGGGCCGCCGACAGCGGCTACGCGCTGGCCGAGCGGCAGGTCGAGGGCTGGACCGAGTACGTGCTGCGCGGCGGCGCGCCCGGGTAGCTGCCGCGGCGACCGGGCGGCGGCTACTCCACGCTGATGGCCACGCCGCCGCGGCGCGGATCGCCGCCGCCGGAGATGCGCCCGTCGGCATCGCGGACCACCGCCTGGACGCCGCCGAAGTAGAGGTTGCGCTCCTGCCAGCGCTTGAGCTGCCAGTCGCGAGCCTGAAGCGCTGCCAGCGCGTCGGAGTCGACGCCGGGCTCGGCGTCGACCAGCGAACCCTCCACGTGCACCCGCGGCGAGTCCACCGCCGCCTGGGCGGCCAGCCCGCCGTCGATGACCGCGGCAATCGTCTGCACGATGGCCGAGCGGATGCGGTTCGAGCCGGCCGAGCCCAGCGCCATCTCGGGCCGCCCGTCGCGGATGACCACCGTGGGGGCCATCATGCTGGGCACCCGGGCACCGGGCGGGTGCCCGTGGAAGCCGCCGGGGTTGAGGTCCTCCTCGCCCAGCATGTTGTTCAGGTGCATGCCGGTGCCGGGCACCACGATGCCCGACGACGAGCCGTTCGAGCAGGTCACCGTGGCGCAGCCGCCGTCGGCGTCCATGACCGAGATGTGGGTCGTCGAACCCAGCCGCGAGCCGATCTCGCCCGCCACCCTGTCGAGCGCGCCGGGCGCCAGGAAGCGCTGCACGAAATCGGTGCTGCGCAGACCGTTCACGAACTCGTGGTCGCGAGCGCGGTTGGTGGCGGCGATGACCTCGGCCAGCGTCTCGGTGTCGCCGGGGCGGTCGATCCGATCCAGCAACTCCAGCGCGTCGGCGATCAGGATGCCCCCCGACGACGGCGGCGGGTTGGTCAGCACCCGGCGCCCGCGGAAGTCCGCGCCCACCGGCGCGCGCTCGATCACCTCGTAGCGGGCCAGGTCGGATGCCGTCAACAGGCCGCCGCGCTCGAGCACCCAGTTGCTGATCGCATCCGCTACGTCGCCCTCGTAGAGGAAGCCCGGCCCCTCGGCGCCAAGGCGGTCCAACAGGTCGGCCAGCTCGGGCATGGGCAGCCGCTCGCCGGCCGCGACCGGGTGGCCGGCCGGCTCGTACAGCGCCATGCCCTCGGGCGTCGAGCGGAAGATCGGGCCGAGGATGCGCAGCAGGTACTCCTGGATCGGCGAGACCTCCACCCCCTCGCGCGCCGCCTTGGCTGCCGCCGGCGTCAGGTCGCCCAGCGCCAGCGTGCCGAAGCGGTCCAGCGCGTGCGCCAGGCCGGCCGGCGTGCCGTAGGCGCCGCACGAGGAGGCGCCCACGTTGAAGACCTGGATCGTCTCCGGCGAGAACGCCACCTCGATCGGCACCAGCGGCGCCGGGCGCGGATCGGCGATGCCGTGCCCGGGCGCGGCCACGAAGAAGTCCAGCAGGTGGCTACGCCCGCCGGGCGAGGTCAGCAGCATGAAGCCGCCGGCGCCCGGTCCGGTCAGCAGCGACTCGGCCGCGAACGACACCAGCACCGCCGCCACCGCCGCGTCGACCGCGTTGCCGCCTTCGCGCAGGACGTCGGCTCCCGCGGAGGCGGTCAGCGGATGGCCGGCTGCGACGACGCCCCTCATGCGTGGGCGACGCTACCGGCCGCGGCGGATCGTGCCGCGGCTCGGCCGGCCGGAGCGTCACGACTTTCGTCCGCCATGTGGACGTTTGTCGTGACGCGCCGGCTGGGCCGACCCTGCTGCCCTCAGAGGAGCTCGTTGCCGTACCTGCGCACGATCTCCGCAACGTTCTCCGGCGGCTGCACGTCGGCGGGCGGATGCGTGAGCGCCTCGGCCGGCACGCTGGCCTCCATGACCAGCCCGTCGAAGCCGCCGGGGGTCAGGACCCACAGCATCCGCGCGCCCTCGGGTCCCACGACGTAGCTGTGGGGGATCTCGCGCGGGCCGAAGGCGTGCTCGCCCGGGCCGAGCTCGACCACGGTGTCGTCACCGACCGAGATCGTCACCGAGCCCTCGAGCACGAAGAAGCCCTCGTCCTCGCCGTGGTGCACGTGCAGCGGCGCGACCAGGCCGGGCGGGCAGTCGACCTCGACCAGGGTGTACCGGCCATTGGTCTCAGCCGCCGTCGCCCGGATGTGCACCAGCGCGCCGAAGAACCAGCGCGGCCCTGGCCTGACTTCCTGCTCCGGGAGCGTCGCGGTATTTCCGTTGGTGGTCATTGCTATCCCTCCTGGTGCTGGTTGATCCTCGTCCGTGCCGGCACTATACTTTGACGGAGAGAATTCGTCAACTAAATGTCTCCGCGAAAATACGACATGTCGAAACGAGCGGCCGCCACCGAGGAGACGCGGCGGCGGATCATCGACGCCACGCGTGCGCTGCACAACGAGGCGGGCATCGCAGCGACGAGCTGGGACGCGATCGCGGACCGCGCCGGCGTCGGCGTGGGCACCGTCTACCGCCACTTCCCCACGCTTGACGAGCTGGTTCCCGCGTGCGGCCGGGTCTCGATGGAGGCCGTGGCGCTTCCGGACCCCGGCGATGCGGGCGATCTGTTCGAGGGCCTAGAGGGCCAGGCGCGCATCGAGCGCCTGGTGGCCGAGGTCTTCGCGGTCTACGAGCGCGGCGCCGACGACATCCGCACCGTGCGGCGCGAGCCCGATGTGCATCCGACGGTGACCGAGTTCCTGGGTGCCGTCGAGCGGCTTCTCTCGGCGCTGATCGCGACCGCGCTCGAGCCGCTCGACAGCGACGAGACCGATGCCCGGATCGTGCGCGCGCTGCTCGACCTGCCGGTGTGGGATTCCCTGCGCCAGCGAGGCGTGACCGGCGACGAGGCCGTCGGGGCGATCGCCCGGATGCTGGCCTGCCGCCTGGTGTAAAGCGGACTCAGCCGCGCGGCATGAACTCGGGCACGTCGAGGTCGTCGAGGCCCGCGCCCACGCGCTCGCGCGGGCGGGCAGCGCGGGTGATGCGTGGCTCGTGGTCGGCGTCGACCGTGGAGCCGGGGCGGCTGCGATCGCGGCTCGGCGTCGGCCGGTCGCCGTAGCCGGTGGCCACCACCGTGATCCACACCTCGTCGCCGAGCTTCTCGTCGACCATGGCGCCGAAGATGATGTTGGCGTCGGGGTGGGCGGCCTCGGCCACGGCCTTGGCCGCGTCGTTGACCTCGAACAGCGACAGGTCGCTGCCGCCGGTGATGGACAGCAGGATCGACTGGGCGCCGTCGACCGAGGTCTCCAGCAGCGGCGACTCGACAGCGCGTGAGGCGGCGTCGAGCGCGCGGCTCTCGCCGGTGCCCATGCCGATGCCCAGCAGCGCGTTGCCCGCCTGGCTCATGATCGTGCGCACGTCGGCGAAGTCCAGGTTGATCAGCCCGGGCAGGGCGATCAGGTCGGAGATGCCCTGCACGCCCTGGCGCAGCACGTCGTCGGCCACGCGGAAGGCGTCGACCATCGACGTCTTCTTGTCGAGTACCGACAGCAGTCGCGAGTTCGGGATCGTGATGAGCGTGTCGACCTCCGCGGCCATCTCCTCCACGCCCTGTTCGGCCTGCTGGCCGCGGCGCACGCCCTCGAAGGCGAACGGCTTGGTCACGATGCCAACCGTCAGCGCTCCGACCTCGCGCGAGATCCGCGCCACCACGGGGGCCGCGCCGGTGCCCGTGCCGCCGCCGGCGCCGGCGGTGATGAACACCATGTCCGCGCCCTTGAGCAGGCCCTTGAGCTCGTCGTACTGCTCCAGCGCCGCGCGGCGGCCGATCTCCGGCTCCGCGCCGGCGCCGAGGCCGCGCGTGGCGTCGCTGCCGATGTGCACCCGTGTGGCCGCGCTGGACTGCTCCAGCGACTGCACGTCGGTGTTCACGGCGATGAACTCCACGCCCTGGACCTGTGCCTCGATCATCCGGTCGACGGCGTTCACTCCGGCGCCGCCGACGCCGATCACACGCAGCACCGGTTCGCGGTGCAGCGGCGACTCGGCCTGGTGGATCGGCTCCAGGTCGGAGCCGGACCGGCGCTCGCCGGGCCGCTCCATGATGTTCTCGGGGATGTCCGCGCTGAACACCGAGCGCAGGCGCTCCTCCGGCGTGGGCACGCCCTCGTAGCGCGATCCCGGCCGCTCCTGGCGCTCGGGCCGCGATTCGGGACGGCGACGCTCGGGCCGCGGCTCACGACCGGCAGCGGTCGAGGGCGCGGAGCCCGAAGCGGGCGGCTCGGGAGCGAACTCGCGCCTGGGCGGCGGCTCGGCGCTCTCGCGCGAGACCGGCTCGCGTGCGGTCTCCTTGGCGGGCGGCTGCTCGGCGCCCTCCTCCTCCGTGGCCCGGAAGAGCGCGGCCAGGGGCCCCTCCCTCATGCTCGCGCGCTTACCGCTTGCCATTTCCGAGGACCTCCTTAGCCAGCTGGCGGTAGGCGTAGGCCGCCTTGCCGTCAGGGTCGTACTTGAGCACGGACATTCCCTTCACAGGCGCTTCTGCGAACCGGACCGTCTTGTTGATCCGCGATGCGAACACTCGGTCCCCGAAGTTCTCCTCCAGGATCTCGATCGCCTCCTTGGCGTGCACCGTCCGGTTGTCCACGAGGGTAGGCAGGATCCCCTCGATATCCACGTCTGGGATTCAGGTTCTCGCGGATCATCGACAAGGTGTTCTGAAGCTGCACCAGTCCCCTCATCGACAGATACTCGCATTGCACGGGGACGATCACTTTGTCGGACGCCGTCAGAGCGTTGATCGTGAGCAGTCCGAGCGACGGCGGAGTGTCGATGCAGATGAAGTCGTAGTCCTCCTTGATCGGGCGCAGCGCCTTCTCCAGCGAGCGCTCGCGGCCGATCTTCGTGGACATCGCGATCTCGGCGCCGGCCAGGTCGATCGAGGCGCAGGCCACGTCGACCTCGCGCTTGCGGATGACCTCGCGGATGGACATGTCGTGCACCAGCACGTCGTACATCGACACCTCGAGCGTGTCCGGGTCGATGCCCTGGCTCATCGTCAGGTTGCCCTGCGGGTCCAGGTCCACGCACAGCGCGCGGTGACCGCTCTCGACGAACGCGGCGGCCAGGTTGAGGGTGGTCGTGGTCTTGGCGACCCCGCCCTTCTGATTGGTGAAGGCGATCACCTTCGCCTGGTCGGTCACGGATGCCTCCGGTCGATTCGATCGAGCTGCGTAACGTTGGGCGTCAAGGGCATTACGAGGGGCTTATTCGCATGACGGGGCGAGTCCTTCACACGCATGTCGACAGCTCGCCGGACGGCATCGGCGCCCGCCACCGCCTCCTAGCGTACGGTCTGTGCAGTGACCCCGTCCTCCCCCCTCTACAAGCGCCTGGTGTTCGTGACCGGCAAGGGCGGCGTCGGCAAGTCCACCGTGGCCGCCGCGATCGGCCTCGCGGGCGCGGGCGCCGGCCGGCGCACGGTGATCGCCGAGGTGTCCGAGCAGGAGCGCGTGACCGGCATGTTCGGCAAGCCCGCCGCGGGGTACCGCGAGACCGAGGTCGCCGAAGGCCTCTCGGCGTTCTCGCTGAACCCCGAGGACGCGAAGGAGGAGTGGCTGCGCGACCAGCTCAAGTCGGGTCGCCTGGCGGGCCTGCTGAACCAGAGCCGGATCTTCTCCTACCTGACCGCCGCCGCCCCGGGCCTGGACGAGCTGGTCACGCTCGGCAAGATCTGGGAGCTGGCCCAGATCGAGCGGCGCAACGCGCGCGACCGCCCGTTCGACACCTGCGTGGTGGATGCCCCGGCCAGCGGGCACGGGGTGGCCATGCTGCGCTCCCCGCGCACGTACGCCGACATCGCCAAGGTCGGACCGGTGGCCAAGCACGCCGGCTACTTCGACCGGTTCATCCGCGACGGCCGCTCGACCGCCGTGATCGCCGTGGCGCTGGCCGAGGAGATGCCGGTGAACGAGACGATCGAGCTCGAGCAGCGGCTCAAGCAGGAGGTCGACGTGAAGCTGGCCGCGGTGGTGGTGAACGCGGTGCTGCCCGAGCGCTACTCGAACGCGGAGGCCGAAGAGCTCGAGGCCGTGAACGGCCAGGGCGGACCGGCCACCCGCGAGGCGGTGGCCACCGCGCTCGCGGCGCACAAGCGCGCCCGCGAACAGCGGTCGCAGATCAGCAGGCTGCGGCGGGCTCTGGACGCCCCGGTGATCACGCTGCCGTTCCTGCTGACTCCGGAGGTCGACGTGGACGGGTTGCGCACGCTCGCGGCCGAGCTGGAGAAGAAGCTGTGAGCGGTGTGGCGGAGCTGATCGGCCGCAAGCAGGTCGTGATCTGCGCGGGCTCGGGCGGGGTTGGCAAGACCACCACCTCGGCAGCCATCGCCACCGGCATGGCCGACCGCGGCCTGAAGGCGGCGGTGCTGACGATCGACCCCGCGCGGCGGCTGGCCAACTCGCTGGGCCTGAGCGAACTGGGCAACGAGGAGGCCCGGGTGGAGCTGCCCGGCACCGACACGGGCGAGCTGTGGGCGATGATGCTGGACGCCAAGCGCACCTTCGACGAGCTGATCGACACCTACGCGCCCGACGAGGAAACGCGCGACTCGGTCCTGGCGAACCCGATCTACAAGCAGCTCTCGAATGCGGTGGCCGGCTCGCAGGAGTACATGGCCATGGAGAAGCTGCACGAGCTACACCAGGAGGGTCGCTACGACCTGCTCGTGCTGGACACGCCGCCCAGCCGCAACGCGCTCGACTTCCTGGAGGCGCCACGGCGGCTGTCGCGCTTCATCGACTCGCGTTCGCTGCGCTTCTTCCAGAGCTCGAGCCGGATGAGCCTGGGGCTCATGGGCAAGGGCACCGGCCTGCTGTTCTCGGTCATGAAGCGCGCAACCGGAGTGGACCTGCTGCGCGACCTGTCGGCCTTCTTCAACGCGTTCGGCAGCATGACCGACGGCTTCTCCGAGCGCGCCCGCAGGGTCGAGGCGCTGCTGGGCGACAGCCGCACGACGTTCCTGCTGATCACCTCTCCGCGCGAGGCCTCGATCCAGGAGGCCGAGTGGTTCGCCAAGCGCCTGCGCGAGGAAGACCTGCCGTTCGGCGGCGTGATCGTGAACCGCGTGCGCGCGCAGATCGGTACGAGCCCCTCGCCACAGCTGGAGTCCGAGCTGAACGGCCTGGTGGGCGACAAGCTGGGCGCGAAGGTCGCGCGCACGCTGGGCGAGCAGGTGGCGCTCGCGGAGGTGGACACCCACAACATGGCGGACCTGCGGCGCAGGCTCGGCCGCAAGCCCACGCTGGCCGTGCCCGAGCTGGCGGGCGACGTGCACGACCTCGAGGGCCTACGGGCCCTGAACCAGCATCTCTTCTAGCTTTCCGTCCTCCTCGTCCAGACCTTCGAGGAACACGCCGACCACGGCGGCGTCGAACTGGCTGCCGGTGCAGGCCAGGAGCTCCTGGCGGGCCGCATCGCGGGCCATGGCGCGCTTGTACACGCGGTTCGCCGTCATGGCCTCGAAGGCGTCGGCCACCGACAGGATCCGCGCCTCGAGCGGGATCTCGTCGGCCGAGAGGCCGAACGGGTAGCCCCTGCCGTCGGGACGCTCGTGGTGGGCCATGATCCAGCTGCGTAGATCGGCCAACTCGGGGCGGCCCAGCAGCCGGGCCCCGATCTGCGGATGGGTGCGCATCTGCTTCCACTCGTGCTCCTCGAGCGGGCCGGGCTTGGTGAGCACGGAGTCCGGGATGCCGATCTTGCCGACGTCGTGCAGCAGCCCGGCCAGCTCCACCCGCTCCACGCGCTGGCGGCTGAAGCCCATGCGGCGCGCCATCATGCCCGAGTAGCGCGCCACGGTGCGCGAGTGCTCGCCGGTGCCGGTGTCGCGGATGTCCAGCGCCTCGGCCAGGCCGACCACGGTGGCCAGCTGCATCTCGCTGCTGTCCGCCAAACGCTGGCGCGCGCCCTCCAGCGACTCCGACGCCTCCGCGCTGTAGACCACCGACCGGTCGCGGCCGTGCTCCTTGGCGCTGTACAGGGCCTGGTCGGCGGCGCGAAGCACGCTGGGGCCGTCGGTGGCGTGGACCGGGAAGGTGGCGATCCCGAAGCTGATGCTCAGCGGGACCTCGGCGCCGGCGAAGACCTCGCGGATGCCCAGGCGCAGGCGCTCGGCAACCTGCTCGGCCTCGTCGTGGGCGGTGGCGGGCAACAGCAGCGCGAACTCCTCGCCACCCACCCGCGCAGCCACGTCGGTCAGCCGCTTCATCTGCTCGAGGTGGCCGGCCACCAGCTCGAGCGCCTCGTCGCCGCGGTGATGGCCCTGGCGGTCGTTGACCAGCTTGAAGCCGTCGAGGTCTCCCATCAGCACGCTCAGCGGCTGGGCGTCGCGCGAGGCCCGCGCGAGCTCCTGCTCGAATCGCTCCTGGAACGCACGCCGGTTGGGGATCCCGGTCAGCTCGTCCGTGCGGGCGACGGCGGTCAGGCGGTTGAGCAGCCGCACCAGCCGCAGGCGCAGGTAGCCCACCAGCACGCCCAGCGCGACCGTGGCGCCGAGCACCACGGCCCACTGCTCGAAGGGCACGGTGGCGCGGTCGCCGCTCAGCAGGACCCACGCGTAGGCCACGCCGATCAGCCCGATCTGCAGCAGCACGCCGCGACGGTTCAGGAACAGGAAGGCCTCCGCGCCGGCCCAGAGGTAGTAGACGGCGTAGATGCTGTCGGGCCCGTCGAAATAGACGACCGTGGTGATCGCGCCCGTGCCCAGGGCAAGGAACACAGCCACGCCGGCGACGGGCAGCCGGCTGCCCAGCCTGAGCAGCACGAGCCCCAGCGCCACTGCGGCGACCCCCGTGGCGGCGACACCGGCCACGACCGTCTCCGGACGGTGATCGACCGCCACCGTCAACAGGCTCAGGCAGCCACCCGCCATGAACAGGAAGGCCAGGGTGCGCGCCATCTCCTCGGAGCCGAAGGGGTGTTCGTCGCCTTCTCGCTCCCAGGCAGGGGCAGGCCGCATACTGCCCTATCGGGACGGCAGTCCTACGCCTTTAGGCCGGATCTTGGTGCCCTATACGGGGGCCGACCAGTACTCCGCGTCGTCCAGGCCGAGCTGGCCCTCCAGCGCGTCGGGGTCGTCCTGGACGTTCGTCTCAGCCTGCTCGCTCGCGGGCGCCGGCGGGCGCGCCGGCAGCGGCCGCAGCGACGCGGCGCGGATCTCGAACGGCTCCGGCTGGTCGAGCAGCAGCTCGTCGGCCACGCTGCGCAGGTCGGCATCCAGATAGCCGCAGAGGATGTCGCGCAGCAGCGCGCGCAGGTGGCGCTCGACCTCCTCCACCAGCGTGCGCGGCGAGTCGGACCCGACCGCGTCCAGGTAGTCCTCTCCGCCGTCGCCGGCGGAGCCGCGCCACGGGGGGTCGCCGATCACGAACCGCTCCATCGCCTGGGCCAGCTCGATCCGGCGCTGTACGCGCCGCCGCTCGGTCTCCTCGGCGCACAGCACGGCCACCCGAAGCGCCAGGCTGGACTCGCCCTCGTCGATCAGCGCCCGCAGCGCCAGCAGGTAGTCGGTCAGCGCCTCGGCCTCCAGCCGGCGGCCGGCGCCCATCTGGAAGCGCGACAGCGCCCAGGCCACCGGGCCGCTGCGCGGCGGGGCCGCCACCGCGTCCAGGAACTGGCCAAGCTCGGTCTCCTCGCCCTCGACCAGGATCCAGGGCACGCCACGGGCCTGGCCCGTGGGCTCCAGCTCGAACGGCTGCCAGCGCCCGTCTCCGGTCCGCCGCCACGCCACGGCCGCCAGGGCGATCCCGCCCGGTTTGAACAGCCGCATGCCGTGCAGCACCGTCCGGAAGCCCTCGCGGGCGTCGGCCAGCGGCAGCGGGTCGTCCGGCGCCACGTCGCGCTCGAGCACCAGCAGCGCGTTGGGCCGGTCTGACGTCTCACCGGCCGGGTCGGAGGGGTCTGCCCACACGGCCTCGTCGGGGGCGTCGGTGCGGTCGCCGCGCACCAGGCTCAGGCCGTCGCCCAGGTCGACCCGGTCGCACTGCGATCTCCAGCCCGTGCACCGGCACCAACACCGTGGCGGCCTGGCTCTTCTCGTACAGCGTGCCCTCCACCTCGGTGTACACGCGCTCGAACCGCTCCTCGGGGAAGGCGAAGTCCGACAGCTCGTCGTACAGGCGCTCGAGCATGGCCCGCAGCGCCGGCTCGGCCTCGGCGCCGCGCATCCCGTTCAGGCGCAGGTAGGCGGATGCACCGCAGTCCAGCGCCTCGGCGGCCTCGGCGGCCGAGGGCAGGAAGCGCAGGCGGTTCCAGCGCTCCGCGATGTACTTGGCCGTCAGCGGGCGGTAGTGGTAGAGCGCCGGGCCGCCGCGGCGGTTGCCCTCGTCAAGGTCGAACTCAAGCTCCTGGCCCGCAGCCTGGTCGTCGCGCAACATGGCCGCGGCCTCCAGGGCGAAGGCGCGGAGCGCGTCGTGCAGCTGGCGGTTGCGCATACGCGCCGTTTCGCCGCGCCGGTGCGCGATCCTGCCAGCATGGGCGGCGTGCACACTCGCGTGCGTAGCCAGGAGATGACGCCGGAGCTCCGGGCTTCCTATGCCGCCTGCCGGCGGGTCCACCGCCACCACGACCCCACCTACTACTGGGCCACGCGTCGGCTCCCCGCCGATGTGCGCCCGGCCGTGCACGCCGTCTATGCGTTCGTGCGCTCGGCCGACGAGCTGGTGGACGGCCCACGCCGCGCCAGCGATCCCGCGGCCCGCCGCGAAGCGCTGGACGGGCTCGAACGCGCCCTGCGGGAGGCCCGCGAGGGCGCGGGCTGCGCCGATCCCGCGGTCACCGCGCTCGTGCACGCCGGCGTGCGCCACGACCTGCCGCTGGACGAGCTGGACGTGTACATGCGATCGATGCGGATCGACTGCGCCCCGGTGCGCATGGGCAGCTGGGCTGAGCTGACGCGCTACATGGACGGCAGCGCCGCCGCGGTCGGGCGGATCATGGCCCCGCTGCTGGGTGCCGGCGGGGCGGCCGAGAGCTTCGGCCAGCTGGGCCGGGCCTTCCAGCTGACCAACTTCATCCGCGACGTGCGCGAGGACTTCGCCCTGGACCGCATCTACCTGCCGGGGATCGAGGAGGACGAGCTGGCGGCCGGCAGGGCCAGCGCCGGCGTTCAGGCAGGCGCTTGCCGAGCAGGTGGCGCGGGCCCGCGAGCTGTTTCATCAGAGCACGCCGGCGCTCGGCGCGGTCCAGCCCAGGATCCGGCCCGGCATGCGCATGGCGCGCGCGGTGCTACCTGCGGGTGCTCGACCGCGTCGAGCGGCTGGACTACGACGTGCTCGGCGCCAGCGCCGGCCTGCGCCCGTGGGAGGCCGCGGGCGCGGCGCTCGGATCCTTGCGAGCCGGCGCATGACCGTCCGGGCCACGCTGCGCGGCGCCGAGCGCACGCCGATCGAGCGCCGCCGCGCCGACGTGCTCATCTGCGGCGCCAGCTTCGGCGGCCTGGCGGTGGCGCGCGAACTGGCCGGGTCCGGCGCCGACGTGCTGGTAGTCGACCGCTACGAGGTCGGCGAGCGCCAGACCTCGGCCTGCGCCGCGCCGACGCCGTGGCTGCACGCCATGGGCGTCCAGGGATCGATCCGCCAGGAGATCCCGCACATGTCCTTCCACACACCGCACGGCGGCGCGCGCTACCGGCTGCCCTGGAGCTGGTCCTCGTTCGACTACCGCGAGCTGTGCCGGCTGCTGTTCGCGCAGTGCGACGCGCGCTTCGAGATCGCGAAGGTCGAGGGCCGCGACGAGCGCGGGCGGGTGGTCACCGACCGCGGCGTGCTGGAGGCACCCGAGGTCGTCGACGCGCTGGGCTGGCGGCGCGTGCTGGCCGCCGACGGCTACCAGCCGCCGCAGGCGCCGCTCTCACGCGGGCTGGAGGTGCACCCCGACGGCGGCGGCACCGACCTGGACGTGTGGGTGGATCGGTCGCTGGTGCGACGCGGCTACTGCTGGAGCGTGCCGGCCGATGGCGAGCAGCGCGTGGGCTCGGGCTCGTACGACCCCACCCAGCACGTCAAGGAGCCGACCGTCGAGCTGGCCGAGCGGCTGGGCGTGGACGCCGTGCGCTACCAGGGCAACTGGTTCCCGCACCAGCTGCGCGCGGCCACCGAGGACGGCGTCTACTTCGTCGGCGACTCCGCCGGGCACTGCTTCCCGCTCTCGGGCGAGGGCATCCGCACCGCGTTCTACTTCGGCATCGCCTGCGGTCGCGAGCTGCGCGCGGTGGTCGAGGGCGCCCGCGAGCCCGCCGACGCGCTGGAGAACTACCACCGCTTCAGCGCCGGCCACGCCAGGGCGTTCTCACGCGCGCTGAAGCTCCAGCGCCTGATCCCGGCGCTGCCGCCGCGGCTGCTGACCCTGATGCTCAGGCTGATCAGCCCGCAGCGTCTGGTCGACCGCGCCTTCGGCTGGTACCTGGATCAGGCCCACCCGCGCTTCGCCGAGGCCGCCGCCCGGCCGCGCCAGCTGCTCGGCGAGCGGCCGGCTGGGTAGCCTGAGTCGCCAGAAACACACCGTCATGGTGCATTTCTTGGGACTCGTCCGCGCGCGGGTTACAGCGGTGACCGGTTACAGCGGCGACCGGTTACGGCCCGTCAGACCGACGTGGCCGACCCGCACTTCTCGGGCAGCCACTCGTGGCCGTAGCGGCGCATGTCATCGATCAGGGGGATCAGCGCGCGGCCCTTCTCGGTGAGCGCGTACTCCACGCGCGGAGGGACCTCCGGGAAGGTGGTGCGCACCACGACGCCCTCGTCCTCGAGCGCGCGCAGGCGCAGCGACAGGGTGCGCGGCGAGATCCCGGCCAGCGAGCGCTCGAGCTCGCTGAAGCGGGTGCTGCCGTCGGCCAGGTCGCGAATCACGAGCATGGTCCACTTCGAGCAGATGATGTCCGCCGTCGCGCAGACCGGACAGGTCTCGTTCGCTGCTCGCTGCTCGACGGTGGCGGAAGACATGCGTTTACCAGTCTAGCGCGCATGACTTCACGAAATGAAGCGGGGCCCGCAGGTGCCGTGCCCCGCTTCTCGCTCAGCCTGAGAGGTTGCCCAGGAGGCCGCCACCGCCGCTGCTGGCGCCCGTCGGCACGACCCGGCCCTCGCTGGGCTGCACGAGCACCCAGCCCGCGCCCTGGAACGCCATCTGAATCGACTCGCCCGAGCCGCGGCCGATGAAGTTCTTCAGGTTCACGTCGGTCTTGATCGACGTGGTGACGCTGCTGGACCAGGTGATCGCGGCCTGCGGGTCGGCGAAGGTGGGCGCATCGCCCGTGTTCAGCAGCACCGGCGGGCCGTCGGAGATGATGGCCACCCAGCCCGAGCCCTGCAGGCTCATGTTGAACAGGCCGCCCGCCATCATGCCGGACGCGCCCTGGACCTTCTGGATGTCCCAGTCGATGCCGGCGTCGAAGGCCAGCACGTTCGCCCCATTGCAGGTGATGGCGTCGTTCTCCAGCTTGAGCAGGTGCACGTCCTGGGCCGTGTCGGCCAGGAACACCTCGCCGGTGCCGGTCATCTTCATCAGCTTGGTGCCCTCGCCCGACACCGCCTTCTTGAGCATCCGGCCCATGCCGCCCGAGCCCGAGTGCTCGAACTTCACGTCGCCCTGGTAGGCCACCATGGCGCCAAGCTTGGACTGGATGGTCACCGCCTCGAGGCGAACCTTCAGCAGCTTGCTGTTCTGTAGGGCGAAGGACTCTTGCGAGGCCGTCTCCTGAAACTCACCGAGCGTGCTCTGCACCGCTCCTCCTTGAAGTCGTTCGTGCCAGGCGAGCACTCTGTCCGCTTCGCCCGCCCGCGTCAAGGGATCTGGGCGACCGTCAGCTCGCGGAAGGGGCGAAGACCTGGTCGACCGAGGTCGAGCGCTGGCCGTCGCTGCTGACCAGCAGCTTGAAGTCGTGGGGGGCGGTGGCCGCCTTGAGCGCGTCCTCCATCGTCACCCGGCCGGCCTGGAAGTGCTCCAGCAGCGCCTGGTCGAAGGTCTGCATGCCGTAGTACGCCCCCTCGCTGATGACCTCGTGCAGGTTCCCGGTCTCCTCGGGGTCCATGATCATGTCCCGCACCCGGCCGGTCATGCGCAACACCTCGCAGGTGGCCACGCGGCCCTTTCCGTCGGGCGTGGGCACCAGCCGCTGGGAGATGACTCCCTTGAGCGTGCCGGCCAGCATGGCCCGTGCCTGCTTCTGCTCCTCGGGCCTGAAGAAGTCGATGATGCGGTTCACGGACTCGGCGGCGTCGACGGTGTGGACCGTGGACAGCACCAGGTGGCCGGTCTCGGCGGCCGACAGCGCGGTGCGCACCGTCTCCTCGTCGCGCATCTCGCCGATCAGGATCACGTCCGGGTCCTGGCGCAGCACGCGCCGGAGCGCGCGACCGAAGGAGCCGGTGTCCTCGCCCACCTCGCGCTGGTTGATGATCGAGCGCTTGTCGCTGTGCAGGAACTCGACCGGATCCTCGATCGTGACGATGTGCTTGGCCTGCGTGGTGTTCATACGGTCGATCATGGCCGCCAGCGTCGTGGACTTGCCCGAGCCGGTGGTCCCGGTCAGCAGAATGATCCCGCGCTCCTCGTCAGCCAGGTCGTCGACCACCTTGGGCAGCAGCAGCTGCTCGGCGGTCTTGATGTCGAATGGGATCGCACGGCATACCAGCGAGATCGAGCCGCGCTGGCGAAAGGCGTTCACGCGAAAGCGAGCCAGCCCTGGCACGCCGTAGGCGAAGTCGACCTCGTTCTCCTCGTCGAACTCGTGCAGCTTGCGCTCGTGCGTGAGCATGCCGCGGAAGATGCGCTCCGTATCGTCGGGCGTGAGCGCCTCCGTTCCCGCGATCGGCTTCAGCTTGCCCTGCTGGCGGATGATTGGGTGGGCGGGGACCTTCAGGTGCAGATCGGAGCCCCCGGTGGCGATCACCAGGCGCAGCGCGTCATCCACTTCGAACATACGGTGTTAGTCGGCTGCCGGCGGCCTCCCCTTTAGCGCACGTGGGACTGGGTCAGGCGTCACCCCAGAAGTCGCCCTTGAGCAGCTCCCCGTCCTTGTCGTGGTGAGGCCCGAAGACCAGGAACTCCAGCGGGCCGTCACTGCCCGCCTCGAAGGCGCGTGCCACGGCCGGCGCTATGCGGATCGCGTCCATCGGCCCGACGTCCACCACCTCATCGTCGAGCTTGACCCGGCCCGAGCCAGTCAGAACCACGTAGATCTCCTCAGCCTCCTCATGGCGGTGCGCGAACGCCTGGCGCTTGCCCGCCCGGAGCACGTGGTAGGCGATGCCCGTGCTCTCGGCGTCGAGGTCGCCGCGGGCAAAGCGGGCCTCCTGGATTTCCCCGAAGCCGCCGTCGGGCGCCAGGTCACGGACTTCGCGCAGGTTCTTGATCGAGTGGCTCATGCGGCGAGCCTATCCCGGGGGGCCGGCAACGCCCCGACGTGCGGAGAGCGAGACTATGCAAGGACGGGAAGCGTCGCTCAGGCGAGACCTGAGCGGCGCTCAGGCGACTTCGCGGAGCTTTTGGGCTTCAGCGAGCGACTGCAGCTTCTTCAGCGACTGGTTCTCGATCTGGCGGATGCGCTCGCGCGTGACGTTGAAGGTGCGGCCGACCTCGTCGAGCGTGCGCGGATGCTCACCGCCGAGCCCGTAGCGCAGCTCGAGCACGCGCCGCTCGCGGTAGGAGAGGTTCTCCAGCGCCTCGCGCAGCGACTCCTTGGTCAGGATCTCGGCCGCGCGGTCGAACGGCGACTCGGCCCGCTCGTCGGCGATGAACTGGCCGAACTCGGATTCCTCCTCGTCGCCGACGGGCTTCTCGAGGCTGATCGGAGCCTGGGCGGAGCGCTTGATCGAGTCGACCTCGTCGGGCTCGATGCCCGTGACGTCGGCGATCTCCTCCGGCGTGGGCTCGCGGCCCAGCTCGGTGACCAGCTTGCGCTCGGCGCGGCCGATCTTGTTCAGCTTCTCGACCACGTGCACCGGGATGCGGATCGTGCGCGCCTTGTCGGCCAGCGCGCGGGCGATGGCCTGGCGGATCCACCAGGTGGCGTAGGTCGAGAACTTGAAGCCCTTGCGGTAGTCGAACTTCTCGGCGGCGCGGACCAGGCCGAGCGTGCCCTCCTGGATCAGATCCAGGAACGGCAGGCCCTGGTTGCGGTAGTTCTTGGCGATCGAGACCACCAGGCGCAGGTTGGACTCGACCATCTTCTGCTTGGCGTCCAGGTCGCCGCGCTCGATGGCCTTGGCCAGGATGACCTCCTCCTGGGCGGTCAGCAGGCGCACCTTGCCGATGTCCTTGAGGAACAGCTGGAGGCTGTCCGTGGTCATGTCCGGCTTGAGGTCGATCGTCGCCTTCTTGCGACGGCCGCGCTTGTCCGGAGCGCGCTCCACGTTCTTCGAAGCCGCCTGCGCGGGATCGATCTCCTCGACCAGCTCGATCTCGGACTTCTCGAGGTGCTGGTGCAGGTCCTCGATGTCGCCTTCGTCGAGTTCGACCTCGGACAGGGCGCCCGCGATCTCGGCGTAGGTGAGGACACCCGCCGTCTGACCCTTGGTCAGGAGCAGCTTGACCTCTTCGAGCTCTTGCAGTTCCGCTACAGACATACAGATTCCGATTCTTTTCCAGGGCCTGGGCGCGTGCCTGGGGCCATTCAAACGACCGAGCCAAGCATAGTGCCAGCCCCAGCCTAGTCAACGCGCCGGACAAGCGGCGCGCGTGGACTCAACGATCGGTCCAGTGCCAGGTTGTACCCACTCGGGCGCGATTCGATACGCCTACCGGCGCAGCCCGAGGTTAGACTGCGCGGCGATGACTCCCGAGGAGCCAGGCCTACTGGGCAATCTGCCCCGCTCGCGACCGGGCACCCGCAGCGACAAGCGCGCTGACGGCAGCGGGTCCAAACCCGCCCCCAAGCGCTCTCAAGCCGCCAAGCCCGGTGTCAAGGACACGGCCGCGAAGGCCAAGAAGGCGCCGGCCAAGCCGCGTAAGGCCTCCGCGGCGTCGAAGAAGGCCCCTGCGGCCAAGCGGGCGGCGGCGACCGAGCGGCCGGCGGCTCGGGACCGGCCGACGCCTGTGGCCAGCAAGTCCGTCCCGCCATCGCCGAGCCCGCTGGAGTCGGCGGTCAAGGTGGCCGGAGCCGGCCTGCGCGTGGCCGAGGGCGTGACGCGCGGGGTGCTCAAGCGCCTCCCGCGTCCGTAGGCCCCGGTGCCGGCGCCCGCCGGGCAACAGCACCGGCCGCCCCTGCGGGCGTTCAAGGACTTCTGGATCAAGGCGTACACGGACAACGTGACCGGGTTGTCCGGAATGGTGGCCTACAACCTGTTGCTGTCGGTTTTCCCGCTCGCGCTGCTGGCGCTGTTCATCGCCGGCCGCGTCCTGGAGAGCCCCGACCTCGAGGCCAGCGTTCTGTCGGACCTGCAGCAGCTGTTTCCGAACGCCACCGACGGAACTCTGACTCGGGCGCTGGCCCGGATCCGCGACTCGTCGACCGGCTTCGGCGTGGTGGCGCTGGTGGCCAGCGTCTGGATCGGGTCGTCGTTCTGGGGCGCCCTGGACACCGCCTTCGGCGAGATCTACCACGTGAAGTCGCGCTCGTGGCTCAGCCAGAAGCGTTTCTCGTTCGCGATGCTGGCCGTGGTGCTGCTGTTCATGGCCGCGACCGTCGCCGTACCAGCCATCCAGAGCATCCTGGTCAGCGGCGCCGACGACCTCCCGCTCGGGCTCTCGAACGTCGATGGGCTGGTCTACGGGATCTCGCTGGCCGCTGGCCTGCTGCTGCTGTTCGGCGTGCTCAGCCTGATCTACTGGGCCGTACCCAACGACCGCATGCCGTGGCGCGCCATCTGGCCCGGCGCCGCGGGCGCCACGGTGGCGATCGGGATCGTGGACTACGGCTTCCCGGTCTACCTGGGCAGCATCAGCACGATCGCACGCTTCGGAACCACGTTCGTGTTCGTACTGATCGTGCTGATCTGGTTCTACGTGTTGGCGCTGGTGGTGCTGGCTGGGGCCATCGTCAACGCGCTTCGCTTCGAGTTGCACGACACGGGGAGCCTTGATGATCGCGCGGGCTAGGTATCCCCGCTTCCGGGTATAGGCCGCACCACATGCCTGGCCCCCACAGCCTCAGCTTCGTGATCATCGACGAGCACCCCGTGGTGCGCCACGGCGTGCGCTCGCTGATCGAGAGGACCTGGTCCGACGCAAGCGTGACCGACGTCTCGAGCCTGGCTGACGCGCTCGAGAACACCCGCTCCAACGGCGCCGGGCGCATCGTGGTGGTGGACCCGTGGCGCGCGGGCGCGGACGTCGGCGAGCTGGTCAAGCGGCTGACGAAGGAGCTGAACGCCCCGGTGGTGATCTTCACGGCCGACAGCGGCGCACGGCTGCTGACGGAGTCGCTGAAGGCCGGCGTGCGCGGCTACGTGCGCAAGAATTCGCCACCCGAGGACCTGGTGCGCGCCATCCGCGCGGCCCAGGCGGGCGAGTTCTATGTGGACCCGAGCCTGTCCTCGACGATCGTGCTCGAGGAGGGCGACCGCACCCTGAGCGCCCGCCAGCGCGAGATCCTGCAGATGCTGGCCAACGGGATGCAGACCGAGGCGGTGGCCAACCAGCTCGGGCTCTCGACCGAGACGGTGCGCACCCATACCAAGCGCATCCTGGCCAAGCTCGAGGCCTCCACGCGCACGCAGGCCGTGGCCATCGGGCTGCGCTACGGGCTCATCCAGTAGGCCCTCCGCCGGTCGTCTACTGACCGTTGTTGGCGCTTCGCGCGTCGGCGGCCGGCTCGCCGAGGGCCACCGGGACACCCGCCGCCTTGGCCCGGTACATGGCCTGATCGGCGGCGTCGAGCAGCTCGTCGGGGTCGTCGCCGTGCTCGGGGCTGGACACCACGCCGACCGAGGCGCCCACCCCCGGGTCCGAGTCCTCCTCCGCGGTTTCGCCGGCGATCGCGGCGGCCAGGCGCTCGGCCAGCGGCCTCGCCGCCTCGGCGGTCTGGCTCGGCGCCAGCACGCAGAACTCGTCGCCGCCGATTCGCGCGGCGGTGTCCACGGCGCGGATGGTGCGGCGCATGGCCAGCCCCACCTGGACCAGCACGCGGTCGCCGGCCGGGTGCCCCTGGCCGTCGTTGACCCGCTTGAGGCCGTCGACGTCGATGACCAGCAGGGCAAACGGCTGCTCGTAGCGCTTGACCAGACCGAGGTGGTGGCGTAGCTGGGTCTGGAGGTGGCGCATGTTGGCCAGCCCGGTCAGC
The DNA here is from genome assembly GCA_963750365.1 of uncultured Solirubrobacterales bacterium. Classification (GTDB taxonomy): domain Bacteria; phylum Actinomycetota; class Thermoleophilia; order Solirubrobacterales; family Thermoleophilaceae; genus JAAYBF01. The sequence continues at coordinate 84,252 of CAVVQE010000001.1, forward strand.
GGGTCGGTGTTGGCCAGCGTCTCGGCCTCGCGCGAACGCTGGTCCACCAGCATCTCGATCGCCGTGGCCTGGAGCCCGGCCACCGCCTCGGTCACGCCGATGACCACGGAAGCGAACGCGGTCGCGCCGATCTCCTCGGCGTCGCGAGCCAGCGCCTCGAGGACGACGGCCTGGATGGCCGCCACGTCGCGGCTCAGCTCGCCCGCGCTGGGCTCGTCGCCCTGGCGGAGCTGGGCCAGGCGGGAGGCGCGGTCGCGCATGTCCTCGGGCAGCTTGAGGCGGTCACGGTCCTCGGTGGCCGCGACCTGGAGCACGTCGGAGATCAGGGCCGGAAGCTCGGCGGCGATCTGATCGGTGGGCAGCCTGCTGATCTCTTCCAGCGAAGCCCGCTCGATCAGCCGCATCAGCCACGCCTTCGCCAGATCCTCGCGCACGCGGTCCAGCCGCGCCAGCGGCCCGCGTAACGGCGTGATGGTCAGACGGTCGGGCTCAGGCACGGCGGCTCCTACTGCGAACGCCGCTGATCGTACGCTGCGCAACGGAGGGAAAAACGGGGTCTGCGGGCTCCCCCGGGACCCGGCTGGCAGGATGGAGCCCGTGGCCGATCCGCTGCCCGTCCCGACCGCACGCCAGTTGGTGCTCGATTCCGTGCAGCCGCTGGCGGCCGAGGAGGTCGCGCTCGGGGACGCCCTCGGCCGCATCCTGGCCGAGGCGGTGACCGCCGCCGCCGACGTGCCGCCCTTCGCCAGCTCGGCCATGGACGGATTCGCGGTGGCGCCCGGGGCCTCGGGCCGGCTGGCCATCAGCGGCGAGTCGCGCGCCGGCCTCCCGTTCCCGGGGCTGGTGGAGCCCGGCACGGCCGTGCGCATCTCGACCGGAGCGGTGGTGCCCGAGGGCACGGGAGCGGTGGTGCAGGTGGAGCTGGCCGAGGAGTCCGACGGCGTGGTGGCGGTGCCCGCAGCGCGAGCCGGGCACCAACATCCGCGCCGCCGGCGAGGACATCGGCGCGGGCGACGCGGTGCTGGCCCCCGGCGCCGTGCTCGGAGCCGGCCGAGCTGGGCGTGCTGGCCAGCGTCGGCCGTTCGTCGATGCAGCTGCGCCGCGCGCCCGCGGGTGGCGCTGCTGACCACCGGCGACGAGCTGACCCCGCCTGGGACGCCGCTGCCCGCGGGCGGCATCTACAGCTCGAACGGGCCGGCGCTGGCGGCCCTGGTACGCGACTGCGGCGGGGTCCCGGTGCTGTGCGAGGACGTCCCGGACACGGCGGAGGGCACCCGAGCGGCGCTGGCACGCGGGCTCGACTCCGCCGATGTGGTGTGCGTGTCCGGGGGCGTGTCCGTCGGACCGCACGATCACGTCAAGGGCGCCTTCGCCGAGCAGGGCGTGGCCGAGCGCTTCTGGCGGGTGGCGCTCAAGCCCGGCAAGCCCACCTGGTTCGGCACGACGGACCGGGTGCTGGCGTTCGGGCTGCCCGGCAATCCCGTCTCGGCGCTCGTGACCTTCCTGCTGTTCGTGCGCCCGGCGCTGCTGGCGCTCCAGGGGGCAAACCCCGAACAGCCGCGCATCCACGGGACGCTGACCGCGCCGGTGCGACCCGAGCCGGGGCGCACCCAGGCGGTGCGCTGCCGGCTTGCGGCCGGCGACGACGGCTGGGAGCTGACGCCGACCGGTCCGCAGGGCTCGCATCAGCTGACCTCGATGCTGGGCGCCGGGGCGCTGGCCATGGTCGAAGCGGGCTCCGAGGAGCTGGCCGCCGGCACCCGTGTGGTCGCCGAAATCCTGCCGTGAATATCGTCTCCGGGCCGTGAGACAGCGAGACCCCAGGCGAGTGATCGGCCGACGGCGCGAGGCACGCGCGCGGGTGAAGATCCTGGACGTGCCCGAGTCCGCCGCACCGCCGGACGGCAGCGTGACCACCAAGCAGGAGGCCGAGGTCACGCTGCCCCGGTCCGAGCTGGACCGGATCTGGAACCCGGAGTACCTGGAGCGCCTGGCCCGGACCTACTGGCGCTTTCTGACGCGCGTGTCGCTTGGAGTCCTGCGCGTGGTCTACACCGAAGAGGGGCGCGAGGTGTGCGTTTTCGGCAAGCCGTTCACGCTGCTGACATTCCACACGCCCGAGTACGAGGCAGAGGAAGACTTCGGCTCGGTCACGTGGAGGATCAAGAAGGGGCTGCTGGTGGCGCCGGCGGGGCGCACGAAGGGCTTCCTCAAGCTGACCGTCAGGCGCCCCCCCGCAGACGGCGAGGTGCACCCGGACACCGACATGATCACCGGCACCGTGACCTCCGAGGTGGCCAACTTCTACCCGCTGATCGCCGGCTGGGGCTGGTTCGCCCGGATCGGTCAGCACCTGTACCGGATCACCCAGCTGCGCATCCACGTGGTCGTGACGCACGCCTTCCTGCGCTCGCTGGCCCGGCTGGACCTGGCCCCGTCGGTCGTGGGGGCGCTCAGGGGCCAGGGCACCGTGAACGCTGCTGAGCAGGACGAAGAGCCCGCCGCCCCGCGCTAGGAAGCAGCGCAGCTCAGCCGATGCGGCCGGCGGTGATGTCGCGGAGCTTCTGGCGGTCGTGGCGTGCGCTGACGCGGCGGACGGTGCCGGACTTCGAGCGCATGACCAGCGACTCGGTGGTGGCGCCGCGGCGGCCCTCGTAGTGCACGCCGCGCAGTGTGTCGCCGTCGGTAACTCCGGTGGCCGAGAAGAAGGTCTCCCCGGGTGAGCAGAGGCGGTCGGTGTCCAGCACCTCGTCCAGGTCGTAGCCGGCCTCCAGCGCGGCGCGCTTCTCGTCCTCGTCACGCGGCCAGACGCGCCCGACGATGTTGCCGCCCAGGCACTGGATCGCGGCGGCGGAGAGCACGCCCTCGGGCGTGCCGCCGATCCCGTACAGGAGGTCGGCGGCCGAGTCCTCGGTGACCGCCAGCAGCGCGGCCGAGACGTCGCCGTGGGGGATCAGGCGGATGCGCGCCCCGGCGGCACGCACATCGGCGATCATCTGCTCGTGGCGGGGGCGGTCGAGCATGACCACGACCAGGTCGCCGATGTCGTCGCCGTTCTCGTCGGCCATCAGCTTGAGCGTCTCCCCGATCGGCCGGTCCAGGTCCAGCAGGTGCGCGTAGGAGTCCGAGGTGGCCATCTTCATCATGTAGACGTTCGGCCCGGGGTCGAACATCGCGCCCTTCTCGGCCACGGCGATGGTGGCCAGCGCGTTGGGCATGCCGTTGGCGCACAGCTCGGTGCCCTCGAGCGGGTCCACGGCCACGTCGACTTCGGGGCCGCTGCCGTCGCCGACCTCCTCGCCGTTGAACAGCATCGGCGCCTCGTCCTTCTCGCCCTCGCCGATGACCACGGTGCCGCGCATCGAGACCGTGTCGAGCATCAGGCGCATCGCGTCCACGGCGGCGCCGTCGGCGGACTCCTTCTGGCCGCGCCCGATCCAGCGGGCGCACGACAGGGCGGCGTATTCGGTGGTGCGGACCAGCTCGAGCGCCAGGTTGCGGTCCGGTTTGCGGGCGTCGGTCACGCCAGGACTTATATGACGCCGGGGGGCTTCTTGGCGTCTGTATGGCGCAGCTGGCGCATGAAGCCGCAGACGGCCATGCCCATGCAGGCCAGCAGCGCGATCGGGTAGCCCCACTGGAGCGAGATCTCGACGCTGTCGCCCGGACGGCCGAGGATGATGCCGTTGCAGAGCACCAGCACGAACGCGGCGACGCCGACGATCATCGTGATCTCGCCCGGCTTCCACTCGAGCTTGTGCCGGCGCATGACGATCCAGGCCAGGATGAACGGCGCGATGGCCGCCGCCAGCAGGATCCAGCGCAGGATCGGGAAGATGTCCCAGGCGCTGATGGTGTCGCCGCCGCTGACCACGCCGCCGCCGACCTTCTCGAGCTCGGAGTTGGGGTTGGACGAGCTGGTGCCGTACCAGGGCAGGAACAGCGACAGGACGAACACCAGCGCCGCCGCGCAGCCGCCCAGCTCACCGACTGTGAGCCTGCTCGGGGCCAGGTAACCCGTGGTCTCCGCCCTCGACGCTTCCACGGGATCAACGTACCACCGGAGCGGCATCCGTGAGCCGTTGCGTTTCGCGTAGGCGGGCGCTCGGTACCCTGCACCCACTACCCGGTAGCCCCCGTGCGACCCCATAGCTTCACAACACTGCCCCGAGGAGGGGCTGAGCCGCTGGACAAGAGCCGGTTCCGTGATGCCCTGGCCGAGGGTCGCGCCCGCACCCTGGCGCTGGTGGAGCCCGTGGCCACCGAGGACCTCGACCGGGTGCACGACCCGCTGATGAGCCCGCTGGTGTGGGACCTGGGCCACATCGCCGCATTCGAGGACCTGTGGCTGGGTCAGCGCGCCGGCGGCCTGGAGCCGCTGCGACCCGAGCTGGCCGCGGTCTACGACGCCGGCGAGACGCCGCGAGCCGAGCGCGGGGACATCCCCTACCTGCGCCGCGACGCAGGCCATCGACTACATGGACGCGGTGCGCGAGCGCTCGCTGGCGGTGCTGGAGCGCACGGACCTGTCGGCCGACTCCGATCGCCTGAACGCGAACGGCTTCGTCTGGGAGATGCTGATCCGCCACGAGCACCAGCACAACGAGACGATGCTGCAGACGCTGCAGCTGGCCCGCCCCGGGACGTTCGCCCCCACCCCTCGCGGGCCCGCGGGAGGGCGCTCCGCCGGCGAGCATCACGCCGGCACCGTGCACATACCGGCGGGCGAGTTCGCCATGGGCGCCGACGGCCACGGCTTCGCCTACGACAACGAGCGCCCGCGCCACCGCGTGCACCTGGACGCCTACGACATCGATCGCGAGCCGGTGACCAACGGCTCCTACGCCGAGTTCGTGGCCGACGGCGGCTACGACGCCCGCGAGCTCTGGTCGGAGGAGGGCTGGCGCTGGCTGGTGGACCAGAACGTGGACCGGCCGCTGTACTGGACCGAGGACGGCGCGGAGCGGCGGTTCGAGCGCGTGGCGCAGCTCGACCCGAGCCTGCCGGTGATGCACGTCTCCTGGTTCGAGGCCGACGCGTTCGCGCGCTGGGCCGGAGGGCGGCTGCCCACCGAGGCCGAGTGGGAGCGCGCCGCCGCGTGGGACGCCGCCACCGGCGAGCCGCTGCCCTTTCCCTGGGGCCACGAGTCGCCCGCGTCACCACCGCGCCAACCTGGACCAGACCGCGTTCGGGCCGCTAGCCGGTGGGCTCGCTGGCGGGCGAGAGCCCGGAGGGCGTGAGCGGCCTGATCGGCGACGCCTGGGAGTGGACCGCCAGCGCGCTGGAGGCCTACCCGGGCTTCATGGCCTTTCCCTACCCGCAGTACTCCGAGGTGTTCTTCGGCGGTCCGTACCGGGTGCTGCGCGGCGGGTCGTGGGCCACCCGCCCGATGGTGGCGCGCAACACCTTCCGCAACTGGGACCTGCCGCAGCGGCGGCAGATCTTCTCCGGCTTCCGCTGCGTAAGAGAGTCATGACGGGCGCTGGCGCGGCCGACGTGACGATCGTGCGGGGCCAGGGTGCCTCGGGCGAGGACACGCTGGCCTCCGACGTGCGCGCGGCGCTGACCGGCACGCCCAAGATCCTCGGCCCCAAGCACCTCTACGACGAGTACGGCTCGGAGCTGTACGAGCGCATCACCACCGATGCGCCGGAGTACTACCCCGCGCGCTCGGAGCGCGAGATCCTGAACCGGCGCGCCCCCGAGCTGACCGCGGGCGCCCGCGAGCTGGTGGAGCTGGGGTCGGGCATGGCCTCCAAGACCCGCGCGCTGCTGTACGCCATGGCGGGGTCGGGAGCGCTGGAGCGCTACGTGCCCTTCGACGTGGACGAGTCCGTGGTCGTAGCGTGCGCCGACGAGCTGATCGAGGCCTATCCCGGCCTCTCCGTGCACGGCGTGGTGGGCGACTTCGGCTCCGACCTCGGCCTGATCCCGCCGGGCCAGCACCGCGTCTTCGCCTTCCTGGGCGGCACCGTGGGCAACCTCGAGCCGTCCCAGCGCACCCCCTTCCTGACCGAGCTGGCGAGCCTGATGGGGCCGACCGACGCCCTGCTGCTGGGCACCGACCTGGTCAAGGACCGGGCCACGCTCGAGGCCGCCTACGACGACGCGGAGGGCGTGACCGCGGCGTTCAACAAGAACGTGCTGACGGTGATCAACCGCGAGCTGGGCGGCCAGTTCGACCCCGATGCGTTCGACCACGTCTCGTACTGGCGACGAGGAGCTTCAGCGGATCGAGATGCGCCTGCGCGCCCGCTACGCGCTGAGCGTGCCGGTCACCGAACTGGGCCTGACCGCCGAGTTCGAGGCCGGCGAGGAGATGCGCACCGAGATCTCGTGCAAGTTCACCCCTGAGCGGGTGGCCGACGAGCTGGAGGCCGCCGGGCTGCGCATGGAGGCCTTCCACACCGACGCCGCGGGGCGCTTCGCCCTCTCGCGAGCGTCGCTTCGCTGAGCCGCTGCGATGCCGTGAATGGCGATTCATGCACCGTGGCGGTGCACAGATCGCCACTGGGCTCCCCTAACCTTGCCGCCGCTGCCCACCCCGCCCTAGGAGACCCCGCATGCCTGAAGCAGTGATCGTCGACTCCGTCCGCACGCCCATCGGCCGCGCCTTCAAGGGCTCGCTGGCCCAGGTGCGCCCCGACGAAACCGGCGCCTTCATCGTCGACCAGCTGCTGGAGCGCAACCCGGACGTGGACCCCGCGCTGGTGGAGGAGGTCATCACCGGTTGCGGTATGCCCCAGGGCAAGCAGGCGTTCAACATCGGCCGCCTGATCGCGCTGCTGTCGCAGAAGCTGCCTGAGACCACCAACGGCGTGACCGTGTCGCGCTACTGCGCGTCGGGCCTGGAGGCCATCCGGATGGCGGCCAACAACGTGGCGGCGGGCCAGGGCGACGCCTACATCGCCTCGGGCGTGGAGTTCGTCTCCCAGTACAACGAGCGCACCGAGGCCGCCGGCGCCGACGACCAGAACGAGCACCTCAAGGGCGCCGCCGAGGGCGAGCCCGACGTGTACATCGCCATGGGCGACACGGCCGTGAACGTGGCCAAGCGCTACGACGTCAAGCGCGAGGACATGGACGAGTACGCCCAGCGCTCGCAGGAGCTGGCCGTGCAGTCACAGGAGAGCGGCTTCTTCGACAAGGAGATCGCGCCGCTTACGCTGCCCGACGGCACCGTGGTGGAGAAGGACGACGGGCCGCGCGCCTCGTCGACGCTCGAGAAGCTGGCGCAGCTGCCCGAGGCGTTCGAGGGCGGCGGCGGCGTGACCGCCGGCAACTCGTGCCCGCTGAACGACGGCGCGGCCGCCGCGCTGATCATGTCGGACACCAAGGCCAAGGAGCTGGGCCTGACCCCGCGGGCGCGGATCATCACCGCCGCCACCGCCGCCAACGAGCCCGAGTACATGGGCGTGGCCCCGATCTGGGCCATCGGCAAGGTGCTGGAGCGGGCCGGCATGACCATCGCCGACGTGGACACCGTGGAGCTCAACGAGGCGTTCGCCGCCCAGGTCATCCCGATCATGGCCGAGTGCGACATCCCGCTGGAGAAGATGAACCCGCACGGCGGCGCGATCGCCCTCGGCCACCCGTTCGGCATGACCGGCGTGCGCATCATGACCACGCTGCTTAACGGCCTCGAGGCCGACGACAAGACGATCGGATTGGAGACGATGTGCGTCGCCGGCGGCCAGGGCGAGGCCATGATCGTGGAGCGCCTGAGCTAGCCGGTGAGAGCGTCCGGGGCGGTCAGCGCGGCGGCGCCGGGAGCGGTCCTGGCGCCGACGGGCGACGCGGGCGGGGCGGAACGGTCAGCGGCGGGCCGGCGGATGACGCCGCGGCGGCCGCTGCCGCACCGGCGAAACGTGCCCGGAGCGAGCCCGAGCGGGTCACCGTCACGCGGGCCGGGGCCGTTCGGCCGCCCGATACGGACAGCGTGCCGACCAACCGGCCACGGACCCGGCGCAGCGTGCCCGAGACACTGACAGCGGGCACGTACTGGTAGCGCACCAGCCGCACGCGCGCGGGGCGCAGACCGATGAGCGCGTAGCCGCCCCGGAGCCCGCCGAAGCGCTGGGTGGGCGACGCCAGCAGCGACGTGAGCACGTCACGCACCGTCAGGCGGACCGCGCGGACGGTCTTGGCCCTGCGCGTCGGGCCGCCCACGCCGCGCAGCGAGAGCGGCGGCCGCCCGCCGGTCGGTATCTCGCGCCCGGCGCGCGGGCAGGCCGCGGGGGCGGCGGCGCCGGCCAGGAAGGCGAAGCCCGCCCGGGCGGCGCACTTGGACGGGTCGCTGGCGATGGCCGAGTGACCGGCGCCGGGCACCACGAGCTGGCGGCCGCCGGGGTAGGCGCCGGCCAGCTGGCGCCCCTCCTCCGCCGGCGTGCGCAGGTCCTCCGATCCGTTGATCACGAGCGTGGGCACCGGCGGCCCGGCGGCGGGCGCCTGGGCGCCCGGGGTGACCGCGGGCCAGCGCTTGCACTGGGGCAGGAAGCTGGCCGAGAGCACGGCCCGCGGCTGGAACGGCGCGAACGCCCGCGCGCCCAGCTGGCGCAGGCGGACCGCGACTGCCCGGTCACGCCCCGCGCCGGGGGCCGAGGCCGGGCTCCACGGCAGTGGGGCCTCGGCGCAGGTGGTGGCGGCGAACAGGGCGTCGCTGACCGGGCCGGCGTCCTGCGCCGTGCCGCCGAGGGCGGCGAGGGTGCCGTTGAGCGTGCGCGCCAGCGGCGCGCCGTCGCCACGGCGAGCGGCCGCGATCGCGCCCGGCAGCCGTGCGCGCGTGACCGGATCGAGGTCGCTCAGGGAAATCAGCCCGTACAGCTCCGACTCGCCGAAGCGCACCTTGCCACGCCGGCCGCGGGCGTTGACCACGTACGTGCGCAGCGCCCGGCGGCCCAGCCGCCGCGCCACGCGCGACAGGTCGCCGAACGGTGAGCGTGTGAACGAGCGGCAGCTGCGGCCGCAGATCGAGTTCAGCACGCGCGGCAACGCGACCTGACGCTGGAGGAAGAACGGATCGGTCCCGGCCAGCGTGCTTGGCGAGTCCAGCAGCAGACGCGACACCGCCGCCGGGTAGCGGCGCACGTACTCGCCCGCCACGCGGCCGCCGTAGGAGACGCCCAGGATCGCGATCGGCCCGCCGCCCGCCGCCAAGCGGACCGCCTCGATGTCTTCGACGGAGTCGGAGGTCCGGTAGAAGCCCCGGCGCGCCCCGAGCTCGTTGCCGCAGCGGCCGAACACGCTGGACTCGCTCCCGCGGCGCCCGAGCGCCCTGCAGTTCAGGCCGCCCGAGCGGCCGGTGCCGCGCTGGTCGAAGGTCAGCAGGTCGTAGGCGGGCGCGTAGCGGCGAAACAGCGACGACCAGGCCCTCGCCTCCGCTGAGCGCGGACTCGCCCGGCCCTCCGGCCAGGAACAGGATGGTGCCGCGAGCGTGCCGGCGCGCGGCCGGCACGCGGGCAACGGCAAGCTTGACCCTGCCGGGCACCGCGCCGCTGCGGTCCAGCGGCACCGTGACCGTGCATGCAGCTGCCGATCGGAAGCTCGGGGCAGGGTGCAGCGGCGGCCGGTTGCGCCAGCAGCGCTAAGCCCCCCGCGGTGGCTGCGAGTGCCACCAGGCGCCAAGCGATCCGCTTCGCTGCATGCCCCCTGATGATCGTCACCTGCCCGGGTCAGCCGATCGTCAACACGATCTTGCCGAACTTGCCGCCGGCTGCAAACTGGTCGTAGGCCTCCTCGGCCCGGTCCAGGTCGTAGGTCTGGGCGATGGGCACCGCCAGCGTGCCGCTGGCGAACAGGGGCAGCAGCTCGGCCTCGACCCTGCGCATGGCCTGGGCCTTCTCCTCCAGCGGCCGGGCCCGCAGCGTTGAAGCGCTGATGCGCGCGCGCTTGCCCATCAGCGCCAGCAGGTTCAGCTCCGCCTTGGGGCCGCCGCCCACCCCGATGACCACGATCCGGCCGCCCGTGCGCAGAGCCTTGAGGTCGTCAGGCAGGTTGGGCCCGCCCACCAGCTCCAGGATCACGTCGAACGGGCCGTGGTCGGCAAAGCCCTCCGGCTCGATGACCTCGGCGCCAAGTTCGGCCACGCGGTCGCGCAGATCGGGGTTGCGCACCGTGGCGGTCACCGCGGCGCCCGCGGCGCGGCCCATCTGGATCGCGGCCGTGCCCACACCGCCCGCGGCCCCGTGCACCAGCAGGCGCTCGCCGGGGCGCAGCCCGGCCTGGGTGAACACGGCGTCATGGGCTGTCACGAAGACCTCGGCCAACCCGCCGGCGGCCGGCCAGTCCAGGTCCTCGGGCACCGGCATCGCCGCGCGCTCGTGGAGCACAGCCAGCTCCGCCTGACCGCCGCCACCGACCACGGCCATCACCCGATCGCCCGCAGCGAAGCGCTCGGCGCCCGGCCCCAGGCCGACAACCTCGCCCGCCAGCTCCAGGCCCGGGATGTCCGCGGGCGAGCCGGGCGGAGCCGGGTACGCGCCCTTGCGCTGGAGCATGTCGGCTCCGTTGAGCCCCGCGGCCTTGACCGCCACCAGGATCTCGCCGTGCTCGGGGACGGGGTCGTCGTGATCTTCGACGGACAGCCCACCGTCGTGGATGGTCACCGCGCGCATGCCCGCACACTACGCGCAGACCGGCATATGGCGCGTGGGGTCCTGCAGCCTCTGTAGGGTGCCCCTCGCTCGTGGCCCGGGTAATCCCCCACCCCTCCCCGCCGCTGTGGCGTGAGTCCCGCGTTGGCCTCGAGCTGGCCGCGCTGGTGCGCGACGGCGTGTTTCGCGGCGAGGGAGTCACCGACGGCCGCGGCCAGCCGGTGCTGCTGATCCCCGGCTTCATGGCCGGCGACGGCACGTTGCGCGTTATGGCGCGCTGGCTGAAGGGCACGGGCCACCACCCCGGCCGAGCCGGCATCCGGGCCAACGTCGCGTGCTCGGGGGCCAGCGTCGAGCGCCTGGAGCGCCGGCTGGAGACCCTGGTCCAGCGCCAGGGCCGGCGGGCGGCCATCGTCGGCCACAGCCGCGGCGGCACGTTCGCCAAGGCGCTCGCGGCGGCGCGCCCCGACCTGGTGTCCGGCAGTCGTGACCCTGGGCTCGCCCCATATCGACCCGCTGAACGGCGTGCATCCGGTGGTTCGCGCCAACATCGAGGCGGTGGCCGCGCTGGGGCGGCTGCGGGTGCCCGGCATGTTCTCCCACGGCTGCCTGGACGACGATTGCTGCGCGGACTTCTGGGTGCACGCCTCCGGGCCGATGCCGCGTGGCGTGGGCTTCGTGTCGGTGTACTCGCGCAGCGACGGGGTCGTGGGCTGGCGCTCGTGCCTTGACCCTGCCGCCCAGCATGTGGAGGTGCGCTCGAGCCACTGCGGCATGGCGGTGCACCCCGCTGCCTACCGCGCCGTGGCGGACGCGCTCGCGACCTTCCGCCGGCGCGATGCCCGCCGCAAGGCGCTGGTCGCCGTGCCCGCGCGCGCCGCGGCCTGATCGGTTCCATCCACCCGCTGGGCCACCATTGGCCAGATGGCGCCACGACCCTCGCTCGGTAGCACGGCCTCGCTGGGCTTCCGCGTGGCGCGCGGGCTGTACGGACGCTGGCGGCGGATGAGCGCGCCGGAGCGCAAACGCCTCCAGGGCTTGGCGGATGACGTCAAGGAGCGGGCGCTGGAGCTGCGCGGGACGCCCGATAGGGCCAGCGCGGGTCGCGGCCTCGAGCAGGCCAGCGAGCGCCTGGCCGACGCGATGGTGCAGTCCGCCGACGCCGACCCGGACGTACCCGACTCCGAGGTGCAGCAGCTACGGGGCGACCTGGCGCGCGAACTGGAGCGCCTCGCGACCGCCGATGTCTCGGCCTCCCGGGGTCGCGCACAGAGCGAAACCAACCGGTAGCCTCTCCGACCCACTCCGCTCCCGGGCTCCAGCACCATCACAACCGACAGCCAACAGAACGGCGCCTCTGCGGCCGCCACGCTCGAGTTTCGTGAGGTGACGAAGCTGTATCCCGGCCAGGAGTCACCGGCCGTGGACCAGCTCTCGCTGGAGGTACCCGCCGGTGAGATCTGCGTGCTGGTCGGCCCGTCGGGCTGCGGCAAGACCACCGCCATGCGGATGGTCAACCGCATGATCGACATCACCGACGGCGACATCCTGCTGGACGGCGAGAGCGTGCGCGACCGCAAGCCCGCCGAGCTCCGGCGGGACATCGGCTACGCCATCCAGCAGATCGGCCTGTTCCCGCACCTGACCATCGCCGACAACATCGCCACCGTGCCCAAGCTGCTGGGCTGGGACAAGTCACGCATCGCCGCCCGCGTCGACGAGCTGCTGGAGCTGGTCTCCCTGGACCCGAATGACACCCGCGACCGCTATCCGGCGCAGCTCTCCGGCGGTCAGCGCCAGCGCGTCGGCGTGGCCCGGGCGCTGGCCGTGGACCCGCCGCTGATGCTCATGGACGAGCCCTTCGGCGCCATCGACCCGATCAACCGGGAGCGGCTCCAGAACGAGTTCCTGAGGCTCCAGAAGGAGATCAACAAGACGATCGTCTTCGTGACCCACGACATCGACGAGGCGATCAAGATGGGCGACCGCATCGCCGTGCTTCAGAAGGGCGGCAAGCTGGCCCAGTTCGCCGCCCCGGCCGAGCTGCTGATGTACCCCAGCTCCAAGTTCGTCGAGGAGTTCGTGGGAGCCGACCGGGCGCTCAAGCGACTGGCGCTGCAACGGGTCCGGGACATCGACCTGTGGCGGGCCGCCCAGGTGCGGGTGGGCGAGATGAGCGCGGACGCGAGGCGCAAGGTCGAGGACGCGGACCTCAAGAGCCACGTGATGGTCATCGACGACCAGGGCCGGCCGGACGGCTGGCTGGCCGTCAGCGAGCTCCGGGGCGAGCGGGTGCCCGACGCCGCCCACCCGGGCTCGGTCGTGGAGATGGACGACATCCTCCGCGACGCCCTCTCGGATCTCCTGACCAGCGAGGCCCGCTACGGGATCGTGGTCGACGGCAAGGGCGTGCTCCAGGGCGTGCTCTCCATCGAAGTGATCTCGCGCTTCCTCCACGAGGCCCCGACCGAAGCACGCAGCGGCGCCGACCTCGTGGAAGAAGTCCAGTGAACGCCGTCGACGCCCTCGGGCTGTTCGCCCAGCTACAGACGCGCGACCGCGCCGGCCAGGGCAACTGCGTGTCCGAGAACGGCTTCTGCCCGGACTGGATCGCCGACAACTGGCAGCGCTACCAGGACCCGTTCCTCGAACACGTGTACCTGACCGTGGTCTCGGTCGGCGCGGGCTTTCTGATCGCGTTCACGCTGGCGCTGATCGCCCACCGCCGCCAGTGGCTGATCGGCCCCATCACCGGGTTCACGGGCGCCCTCTACACGATCCCGAGCGTGGCCTTCTTCTTCCTGTTGCAGCCGTTCACGGGCCTGGGCAAGACCACGGCCATCGTGGCGCTGACCTGTTACACGCTGCTGATCATCTTCCGCAACGTGACCACCGGCCTGCAGGCGGTGCCGGCGGAGGCCAAAGACGCCGCGCGCGGGATGGGGCTGACCGAGAACCAGCTGCTCTGGCGCGTCGAGCTGCCGCTGGCCACGCCCGAGATCCTTGCCGGCCTGCGCATCGCCACCACGACCACGGTCGGGCTGGCAGCGCTGGCGTTCCTGGCGGGCGGAGGCGGCCTGGGCGCCGAGCTCGACCAGCAGCGCTACTTCAAGTCGAACGTGGTCGTGGCCGGCGGGCTGGCTGTGCTGCTGGCCGCCGCGCTTGACCTGATCATCCTGACCGTCCAGCGCTTCGCCACCTCCTGGCAGAGGGCGTCGGCGTGATCACCACGTTCGCCCTGCTCGGGGACTTCGGCGACGCGATCAAGTTCATCTTCCAGGAACGCGAGTCGGTGGGAGGCGGCGTCCAGGTCGGCGGGCCGGGCGAGCTGTGGGGCTTCGCCAAGACCCACCTGCTGGTCAGCCTGGTGGCCACCGCGGTGGCCTGCGCCGTGTCGATCCCGCTCGGGCTCTACCTGGGCCACAAGGGCAAGGGCGAGTTCCTGGCCATCTCGGTGTCCAACGTCGGCCGCGCGGTGCCCGCCGTCGTGCTCGTCTTCTTCCTGGTGGCCTACCTGGGCAACGGCTTCCTGACCATCACGGTCGTGCTGGTCGCGCTGGCCATACCGCCGATCCTGACCAACACCTACGTGGGCACCGCCCAGGTCGACCGCGACATCGTGGACGCGGCGCGCGGCATGGGCATGCGCAGCAGCCAGATCGTGCGCCAGGTGCGCCTGCCGCTGGCCATGCCCACGATCTTCGCGGGCATCCGCACCTCCGCCGTGAGCGTGCTGGCCACCGCCACCATCGGCCCCTATGCCGACGTCAAGACGCTCGGCTGGCCGATCCTGACCCCGCAGACCTACGGGTTCTCGGGACAGCTGGGCGCTGCGCTGCTGGTTGCAGCGATCACCCTGTTCGCCGATGCAGGCATCGGCTTTCTGCAACAGGCCGTAACCCCGAAGGGGATCAAGCTGGCCGGGGAGCAGGGGCCGACTCGGCGCCGTCTCGCCCTGCCCACACGAAGGAGGGAAGCAGCAACGTGACTCGTATATCGCGCATCACGCTCGCCCTGATCGCCTCTCTGGCGCTCGCTCTCACGGCCTCGGCCTGCGGCAGCGACGACTCCAGCAGCAGCGACAGTGGCGGCGATTCCGGCAGCAGCTCGGACAAGCTCATCAAGAAAGACACTGCCAACGCCAAGAAGAAGAAGATCGTCGTCGGATCGAAGAACTTCGACGAGCAGTTCATCCTCGGCGAGATCTACGCGCAGGCGCTCCAGGCCGCCGGCTTCAAGGTCGAGAAGAAGCTCAACCTGGGCTCCGAGCAGATCGCCTACAAGGCGTTGAAGTCCGGCCAGGTGGACATGTACCCCGAGTACACCGGCACCTCGCTGACGTCCTTCTTCGACGTGATGACCGACGACGTGCCCAAGGATCCGGACGACGCCTACGCCCTGGCCAAGAAGAAGTACGCCGCGCAGGGCATCGTCGCCATGCCGCGGACATCGTTCGAGAACACGTTCCGCGTGGCCACCACCAACGCGAAGCAGAAGGACAAGCTCGATGGGGCGAAGACGATCTCGGAGGTCGCCAAGCTGCCCAACGCCAGCAAGCTCAGCATCGCCGGGTTCCCGGAGTGCGAGCAGCGCAGCGACTGCCTCCAGGGGCTCAAGAACGTCTACGACTGGACGCCGAAGTTCGTCTCCGACCAGGGCAAGTACCAGCCCATCGACAAGAACCGGTCGGACCTGGGCTTCGTGTTCTCGACCGACGGTGAGCTCACGCTCGGCAAGTACGCGATCATCGAGGACGACAAGAACCTGTTCCCGCCCTACAACATCTCGCTGGGCGTCCGGGACTCCACCTACAAGGAGCTCGGCAAGGAGGGACAGGACGTGATCCTGGCCGTCCAGAAGCCCCTGAACGAGAAGGCGATGCAGGAGCTGAACTCCCGCGTCAGCCTGGACAAGCAGCAGCCGGAGAAGGTGGCTGCCGCCTACCTGAAGGAGTCGGGCTTCACCAAGTAGTCCCCGCGACGGATGGGGCGCGGCGCCGCACAGGCCGCGCCCCACCGTCCGGGCGATCGGGCGGCGCTGTCCTGACTTTGGCTGGTCCTGCCAGTCAAAGTCAGGACGGTGGCCCGGCACGCTGGGCTGGTAGCGCTCTACGTGACAAATGCCACACAGCAGCGGCCGTTCTGGGCCGAGACTGTGTGTATGCAGCGCACACTGAAAAACGGCATCATCGTGCAGCTGCGTTCGATCCGCGCCGAGGACAAGGCCGCCCTTTCCGACGCGCTGGCACACCTCTCCCCCGCCTCGGCACACGCCCGCTTTCTGGCACCCAAGTCGCGCTTCTCGGCCTCCGAGCTGCGCTACCTGACCGAGGTCGACGGCCACGACCACGTGGCGCTCGTGGCCGAGCTGGACGGGGAGCCGGGCCGCATCGCCGCGGTCGGGCGCTTTGTGCGCCTGCCCGAGGCGCCCGATACCGCCGAGTTCGCGATCGTGGTCGGCGACGACCTCCAGGGCCTGGGACTGGGCTCGATCCTGGCCGAAGACCTGGTGGCCATCGCCAAGGCGGAGGGCATAACGCGCTTCACCGCGACCGCCCTGAGCGAGAACGCCGCAATCGTCCGGATCATGGCCAGGCTCTCGGGCCACCTGGAACGTCATTACAGCGGCCGGGGCGTGTCCGAGCTCTCGATCGACCTGGCCGCGTAGCGTCGCGCGACCGGGGCCGGCGCTAGCGTGCCGCGGATGCGCGACGCCGCCATCGAGGTTGCCGGGCTGACCAAGCGATACGGCGCCCAGACCGTCGTCGACGACGTGTCGTTCTCGGTCCGCACCGGCGCCGTGACCGGGTTCCTCGGACCGAACGGGGCGGGCAAGACCACCACGCTGCGCTGTCTGCTCGGTCTGGCGCGGGCCAGCGCGGGCAGCGCGACCATCCTGGGCTCGGCCTACCGCGACCTGGACGATCCCGCGCGCACGGTCGGCGCCAACCTGGAGGTGTCCGGCGCCCACCCGGGCCGCTCGGGCCGCCAGCACCTGCGCTCGCTGGCCGCCATGGCGGGGATCCCGGACGCGCGCGTGGACGCCGTGCTGGAGCTGACCGAGATGTCCGAGGCGGCCGACCGCCGCTACGGCAAGTACTCGATGGGCATGCGCCAGCGCATCGGCCTGGCGGCGGCCCTGCTCGGCGAGCCCGCGATTCTGGTGCTGGACGAGCCCGCCAACGGGCTCGACCCCGCCGGCATCCGCTGGCTGCGCGACATGCTCCGGGCCACGGCGGCGGAGGGGCGCACCGTGCTGGTGTCCAGCCACGTCCTGGCCGAGATGGCCCAGACCGTGAACGACGTGGTGGTGATCCACCGCGGCAAGGTGGTCAAACAGGGCCCGGTCGGAGAGCTGACCGGCAGCGCGCGCGGCGCAACCATCGTGCGGTCACCCGACGGCGAGCGGCTGGCAGCGGCGCTGCGGGAGGGCGGCGCCAGCGTGAGCACGTTCCAGGACGGCGCGCTGAACGTGGAGGGCATGGGCGCGGCGGCGGTGGGCGACGCCGCCCTGGCCGCCGGCGTGGCCGTACACCAGCTCTACGAGGCCCAGGCCTCGCTCGAGGACGTGTTCTTCGAGCTGACCGGCGGGGAGGCCGCCACGTGAAGAACCTGATCCGCGGCGAGGCGATCAAGCTGCGCAGCACCCGCACCGCCATCGGCTTCACGATCGCCGGCGTGGGGCTGATGCTGATGGTGGTGCTGGTCTCCACGCTGGCCGGGGACCCCTCCACCGTCGACGCCAAGCGCGACTCGATCACGATCGCGCCCGTGTTCATCCTGTTCGTGGTCTTCGGCGTGGTAGGCGCCACCGGCGAGTACCGCCACCGCACCGTCGCCCCGGCCGTGCTGATCGCCCCGGACCGGCTGCGGCTGCTGGCGGCGCGCGCGCTGGCGTACGCGGTCACGGCAGCCGGCGTGGCGCTGATCATGCTGATCGCCTCCTTCGCCATCGGCATCCCGCTGATGTCGGGAGGCGAGTCGCTGGCCTTCGCCGACTACGCCGGGCTGCTGGGCGGCGGCCTGCTCAGCGCAGCGCTCGGGGGAATGCTGGGAGTGGGCTTCGGCGCGCTCGTGGGCAACCAGGTGGCGGGGGTGGTCAGCGTGCTGGTCTACCTGTTCGTGGTCGACTCGCTGATCGGTGTGGCCAAGTCCGACCTGATCCCGTACACGATCGGCACCGCGGCGCCCGCGCTTGGCGGCCTGGAGATCAGCGACGCCTTCGGCTTTCTGGGCTCGGCGGCGGTGCTTGCGGCATGGACGCTGGCCTTCCTGGCCGCCGGGCTGCTGCGCGAATCGCGCCGCGAAGTGGCCTGACCGCGCCCCGACCGTCACTGCATTAGGCTTCCGCGGCCGCCGATGAAGCTTTCTGTCCCCAAGGAGTCCTCCGCAGGCGAGCGCAGGGTCGCCACCGTGCCGGAGGTCGTCAAGAAGCTGTCCTCCTCAGGGGTGGACGTGGTCGTCGAGCCCGGAGCCGGCGTCGAGTCGCACGTGCCCGACTCGGCGTTCGAGGAGGCCGGCGCCCAGATCGGCGGCGACGGCGGCTTTTCGGGTGACGTGGTGGCCAAGGTGGCCCCGCCGTCGCGTCGAGGAGATCGCCAAGCTGGCCAAGGGCAGCGTCCTGATCGGCTTCCTGCAGCCGCTGACCGCCGGCGACACCGCCAAGGCGCTGGCCCAGGCCGGCGTGACCAGCTTCGCCATGGAGGCCATCCCGCGCATCACCCGCGCCCAGTCGATGGACGCGCTGTCCTCGCAGGCCACCGTCGGCGGCTACCGCGCGGCGCTGATCACCGCACAGGAGCTCGGCCGCTTCTTCCCCATGCTGACCACCGCGGCCGGCACGATCCGCCCGGCCAAGGTGCTGGTGCTGGGCGCGGGCGTGGCCGGCCTGCAGGCCATCGCGACCGCTCGCCGCCTAGGCGCCGTGTTGTCGGCCTTCGACGTGCGCTCCGCCGTCGAGGAGCAGATCCAGTCGCTGGGCGCGAAGTTCGTGAAGCTGGACATCGGCCTCGAGGACGCCGAGGACGCAGGTGGCTACGCGCGCGCCCTGACCGACGAGGAGCAGCAGCGCCAGCGCGAGGCCCTGGCCGACGTGATCGCACAGATGGACGGCGTGATCTCCACCGCCGCCGTCCCCGGCCGCAAGGCCCCGCTGCTGATCATCGAGGATGCCGTCAAGCGCATGAAGCCGGGCTCGGTGATCGTGGACCTGGCGGCCGAGACCGGCGGCAACTGCGAGCTGACCAAGGCCGGCGAGACCGTGGTCGAGCACGACGTGAAGATCGTCGGCGCGGTGAACCTGCCCGCCACGATGCCCGACCACGCCTCGCAGCTGTACGCCAAGAACGTGCAGAACCTGGTGGAGCTGATGACCGATGACGAGGGCAACCTGACGCTGGACTTCGACGACGACATCATCAAGGGCGCCTGCATCACGCACGAGGGGCAGATCGTCCACGAGGGCGCGGCGAAGGCCGCCGGCCAGGATGGCCCGCGGAGGTAATCCCGAATGGACCTGATCACCTCCCTAACGATCCTCGCCCTGGCCGCCTTCGTCGGCTTCGAGGTCATCTCGAAGGTGCCCAACTCGCTGCACACGCCGTTGATGAGCGCGACCAACGCCATCCACGGGATCGTGCTGCTCGGCGGCATCCTGGTCATCGGCCAGGCCGACGGCTTCCTGAACAAGCTCATCCTGGTGGTGGCGATCGCCTTCGGCACGATCAACGTGGTGGGCGGCTTCCTGGTCACCGACCGGATGCTCGAGATGTTCAAGGCCCGGCCCAAGCCCGGTGACGAGAAGTGATGGCCCCGCCGCTCGGAACCTTCCTGACCGACCCGGACTTCGTGCGGGTGCTCTACATCGTGGCCTTCGTGCTGTTCATCCTGGGCATGCGCCAGGTCACAGGCCCGACGACGGCCCGGCGCGGCAACGCGACGGCCGCGGTGGGCATGGCGATCGCCGTCGTAGCCACGCTGCTGCTGCCCTCGGTCGGCGACTACGGGCTGATCGCGCTCGGCATCGCGATCGGGACGGTCATCGGCGTGCCCGCGGCGCGCAACGTGAAGATGACCGCCATGCCGCAGATGGTGGCGCTGTTCAACGGCGTCGGCGGCGGCGCGGTGGCGCTGATCTCGTGGGCGGAGTACCGCCACGACCTCGAGATCGGCGCGGGCAACCCCGAGCTGAGCATCCTGATACCGATCCTGTTCGCCGCGATCATCGGCTCGATCTCCTTCTGGGGCTCGAACATCGCATTCGGCAAGCTCCAGGACATCCTGCCCCAGCGGCCGGTGGCGGTCCCCGGCCAGCAGATCGTGAACCTGGTGCTGCTCGTACTGGCGCTCGGCGCGTCGGTCCTGATCGCCAGCGGCGAGGAGTCGCAGGGGCTGTTCATCCTGATCCTGGTGGCCGCGGGCATCCTGGGCAACATGGTCGTGCTGCCCATCGGCGGCGCGGACATGCCGGTGGTCATATCGCTGCTGAACGCGCTGACCGGGCTCTCGGCCGCGGCCGCCGGCATCGCCCTGGGCAACGTGGCACTGATCGTGGGCGGCATCATCGTCGGCGCCTCGGGCACGATCCTGACCAACCTCATGGCCGCTGCCATGAACCGCTCGATCCCCAACATCGTCGCGGGCGGCTTCGGCGGCGGCGCGGCAATCTCCGGCGGCGGCGACGCCGAGGAGAAGCCGCATCGCTCCACCGACGCCACCTCGGCCGCGATGGCACTGACGCAGGCCGACGCGGTGGTCGTGGCCCCCGGCTACGGCCTGGCCGTTGCCCAGGCCCAGCACTCCGTTCGCGAGCTGGCCGACGAGCTCGAAAAGCGCGGCGTGGAGGTCAACTACGCCATCCACCCGGTTGCCGGCCGCATGCCGGGCCACATGAACGTGCTGCTGGCCGAGGCCGACGTGCCCTACGACGCGCTGAAGGAGATGGACGAGATCAACCCCGATTTCGCCACCACCGACGTGACGCTGGTGATCGGGGCCAACGACGTGACCAACCCGGCCGCGCGCGAGGACGAGGGCTCCCCCATCTACGGCATGCCGATCCTGAACGTGGACCAGTCGCAGTCGGTGATCGTGTTCAAGCGGTCGATGAGCCCGGGCTTCGCGGGCATCGACAACCCGCTGTTCTACAACGAGAACACCGAGATGCTCTTCGGCGACGCCAAGGCGTCCGTGCAGGACGTGCTGGCCGCCGTCAAGGAGATGTGACGCCCTTGACCGGCTGGGCATCCATGCCCATCCCGTAGAACGTCAACGGACCTTTCCGGACGCTCGGCTACGGCAGCGGCCCATCGCAGTTCGGCGCCCCGGGCGTACCGCCGCTGTCGTCGCAATAGACACCGTAGGGCGCGTAGAAGTCCAGTTCGTAGAACTTGACGTCGTAGTAGCGATTGCCGACATGGGTGGCGAACACCGCAACGCGGTAGACGGCCCGGCGGACGCCGTACGGCACAAGCTCAGAGCGCTTCACGAAGAGCACGCACCGCCCGGCCCCTGCTGTCGGGACCGAGCACTGGCTCTTGTAGATGAACCATCCGAACGTGATCGGATCGCCGGCGCTCTGGGCCATCAAGAGATCGCCGTGCTGCTTGGCGAAGTAGAAGGCGGCCTCGATGTGGTCCTGGTCGGTGATTGGCTTGGGCGCCGGCGCCTGGGGCGTCGGCGTCGGCGTCGGCGTAGGCGTGGGCGTGGGCGAGGCCGGGATCCTCACCGCACGCTTGCGACAGACCCAGCCCGAACGCTTGCGCTTGACGCTGTACCCGCTCCGGCATCGAGGCCGGCGTGTCTTGCCGTTTTTGCGGCACAGCCAGCCGCCGGCCACCCGACGCCGCGCTCCGCGGCCACGACAGGACGGCCTGGGCGCCGCTGCGTACGCGAACACCTTCCCCGCTGTGGCACCGTGAGCCGCGCTGGCATCGGCAGGGCCGACCGGGAAACCGCCCGCTCCGGCGGTCGAGGGGGTAGCTCCGCAGGCAACGACGACTGCAGTGACCAGACCCACTAGGGCGGCGCGCGCCATGGATCGATTGTCTGCCTCCCTCGATCGGCTGTCAATCGCCAGTGGGCACCCTCATTATGGGTACCCGGTTTAGGACTTTTCGGGTATGCCTTCCCCCACCGCCGCGCCGGCCTCGATCTCCACCTTCCAGCGCGGGTCGAGCAGGTCGCAGACCACCATCGTGGCCACCGGCGGATGGTCGCCGAAGACCGCTCCGTGTGCCTCTCCGACGGCATCCTGGTGTGCGCGGTCGCTGATGAACATGCGCGTGCGCACCACGTCCTCGAGCCCCGCTCCGAGCTCGCCGAGGGCCTGTTCGATGATGTCCAGGCAGCGGCGTGCCTGGGCGCCGGGATCGGGGTCGCACGATCCGTCGGGCCAGATCGGGGCGGTGCCCGCGACCTCGATCCGGTTGCCGCTGCGCAGCGCGCGGCAGAAGCCCCAGCGGCTCTCGTAGGGAGATCCCGATCTCACTCTGCGAGCCACGCCGGCGACGGTAGCGGTTGAGGCCCGCTGCACGGGGTATGCCCCCTCGAGATCCGAACTGGGGAGGAAACGATGGCCGACGAGCAAGAAGAGAAGTCCGATCTGGAGAAGGAAGAGCAGGCCGCCCAGGAAGAGGTAGCCCAGCTGGAGGACGATCCGCCGAAGAACCTGGAGGACTGGCCCGACGGCGACGCCAAGTACAAGACGTTCGGGGGCGCCGAGGGCGACAGCGGCTACGAGGACGGCCCCACGGCGAACCTCGGGGAGTCCAACGTCCGCCACCACGAGGACGGCACCGTGACCGTGGCCGGCGAGGAGGTAGACAACCCTGAGGACTACAAGGGCGACCCGATCCCCGGCGGACCCACCGACCCGAACGCGGCCGATCCCGAGGGCCTGAAGAGCGACGACGGGAAGCCCGAGAGCGACGTCGACGACGAATAAGGTTGGCGGCATGACGCCGCTGTCCGACCTTCAAGAGGAAATCAGTCCCGCCAAGGCCCGTGAGCTGCATGATGCCGGCGAGGTCCAGCTCGTGGACGTGCGCGAGGACCACGAGTGGGGCGCCGGGCGGATCCCCGGCGCCCGCCACGTGCCGCTGGCCCAGCTGAGCGAGGAGGCCGAGAGCCTGGGCCGCGAGCGCCCGGTGGTCTTCTACTGCCACTCGGGCGGGCGCTCGGCGATGGCCACCCAGGCGTTCAGGGCCTCGGGCTTCGACGCCCACAACATGACCGGGGGGATCGCCGCGTGGAACGGCGACGGGCTGCCGGTCGACGGCGACGTCGCCGAGCACTGACGGGGCTCAGTAGGGGCCGGAGAGCGCGGCGCACGCCGCACCGGCCTCGGCGCCCGCCTCGATCGCCCGCGGCAGGTCCATACCCTCGCCGAGGCCGTAGGTCAGACCGGCGGCGAACGAGTCGCCGCAGCCGAAGCTGTCAGCGGGCGGCCCCGGCGGCGCGACGGCCTGCCAGCGGCCGGGCCCGCCGGGGCCCTCCCAGCTGCCCCCCGCATCCGCCTCGGTGCGCACCACGTAGGCGGGCTCGGGGTCGAGCTGACCCCGGCCGTAGCGCTCACCGGGATCGGTGGCGCTGCCGACCAGCACGTCGACCTGCACGCCGGTGCCCCTGAGCGAGCCCAGGGCGCGCGCGGTGGCCACCAGCGCGCCCGCGCGCCGGGCGTGGGCCACGGCGCCGGCGTCGCCGGCCGTCAGGTAGACGGCGTCAGCGTCATCCAGGAGGTCCCACGGCAGCTCGTCGGCGCCGGACGGTCCCGCGCGCGTGCCCACGACCGTGATCGCGCGCTCGCCATCGCGGTCCAGGTGCACCAGCGCCCGCCGCTGCGGGTGCGCGCGCCAGGCCACGTGGACGCTCACGCCGAGCTCCTCCAGGGCGGCGTGGGTGCGGCGCCCGAGCTCGTCGTCGCCCAGCGCCGTGAACAGGTGCGCCTGGCCCGCCAGCCGGCTGAGCACGACTGCGGTCACCCCGCCACCCCCTGCGGGCGCCGACCAGGCCTCCCGGCCGTGCACGATCTGGCCGGCCGCGGGTAGGCGCTCGACGCTGAGCGCGTCGGCCCACTCGACATGTCCCACCACCGCGACCATCACGCCGGCCAGTGTAGGTTCGGGCGGGTGGAGGACCCGATGCGCGTCGACAGCCGCACCGCGATCCCGCTGGCCGAGATCGAGCTACGCACCAGCCGCTCGTCAGGCCCGGGCGGCCAGCACGCCAACGTCACGGCGTCGCGCGTCGAGGCTATCTTCGACGTGGCGGGGTCGCCGTCGCTCAGCGAGTCCCAGCGCCGGCGGGTGACGGCCCGCGCCGGCGCGCGGCTGACCGCGGTGGCCCAGGACACGCGCAGCCAGGCGCGCAACCGCGAGCTGGCCCTGGAGCGCCTGCGATCGCGCCTGGCCGCCGCGCTGCGCCAGCCGCGCCAGCGCCGCGGCACCCGCCCCACGCGGGCGTCGAAGGAGCGCAGGCTGGAGGGCAAGCGCCGGCGCAGCGACACCAAGCGCGCGCGCAGGCGGCCCGACTTCTAGGCCTAGGGCGACTGCGGCGCCACGGCGCCGCCCCCGCCCGATGCGGGCGGGTTGCTGGGAGTCTGGGGCGTGCCGCCGCCGGTGGTGCCGCCGGTAGTGCCGCCGCCGGTGGTACCGCCGCCGGTGGTGCCGCCGCCCGTAGTGCCGCCGGTGGTGCCGCCGCCCGTGGAGCCGCCGGTGGAGCCACCCGTGGAGCCGCCGCTCGTGCCCCCGCCGGCCGTACCCGACGGTGTCGGGCTCGTGGTGGTGTTCGTGGAGTCGGTGGTGTCGGTGGGGACGCTCTCGACCTCGGGTGTGGTGGGCACCTGCAAGTCGGCGGGATTGGATGTCTTGGAATCACCGCCGCCTCCGGCCACCAGGGCGATGATCACGATGAGCACCACGCCTGCGCCCAGGGCTGCCACCAAGCGGCGGCGCATGTACACGGAATCGTCCTCGCGGCGCGGCGGACGGCGCCGCGGATCGCGGGCGGGATCTAGGCGTCGTGTCGGCTCGTCGTCCACAGTGCGGCGAAGGTAGCAGTCACCATCCAGGTTCCCGACAGCGCGGGCAATCCCTCCCGGGCCCCGCTACAGCCCCGGGAAATGGCGCACGGCGAAGCCCGCGGTGCCACGCGATGCCTCCTGCCAGCGGGTGCCGGCGCGACCTCGGCCGCTGGTGTCGAAGCGCAGGCCGGCCACCACCATGAACATGTGGCCCGGGTTGGCGTAGATGGTGATCCACTCGCCCGTGCCCTCGTCGCCCCACTTCATGAACGGGCCGGAGGCCAGCGGGCTGCGCAACAGGCCCGCGCCGGCCAGCGCGAACGAGACCGAGCCCGAGCAGTCATAGCCGGAGTCGCGCCACGCGCCGTGGCCGCCGCCCCACTTGTAGGGAAACTTGGAGATGGCGTTGCCGGCCTGGATCACCCGCTTGACTGGCTCGGGCGCATCCTCGGGAGCCACCGCCGTCCCGTCCTTGAGCACCTTCGCGCGTGGTCCCGTCTGCAGGTACGCGCTGGTGCTCAGAAGCTTTTTGAACTTGCGCAGCTCTGCCCGGGCCTGCTTCAAGTCCGCCCTGACCTCGGCGTCGCTTGGCGCGCCGGGGCTGATGCCCTCGCCGCTGTCGTCGTAGACCTTCGCGGCGCCGGCGCCCTCGAGCTTCACCGCACGCGCCTGCGACTTGCTGGCCGACCGCTCGGCGCGGCGCACCGCGGCGGGGCTCACGCCCTCCGGCGTCAGCACCACGTCGGCGGCTTCCTTCCCGGCTGCCTTGTCAGCGCCCGCGGCCGACTGCTGCTCGCGGCCGCAGCCCGCCGTTGCCAGGGAGGCGACGGCCAGAACACAGATGCCGGCGCGTGCCCTCATGAGGCGAAACGTAGCGTGAAGGGCGGTCTGGCAGTATCAGGCCGATGAGCGACCGAACCAATCCGCGCATGCCCGAGGACAAGGACGGAATCGACGCGCCGCACGACGTGCTGGCCGCCGACGAGTTCGCGGTGCCAGGCCGCTCGGCCGGTGAGATCCCCTCCGATCCGATCCACAAACCGCACGACGTGCTGGCCGCCGAGGAGTTCGCCATCCCCGGCGCCGGCGCCGGCTCCAGCTCGGGCGGGCTGGACCCTCGCACGCTCCTGCCCTCGCTGCTGCTGGTGGCGACGATCCTGTTGCTGGTGCGCCGGCATCGCCGTCACGGCTAGGGGTACAGGTCGCCGTCTTCGCCGTAGATGAAGATCGCGGTCACGGGGCAGTTGCCCGCCGCGTCCATGACCATGTCGAGCGGATCGCCGTCGGGGTCGATGACCACCGCCTTGTCCTCGCCGTCGAGCTCGAAGACGCCGGGCGCTGACTCCACGCAGTCGCCCGAGCCGATGCACAGGCCGCGGTCGACCTCGATCCTGATGCGGTTCACGGGCGATAGCTGCTCGTTCATAGGCGGGCCAGGCTAGTGGCTAGCGCCGCCAGAAGCTGGTGCCCATGCGTGCGCCGGCACGGCTGAGGCCGATGTGCACGTGGTCGCGGTGGGCCAGGGTGCGGTCCACGTTCTTGCGCATCCGCCCCTTGCGGTCGTAACAGAGCGAGTACGGGCCCAGCCGATCGCCGCCCGACCACCACGAGTGGCAGTTCCAGATGATCTCCTGCACCCCCATCCGCCGCGCCAGCGCGTGCGGGTTGCCGGCTCGGTCGCTGGCCAGCAGGGTCAGGATCAGGCGCCGCGCCGAGCGCCGGTCGCGGGCGCTGGAGGCGTCCAGGTGCCAGTCGACCGCACGGCCCTCCGAGTGCAGGCTCAAGCTGTCGCGCGAGAGCCGCTCGCAGCGCATGATCCCCCAGAACTGGCCGCGGGCGTTGCGCGCCAGCCACGCCACCATCGCCTCGGCGCCCCTGCTGGGCCGCCTGTAGCAGTGGTTGGCGCGGTCGTAGGCGTAGTCGTCGATGGGCTTGGCGGCCAGCCGGTCGGCCGGGTTGTGCGCCACCTGGCCGTACGGGCGGGCGGCGGCGATCGCGGTCAGGCAGACGAACGCCAGCAGGGTCGGGAGTATCCAGCGCACCCCCGCCTAGTCGGCAGCTTGCGCCGAAGGTTGAGCTACGCGCTCTTGCCGCGGCCGTTCAGCAGCTTCAGGAGGCCCCCGAGGAACTTGGTCCGGCGCGCCTTGTACGGGTACATGAACAGCTCCTTCTTCATCCCGCGCGGGGCGATCACCGAGACCTGCTGACGCGTGTACTTGCGGATGCCGTCCTTGCCGTGGCGGGTACCCAGGCCCGAGGACTTCCAGCCCCCCATCGGCACCTCCATGGCCAGATAGTTCAGCTGGTGCTCGTTGACGTTGGCCGCGCCGGCCTCGATGCGGGCCGCCAGCGCGGCGCCGCGCTCGGCGTCCTTGGTCCACACCGACGCCTGCAGGCCGTATTCGGAGTCGTTGGCCAGCGTCAGCGCCTCCTCGGAGTCCTTGACCTTCATGATCGGCAGCGTCGGGCCGAAGGTCTCCTCGGTCATGCACTTCATGCTGTGGTCCACGTCCACCAGCACGGTGGGCTCGTAGAACCGCCCGGGGCCCTTGCCCGGATGCCCGCCCGTGACTGCCCGCGCGCCCTTGTCGATGGCGTCACGCACGTGGCCGTCCACGATGCCCACCTGCTTCTCGAAGGTCATGGCCCCGACGTCCACCGAGCCGCGCTCGCCGGGCACGCCCTGGCGCAGCGCCGACACCTTGTCGGTCACCAGCTGCACGAACTCGTCGTAGACGGGCTCCTCGACGTACACGCGCTCGACCGAGATGCACGTCTGGCCGCCGTTCTGCATCGAGTAGTAGGTGGCGGCGTTGGCCGCCTTCTCCACGTCGGCGTCGCGCAGCACGATCATCGGATCCTTGCCGCCCAGCTCCAGGCCGACCGGCGTCAGCGTGCGGGCCGCGCGCTCGGCCACCTTCTTGCCGGTCTCGGTGGAGCCGGTGAACATGATGAAGTCGGCCTGGTCCACCAGCTCGCCGCCCACGTCGCCCAGCCCGGTGGCCACCTGGTACACGTCGCGCGGCACGCCCGACTGCTCCAGGCACTCGGCCATGAGCAGCGACGTCAGCGGCGTGACCTCCGAGGGCTTGAGCACCACCGCGTTGCCCGCGGCCAGAGCCGGGATGCAGTCTCCGAAGCTGTTGGTCAGCGGGTAGTTCCACGGCCCGATCACGCCCACGACCCCGACCGGCCGGTAGCGCGTCAAGACCTGGCGGCCGAGCAGGAATGGCGAGCCCGACCTGATCTTCTCGTCGGCCAGGTACTCCTCGGCGTGCTTGGCCCAGAAGCCGAACGCCGGCGCGGCATAGCCCACCTCGGCCAGCTGAGCGTCCTCCCACGTCTTGCCCGTCTCGGACACGATCGTGCGGATCACGCGATCGGAGTTGTTGACCACCCACGCCTGCGCGCGCTTGAGCACACGCGCCCGGCCCGCAAAGCCCAGCGCCTCCCAGCCCGGCTGCGCGCGCCTTGCGCGGGCCACCATCTCGGCAACGTCCTCGGGCAGCATGCGCGGCACGCTGCCCGCGACCCCCCCGGTGGCCGGGTTCTCGACCTCGATCTGCTCGCGGGCGCCGCCCGCGTCCCCCGTACCGTTCGTGGTCGCCAGCGTCTCCGTCTCAGCCATGGTCTTCCTCCGGTCGCGCGCGTGCCGAGGCAGCATATCGGGGCCTGGCTGGGCGGCCAGTTTCGGGGGCCGCCGTGCGCGCCTCGCCCGCCCGGCGGACCACCTGAGAGCGTCGTGGGGCCTATAGCCACCAAAAGGCTCCGAGCTGATCCGCCCGCCTACCCGAACGTGAACGCGTAGCCGCTGACGCCCGCCTCGAAGTCCAGCTTCAGGTCGTGTTCCCCGGCAGCGGGCAGGTCGACCGCGGTGTAGATGTCGTCGCCGCGCACGGTCAGCGTTCGCCGCTGCTTGCCGTCGAGATGGACGCGGACGCTGCGACGGCGGCGATCGGCGGAGCGGAGCACCAGGTACACGCGCCGGGCGCGAAAGCGCGCGCTGACCGTGGCGTCGCGAACGGCGGTGGCCGACTCGCCGGTGACCTTCCAGCGCCCGCCGAGCGCGAACGCGTTCAGCGGTGGCCTGCGGGGCACGGCGTAGGTTCGCGTTCCAGGCCGCGGCGGCGTCAGCCAGCCCTGGGCGCGCTTGGCGCCGAAGTAGGTCTCGGGCGTCTGGGCTCCGGCGCCGGGCTTGAGCGCCCGGGCGCGCTCGGCGCGCGCGCCCAGACGGCGATCGCCGCTCTCGGCCAGCAGCGCCCGGATGGCGGACTCGGTCGCGGCGTAGTCGCCCTCGCCGAAGTGGGTGTAGCGCACCCGCCCGCGCGCGTCGATCAGGTACTTCGCGGGCCAGTACTGGTTGCCGAAGGCGTTCCAGATGCCGTAGGCGTTGTCCTGTACCACGGGGTAGCGCAGCCCGTTCCGCTCGATGGCGTCGCGCACGTTTGCCGTCTTGCGCTCGAACGGGAACTCGGGCGTGTGCACCCCGACCACGGTGAGCCCGTCGCGGCGGTAGCGCTTGTCCCATGTGCGCAGATGGGGCAGCGTGCGGATGCAGTTGATGCAGGTGTAGGTCCAGAAGTCGACCAGCACGACCCGGCCGCGCAGGGCCTTCAGGTTCAGCGGACGCGGGGTGTTCAGCCACTTGCCGCCGCCCGCGAAGCCCGGCGCCGGGCCAAGGTCCAGGTAGCGCGAGCGCGCGCCGCTGGCGTCCCGCACGGGCTTGGGCGCGGCCGTGGCGCGGTCGAACCGCGACCGCCCGCGTAGCTCGGCCAGGCGCGACTTGGCGGCGGCCGAGCTCTCGATGGCGCGCGTGGGGTTGACCACGAACTGAGGCAGGTGATCGGCCAGCGCGGTCTGGAAGCGAACGTCGGCCTGGGTGCCCATGGCCACGGCGGTGAGCACCAGGACCACGCCGAGTGCTCGCTGCAGCGTCGGGCCGCGACCCACGCCCCGAACGCGCTCGAACAGCTTGCGCCCGCCCACCGACAGCGCGAACAGCACGGCGCCCGAGCCGACTCCGTAGGCCGCCGCGACGGCCACGATCCGTCCGGTGGTGCCGCCGGTGGCCCCGGCTGCCACGACGGCGGCCAGGATCGGGCCGGCGCAGGGGGCGTAGACGAAGCCGAGCGCGCCCCCGACGGCGAGCCCCGACCAGAAGCCGTGGCCGGAGTCCTTGGGCCCGAACCGAGCCAGGCGGTACAGGGGGCGCTCCAGCGCATGGCCCAGCCGCGGCCAGATCAGCGCCAGGCCGAACAGCGCCAGGACGGCCACGGCCCCGGCGCGAACCGTGCCCGAGGCCAGGCCGACGCCATCGATGATCGTGGCCAGCGCCACCACCGCCAGCGTGTGGGTGACCACAAGGCCCAGGACGATGCCGGCCGGACGGCGGCGCCCACCTGTGGCGCTGGCCGAGAGCAGCGCGGGGAGCACCGGCAGCACGCACGGCGTGAGCGCCGTACCGGCACCCGCCAGCAGGGCGAAGATCAAGAGCAACAGCATCGAGCACCAATAGTGCGCAGGTGAAACCCGCTCGGATGCTTGTGTGAGTCTTAAATCTCGACGGAAGCCGGATTTACAGGAGCCCGCAGCCGCCGCTTCATCGTGACGGTGGTGCCCTCGTCGGTGTGCGTCAGCTCCACGCTGTCCATCAACTGCTTCATCAGCGGCATCCCTCGTCCCCGGCCCTCGCCGCTGCCCTCGCGCCAGCTGCCCGGATCGGTGATGGTGATCTCCACGCCGGAGTCGGCCACGAGGCCGGTCAGGGTGAACACCTGACGCGGGCTCAGCCCGGCGTGCTCGATGGCGTTGGCGGCCGCTTCGCCGACGGCCATCAGGATCTCGGCCTCGTCCTCCTCGGGGGCACCGGCGTGGGACAACCAGCGGCGCATGAGCGTGCGCATGGACGCCAGCTGGCGTGGCTCCGGCGGCAGCTCCAGCCGGAATTGGTCGCCGAGCCGCGGCGTGTGCAGAGCCAGCAGCGCCACGTCGTCGGCCATCGCGCCCGTGGGCACCAGCCGCTCGAGCACGTGGTCGCACGTCCGTTCGGCGCTCACCTCGGAGCCGTCCGCGGCCGCGGCCAGGCGGGCGAAGCCGTCGTCCAGCAGCTCGCCCGGGCGCTCGACCAGGCCGTCCGTGTACAACAGCAGGGTCCCGCCCTGGGGCAGCGGTCCCGTGCCCTCGAGGTACGTGGGGAAGGGCATGACACCGAGCGGGACCGAACGCGGACCCTCCAGGAACGATGTCGAGCCGTCGCTGGCCAGTATCAGCGGCGGCGGGTGCCCGGCGTTGACCCACGTGAGCGTGCCGGCGCCGGGGTCGGCGACCACGTACACCAGCGTTGCCATCTCGCTGTCCTCGACCTCGGACCACATCAGCTGGTTCAGGCTGGCGATGACCTCGGCGGGCTCACGACCCTCCAGCGCGTAGGCCCGCATCGCCGAGCGCAGCGTGCCGACCATGGACGCGGCGGCAAGGCCCTTGCCAGCCACGTCACCCATGACAAGGCCGACACGGGACGCGTCGATCGGGATCACGTCGTACCAGTCGCCGCCCACCTCGGCCTCGGTGGCCGCCGGTATGTAGCGCGCGGCCACCTCCAGCCCGGGCAGCACCGGCAGCCGCTCGGGCAGCAGGCTGCGCTGGAGCGTCTCGGCGATCCGGTGCTCGCGCTCGAACACCAGCGCGTGGTCGATTGCCAGCGCCACGCGGTCGGCGGCCAGGCCCAGCAGCAGCAGGTTGTCATCGTCGAAGCGCCGCGGCGGCGGCACCCCGACCTGGAGCACGCCGGTCACGTCTTCGCCCGCGGTCAGCGGCACCGAGATGACCGACGCCATGCCGCGCATGGCGGGCGCCGCCAGCTCGCTGCTGTCCGGGTCGTGGACCAGCAACGGTGAGCGTGCCTCGGCTACGCGGGCCGAGATGTGCCCGGGCTGGGCCGCGACCGGAGGGTCCGGGACCTCGCCCGTCGAGGCAGTCAGCACCAGCTCGCCGCTCTCCTCGTCGGTCAGGAAGATCGCGGCCGCCTCAGCCGAGAGGACCTCGCACAGGCGGGGCACCAGCAGCTCCAGGATCTGCTCAAGGCGGCCGTGGGCCAGCGCTGCGTCCAGAAGCATCTGCAGCCCGTGGACCATCGAAGCCATGTGCTCGGCCTCCTGGCGGGCGGCCTGCTCGCGGAAGAGCTCCTCGCGCTCGCGCTCGCGCTGCTTGCGGTGGGTCAGGTCGCGGGCGAACACCAGCAGGCTCTGCTGCTGGCTGACCCTGACCTGGCTCAGCGTGACCTCGGTAAAGATGGAGCTCCCGTCCTTGCGCATGAGGTCGCGCTCCGAGCGAAGCGGCGGGTCGTCCGGTGAACCCGAGAACGCCGACTTCAGGCGCTCGCGGTGTCCATCGCGATCGGCGGGCAGGATGATCGTGTCCGCCACCGCCCTGCCGACGGCGTCCTCCGCCGTGTAGCCGAACATGCGCTCGGCCTGGCGATTCCATTCCGTGATCAGCCCTTCCGAGTCGACCGTCAGGAAGGCGTTGGGGGCCGCCTCGATGATCGCCCGGGTCTGGCGATCTCTCTCCTGGAGCACGGTCGCTCGCTCCACGGCCATACGCAGAACCAGCGCGAGCAGCAGGCCGGCGACCATCGGCGTCCCGACACCCATCACCCACCGAACCACCGGACTGGCCACGTCCTGGCCGAGGATCACCAGGGCATACGTGGCCCCGGCCAGCGCCGTGTAGCCGATCGCCTCGACACGCCGGAAGAAGGCGAACACATACAGCGCCATCCAGGTGTACATGACCGGCACGAGCGCAGCCGGCCCCAGGAGGTGATTGGCCAGCGCCACCACAGCGATGCCTGTGACCGCGCCCACCCGCAGTCCGGTGTCATCGATGCGACCGGCGGCCACGACGATGCCGAAGCCGACCGCCAGCGCCACGACGGCGAAGATCAGCGTCTCGGTCACCTTGACCGTGGAGGCGTGCGGGAAGGCGACGATCAGCAGGCTGACCAGCGCCACGCCGGCGATCAGGAAACCCAGGGTGCGGGCCTTCACCCGCCGACTGTAGAAAGCCCCCATCGGGGCGTCACACTACCCCTGCTGGTCGCCGCCCTCGGCGGCGAGGCGAGCCAGGTGCTCGTGGCCGGCCACCACGCGGACCTTCACCCGATCGTCGTCGGGGCGGTCGTGGACCAGGTCCCACGTCTGATCGGCCACCTTCCGAGCGCTCTCGGCGGTGGCCTTGCCGAACATCATGTCCACCAGTTGCAGCTCGAAGCCGCCGATCTGCTCCGCGGGCTCGCCCGGGGGCATCTTGGGGAGCGGATCGTCGGTGTGCTCACGCCACATGCTCGTGGCCATGACCAGCCGATTGCGTAGGGCCGCGGGGTCCATCCTCGGGGAGGCTATCTTCAACGGCGTGAGTGAGCTGATCCATACCTGTTACCGAATCGGCGACATCGACAAGTCGGTTGCCTTCTACGAGAAGCTCGGCTTTTCGGAGCTGCGCCGGATGCCCATCCGCGACGAGGCGATCAACGTGTTCATGGGGCTGCCGGGCGATGGCGCGCGGCTGGAGCTGACCTACAACCACGGGGTCGACTCCTACGAACTGGGCACCGGCTACAACCACATCGCGGTCACCGTCTCGGACCTGGACGGCACCCTCGAGGGACTTGCCGGGCAGGGCATCGAACCCGAGAAGCCGCCTTACCAGGTGCGCGAGGGCGGCAACCGGATCTGCTTCGTCCGCGACCCGGACGGCTACAGAATCGAGCTGATTGAAGCGGGTTGAGCCCTGAGCCCATTGCTCGCGTATCGACCCGTCCTGGGTTGATTTCACGCTCTGGCGAAGCTCCTCGGGCTTCAGGTAGGGTCGGATCCGGAAGGGTGGCCGAGCCAAGGGGAGCCATGAGTGAGCAGAGCGTTGAAGTGGCCAAGGGCATCTATGCCGCATTTGCGGCAGGCGATGTTCCCACCGTGCTGGGCGCGTTCGCCGACCAGATCGAGTGGCATGAAGCCGACGGGATGCCGTACGGGGGCCTACACCGCGGCGGCGAGGCGATAGCTCAGAACGTCTTTGGCCCGATCAGCGAAGACGTCGAAGGTTTTGCCGTCACACCTGAGGAATTCATCGCATCGGATGGAAGCGTCGCCGTAGTCGTTCGCTACACCGGCACTGGCAAGGCCACAGGGAAGCCGTTGGATCAGCCGGCCGTTCACGTCTTGGATATCGAAGGCGACAAGGTTGTCCGCTTCCGCCAGTTCATAGACACGGTGATGTTCGCGGAGGTCGTGCCCGCCTCTGAGTCAGTCGCCGGATCGAGCTGATCGAGACCGGCTGACGCTGCGGCCGCGGCCTCAGCGCCAGCGCCCGGACGGACGGGCTAGCTCTGGCCCGGCGCCAGCGTCGCGGCGATCCGGTCCACCCGCGAAAGGCGTTCCAGCAGCGGCCGCGGGTCGCGTGCCTGGCCGCCGGGGCCCTTGCCGGCGCGGATCTCGAAGTGCAGGTGGTCGCCGAAGCACGAGCCGGTGCACCCCACCCCGCCCAGTCGCTGGCCGGCGCTGACCCGCTGGCCGGGCCTGGCCGCGGGCGGGTTGACCATGTGCATGTACACGTAGGTCACGCGCCGCGCCGGGTCGTAGAGGTTGAGGTAGTTGCCGCGGCCGCCGTCGTTGCCCGTCTCGAGCACCTGGCCGTCGCTGATGGCCACGATCGGCGTGCCGGTACGCGACATCACGTCCTGGCCCTCGTGCGAGCGGCCGCTGCGCGGGCCGCCGAATGCGGCGCCCTCCTGGCCCCAGTTGAACGGCCCGCGGACCGGGAAGGCGGCCTTGTCCGGCCGCGCCGCCGGCACCGATGGCGAGTTGGTCCGCACGTTCTCGGCCCGGTCGGTGGGCCGGGTTCGAACGGTCAGGTCGGCCGTTGCCGCCGGGGCGCTGCCCAGGGCGGCGGCGATGGCGAGCGAAAGCGCACTCGCGCGAAGCGTCGTCGTCTTCAACCTCTGACTCCGTATGTCGGGTACGGCCTACGAGGTGAGCTGACGGGCTCGCGCAGAGATGTCCGCGCTACTCCACCGGTGACAGCGTTCGCGCTGTCGGTGGCGATTCGCCCCGGGCACGCACCGTGCGTGCCAATGGTTCCCCCGTTCCCCACCGCAAGACGGCGGGGACTCGGCCTCAGAACAGCGTGCGACGGTAGCAGCCGCTGCCGCGATTACCGGATTTTGCAGGAATCTTCCCGGTCGCCGGGCATCGCGAAGCCGTTCGTTCTCACGCGATCACCGCCACCGCTGCGCCCAGTCCCGCCTCGCGCGTGAACGTGGCGATCCGCCTGCCGGGCTGGATCGCGTCGCGCACGTCGCCCATCAGCGCACCGGCCGCATCGGCGGTGGCGTCGATGTCGGGCGTGAGCAGCGCCAGGCCCCACAGCCGCGCCGGCGCGCCGGGGTCGCCCGCCTCGCGAGCCTGGGACGGATGCTCGACCACCTCGAGGATCACCTGGCCGACCCGGAAGAACGCCTGACGCGCCGAGCCACCGCCAGTGGGGCCCTCGCGCCGGCGACGCAGGTCCAGTCCGGCGGACTCGAGGTTGGCCACCGTGCGCTCCAGGTCGGGGCTGAAGGCCACCACGTGGTCGATGCCGGTGATGCCGTTGGGATGCGGGCCGCCGGGCTCGGGCGGCGCGGCGATGCCGGGCTCGGGCAGGCCGTCGAGCGGGCCGTGGGGCGCCCGGGCGAAGCTCCAGGCCACGAGGCCGCGGCCAGCGTCGGTGCCGCGGAGCTCGACCCGCACGTCGCCAAGGGTCAGCGCATCGCCTTCGACCGCGAAGCCCGCGGCGGTCCAGGCCTGGGCATCGGCCGCAAGCGTGATCGAGGTCAGTTGCGGGGACGGGTCCATGACTGTCCGATAGTCCATCATGCCCTCGCGTGGACCCGGTGCTCTCCGTGCGCGCTCCCTTGCGCATCTCCCTCGGCGGCGGCGGAAGCGACCTGCCCTCCTACTACCGCAGCCACGGCGGCTTCGTCCTGTCGGCCGCGATCGACCGCTACGTGCGCGTGCGCGTGTCGCCGGCGTCGGGGCCGCGCTTTCGGCTGGAGCACCTGTTCCTGGAGGAGGTCGACGACCCGGCCGAGGTCCAGCACCCGATCCTGCGCGCCGTCCTGGCCCGCCACTGGAACGCGCGCCCGCTGGACCTGGTCTCGATGAGCGACGTTCCGCCCGGGACGGGGCTGGGGTCATCTGGCGCATACACGGTGTGCGCGATCAAGGCCCTGGACGTGGCGTCCGGGCGTGACCCCTCGCCGGTCGAGCTGGCCGAGGCCGCCTGCGAGGTGGAGCTGGGCGACCTGGGCCGCACGGTCGGCAAGCAGGACCAGTACGCGGCCGCACACGGCGGGATCAACGCCCTGACCTTCGGTCAGGATGGCGCGGTCGAAGTGCGCCGGCTTTCGCTCGGCGAGGCCACCCGCGCCGCGTTCGCCGAGCGCTTCCTGCTGTTCGGCACCGGCGGCCAGCAGCGCTCCGCGGCCGACATGCTGGCCGCCCAGGTGGAGCGCACGCTGGCCGGCGACGACGATCTGCGCCGCAACCTGACCGCTGCCGAGGAACTGGCCCGCGCGGCCTGCGCCGCGCTGGAGGCCGACCAGCCCGATCGCCTCGGGGAGCTGATGAACGAGCAGTGGGCGCTCAAGCGCCAGCGGCTGGCCGGCGTGCCGATGGAGCACGTCGAGCAGCTTCGGACGCTGGCGCTGGACGCCGGGGCTGAGGGCGCGATGCTCGTGGGCGCGGGCGGTGGCGGCTACCTGCTGGTCCACGCCCCCGACCCTGTCTCCGTGCGCGCCGCGCTGGACGGCGCCGGCGCCCCGGAGCTGACGTTCGGCCTGGACGAGCGCGGCTGCGTGACGGAGTAGCGGCTGCTCGGCGCGGCTGCTTCGGCGAGCGCGGCCACGCGCGGATAGGGTCGCCACATGCCCAGGGACCTGAAGCTCGGCCTGAACACCGGCTACTGGGGCGCCGGCCCGCCCGACGGCGCGCAGGAAGCGGTTGCGGAGGCCGACAAGCTGGGATTCGACTCGATCTGGACCGCCGAGGCCTACGGCTCGGACGTGCTGACCCCGCTGGCGTGGTGGGGCGCGTCCACCGAGAACGTGCGGCTGGGCACGGCGATCATGCAGATGTCGGCGCGGACGCCCGCCGCGTCGGCCATGGCAGCCATGACGCTGGACCACCTGTCGGGCGGCCGCTTCATCCTCGGCCTGGGCGTGTCGGGCCCGCAGGTGGTGGAGGGCTGGTACGGACAGCCGTTCGCCAAGCCGCTCGCGCGCACCCGGGAGTACGTGGCGATCGTGCGCGACATCATGGCCCGCGGCGGATCGCGTGACCGCGCCGGGCCCGCACTACCCGCTGCCGCTGGAGGGCGGCACCGGTCTGGGCAAGCCGTTGAAGAGCACCCTGCACCCGGTGCGCGAGCAGATGCCCATCTTCCTGGCGGCCGAGGGGCCCAAGAACGTGGCGCTGGCCGGCGAGATCGCCGACGGCTGGCTGGCGCTGTTCTACAGCCCCCACCACGACGGCTTCTACCGCGACGCGCTCGCGGAGGGCACCGGCCGCGAGGGCGCGCGCCACGGGCTGGAGGAGTTCGAGGTCTGCGCCACGGTGCCGCTGATCGTGCACGACGACGTCGAGGCAGGCAGCCGACTGGCTGCGCCCGATGTACGCCCTCTATTTCGGCGGCATGGGCGCCAAGGGGGCGAACTTCCACAACGACGTGCCGCGCCGGATGGGCTACGAGGACGAGGCGGAGCGGATCCAGGACCTCTACCTGGAGGGTAAGAAGGACGAGGCCTGCGCGGCCGTGCCCACCAAGCTGATCGAAGAGCTGGCCCTGATCGGTCCCGAGGACAAGATCCGCGGCGAGCTGGGCGCGTGGCGCGAGTCGCTGGTGACCACCGTGATGGTGGGCGGCGGGGTGCAGCAGGTGCGCCAGGCCGCAGAGCTGATCCTGGCCTGAGCGCGCCCCCAGAAGGGGTACATAACCCTGGGCGGATTCGTGCACCGTGACCGCTGCAAGAATCCCTGCACCGAGAAGGATTTCGCCCTGATACAACGACGCCCGCTGCCGAATCGCCTTGGCCCGACCTAGGCGAACGGGGGAACCACTGCGACCCATGGGTCGTGGGGCGAATCGCTCACCATAGTGGGCGTAGGGAATGCCGTTTCTGAGGCGGACGATGTTCGCCGAAGCGATGGGATCCCGAGCCCGTCAGCTCACCTCGTAGGCGACATGAAGTTTCCGACAACGAGGTGGAAGCCAGTTGAACTCCGTGCCCGCGGACCTGTCGTCTCGCGATCTGTGGTCCGAATCCCTGGAACGCTCCCAGGCGCGCAGGCGCCGGGGCGGACTCCTGCCCGGATACTCGGCGCTCGAGCTGCTGCCCGCGCAACCGCGTGATCTGACCGACCCGGAGGTCTGGACGCGCTCGGGCTGGCGCTCGCGCGCGCGCCGCGAGGCCGCGGCTCAGCGAAGCGAGATGCCCAGCCCGTCCCCGCGCGGCCTTTCGCTGGCGGCGCTGCTGGCGCTGACCGGCGTGCCAACGGCCGGCGTGCTGTCCGGCGCGCTCGGCGGCTCGGGCGGTGCCGAGGCCCAGGCCAAGACCGCGGTCGCGTCGCGCGGCAGCGGCGTGAGCGCGCTGCAACGCGCGCTCGGCGTCTCGGCCGACGGCGTGTTCGGGCCCCAGACACAGAAGGCGGTCAAGGCCTACCAGGCCAGCCACGGGCTGACTGCCGACGGCATCGCAGGCCCGCAGACCCGGTCGCGGCTGGGCATGGGCGCCGGCCCGGTGCTCAAGCGCGGCGGCAAGGCGCGGGCCTCCGGCGCCCGCGCAACCCGCTCGGTGGCGGCCCGCGGCAGCGGCGTCCAGGCGCTCCAGCAAGCCATCGGCGTGTCGGCCGACGGCAAGTTCGGGCCCCAGACCGAGGCGGCGCTGAAGCGCTGGCAGGGCTCGCACGGCCTGCAGGCCGACGGCGTGGCCGGCCCGCTGACCCGCGGCAAGCTGGGCATGGGCCCAGGCCCGGTCCTCAAGCGCGGCGGCAAGGCCCGCAGCGCCGGCGGCGGTGGCGACTCGCGCGTCGCGCGCGTGATCGCGGCGGCCAACCGGATCGCGGGCAGTCCGTACCGCTACGGCGGCGGCCACGGCTCGTTCAACGACTCGGGCTACGACTGCTCGGGCTCGGTGTCCTACGCCCTGCACGGCGGCGGGCTGCTGGATGCTCCGCGCGCCTCGGGCGGCTTTGCCAGCTACGGCGCCCCGGGGCCCGGCAGGCGGATCACCATCTACACCTCCCCGGGCCACATGTACATGACGGTGGACGGCCGCCGCTTCGACACCAGCGCCCGCAGCCAGAGTGGCAGTCGCTGGACGTCCGAGCAGCGCTCGAGCGGCGGCTACACGGTCAGGCACCCGGTCGGGCTGTAGCCAGGTTTCAGGTCTCAGGTGTCAGGCTGAGGGTCCGGCCGTGTCGCGGCTACGTTCGTCCCTCGCCCGAAACCTGACACCTGACACCTGATCCCCCACCTCACGGCCGCTTCGCCCCCAGCCCGAGCGGGCGCCTGCACCTGGGCAACCTGCGCACCGCCGTCGTGGCGTGGCTGTTCGCGCGCTCTGCCGGCGGGCGCTTCTCGATGCGGATCGAGGACCTGGACCCGCAGCGCTCCAGGCGCGAGCACGAGGCGCAGCAGCTGGATGACCTTCGGGCCGTCGGCATCGACTGGGACGGACCGGTGGTGCGTCAGTCCGAGCGCACCGGGCTGTACCGCGCAGCGCTCGAGCGCCTGCGCGACCAGGGCCGCGTCTACCCGTGCTGGTGCAGCCGCGCCGAGGTCCGCGCGGCCGCCCGCGCGCCCCACGGCCCGCTGCCCGAGGGCGCCTATCCCGGCACCTGCCGCGGCCTGAGCGCGGCCGAGGGCGCCGAACGCGAGCGCCAGACCGGCCGCCCGCCGGCGCTCCGCCTGGACGCGCGCGGGGAGCGGATCGAGTACCAGGATCTGATCCACGGCCGGGTCTCGGGCGCGGTGGACGACATCGTGCTCTGGCGCGCCGACGAGACACCTGCCTACAACCTGGCCGTGGTGGTCGACGACGCCGAGCAGGGCATCGACCAGGTGGTCCGTGGCGACGATCTGCTGACCACGACCCCGCGGCAGCTGTTGCTGGCGCGGCTGCTGGGGCTGCCCGGACCGGCCCACGCGCATGTGCCGCTGGTGCTCGGCGACGACGGCCGCCGTCTGGCCAAGCGCCACGGGGCCGTGACGCTCGAGGCGATGGAGGCCACCGAGGCGATCGCCTGGATCGCCAGCAGCCTCGGCCTGGATGCCGGGCGCGAGCTGGTGGCCCAGTTCGACCCGGCCCGCCTGCCCCGCGAGCCGGTCGCGCTCATACGAGCGTCTTAGGAAGACCGGACCGAGCGGGGCCTCCCGAGGGCGAACCGCGGCCCGAACAGGCCGGGCGCAGGGAGGCGAACGAGGCGATCAGCAGGCCGCGGATGGAAGAGGGCGCGAGCGGGCCCGGCCCCGCCGCTTCAGGCGGAGGGCCGGGCGCTCACAGCTAGCGAGAGGCGCACAGCCGGATCGTGATCCGGCGAGGCACCCTTCGACTGGTTGCTACGACTGGGTGACGTTGACGGCCTTGGGGCCCTTGTCGCCCGACTCGGCGTCGAAGTTGACCTTCGCGCCTTCGGTGAGGCTCTTGAAGCCCTCACCCGAGATTCCCGTGTGGTGAACGAAGAGATCCTTGCCCCCATCGTCGGGGGTGATGAAGCCGAAGCCCTTCTCGTCACTGAACCACTTAACGGTGCCAGTAGGCATGTGGAAAATCCTCCACGTCTTTCAT
The DNA here is from genome assembly GCA_963750365.1 of uncultured Solirubrobacterales bacterium. Taxonomy (GTDB): domain Bacteria; phylum Actinomycetota; class Thermoleophilia; order Solirubrobacterales; family Thermoleophilaceae; genus JAAYBF01. The sequence goes on from CAVVQE010000001.1 coordinate 124,746, forward strand.
GTTCGTGCTGCCCACGCGGAGGAATCTCGTTGAGCTACCACTGCGAGCGCCTGCACTGCTTCGCCGGGCTTCTTCACCCGGCCGTACGCCGCAGACCGTAGCATCGCGGGGGTGACGGGTCCCCTCTTGCTGGTCGACGCCCCCTACCTGCTCTACCGGGCCTACTACGGGCTGCCGGACAAGATCACGGGCGCGGAGGGCAAGCCGGTGAACGCGCTGCTGGGCTCGGTGAACGCGATCCTGTCCGCCGCCCGGGAGGAGAACGCGCGCGCAACGGTCTGCTGCATGGGACCGGACGCCGCCCCCTACCGCACCGATCTGTACCCCGCCTACCACGCCCACCGCCCACCCATGCCGACCGACCTGGCGTGGCAGTGGGAGCGCGCGCCGGCGCTCTACGAGTCCATGGGCTGGGCGGGCGCCTACGACGCCGAGCTGGAGGCCGACGACCTGCTGGGCGCGTACGCGCGCGAGGAGGAGGCCGCCGGCGGCGAGGCCGTGATCCTGACCGGCGACCGCGACCTGTTCCAGTGCGCGACCGAGCGCGTGCGGATCGCGCTGCTGGGCGGCCGCGGCAAGCGCGGGCCGGAGCGGATCGACCCGGCCGAGGTGCGCAGGCGCTATGGCGTCGAGCCCGCCCAGGTGCCGGACTTCATCGCGCTGCGCGGCGACCCGTCCGACGGGCTGCCCGGAGCCAAGGGCATCGGCGAGAAGCGCGCTGCCGAGATCCTCAAGCGGGCGGGCAGCCTGGAGGCGGCGCTGGAGGAGGCCGAGACGGGCGCCGTGCCCTCCACCCTGCTCGCGGTGGCCGACGAGCTGCGTGCGTTCCGTGAGATCGCGACGCTACGGGAGCCGCCGGTGGACCGCCCGGCCGACGCCCCCGTGGACTACGCCGGCGGAGCGGCGGCGGCGCGCGAGCTGGGCATGGGCCGGCTGGCAGAGCGCCTGGAGAAGGAGGCGGCGGCGGCGTAGCTCAGGCGGTCAGTTCCCAGAAGCCGTCGGCGCCCACGTGCGTCTCCTCGGCCACGTGGCCGAGTTGCTCGCGGGCGTCGCGGTCGTCGATCTCGCACAGCTCGGCCACCTCGCGGGTGGCCAGCGGGCAGCCCGCCCAGGCCAGCACCTCGCGGACGCCGGCCGGCGCCTCGCGGCGGCCGAGGTCCGGGACGAGGTTGGCCAGCAGCACGTCGTAGGCGGCAAAGGGCTGGAAGCCGGGGACCGATATGCACACCCCGTCGGACATGCGCTGGACCTCGTAGGAAGGGCAGGTGTAGCGCCGGCCGCCGGACCAGTTGGCCAGGCGGTCGTCGAGCACACGCGCGGCCGGCATCGGCCGCCGCGCCGCGGCCATGTCCTCGCGCAGGGTGCGCTCCACCTCGTCGCGGCCCATCCATTCCTGCAGCTCGGCAGGGTCCAGGCCCACCTGCGAGGCCGCGAAGGCGATGGTGTCGGGCTCGTCGATCAACGGGCCTTCGAAGCACAGGACGCGCAGCGCGCGCAGCAGGGCACGCTCGTGGTCGGGGGCGAAGAGCCGCGCGGCCACCACGGCCCGGCAGGCCACGACGGTGGCGCTCATGCGCGGCCGCTCGCGCGTGTCGATCGGCATGCCGTGCTCGCGCGCGATCTTGGCGTAGCCCGCCACCAGCTTCCCGGTGTCGAACCCCCTCTCCAGGTAGTCCTCGGGACTCTCTGAGAGCACGACCACGTTCACGCGCCACTCGATCGAGTCGCCGTAGAGCCAGCGCAGGCGGTGCCGGAACGGCTCGGCCGAGTAGGCCCACGGACAGGCGGGATCGGTGAACTCGGTGATCACGACGTCGGCGCCCATCCATCTGACCTAAGCAGCCGGCGAGGCGCTCAGCGCGCCAATTCGGCGAACCAGTCCAGCGCCGCCGGGTTGGCCAGCGAGTCGCGGCTGGCCGCCTGCTCGGGCGGCGTCCCGGACAGGATCCGCTTGACCGGCACCTCCAGCACCTTGCCGGACAGCGTGCGCGGCACCTCGTCCACGGCGTAGACGTCGTTGGGCACGTGCCGCGGCGAGCAGTACTCGCGGATCTGCCTGGCGATCAGCCTGGTCAGGTCGTCGTCCAGCTCGGCGCCGTCGCGCAGGACCACGAACAGCGGCATCCAGTTCTCCTCGCCCTCGCGCGGCACGTCGACCACCAGTGCGTCGGTGATCGCGTCGATGTCCAGCACGGCGCGGTAGATCTCGGAGGTGCCCATGCGCACGCCGCCGCGATTGATCGTTGAATCCGAGCGCCCGTAGATGATCGCGTTGCCGCGCTCGTTGATCTCGATCCAGTCGCCGTGGCGCCAGATGCCCGGGTACATCTCGAAGTAGCTCTCGCGCATGCGCGCGCCGTCGTCGTCGTTCCAGAGCTGGATGGGCATCGAGGGCATCGGCTCTGTGATGACCAGCTCGCCGACTTCGCCGATCAGCGCGTTGCCCTGCTCGTCCCACGACTCGACCGCGCAGCCCAGCGCGCGGCCCTGGAGCTCGCCGATGTACACCGGCAGCGTGGGCACACCGCCCACGAAGGCGGTGCACACGTCGGTCCCGCCCGAGGTGGAGAACAGCCAGGTGTCCGCGCCCACGTGGTCGTAGACCCAGCGGAAGCCCTCGGGCGACAGCGGCGAGCCGGTAGAGCCCACGGCGGTCAGGGCCGACAGGTCACGGCCGCTGGCCGGTTCGATGCCCTCCTTCATGCACGACGACAGGAACGCGGCGGAGGTGCCGAAGGTAGTCGTCCGGGTCTGCTCAGCCAGGTCCCACAGCACGCCCAGGTCCGGGTGCCCGGGGCTGCCGTCGTACAGCACGATCTCGGCGTCGGTGAGCAGCACGCCGGCCAGGAAGTTCCACATCATCCAGCCGGTGGTGGTGAACCAGAAGACGCGGTCGCCGGCCTGCGCGTCCACGTGCAGGAACATCTTCTTCAGGTGCTCGAGCAGGATGCCGCCCTGGCTGTGCACGATCGCCTTGGGCAGGCCGGTCGTGCCCGAGCTGTAGAGCACCCAGAGCGGGTGGTCGAAGGGCAGCTGGGCGAACTCCAGCTCGGAGTCCTCCCCCTGCGCCTCGAGCTCGTCCCAGCCGATCGCGTTCTCCAGCCGGCCCAGGTCGGGCTCGGGGTCCAGGTAGCCGAGCACGACCGTCCGCTCCAGCGACGGGATCTCCCGCTGGAGCCCGGCGAGCACGTCCATGCGGTCGAAGTCCTTGCCGTTGTAGCGGTAGCCGTCCACCGCCAGCAGCACCTTGGGCTCGATCTGGGCGAAGCGGTCGACCACCGAGCGAGCGCCGAAGTCCGGCGAGCACGATGACCACACCGCGCCGATCGACGCGCACGCCAGGAAGCCGGCAAGCGCCTCGGCGATATTCGGGAGGTAGGCCACCACGCGATCGCCGGGCTCCACGCCCTGGGCCTCCAGGCCGCCGGCGATCCGCGCCACCTGCGCCCGCAGCTGACCGCGGGTCAGCGTGGCCAGCTCGCGCAGCTCGGAGGCGTGATGGATGGCCACCGCGCCGTCGTCGTGGCCCTCGAGGATGTGCTGGGCGTAGGACACCCGCGCGCCGGGGAACCACTGCGCTCCGGGCATCTGGCTCGAGCCCAGCACGCGCTCGTACGGCTCGGCCGCGCGGACCTGGAAGTGGTCCCAGATCGACGCCCAGAAGTCGTCCAGGTTGTCCACCGACCACTGCCACAGCGAGGCGTAGTCATCGGTCTGGACGCCGCGCTCGTCGGCCAGCCAGCGCTGGTAGCGGGCCAGGTTGGTGCTTGCGATGCGTTCGTCGCTGGGCGCCCAGAGCGGCGCCGGCTGGTCGGTTGTGCTCACAGCCAAGACCGTACCCGCGCGGGCGCCGGTTCAGCGCTCAGCGCTCACACAACGCCGGCGGCGCGGTGTGGCGGTAGAGGGCGGCCACGGTCAGACCTTCCGCGCCGCCGTTTCGCGGGCGGCATCGCGCAGGCGGCGATCTGGATCGGCGCGGTCGGCCTCGCCGCGGCCGTCCTCGGCCTGGCGCGCGCGGGCCTCGAGCAGGTCGCCGGCCTCGTGCAGCTCCTGGGCGATCGCGGCCAGCACCCGCTTGGCGCCCTGGCCACCGGACCCGGCGGCCTCGGCCGCGGTCACGGCCGCGCGCTTGCGCACGCCGGCGGTGCGGAGGGACTTGTAGAGGCGCTTGTCGCGCTTGGCCACGTCGGTTCTCCTTTGCGTCGGGCGACCACCCATGCGTACCCGGGCGCGCTAGCGTGCACGCACCGTGGCCAAGAGCAAGCCCAACAATCGCTCAGTGGCTGATCCGGCGGTTGCCGGCTCCGTCGACTCGAAGCGCAGCGTGGCTGTGGCCGGCAGCACCGGCACCCGCCGCAGCGCAGCCGTTGCGGGCAGCTCGCACACCAGCCGGAGCGTGGCCGTCGCAGGCAGCGCGGCAACCCAGGCCAGCGCCGTGGTGGTGGCCAGCGCGGGCACCACCGCCAGCGCCGGGGTCGCGGGCAGCGCCGCGACCTTCGGCAGCACCCGTGTCCTGGCCAGCGCCTTCACGGCGCTGAGCGCCGGCATCGTCACCTGCGCCGGCACGCTGCTGTGCGCGCTCTGCACGCGCTGTGCGCTGTGCATCGCGTGCGTGGACTGCCAGGACTGCGTCGGCTGTGTGGGCTGTGTGGGCCTGCGCGGCCAGTCGTTCAAGGTCGGCGCCCGCAAGCGCCGCCGCTAGCGGCGGCAGCGCAGCCGGGCACTGGCCGGCGAGCGCCGCACCGAGATCGTCAGCGCGCCCGGCGCTGCTGGCGCTTCGGCCCGCGGCCGTCCGACGACCAGCCCTGGGACTTCGCCCTTGGCTTGCCGCCGCCCTGGCCGCCGCCGCGCTTGCGACCGCGGTCGTTGTTGCGGCTGTTGGCTCCGCCGCCGCGCTGGGGCCTGGTGCGATTGGACTGCATCCCGTCCGAAGGCACCGCGACGGGTGTGCCGTCGGCGGCGTCGAACTGGTCGCCGAGGCCGAGGTCGCGGGCGATCTGGCGCATGTCGCGCACCTGGTCGGCCACCACGAAGCTGACGCCCGCGCCGGTACGCCCCGCACGGCCGGTGCGACCTACGCGGTGGGTGTAGGCGTCGCGGTCCTCGGGCGCGTCGTAGTTGATCACGTGCGTCACGTCGGGCACGTCGATGCCGCGGGCGGCCACGTCGGTGGCCACCAGCGTGTCGACGGTGCCCTTCTCGAATGCGGCCAGCGCCTTCTGGCGCTGGGACTGCGACTTGTTGCCGTGCATGGCCACGGCGCGCAGCTTCTCGCGGTCGAGCTTCTTGACCAGCCGATCGGCGCCGCGCTTGGTGCGCACGAACACCAGCGTGCGGCCGCGCTCGCTGTCGCGCAGCTCGCGGACCAGATGGTCGACCTTGGCCTCGTGGGCCATGTGCACGAAGCGGTGGGAGATGTCGCCCTTGCGCTCGGCGGGCGGCGTGTGCACGTGCTTGGCGGCATCGTGGGTGAACGCCTTGGCCTGCTGGCCGACCTCACCCTGGAGCGTGGCCGAGAAGAACAGCGTCTGCCGGTCGGAGGGGGTCTTGGCCACGATCCGGTCGACCGCGGGCTTGAAGCCCATGTCCAGCATCCGGTCGGCCTCGTCGAGCACCAGCATCTTGACGTTCTGCAGCGTTATGTCGCCGCGCTGCATCAGGTCCTCGAGGCGGCCGGGGGTGGCCACCACGATGTGCGCGCGGGCGGCCTTCTTGGCCTGGGCCACCAGGCCGACGCCGCCGTGCACCACGGCCACCGAGAGCGCCCGGGCGTTGGCCACGGCGTGCAGCTCCTCGACGATCTGGAGCGCCAGCTCGCGGGTGGGGGCCAGGATCAGCCCGGCCGGGCGGCGCGAGTCCGCCTCGATCATGTCGGACATCGGCACGCCGAAGGCCAGGGTCTTGCCCGAGCCGGTGGGCGACTGGGCCAGCACGTCGCGGCCGTCGAGGATGTCCTCGATTACCAGACGCTGAACTGCGAACGGCTCGTGATAACCGCGCTCGGAGAGCGCGTGCACGACCGCCTTGGACACGCCGAGATCGGCGAAAGACTTGTGAGACATAGAACTGCAACTCCTTATGTGTACGTCAGGGAGATCCAGCGACCCCGGACGCGCAGAGCGCAGCTAGGAACGGAACCTCGCGGGCGCCACGATTTGGCAACCCGACGCCGGGGACGCTAGCAGGCCGTGGCGTAATGTCCCGCTCAGCGGGAGTTTTCGTGCTGCGCGACGAATGCGGCCAACGTGTCGCGGCCGCCGCCGACGACCGGATCGCCGTGCGCGAACAGCAGGTGCTCGAAGGGCTGATCGAGCAGCGGGCGCAGGGCGGCGGTGATGTCGCGCCGGACCTGGTCGGGGTCATCGCCCAGCAGGCCGTCGGGCACGAAGCCGATCTGGCCGTCGCTGTTGATCAGCGAGTCGGCGAACAGCAGCGCTCCCCCGTCCACGTCCAGCCGCAGGATCATGTCGTCGGGGGCGATCGGGCCGTTGGCCACGGCGCTGATGCCCGGCACGATCGGATCGCCGACCGAGTAGGCGATCACCGCCTCACCCGGGTACTCGCCCACCCCGTGCTCGCTGACGTGGAACTCGGCGCCGAACGCCTCGACGAACTGCGCGTGGTCGCGGTCGTGGTGGCGGCAGCTGAGCACCACGTGCCGCGGGGTGGGCAGGCCGTCGAAGGCGGCCAGGCCGTCGGCCGGCACCATCGGGTCCAGCGCCGCGGCGGCTTCTGCCATGTAGTACGAGCTGACCTCCTGGCCCAGGTTGGGGTGCTCGGTGGACCAGTGCCAGAGACCGGGGATCAGTTCGCGCATGCGCTCGAGCTACCCGGTCTCACCAGACGAACTCGTCGATCATGCGCGCCACGTCGGCGCCCGGCACCGTCAGCCGATCCGGGCGGGTGGGACCGAGCTCTCCCATCGACCCGACCGTACCGAAGTGGTGTGGTTTGACCTTCACTATGAGGGTCAAACCACACCACCGTGCCCCGGGAGTGGCGGCGCGGTCCCGGGCCTACTCGTACGCCAGCGCCGTGAGCGGATCCAGTCGTGACGCCCGGCGGGCCGGCAGCACCGCCGCCAGCACGCCCGCCAGCGCGGCCACGATGGTGAAAGCCACCAGCGACCCGGCGGGGACCGAGAACGCCAGCCCCTGGTCGGCGAACGCGCTGGTGACCAGACCGGCCAGTGCCAGGCCGACAGCCACCCCGAGGGCCGCGCCGATGAGCGCTGTGATCACGCTCTCGTGGCGGACCATGCGGCGCACCTGGCGGCGCGTCATGCCCACCGCCCGCAGCATGCCCAGCTCGCGGCGGCGCTCGAAGACCGACAGCACGAGCGTGTTCACGATGCCGAACAGGGACACGATCACGGACAGCGCCAGCAGCGCGTAGAGGATGCCGAGGGCATCGTCGACCCACGCCATCTGCTCCTTGGCGAACGCCGCCGTGGTCTGTGACTGCACGGTGGGAAAGCCGCCGAGCGCGGTGGCGATCGACTGCCGCTGCGTGGCCGACGTTCCCGTGGTGGCCACGAACGCCAGCCGCGCACGCCTGTTGGTGAACGACCGCGCGAATGTGCTCTGCGCGACCGTGACCTCGCCAAGGGCGAGCGGGTCGAACTTGGGCGGGTCGCCGATTCCGGTCACGCGCAGGCGCAGGCGCCTGCCGGTGGGAGTGGTCACGCTCAGCGCGCTGCCCACGACCAGGCCGTGCTCGTCGGCGAAGCCCTGCTCGATCAGCGCACCATTGCCCCCCAGCGACCGCGGCGAGGGCTTTGCCCCACTGGTGATGTCGAACCCGTAGACGGAGTCGATGGTGGCCGGGTCCACCCCGTTCACCCCGGCCGGCTTGCCGAACGCGCGGGCCTGGTCCTGGGTCAGCGCCGAGACGGCGCGCACACCGTGCGCCCCGCGCACCGCGGCGGCGGCCGCGGGATCGATCTCGGTCCAGCCGTCGGTGGAGCTGACCACGTACTGGGCGCGCACCTGGCTCTCGATGGCGCCGGTGGTGGACTGGCGGATGCCCTGACCGACCACCGATACGAACACAACCAGCGACAGGCCGATCATGAGCGCCGACGCCGTGGCCGCCGTGCGGCCGGGGTCGCGCATGGCGTTGCTCCGTGCCAGCCAGCCGGCGCTGCCGCCGATGCGCGCCAGCGGCCGCCCGATCAGCGAAGCCAGCGGCCGTGCCAGCTTGGGCGACACCAGGGCCACGCCCAGGAACAGCAGCAACACGCCCGGGCCGATCAGGGCGCCGCGGCCGCCGGCGTCGATTCCCGGCGCGAAGGCAGCAACGGCCAGCAGCAACGCGGACAGCGACAGCATGCCGAACGCGACCGGCACCGATCGCCGCCCGAAGCGCGACGGCGGGATGTCGGCCCCCTCGCGCATGGCGGTCACGGGGGACACGCGCGTGGAGCGCACGGCCGGGCCGAGCGCGGCCAGCACCGTCACGCCCAGGCCGACCGCCAGCGACACCACCACGGCGGAAGCGCCAAACCCGGTGCCCGCGCGGGGCAGCTCGAGGCCGGCGGCAGCCAGGACCGAGCCCAGTCCCCTGGCGATGAACAGTCCGGCCACCAGGCCCAGGGCCGACCCGACGAGCCCCATGGCCATGGCTTCGACAACCACCAGCCGCATGACCTGGCGGCGGGTCGAGCCCAGCGCCCGCAGCAGCGCCAGCTCGCGCGAACGCTGGGCCAGCGTGATGGACATGGTGTTGGCGATGGTGAAGGCGCCCACCAGCACGGCCACACCACCGAACACCAGCAGGATCACCTTGAACCACTTGACCACCCGTGACAGGTCGTCGAGACCGAAGCGGTCGCTGGCCGCCGCACTCTGCACGCGCAGGGTCGACGGGAGCTCGCGGTCGAGCACCTCCCGCAGCTGCGCTGACGACACGCCCGGCGCGGCGGCCACCAGCACGTTGTCGAACCGGCCTCGCTTGTCCAGGAGCGTCTGGGCAGCGCCCAGGTCCATGACGGCGGACGTAGCCGTGCCCAGCGAGTCCACGTCGCCGAAGCGGGCAAGGCCGACGATGCGCATGGTCCGGGCCGGCCCACGGGCCGAGACCCTGACGCGGTCCTCCAGGGCCCAGCCCTGCTTGCGCGCGGTGCCGACGTCGACCACGACCTCGCCCGCCGCGCGGGCGAACCGGCCCTGGCGCAGCTGGAACGGCGTCAGCCGTTCGGCGCCCTTGGCACGGGAGTCGTAGCCCACGCCGAAGTAGGGGCCGTCGCCGACGGGCTTGCCGGCCAGGCCCGCCAGCTTGACCTGCTGGTCGGTGATGTCCCCCACGGCCGCGCCGACCTCGGGCAGGGCGCGCACACGGCCAAGCACGTCGGCGGAGATGGTGGGTCGCGCCCCGGCCTGCTGGCTTGAGATCGCGAACGGCGTGCGAGCCGAGACCACGGCGTCGGTGCCGCGGTAGGAGGACGCCGAGAGCGAGTCCGCGCCCTTCTTCATCGAATCGCCGAGGACGAGGGCGGCGCAGACCATGCCCACTCCCACGACGATCGCCAGGACCGTGAGGGCGGTGCGCAGCCGGCGCTGCGCCATCGCCTGGAGCGCTACGCCGATCATCGCGCCGCCTCCTTGATCACGTCCAGAATGGCCTCCTCGGAGGGAGCCGACAGGTCGTCGACGATCCGGCCGTCGGCCAGGAACACGACGCGGTCGGCCACCGCCGCGGCACGCGCGTCGTGGGTGACCATCAGCGTGGTCTGCCCGTGGTCATCGACAGCGTCGCGCATGACCCGCAGGATCTCGGCACCGGTGGTGGAGTCCAGGTTGCCGGTGGGCTCGTCGGCGAACATGACCGCCGGCCGGCCAGCCACGGCACGGGCGATGGCCACCCGCTGCTGCTGGCCGCCCGACAGCTCCGACGGGAGGTGGCCGCGGCGCTCGTCCAGGCCCAGGCGGCGGATCACCGCGTCCACGAACTCGCGGTCGGGGGACCGGCCCGTGATGCGCGCGGGCAGGAGGATGTTCTCCTCCACGCTGAGCATCGGGAGCAGGTTGAAGGACTGGAACACGAAGCCGATCTGGCTGCGGCGGAGCAGCGTGAGCTCGTTGTCGTCCAGGCCCGCCAGCTCACGGCCGCCCACGCGGACAGAGCCGGAGGTGGGCGCGTCAAGCCCCGCGAGCAGGTGCATGAGCGTGGACTTGCCCGAGCCGGACGGACCCATGACGGCGGTGAACTGACCCCAAGGCACCTCCAACGAGACCCCGCGCAGGGCGTGCACGGCTGACTCGCCCGTGCCGTAGTCGCGGGTGAGTTCGTGGGCGGCCACCGCGGGAAGCACGGCCTCCGGGTCTGGCAGCGCCACGGCGGCCGGGGCGCCGATGGGTTGGGTGAACATGCAGATCTCCTCTGGTGTGCGGGTGGGCTTCATGGCGGTCAAGCGGGCCATGCAGCCAGCGTCGTGGCGCGCCGCCTCGGGCGCGTCGACCGGAGTGACGATCTGGGCTTGGCGCGGCGTACGATCTGCCGCGCGCGCGGGTCCTACCTTCGGATGACGCGCGGCTCGTCGGCGCGGATGATGGACATACCGCGCGGCGGCTGTACTTTGGCCAGATGCAGGTGCTCCGTTCGCTTCTGGCACGCGCGCGCGATGCCGAGCCGGGCCGTTTCGACGCCGTTCTGACCGCCACCCTTGTGCTGGCGGCGCTGGTCGAGGCGGCACTGCTGAACACCCACGGCAACAGCCGGCTGCAGACGGTGCCAGTGGTGCTTGTGACCTTTCTCCCGCTGGTGGCGCGTCGCAGCCACACGACCATCGCCTGCCTGGTGTTCGGCGCGGGCGTGCTGCTGGACAGCCAGCTGAACAGCCTGTTCATGCAGAGCATGACCACGCCGTTCGTGGTGGTCGGAATCCTCTTCTACACGCTCGGCCGCTACAGCCACGGCCGCTACGCGCTGGTCGGCGCCCTGGCCCTGTACGTGCCGGTGAGCGTGGCCGCGTTCGACGGCAGCAGTGACCAGCCGGGGGCGCTGGCGCTGCTGTGGAGCATCGCGCTGCTGGCGCCCCCTTACGTGGCCGGGCGGATAATGCGCCGGCGGCTGGAGATGCAGGCCGAGCTACGGCGGCTGACGGCGCGCCTGGAGGCCGACCGGGGCAAGCGCGAGCAGCGCGCCATGCACACCGAGCGCGGCCGCATCGCGGAGGAGCTGCAGACGGTTGTGGCCAACAACGTGAGCGCGATGGTCGTACAGGCGGGCGTGGTGCGCCCCGCGCTCGCGGCCTCCGCACCGGCCGCCGCCGAGACCGCCTTCGCGACCATCGAAGAGACCGGGCGTGATGCGCTGGTGGAGATGCGCCGGCTGCTGGGAGTGCTGCGCCGCGACGACGCGGGAGCAGCGCTGGCGCCGCAACCATCGCTGGAACAGGCCGAGTCACTGATCGAGCGCGCGCGCGCCGAGGGCCTGCCGGTGCACCTGAAGGTGGACGGGCGCCCGAGCGTACTGGCCAAGGGTGTGGACCTGGCCGCCTACCGGGTGCTCCAGGAGACGCTCGACTCGGCGAAGAGGGCCGAGGGCACCGCCAAGGCCCAGGTGCTGCTGGCCTACGGCGAACGTGAGGTGCTCGTGGCCGTGGCCGTGCGCAACCATGCGGCCGAGCGACTGCTGGCCGAGGACTCGCTGAGCGCGCTGCGCGAGCGCGTGCGCCTCTACGGCGGAACGCTGCGCGCGGGCCGGCTGAAGGACGACCACGGCTTCCGGGTCAGCGCCCGGCTGCCGCTGGAGGCGCCGGCGTGATCGCCCGCATCCGTGGATTGAGCGCGCGCGACCGGCGCGCGATCGACGTCGCGATCGCGGCGCTGATGAGCGCCGGCTCGGTGGCCGTGGTGCTCACCTCGGCGCATGTCGAGGGCCCGCTGGGGCCCAACCTGCTGCTGGCGGTGCTGGTCACGCTGCCGCTGGCGGCTCGTCGCCAGCATGTGCTCGAAGCCACGCTGGCCGTCGGCCTGGCGTGGTCGCTGCTGCTGGCGTTCCTGACGGCGCCGTTCGTGGTGCCGTTCGCCACCTTCGCGCTCATGATCCTGAGCTACTCGGCCGGGAGCTACGCGGTCGGGCGCCGGTCGCGGGCGGCGTTGGCGCTGGTGGCCGCGATCATCCTGACCACGTGCATCATCGAGACGCCCGACGACATCGTCTTCCCGGTGATGGCCTTCGGCGTTGCTCCGTTCGTGGGCGGCCGGATCCTGCGCAACCACACGATGCTCACGCGTGAGCTGGCCGAGAAGGCCGAGCTGGCGGCGCACCTGGGCGATGCGGCGGAGCGCGACGCGGTGGCGGCCGAGCGGGTGCGCGTGGCCCGCGAGCTGCACGACGTGCTGGCCCACGAGCTCAGCGTGATGGTCATCCAGGCCCAGGGCGCCCGCCGGGCGCTGCGTGGTGATCCTGGCGCCGCGGCCGAGGCGGCCGATCTGATCGGCCGGACCGGTCGGGAAGCCCTGGTGGAGCTGCGACACCTGTTCGGCGCGGTCCACCACGGCGAGGGCGAGGACCTGGAGGGGCCGCCGGGGCTGGCCCGGCTGGACGCGCTGATGGCACGGGCCCGCGCCGCCGGGCTACCGGTCACGCTGCGCACCGAGGGCGAGCCCGCGGAGCTGTCACCGGGGCTGGACATCGCCGCGTACCGGATCATCCAGGAGGCGCTGACCAACACGTACAAGCACGCGGGCCGCGCCGAGGCCGTCGTGACCGTCACACACTGGCCGCAGCTTGTGATGCTGGAGATCGTGGACGACGGCCGCGGCGGGGCGGACGACGCCGGCGCCTCCGCCCCGGGCGGCGGGCACGGGCTCGTGGGCATGCGCGAGCGCGTGGAGGTCTACGGAGGGACAGTCCAGGCCGGCGCCCGCCAGGGCGGTGGTTTCCGCGTGGTGGCCCGGCTACCCGTCGAACGAGGGATGGTGGCCGCATGAGCATCCGTGTACTGCTGGTGGACGACCAATCGCTGATCCGCACCGGGTTCCGCATGATCCTGGACGCCGAGGACGATCTGGACGTGGTGGGCGAGTGCGCCGACGGCACGCAGGCCATCGACAGCGTCAAGCGCTTGAGGCCCGACGTCGTGCTCATGGACATCCGCATGCCCGAGATGGACGGCATCGAGGCCACGCGCCGGATCGTGACCGCCGCCTCCGAGGACCAGCCGGTGCGGGTGCTGATGCTGACCACGTTCGACCTGGACGAGTACGTCTACGACGCCCTGCGCGCCGGGGCCAGCGGCTTCCTGCTCAAGGACGTGCCGGCCGACCAGCTGGCGAAGGGAATCCGGCTCGTGGCCGAGGGCGACTCGCTGCTGGCGCCCTCGGTGACGCGACGGCTGATCGAGGAGTTCGCCCGGACGCCCGCGGCTGACGCGCCGCCTCCGCCGTCGTTCGAGGAACTGACCGCGCGTGAGATGGACGTGCTCAAGCTGATCGCACGCGGCATGTCCAACGCGGAGATCGCCGCCGAGCTGATCGTGTCGGAGACCACCGTCAAGACCCACGTCACGCGCGTGCTGCTCAAGCTCGGCGTGCGCGACCGCGTGCAGGCGGTGGTCAGCGCCTACGAGAGCGGCCTGGTGGCCCCGGCGGGGCGGCCGGCGTCGTAAATCGCCGGTAGCGTCGGGGGCGATGGCGCCCCGATCCTTCGCCCAGGTCGACGTTTTCGCCGCCACACCGCAGCTGGGCAACCCGGTGGCCGTGGTCCTGGACGCCGAGGGCCTGGACCACGAAGCCATGGCGCGCTTCGCCCGCTGGACCGACCTGTCGGAAACCACCTTCGTGCTCCCGCCCACGACCTCGGCTGCGGACTACCGCGTGCGCATCTTCACGCCCACCGTCGAGTTGCCGTTCGCCGGTCACCCCACGCTTGGCACCTGCCACGCCTGGCTGCAAGCGGGCGGGGCCCTCGATCGCGACACCGTGGTCCAGGAGTGCGGCGCGGGGCTGGTGCCCATCCGCCGGGACCCCGACGGGCTGTTGGCGTTCGCCGCGCCGCCGCTGCTGCGCGCGGGGCCCGTGGACGAGGCGCTCGTTGGCGAGCTGGCGGCGGCCCTGGGGATCGAGCGCGCGGACGTCGTTGACGCGCAGTGGGTCGACAACGGCCCGGGCTGGGTGGCGCTGCTGCTGGCCTCCGCGGACGCCGTCCTGGCTGTCCGGCCCGGGTACCTGGACATGGACATCGGCCTCGTCGGCCCGCACCCCGCGGGCGCGGACGCGGCCATCGAGGTGCGCGCCTTCTTCCCCAAGGACGGTGCGCTCCTGGAGGACCCGGTGACCGGCAGCCTGAACGCCTCAGTGGCCGGCTGGCTGCTGGACAGCGGCCGGCTGAGCGCCCCGTACATCGCCCGCCAGGGCACGGCCCTGGGGCGTCAGGGGCGCGTGCAGGTGAGCCGCGATCCCGACGGGACCATCTGGGTCGGCGGCCAAACGGTGACCTGCATCTCGGGGACGGTCGACCTCTAGGCGCCGGCTCCGCGGTGGTGTGGTTTGACCCTCCATGCGAAGGTCGATCCACACCACCGCGCGGAGGACACGGCGTCGGCGCCTCCCCCTCGGGGCGTACGCGAAGACCGTCCAATCGGGCGACACCGAATCGTCACCGCGGCCGATTCCAGCAGGCGCGCGCGGATCGATCCTGGAGCCATCGAGCAACCCGGCCCCAGGAGATTCGCAATGGCTTACGCAGGACAGATCATCGAGAACCCCGTCAGCGGCGAGACGATCCGTTTCGAGCGGACCGCCGCCGACACCCACGGCGAGCTGCTGGCCTTCGAGGTCGAGCTGACCCCGGACGGCCACGTGCCCGGGATGCACGTGCACCCCGAGCAGGAGGAGCGCTTCGAGGTGCTGGCCGGCACGATGAAGTTCCGCAAGGGCTTCAAGACGATCGTGGCCGAGGCCGGCGACGTGGTCACGGTGCCCGCGGGCACGGCCCACAAGTTCGCCAACGCGGGCGACGGGCCAGCGGTGGCCCGCGTGGAGGTCCGCCCGGCGCTCCAGATGGAGCGGCTGTTCGAGACCGCCGTGGCGCTGGCCCAGGAGGGCCGGACCACGCGCAAGGGCATGCCCAAGCCGCTGGAGCTGGCGCTGTTCACGCGCGAGTTCAAGCGCGAGGTGCAGGGCGCCTTCCCGCCCGCGTTCATCCAGCACGCGTCCCTGGCGCCGCTGCGCTGGATCGCCAACCGGCGCGGAAAGGGCGAGCGCTACATGCCCCGCCAGGTGGCGACGGCCTAGGCCGCTGCGGACCGGTCACCTTCGCGGCCGACCGCCGCGAAGGTGACCACGGTGCCGAGGCGGCCGGGGCCTCCATGCTCGCCAGACTAACCTTGCGCGGTCCTTGGCCCAGCGAACAGACATCCGCAACGCGGCGATCGTCGCGCACGTCGATCACGGCAAGACCACGCTGGTGGACGCCATGCTCTGGCAGAGCGGGGCCTTCCGCGAGGGGCAGTCCGTGGACGACCGCGTCATGGACTCGATGGACCTGGAGCGCGAGAAGGGCATCACGATCCTGGCCAAGAACACCGCGGTCGACTACGCCGGGGTCAAGCTGAACATCGTCGACACGCCCGGCCACGCCGACTTCGGCGGCGAGGTGGAGCGCGGGCTGACGATGGTCGACGGGGTGCTGCTGCTGGTGGACGCCTCCGAGGGGCCGCTGCCTCAGACCCGCTTCGTGCTGCGCAAGGCACTGGAGGGACGGCTGCCGGTGATCCTGGTGGTGAACAAGGTCGACCGTCCCGACGCTCGCATCGCCGAGGTGGTCGACGAGGTCTACGAGCTGTTCCTGGACCTGGACGCCGACGAGTCGCAGATCGACTTCCCGATCGTGTACACCAACGCCAAGGCGGGCTGGGCGTCGCTGGACCCAGAGCAGGAGGGCAGCGACCTCAAGCCGCTGATGGACCTGATCGTGGACACTGTGCCCGCTCCGGAGTACGAGGAGGGACACGCGCTGCAGGCGCAGGTCACCAACCTGGACGCCTCGCCGTACGTCGGTCGGCTCGCGCTGTGCCGCGTACGCCAGGGACACATCAAGCAGGGCCAGCGGGTGGCCTGGTGCAAGGCCGACGGCACCACCGAGGGCGTGACCATCACCAACCTGTATGTGACCGAGTCGCTGGACCGCGTCGACGCCGCCGAGGCGGGCCCGGGCGAGATCATCGCCATCGCAGGGATCCCCGAGATCACGATCGGTGAGACGCTGGCCGATCTGGATGACCCGCACCCGCTGCCGGTGACCGCGATCGACGAGCCGTCGCTGTCGGCCATCATCGGCATCAACACGTCGCCGCTGGCGGGCCAGGACGGCAACAAGCTGACCGCCCGCCAGGTCAAGGCACGGCTCGAGCAGGAGCTGGTTGGCAACGTGTCGATCCGCGTGCTGGACACCGAGCGCCCCGACGCGTGGGAGGTCCAGGGCCGCGGCGAGCTGCAGCTGGCGGTGCTGGTTGAGATCATGCGCCGCGAGGGCTACGAGCTGACCGTGGGCCAGCCGCAGGTGCTCATCCGCGAGATCGACGGCAAGGACCACGAGCCGGTCGAGCGGCTGGCCATCGACACGCCCGAGGACTACGTGGGCGTGATCACCCAGATGATGGCCCTGCGCAAGGGACGCCTGGAGCAGATGGTCAACCACGGCACGGGCTGGGTGCGCATGGACTACCTGGTGCCAGCCCGTGGGCTGATCGGCTTTCGCACCGAGTTCCTGACCGAGACCCGAGGCACCGGCATCATGCATCACGTGTTCGAGCGCTGGGAGCCGTGGGCGGGATCGATGCGCACGCGTGGCAGCGGCTCGCTGGTGGCCGACCGGCGCGGGACCACCGCCACGTTCGCGCTGTTCAACCTCCAGGAGCGCGGGACGATGTTCGTCGGGCCGGGCGAGGAGGTCTACGAGGGCATGATCGTCGGCGAGAACTCGCGCCCCGACGACCTGGACGTGAACGCGGTCAAGGAGAAGCAGCTGAACAACATCCGCTCGTCGACAGCTGAGGTGCTGGTGCGGCTGGTGCCCCACCGCACGCTGAGCCTGGACCAGGCGATGGAGTTCCTGCGCGAGGACGAGTGCGTGGAGGTCACGCCGGCGGCGGTTCGGCTGCGCAAGCTCGACCTGGCCAAGACCGAGCGCGTCAAGCGCGCCCGGCGGCTGAAGAACGTGGAATAACCGCGAGGCTTGCTTGTCCCCCAGGTGGGGGCTACTGTCGGCCCGTGGCGGCCGTTCTCTACCGACTCGGCCGCGTATGCGCGCGGCACCACTGGGTCGTAATCGGCATCTGGCTCGCACTGGCGGTCGGGGTGATCATCGCGGCCGGCTCCGCCGGCAGCCAGACCAGCGACAACCTGTCGCTGCCTGGCACCGGGTCGACCCGCTCGCAGGACCTGCTGTCCGACAAGCTGCCCGACCAGGCGTACGGGTCGAACCCGGTCGTGTTGCACACCGACAAGGGCAAGCTCACCGACTCCGCCCCCAAGAAGGCGGTCGAGGACACGGTCGGCTCGCTGGCCAAGGTCCCGGGTGTGATCAAGGCGACCGACCCGCTGTCCGGGTCCAAGCAACCCGCGCTGAGCAAGGACGGCAAGACGGCGTACATCTCGGTGTTCCTCGACGAGGGCCCCAGCGACCTGACCGAGGAGGACGCGCAGCGGATCGTGGACGCGTCGAAGCCCGCCCGCGACGCCGGCCTGCAGACCGCCACCGGCGGCTACGTGGGCAAGGCGGTGTCCAAGCCCTCGACCGAGTCCAGCGAGGTGGTCGGGCTGACCGCGGCGGTGATCATCCTGCTGCTGGCGTTCGGCACGGCGACGGCGATGGCCCTGCCGATCGTCACCGCCGTGCTCGGGCTGGCCATCTCGCTGTCGGTGATCGGGCTGCTGGGCCACGTGATCGAGGTGCCCTCGGTCGGAGCCACGCTGGCAACGATGATCGGCCTGGGCGTGGGCATCGACTACGCGCTGTTCATCGTCACCCGCCACAAGCTCCAGCTGGCCGAGGGCATGGAGATGCAGGAATCGATCGGGCGCGCCACGGCTACCGCGGGGGGCGCCGTCGCGTTCGCCGGCGGGACGGTGGTCATCGCGCTGGTCTCGCTGGCCTTCGCGGGCATCCCCCTGGTCAGCGCGCTGGGCTACACCGCCGCCGTGGCGGTGGCCGTCGCGGTGACCGCCGCGGCGACCCTGCTGCCGGCGCTGCTCGGCGCGCTGGGGCCGCGGATCGACTCGCTGCGGGTGCAGCTGGGCCGAACCCACCCCGACGACCACGAGCCCCACGGCTGGCGGCGCTGGGCAGGCGGCGTGGCCCGCCGCCCCGCCAGCGCGATCGTGGTTGCGGTGGCCATCCTGGCGCTGCTGGCCACGCCCGTGTTCAACCTGCACCTGGGCCAGTCGAACGTCGGCGCCTCACCGAAGTCGACCCAGGAGCGCCAGGCCTACGACCTGCTGAGCGCCGGGTTCGGTGTGGGCCAGAACGGGCCGCTGCTGGTGGCCGCCCAGCTCGGCTCGCCCGCCAAGCCCGACCAGAAGACGCTGAACTCGCTTGACGACCAGCAGAAGAAGATCGACCAGCAACAGGCGCAGCTCCAGCAGCAGGGCGCGACACCAGACCAGGCCAAGCAGCAGACCGCTTCCCAGCAGCAGAAGCTCGACCAGCAGAAGAAGCTGGCCCAGAACCCGGCAACCGACACGCGTCTGACGGGCCTGTCGAGCGCGATAGCGAAGGCGCCCGGGATCAAATCCGTGTCGCCCGCGGTGCTGGACAAGAAGGACGACACCGCGGTGTTCACCGCCATCGCCACCACCGCCCCCTCGTCCCGCACCACGGAGACCACCGTACGCAACCTGCGCGACTCGGTGATCCCGGCCGCGGTCAAGGGCGAGGACGTGAAGGCGTTCGTGGGCGGCCAGACCGCCGGCTACATCGACCTGGCCGACCGGATCTCCTCGAAGCTGCCCACGATGATCGCCATCGTGGTCGGGCTCAGCTTCATCGTGTTGCTGCTGGCGTTCCGGTCGGTGCTGATGCCGCTCAAGGCGGGCCTGGCCAACCTGCTGTCGGTGGCCGCCGCGTACGGCGTGGTCACGTTCGTCTTCCAGGAGGGCCATGGGGCCAGCCTGATCGGGCTCGACGGCGCGACGCCGATCGCCAGCTTCGTGCCGCTGCTGATGTTCGCGATCCTGTTCGGTCTGTCGATGGACTACGAGGTGTTCCTGCTGACGCAGATCAAGGAGCACTACAACCGCTCGGGCAACGCCCGCCAGGCCGTGATCGACGGGCTGGCCAGCACCGGTCGCGTGATCACCTCGGCCGCGCTGATCATGGTGTGCGTGTTCAGCAGCTTCATCCTCAACGGCGACCCGGTGGTCAAGCAGTTCGGAGTCGGGTTGGCGGTGGCCATCGCCATCGACGCGACGCTGGTGCGCTGCCTGCTGGTCCCGGCCATCATGGTCTCGCTTGGCGACGCCAGCTGGTGGTTGCCGCGCTGGCTGTCCCGGGCGCTACCCGAGATCTCGATCGAGGGCGAGTCGTTCTTCGCCGAGCGCGACCGGAGGGCCGATGCCACGCCGGCGTGAGCTGGCCGCGACCGCGCTGGTGGTGGTCGTGGCGCTGCTGTGCCTGCCCGCCTCGGCCTCGGCCGCCAGCCAGCTGCTGGTGGGCTTCGAGAAGGGCGTGTCCAAGGAGCGCCAGGGCCGCATCGCCAAGGCGCTCGGGGCGCGGATAACCAAACGCTTCTCATCCGTTCGCAGCGGGCGGCTCGTGGTGGTCAGGGCGCGCGGTGGAACACGCCTGAAGACCCTGCGCAGCCGGCTGCGCAAGGCGTCGGGCGTGGCCTACGCCGAGTCCGACTTCACGCTCGCGGCGTCGGCGGCACGGGTCCCCAACGACCCCAACTACCCGTTCCAGTACGCCATCGTGGACACGCCGGCCAACCACGACATCGACGCCCCGACCGCGTGGGGGACCCGTACGAGCTGCTCCACCGTCGCCGTGCTGGACACCGGGATCGACACCAACCACCCGGACCTGGCGGCCAACATCTACAAGAGCTCGGACAAGCCCAACAACGGCAAGGACGACGACAAGAACGGCTACGTGGACGACACCTACGGCCTGAACGTGATCAAGGGCAAGGGCTCGGGCGAGGACGACAACGGCCATGGCTCACATGTCGCGGGCATCGTCGGCGGGCGCGGGAACAACGGCACCGACGTCAGCGGTATCTGCTGGTCCACCAAGCTGATGGCCGTCAAGTTCATGAACTCGAAGGGCAAGGGCTCGACCTCCGACGCGATCGAGGGCATCCAGTACGCGGTCAAGAAGGGCGTGAAGGTCATCAACTGCTCGTTCGGGTCCAGCTCGAAGTCGTCGGCGCTGCACGACGCCGTCGACTACGCCCAGAGCAAGAACGCGCTGCTGGTCGTGGCCGCCGGCAACGACGGCGTCAACATCGACAAGAAGCCCGAGTACCCGGCGTCGTACGGGGACTCCAACATCCTGACCGTTGCGGCCTCGACCTCCACGGACACCCTGGCCTCGTTCTCCAACTACGGCTCCAAGGCGGTCGACGTGGCCGCTCCGGGCGACCAGATCCTGTCCACCTACAAGGGCGGCGGCCTGAAGGTGCTGTCCGGCACTTCCATGGCGTCGCCGTACGCGGCCGGCGTTGCGGCCATGCTGCGCAAGCAGGAGTCCAGCGCCGGTTACTCCGACCTGCGTTACGCCATCCGCCACAAGGTGGACACCCCCGCGGCGCTCAAGGGCAAGGTGGCCTACAACGGCCGCCTGAACGCGCGCAAGGCGCTGGCCGCGATCCACTCGCTGGTGGACTGACCGCCCCGGGGTGGAACTCGGCCGCTGCGCTCCCTACCGTGGCCGGGCATGTGGGCCGCGCGGACGAGCGGATGTGTGGCGGCGTGCCTGGCCGCGCTGGCCGGCCCGGCCGGGTCCGACGCCGCCGGGCACTCCGCCGCCCGGATGAAGGTCGATCACGTGAGCCCGGTGCTGCGCGCCGGCGGGCGCGCTCACCTGCGCGTGCGGCTGGCGTTCACCGGGGAACGTTCCTGCCGGCTGACGTTCAGCCGCGGTCGGGTGACCCAGACGACCGCCGAGACGCTGACCGAGAGGCGCCTGGTCACCTGGCGCTGGCGGGTGCCGCGCAACGCTCGCAGCGGTCGCTGGCGCCTGGAGGCCGCCTGCGGTGCCGAGGCCGAGCTGACCGTGCGGGCCGCGCGGCGCGTGCGGGTGGTGGGGCCACACGCGGGCGCGCGGGTGGCGGCGGCCCGGGTGCGGGTGTTCACCAGCGGCGACCCGCTGGTCATGGCGTTCGCCGAGCGCCCGTGAGGCCCCGGCCGGCCGCAGCGGCGGCAATCGCGGTCGCGCTGACCTGCGCCGGCTGCGGTGGCGGGGACTCCACGCCCCGGCGGCCGGCGGCCTCAGCGCCGTCCACCGCCACCGAGCGGGCCCCGGCGACCGAGCGGGCCCGGCCGAGCGCGCCGGCGCTCGAGCCCGCCCGCTGCCCGTCCGGCGCGGGCAACTGCGCCAGCGCCACCGGGCGAGTGGTCTACGTCGAGAAGGTGGACCCAGACGGCGACGGCGACGCCCACTTCGTGCTGTTCGGCGGCAACGTGACCGGCCGCGGGCTGTCGGTGATCGACGTACGCCGCGGCTTGCGCCCCGACCCGTTGCCGCGCGTCGGCGACCAGGTCACGGCGGCGGGCCCCGTGTACCGGGGCTCACACGGCCAGCGCCAGATCCAGGCGGACGTGGTGCGTGTACGCCGGCGCTAGCCAGGGACAGGCTTAGCTGCCGTAGGCCGCGCCCGCGGCCGGCAGGCGATCACCGGCGCGTGCCAGCTGCCACCACGCCGCACCGGCGGCCGCCGTCAGTGCGGCCACTGCGCCCACCAGCAGCGCAGCGCGCGGGCTGGCCGTCTGCGCCACCCACCCGGCCAGCGGGCCGCCGATGGGCGTCGAGCCCAGGAACACCACCGAGTAGAGCGCCATCACGCGGCCGCGCATCTCCGGCGCGACCTCCAGCTGCAGCGTGGAGTTCACGCCCGCGGCGAAGGTCACGCTGGCCGCGCCCGTGACTGCCAGCGCCACCACCGTCAGGGCCAGCGACGGCGCCACGGCGGCCAGCACCGTCGCCAGGCCGAAGGCCGCGCTGGCGCCTACCAGCAGGCCGGTCGAAACCCGCCCGCGCGCGCCCGCGGTGAGCGCTCCCACGACCGAGCCTGCGCCCATGGCCACCACGAACGCGGCGTACGTGTCCGGCCCGCCGTGGAAGGTGAACCGCGCCAGCAGCGGCAGGATCACCTGGAAGTTGAAGCCCAGCGTGCCTACCAGCGCCATCATGGCCAGCGGGACCGCCAGCGCGGGTGTGCGCAGCACGTAGCTAAGGCCGTCGCGCAGCGCGCGCGGTCTGCGCGGCACGCGCTCGGCGCTGCGCAGCGCGGCGGGGTCCATGCGCTGAAGCGCCACCAGCATGGCCAGAAAGGACGCGGCGTTGAGCACGAAGCAGGGCTCCACGCCGACCGTTGCGATCAGCACGCCGGCGATGGCCGGCCCGATCATGCGGGCGCAGTGGACGATCACGCTGTTCAGGCTCACGGCGTTGACGACCCGGTCGGGTCCCACCATCTCGATCACGAAGCTCTGGCGGGCAGGGTTGTCCAACGCGTTCACGCTGCCCCGCGCCAGCACCAGCGCGAACACCATCCACGGCGCCACCACCCCGGTCACCGTGACTGCGAACAGGCCCAGCGCCGGCACGATCATGCCCAGCTGGGTGACCATGAGCAGCCGGCGCTTGTCGAAGCGATCGGCCAGCAGCCCGCCGTAGGCGCCCATCAGCAGCATCGGCGCGAACTGGAGCGCGGCCAGCAGGCCGACCGCCACCCCGCTGTGCGTCAGGCGCAGGATCAGCCACGTCTCGGCCACGATCTGCACCCAGTTGCCGCTCAGCGACACCACCTGGCCGGTGAAGTAGCGGCGGTAGTTGGGAACGCTCAGCGACAGGAACGGCTTGCGCAGCGCGGCCGTCACCGCTCGGGGTCCTCGAGGATGCGTTCGAGCACGCCCGCGGCGCGCTCCAGGGCGGCGCGGTCGGCGGCCGAGAGGTCGGCCATGCGGTCGGCCAGGTAGGCGTTCTTTCGCGAGCGCACCTCGTCGAGCAGCGCCCTTCCCGCCGCCGTGACCGACAGCAGGCTCACGCGGCCGTCGGCCGGGTCGTCGGCGCGCTCGACCAGGCCGCGCTCGGTCAGGTGGCCGGCCACGCGCGTCGCGGTCGGGCGCTGGATGCGCTCCACCTCGGCCAACTCGCTGGGCGTCAGCGGGCCGCGCTGCTCGATCGTCGCCAGCGCCGCCACCTGCGACGGCGTCAGGCGCGCGTCGGCTTCCTGGCGCAGCCGCCTGGCGGTGCGGGTGATGGCCAGGCGCAGCCGCGCGGCCAGTGCCAGGTCGGTGGTGGGTGTGGCCGGAGCATTCATTAGCGTCGGTAATTACCTTAGCGAACGATCGCCTCGGCGGCCGGCGCCGGAGGGAGCGTCACGACTTTCGTCCGCTGGGTGGACGGAAGTCGTGACGCGCTCGGCCGCGGTGATTCGCAGCTACGCCGGCAGCGGCTCGCGCACCAGCTCGCTGCCTCGGCCTCGGCCTCGCCGAGACGCTCCTCGGCCAGCCGCTCGGTGCCGCTCTGGGTGCCCAGCGGCACCTCGGGCAGCAGGGCGATTGCGATCAGGGCTACCAGCGAGAGCGGAGCGGCCACCATGAAGATCTCGGCGGTGCCGCTGGCGTATGCGTGCTGGACCACGGCCTGGACCGGTCCGGGCAGCGAGCCGGGGTCGGGGATCGAGCGGGCGCTGGCGCCGACGGCACCCGTGTCGATGCCCCGCGCCGCCAAGCCGTCGGCGATCTGCGCGCTGGCGCGGGCGCCGAGCACGGCGCCCAGAACCGCGACGCCGGTGGCGCCGCCCAGCGAACGGAAGAAGGTGACGAGGGCGCTGGCCGCGCCGATGTCGGCCAGCGGCACGGAGTTCTGCACCACGAGCACCAGGTTCTGCATGACCATGCCGACGCCCAGTCCGACGAGCGACATGAACACGCCCAGCTCCACCAGGCTCGTGTGCTCGTCGAGCAGGCCCATGAGCGCCAGCCCGATGGTCAGAAGCGAGGCGCCCAGGACCATCCAGCGCTTGTAGAGCCCCGTCCTGCTGATGCGCCGCCCCACGAGCGTGGACGAGATCAGGATGCCCACCATCATCGGGATGGTCAGCAGCCCCGATGCCGTCGGGCTCTCGCCGCGAGAGATCTGCAGGTACTGGCTCAGGAAGACGGCGACACCGAACAGCGCGACGCCCACAGAGGCGCTGGCCACGGCGGCCAGAACCGGCGTGCGCGCGCGAAACAGGTGGGTGGGGATCAGCGGGTGGTCGCTGGTGAGCTCGACCCGCACGGCTGCCACCAGCAGCGCGATCCCGCCCAGCACCAGCGCAGCGGTCTGCGCCGACAGCCAGTCGAACTGGTGCCCGGCCAGCGAGACCCAGATGAGCAGCGCCGACACGCCGGCGGAGATGAGCACCGCGCCCAGGTAGTCGATGCGCACCGCGCGCCGCGGGCGCTCGGGCAGGTGCAGGGTGCGCTGGAGGACCACGAAGGCCGCGGCGGCGATCGGCACCCCGACGAAGAAGCACCAGCGCCAGCCCAGCGCGGAGTCGGTGATCACGCCGCCAAGCAGCGGGCCGCCGACGGTGCCCACGGCCATGACCGACCCCAGGTAGCCCATGTACCGTCCGCGCTCGCGCGGGGAGACCAGGTCGGACAGCACCACCTGGACCAGCGCCATCAGGCCGCCGACGCCCAGGCCCTGGATCACGCGGCAGCCGATCAGCCAGCTGGTGGACTGCGCGAAGCCGGCCAGGACCGACCCGAAGACGTACAGCGCCAGCGCGCTCTGGACCAGCAGCTTGCGGTCGAAGAGGTCGGACAGCTTGCCCCAGATCGGTGTGCTGACGGTCATGGCGAGCAGCGTGGCCGTGACCACCCAGGTGAACGAGGACTGGCTGCCGTGCAGGTCGGAGATGATCGTGGGCAGCGCCGCCGAGACGACCGTGCTGGAGAGGATCGCCACGAGCAGGGCCAGCAGCAGGCCGGACATGGACTCGAGCACCTCGCGATGGGTCATCTTCGCGTTCAACCTGCCCCCTCCAGCTGCGCCGCGCGCCCGGCGACGCGGGTCTCGGCCACCGCGCGCGAGTAGTCCTCACGCAGGCGGTGCAGGCCGGCCGCCAGCTCCGCGATCTCGTGATCGTCCCAGCCGGCGACGGTGCTCACGAACACGCCGACCATCCGGTCGTGGGCCTCGGCGAGCGTGTCCAGCCCGGCCGCCGTCACGGCCAGCAGGCGCGATCGCCCATCGGCGGGGTCGGTGGTCCGCTCCACGTGGCCGCGCTCCTCCAGCGCTGCCAGGTGGCGGCTGGCCACCGAGATGTCCACGTGCAGATCCTCGGCAACGTCGCTGACGCGCACCGGCCCGTTGCGTCGCACCGAGTTCAGCGCGGCGATCGTCTGGGCCTGCTCGAAGCCCGCCCGGCGCCACATGTCGCGGCGCACCGAGGCCAGTTCGTAGACCTCGCGGACCAGGCTCTCGATGGTGTCGTGCTTGCTCATCCGGTGAATCCGATGCTTGCTTAACGCAAGTATATCATTGCACGACGCAAGTAATGTGACGGTCCGCGGAGCTACGCTGGGCGCTGTGAACGTGGAGATCTGGTCCGACATCGCGTGCCCCTGGTGCTACGTGGGCAAGCGCCGCTTCCAGCGCGCGCTTGAAGACTTCGAGCACCGCGATCGCGTCGTGGTGACGTGGCGGGCGTTCGAGCTCGACCCCGGGGCCCCGCCCGAGCGCCCGGGCGACTACGTGGAGATGCTGGCCCGCAAGTACGGCCGCAGCGCCGAGCAGGCACAGGCCCAGCTGGACGAGATGGTGGCCATGGCTGCGGGCGAGGGCCTGGAGCTGCGCTTCGACCTCGTGCGCGCCGGCAACACCTTCGACGCCCACCGGCTGGTGCACCTGGGCCTGGTCCACGGCCGCCAGGACGCGGTCCAGGAGCGCCTCATGTGCGCCTATCTGACCGAGGGCGCGCTGATGAGCGACCACCCCACGCTGGCCCGCCTGGCCGCGGAGGTCGGGCTGCCCGGAGATCAGACCGCCGAGCTGCTGGCCGGCGACCGCTTCGCCGCGGAGGTACGCGCCGAGCAGGAGCTGGCGCACGGCTTCGGCATCTCGGCCGTGCCGTTCTTCGTGGTAGAGCGAACCATGGGCGGCGCGGGCGCGCAGCCCGTCGAAGGCTTTCGCGAGCTGCTCGGCCAGGCGTGGGAGCGCCTGCAGCCCGCTGCCTAGAACACGTTCGCGCTGAGCCAGTCGCTGGCGAAGAAGCCCACGAACAGCAGCGCTATGACCCAGCTCAGCGGGTGCACGGCCCTGGCCCGCCCGGTGGCGGCCAGCACCACCACGTAGCCGATCATGCCGAGGCCGATGCCGGCGGCGATCGAGAAGGTGAGCGGCACTCCGGCGATGACCAGGAAGGCGGGCAGTGCGTCCTCGGGAGCAGCCCAGTCGATCTGGCCCACCATGCGGATCATCAGGTAGCCGACCATGACCAGCGCGGGCGCCACCGCCGGGTGGATCACCAGGTCCTTGCCGACCTCGACGCCCTGGCCGACCAGGGCGATGAGCGGCACGAACAGCAGGGAGGCCGCGAACAGCGCCGCCACCACCAGCGAGCTGAGGCCGGTGCGAGCGCCCTCGGCCACGCCCGCGCCGCTCTCGACGTAGGTGGTCACGCTGGACGTGCCCGCCGCGCCACCCAGCGCCGCGGCGGCGGAGTCGACCATGAGCATGCGCCGCGTGTTCGGCAGCTGCCCGTCGGCGTCCATGAGTCCCCCGGCACGCCCCAGCGACACCGAGGTGCCGATGGTGTCGAAGAAGTCGGTCATGAACAGCGCGAAGATCACGGGGATCAGCGCCACCGTCAGCGCATCGCCGAGGTTGGCGGGCTCGAGCCCCTGGCCGAGGGTCGAGAAGTCGCCTGAACCGGGAGCGTCCAGGAAGCCGTCTGGGCCCTGGAGCACGCCGAAGGTCAGCCCCAGGACGGTGGCCATGACCACCCCGAGCGGAAGCGCGCCGCGCACCCCGCGCACCGTCAGCACAGCCGCGAACAGCAGCCCCGCGAGCGAGATCAGCGCCGGGCCGTTGGTCAGGTCTCCGAGCGCGATGCCGGTGGCGGGGTCGTTGACCACGATCCCGCCCTCGCGCAGCCCGACGAGCGTGATGAACAGGCCGATGCCAACGCCGATGGCCAGCTTGAGCGAGGTCGGTACCGCGTTCATCACGGCCTCGCGGAAGCCGGCGACCACGAGGATCAGCGCCAGCACCCCCTCGATCACGATCACCGACATGCCCACCTGCCACGGCAGGTCGCGGCCGATCACGACCTCGAAGGCGATCACCGCGTTGATGCCCAGGCCGGGCGCCAGCGCGAACGGCAGGTTGGTCAGCAGGCCCATGGTCGCCGTGGCCACGCACGAGACCAGCGCGGTGGCCACGACCACGGCTCCGAACGGCATCCCGGCCGCCGACAGGATCGCCGGGTTCACGAACAGGATGTAGCTCATGGTCAGGAACGTGGCCACGCCCCCGACGACCTCGGTCCGGACGGACGTGCCCCGGCGGCTGAGCGCGAAACGGCGTTCCAGCACTCCGTCCAGGCGGCGGGAGGCGCGTGGCACGCCGGTCGAGGCTTGCATCGCCGAAACCTATACCGACAACGCGTAGGGTCCCCGCCATGCCGACCCTGACCCTGCACGCGCTGGCCCCCTCCCATCCCTGCATGACCGCCGCCGCCGCCCTCGAGCTCAAGGGCCTGGAGTTCGAGCGGGTGGACTTCACGCCCGGCACCCACGTTGAGGAGATGGCGAAGCTCTACGGCCAGGGCAACACGACCGTGCCCGGCCTGACGATCGACGACGAGACCGTGCACGGCTCGCGCGCCATCCTGGCCCGGCTCGAGCAGCTCGAACCCGAGCCCGCGCTGTACCCCGCCGACCGCGCCGACGCTGTGCGCGAGGCCGAGGAATGGGGCGACGGCGAGCTGCAGGACCTGGGCCGCCGGCTGCCGTGGGGCGCGCTGCACTTCCGGCCCGAGGCGATGGGCAGCTTCGGCGGCGCGGGGCCGCTCGACGGTCCCGGCACCGACTTCGCGATCAGGCTGATCAGGGGCACCTGGAAGTACCACGGCATCACGGCCGAGCGGCTGGCAGGCGACCTGGCGGGCCTGCCGGCCAAGCTCGACCACATCGACCAGCTGGCGGCCGACGGCGTGATCGGCGCCGACGCGCCCACCGCGGCCGACCTGCAGATCGGCGCGACCGTGCGCGTACTGATGGTGGTGGGCGACCTGCACCCGCTGATCGAGGGACGCCCCTGCGAGCAGATCGCCCGCCGCTGGTTCCCCGACTACGCCGGCAAGGTCCCTGCCGGGGCGTACCCGCAGGGCTGGGTGCCCGCGCGGTGACGTTCGCCGCCTGGGACGTGGAGCTGCACGGCCACCGGATGGTCTATCGGGTGGCGGGCGACGGCCCGCCGCTGGTGCTCATCCACGGGATGGTCAACTCCTCGCGCCACTGGCAGTCGGTGGCGCTGGCGCTGGCCGATCGCTACACGGTGATCGCGCCCGATCTGATCGGGCACGGCGACTCCACCTCGCCGCGCGGGGACTACTCGCTGGGCGCGCACGCCGCTCGCATCCGCGACCTGCTGGCCGCTCTCGGCGTGGATCGCGCATCGATGATCGGCCACTCCTACGGCGGCGGCGTGGCCATGCAGTACTTCTGGCAGTTCCCCCAGCGGACCGACCGCCTGGTGCTGGTGTCCAGCGGCGGCCTGGGCCCCGAGGTCAGCCCGATGCTGCGCTCAGCCGCGCTGCCCGGCGCGTCGGCGCTGCTGTGGGCGGTGGCGCACCCGCGGGTGGTCACGGGCCTCGCGGGCGCCGGCGCCCGCCTGCGGGAGCGCGGGATCCCCGCCGGCGTCTACGCCCAGCAGGTGTCGCGCGCGCTGGCGCCGCTCGCCGGCCCCGGCGCCCGCGAGGCGTTCCTGCAGACGCTGCGGTCGGTGATCGACGTGCGCGGCCAGCGCGTCAGCGCACGGGACCGGCTCTACCTGCTCGGGCACGCCCCCACGCCCACGCAGATCGTGTGGGGCGGGCGCGACCATACGATCCCCATCGAGCACGGGCGCTGGACCCACCGCGCGGTGCCACACAGCCGCTTCGACACCCTCCCGGAAGCCGCGCACTTCCCGCATCTGGAGGACCCGGCGGGGCTGGCCCGGGTGCTTGGCGAGTTCCTGGAGGAGACCGAGCCGGCACCCGTCGATGACGCCGACTGGGGCGAGGTGATCGCCGAACGCGCCCCGCGCTCGCGCGTGGGGGCGTAATGTCGTCGGTTATGGAGTCACGAGAGGCAAGCGGGCAGAACTACCTGGAGGGCGTGGCCGGCGAGCACCGCGGCCCGATCCGCGACGACGTCGGATCGACCCCGGCCCCGACCCGCCCGGGCGAGCCGCTGGCCGAGCCCGCCGCCGTGATCGAGCCGCCGTCGACACCGGACGGCACGTTCGTGAAGGTGCGCCCCGGCGACCATCCCCTGCCGCGCGCCTGCGAGGTCACCGTGAACTTCCAGGACTACCACCGCTCGAGCTCCAAGCAGGGGCGCTTCGGCAAGATCGTCGGAATCGACCTGGACGACGGCGAGTACCTGGTGATGCTGGACAACTTCGAGTGTCTCGCGGCGCCGATGCGGCGCGTGGAGTGGCGCAAGGTCGCGACGTAATCCTTCCGACGGGCAGGGCATCCATGCCCTTCCCGTACACGTCAACGGACCTTCGTGGAGCGCCAGCTAGATATCGACGACCTTGCCGGTGACCCGCACGCCGCGCTTGCCGATCTACGCCGGCGTGAGCCTGTGGCCTGGGTCGAGGGGCTCGGCGGCTGGCTGGTCACCGCGCGCGAGCCGGCGCTCGAGGTCATGCGCGACGCCGAGCGCTTCACGGTCGACGATCCGCGCTTCACGACCGCGCGTGTGGTGGGCCCCAGCATGCTCTCGCGAGACGGCGCCGAGCACGCCCGCCACCGCGAGCCCTACGTGCCCGGCTTCCGCCGCGCCGAGGTGCACGAGCGGCTGGGTGCGCTGGTGGCCGCCGAGACCGACCGGCTGATCGACGGCTTCGAGCGCGACGGGCGCGCGGACCTGCGCGCGCAGCTGGCCGGGCCGTTGGCCGCGGCCGTGGTCGGCCATGCGCTGTCCCTGGACGTCGATCCGCCGGTGGTGCTGCGTTGGTACCGGGCGATCGTGGACTCCGTCCAGGCCATGACAGCCGGCGGGCAGCCATCGAAGCGGGGGCGTGCGGCGTTCGCCGAGCTGGCCGAGGCGATCGGCCCCGCAGGCCACGCCGGCCTGAGCGACGACGAGGCCGCGTCGAACGCGGCGGTGATCCTGTTCGGCGGCATCGAGACCACCGAGGGCATGATCGCCACGGCGCTCTGGCACCTGCTCGGCAACCCCGGCGCCGCCGAGCGGGCGCTGGGCGATCCCGCGTGGCTCGAGGGGGCGATCGAGGAGTCGCTGCGGCTGGAGCCCGCGGCCGCGATGGTGGACCGCTACGCCACGGCCGATACGCAGCTCGCGGGCAGCTCGATCCGCTCAGGGGACCTGGTGGCCATCTCGGTCACCGCGGCCAACCGCGATCCGGCCGCGTTCGCCGACCCGGACCGCTTCGACCCGTCACGGGCAAACGCCAAGCGCCACCTGGCGTTCGCCACCGGCCCGCACGTGTGCATCGGCGTGCACCTGGCGCGGCTGGAGGCGCACACGGCCGTGCGGCGCGTGCTCGAGCGGCTGCCCGGATTGGAGCTGGACCGCGCCCGCTCGGCCGCGCCGCGCGGGCTGGTGTTCCGAAAGCCGCCTCAGCTGGAGGTGACCTGGCGCCCGCGCACGGCGCCGCGCACGTAGCGCTCGGCCGCCCACGCCCGCATGCGATCGCGCGCGATCAGTGCCGCCGGGCCGGCTGCGCTCCCGAATAGGGCGGTCAGCAAGGGGGCGAAGATCATGTCGCCCAGGAAGAGCAGCCCGAGCGCGGCGCCCGCCTGGCCCCCGATAAGGGCGACGATGAACAGGCGGGTCTCCTCGGAACGGTGGCGCATGCCGCCCTTCTTCGCCCGCGCGCCCGCCTGTCCCGCCGCTGCAACGTTTCCTGCCGCCCGTGGTCCGCTCGGGACCCTGCTTACGTAGACCGGCGATGATCTCCGAGCGCGCGAAGACGATGACGCTCGTCGTCTGCTGCCTGGCGCAGTTCATGGTTGTCCTGGACGTATCGATCGTGAACGTGGCGCTGCCCTCGATCAGGGCCGACCTGCACTTCACGGCCGGCGAGCTGCAGTGGATAGTAAATGCGTACACGCTGACCTTCGCCGGCTTCCTGCTGCTGGGCGGCCGCGCCGCCGACCTGCTGGGGCGCCGGCGGGTGTTCATGGCCGGCATGCTGCTGTTCGCGCTCGCCTCGCTGGTCGGCGGCCTGGCCGAGGACCGGCTGACGCTGGTGGTGGCGCGCGCGATCCAGGGCCTTGGCGGCGCGGTGGTCGCGCCCGCCACGCTCTCGATCCTGGCCACCACCTTCACCGACCGGACCGAGCGCAATAAGGCGCTGGGCCTGTGGGGCGCCATGGGCGGCGTCGGCGGGGCCACGGGCGCGTTGCTGGGCGGCGCCCTGACCCAGACGCTGAACTGGCGCTGGGTGCTGTTCATCAACCTGCCGATCGGCCTGTTCGCGGCGTTCGCGGCCTGGCGCGTGGTGGCCGAGGGCCGCGCCGAGCGGCCGGCGCGCCACTTCGACCTGGCCGGCGCTCTGAGCGTGACCGCCGGCCTCGTGGTGTTGACCTACGGCATCGTGCGCACCGAGGTGCACGGCTGGGGCTCGGGCGTGACGCTGGCCACGCTTGGCGTGGGCCTGTCGCTGCTGGCGGCGTTCCTGTACATCGAGGCGCGCCGGGCGGCCGAGCCGCTGATGCCGCTGCGGATCTTCCGCTCGCTGCCGCTGAGCGCGGCGAACCTCGTGGTCTTCGCGCTTGGCAGCTCGGTGTTCGCCATGTGGTACTTCGTCACGCTCTACCTGCAGAACGTGCTGGGCTACTCGCCGCTGCGCGCTGGCCTGGCCTTCCTGCCCATGACGCTGCTGATCGTGGTGTGCTCACGCTTCGCGGGGCCGGTGGTCTCGCGCCGGGGTCCCTGGGGGCTGCTGGCCGCGGGCATGACCATGATCGCCGTGGGCCTGGCGCTGTTCAGCCAGGTCAGCGCCGGCGGGACGTACCTGGCGGACGTGCTGGCGCCGTCGCTGCTGTGCGCCGCCGGGATCGGGTTCTCGTTCGTTCCGGTGACCATCGCCGCCACCACGGGGGTCGATCCGTCCGAGTCGGGCCTGGCCTCCGGGCTCGTGAACACCTCACGCCAGGTCGGCGGCTCGCTCGGCCTGGCGGTGCTGGCCACGCTCGCGACCGCGCGCACGGCGGACCTGGCCGCGACCTCCAGCGCCGCCGAGGCCGCCACCGCCGGCTTTGACCGTGCGTTCTCGGTCGGCGCCCTGTTCGCGGTGTCCGGGGCGCTCGCTGCGCTGCTGGCCGCAAATACGCGCCATCGCCGGCGCCGGCGCGCCGAGCCTGCGCCTGCTGCGGTCGCCTGAGCCGCCGACCGCTGCGCTGGCGACCGACCGGACCACGCAGTAGGTTGCCGTGCCATGACCAATAAAGTCGACGTCGGCGGGGTCCTGAGCAAGGTCTTCGCGATCTATTCCGACCAGGCCGCGGTCCTGCTTCCGGTGGCCTTCGGCCTGTTCCTGATCGTCGGCATCCTCCAGGGGCTCCTCGGCGGCGTCCTGATTCTCCTGGCCACGCTCGTGAGCCTGGTCGCCAGCACCCTCTACACGGGCATGGTCGTCAAGCTCGTCGAGGACGTGCAGGACGGGCGCCGCGACCACTCGGCGGGCGATCTGCTCAGCTCGGCGGCGCCGGTCGTGGCACCGCTGATCGGCGCCGGGCTGCTGGTCGGCCTGATCGTGGTGGTCGGCTTCATCCTGATCATCGTGCCCGGCCTGTTCTTCCTGACCATCTTCGCCGTCGTGGGCCCCGTGATCGTGATCGAGCGCGCCGGCGTGTTCCAGTCGCTCGGCCGCTCGCGGGAGCTGGTCAAGGGCAACGGCTGGCCGGTCTTCGGGGTGATCATCGTCGCCTTCCTGATCTCGTTCGTGGTCAGCGCGATCCTGGGCGGCATCGGCGCCGCGGTGGGCGGCACCGCCGCGCGGATAATCCTGAGCGTCCTGGCCAACACCATCACCGCGCCGATCGCCGCGCTGGTGGCGGGCGTCCTGTACTTCACCCTCCGCGGCGCGCCGGGTCCCACCGGCGACGCGGCCGTCACGCCGGCCACCCCGGCCGGCACACCGCCTCCCCCACCGCCGCCCCAGCAATAGGCGGCGCGTCCGTGGCCTACCTCAAGCCACAGGCGTTTGCCCGGCGGGTGTTCAACCCGCTGGCCATGAGGTTCGGCATCGGCGGGTCGCAGACGCTGGTGGTTCGCAGGCGGGTGAGCGGCAAGGAGCAGGTCCTGCCCGTGATCCCGGTGGAGCACGAGGGATCGCGCTACATCGTGTCCACCCGCGGTGAGTCGGACTGGGTCAAGAACCTGCGCGCGGCCGGCGGCCGCGGCGAGATCCGGCGTGGGCGCTGGTCCGGCCCCTTCACCGCAACCGAGGTGCCCGTGCAGGAGTCCGGTCCGGTCATCGCCGCCTACCGCGAGCTGGCGGGCAAGACGGTCGAGGCCTACTGGAAGAAGCTGCCCGAGCCCGAGGACCACCCTACGTTCCGGATCGAGTAGACCGGCGCGCACCGGCTCGCACCGGTCTACGCTGGTCGGCGTGCGGGGAGTGCGGATCGGGGTGCTTGCGCTGGCGGCGTTGCTGAGC
The DNA here is from genome assembly GCA_963750365.1 of uncultured Solirubrobacterales bacterium. Lineage (GTDB taxonomy): Bacteria > Actinomycetota > Thermoleophilia > Solirubrobacterales > Thermoleophilaceae > JAAYBF01. The sequence goes on from CAVVQE010000001.1 coordinate 158,817, forward strand.
ACGCTTGTGGCTGCGCCGGCGGCGGCGGGCGCCGACACGCGCAACCAGACGCTGCGCCAGCTGGACCTGCAGTACGAGCTGGCGGGCGACGTGCCGTTGGCCAACGCCCCCTGGGTGTTCACCCACAACTCCTACAACAGCCCGGCCGAGATGGGGGTCGCGCTCTCGCCGCAGGACCGCAACCAGGACCTGACCGTCGTCGACCAGCTGGACGAGGGGGTGCGCAGCCTGGAGCTGGACGTGCACCTGTTCCTGGGCCGCCCGGTTGTCTGCCACTCGACCGGGCCGCACCTGGGCTGCACCACCGAGAAGAGCTTCCGCCAGGTGCTGGGCGAGATCCGCGTCTGGATGGACCGCAATCCGCGTCAGGTGCTGCTGCTGTACCTGGAAGGCCACCTGGACACGGCCGCCGGCTACGACCTGGGCAGCGATGACCTGGAGGCGGTCATGGGGGGTCTGGTCTACCGCCCGCCCTCTGCGGGCGCGCGCTGTGACCCGCTGCCGCTGGAGAAGACCCGCCGGGACGTCCGCGCCGCCGGCAAGCGGCTGCTGCTCATGGGCGACTGCGGCGAGGGCAGCCGCTGGCAGTCCTACGTGCACGACGACCGCCAGCGGCTCACGGCCTCGACCAACGCCCCGTTTCGCGACTTCCCCGACTGCGGGCCCGACTACACGCGCGCGCAGTTCGACTCGCGCCAGGTCCGCTACTACGAGGACGCCACGTCCGTGGGCGCCTCGACCGGCAGCGAACACGGGACCATCTCGCCGCCGCTGGTGGGCCGGATGACCCGCTGCGGGGTCGACCTGATCGGGTTCGACCGCCTGACCCGCGGCGATCCGCGGGTGGCGGCCCAGGTCTGGAGCTGGGCCGCGCCCGAACCCACGCGCGGGCACGACTGCGCGATCCAGGGCGCCAGCGGGCGCTGGTTCGCGCGCCCGTGCCGCGAGCGCCACCGTGCGGCCTGTCGCGACGGGACCGGGCTGTGGCGGATCTCCCGCAGGCGCTCGACCGCCCGCGGCGCGGCGCGGGCCTGCGGGCGGCCGGGCCTGCTTCAGGCCGTGCCGCGGACCGGCTACGAGGGCCAGCGGCTGCTGGCGGCGCAGAAGCGCGCCGGGGCGGGTGGCGTCTGGCTGGGCTACCGCCGGCGCGGTGCCGGCTGGAGGGCCTACGAGCGCAGGGGTTGCCGCCGGCCGGCGCGGCTGGACACCAGGCGAAGGCGAGCGTTGGCGCGCCGCTGCCCGCGGTAGCGCGGCCGCCTGCCGTCGCCTAGCTCGGCCCGGCGTCGATGGCCGCTTCGACCTCGGCACGCAGCGGCTGGGGCCCAAAGCCGGCCAGACACCACGTGGCGCCGGCATCGATCCACGGCGCGGACTCGCTGCCCGCGGGGTTGGTGACCACTACGTCGAAGGGTGCGAACACGTTGCGCAGTGCTTCAGCCTCGGCAACCAGCTCGGTCAGCGCGTCGGGGCCGGGCAGCTCAATCGGGAACATCCCGTCCCAGCGGGCCGCCCTGCGCAACGGTCGCCGACTGGGCCAGCGCGAAGCGATCCACACCGGGATGCGCGGCTGTTGCACGGGCCGGGGCTCGAACTCGCCGTCCCAGTAGGCGGCCAGGCGCTCGAGCCCGTCGTCCAGCAGGCGGGCACGCGCCCTGGCGTCACCCTCCTCGCCGAAGCGCGTGGGGTCGAACTCGGGCGTGTTCTCCGAGCCCAGCCCTGCGCCGAGCACCAGCCGCCCGCCGCTCAGGCGGTCAAGCGTGACCGTCTCGCGCGCCAGCTGGTGCGGGCGGCGGCGGGCCAGGGGTGTGACCAGCGGGCCGATGGTCATGCGCTCGGTGGCCACGGCCACGGCAGCCAGCGTGATCCATGGATCGGCCACGGCCCTGACCGGGGCGCGGTACTCCACGTGGTCCCACACGAAGAAGCCGTCCCAGCCCGCCCGTTCGGCCCGTGCGGCCAGCTCGGCCACCGCGGCGGGATCGCACAGCTCGTCGAACGGAGCCAGGAAGATGCCGTGGCGCGCGCCGGCCATTCTGCTCAGCCGGCCACGGCCAGCGGCCGCTCGACCAGGCCCTCCGCGACGGCCCACTCGACGATGCGGGTGAAGGTTTCCTCGACGGGCATGTAGGCCAGGCCCAGCTCGCGCTCCGAGAGCGATGCGTCGTAGCGGTGGCCGTGCAGCAGCGTCCGCACGCGCGCGCTGCACAGTGGCGAGGTGCCGTCCTTGAGGCGGTAGACGCCGTCGCTGGCTGCCGCCGCCGCCCGCGCCAGCGCCGGCGGGATCATGCGCACCCTGTGCTCCACGCCGGCCACCGAGCCCACGATCTCCAGCGCCCTGGTGGACGGGATCGTGGCTCCGTTGAGCACGTAGCGCCGGCCGGCCACGCCGCGCTCGGCGGCCAGCAGGTGGCCCTGCACGCAGTCGTCGATGTCCACGATGCTCACGGGCACGTCCAGGAAGGCCGGCAGCTTGCCGTTCAGGTAGGCGATGGCGATGGCTCCGGTGCCGTGCGTGCGGCCCGGGCCCTGGACCGACGACGGGTTCACCGCCACTAGCTCCACTCCCTCGCGGGCGGCGGCGGCGAAGGCCGCCAGCTCGCCCTTGTGCTTGGAGCAGTCGTACACCGACAGGTAGGAGCCGCGGTGCGCCGAGTCCTCGCAGCCCATCGTGCCCTCGACCTCGCCAAGCGAAGCGGCCGAGGACGTCAGCAGCACGCGCTCGATGCCGGCCGCGGCTGCGGCCCGCACGGCGTTCTGGGGCCCCTCCACGTTCACGCGCATCATCATCCCGGGGTCCTTGGGGCAGTGGCTGTTCAGGCCGGCCACGTGGAACGCGGTGTCGCATCCCGCCATGGCCCGGGCCATCGAGTCCTGATCCAGGACGTTGCCCCGCACGACCTCGGCGCCGCGCTCGGCCAGCGTGCGGGCCGCCACGTCCGAACGGGCCAGCCCCACCACCTGGTCGCCACGCGCGTGCAGCCGTGGAATCAAAGCACCGCCGATGAAGCCACTGCCACCGGTCAGGAAGACGCGGGCCACGTCAGACGGGCTGGCGCTCGCGCGTGACAGCGGGGTCTGCCACCGTGGTGGCGCCCGACTCGGCCAGGAACAGCCGCACCCGCTCCATGATCTCGGCGGGCGCCTCGCCCTCGCGTGGGCGCATGGGCTCGCCGAAGCGGATCTCGATGCGATGGCGCCGGCCCCACGGCCGGCCGCCGCGGAAGACCATCCAGTGGTGGCCGCGGGGCATGGCGTCCAGGGTCCCCGCGATGTAGACAGGCACCAGCGGCACGCCCTGCTGGGCGGCCAGCACGGCGGCGCCGGTCTTCAGCCGCGCGACGCTGCCGTCCTGCGAGCGCGTGCCCTCGGCGAACATGACCAGGCTGCCGCCGGTGTCGAGCCAGTCGCGCAGGTGGGCGGTGGCTCCCTCGCCCAGGCCGCCGCCGCTGCGGTCGACCGGCACGGTGCCGAAGACCAGCGATGCCGCCAGCGCGTTCAGGCGCTTGGTGTAGAAGTAGTCCACCGCCGCGGCCACGGCGGTGCGCCGGCGCCGGCGCCCGGGCAGGGCGCGCAGGAGGGCGGGGGTGTCCATGTGGCTGGCGTGGTTGCCCACCAGCACCACCGGGCCGTCGACCGCCTTGAGCTTCTCGCGGCCGGTGACCGTGCGGCGGGTGTAGGCGTCCATGCACGGACCGAGCACGCCGCAGACCAGGAACTCGCGCAGGCGCGCCGCGCTGGCGGTGCGGGTCCAGCGTTCGTCCAGCTCGGCGGCGGGGGGCATACCCCTACTACTCCCCGGCGCGGGACCGGTTCCACCCAATTGCTAGTTGACGATCTTGCCCGGGTTCAGGTTGCCCTTGGGGTCGGTTCCGTGCAGCAGCGCCTGGATCATGGCCACGCCCGCGGCCGAGATGTCCTGCTCCAGCCAGCGCGCGTGCTCGGTGCCGACGGCGTGATGGTGCGACAGCGTGGCGCCGGAGTCCACGAATGCCTGCTGGATGGCGCCCTTGACGGCGTCGTACTCCTCCAGCGAGTCGCGCCGGCCCGACGGCGTCAGGGCGAAGGTGAAGTACAGGCAGGCGCCCGCGTGGTAGCTGTGCGAGAGGTGGCACATCAGGTAGCCGGGCACCCCGAGCTGCCTGAAGGCCCCGTGCCCGGCGGCCATGACCGCCTCGTACACGTTGCCGAGCTCGCTCCAGGGCGCGGAGGTCTCCGAAACGTCGGCGGGCGCGCCGCGATCCAGCAGGAAGTCGCGGATGTAGGGGGTGTCGAACTTCTTCTGGTCGTACAGCTCGCCAGGGCTGGTGCCGATGCACAGGCCGCCGTGCGCCTTGACGATCGCCTCGGTCAGCGCGCGCTGGTCCTTGACGTGGCGCTTGGTGCCCTCGTAGCCGATGAACGACAGGCACATCTGGTCCAGCTTCCAGCCCTTGCGCCTGAGAAACAGCTGGAGCGCCGCCGACTTGACCCGGTCCAGCGGCGTCGGCGCCTTGCGCGTGGCGAACGAGAAGGTGGTCTCGGGCGCGTCGGACACGCGCGTGACCGACGGCTGCGCCTCGCTGGCGGCGATGTCACGCATGGCCGCCAGGCCCTCCTGCCAGTTGGGAAACAGGTAGCCCAGGATCTGCCGCTCCGGGGCCAGCCGGCGCACGTGCACGGTGGCCTCGGTGATCACGCCCAGGCGGCCCTCGCTGCCAAGCACCATCTCGCGCACGCTGGGACCGGTGGAGGTCGCGGGAACCGCTCGCACGACCAGCACCCCGTTCGGCGTGACCACTCGCAGCCCGCGCGTCAGGTCGGCTATGTCGCCGTAGCGGTCGGACTGCATGCCCGACGAGCGGGTGGCGATCCAACCGCCGAGCGTGGAGTGCGTGAAGCTGTCGGGGAAGTGTCCGAACGTCCAGCCGAGCTCGTTGAGCTGGCGCTCGAGATCGGGGCCGAACACACCCGCCTGCACGCGCGCGAGCCGTGAGGTGGAATCGACATCGATCACCCGGTCCAGCCGGCCCATGTCCAGCGACAGCACCGGCCGGGTCTCGCCCGGCTCGGCCTCGACGCTTCCGGAGATGCTGGAGCCACCACCGAACGGGATGACCACGGCGTCGGCCTCGAGCGCCGCTGCCAGCACGGCCTCGACCTCCGACTCGGCGCCGGGGCGGAGCACGGCGTCGGGCATGCGCGGCAGGTCGCCGCGGCGCTGGCGCACCAGGTCGCGCAGGCTCTTGCCGCGCGTGTGGACCACCCGGTCCAGCCTGTCGGTGGACAGCTGATCGGCGCCGACGGCGTCCTCGAGCCGGCTGCGCAGGCCGTCCGGCAGCATCGGATCGGGCACGTCGAGCTCGTCCAGCTGCTTGGGACGCTCGCTGCCCGGACTGGTCACGTCGAGCTCGAGCTGCTCGCGGATGAACGGCGCCAGGTCCGGCTTGTCCTCGTGGGTGAAGGACACGTCCTCGCGTCCCCAGCCCCACCATTTCATCGCAGCCATTGCGCCCGGATGCTATTTGACGCCTGCGGGCGTGAGAATGCGGCGATGGCCGCGGTCGAGCTCAGGCGCACCCAGCTGGACTGGACGCTCGGCCCCGCCGAGGCCGCGCTGCTGATCCGCGGCGATCAGCTTCCGTTCGCGCTGGTCGGCGCCTGGGCCGGCGGTGGGGCGATCATCGGCTCGGAGCCGGTGCGGGTGGCGGCAGCCGGCGACGACCCGTTCGCCCTGCTCGACGACACGCCAGCGGTCGATGCCCAGGCACGCGACGGCGTCGGCGGAGGCTGGTTCGGGTGGCTGGGCTACGGGCTCAGGCACCGCGTCGAGCACGTGGACCCCGGCCCGCCCCGGCCGCGGCCGCTGCCCGGCTTCCAGCTGGGCTTCTACGACCACCTGCTGCGCCTGGACGCGCAGGGGCGGTGGTGGTTCGAGGCGCTGTGGACCGCCGGGCGCGCGCCGGCCCTGGACGCCCGGCTGGAGGAGCTGCGCTCGCGCCGCGGCGAGCCGCAGCCGTTCTCGAGCGGCCCGTGGAGCGCGGTCCCCAGCCCGGCGGGCCACCAGACCGCCGTCGCGGCGACCCGTGAGCGCATCCACGCCGGCGACCTGTTCCAGGCCAACGTGTGCATGCGGCTCCAGGCGCGGCTCCAGGGCGACCCGCTGGACCTGTTCGCCGCCGGCGTGCGGGCGCTGTCGCCAGACCGCGCGGCCTACGTGGGCGGCCCCGGCGCCACGGTGGCCAGCCTGTCACCCGAGCTGTTCCTGGAGCGGCGCGGATCGCACGTGCGCACGGCGCCGATCAAGGGCACCCGCCCGGCCTCAGACGACCCGGCGTGGCTGGAGTCCTCGGCCAAGGACCGCGCGGAGAACACGATGATCGTCGACCTGATGCGCAACGACCTGGGGCGCGTGTGCCGGCCGGGGTCCGTCGAGGTCACCGCGCTGGCGCAGGCGCGCCCGCACGCCGGGGTCTGGCACCTGGTGTCCGAGGTGACCGGCCAACTACGCCCCGGCGCCGGCGACGGCGACCTGCTGCGCGCCTGCTTTCCGCCGGGATCGGTCACGGGGGCGCCGAAGATCGCGGCGCAGAACGCCATCGCCGAGGTCGAGAGCAGCGGCCGGGAGGCCTACACCGGCGCCATCGGGTTCGCTTCGCCGGTGGCCGGGCTGGAGCTCAGCGTGGCCATCCGCACCTTCGAGTTCTCGGGCGAACACGTCTGGCTGGGCGTTGGCGGCGGCGTGGTGGCCGACTCCGAGCCCGCCGCCGAGGCGCGCGAGTGCGCGGTCAAGGCCAAGCCGCTGCTGGCAGCCATCGGCGCCGAGCCGGTCCTTGGCAAGTTTGGGTCGGATAGCGAACCAAACTTGCCGCGCATGGCTCGCCGCGGCCCGCAGCCGATCCCGCGGCCCGACCCTGGCGCCGGCGTGTTCACCACCCTGGCGGTGCGCGACGGCGCGGCGCAGGAGGCGCCGGCCCATCTGGCCCGGCTGGGCGCGAGCGCACGTGAGCTGTACGGCGTCGCGCTCCCCGGCGACCTGGCCGAGCGCGTGGAGCACGCTGCGGCCGCCCATGACGGGCCCGGCCGGATGCGGATCGAGGTCATCCCGGGAACATCCGAGCCCACGCTGACCGTTACTGGCCCCGACCCGACACGGCCACCGGTTGCGCTGGCCTCGGTCACCCAACCGGGCGGGATCGGCGCTCACAAGTGGATCGACCGGCGCCTGCTGGACGCCCTGGCCGAGCAGGTCGCGCCGGCGCTGCCGCTGCTGGTGGATCTGGACGGCTGGGTGCTGGAGAGCTGGGGCGCCAACGTGTTCGCCCGCCTGCCGGACGGCGCGCTGGTCACGCCGCCGCTGGATGGGCGGATCCTGCCCGGGGTCACGCGCGCGCGGCTGCTGGACCGGGACCCCGGCGCGCGCGAGCAGCGACTGACTCTGGAGCAGCTACGCGCCAGCCGCGAGCTCTACGTGACGGGTTCGCTCGGCGGCGTCGAGCCGGTGGTGGCGCTGGACGGCGCTCAGGTCGCCGCCAACGCTCCCGACGCCAGCAGCGCGAGCACAAGCGTCCCCAGGCCGACCCGGTAGATGATGAACACCGAGTAGTTGTGGGTGGCGATGTAGCGCAGCAGCCACGCGATGGCCACGTACGCGGCCGCGAACGAGACGAGCGTGGCGAGCAGCGTCGCGCCCCACCCCACGCCGCTCGAGATCCGGTCGTACTCGGTCACGGCCTGGAGCACGGTGGCGGCGCCAAGCGCCGGGATCGACAGGAAGAACGACAGCCGCGTGACCGTTACCCGGTCGAGGTCGCGCATGAGGCCGGCCGACATCGTGGCGCCCGAGCGCGAGACGCCCGGGATCAGCGCCAGGCACTGGACGATGCCGATGATCAGCGTGTCCTTCGTGCGCACGTCGTCCTCGTGACGCCGCTGGGTTGCGTTCACGTCGGCGTAGTACATGGCGGCGCTCCACAGGATCAGCGCGGCGCCCACGAACCACAGGCTGCGCAGAGTGGTCTCGATCTGGTCCTTGAAGGCCAGCCCCACGATCCCGATCGGGATCGAGCCCACCACCACGGCGATGGCAAAGCGGAAGTCACGCGTGCTGCGCTGGCGCGCGTCGGCCACCCCGGTGGCCAGGGCGCGCAGGATGCGCACGATGTCTCCGCGCAGGTACAGCAGCGTGGCCAGCACGGCGCCGCTCTGGATGATCGCCGTGAACGCCGTGACGTCCGGGTCGTCGATGCTGAAGCCCATCACCTTCTCGAGGATCGTCAGATGCCCCGTCGAGGAGATGGGCAGGAACTCGGTCAGTCCCTCGACGATGCCCAGGATGATTGCTTGCCAGAGGTGCACGCGGCGGCCGAGGCTATCGGCCCGGCGCAACCGCGGCCGGTGCCGCACGAGTGCGACACCGGCACCAGCGGATGCCGGGCCCCCATCTGCGGCCACCGTATGCCCGCTTAGCCGCCCGCGCCAGCGCCGGGGCAAAGTTCAGGGGCCTACCCCGAGAAGGACGAAGTCAGGCAGGCACGGCGCCCATGGCGTGAAAGCCGCCGTCGGCGTGCAGGATCTCGCCGCTGACCGCACGTGAACGGTCGCTGAGCAGGAAGCAGACGGCGTCGGCCACGGCACCCGCGTCGTCGCAGTCCCAGCCCAGCGGCGCCTGGCGCTTCCAGGCGCCCGCCAGATCGTCGAAGCCGGGGATCCCGCCGGCGGCGGCGGTGGCGATCGGCCCGGCGGCCACCAGGTTCACGCGCGTGCCGTCGCAGCCCAGGTCGCGCGCCAGGTAGCGCGAGACCGACTCCAGCGCCGCCTTCGACACCCCCATCCAGTCGTAGGCCGGCCACGCCACCGAGGCGTCGAAGTCCAGGCCCACGATGCTGCCGCCGCCCGTGGCACGGGCCAGCAGCGGGCGCAGCCCCGCGCCCAGCGCCTTGAGCGAGTACGCGCTGGTGGCGAACGCCTGCGCCGCGTCCTCCGGGGACGTGGCCAGGAAGTTCCCGCCAAGCGCCTCGGGCGGCGCATGGGCGATGGCGTGCAGCACGCCGTCCACGTGTCCCCAGCGGCCCTCCAGGTGACCCGCCAGCGCCTCGATGTCCTCGGGCCGGTTCACGTCCAGTTCCAGCACCTCGGGTGGATCGGGCAGGCGCTTGGCCGCCCGCTCGGTCAGCCGCCGGCCGCGCCCGAACCCGGTGAGCACCACCTCGGCGCCGTCGCGCTGGGCACGCTCGGCCACCGCAAAGGCGATCGACTGGCGCGTGATCACCCCGGTGAGCAGCAGCTTCTTGCCCTCGAGCATCACAGCGGTAGCGGGACGAAGGCGGGCCGGCGCGACCAGACGGCGAGCACGCGCGCGGTCACGGCAAGACGGTCGTCCGCGCGCAGGCGCAGGCGCAGCGTGACCAGGCCGTGCTCATCGTCGAGCTCGCGCGTGTCCTCCACCACGCCCTCGACGGTCAGCTCGGCGCCGAAGGGCACGGGGCGCTTGAACACCACGTCGTCCAGCCCGCGCAGCGCCACCACCCGCTCGGGGTCGAAGCCCAGCTGCCCGACGGCGAACGACAGCGCCAGCAGCCCGTGAGCCACCTGCTCGCCGAAGCGGCTCTGGGCGGCCCAGGCCGGGTCGGTGTGCAGCGGGTGCCCGTCGCCTGTCAGGCCCGCGAAGGCCTGTACGTCGGAGGCGGTCACGGTCCGCGGCGTGCCCTCGAAGCGCAGCCCGGGTTCCAGTTCGTCGAAGTCGGTCTCAAGGCTCACAGGTGGCCCTCCAGTGCTCGGGTGAACGCGTCGGCCGTGCGGCGATGGCCGAGCGGCGATGGATGCAGTCCGTCGGCGGCGTAGTGGGTGCGCCCGGCCTCGCGATCGCGGCCCTCCCACTCCAGGCAGACGGCGCCGTGACGCCCGGCGGCCGCCCGCATGGCGTCGTTCACGGCGTCCAGGCCGCGCGACACCCGCCGCCGGGTGCGCGGGCGCAGGTCCACGAAGCGGCCCGCCTCCGGATAGGTGGCGCACACGATCAGCGGCGCCGGGCGCAGCCGCGCCAGGCGCCCCAGGACCAGCTCGATGTTGCGCGCGCAGTCCTCGATCGCGGGGCGCACCGACAGCAGGACGTCGTTGGCCCCGCACACCACCGACACCAGGTCGGGGCTCAGCTCGAGCGCGCGCGGAAGCTGATGCTGTGCCACGTGGCCGCTCGTGGCGCCGGCCTCGGCCAGGTTGTGCAGCGCGGTGCCGGCGCCCATCGCGCGCGTAACGGCCTCGGGCCAGGGCACCTCGCCTGGCTCGCCGATGCCGGCGCTGAAGCTGTCGCCAAGCGCCACGTAGCGGCGCACGCCGGCCTCAGAGCGGGATGTTGCCGCGATCACGGCCTGCCCTCCCCTCGGCGCCGGCGGCGGCCAGCGCCCAGGCCAGCCGATCGCGCGTGTCCACGGGCTCGACCAACTCGTCCACGAACCCCTCGCGGGCGGCCACCGCGGCGCCAAGCTTGTCGGCCTCGTAGCGCTCGGCCAGCGCGGCCGTGGCGGCCTCGGGATCGTCGGCGGCCGCGATGTCGCGCCGGTGGATGATCTTGACCGCCTGGGTCGCTCCCACCACGCCGATCTGGGCGTCCGGCCAGGCCAGCATCAGGTCGGCGCCGAGGTCGCGCGAGTTCATGGTGATGAAGCCGCCGCCGTAGCCCTTGCGCAGCACCACGGTCAGCCGCGGCACGGTGGCCTCGGCGAACGCGTGCAGCAGCTTGGCGCCGTGGCGGATCACGCCGGCCTGCTCCTGGCGCGTGCCGGGCAGGAAGCCGGGCGTGTCCATGAGCACCACAAGCGGAATGCCGAACGCGTTGCACGTGCGCACGAAGCGGGCCGCCTTCTGAGCCGCGTCGGCGTCGATCACCCCGCCGATCCACTTCGGTTGGTTGCACACGAAACCCACCGAGCGGCCCTCGATGCGCGCCAGCGCCGTGACCATGTTCCTGGCGAAGCGCTCACCGATCTCGAGCATGCGGCCGTCGTCCACCAGCGCGGCGACCACGTCGCGGACGTCGTAGACCTTGCGCTGCGAGGAGGGCACGCCCGCCGACGGGTCGCGCCCCCCGGCGGGGGCGGGCGGTGGCTGCTCGACGCCGCCCGGGATGTAGCCCAGCAGCTCGCGCGCCAGCAGCACGGCATGGGCGTCGGTGCGCGCCGACAGGTGCGAGACGCCGTTGCGCGCGTGCACGTCCGGGCCGCCCAGCTCGCGGCCGGTCACGTTCTCGCCCATGACCTCGTTGACCACCCCGGGGCCGGTCAGGAACATGCTGGCCTCCGGCGCCATGACCACGAAGTCGGCCAGCGCCGGCGAGTAGGCGCCGCCTCCGGCCGAGGTGCCCGAGACCACGCTGATCTGGGGCACGCGCCCCGACAGCTCCACCTGGGCGCGGAAGATGCGCCCGTAGCCGGCCAGCGCGGCCACGCCCTCGTCCATGCGTGCCCCACCGGACTCCACGAAGCCCACGATCGGGGCGCCGGCGCGGGCGGCCATCTCCATCACGCGCACGATCGAGTCGGCGTGCGCGGCCCCAAGCGACCCGCCGACCACGCTGGAGTCCTGCGCGTAGCAGTACACGGTGCGCCCGCCGACCCGGCCCGAGCCCACCAGCACGCCGTCGCCGGGACGGCTGCGCGGTGAGTCCGACCGCACGCTGGTGCGCACCAGCCGCAACGTGCCCGGGTCGCACAGCGTCTCCAGCCGCGTGCGCGGGTCCAGCGGGCGCGGCTCGGCCGCCGCCTGGCGCGCGTCCTCGATCAGCGCCGGCCTCACGCCGACGCCTCGATGCACAGCACGGCGTTGTGGCCGCCGAAACCGAACGAGTCGGAAAGCGCGCGCAGGGGGCGGTCCTCGCGGCGCTCGAGCGCACGCGCCCGGTCCGGGACGTAGTCCAGGTCCATGCCCTCGTCGCGCTGGCCCCAGCCCACCGTCGGCGGGGCAACGCCCGCACGCAGCGCCAGCACGGTGGCCACCGCCTCGACCGCCCCGGCGGCGCCGAGCAGGTGCCCGATCGACGACTTCAGCGACGACACCGGCGTGGCTGCCGCGTGTGCGCCGAGCGCCGTCTGCAGCGCCTCGGTCTCGGCGCGGTCGTTCAGCGGCGTCGAGGTGCCGTGGGCGTTCACGTAGTCGATGTCCTCGGGAAGCGCGTCCGCATCCGCCAGCGCCAGCGCGATCGCACGCGCGGCGCCGTCGCCGCTGGGCTCGGGCGCGGTCAGGTGATGCGCGTCGGCCGTGGCGCCGTAGCCGGCGATCACGCCCAGGATCCGGGCGCCGCGCGCGCGGGCGGACTCTTCGTCCTCGAGCATCAGCGCGCCCGCGCCCTCGCCCATCACGAAGCCGTTGCGGCGCGCGTCGAACGGGCGCGACTCACCCGTCGGCGAGATGGCGGCCATGCTGCCGAAGGCGGCGCTGGCCAGCGGTGTGATCGCGGCCTCCGAGCCGCCGGCCAGGCACGCGTCGGCGTCGCCGTACTGGATCATCCGCACGCCGGCGCCGATGGCGTGCGCACCGGCCGCGCAGGCCGATACGACGCCGTAGCACTGGCCGCGCAGGTCGCTCTTCATGGCCACCGACCCCGACGCGGCGTTGGCCATGAGCAGCGGGATGGCCAGCGGCGACACCTGCCCGGCGCCCTTGTGCTCCAGCACCAGGTGCTGCTCCTCGATCGTGCCGATGCCGCCGATCCCGGTGCCGATCACACACGCGGTGCGTTCGGGCGCGACGGGCCTCTCACCGTTGAAGCCGGCCTGGGCCAGGGCCTCGGCCGACGCGGTCAGCGCCATCTGGGTGAAGCGATCCGCGCGCCTGACCTCCTTGCGGCTCAGGTGTTCGGCCGGGTCGAAGTCGGCGCAGCGGCCCTCACCGTCGGCGATGCCTGACTGGCCTGCAGACCAGCGGTCGATCAGCGCGTCGGCGCCGATGCCCAGCGGCGTGACAGCGCCGAGGCCGGTTACCGCCACACGGCGCTTCATGACAGCCGCTCCTCCACGAAGTCCACCGCCTTGCCAACGGTGTCCAGGCTCTTCATGTCCTCGCCCGTGATCTGCACGCCGTACTCCTCCTCCACGATCTGGGCCAGCTCGACCAGGTCCAGCGAGTCCACGTCCAGGGACTCGAACTTGGCCTCGGGCCCGATCTCCTCGCGCTCTGCTCCGAACTCGACCAGCGCGTCGGCCACACGGCTCTCGATCTGCTCACGGCTGATGGTGGTGCTCATTGGGTGGTTCTCCTTTCGCTCTCTTGATTGGTCAGGCGGTCATGCCGCCGTCGACGGTCAGTACCGATCCGGTCACGTACGCGGCCTCGTCCGAGGCCAGGAAACGAATGCACGCGGCCACCTCCTCCGGCGTGCCGGCGCGGCGCGCCGGCACGGCCTTCAGCAGCTCATCGCCCAGGTCCTCGGTCATGCCGGTGTCCACCAGGCCCGGCGCCACGGCGTTCACGGTCACCGACCTGCGCGCCACCTCGGCGGCCACCGTCTTGGTCATGGCGATCAGGCCGGCCTTGGACGCCGCATAGTTGGCCTGGCCCGGGTTGGCACGCTGGCCGACCACCGAGGACACGTTCACCACGCGCCCGTAGCGCGCGCGCAGCATCGGCCGCAGCGCCCGCCGGGTCAGGCGGAAGGCCGCCGTCAGGTTGGTGTCGATGACCACGTCCCAGTCGGCATCGGCGATCTGAGGCGAGAGCGCATCGGCGCGAACGCCGGCGTTGTTCACCAGCACCATCACCGGGCCGAGCCGTTCCTCCGCGGCGGCGAACAGCGCGTCCGCGCACGCCGGGTCGGCCACGTCGCCCTGGATGGCCTCGGCACGGCCCCCGGCAGCCTCGATTGCGTCCACGGTGGCGGCGGCGCCGTGGCTGTCGGCGCGGTAGTTCACTGCCACGGGCCAGCCGGCGTCGGCCAGCGCGCGGGCGCTGGCGGCGCCGATTCCGCGCGAGGCGCCCGTGACCAGCGCACAGCCGGCGTTCACGCCGTCCCCCACTCGATCACCGAGGCGCCCCACGTGAAGCCGGCGCCGAAAGCGCCCAGCAGCACGCGGTCGCCCGGCTCGAGGCGGCCGGCGTCGGCCGCCACCCGCAGCGCGATCGGGATCGTGGCCGCCGACGTGTTGCCGTAGGTGGCGATGCAGTCCACCACCCGCCCGCTGTCCAGCCCCAGCTCGCGGCCGACGGCGTCGAGGATGCGCGTGTTGGCCTGGTGGTAGACGAACAGGTCGATGGCGTCCAGCGGGATGCCTGCCCGCTCGGCTGCCTGGCGGCTGGCCTGGCTCAGGCGAGCCACCGCGTTGCGGAACGTCTCGTGGCCGGCCATCCGGACCAGGCGGTCGTCGTGCTCGATGCGGATCAGGTCGCGCCCAACCGCGCCGTCGGCGCCCAGCACCACCGGGCCGATGGCGCCGGCCGCGTCGGCGCTGACCAGCGCTGCTCCGGCGCCGTCGCCGAACAGTGCGGCCGTGGCGCGGTCGTCCGGATCGGTCACGCGCACCATCAGGTCGGCGCCCACCACCAGCACGGCGGCGGCGCGGCCGGCTTCGATCTGGGCGGCGGCCAGCGACAGCGCCGACAGGAAGCCGGTGCACGCGGCGCCCACGTCCACTGCGCCGGCGCGGGTGGCGCCCAGGCGCTCGGCCACCAGCGGCGCCGCGTTGGGCAGCAGCTCGTCGGCGGTGGTGGTGGCCACCAGCACCTGGTCCACGTCGCAGGGGCGCACCCCGCTCAGCTCGAGCGCCTGCCGGCCGGCCTGGGCGGCCAGGTCGTCCAGGCGCAGCGCCGCCGGGGCCACGTGGCGGGAGCGCACGCCGGTGCGGCGCTCGATCCAGCCCTCGTCGACCCCCAGTCGCCCGGCCACCTCGGAGCTGGCCACCTGCCGGTCCGGCACGGCCGCGGCCACGGCGGCGATGCCCGCAGTGCGCAGCGCCGGCCTGACCGCGGCGACCGCGGCGGTGGATGCGGCCGCGCTAGGCATGAGCGGCCAGCGCCTCCGCGCCATCGAGGGTCTTGCGCACCAGGCCGGTGAGCACCGACCCCGGGCCGGTCTCCACGAAGCGCTCCACGCCACGCTCCTGCAGGGTCCGCAGCACGTCCACCCAGCGCACCGGCGAGGTCAGCGCGGCCTCCAGCTGGGCGGGCACGTCGGTGAACGGCTGCCCGGTCACGCACGACATCACGGGGATCTCCGGCTCGCAGAACGCGGTCTGCGCAAGCTCGGCCCGGAAGCCCTCGACAGCGGGCTGCATCAGCGACGAGTGGAACGCGCCGGCCACCGCCAGCCGCTTGCCACGGACGCCCTCGAGCGCGTCCAGGTCGGCGCTGGCGCCGGCCAGCACCACCTGGCGCGGCGAGTTGTCGTTGGCCAGCGCGACCGCCGTTCCGCGCACCAGCGGCTCGACCTCCGCGCGGCCGCCGCGCACGGCCATCATGCCGCCGTCGGTGGCTTCGGCCGCCTGCTCCATCAGCCGCCCGCGTGCGACCACGAGGCGCAGACCGTCCGCCGGCGCCACGGCGCCCGCGGCGGCCAGCGCGGTGATCTCGCCGAGCGAGTGCCCGGCCAGCGCCACCGGGCCGAGCTCGCGTAGCCCCTCCCAGGCAGCCAGCGCGGCGCAGTACAGCGCCGGCTGCTGGAAACGCGTGCCCTGGTCGGCCAGGGCGAAGGCGTCGTCGCCCACCAGCTGGTCCGAGAGCTCCACCAGCTCGGGCAGGACGAAGTGGGTGGGCTCGCGCATGTCGGGCTGCTGGCTGCCCTGGCCGGGGAACAGCACGGCGGTGGCTGTGGTGGCTGCGGGCATCTCAGGCATCCCTTCACCGCCGGGGCGCGAGCGCAACGCCCCGCGGGCCCCATACCCCCCGGCCGGGGGATCGGGAGGCGAGGGGTGGGGGGTGCGCCGCCGGAGGTCGCGCGCCGGGGACTAGGGTGGCCGGCGTGCCCGAGCCCTTCATCCACAGCGAGCGCGTCCGCTTTGGCGACCTGGATGCCATGCGCCATCTGAACAACGTCGTGTTCCTGCGCTACTTCGAGACGGCGCGGATCAGCTACATGCGCCACCTGACCCCGGACCACGATCCGGCCGACCCCGAGCGCGGTGGCTTCGGCTTCATCTTCGCCGAGTGCCACATCAACTACCGCTCGCCGGTCTACTTCGACGAGGAGGTGCAGGTGCGCTGCCGCGTCGACGAGGTGCGCCGGTCGGCGTTCAGGGTCGGCTTCGAGATGACGGTCGACGAGCGCACCGCGGCGGAGGGCTACGGCTGGCTGGTGGGCTTCGACTACGGCGCGCAGGCGGCCGCGCGGCTACCCGCAGCGCTTCGCGAGCGGCTGGAGGCCGAGGCCGGCGCCAGCTAGGCCGTCAGGCCCAGCCGCTCGGCGCGGCGGACCGCCTCGGCGCGGTTGCGCACACCAAGCTTGCGGTACATCGCGCTGGCGTGGTCCTTGATCGTGTGGGGCGACAGGTGCAGCTCACCGGCGATCTCCCCGTTGGTCGAGCCGTGGGCCATCAGCTCCACTATCTGACGCTCGCGCGCGGTCAGGCCGCGCGCCGGGCGCTCCTCGCGCGGGACGAACACGGTCATGCCGTTGGCCACCATGCGCACCGCGCTCATCACGTCGGCGGCCTCCCAGTCCTTGGGGATGAAGCCCGAGGCGCCCGCCGCGCGCGCGGCAGCGGGTGACAGCCAGCCCGCGCCGGAGATCAGAAGCACCTTCATGCCGGGTCGCTGGCGACAGAGCGCCGAGCACAGCTCGGCACCCGAGCTGTCGCCCATGAACAGGTCGACCACGGCCACGTGCGGGCTGTAGCGCGCCGTCAGCTCCATCGCCTCCTGGGGGTCACCGGCCGTCACGCAGCGCTCGACCCACGGCTGGTCGGCCAGCAGAAGCCGAAAGCCCCAGCGCACCACCTCGTGGTCATCGACGGCGAGCAGTCGCAGGCGCTCGGTCATCCACGCCAGTATCACCCCGGCATCCGGCGCGTTAGCACCTGCCGGGACAAGACCCCCCGTACGGGGGGTCAGCGGATCGTGACCATGAGCGTGCCGCCCAGCAGCAGCACGAAGCCGGTCACGCGCAGCGGGGTGAGGCCGATCTGGTCGAGCCCCAGCGCCCCCGTGCGGTCCAGCACCGCCGACACGATCAGCTGCGTACAGACCGTGGCGGCCACCACGCCGCCGGCGCCGAGCGTGCGCACCGCCACCAGAGAGACCGTCACGAGCACCGCGCCAAGCAGTCCGCCCGTCAGATAGATCGGCGGGACCGACGGAATCGCCGAGAGCTGCGACGCGCCACCGGCCGCGAAGAAGATCACGCCCATCAGCAGGGCCGAGATGGCGGTGCTGATGAAGGCGGAGCCGAGGATGCTGGTCTCGCGCGCCAGCTGCGAGTTGACCGGGGGCTGGAGGGCGATCAGCCCCCCGACGATGAGCACGGCCACGAGGGCCAGCGTGCGCTCCATGCGCCCTACTTCGCGGGACCGGCCTCCGCGTCCTGCCCGGCGACCACCACGCGCAGCTCCTGGCCGGCCGCGGTCACGACGTCGCCGTGATGGAGCTGGCGCCCGCGGCGCTCCTCGGCCTGGCCGTTGACCAGAACCGCCTGAGTCGCCAGCAGCGCCTTGGCATCGCTGCCGCTGTCGATCGCCCCCGCCAGCTTGAGCAACTGGCCCAGCCGGATCATGCGACCCAGGATCGGCACGTCGCGGGGTGCTTGGGCAGCCATCGTCCGATCTTAGGCGCCGCCGGCTCGGCTTCCAGGCGCGGGCGCGAGCGCCTGCGAGCAACGGATCTTGCGTGGCACCACCGCAACGGTGGGCGCTTGCAAGGGTTGAGTTCGTATGCCCCGAGACTTCACGCGACGCCAGGCGCTGGCCGGCAGCGCCGGGCTCGCGCTCGCGCCCTCCCTGCTTTCGCCCGCCGGGGCGCTGGCCCGGCGTGGCGCCACCGACCACTTCGCCGTTGACGTTCCCCTGCCCCGGGCCGCCGCGGCACGGGCGGGCTGGGTCACGTCGAAGCCCGTCAAGGCCGCCCGCTCGTTCGACCTGATCGGCGCGCGCTGGCGGCATGGCCGCCACGTGGCGGTGCAGGTCCGCGTACGCCAGCGCGGCCGCTGGAGCCGCTGGCTGGACCTGCCCAACGCGCTCGACCACGGCCCCGACCGCGGCGCCAAGGCCAACGGCACCGACCCGGCCTGGATCGGCGGCGCGCGCACCTTCCAGCTGCGCACCCGCGGCGCTCCACGCGGGCTACGGGCGCACATGGTCGTGGCCGGGCGGCGCGGGCTCAAGCCGCTGGCCTCGGCCGCACGCCGCTCCCAGAGCGCCGGGCCCACGATCATCAGCCGCGCCCAGTGGGGAGCGGCCTCCTTCCGCGGCCGGCCCGGCTACGGCTCGGTGCAGATGGCCTACGTGCACCACACCGTCTCGCTGAACTCGTACAGCCGGGCCGAGTCGCCGGCTGTGGTCCGCGGCATCCAGCGCTACCACCAGAGCTCCAACGGCTGGAGCGACATCGGCTACAACTTCCTGGTCGACCGCTTCGGCCAGATCTTCGAGGGCCGCCAGGGCGGCATCGACCGCGCCGTGATCGGCGCCCAGGCCCAGGGCTGGAACTCGGTGTCCACGGGGGTCGCTTCGATCGGCACCCACACCAGCACCGACGCGACGCCGGAGGCGTTCAACGCCATCGCGTCGATCGTGGCCTGGAAGCTGTCGATCCACGGCGCGCCGGTGCAGGGCACGGTGACGCTGCGGTCGGCGGGCGGTGCCTCCAACCGCTACCCCAGCGGCCGGATGGTCAAGTTCGAGCGCGTGTCCGGCCACCGCGACGGTTGCTCGACCAGCTGCCCGGGCGACGCGCTCTACGCGCAGCTGCCGGCGCTGCGGGCACGCGCGGCCGGCCAGAGCTTCAGCACCGGGCTGAGCATCCGGCTGCCGCGCCAGCGCGTGGCGCAGGGCCGCGCGGCTTCGGTGACCGGCCGGCTGGTGTTCCCTGACGGCACGCCTAGCGGATCAGTCGGCGTGGAGGTCCAGGCGCGGACGTCGAAGGGCTGGGTCATGCTGGGTCAGACCGCAACGTCCGCCGACGGCAGCTGGAGCACGCAGGTGCTCGTCCCGTACTCGCGCGCGCTGCGCGCCCGCGTGCTCGCCTCCCCCACATACGGAGAGCTGCGCTCTCCGACGGTGCGGCTGCAGGTCAAGCCCACCATCCGCACCGGGCTGACCCGCCGCAGCATCCGTGGTCGCCAGCGCACGGTCCTGCACGGGCGCACCATCCCCGTGCGCAAGAAGCAGAAGCTCACGGTGACGATCGAGCGCCGCGTGGGCCGTCGCTGGATACGCGTGCTGCGCTTCAACATCAAGGCCCGCAAGGGCCACTTCCGGCTGCGCCTGCCGTTGCTGCGCTCGGGCCGCCACCGTGTCACGGTGAGCAACCGCACCGATCGCCTGGGGGCTGCGAGCCGCTCGAAGCGCCTGGGCCTGCGCGTGCGGCGCTAGCGCCGCCCCGGAACACAGCCGCCGCCCCCGGAACGCAGCCGCCCCCGGGGCGAGTCACAACAACCGTACGCTCACGGTGCCGAAGCTGTGACGCAAGCGACCTACCGGGGCGCTCCTACGCGGCCAGCGGGCACAATCACGCGCATGCGCGCCTTCTCCTGCGGCTCCTGCCGCCGCCTGGCCCCGTTCGAGAGCCACCGCTGCCTGCACTGCGGCGCCGAGCACGGCTTCGACTGGGAGCGCCGCGATCTGCTGGCGCTGTGGCCCAGCGGGGAGCCAGGCGCGCTGGCCGTGGCCGACCAGAGCGCAACCCGCTATCGCTGTGCCCACCAGGCGACCGCCGCCTGCAACGGCGTCGTGGACAGCGACGGCCTGCCCTGCCTGGCGTGCGCGCTGACCCGGACGCGCCCCAGCGACGGCGACCGCCCCGGGATGGAGCGCTACGCCGAGGCCGAGGCCGCAAAGCGGCGCCTGGTGTTCGAGCTGGCCGAGCTCGGCCTGCCGCTCGATCCGCGCGACGGCGAGGGCACGGGGCTGGCCTTCGACATGCTCAACAGCGCCGTGGAGCCGGTGACCACCGGCCACGCCGACGGAGTGGTCACGATCGATCTGGCCGAGGCAGACGACGCCCACCGCGAGGCCGTGCGCGCGCAGATGGCCGAGCCCTATCGCACGCTCCTGGGCCACCTTCGCCACGAGGTCGGCCACTACTACCAGCCGCTGCTGGTGTCCGACTGGGACGCCTGCCGCGCGCTGTTCGGCGACGAGCGCGCCGACTACGGCGGACGCCATGGCCCGCCACTACCGCGACGGGGCGCCCGCGGACTGGCCCGAGCGATTCGTCAGCGCCTACGCGACCATGCATCCGTGGGAGGACTGGGCCGAGACGTTCGCCCACTATCTGCACATCGTGGACACGCTGCAGACGGCCGGCGCGTACGGGGTTCGGGTGGAGGGCCCGCCCGATATCCAGACCGCCGACTCGGCCGGCCTGGACGCCGAGCCGCGTCAGGCCGGCATGGGCTTCGACTCGCTGTTGGCCGAATGGCTGCCGCTGACCTACGCGCTGAACGCCATGAACCGCAGCATGGGCGCCGGCGACCTGTATCCGTTCGTGCTGGCGCCGCCGGTGATCGAGAAGCTGCGCTTCGTGCACGCCGTAGTAGGTAATTCCAAGTAATAGGTTGGGTTTAGCGCTAGGGTAGGGGCATGGCTTCCAAGAAGCGCACCTACGGAGACGCGTGCGGGATCGCCCGGGCGCTGGACGTGGTTGGTGAGCGCTGGGCCCTGATGGTCGTCCGCGAGCTGCTGCTGGGCCCCAAGCGCTTCACCGACCTGCGCACCGGGCTTCCCCACGTGAGCCCTGACGTGCTGGCCCAGCGCCTGCGCGAGCTCGAGACAGCGAGCGTCCTGCGCAAGCGCAAGCTACCCCCGCCTGCGGCATCGCAGGTCTACGAGCTGACCCCGAAGGGACACGCGCTCGAGCCGGTGCTGATCGCGCTGGGGCGCTGGGGCGGCAGCGAGGCCGCCCCACCCAGCCAGGACATGGACATGAGCCTGGACTCGCACCTGCTGTCGGTGCGCACGCTG
Organism: uncultured Solirubrobacterales bacterium; assembly: GCA_963750365.1. Taxonomy (GTDB): domain Bacteria; phylum Actinomycetota; class Thermoleophilia; order Solirubrobacterales; family Thermoleophilaceae; genus JAAYBF01. Next base: position 179,891 of record CAVVQE010000001.1, read on the forward strand.
TTCAGCCCCGAGCTGGCCGGCGACCTGAAGCTGACCGTGGCCATGGAGCTGGACGGCCAGCCCTTCTTCGCCACCGTCGCCGGCGCAGCAATCGTGGCCGAGCGCGGCGAGGCCGTCGACCCCGACGTGAGCATCGCGGGCCCCCGCTCCAGCCTGATCGAGCTGATCCGCGGCATGCGCTCGCTGGATCAGGTGCTGGCCGCCGGCGACCTCGAGCTGCGGGGCGACCGGGCCGGCTTCGAGCGCTTCATCGAGCTGTTCCCGCTGCCCGCTCCAGCAGCAGAGCCCGCTCTCGCTGGTTAGCGGTCATCGCGGCGGCACGCTCGAACTCCGCCCGCGCCTCGTCCACGCGTCCCAGCTTGTCCAGCAGGTCCCCGCGGACGCTGGGCAGCAGGTGATAGCCGCCCAGCTCACCGCCGGCAACGAGCTCGTCGACCAGCGCCAGGCCCCGCTCGGGCCCTGAGGCCATGCCCACCGCCACCGCACGGTTCAGCTCGACCACGGGCGATCCGGTCAGCGCGGCCAGCCGGCCGTAGAGGCGGGCGATCAGGTCCCAGTCGGTGTCCTGCGGCGTGCGCGCCCGCGCGTGGCAGGCGGCGATGGCGGCCTGCAGCGTGTACGACCCGGGCCCACCGGTGGACAGCTCCTGGGCGCGGTCCAGCGCGGCCAGCCCGCGCCGGATCAGCAGCTGATCCCAGCGCGCGCGGTCCTGCTCGAGCAGCAGCACCGGCGCCCCGTCCGCGTCGGTGCGCGCGCGGGCACGCGAGGCCTGGATCTCCATCAGCGCCATCAGCCCGTGCACCTCGGCCTCGCGCGGCGCAAGGGCGGCCAGGATGCGGCCCAGCCGCAGCGCGTCCTCGCACAGCGCCGGGCGCATCCAGTCGTCGCCGGCGGTGGCCGAGTAGCCCTCGTTGAAGATTGCGTAGACCACCTCGCACGCCGAGGCCAGCCGCTCGTCGCGCGCGTCGCCGCTGGGCGTCTCGAACGACACGCCGGAGCTGGCCAGAGTCTTCTTGGCCCGGACGATCCGCTGGGCCATCGTCTTCTCGGGCACGACGAACGCGCGCGCGATCTCGGAGGTGGTCAGCGCGCCCACCAGCCGCAGGGTCATCGCGATCCGCGCCTCGGTGCTCAGCACGGGGTGGCACGCCGTGAAGATCAGCGTCAGCAGGTCGTCGCCGATGTCGTCGTCGGCCTGCGCATCCATATCGGGGGCGTGGATCACTTCCATCTGACGTGCGATCTCCTCGCGCTTGCGCTCGGCCATCTGGTTGTGCCGGATGCCGTCGATCGCCCGGTGCTTTGCCGTGGCCATCAGCCACGCCCCCGGGTTGTCGGGGATGCCGGCTCGGGGCCACTGCTCCAGCGCCGCCACCAGCGCCTCCTGCGCCAGGTCCTCGGCCAGCCCCACGTCGCGCACGACGCGCGCCAGGCCGGCGATCAGGCGAGCCGACTCGATCCGCCAGACGGCGTCGATCGCGCGGTGCGTCTCGTCGGCCGCTGCCACGGCCCCGACTACATCACAGCGCCTAAGCCATCGCCCTCCTCGAACACCTGCCGGATCTCCAGCCGCACCCCGCCGTCGCCGTCGATGGCGGGCCACCGCCGCAGCCACTCCACGACCTCCTCGCGCGTGCGCGCCTGCATGACCGCATAGCCCGCCACCAGCTCCTTGGACTCGGTGAACGGACCGTCCACGACGGCGGTCTTCGCCCCGTCGAACAGCACCCGCGCGCCCTCGGCGGTCGGGCGCAGACCGTGCCCATCCAGCAGCACCCCCGCATCGATCAGCTCCCGGTTGTAGCTCACCATGGCGTCCACCAGCTCGCGGCTGGGCAGACCGCCCGCCTCGCTGAAGCCATCGGCCTTGCGAAGGACCACGAACCTCACCGAGCGTTCTCCTCGGCCTGCGCCCGCAGACGCTGCTCCTGCTCGCGCAGCTCGGGTGTGAGCTCCTCGCCGAAGTCCTCGGCCTCGAACACCTGGCGGATCTCGATCTCACCGTGCACGCCGTCGGGGTTCGGGGTGCGCTTGATCCACTTGACCGCCTCCTCCAGCGAGTCCACCTCCATGAGCCAGAAGCCGGCGATCAGCTCCTTCGACTCGGCGAACGGGCCGTCGACCACCGACGGCTTCGCACCGCCGAACTCCACGCGCGCGCCCTTGGAGCTCGGGTGCAGGCCCTCGCCGGCCAGCATCACGCCGGCCTTGACCATCTCTTCGTTGAACTCGCCCATCTCGGCCAGCAGCTGCTCGCTGGGCATCACGCCCGCCTCGCTGTCGGGCGTCGCCTTGACCATTGCCATGAATCGCATGTCGATCTCCTGTCGTCTCGGGGCGCTCTGGCCCGCTCTATACCCAAGCGTCGAACGAGCCGCGGCAAGATCGACACGCCCGGAAGATCCGTGCGCTCAGACGTCGCGAGCCAGCAGCGCCATCATCAGCCACTGCAGCGACCGCGGTGGCGACATGAACACCGTCTCGTCGCGGTAGCGCTTCAGGAACACCGCCGCGAAGCGCGCGCCGGCAAGACCCCGCGGGCGCCGGTTCGACTTCAGCAGCCCGTCCCGTGCGGCGGCGGCCGCCTCCTCCAGGAACGGCTCGAAGCGCAGCGCCGGGGACACCACGCAGCGCAGCCGCGCCTCGCGATCGGTGACCGCCGTGACGGCGTGCACCATGCCCGGCAGCACCCTGACCTCACCGTCCTCGGGCGCGATCACGCGCTCTCCGCGGCCCAGCCGGAAGCTGACCTTGCCATCGAGCACGGTCCAGACCTCCTCCTGGATCGGATGCATGTGGGGCGGCAGGCTGCCGCCCGGCTGGATCCACGTGTCCACCACCAGGACGTCGTCGTGGCGGGCGATGCGGTAGCGGACCCGGCCGATGGGGTCGCGGATGATCGGCCCAGCCGGTGCTGTCCCGAGCGCGGGCATGCCGACAGGGTGCGGCGTCAGGCGGTTTGGTTCAAGATCCAATCTGCCCGTGGTGAACCAGACCAATCGTCAGGCCGACGCTTTTCCCCCCGAGGTGCTGGTGGACTGCCGGCCGCCGGCCGGACGCGGGGTGCGCGAGGCGCTCGAGCAGGGGCTGCGGAGCGCCATCCAGTCGCGGCGGCTGCGCCCGGACACGCCGATGCCCCCTACGCGGGTGCTGGCCGGCCAGCTGGGTGTCTCGCGCAGCGTGGTGGTCGAGGCGTACGGGAACCTGGTGGCGGACGGCTACCTGCGCGCCCGCCAGGGGTCGGGCACCAGCGTCTGCCCCGAGCCACCGCAGCCACAGTCCGCCGGCGCGGGAGGGTCGCGGGCGCGGGCCCGCGGCGGCGACTTCTTCGAGCGCCCGTACCTGCTCGCGCCCGGCGGCGCGGCCGGGATGCGGCTCCTGGGCGGGCTGCCCGACCCGGCGCTGTTCCCGCGCACCCGCTGGCTGCGCCACTACCGGGCCGCCTTGAGCGAGCTCCCCGATGCCGCGCTCTCCTATCCGGGCAGCCTGGGCGCCGCCGCCCTGCGCGATCAGCTGGCTGCCTATCTGGGCCGGGTGCGCGGCGTAGCGGCCACGCCGGAGCGGCTGCTGGTGTGCACCGGCTTCACCCAGGGCCTGGCGCTGGTCTGCCGCGCGCTGCGCCGTGCCGGCGCGCGCCGGGTGGCTGTCGAGAACCCGTGCTTCGCCATGCACCGCACGGCAGTTGCCATGACCGGCGTCGAGGCGGTCCCCGTCGCGAGCGACCAGGGCGGCATCGACGTGGCGGCGCTCGCGCGCGAACGTGACATCGCGGCGGTGGTGGTGGCCCCCGCACATTCGTATCCAACCGGCGCCACGCTCGGGACCGACCGCCGGCACGAGCTGGTCAACTGGGCCCGTGAGCGCGGGGCCGTGGTCATCGAGGACGACTACGACGCGGAATTTCGCTACGACCGCACGCCGATCGGAGCGCTCCAGGGCCTGGCCCCCGAGCGGATCGTCTACATCGGCGGCGCCAGCAAGACCTTCACCCCCGCCCTGCGGCTGGGCTGGATGGCCCTACCGGAGAACCTCGTCGGCCCGGTGGAACGCGAGAAGCGCTTCGACGACATGGGCTCGCCGTTGCTCGAGCAGCTGGCCTTTGCCCGCTTCCTGGGCAGCGGTGACTTCGCCCGCCACCTTCGCCACGTGCGGCCGATCTACCGCGGCCGCCGCGACGCGACGCTGGACGCCGTCAGCCGGCGCCTGCCGGACGCCCGCTGGCAGGGCGAGGCTGCCGGGCTGCACCTGCACCTGCTGCTGCCTGAGGGGGTCGACCCGCGGGCGCTGGCCCAGGCGGCCCACGAGCGCGGCCTGCTGATCGAGGACGGCGCCTGGCACTGGGCCGATCCCGCCACGGCGCCGCCGTCGCTGATCCTGGGCTACAGCGCGCTGGCGCAGGAGGCCATCGACCGCGGCATCGCGGTGCTCGCGCGGGCGCTGGAATCCGTCCGGACGGGGTGAACTACCTAAAACCCGGCCGGGACTAGTAGGTTTTGCTGTCATGGCCTACGTGATCGCCGGCAACTGCATCAAGGACGACGTCTGCATCGAGGTCTGTCCCGCCGACTGCATCCACCCCACCCCGGGGGATCCGGACTTCGAGACGGCGGAGCAGCTCTACATCGACCCGCAGACGTGCATCGACTGCGACGCGTGCGTGGAGGCCTGTCCGGTCGACGCGATCTTCGCCGACCACGAGGTCCCCGAGAAGTACGACTACGCGCTGGACCTGAACGCCGAGTTCTTCGCCCAGCGGGCGGTGAGCTCTTGAGCTCACGGCGCGTGGCCATCGTCGGCGCCGGGCCGGCGGGGGCGTTCGCGGCCGCGCGGCTTCTGCGCATCGGCGGAGGCCCCGAGGTCGACGTGTACGAGCGCCTGCCGACCCCCTGGGGCCTGCTGCGCGGCGGCGTGGCGCCCGACCACCACGAGATCAAGCGGCTGGACGAGACCTTCGAGCGCGACGTGCTGGGCCCGCGCTGTCGCTTCCTGGGCAACGTCGAGGTGGGCACCGACGTTTCGCATACCGACCTGATGCGCCACTACCGCGCCGTGATCTACGCCGTCGGCGCCCAGACCGACAAGTCGCTGGGCATTCCGGGCGAAGACCTTCCTGGCAGCCTTCCCGCCACCGACTTCGTGGGCTGGTACAACGGCCACCCGGAGCGCCGCGACCTCGAGCCCGCCGCTGTCGGGCACGCGCGCGGTGATCATCGGCAACGGCAACGTGGCGGCCGACGTGGCGCGCATGCTCACCCTCGATGCGTCCGAGCTCGACGGCACCGACACCGCCGACCATGCGCTGGACGCGTTGCGGGCCAGCAACATCGAGGAGGTCGTGGTGCTGGGCCGCCGCGGGCCGGCCCAGGCGGCCTTCACCAGTGCCGAACTGCGCGAGATGGGCCACCTGGAAGGAGTCGACCTGCGTGTGGACCCGGCCGACCTGGAGCTGGATCGGGTGTCCGAGCAGTGGCTGGCGGCCGAGGGCACCTTCACCGCCCGCAAGAACGTGGAGCTGCTGCGCGAGTTCGCCGCGCACGAGCCCACGGGCGCCAAGCGGCGGATCGAGCTGCGCTTCCTGACCTCGCCGGTGGCCATCCACGGCAATGGCACGGTGCGGTCGATCGAGGTGCAGCGCAACCGGATCGAGCGCGACGAGTCCGGCCAGCTGCGGGCGCGGCCGGCCGGCCGGGGCACCGAGACGATCGACTGCGACCTGGTGCTGCGCTCGGTGGGCTACCGGGCGGTGCCCCTGCCCGACGTGCCGTTCGACGAGCGCCGCTACGTGCTGCCCAACCAGCACGGCCGCGTGGTCGACGTCGATTCCGGCAGGCCGGTGCCGGGCGTATACGCCGTGGGCTGGATCAAGCGCGGGCCGACCGGGATCCTGGGCACGAACAAGCGCGACGCCGACGAGACCGTCACGCGGCTGCTGGAGGACCTCGACGCCCTGCCCGCGCCCGAGGCGCCCGACCTGGAGTCCATCGACACGTTGCTGGCCGAGAAGGCGCCGCAGCTGGTGACAGCCGATGGCTGGCGCGCCATCGACTCACTGGAGCGCCGGCGCGGCGAGGCCGAAGCACGCCCGCGAGTGAAGCTGGCGGCGCGCGACGAGCTGCTGGACGCCGCGCGCTCTGTCACCGTGGCCCCATGACACCGGCCGCCGGGAGCGAGCGCAACGTCCTGGGCTCCGCACTCGAGCCGTGCGGGAACGATCCCGTGACGGGCTTCTTCCGCGACGGCTGCTGTCGAACCGGCCCCGACGACCTGGGCAGCCACACCATCTGCGCCGTTGTCACCGAGGAGTTCCTGGACCACCAGCGCGGCATCGGCAACGATCTGAGCAGCCCCATGCCCCAGTTCCGCTTCCCCGGCCTCAAGCCGGGCGACCGCTGGTGCGTGACGGCGGCCAACTGGCTGCGTGCCCACCACGAGGGCTCCGCAGCGTACGTCGTGCTGACCGCGACCCACGAGCGGGCGCTGGACATCGTGCCCCTGGAGGTCCTGCGCGAGCACGCCGTGGACGTTCCGGCCGATCCCGGCCCGCTTGGCGCCTGAGCGCAGCGGCCGCGCCGCTACGGGTTGATCGACGGGTTTGGTGCGCCCCAGCGCACCAAATGCATCGATCAACTTGAACCGCCGCCGCTGGCGCGCGCTCAGCTCCGCGGCTTGCGCCCGCGCAGCGCCGTGTACTCGATCGGCTCGCCGCTGAACGCCAGGCGGTGCACGAAGCGCTCGGTGTGAACATCGTCCAGCCGGCCCGGGAAGTACTCGCCGTAGGGCCCCTCGGCGGGATCGATCAGGTTCTCGCGCGCGGTGGCCACCAGCCACGACCCGGCCGGGAAGGCGCTCCAGCCGACGTCGAAGGCCTGGACCGGGATGTGCGAGATGCCGCCCGAGCACACGAGCGCGTTCAGGCCGTGCTCGGTGACCAGCCGCTCCACCAGCCCCGGCGCGCCGACGTCGCCCGCCACGTACTCGGCGTACGCATCCGGGCGGTCGCGCAGCGCCCCGTCGCGCGCTTCGGGAATCAGGTCCATGCCCACCAGCGCCGCGGCGCCGCCTTCCAGCAGCGGGTCGGCCGACACGCCGTTCCCGGCGGCCAGGTCAAGCGCGCGCACCTGGCCTGGAGAGGCCACCGCGAACAGCAGCTCAGCGACCTTGGCCGGCGAGGCGTACTCCACGCGCCGCAGCACCTCTTCGTAGAGCCCGGGGATCGAGTAGACGCGGTCGTACTCGTGCAGGCGCATCGTCTGTTCGCGCCCGTCCACCCCCACCACGAGCGTCTCCTGGTCTTGCGCGCCGGGGCTGGGGTCCAGGCGAAGGGTGAAGTCGGTGGGCATGTCCATATTCTCCCTTACCGTGGACTTCGACCTCGACGACGACACCAAGCTCCTGCAGCAGACCGTCCGCGACTTCGCCGTGTCCGAGGTCGCCCCGGCGGCCGAGGAGCTGGACCGCACCAAGTCGTTCCCGTACGAGCTGGTGGCCAAGATGGGCCAGCTGGGCTGGATGGGCATTCCGTTCCCCGAGGAGGTGGGAGGCGCAGGCGGCACCACGCTCCAGTACACGCTGTGCGTGGAAGAGCTGACGCGGATCGACTCCAGCGTGGCCATCACCCTCTGCGCGCACACGTCGCTGGGCACCCAGCCGATCTACCTGTTCGGCAACACTGAGCAGAAGGACGCCTACCTGCCCGAGCTGTGCGCCGGCACCAAGCTGGGCGCCTTCGGGCTGACCGAGCCGGAGGCCGGCTCGGACGCCGGCAACGTGCGCACGCGCGCGAAGCTCGAAGACGGCGAGTGGGTGATCGACGGCACCAAGCAGTTCATCACCAACGCCGGCACCGACATCTCGGGTCACGTGGCCATTACGGCCCGCACGGGCGACAAGGAGATCTCCAACCTGATCGTGGAGCGCGGCACCGCCGGCTACGAGGCCGGCGAGCCCTACCGCAAGATGGGCTGGAACGCGTCCGACACGCGCCCGCTGAGCTTCGACGGCGCACGCGTGCCCGAGGAGAACCTGCTGGGCCCGCGCGGCCAGGGCTTCCGCCAGTTCCTGAAGGTGCTGGACATCGGCCGCATCGGCGTAGCAGCGATGGGCGTCGGTCTGGCGCAGGGAGCCCTGGACGAGGCCGTGGCCTACGCCAAGGAACGCCAGGCCTTCGGTCAGTCGATCTCCAAGTTCCAGGCCATCCAGACCAAGCTGGCCGACATGGCCACCGAGATCGCCGCCGCCCGCTACCTGACCTACAAGGCGGCGGTCGAGAAGGATCTGGGCCGCGACTTCTCCCAGACCGCCGCCATGGCCAAGCTCAAGACCGGCCGCCTGGCCGTGCGCTGTGCCGAGGAGGCAGTGCAGATCCACGGCGGCTACGGCTACATCGAGGAGTACCCGGTGTGCCGCTTCTACCGCGACGCCAAGATCCTGACCATCGGCGAGGGCACCGACGAGGTGCAGCACATGGTCATCGCCCGCGGCCTGGGCGCGTAGGCCGCGGGCGCCACGCGCTACTTGCGCACCAGCGTGATCACCCAGCGGGTGGTGGTCTTGAACCGGTGTTCGCCGCTCTGGTTTGCCTCGCGCGCGCGGCCGACCAGGATGAACTTGCCGATCTTGCGGTCGAACAGCTCCCCGCGCGGCAGGCGGAGGTCCATCGGCCGGCCCATGTTCCGCGTGGCGATCGAGGGGAACTGGGTTCCACCGCCACCGCAGTTGCGGAACGGATCCTCCCCGTCGTAGGTGTCCACCTCGAGCACGTCGCGCGGCTTGGACCGAAGCCGGTAGTCGAGCTTGCCGCCCAGGCCGGAGAACCGCTTCACGCCACAGTCCTTGGCCACCGCCGGCCCGTCGGCACCGCCGCAGCCGTTGTCCACGGGCGCGGCGGAGATGGCGCCGTTGCGGGTGATGCTGCCGCGCAGCACGAACTCCGGCGAGGTGATCTTGCCCTTGGACCGCATGGTCAGCACCGGCGCCGAGAGCCCGGGGATCGTCAGCGCCCGGAGGCTGAACTTCGACGACGTGAACCGCACCTTCTCGCTGCCCTGGCCGTGGTAGGCGCCGTCACATCCACCGATCCCGTCGGGCTGGTGGTCGGTCGTCCATGTGCTGCGCTGGACCCCCTCCACCGTGACCGCGAACCTGGCCTTGCGCACCTTCGCCGGCGCCGCCTGCGCGACGGTGACCGGGACCGCCAGCGTCAGTGCCAGCGCGGCGAGGGCGATCCGTGGCGCGACGATCGAGCTGCACTTCGTGGTCTTCCTGTTGGTCATCATCGGCTCCTGTCGGTGATCGGGTGGTTGGCCCGGAACACGTCCTCCGGGTCGACGTCGGCCTTGACTGCCAGCAGCCGCCGCCACGCCTCCGGCGTGAACGCCCGCTCGGCGTCGAACGGCGTCTCGACGAAGTTCAGGTAGCTGCCCGCCACATGGGGCTGAAGCACGTCGATCAGGCGAGCGATGTAGCTCCCGATGGAGGCGGCTGCCGCCTCGTCGATGGGCACGCCCACGGCGAACATGCACAGCTCGCCGGCCAGGGTGTCCCTGGCCCCGTGATCCCCAGCCGAGCGACCCAGCGCCCCGCCCAAGTGACGCAGCTCCACCGACACCAGCGGCGAGCCCGAGCCCGGGCCGACGGCTGCCACCAGCGCGTCTATGGCCTCGGTGGGCAGCGCGCCCACCAGCTCGTGGCTGGTCACCGCCGGCATGGGATCGCGCGGATCCATGTGCAGCTCGGCCAGGTCGGTGGCCGGCACCATGGCGAACGTGTCCATGGCGGGGCCAAGCTCGCGCAGCGGCGCCAACAGCGACTCTCCCGCGAGCCGGTCGCCCAGGTAGGCGGCCTCGACCACGGCGAAGCTCTTGCCGCGAATGACCTCGGGGATCTCGGGCATCGGCGGCACCTGCAGCAGCCGCCCGACCGACGTGATCTCGTCGGGCAGGTCCGGCAGCAGCTCGTTCCAGGTGCGCAGCACCTGGCCAGCCCGCTCCCACTCGAAGAACAGCGCGCCTGCGTACACCTCTGTGATCGGAAACAGGCGGAACTCGATGGCCGTGACCACGCCGAAGTTGCCGCCGCCGCCCCGTAGCGCCCAGAACAGCTCCGGCTCCCGATCGGCGTTGGCGCGCACCATCTCGCCCTCGGCGGTCACCAGCTCTATGGCCGTGACGTGGTTGGTCTGGAGCCCGTGCTTGCGGGCGTACCAGCCCATGCCCCCGCCCAGCGAGTAGCCCACGACGCCCACGTCGGGTGACGAGCCGTGCAGCGCCGCCAGGCCGTGCTCGGCCGCAGACGCGATCACGTCCTCCCAGATGGCGCCCGCGCGCACGCGTGCTGTGCGGGCCCGCGCGTCGATCTCCACGCCCTTCATGGCCGACGTCTTCACGAGCAGTGCGTCCGCCAGGTCGCCCAGCGGGCCGGCGTTGTGGGTGGTGGTCTGCGGCACCACCCGGAGGTCACGCTCGCGGGCGTAGCGCACCGCCGCGACCACGTCCTGGTCGGTGGCCGGGAAGGCCACGCCGGCGGGGCGCTGGTCCACCATCACGTTGAAGGTCGCCCGGGCCGCGTCATAGCCGGGGTCGTCCGGACCGACCATCAGGAAATCGGTCGTGGATTGGTCGATGATGCTCATTGCGAGTCCTCCTGCGGGTCGGTGTCCTGGTCCAGGAGCGCGTCGATGGCACCGACCAGCCCGAGCCAGCCGCGGAAGTCGCGCTGCGTGCCGTGGCCGTCGCGGGCGTGTCCCGAGAGGCTCTCCCCGTCCACGTCCAGCTCGAGGTTGATGGTCACCCGTGTGCTCTCCATGTGGCCACCCTGGGGCACCCCCGGACCCCGGGCATCGGGGACACCCCTAGACAGACCCCCCAGGGTTTCGGAGACGAACTCGACCTACGCTCGCCACAGCTGGCGAAGCCGCGGCGGCCCAGCGGATTTGGGATCGCACCCCCGCCCAGCCCTATATCGTGCCCGCGTGCTGTCCATCGAGCACCTGCCCGAGGCCGCCATCGTCATCGACGAGCGGGGGACGGTGCACGACGGCAACCCGATGGCGGCCGAGTGCCTGGGCCTGAAAGCCGACGATCTGTCCGGTCGCGCGCTGGCCGACCTGATGCCGGACACCGGCCGGGTCACCGAGGCCATCGCGGCCACGCCTGGCGATGAGATCTGGAGCGTGGCGATCCAGGGTCGCCGGCGGGACGGCACCCCGTTCCCCCTGGACGTGCGCGGCCGCCGGCTGGACCAGGGGCCGCCCGCCCGCTTCCTGTTGACCCTGCGCGACCGCAACGTGGACGGAGGCGTGGCCAGCCTGGCCATGAGCTACTTCGATGCCGCCTTCGACCAGTCGCCGCTGGGCATGGCGCTGTACAGCACCGACGGCTACTTCGTGCGCGTGAACGACGCCATGACGGTCATGCTCGGCCGCGACCGGGACGAGCTGCTGGGGCTGCGCGACCAGGAGCTCACCCACCCCGATGACCGCCAGTCCGACATCGACGCCGCCGAGCGGATACTGACCGGCGAGAAATCGGTCCACCAGACCGAGAAACGGTTCGTGCGACCAGACGGCGGTGCGGTGTGGGTCATCGCCAGCCTGACGTTCATGCGCGACGAACACGGCCGTCCGATCAGCTGGATGGGCCAGTTCCAGGACGTGACCGAGCACCGCAATCTGGCCGAGCGCGACATGCTCACCCAGCTGTACAACCGCCGCCGTTTCAACGAGGCGCTGGCGGAGAGCCTGCGCCACAGCGCGCGCTACCACCCGAGCGGCTCGCTGGTCCTGTTCGACCTTGACGGCTTCAAGGCCGTGAACGACGGCTACGGCCATGCCGCCGGCGACGAGGTGCTGACGGCGGTTGCCGATGCGGTCACCGCGCGCTCGCGCGAGTCGGACATCGTGGCCCGGCTCGGCGGCGACGAGTTCGCGGTGATCCTGCCTCACACCGACGCGGCGGGAGCGGAGCTGTTCGCCCGCTCGCTCGTGGGGCTGATCTCGGCGCTGCGCTTCGGGTTCGCGCCGGACCATCCACCGGTTACCGTCAGCGTCGGCGTGGCCCCGTTCTGTGACGAGCTGGACCCCGAGCCGGTGGTCACCGCCGCCGACCGCGCGCTCTACGAAGTCAAGCGCGAAGGCGGCAACGGCTTCGCGCTCAGGGAGCCCGTGTCGTCCTAGGACAGGCCGGCGCCGAGCGCGGCGCGGTCGAGCAGCAGCGGCGCGGTCCGGTACGCCTGGCCGCGCTCCTCGCGCAGCGCTGACAGCACGGCCGTCACGTGCACCAGCCCGATCTGGCGTGACCACGCGACCGGCCCGCACGGATGGTTCACGCCCAGCTCGAGACCGGCGTCGACGTCGCCGGCGCTGCCATTGCCTTCGCCGATCAGAAACGCCGCCTCGTTCACGAGCTGGCAGACGATCCGGCCCAGCACCAGGCCCGGCGCGTCGCCGACCTGTTCGGTCTGCTGGCCCAGGGCGGATGCCAGCGCCCGCGCGCGGGTAAGCGTTTCGGGCGGCGTGGCGGCGGTGGCCGTGAGCTCCACCAGACCGCCGTCGCGTAGCGGGGGCAGCAGATGAAACCCCGCAGCGCCCGGGTCCAGCGCGTGCAGCGATCCTCTGTCCAGCAGCAGCAGCCGGTGACGGGCCCGGCGCGGCCCGTCGCAGCTCACTTCCAGCCAGGGCTCCGCGGAACCGCCGACCGTGTCGAAACCCGCGCGGCCGGCGGCAGCTCGCAGCCCTCGGGCCAGCGGTCCGTCGCCGATCACCGTGACTGCCCGACCGTCGCCGCCCCCGGCCTGCGGCGGATCGGGATCGGGCGGGCGGTGCTCGACGCCGTCTGCGTAGTCGTACCAGCCGCTGCCGGTCTTGCGGCCAAGCGTCCCGGCGGCCACCATCCGGGCCGCCAGCGGGGACGGCCGGTAACGCGGCTCGCCGTAGGTCTGGCGGTGAAAGTGCTCGGCCACCGAGTGGTTGGTGTCGATGCCGACCAGGTCCATCAGCTCGAACGGGCCCATGCGAAAGCCGCCGCCCAGGCGGACGATCCGGTCGATCTGCCGGGCGTCGGCGACCCCCTCCTCGAGCAGCCGCAGCGACTCCAGCGAGAACGGGCGGTTCACGCGGTTGACCAGGAAGCCCGGGATGTCACGCGCATCGACCACGTGCTTGCCCATCGCCCGGCCGACGGCCCGCGCGGCGGCCAGCGCCGGCTCCGACGAGGCCCGGCCCGCCACGACCTCCACCAAGCGCATGACCGGCGCCGGGTTGAAGAAGTGCAGGCCGACCACGCGCTCGGGATGCGTGGCCGCCGCGGCCAGCTCGGTCACCGACAGCGACGAGGTGTTGGTGGCCAGAACGCAGTCGGCTGCCACGATGCCCGACAGCTCGGCGAACAGCTGCTGCTTGAGCTCGAGCCGCTCGGGGGCGGCCTCCACGACCAGCGCGCACGGCGCCAGCGCGTCGAGCGCGTCCACGGTCTCGATGCGGCCGACCATCGCCTCGGCCGCCTGCGCGCTGACGCGGCCCTTGGCCACCGGGCGCTCGAGCGCAGCCGCGATCCGGTCGCGCGCCGCGGCCAGAGGCCCGGGTAGCGGGTCGTACAGCAGCGTCCGCGCACCCGCCTGCGCGGCCAACTGGGCGATGCCCAACCCCATCGTGCCGGCGCCGACCACGCCGATGGGCTCGGGGACGGGCATGGCCGGCAGCCTAATACGCGTTTTGTCTCGAACCGCCAAGGGAACGATTGGCGCATGACACAGGGGGAGAACTCACAACCGGGGGAACGCCGCTGCCCGGACTGCGGCCAGCGCTGGTATAGCGCTGCGCTGCTGCACGAGGACGACGCCTCGTGCCCCGCGTGCGGAGCCACGCTGGAGAAGCCCATGTCCGAACTCAGCGAGGCCCAGCAACGTCCCGAACGGTGACCGCGGCTCAGGTCAGGCGGCGGCGACGTTGACCGGCACCGCGTTGTAGGCCGCGTTGCCCGTCAGGCGGTCGATCACCGCCGGGTCGGTCACGTCGTTCACGCTGGCCCCCGGCTTGGCCGCGGCCAGCTGCCAGCTGACGCCGGGGCGGGTGTGGCCGAAGCCGTGCGGGATCGAGATCACGCCACGGCGGATCTCGTCGCTGACCTCAAGCGGCAGCTCGATCGCCCCCACCCGGGAGGCCACCCGGACGGCAGCGCCGTCCACCAGGCCACGGGCCTCCGCGTCGTCGGGGTGCAGCCGCGCGGTGCAACGATCGGCGCCCTTCATCAGCCGCGCGCTGTTGTGCAGCCATGAGTTGTTGCTGCGCAGCTGGCGCCGTCCGATCAGCGTCAGGTCGAAGCCCTCGGCGCGCGCGCTCTCGCGTTCGCGGGCCAGCTCGTCCAGGTGCGCCGCCTCCTGCACCAGCAGCTCGGGCGCCAGGCGGACTCGCCTGCCCGGCGTCTGCAATGCGCCGGGTAGCCGCGGCTCCAGCGGGCCCAGGTCGATGCCGTGGGCGGCCTTCTTGACCTTGCCCACGGTCAACGCCCGGAACGGGCCCTTTCGCAGAACGCCGTAGGGCCCGACGGCAAAGGCGGCCTCGATGGCGCGCTCGGGTCCGGCCAGGCCGAGCATGGAGCCGACGCCCATCGCCTCGGCCAGCACCCGCCGCTTCACGCCGGCGCCCAGGCGGCGCGCGAGGCCGGTGATGATCTCCCAGTCCTCCTTGCCGCCTTCGCGCTTGGGCACCGCGGCGGGGCTGAAGCGCACGTGGTTGCGCACCGACACGGCGGGCATGACGATGTCCAGGTCGTCGCGCTCCAGCGCCGACACCGACGGCAGGATCACGTCGGCGTGGCGGCTGGTCTCGGTGATGTGCGGGTCGATGGCCACGCAGAAGTCCAGCGACTCCATCGCCTGGCCCAGCCGGTTGCCTCCCGGCGCCGACAGCACCGGGTTGCCGGCGTAGACCAGCATCGCGCGGACCTGGCCCTGCCCGGGCGTGGTGATCTCGTCGGCCAGCCCGGCCACGGGGAACTCGCCGTTCATGTCGGGCAGGCCGCTGACGCGCTGGCGCGTGGTCCGGTGCCGGCCGAGGGCCCCGACCTTTGCGGCCAGGCCGAACACCACGCCGACGTCCACCGGCGGGTTGGTGAACATGGCTCCGCCGGGAGCGTCCAGGTTGCCGGTCACCGCGTTCAGCACGTTGATCAGCCAGTGCGTCAGCGACCCGGTCCGCTGCTGGCAGACGCCCACGCGTCCGTAGGCCACCGCCGACTCCGCGGCCGCGAAGTCGCGCGCCATCCGCTCGATCGTGCCGGCGTCGATCCCTGCCGGCTCTTCGGCGCGCGCGGGCGGCCAGGCGGCGGCCAGCGAGCGGATCGAGTCCAGGCCGTCGGCATGCTCGGCCAGCGCGCCCAGGTCCACCAGATCCTGGCTGAACAGCACGTGCAGCATGCCCAGCAGCAGGTAGGGATCGCCGCCGGGCCGCACCTGCGCGTACTCGCTGGCCAGCTTCGCCGTCTCGGTGCGGCGCGGGTCCACCACCACCACTTTGCCGCCGCGCGCGATGATCCCGCGCAGGCGATCGCGCACGCCGGGCGCCGACATCAGCGACCCGTTCGACACCGCGGGGTTCGCCCCCAGCATCAGCATGTGCTGGGTGCGCTCGACGTCGGGGATCGGGAACAGCGCCAGGTTGCCGAACATCTCGATCGAGCTGAAGTGCTGGGGCAACTGGTCGGTCGAGGTGGCCGACGAGTTGTTCCTGGTGCCCAGCACCGCGCGCAGCGCCACGAACGACAGCACCGACCAGGTGTGCGCGCCGGGGTTGCCCAGGTAGGTGGCCACGGCGTCGTCGCCGTGGGCGTCGCGCACCTTGCGCAACCCTTGGGCTGCGAAGTCCAGCGCCTCGTCCCACTCCATCGGCTCCCAGCCCTCGGCGGTGCGCCGCACCGGCCTTCTCAGGCGGTCGGGATCCTCGTAGAGGTCGGCCAGCGCCGCGGCCTTGGGGCAGATGTAGCCGCGCGAGAACTCGTCGTCTGGATCGCCACTGATGCGCAGGACCTCGGCGCCATCGACCTCCACGTTGATGCCGCAATGGGCCTCGCACAGGTTGCACTGGCGATGGACCGTGGTGGTGGGCATGCGCCCGATTGTCGCATTGCCCCGTGCTAGGTGCCGGGACGCTGCGGGCGGGCCAGCGTGTAGCCGCCGCCCCGCTTGCGCACGTAGCGGCGCACCACGTTGCCCGGCAGGTACACCTCCACCGACTTGACGTCGGCCTTGCCGAGCTTGGCGGCGGTCCGCGCGATCGCGGCGTCGGCTGCGCCCGCCGCGCCGGAGCCTCCCGGCAGGTGCAGCGCCAGGATGCCGCCCTTCTGCACTCCGGGCAGGTCGGCGTCGAACTGCGTCGGCCTGCCGGCGCGTGAGACCACTTTGCTCTCGATCGCCCTGGTGATCTTGTTGGCGTCCGGTGCGGCGGCGCGGCCGATGCCGCGCGCCTGGTAGCCGCGTCCGGAGCCGGTGACCGTGGTCACCTCGACCCTGGTCTTCAGCCCCCCGCGGCCGGTGACCACGAAGTCTGGCGTCCGGCCGGCGGTGCTGGCGGGCACGGGGGTGATCTTGGTCACGCCGGGCCGGCGCGCCAGGTCGGTCAGCGTGCGCAGTTCGGACGAATGCCCGCGCGTGTGCGTGGGCAGGAAGCGCCCGGGGATCCGCGCATTGGCGCGCGTGCCCGACGAGGTGCGGCGGAAGATGTCCTCGAGCGCCTTGCGCGACTCGGCCGAGTCGTCCAGGCGGCCGGCCATGCGCGGGTCGGCGATGAAGTCGTCGGCCAGCCGGGCCGGGTCCGATCCGCGCTCCAGCGCTCGTCCGGCGTCGATCCCGTTCTCGAGGTCGTGCGCGGCGTCCAGGGCCTTGGCGCCCTTTCGCCCCATCTTCACGCCCTTGATCAGGTCCCCGGCCACCGGCACGGCTCCCACCATCGACCAGGCCGCCTCGCTGCCGTTGCCCTCGGCGGCGTACCAGAAGGCGTTGCCCACGTCGAAGATCGGGCCGAAGGGCCCGGCGAAGCCGCCGGCATCCAGCGCCAGGTGGCCGCCCGCGTTCTGGTTGTCCTGCTTGTCCTGCTCGGCCTTCGCGGCCGTCTCGCGCTGCTGCTCGGCCTCGAGCCGCGCCGCCTCGCGCACCACCTGCGCCCGGGTCGCGCCGGCACCCAGGCTGTCTGCCGCCTGGTCGTACGGATCGTCTGGACCGCCGTTCTTCTCGTACGGCGCGTCCACGTCGCAGCGGTAGTCGCAGTTGCCGCTCACGTATAGCTCGAGCTGCGTGCGCCTGGTCTCGAGTTCGCGCCGCCGCGCGGCCAGGTGGTCGTAGTCGCGCTGGGCCTGACGCCCCTCGGGTGAGCTGGGAGGCGCCAGAGTCAGCATGAACGGGTTGGCGTCGGCGTCCAGGTCCTCGACCCGGTCCTCCAGCGCGTCGATGTCCGTCTGGAGGTTCTGGATCGGACGCTGCAACCGACGGCTGGCCCCAAGCGTCTCGCCCTCGCTCACGAACGGCGACAGGACGCCCGTCAGCGCGACGTCGCGCTCGTAGGGCTTCAGATGCTTGACCTCAGGCGGCGGGGGCTGCGGCGTCACCCGCTTCGGCGGGTTGGTCAGCGGGTCCAGGAGCAGCTTCTCGAGGTCCGACGACGGCGATACGGGCTCGGGCGCCCTGCCGATCCGCGGCGGGTCGGCCGGAGCGGCCGGCTGGCGGCGCTGGGTCGGATGCCCGGTCGGCGGCGAGCCGGAACGCGGCTTGGCCGGCTCCGACGGGGTCGTCAGTGGCTGGAGCAACAGCTTCTCGAGGTCCGACGACGGCGAGCGTGGTGCAGCGGCCGGCGGGGCCACGGGCTCCGGCTGCCGGCGGCGCTGGGTTGGATGCCCGGTCGGCGGCGCGGGAGCAGCCTTGCGCTGCGGGGACGGATCCGGCTGCGAGGACGGCTTCGGCTGCGGGCGCGGCTTGGGCTGCGAGCGCGGCGGCGCTTCGGAGCGGGTGCCGGGAAGCAGCAGCTCCTCGAGGTTGCGGGCCGGAGGCGGGCTCGGACGTGGGTCGGTCAGGCTCTGGGCCAGCTGCTCCGTGGCGCTGGGCTTGCGCTGGGGTGCCGGCTGGGGCCGGACCTGGCCCTGGGTCGGGTGTCCCTGGCGAACGGGCCTCGGGGGAGTGTCGGGGACCGAAGCGGGCTGTCGGGCTGGCTTGGGTGGCGGCTGCGGGGCGCGCGGCTTCGGGCTCTGGGCCGGCTTACCGGCCTTGGGGCCGGCGTCGGGCCGGGGCGAGGCCGGCGGTGTGGGGGACCCACCGCCCTCGGCAGGCAGCATCGCGTCGGCGGATGACGCCGAGCCGAGCACGGTCATGACCGCGGCTGCCCCGGCGGTCTGCACCTGGCGCGCGCGTCGCGAGCGCTTCGCGTTCGTTCCCATGTCGGTCTGAACAGGTTCGCCGCCCGAACGTTGCGCAGCCGTATCGGCTCCACCTTTGCCCGCTCTACGCATGAAGTCCCCTTTACCCAGCGAGCAGCGAAGCAAAAGATCGGCGCGCGGCCGCTAGCCCGATCGCCGGCGCAGGCGCCGGCCCGGCCAGCCGCTGCGCTCGCCGACGAGCACGATCAGCGCGGGCACCAGCAGCGTCCTGATCAGAAACGCATCAAGCAGCAGCCCGACGCCCATGGTGAAGGCCAGCTCGCGGAAGGGCCTGAGCGGCACCAGTGCCAGCAGCGCGAACGAGGCCGCCAGCACGAGCCCGGCGATGGTGATCGGCGTCGCAGCCCGCGCGCCCGCCACGGCCACCGCCTCGCGCAGCGGCCGGCGGCGCGCCTCGGCCCAGATCCGCCCCGTCAGGAACACGTTGTAGTCCGAGCCCAGCGAGACCAGCAGCACGGCGGTGGCGAACGGCACGAAGTAGGCCAGCTCGCCGTAGTCGAGCAGGTCCTGGAACAGGTAGGTGGCCAGTCCGAGCGAGGCCAGCAGGCCCAGCACGCTCACACCGAGCAGGTAGAGCGGGGCCACCAGGGCGCCGAGGAAGACGACCAGGATCAGGAGCACCACCCCCAGCGACGCCGGCGCGATCCTGCCCAGGTCCTCAGCCGTGCCGTCAACCGTCTCGGCCACGAGCGCGGTGTCCCCGGACACCGAGACCCGGGCCCGCGGCAGGCCGGCCGCCGCCAGCAGCCCCGGCAGGCGCTGGCGTAACCGGGTCAGGGTGGCGATCGCTCCCGCACCGAGCGGGTCGCTTCTGAGTACGACGAAGAAACGGGCCGCGCCGCCGCTGCGGGCGTAGACCGCACCGAACTCGCGATCCACCGGCTGGTCGGCCGGACCGACCACCTGCGCAACCCCCCGCTGCTCGGCCAGCAGCCGCTGGAGGCGCACCAGCGCCGGGCGCTGGCCCACGACACCCCGCTGCTCGACGAACAGCACCGTCGGGGACAGGATCCCGGGAGCGAACCCGCGGCTGGCCTGTGTGTAGGCCTGCCTGGCGCCCGAGCTGTCCGGGAGCCCCCTGATCAGCGGGTTGCCCAGCTCGGTGCGCAGCATGCCGCTTGCCGCGACCAGCAACACGCCGCCGACCAGGACGGCGGTGACCAGCGGGTGCTCGGTGGCCACGTGCAATGCACGCGAGCGGCGCGGCCGGTCGCGCGCGGGCTCGGACGTCTCCTCGGCGCTGTGATCCTCGGCCGGCGCCGGGCCCGGGGTACGCGGCCAGAACATCGCGCGCCCGCCCACCGCGAGCAGTGCCGGGATCAGCGTGATCGCCACCAGCAGGCCCAGCAGGACGGCCATGGCAGTCCCGGGACCGAACGCCTGGTAGAAGCCCAGCTTGGCCACGACCAGGGCCGCGCTGGCGGCCACCACGGTGATGCCAGCCGTGACGATGATGGGAAGCAGCTCCGCGCCCCCACGGATCGTGGCCTCGTGCGGGTCCTCGCCCTCGGCCAGCAGGCTTCGGATCCGCGACAGGAAGAACACCGAGTAGTCGGTGACCACGCCGAACAGCAGCACCACGATCACCGGTTGCACCTCGCTCGGCACCGAGACGCCGATCTCCTGGCCGATCGTGGCGATCAGCCGGATCGAGACCAGATACGAGATGCCGACGGCCACGAGGGTCGCCAGCGGCGCCCCGAGCGCGCGGAAGTGCAGGCCCACCACCAGGAGCACCAGCAGCACCGTCCCGATCTCCACGAGCGGCAGGGCGTCCTTGATCTCCTCCGCCTGGGCCGAACGGGCCGACACCGCCCCTGTCACCCCGGCAAAGCCGTCGTAGCCGGGTCTGATCCGCCGGTCGACGAAGCGATTGGCCAGGATCTCGCGGTCGGCCGGGCTCACGTCCTGCGTGAAGAAGAGGTAGGTGATGGCCGTGGTCGAGCGCTCGCGCGAGAAGGGGGGCTTGCCCAGCAGGTTGGTCACCACCAGCGCGCCGCCCACGCGCTGCAGCTCCGGATAGGAGCGCCGGTTCAGCGCCACGCCGCGGCGTACGGCCGCGGCCTGCTGGCGCGCCGACAGGCCCTTCGGATCGCGCTGCACCACCAGCGTGCGGCTCAGCAGCGGGAACCTGAACAGCTCGCTGGAACGCAGCTCGGCGTCAAGCGCTTCCGACTCGTTTGGCACCAGGTCGCCGAGCGCGCCGTTCTGGGCCTCCTCGATGCTGGGCAGCGTCATCGTCAGCGTGACAGCGGCCACGAGCCACAGCGTGATGACCAGCCAGCGCAGCTTCACCACCAGCGCCATGAACCGCCGCGAGGTGCGCTCTACCAGCGTCGGCGGGTGAGGCTCGTCGGCGGCCGAGATCACCCGCGCCAGCCTAGTGCGGCGCATCTTCGGCGGGCGACCGGGTGTCAGCAGCCGCGGTTCGGACAAGATGCAGGGATGGAGCGCCCGCGTACCGTCCTGTTCGACCTGAACGGCACGTTGACCGATCCGTCGGCCATCGGTCAGGTCTGGGGCGATCCCGACCTGGGCCTGCGCGTACTCGAGGGCGCGATCCGCGGCGGGATGACCGACGCGCTGATCGGAAGCTCGCGCCCGTTCGCGGACCACGTGGGCGCCGCGCTGGCGGTGGAGACGGCCCGGCGCCAGCTCGACCCCGCGCTCATCGACGAGGCGCTATCGGCGGCGGCGGCGCTACCCGCGTGGCCGGACGCGCGCGCGGCGCTCGAGCAACTGCGCGGCGCGGGCCTCGCGCTGGCCGTGCTGACCAATTCGGGCGCCGAGAGCGGGCGCGGCACGCTCGCGAAGGCGGGCCTGCTCGACCTGATCGACCCGGTGCTGGGCGTGGACGGCATCGGCACGTTCAAGCCCGATCAGCGCACCTACGCCCACGCGCTCGCCGAGCTCGGTGTCTCGGCCGCCGACGTGCTGATGGTGGCGGCCCACGGCTGGGATGTGGCGGGCGCCGGCGCCGCCGGACTGCGCACGGCGTGGATCGCCCGCGGCGAGGCGGCGCTGGCTCCCACCGTGCCCGAGCCGGAGCTGCAGGTGGCTGATCTGGCTTCGCTCGCGGACGCCCTGCTGGCCGGGGCTAACGGCCGCTGAGCAGCCCGGCGTTCGAGACCAGGAACGGCACCACGAAGTTCAGGCCACAGCGGATCCAGGTGGCCAGGTCGGCATCGCCGCCGGTGATCACCCCGCCCTGATTGATCGCCGTCAGCACCACGCCGACCACCAGGGCGATCCGGAGCGTACGGCGCAGGTTGCGGCGCTCGAGGCAGAACGCCAGCGCGGCCCTGGCCCGATCCGCCCGCCCGCCGTCAGATCCGTTCACTGAGCCCGCGCCGGCCCATCATGCCTCCACCTCGATCACGCTCGCGCGGATTCTTCTACGCACGCGCCGCACGAAGCGGCGCCGGAAGGCGCCGTGCGAGGGCACCAGCACGAGATCGGACCCGAGCGCCCGAGCGGCGTTCTCGATGCCCGCGGCACCCACCCCGGGCACGGCGAAGAAACCCGCCTCGGCCGCGCGCGCTCCCAGTGCGCGGCGCGCTTCCTCGAGCCGCTCCTGGGCTATCTCCTCGAGCATCCGGTTCCAGCGCGCCACCGACACGCCACAGCCCACGCACGGCGTCCGCGGATCATCGCGGTTCACCAGCGTGGCCACCGAGAGCAGCGCGTCGTACTCGCCGGCCATCGCCTCGCCTTCCTCGACAGCCCGTCTGGCAGCCTCAGATCCGTCGACGATCACGAGCACGTGATTGGCGGGCTTGGTCTGGTGGTCGCACGTGGCCCTCACATCCGGCTCCCGGCTCGGGGATGCACTGAACTGTAGGACCCGCCGCCGGGCAGAAGGGTTCGCCGATCCGGCTCAGTGATACAGGCCCAACGCCGCGAGCCCGAAGACCAGCAGCGCGCAGAAGGCGAAGAACAGCGCAGCGCGCCGCAGCCGCCGCCACTCGGCTGACAGGTCATCGTCCTGGCTGTCGCGGTGGTGGCTCACCGGGACAACACGCGCGCATCGGGCAGGAACGCCGCCAGGGCAAACCAGAACTGCTGGTCGTGGCGCAGCGCTTTCAGCCGCCGGCCGGCCAACGGGCCCTTGCTGGCGCGCCCGGTGATGTCCCAGATCGTTCCCGTCTGCCTATCCGCGATCCGCCCGCCGCGGGGCTCGAAGTCCAGCGTCCGGCCACCGACGCGACGGTCGAACGCCGCGCTGGTGCCGGTGTCGGCGGACTGCGAGATCCGGGCCTGATCGAGCACCGACGCCACGCCGGCCTTGAAGAAGACCGCCGCCGGCGTCCCGCCCAAAGTGAACTGGGCCAACTTCTTCTTGCGCAGGCGCGAGAACGGCACCACCACGGTTTCGCCGCTCACGAACACCGCCGCCACGCGCTCCTTGGCGGGCAGCCGGTCGTCCGCCTTGCCATCCAGCAGGAAGGGCTGCTCGTCGGGCTTGTCGTAGCCCTCGTAGGGGGTGCGCCCGTAGGCGCGCCGCACTCCGGTGTCGCGCGAGAGCACGTCGCCGTCGGGGTAACGCTTGCGAAAGTCGGCGAAGCTCAGCGTTTGGGCATCCACGGTCGTCAGGCGCTTGCCGGTCAGTTCTCCGACCAGCGCCCGGCCGCTGAACTGCTGCCACCACGACTCGGTCTGGCGATCCCACATCACGAGGTCGGAGTTGCGCAGGTTTCCGGTGGTGCCGAATGTGAGCTCGCGCCCGTCTACGCGCCGATCGAAAACCACCGACGAGTTGCACAGCGGGCAGAACGTGACCGCGAGCGGCCGGCCGCCCAGCTCGTCGTTCACGATCTCGTGCCAGACGAGGATCTGCATCGGGTAGGCCCGTGCGCTGTCCGCCGCCTCGACCGCCAGGACCGGCTCGCGCCCGGCAAGCCAGGCGGTCGCCTCGTCCTGATCCACGAACTTCGGGCGATCGATCGGCGGAATGCCGTCGCGGGGAGGACCGCCGCTGGCGAACTCGGACAGCGGCACGCTGTGGCGCCCGAAGTCGGTCTTCCAGCCGGCGGTGTCGATGGTCACCTTCCGGCCTCCGTCGCTTCCCTGACCGCCGGCCTCGCCGCTACCGCCGGCGCCTGCGCAACCGCTAGCCGCGAGTGCCGCGCAGGCGGCCACGAGCAGCAACGGCCTCGGCAGATTCGGCATTGCATGATTGGACCCCCGATCGGGCAAGACGGTTCGGGCACACCGCCCCACCCCGCTCCGACGAAGGAGACGCCGATGCTGAAGGTCGCGATCATCCTGTTGGCCGCCAACGACACGCCCGAGGCCACCGGGCGAATGGCCAACGCCCTGACCACCACGAAGGAGTTCCAGGACGCCGGGGACGACGTCGGGCTGATCTTCGATGGCGCGGGGGTCACGTGGATACCGACGCTCGGCGATGAGGGGCACAAGTACCACCGGCTGCTGGAGCAGACGCGCGACTCGGTGCGCGGAGCCTGCCTGTACTGCTCGCGCGCGTACGGGGTCAAGGACCAGGTCGAGGAGTTCGGGGTGCCGTTCCTCGAGGATTTCCGCGACCACCCGAGCCTGCGCGAGCTGGTGGCCGACGGCTATCAGATCATCACCTTCTAGGCCCCACGGCGGTTTGGGCGTCGTGAGCGACGGATAGATCGTCTACCCGTCACCGACACAGAAGGGAGCGACATGCCAGGCGACAAGCCGGGACCCAGCGTGAAGGACGACGAGCAGTACGAGGCGCTTCGCCGCGAGGGGGCCAGCAAGGAGAAGGCCGCGCGAATCGCCAACACCGATCGCCAGACGGCGGCCAAGCGCGGCGGCGAATCCCCGAGCTACGAAGACTGGACCAAAGACGACCTCGAGTCGCGCGCGCAGGAGCTGGACATCGAGGGGCGCTCGGAGATGAGCAAGGACGAGCTGATCGACGCGCTGCGCAACCACTAGCGCTCCGAGCCCTCGCGCGGAGGGCTGAATGGCGATTCATGCACCGAATGGGTGCATGAATCGCCATTCACCGTTCCTGCCACGCCGCGACCGCGTCGCTGAGATGATCGTCATGTGGGTGACACGACCGTGGACGACCTGCTGCGCAGAGGCCGGGAGGCGCTGGCGCGGGCCGACTGGCCAGACGCCCGTGACTGCTTCGAGCAGGCGCTGGCGCTCGGGGACAGCGCCGAGGTGCTCGACGGCCTGAGCGCGGCGGCGCACTTTCAGGGAGAGCACCAGGAGGCGATCGAACTCAAGGAGCGCGCTTTCGCCGCCTACGGCCGCCGGGGCATGCGTGTCGAGTCCGCCGAGGTGGCGCGCTGGCTGGCGTTCCTCTACGGCGCCGTGCACGGCAACCGGGCCGCGGCCAACGGATGGATGGCGCTGGCCGAGCGTCAGCTCGAGGGCACCGAGGAGTCAGTCGTGCACGGCCGCCTGGCACTCGATCGCGCTCCGTGGACCGACGACCCGGCAGAGCGCGAGCGCCACGCTCAGGCGGCCCTCGAAGTGGCCAGGCGCTTCGGCGATCGCGACCTCGAGTTCGCCGCCCAGGCGGTCCTGGGTCACGCCTACGTGGTCGCGGGGCGCGTCGAGGAGGGGATGACGCTGATCGACGAGGCGATGGCCGCCGTCTCCGGCGGCGAGGTCACCGGCGTGGAGGCCATCGGCTCGATCTACTGCCGGCTGCTCGGCGCCTGCGAGCGCGCGACCGACGTCGCGCGCGCCGAGCAGTGGATGGCGGCGGCGCGCCGCTTCGTGGCATGGGGGGACTTCGTCCCCCCTACCTGCCGGATCCACTACGGCGGCATCCTGATCGCCACCGGCCGCTGGGACGAGGCCGAGCAGGAACTGCTGGCCGCGGCGCGGGTGTTCGAGGCGGGTTTGCGGGGAATGCGGGCTGCACCGCTGATCCGGCTCGCCGACCTGCGCGTGCGCCAAGGGCGCCTCGAGGACGCCGAGCGTCTGCTGGACGGCATCGAGACGCGGCCCGCCGCAAGGCGGGTGGTGGCGACGATCGCGCTGGCTCGCGGCGACCTCTCGCTGGCGGCGGACCTGGCCCGGCTCTGCCTCGAGGGGGAGGACCTCTCGTGCCCCGTCTGCGCACCGCTGCTGGAGTTGCTCGTGGACGTTCATCTCGCGCGAGGCGATGTCGAGGCCGCCGGCGAAGCACTCGGACTGCTCAGCGCGTTGGCCGAAGGCTTCGGCGACGAGCGGATCGCGGCCGCCCATGAGCTGGCGGCCGGGCGCCTGTACGCCGCGGAAGGTGACGACCGCGCACAGGAGCTTCTCCGTCATTCGGCCGCAACCTTCGCCGCACTCGGCCTACCGCTGCACGCCGCTCGGGCGCAACTGGACCTCGCCAGTGCCCTGGCCCGTGATGCACCTGCCGCCGCAGTGGCGGAGGCGCGCCTGGCGCTCGGCCGTGTTCGCGCGCGTCGGGGCCACGCGGGATGCCGACGCGACCGCCGAGCTGTTGCGGATGCTCGGTCAGAAGGCGGGCCGGCCGTGGCCGAAGCGAGAGGGGACGCTCACCAAGCGCGAGCGGGAGGTCCTGTCCCTGCTCGCGGAGGGATGCTCCAACGCCGACGTCGCGAGGCGCCTGTACATCAGCCGGCGAACCGCGGAGCACCACGTGGCCAGCATCCTCTCGAAGCTGGATCTTCGAAGCCGGACGGAGGCTGCCGCGTACGCCCTGCGCGAGGGCACGCAAGCACCCGCGCCGAAGTAGCCCCCCGACCAGTAGCCGAAATAGGTACTTACACCGATGCTCGGCCCGCTCCCCGCCGCGATCCTGCTCGCAACGATTCCGATCGCAGGCCGAGGAGGCACGCATGACTCAGGACGCTGCTCAAAAGACGGGGCTCGAACCCGTGGCTGTCCCCACAGGAGAGGGCGAGGCGCGCTGGTGGGGCGACGGACTCGCCGAGGTCAAGGCCACAGCCGCGACCACGGGCGGGCAGATGACGATCCTCGAGATCACCGAGCCGCCCAACAAGGAGGCGCCGCTGCACGTGCATCACGAGGAGGAGGAGGCGTTCTGGATCCTGGATGGCAGCGCCACGTTCGAGGTCGGTGACCAGACGATCGAGGCTCGCGCCGGCGACTACCTGCTCGGCCCGCGGGATATCCCGCACCGTTACACGACCGGTCCGGAGGGCTGCCGGATGCTCTTCATCTTCACCCCCGGCGGCTTCGAGGAGCTGCTGCGAGCGGTCAGCCAGCCGGCTGGGAGCCGCGCGCTGCCGCCGGAGGACGAAGAGGCGCCGCCGCCATCGGACGAGGAGATGGAGCAGATGCAGGCGGTGATCCGAGGGCACGGCTGCGAGCTGCTCGAGTGAGCACTGCCCGCAGATGAGCAGCTTGCGGTCCTCGAGAGAGTAGTGCTATATTCATAACTATTATGGATATGCAAGGACCTGGTCCGCAGCCGCTGCCCCCCACGACGCCCCAGCTCGGTCGGAAGCGCCGGATCGGAGTCCTGCTCATCTGCTCGATGAGCCTGTTCATGGTCGGGCTCGACATCACCGCGGTGAACGTGGCGCTGCCCTCGATCGGCGAGCAGATGGACGCGAGCCTGTCGTGGCTGCAGTGGACCGTCAGCGCCTACACGGTGGTGATGGCCACGCTGCTGCTCTTTTCCGGCTCGATGGCCGACAGGCTGGGGCGCAAGCGCACCCTGATCACGGGGCTAAGCGTGTTCTCGGTCGCTTCGCTGCTGTGCAGCGTCGCGCCGACCGTCGAGGCCCTCGTCTTCTTCCGTGTGCTCCAGGGAATCGGCGCCTCGATGCTCAACCCGGTCGCCATGTCGATCATCACCAACACCTTCACCGAACCACGCGAGCGGGCTCAGGCGGTGGGTGTCTGGGGCGCCGTCTTCGGCGCCTCGATGGCCCTCGGCCCGATCGTCGGCGGCGCACTGGTCTCCTCGGCCGGCTGGGAGTCGATCTTCCTGATGAACATCCCGCTCGGCCTGACCGCGATCGCCCTGACGCTGCGCTTCGTCCCGGAATCCAAGGCGCCCAGGCCGCGCCAATTCGACCCCGTCGGCCAGATCTTGGTCGTCGTGCTGTTGGCCTCGGTGACCTACGGGATCATCGAGGGGCCGAACGCGGGCTGGACCTCGCCGGCGATCCTGGTTGCCTTCGGGGCCGCGACCGGTGCACTGCTGGGCCTGCTGCGCTACGAGCCGCGCCGGGCGGAGCCGCTGATCGACCTCCGCTTCTTCGGCTCGGTCCCGTTCTCGGCGTCGATCGTGCTCTCGGTCGCCGCGTTCGCGTCCTTCGGCGGCTTCCTGTTCCTGAACACGCTCTACCTGCAGGACGTGCGCGGGCTCTCCCCCGTGCAGGCCGGAATCACCATCGTGCCGATCGCCCTGATGACGGTCATCCTGTCCCCGATCTCGGGCCGCATGGTCGGCCGCAGCGGGCCGCGCACGCCGCTCCTGATAGCCGGCATAGCCTCGCTGCTCGCCTGTTCCATGCTCGTCGGCCTGGGGCCGTCGACGCCGATGGCATGGCTGGTGGCCGCGTACGTCGTCTTCGGGACCGGCTTCGGATTCGTGAACGCGCCCATCACCAACGCCGCCGTCTCGGGCATGCCCCGCGAGCAGGCCGGCGTCGCCGCCGCGATCGCCACTACGTCGAGGCAGTTCGGTCAGGCCATCGGCGTGGCGATCGTCGGCGCGATCGTGGCGTCGAGCGCCGCGGGAGCGACCGAGGCCGGGCTCTCGTCAGCCACGCATCCCGCCTGGTGGACCCTCACCGCGCTGGGAGCACTCATGCTGGTTCTTGGCCTGCTGGCCACGAGTACCCGTGCGACTGAGTCAGCGCAGCGAATCGCTGCCGAACTTAGAGTCGCAACGTGAGCAAATCGGACATCTCGCGCGAGGTGTGGATGGCGATGTCAGAACTCGTGCTCGACCATCAGCGAAGGCGTCAGGTCTCCGAGGCCGTCGGCCTGAGCTTCTCCCGCACCCGCGCGGTTCGGCGCGTAGCCGCCGAGCCGATGCCCATGGGCAAGCTGGCCGCGACGCTGGGAATCGACCGCCCCAACGCGACGGTGCTCGTCGACGACCTCGAGGCACGAGGCCTCGTCCGCCGCCGGCCCCATCCGACTGACCGTCGCGCGAAGTTGGTCGAGGCCACGCGCAAGGGCAAGAGCCTCGCCAGGCGCGCCAACGAGATCCTCGACACGCCACCGGCGGCCCTCAGCGCGCTCAGCGCCGAGGATCTCGAAGCGCTCCGTCGCGTCCTTTCGAGCATCACGCAGGAGAAGGAGTCCTCCGATGGTTCAGGGGGTTGACATGGGCGGGCGCTCCTATCAGAGCCGGCGGTGCTGGGCCGGGGGCGCGAGCTACAGGCGCGCCTTTGCCTTGAACGTCCCTCCGCCCAGGCAGCTGTAGATCACAAAGGTCCCGATCGGGAACTTCGAGACCAGGAACGAGTACTGCAGGCGCATCCGGCCGGTCATCGTGCGCGCGCCGTGCCGCGTCAGCCAGAGATCGTTCTTCATGGTCACCTCCTTGAAGTGAAAGGCCGGCTTCTCCATGAAGCTGTAGGCCGAGTGAGGCCGCACCGGCAGAGACCCCCGGAAGCCGAAGATCTCCGAGCCGCCCAGCGGCCGGCCGCCGCCCTGGATCGGAATACAGCTCATCCGGATGCCGGCGGTCAGGTCGTGGACCCGCTTGTTCTTGATCTTGAACGTGATCTTGTGGCCGGAGCTGGTCTTGCCGCTGTAGGACACCGCCCTGCCCGCGCTGGCCGGAGCAGCCAGCGCCAGCAGCGCGATCAATATCAGTGGGGTGACAGCCTTTTTCATCGTGAAGCTCCTTCAGCCCAGTCGGCGGGCGGGATGTGGTGGTTGCCTTTGAACAGGTCGCCCGGGTCGTAGAGCGCCTTCACCTGACGCAGCCGCGCCCAGGTGTCCGCGTCGAAGAAGCCGCTGGCGTCGGCCGGCTCCTCGACGAAGCTCGGGTAGTCGCCGCTGCGGTAGGGGAGCACCGCGCGCTCCACCGAGTCGAGGTAGGCCCTCGTGGTCAGCGCCGACGCCTCGTCCATGGGCACGCCGAGCGCGAACATGCTCAGCGTCCCCGGCAGCGTCGCTCTCGCTCCCGCACCCGGCGCGGGGCGGCCAAGGGCCCCGCCGAGCTGGCGCAGCTGCACCATCGCCAGCGGCGAGCCGGAGCCGGGCCCCGCCGCGGCCAGCATGTCGTCGACTCCCCCGCGCGGGAGGTCGGCCAGCAGCTGGTGGGCGCTGGCTACGGGCAACGGCTCGCGCGGATCCATCGCCAGCTCGCCGAGCGCGGCGGGCGGGACCATCGCGAAGGTGTCCATGGACGCTCCGAGGTCGCGCACAGGTCGCAGGAGCTCCCGGCCCTCGCGCTCGTTTCCGAGGAAGGCGCCGTAGACCACGGTGAAGGAACCGCCGCGCACCGGCTCGGGCACGTCCGGCACGTCCGGGAACTGCATCAGCGACGCCCACGTCATCAACTCGTCCGGCAACGTTGGCGCGAGCTCGGTCCAGGTGTGGAGAACCTCGCCGGCACGCTCGAAGGGAAAGAACATGACCCCGGCGTACAGATCCTCGACCGCGTAGACGTCGAATTCGATCGCGGTGACCACACCGAAGTTCCCATTGCCCCCGCGCAGCGCCCAGAAGAGCTCGGGCTCGTGGGTCGCGTCCACGCGAGCCTGACGGCCGTCGGCCGTGACCAGCTCGAGTGCCGTGACGCTGTTCGCCTGGAGGCCGTGCTTGCGGGCCAGCCAGCCCATCCCCCCGCCCAGGGAGTAGCCGGCGATCCCAACGTCAGGGGACGACCCATGCAGCGCGGCCAGGCCGTATTCCGAGAGCTGCGGCACCACGGCCTCCCACCTCACCCCGGCCCCGACCCGCACACGTTGCGCGCCAGGATCGATCGAAACGGCCTGGAGCTCGCGGACGTCCACCAAAAGCGTGTCGTCGAGCCTGCCGAGCGGCGCCGCGTTGTGCCCGGTGGTCTGCGGCGCGACCCGCAGCCCGTGTGCTCGGGCGTGGTCGACCGCGGACGCCACGTCGCCCGCGTCGTGCGCAAGTGCCACGGCGGCGGGCCGAAGGTCGGTGGTCAGGTTGAAGACCTGCCGGGTGGCGTCCCAGTCAGGGTCCGACGGGGTCACGACACGCCCGCTCATGCGGGCGGACAGGTCGCTGAAGGGGGTGGTGGCCAGCATCTGTACCTCTCGATCGGGTGCGCCGATGCTGACTCGGCCCGAGCCGGCGATCCATCCCGCGATCTAGGGTCCTTGCCGCCCTCCCAACCCCCCAATCGAGGGGTGGCGAGCCTCCCCCGCGCGGGTGTACCTTCGCTCCATGTCCACGGCGCTCCGCGCACCCGAGAGCACCCTCGAAGCGATCGAGGAGCTGGCGGGATCGGGGCTGCCGGCGACGGAGTTGCTCGAGGAGGCGGTCCAGCGGATCGACGCCGTCGTGCCCTCCGACGGCTACTTCCTGGGCGCGACCGACCCCGAGACCACGCTGTGCATCGGCGCGGGCGTGATCAGTGACCTGCCGACGGACATGTGCCAGCCCACCTGGGACTACGAGTTCATGGTCCCGGACTACCTCAAGTTCACGGACATCGCCCAGAGCGGACGCCCGGTCGCCGACCTCCACGACGCCACGGGCGGGCGGCCCGACCGCTCCCCGCGCTGGCGCGAATACGGCACGGCCACGGGTTTCCGCTCGGAGCTACGTATGACGTTCACGCTCGGCGGCGCCACATGGGGCATCGGCCAGTTCGACCGTCTGGGCGACGCGCCCCGCTTCTCCGAAGCGGAAAAGACGTGGCTCGAGCGGGTGGTCCCGCTGATCGCAAGGGGGCTGCAGCATGCGCTCCTGGCCCAGCCGGCCGCCGCGCCCCCCGACCGCGGCCCGGGGCTTGTGCTGCTTGACGAGACCGGTTCCGTGGTCTCCGCCACGCCTGAGGCGGCCGCTTGGCTCGGCGAGGTCGACGGCGGCATCACCGTTGCCAGCGGCGCTGACTTCGATATGCCGCACGAGGCCCACGCCTATGCGGCCCAGATGCGAGCGATCGCGGACAGCGCGCCGCCGAGAACGCCGCGCGCCCGGGTTCGCACGCGGACGGGTGTCTGGCTCTTGATGCACGGCTCGATGCTGGCCGGCACCGACCAGCTGGCTCTGATCGTCGAGCCGGCCAAGGCCGCCGACGTGGCGCCGCTGATCGTCGAGGCCTACGGGTTCAGCCAGCGTGAACTGCAGGTCACGCGGCTGATCGCCAGCGGGCTCGGTACGTCCCAGATCGCCGCCAAGCTGTTCCTCTCACCGCACACCGTGCGCGACCACGTCAAGGCCGTTTTCGAGAAGGTCGGCGTGTCCAGCCGCGGCGAGCTCGTGGCGAAGGTGTTCGCGGACCACTACGCCTCCGTCCCACATGGGGAGCCGGCGGCGCTAGCGAGCTGACAGCGACGGCCTGCTAGCGGCGCTCGAGCACCTCCTCCACGAAGGCGAGCACCTCCGGCGCCGCCGGGTCGATCAGATGGCCGCCGGCGACCAGCGCGGTGCGGGCGTTTGGAAGCACGGCTGCCATCGCTTCGGTCATCTCGCGCTGCGCTGGCGGGGACTCGGATGCCGCCACGAGCAGCGTGGGCTTGTCGATCGTGGCGAATGCGGCGCCGTCGGGCTGCGGCTCCTCCACGTAGCGCATCTCCGCAAGCAGCGCCGCCCCGTTCTGCGTGAGAATCCGCCGAAGCTCAGCGGGAAACGAGTCCCAGGCGCTCTCGCCCAGGATTTCACCGATCAGCGCGGCGTAGACCGCGTCGACGCCGTCCTGCTCAGCCACCTTGCGCAGGCGATCACCGATCGCCTCCGTCCACTCCAACGCCGATGGCGAGAGGCCGAGTGCGTCACCCTCCAGCAGGACCAGCGCCCGCACCCGGTCGGGATGGCGCAGCGCGAGGTCGACCGCCACCGCTCCCCCGTAGCTGCGCCCGATGACCACCGCGGGCTCCGCCGCAAGCGCCTCGAGCAGCCCCGCCGCGTCGTCTGCCTGCTCGGCCACAGTCGTGCGCTCGTATGGGTCGGGGCGCTGGCTGCGCGTGCACCCGCGCCGGTCATACGCGATCACGCGGCCGAGTCGCGCCAGCTCCTCGAACGCGTCCCCCCACATCAGCGCGGAACTGCCGCCTCCATGAATGCAGAGGATCGGCGATCCTTGGCCGTGCTCCTCGTAGTAGAGCCGGATGCCGTTGACGTGGGCCTCGGCCACACGGCAAGCCTACGAACGCGGGTTCAGGCTCGCAAGGCGCCGAGACGGCCGGTCGGCCGGACCGAGATCATCGGACCAGCTCTTTCGTCGCTGAGCGCAACCCGAAGGCCCGCGTGAGCACGAGCGAGACAGGGCACGCACCGACGACCACGAACAGCCACTGGTTGACGCCCACGAACGCGGTCAGCAGCAGGAACCACGGCGACACCGCTGCCGCGAGCGCCGCCGAAAGCAACGTGACAGTGCCGGCGAGCGCGAACAGCGCACGCTCAAGCGGCCAACCGGTTCTGGGGCAACTGCGGTTCATGCCATACCTCCGCTCAGGATGTTGTCGAGTTCGGCGAGCTGGTCACGAAGACCGCCGCACACCTGCTCACACAGCGCGAAAACGGTGTCGTCGGCGATCGCATAGCGCACGCTCGTGTGCTCCTTCGCGCGGCTGACGACGCCCGCCTGATGCAGGACACCGAGATGTTTGGAGACGTTTTGCTGCGAGGCGTCCAGTGCCTCGGCGAGCTCGCCGACCGTAGCCGCACCGTCCCGCAGGCGGTCCAGGATTTTGATGCGCATCGGCTCGCCCATGACGCGAAATCGCTGCGCGATGAGCTCCACCAGTGGGTCGGAAAGGGGATACGTCATCTCCACAACAACAACTATACCACTGTTGAGTTGTATTTGATGGGAGCCGTCCGCTGGGCTTCGAGGCGAGGTTTCCGCAGTGAGCGCCTAGCTTCGCGCGCGGAAGCGGAGCATCGTGATCGCGCCCGACTGCGTGTTGCTGAGAGGTTCCAGGTCGATCCTGTCGAGGCTTGGGGGCGAGAAGCGGACGCCATCACCGAGTAGCACCGGTAGGACATACACCAGGATCTCGTCGACGAGCCCGCTCTGCAGGCACTGGGCGGCCACGTCGGCACCGAGGATCTCCAGGTCCTTGCCGCCCGCGGCGCTGCGTGCCGTGGCAACGGCTTCCTCGAGTCCACAGGTGAGGAATGTGACGCCAGGGTCCGGCTCGTCGGGAGGCCTGTGGGTGAGGACGAACTGTGCTCCCCCGTCGTAGGCGGTGTCCTGGTCGGCCATACGCCTGGCGACCTCGTACGTGCCCCGGCCGATGAGCATGGCGCCCGTGGCCGCCATGACCTCCGGGACGGCGTCCGGGGTCAGGTACTCGGCGATCCAGTCCATCGCATGGCCGGGACCGGCGATGAAGCCGTCCAGCGACATCGCCCTGTTCACGACCACCTTGCCGGTGCCGATGCCCACATCACTCATGCGTCTTCTCCACGGAGCTGAAAGCCCGAGGCCGGATCCTAGAGGGCTTCGGTACGGTCTCGCGCTTGGATCTGATTCGTCGTATCGATGCCGGCCAGGGCGGCTTCCTTCTCTTCGCGCTCACCCCGCCGCGCCTTGCCACAGAGCGCGACGAGGCCCAGGACATCGCCGACGCGACGATCGCCCGTCTGCTCCCGCTCGATCTGGACGGTCTGATCCTCTACGACATCGACGACGAGACCGACCGAATCCTGCCGAGCGGCCGTTCCCGTTCATGCCGACGCTGGATCCCGGGGACTACCTCGCCAACCATCTGGCCGCCTGGCCGTCGCCGGTCGTCGTCTACCGGGCGGTCAGCAAGTACGTGCCAGCCGGCTTCGTTCCTGGCTCTCGGCCCAAGATCCGACAGGTCATGACCGTGCTGGTCGGTGCACCATCGCGCGCCACCGCCGGTCGGACGTCGCTCGCCGACGCCCAAGCCCTGCGTCGTGAGACCAACCCGGCGCTGTCGCTCGGCGGAGTCGCGATCCCCGAGCGCCACGCTCGGCGCGAGGACGAGCACCTGCGCCTGCTCGCCAAGCAAGACGCGGGTTGCCGGTTCTTCGTGACGCAGGTCGTCTACGACATCAATGCGGCGAAGAACCTCGTCTCCGACTACCACTACGAGTGCCAGACGCGCGGGGTGAAACCTGTGCCCTTCGTCTTCACCTTCTCGGTCTGCGGGTCGATGAAGACGCTGGAGTTCCTCCGATGGCTGGGCGTCGGTGTCCCGCGCTGGATCGAGAACGACCTTGCCCACGCCGCCGATCCGCTCGAAGCCTCCTACGGTCAGGCGCTCACCACAGCCACCGAGCTCATGACCTACTGCCGCACGCTTGGTGTCCCGTTCGGGATCAACGTCGAGAGCGTGTCGATCAGGCGCGTCGAGATCGAAGCGTCGGTGCGACTCGCCGCGCAGCTACGAGCGCACCTGCGTTGAGAGCTGCTGAGCAGCACGGCTGGGAAGACGGCGGCGTGACCGGCCGCTCGATTGCCCTGTTCGCCGCGGCCGCGCTCGCGGAGATAGGCGGCGCGTATCTGGTCTGGATCGGTCTGCGCGACGGTAAGGGAGCCCTGGTTGTCGTTCTCGGCGTCATTGCCCTCGGCTTGTACGGGGTGGTGGCAACCCTCCAGCCCAGCAACGAGTTCGGGCGCGTCCTTGGGCCTACGGCGGCGTGTTCATCATCGGGTCGCTCGCCTGGGGGATCGCCTTCGACGGGTTCCGCCCCGACCGCTACGACTTCACCGGCGCCGCCATCTGCCTCGTGGGCGTGGCGATCATCATGTGCGCCCCTCGCTAGACACATTGCTGAGCGAGGCCGCGAATCCGCGGACGAGCTCGGCGATCTCGGGGGCGTGGCTCTCGAGCGCAAAATGACCTGTCGGAAACAGGTGCAGCTTCGCGTCTGGCTGGTCGCGTCGATATGCCTCGGCCCCAGCGACCAGAAAGAACGGGTCTCCTTCTCCCCACACGATCAGAAGCGGGGGGCGGTTCTCGCGGAGGTATGCCTGCCATGCCGGATAGCTCTCCACGTTCGTGCGGTAGTCGTACAGCAGCTCGAGCATTGCTTCGTCACGCCCCGGCAGGTCCAGGAAGTGCTGGTCGAGCGTCCACGCGTCGGGGGCGAGCGAGTCAGTCTGTTCCACCCCGGCCTCGTACTGGAAACGGGTCAGCCCCACGCCAAGCAGATCGCGCATCGCCTCCTCGCCGGCCTGGCGATCTCGCCAATAGGCCTGCAACGGCTCGGTCGCCTCCGAGAGCCCCTCCAGATACGCATTGCCGTTCTGCACGATCAGCCCCGAGATGCGCTCGGGGTGCGCCCGGGCCAGGCGGAACCCGACTGGCGCCCCATAGTCGAACGCGTAGAGCGCGTAGCGCTCGAGCCCCAGCTGCTCGACCAGACCCTGGACGATCTCCGTCAGCCGATCGAACGTGTACTCGAACGAATCGAGGGGCGGGCTCTCGCTGTAGCCAAACCCCGGCAGATCCGGTGCGACCACGTGGAACGTGTCCTCCACGAGCGGAATCAGATCGCGAAACATGTGCGACGAACTCGGAAAGCCATGCAACAAGAGCAGCGTCGGGGCGTCCGCGGAGCCCGCCTCCCGGAAGAACACCTCAAGCCCCTCGACGTTCACCCTGCGGTACCGCATCGTGCTTCCTCCTAATGCTTTTAACCGTTAGCGACGACGGACGTTGCCACAATGTGTAATGGTTGTCAACCATTAGTGCTAGCCTCCACCGGATGACGGCGAGTCAAGCCCCTGCCGAGCCGCTGGCGCTCGAGTTAGCCAACACAGCCTTCGGCACCGGCAGACACGCTCGCGACACGCTCAGGTCCAGGCGAGAGCTGCGCGCCTGGCTATCCGCGCGCGCCGACCGACTGCCGGCCGGTGCACTCGGCGCACCTCCCGAAGTCGAGGAACTACACGACCTCCGCACCGCGATCGACACGCTCATCGACTCCGCCCTCGATGGAACCGAGCCCGACGCCGAGGCGCTGGCACGCTTGAACGCCTTCAGCGCAGCGGGCGCCAGCCGGCCGCATCTCAACTGGCCTGCGGGAAAGGCACCGCGCGCGATCGAACAGGACCCAGCCGGCGAGACACCAGTCGCGACCCTCGCCGCGATCGCCCGCTCGGCGATCTCCGTACTCGCTCGCGACGCAAGACGTCTCCGCCGTTGCGAGGGATCGGGGTGCACACTGGTCTTCGTCGCAGCCAACCGTCGGCGCCGTTGGTGCTCGTCGACGACCTGCGGCAACCGCGCCCGAGTTGCACGCCACCACGCACGGCACAGCGCCGCGGCGCTCTAGGGCCGGCGAGCCCCCGAACGAAAAGGAACGCGGCTCAGCGTCCCTGCCCCCCGCCCGCCTCGTGGCGCTCGACCCACTCGCGGATCGACTCCTCCCGGAACCGCCGGTAGCGCCCCAGGCAGACCGTGGGCAGCTGACCCGACCTGGCCTGCTCGTAGACCCACGACTTGGGCACCCGCGGCATCGAGGCGACCTCGGCGGCTGTCAGCAGGCGTGAGGGAGTCACTACTGACTATTGGAACCACGGCGCTCCCTTCGCGCCGGGCCCTTCATGACAAAAGGCCCGCTTTCGCGGGCCTTTCGTGAGTAGCGGGGGCGGGATTCGAACCCGCGACCTTCGGGTTATGAGAAGGCCGTGAGCCGCTCGCCCCGCTCCTGAACCCGCACGCTAGAGCGCCTCAGGTGCTCTCAGATCAGCCCTGATCTGCTCAGAATGGAACCACGAATCGCCCCACGGGACGACCTCGGTTCGAGAGCGTGCGTGGAGCCATAGTGCTCTGGGCGAGACGGCCGCCGGTGTCGCGGCTAGCGGAAGCCCGCGATGCGCAGGTATCCGCGGAGCGTCTTTCGCTTCGCGACGATCCGCCGCGAGGTCACGGCCACGTAGCGGGCCTTACCGCGCCGGAGGCCGATGAGGCGGGGGCTTCGGGGGTTGGCCCGTAGCAGCGTGCGGCCGATGGCTCGCGCGCGCGGGTATGCGCGGCGCAGCGCGCTGAGGCGTGTGCCGGTGTGGGTGCCGCGGTTGCCATGGCGGGGAGCCGTGCTGGTGACCAGGGCCACGCGGCCGGCGCGCGTGAACGCCGCGGTCACCGTGCCCTTGCCGCCCTTCACGCACCAGCGCCACGAGCGATGCGTCGTTCGGCGCGGCGCAGGCATGCTGCGCAGGAGCTGACTGCGGGGGAGCCCGAGTCGTACGCGGCCGATGTTGCGCGGCCCGATCGGGGCTTGGCGCGCGAGGCAGCCCTGTGCGCCGGCCGCGTTCGCGACCGTGTAGCGGATCGTCGCCTTCCTCCGCCCGTTCATCGAAGACGCCGTGACCGTGTATGCGCGAGATCCGGGCGTCGAAGTGTCCAGCTGACCCCGTCCGCCGCTGGTCGTGTTGGTCCCGTTGCTGGCGTTGCAGGACGCGAGCCCGGGCCCGGCCGATCCCTCCTTGCACGCGAAGGTCGTGGCCACCACCTGGTTCACCGCATACGTCCCACCATCTGTGGGGAAGCCGATCGAAGCGGTCGGCGCGGTCGGCGCCGGAGGCGAGGCGGTCGGATCCCTGAACTTCTGGACCCGGTGGCCGGAGAAGTCTGCGGCGTACACATCGCCGCTCGAAGGGTCGACCGCCACCCCCCGCAGCTGCCCGAACTGGCCGTCCCCGGACCCGAGGCTGCCGAACTGGCTGAGGTAGTTGCCGCTGGAGTCGAACTGCTCGACCCGGGTGTTGCCCTGGTCGGCGCCGAACACGTCGCCGCTCGAGTTGACCGCCAGCAGGTACGGATTGCTGAACTGGCCGTTGCCGGCCCCAGAGCTGCCGAACTGGCTGAGGTAGGTGCCGCTGGAGTCGAACTTCTCAACTCGGTTGTTGCCGGAGTCGGTGACGTAGACATCGCCGCTCGTCGAGTTGACCGCTACCCCGATCGGCGTGGAAAACTGACCGTTGCCGGCCCCGGGGGTCCCGAACTGGCTGAGGTAGTTGCCGCCCGAGTCGAACCTCTGCACCCGGTTGTTGGAGGAGTCGGACACGTACACATCGCCGCTCGTCGAGTTGACCGCTACCCCGATCGGCGAGGACAACTGGCCGTTGCCGGCCCCGAAGGTGCCGAACTGGCTGAGGTAGTTGCCGCTGGAGTCGAACTTCTGTACCCGGTGGTTGGAGGTGTCAGCGACGTACACGGCGCCGCTTGATTGGTCGACCGCGACTCCGTACGGGAAGGAGAACTGGCCGTTGCCGGCCCCGGAGGTGCCGAACTGGCTGAGGTAGTTGCCGCTGGAGTCGAACTTTTGAACCCGGTTGTTGGAGGTGTCGACGACGTACACGTCGCCACCTGAGTCGACCGCCACCCCAATCGGATTCTGGAATTGGCCGTTGCCAGACCCAGCGCTGCCAAACTGGCTGAGGTAGTTGAAGCTGGCGAACGCCGAGCTGGCACCGGCAGTTGCAAGCAACGTCAGCGCGGCCACCAGCGCCACGATCAAGGTCCGAGGTCGCCACCGGTCGCTTAGGCCCAGACCAGCTCGATTGTCTCGTCCGGTCGGCGTATTCTGGCGCAAAGAGAACGTCCCCCGCTCGTGGTTGGTGTGCGGCGCACCAGCCCGGCAGGACACTCCGGCGCTGCTGCGTCCTACAGAAGAGTGACTCCCCTGCTTCAGGCTCCCTGCCCGGGAGATTGCCGCCAATGTAGGCGCGATCAGGCTGCGCCGCCACTCATTGGGAATCCGCGCTGGACAAGCTGCCCGTCGTGGCGTGCCTAGAGCGGTTCAGATGCTCTCGGATCCAGCCTCCGGCTGCGCGATCCGCCTTCTCCCGTTAATCGGAGCCCGCCGCCACCTGGGCGGGGCACTTGAAGCGCTAGCCGACGCGCCAGAACGCGAAAGACCCGCAATTGCGGGCCTTTCGTAAGTAGCGGGGGCGGGATTCGAACCCGCGACCTTCGGGTTATGAGCCCGACGAGCTACCTGACTGCTCCACCCCGCGTCGCGACCTTCAAATGTACCAACCTCGTGAACGAGGTCAACAGCGGGGCGGCGCGGCGATCAGGCGGCCCGGGCCCCGTTGCCCTCGACGCGCATGAGCAGCTCCTGCTGGGGCAGCGGGATCTCGATGCCCTCGCGGCCGAAGGTGCCGTAGATGCGCTCGCGCAGGAGGCGGCCGACCTCGAACTGCTGGGAGGGCGTGGTCTTCAGCGCGGAGCGGATGAGGATGCTGGAGGCGCGGAACTCCTCCACGCCCCAGACCTCGGGCTCCTCGATGATCACGTCGGGCCGCTCCTTCCAGAGCTCGTCGGCCACCCGCTTGATCGAGGCGCGCGCCTCGGCCAGGTCGGTGCCGTAGGCCACCTCGATGTCCAGCAGCGCGCGCGACCAATGCTGGGACTTGTTGCCCACGCGGCGGATCTCGCCGTTGGGCACGTGCCAGACGGTGCCGTCGATGGCGCGCAGGCGGGTGGTGCGCAGCGACACGGCGGTGACGGTGCCGGTGGCCTCCCCGAGGTCGACCAGGTCGCCGACGCCGAACTGATCCTCGATCAGGATGAAGATGCCGGAGATGAAGTCCTTGACCAGCGACTGGGAGCCGAAGCCCAGCGCCACGCCGAGGATGCCGGCGCCCGCGATCAGCGGACCGAGGTTCACGCCGAACTGGCCCAGGATCAGGAATATGGCGATGGTCCAGACGACGGCGCTGGCCACGCTGCGCAGCACCGAGGCGAGCGCTTCGACGCGCTGCTCGGAGCGGATGCTCAGCTCGCCGGTCTCATGCAGCAGCGCCGGCTTGCGGGAGCCCAGGCGCTCCTTGACCGCGCCCTGGCTGAGGCTGCGCAGAGCCTTCTTGATCGATCGCCGCACCAGCTGGCTGGCCACGAAGGCGGCCGCCACGATCAGCAGCACCGTCGCTGCCGTTGTCACCAGATCCGTGTTCGATTGGATGAAAGAGGACATCGCGGCGGCAGGGTAGAAGCAGAGCGCCGATGTGTCAGCCCCCCGGTCAGAGTGGGGATAGGCTCGCGCCGTGGGCCCGAGCGACACCCAGCGCCTGTTCTCCGCCGGCAGGCTGGGCATCGTCGCCGCCGCCGGCCTGGGCGGTGGCACCGCCGAGGTCAGCGAGGGCGATAACCGCTTGGCCGGCGCCGAGCGCGACGGGCGCATCGTGGCCGCCGACGGCACGGAATTGCTGCGCGCGCCGCTGCGCTTCGACGGGCGCGACGACCTCGGCACGAACGCGATGCTCGACGTGATCGGCGCGGACGGCGGGCCGCTTGGCGAGGTCCGGGTGAAGAGCTTCTCCGTGACCCCGCGGTCGCGCAAGGCCACGCTGTCGCTCCTACGCGACGGCCGCGAGCTGGCCCGGTTCGAGCCAGGCGCCGACAGGGGCGAGAACTCGGCCATCACGGTCGACGGGATCGTGGC
Organism: uncultured Solirubrobacterales bacterium; assembly: GCA_963750365.1. Lineage (GTDB taxonomy): Bacteria > Actinomycetota > Thermoleophilia > Solirubrobacterales > Thermoleophilaceae > JAAYBF01. The sequence continues at coordinate 220,780 of CAVVQE010000001.1, forward strand.
CGGCACGCTGGTCAAGGAGCACAAGCGCGGCCTGATCCGCAAGAGCACCACCTACACGCTGGAGCTGAACGGCGCGGCGGCGCCCCCCGCGCGCGAGCTGATCGTCGCCGCTGCCATCCGCTACGACGCGTTGCTCACAACTGCGGCCGGCGCGGGCCTGGCTGACAGGCGCTGATGCGGCTAGCTTGCCGGCAGTGAGCGCTCAGCGCCGCATCGCGGTGGCCGACCTGGGCACCAACTCGACCCGGCTACTGGTGGCCGCCGTCACGCCGGACGGGCGCGTCGAGCCGCTCGAGCGCCGCAGCCGGGTCACGCGCCTGGGCGACGGCGTGGATGCCAGCGGGCGCCTGGCCGACGACGCCATGCAGCGCGTGATGGAGGTGCTGGAGGACTACCGGTCGATCGCCGACGATCTGGGCGCCGGCCGGCGCTTGGCCGTGGCCACGAGCGCCGTCCGCGACGCCGACAACGGCCTGGTGCTGCGCGATCGCGTGCGCGAGGAGCTGGGCTTCGAGCTGGAGGTCATCGGCGGCGACGAGGAGGCCCGGCTGACCTTCCTGGGCGCCACTGCGGACCGGGGCGGCCACGAGCCCACGCTGGTGATCGACATCGGTGGCGGCAGCACCGAGTTCGTGATCGGGATCCCCGGCGAAGCACCGTCGTTCCATGTATCCACGCGGCTGGGATCCGTGCGCCAGTCCGAGCGCCACCTGGCTTCCGATCCGCCCGAGCACGACGAAACCGAGGCGCTTGGCCGTGCCGCGCGCCAGATCGTGGCCGAGGGCGTGCCGCCGGCCGAGCGCGAGCGGGTCCAGAGCGCCATCGCGGTGGCGGGCACGGCCACCTCACTTGCCGCGATCGACCAGGAGCTGGTGCCTTACGACCCGGCGAAGGTGGATGGCTACCGGCTGGGGCTGGCGGACTGCGAGCGGATGCTGGCGCTGCTGACCTCGATGCCGCTGGCCGAGCGCCGCGAGGTTCGCGGCCTGCTCCCCGACCGCGCGCCCACGATCGTGGCCGGAGCGGCGATCCTCGTCGAGTCGCTGCGGACTTTCGGCCTCAGCGAGGTCGAGATACGAGAAAGCGACATCCTCCAGGGCGTCGCTTTAGACGCTTTGTACAAAGGGGAGCAAAGCGGCGACCCGGGTTAGACCACGTTCGAGTTGCCGATTCACCCGTGGGTGAGCTACTATCGATGGCGCTGGGTCCGGGGTTTGCTGCTTGCAGCCGTCCCCACATGGATTCCGGTACATAGGTTCGGGCGAAGCCGCATCGTATCGGCGCCTCCCGCCGTCCGGACCGCAAGGCTCTTTCAAGGCACGTACCCCTGCCCGTCCTGATTGAGCCGTAGGGGCGGCCCGGCTTTGCCGGGTCGTCTCATTTCTGGGGCCAGAAGCGGTACAGGGTCGTTCCTCCCCCTTAAAAACGCGAAAGTCCGGCCGCGGCGATGTGCCGCGCAGGCGAGCGTCAGGCCAGGTTCGACTTGCGCGGGTAGACCACGCTGGGGTCGGTGAGCACGTTCACCAGCGCCGGCTTGCCGCTGGCGAACGCCCGCTCCAGCGCGCCGCGCAGCTCGCCCGGCTCGCGGACCAGCTCGCCGTGGCCGCCGAGCGCCTCGACCACCTGGTCGTAGCGGCACTCGGGCTGGAGGTCGGCGGCCACCGAGTAGCCGTAGAGGAACTCCATCGGGTGCTTCTCCAGCGCCCAGATGCCGTTGTTGCCCATCACGGCCACGACCGGGATGTCGTGCCGCACCAGCGTGTCGAACTCCATGCCCGCGAAGCCGAAGGCGCCGTCGCCCAGCAGCAGGCACACCTGGCGGTCGGGGTTGGCGATCTTGGCCGCCAGGGCATAGCCGGGACCGGCGCCCAGGCAGCCGAACGGGCCCGGGTCCATCCAGCAACCCGGCTCGTAGGTGTCGATCACGCGGCCGGCGTAGGACACGAAGTCGCCGCCGTCGCCGATGACCACCGCGTTGCGGTCGAGCACCGCCTTCAGCTCGTGGTAGAGGCGCAGCGGGTGCAGCGGCGCGCGCTCGTCTGTGAGCTCCTCGAGCTCGCCCGCGCGGCGCTCGTCCTCGAGCGCCCGCAGCGACTCGGCCCACGGCCGCCGCTCCGGTCCGCCGGCCGCACCCTCGCGCAGCGCGTCCAGCGTGGCGGCGATGCCGCCGTAGAGCTCCACCTGGGCCTCGCGGGGCGGCCGGCGGTCGGTCTGAGCGGAGTCCAGCAGGACGATCTTGGTGTCGTCTCCGAACGAGCCACCGAAGCCCAGCCGAAAGTCCATCGGCACGCCGACGACGATGGCCACGTCGGCCTCCTTGAGGCCCTTGCCGCGCGCCCGCGAGAAGAACAGCTCGTGGTCGGCGGGCAGGCAGCCGCGGCCCAGGCCGTTCACGAACACTGGGATCGTCAGCTCCTCGGCCAGCGCGCGCAGCGCCTGCTCGCCGTGGGCCCAGTAGAGCCCGGTGCCGGCCATGATCACGGGCCGCTCGGCAGCGCGCAGCAGCTCGATCGCCCGCTCGGTCCCGGCCGCGGCCGCAATTCCAAGGTGATCGACGCGAGCGGCCTCGGCGCCGGCATCCACATCGGACTCCATGAACACGTGGTCCATCGGAAAATCCACGAACGCGGGGCCCGACGGCGGCCCCTGGGCGGCGGCGAAGGCCTCGTCGACCGCGGCGGGGATGCCGGCGGTGGACTCCACGGTCTTCGCCGAGCGCGTCAGCGGCGCGACGAACGGCACGTGATCGATCTCCTGCAGCGAGCCCTGGCCCCAGCGCATGGCCGGGGCGCGGCCGCCCAGCGCCACCACCGGGGAGCCGTTCATCAGCGAGGAGCCGAGGGCGCTCATGGCGTTGGTCACGCCCGGGCCGGCGGTCAGCGCGGCAACGCCCGTCTGGCGCGTGGCCTTTGCCCAGCCCTCGGCCGCGAACGCGGCCGTCTGCTCGTGGCGGGTGTCGACGATGTCGATGCCCTCCTCGCGACAGCCGTCGTAGATCGAGAAGATGTGCCCGCCGGACAGGGTGAAGAGCTTGCTGACGCCGTGGGCCTTGAGGCGCTGGGCCACGAGGCGGCCGCCGTGCAGCTGTGCGGCCCCGGTTCGCTCCTCGGTTGCCATGGGGCGGGACCCTACCGCGAAGCATCGGCATCAGCATCAGCTGCGCCGCTGGGGCCCCAGCGCGAAAGCTGAAGCTGAAGCTGAAGCTGGACTAATGTCGACGCCATGACCGCCACCTCCCGAGAGATCCGCCTGGCCTCGCGCCCCGAGGGCCGCCCCACCGACCAGAACTTCGAGCTGGCCGAGGTGCCACTGCCCGAGCCCGGCGAGGGACAGGCGCTGGTGCGCAACGAGTACCTGTCGGTGGACCCGTACATGCGCGGGCGGATGCGCGACGCCAAGTCCTACGTGCCGCCGTTCGAGGTCGGCAAGGTCATGGAGGGCGGGGCGGTCGGCCAGGTGGTGGCCTCCAACGCCTCCGACCTGCAGGAGGGCGACTGGGTGAGCACCCAGCTGGGCTGGCGCGAGCACTACGTGGTGGACTCCAAGAGCGCGTTGCGGGTGGACCCGGACGTGGCGCCGGTCTCCACCGCCCTGGGCGTGCTGGGCATGCCCGGCTTCACGGCCTGGGTGGGCCTGACGCAGTTCGGCCGCCCGCAGGAGGGCGAGACCGTGTTCGTCTCCGGGGCCGCGGGCGCGGTGGGCTCGATGGTGGGCCAGCTGGCCAAGCTGCGCGGCTGCCGCGTGGTCGGCAGCGCGGGCTCGGACGAGAAGGCGGAGTTCCTGACCGGCGAGCTGGGCTTTGACGCGGCGCTGAACTACAAGACCGTGGATTTGAACGAGGGTCTGCGCGAGCACTGCCCCGACGGCATCGACATCTACTTCGACAACGTGGGCGGCGACCACCTGGAGGCGGCGCTGAACCGGATGAACGTGTGGGGCCGGATTCCGCTCTGTGGTGCCATCTCGGGCTACAACGAGGAGACCCCACCGCCCGGGCCGCGGAACTTCATGGCCGTGCTGCCCAAGCGGCTGACCATCCGCGGGTTCATCATCCTGGACCACTACCACCTGCACGGCGACTTCCAGGCCGAGGTCGGCCCGCTGGTGGCCGACGGGCAGATCTCCTACCGCGAGACGGTCGTCGAGGGCATCGAGAACATGCCCGATGCCTTCCTGGGGCTGCTGGACGGCCAGAACACCGGCAAGATGCTTGTCAAGGTCGGCTCAGCCGACTGACAGGAAGCGCTCGGCGCCTCCCGCCGCCGGCGCCAGCTCCTGGGGCAACCGCGGCTCGGCACGGGCGACCGGCCCCGCCACGCCGTAGGTGACCACCAGCACGGCGCCGCCGTGGCACTTCAGCAACCGGCGGCAGTCGCCGACCACGGCTCGGGATTCCGCGGGCGTTACGCCGCAGGCCGCCAGGAAACGGTCGGCCAGGCCCTCGTCGACCTCGTTGACCTCCACCTCCAGCTGCTCCTCGCGCGGGCGGCCCGAGGTCACGCCCGCCGTGGGCACCAGCACCATCGTGGCCATATCGTCGCTGACGATCACGGCCTCTGCTGCCACGCGCTCGAGCATCGCCGCGGCGGTTGCGTCGCGGCCGAACTCGGCCAGGATGTCGCCGAGCCGCGGGCGGCCCAGCACGCCTCGCTCGGTACGGGCCTCGGCCAGGCCGTCGGTGTACAGGCAGACCACCGAGCCCGGCGGTAGCGGCACCACGGTCTGGCGCACTCCGGTGCGCAGGCCCAGGCCGACCGGCGGCGACGAGGCGGCCACGATCGCCTCCGGGCGCGTGGGGCCGGCCACCAGCGGCGCGGGATGCCCGGCGCTGGCGTAGGTCAGCGTGCCCTGCGCGGGGTCGTAGACCGCGACGAGCACCGTTGCGAACTCGCCGCCCATGTGGTCGTCGATGATCGCGCCTGCCACCTGCAGCGCGATCCGAGGCTCGAGGCCGGCCTCGAGGTAGGCGCGCAGCGTGTAGCGCACGAACGCGGTGCGGGCCAGCGCCTGGCGGCCGTGCCCGCAGACGTCGCCCAAGATGAACGCGGCGCCGCCCCCGGGTAGCGCCATGGCGTCGTAGAAGTCTCCGCCCGCGCCCGGCCCGTCCGAGGGCTGGTAGGCCACCGAGATGCGCACCTGTCCCACCGTCGCGGGCACCTCCGGCAGCAGGGCGGTCTGGAGCAGACCGACCTCGTCGAGCAGATCGGCGCGCTGGCGGTCCAGGTGAGCGGCGCGGATGGTGGTGGCCAGGTAGCCCAGGCCGAGCACCGTGGACAGGACGACCAGCGATCCGAGCAGGGTGAGCAGCGGCTCGGGCAGCACAGTCAAGGCGTCGGTGCGCGGCACCGGCCCGATTAGCTGGCGCGCGGGCGCTAGGACGTCCGTCTAGCGCTCAGGGAGTGGCCGGGCTGTTGCCCGCCGCACCCTGGGGCGCGGACTTGTTGGGCGCGACGCCCTTGCGCTGGAAGTTGAACTTCTTGCCGCTGTACAGCGACGGCGGGGCCACGAAACACGGCGGGCGGCGTGCGTCCGGGTCGGGCAACTGGCCCGCGTCGACCGGGTTGCGCAGCGTGCCGCCCTCGGGCCGGCAGTCGAACGATTCGTAGGTGCCCAGGTCCAGCGCGCGGCGCAACGCGTTGGGCTCCAGGTACGCGTTGCCGCGCTCCCACTTGGGCCGCTTGAAGTAGCGGGTGAGCGAGGTGTTCGGGTCGACGATGCCGAGCTGCGACTGGACGCGCTGCCCGCCCGGCTTGGAGTTCAGGTCGGCGCTGGCGTTGGCCACGAAGCCGGCCACCGTGGCCTGGTGGAAGTTCAACAGCGACAGGATCGGGTTCAGCTCCGGCAGGAAGACGTGCGCGGACTCGAACAGCGGCTCGGCGCCGTTGACCACCCGGGTCAGGTCCGGCAGGCCCTTGCGCGATGCCTTGATCAGCGGGGTGAGGTCGCGGAAGAAGCCCTCGAGGTCCGGAGCCAGGTCGCCCAGGTCGCGGACCGTCGGGCCCAGATCGTCGGCCGACGGCTTGAGCTGGTTCACCAGCGGACGCGTGCGCCGCGAGAAGTTCTCGAGCCGGGCCAGCGTGGCCTTGGACTCGTCCAGGAAGGTGGGGAACACGCGGATGGTCTCGGCCAGCGCCTGGTCGCGCGAGGCGGTGGCCTCGAAGGTGTTGTTGGAGTTGACCACCAGCTGGCGCAGCGCGCCCTGGCGCTCGTTCACGGCGCCGAACACCACGCCGGTGTTCTTGATCAGCCTGCGCACCGCGACGTCCTGCTCGTTCAGCGTCTTGAGCAGCGTGGCGCCGTCGACGGCGAAGCCCTCGAGGTTGCCGAGCGAGTCGTTCAGGTTCTGACCGCCGTCGCCCTTCGCCGCCTTGGCCAGCTCGGCCACCCACTCCTGGAACGCCTTTCGGGTCGGCCGGTCGAAGGCGTTGAAGATCTCGTCCAGCTCGACCGTGGGCTCGACCTGGTTGTTGGCCAGCATGCCGCCGTCGGGCAGCATTCCGCTCTTGGGGTTGCCGGGGCTCAGCTCGACGTAGGTCTCGCCCAGCAACGTCTTCTGGCGCAGGATCGCGCGCGTGTCCTTGGGGATCGGGCCGTACTTGTTCTTGAGCTCCAGCTCGACCTCGGTGCGGTTGGCCCGCTTGAGCAGGCTGCGCTTCTTGACCTTGCCCACATTCACGCCGGCCAGGCGAACGTCAGCCTCCTCGACCAGCGTGGCGGCCTCGGGGAAGGCCACCTTCACGCGGTATTCCTGCGAGGCCAGCGGCACCGAGCCGCCGAACGACAGCCACAGGAACAGCAGGATGCCCACGCACGAGAATGCGAAGGCCACCATCGCGAGCATACGGCCGAGGCTGGGGGTTTCCTTGACCATTAGTTAGTGCACGCCCCCGCTTGCCCGAGGGTGGTCACGACGTCGTCCAGGCTGACGACGCCGCCGAGCGCCGGCGGCAGCGATGGGATCTGGCCAATCTGAGCCCTGAGCAGTCCGCAGCTCAGGCCCCCGAGCGTGATCCGCCGCAGCGGGCCCATGGCGTCGGCGGTGTTGAACAGCGAGTTGGTGTTCTGGGCGGTCCAGGCCAGCCAGTAGAGGTAGCCCTCCTGGCGGTTGCGGTCGGCCAGCGGGTTGCCGGTCAGGCCCTCCGCGCCGTTGGGGTTGAACGCGCCGATGTTGAACAGGCGGTTGAGCTTGTTGAAGGAGACGGTCAGGTCTGGCGCGCCGGCGCTCAGGCCCTTGGCGCCCGCGCCGAGGTCGCGGATGTAGGGCGTGGCGATGCGCGTGAACGGGCGGATCTGGTTGCGGATCTGCGGCGTGGCCTCGCGCACCAGCGGCAGCACCGCCTTGTTGGCGGGATCGAGCTTGCGGATCGGCGAGCGCAGCGCCTGCAACGCGGGGGTCAGCCGCTGGCCGAAGGTGTTGACCTTCGCGAGCGTGGCGCTGGTGGTGTTCAGCGTGCCGGGCAGCTTGTTCACGGTGCTGGCGATCTGGGTGTCCTGGCTGGCCAGCGACTCGAAGACGGCGTTGGAGGAGCGCACCAGGCGCACGATCTGGCGGTCCTTGGTGGCCAGCTCGGCGGTGAGCAGCCCGTACCTGTTGATCAGGCGCTTCAGGCTCGTCTTGCGCCGGGCCACCGCCGTGTTCACGCGGGCGACGTCGCGGTTCACCGGACCCAGCCGGGCGTAGGTCTCCTGGAGATCGTTGCCGCGCCCCTTGAGGCCCTTGCCGGCGCCGGAGACCAGCAGCTTCAGATAGGCGCGGGTGTCGGAGTCCAGCGCGCTCAGGATCTCGTCCGGATCGATGTCCGGCGCGGTGCTGGCCGACGGGATCGTGCCCTTCTCGGGAAGCGGCTTGCCCGTGCCCGGGTCGACCTCGATGAACATGTCCTTCAGGCCGGTCTTGGTGCGCAGCAGCGCTGTGGCGTTGCGCTTGACGTAGTTCTTGTACTTGGACTCCAGCTGCAGCTCCACCAGCGCCTTGCCGTCCTTGAGCTGGACCTTGCCGATCTGGCCGATCTCGACGCCCGCGGTGCGCACCGTCTGGCCCTGGCCCGGCTGAACGGCCTGGGCGTCGTCCAGCTCCGCCTTGACCACGAACGGCTTGTCCTCGATCAGCGGGAAGCGCAGCCGCTGGTTGGACAGGATGTAGCCGCCGACGCCGACGGCCAGAACGATCAGCGCCAGGATGGCCACGAAGTCGCCGAGGTGGTCTTTCAGCGCCTTCTTCACGGCTTGGCCTCCTCGGCCAGCTTCTTGAAGCCCTTGTCGAACTTCTTCTGCGCCTTGGCCCCCTCGGTCTTCTGCCACTTGCGGAACAGCGAGCGAGCCTCGAGCAGCTTCTTGCCGTCGATCTTGCTCGGCGTCTTGCGCAGCGCCGCGGCGGTGGCTCCGCTGCCGCCGGTCGGGAACTGCAGCACGCTGCCGCCGGGGGCGTTGAGGTTGGGCTTCTCCTGCGTCTCGCAGGCCACGTCGGGACGGCGCGGGGGCGGCTGGAAGCCGCCGTCGGAGGGGGCCGCCGGGCGCACGGTGTCGGGCGGCCCGATGGCGCTGGTGCGGAAGTAGGACAGGTTGCCGTCGTTCACGCGGCTCTCACCGGACAGGCCGACGAAGCCGCGGTTGGCCTGGCGCAGCGGCTTCTGATTGGTGTCCTTGGGCTCGTCGGGGTTGGGCACCGGGGTGTTGGCGAACGGCACGAGGACCGTGTTGGTGCACGACGAGAGCGAGCGCGCCTGGCCCAGCAGCGGCACCGAGCGGCGGCTGAGCGTGACGAAGTTGGGGATCTGCAGGCGCAGCTGGCGCGCGGTGCCCCTGAGCTCGGTGGGCCGGACCAGCAGCCGTGCCTGCTTGATGAAGGGCAGCGAGGCCTCGAGCGTGGGCCCGCTGGAGCGCACGCCGGGAAGCGCCTCGCGCGAGAACACGCGCAGCGTCGGCAGCGCCGAGTTCAGCGAGGCCAGGGCGGGCGAGCCCACGCGCAGGGTGCGGTCCAGCGCGGGGATCGTGCGCTCGAGCGCCGCATCCTGGCTGGCGAAGGCTCCGGCGACGGTGTTGAAGTTCGTGACCAGCCCCTTCAGGGCGTTCTCGTCCTCGTTCAGGGCCGCGAACGTCCGCGCCTGACCCCGGAACACGCGCTGGAGGTCCTTCGTCGGCTCGATGCCCAGCAGGGCGTCGCTGGCGATCGCCGTGCTGCGGAAGGCGCGCGGGCCGGTGCGAAGCGCCTCGTTGAAGCCCCTGGCGCCCTTGCCCTCCAGCCCCTTCGAGTACTCCTTGAGGAAGACCTGGAGGTCCGAGCGGGTGTCGCTCTGCAGGGCGGCCAGGACCTCACCGAGCTGCACCGGCGAGGCCGTCTGGTTGGTGGGAATCGTCTGGCCGCTCTTCAGCGTCTTGGCCGACGGCGATCCGGGCTTGATGTCCACGAAGAAGTTGCCCTCCAGGAACACGCGCGGGCGGACCTTGAGCTGGGCGTCCTCGTGGATGGGCAGCGCGCTCTTCTTGAGCTCCATGGTCACGATCGCCGCGCCTTCCTTCTTGCCGCCGGGGATCGCCTCGATCGTCTTGACCTTGCCAACCTCGACGCCGGCGATGCGCACGGGCGAGTTGGCCTTGAGGCTGTTCGCGTTCTGGAACGCGCCCTTGAGCTCGTAGGGGTTGGCGAACGGGTTGGCCTTGGTGAAGGCGAAGAACACCGCGATCGCCACCAGGGCGACGGAGATCAGGCCTGCCATGAAGGGGCTGAGCCCGCGCTGGTCGGCGCGCTTCTTGCTGCGTCGGAGCCTCATCGCAGCTTGTCCACGTCTTTGAGGTTGTTGATGCCGAGCTTGCGCGACACGTACGTGCCGCCGGACAGGATCGGGAAGTTGGAGATGCTGACCCCGGCGTTGCCGCCGCTGGGGGCGCCGTCAGGGGCCAGCCCCGGCTTGTAGCGGTTCGGGCCGATCGGGCCGCGCACCCAGCCGTTCTGCCCGATCTGGCAGTCGGCGTTGCCCTGGGCGTCGATGGCCGGCTGGTAGGGCTGGCTGTAGAAGCGGCTGACCTCCTCGCCGTTGACCTTGGCGCCCACGGGATCGACGCCGGGGGGCGTGTCGACGGGCCGCGAGCTGCGGATCGTGCCCAGGCTGTTCGGCTGCGCGACGTTCGTCACCCGGACGCCCTGCTGCTGCACGGTGCCGCCCAGCGGGCTGACCTCGGACTGGTGCTCGCCCAGCGGGTAGACGAAGTAGTTCCAGTAGTTGCAGACCGTCTGGTAGGGCGCGATGAACTCCATGGCCGGCCTGACCACCGTGAGCGTCGTGCGCAGGTCGCGCAGCGCCAGCAGCGTGTTGGGGTTGTCGAAGAGGTTGTCCAGCGCGTCGAAGTTCTCGCCGAGGCGGCCGTTGAGCGCAACCGTGCGCGGCAGCACCGGGGTGCCCACGCGGAACGCGCTGTTGATCGCGGGCAGCGACTTCGGCAGCTGGTTGACCGCGGGGCGCAGGCGCCGCGAGAGGTCGGCGAAGTCGGCCAGGAACGGGCGCTGCACCCGGAACGAGCGCACCGCCGTGTCGATCGTGGCCGGCGAACTGCTCGATCGTCTGCTGCAGCGCCGTCGGATCGGCGCTGAAGGCGGCGAAGGTCGTGGCCATGTTCGAGAACAGCTCGGCCTGGGTGCGCGCCACCGGCGCCAGCTGGCCGACGGTGCCGCCCAGCTGAACGAAGAACTGGTCCAGCTGGGTGTCGGGGTCGTTCAGCGAGCTGCATGACCGGCGTCAGGAAGGAGAAGAACGGGTTCAGGGCCTGGATCGAGTTGTTCAGAGCGCGACCGCGGCCCGCGAAGGCATCGCCGAAGCCGGCCAGCGCCAGCTGCGAGTTGCGCCGCGTCTTGTCGTCCAGCGTCGAGAACACGTCCTCGAGCTCCAGCCCCTCGGTGGCGTTCTTGAGCGGCATCGTGGCGCCGGCCGCGAAGGTCTGCTTGCTCTTCCCGGGGGTCAGCTCCACGTACTTCAGGCCCAGCGCCGAGCGCGGCCGGATCTTCACCGTGGTGTTCCGGGCCAGCGGCTCGACCGTCTTGTCCAGCTTCATGGCGATCACCGCGACCGCGCGGGTCTTATCGCCGTTGCGCACCACCTTCGGCGTGATGTCGTCGACCACGCCGACGCGGAAGCCGCCCACGCGCACCTCGTTACCGGCCACCAGCTTGTTGCCCGTGGGCACCTCGGCCTTGAGGTCGTAGGTGGGCACGAACGGCAGCCCCGAGTTGGCGTTGTAGGCGATGAACACCGCGACGATCGTGATCAGGAGCGTCACGGCGCCCACCAGCACCGGGCTGGCCACGAGCGTTGCGCTTGCGCTGCGGTTCCTCATGGCGCCAGCAGGAAGTCGAGGAGCTGTTGCGGTGAGGGCTGTGCGCCGGACGCGCCCTTGGGGCCGTTGCCGCTGAGCAGCTGGTCCACCTTCTCGGTGTTCAGCTGCTTGCGCGTCTGCTCGGGCAGCGTGTTCTTGGTCAGGCCGTCGACCAGCTGCTGCACAGCGGGGGGCAGCGCGATCTGGGGCTTGGAGATGTCGCGCTGGCCGGCCACGGGCGCGGCGTCAGGCTGGCCGGCCGAGCGCCGCTCGCCCGCCTTGGCAGCCGGCTTGGCGGCCTCGCGCTGCAGGCTGGCGGCCTGCGCGCCGCGGGTGAAGTCGGGCGTGGTCACGCCCGGCTGGTTGGGGCCCAGGTAGGAGTTGCACTTGTCGAACTTCTCCTTGAGCTCGGGGTCGCGCTGGGGGGTGTTGTTCTCAAGCGCGCGAGCAGTCGGAGATGGTGACACCCAGGCGCAGGATGTGGCCGATCGAGTCGAACGCGTTCAGCGACATGCTCTGCCAGAAGAAGTAGGTCCAGAGCGACTCGAGCCCGGTGAAGCCGCCGCTGTTGGCCTTGCCGCGGTTGGACGCGTCGCCGGCGGGCGGCGCGCCGACCTTGCCGCGCGGGTCGGTGTCGATGGCGCGGCGGCGGTCGTCCAGGGAGTCCAGGAACTGGGCCAGCGGCTTGGCGGTCGGCGCCGCCTGCGCGCCCGATCCGCTTGAGCCCGGCCACCTCCTCGCCGCCCTTTCGGAACGCCTTGGTGCCCTTGACCGACGCTCTGCCGAGCGAGCGGATCGCGGGCCGCGAGGCCTGGGCGAACGGCCCGAGGCGGGTCAGGAAGGTGTCCAGGCTGGGGGCGGCGCGCTGGGCGTCGGCCAGCAGCGGGATCTGCTCGTCGGTGAGCTCGCCCAGGCGCTGCATGGTCGGGTCCAGCTCGTCCAGGAAGCCCGGCAGCTTGTTGAACGTGGAAGCCAGCTCGTTGCGGCGTGTGGCGGTGATCGTGGCGGTGTCGCCCGCCTCGTCGATGAAGCGCGACACCTCCTTCTTGCGCGCCTCCAGCTGCGTGACCACCGTGTCGGAGTCGCGGATGAAGTTCTCGATCGTGCTCGTTCTGGCGGCCCAGGATGCGCAGCGTCGCGCTGGTCTCGCGCAGGCCCGGGTGGGCGCGGCGCAGCACGGCCTGCAGGTCCTTCGGGCGGCCGGCCAGGCCGGTACCCAGCTCGTTGATGACCAGCCGCAGGCGCTCCTTGTAGGGACGGCGCAGGACGTTGTTCACCAGGTCCTGCGGGATCGTGGAGCTGGTCTGGGCCACCGGGATGCGGCCCTTGAGCTTCGGCTGGCCCGGCGAGCCGGGCTGGCAGTCCACGTAGTACTCGCCGATCAGCGACTGCGGCTTGATCGTGCAGCTGGCGTCACGGCGGAAGTTGGTGAAGCCCGGCTCGGTGATCTTTGCCGTGACCTCGGCCTTGGGCGGATTGGTGTCGGTGGCCTTGAAGTCGGTGGTCGATCCCGCCTTGACCCCGCCGACGCGGAAGTCGCCGCCCTTGGTCAGGCCGAACGCGTTGTCGAACACGATCTTGATCTCGGTGCCCGACTTGGCCTTGTCGTCCTGCGCCCCGGCGACCACGGCGCCGGCGCCCAGCAGCGCCAGCACGCTGACCATTGCGATCAGCCGCCTCACGGGCCCACGTCCCCGGTCGCGCGCTGGAAGCGGTCGCAGTCCAGCTGCTGGGCCTCCTCGGGGCTGGCCACGTTCGAGCCGTCGGACGCGGCCAACTCGGCGCCGCCCGGACAGCGGCGGAACTGGTCCCGCTTGACGGGGCCGCCCAGGTTCTCGGCGAACGAGATGTGGCCGCGCGCGTAGGCGCCCATGGCGTCGAAACCGCCGCCGGTGGTCGAGAAGTCGTCCAGCCAGCCGAGGAAGTCCGTGGTGTAGGGGCGCGCCTCGGCGATGATCGGCGCGCCGCCCTTGAAAGCGTCCACGCTCTCGGGGAAAGCGCCGCGGCGGGCCTTGCCGTTGCGCGTGGCGGAATCGACCGCGATGTCAGCCAGCGGCGGGATCGAGTTCACGAAGTCGATCAGGTCGTTGGCCGAGCCCTTCTTGCGCACCGTGATCGCGCAGGTCGCGGACGGTCGGCTTGGCATCGGCGGCGAACGCCCGTGCCTGGCTCAGGAACGGCTGCAGCGCGCGGGCCGGCCGCTTGGAGGCGTCGACCAGCGGGTCCACGTCGTCCAGCGCCGAGCGCAGGTTCACGAACGTGGTGTTGGCGCGGCGCATGAACGGCGGCAGGCGCTCGATCGAGCTGGCCAGCGCCACCTTCTGGTTGCCCAGCGCGCGGGTGGTCTGGTTGAGGTTGCCGATCAGGGCCGAGAGGTCGTCACGGCGTTCGGCCAGCGTGGTCACCAGCCTCGAGCTGTCCACGAGGAAGCGCTCCAGCGTCGGCTGGTCGCGCGTGGCCTCGCGGAACAGGCGGCTGGTCGACGCCAGCGCCGGGTTCAGATAGCGGAAAGCCTCGTTGGCATCGGTGCCGGCGCCGCGGAACTGGCGCGCCTGGCCCTTGAAGAAGCCCTGGAGCGCCTTGCGCGTGGGCGGATCGAGCGTGTTGAACAGCTCGTCGAGGTCGACCGCGGTCTCGGTCCGGTCCACCCCGAGCTGGGCGCCGTCGGGCATGTTGCCGACCTTGCGGTCGGGATACGACAGGTCCACGTAGCGGTTGGCGATACCCGAGAGCGAGGCCTGGCGGATACGTGCGCGTGTGCCCTTGGGCACCGGCGCGTACTTCTTCTTGACGTTGAGCTTGATCTCGGCCTGGCCGTTGGGGGTGATGCGGATGTCGCTGACGGAGCCGATCGGGGTGCCGCCGGTCTGGACCTCGTTGCCCTTGACCAGCTGCCCGGCGTTGATGAACGTGGCGGTGAGCGAGTACTGGTCGCCGCCGGGCTTGAAGAGGACGAGGGCGACCAGCACCACGGCAGCGATGACCGCACCGAGTGCAGCGATCCTTCCCACCTGGCTCACCGATCCCATCGCTCTCCGCATTCTCCCGCCCCGGACGGCAAAGGCCGCCCATGTACCAGCCGCAGGAATCTACCTGTTGAAGGCGCCCGGGGACGCAGCCACAATGCAGGGTTAAAGACCGCTTAAGACTTGTCCTTGGGCCCCGGCCAGGTCCCGGTGAGCCCGCGGAAGGTCTTGCGGGCCTGCCGATCGAACAGCGCGCGCGCCAGCGCGAACACCGTGGACTGCAGCACCGCGGCCAGCAGGATGCGCCGCAGCGGCTCGAGTTCCTCGCCCGGATCCGGCGGATCCTCCTTGTCGACCACGTGCCAGACGCGGTCGAAGACCTTGCGCGCCACCAGGCCCGCAATCAGGGAGAAGGCGATGCTGAAGGGGGTGAAGAGGATCTTGGCCACTAGATGGAGCCTAACCCGCGAGCACCACGACAAGCAGGACCAGCAGGACCAGGCCGACCCCCGCCGCCAGGATGCTCAGCGGGCGCTGGCCGGCCCAGAAACCGGGATCGGCGCGCTCGCGCGAGTGAAAGCCCTCGGGCGGCTCGCCGACCCAGTCATCGTCGTCGTCGTAAGCGGCCATCGCTGCTGCTCTACCCCGCTCAGCCGGCCTTGAACGTGCGCAGGCGGAGCGCGTTGGCCACCACGCTGACGCTGGACAGCGCCATGGCGGCGCCGGCGATCACCGGGTTGAGCAGACCCACGGCCGCCAGCGGGATCGCGGCCAGGTTGTAGCCGAAGGCCCAGCCCAGGTTCTGCTTGATCGTGCGCAGCGTGGCCCGGCTCAGGCGAATCGCGTCGGCGGCGGCGCCCAGGTCGCCGGAGACCAGGGTCAGATCGGATGCCTCGATGGCCACGTCGGTGCCGGTCCCGATGGCCAGGCCCAGGTCGGCCTGGGCCAGCGCCGGGGCGTCGTTCACGCCGTCGCCGACCATGGCGACCACCCGGCCGGCGGCCTGGAGCTCCTTGACGGCGTCGGCCTTCTGGCCCGGCAGCACCTCGGCCCGGACCTCGTCGATGCCCACCTGGGCCGCCACCGCCTCGGCGGTGACGCGGTTGTCGCCGGTCAGGAGAATCGGCCGCAGCCCCAGGGAGCGGAGCCGGGCCACGGCGTCGGCCGAGGTCGGCTTGACGGCATCGGCCACCGCCATGAGCGCCCGCGCGCGGCCCTCCCAGCCCACCAGCACCGCCGTGCGCCCGGCCTGCTCGGCCGCGTGCCTGGCATGCTCGAGCTCGGCCGGCACCTGCAGGCCGGACTCGGCGAGCAGTGTGGGCCGGCCCACCACCACCGCCCTCCCGTCCACGACGCCAACGGCGCCAAGTCCGGGCCGCACCGTGAACGCCCCCGGCGAGCCCAGCGGGCCTGTCTCCGAGCGCGCGGCCTGCGCGATCGCGCGGGCGATCGGGTGTTCGGATGCGTCCTCCAGGGCCCCGGCCAAGCGCAGCGCGTCTTCGCGCGAGGCATCGGCGGTCACGACGTCCACCAGGGTCATCTCGCCGCTGGTCACGGTGCCGGTCTTGTCCAGCATCACCGTGTCGACCGTCCGGGTCGATTCGAGCACCTCGGGACCCTTGATCAGCAGGCCCAGCTGCGCCCCACGGCCGCTGCCCACCATCAGCGCCGTGGGCGTGGCCAGCCCCAGCGCACACGGGCAGGCGATGATCAGCACGGCCACGGCTGTGGTGAACGCGAACGCGGTGCTCTCACCCGTGCCGAGCCAGAAGCCCAGCGTGCCCACGGCCAGCGCGATGACCACCGGCACGAACACGGCCGAGACGCGATCGGCCAGGCGCTGTACCGGCGCCTTGCCGCCCTGCGCGTCGGACACCATCCGCGCGATCTGGGCCAGGGCGGTGTCGGCGCCCACGCGGGTGGCGCGCACGACCAGCCGGCCGCCGGCGTTCACGGTGGCTCCCACGACCTCGTCGCCCGGGCCGACCTCGACCGGCGCTGACTCACCGGTGAGCATGCTCATGTCCAGCGCGGAGCTGCCCTCCTCGACGGTTCCGTCCGTGGCCACCTTCTGGCCCGGGCGAACCAGGAAGCGCTGCCCCACGCGCAGCTCGTCGATCGCGATCCAGCGCTGTCCTTCGTGGTCATCCAGGACCTCCACTTCCTTGGCGCCCAGCTCCAGCAGAGCGGTCAGCGCGGCGCCGGCACGGCGCTTGGCCCGCGCCTCGAAGAAGCGCCCGGCCAGTATCAGCGTGGTCACCACGGCGGCGGTCTCCAGGTAGATGTGATCGGCGCCCGCGCCCCGTTCGGGGATCAGATCGAAGGTCATGCGCATGTCGGGCATGCCCGCTTGGCCGATGAACAGCGCGTACAGCGACCACAGCCAGGCGGCCAGGACCCCCACGCTGATCAGGGTGTCCATGGTGGCCTGCGCGTGGCGCAGGTTGGCCCAGGCCGCGCGATGGAACGGCCAGGCGCCCCAGAGCACCACGGGCGTGGCCATGTTCAGCGCCAGCCACTGCCAGTTGTCGAACTGCAACGCCGGCACCATCGACAGCACCAGCACGGGCAGCGACAGCGCGGCGCTGATCAGGAGGC
Organism: uncultured Solirubrobacterales bacterium; assembly: GCA_963750365.1. Lineage (GTDB taxonomy): Bacteria > Actinomycetota > Thermoleophilia > Solirubrobacterales > Thermoleophilaceae > JAAYBF01. The sequence goes on from CAVVQE010000001.1 coordinate 237,651, forward strand.
GGCGGCGCAGCGGATCGGTGTGGTCGGCCTCCGCCTCGGCCGCGGGCTCCTCGGACGGCAGCGCGGCCTGATAGCCGGCCGCCTCGACCGCCCCGACCAGGTCGGCCGTCTGCACGGACGCGGGCTCGTATTCGACGGTCGCCTTCTCGGTGGCGTAGTTCACCGTGGCCGCCACGCCGTCGAGTCCGTTCAGCTGCTTCTCGACCCGGCTGGCGCAGGACGCGCACGTCATGCCGCTGATCGGCAGCTCCAGCCGCTCGGGGGCCGCCGTGCTCATCGGCCCACCTCGCGGGTGAAGGCCGCCGTGTGCACCCGGCCCGCGCTCTTGAACTGCACGAACAGGCGGTAGCGCCCCGAGGACGGGAAGCGGGTGGCGAAGCGCAGGCGGTCGGCCTCCGGGTGCACGTGCAGGAAGGCCAGGTCGCCCTCGCGCAGCGCCACCAGGTGGCCGCGCGCGCCCAGGTAGGGCTGCAGCGGCACGGGCCGGCCGCCGCGCGTGACGGCGTAGTCGAGCTCGGTTTCCCGTCCCGCCCGGGACGCGGGCGCGCGCTGGGCCACGGTCAGGCCGTCCACGCTGGTGGCGGTCGTCGGAGCGGGCAGCGCCCGCGCGGCCCCGGGCCCGCTGACCGCCAGATCGGCGCCGAGCGTGCGCGCGGCGCCGTGGCGGGAGAAGTCGGCGAACAGGCGGTAGGTGCCGCCCTCGGGCACCCGCACCCGGACCGACCATGAGCCGTCGGCGCCCTGTACGGGGTGCAGGTGCTGGAAGCCGGTCAGGTCGCGGCGCACCAGGATCACGTGCATCCGCTTGGCGTGCGCGACGTCGAAGCCGCGCACGGTCCGCCCCGCAGCGTCGGCGATCCGGAACGCCAGCCTGGCGGTGGTCCCGGCTCGCAGGCTGGTACGCGGGAGCTCGAGCGTCAGGCCGCGCTGGCTGACCGCGAGGCCGCGAACCGCATCAGGCCGCGCCCCCTGCTCGGATGCGCCGTGGCCGTCGGACGAGCGCATCGCCTGGTGGGTGGCCGGCGAGCGTGGCGGCGATGCCCCGAGGTCTGCGCGCGCGCCCGCGAAGGCAGCCACGGCGAATACCGCCCCCAGAAGTGCGGCGAAGCCGGTGAGTCGTCCGATCGCGGTCATGCACCGCACTATACAGATACCCCCACCCCGTATGCGTTATGCTGTGCACATGGCCTCCACACCGACGCGCGGATACACCGCTACCAAGGATCAGCTGCTCGCCCGCCTCAAGCGAATAGAAGGGCAGGTACGCGGCATCGAGAACATGGTCGCCGACGACCGCTACTGCATCGACGTGCTGACCCAGATCGGAGCTGTCCAGGCCGCGCTGGACAAGGTCGCGCTGGGCCTGATGGACGACCACGCCAAGCACTGCGTGATCGGAGCCGAGCAGGGCGAGCAGGACGAGAAGACCGAGGAGCTGATGGCGGCCGTGGGCCGCCTGATGCGGCGCGGTTAGCGGACACGGCGCCGCAGTGCCCGGGGTGGGACTCGAACCCACACGCCCAATAAAGGACCGGGACTTTTAAGGCCCCTCTGTCTACCGTTCCAGCACCCGGGCGAAATCGATCTTAGGGCGCAACTTCGCGCCCGTTACCGTGTCCCTATCCATGGGAACACCGTTCCCGGGATCATCCATGGAAGCTTCCGCGCTACCACAGCCGTCAGCTCTGCCCCATCTCGGAGGCCGTTCACCCCTGCTCAGACTTCAGGGCGACGAGAAGCTCGTGGCCATGATCCGGCGCGGCAACAACGGCGCCTTCGACGCGCTGGTGCAGCGCTACCAGCCGCGCCTGCTGGCCTTCTGCCGCCACATGCTGGGCTCGCAGGAGGACGCCGAGGACGTGCTCCAGGAGGTCTTCGCGGCCTCCTTCAACGCCCTGCTGGCCGACGACCGGCCGATCAACGCACGGCCGTGGCTGTACCGGATCGCCCGCAACCGCTGCCTGAACCACCTGCGCCGCCCGCGCGCATCGGGGCAGGACTCGATGGACATCTTCGAGATCGAGAACGGCACCAGCACCGCCGAGACGGTGCACCGGCGCGAGGAGTTCCGCCAGATCGTGGCGGACGTCCAGGAGCTGCCCGAGACCCAGCGCACCGCGCTGCTGCTGCGCGAGATCGACGCGCTCTCCTACGACCAGATAGCCGAGGCGATGGACACCACGGTGCCCAGCGTCAAGTCGCTGCTCGTGCGCGCCCGCGTCGGCCTGGCCGAGGCCTCCGAGGCGCGGCTGCTGACGTGCGAGGAGGTCCGCGTCGAGCTGGCCGAGGTGGCCGAGGGCCTGAGCCGCACCACCGCTCCCGGGCGCCGGCACCTCAAGAACTGCGAGCGCTGCCGCACCTTCCGCGTCGAGCTGCGCACCACGTCGAAGGCCCTGGCCGCGGTTCTGCCGATCGGCCCGCTGGTGTTCTTCAAGAAGCTGGGCATCGCCCACCTGGGCTTTGGTGGCGGCACCGCCGCCGGCTCGGTGGCCGCCGGCTCCGCCGCCACTGGCGGAGCCAGCCTGGCGGCCGGCGGCGCGGCAGCCGGCGGCGCCGCCGCAGGTGGCGCCATCTCCGCCGGTGTCGGCACGCTGGCTTCCAAGGCGGCCGCCGGCATGGCAGCCGCCGTGATCGTCACCGCCGGCGCGGTCGAGGTGAACAACGTGGCCAAGCGTGACCCCGTCCAGGCACCGGCCGTGGCCCGGACGGCTCAAGCGCCCGCGACCCCGGCGCCGGTGGCCCAGCCCGCGCCGGCCCCGGTGGCCAAGCCGGCCAAGGCCGCCACGAAGAAGGCCGAGCCGGCCGCGAAGAAGGCCGAGCCCGCGGCCGCCAAGCCGGCCCCCACTGCCAAGCCCGCGCCGGCGGCCCCCGCCGCCGCGGTCCCTCCGGCCTCGCCCGAGCCGACGCAGGAGGATGAGGGCACGTCGACGCTGCCGCCACGTACCACTCCGGTCACTCCCGGCCAGGGCGTGGGCACCGACTCGCCGTCCGCCAGCCCCGGTCCGCAGGCGCCACCGGACGATCCGCCGGCCCAGCCGGCCCCGGGCTCCCAGCCCCAGTCCGAGCCGCCGCCGGCGATGCCGCCGCTGCCCTAGCGCCGTCCTGGCGTGGCCACGATCGAGGACTTCGAGAAGGTCGACATCCGCGTCGGGCGGGTGGTCGAGGTGGAGGACTTCCCCGAGGCACGCAAGCCCGCCTGGAAGCTGCGAGTGGACTTCGGGCCCGAGATCGGTTTGCGGCGCACCTCGGCGCAGGTGACCAACTACTCCCGCCAGGAGCTGGAAGGGCGCCTGGTGGTGGGCGTGGTGAACTTCCCCGCCCGCCAGATCGGGCCCGTGCTGTCGGAAGTCCTGATACTGGGCGTCCCCGACGAGGAGGGGCGCGTGATCCTGCTCCAGCCCTCGTCCGAGGTACCGCTGGGCGGGCGGATGTTCTAGGCCACCGACGCCAGGCCGATGACCTTCAGCCGGCGCTCCAGCGCCTTCATGGCAAGGCCCGCGTCTCGGCCAACGTGTAGCCGAAGATCTCGGTGTCGTCGTCGATGCCCTGCGCCTCGGCCCACGGCGGTGTGAGCACACCGTCGGCCGCCGGCCCGCACTCCACCAGCGTGCGCTGGATGGCGTCCGCGTACTTGCTGTCGCGTGATGCCATGTCGCGCAGGAAGCGGGCCCCGAAGGCCACGTGCCGGTGCTCGTCGCGGGCCACGTTGTTGAAGCCCTCGACGAAGCCGGGCAGCGTGCCCTGGCTCTCGTTGTACTCGATGATGAAGTGCTGCCCGGTCAGGGCCAGCATGCCCTCGATGATCATGTGGTAGAGCGTCACCGCCTCGACCAGCGTCTCCAGATCCTCGGGCTCGGCCGCCAGGCGGTCGACGCGGTCCTTGAGCATGCGGTCGAACAGCTCGCTCGAAGTTGCTCGTTCAGGTGCGCGCTGGTCTCCTCCAGGCGGGCCGCCAGGTCGTCCGGACTCGAGCACGCCCACCTCCGAGTAGAAGCGGTCGAAGAAGGCCACGTGGCGGGCCTCGTCGGCGATCTGGGTGCACAGGAAGATGCGCATGTCCTCCTGCGGCGCGGCGCGCATCATCGGCCCGAGCTCCGCGGCCACCCGCTGCTCGCCGATGAAGAAGGACGACAGTCCGTACATGCGCTGGTAGCGCTCCTCGGCCGGGATCCGCTCGTGCCAGTCGATCCGGTCCTGGGTGAAGTCGATGTCCTGCACCGCCCACTGCTGGCGCTCCCAGAGCGAGTACAGCTGCGTGTAGTCCAGCAACTGGGACTGGCCGCGGTCGGCCGACTCCATCAGGCCCGGGTCGGTTGTGGCCTGGAAGTCGGCCCGGTCGGTGCGGTCCATCGTCGGCTCGGTCATGGTCTCTCCTCCTGTCGCCCTGCCGCCGCCGCAGCCTAGCCCAGACTGGCCAGCCAGCCAAACATCACGGGCCGGGCTCGGCGTTGGCCGAGATGGTGACCCGTCCCTGCGGTCCGCTGAGCACGAGCTTGCGCCCCGGGCGCAGGCCCGTCGAAGCTGGCCGTTGCGGAGTTCCGGCCCTCACCGGCGGCCAGCGACCTGCCGCCGCCGCGCAATGCGTAGTCGCGACCGTCGGCCGAGCGCAGCTCGACCGTTATGGCGATGAACGGGGGCACGCTCACCGTGGCCGGGCTGAGCTTGCCGGCACGGCCGGTGATCAGCGCCTGCGTGGAGTTGGGCACCTCGTCGCCCGCGCCGCCCGGCTGGTTCTCGCCCGGGGCCTTCGCGCCGCCGCCCTCCTGGCCCGTCCGGGCCGGCTCGGTCTCGGTGGCCGGCGCCGTCCGGGTGGGTGCGGTGTCCGTGGTCGCGGTCTTCTCGGTGGCGGTGTCGGCACCGGGCTGCTTGCCGTTGTCGTCGTCACCGCCGCAGCCGGCCAGCGCCAGCACACCCGCCGCGGCAAGCGCAGCCGCCCGCGTCACGCTGAGTGCGTGTCGCCGGGCTCGAGCACCACGACCTTCGACTTGGTCTGGTCCTGGACGTCGGACTGCGAACGCCTGGGCGTCGGTCTCGATCGGCGGGAACGTGTCGTAGTGGCACGGGATGACCGTGGGCGCGCCGACCAGATCGACGGCCTGGACGGCGTCGTGGCGATCCATCGTGTAGTGGCCGCCGATGGGCACCAGCGCCACGTCCAGCTGTCGCGCTTGCCCGGCAGCGCCAGGTCCGAGAACAGACAGGTGTCGCCCAGGTGGTAGACCGTCTTGCCGTCCAGGTTGATCACCAGGCCCGCGGGGGTGTGCGGCGTGCCGTCGGGGGTGACCGCCGTGTGCCAGGCCGGCACCAGGCGCACCCAGCCGCCCGCGAACTCGACCGTTCCGCCCAGGTTCGGGTCGACCACGTTCTCGACACCAGCCCCGCCGATCTCGTTGGCCAGCTCGACGATCGCGATCACCGACGCGCCCGTGCGCTTGGCGATGTCCACGGTGTCGCCCAGGTGGTCGGCGTGGCCATGCGTGAGCAGGATGTGCGTGGGCTCGACCTCGTCGGCCGAGGCAGCGGCCTTGGGGTTGCCGGTCAGGAACGGGTCGACCAGCAGGCGCGTGTGGCCCGCGCTGATCTCGAAGCAGGACTGGCCAAGGAAACGGATGTCCACGTGTTCTCCTCTGGTCTGGGGACGGCTTGGCCGAGCGTAGCGGGAGCAGCAGGGCCGGCCGGTGACCGGCGAGCACCACGCCGAGGTACCCCCTACCCGGCTTCGTCGTCCCCGTCCCGTGAGGGCAGCTCGAGCTCGCGCGCCAGCTCCCACCCGACCGCCACGCCCACCAGCATCCCGATCCGGTTCTCCTCCGCCAGCAGCGTGCGCAGGGCGGTGATCCGGTCACCCTCGTCGGCGTGGGAGGCGGCCGTGCGCACGTTGGCCTCGTGCGACTCGCCGAACCAGCCGGCCGCGTGCAGTGCCTCGGCCAGGATGCGCTGCAGCTCCGGAGCGCGGTCCAGGACGATCGACTCCGCCTGGCGCAGCCGGCCCGGCTCGGTCAGGCGCTGGATCGCGGCGTCCAGCTCGGCGTTGGTGAACGGCCGGTCGCTCATGCGCGGCGTGAGACGAGACCCAGGAACGGAGCCAGAATGGCCCCGGCCAGAGCACCCACCGGCCCGGCCACGGGGTTGGCCTCGGCCACAGCAAGCGGAAGCGCCAGCAGCAGCACGGCGATCACAGCAACCCCGACCATGTCGTTGCCACGCTGGTCGCCGCGGCGGGCCGCCCGCATGTCGTCGACCAACCACGCGGTCAGCAGGCCCAGGGCGGCGCCGTTGGCGCCCAGCACCTCGGACTCCAGCGCGCTGACGTTCACGACCGCCACGGCGGCGGCCGCTCCCGCCGCGCCGGCGGCCAGGAACACCAGCAAAGGGGCCAGCAGGCCGAAGCGGCGCTCCAGCAGCGTGCCGAACACACCGACCGCCACGAGCGTCGCGAACTGGTAGGTCAGGCTCACGTGCACGAACGCCGTGGTCACGTAGCGCCAGGGCTGGTCGTCGAAGCCCACCAGCAGGCCGCCCGCGTCGGCCACGGTCACGCCGGCGGTGATCGCCAGCGTCACCGCGATCGAGAGACCGATCAGCACCAAGGTGGCCAGCGGGCGGGTGTCCGGCGCGATGCCCTCGATCTCGGCCGGGCGCAGCCGCGACAGCTTCGGAACCTTGCGCCGGCGCTCCTTGGGCCGTGGATCGGAGCCCTGCTCGTCGCGTTCGAGCTTGGGCGCGCGCTTGCGCACCCGCTGGCCGCAGTAGGGGCACTCGGTCACGTACGGGCTGACCTCGGACCCGCAGTTCTTGCAGACGACGAAGAGGTCGGGCTGGCTCACCAGTAGGGAGGGTAAACCCCAGCAGGACTCGGCATCGACGCCGATTCCCCGGCGGGCTACTCGTCGGCCGAGTGCGGCGAGGTCTTCTCGACGATCTCGCTCACGACCTCGCGCAGGTCGTGGTTGGCCTCGTAAACCACCTTCTGGCGCGAGCCGCCGTTGCCGCGCAGGAGCAGGTCCTCGACAGCCTCCAGCTCGTTGCCCGAGCCCAGGTCCTGGGCGTGGCCGCGCAGGCGGTCCAGCAGCCGCCGGGCCAGCGCCCGGGTGGGCACCCGCTCCTGGCTCGGCAGGTCCACCAGCTCGCCGTCCAGGCCGTGGCGGGCGGCCAGCCACTTGTTCTCGTCCAGCATCTCGTACGGGTAGCGCGACAGCTGCTCGCCGGCGTCGAAGTGCTCGGCCAGCTCCTTGACCATGGCCTGCACCAGCGCGGCGAGCCCGAGCGTGTGCTCCAGCCGCGTCTGCGAGTCCATGACCCGGATCTCCACGGTGCCGAACTTCGGGTGCGGGCGCACGTCGTACCAGAGGTAGGTGTAGTCGCTGATCGTCTGCGACTCGCGCATGAAGTCGATCCGCCGCGCCCAGTCGTCGAAGTCCTCGTAGCGGGGCGGGATGCCCACGCGCGGGAAGGCGCGGAAGATCGGCGTCCTGGCCGACAGCATCCCGGTGTTCTGCGCGCGCCAGAACGGCGAGTTGGCCGACAGCCCCAGCAGCACGGGCAGGTGCACGCGCATGCCGTTGACCACGTGGATCGCCTTGTCCGGGTCGTCAAGGCCCACGTGCACGTGGATGCCGAAGATGAGCTCCTGGCGGGCCACGAACTGCAGGCCCGAGATCAGGTCGCGGTAGCGCGGGCGCGAGACGATCCGCTGGTCCTCCCAGAGCGCGAACGGGTGCGTCCCGGCGGCCCCGATCGCCCAGTCGCGCGCGGCCGCCACCTCCTGGACCGTGCTGCGCAGCTCGGTGAGCTGCTCACCGGCCTCGGCGGCGTCGCGGCACGGTGCCGTGGCGATCTCGCACACCGACTCCATCAGCTCGGGCTTGACGTCGCCGACCGTGCCGGCGTCCTGGAGATCCCGGAGCATCTCCTCGATCGAGTTGGTCAGATCGAGGGTCTCCGCGTCCACGATCATGAGCTCTTCCTCGATCCCCAGGGTGTACGAGGGGCCCGTGAAGCGGTGCTCCATGGGCGGGAGCCTACCCAGCGGACCGGCAGCGCCCTACGATGCACTGACGTACGCAATCGACGCGCCCGAGAGGAGACCCCGGTGGCCACCATTGACACGACCTCATCGCAGCTCGAGGAGCTCCTCGGAGAAGACGCGGCTGACCTGCTGGGTCACAGCTGCCAGACGATCGACAAGTCCCAGCTCTACCTGCCGGGCCCCGACTTCCTGGACCGCACCCTGGTGGACAGCGATCGCTCCACCCGCACCATCCGCAACCTGAGGTGGGTGGCCGACAACGGCCGCCTGGCCGGCACGGGCTACATGAGCATCCTGCCCGTCGATCAGGGAATCGAGCACTCGGGCGGTGCCAGCTTCGGCCCCAACCCCGCCTACTTCGATCCCGAGAAGCTCGTCGAGCTGGCGGCCGAGGGCGGCTGCAACGCGGTCGCTTCCACGCTCGGGGTGCTGGGCGCGGTCAGCCGCCGCTGGGCGCACAAGATCCCCTTCATCGTCAAGCTCAACCACAACGAGCTGCTGACCTACCCGAACAGCTTCGACCAGATCATGTTCGGCAGCGTCCAGCGCGCCTACGACATGGGCGCCGCCGGGGTGGGCGCCACGATCTACTTCGGCAGCGAAGGGGCCCGCCGCCAGCTGGTCGAGACCGCGCATGCGTTCGAGGAGGCGCACCGGCTGGGCATGTTCACCGTGCTCTGGTGCTACTTGCGCAACGACTCGTTCAAGGTCGACGGCACCGACTACTCGACCGCCGCCGATCTGACCGGCCAGGCCAACCACATGGGCGTGACCATCGAGGCCGACATCATCAAGCAGAAGCTGCCCGAGAGCAACGGCGGCTTCGAGGCGATCGGGTTCGGCAAGACCAACCCCGCGATGTACGACACGCTCTGCAGCGACCATCCGATCGATCTGACCCGCTACCAGCTGATCAACTGCTACATGGGCCGCTCGGGGCTGATCAACAGCGGCGGCGCCTCCTCCGGCGAGAGCGATCTGGCCGAGGCCGTGCGCACCGCGGTGATCAACAAGCGAGCGGGCGGCACCGGCCTGATCTCGGGCCGCAAGGCGTTCCAGCGCCCCACGGACGAGGGAATCGCGCTGCTGAACGCGATTCAGGACGTCTATCTCAACCAGGACGTGACGGTCGCCTGAACCAGTACGGCCGGGGCGTTGATGCGCTCCGGCCGGGCCCATACGTGCGATTTCGCACACTTTGGGAACAACATCTCAGTGGTAGGGTCTGCAACCGATCATGCGGATGAGGCAATCACTGGCGCAGTTCGAGGCGGACTTCCGTGAGGAGGCCGCCGACTCCGTCGAGCGCCGCGAGCGGCTGCGCCGCAACGCCGTTCACCGCTCCCGCGCCCGTCGCGTCGACCGCGTCCACAAGGCGGGCACGGCGCGCTTTGCGGTGCTGTGCCTGGCCATCCTGGCCACCACCGTGGCCGTGACCCTGGTGATGTTCCAGGTGCTCGCCCGCGTCGCCGGCTAGAGCGGCTAGTCGCCCTTCAGTTCCTCCAGCGCCTTCGACACCGTCGATGACGACTGCTCTTCGTCGTCGTCGGCCTCGGCCTGATCGCGCTGGATCTCGACCCAGACCTCCTTGCGGAAGACGGGCACCGAGCGCGGCGCCTCGATGCCGATTCGCACCTTCTCGCCCATGACGGCCAGGACGGACACCTGGATGCCGTCGCCGATCATGATGCTCTGGTTTGCCTTGCGCGTCAGTACAAGCACTCCAGGGGCCTCCCTCCCTGGGTTGGCGACATCCGTGCCGCTCGACAGTGGGGTCTCAGTATGCCCCACGTGGGCGGCGGCCACACCCCTTCCTACCAACGGGCGTCTCGGCAGTGCCCCGCGTTGGTAGTCTGCGCGCCTCTTGGCACGCAGATCACTCAAACCACAGCTCAACCAGATCCGGACATGGGTGCGGCAGGGCCGCACCGACGCGTGGATCGCCCATCAGCTGGAGGTATCGGCGAAGGACATCGCCGGCTTCAAGCGCGAACACGACCTCGCTCCGGGCGAGGAGGCAGCGTCGGCCGACACCGACCTGTTCGGGCCCCGGATCGACGAGGACGAGCCCGACCTGCGGGCCGAGGACGAGGCCGCCGTGGCCGCCGCCCTCGAGGCCGAGCAGGACGAGCCCGAGGATGACGGGCCCGGCGACGACGCTGACGAGGCCGACGACTCCGAGGACTCCGACGGCGATGGCGACGCCAACGGCGAGGGCGACGGCGAGGGCGAGGGCGAGGGCGAGGGCGGGCAGCGTCGCCGCCGCCGCGGTCGCCGCGGCGGGCGCGGGCGCGGCCGGCAGCGCAAGCCGCTGGAGGGCACGTTCGACCACGGCGAGGAGGGCTACGGCCTGTGGCTGGATCCCGCGGTCCAGGACGACCCGCTGTACGCCGAGCACTGGCGCGGCCACCGGCCGGTCACCGTGACCGTCGAGGCCGACCGGATCGTCATCGAGCGCTCCGGCTCCTCGGACGACTAGGCGCGCCGTTGGCCGGGTGCGCGCGGCCCGGCGATCTAGCTAGGCCCTGAAGTACATACGGCCGCCCGCGTAGTCGGCCGCCTCGTGGGCGTAACGGGCGAACGCCGCGTCCACGACCATCACGGCATCCATGCCCGCCCAGCGGCGTGCCGCAACGTCCTCGGCCCAGTCGGTGCCGGCGGCGTACAGCTCGGCCAGCTCGGCGATCTGGAAGCTCGACCCCAGGCGCCTGCGGATCTCCTCCAGCACGGCCTGCACGGCACCCTCCAGATGCGCCCGCTCACCCGCCAGCGACTGCCGCAGCCGTTGCTCGCCGTCCTGCCACTGGAACATGGCGTTGTCGAGCGCCGGGTGCATTGAGGCGAATGTAGCTGGTGCCCCGCGGAGCGCTGGCAGCCCCACGGCGTATGGAACCTCGGTCACGCGGCCCGGACGGCCGCCAGAACATCAAAGGTGAGGTCCGGAGGACCTCACGGGGTAATCACATACGCCCGCTCGCCCTCGCGCACCATGCCGAGCTTGCGCGCCTCGCGCTCCAGCGCGCCCGGGTCGCGCAGCGAGCCGACCCGGCTCTTGAGCCGCTGGTTCTCGTGGGTGAGCTGGTCGAGCTGCTGCTGCTGGTCGCGGGCGGTCGAGCTCTGCTCGAACCAGTGCTTGGCGGGCGAGATGTACAGCGCCAGGATCACTGCCAGGGTGCCCAACAGGGCCAGGCGGCTGACTTTGTCCCAGCGCACCCCCTGCCGGCTGGGGCGAGCGCGCGGGCGGCGCGGGGCAGCGGTGGTCGCGGCGGCCATTGGCGCCAGGTTCCACGCGGCCGGCGGGGCTCCTGCCACGTGAATCAAGGCTTGCGAGCGCCCTGCGTCACGACTTTCGTCCGCCCAGTGGACGAAAGTCGTGACGCGGCCTCACCCCGGGGGCGGAAGTCGTGACGCGACCTAGCTGCGGAAGACGCTGCGGCCCGGGTACTCGGCGGCGTCGCCGAGGGCGTGCTCGATGCGCAGCAGCTGGTTGTACTTGGCCACGCGATCCGAACGCGAGGGGGCGCCGGTCTTGATCTGGCCGCAGCCGGTGGCCACGGCCAGGTCGGCGATGGTGGTGTCCTCGGTCTCGCCGGAGCGGTGCGACATGACGGCGCTGTAGCCCGCCTCGCGTGCCATGGCGATGGCGTCGAGCGTCTCGGTCAGGGTGCCGATCTGGTTGACCTTGACCAGGATCGAGTTGCCCACCCCCAGATCGATGCCGCGCTGCAGCCGCTCGGTGTTGGTCACGAACAGGTCGTCGCCCACGAGCTGGACGGTGTCGCCGAGCTTGTCGGTGAGGGCCTTCCAGCCGTCCCAGTCCTCCTCGTCCATGCCGTCCTCGATTGACAGGATCGGGTAGCGGCCGGCCATGTCGGCCCAGTACGCGGCCATCTCCTCGGCGGTCAGGTCGCGGCCCTCGTGTTCGAGCTTGTAGACGCCGCCCTCGAAGATCTCGCTGGTGGCCGGGTCGAGCGCGATGGCCACGTCGTCCCCGGGCGTGTAGCCGGCGGCCTCGATGCCCTCGATCAGCGCCGAGAGGGCCTCCTCGTTGGAGCCGAAGTCGGGCGCGAAGCCACCCTCGTCGCCGACGGCGGTGCCCAGGCCGCGCCGGCCCAGCGTCTTCTTGAGCGCATGGAAGACCTCGGCGCCCGTGCGCAGCGCTTCGGAGAACGTCGGCGCGCCGCACGGCACGACCATGAACTCCTGGAAGTCGACCTTGTTGTCGGCGTGCGCGCCGCCGTTGAGCACGTTCATCATCGGCACCGGCAGCACGTGGGCGTCGGCGCCGCCCAGATGCCGCCACAGCGGCTGGCCCGCATCGGCTGCCGCGGCCTTGGCCGCGGCCAGCGAGACGCCCAGGATGGCGTTGGCGCCCAGGCGGCCCTTGTTGTCGGTGCCGTCCAGGTCGAGCATCGCGCGGTCGAGCGAGCGCTGGTCGTCGGCGTCGAGCCCGCCGACCGCCTCGGCGATCTCGCCGTTCACGTTCGCCACCGCCTGGGTCACGCCCTTGCCGCCCCACGCCTGGCCGCCGTCGCGCAGCTCGACCGCCTCGAACTCGCCGGTGGAAGCGCCCGAGGGCACCGCGGCGCGGCCGAAGGCTCCGGAGGCCAGCGTGACCTCGGCCTCGACGGTGGGGTTGCCGCGGCTGTCGACGATCTGACGGGCGGTTACGTTCTCGATTGCGCTCATGTGGCCTGGCGTTCTACCTGTTCGCGATAGCGATCGGCAGCCCGCCTGAGCTCCAGCTCCGGGTCGGCACCTGCGTCGACAGCGGTGCGCACGGCCTCGAGGAGCGCCTCCCCGGGCCCGTCGCCCTCGGGATCACCAGCCCCGGCCGCCCGGGCGCGCCTCAGCACCTTCTTGGCGTAGAGGGTCGAGGGCAGCACGTCGGGTAGCTCGCCGAAGATCTGGCCGCCGCGCTCCTGGTCGCGCTTGACCTGTCCCCAGGTGCTGACCACCTGCTCGGCGGTGTCCGCCTGCACGTCTCCGAAAACGTGCGGATGGCGGCGGATCAGCTTTTCCACCAGCTGATCGGCCACGGCCTCCAGGCTTCCGGCGCCGCGCTCCTCCAGCAGGAGGGCCAGGAAGTAGACCTGGAACAGGACGTCGCCAAGCTCGTCGACGAGCTTGGCGTCATCGCCGCTGTGCGCGGCGTCGGCCAGCTCGTAGGCCTCCTCGACCGTGTGCGGCACGATCGAGCGCTCGTCCTGCTCGCGGTCCCACGGGCACTCGACCCGCAGACGCCGGGTGATGGCGTCCAGGCGGGCGAGCGCCGTTTCGGGATCGGGCAAGGACGTCCTATCCCGCGCAGGAAAACGCGCTATCGACCGCTAGGGCGAGGTCGGCGCCGGGGCGCTGGGCGTCTGCGGCGCGGCCCCGCTGCCCTGGGGAGCCTGCTGGGGAGCGGCACCACCCTGCTGGGACGGGTCCGCGCCCTGCTGGGGAGCGGCACCACCCTGCTGGGACGGGTCGGCGCCACCCTGCGGCGCCGCTCCACCCGGAGCGGTGTTCGTGGCGCTCTTCGGCGCGTTCTTGCACTCGGCCACGCGGAAGTCCTCGGAGCAGTTGGTCTTCTCCTTGTACTTCTTGCGGAAGTCCTTGACGAACGAGTCCAGCGCCTTCTGCTCGCGCTGGCTGCGGAGCAGGTTGCGGATCGTGTCGCGCGCCTGGGCCAGCGACTGCTGCGAGGCCGGCTTGACGTCGGCGACCTCGAACACGTAGTAGCCGAACTGCGTCTTGACGGGCCCGGTCAGCTTGCCCTTCTTCGCGGCGAACGCGGCCTTCTCGAGCGCGGGGTCCTGCTTGCCCTTGGCCAGGTCGGGCAGCTTGCCGCCCTGGGCCTTGGAGGCCTGGTCGATCGACAACTTCTTCGACACCGCCTTGAAGCTCTTGCCGCCCGCAAGCTCGGACTTGGCCTGGTCGGCCTTGGCCTTGGTCTTGGTGAGCACCACGTTCAGGTCGCGGCGCTGGGGCTGGGCGAAGCGCTTCTTGTTCTTCTTGTAGTAGGCGTCGATGTCGGCGTTCGTGATCTTGACCTTGTCCTTGCTGACCTTCTGGGTCAGCTTGGTCTGAAGCTGGTCGAGCTTCACGCGGAAGAGGATGTCCTCCTCGTTCATGCCCGAGTCCTTGAGGAACTTCTTGTAGTCGGCCGCCTTGGGGAAGGCCTGCTTCTTCTGCTGGTTGAAGGACTTCTTGACCTCGGAGTCCGAGACCTTGACATCGCGGTCCTCGGCCTCCTGCTGGACCCACTGGGCCTGGATCAGGAACTGCATGACCTCGCCCTTGAGCTGGTCGTACTGGGTCTTGCACTGCTTCTTGAGCGCCGCATCCGACTGCTTGGGCGCGCCCTTCTGGCCCGCAGCCTGCTTCTTGAGCCCCGCCACGCACTGGGTGTACTTGGGCGGGTCGGGGATGACCGCGCTGCCGCCACCCTGCTGCTGGCCCGAAGCCGCGTTCTTGAGCCAGCGGTTGAACTCGTCCTTGGTGATGTTCGAATCACCGACCTTCGCGACGCTGTTGGACGGCACGTCATCGCCGCAGCCGGCAACCAGAGCGGCGCACAGCCCGGCAAGGGCCACGGTGGCGAGTGAGCGTGTAGAGGTGAGTCGAGGCAAGGTCATTTCCCGGTGTCTAGGACTGGAATCTCAAGCGCGTCTCAAGATTGCCGCCGGCCAGTTGGGCACGGCGGCGCTGGGCGCCAGCGGCGCATGGTAGCGAGTGATCGGAGAGAAGGGTCCCGGCGCGGGCCGGGCGACAGGAGCCCTGCCGCCGATCAGCTCTCGTCGGGCGCCGATGCGGCCTCGAGGATCGCCTCAGCCGCGGCCACGACCGCGGGGAAACGCGGCCGCGCCGTCATCGGGCACGCGGATGCGCACCGTGCTGCGGCCTGATTCGTAGACCGCCTCGGGAATGCGCTCGCGCAGGATCTTGACCCGCCGCGAGTCGATGTCGATCGGCGCCACCGCGAGCTTGCCGCCGGCGAAGTCGACCGTGCGGGCCCCCGCGCGCCCGAGCTTGATGCGCGCGTCCTGCAGCCGGATCAGGTTGTCCAGCGGCTCGGGCAGCGCGCCGAAGCGGTCCTCCAGCTCCTCGCGCAGCACGATCAGGTCGGCGATCTCCTTGGCGCCCGACACGCGCCGGTGAATCTCGATCTTCGCGGCCTCGTAGGGCACGTAGTCGCCCGGCACGTAGGCGTCCACGGGCACGTCCACCCGCACCGGCTCGGGCGCCTCCTCGGCCGAGTCGGCGGCCAGCGCGGCCACGGCCTCGTCCAGCATCCCCACGTACAGCTCGAAGCCGACCGCGGCCACGTGGCCCGACTGCTCGTCGCCCAGCAGGTTCCCGGCGCCCCGGATCTCCAGGTCGCGCATGGCGATCTTGAACCCCGAGCCCAGCTCGGTGTAGTCCGAGAGCGTGGACAGGCGGGCCGACGCCTCGTCGGTCAGCGCCGCCATCGACGGGTAGAGCAGGTAGGCGTACGCGCGCTCGGACGATCGCCCGACCCGGCCCCGGATCTGGTAGAGCTGGCTCAGGCCGAGGTCGTCGGCACGCTCCACGATCAGCGTGTTGGCCGCCGAGATGTCCAGGCCGGACTCGATGATCGTGGTGCACACCAGCACGTCGGCCTCCCCGCGCAGGAAGGTCAGCATGACCTGCTCGAGCTGCTTCTCCTCCATCTGGCCGTGGGCCACCATCACGCGCGCGTCGGGCACCATGGCCCGCACGCGCTCGGCGGTCTCCTCGATCGTCTCCACGCGGTTGTGCAGGAAGTAGGCCTGGCCCTTGCGGTCCAGCTCGCGCTGGATGGCCTGCTTGACCAGGTCCTCGTCGTACTCGCCCACGTAGGTGCGGACCGGCCGGCGGCCCTCCGGCGGGGTCTCGATGATCGAGATGTCGCGCAGGCCCGCCAGCGACATCTGGAGCGTCCGTGGGATCGGCGTGGCCGACAGCGAGATCACGTCCACGCGCAGGCGCAGCTGGCGCAGCAGCTCCTTCTGCTTCACGCCGAAGCGCTGCTCCTCGTCCACGATCAGCAGCCCCAGGTCCTTGGGCCGGACGTCGCGGCTGAGCAGGCGGTGGGTGCCGACCAGCACGTCGACCTTGCCGTCCTGGAAGTCCCTCAGCACCTGCCGGGTCTGGGCCGCGCTCTGGAAGCGCGAGGCCACCTCGATCCGGAACGGGTAGTCGCGCAGGCGCTCGGCGAAGGTGCCGAAGTGCTGCTGGGCCAGCACGGTGGTGGGCACCAGGAACATGACCTGCTTGGCGTCGGCCGCCGCCTTGAACGCCGCCCGCAGCGCCACCTCCGTCTTGCCGTAGCCCACGTCGCCGCAGATCAGGCGGTCCATCGGGCGGGCTTCCTCCATGTCGGCCCGGACCGCCTCGATGGCATCCATCTGGTCGGGCGTCTCGCGATAGGGGAAGGCGGCCTCGAAGTCCAGCTGCCACTCGCCGTCCCCCGGGAAGGCGTAGCCGGCGCGGCGCTTGCGCTCGGCGTACAGGTTGATCAGCTCGCCGGCCAGCGCCTCGGCGGCGCGCCGGGCGCGCAGCTTCTGCTGCTCCCACTGCTTGCCACCCAGCTTCGAGAGCTGCGCCTCGCCGGCCTCGGCGCCCACGTAGCGGCTGATCTTGTGCAGCTGGTCGCTGGGCACGAACACGCGGTCGCCGTCGCGGAACTCAAGCTCCAGGTAGTCGCGCGTGATGCCGCCCACGGTCTTGGTCTCGAACTTGGTGAAGCGGGCGATGCCGTGGTCCTCGTGGACCACCGTCACGCCCGCCCGCAGGTCTGTGAACGACGCCAACGCCCCGGCGCCGGTGCGCGGGCCGGCTGCCTGCTCGGCGCGGCGGCGGCGCAGCAGCCGGTGCTCGGGGATGATGGCCAGCTTCAGCGACGGCGACAGGAAGCCCTCGCGCAGCGAGGACGCGGCGAAGTGCAGGCCCGGCTCCGTCGGCGCGGGCTGGCCGTCCAGGAAGGCGGCTTTGACGCGATCGAGGTTGTAGGCGGCGCGCTCGGCCTCGCCGTGCCGGGCCCAGGCTATGACGGTGCGGTAGCCGGAGCGGATCAGCTTCTCCAGCTCGGGCTCGGCGGCCTTGAGCGAGCGGGCGGCGGTGTCGGCCGCCTGGGCGCGGAACACGTGCGGCTGGTCGCCCGAGATGGACGACAGCGACAGCGAGGCGCGCTGGGCCAGCGCGCCCTCGAGCTGATCGGGGTGCACGTAGAGGTGGTGGGCGTCGGCGTCGTGGAAGGCGGCGGTCACGTCATCCCAGTAGTCGCGCAGGGTGGGCGCCAGCTCCTCCTCCGCGGCCACCGCCACCAGCCCGTCCTCGGGGATCAGCGACAGCACCTCGCCGAAGCGCTCCACGGGAAGCACCTCGGCCACGTCGGGACGCTCCCCCTCCTCGCTCCCCGCAGCCATCTCGGCCAGCTCGCGGTGCTCGGGCGCCAGCTCGGCGGCGGGCTCGATGGTCACCGTGTCGACCTCCTCCAGCGAGCGCTGGGTGAAGGTGGAGAAGAACGTCAGCCGCTCGACCTCGACGTCGAACAGCTCGCAGCGCACAGCGCGCTCCTCGGTGGCCGTGTAGACGTCGAGGATGTCGCCGCGGAGCGCGAACTGCCCGCGATCCTCGACCTGGTCCACCCGCTCGTAGCCGCAGGCCACCAGCCGCTCCGCGGTCTCGTCCAGGTCGACCAGCTCGCCTTTGGCGATCGTGAATCCGTGCGGGCGCAGATCCGGATCGGGCACCTTCTCGGCCAGCGCCACCGCGCCGGCCACGACCACGGCGGCGCCGCGTTCGGCATCCGGCTCGGCGCGCAGCGCGTCCAGCGCCGCGATGCGCAGGCCGGTCAGATGCGGCGGCGGCGCCAGGTGGGACTCGTAGGCCACGCCGCGGGCCGGGTAGAGCTTGACCGGCCGCGGAGCCAGGAACTGCTTGAGGTCGGCGGCCAGGTCCCGGGCCTGGCGATCGTCGCCTGCCACGATCAGCGCCGGCCGGCCGGGGTCCAGATCGGCCAGCGCTGCCAGCAGGTACGGGCGCAGGCTGGAGGACACGAACACGCGCTGGGGCGAGCGCGCCGCCGCCTCGCTGAGCGCGTCGAGCGCGGGGTCCTCGTGGGCGTATGTGAGCAGCTGGCGCAGGGACATGGCATGCGCAGAAGCCACCCGGCAACGCCGCGCGGCTCCTGGCAGCCAAAGTTACTCGCCCCGGGCCGCGCCGCCGCCTCGCCCCGGCCCGCGCCGCCCGACCGCCCCGCCCCGCCCCGCCCCGGCCGCCCCGGCGCCGGTGGTGTGGATTGACCTTCACCACGGAGGTCAATCCACACCAGTAGCCTGCGGGCCGCCATGAGCGTGCCCGTGCCCTCGCTGTCGTCCGTGCCCGCACTGACCCAGGCGCTGGAGCGCGTTCGCTACTCGGCCGGGGCGCTGATGGTGGACCTGGGCGGCGAGATCGACACCAACCGCGGCCTGGCCCCGCGCCAGTCGCGCGAGCTGTCCGACACCGATCGCGCCCAGCTGGCGCGGATCTTTCTGCTGGGCGAATCGGTCGGCGCCGAGCGCGCGGCCGAGGCGCTGGCCCCGGCCGCCCTGGACGAGCTGCTGGAGGCACACTGGCTGGTGCGCGAGGGCGACACGGTGCGCTGCCCCGTGCGGATCACGCCGCATGAGGGCGTGCTGCTGGTGCACGATCCGATCGACATGGGCAGGCCCGACGCCGACGTGGTGCTGGGCCGCAGCTCGGCAGCGAACACGCTGGCCCGGCTGACGCCGCGCGAGCAGGTCGGGAGCGTGCTGGACGTGGGCACCGGCTGCGGCATCCAGGCCCTGCTGGCCGCCGAACACGCCGACCGGGTGGTGGCGGTGGACGTGAACGAGCGGGCGCTGGCCATGACCGAGCTGGGCGCCGCGCTGAGCGGCATCGGGAACATCGAGCTGCGCCAGGGCAGCTGGTTCGAGCCGGTCGCGGGCGAGCAGTTCGACCTGATCGTGAGCAACCCGCCGTTCGTGATCTCGCCTGAGAGCGACCTGGTCTACCGCGATGGCAGCGGCGGTCGCGACGAGGTCTCGCAGCTGGTGGTCACCCAGGCCGCGGGTCATCTGGCGCCCGGCGGTATCGCGCAGGTGCTGGTCAACTGGATCGAGGATCCGTTCTCGTCATGGATCGCCCCACTCCAGCGCTGGCTGGAGGGCTCGGAGGTGGACGCGCTGGCCCTGCATCACCTGAGCGAGGAGCCGCTGGGCTACGCGGCCAAGTGGAACATGCACCTGCAGGGTGAGCCGGCCGAGCTGGCGCGGGTGCTGGACGAGTGGACCGCCCATTTCGAGGCCGAGGGCATGCTGACGGTGGCCACCGGGGCGGTCGTGCTGCGACGCACGGACGAGAGCCCGCCGGTGTTCACCGGGCTGTCGATGGAATCGGCGCCGAGCGGACGCGCTGGCGTGCACACGGTGCGGCTGCTGGATGCCGCTCGTTGGCTGGCCTCCGTCTCCGACGAGCAGCTGATGGCCACCGAGCTGACGCTGGTGGACGATCACCGCCTGATCAGCGAGCGGGTGCACTACCGGGGCGAGTACGGCGAGGACCAGGTGCGGATCACGCTGGCCGACAGCGCCGGCCTGGATGGGGAGCTGGCCCCCGCGGCCGCCGCCGTCCTGGTCGGGCTGGAGGGCGGCTCGACGCCGGCCGATGCGATTCCCGGCCTGGCCTCCTCGATCCCCGAGCTGCACGCCTCCGACGCCGAGCACCTGGTGGCCGCGACCGTCCGCGACCTGGTCAGCCGGGGGCTGCTGGTGCGGCGATGAGCCGCTCGACCTCGTCCGCCGCCGCCGCCACCAGGGCCGCCACCTCCTGCTTCGACTCACTGAAGCGCCCGAGCACGTAGGCCGAGACGATCTCGGGGTCGGTGGTGTCGGGCCGCCCCACGCCGACCCGGACGCGGCGGAAATCCGGGCTGCCGAGCCCGCGCTTGAGCGACTTCAGGCCGTTGTGGCCCGCCAGGCCGCCGCCCAGGCGTGACTCGATGCGGCCGAAGGGGAGGTCGATCTCGTCGTGCACCGCCATCACCTGCTCGAGCTCCAGGCCCAGCGCGCCACGGGCCGGGCCGACGGAGTTACCGGCCTCGTTCATGTAGGTCAGCGGCGCCAGCAGACCGACGCGCGGCCCGCCCGGGCCCGTGCGGCCCTCGGCGTACTGGCCCGCCCACTTTCGCTTGGGGCGCGGCAGCTCCCAGCGTGCCATCAGCTCGGCGACGACGTCGAAGCCGACGTTGTGGCGGGTGCGGGCGTACTGCGGCCCGGGGTTGCCGAGCCCGGCTATCAGCCAGTCGACTCGGCCGCCGGGCTCTGCCATTAGGCGCTACTCGTCGCCGGAGTCGCCGGAGTCCTCGCCGGACTCCTCGGATGCTTCGCCCTCGGCGTCGCCCGCCACGGGCTCGCCGTCCTCGCCGACGAGCTCGGTCTCCTCTTCGACCTCCTCGGGCTCCTCCTCGACGGTCGGCAGGATGACCGTGGCCACCACGGTCTCGGCCGCGTCGTCCAGGAACTCGACGCCGTCGGGGACGGGAATCGATTCGAGCGTCAGCGTGTGCGCCCATCTCCATCGTGGAGACGTCGACGACGATCACGTCGGGGATGTCCGTGGGCAGCGCCTCGATGTTCAGCTCGCGCGTGGCCAGGTCCAGCACCCCGCCCTCCTTGACGCCGGGGGCGTCCTCGATGCCCTCGAGCTCGAGCATCACGGTGGAGTGGATCTTCTCCTTGAGGTTCACCTCGAGGAAGTCCACGTGCATCACGTCGCCTCGGACCGGGTGGTCCTGGCGGTCCTTGAGGATCGCCGGCACCGACTTGTCGCTGCCGATCTTGATCTCGAACAGGGCCGCGCCTTCGTTCAGCAGGCGGCGCAGCTCGATCGCCCCCACCTTCAGCGAGACGGGATCGGGGTGGCTGGCGCCGTAGAGCACGCCGGGCACCAGGCCGTCCCGGCGCAGGCGGCGGGCTTCGCGCGATCCGCGCTCGGAGCGCTCTTGGACGTCGAGTGAGGGTCTGTCGTCAGCCATCGCGACGCGCCATGGTAGCGCCGAGCGTGCACCGCACGGTGCCTGACCCCCTGTGGTGCGGGGTTAGAAGAGCTGGTTCTCGCCCTGGAAGATCTCCGAGACCGAGTCGTCGGTGAAGATCCGTCGCACGCTGTCGGTGAGGATGTCCGCGCGTGGTCAGCACCTTGATGTGCTGCGGCGCGCCCTCGGCCAGCGGGATGGTGTCGGTGACCATGATGCTGGACAGCGGCGAGCCGCCCAGCGTCTCGAAAGCGCGGCCCGAGAACACGCCGTGGGTGGCGACGGCGTGTACCTCGGAGGCGCCCTCGTCGAGGACGGTCTGGGCGGCGGCGCTGAGGGTGCCGCCGGTGTCGATGATGTCGTCGACGATCACCGCGCGCTTGCCCTTGACGTCACCGATCACGTAGCCGATCTCGGCCACCTGCTGGGCCGGGCGCTCCTTCTCGAGCAGCGCGTAGGGCGCGCCGACCTTCTGCGCGAACTTGCGCACCAGCTTCACCCGGCCGGCGTCCGGGGCGATGATGACCAGGTCGTCGCCACCAAGCTGGTCCTGCACGTACTGGGTCAGGATGGGCATGGCCGTCATGTGGTCGACGGGCTTGGAGAAGAAGCCCTGCACCTGGCCGGCGTGGAGGTCCATCGTGACCACGCGGTCGATGCCCGCGGTCTCCAGCAGCTCGGCCGCCAGCCGGGCGGTGATGGGCTCGCGCGGCGCCGACTTCTTGTCCTGGCGCGAGTAGCCGTACCAGGGCGTCACGGCGATGATCCTGTGCGCCGAGGCGTGCTTGGCGGCATGAGCCATGACCAGCAGCTCCATGAGCGCGTCGTTCACGGTCAGGCCCTCGCGCTCGGAGCCGCAGGTGGACTGGACGATGAACAGGTCGGCGCCGCGGATCGAGTCGGCGTAGCGGCAGTACACCTCGCCGTCGGAGAAGGTCTTCAGCCCGGCGTCCGTGAGTCCCACGCCAAGGCGCTCGGCGATGCGCGCGCCCAGGTCCAGGCTGGCCCGCCCGGAGGCGATCATCAGGCGCTTGTCGTACTCCGCCGGTATGAACGAGCCGGCCGCAGGCACTGGCTGCGTGTCCAAGCTGCTCAACTGCGCTCCTTCTTGCGGTTCGCGAATCCCTCGATATTGGTCTGCTTGGAGCGGGCCATTCCCAGGGCGCCCTCGGGGACATCCTCCGTGATGACCGACCCGGCGCCAGTGTACGCGTCGTCCCCGATGTCCACTGGGGCGACGAACGCGGTGTCCACCCCGGTGCGCACGTCGGCGCCGATCGTGGTGCGGTGCTTGGCCTTGCCGTCGTAGTTGGCGGTGATGTTGCCGGCGCCGATGTTGCTGCGCTCGCCGACGTCGGCGTCGCCGATGTAGGACAGGTGCGGCACCTTCGCCCCGGCGCCGATCTCGGAGTTCTTGACCTCGACGAAGGTGCCGATCTTCGCGCCCGCGCCCACGTGCGCGCCGGGGCGCAGGTAGGCGAACGGGCCGATGCTGGCCCCCTCCTCCACGCGCGCCTCGACCAGGTACGAGTGCGGTGCCTGGACGCCGTCGGCCAGCGCGGAGTCGGTGATCGTCGTGGCCGGCCCGACGGTGCAGCCCGAGCCGATGCTGGTGTGGCCGCGCAGGGTCGTGCCGGAGGCCGACTGTGGTGTCGGCGCCGATGGTCACGCCCGCCTCGACGCAGATCGAATCAGGGGCCAGGAAGGTCACCCCCGCCTCGGCGTGGGCGGTCAGGATCTGGCGCTGGGCCAGCGCCTCGACCTCCATCAGCCCGGCGCGGTCGTTCACTCCCATGGCGCTGCGCACGTCGTCGGTTACGTGTGCGCCCACGGTCAAGCCCTTCTCGCGCAGCACCGGCAGCGCGCCCGGCAGGTAGATCTCGCCGCGCTCCTCGCCGACCTGGTCCAGCGCGGCGAACAGTTCGGCCGCGTCGAAGGCGTAGGTGCCGATGTTGATCTCGCGGATGGCCAGCACCTCGGCCGGGACGCCTTCGGGATGCTTGGTCTCCACGATCCGCTCGACCGAGCCGTCGGCGGTGCGGACGATGCGGCCGTAGCCGGCCGGGTCCAGCTGCTCGGTGGTCAGCAGGGTGGCGGCGGCTCCCTGCTCGCGGTGGCTGGCCACCAGTTCGGCCACCAGCTCGCCCGACTGCAGCGGCACGTCGCCGGAGAGCACCACCACGGTGCCGCCGCCGACCGCCTCGCGGGCGGCCAGCACGGCGGCGCCGGTGCCCTCGCCCTCGCGCTGCTCGGCCACGGTCACGCCGTCGGGCAGGCCCTCGGCCACTCCGTCGCCGGGGCGGGTGATGGCCACGACCTGGTCGGCGCCCGCAGCGCGGGCAGCGTCGATCACCCACTCCACCATCGGCTTGCCGCAGACGGGGTGCAGGACCTTGGGCAGCGACGAGCGCATGCGGGTGCCCTTGCCCGCCGCCATGATCAGGACCGTCAGCTGGTCGGGCATGTCAGGCGGGCTCGTGGCAGACGGCTTCGATGTTGTTGCCGTCCAGATCGAGCACGAAGGCGCCGTAGTAGTGCGGGTGGTAGATCGCGCGCAGGCCGGGACCGCCGTTGTCGGTGCCGCCGGCGGCCATCGCCTCCTTGTGGAACTCGTCCACGATCTCGCGCGAGCCCGCCGAGAACGCCACGTGGGCGCTGGTGGTCGGCTCGGTGCGGGTGCCGATCCAGAAGAACGGCTTGCCCTGGTCGGGAAAGCCGAAGCCGCCGATGTTCTCGGCCGGCTCCATCAGGAGCGTCATGCCCATCGTGGCCAGCACGGGCTCGTAGAAGGCCTTGCTGCGGTCGTAGTCGGCGACCTCGATGCCCACGTGGTCGATCATTGGCCCACAGGCTACGCCGTATCCTGGGGCCGTCGCCGTTGGGGGGTCGTCTAATGGCAAGACATCGGGTTTTGGTCCCGACAATGGAGGTTCGATTCCTCCCCCCCCAGTGGGTCAGCCCAGCAGGTCCCTTGGCCGCAGCGCCGTCTCCAGATGGGGAGAGTCATCGGGCTCCGCGCGACTCGCGGAACCCGCCATTGCCATGCCCCCGCGCGCGAGGCATCCTGTCGGCATGGGCAGGACGTGGCCCACCGTCTGCGGCATGGTGCTCGGGAGCATCGCGCTGTGGATCGGCAACCCGGCCTTCTGGCTGTGGCTCACGTCGCGACTGCAGAGCACCCAGGCGCGCATGGGCCCATACGCGCTCATGCTCGCGGGAATCGTCGGCACGGCGATCGCTTGCGCGAAGGGGCTCGGCGCGCTGGATCGTCGCTACGAGCGGATCAAGGGCACGAACGTCATCCACCTGCACCTCCCATGGGCCCGGGGACTCGGAGGCGAACATGAAAAGCAACTGCGCCCCGTGAGCGTCCTGGACGTGGTCATGGTGTTGTCGGTCGTCGTGGCCGTCATCGCCTTCTCCGCGTGGTTCGTGATCGTCAAGCCGGCCCCGGTCGGTCTGGAGGGGAGCCCGTCCAAGGACTGACGGGCGCCTCGCTAGCGGTCCTGTTCGGCGCGCGGCACGCGGCCCGCGCCGGTGCCCGCCTCCGAGGCGGGCCCTCCCGGCGGCACGATGCCCAGCACGCGCATGGACTTCAACCCCAGGCTCAGCCGCTCGCGTCCATCGGTGGAGCTGACATCAAGGCCGCTGAGCTCGCGTACGCGATCGAGCCGGTAGCGGATCGTGTGCCGGTGGGTGAACAGCTTCTCGGCGGTCTTGGCCACGTTGCCGTCCGCCTCCAGGAAGCTCTCCAGCGTCAGCACCAGGTCGGTCTCGTATTGGTTGTCGTAGTCCAGCAGCGGCGCCACCGTCTCCTGGTGGAAGCGCTGCAGCTCGCCCGGGTCCTCGCTCATCGCGGGCAGCAGCAGCCTGTAGGCGCCGGTCTCCTCGAACGCCAGGCGGTCGACCGCACGCGCCTCGGCCACGTTCGCGGCCATCAGCGCCTCGGAACCGGCGCGGTGCAGGTCGACGGGGTCGCTGGCCAGCCGGCTGAGCCCGACCACGAGCCCGTACTGGGTCAGCCCGAGCTCCAGCTCGCGCTGCACCGCGTCGGCAACGCGGGCCCCGGCGCCGGCGTCGCGCTCGGGCACCAGGATCGTCAGCTCCCGGGCGGGCGGCAGCATCCGCCCTTCGGGCCGCAGGCGCGGCGGCCCGAGCTCGATGCCGGCGACCAGGCAGGTGCGGTCCACCCCGCGTGCGCCACGGGCGGCCACGGCCGCCACACGCTCGCGCCAGTCGCCCTCCTCGGCCTGGAGGGGGCGGGCGCGCGCCACAACCACGCTGGCGCCGCCGCCCAGGTCGATGCCGAGCTCCTCCCCGCGCGCCAGCACGTTCTGGCGATCGGTCAGCTTGCGCGAGAGCAGGTCGGTCAGGAAGTCGGCAACGGCCGCCTCGCTGGCCCGCTCGGGCGCCTGGGCCCGGTCGACCTCCTGGGCGATCAGCGTCGTGACCATGCGCAGCAGCACCGGCGCGGCCGGAGCTGCGCGCGGGCGCATGCGCAGCTCGCCCACGACCTCATCGGCCACCCGCAGCGCGGCCACTTCGGTGGCTCCCTCGAGGGCCAGCACCGCACGCTCGTCCTCGGGCGACTGGCAGGCAACCGCCAGGATGCCGCCGCGGGCGTCCAGCACCACCACGCTGGCCTCGAGTGCCCCGGCTGCGGCGCGCGTCACCGCGGGCAGCCCGGCACCGGACTCGACGGCGTCCGAGACCTCGGCGAAGGCGTCCAGCACGGGGCTGGCGGAAGCGGCGGGATCGCTCTCGGGCGCGGCGGGCATGAACGCAGAAAGTCTAGGTCGTCACGGGCGACCAGCACACGAGGCGGCGATGAAGCGCCGACGACGCGTGCGACCAGCACACGAGGGGCGCCGGAGCCCGCCGGACGACCGAGGCCGTGGCTGGCAAGGAAGCAGCCGACGACGCGTGCGACCAGCACGCGAGGAGGCGATGACGCCGCCAGCCGCGGCCTCAGGCGTAGCGGTCGTAGGACCAGACGATGGCGAGCCCGAGAGCCGCCCCGCCCCCGACCAGCGTGCCGAGGATGTACAGCGTCAGGAAGGCGGCGCTGAGGCGCTCCCAGACGCGCCCGTAGGCCTTGACTGCCGGCATGAGGATGAACGCGATGTAGCCAGCGCCCACGATTCCGGCGGCGACGGAGATCGCGATCTCGGTGGTGGTCAGGTCGATGTTCATGCGGCGGGTTCCCCGGTCGCATTGTTGCGGATGTGGTTGACGACCAGCGCGACGGCCGCGCAGAGTCCCAGTACGGCCGCCCCGAGCGCCCATCCGGCGGCCACATCCGACCAGTAGTGCGTGCGCAGGTAGATCCGCGACAGGCCCACGACCGCTGCGATGGCCACGCTGCCGCCGACGAGGGCGGCACGGCTGGCCAGGCCGGGCACGGCGCGCGCGACCACGACGGCCACCGCGATCCAGACGGTGGAGTAGGCAGCGTGGCCGCTGGGAAAGCTGGACCCGCTGGTGTGCGTCAGCGGGCCGATGGGCCGGGGACGGTCGATCCCCGCCTTGGCCGTGCTGACGGCCACGTACAGCAGCACGACGCCGACGACCAGCGATGCCAGCTCGGCGAAGTGACGCTTGTTGGCCAGCACGACCAGCACCGGCAGCGCCACGGCGACCGCGACGGGCAGGGCGCCCAGGTCGGTGACCACCTTGAGCACGTCGGTGAGCCAGCCGGTGCGAATGTCGCCGGCCAGCGAGAGCAGCCGCCGGTCGGCCGGGGTGTACTGCCGGCCGCCGTCGAACAGCACGGCGTACAGCGTGAACACGTACAGGCCTACGCCGGTGAGGGCGAGCGTGGTGGTGAACTCCAGGCCGAGCTCGCCCGGGGTCAGGCGGCGGCCCAGGAAGCGCAGCCGCGGTCCCGCCCGGCCCATCAACCTGTCACCCCAGCGCCGGTAGGCCGCCACGCCGCCCACGACGGCGAACACGACGATGGCGAAGCCCAGCGTGGCCTTTCCGGCGTAGCCGGCCACCTTGTCGAACGAGCGGTAGAAGACGTAGCCCAGTACGCAGTACAGCGTTCCCCACAGGCCGCAGCCGATGACCGAGAACGGCAGGAAGCGCCTGTAGGGAAAGCCCGACGAGCCGACCACGAACGGCGCGAGCGCCCGGACCAGGCCGACGAAGCGGCCGATCAGGATGGTCTTGCCGCCGTGGCGCTCGAAGTACAGCTCGACCTGGTTCAGCCGCTCCTCGGTGATCTTGAAGCGGGGGCCGTGGCGGAGCAGGAAGTCGCGGCCCAGGCGGCGGCCGATGAAGAAGCTGGTGCTGTCACCGAGCACCGAGCAGACCCAGACCAGGCCGATCAGCGGGATCAGCGCGATCTCGCCCTGGCCGGCGATCACGCCGCCGACGATGACGGTGGTCTCGCCCGGGGCCACCAGGCCCACGAACGCCCCCGTCTCGAGGAACGCCATCAGGCCGACGAGCAGGTAGGTCCACTGCCCGAGCGCCTGGGCCACGTCCTCGATCACCTTCTCCGCGTTGGGAAGGTGGGGGATCACGCCCGTGGCGTAGAGAACGATCGTGAGCGTGGCCAGAGCGGCCAGCGCGGCAGCCAGCCGGTGCTCTCGGACCAGCCGCGTCATCCGGCGACCTCGGCCACCAGGGCGCTGGGCAGCAGCTCGGCTGCTTCCGCGGCGGCGCTGCGGTCGTCGAACACGCCGAAGACGGTCGGCCCCGACCCGCTGACCAGGGCCCCGTGCGCCCCGGCCGAGCGCACCATGTCGATGCGCGTTCCCAGACCCTGTCGCAGCCCCAGCGCGGGCAGCTGGAGGTCGTTCTCCAGCCGCGTGGCCAGCTGGGCGGGGCCGAGGCCCGCCAGGCGCTTGAGCGGGCCGGGGTCGAGCCCCGCGGGCGGCGGCGCGTCGCCCTGCGCGCGCAGCCGGTCCAGCTCGGCGTAGACCGCGCCCGTCGACAGGCCCTCGGGGTCGGGTAGCAACACCAGCCCCATCGGCGCCAGCGTCACCGGGTCGACCAGCTCGCCCCTGCCGTGCACCACAGCGCTGGCCGGCTCGACCTGGCTGGGAACGTCGCTACCCAGGCCGCGGGCCACCGCGCGCAGCCCATCGGCGTCCAGCGGGCTGCCGGCCAGGGTGTTCACGGCGCGCAGCGTGGCGGCAGCGTCGGCGCTTCCGCCGGCCAGGCCGGCCGCGACCGGCAGCCGCTTCTGGATCGTCACGCGCAGGGGCGGCACGGTGTCCGGGCTGGTCACCGCCCTCAGCGCATCCACCGCCGCGCCGGCCAGGTTGTCGCCCGAGCACGCCCGGGCAGATGACCTGGTCGCGCTCGGCCGGCTCGACCGTGACCGTGTCGGCCAGATCCAGTCGCGCGAACAGCGAACACAGCGGGTGCAGGCCGTCGGGCCCGGGATCGCCGACGCGCAACACCAGGTTGACCTTGCCCGGCGCGCTCTCGCTGACCTGGTTCATCGCAGCGCGGGCCGCTCCAGCAGCGCGGCCAGCCTGACGAAGTCCTCGGGGCCAAGGCGCTCGGCGCGCGCGTCGGCGGGCAGGCCCAGGTGGTCGAGCGCGTCGCGGGTGCGCTCGCGCAGGCCGTCCCCGGCCGCGGGCGCCAGCGCCAGCGATCCGGCGATCGTCTTGCGCCGGTGGGCGAAGGCATCGTGCACCAGCGCCGATACCGCCGGGGAGGCCGAGGGACCGGTCCGGTGAATCGACACCAGCGCCGAGTCCACGTTCGGCACCGGGTGGAAGACCGCGCGCGGAACCCTGCGCACCACCTTCACCCGCCCGGCGATCTGCGCCATCACCGAGGTGGCGCCGTAGGTCTTGCTCCCGGGCGCCGCGGCCAGGCGCTCGGCGACCTCGCGCTGGACCATCGCCAGCCAGAGGGTGGCGCCGGGCAGCTCCTCGACAGTGCGCAGGAGCACCGTGGCGGCCACGCCGTAGGGCAGGTTGGCCACCACCTTGGTGGGTGCCGGTGCCAGCGCCCCGAGATCCATCCGCACGGCGTCGGCCAGGTGCAGCGTGGTGTTGGGCAGTGGATCGAGCGCGTCGCGCAGCGCCGCCTCCAGCGAGTGATCCACCTCGACAACGTGCAGGTGACCGACCAGGGGCGCCAGGTGCTCGGACAGCACCCCGAGGCCGCCTCCGACCTCCAGGACCACGTCGGCCGGGTCCAGCTCGGCGGCCTTCGCGATCACGCGCAGCAGGTTGTCGTCGATCAGGAAGTTCTGCCCCAGCTCGCGGTTCGGCCGGATCTGGAAGCGGCGAAGGCGGTTCAGGCTCCCCTGGCGCGGCAGCTGGTCGGCCTGGTCGGCCACGGTCACCAGCGCAGCAGCAGCCGCGCGTTCTCCTCCACCTGGCGTTCGAGATCGGCATAGGCGATGTCGCGCAGCTCGGCCACGAACTCGGCCGTGTGCACCACGTTGGCGGGCTCGTTGGGCTTGCCGCGGAGGGGCACCGGGGTCAGGTACGGCGAGTCCGTCTCAACCAGGATGCGGTCGGCGGGCAATGCGCGGGCCGCCTCCTGCAGGCTTTCGTTCTTCGGGTAGGTCACGTTGCCCGCGAACGAGCACAGGTAGCCGCGCTCGACCACCTCGTCGACGCGGTCGGGAGCCGAGAAGCAGTGCAGCAGCACGGTCAGGTCGGCGGCGCGCTCAGCCAGGATGGCGAAGGTGTCGTCCTCGGCCGCGCGCGTGTGGATGACCACCGGCAGCCCGGTGCGGGCGGCGATGTCCAGCTGGGCCTCGAACGCGCGCCGCTGATCCTCGCGCGGCGCGTAGTCGCGGAAGTAGTCCAGGCCGGTCTCGCCGACGGCGCGCACCAGCGGATCGGCGGTGGCGTGCTCGATGGCCTCGGCGTCGGCGTCGCCAAAGCCCTCGGTCTTGTGCGGGTGGCGGCCGGCCACCACGACCACGCCCTCGTGGGCCCGCGCCGTGGCCAGCGCCCGCTCGATGGTCGGGCCGTCCATGCCGATCGTGGCCAGCTTCGTGACACCCACCTGGCGCGCGCGAGCGATCAGCTCGGCATCGTCGTCCTTGCATGAGTCCAGGTGGCAGTGCGTGTCGACCATCGGCTGCCTAGGCGGCCTCGGCGGGCGGCTCGATCCGGGGAAACAGCTGCCCCAGCTCGCCGACCGTGGAGCCGCCGCCGTGATCGCCCAGGTGGGCGCAATCGAGCGAGCGGTCGTCGCTGCCCAGCGCCACCAGCAGCCGCTCGGCGGTGTCGGGCAGCCAGGGCAGCAGCAGGATGCTGACCACGCGGAGGCCCTCGGCCACGCCGTAGAGCACGCGATCCAGGTCGTCGGCTCGGTCGTCCTCCTTGGCCAGCTTCCACGGCGCCTGGTCCTGGACGAAGCGGTTCAGCGCGCGCACGCGCAACCAGATGACCTCCAGCGCGGCGCTGACCTCGACGGCGTCCAGGTTCCGCGCCACCTCGTCGGCCAGCCCGTCGAAGTGCCCCGCCAGCTCCTGCGGTGGGGTGCTCCTGGGCACCGTGCCGTCGCGGTACTTGGCGATCATGGCCAGCGTGCGGCTGGCCAGGTTTCCGTACTCGTTGGCCAGCTCGGAGTTGTAACGCGTCTCGAAGCCCTCGGGCGAGATCGACCCGTCCTGGCCGAAGGCCACCTCGCGCAGCAGGTAGTAGCGCAGCGCGTCGGTGCCGTAGACGTCCATGACCTCGAACGGGTCGAGCACGTTGCCCAGCGACTTGGACATCTTGTGCTCGTCCATGAGCAGGTAGCCGTGGATGAACACCTTGCGCGGCACCTCGATCTCGGCCGCCATGAGCAGCGCGGGCCAGAACACCGCGTGGAACTTCAGGATGTCCTTGGCGATCACGTGCACCGTTGCCGGCCAGAAGCGGTCGGTCAGATCCTCCCCCTCGCGCGCGTAGGACAGCGCCGAGTAGTAGTTCAGGAGCGCATCGACCCAGACGTAGACCACCTGCTCCCGGTCCCAGGGGACCGGGACGCCCCAGCTGATCCGCGAACGCGACAGCGAGAAGTCGCGCAGCCCGCCCTTGATGAACGAAAGCGCCTCGTTGTAGCGCGAGGACGGTCCGACGAAGTCGGGCCGATCGGCGTACAGCTCCTCCAGCCGCTCCTGGAACGCCGACAGCCTGAAGAACCAGTTCTCCTCGTGCTGGCGGTCCAGCTCGATCAGGTGGATCGGGCAGCGGTTGCCCTCGAGGATCTCGTTCTCGGTCTTGAAGTCCGCGCAGCGCGGGCAGTACCAGCCCTCGTAGAGGTCCTTGTAGACGAACCCGTTCGCCTTGATCCGCTCCACCACCTCCGCGACCACGGCCCCGTGCTCGGGGTCGCTGGTGCGGATGAAGAAGTCGTTGGTGGCGTTCACCCGTTCGGCCACGGCCTTGAAGCGCTCGGCGTTCTTGTCGGCCAGCTCGCGCGGCGTGACCCCCTGCTTCTCGGCAGCAAGCGCCACCGGCTCGCCGTGCTCGTCCGTGCCCGTCAAAAAGAAGACGTCCTCGCCGCGCTGGCGCATGTGCCGGGCCAGCACATCGGCCGCGACGGTGGTGTAGACGTGGCCCAGGTGGGGCTCGCCGTTCACGTAGTAGATCGGGGTGGTCACGTAGTAGGGCACGGACCACCCGATGCTACTTGCGGCCCGGGCGCGGCCCCGGAGACCCTCGCCCGGCCGGCCGGCCGGCCGCGGCCCCGCTCAGCGCCCGCCGGTGAGCGGGCGCAGCAGCGCCCGCAGCTGAGCGCCCATCCCGGCCGTGCGGGATCGCGCGTCGGCGCCGCCGCGACCCCGGCCCGGCCTGCCGAGGCACGCGGCCGCCGCAAGCAGGCCGAGGCAGGCCAGCGCCCAGCCCAGATCCGGGCCGCCGGCCACCGGCCCTGCGCTCGGCGCCGGCGCCCGCGCGGGCTGGGCCGAACCGGCCTTGCCCGGGTCGCCCCGATGCAAGGGGCGGGGGCCTTCCTGCGGAGCGCGCGCCGGGCGTGCGCGCGACGGCATGGGCCTCAGCGCCGGGACGCGTCCGCCGCCGGGCACCGATGCGATGCGCGGCGAAAGGACACGGGGCGCCGGGCCTGGCCGCGGCACTCGTACGCGCCGTCCGGCAGGCACCCGCACCCGGCGGGGCGCCGGCACCGGAACGCGACGACCCGCGGGTACCCGCTCGGGCGCTCGGCCGCGGAGCGGTGCGGGCGCGGGCTTGGGCCCCACCGGCACCGGAACCGGTACCGGCGCCGGCGCCCCCCGCGGCGCCTCACGCGGAGCGGTCGGCGGCGGTGCGAGCAGGTCGAGCGGATCGAGGTAGGCGTGCCGCCGCCCGGCCCGCCGCACACCGAAGTGCAGATGCGGCTGCTCGGCCGAGCGACGGCCGCTGGTGCCGACCGCGCCGAGCGGCTGGCCCGCCGCCACGGCCTCCCCCTTCCGGACCGACAGCTTCGACAGATGGAGGTAGGACACGTCGTACGCGCCCGCGCGCACCGACACCGTCAGACCCGAGCTCCCGGTCACCCCGGCGTGGCGGACGGTGCCCGCGGCCGAGGCCACCACCTCGGCGCCGACGGGCGCGGCGATGTCAACCCCGCGGTGCTGACCGCCGGCGTACGGGTCGTCGCCGTTGCGAAACGTGGTGAGCACGTGCCCGCGGACGGGCCACGGCCAGGTGCCGGATGCCGGCGCCCGGGCGGGCAGCAACAGCAGCAGGGCGAGCGCGACGAGAGCGGAGCGAACAGCCATGGCGGCGACCGTAGACGCGCCGCGCGGCCCCGTGTGGCTGGGCGCGGAGGATCGTCACACACCCGTCACGCTGCCGTCACACAGCGGACCGATTCGTCACGAAGTGAGGGCGCGATAGAGCTCGTTGGCGCTGCCGCCGGTGAGCTCCGCGACGGCCGCGGCGGCCGGCCGCGGCTTGGCGCCGGCCGCCACCAGCGCCCGCAGCTGAGCCAGGCCCTCCGGCTCGCCGGCGCCGGCCACGGCCTCCGTCGCGGGCCCGATCACCAGCACCACCTCGCCCTTGGGCGGCGCGCCGCGGTAGCGCTCGGCCAGCTCGGCCGCGCTCCCGCGCACGACCTCCTCGTGCACCTTGGTGAGCTCGCGGCAGACGGCCACCAGCCGCGCCGGGTCCAGCTCGGCCAGCAGCGACAGCGTGGCCGGCACCCGCCGTGGCGACTCGAACGCGATCAGCGTCCCGCCGGCCTCGCCCAGCAGCGCGGTCAGCTCGCCGCGCTTGCGCGGGAGGAAGCCCGCGAAGCGCCAGCGGTCGGCCGGCAGCGCCGACGCCACCAGCGCGGCCAGCGCCGCGGAAGGGCCGGGCAGCACCTCGACCCCGATCCCGGCGGCCACGCACGCCCGCACGAGCACGTAGCCGGGGTCGGACACCAGCGGCATGCCGGCATCGGACACGAGCGCCACGGTGGCCCCCGCCTGCATCCGCTCGACGAGCTCAGAGGCGCGCTGCTGCTCGTTGTGCTCGTGGTAGCTGACCAGCCGCGCGCTGACCCCGTAGCGGTCCAGCAGCGTGCGGGTGCGGCGCGTGTCCTCGCAGGCCACCACATCGGCCTCGCGCAGCGCCGACAGCACGCGCAGCGTGACGTCCTCGAGGTTGCCGATCGGCGTCGGGCAGACGACCAGGCTCACAGCAGCTCCCGGGCCAGCAGTCCCGCTCCCAGCAGGCCCGCCTCTTCGCCGAAGCGCGCCGGCACGATGCGAACCGCGTCCGCCAGCGGGGGCAGCGCCCGCGCGGCCACGACCGCGCGAGCCGGGCCGAGCAGCAGATCGCCCGCCGCTACCGCGCCGCCGCCGATGACCACCACGTCCGGGTCGAGCGCGTTGACGATGCCTGTCAGCCCCGCCCCCAGGCGGCGGCCCACATCGGCCAGCACGGCTCGTGCCGTCTCGTCGCCGTCGTGGGCGAGCTCGGTGACCGCCTGGCCCAGCACCACGCCCGACTCGGCGAAGCGCCGGCCCAGCGGCGAGTCCGGCGCCGCGCGGGCCGCCCGCTCGCCCGCCACGCCGATGGCGCGGCCGGATGCCAGCGCCTCGAGGCAGCCGCGCCCCGGGCAGGCGCCGGGACAGTCGGCGCCGTCGTGGTCGACCACCAGGTGGCCGAACTCGCCCGCGTAGCCGTGGGCGCCGCGGTAGAGCTGCCCGCCCAGCACGAGCCCGCCGCCGATCCCGGTCCCCAGCGCCAGGAACACCGCGTTATCGAAGCCACGGGCCGCGCCCAGGCGGTGCTCGGCCAGCATCGCTGCGGTGCCGTCGTTGTCGACCACCACCGGCAGCGCCGAGCCGCTCGGCCATCAGCTCGCGCAGCGGCACGTCGTCCAGCGGCAGGTGGTTCGACCAGCGTGAGACGCCGTCGGCGAACTCGACCAGCGCTGGCACCCCGAGCCCGACCGCGCCCACGGCCCCGGCGCTGGGCGCGGATGTCCTCGACCGCCCGCGTGATCACGTCGAGCGTGGCGGCGCGGTCCTCGCCCGCCCAGGTGTGGCGCACGCGCGGGCCCAGCTGGCATGCATCGTCGAGGCTGGCGCCCAGCAACTTCGTGCCGCCGGCATCGAGCCCGATGACCATGCGCGGACCCTAGTGCGCGCCGAGACAGGCCGGGCGCGCCCCTACCATGCGCCCTCGTGAACGACGCTGGTGGAGGCGACAAGCCCGAATACAAGGTCTACCGCTCGCGCCCGGGGCGGCTGCGCAAGGAGCCCGACACGTCCGGCCTCGAGGCCCTGCGCCAGCGCAACCAGCCCGATGCCGGCAAGCGACCGGGGGAGCCGAGCGGCCGTCAGCCGGTCACCGCGCGCCGGGCCGCGAAGTGGGTCGGCCGTGGCGGTGGCGGGCTGGCTGCTGCTCTCCTTCGTGGTCTTCCTGGTGAGCGCTCAGACGCAGACCGGCGTGTCGAGCACCGCCGAGAGCGCGCTCACCGGCGGGGGCAACAGCCTGCTGACCGGTAGCAACGTGCTCGTGCTGGGCTCGGACAGCCGCGCCGGCGACTCGATCGACCAGAGCCAGACCGGCCCCGGCCGCGCCGACTCGATCATGGTCATGCACGCCGCTCTGGGCAGCGTGCGCAAGCTGTCGATCCCGCGCGACTCGCTGGCCCAGATCCCCGGCCACGACGCCCAGAAGATCAACGCCGCCTACGCCCTCGGCGGCACTTCGCTGATGATCAAGACGGTCGAGGGCTTCCTGGGCAACGGGCTGAAGATCAACCACGTGGTGGAGGTCGACTTCCAGGACTTCCCCGACCTGATCGACGCGGTCGGTGGCGTGACGGTGAACAACAAGACGAAGATCTGCTCGCCCGAGTTCGACAACTTCTACAAGGGCTTCAACCTGAGCAAGGGCAAGCACAAGCTCGACGGACGCAAGGCGCTGGGCTTCGCCCGCGTGCGCAAGAACCCCTGTGCCGCCAGCGAGAACGACCTGGCGCGTGCCGAGCGCCAGCAGGAGGTGGTGGCGGGCCTCCGCGGCAGCCTGCTCTCACCGGGCGCGTTCGTCCGGCTGCCACTGATCAGCTGGCAGGCGCCCAAGGCGATCAAGAGCGACATGAAGGGCCCGGGGCTGATGGGCATGTTCACCGACCTGATCACCGGCAACTCGAAGAAGTCGCACGTGCTGAAGCCGGACTGCCTGGGCTGCGGGGCGGGGGGCTCGCTGGTGGTCTCGGACGGCGAGAAGGCCGACGCGGTCAAACAGCTCGTGGGCAAGTAGCCCGACGAACTGGCGCTGCGGGCCTAGCTGTCGGTCTTGGCCTTGCTACCCGACGAGCCGTTGTCCGAGGTCTTGGACTTCGTGTCGCTGGACTTCGACTCCGGCTTGCTCTCGGACTTGGAGTCCGACGACGAGCCGCCGCCACCGGAGTCCGACGAGCCGCTGTCCGGCTTGGTCGCGCCCTTGGTCTTCTTGCCGTAGTCGGTGTTGTAGAAGCCCGAGCCCTTGAAGTGGATCGACGGGGCGTGCAGGACCTTGGTCACGGGCACGCCGGTCTCCGGATCCTTGGTCAACGGATCCTCGGACATGGACTGAAGGACCTCGAAGGTGGTCCCGTCGGGTCGGCGGTACTCGTAGATCGGCACGGCCGACGATTATAGGTGCGGGCCCCGCGCTACTTGGGGCGCGAGGCCGAGGGCGCGTCCAGGTCGGCCAGGAGCGAGATGCCGGTGGAGTGCCACACCAGCCAGACCGCGATGTGGCTGACGGGGCGAAGAGCGGTCGTGATCATGGAGCGCGCCACGCTAGCGTGAGTATCCGGAGCCGCCCAGAGGAAACCCCCGCAATTTGGGCACGAACCGCGTTCCGAATGCGGCTGGCACTAGGGTTGCGCGTTCGATGGCCCCCGACGCCGTGACCATGGACAAGATCGTCGCGCTGTGCAAGCGGCGCGGGTTCGTGTTCCCCTCCTCCGAGATCTACGGCGGGCTGGCGTCGACCTACGACTACGGCCACTACGGCGTGCTCTTGAAGACCAACGTCAAGAGCGAGTGGTGGAAGTCGATGGTGTTCGGCCGCGACGACATCGTGGCCCTGGACGCGGCGATCCTGATGCACCCGCGCACGTGGGAGGCCTCGGGTCATCTCGAGGGCTTCACGGACCCGCTCGTGCAGTGCCTTGGCGAGTGCAAGCGCCGCTTTCGCGAGGACCATCTGCGCGAGGCCGTGGCAGCCGACGGCGGCGATCCCGGCGCGCCGCTGGTCTGCCCGGTGTGCGGCGGCGAGCTGTCCGAGCCGCGCAACTTCAACCTGATGTTCGAGACCCACATGGGCCCGGTGCAGTCCGAGGGCTCGGCCATCTACCTCCGGCCAGAGACGGCCCAGGGCATGTTCGTGGACTTCAAGAACGTGCTCCAGTCCACGCGCAAGAAGCCCCCGTTCGGCATCGCCCAGGTGGGCAAGAGCTTCCGCAACGAGATCACGCCGGGCAACTTCGTCTTCCGCACGCGCGAGTTCGAGCAGATGGAGATGGAGTTCTTCGTGCCGCCCGCAGAGGTTGACCGCTGGTACGAGTACTGGAAGGGCGAGCGCTTCGACTGGTACAAGCGCCTGGGCGTGCGTCCCGACAAGCTGCGCCTGCGCGACCACGCCGCCGACGAGCTGTCGCACTACTCATCTGCCACCGCCGACGTGGAGTACGAGTTCCCGTTCGGCTGGGGCGAGCTGGAGGGCATCGCCAACCGCGGCGACTACGACCTGAGCCAGCACGCCGAGTTCTCGGGCGAGAAGCTCGACTACGTGGATCCCGGCAGCGGCGAGCGCTACCTGCCGCACGTGATCGAGCCCGCCGCCGGCGCCGACCGCGCCACGATCACGTTCATGATCGACGCCTACGACGAGGAGGAGGTCGAGGGCCGCGAGCGCGTGCTGCTGCGCCTGCACCCGCGCCTGGCCCCGGTCAAGGCCGCCGTGCTGCCGCTGCTGAACAAGGAGGGCCAGCCCGAGAAGGCGCGCGCCATCTACGAGCAGCTGCGCGAGCGCATGTCGGCCGAGTTCGACACCGGCGGCTCGATCGGCAAGCGCTACCGGCGCCAGGACGAGATCGGCACCCCGTGGGGCATCACCGTGGACCACCAGACGATGGAGGACGACACGGTGACCCTGCGCGACCGCGACTCGCTGGAGCAGACCCGCATCGCCGCCGACCAGGTGGCCGACGAGCTGGCGCGGCGGCTGGCCGCTGAGTGGGTGTCGCCGAAGCTGGGGTAGGTGTAGGTGTTCTCGCCGCCGGCGGTTGCGGCGGGCTCGGCGAACGGCGGCTGGGTAGGCCCGCTCGCGAATGATCGATCGGTTGTGGGGACCATGGCGCCCACAAGGCATCGATCAATCGGGGAGCCGATTCCTGTGAGGCGACACCACCTCTGGCGAGGGTCCGGCACCGCCCCTACTCTGGCGAAATGCAGCCCCTTTTCGAGCATCGGCTGTACCTGGCGGGGTACGGGACCCGCGCACTCGAGCTGGAGGGCGACGGGCCGCCGCTGCTGCTGCTGCACGGCTATTCCGACAGCGCCGACACGTGGCGGATCCTGCTGGACAGGCTGGCACGCGCCGGCCGCCGCGCCGTGGCAGTCGACCTGCCCGGCTTCGGTACCTGCGATGTGCTGAACGATCACGAGCCGATCCTGACCCAGCACCGCCGCTTCGCAGCCGCCGCGGTCGAGTGGATGGCGCCCGAGGGCGGCGCCGTGGTGTGCGGCAACTCGCTCGGCGGGCTGGTGTCGCTGCTCCTGGCCGAGGAGGACGGCCACGATCTGGCCGGCGTCTTGCCGGTGGCGCCGGCGGGGCTGGACATGGCGCGCTGGTTCCGTGTGATCGAGCGCGACCCGCTGCTGCGGACGCTGCTGGCCGCGCCCGTGCCGATCCCGCGCGCTGCCCTCCAGCGGGTGGTGGCAGAGATCTACAGGCGGCTGGCCTTCCACCGCCCGCGCGACGTGGACCCGCGGGTGGCGGCCACGTTCGCCTCCCATTTCGCCGACCGGGCCACCACCAGCCGGCTGCTGGGAACCGGACGCCGGCTGCTGCCCGAGCTGCGCGACTGCTTGCAGCCCGAGCGCATCGGCTGCCCCGTGCTGATGGTGTGGGGCGACCGCGACGTGATGGTCTTCCCCACCGGCGCGCAACGGGTGCTCGACGCCGTGGCCGACTCGCACCTGGTCACGCTCGAGCGCTGCGGGCACTCGCCACAGATCGAGATGCCCGACCGTCTGGCCGAGCTGGTTCTAGACTTCCCCGCCTCGCTGACCCGCTCGGCCTGAGCGCAGGCGCCTGGATGAGCCTTCTACCCGACCCCGAGACGCTCGTGGACTCCGCCGTGACCGGCTGGGATCACCTCCTGGGCGGCGGCGTGGCCGACACCACGCCCACGCCCTCGTCGATCATCTACGAGGGTCCGCAGTGCACCGTGCATCGCTACAACTCGCGCCGCCGGGCCCGGGCGGATCGCGCACCGGTGCTGCTGGTACCGCCGCTGGCCGCGCCCGCATCGTGCTTTGACCTGCACCGTGGCTGCAGCCTGGCCCAGCACCTGACGGCCATGGGCTACCCCACCTACCTGGTGGACTACGGCCCGATCGGCTTCCACGACCGCGCGCTCGGACTGGAGCACTGGATCGAGGAGGTGATCCCAACGGCGGTGAGGGTGGCCTCCTCCGACGCAGGCGGCACACCGGTGCAGCCGGTGGGCTGGTGCCTTGGGGGGATCTTGAGCCTGCTGGCCGTGGCGGCCGACCGCGGCCTTCCGGTGGCGTCGGTGGCCATGGTGGCCAGCCCGTTCGACTTCGAGCAGGTGCGGCTGCTCGGTCCCATCCGCCAACTGGGCAGGCTCACGGGCGGCGCCCTGGTCGGTGCCCTGTACCGGGCTCTGGGCGGGGCGCCGGCTCCGCTGGTCAGCCGCGCCTTCCAGCTGACCGCCGTCGACCGCATGCTGACCAAGCCGCTGTTCCTGGCCACCCACCTGCACGACCGGGAGACGATCGCGCACATGGAGGCCGTGGACGCCTACATGGCTCACATGTCGGCCTACCCGGGTCGCACCTTCGGGCAGCTCTACCACGCGTTCTTCCGCGTCAACGAGCTGGCCGGCGGCAAGGTCGAGCTGCGCCGCGGCACCGTGATCGACCTGGCCGACGTGGCCGTGCCCGTGCTCAGCGTGGCCGGCGAAGCCGACGTGCTGGCTCCGGCGGCTGCCGTCCGCCACGTGGGCAAGCTGGTGGCCGACGTGCGCCTGGAAACCTCGCCCGGGGGCCACCTTGGCGTGCTGACCGGCCGCTCGGCGCAGGACACCACCTGGCGCTACCTGGACGAGTTCCTGGCCGAGCACGATCCACTGGGCGTGCCGCGACCGGCATCGGCGCAGCAGCCGGCATAGCTGGCACGACGCCGGCGGATGCGCCAGACTTCGCCGGGTCCGGTACGCAACGGTTCCAGGAGGAGCGCCCGATCCCGTCCGTGATGCCTTCACCCGAGGAGTACGCCGCCCTGACGCCTGCGCCGGGCTCCGCGGTCTGGCGGGCGTTCAACGACGCGCGCATGCTGAACACCGCGGCGTACGCGACGCTGCTGCAGGTGGCCCACCCGACCGTCGGCCACGGGGTGCATCAGTACTCCTCGTTCGTCAAGGATCCCTGGGGCCGGCTGCTGCGCACGCTCGACTACGTGCACGGGACCATCTACGGCGGCCCCGAGCTGGCCGGGCAGATCGGGGTCCGCGTGCGCCAGATGCACAAGACGATCAAGGGCACCAAGAGCGACGGCTCGCGCTACAGCGCCATGGAGCCCGACGCGTTCGCGTGGGTTCACGCCACCCTGGCCCACTCGATCTTCGAAGGGCGGCGCGTGTTCGCCACCCCCATGAGCGCAAGCGAGAAGGAGGACTTCTGGAGCGGCTGGATGCGGGTTGGGCGCCTGATCGGCGTTCGACCGCGCGATCTGCCCGCCACCGCGGCGGCGTTCGAGCGCTACTTCGAGGCGTTCGTGGACGAGCAGCTGGAATGGACCCCCGCGGTGCCGCAGGTGCTGGACACGCTGATGGCGTCACCCCCGCCCGGCGTGCCGGGGATGCGGCCCGAGCTGTGGCGCGTGCTGCGCGCGCCGATGGGCGCGCAGATGCGGGTGGTGACCACCGGCCTGATGCCCGAGCGACTGCGCCGGCGGCTTGGACTGCCGTTCAGCTCGCGTCAGCGGGCGCTGTTCCGTGCCATCGCCGCCGGCTCGCGCGCGTCGGGCCCGCTGCTGCGCGGACCGCTGCGCGAGTTCGGTCCGGCCTACGTGCGCTGGCGCCGCGACGCGCTGGCCCGCGGCGACGTGGCGGCGTCGGGTGCCACACCCGCGGCGCGCGCGGCCTAGCCGCCTGCCAGCTCCTCCAGCTCGGCGCGGATCAGCGGGTCGGACTCGGCGGCCTTGTCGTCAAGCCAGCGCCAGGCGGGCGGCGCCTGCATATCGGTGCGCCCGTCGGCCAGATGGTCGACAAGCTCGTGGACGGCCAGCTCGACCACGACCAGCGCGGGCGCGGCCTCGACGCCGGCCTGGACGACCCGCGCTTCGCCCTTGGCGGTGAACGCCACCCCCTCGGCCAGCACGCACAGCGCCGCCGCCGGGTCCTCGTCGCGCAGGCGCCGCAGCGTCTCGCGCCTGCCGCCCAGCGCCAGCAGGACACGCCGGTCGCCGGCGCGGATGGCGGTCGAAACGGGGATCGCATGGGGGCCGGTCACGCACAGCACGGTGGCGGTGCCCGGCGGCCACGCAGGTAGGGCGTCCATGCCCTGCAGGGTGTCAGGTGCCCTGAGGCTGCGGCGCCTCGAAGTCCGTGTGTGGGAGCACGCGGTCCAGCGGCCGCGGCAGCCACCAGTTCCAGCGGCCCATCAGCTCCATCGTCGCCGGCACGAGCACCAGCCGGACCACGGTGGCGTCCAGCGCGATGGCAACCGCCAGGCCCAGGCCGATCTCCTTGACAGAGGGCACCCCGGTGCCGGCGAACACGGCGAACACGGCGACCATGATCAGCGCCGCGCTGGAGATGGTGGCCGCGCTGGCGGCCAGCCCCTGGGCCACCGAGCGGCGGGTGTCGCCGGTGGCGTCGTAGCGCTCGCGGATGCGGGTCAGCAGGAACACCTCGTAGTCCATCGACAGACCGAAGACGATGGCCAGCAGCAGCGGCGGGGTCATGGTGTTCACGTAGCCCAGCGAGTCGAAGCCCAACAGGCCGTCGAGCCAGCCCCACTGGAACACGGCCACCAGGACGCCGTAGGCGGCGCCCACCGACAGCAGGTTCATCAGCACCGCCTTCAGCGGCAGCAGCACCGAGCGCAGCAGCACCAACAGGATCAGGTAGCTGAAGGCCAGCACGAACAGCGCGATCTTCCACATCGACCCGCTGACCAGGACACGGAAGTCCTCGACTGCCGCGGTCGCGCCACCCACGCGCACGGTGGCACGGTCGGCCAGGGCGCCGCGATCGCCGAGCGCGTCCAGCCGCGCGATCAGGTCGCGGGCCTGCTGGCTCTCGGCGTCGTGCCGGGGCGCCACGGTGACCAGCGCCGACTGCCCATCGCGTGAGATCTCCGGCCCGCTGACGGTCGCCGCCTCCCGGTCTGCCCGCGCGGCCGCGGCGAAGGCGCCCAGCGCCTGGCGGTTCGCCGGCGCGTCGGCGCGGCCGCGATCGAAGTCCACCAGCACGCGCGCCGGGCTCGAAGCGCCCGGACCCGCCTTGCGGGCCGCGAGCTCTGCGCCCTCGCGCGTCTCGTTGCCCTGCGGGAACTGGCGCAGCGCTCCGTCGCCGGTCTTCAGCGAGAGGGCGGGGACGGCCAGCACCAGCATCAGCGCCGCGCTGGCCGTGGCGAACAGCAGCGGGCGGCGCATCACGGTGTCCGTCCAGCGCTGCCAGAAGCCCGGCCGCTGGTTGGCGGGGTCGGTGGAACCGGGCCGTCGGCGGCGCCAGCGCAGCGCGCGGCCGAGCAGGCCCACGACCGTGGCTGTTCGCCCGCGCGTGTAGGCCCTGGAGCCCAGGACCCGCATCAGCGCGGGCAGCAGCGTCACCGCCGCCAGGATCGACACCGCCACCACCACGATCGCGCCCATGGCCATGGACCGGATCGTGGTCGAGTCGACCAGGAACAGCCCGGCCAGCGAGACCATGACGGTTACTCCCGAGAACAGCACGGCGATGCCCGACGTGCGCATGGCGGTCCGGCGGGCGGCCACGGGATCGGCCCCGCCACGCACCTCCTCGCGATAGCGGGCCAGCACGAACAGGGAGTAGTCCACGGCCACGCCGATCCCGATCATCGACGAGACGTTGGTCACGAACACCGACATCTCGGTGGCCTGGGCCCCGAAGAAGATCGCGGCACCGGTGATCGTCACCGAGGCGAAGCCCAGCGCCAGCGGCAGCGCGGCGGCGGCCAGCGAGCCGAACACGGCCAGCAGGATCAGCAGCACGATCGGAAAACCGGTGGCCTCGGCACTGGCCAGATCCTCCTTGGCCAGGTCCTGCATGCCGGCCCAGAGCGCCTCCTGGCCGACGGCGTAGAGCTGGACGCCGTCGCGAGGCCCGTCGCCGACCCCCAGCCGGTCGCGCAGGTCCACCGCCAGATCGCTGGCCTGGTCCTGGGTGGCGTCCACGGTCAGCGGCACGGTGGTCACCGGCGCGCGGGCCGCACGGCGCTTGGCGGCAGCGGCGGCGCGCGGGGACAGCTGGGCATGCGGCAGCGCTGCGGCCACGCGGTCGACGCGGTCGACCGCGGCACGGACGTCGGCATCGGACGCGCCCGGGCGGCGGGCGATGACCACGGCCAGGTCGTGTGCCTGGGCGCGGTCGAACTCGGCCAGGCCGCGGTCCACGGCCTGCGAATCCGAGCCGGGCACCGCGAAGCCACCGCTGGTCAGGTGGTCGGTCTGGCGCATGGCCAGGGGCGTGGCGGCCGCCAGGAGGGCCAGCCACGCGACGATCACGACCCAGCGCCGGCGCTCGATCGCCGCGGTCAGGCGGTCCATCGCAGCCTGCATGAATGCTCCTCGGTAGCTCGAGAACTGGCCGGCCAGCCAGTCTCCCACGATT
The DNA here is from genome assembly GCA_963750365.1 of uncultured Solirubrobacterales bacterium. Lineage (GTDB taxonomy): Bacteria > Actinomycetota > Thermoleophilia > Solirubrobacterales > Thermoleophilaceae > JAAYBF01. The sequence continues at coordinate 281,234 of CAVVQE010000001.1, forward strand.
CGACAGCAGCCGGAGCCGCCGGTGTGTGAGTTAGCTCACGCGCCCGAGCAGGTGGCGCGCGGTGTCGGTGGCCACGTCCAGCGAGGTCTCGCGCGCCCACTCGGGGTCGGAGACCATCTGCAGGCCCAGGCCGTCGCCGATGGCGAAGATCAGCGAGGCCACCGACTCCGGGTCGCCCGCGAGCGTGACCACGCCCTCGCTCTCCTTCTGGCGCAGCGCCGCGGCCAGGTGCTGCCGCCAGGTGCGGTAGAGCTCGGCCATCTCGGCGCGGATCTCTTCGCTGTGGTGCGAGGCGCTGAGCATCTCGTAGATCACGGCCTGGGTCCCGGGCTCGCCGCGCACGAACGAGTCCAGCGTCGCCACCAGCGACGCGATGATCTCGTCGACCGTGGTGGCCTGGCCGAGGCTGGACTCCAGCTCGGTCACGAACGTCTCGCAGTCGCGCCTGACGACCTCGACCATCAGCCGCTCCTTGGAGCCGAAGTAGTAGTGCAGCAGGCCGCGCGAGACGCCGGCCTCGCGGGCGACCACGTCGAAGGTGGAGCCGGCGGCGCCGCGGGCGCCGACGCTCGCGCGCATCGCTGTGACGATCCGGCCGGCCTTCTCGCCGTCGAGCTTTCTCGGTGCTGTGGCGGCTGCCTCCAAGATGGGGAGTCTGCCAAGAACTCGCCATCCATGGTGGAGTTCTCGGTACCGCAACGAAAGAGACGCCCCGCAGGGCGCCTCCAGTACCGCCAGATGTTGCGGAGCCTAGGCCCCGACCTTCTCCGTGCTGCTGGAGGAGGACGCTGAGTTCGAGGTGGTGGACGAGGTGTACTCGAACTCCTCCTCGGCGCCGAACAGCGCGTCGAGCACCTTGTTGCGCAGGCCTTCGCTGAGGCCGAGCGCAAGTCCAGCGCCGACGATGCCGACCAGCAGCAGCTTGCCCTTGCGCTTCTTGCGCTTGGGCTTGGAGCGCAGCGAGTCCGCGGCGCTCTTCAGCGAGTTGGCCGCCTCCTTGAGCTCGCTTCTGCGTCTTCTTGTCCTCGAGGGCCTTCTGCGGGCCCTTGCCGTTGATGCGTTCGTAGGCCTTGCGCGCCGACTCGAAGGCCGTGCGCAGGTCATCGCGCAGCGACGCGTCGTCGATCAGCCGCTGTACGTACTCGTTGTTACGGGCGGCCTGACCGGCGGCGACTGCTCCCGCTCCGGCCTTTGCGGCCTTCTTCTTCGATGCCATGGCTCTCCTCAGTGGGCTTGCTGGTCACAGACTACCCAGAGTTGGCGGGCCAATCATCCGACTTTTGCGAGTCGTCGCTTGGCGGGGCCCAGCGCGGCCTCCAGCACCTCGTCGACCGTGTCCACGAACACGAACGTCATCCCCTTCAGCAGGTTGGGCGGAAACTCGTCCAGGTCGACCTCGTTGCGACGCGGCGCGATCACCCGCTTGACCTCGGCCCGCTGGGCCGCCAGCGCCTTCTCCTTCAGCCCGCCGATCGGCAGCACCAGGCCGGTCAGGGTGATCTCGCCGGTCATGGCGGTGTCGGCGCGCACCGGGCGGCCGGTGACCAGCGAGGCCAGCGCGGTGGCCATGGTGATGCCGGCGCTGGGGCCGTCCTTGGGGATCGCGCCCGCGGGCACGTGCACGTGCACGTCGTGGGTGGCGAACCAGTCGGCGGGCACCTCCTCCCCGAGCGCGCCGACGTCGTGGCGGACGTACGACAGCGCGGCCGAGGCCGACTCCTTCATCACGTCGCCCAGCTGCCCGGTGATCTGCAGCTTGCCCTCGCCGGGGTAGGAGGTGGCCTCGACGAACAGCACGTCGCCGCCCACCGGCGTCCAGGCCAGGCCGGTGGCCACGCCCGGCTGGCCGGTGCGCCGTCCCGTCTCGGGCTGGAAGCGGCGCTTGCCCAGCAGCTCGGCCACGACCTTCGGGCGCACGGTGCGCTTGGACTTGCGCGTGCCCTCGGCGTACTCGCGGGCGACCTTGCGACAGACCGCGCCGACCTCTCGCTCCAGGTTGCGCACGCCCGCCTCGCGCGTGTAGTGCTCGATCAGGTCGCGCAGGGCGTCGTCGGTGAACTCGATCTTCGACCTGCCGACGCCGTTCTGCTCCATCTGGCGCGGCACCAGGTAGCGCTTGGCGATCTCGAGCTTCTCCTCCTCGGTGTAGCCGGAGAGCTCGATGACCTCCATCCGGTCGCGCAGCGGCGCGGGGATCGGGTCGAGCTGGTTGGCGGTGGTGATGAACAGGACCCGCGACAGGTCGAACGGCAGGTCCAGGTAGTGGTCGCGGAAGCTCGAGTTCTGCTCGGGGTCCAGCACCTCGAGCATCGCGCTCGACGGGTCGCCGCGGAAGTCGGCGCCCATCTTGTCGATCTCGTCGATCATCAGCACCGGGTTGGCGGTCCCGGCGTCGCGCATCGCGCGCATGATCGTGCCGGGCATGGCGCCGATGTAGGTGCGGCGGTGGCCGCGGATCTCGGACTCGTCGCGCACGCCGCCGACGGAGATGCGCTCGAACTCGCGGCCCATCGCCGAGGCGATCGACTTGCCCAGCGAGGTCTTGCCGACGCCGGGCGGGCCGACGAAGCACAGGATCGAGCTCTTGGCGTCCGGCTTGAGCTTGCGCACGGCCAGGAACTCCAGGATCCGGTCCTTGACCTTCTCCATGTCGTAGTGGTCGCGGTCCAGCGTTTTGCGCGCCTGCTTGAGGTCGATGTGGTCCTCGCTCGAGCGCGACCAGGGCAGCGTGGCCAGCCACTCCAGGTAGCTGCGGATCACGCCGTGCTCGGCGGCCTGGGGCGGCAGCCGCTCGAAGCGCTGGAGCTCGCGCTCGGCCTGCTTGCGGGCGTGGTCGGGCAGGTTGGCTTCGTCGATCTGCTCGCGTAGCTCGTGGGCCTCGGCCTCCTGCTCGTCGACCTCGCCCAGCTCCTCCTGGATCGCCTTCAGCTGCTGGCGCAGGAAGAACTCGCGCTGGCCCTTCTCCATCTCGGACTCCACCTGCGACTGGATCTTGGTGCCGATCGAGATCAGCTCCGACTCGCGCGCCAGCAGCTCGGAGAGCCGGCGCAGCCGGCGCGCCACGTCCAGCTCCTCCAGCAGCTCCTGGCGCTCCTCGGTCTTGATCCGCAGCGCGCCGGCGATCATGTGCGCCAGCTCCGCGGGGTCCTCCAGGTTGGCCACAGCCACCTGCAGCTCCTCGGGCAGGTAGGGCACCTGCTCGATGATCGCGCTGAAGGTGTTCTGGACGTTGCGGAACAGTCCCTCCAGCTCGGCCGACGGCGCGACCTTGTCCGGCAGCTCCTCCACCTTGGCGATCGGGTACGGCTCGGCCTGGACGTACTCGCTCAGCCGTACCCGCTGCGCGCCGTGCACCAGGATCCGCAGGGTGCCGTCGGGCACCTTGATCATGCGCGCCACGGTGCCGGCCACGCCCACGTCGTAGAGGTCGTCGGGCGAGGGCTGCTCGATGTCGCCGCTGCGCGAGGCGGCCATGACCAGCATCCGGTCGCCGCCGAGCACGTCGTTGATCAGCTTGATCGAGCGCTCCTGGCCCACCGCCAGCGGCGTCAGCGTCTCGGGGTAGGGCACGCTGTCCTTCAGCGGCAGCACCGGCAGCGCCGGCGGCAGGCGCGCCTTCACGTCCAGATCCTGTGCCCCGCCCTCCGGGGTCGGGATCTCGATCATCCGCCGCTCTCCTCGATCGGCACGCGGCGCGCGCTGTCGTCGCGGCGGGCCAGCGGCACCTCGACCACCAGCAGCCCGTCCTCGTAGGCCGCCGTGGCCTGATCGGCCACCACGTCGGCGCCCAGCTCCACGCTGCGCCGGAACGGGCCGTGCTCGATCTCGATCTGCTGGAACAGCCGTCCCTCGGCCTTGTCGGCCCGGCGTTCACCGGCGATCAGCAGCTGGCGGCCGCGGATCTCCAGCGCCACGTCCTCGATCAGCACTCCCGCCAGGTCGGCCTTGACCACCGCCCGGGGCGGGTCGTCGACGTAGTAGACGTCCACGCTTGGCGAGAAGCCGCGGCCGCGGATGCCGGTGCGCTCGAACACGTCCCCGAACAGCTCGTCGATCTCGCGCCGCATGCGCTCGAAGTTGGCGAACAGGTCACGCTCGGAGTTCACGGTCGTTGGAGCGTATCCGGGCGGCGAGGGGCGGCGGCCGGCGGGGGCCGGAACCCGGCGGCCGGCGGCGCGAAACCCGGCGCCGGCGGCCGAAACCCCGCGGCGGGGGCGCCGAAACCGGCGCCGGCGGCCGAAACCCCGCCGGGCGGGGGGGCGAAACCCCGCCGTGGTGTGACTTGACCTTCATATGGGAGGTCGATCCACACCACCGCGGCTCGCCGGCCACCGCGCGATCGCTGAGCTGGCGACGGGGCAGCAAGGAGTCGTGGGCCGCTCGCAGCTGCTCGCGCTCGGCTTGAGCGCCAAGGCGATCGATTCCCGCGTGTGGCGCGGGCAGCTCCTGGTCGTCCATCGAGGCGCATACGCGGTCGGGCATCGAAGCCTCCGGCGCGAGGGCCGGTGGTGGGCCGCCGTGTTGGCGGCTGGCCCGGGAGCCGTGCTCAGCCACCTCACCGCGGCTGCGCTGTGGGGCCTCCTGACGGCGCGTCAGGTCGTGCACATCAGCGTGCCCGGCCGCACCGGCCCGCTGCGGCTCGACGATGTCGTCGCGCACCGGCCGCGTTCGCTTCCGCCAGAGGAGTGCAGCGACCAGGACGGTCTGCCCACGACCACGGTCGCGCGGACCCTTGTCGACCTGGCCGCTGTGGCTCGCGACACCGATCTGGAGCGCGCCGTCGAGCAGGCCGAGCTGCTGAGGCTGTTCGACCTCGTGGCTGTTCAGGCCGTGCTGGCTCACAGCAAGGGCCGGCGAGGCACACGGCGCCTGCGTCAGGTCATCCTGCGCTGGGCCGGTCCCAGCGTTACCCGCTCGGACATGGAGGTCGCCTTCCGGGCCATCTGCCGGCGCGCCGGGCTGCCACAGCCCCTGACCAACGCTGCCGTGCTGCTCGACGGCCGCCATTACGAGCCGGACTTCTTCTGGCCCGACCGTCGCTTGATAGTCGAGACGGACGGCTTCGAGCACCACAGCACCAAAGCCGCCTTCGTCCGCGACCGGCGCCGGGACCGCCGGCTACGCAGAGCGGATTACGGCGTCGAGCGCTTCAGCTGGGACGACATCTTCTTCGACCCTCGCGGATGCGACGAGGAGATGACCGACATCCTCGCCCGCCACCCACCGCGCGCGCGTGGTGTGGATTGACCCTCGCTATGAAGGTCAATCCACACCACCCCGTGGGAGCGGGCGCGCCGGTCCGGCCCGTGGGAGCGGGCGCGCCGGTCCGGCCCGCGGGAGCGGGCGCCGCGGCCCGCCGCTGCGAACGGTCAGATGTGGAAGACCGAGCCCTCGCGCGCCAGTTCGACCGGGGCGCCGAAGGCGCGCTCGGCCTCTTTGCGCGCCCACGTCCAGTCCAGCTCGTCCGAGATGTGGGTGAGCACGACGTGGCCGGCGCCGGCGGCGCGGGCGTGCTGGCCGGCCTCCTCGGGCGTCAGGTGGCCGCGCATGCCGCTTCGCTCGGGCCGGGGCAGCGTGGCCTCGATGACCAGCAGGTCGGCACCGGTCACGAAGTCGACCAGTTCCTCCGAGGGGCTGGAGTCGGCGCCGTAGGCCAGCACCCCCCCACCATTGCCGGACGACGCGCGGATGGCGAAGGTCTGGACGAAGTGCGGCACCTCGCAGAAGGAGAAGCTCAGCGTGCCAACCTCGGGCGTGGAGTCGGCCTCGAACTCCTCAAGCCGGAAAGCGGTCTCGATCAGCTCGGGCTGACCCCAGTTGCCGGTGACGCTGCGAAAGAACTCCTTGGCTCCGGGCGGTGCGATCAGCCGCGGGCGGGCGGGATCGTCCGTACCGGGCCACGGCGGGACCGGCACGGGCTGCTGGCGCGGCGCGTAGGACAGCGCGTACGCGTAGGGGATCAGGTCCAGGAAGTGGTCGGCGTGCAGGTGCGAGACGATCACCGCGTCCACGTCCACGTAGTCGATCTGCTCGCGAAGCTTCGAGAACACCCCGTTGCCGGCGTCGATGAGCACGGTCGTGGCGTCGTCCTCGAGCAGGTAGCCCGAGCATGCTCCCCCTGCGTCCTGCCACGACGGCGACTTGCCGAGCACGGTGAGGCGCATCCGGCGACTCTAGCGCCGCCCGGCGGGCGCGTGGTTCAGGACGCCGGCTGGGGCTGCGGGAAGGCGTAGGCCGACCGCGTGCGCTCGGACCGGAAGGTGAAAGACAGCTGGCGCTCGGGCGCCAGGTTGCGCTCGGCCGGGCGGAAGGTCGTGCACGGCTCGTCCAGGTTCAGGGCGCACAACATGTTCTGATGAAAGAAGCACTCCGCGCAGGTCACGCGCTTCCCCTTGCCCTTTGCCATACCTTCCACTGCCCTCCGTGGTGTCGTCTGTTTTAGCGGCCTCCGTCTCCCGGGCCGCGCTGAGGCCATCCAACACGAGCTTGAGCACATCCGCCAGCCGCAACCCCGCAAAACGGTGCTTTTCACAATCCCTCCAAAATGCAGGCTTTTCGTCCTTCCCCCCGCTCCTTGCGGCCTTTCCCGGGGGGCGAAGTTCACAACCGCGGCCGGCCCGCGTCCGTAGGCACCTAGATGGAACTGGTTACCGGAGCGACGGGCTACGTGGGCGGGCGGCTGATCGAGCGGCTGCGCCGCGACGCGCGGCCGGTGCGAGCGCTCACCCGTGACGCCACGCGGCTGACCCCTCGCGAGGGCCTCGAGGTGGCCACCGGCGACGTGATCAGCGGCAAGGGCCTTCGCGACGCGCTCGCCGGCTGCCACACCGCCTACTACCTCGTGCACTCGATGGAGGCGGCCGGCGACGACGACTTCGCCTCCCGCGACCGCACCGCCGCACGGAACTTCGCCAAGGCGGCTACGGCAGCCGGGGTCGAGCGCGTGGTCTACCTGGGTGGCCTTGCCCCGACGGACCGCCCGCCGTCGGCGCACATCGCCTCGCGCGTGGAGGTCGAGCAGATCCTGCTCGAATCGGCCCCGGGCGCGACCGCCCTGCGCGCGTCGATCCTGATCGGCGCCCAGTCATCCTCCTTCCGGATGCTGGTCCGCCTGGTGGAGCGGCTGCGCTTGCTGCCGCTGCCGGCGTGGCGCTCGAACCTGACCCAGCCGATCGCCGAGCGCGACGCCGTCGAGTACCTGGCGCGCACGCCGCACGTGCCCGGGTCCGTCGGGCGCTCGCTGGACATCTGCGGGCCCGACGTGGTGAGCTACGGCCAGATGGTCACCGCCATCGCGGAGTCGATGGGGGTCGGCCGCATGCCCGTGGACCTGGGGCTGTCGCTGACGCCGCCGGCCAGCGCCGTGGTCAGCGCCCTGACCGGCCAGCCGCTGGAGCTGGTGCGCCCGCTGATGCAGAGCCTGGAGTCCGACCTGCTGCCGCGCGACGCCCGCGAGGCCGCCGACCTCTACGACATCGACCCGATGCCCTTCACCCGCGCCGTGGACCGTGCGCTGGGCGAGTGGGAGCGAAGCGAGGAGCTGGCCGCACGATGAAGGTGAAACGAGACATCGAGATCGCCGCCCCGGCGGAGGACATCTACCAGGTGGTCATGGACCCCCGGCGGCTGAAGGACTGGGTGAGCATCCACGAGCGCCTGGAGGACGCGCCCGATTCGCTGCGCAAGGGCTCGACCCTGACGCAGTTCCTGAAACTGGCCGGGCGCAAGTTCAAGGTGGAGTGGAAGGTCGTGGAGAACGACCGCCCCGCCAAGGTGGTGTGGGAGGGCAAGGGACCGCTGGGCTCGAAGGCGAAGGCCGTGTACGAAATGGCGGAGACCGACGGCGTCACGCATTTCAAGTACCTGAACGAGTACGACCTCCCGGGCGGCCCGCTGGGCAAGATGGCAGGCCCGGCGGTGCGCAAGGTCACCGGAAAAGAGCTGGACCGCTCACTGGAGAACCTGCGCTCGATCCTGGAATGACAATCTGTAACACTGTCTCTATCTGTAAACCCCGTGCGGGGGCACTGGAGATTAGAAGTGACTGATTTTCTCGACGAGAAGCGCAAGGAGATCGACTCGCGGCTGAACGAGCTGCGACCGATGGTCGACGAGTTCCACCGGCTCGAGAAGGCGGCAGCCGCCCTGTCAGGGGTCGGCACCGCCAGCGCCCGCAGCAGCCAGCGCCGCCGGCGGCGCTCGTCGTCCAACGGCGGCGGCAAGCGCGGGCGCCCGCGCGGCAGCGGCAAGCGCGCGCTGCAGGCGCAGGAGCTGGTGAACGCCCAGCCCGGGATCACCATCCCCGAGCTGGCCGACGCCATGAACATCCAGGCCAACTACCTCTACCGCGTGATGCCGACGCTCCAGAGCGAGGGCAAGGTCACCAAGCGCGGCAAGGGCTGGCACCCGGTTGGTTAGATCCTGGGGGCATCCTGCCCCCGCTCTTGATGTGGAAGGCGCCGTCCCGGCGCCGAAACCTGCCCGGCTTCGCCGACCCTCCTAGCCGACCAGCCCCAGCTTCTGGACCGCCTCGCGCTCCTCGACCAGCTCCTGCGCTGTCGCGTCGATGTAGCCGCGTGAGGTCTCGTTGATGTCCAGGCCCTGGACGATCGAGTACTCGCCGCCCGAGCAGGTGACCGGGAACGAGGAGATGATGCCCTCGGGCACCTCGTAGCTGCCGTCGGAGGGGATCGCCATCGAGACGAAGTCGCCGTCGGCGGTGCCGTTGACCCAGTCGTGCACGTGGTCGATGGCCGCGTTGGCGGCCGAAGCCGCCGAGGAGGCGCCGCGCGCCTCGATGATGGCCGCGCCGCGCTTGCCGACGGTGGGGATGAAGTCGTCCTTGAGCCACGACTCGTCCTTGCCCACGGCCTCCCAGGCGTCGCCGCCCGAAACCTTGGCGTTGAACACGTCCGGGTACATGGAGGGCGAGTGGTTGCCCCACACGGCCAGGTTGGTGACCTCGCCAACCGCCGCGCCGGCCTTCTTGGCCAACTGGGTCATGGCCCGGTTCTGGTCCAGCCGGGTCATGGCGGTGAAGCGCTCGGCGGGCACGCCGTCGGCGTTCTGCTGGGCGATCAGGGCGTTGGTGTTGGCGGGGTTGCCCACCACCAGCACCTTGAGGTCGTCGGCCGCGCCGGCGGCCAGTGCCTCACCCTGGGGCTTGAAGATGCCGCCGTTGGCCTCCAGCAGGTCGGCGCGCTCCATGCCCTTGGTGCGCGGGCGCGCGCCCACGAGCAGGGCCACGTTCACGCCGTCGAACGCCTTGCCGGCGTCGTCGTGGATGTCGATCCCCGCCAGCAGCGGGAAGGCCGAGTCGTCCAGCTCCATGGCGGTGCCCTCGGCGGCCTTCACGGCGTCCGGGATCTCCAGCAGCGACAGGTGCACCGGGGTGTCGGGGCCAAGCAGCTGGCCGCTGGCGATGCGGAACAGCAGGGCGTAGCCGATCTGGCCGGCGGCGCCGGTTACTGCAACCTTCACGGGTGAGGGCACTAGTTCATCTCCTTCTGCAGGTTCGCGTCGATCGAGTCGAGGAACTCCTGCGTGGTCTGGAAGTCCTGGTCGTCGCCGATGAGCAACGCCAGGTCCTTGGTCATCTTCCCGGACTCGACCGTCTGCACACAGACGCGCTCCAGCGCCTCGGCGAATTCGGTGACCTCGGGGGTGTCGTCCATCCGGCCGCGGTAGCCAAGGCCACGCGTCCAGGCGAAGATCGATGCGATCGGGTTGGTCGAGGTCTCGTTGCCCTGCTGGTGCTGGCGGAAGTGGCGGGTGACGGTGCCGTGGGCGGCCTCGGCCTCCACCGTGTTGCCGTCGGGGGTCATGAGCACGGATGTCATCAGCCCCAGCGAGCCGAAGCCCTGGGCCACGGTGTCGGACTGCACGTCACCGTCGTAGTTCTTGCACGCCCACACGTAGCCGCCGTTCCACTTCATGGCAGCGGCCACCATGTCGTCGATCAGGCGGTGCTCGTAGGTGATGCCCGCCTGCTCGAAGTCGCCGGCGAACTCGGCCTCGAAGACCTCCTGGAAGAGGTCCTTGAAGCGCCCGTCGTAGCGCTTCATGATCGTGTTCTTGGTGGACATGTAGACCGGATAGCCGCGGTCCAGGCCGTAGCGCAGCGAGGCGCGCGCGAAGTCTCGGATCGACTCGTCCAGGTTGTACATGGCCATGGCCACGCCGCCGCCGGGGAAGTCGAACACGTCGATCTCGGTGGGCTCTGAGCCGTCCTCGGGCGTGAAGGTCAGCGTCAGCTTGCCCTTGCCGGGCACGACCATGTCCTCGGCGCGGTACTGGTCGCCAAAGGCGTGGCGGCCGATGATGATCGGCTCGGTCCAGCCCGGCACCAGCCGCGGCACGTTGGAGATCACGATCGGCTCGCGGAAGATCACGCCGCCGAGGATGTTGCGGATGGTCCCGTTGGGCGAGCGGTACATCTCGCTCAGGCCGAACTCCTCGACCCGCGCCTCGTCGGGAGTGATCGTGGCGCACTTCACGCCCACGCCGAACTCCTTGATGGCGTTGGCGGCGTCGACCGTGACCTGGTCCCTGCTCTGCTCGCGGCTCTCCATGCCCAGGTCGTAGTACTTCAGGTCCACGTCGAGGTAGGGCAGGATCAGCTTCTCCTTGATGAACGACCAGATGACGCGCGTCATCTCGTCGCCGTCCAGCTCCACGACGGGGTCCTTCACCTTGATCTTGGCCACGGGTCTCCTAGCTCGACGGTCTCCGGGCGCAGGACCCTAACTGCCAAGATGAACCCATGTTCGGCGGTGGCGGCTCGATTCAACTGGCGCGTGTGTTCGGCATCCGCGTGGGCGTGGAGCCCAGCTGGTTCCTGATCCTGTTCGTGATCATCTGGTCGCTGACCGGCTACTACAGCGACCTGTTCCCGGGCGCCGGCACGAAGGCGTTCGTGCTGGCGGTGGTCTCGGCGCTGCTGTTCTTCACCAGCATCGTGCTGCACGAGCTGGGGCACGCCGTGGTGGCCATGCGCAACGGGATCAAGATCGAAGGCATCGACCTGTGGCTGTTCGGCGGCGTGGCCCGGCTGTCCAAGGACACCGACTCGGCCGGCGTGGAGTTCCGCGTGGCAGCGGCCGGCCCGGCGGTAACGCTGGCGATCGCCGCCGCTTGCTTCGGCGCCGGCAGCCTGCTCTCGGGCTCGGGCGAGGCGGCCGACTCGGTCCGCTTCAACGCCGTATCGGGCGACGAGACGCTGGCCGTGCTGGGCTACCTGACGTTCATCAACGCGATCCTGCTGGTGTTCAACCTGATCCCCGCGTTTCCGTTGGACGGCGGCCGGATAGCCAGGGCGATCGCGTGGAAGATCACCGGCAACAGGAACACCGCCACCCGCTTCGCGGCCCGCATGGGCCGCGGCATCTCCTGGATCATGATGGGGCTGGGGGCCTACCTGTTCCTGGCCACAGGGAACGTGGTCACCGGCATCTGGCTGGTCCTGATCGGGCTGTTCGTGGGCCAGGCGGCGAAGGCGGCGGAGCAGCAGACCGACGTCAGCGACCGGATCGATGGGCTGCTGCGTGGCCGACGTGATGGACGACGAGCCGGTGGCCGTGCCGGCAGACCTGTCCCTGGACCGCGCCGAGGACGAGTTCTTCCTGCGCTACCACTACCCCTGGTTCCCGGTGGTCGACGTCGGCGGCCGCTTCGTGGGCCTGGTGACCCAGGCCAGCGTGGACGGTCTGCCCGAGGCGGTGCGCGCGGGACGGACCGTGGCCTCGGTGATGGCAGCCGACGGCGACAGCGACAGCGCGATGCGCGTGGATGCCGACGCGCCGCTGGAGTCGCTTCTGCGCCTGGAGGGGCTGGTTCGCCTGGGCGCGATCATGGCCGTGGACGGCGACGGGCGGCTGCGCGGCATCGTCACCGCCGACCAGGTGCGGCGCGCCTTGGCGCCCACGGCCTAGGCCCTCGGGCCCCCGGCCACGTAGATTGGTTGATGGACCGCGGAAGAAAGGAACCGGAGACGGTCAGGTAGCATCGCCGTCGCCTCAACCCACCCATGCCCCAACACGACGTCCTCGTAATCGGAGCCGGTCTCGCCGGCCAACGCGCAGCCCTGGCCGCCGCCGAGGCAGGCGCGTCGGTGGGCATCATCAGCAAGGTCCACCCCGTGCGCTCGCACTCGAACGCGGCGGCGGGCGGCATCAACGCCGCGCTGAATCCCGAGGACTCGTGGGAGTCGCATGCCTTCGACACCGTCAAGGGCTCGGATTACCTGGGCGACCAGGACGCCATCGAGATCATGTGCCGCGAGGCGCCCGCCGAGGTGCTGCAGCTCGAGCACTGGGGCGTGACCTTCCACCGCAACGAGGAGGGCAAGCTCGGCACCCGCGCCTTCGGCGGCGCCTCCGCCGCCCGCACCTACTACGTGGCCGACATCACCGGCCAGGCGCTGCTCCACGTGCTCTACGAGCAGCTGATGAAGCACGACGAGGTGGACCGCTACGAGGAGTGGTTCACCACCGCGCTGGTGCGCGACGAGTCCGGGCGGATCGCCGGCGCCGTCACGCGCAACATCCGCGACGGCGAGCTACAGCTGTTCACCGCCAAGTCGGTGATCCTGGCGACCGGCGGCAACGGCCAGATCTTCACCCCGTCCACGAACGCGCTGATCTGCACCGGCGACGGCATCGCCATGGCCTACCACGCCGGCGCGCCGCTGATGGACATGGAGATGGTCCAGTACCACCCCACCACGCTGGCCGGGGTCGGGCTGTTGATCACCGAGGGCGCCCGCGGCGAGGGCGCGCACCTGTACAACGCCAAGGGCGAGCGCTTCATGGAGAAGTACGCGCCGAACAAGATGGAGCTGGCCTCGCGCGACGTGGTCTCGCGCGCTGAGCAGACCGAGATCGACGAGGGCCGCGGCTTCCCCGACGGCACGGTCGCGCTGGACATCACGGTGGTCGGCGCCAAGCGCATCCACGAGGCGCTGCGCGAGATCGTGAACGTGGGCCGCGACTTCGCGGGCACCGACATCACCCGCGAGCCGATCCACATCAAGCCCGGTAACCACTACGTGATGGGCGGCATCAAGACCGACGTGGACGGACAGACCGAGGTGCCCGGCCTGTACGCCGCCGGCGAGTGCGCCTGCGTGTCGGTCCACGGCGGCAACCGCCTGGGCGCCAACTCGCTGCTGGACACGCTGATCTTCGGCCGCCGCTCGGGCGAGCACGCCGCGAAGGTGGCCAAGGGCATGAGCATGCCGACCCCCGCCGGCGAGGAGATGGAGCGTGAGCGCGCGCTGCTGGACGAGATCGTCTCGCGCGACCGCACGGGCCGGCGCATCTCCGAGATCCGCAACGAGCTGGGCAAGGTCATGGACGCCGACGTATCGGTCTTCCGCGAGGAGGACCGCCTGCGCGGCGTGCACGAGATCGTCAAGCGCCTCCAGGAAGAGGCCAAGACCGTGTCGGTCGACGACAAGGGATCGGTGTTCAACCAGGACGTGCTGAGCGCGCTGGAGCTGCAGTTCATGCTCGACAACGCCGAGTGCACGGTGACCGGCGCGATCGAGCGCAAGGAAAGCCGCGGCGCCCAGTACCGCACCGACTTCCCCGAGCGCAACGACGAGGAGTGGCTCAAGCACATCAACCTGACCGCCAACGGCGGCGACGCGCCGGAGATCTCGTATTCGGAGGTCACCATGACCCAGTGGGAGCCAGAGGAAAGGAAGTACTAGGCATCAGGTGTCAGGTTTCAGGTGTCAGGCTCGTTCCGCGCGGCGCTCCTATGGGAGCTCAGCCGGGTCCGGCCCGCGGTCCTGAAACCTGAAACCTGAAACCTAAAAGCCCATGCCTGAGAGCTACACACTCAAACTCCGCCGCTACGACCCCGAGTCGGGCGACCCCGCGTACTGGAGCGAGTACGACGTCTCGCTGGATCCTGAGCGCTCGGTGCTCCAGGGCGTGCTGAACGCACGCGACGACGAGGACGGCTCGATCGCCATCCGCTGCTCCTGCCGCGCCGCCATCTGCGGCTCGTGCGCGGTGCGCATCAACGGCAAGACGGCGCTGGCGTGCAATACACAGATCGGCGACGCCCAGGCCAAGGCGGGCGAGGGCAACCCGATCGTGGTCGAGCCGATGAACAACATGCCGGTGCTCAAGGACCTGATCGTGGACATGGACGCCGTGCACTGGAAGAAGATCCAGCGCGTGGTGCCGTGGCTGCTGCCCGAGGGCGACCCGCCCGACCGCGAGTACATCGTGCCCGCCGAGGCCATGATCGACGTCACCCAGTCGATGGCCTGCATCCAGTGCGGCGCATGCGTGGGCGCCTGCCTGGCGCTGGAGGTCGATCCCGAGTTCGTGGGCCCCGCCGCCCTGGCCAAGGCCTACCGCTTCGTCGGCGACCCCCGCGACGGCCAGCAGGAGGAGCGGCTGAACGACCTGGCCGAGGACCCGCACGGCATCTACGACTGCACCCACTGCTTCGCCTGCGTGGAGGTCTGCCCCAAGGACGTGGCCCCCATGAACCAGATCATGCGCCTGCGCCGCAAGGCCACCGGCGACCATGAGATCAAGGACAAGAACAACGGCTACGGGCACGAGCACGCGTTCGTGAACATCATCGAGAAGTACGGCACGCTGCACGAACCCCAGCTGCTGCCCCGCTCGTTCGGCGACGGCTCGTTCATCCGCGGCCAGACCGAGCCCGGCGCCGTCAAGCAACTGGTCGAGAACTTCCCGACCGTGGTGCGCGCGGTCAAGGCCGGCAAGGTGCCGCTGAAGCCCCACACGGTCCTGCATCCCAAGCTGCCCGAGCAGGACAAGGTGAAGAAGATCTTCAAGACGATCGAGGCCAAGGACGAACGCCTCGAGATCAACATGTACATCATCGGCGAGAGCGCCGAGGACGAGGCGCAAGGCAAATCCGAGGAAGGCGGGGAAGCATGAAGCTCGCGTACTGGCCCGGCTGCGTCTCGCGCGGCTTCACCCCAGAGCTGCACGGCTCGATGAAGCTGGTGGCCCCCAAGCTCGATCTGGAGCTGGTGGAGCTGGATCGCGCCAACTGCTCCGGCGCCGGCGTGATCGCCGAGCACAACCAGGAGCTGGCCGACACCCTGAACGCCCGCACGTTCGCCATGGCCCAGGACGTGGACGGCGCCGCGGGCATGATGAACATCTGCTCGACCTGCCAGGGCGCCCAGAGCGAGTGCCAGGAGCGCCTGGACGCCGACTCCGGCTATCGCCAGACGGTGAACGAGCACCTCAAGGACGAGGGCCTGACCTACGAGAAGAGCAGCGAGTGGTGGAACAAGAACTTCCTCTGGCTGCTGGTCGAGGAGATCGGGCTGGACAAGCTGGCGGAGAAGGTCGTGCGGCCGCTCGACGGCCTGCGCATCGCGCCGTTCTACGGCTGCTACATCGTCCGCCCGACCGAGCGGCTGGGCTACGCCGAGTACCCCAACCGCGACAAGTACCTGGACATCCTGATCGAGATCCTGGGCGCGGAGCCGGTGCAGTACGCCGGCAGCCACAAGTGCTGCGGCTTCCCCGTGATCACGATGAACCGCACCACCTCGCTGCGTCAGGCCGGCCGCCACCTGGCCGACGCCATCGACGCCGGGGCCGACTGCCTGGTCACCCCCTGCCCGCTGTGTCACCTGAACCTGGACATGCAGCAGCCGGAGGCGGCCAAGTACGTGGAGCGCGATCTGGACGTGCCGGTCCTGCACCTGCCGCAGCTGGTGGGCCTGGCGCTGGGCCTCGAGCCCAAGGAGCTGGGCATGAACCGCCACGTGGTCAAGACGGGCGAGGTCCAGCGCAAGGTGCGCGAGCTAGCCGCAGCCTGAGCGTCGTCACGCGGCCGAAAAGCAGAGAACCGGCCCCCACTGCTGGCCGGTTCTCGATGCGACGGGCGTACCCCATTTCCGCCCCGTAAGTAGTGCGGAACCATTGTGTACCACGGTTCGGCCCGCTTCTACCCCTGCTCAGAGGGAAATTGGGGTGAGGTGATGGGGGATCTCTACCAGGGCTTGCCTCCCCCTTGGCCTCCCCCTTAGACTGGCTGCGTGCCCAGCAAGGTGAGTGTGGTGCTTGCGAAGTTCGAGGATCTGGTGGCGCTCGGCCTGCACCAGCTGGTCAGTCAGGACCCTCATCTGGAGCTGAGCGCGGACAACGTCGCGCCCTCGGCGCTTGAAGGCGTGATCGAGCGCCACTCGCCCGACGTGGCGGTGGTCAACTTCGGCTCCTTGACCAGCCCGGCGCAGGTGTTCCAGCTACACCAGAGCTACCCGCGCACGCGCCTGGTGGTCCTGGCCAACTGCCCGACCGCCTCGGAGTGCAACCAGATGCTCTCGTTCGGCGCGACGGCGTGCCTCTCGAAGGAGACGCAGGGGCGCGACGTGGTGAACGCCATCCACCTGGCGTCGCGGGGCATGCACGTGCTCCCGCGCTCGGCCGCGGCAGGCGGAAACGGGCAGCCGGGCGCGGTGACCGGCTCGGACCTGTTGACCCCGCGCGAGGCCGACGTGCTGGAGCTGCTCCAGCAGGGCGCCACCAACGGCCAGATCGCCCACAGCCTGTCGATCGGGCTCGAGACCGTGCGTACGCACGCGCGCAACATCTACCGCAAGCTGGGCATCAGCTCCCGCCGCGACCTGGCGCGGGTCGCCCACCCCGACGGCGTCGGCTCCGCCTAGCGGCGCCGGCGCTCAGGCCAGCGCGGTGCGCAGCAGGCCGCGCTCCACCAGCAGCTCGGCCACCTGCACGGCGTTGGTGGCCGCGCCCTTGCGCAGGTTGTCGCCCACCACCCACAAGTTCAGGCAGCGCTCGTGCGAGTCGTCGCGGCGGATGCGCCCCACCAGCACGTCGTCCTGACCGGCGGCGTCGATGGCCAGCGGGTAGAGGCCGCTGGCCGGGTCGTCGATGACCTGGACGCCGGGGGTGGCCGCCAGCAGCTCGCGACAATCGTCGGGCGACAGCGGGTCGCGCGTCTGCACGTTGATCGACTCCGAGTGGCCGGTGTACACCGGCACACGCACGCACGTGGCGGTGATGCCGATCTCGGGCGCGCCCAGGATCTTGCGCGTCTCGGCCATGACCTTGCGCTCCTCGGTGGTGTAGTCGTCGCCGTCCTTGAAGCTCTCGACCTGGGGCACCACGTTGAACGCGATCTGGTGCGGGTAGACGGACGGCGCCGGCAGCTCGTGCGCCTCCAGGATCGCGCGCGCCTGATCGTGCAGCTCCTCGACCGCCTTCTGCCCGGTGCCCGAGACGGCCTGGTAGCTGGACAGGATGATGCGCTCGATGCCGACCGCGTCGAGCATCGGCTTCAGCGGCATCATCGCCTGCATCGTCGTGCAGTTGGGGTTGGCCACGATGCCGCGGTGGGAGTCGACGGCCTCGGGGTTGACCCCCGCCACCACCAGCGGCACGTCGTCGTGCATGCGCCAGTGCGACGAGTTGTCCACCACCACGGCGCCCGCCTCGGCGAACCTGGGTGCCCACTCGGCGCTGATCGACCCGCCGGCCGAGAACAGAGCCAGGTCGAACCCGGCCACCGCCTCGTCGCTGAGCTCGCGCACCGTCAGCGTGGTCTGGCCCCAGTCGATCCTGCGCCCCGCCGAGCGCGCCGAGGCCAGCGGCACCACCTCGTCGGCGGGAAAGCCGCGCTCGCGCATGACGCCCAGGATGGTGGAGCCCACCGCCCCGGTGGCGCCCACGACGGCGACGCGCACGGTCAGCTCACCACCGGGCGGTGGTCGCCTCGGACGTCCTCGCGGTGGATCGTGCCCTCGCCCAGCTCGAAAGCGCTGTGCAGCTCGCGGACTGCCTGCTTCACGTGCTCCTCGCGGATCACGCAAGAGATCTTGATCGGCGAGGTGGAGATCATCTCGATGTTCACCCCCGCCTTGCCCAGCACGCTGAACGTCTTCGCGGCCACGCCCGGGTGGCTCTTCATGCCCGCGCCGACCACCGACACCTTGGCCATGTCCGGGTCGCTGGTCACGGCACCGATACCCAGCTCCTCGCGCACCGCCTCGAGCGCGTCGATGGCCGTGGCCAGATCGTCACGCGGCACGGTGAACGACATGTCGGCGCGCTGGGCGTCGGACTGCGGCTCGTTCTGGATGATCATGTCCACGTTCATGTTGCTGTCGGCCAGCACCGTCAGCACGCGCCCGGCGATGCCCGGGCGGTCGGGCAGGTCGCTGAGCGTGATCCGCGCCTCGTCGGTGGAGTGGGTGATAGCTGTGACTAGTGGTCGTTCCATGGTCACTTCCTCGGACTGTACGAAGGTACCGGGTGCATAGTCGAAGCTCGACCGGCAGTGGATCGGCAGCCCGTGATTTCGGGCGTACTCGACCGAGCGCAGCTGCAACACGCCCGCGCCCGACGCCGACATCTCCAGCATCTCCTCGAACGAGACCACGGTCAGCTTGCGCGCGTCGGGCACGATCCTCGGGTCGGCGCTGTACACCCCTGCCACGTCGGTGTAGATCTCGCAGACGTCGGCGCCGAGCGCGGCCGCCAGCGCCACCGCGGTGGTGTCCGAGCCCCCGCGCCCCAGCGTCGTGACGTCGGAGTCGGTGGACACGCCCTGGAAGCCGGCCACCAGCACCACCTTGCCGTCGTCCAGCGCGGCGGCGATCCGGTCGGCGCGTACGTCCAGGATCCGGGCCTTGGTGTGCGAGGTGTCGGTCACGATGCCGGCCTGGGAGCCGGTCAGCGAGATGGCCTCGTGGCCGAGGTCGTTGATGACCATCGCCGCCAGGGCGCAGGAGATGCGCTCGCCGGTCGAGAGCAGCATGTCCATCTCACGCGGGTGCGGGCGCTCGGAGACCTCGTAGGCCATGGACACCAGCTCGTCCGTGGTCTTGCCGCGCGCTGACAGCACGGCCACAACCCGTGCACCGCCGTCGGCGGCCTGGACGATGCGCGCAGCGGCGCGCTTGATGCGCTCGGCGTCGGCGACCGACGTGCCGCCGAACTTCATCACCACCGTCTCGGGGTCGGCGCTGGACATGGCCGTGGCAGGTTAGCGTTCGCCGCGTGCGCGCCAGGCTCGCATCCCCGCTCGCCCGGCGAGTGCTAGCCGCCCTCGGCCTGGGCGCCGTGATCGCCCTCGGCGCTGGGCTCGGGGCCCTGGTCGGCAGCGACGGGCGCAGCGCCACAGGCACCCCGATCCCATCCGGGGGTGTGGCCGCCACGGCCACCGCCACGACCCCCGACGGGCGCCCGGATCCCGTGCCGGCGCTGGTCCGGGGCATGAGCGCCGAGCGCAAGGTGGCCCAGCTGTTCCTGTGGGGCGTTCGCGGCACCGCGCCGCTGCCCGCCCGTCTGGGCCCGGTGGCCACGCGCGACCTGGGCGGCGTGGCGCTGGCGCGCGCCAACTACACCGACCCCGTGCAGCTACGCGCCCTGACCGCCTCGGCCGCCCCCCGCGCGCGCGTCCGTCCGCTGGTCATGGCCATGCAGGGCGGCGGCGAGTTCAACGCGCTGAGCGGGCTGGCCCCGGCCACCGCCCCGGCCGACCTGCCCGATGTGGCCACCGGAGCGCGCGAGGCGCGGGCCACGGGCCGGGCGCTGCGCCCGCTGGGCGTGCACGGCGTGCTGGCGCCGACGCTGGACATCGGCCCGCCCGACGGCGCGGCGGTCGGCGCGCTGGCGTTCTCCGACGACGCCGCAGAGGTCTCGCGCTACGCGGCGCAGGTCACGGTTGCCTACCGCGAGGCCAAGATATTCGCCGCCGCCGGGAACTTCCCCGGCCTGGGTTCTGCGTCGCAGCCAGTGAGCCAGGGCCCGGCCAACGTGGGCCTGTCGCGGCGCGAGCTGGCAGCGGAGCGACGTGGTGCCGTTCCGGAGCGCCATCGATGCGGGCGTGCCGGGTATCGAGGTGTCCAACGGGCTGTACGTCTACGACGACTTCGTGACCCCCGCGAGCCTCTCGCGCCGGGTCATCACCGGCCTGCTGCGCGGCAAGCTCGGCTTCCGCGGGGTGGCGCTGACCGGCGATCTGACCGACCCGGCCGTGACCGCCCTGGTGCCGCCGGCGCGCGCGGCGGTGCAGGCGCTGGCAGCGGGCGCCGACCTGCTGTACCTGTCCGCGCCGCCGGCCGACCAGGCCGCCGCCTACCGGGCGGTGCTGGCCGCGGTGCGCAAGCGCCGGGTGCCGGCGAAGCGGCTGGACCAGGCCGTGACGCGGGTGCTGGCGGCCAAGCGCGACTACGGGGTGTTGCGCTAGCGCGGTCGCTGGCGCTAGCGCTGGCCGGGCGTAGGCGCTAGCGCTAGCGTTGGCCCTGGGCGTGCTTGGCAAGTTTGGTTCGGATAGCGAACCGAACTTGCCGAGCGGCGGCTGATTCGCCGTCGCGCGGCGCCGCTAGAGCTCGCGACGGCTGCGCAGCGCGCGGCCGAGGGTGATCTCGTCGGCGTACTCCAGGTCCGATCCCACCGGCAGGCCGCTGGCCAGCCGCGTGACCGACACCTGGGGGGCGCGCTGGCGCAGCTCGTCGGCGATGTACATGGCCGTGGCCTCGCCGGTGGTGGTGGCGTTGGTGGCCACCACCACCTCGCGCACGCCGTTGCGCGCGGCGCGGTCCAGCAGCTCGGCGATGTGCAGGTGCTCGGGGTCGACGCCGTCGATGGGCGACAGTGCCCCGCCCAGCACGTGGTATCGGCCCGAGAACTCGTTCGTGCGCTCCATCGGGATCACGTCGCTGGGCTCCTCGACCACGCAGATCACGTGGGCGTCACGGCGATCGTCCTGGCAGATGCGGCAGGTGGCCTCGGTGGCCAGGTTGAAGCAGACCTCGCACTGGCCGACCTTCTCCTTGACCTCGCGGATGGCGTCGGCCAGCGCCAGCGCCTCCTCGTCGGAGGCGCGCAGGATGTGGAAGGCCAGCCGCTGAGCGGTGCGCTGACCGATGCCGGGGAAGCGGGCCAGCTCGGTGATCAGGCGGTTGATCGGCGGGGCGAACACGGGGCGCCCAGAGTATTGCCGCGTCCGGCGGGCGTTACATGCCGGGGAGCCCCAGGCCCCCCAGGCCACCAGCGCCGGGGCCGCCGCCGAGGCCGCCGGTCACGGCGCCCATCTTGTTCGCCGCCAGCTCCTGGGCGGAACGCAGCGCCTCGTTGACCGCGGCCTGGACCATGTCCTGAAGCAGCTCGACGTCCTCGGGATCGACGGCGCCGGGGTCGATCGTCAGCTCAAGGATCTCGAGCTCGCCGCTGACCTTGACCTTGACCATGCCGCCACCGGCGCTGGCCTCGACGGACTCGCTCTTGAGCTCCTCCTGGGCCTTGGCCATGTCGGCCTGCATCTTCTGGACCTGCTTCATCATCTGCTGCATGTTCGGCGGCTGGGGCATGTTCAGTCCTGGTTCGGGGTCTCGGCTTCCTCGAAGACCTCCTCGGCCCCGAAGTCCTTCTTGAGTCGCTCGAGCAGCTCCTCCTCGCCGAGCGTCAGCGTGGCCGGCGCGTCGGTGGTCTCGCTGAGCTCGAAGGCCACCGCCAGCGCGGTGCCGGTCAGGCTGCGCAGGGCCCCGAGCACGAGCTCGCGGTTGGCCTCGGCCTTCTTCTTGTGAAAGCCGGCGTCGGCCGAGAAGGAGATGGTCAGGCGGTCGCCTTCCAGGGCGGAGGGCACGGCCTCGCCGACCAGCGCCGCGACCATGGCGTTCTGCTCGCGCACCGCCTCGGCCACCGCCGGCCACATCTCCTTGACGCGGTCCAGGTCCAGCGCGGGCGCGACCTCGGCCGCCACCTCGACCTCGACGTCGCCCTGGGGTTCGGCCGAGGCCTCGACGGCGGCGGCGGCCACGGCGGTCACCGTTGCCGTGCGCACGGCGCGCTCGATTGCGGGGCCGGGGTCGGCAGCGGTGTGAGCTTCAGCTCCAGCATCAGCTGTCGGTCCGGGTCCGGGCGGATGCGGCGCTTCCAGCGCCGGCTCCGGTGCCCGGGCCGCCGGCACGGGCTGTGGCGCCGCCGGGCTCCGCGGAGCCGATCCCTCCAGCGCTCGCTCCAGCCGGTCGATGCGCTGCATCAGCGCCTGGACGGTCTGGTCGGCCTGGGGCTGGGTGGCCTTCAGCAGCGCCACCTCCAGCTGCAGGCGCGGCTCCGAGCCCTCCTTCACGGCGGCCAGCGCGGCGGCCAGCAGGTCCACGGCCCGCAGCAGCTCGCCCTGGCCCAGCGCCTGCGCCTGCTGAGCGAGCCTGTCCGAGTGCTCGGCGGTGACCGCGAACGAGTCGGGCACCTGACCGAGGGTCTGCACCACGAGCATGTGGCGCAGGTGTGCGGCCATGTCGCGCATGAACTGGCCGTAGTCGCGGCCCGACTCGGCCAGCTGCTGCACCGCCAGCAGCGCCGGCCGCGGCTCCCCGGCCACCAGCGCGTCGGTGGCGTCCAGGATCAGCGTGGCGTCTGCGGCGCCCAGGTTCTCGAGCACGTCATCGAGCGCGACGTCTGTCCCGCCATAGGTGACCAGCTGCTCCAGGGTGCCAAGCGCGTCGCGGAAGCTGCCGGTGGCCTTGCGGGCGATCATGCCCACCGCCGGGTCGGGGATCGTGATGCCCTCCTGCTCGGACACCCGCCGCAGCACGCTGGCGATCTGCTCCAGCGACGGGCGGCCGAAGTCGAACCGGTGGCAGCGGTCGATGATCGTGGCGGGCACCTTGTGCGCCTCGGTGGTGGCCAGCACGAACACCACGTGCGCGGGCGGCTCCTCGAGCGTCTTCAGGAACGCGTTCCAGGCGGCCGGCGACAGCATGTGTGCCTCGTCGAGGATGTACACACGCCGCGAGCCGCCCATCGGCGACAACGACACGTTCTCGCGCAGCTCGCGGATGTCGTCGACCGAGTTGTTGGACGCGGCGTCCATCTCGACCACGTCGAGCGACGTGCCGTTCATGATCGCCCGGCACGCCGGGTCGTCGGGCGAGAAGTCGGTGCGCGGACCGCCCTCGGCGTTCAGGGCGCAGGCCAGGAGCTTGGCCATCGACGTCTTGCCGGTGCCGCGCGAGCCTACGAACAGGTAGGCGTGGTGCACCTTGTCGAGCTCGATGGCGTTGCGCAGGGTGCGCACGACGCCCTCCTGACCCACGACCTGGTCGAAGGTCTGGGGGCGGTGGCGGCGGTAGAGCGAGAGCATCGGCCGCCCATGCTAGATGCCGACGTCAGTGCGCGACTTCGCGCGCCGGCGTGACCGCGCGCGCGGCCACCACGCCGCCCACCGCACCGAACAGATGGGCCTGCCACGACACGCCCGGGGTGGGCGCCAGGCTGGCCAGCAGCGAGGCGCCCCAGAGCACCAGCACGCCTAAGCCGAACGCCAGGTCCAGCATCCGCCGGCTGAAGAAGAAGCGCGTCATCAGGTAGGTGGCGTAGCCGAAGACGATGCCGCTGGCGCCGATCGTCTCGGTGTTCGCGCCGGCGGTCAGCCAGGTGCCCAGGCCGGCGACCAGCCCCACGATCAGCGTTACCACGATCAGCCGCCTGGCGCCGGCGAGCGCGATGGCCAGCCCCATCGCAACGAACGGGATCGTGTTGCCGATCAGGTGGCCGAAGCCGGCGTGCAGGAAGGGCGAGCTGACGATTCCCGGCAGCGCATCGACGTCGCGCGGCTCGATGCCGTAGTCGTCCAGGCGGTGGTTCAGCGCCACGTCCACCACCTCGAGGCCCCACATGAGCACGACCATGGCCAGCAGCACCTGGGCGCCCTGGGCGAACGGGGAGGGCTGGCTGTTGGGCTCGGCCATGCCGTACAGCATGGCTGACCGCCGCCACCGGCGCCGACGTCATAAATGGACCGTGCACCCATCTCCGTGAAAGGTCCTCGGGCGTGCCCGCCGTGCTTTGGCTCAGGCCAGGCTGGTCCGCGGCGCATGAACGGCTTCGCTTAAGGCTGCTTCCTTCCGGATCTGACCTGGTTCGCGATCGCTCACCGCGCGGGACCCGGCCGTCAGCGCCTCAGTCCGGCGTACTGACCCCGAGGGCCGCTTCCCTCGGATGGGAATTCAGCCCCGCTAGAGCGGATTGCGGGTGTAGGGCTCCGCTAGATCCCCGCCTAGCACGGTCCGCAGCGGACTCTAGCGCGATCCGTGCCCGGCGGGGACGTGTTGCGCGGACTCCGAGCTACTCGGAACCTCGGCACGCCGCGGCCAGACCAACATGGGCGAAGGGGCCGAGTTGAGCAGTTCGGCGTCGGTGGACCCCAGCACGACGCGGCCGAGCGGCCCGTAGCCGCGCGAACCGACGATCAACAGCGAGGCGTCTTCCGCGGCCGCGCACAGGCTGGCGACCGGTTCACCCTCGACCAGCTTGGTCTCCGGCTTCCCGTCGCCTGCGAAGGCGCCTGCGGCTCGCTCCAGATCGCTGCGCAGATGCTCGCCAAGCGCGCTCTTCAGCTCGCCGATCCCGGCCGCCCCGCCACCCTTGCCGTATGCGGGGGGCGGCTCCTGGACCACCGAGACGAGCGTCGTCTGGGCACCAGATGCCGCGGCCAGCCCGGCAGCGACCGCCGCGGCCGCCTGGGCCTCGGGGGCGCCGTCGACCCCTACCACCAGCGAGTCGAGGCTGTCGCGGCCGTGCTCGGCGTATCCCACCGGAGCGACGCCCACGGCGCAGTGCGCGCCGTGCAATACCTGGAGGGCGATGTTCCCGGCGAGAATCCGGCCGGGCTTGCCGCGGCGCGATGCTCCCACCACGATCAGGCCGGCACCGACCTCCTCGGCCAGGTCGCTGAGCCCGCGCGCGACGGAGTGGCTGTGGAACACACGGGCTTCGCCGTCGGCGTCGCTGGCCCGGGAGCGGATGTTCTCGGCGAACTCGTGCTCCTCGGCCCTCCAGACCACCTCGACGTCGGTGGGCATCAAGCCCACCGGAATGATGCCGGCGAGGATGAGCTCGTCGCCGGTGGCCTTGGCGATCACCCGCGCCAGGGCCAGCGCGTCCTGCCCGCCCGCCAGGTGATCATGACCTACGACGATTCTGTTGAACATGTGCATCCCCTCTGCTCGCTTGACGACCGGATTCTGGACTCAGGGACCGCTGCCGCCATCGGCATTCGCCACCGAGCCGGATCGGTAGTTCCCCGCGCCCTTGCGGGCGAGTGGCGCCACGAAGGCGTGGGCGAAGGCGTCGACGGCGTTCCAATCGGTGTACTCGTAGTCCCGGCTGGTGTCGGTCGGATGGTGGCCGCGTTTCATCATCAGGCGCATCAGCAGCCTGGTCATGAAGCCGTACTCCAGGTACTGCAACGCGCCTGCGAACGCGGCCGAACTGCCCGGATACCAGCCGGTCGCATCGCTGAACTCGTCGATGTAGCCGCGGTTGGCCTGCTTGGCCTCGTCGGTGTCCTCGGCGGCGCTGAGCGATACGGAGAAGAAGGCGCTCGGCATGGCGTTCAGCGTTGCGGCGTGGGCTCTGGCCCACTCGACCACCTCGCTCTGATGGTGACCCGCGTGCACCGAGGCGCCCACGATCACCCCATCGAAGTCCGCCGGCCGGCGGTCGACGCGGCCCTCTGCGCTGACGGCCAGCGGCGTGATGCCTTCTGCGCTGAGCTGCTCGCACAGGCGCAGGGCGATCCGCTCGGTCTGGCCGTGGGTGCTGGCGTACAGGACGAGGACGTCGGGCATCGATGGCTCCGCCGCGGTCATCCGGCCACCGGCTCGGGCGCACGCTCGGAGGCGCGCTCGGGCTGTCCTGCGCGCCGGGGCCAAACCAGGACGGGACAAGGGGCCGCCTTGAGCAGCCTGGCGTCGGTCGAGCCGAGGACCACGCGACCCAGCGGCCCGAAGCCGCGCGAGCCCAGCATCAGCAGCGAGGCCTCGGAGGCGGCATCGCGGAGCAGCTCGCCCGGATCGCCGTCCAGCAGCTCGGTCTCGGGCTTGGCATCGGCGGGGAAGGCCGCCGCTGCGGAATCGAGGTCGTGCTGGAGGTATCCGCGTATCGCGGCTTCGAGCTTGTCATGGCTTCCGGCCACCGCGCCCGGGCCGTACATCACGGCCGGAGCTTGCTGCACCGCCACCAGCCGCACCGATGCGCCGGTCGCGCCGGCCACGTCCACCGCCGCGGCTGCTGCCGCCTGGGCCTCCCGCGCGCCGTCGACGCCGACGACGATCGAGTCCAGGCTGGCCGGCGGGTCATCCGCGTAGCCGTCGGGAGCGACCGCCACCGCGCACCTGGACCCGTGCAGCAACTGGAGCGCGATGTGGCCGGCCAGCACCTGCCCGACCTTGCCCCGCCGCGACGAGCCGACCACGATCAGGTCGGCGCCGGCCTCGTCGGCAAGATCGTTCAGCCCCCTCGCGACGGACTGGCTGTGGTAGACCCGCGGCTCGGCGCCGACCGTGCCCGCGCGCTCGCTGATCGCGTCCGTGAAGCTGCGCGACTGCATGCGGAAGAGGACTTCGGTATCGATCAGCGCCGGGCCCATGGGGATCACGCCGGCGACGATCAGCTCGGCGCCCGTGGCCTCGGCCAGCAGGTGACCCAGGGCCAGGGCGTCCTGGCCGCCGGCGTGGTGGTCGTGTCCGACGATGATCCGGCTGAACATGAGATGGCTCCTCGGTGAGTGACCTCACCATCTTGTTCGCGCCGGCCGTCTCGGTCATCGGCAGCGGCCACCGATCGGCGTCAGTAGTTGTCCCCGCCGGGCGCTCTGATCACGCGGCCAGGCGGAACGGCGGGTAGCTGTCGGTAACCAGGATCAGCGCGTAGGCCACGACCCGGTTGTGCCAGCGGATCACGCCGGTGACGAAGTCGAACAGCGCACGTGGGTAGCGGCCGGTTAACAGGATCACCAACCACGCGCCTATCACCGCGAACAGGACTCCGAGGTACAGGAAGGCCAGCACGATCACGTGCGGAATGGCCAGGAACCACTTCACCAGCGGCAGCCAGCGGTTCAGCCGCGCCGCGTCCGGATAGGCGAAGTCCAGGTGCACCGCCTGCTGATCGTCGGTCGAGGGGTAGCGGTCGTCGAGCAGCGCCAGGTAGGCGCCGACCCTGTTCACGAAGCGCAGCAGCTCCAGGTTCCAGTCAAACCACCAGCGCGGGTACTTCTGCCTGAAGAGCAACATCAGCAGCGGCGGGACGAACAGCAGCCCCGCGCCTCCGACGGCGATCGTCGCCGACGACTCGCCGGCCCCGGCCTGGCCCCCGGAGCCGCTGATGGCGCCCAGCACGATCAGGATCGGCAGGGCCACCAGCGGCCGGAAGAACGTGGTCAGCCGGTTCAGCGGCCGGTCCGGGTAGTCCACTTCGTAGGCCAGGGGGTAGGTCGCGTTCATCTGCTCATCCCTCCAGGTCGCGGCGATCGAGGAGCCAGGCGCCCAGCGCCGCGAGCGCCAGCGCAGTCACGGTGATGGCGGTGAAGGCGACGGGATCGATCCCGTCGCGGATGGCGGTGCCGTGGTACTTGAAGATGGACAGGTAGCGCAGGAACTCGACCGGATCGGCCAGCTTGCCGACCAGGTCGATCACGTACATGGAGACCAGCACGCCGCCTGCGGCACCGGTGACCACAGCCGCGCCCGGGCGGAGCCCGGTGACCACCAGCGCCAGCGCGGCGAAGAACATCGCGAACGGCCACACGTTGGCCACGCCCGCCAGCAGCAGGCCGGTCGAGAGGCCGGCTCCGAAGATGGCCGACGACGCCAACGTGAGCAGGCCGACCAGAGCCAGAACCGCGACCGTGGCGAGGGCGGTGGTGATGGACGCGGCCTGCACCAGTTGGGCGCGCGATACGGGGGCCGCCAGGAGCGTGTCCAGCTGCCCGGCCTCCTCGGCGGCGGCGATCGAGCGGACCACGGAGCGGATGGCGAAGAACGAGACGGCGATGGGCACGATCCAGCCGAACGCCTCAGCAGACATGTACTCCTCGACCGTGGACAGGTCTCCGATCGAGAACGCCTTCTTCAGGCCCTCCGGGTAGCCCGCGATGGCCTGGCGCAGGGAGTCCTGTATCGAGGGATAGACGGCGGCGGTGAAGGCGCACATGAGGCCGCCGGCAACTCCCCAGGCCATGACGCTGCGCCTGCGGTCCGCAATGCCGCGCCGGACCAGCGAGCGCACTGGTGTAGGCCGCACATCCGCCGTGTGCGCCGCCGTGCGGCGCGCCACCCGTGGCACCGAGTGGGCGCTCATGCCGCCTGCTTGGAGTAGTAGGTGAGAAAGACCTCCTCGAGGCTGGGCCGGGTGATCTCGATGTCGCGCAGCTTGTGCCGCGCGGCGGCGGCGATCACCGGGTTCAGGTCGCCTGTGAGCTTGAAGCTGAGCCGGCCCGCCTGGCAGACCAGATCGCTGACGCCGGCGATGGCGGCGAACGCGGCCGGCTCGGCCGGGCCGTCGAACTGGAGGGTGATCTTGCGCGACGCCCGCCCCACCAGATCGTCGACCCGCTCGACCGCGATCAGCCGGCCGTCGCTGATGATGGCGACGCGGTCGCAGATCCGCTCGACCTCGTTGAGCTCGTGGGAGGACACGAATACCGTCACCCCCCAGTCACGTTCCTCGGCCACGAGGCGCATGAACTCCTCCTGCATCAGGGGGTCCAGCCCTGCCGTGGGCTCGTCCAGCAGCAGCAGCTCGGGGCTGTGGAACAGCGCTTGGATCAGCCCGACCTTCTGCCGGTTGCCCCGCGAGAGGTGTCCCAGCGGCCGGTCCAGGTCGGCCTGGAAGCGCTGCCCCAGCGCCTCCGC
Source organism: uncultured Solirubrobacterales bacterium (assembly GCA_963750365.1). Taxonomy (GTDB): domain Bacteria; phylum Actinomycetota; class Thermoleophilia; order Solirubrobacterales; family Thermoleophilaceae; genus JAAYBF01. Next base: position 309,906 of record CAVVQE010000001.1, read on the forward strand.
GCGGCCGAGCCCTGGCAGGCCCCTGATCCCGCCGAGCCGGTGGAGTATCTGGCGGCCGGTCAGGTGCGCTTCACCTGAGTAGCTACCCGGCAGGTTGCCCAGGCGCGAGCGGATCCGGAGGCTGTCGCGGTGTGCGTCGAGGCCGAATATCTGCGCGCTGCCGCTGGTCGGATGCAGCAGGTCGAGCAACGTGCGGATCATCGTCGTCTTGCCCGCCCCGTTCGGCCCCAGGAAGCCGAAGACCTCGCCACGCTCGACCGAGAGTGAAATGCCCTCGATCCCGCGATAGGAGCCGTAGCGCTTGCTGAGCTCGTTCGTCTGGATGACCGCCATCCGCCGAACCTACGGTCGAAGGCGGGCCACCACATCCGGGAAAGCCACCCAGAAGCCTGCGGCATTACCGCGGTCGGTAGTTACCCGCAGCCATTCACCGTGGATGGCCCTGTTGGCCGGCGGGCCCCACCGCCCTACGCTGACACGGTGACCTACGGCGCCATAGAGACGCGGAATAGGATTGGGGCCGTGGGAGAGGACTCCTCGGGCCCCGCAACGATCGGCATCGTGCTGGCTGACGACCACGAGGTCGTGCGCAGCGGGTTGCGGATGCTGCTGGACGCCGAGGAGGACATGCAGGTGTTGGCCGAGACCGCCGACGTCGAGCACACCGAGCGGGCCGTGCTCGGCCATCGCCCACAGGTGCTCGTGCTGGATCTGAACATGAACGAGACCTCGAGCCTGCCGGCCATCCCGCGCATTCGCGAGCGTTGCCCCGAGACCCAGATCGTGGTGCTCACGATGCAGAGCGATCCGGCCTTCGCCCGCGAGGCCCTGCGCAACGGGGCACTCGGCTACGTGCTCAAGCATTCGGCTGGAACGGAGCTGGTCCAGGCCGTCCGCCGGGCTGCTGTCGGCGACAGCTACCTCAACCCCCGGCTCGGGGCCCAGCTGGCGGCCGAGCCCCCGGCGCCGGCCGGCCCGCCAGACGAGCTGACCGAGCGCGAGGTCGAGGTGCTGCGCCTGATCGCGCTGGGACACACCAACAGCGAGATCGGCAAGCAGCTGTTCCTGAGCGTCCGTACGGTCGAATCGCACCGCGCGCACATCCAGCAGAAGATCGGCCGCTCCACCCGCGCGGAGCTCGTGCGTTACGCGCTCGACCACGAACTCGTCGACTAGGTCCCCACCGGCCGGCCGCCGGACGGCGATGGACATCGTGGTGTTACTGGCGGCGGCGAGCGCCACCGCGCTGGCCACCGGGCTGGGCGCCGTCCCGGTGTCCCGACTGGGCGACCACGCCGAGTACCTGAGGCCCGCCCTCTGGGGCCTGACGATCGGCCTGATGACGGTGGCGTCGATCGTCGGGCTGTTGCTGCCCGGCATGCGCCAGGGCTCCGCTGCGACCGTGGCAGCGGGCGCGGGCTGCGGGTTGCTGTTCCTGCTGGCGTCGCGGCGCCTGCTGAACCACCGCCACGTGACCTTCGGCGGGGCCACGGGTGAGCGCGCCCAGCGCAGCGCGCTCGTATTTCTCGTCCTGCTGGTGCACAGCCTGCCGGAGGGGTTTGCCATCGGTACCGCGTACGCGTCGGACACCGCCAGCCTCGGCCTGTACGTGATCCTGGCGATCGGCCTGCAGAACGTTCCCGAGGGCACCAGCGTGGCGATCCCGATGGAGGCGGCCGGCAGCACCAGGAGCCGCCAGTTCTGGGCGGCGGTCGGCAGCAGTGCGCCGCAACCGGTCGGCGCCCTGGCGGCCTACCTACTGGTCAGCCAGATCGCGGCCCTGCTGGCGTTCTCGTTCGGGTTCGCGGCCGGCGCGATGCTGGCGCTGGTGATCGTCGAGCTCGTTCCGCAGGCACTGACCTCCCGCGCCCCGCTGCGCGCCGGAGGTGGAGCTGCGGCGGGCGCGCTGGTCATGCTCGCGCTGGCCGCCGTGCTCGGGCCCTAGGCGGGTGCCGGCTTCGTACGCTGGCGACCGGAGGCGAGCGTGGCCCTGACCGACGTGCCGCGGCCGGGAGCGGAGACGATGTCGATCTGGCCATCCAGCAGCGCGACCCGCTCACGCATCCCCAGCAACCCGAACCCGCTGCTGGTGGCGGTCGCGTCGAAGCCCCTGCCGTCGTCGGCGATCTCGACCTCGATCTGCCCGTCGCGCTCGGTGACCCTGACGTCGACCCGGGTGGCGGCGGCGTGCTTGCCGATGTTGGTCAGCGCCTCCTGCACAAGGCGGTAGACGGTGCTCTCGACCTCCATCGGCAGGCGATCGGGCGCGCGACCGCTCTCCAGGTCCAGGTCCAGCGCGGCGGTGGCGTCGTAGCCCTGGGTCACGCGTGAGCGCTCGACCAGGGCGGACAGCGCCGAGGCCAGGCCGATGTCGTCCAGCGCGGCGGGCCGGAGCTCGGTGATCAGTGCCTGCAGCCGCTCGACCTCGGCGCCCAGCTGCTCGGAGGCCTGGGCCATGGCGGCCTCGGCCCCACCGGGGGTCTTCGCGCCGACCTCCAGCAGCATCTTCAGGCTGGCCAGCGACTGCATCGTCTCGTCGTGCAGCTCGCGTGCCCAGCGACGGCGCTCCTGCTCGGCGGCCTCGATGCTGTGGCGCAACCGGTCGGCCTGCACGGTCCTGGCGGTGGCGACGGCCGTGGCGGCGCTGGACGCGAAGGAGTGCAGCAGCCGCTCGTCCTCGGGGTCGAACTCAGGACCGCGACGCAGGCGGTCGAACGCCGCGATCACCCCCGATGTGCGCCCCCGGTAGGTCAGCGGGACCAGCAGCGCCGAGTGCGCGTGCTGAGCCAGTGCCCCCAGTCCGGATGGCCCGTGGCTCTGGACGTCGGTCAACCGCTCCGAGTGCCCCGAGCGCAACACCGAGCCGGGCTCTGAGTCGACGATCGGCACGCGCAGCTGGTCCAGCCCGGCCGCCACCTCGCCGGCGGAGGCCGCCACCGCCAGCTCGTCGCCATCGGCCAGGAGGATCAGCACGGTGCGCGCCTCGATCAGGGCCCGTCCGCGCTTGACGATCAGTTCCAGGATCCGATCGAGGTCGGTCTCGCCGCCAACCGCCGCGGCGATCGTGGTGGTGGCTTCGAGCCCGCGCACGGCGCGCTCGAGGTCGTCGCGTTGCTGTTCGAGGTCGGCGTGCAGTCTCGAGTTGGCGATCGCCACGCCCGCCCACTCGGACGAGCACCAGCAGTGCGTTCTCGTCGCTGATGTCGAACGGACCGTTCTCGCGGTCGGTCAGGTACAGGTTGCCGTACGCCTCTCCACGCACGATCACGGGCACGCCCAGGAAGGACGTCATCGGCGGGTGCCCGGGCGGGAAGCCGTAGCTCATCGGATGGCGGTCCAGATGCTCCAGGCGCAGCGGCACCGGGTGGCGGATCAGCTCGCCGAGCAGGCCCCTGCCCCGGGGGAGGTCGCCGATTGCCTGGCGGGCCTGCTCGTCGATGCCCGAGGTGATGAACCGCTCCAGCTCGGTACCGCCGGGGTTGAGGATGCCCAGCGCCGCGTAGCGGGCCCCGGTCAGCTCGCGCGCCACCTCGAGCACTCGCAACAGAACGGTCTCGGGGTCGAGTTCGGAAACCAGCCCGCGGCCCGCCTCGATAAGCCGCCGCAGGCGCCGTTCGTCCAGGTTCTGGTCTGTCACATCCACGAAGGACCCGTGACCACGCTAGACCACCTCGGCAAGCGCCCGGCAACCAACCGTCCGTCGGGGGTCGACGTGTGAGCGCTAAGCCGTCGCCGGCGCCCGGCGCAGGTACGGCGACAGCTCGGCCGCCGTGACCTTCTCGCTGGACTCCAGCGGGGCGTCGGAGATCGTGGAGTCGAAGCCCTGGCCGCCCACGAAGCGGGCGAACAGGAACTTCGGCTCCGCGCCGGTGAGCAGCTTGCCCTGCACGACGGGATGGAACGGCGGCACCGACACCGCCGCACCGGCTCGCTGGGCGATGCCGGCCGCGGCTACGTCCCCGGCCTGGGCTCCAACCCCTCCGTGCTTGACGGGAAAGTCGATGGCATCGCCGGCGGCGAAGACACACTGGTCGGTTCCGGGCACCTGGCAGTGCTCGTCGACCTTGATGAAGCCCTGCTCGCCTAGCGGGAGGCCGCCGATCGAAGGGCCCAGCAGCCGCGGCATCGCCACAAGGCTGTCCACCTGCAGCTCCCGTCCGTCCGCCAGCGCCAGAAGCCCCGTGTGCTCGACCACCGGCTGCGATGACGGGTGGAAGCGGATCCCCGCCCGCTCGAGCAGAGCCGCGACCGCGTCGCCTACCGCGGCCCCGAATGCCGGCAGTGGGCGCGGCTCGGCGCTGAAGAGGTCGATCTGAAGGTCGTCGATGCCGGCGCTGTAGCCCGCGCGGGCGCACTTCAGCGCCAGCTCGTAGAGGGGCAGCGGCCAGACCGGGCCGGCCGGGTTCACGAACGCGAGCTTGCGCACGTAGCCCTCCTCGATGTCCTGGACCAGGCCGCGCAGGATCGTGTCCGCCTGGCGATCGTCGAAGGTGCGGGCGTGCGGCACGACGGCTTTTGCGCGGGCGCCGACTGCCACCAGCAGCGCATCGAAGGGCAGCTCGTCGCCGTTGGCCGTGCGCGCTACCTGCCGCTCCACGTCCACCGACGCCAGCGTGTCCTGCACGCGGCGGGCATCGGCGTGCTCCAGCAGCGGACCCACCGGGTGGCGCTCAGGCGCACCTTCGGAGAAGGGCTCGCGCACCGACAGGGCGCGGTAGGCAAACCAGTCGTCGGGCGCCAGGACGGTGATGTCGACTCGATCGGCGGCGAGCCGCCGAAGGCGCAACAGGGCTTCCAGGGCGGCTACCCCGCCGCCGGCGATGAGCACGGAGAATCTGGTCATGGCGACAACATAGGAAGCGCACGCGCCGCGCACATCCGCAGAGATCCGCCGATGCTTGCGGCGCTCTACGGAAGTCCCGGGACGGTTGGGAGCTACCGTGGTCGCATGACCGCCGACAGCGCACCCGACGCTCCGGTGATCATCGGCTACGACGGATCGCGCCCCGCAGCCGGCGCGATCCAGCTGGGAGCGCGGCTGTTTCCCGGGCGCCACGGCCGCATCGCGCACCTATGGGGCCCGCCCTACTTCGACGGCGAGCTTCGCAAGCGCATGTGGCCGCCCAGCGCAGACCTGGACGAGTTCGCCGAAGCCATCGAGCGCGAGGGACACGCGGAGGCCGAGCGGACCGCCACCGAGGGGAAGGTGCTGGCCGAGGCAGCGGGATGGTCGGCGAGCGTGCTCCTGCATCGCTGCTACGGAGATCCCGGCTTCGAGCTGGCCCAGCTCGCCGAGCGCGAACAGGCCGCCGCCGTGGTGGTGGGCTCACGTGGTCTCGGCGGCGTCCGAGCAATGCTCGGAAGCAGCTCGGACGGCCTGGTGCACTACAGCCCCGTGCCGGTGCTGGTGGTGCCCTACCCGCTGCTCGAGAGCGAGCGCGACGCGGCCGGGGCGGGGCCGTTGCTGGTGGCCAGCGACGGCTCCGATGGTGCGGCCCACGCCCTGGGCGCCGCCCGGTCGCTGTTCCCCGATCGCGACGTGGAGGTGGCGGCGGTCGGAATCGAGGAGAGCGAAGCGGAGATCGTCCAGCTGCAGCCCAGGGGCGTCACGAGCAGCGGGCGCGCGGTGGCCGAAGCACTGGCCGACCACGCCCGCCAGATCGACGCCGCGGCGATCGTGGTGGGCTCACGCGGGCGAGCGGCCCATCGTGAGCTGCTGCTGGGGAGTGTGGCCATGGCCACCCTGCACCACGCCCATCGACCGGTTCTGGTGGTCCCCCGTAAGGGCGGACAGCCCCCGCAGGCGTAGATAGCCGCCGGGCGCCGCGTCTGCGGCGATCTACTGAAGGCAATCGGGGAGTCAACCGATGCCTCGCCGGCTTGGCGCCGCGACGCTGGGCACATGCCCCAGCCCACTTCCGATCAGGTCGTGCACGCCGCTCCGGCATCCGAGCCCGTGACCGCCGTCGACCCCTTCGCCTCGCGCAGCCAGGTGGCCGAAGCGCTGGCTGCGCCAGGGGTGGATCGCCTGGCCGTGCAGGAGCGCCCCGCGTGGCTGCCCGAGGGCGTAATCACCGATCTCGATCTGGTCGCCAAGGCCGGCGAGCACCCGAAGTAGGAGGAGCCATGTACCGGAAGATCATCTGCGGGCACGACGGCAGCGAGGGGGGCGACGACGCGCTCGCGCTGGCCGACGTGATCAGGCGGGCCACCAGCGCGGACCTGACGGTCGTGGGTGTGTTTCCCGACGGCCCGTTCGTCGACTCCGAGCAGAAGTTCTCCTACGCCCGCAGGGTCGAGGCCGCCGCCGGTCGGATCGGGGCGGAGGCCGACGCCTTCCCGTCCTCGTCGCCCGCGCGTGGCCTGCACGACGCCGCCGAGGAGCTGGGTGCCGACCTGATCGTGGTCGGCTCCAAGCGCAAGACGTCGCCCGGCCACGTGAGCGCCGGCCACGTGGGCCTGCAGCTGCTGCACGGCAGCCCCTGCGCCGTGGCCGTCGCACCCGCCGGGATCCGTGAGGGCGATCGCTCGCTGCACCGGATCGGGGTCGCCCTGGACGGGTCGCCCGAGTCCAAGCTCGCTCAGCGAGCGGCAGTTGACTTGGCCCGGGCGACCGGGGCCGAGCTGCTGCTGGTCTCCGTCCTGACGCTGGAGACCAGCGCGTTCGGCTGGGGCTACGGCGTGTACGACCTCGAGGAGGACATGCGCGAGATCGTCCAGCAGCGTCTGCACGACGCAGCCGCGGCGGTGCCCGAGGGGATCAAGGTCCACACCGAGCTGATGGCCCGGGGGGCAGTGCCGGCGTTGATCGAGAAGGCGGCCGCGCGCACGGATCTCCTGTTTTTGGGCTCGCGTGGCTACGGCCCCATTCGCCGTGTGCTGCTGGGCTCCGTCTCCGCGCCGCTGGTCAAGCGCTGCCCGTGCCCGGTCGTGGTGGTGCCGCGCGGCGTCCAGAGCCGACGGACCGAAGACAGCGCAGTGGCAGCGGCGGGCCACGTCCGATGACCGGCCCCGCCCCCGCCCCACGCTGCCTGGTTGTCGGCTACGACGGCTCCGAGCCGGCTCGCGCGGCGGTGGACTACGCCGCGGACCGGGTCGGCCCCGGTGGTCGGCTGTACGTGGTGCATGCCACGGGCCCGCTGGCCAGCTGGCTCGGCGCGATCGAGAGCATGGGGGTCACCGAGGACCGCGCCAGCCGTGGTCGCGCCCTGCTGGACGACCTCGTGCTGGAGGCCGGCAACGCGCTGATCGACGCCGACTACGAGCTGGTGCTGGCGCCGGGAGCGGCCGCCGAAGCGCTGATACAGGCCGCGCAGCACTACGAAGCCGACGAGATCGTGCTCGGCTCGCGCGGCGAGGGGCGGCTCGGATCGCTGCTGGGCAGCGTGGCCCAGCAGGTGCTGCAGACCGCCGACCGGCCGGTGGTCGTGATCCCCTGGAGCGCGGTACGCGAGCGCGCGATCGGCAGCCCATGAGCCGCGCGAACGGCAACGAGTCCGGGGACACGGTCCTGATCGGCTACGACGGCTCGGACGAGAGCGCCAACGCCATCGCCCGCGCCGGCGAGCTGCTGGGCGGGCGCCGGGCCGTCGTGGTCTCCGTCTGGTCGGGCCTTTCGTCGCTCATGCTGCACGGCCCGCTGTCCACGCCGCGCTCGGGTCCGCTGGCCGAGGGTGTGGACATGATCGACGAGCCCGAGCGCGAGCGCGCGGAGCGCCGCGCCGCCAAGGGCGCGTCGCTGGCCCGCGCCGCGGGGTTCGATGCGCAGCCGCTGGCCCTCAAGGAGACGCGCAACGTCTGGCACACCATCCGCGGCCACGCGCTCGAGAACGAGGTCGCAGTGGTCGTGGTCGGCGCCCGCGGACGCTCGCGGCTGGCCACCGTGCTGCTCGGCGGAGTGTCCAGCGGGCTGATGCACCACGCCCCCGCTCCGCTGCTCGTGGTGCCCGCTACCGCCGATATGCCCAGCCCGGGGCCTGTGGTGTTCTGCGACGACGGCTCCGATCACGCCCGCCGCGCCATCGAGCGCGGTCGCCGGCTCCTGCACGGCTCCGGCGTCGTGCTCTCGCTGTGGCGTCCCTGGACGGTGAACGCGCCCTACATGGCCGTCGGGGCAGGCATGGTGGGGGTGGCCGAAGACGTGGACCTGCAAGCGCGCAAGCGGGCGCGCGCGGTGTCGGCCGAGGGGGCCGAGCTGGCCAGTGCGCTGGGCGGTGACTGCGCCCACGAGGCCATCCGCTTCGACGGTCCGGCCTGGCGCGGGCTGATCGAAGCCGCGAACGACCGCCACGCCGCCGCGATCGTGGTCGGCTCGCGCGGGATCTCGGGGATCGCCGGGACGCTTGGCAGCGTGGCCGCCGCCCTCGTCCATCACAGCCCGCGGCCGGTGCTTGTGGTGCCCCCGGCCGACAGCACGGCCGGGCGCCGTAGCTAGAGCGCTACTCGCCCCAGGGGTTGTTCTCGAAGTCGCCCGGCAGGTCGAGCAGATCGTGCACGCTGGCCACGGGCTGCGAGCTGTCGGTCACGCCGGCGGCGGCGTCCTGCACGGCCAGGTAGGGGGCCAGGAAGCTGGCCGCGATCTTGGCCCCCGGCCACCACAGCGGCGAAGGCGATCCGCTCGACGCGCTGGCTGTGCCGTCGTCGGCGTCCAGATCGGCGCGCAGGAAGCGCGGCTCGTCGCCGGTCAGGAGCTTTCCACGCAACGTCGGCCGGAACGGCCGTGGGTCGATGTCCACGCCGGCCTGCGCGGCGATCGACTCGGCCGCAGCGTCGGCCTGGGCCGCTGCGATCCCGCCCTGCTTGATCGGGAAGTCGGTGCCGTCGCCGGCGGCGTACAGATCCGCGGCGTCGCGCACGGCGGCGTGGCTGTCGATCGGGATGAAGCCATGGCCGTCCTGGGGCACGCCCGGCGGTCCGGGCCCCTCCAGACGCGGCAGCGCGATCACCCGCTCGAAGCGCAGCGGGGTCTCCTCGAACGGGATGACCAGGTCGCCAACGGGTGTGACCTCGGCCGTGACGGACCTGACCAGGCGCACCCCGGCGCGATCGAGCACCGCGGCCACCTCCTCGCTGGCGTGCTGTCCGAAGACGCCCAGGGGGCGGCGCTCGGGTGTGTACACCACCAGCTCCGGGCTGCGGCCCGCGTTGGCGGCGCGCTGCGCGGTCATCAGGGCCAGCTCGTAGAGCGGCAGCGTCCATGCCACCCCGCCGGGGACCACGAACGCGACGCTCTCGACCTCGCCCCGCTCTACCGCGGTGACCACCGACTTCACCGCCTTCGCGTCCGCCGAGCCCTTAAAGGTCACGGCGTGCTCCCACACGGATATGGGCTTGGCCCCGAGCGCCAGCAGGAGAGCGTCGTACTCCAGTTGATCGCCTCGCGATGTGGTTACTCGGTGGGCAGGGCGATCAACGCCCTCGAGCGCCGCCACCACGAGCTCGGCGGAGAAGTCGGCGGCCACGGAGTCCAGCGGGTAGCGGCGCGGGCTGCCCAGACCGAACGGCTCGGCCACCGCTGTCGGCCGGTAGACGAAGTCGGGCCCCGGGGCCAGCAACCTGATCCGGACCCGGTCGCCCGCCAGGGAGCGGAGGCCGATCACCGCCTCAAGGCCGGCCACACCGGCACCGGCCACCAGGACCTCGAGCGGCTGGCGGATGCTCTGCCTGGCCATGGTGCCAAGCTACGCCCGGCCGGCCGGGCCCGCATCGGTGCTGTCCCGCTGAGCCGTGCGTAGTGGCTACGGATTACGCGGGCCCGAGCCGGGCCAGGCGAGCGTCGAAGAGCGCCGTGACGATGTCCTCGGCGTGCGCGACGGCCTGGTCGGTGCGCACGGCCAGGTGGTTGGTCGCGTCCACCTCGTCGAGCGGCGCGAACTCCGCGCGCTGGCGGTCCACCAGGCCGGGGTCGGCGTCGGACGCGGTCGGCTCCTGCGACCACCAGCGGGCCTCGGCTCGCCCCCGGACCACGGACAGCGCCGCGCGGCACTCCACGAACACCGGCGCCGGCCCATCGCTGCCGTAGGCCCGCATGAAGGCGTGCCGGTCGGCACGGTGGCGAAAGGTCGCGTCGACCACAGCTCCGGGGCCGCCGGCCGCACGCGCCCGGAGACCGAGCTCGGCGTAGACGCGCCGGTTGGCCTCGTCGCCGTAGGCCTGCGCGGGAGCGCGGGCGTCGGGCGCCAGACCCCACTGGCGCTTGCGCACCACGTCCGAGTTGACGTGCTCCAGGCCGGCCACCTGAGCCAGGTGACGGGCCAGGAACGTCTTTCCGGTCGCGGTGCCTCCACAGACGACCAGGGTCAGTGGTCCGCGCGCCCGCCACGCGGCCCTGCGGCCCAGGTCGGCCAGCTCCAGCGCGTGTCGTTTGAGGCGGGCCCGGCCCGGATCGCTCGGCGCAAGCTGGCGGCGGCGCAGGCACGCCACCTTGCACCGAACCCACGCCCGGTGCGCGACGAAGAAGGCAAACAGCGCGGGCGGGCCCGGATCGCCGCCCATCCGCCGGTAGCTGGAAACCAGCAGCTCGGCCAGGTCGCCGCGTCCTTGCGCCTCCAGCTCCATGGCCAGGAACGCCAGATCCGCGCCCACGTCGATCTGGCGCATCGATCGGTCGAACTCCAGGCAGTCGAAGATCTGTACGCCATGATCGTCCAGCAGCACGTGCTCGGCGCGCATGTCGCCGTGACCGTCGCGCACGAGGCCGTCCACGGCCCGGCTGTCCAACAGCGCCCGTCCGCCGACCGCGAACGCGGCCGCGAAGCGCTGAGCCTGCGCCAGCCGCTCGGGCGCCAGCACGGTGCCGGTGAACTCGTCCAGCTCGGCCAGGTTCTCGTGCACGGTGCGCAGCAGCGCGCTGGCCGTCCCCGCCGCCGGGAGCGGCCGCTGGTCGTGGTGAAACCAGGCGATCCGCTGGCCTATGCGCCCGATGTCCGCTGCCCTGATCTCTCCGCTTCCCACCCGGGCCGCGAGCGTCTGGGACTCGTCGAAGCGCCGCATCTCCACGGCGAACTCCTCGACGTCCGGAGCACGCGGGTCGCACAATCGCCAGCCCCCGTCCCGTGGCGCCAGCCCGCGCACGCCCAGGTAGATGGCCGACGCCAGCCGGCTGTTCAGCCGCACCTCGCGCTCGCACAGCTCGCGGCGCCGCAGCGGATCGCGCTGGTCGACGAAGGCCAGCTCGATCGGCTTCTTGATCTTGTACGCGTACGCGCCGGCCAGGAACACCCACGACATGTGCGTCTCGACCACCTCGACCTCGCCCACCTGGTGCGGGTAGGTCGCGGGATCGCGCATGGCCGCCAAGACGGGCGGCCGGGCAGAGAGCCCGGCGGCCGCGTCCGGTTCGATGGTCAGCGAATCGTGCACCTGAGCTCCTTCGGTTGCCCAGGCAAACGCTAGGCGCGGCGCCCGGCCCCGCCATCGGTCAGGCGTGCGGAGCGCGCTCAGTAGTTGGCCGCAGAGACGCCACGCCCAGCGCGTGGTCCTCGTCGCGCCGACACGCCTACAATCACCGCTCTCCCGGGCGCGTAGCTCAGTGGGAGAGCGCTCGCTTCACACGCGAGAGGTCGGTGGTTCGAAACCACCCGCGCCCATCCGCAGACCAGTGGCGACCCGCTGGCGGCGCGGGCTACGAGGGTGGGGGCTTGCCCAACGGGATGATCACGTTGCGGTCCTCGCGTGATCCGCGCGCGCTGCGGCTTGACTGGTAGTCGTTGAAACCGACCTCGCGCCCGATGGCCGCGAGCCGTAGCGGTTGCTGGCCGGCGTCGCCCAGCCCGAAGAAGTTCGGCCCGGGGGCGCCGGGGTTGGCCGGGCCGTCGTGGTCGAGGACGGTGAGGACGAGGGACATCTCGTTGCCGGTCCTGACCAGTTCGAGCATGCGCGATTGCTGTGGCCAGTCGATATGAGCCGCGGTCGAGACCTCGTAGAACTTGTTCGGGCCCTGCCCCGGGTCCTCGCAGCGGTGTTGGAGCACGTAGTTCTCGTGCTCGTGTCCATCCACGTGAGCCAGAACGTTCTTGTGGCGGCAGAAGAGATCCTCCAGGGTGTCGGCTCCGGCCTGGACCGCCCTGGGAGGGGTGCTCTTGCGATCCAGACGCTCGCCGAAGTGGATCGGCTGCTCGCCGGCGTCCGATGAGGGCAGGCGGATCGTGCGCTCGGTGTGATGGGAGAACACCATCACGTACTCGTCCTTGGTCTCCGCGTCTGATATCTCGCCGTCCAGCCAGCGGTACTGCGGATCATCGATCGAGCCCTCCGAGCAGACGGGCTCGGACGGGCACTCGTCGGTGATCGTGTCGAGCACGATGAAGCGGAAGCCCGGCCGGGGCTTGAACGAGTAGTACCCGTCGTGGTTCTGGCGGGCGACCAGAGGGCGGCCGGCGCCGAACTGCCCGCCGGGTGCCCCGAACGGCTCGAAGCCGTGACCGACCGGCAGACCGGCCGTACGGCTGTGCTGCTCGATCCAACCGCCGCTGTTGCACGGCGGACCTGCGCCTTGCGGCTTGTCCTTCGCGACGTGGCAGCGGCGGGGGTCTGGCGGGACCACCACCGGCTCAGAATCGGAGACGTACTGATCAGGGTGCTCGAGGAACTGCTCCGGTGTGACGCCGGGAGGCAGCCTGCTCGGCTTGAGGCAGCCCCGGACGAGGCCGTCGTAGCCGGGGTTGACCGACTCCTGGTTGAGGGTGGCGAGGCTCGGCCCGAAGTAGGCGCTGCCGCTGTTGCCCTGCACGAGAGCGTCGTGGTTACCGAATGCCGAGAACCACGGCATGCCGAGCCCCACCGCCTCGAACGGCCTCTGCGCAGCCTCGAAGAGCCCCGGAAAGTCGCGCACCGTCACGTCAGCATGCGGCCCCGGCACCTCGGCCTGATTGCGCTGTCGGTCCGGTGAGTAGCCGTCGCCGTCGTCGCGTGCGCCGGAGGAGCTGTCGGGTTCGTAGTAGCCCGTGTCCTGACCCGGGCGGCCACCACCCCGTACGCCGTCGTAGCTGGAGCCGGTGCGGTTGTAGGTCTGGCCGCCGGTGTCGCAGGTCGCAAGACCGGCTGTCTGCCCGGAGTCCGGCACGATCTTGTGCCCCGCACTCGACCCGTCGCGTTGCTCGTTCATCTCCGGGTCCGGGTCTTCGCTCCCAGTCGTTCCGTCGAGGGTGTCGATGAACCAGCGCGTCTCGTTGTACTGCTGCGAATCGGCGTTGTCACCCGTGAGGACCGTCAGGTCCAGCCGAGCGCCGGTCACCGGGGAGACGGTGTTGCGGGCCTGGCGCACCATCGCCTCGGTGATCTGGGTGGTCAGCGACTCCTGCGGGCGGTACGCCGCAGAGAACGGGTTCAGGCCCGGCGCGCGCTGAGTCGTGTCGAGGAACTCGACGCGCCCGGGCGACTCTTCGTCGACGACCTGGAAGTCCGAGAGCTGCAGGAAGTTGATCAACGACGCCGTCCGCGGCAGCCGGAGCGTGCGTCCCGCCTGATCGCTCTTGCAGTCGTTCGGCGATGCGGGCGGGGGAGCACTCAGATCGAGATGCTGCTCACCGCGCGCGTATTCGAGCAAGTTGTCGCCGTCGCAATCCTGGATCGTGCGCTGGACGGTGGTGGACGGCGCTCCGGCAGCCGCCGCCACCACGATCAACAGCAAACACGCTGCCAGCGCCACGGCCTGCATCGACCTACCGATCACCCCAACCCCTCCCCGGTCGCGAGCGGCAAGTGTAAATGCGAGATCCGGCGAGCGAAAGGGCCACCGGGGCTCCCGCCGCAGCGGACGAAACCGGCGCCGCCGCCCTACGGCGTGTCGACGTCCGGCTTCAGCACCGGGCACACGAAGCCGAACGTGGGATGCGCCGACGAAGGCGGCTGAGTCGGCCGCCGGCTGGCCGAACCACGAGCTGCTGACCGGGGCCTTGACCTTCTTGCTCGTACGTCCGCCGCGGTCGATCTTCAGCACGTCGACGCCGCGGTAGGCATCGGCCGTGTAGACGACCTCGCCCTTGGGGTCGGTCGGCGACCAGTACGACGCCCAGGTCGATCCGTTGGCCGGGATGTAGTAGCCGACCTGCTTGATCTGGCTCGGGTCGCTGTAGTCGAGGAAGCGGACGCCCTGCTCGTACCAGCCGACGGTTGCGACGCCCTGCTTGGAGTCGAACCAGTGCGACGAGCAGTTCACGGTGACCGGCGCCTTCGAGTCGACCGCGCCGCCGCTGAACATTCCGTTCAGCTCGGTCTCCCAGGTGTCCTTTGGCGTGATCTGGCCGGACTTCTTGAGCCCCGACACGTCCCAGGTCTCGAACTTGCCCTGCCCGCGGCAACCGCCGGGAGGAGTCTCGTCGGTGTCGATGTAGTCCTCCTCGGTGATCAGCAGCGTGTTGCCGCGCCGCTGCGAGTTGTGGAGGATGAAGTCGTTGTAGGGCGAGGGGTTTCGCCCGGCCTCCCCTGTCGTGCCGAGCAGCTTGGGGGCGAGCGGGTCCGCGGTCAGGCTGTAGCCGGCCGCGCCACCGCCGCCGACGTTCCAGACCGTTCCCGTGCTGTCGAGCTCGGTGTCGTGGGTGACCTTGAACGCGTCGCTCTTGGACGCCGCGGACTCGAACTTGCCCAGCGACCTGGGAGCGCTCGGGAAGGTGAGGTCGACGACCTCGACGTGATCGCCTCCGTCCACCCACAGCTGTGAGCAGTCGGACTTCACGAAGTTGGCGATGTGGCCCGAGCCGCGACCGCTGCCACCGGTGGCGCCCAGCGGCAGGATCGCCTGCACGACAGGCGTGGTCGGGTTGGTGATGCTGACCACGTACATGACCGCGCCGAGGTCGCGCGTCGCGCGGTCGTTGACCACGATCAGCGTGTTACCGCAGAGGTCGACGTCCTCGTTCTCGAAGTGGGGCAGCGGCAGCTCCCCGACGACCTTCGGCGAGTCGGCCTGCGCGATGTCGAGCACGGTGACGCCGCTCCAGCCGCTGATGTAGGCGTAGTGGTCCTTGAAGTTCATCCCCGAGGCGCTTCCCGGGATGTGGGCCACGGTGTGCACGTTCTCCGACTGCGCCAGCGGCGGCTCGACCGGGACGGCCTGGGCCGCGGCTGGGATCAGGCTCGGCACGGCGAGCGCGGCCGCCAGCGCCAGTACCGGCATGAGTTCTCTACGTAGCCAACCGCGGTAGCTCAAATCCCCCACCCTGTCCCGTTCGAGGCGCCCCCGTAGCGCCATACCCGCACGCCATTTACCCACGACGCTCCGTTCCTGAACCTGCCGGCGGTGCGGGCTACTCGGCGATCTTCCAGTACGAGTCCTTGCGGCTGATCTTGCCGTCGCGAAACTCGAACAGGTCACATCCGCGCACCTGGACCGCCTCGCCGTTCGTGTCGGTGCCGGTGATCGTCCACTCGGAAGCCCCGCGGTCGCCTGACACCCAGTGCCGATCGTTGCCGTAGTGGACGTCGGGGATACCGGCGAACCGCGCGGCGATTCCCTCCCGCACCTGATCCTTTCCCACCAGGTGCCTGCCGCCCGGCGCCGGGCCACGCGGCATGTCGAGGACGCAGTCGTCGTGGAAGAACGTCATGACCTCGTCGGCGTCGTGGCGGTTGAACGCCGCCAGAAGCTCCTGGAGCAGAGCGACGCTGACGGTGGGTTCATTCATGGTCGTGATCCCATGGCTGGCGCGCCGAGTATCCGGCCTGGCCCGATCCGGCGCAACCAGTTCAGAGCAGGGATGGCGACGACCGCCGGGAGGGCCGGCGGCCGTCGCGTTGCCCGACACTGGGCCTGCTGGGTCAGGCCTCGGCCGCGACCAGCTCCGGTGGCGTCTGGTCGCGCTTGGTGACAGCGAGGTAGCTCACCAAGGCCAGGATCGTGGCCAGGAACAGCATGCTGGTCCCGGTGGTGCCGAAGGCCAGGCCGCCATCTGCCTTGGCCTGGGAGAGGAAGTCGCCGATCGAGGCCCCCAGCGGGCGGGTCAGGATGTACGCCAGCCAGAACGCCAGGACGGCGTTGAGCCCGTACCTGAGGTGGGCGACGGCGATGACCGCGATGATCGCGCCGAAGATCAGCGCCGACAGCAGGTAGCCGACCGCGAACTTCTCGGCAACGAGGTCACCGGCTGCGGTGCCCAGGGCGAAGGTGAACAGGATCGTCAGCCAGTAGAAGCCCTCCCGCCTGGAGGTGATGATCGAGTGGATCGAGAGCGTGCGCTCGCTCGCGAACCAGGCCGCGAACGTCACGGCCAGCGCGACGGCGAAGGCCGCGGTGGACGTGGTCAGCGGCACGCCGAAGTTGTCGGTCAGGTTGTCGGTGATCAAGGTGCCGACGACGCTGATGAACACGATCGCCAGCCAGTACACGCCGGGGACGTACTTCTTGGCCTTGAACTGGAAGCCGAGCGTGCCCAGCAGCAGCGCGCCCATCACGTACGTCGTGTTGTTCAGGCCGAAGCCGAGGTTCACGTTCAGGTAGTCCGCGAAGGTCTCGCCGACGGTGGTGGCCATGATCTTGATGACCCAGAAGTAGAGGGTCACCTCCGGGACCTTGTTCAGCATCTCCCGGGCAAGCGCCCGGCGGCGTGGATCCGGCGGGGCCGTACTCGGCCCCTCGAGCGTTGCGCTCTGCGTTGACACGGCGCCTCCTTGGTGGCTGTGGTGATGAACTGCGAGCGGCCAGCTTCGGGAGGGCAGATGAATCGAACATGAGCCTGACTCGGACACGCAAGCCCGGCTCACGCAGCGTTCATCTGGCCCGGCCACGGTCAGCGCATGTCGATCTCCGCTACCGAGTGCGCAAGCCGCCCTCCGCTGGCCTGATGCACCGCGCGCCCCGCCTGCGCTACCTGCTGCCGGTTGCCGTCCTGGTGGTGGTCCTGGCCGGCGGCGGGTTCGCCGCGCTGGAGACGGACACCGTCTCGTCCTTTGGCGGGGGCGTCTGGTGGGCCGTTTCGCTGGTGACCACGGTCGGCTTCGCGGGCTCGGCGCCCGTGACCGCGGCCGGACGCGTTCTGGCAGGCGCGCTGATGGTCTTCGGCTTCGGGCTGCTGTCGCTGACCGCCGCCGCCCTGGCCTCTTTCTTCGTGCACGAGGACGAGTCCTCCGCAGAGGAGCGCGACGAGGCGTTCGAGGCGGAGGCCCTCAGGGAGCTGCGGGCCCTGCACGAGCGGCTGGACCGGCTGGAGCGAAGCGCGCCGGCGCCGACCCCGGCGCGGCTCATCTGCGGCTCATCTGCGGCACGCAGACTCGAATCCTCGTCCCTCGACCGATAAGGAGCTTCTCGATGCCGGGCACCATCCAGACGGACCGATCGACCGCCACACCGAACGCCTATCTGACCGGCGGCGCACACGCCGACGCACCCTCCCACGACCACGCCCATCTGGCCGCGGTGGTGCGCGAGGGAGCCACCCGCGCAACGGTCGCGGCGGGGCTGACCGCCCTCGCGGTCATCCACGCCGTGGACGCGGTCGGCAAGTGGAGCGAGACGCGCTACATGTTCTGGATGTTCATCGCCGCCTGCGTGGCCGCGGTCGCGGTGGCGGGCTGGACGATCTTCACCCAGTCACGCACGGCCCTGCTGGCAGCGGCCGCCGTGGCCGGGAGCGTGCTCGTGGGCTACGTGCTCAACCGCACCGTCGGCCTGCCGAACGCGACCGGCGACATCGGCAACTGGACCGAGCCGCTGGGACTGGCCTCGCTGGTCGTGGAAGGCGCGACGGTTCTGGTAGCCGCGGCCGCGTACAGCCTGGGCGGTCGCCACACCGCGCTGGCATGATCGCGCGGGGCCTGCTCGCGCTGGCCCTGTTGCTATCGGGGATGCTGGCTGTGCTCGATGTCGGCGGCACGGGCGCCGACATCGTGGGCATCCTGGTCATCGGTGTGGCGCTGTTGATCTTCGACCGCGCCGTGTTCGGTGCCATCGCCGCGAGCGCCGATCGCGACGAGCGGACTTCCCGCACCCCGTGAGATAGTCCGGCGCGTGCGCGTACGGGGCCCGCAGAGATGGCTGCGCGGCCCATGGCCGCTGCGGCTGCGCCTGACGGCGGCGGTGACCGCGGTCACCGCCGTGGTCCTGGCGGTGGTCGGGGTGCTGGTCTTCGCCGAGTTCCAGCAAGGGCTGGACGACCGCACGGACGTCGAGCTGCAGGAGCGCGCCGCGGCCCTGACAAAGCTGGCCCGGAACGAGTCCGGCGACCGCCTGCTCGAGCTTCTCGGGCGAGTCGCTGGCCCAGGTCTTCGGTGCCTCCGGCGCGCTGCGCGACAGCACGCGGGCGCTCGGCGGCGCTCCCCTGCTCAGCGCGGCGCAGATCAAGGTCGCCCGCCGCTCCCCGCAGCTGTTCACGGCCGAGACGGTGCGGAGCACCGGCGACGGCGCACGCGTGCTGGCCTTCCCGCTGCGCAACGGCACGGTGGCCGCGATCGCCGAGCCGCGCGATCGGCGCGAGCTGGAGCTCGCCCGCCTGGGCGGGCTGCTGGCCATCGGCCTGCCGGCGGCGCTGCTGCTGGTGGCCTTCACCGGCTATCAGGTCGCCGGCGCCGCCATGCGGCCGGTCGAGCGCATCCGTGCGCAGGCCGCCAGGATCGGGAGCTCGGTGCCGGGCGAGCGGCTGCCCGAGCCGGGCACCGGAGACGAGCTGGACCGGCTGACGCGGACGTTGAACGACCTGCTCGGCCGGCTGGCCGCCGCGATGGATCGGGAACGCCGGATCGTCAGCGACGCCAGCCACGAGCTGCGCACCCCGATCAGCGTGCTGCGCACGCGCCTGGATGTGGCGCTACGCGGCGAACGCCGCCCTGACGAGCTCGAGTCGGTCCTGCACGAGGCGCGCGGCGACGTGGGTCGGCTGGCGCGCATGGCAGACGACCTGCTGGTCCTGGCGCGCGCCGACCAGGGGCGGCTACCGCTCAGGCCGGAGCCGATCGACGTTCAGGATCTGCTCGAGGACACCGCCCGCCGCCACGCCGCCGCTGCCGCGAAGGCACGGCAGGCGATCGAGGTCACGGTCGTTCCCGGCGGCGCCGTGGTGCTGGCGGACCCCGACCGCCTGGCCCAGGCGCTGGACAACCTGGTCGTGAACGCGCTGACCTACGGCGCGGGCACCGTCGAGCTTCACGCGCGTACGGCGCGCGCGGAATCGATCGAGCTGGTGGTTGCCGACCACGGGCCCGGGTTCGCCGAGGAGCTGTTGCCGCGTGTGTTCGAGCGCTTCGCCCAGGGCTCCGACGACGGGCGCGGCGAGGGCGCCGGCCTGGGCCTGGCAATCGTCGCCGCACTGGCGAAAGCGCTCGGCGGCGACGCTCGCGCGCGCAATCCACCGGGCGGAGGAGCCGAGGTGTCCATGACCGTGCCCGCGGCCTGACGGCGCGCCCTCACCAACCGTTCATCTGGCCGGGCCATGCTGAAGCTCCCCCACATGCACAGGAGAGCGGCCATGAGCGCACTGCTCGACACCCCCACCCCAGCGTCCCGCCGACGGCCCACGATCGGGCCCGAGCTGGGCCCGTCCCGCCCGGCACGCCGCCCGCAAGCGGCCATCCGGCTGGAGGCGGCCGGGCGCAGCGCGCGTGGCCGCCGGCATCCGCGCAACGAGGACGCGCTGCTCCTGGATCTGCCGCTGGTGGCTGTCGCCGACGGCGTCGGCGGTGCGCCCGGCGGCGACATCGCCGCGCGCTGCGCGCTGGCCGCGCTCGACCGCGCCGCGCGCGGCGCTGGCGCGCCCTCCGACCGCCTGCTGAGCGCGTTCACGGATGCACACCGGAGCGTGAGCCAGACAGGTGCCGAGCGCGACCTTGCCGGCATGGCCACCACCGCCACCGCGGCTCTGCGCGACGGCGGCGACCTCTTGATCGCACACGTCGGAGACAGCCGCGCATACCGCCTGCGCGGCGGCCGCTTCAACCGGCTGACCCGCGACGACCGGCTGGTGGCCGAGATGGAGAGCCGCGGCATGATCACGGAGAAGCAAGCCGAAGCCCACCCCTGGCGATCGGTGATCACCCGGGCGCTGGGGCTGGGGAGCACTGCCCTGCCACCCAGCTTGCGCATCGAGACGCTGGAGGCGGGCGACATCTACCTCCTGTGCACCGATGGGCTGACCGACTCCCTGCCCGCTCGGGAGATCGCGGCTCAGCTGGCGGAGAACCGCTCGCTCGTGGCCGCCGCGGGCGCGCTCGTGCGTGCGGCCACGGCCAACGGGGCCACCGACGATGTGACGGTTGCGCTGATCCGCGCACGCGAAGGAGCAGGCGCGGCGGTCACTCGGCGTTCAGGCGGTAGCCGGCGCCGCGCACCGTCTCCAGCGACCGGCGGCCGAACGGCCGGTCGAGCTTCTCGCGCAGGTAACGGATGTAGACCTCGATGACGTTCGAGCGGTGCTCGTAGCCGGAGTCCCAGGCCCCCTCGAGCAGCTTCAGCCGGCTGATCACCTCGCCGGGGTGGCGCATGAACACCTCGAGGATCTGGACCTCCTTGACCGACAGGTCGATGTCCTGGCCGGCGCGGCGCACCCGGTGGGTGGCGGTGTCCAGCGTCAAATCGCCCACGCGCAGCTCGTTGCCGTCGGCGGTCGGGCGGCGGCGGGCCAGCGCCCGCAGCCGGGCCAGCAGCTCGCCGAAGTCGAACGGCTTGACCAGGTAGTCGTCGGCTCCGCCGTCGAGCCCCGTGATCCGGTCGTCGACCGAGTCGCGCGCGGTCAGCATCAGGATCGGCGTGGTCACGCCCTCCGCGCGCAGCCGGCGGCAGGTCTCGAAGCCGTCGATTCCCGGCAGGTTCACGTCCAGGCAGATGGCGTCGTAGTTCCCTGAGGAGGCCATCCACAAGGCGTCCTCGCCGCGGATGGCCACGTCGGCCAGCAGTCCCTCGGCCATCAGGCCCTCGCGTACGAGCTTGGCCAGCCGGACCTCGTCTTCCACGATCAGGGTGCGCACTGGTGCAAGTGTCCTCGTTTGGCCGCGCGGGGGCTCGTCATGCCCCGGTCCTGCAGCTGGCGCTGGAGCGATCGAGCACACGTCCGTCGGCCGCGACGAAGGTCAGCCGTGCGCTGCCGGGCCGCAGCTGGAGCCGCAGCGCGCCGTCGTGCTGGTCGTCGCCGAACGCGAGCCGGCGATCCGAGCTATCGACGCCGTAACGGCCCCTGCCGCCGGCGCCGGCGATGAGCGCGGTGATGCCGTCGCGGGCACGCAGACGCTGCAGGTCGTGATCGTGGCCGTTGAGAACCAGCCGTGCCTTGCCGCGCAGCGCGTTCCAGAACGGGGCCACGTCGTCCTGGTCGCCGTGGCGGCCGGCGCTCTCCAGCGGGCGGTGCCAGAACGCCAGCGTGCACGTGCCGGCCGACCGGCGCAGCTGGCGGTGCAGCCAGCGGACCTGCGCCGAGCCCGGGCCGTGCGGTGCCTCGCTGTTCAGGCTGATCACCCGCCAGCCGCCGATCCGGAACGAGTACCACGGCGGCGTCGGCGCCCCCGTGCGCGCGCGCCAGTAGCGGTCGTAGCCATCCGGATGCGACGGCCAGTCATGGTTCCCGGGCGCCGGCGCCGTGATCGCGGCCAAGCGCCCGTACACGCTTGCGTAGTTCTCGCGGAAGTCGCGCGCCGATCCGCTCTCGTAGACGTCGCCGAGGTAGAGAACCCGGTCGGGCCGCCCGCCGGCGATCCGCCGCGCCACCCGTTTCGCGCCGGCGCTCCCGTCGGCTCCATCGCCCACCGCCCAGACCACGGCGGGCGCATTCGGCGAGCGCGCCGAGCCAAAGGCGTGGTTGGCCACCGGCCGCGGCGGCGGGGCGTCGCGCGTGGACGCGTAGACCAGCACCCCCACGGCGCCGAGGGCAACGATCGCGACGAGGCCGGCGAGCGGGACGCGCATCGCGATCATTCTGGACCACGTAGATGAGCGCGCGATGAGACCGCGCCGTCACCGTGCTCGGCAAGTTTGGTCCGCTATCCGAACCCAATCTGCCGAGCAGCGCTCGAGGCGTGTTCGTGGGCTACATGGTGGCCGCCCCAAGCTCGACTGCCGACGAGCAGGCCGCGAAGAGCGGCGCGCGCTTTCCCACGATCGTGAAGGTCAGGGCCACGCCGGTGGGGGCCGCCAGCTACGACCTCGCCGTCACGATCAGCTCGCCCTACGACTCCCCGGAGCGCTACGCGGACGGCTGGCGGGTGAAGACCGAGGCGGGCAAGGTGCTGGGCACGAAGAAGCTCGCGCACGACCACGCCAGCGAGCAGCCGTTCACGCGCGATCAGGCGGGGGTGGAGGTGCCGCCGGGCACCGCCGTCGTGATCGTGGAGGGACACGACACGGACAACGGCTATGGCGGCAAGGCCAGGCGGGTGAAGCTGTCGTCCGCGCCCTGAGCCGCCCTCGGCCGGCCAAAGCGGTCAGAGTGGGCGCGTGCTTCGGCTCATGTCCTACGCCTACTGGACGGTCATCGTCCTGACGGCGCCCGTCTTCTTCGTGCTTGCCGTGCTGATCTGGCTGGTCACGCTGCCGTTCGATCGGCGCAAGGTGGTGCTGCACCTGTACTCGTGCGCGTGGGCGGTGTTCTTCGTGGCCCTGAACCCGCTGTGGCGGCTGAACGTGACGCGCCGCGACCTGCTGCCGTGGAAGGGCCCGGCGGTGATCGTGGCCAACCACGCCTCGCTGGTGGACATCCTCGTGGTGTTCGACCTCTTCAGGCCGTTCAAGTGGGTGTCGAAGATCGAGAACTTCAAGATCCCGTTCGTGGGCTGGAACATGCGCCTGAACGGCTATGTGCCGCTGCTGCGCGGCGACAGGGACTCGGTGATCGCGATGCTGGCGCGCTGCTCGGACCTGCTGGGCAAGGGCAACCCGGTGCTGTTCTTCCCCGAGGGCACGCGCAGCAAGGATGGGCGGATGCGGCCGTTCAAGGACGGTGCGTTCGAGCTGGCGATCCAGCACGGCGTGCCCTTGATCCCGGTGTCGGTGCACGGCACCTCACGCGCCCTGCCAAAGCACGGCATGGTGCTCAAGGAGCACGTGGACGCCCACGTGGACGTGCTGGAGCCGATGGACCCGGCCGACTACGGCTCGGTCGGCCAGCTACGCGACGCGGCCCGCGAGCGGATCGCGGCAGCGCTGGCACAGCGCGACGAGGATCACGGCTGAACTGCCAAAACTAGGTCCGCAGCGGATAGTCCTGCACCGGATCGACTGCTAGCCTGGGTTCGTGGCGGTAATTACCGAGAGCAAGCCCGACACCGGCTCCGGGGGGCTGACCGAGAACCTGAACTGGCTGCTGGCCCAGGCCAGCCACGCGCTGTCCACGGAGATGACGGCGGCGTTCGAGGCTGCCGGGGGCACCCCCCGCGGCCAGTGCGTGCTGTCGGCGGCCCTTGCCGGCGAATTCACCCAGAAGGAACTGTCCGACCGCATCGGGATGGACAAGACGACGATGGTCGTGACCGTCGACGCCCTGGAGGCCGAAGGCCTGGCCGAGCGCGTGCCCTCCCCCAAAGACCGCCGGGCGCGGGTGATCAAGGTCACCGAGGCCGGACGGAAGGCCGTCGCCGAGGGCGAGCAGGTGGTGCAGGGAGTCCAGGAAGCGGTCCTGTCCTCGCTGACCGCGAAGGAGCGCGCGGCGCTCATCGGGGCCCTTGCCAAGCTCGTCGACGGGCCGCTGTCGGCGTGCGCCGCGTGCGCACGCGCCCCCCGCCGCAAGTCCTAGCCAGCCGGCGCGGAAATCTCAGGGTACGGCTAACCCCCCAATCGGTCCATTTAAGATAGTCCGCTACGGATCTATCTGCTACTTTCGCAGCTCGACTTACCCATCGTAAGGAGCTGCAGATGGCCGCAACGCTGACCCACCCCGCCGAGACCGAGACCGAGACTGCACCGCGCACCCAGCGCGAACGCATGCTGGCCCTCTACGTGCTGTGCACGGGCATGCTGATGATCATCCTCGACGGGACGATCGTGAACGTGGCGCTGCCCTCGATCCAGTCTGATCTGGGCTTCTCGCAGTCCGACCTGGCCTGGGTCGTGAACGCCTACCTGATCCCGTTCGGCGGGCTGCTGCTGCTGTCGGGCCGGCTCGGCGACCTGATCGGCCGCAAACGCCTGTTCACCTCGGGGCTGGTGCTGTTCGTAGCCGCGTCCGCGCTCTGCGGACTGGCCACGAGCCAGGGGATGCTGGTGGGCGCCCGCTTCCTGCAGGGCATCGGCGGAGCGCTGACCTCCGCTGTGATCCTGGGCATGATCGTGACCATGTTCCCCGGCGCGCGGGAGCAGGCCAAGGCGATCGGCGTGTACAGCTTCGTGGCGTCCGCCGGCGCGTCGATCGGCCTGCTGCTTGGCGGCGTGCTGACCGAGGCCATCAGCTGGCACTGGATCTTCTTCGTGAACCTGCCGATCGGGCTGGCCGCGCTGGTGGCGGCCTCCCGGCTGATCGACGCCGACGAGGGCATCGGGCTCTCGCGCGGCGCGGACGTGCCCGGCGCGGTGCTGGTGACCAGCTCGCTGATGCTGGGCGTCTACACCATCGTCGGCATCCCCGAGGAGGGCTGGACGTCACTCCAGACGCTGGGCCTCGGCGCCGTGGCGGCAGCGCTGATGGCGGGCTTCGTGGCCCGTCAGCACACGGCCGCAACGCCGCTGATGCCGCTGCGCGTCCTGCGCTCGCGCAACGTGACCGGCGCCAACGTGGTGCAGGTGCTGATGGTGGCCGGGCTGTTCGGCATGTTCTTCCTTGGCGCGCTGTACCTGCAGGGCATCCAGGGCTACTCGCCGGTGGAGGTCGGGCTGGCCTACCTGCCGGTGGCGCTGCTGATCGGCGGCGTGTCGCTGCGGATCGCCGACCGGGTGATCCTTCGCTTCGGCGCCCGCCGGGTCCTGATCACGGGCCTCACGGCCGTGCTCGGCGGGCTGCTGCTGTTCACGCGGGCGCCGCTGGAGGCCACCTACGTGACCGACATCCTGCCCACGATGATCCTGTTCGGTGTCGGCGCCGGCCTGTCGTTCCCGGCCATGGTCTCGCTGGCCATGTCGGGCGCGACGCCGCAGGACGCCGGGCTGGCGTCGGGTCTGGTGAACACGACGCAGCAGGTCGGTGGCGCGCTGGGGCTGGCCGTGCTGGCCACCCTGTCCACGACCCGCACCGAAAGCGCCCTGAGCGATGGTGCGTCGCGGGCGGCGGCGCTGGTGGACGGCTACCAGCTGGCGTTCTTCGTCGGCGCAGGCTTCGCCGCCGCTGCCATCGCCCTGGCCGTGACGGTCCTGGAGCCCACGCCCGAGCTGGAGATCGAGGAGCTGCCGGACGTCGAGCTGGACGAGGGCGTCGAGGTCGCCTACCCCGACGCTGCCTGAGCTGCGACCCTGGCGGCCGGTGGCCACCAGCGAGCTCGAGCAGATCCTCACACGCCTGCGCGCGTGCGAGTGGGTCGATCTGACCCACTCGTTCGCGCCGGGCGTGCCCCACTACCACCAGTTCGCCGACGAGCGCCGCGAGCAGGTGTTCGACTACCCCGACGGCTTCCTGGTGCACGAATACCGCCACGTGGGCCAGTGGGGCACGCATGTGGATCCGCCGTCGCACTTCATCGAGGGCGGGCGCGCGCTGGACGAGCTGCCGGTGACCGACATGATCCTGCCGCTGGTGGTGCTTGACGCGACCGATCAGGTGGCGGCCGATCCCGACTACGCCGCCGGCGCCGAGCTGGTGGCCGCCCACGAGGCCGACCACGGCCCGGTGCCCGCGGGCGCGTTCGTGGCGCTGCGCACCGGTTGGAGCGCGCGCTGGCCCGACGCCGCCGCGATGGCCAACGGCGGCCGCACTCCCGGCTGGGACGTGAGCGCGCTCGAGATGCTCGTGGGCGAGCGCGGGATCACGGCCATCGGGCACGAGACCACGGACACCGATCCGGCGGGCGTGTTGGCCACGGGCGCGGCCCCGGCCGAGACCTACATCCTGGACCGCGACCGCTGGCAGATCGAGGCCCTGGCCGCGCTGGATCGCCTACCGGCGCGCGGCGCGCTGATCGTCGCGGCCTGGCCCAAGCCCGCGGACGGCTCCGGCTTCCCCGCGCGCTGCTTCGCGATTCTCCCGCCCCCGTAAAGGTTCAGCGGATATACCTCTGGCATGAGCGACCTGCCGGACTCCGCCCGCTGCGTGGTCATCGGCGGAGGCGTGGGCGGCACCAGCATCGCCTACCACCTGGGGCTTGCCGGCTGGCAGGACATCGTCCTGCTGGAGCGCCACGAGCTCGGTGACGGCACCACCTGGCACTCGGCCGGGTTCGTAGGACAGCTGCGCTCGACGATCAGCCAGACGCGGATGATCATGTACTCGACCGATCTGTACGCGCGCCTTGGCCAGGCGACCGGCCGCGACCCGGGCTGGCGCGGTGTGGGCGGCCTCCGGGTGGCCAGCACGCCCGAGCGCCAGCAGGAGCTGGAGCGCGCCGCGGGCACCGCCACCACCTACGGCCTTCAGCTGGACCTCCTTTCGCCATCGCAGACGCGCGAGCGGCTGGGCCTGCTGAACGTGGACGACCTGACCGGCTCCGCATGGATGCCCGGCGACGGCTATGTGGACCCCGAGTACCTGGCCTTCGCTCTGGCCGACGGCGCGCGGCGGGAGGGCGTGGAGGTGCACACCGGGGTCACCGTGACCGGTATCGACGTGGACCACGGCCGCGTTACCGGTGTGCAGACCGACCGCGGCGTGATCGCCGCCGAGGTCGTGGTGGTGGCGGCGGGCGCGGCCACGGGAGTGGTGGGCGCCATGGCCGGGGCCACCATCCCGATCATCCCCATGCGCCACCAGTACGTGGTCACCGAGCCGCTGGCCGAGCCCGTGGACGGCATCCCGACGGTGCGCGATCCCGACCACATCATGTACTTCCGGCCGCACCCCGAGAACGGCGGGCTGCTGGTCGGGGGCTACTCGCGCGAGCCCGTGACCTGGGACACCGACGCGCCGCTGGCCGAGCCGCGCACCACGTTCGAGCCGGACATGGAGCGCTTCGCCGAGTCGTGGGAGGGCGCACGCAACCGCGTGCCGGCGCTGCGGGACCTGGAGGTGGCCAAGGTGGTGAACGCGCCCGAGGCGTTCACCCCCGACGGCGACTTCATCCTGGGCGAGACCGAGGTCGCGGGCCTGTGGACCGCGGCCGGCTTCTGCGTGCACGGCCTGGCCGGTGCCGGCGGCGTTGGCAAGGTCATGGCCGAGTGGATCACCGACGGCCGGCCCGAGTACGACATGGCCTCGATGGACATCCGCCGCTTCGGAGGCCACTACGCCAGCCGCTGGTTCTCGCGCGAGCGCGCGCTCAGCGCCTACTCGCGCTACTACGACATCGTCTATCCGCACCAGGAGTTCGACGCCGGGCGGCCGCTGCGGCTCTCCCCCGCCTACCCGCGCCTGCTGGAGCTGGACGCCGCGTTCGGCGAGAAGGCGGGCTGGGAGCGCGTGAACTGGTTCGGCACGAACGCGGCGGACGGCGACGAGTCGCTGCGCCCGCGCGGCTGGGCGGGCGAGTTCTGGTCGCCGGCCATCGGCGCGGAGTGCCAGGCCGCGCGCGACACGGCCGCGCTGTTCGACCAGTCGTCGTTCGCCAAGATCGACGTGCGCGGACCCGGAGCCGCGGCGGCGCTGTCGCGGCTGTGCGCCAACCACGTGGCGGGCGAGGTCGGCCGGGCCGTCTACACACAGCTGCTCAACCACGACGGCGGCATCGAGGCCGACCTGACCGTGACCCGCGTAGGCGAGGAATCGTTCCGTGTGGTCACCGGCACCGCGTTCGGGCGCCACGACCTGGCGTGGATCGCACGGCACCTGCCCACCGACGGGTCGGTGACCGCCGACGACGTGACCGGGTCGCGCTGCTGCTACTGCCTCTGGGGGCCGGCGGCGCGCCAGATCCTGTCCGCACTCACCGACGACGATCTGGCGTTCAAGTTCCTGCGCGCCCGCCAGATCTCCGTGGGCCCGGTGCCGGTGTTCGCGCAGCGCATCACGTTCGTCGGCGAGCTGGGCTGGGAGCTGTACGCCTCCGCGGAGTACGGCGCCGTGCTGTGGGACCTGCTCTGGCACGCCGGCCGCGAGCACGGCCTGCGCGGCGGCGGCTACCGGGCGATCGACTCGATGCGCCTGGAGAAGGGCTACCGCGTCTGGGGCCTGGACATCACGCCCGAGACCACGCCCGACGAGGCGGGGCTGTCGTTCGCCGTGGCCATGGACAAGGAGGGCGGGTTCCTGGGTCGCGATGCGCTAGCGGCCGGCCGCGAGGCGGGTGGGCCGGCGCAGCGGCTGCGCTGCCTTGTGCTCGACGACCCGCGCTCGGTCTGTCTGGGCAGCGAGCCGGTGCGCGTCGACGGCTCGGCGGTCGGCCGCGTGACCTCCGGCGGCTACGGGCACAGGGTCCAGCGCAGCATCGCGTTCGCCTACCTGCCCGCCGCGGTGGACGTAGGCGCGCGCGTGGACGTGGCGGTGTTCGGCGAGTGGGTCGGCGCCGAGGTCACGGCCGAACCGCTGTACGACCCCGGCTTCGAACGAGTGCGGGGCTAGCCGCTCGCGCGCAGCTCGGCGCGGGTGGGCGGGTCGGCGCCGGCGCGGCTGCAGGTCACGGCCGCCACGCCGGCGGCGAAGGTGGCGGCCGCCTCGGCGTCCGCGCCCTCCATGCGCCCGGCCAGGAACGCGCCGGCGAACGCGTCGCCGGCGCCGATCGTGTCGACCACGTCGACCTGGGGCGCGGGGATCTCGACCGCCCCGGCCGCGGTGACCAGCGTGGCGCCGCGGGCGCCGCGGGTGAGCAGGGTGGTGGCCGGCCCGAGCGCGCGGGCGGCCTCGAGCGGGTCGACCCCGGGCGCGATCCAGGCCAGGTCGTCGTCGCTGGCCTTGAGCGTGTCGGTGCGCGCCAGCAGCCGGGTCAGGCGGGCGCGGTAGCCGTCCTCGTCTTCGATGGCGCTCGGGCGCACGTTCACATCCATCAGCACCGGGACGTCGAGCTGCTCGACCAGCGCCTCGACCGCGTCGGCCAGCGGCTGCACGACCAGCCCGAGCGTTCCGATCAGCAGGGCGTCGACCGAGCCGGGCAGGGCGCCAAGGGCGGCGTCCGCCGTCAGCCCGGCGGCGGCGGTGCCCTGCGTGTAGAAGCGATAGCTGGCGGCGTGCTCGTCCGAGAGCTCGGCCACGGCCAGCGTGGTCGGGTCGTCGCTGCGCAGATCGTCGCTCAGGGTCACGCCGTCGGCGGCCAGGTCGGCAGCCAGACGCTGCCCGAAGCGGTCGCGCGACAGGCCCCCTACGAACGCCACCGGCGTCCCCAGCCGTGCGATCGTCCGGGCCGCGTTGAACGGGCCGCCGCCAGGGTGGGCGGCCAGCGAACCGTCCGCGCGCAGCACCAGGTCGAACAGGGCCTCGCCGGCGACCACGATCGTCATTGCGCGAATGATCCCAGCGCGCCGCGCAGGTCGCGCTCGACGCCGTCGGGGTCACGGCGCAGGCGACGCGCGGTCACGGGCACGATCGCGATGTGCCGCGCCGCGAACCACGCGCCGCGCTGGTTGTCGTGCTCGAAGCTGGACCGGATCCCATGCGATGCGAAGTCGTTGGTCTCGACCGCCACACGCTGTGCGCGCCAGAGGAAGTCTGCGCGGTAGGGGCCGAGCGGCGCCTGGACCTCGGGAGGCGGCAGCCCCCGCGCGCGCACGAACTCGAGGAAGTCCGCCTCGAGGCCCTCGTTCACGGGGCCGCCATCCAGGTCGGCCAGGATCTGGCGCAGCGCCCGCGTGCCCGCCCGGCCGCGGTGGCGGTCCAGCACCGCGCGCAGCTCGTGTAGGTCGAACAGCCGCTGGATCTCGGCCTCCCGTAGCAGCTGGCGTACGCGCCGAGCGGGCCCGGCCGCCGCCAGGTCGAGCGCGGTGCGGGCCAGGCTGGTGTGGCGGATCGGACCGTCGATCACGATCTCCTCGGCGCTGATGTCGGTTGTGCGGTGCACGCGGATGCCGGCGTGCGACCGCGCCGCGCCCTCGGGCACCACGATGTCCCAGGCTGGCGACGAGGACGCCAGCAGCCCCATGTGCAGCGCGGAGGACCCGAGGCCGAGCGCCGCCCGGTCGCCACACGCCAGCTGCGCGGCCAGAGCTCGGCCCTCACGGGTGAGGGCGGCGTGGCCGACGGCGTAGACGCCGCGGTAGAGGGTGATCAGCCGCCCGCTGCGAACCCGGCGCCGGACCGCCGGGGAGCTCAGGCCGAGCGCCAGGAGCTGGCGCCGGGCCACGACGCCGTACTGGTCCCTGGCCAGCGCGCCCACGTCCGCGGCAGGTTTGGTTCGCATAC
Source organism: uncultured Solirubrobacterales bacterium (assembly GCA_963750365.1). Classification (GTDB taxonomy): domain Bacteria; phylum Actinomycetota; class Thermoleophilia; order Solirubrobacterales; family Thermoleophilaceae; genus JAAYBF01. Next base: position 340,157 of record CAVVQE010000001.1, read on the forward strand.
CGAACTCAAGTTGCCGAGCACGTCACTTTCGCCCCCGCCGAAGGCGTCCTCGGCAAATTTGGTTCGCATAGCGAACCCAACCTGCCACGCACCGTCCTCCACCTCACTAATCTGGATCGATTGATGTCCGTTGAGCCGAGCGACACCCACGCCGCGCCCGAGCAGGGGCGCGTATGGATGCTCTCCGAGCGGGGGCGCGAGCGGGAGCTGGTGTTCGCGTTCGCCTTCGACGAGGAACTGAACGAGGCGGTCAAGGAGCTGCCGCGGCGCTGGTTCGACTGGCGCCGCAAGCACTGGCGCGTGCCCGCCGACCCGCGCTCGGCGCAGGCGGTTCGCGAGCTGCTGGGTCAGTTCCCCGCGCTGGAGGCCGACGCCGACGTGCTGTCGTGGCTGAGCGACTCCGATCGCTGGCGCGGGCTGGTGTCCGTGCTGGCCCACGAGGGGGCGGGCGCGTTCGTGGTGCGCACGCTCTCGGGCGACGTCCCGGAGGAGCTGACCGACGAGGCGATCGAGGTCATGCCCGATCGCCACGTGCTCCCGTTCAGCCGCGCCAGCGCGCGGCTGGTGACCCAGCTCGAGGGCACCGACCTGGACTCGCTGGCGATCGGCTGCGTGCGCGAGATCCGCGAGGGCGTCGAGCCCGCGGGCGCTGAGCTGTCGCTGGAGGTGAACGAGGACGGCGAGCCGACGCTGACGCTGGCCACGGTCTGGGACCACGGGCCCGGGCGTGACTTCAAGGCGCTGCCCGAGGCGGGCCTGTCCGCGTTGCCCGGCCGCTTCTTCAAGCGCGAGGCCGCCTGGGGCGTGGCCGTGCCCGCCGACCCGGCGCTGGCGCCCCAAATCGGCGAGTTCGTCTGGTCTCACGACACCGTCCGCCTGGACGACCGCGCGCGCGACACGCTGGACGAACTGAGCGAGGAGCACGACCGCGCGTCGGCCACGGTGGCGCTGTCCTACGCCGAGGACGCGGAGCTGGACGGGTTGGAGCTGGGCGGAGTGCTGCGCCCGTTCCAGCGCGCGGGCGTGCGCTACGCGCTCGAGCGCCGGCGCACCTTCATCGCCGACGAGCAGGGCCTGGGCAAGACCGTCCAGGCGCTGGCCGCGCTGGAGGCCGACGACGCGTTCCCCGCCGCGGTGGTCTGCCCCGCGTCGATGAAGCTGATGTGGGAGCGCGAGTCGGGCCGCTGGCTGCCGCACCGGACGGTGGCGTTGCTGAACGGGCGCACCGAGCTCGGCTGGCCCGACGAGGCCGCCCAGGCCGACCTGATCGTGGTGAACTACGACATCCTCGACGCCCACTTCGACCGGCTGGCCGCGCGCGGTCTCGAGGCGCTGGTGCTGGACGAGTCGCACTACGTGAAGAACCCCCAGGCCCAGCGCACCAAGGCCGCGATGGAGCTGGCGCGGCGGCTGCCCGACGAGGCGCTGAGGCTTGCCCTGACCGGCACCCCGATCCTGAACCGTCCCGAGGAGCTGGTGGCCCAGCTGCGCGTGCTGGACCGGCTGAAGGACTTCGGCAGCGGCGCGCGGCTGGCACGCCGCTTCCGCTCGGCGGGCAGCGACGACCGGCTGCACTGGAACCTGCGCGCACACTGCTACGTGCGCCGCACCAAGCAGCAGGTGCTGCCCCAGCTGCCGGCCAAGACCCAGGACACGGTGCCGGTGCGCCTGTCGAACGAGGCCGACTACCGCCTGGCCGAGGCCGACGTGATCGCCTGGCTGCAGTCGCTGCCCATGGACCTCAAGACCATGGACGCCAAGGTGGCCGCCGCCGCCCGCGCCGAGCAGCTGGTGCGCCTGAACAGCCTGCGCCAGCTGGCGGCCGCCGGCAAGCTGCCAAGCGCGCTGGCGTGGATCGAGGACTTCCTGGCCTCGGGCGAGCCGCTGGTGGTGTTCGCCGAGCACGTGGCCACCCAGAAGGCGGTCACGGCACACTTCCCCGACGCCGTCCACATCCTGGGCGCCGACTCCGGCGTCAAGCGCCAAGAGGCGGTCGACGCCTTCCAGGACCCCGACGGGCCGCAGCTGATCGTGTGCTCGATGAAGGCGGCATCACAGGGCATCACGCTGACGCGCGCCTCGAACGTGGCGTTCCTGGAGCTGGACTGGACCCCCGCGCGCCACGACCAGGCCGAGGATCGCCTGCACCGCATCGGCCAGGACAGCGCCGTGACCGCGTGGTACCTGCTGGCGCCCGACACCATCGACGAGACGATGTCCGAGCTGCTGCAGCGAAAGCGCGGCCTGATCGACGCCGTGACCGACGGCCGCGTGCACGACGACGAGAAGATCATCGAGGCGGTGGCGCGCGAGCTGCGCGGCAAGCCCTACCGCCACCTGCGCGTCGTGGCCTGACTCAGCCCGCGGCAGCGCTCACTTGATGCTGCCCACGTTCCAGCGGATGTCGCCGTCCTCGTTCATGACGCGCAGGTCGATCGTGCCCTTCTCGCCGCTGCGAAGGACGATGTCGCACCTGGCCGTGACGCCCTTCTTAGCCTCCACGTCACCGGGACAGCTGAGCGACTTGACCTTCTTGCCCGGCACCTGCTGCTCGAAGCCCTTGCTGATCTCCTTCTCGGCCTTGCCGGAGTCGATGTTGGTGGTGCCGATGCTGCAACCGCCGAGCACGAGCGCGGTCACGAGCGGAAGGGACAGCAGGCTGGTTCGCATGCGCCCACCCTATGTGCGGGGCGCAAGTAATGTGGCGCCATGAGCGTGCACGGCGTGACCGACGGGCCGCTGTTTCCCGATCAGGGCCCGCGCTCCGCCCGGCTATCGCGCCGGGTGCGCAGCATCGGCCTTGAGACGCTGCTGTTCGTGGGCATCACGGTGCTCTCGCCGCTGCTGATACCGGTCGCGGCGCTGGTCGACCTGGCGCGAGTGTTCACCGGACAGCGCCAGTTCATGGCGCTGCGGCTGCTGGCCATGGCCTGGTGGTTCCTGCTCGGCGAGATGCATGCCTACCCCACCGCGGCCGGCATCGCCGTGTTCAGCCGCTACGGCTCCGAGCGCCGTCGGCGCTGGTCCTACGCGCTGCGCGTGCGCTGGATGGCGGGCCACGTGGCGGGGCTGCGCGTGATCATGGGCCTGAAGTTCGAGGTCGAGGGCGTGGAGCAGGCAGGGCCCGGCCCCGTGGTCATCTTCATGCGCCACGCCAGCATCATCGACAACACGCTGCCCGACGCCCTGGCCGCACGCGCGCATGGGATGGGCCTGCGCTACGTGATCAAGCGCGAGCTCGAGGCCCTGGGGACCATCGACATCGTGGCCCGCTGGATTCCGACCTACCTGGCGGCACGCGACTCCAAGGACACCGAGGGCGACGTGGCCGCCGTACGCAAGCTCACCGAGAACTTCGGACCGGACACGCGCGAGGGGATCCTGATCTACCCCGAGGGCACGCGCTTCACGGCGAAGCGGCTGGCCAGGGCCAAGCAGGTCATCGCCGAGCGCCAGCCCGAGAACGCCGAGCGGGCCAACCGCTTGCGGCACGTGCTGCCGCCCAGGCTCGGCGGCCCGATCGCCGTGCTGGAGGAGACCGCTCCCTGCGACGTGGTGTTCTGCGGCCACGCGGGCTTCGACGGCTTGCGCACCGTGGGCGACATCTGGCGCGGCAAGCTGGTGGGCAACACCATCCACGTGCGCTTCGAGCGCTTCCCGGCCGGCGACGTGCCGCGCGGCCGCGAGGAGAAGGTGGCGTGGTTCTACGACCGCTGGCAGGAGGTGGACGACTGGGTCGGCCGGTGCCTTGGCGAGCCCAGTCCGGCGGCGCCCGCCAGCGCGTGAGCGAGGTCTGCGTGTACCTGCTCCGCTGCGTGGACGGCAGCCTGTACTGCGGTTGGACCAACGACCTGGACCGGCGCCTGGCGGCGCACCGGGCGGGTACCGCCAGCCGCTACACGCGCTCGCGGCTGCCGGTCGAGCTGGCCTGGTCGCGCGCCATGGGCTCGCGCTCGGAGGCCATGCGCGAGGAAGCGCGGATCAAACGCCTGCCCCGTGCGGCGAAAGTCGCGCTGGTCCACGGTGAGCGCCCGAGCGCTCGAGCTTGATGCCCAGGCGCGTCAGCAGCGAGGGCTCCGACGGCGCTGCCGCGTGCACGACGTGGTGGTAGTCGGAGTGGTCGACGGCGCCGGGATCGCCGGCCAGGCCCGTGACCGCCGCACCGGTGCTCAGCTCGACGCGGGTCACCAGGTTGACCAGCCTGCGGGCGGCCTCCGCGTCGGACTCGGGGCGGCAGCCCGCGAGCAGCACGGTCACCCGGTCGCTGCGGCTTCCGGCCAGCTCGGACACGAGCACGTCGTCGCTCTGGGGATCTGCGGTGATGGCGAGTATGTCTCTCATGGCGATGACCCTCGCGGGCGTTTCTAAGCGTTGAGTAACTCCTTTCCGGGGCAACCCATGAGAGGCTGGCGCGCGTGAGGCGCCCGCGACCGATACGCCGGCTGGTCGACGGTCGCCCCGACGACTCGGGCCGCACGATCTCGCGGCGGCTGACGATGCTGATGGCGCCCGCGATCGCGTCGGCGAACGCGGTCGGCGCCACCGTGGTCCTGTTCCTGGCGCTCTACGTGGTGCCGCTGCCCGACATCGGCGACAAGAGCAGGGCGCTGGTGGCCAACATCATCGCCTTCGGCGTGTTCCTCGGGCTGGCCGTGGCCGTGGGTGTGGTGTGGGGCTATCGCCGCCTGGGCCCGATGCGCGCCTGGTTGCGGGCCGACCGGACGCCGAGCCAGGACGAGCAGCGCCTGACCCTGCGCGCCCCGCGCCGGATCCTGCTGGTGAACGCGGCCCTGTGGATCCTGGCGGTGGTGGTGTTCACGGCCGTCAACTTCGCCTTCTCGCCCGGCCTGGCGCTGGTGGTGGCCACCATCGTGGGGCTGGGCGGAACCACCACGAGCGCGGTGGCCTATCTGATCAGCGAGCGGCTGCTGCGGCCGGTGGTGGCGCGGGCGCTCTCGCACCGCCCGCCCCGGCGGCCGGTCACGGCCGGCATCGTGACGCGGTCGCTGGCCGCGTGGGCGCTGGGCACCGGGGTGCCGGTTGTCGGGCTGGTCATGGTCGCCATCGCCTCGCTGGCTGGCGGCGAGGTCAGCGAGACCCAACTGGCCGTGACCGCGCTGTCGCTGGGCGGCGTGTCGCTGGCGGTGGGCCTGCTGACCACCTGGCAGGCCGCGCGCGGCACCGCGGATCCGGTGATGTCGGTGCGCGAGGCGCTGAACCGCGTGCAGGAGGGCGACTTCGAAGCCCAGGTGCCGGTGTTCGACGGCAGCGAGCTCGGCCTGCTGCAGTCGGGCTTCAACCGCATGTCGGAGGGGCTGCGCGAGCGCGAGGAGATCCGCGAGCTGTTCGGCCGCCAGGTGGGCTCGGACGTGGCCAAGGCGGCCATGGAGCGCGGCACCGAGATGGGCGGCGAGACGCGCGAGGTTGCGGTGCTGTTCACCGACATCGTGGGCTCCACCAGCCTGGCCGCCGACCGGCCTCCGCACGAGGTCGTGGACATGCTCAACGAGTTCTTCGCCGTGGTGGTCCAGGTGGTCGAAGAGCACGGCGGCTGGATCAACAAGTTCGAGGGCGATGCCGCGCTGGCCGTGTTCGGCGCGCCGATCCCGCTGGACGACGCCGCGGACCGGGCGCTTGCCGCCGCGCGCACGCTGGCCGAGCGGCTGAGCCAGGACGTGCCGGACCTGACCGCCGGCATCGGGGTTTCGGGCGGCACCGCGCTGGCGGGCAACGTAGGCGCCGAACACCGTTTCGAGTACACGGTCATCGGCGATCCCGTGAACGAGGCGGCCCGCCTGACCGAGCTGGCCAAGGACGAGGACGGCCACGTGCTGGCGTCATGCGATCTGGTCGAGCAGGCGGGCCGGGAGGAGGCTTCCCGCTGGCAGGCCGGGGACGAGGCCGAGCTGCGCGGCCGCTCACGGCCAACGCGGCTGGCCCGTCCTCAGCGCTCCGGATCCTCGGCGTAGCGCTCGCCGGCGGCGGCCCCTACGGGCACGGCCTCGTCCAGGGCGGCCAGGTCGTCGGCGGTGAGCTCCAGCTCGAACGCCGCCGCGTTCTCCTCCAGGTAGCTGCGGCGCTTGGTACCGGGGATCGGGAAGACGTCGTCACCCTGGGCGTGCACCCACGCCAGCGCCAGCTGACCGGGGCTCACGTCCTTGCCCGCGGCGATCTGCTCGACCTTGCGCACCAGCTCCAGGTTGGCGTCGAAGTTCCGGCCCGAGAAGCGCGTGCTGTGACGGCGGAAGTCGTCGTCGCCGATGTCGTCCGCCGACTTGAAGCGGCCCGTCAGAAAGCCGCGGCCGAGCGGGCTGTAGGCCACGAAGCCGATGCCCAGCTCGCGCACCACGTCCAGCAGCTCGTCCTCGACGTGGCGCGTCCAGAGCGAGTACTCGGTCTGCAGCGCCGAGATCGGGTGCGTGGCGTGGGCGCGGTGGATGGTCTCGGGGGCGGCCTCGGACAGACCCAGGAAGCGCACCTTGCCGGCCTCGACCAGCTCGCCCATGGCGCCAACGGTCTCCTCGATCGGCGTCTGCGGGTCCACCCGGTGCTGGTAGAAGAGGTCGATGTGGTCGACCGCGAGCCGGCGCAGCGAGTCGTCGCATGACTCCCTGACGTGCTCGGGCCGGCCGTTGACCCCCCGGTCGGCCGGGTCGCCGCCGCGCACGATGCCGAACTTGGTGGCCAGCACGACCTCGTCGCGGCGATCGGCGATGGCCTCGCCGACCAGCTGCTCGTTCGCGCCGCGGCCGTACATGGCCGCGGTGTCCAGGAAGTTCACGCCGAGTTCGAGCGCGCGGTGGATGGTGGCCACGGACTCGCCGTGGTCGCCCTGGCCGTAGAACTCGGACATGCCCATGCAGCCCAGGCCCTGGGCCGAAGCGGTCAGTCCCTGCGTGCCGATTGGTCGCTGATCGATCATCCCAGCGACGTTAGAGGCACGACCCTTATTGGTAGGCGCGGGCCACCTCCGCGTAGCGCTCCAGCGCGCGCTCGACCGCCGCCAGATCGCTGGGCGGCAGGTACCACTGGCAGCGGTGCACGCCGGCCTCCTCGTAGCGCTCGATCGCGGCCGGGTCGGTTGGCGCCACAGCCAGCGTCACGCCGATCTCGCGACCCGCTTCCTCGCGCCCGCGCCGGATCAGCTTCTGGATTCGCGCAGCCACCTTCTGGTCGTCGCCCACGCGGTTGGGCATCCACTCGTCGCCGAAAGCCAGCACCCGCTCTGGCGCCGTCCTGCCGTTGCCCCCCACCAGCACCGGCGGGTGCGGGCGCTGCACCGGCTTCGGCCACGACCAGATCGGGTCGAAGTCCACCCGCTTGCCGTGGTAGGCGGCCTCGTCCTGCTGCCAGATGGCCTTGATCGCCTCCACCCGCTCGCGCATCAGGCCGAAGCGCCGGGACGCGTCGGTGCCGTGGTTGGCCATCTCCTCGACGTTCCAGCCCGCGCCTACGCCGAACAGGAAGCGCCCGCCGGAGAGGTGGTCGATCGACGCCGCCTCCTTGGCCGTGATGATCGGGTCGCGTTGCGCCACCAGGCAGATGCCGGTGCCCACCTTCAGCTCGCTGGTGGCCATGGCCGCCGCCGTGCAGGCCACGAACGGGTCCAGCGTATGGCTGTACTCGCGCGGAAGCTCGCCGCCGGCCGGGTAGGGCGTGTCGCGGCTGACCGGGATGTGGGTGTGCTCGGGAAACAGGAGCGAGTCGAAGCCGTACTGCTCGACCAGCGCCGCGACCCGCTGCGGCGGGGCCGCGAAGTCGGCTGAGAACATGGCCAGGCCGAAGCGCACCGCGCGATGGTGACAGGCAGACTGGTGGCGTGCATCTGCTGACCGTGATCCATCAGGACGACGCCGGCCCGGGCGTTTTCGAGGCTCCCGGAGTCCGCATGACCACGTGGCGACCCGACCGCGAGCCGGTGCCCGAGCTGGGCGACGTGGACGCGGCGCTGGTGCTGGGGGCGGCGATCAACGTGCACCAGGCCGACGAGCATCCGTGGCTGGACCGCGAGATCGCCGTGATCACCGAACTCGGCGCGCGGCGCGTCCCGATCCTGGGCGTGTGCCTGGGCGCCCAGCTGCTGGCGCAGGCCGCGGGCGGCTCGGTGCGGCGCTCGGCCCAGCCGGAGATCGGCTGGTACGACGTCGAGCTCGAGGGAGCGGCCGCGGACGACCCGGTGGTCGGCGCACTGCCCGCTCGCTTCACCAGCTTCCAGTGGCATTCCTACGAGGCCGTGCCGCCGCCGGGCGCCGTGGTGCTGGCCCGCAGCGCCCATTCGCTGCAGGCCTACCGCCTTGCGGACGCGCCGGCGTGGGCGATCCAGTTCCACGCCGAGGTCTCGACCGCCGACGCTGCCTACTGGATCCGGGAGTACAGCAGCGACCCCGACGCGGTGGCCATGGGGATCGACCCGCGCGCACTACAGGCCCAGACCGACGAGCGCATGGACGCTTGGCATCGGCTCGGCCGTGCGCTGTTCGCGCGCTTCATGGCCGCCGCCGGCGATGGACGCCCGTCCCACCGGGGGCGTCCATCAGCGGTCGCGGGTCAGCCGGGCAGCGGCTCCTTCTTGCGGTCGCCCGGGTCGTAGGCGCTCGCCGGCTCCAGCCCCGCGCGGATCTGCTCGCGCAGCTCGGGCGTGTCCTCGTGCCCGTGCACGGAGGCTGCGTGCTGGGCAGCCGTGGCCACCACCTCCTCCTCCTCGCCGATCAGCGTCATCGAGCAGTCGCTGTCGCTCGGGAACCTGCGGCAGTCAGCCATCTTGCGTTCCATATCGATCACCTCCTCGGGCCGGGAACTGATGCTGACCTCTCCAAGCTACGCCTGCCCCGGGGGCGGGTCAAGAACGCGCTATTGCGGCGTCACGTAGGCCCCCGACAGGCCGCCGTCCACCAGGAACGTGGTGGCGTTCACGTAGCTTGACTCGTCGGAGGCCAGGAACAGGGCGGCGTTGGCCACCTCGCGCGCCTCGCCGAAGCGCCCGGGCGGCACGTGCACCATGCGCCGCGCCGCCTTCGCCGGATCGGAGGCGAACAGCTCCTGCAGCAGCGGCGTGTCCACCGGGCCCGGGCAGAGCGCATTCACGCGCACACCCTGGCGGGCGAACTGCACGCCCATCTCGCGCGACATGGACAGCACCGCGCCCTTGGACGCGGTGTAGGAGATCTGCGACGTGGCGGCGCCCATGACCGCCACGAACGACGCGGTGTTCACCACCGAGCCGCCGCCGGCCTCGAGCAGGTGCGGGATGCCGTGCTTGCAGCACAGGAACACGCTGCGCACGTTCACGTCCTGCACCCACTGCCACGTCTCGACCGGGGTGTCCAGCACGCTCATGTCCTCGGGCGGGTTGATGCCGGCGTTGTTGACCAGCACGTCCACGCGGCCGAACTCCTGCCTGGTGCGGCCGTACATCCCCGCCACCTGCTGCTCGTCGGTCACGTCGGCGCGGATGTTCAGGTCGCCGGCGTCGCCCTCCTTGAGGTCGACCCCCACCACCTTGGCGCCGTGCTCGCGGAACAGCAGCGCCATCTCGGTGCCGATGCCCGACGCCGTCCCGGTGATCACGGCGACCTTGCCGTCGAGTCGTCCCATCAGGTGGCGAAGTACACGTTCTTGACCTCGGTGTAGTGGTCCAGCGCGTGCGGGCCCAGCTCGCGACCGACCCCGGACTGCTTGAAGCCCCCGAAGGGCGTGCTCACACGCACCGAGGTGTTGGAGTTGATGGACAGCACGCCGGTGTCCACCGCCCGGGCCACGCGCAGCGCCTTGGCCCCGTCGCGAGTCCACACCGACCCCGACAGCCCGTAGATGGTGTCGTTGGCCTTGGCCACGGCATCGTCCTCGTCGTCGAACGCGATCACGCACACCACCGGGCCGAAGATCTCCTCGACGGCGGCTCGGTCGTGCTGCTCGACCGGCGCCAGCACCGTCGGCGGGTACCAGAAGCCGTCGCCCTCGGGGGCGCTGCCGCGGGTGGCCACCGGTGCGCCGTCGGGCACGAACGACGCCACCTCCTCGCGGTGGGCGGCTGAGATCAGCGGCCCCATCTGGGTGGCCTCGTCCAATGGGTCGCCCACCCGCACCGTTCGCACCGCGGCGTCGAGCAGCTCGGTGAAGCGCTCCATGGCCTGGCGCTGGACCAGGATGCGCGAGCGCGCACAGCAGTCCTGGCCGGCGTTGCCGAACACCGACATCGGCGCGGCGGCGGCGGCGGCCTCGAGGTCGGCATCGGCGAACACGATGTTGGCCGACTTGCCGCCCAGCTCCAGCGTGACGCGCTTGATGGTGTCGGCCGCCTGGCGGGCGATGCCCCGGCCCACTTCGGTCGAGCCGGTGAACGCCACCTTGGCCACGTCCGGGTGCTCGACCAGCCGCGAGCCGCAGACGCTGCCCGGCCCGGCCACCACGTTCAGCACGCCGGCGGGCAGCACCTGGGCCGCGATCTTCTCCAGCTCCAGCGCGGTCAGCGGTGTCAGCTCCGCGGGCTTGAGCACCACGGTGTTCCCGGCGGCCAGCGCCGGCCCCAGCTTCCAGGCGGCGATCACCAGCGGGAAGTTCCAGGGCACGATCAGGCCCACCACGCCCAGCGGCTCGCGGAAGGTCATGTCGATGCCGCCGGACACGGGAATCGTGTCGCCAAGCAGCCGTTCCGGCGCGCCGGCGTAGTAGCGGAAGGTCTCGACGACCATGGCCATCTCGCCGCGCGCATCGGCGATCGGCTTGCCCGCGTTGCGCGCCTCGAGCACGGCCAGGTCCTCCTGGCGCGCCTCGACGGCCTCGGCCAGCTCGCGCATCACCGCCGAGCGCTGCGCGGGCTCGACCGCGCGCCAGGCCGGGAACGCGGCCTTGGCGCGCTCGACAGCAGCATCAACGTCGCCGGCGTCCGCGCGCGGGACCTCGGCCATGACCGTGGCGGTGGCCGGCTCGACCACGGAGATCACGAGGCCACCGTCTTCGCCTGCTCCGCCGCCTCGACCAGCGACTTGATCACGCTCGTGCGCACGTCCTCCTCGGGGTGCCAGAGCACGCCGAGCGCATACGGTCGCGCGGGCAGCTCGATGGCCTCGATCACCTGGTCGGGGTCCGACCAGCCCGTGACCACAAGCTCCTCGCCAAGCTCGCCGACACCCTGGTGGTGGTGCGACTTCACCGCCAGCGACTGCCGGCCGGCCGCCCGCTCGGCCAGCGACCCCGGCTCCAGCCGTACGTCGTGGTCGCCGAAGGTACCGGGCGTGTGGCGGTGGTCCTCGTGCCCCAGGCTGTCCGGCAGGTGCTGGTCGATCGTGCCGCCGCAGGCCACGTTCAGCATCTGCATGCCGCGACATATGCCCAGCACCGGCATGTCGCGCTCCAGCGCCGCGTGGGCAAGCGCCAGCTCGAAGCGGTCGCGCTCGGGCCAGCTGCCCTTCGTCTGCTCGTGCGGCCTGGCGCCGTAGCTGGCGGGGTCCACGTCGGCGCCGCCGGCCAGCATCAGCGCGTCCACGCGGTCAAGCAGCCGCGCCGGGTCCTCGAGCGCGTGGTCGTCGGGCGGCAGGATCAGCGCCACGGCGCCGGCGTCCTGCACGGCGCGCGCATAGTTGCGCGGGGCCAGGTGGACCTCGGTGTCCCAGGCGCCCCAGCGAACCTTCTCGATGGCCGCCGCGATTCCCACGGCGACGCTCAAAGCCGCTCGAACCCCCTGACCTTCTCCCAGTCGGTGACCGCCGCGTCGAAGGCCTTGATCTCCACGTCGGCGTGGTTGAGGTAGTGGTCGACCACCTCCTGCCCGAAGGCGTCGCGCGCCAGCTCGGACTCGGCGAACAGCGCACGCGCGTCGCGCAGGTTTCCCGGGACGCTCTCGCGGCCGGCGGTATAGGCGTTGCCCTCCAGCGCCGGCTCCAGCTCCAGCTCCTGGTCGATGCCGTGGAGGCCCGCGGCGATCATGGCCGCCAGCGCCAGGTACGGATTCACGTCGGCACCAGGCAGGCGGTTCTCGAACCGCAGCGACGGACCGTGCCCCACCGCGCGGATGGCGCAGGTGCGGTTGTCCTCGCCCCACGCCACCGCGGTGGGCGCAAACGAGCCCTCGGCGAAGCGCTTGTACGAGTTGATCTGAGGGGCGAAGAACAGCGTCATGTCGCGCATGCCCGCCAGCTGCCCGGCCACGAAGCGATCGAACAGCGTGCGGTCCTGGCCGAACGCGTTCTGGCCGTCCTCGGTGGCCAGCGAGCAGTGGATGTGGCACGAGTTGCCCTCGAGCTCGTTGAACTTGGCGATGAAGGTGATGGCCATCTCCTCCTGCGCCGCGATCTCCTTCGCGCCGTTCTTGTAGATGGCGTGCTCGTCGCACGCGCGCAGCGCCTCGCCGTATCGGAAGTTGATCTCGTGCTGGCCGAAGTTGCACTCGCCCTTGGAGTTCTCGACCTTCATGCCTGCCCCGCCCATCTCGTTGCGGATGCGCCGGATCAGCGGCTCCACCCGCGCGGTGCCCAGCAGCGAGTAGTCCACGTTGTAGAGGTTGGCGGGCGACAGGTCGCGGTAGCCCGCCTTCCACGCCTGCTCGTAGGTGTCCTTGAACAGCATGAACTCCAGCTCGGTCCCGGCCATGGCGGTGAAGCCGCGCTCTGCCAGGCGGTCGAGTTGCCGGCGCAGGATCTGCCGCGGGCTGGCCACCACGTCCTCGCCCCCGTGCCACTGCAGGTCGGCCATGACCAGAACGGTCGCGGGGTGCCACGGGATCGGCCGCAGAGTGTCCAGGTCGGGCACCATCGCGAAGTCGCCGTAGCCGCGCTCCCACGACGACATCGCGTAGCCGTCGACCGTCTCCATGTCCACGTCCACGGCCAGCAGGTAGTTGCATCCCTCCGCCCCGTGCTCGAGGACGTCGTCCACGAAATGCGTGGCGGCCATACGCTTGCCCTGCAGCCGGCCCTCCATGTCGGCGATGGCCAGCAGGACGGTGTCCACCGCCCCGGAGGCCACCGCCTGCTTGAGCTCCTCTACGTTCACGCGCCCGAGGCTAGTCGCAGCCGCGCCGGGCGGCTCAAGTCATCTCCTTGGCCAGGCCCGCCTGCTCGAGATCGATCTGGCGGACCGTGCCCTGGAAGTGCTTGTGCGCGCTGACCTTCCACCAGATGCCCACCACGAGCAACACCGTGAGCACGGTGATCGGCGCATAGTTCACCGCCTTCCAGCTGAAGTCCTCATTGCCGGGCACCGCGGACGGGGTGAACGGCAGGCAGAAGATCACCGTGATGATCCCGACCCAGATCGTGGACAGCAGGTTCATCCACTTGTACTTCTTGCCGTTGGTCCACGGCCCTGGCTCGAACGCGTCACCCACCCGCCAGCGCAGGAAGACCGGGATCACGTAGGCGATGTAGAGGCCGATCACGGTGATCGAAACGACGGCGAAGAACGCGTACGGGAATGCGCCGTCACCCTCGAGCGCGGGCAGCGTGATGACCAGCGCGGCGATGGCCATGGTGATCACGGCGGCCACCGGGACGCCCTTGTCGTTGACCTTGGACAGCCGGGCCGAGCCGGGCAGCCCCTTGTCACGCGAGAAGGCGAAGCACATGCGCGACGCGCTGGTCAGGCACGCGGTCCCGCAGAACAGCTGGCCGAGCGTGGAGATGCCCACCACGACCTTGGTCGCGGTCAGCGTCAGGGCGCTGTCGAAGATGGCCAGCGAGCCGCCGCCGCCCTCGTTGACAGCCCCCACGTCGCTCGCGGCGAACGTGATCGCCAGCAGCACGAACCAACCGATCAGCGCGGAGTAGAAGATCGACCGCCATACCCCCTTGGCGGCGGAGATCGAAGCGCCCTTGGTCTCCTCGGAGATGTGCGCCGAGGCGTCGAAGCCGGTGATCGTGTACTGGGTCAGCAGAAAGCCGAGCGGCAACACGTAGAACCAGTACATGCCCGCGCCGCTGAAGCCCGAGTTGTTGATCCGCTCGGTGAACACGAAGTCGATGCTCTGGTGGTTGTCGGGCACCAGGATCAGGATCCCGATGATCACCGCCACGCCCAGCACGTGCACGCCGACCGAGACGTTGTTGACCATGGCCAGCAGGTGGGTGTTGAAGATGTTCACCAGCGCCGAGGCCACGAGGATCCCCAGGAAGATCAGGAACGTCTCGCCGAGGATGTGCTTGTCGTCGGCGAAGTTGACGATGAAGTTCAGGCCGAAGTAGCCGAACAGCGAGTTCATGAACGTCGCGGCGGCGTACTGCACCGAGGCCACCACGCCCACCAGGCCGATCAGGTTGAACCAGCCGGTGAACCAGCCCCACACGGGGCCACCCAGCTTGGCCGCCCACCAGTAGATGCCGCCCGCCGTCGGGTACTTGGACACCAGCTCGGACACGCAGAAGCCGATCATCAGGATCGGGATCGAGATCAGCGGCCAGCCCCACGAGATGGCCACCGGGCCGCCGTTGTTCCACGCCTGCCCGTAGGTGGTGAAGCAGCCGGCCAGTACCGAGATGATCGTGAACGAGATCGCGAAGTTGGAAAACCCACCCCACGCTCGCTTCAGGTCCTGCTTGTAGCCCATCTCCGCTAGGAGCTTCTCGTCCGCGTCCTGAATCGATGCTGCGTCGGTCGCCAAGGCCCTCTCCTCGTGCCGGGAGCCGCTCGCCCTCAAAAGGTTTGCTGGCCCCACCTATTGGATGGTGCGACCCTACGCTCGCCACCCGTCGCCCGTCAACCGCCCATTTGTCGGAGGATGCCCTTCCCGCATGTCAGGTCTGCAGCCCTTCCTGGATCGCCTGATCCCATTGCTTGGACCGCTCGAAGGTGAGCCTCAGCCGCTCGAGGGCGGCATCACCAACCGCAACTACAGGGCCACCTTCGCGGGCAGCGAGCACGTGATCCGCCTGCCCGGGCGCGACACCGAACTGCTGGGCATCGACCGCGCGGCCGAGGGTCGCGCGGCCTCGGCGGCGGCGGAGCTGGGGATCGCACCGCCGGTGACCGCGCTGCTGGAGGACCCGCCGTGCCTGGTCTGTGCGTTCGTGCCCGGCCGCCAGGTCACCGAGGAGGACCTGCGCGCGCCCGGCCTGCTGGAGACGCTGGCCCGCACGCTGGCCACGCTGCATGGAGGGCACCGGGAGGTCGACACCGCGTTCTCACCGTTCCGCGTGGTCGAGGACTACGAGGCCACCGCGCGCGGGCGCGGCGCCAGCATCCCCGAGGACTACGCGCGAGCGCGGGCGTGCGCGGGGCGGATCGAGGCGTCCTTCTCCGGCTCCGACCACGGGCCCGTCCTGTGCCACAACGACCTGCTGGCGGGCAACCTGCTGGTGGAAGGCCGGGGGATCCGGATCGTGGACTGGGAGTACGCCGGCATGGGTGACCGCTGGTTCGACCTGGGCAACCTGGCCGTGAACAACGGCCTGGGCCGCGAGGACGAAGAGCGCCTGCTGCGCGCATACCTCGGCGCGGAGCCGGCCGATCGTCACCGGGCCACGCTGGCCCTGATGCGCTTCATGAGCGACTTCCGTGAGGCCATGTGGGGGGTCGTCCAGGGCACGCTGTCGGATCTGGACTTCGACTTCGGCGGCTACGCCCGCGAGCACTTCGAGCGCCTGGCGCGCACCGGCGACGACGACCGCTTCGACGACTGGCTGGCAGCCGCAGCGGACGGCTGACGCGTCAGCGTACGGCGACCGCGTTGCGACCCGCGTGCTTGGCCGCGTAGAGCGCCGCATCCGCCCGCCCGAACAGCGACTCGTGCTCCTCGCCCTGGCTGCGGCTGGCCACGCCGACGGAGACCGTCGGCCCGCCGAGCGACGCGACCGCACCACGCAGCCGTTCGGCCATCGAGACCGCCTCCTGCTCGTCGGCTCCGTCGATGAGCACGGCGAACTCGTCCCCGCCGATCCGGTAGAGGCCGTCGGCCTCGCGCAGATCCGCCCCCAGCACCGTGGCGCAGCGCAGCAGCACCTCGTCACCGGCCTGGTGGCCGAGCGTGTCGTTGACCTGCTTGAAGTTGTCCACGTCCACGACCAGCAGCGCCAGCGCGCGCCGGCCCCGGCAGGCCGAGCACAGCGCGGCCCGGAAGGTGGCCTGATGCCCCAGGTCGGTCAGCGGGTCGCGCTCGGCGCGCTCGTGCAGCTCGGTCATGACCGCGGCCGTCTGCAGCGCGCTGCCGGCCTGTAGCGCCAGCAGCTCCAGCAGCTCGACGTCCTCGGTCGGCAGCGCGATCGGCTGGCTGTGCACAAGCAGCAGCGCCCGATCGACCGTCCCGGCGTGGTGCACGGGCACAACCACGAACGCCTCGGCGCCCGCCGCGCGCAGGTCTTCGTGGCCGGCGAAGCCGACACCCGCGGGCTCACCAACGGTGTACACCGACGCCATGGAGTTCACCCAGCCGGCGATCTTCGCAAGCGTCTCCGGCTCGAGCTCGCGCAGCGCCCTGGAGTGAGGGCCCCAGACGGTGACCTCCAGCCCGAGCTGTGGCTGGCCGACCAGCAGCGCGGACTCCATGTCCGCCACGTCGCACGCGGCCCGCAGGACCTCGCGCCGTATGTCCGATGCACGGTCCAGCGTGGCGATCCGCGAGGCGTGGCGAGCCAGGCGCTGCGAGCGCGACTCGCGCGGCAACCCGCCCAGCGCCTCGATCCGCCGGCCGAGCAACTCAGCGCACCCGGCCAGCGTTGCCGGAACGTCTTCGTCCAGCCTGTGCTCACTCTCCACGTTCAGCGCCCCGATCACCCGTCCGCTGGCGCGGATCGGCACACAGGCCTCGTCGCGCACCGCCGGCGCAACCTCCATGTAGTGCGCTGAGGAAGTGGTGTCGCCGACGGTTCGCGGCTCGCCCGTCAGGTACGTCTGTCCGATCACGCCGACGCCGGGCACGATGCCGTCGAACACCTGCCAGTAGCGGGCGGCAGCGTGACAGCGCAGCCGGCCGCCGCGTTCCAGGTAGATCGACGGCATCAGGGCGGGATCGTCCGAAAGCCACGCGCTGGTAGCCGCGCAGGCCGCACCCACCGAATACGCGAGTTCCAGCGCGCCCGCCAGATCAGCCCTCTTGGTCGCCAGCGGCATCGCCCCCATTCAGGAGTCCTTCGGGACCGCGGTGACCGCCCTAAAGCCAGCGGCCCGCCCGCTCATTCATCGGTCCAGGGGCTGGCTCAGGCCGCTTCGGGAACCTGCTGGCGGCGCAGGACCCTGCGGTCCACCACGAAGCCGCCGAACGGCAGGACCGCGCCGACGAGCACGCCGATGCCAATGGCATTGCTCCAGCCGGCAGGCTTCCACACCATCAGCGCAAGGACCACGTAGGCCACGAACAGCAGGCCGTGGATCGGGCCCAGGATGCTCACACCCAGCGGCGCGTCAGCGGAGTACTTGACGACGGTGGCGGCCAGCAGCGCCAGGAAGCTCGTGGCCTCGGCGACCGCCACCCAGCGCAGCGGCTGAATCAGGTTCATGCGCGGCAGTATGGCTAACGCCCGCGGGCGTCCGGCGCGTGGTCAGGCCGGCTGCAGGGGCGCCGGCTGCTGCGGCGCCGTCGTGGCCGGCGGCGCCGGCAGCAGGCCCGCCAGGATGTGCTCGGTGCCCTCGGTGTGATCGCGCATCAGGCGCACGGCCCGCGGCACGTCGCGGCGGGTGATCAGCGCCACGAGCCTGCGGTGCTGCGAGTTGCTGCGACCCAGCACCTGCTGGGGATGGGCGATGTGGGCCAGCAGGTCGCTCATGTGGCCCTGGACCTCGGTCATGGCCGTGACCAGCCGCGGCGATCGCGCCGCCTCGGCGATGCCGATGTGAAAGCGCGTGTCCAGCCGGCGGTACTCGGCGAAGTCCTCGGCGATCGCCATCCGCTCGACCGTCTCCGTAAGCCGCTCGACGTCGTCGGCGCGGCTGCGCTCGCAGGCCAGCACCGTTGCGCCGATCTCGGTGGCCACGCGCTCCTCGAGCACGGCCCAGGCGGCGGCGCCCAGCGGCTCGCCATCGCCCGCGTCCGACAGCGGCGGATCGGCGGCCACAAACGTGCCGCCCGAGCGGCCGCGGTAGGCCACGAGGTGCCCGCTCTGCACCAAGGTGGTCAGCGCCTGGCGCAGCGTCGAGCGCGAGATCCTCAGCTGGTGGGCCAGGTCGCGCTCGGCCGGCAGCTGCGATCCGGGCGCCAGCAGGCCAAGGCGGATGGCCGTGCCCAGGCGCTCGACTGTCTCCTCGAACGTCGTCGGGGGCGAGACCGGCTCGAACACCGCTGCGGTGGCGGCGCTGGGCTCCATGTAGGAGACGGTATCTGGGATGTCTAGGATCGCCAGCGTGGATCTGCGCAAAGAAGACGTGGTGCTGGAGACCGAGCGCTACCGCATCGCCGGCAAGATGACCCTGCCCGCCGAGGGCATGGGCAGCCGCCTGTCCGATCACGTGAACCGGCACGACGTCCAGTTCTTCACGCTGCAGGACGCCACGCTGTCCCCGCTAGATGGGGGAGAAGCGCGCACCGAGACCGTTGTGATGGTTGCGAGCCGCCACATCCGGCTGATATCTCCGCGGGATCGCGGCTAACGGTTCCGTCCGCAGCGCCGCCGACCATCTCTTCAATGCTGGCTCTACTCGTATGCGAGAACCGTGAATGCCGTGCGTCCTTCGAGGCGGAGGGCTCAGCCGACGCCATCGGCGAACTGCGCTGCGAGGACTGCGAGGGCCGCCTGATCGCTGTCGGCTATGCCGACGCCGAGCCGTCGAAGGGACACGGCAGCACCCCAGAGGTCCGGCGCGCCGCCTGAGCCACCCGCGGCGCGGTGGTCGCCGGGCCCGGATGATCTAGCCTGACCCCACCCGGAGAGGTGTCCGAGTGGCTTAAGGAGCGCGATTGGAAATCGCGTGGGCGGGGTTGACCCGTCTCGAGGGTTCGAATCCCTCCCTCTCCGCTCGGGTCTAGAGCCCGAGTCGCTGCACGCCGTGCTCGTTCCAGCCCAGATGGTGGGCCAGCTCATGGCGGACCGTGCGCGTGACCTGCGCGCGCAGCAGCTCGGGGTCGTGCCCGAAATCGCGCTCCAGGGTGTCGCGGTAGATGATGATCCGGTCGGGGTGGTCGTCGCGCGCGACCGTGTCGCCGATGTAGTGGCCGTAGGCGTGGTACTCGCGGCCGCGGCGCGAGATCACAACGGGTGTGGTCTCCAGCAGGTCACGGAACTGCGCGGGCAGGTCGTCGATGGCCTGTGTGACCAGCTCGTCGAACTCGTCCGGTGGCAACTCGGGCACCGGCAGCCGGGCCAGCGCCTCGCTGCGCTCGATGATGCGGTCGAACTGCTGCTCGGACGGGCCGTCGTCACCCATCAGCGCCACTGCGCCCCACGCCGTGAGCAGGGTCAGCGCGATCCCGCCCCCCAGCCACAGCGCCAACCCCGGCAGGCCCGACAGCGACGGCGGGTTGATCAGCATCAGCACGGCGCCCACCGAGAAGGCGGAAGCGGCCGCGGCCTTCAGCGGAGCCCGAGCCAAGTCGAACATGCTCCGAGGTTAGTTGTCACGCTCGGCATACTCACGGTCAGCCGCCGCCATGACCCTGTTGCTGATCACCGCCCTGGTAGTCGCCGCGCTGGCGGCCGCTGCGCTGCTGACGGTTGGGATGGCGGCCGCCCGCGCGCGCAGACGCCAGACCAGGCGCGTGTCGGAGCTGCTGGGCCTGGCGCGGCTGCGCAGCCCGAGCGGGAAACCGTTCTTTCCCACCGACGAGTCCGTGCTGGAACTGGCCGAGCTGCTCGACGACGTGGAGGAGCGCCGCCTGGCGAGGCAGTGCGGTAAGGCCATCTAGAGTGCTGACCAGATGAGAGAGCACCTCCAGGCCGAGGACACGCGCCGAGTGCGCGTGCTGGCCGCCGGCGGCACAATCGCGATGGCCAGCGACGGCAACGGAGGGGTCACCCCCGAGCTGGACGGCCCCGCGCTGCTGGCCTCGATGCCCGGCCTGGAGAACCGCCACGGCATCGATGCGGAGACGGTGATCAACGTACCCAGCGCGCATCTGACGCTGGAGGATCAGCTGCAGATCTGCCGCGCTGCCCGCGATGCCGCTCGGCGCGGTATCGGGGTGGTGGTCACCCACGGCACCGACACGCTCGAGGAGACGGCCATGCTGGCCGACGTGGTGCACGACGCCGAGGCGCCGATCGTGATCACCGGTGCCATCCGGCCGGCCTCCGCCCCCGGCGCCGACGGGCCCGCCAACCTCAGCGACGCGGTCAGCGTCGCGGCCAGCGAGGCCGCCGCGGGCTTGGGCGTGCTGGTGGTCTTCGGCGGCGAGATCCACCATGCGCGCTGCGTGCGCAAGACCGACACCACCTCGCTGGTGGCTTTCTCCTCGCCCCAGACCGGACCGCTCGGGCGCGTGACCGAGGGGCACCCGATCATCTGGTCGAAGATCCCGCGCAACCCGCCGCTGGACCCCGTGAACCTGGCCAAGCGGGTGCTGGTGGTGCCCACGATGGCGGGCGACGACGGCTCGCTGGCCACGGCAGCTCTGGCCACCGATCCCGACGGCGTGGTCATCGGCACGCTGGGCGCCGGTCATCTGGGCCCGCCGCTGCTGGACGTCTGGGCCGAGGCATCCGAGCGGATCCCGGTGATCGCCTACTGCCGGCCCGAGCGCGGCGTCGTGCTGAACTCCACCTACGGGTACCGCGGCTCCGAGCGCGACCTGCGCAACACCGGCATCATCCCGGCCGGGTTCCTGTCTCCCCAGGCGGCCCGGATGAAGCTGCTGGCGTGCCTGGCCAGCGACCTCTCGACCGACGAGATCCGCTGGGCGTTCAGGCAGGACGACGGCTAGCGAAGCCGCTCCCGTGCAGGATTTCCCTCATCCGTCCGGCTGGGGTCGGACGATTCCCGGGCTGTGTTCAACGTGTTGCTCATCTGCTCGGACCCGGCCTGCGACCACTCCGACGAGTTCGCGGGTGCGCTCGGAGACGCCGATGGGGTGCTGTGCGAGGGCTGCGACTGCCTGATGCAGGTGGTGGCCGTCGAGGGCGGACACCGGGAGGCCGGGGTCGTGGACCTGGCCGCCCGCCGTCGCCGCGGCGCGCCTGACCGGCTGGCCGCCTAGCGCGGCGCCGTCAGCGCCGCAGCAGGGCGCAGACGGCATCCTCCTGAACCGCGCGCAGGCGGCGCAGCAGCCTGCCGTCCGGGGCCGGGATGTTCAGCGAGGTCGTGACCACGCGCTGGCCGTCGGCGCTGGCGGCCGCCCACTGCACGTAGCCGGGGAAGTTGCCGCTGTGCCCGTACACCGTCCCGCAGCGCGTGCGATAGCGAAACAGGGCCAGGCCGGCCGAGTTGACGCCGGGGCCCGGCGGGCTGGATCGGCCCCCGGGCACGAACCGGCGCTGCTGGCGCCGGGCGGCGGTGCCGAACAGCCGGCCGGAGACATAGGCGCGCGTGAACGTGGCCAGGTCGCGCGGTGTCGAGACGATGGCCCCCGAGGCCCACGCACCGGACGGGCTGAGCAGCGTGCTCACATCCTCGGGGCGCTTGCCGGCCGCGGTCACGTAGCCGTGAATGAACGGGGGCGGCAGGCGGGTGCCGGACGGAAAGCTGGTGTCGTCCAGCCCGAGCGGGTCGAACACGTACTGGTGCAGGAGCGACGCGTAGGACTCCCGCGTGACCTTCTCGGCGATCAGGCCGATGACGATGTTGTCGGTGTTCGAGTACGCGTAGCGCGAGCCGGGGCGGAAGGCGAGCCCGCGCTTGGCCACCCACGCGATGATCCCGGCCGGCGCGACGTATGCCCTTGGGGCCCGCTTGAATTGCTTCGCAAAGCCGGCCGACTTGGTGTAGTCGGGCGTCCCGCTGGTGTGGTTGAGCAGCTGACGAACGGTCACGGAGCCCCAGGCCGCGGGCAGGTCGGGGCGGTGGCGGGCGATCGTGTCGTCCAGGCCCAGGAGGCCGTCGCGCACCAGGCGCAGCGCCACGGCCCCGCTGAACTCCTTGGACACGCTGGCGATGCGCATGTGGTCGCGCGAACGGGGCCGCCGCCGCGTAGCCACGTTGGCGTACCCGGCCCGCAGCACCGTGGTCCTGCCGTTTCGCCACAGCACGGCGATCGCCCCCGGCGGGCCGCGCTCTGCCGCAACCAGGCGCTTGAGGCCGCGCTGGACGCGGGCGTCGTCGCGTGCCCCCGCGAGCGCACTGCAGGGCAGCGCCAGCGCCAGCAGGACCGCGGCGCCCGCGCACCGGCGGGCGGCCCGGCTCATCCGCGTCCCGCCAGCTTGACTCGGTAGCGCTCGTCGGTCGAGCCGCCGACGGCGTCTCGAAAGGCTTCCTTGAAGCGCTCGGTGCGCCGGCCGGGGTGGAAACGCCGCTCGGCCTTGGCCTGCTTGCCCGGCCGCGCGCTGCCGTATCGCCGGCTGGCGAACACGGACTCCGGCTTGCCCAGCCGCGCCGCGCCGTACAGGGCCAGCGGAAAGACGAAGAACCCCAGCGTCGCATGCAGCAGCCGGCGCTTGAGCACGCAGACGACCACGCAGCCCAGGACCACCAGGACCGCGGCGATGCTGCCGAACAGGTCCAGGGTCGTGCCGTCGGCGATGTCGAACGGCCGGGCGCCCAACAGGATCAGCCCCATCGAAGCCACCGCGATCACCAGCGCGTCCACGGACTGGCGCCCGCGCGCGGACCAGTACACGTCGTCCAGGTAGAGCCAGAGCGCGAACTCGTCGATGGTCAGGCCGATGCCCACGCCGAAGCCCAGGGCGCAGATCTCGTAGATGGGCGAGACCGCGAAGCCGGCGAAGCTGAGCGTGCCCGCCACCATCATCAGGACGATTCCGAACACCAGGTGATGCACGTGCACGCCGCCCTCGCTGACGATGCTGCCCGGCCACCACGGCGCCTTCGGGCTTCGCATCATCCGCGTGGACATGCGGATCAGGGCGAACGACACCACGATCCCCACCAGCACGAGGAAGAGCCACTGGCGGTCGTTGGCTACGAGCTGGTCGTTCCAGAAGTCGGTCACGACCATTTCAACCTAGACCTGTGCGCGCGCGGGTGCCACCCGCCGGCGATCAGTCTGTCTCTGCCAGCGCACGCAGCCCGAAGACGGCCACGCTGGCGGCGTCGGCGATCGCACCGGTCCGGATCATCTGCTCCACACGGGCCAGCGCGAAGCGGCCGACCCGCAGCCCCTCCTCCTCGTCCTCGAGCGCCTGCCGGCCCTGGCTCAGGCCGGTGGCCAGCCACGCGTCGAAGTACTGGGCCGAGATGCCGTAGGCGAAGTGCAGGCGCCCGAGGTGCTCGAACCCGGAGGCACGCAGCCCGGTCTCCTCGGCCAGCTCGGTTCGGGCGATCTGCTCGGCGCCCGCCCCTTCCTGTTCGTCCAGGGCGCCCTGGGGCAGCTCCCAGAAGCGCCCCCCGACCGGGTGGCGGTACTGCTCGACCAGCGTGACGGTTTCGTCGTCGTGCAGCGGCAGCACCACCGCCGCCGGTCGCTTCTCGACCACCGAGTACAGCCCCGGCGAGCCGTCGGCGCGCTCCAGCCGGTCCTCGCGCAGACGCATCCAGCGGTTCTCGTAGACCACCTCCGAGGAGGTCACCCGCGGCGGCCTCACGCCAGCGAGCGCGAGATGACCATCCGCTGGATCTCGTTCGTGCCCTCGTAGATCTGTGTGATCTTGGCGTCGCGCATCATCCGCTCGACCGGGTACTCGTTCACGTAGCCGAAGCCGCCCAGCACCTGCACCGCGTCCACGGTCACGTCCATGGCTGCGTCGGAGGCGAACAACTTGGCCATCGAGCTGTACTTGCCCAGGTCGGGGTCGTTGCGGTCCGCCTTCGCGCACGCCGTGTACAGCAGCTCGCGCGCGGCGGCCGTCCGCGTCTCCATGTCGGCCAGCTTGAACGCGATGGCCTGGTGCTCGATGATCGCCTTGCCGAACGAAACGCGCTCCTTGGCGTACTGCGTCGCGTAGTCGGTGGCGCCCTGGGCGATGCCGACAGCCTGGGCGCCGGCGCCCAGGCGGGTGCGCTCGAGCGTGGATAGCGCGACCTTCATCCCGCGGCCCTCCTCGCCGATCAACGCGTCGGCCGGCACCCGCACGTCCTCGAACACCGGCTGGCCGGTCGGCGAGCCCTTGATCCCGATCTTGTGCTCGAGCTTGGGCACCGAGAAGCCCGGCGCGTCCTTGTCCACGATGAACGCCGAGATGCGCTTGTTCTCGCGATCGGTGACCGCGAAGACCACGTAGAAGTCGGCCACGGTGGCGTTGGTGATCCAGTTCTTGGTGCCGTTGAGCACCCAGTCGCTGCCGTCCTTGACGGCCGAGGTGCGCATCGCGCCGGGGTCCGAGCCGGCCTCGGGCTCGGATAGGCAGAAGGCGGGCGACTTCTGGCCCGAGGCGCAGTCGGGCAGCCACTGCTGCTTCTGCTCGTCGCTGCCGTGCAGCTGGATCGGCAGCGTGCCCAACTCCTGCACCATCAGGATCAGGGCCGACGATGCGCACGCCTTGGCGATCTCCTCGACCGCCACGTTGAGCATCAGCGTGCCGGTGCCGGTGCCGCCCAGCTCCTCGGGGAAGGGCAGGCCCAGGATGTCGTGCTCGGCCAGCGCCTTGCGCACGTCCCAGGGGTATTCGCCGCTACGGTCGATCTCGGCCGCGCGCGGCGCGATCTCGCCCGCCACCAGGTCGCGGATGGTCTCCTGGAAGTCCTTGAACTCCTGCGGCAGGGTGTAGGCGTCGGCTCCGGGGCTCGCGATCGTGCTCATGCGCGTCAGGCTACGCGACCGCCACCGCCGACCGGCCGCGCGTCAGCCGCCGACGAGGACCGTGGTGCCCACGTCGACGCGCTTGTACAGGTCCTTGACGTCGGACGGGTCCATGCGCACGCAGCCGTGTGAGGCGGCCTGCCCTAGCGAGCCGGCCTCCTTGGTGCCGTGGAAGCCGACCGAGCCGCTGAAGCCGATCCAGCGCGCCACCAGCGGGTTGTCCGGATCGCCGCCGGGGATGGACTTGCCGGCCAGCTCACCCGCCCACTCGGAGTTGGGCACGTTCCAGGTCGGGTTCTTCTGCATCGTCTGGACGCTGAACTGGCCGGTGGGCGTGGGGTACTTGGGCTCTCCGACGGCTGCGTTGTAGGTCTTGACCACGCGCCCGCCGCTGAAGACGCGGATCGTGCGCCCGGACCGCGAGACGGTGACCACCGTGGGGTGCTGGCGGCGCAGCTGATCGGCCGTGACCTTGGGGGCCACGGGCTCGGTGCGCGCGCTCAGGTCGCGATGGCTGCCGGGCGCCCCGAGCGCGGTCTGGACGCGGCGGGTCAGCTTCGCCGGGTCGGCCAGGCGGCGGCCCGGGCGACCCTCGACTACGCCCACCTTCTCCACGCTGAGCTCGAAGCTGGCGTCGGTTGCCGGGCGGCCCGCGGACTTGGCCAGGCCGGCCACGAACTTGCGCGCCGCGGCGCGATCGACCTCGACCGGCATCGGCACGTCCACGTGCACGGCCCCGCCGCGTAGCTCGCGCCAACCGCGTGTGACGAAGTTGTCCGAGCGACCCTTGCCCGCCGCCTCCTGGACCGCACCGGTCACGTCGACCGTCACGCCGGCACGGCGGGCGTCCAGCGCATGCGGCTTGCCGTCGATGGTCACCACGACGGGCTCGCGGGCCGGTGCGGCGATCTTGCGCTTGAGGCGGGCCCGCGCCTGCGCGGGTGTCAGGCCACCGACCTTGATGCCCTGCACGCTCACGCCCTGCGCGATCCGGCTGCCCGACTGCTTGTCGGCCCAGGCCAGGGTTGCCAAGGCGCCGCCCACGCAGAGCAGGCAGACCAGCACGGCGATGGAAAACAGACGGCGGAACATCCAACCTCGAATCGGAGACGGCAACAGGGGCGGCGACGGACGCTAGTACGCGGTCGGCGCCGTTGTCGAAATTCCTCCGTTTTGCAGGCTTTCGCCCAGGATCAGGCTTCTGCCGCCGCGATCCGTTCGCGGGCGCTGTCGGCCCAGTCCGCGAAACCCAGCAGCTCGCCGCCCAGGTAGAACGCGGGCGTGCCGGGCGTGCCGCTGCGCCGCGCGCTGTCCACGTCGGCGGCCACCGCCGGCGCGTGCACGTGGTAGCGCAGATCATTCTTGAAGCGCTCCAGGTCCAGGTCGAGCGCATCGGCGTGCGCCACCAGCTCCGCCACCGGCAGCGTGTCGCTGTCAGCCATCAAGCGCTCGTGCATCTCCCAGAAGCGGCCCTGCGCCCCGGCGGCCTCGGCGGCCTCGGCCGCCACCGGGGCATCGGGATGTGCGTCCTCGATCGGCAGATGGCGGAAGACCATGTCCAGGCGGTCGCCGAACTCTTCGCGCAGGGAGGCCAGGGCGGTCTCGGCCGCACGCGTATGCGGGCAGGAGTAGTCGCCGAACTGCACGAGGGTCGCCGGCGCCCCCACCCGGCCGCGGTGGTGGTCGGTGCGGGCGTCGGCCTCGGGCTCCAGGCGCTGGGGGCCCTGGGAATCCGCCTCGTCAACTGACGTTTTGTGCAGCGTGCGGAACACCCCCCAGCCCAGCGCGGCGGCCAGCGCCGAGGCCGCCAGCACGCCGATCTTGGCCTCCTCACGCAGGACCTCGTCCTTGAAGGCCAGCTCCGCGACGAACAGGGAAACGGTGAAACCGATGCCCGCCAGCGAGGCGGCACCGGCCAGATGGCCGCGCCGGACGCCGCGGGGCAGCACGCCGACGCCGGCCTGCAGCCCCGCCAGCGACACGAGCGTGATGCCCACCGACTTGCCCACCACCAGGCCCAGCACCACGCCGAGCGTGATCGGCGACGTGAGCGCGCGCGAGAGCGAGTCCGCGCCGAGCGGGACGCCGGCGTTGGCGAGCGCGAACAAGGGAACGATCACGTAGCTGGTCCACGGGTGGATCGAACCCTGGAAACGCTCGTTCGGCGACACTGCGCGCGAGACCTCCAGCGCGGTCGCGCGCCCGCCCGCGGCTGACAGGTCACGCCGGAACACCCGCCCGAGGCTGGCTGCGCGGGCGATGGCGTCGCGGCGGGGCGGGTGCACTGCCGTGATCAGGCCCAGCGCGACGCCGGCGATCGTCGGATGGATGCCCGCGGCCAGCACCAGCGCCCACAGCACCAGCCCGGCCAGCATGTACGCCGGACCGCTCCAGGTGGTCAGCCGCAGCGCCAGCACGACCAGCCCGAGCAGCCCGACGGCCCCGGCCAGGGCCGCCACGTTGATGCCGCTGGAGTAGAAGACCGCGATCACGGTCACGGCTCCGATGTCGTCGACGATCGCCAGCGTCAGCAGGAACACGCGCACGCCCGGCGGGCAGCGATCGCCCAGCAGCGCGACCACCCCAAGCACGAACGCGATGTCGGTGGCCATGACTATCCCCCAGCCGCCACCGCCCGAGCCCCCGAGGTTGACCGCCACGTACAGCAGCGCCGGGATCGCCATTCCCGCCAGGGCGCCCAGCACCGGGATCGCGGCCGCGCGCCGGTCGCGCAGCTCGCCCAGCGCCAGCTCACGCCGGATCTCCAAGCCCACCAGGTAGAAGAAGAACGCCATCAGGCCGTCGTTGACCCAGTGGCGCAGGTCCTCGTCCACCTCCAGCCCGCCGAGGTCGATGCGCAGGTGCGTGCCCCAGATGTCCTCGTACAGGCCCGAGAGCGGAGAGTTGGCCCACACCAGCGCCAGCAGGGTGGCGGCCAGCAGCAGCCCCGCGCTGCCGCTCTCGGTACGCAGGAACTCGCGCAGCGTGCGGCTCTCCGTCTCCTCCCAGCGCGTGATCGGAGCCGGGGCGGCTGCGGACGTGGCCACGCTCACGCAGAATCGAGCACGCGCGCGGCCAGAGCGCGGAAGAAGTCGCGGCGGGTGATCACACCAACCACCCGGCCGGAATCGTCCACCACCGGCAGCAGCAGCACACGGTGGTGGAAGAACGTCTCGGCTATCTGCCCGTCGGAGGCGTCGGTGGGCACATCCACGTGCTCGGTGTACATGTGGTCGCCAACCCGCTCGCCCACGCAGCTGGCGCGCTTCTCCAGCGCCTCGTCCAGCGCCTTTGGCACGAAGCCCGCGGACTTGAGCTGCGTGAAGTAACGCGGGAACAGCGCCTCCATGAACTCGCGCTCGCCGAAGACGCCCGCCAGCTTTCCGTCTTGCTCGACCACCGGGACCGCGGGCAGGTGCGCGTCGATGATCGCCTGCACCGCCGTGCGCACGGTGTCGTCCACCCCCACCAGCGGCGGCTCGCGGATGATCGACTGGGTCACGCGTCGTGGGCTCATGCGTTCACGCTCATAGATAGCGCAGGGCGATGTACGCGGTCGCCAGAACCATCGAGACCAGCGTCACCGGGACGCCGGCGCGCAGGAAGGCCAGGAAGCTGATCGGCTGGCCGGCCTTGCTGGCCATGCCGGCGGCGGCCACGTTGGCCGCGGCCGCTATCAGCGTCAGGTTGCCGCCGAAACACGCGCCGAGCGACAGCGCCCACCAGTACGCGTTGTCGCCGCCGTTGTCGGCGTGCAGCTCCTCTACCACGGGGATCATCGTCGCCGTGAACGGGATGTTGTCCACCACCCCCGAGCCGATCGCCGAGATCCAAGTGATGCCCAGCAGCTCGGCGGTGCGGTCGCCGCCGGTCACGTCGCCGATGCCCTTCGCCACCTCACCGATCGCCCCCGTCTCCTCCAGCGCTCCCACCATTACGAACAGGCCGAGGAAGAAGAACAGCGTCGGCCACTCGATGCCCGACAGCGCCTCCTCGACCTTCTGGCGGCTGACCAGCAGCATCACCGTCGCTCCCGACAGCGCCACGGTGGCCGGCTCGAGCCCGATGGCCTTGTGCACGAAGAACACCAGGATCGTCCCGAGCAGGATCGGCACCGTTCGCTTCAGCTCGGCGTGATCCTCGATCCCACCCTCGGCGTCCAGCTGCATCACGCGCTCGCGGGCCTCGGCGTCGACCTGCAATCGCGGCCGGTAGGCCAGGTACAGCAGCGCCGTGACCACCGCGAAGGTGACCACCGCGATCGGAGCCAGGTTGACGATGAACTGCGAGAACGACAGCCCGGTCGCACCCGCGATGATGATGTTGGGCGGATCGCCGATCAGCGTCGCCGTGCCGCCGATGTTCGAGGCGATCACCTCGATGATCACCAGGGGGATGGCCTCGATGTCCAGCGCGTCGGCCAGCAGGAACGTGATCGGGACCATCAGCAGGATGGTCGTGAGGTTGTCCAGGAACGCCGAGAGCACCGCGGTCGTGCCGGCCAGGGCCAGCACCACGGCCAGCGGCCGTCCGCGCGAGAGCTGTCCCGCCCTGATCGCCAGGTAGGTGTAGACCCCCGTGGTCTCGGTCAGCCGGACCATCAGCATCATCCCGGCCAGCAGTCCGATCGTGTTGAAGTCGATCGCCTCGATCGCCTGCTCCTGCTCGAGCGTCTGCGTGACCACCACCAGGGCGGCGCCCAGCAGGGCGACCTTGGTGCGGTCCACGCGCTCGCTGGCGATCGCCACGAGCGCGACGGCGAAGATGGCGATGGCCAGCGCCATCGCTAGCGGCGGGGGTGTGGGGTCGGTACGCGCAAGGGCAAAACGGATCGTCGGCGTGTGTCGCCGACCAGTCTTCCCGGCACACCAGCTGCCCAGGCTACTCCTGGAGCACGGCCGGCGTGTCGCCGTCCAGGCCGCGCGACGGGCCAGGGTGTGGTCAGGCGGCTGGGGCCACCTGGTCCAGGAACGCCCGCACGGCCGGGCCGTGGCGCCGGCCCGCCCGGTGGACCACGAACACCCGGTGCTCCATGCCGGGGTCGGTCAGCGCGGCGATCGCCACCGGCGGCCCGGGCGTCAGCGCGTCCGAGCGCGGGAGCACGCTGACCGCCAGCCCCTCGGCCACGATGCTGCGGATGCGGGCCGTCTCGCCCGCCTCGAACGAGACGTGCGGCCTGAAGCCCAGCTGCTCCGCGGTCCGGTGCACCAGCGCCCGGATGGTGGCCCCCTCGCTGAACAGCACGAAGTCGTCGTCGGCCAGGTCCTCCAGCGACAACCGCTCGCGCCTGGCCAGCGGGTGGGCGTGGGGAAGGACCGCGACCAGCGGCTCGCGGGCCACCTCCTGGCTGTTCAGCCCGCGCCGCTGGTCGCGGCTGAGCCAGGTGGTGAAGGCGCAGTCGATCGAGTCGGCTCGCAGTTGCTCGGCCAGCGAGGCGGAGAAGCCCTCCCTGAGCACCAGGTCGATCTCGGGATTGGCGGCGCGGAAGCGCCCCAGCAGCGTGGCCACCCCCAGTGGCCCGGGCGTGGGCGTCACGCCCGCCACCACGCGCCCGGTGCGCAGGCCATGCATCTGGTCGAGCTCGGACTGCATGGCCTCCAGCTCGCCGAGGATGCTGCGCGCACGCGCGGCCACGCGCTCGCCGGCGTCGGTCAGCGCGACGTGCCTGGTCGTGCGATCGACCAGCGGCGTGCTCAGCTCGTCCTCGAGCTTGCGGATCTGCTGCGAGAGCCCCGGCTGCGCGATCTGCAGGCGCTGGGCGGCGCGCGTGAAGTGACGCTCCTCAGCCAGGGTCACCAGGTAGCGCAGCTGACGCAGTTCCATAGGTCACACTTCTTAATATCAGATGCAACTCGTCTTGGACTTCTGAATGGATCGCGTGCACACTGAAGGGGCATCACTCCTCCCTCAGCGGGTCGCGCGGGTCATACCGCCGGCCCGCTTTTTCGTTCCGGGGTCAGTCACACTGGTCGCCGTGAAGCGGCTGGCCATCCTGCTCGGTGCCTCGTTCGTGCTGGCCGGCTGCGGCCAGGACCAGCGCCCGGGCGACGAGGCCGTGCTGGACGGATCGGCGCCGTCGAAGCGCGCGGGTCTGGACAAGGAAAAGCCCGAGGGCGCGCCGCGCGTGGTCCAGGTCGTGCCGCCGGGCGGCCTGAAGAGCGGTGTCGATGCAGCCACCGAGGAGAAGCGGCTGCGCGCGGAGAACAAGCGCATCCGCCGCGACCTGGAGGACCTGGCCGCGCTCGAGAAGGCACGCAAGCGCGTGCAGCGCCAGCTGGCCAAGGCGGGCTACGACTCCAACCTGGTCGTCGGGGCGGGCGGGCTGGCCTGGCCCGTGAACGGCACGGTCAGCTCGCAGTTCGGACCGCGCTGGGGGCGGCTGCACGCGGGCATCGACATCTCCGCGCCGGCCGGCCGGGTGATCCGCGCCGCCGAGGCCGGGCGGGTGTCCCTGCGCGGCGTGGTCAGCGGCTACGGCAACTACACCTGCGTCCAGCACAGCCTGGACTTCCAGACCTGCTACGCCCACCAGTCGCGCTTTTTGGTCGACAAGGGCGACGACGTCGACCAGGGCCAGGCCATCGGGCTGGTGGGCTGCACGGGCCGCTGCTTCGGCGACCACCTGCACTTCGAGGTCTACGTGAACAACCGCCCCACGGACCCGATGCCCTACCTGTAGAACCCGCCCATGAGCGTGACCTACGAGACCGTCAACTACCGGGCCGACGGGCCGGTGGCGTCGATAACGCTGAACCGCCCGGAGCGGCTGAACACGATCGTGCCGCCGATGCCCGAGGAGGTGCAGGATGCGGTCGGCCGCGCCACCCGCGATCACGGGGTCAAGGTCATCGTGCTGCGCGGCGCCGGTCGCGCGTTCTGCGCCGGCTACGACTTCGGCCAGGGCTTCGAGCACTGGAACGACTACATCCAGACCGACGGCACGTGGGACGCCGGCAAGGACTTCGCGTTCGCCACCGCCCAGCAGGTGGCGCCGACACAGCAGCTGATGAGCGTGTGGCGCACGCCCAAGCCGGTGATCGCCCAGGTGCACGGCTGGTGCGTGGGCGGCGGCAGCGACTTCGCGCTCTGCGCCGACCTCGTCGTGGCCAGCCAGGACGCGGTGATCGGCACGCCCTACAGCCGCATGTGGGGCGCCTACCTGTCGGGCATGTGGATCCACCGCCTCGGCCTGGCGCGGGCCAAGTACCACGCGCTCACGGGCCGTCCGCTCAGCGGCGCCCAGGCCGCCGAGGTGGAGCTGATCAACGAGGCCGTGCCGTTCGCGCAGCTCGAGCAGCGGGTGGCCGAGCTGGCGGCCGAGCTGGCCTCGATCCCCTCCTCGCAGCTGGCCGCCCAGAAGCTCGTGGTCAACCACGCGTACGAGAACATGGGCCTGGCGTCGACCCAGACGCTGGGCCCGATCCTGGACGGGCTGATGCGCAACACGCCCGAGGCCCGGGCGTTCATCGACAAGGCCGAGCGCGAGGGCGTGCGGTCGGTGCTCGAGGACCGCGACGGCCCCTTCGGCGACTACAGCCAGGCCCCGCCGGAGCTGCGCCCGGACCCCGGCAACGTGATCGACCCCTGAACCACCCCTACACCGGCGCTGAATGGCTATTCATGCACCGATACGGTGCACAGATCGCCAACCGCGTCGAGGTGACGCGCGCGCAGTAGACAGCTCGGCCCCACGCCAGCCGGCCAGCGACCGCAGCGCACGGTCGATGGCCGCCGGCGCGGCCCGGCCGGGCTCGCGGTGCAGCGCCAGCAGCCTCAGCACCCCGTCCTCCGAGCGCAGGTCGGCACGGCCGACGAAGCGCTCGCCGTGCAGGATCGGCAACACGTAGTAGCCCCAGCGGCGCTTTGCGGCCGGCACGTAGATCTCCAGCCGGTGGTCGAAGCCGAACAGCTCGGCCGCCCGGGCGCGGTCGCAGATCAGGTTGTCGAACGGCGACAGCGCCACTGTGCGCGTGCCCCGCTCCAGCCGCCCCGCCCGCTCCAGGTCTTCGGGCCGCCCCCACCACTGCCCGCCCAGGCCGTCGACCCGCACGCGCTCCAGACGGCCGTCGCGCTCCAGCTGCTCGAGCGCCTGACCGAGCCCCGGGTAGCGGCGCCGCGTGAAGTGAGCGGTGATGTGCGGCGCGCGGGCCACACCGAGCATGCCCACCGCACGCAGCGCGGCGCGGCGGACCACCTCGTCCTGCGCGAGCGGCTCGGGCTCCGCACCGGGCACGCAGCGCTCGAACACGTCCCACAGCCGCTCGATGCCGGCGCGCGCGCCCACGCCCACGCGGCCGGTCATCCACAGCAGGTCGAGCATGCGCGCGATGGTCTGGCGCGAGGACACCTCGTCGGTCCAGTGGCCCCACCGCCACGCCGCGGCCGAGCGGTCCTCGAGCTCGCGCGCGCGAACCGGCCCGCGCGCACGAAGGTCCTCGATCAGGTGCTCGGCGAACTCGGCGTTGTCGCCCAGCCAGCGCGCGCGGTGGGCCCGCGCCGGCGTCAGGCGATCGACGTAGGTGCGCATGGCCCACCGGTGCAGCGCCAGGTCGTCCCGATGGCACAGGCTGGCCTCGTGACACCAGTAGTCGAACAGCACACGGTCCGAGTAGGCCGCATGGTCCAGCGCCCGCGCGTGGCTGTCGTGGCTTCCGCCGCGCAGCCGCGCGCGCAGCACCAGCAGCGGCGAGCGCGCCACGACGCCCACGGGGTCCAGCTGCAGGCAGCCAAGCCGGGCGACCACGTCGGCAACCGTCAGGCCGGCGCGTGGCGCCAGCGCCAGGCCCTGCGCGTGCAGGGCCAGCCGCCGGGCGTGGTCGAGAGGCAGGCGCGGAGTCACCGCGCCGAGCCTAGTGTCGGCATCGCCGGCGGCTGGCCGGCTCAGCGGTAGCCGGCCGGATCCGCCGGCAGCCCCGGGTCCTGCACCTCGACCATGTAGCGCCAGCAGTCGGGCTGTGAGCCGTCCAGGTCGGTGAAGCCGTACTCGCGCGCGAGCTCACCGGAGGAGAACGAGCCGCCGTTGCGCTTGTCGAGGTCCGGATCGGCCGCGAGTGCGGCCACGGCGCGCCCCACGAAGCGCGGGCTCTCGGAGATGGCGGCGAAGTGCGGCGGCGCCTTGCCGGGCTGGTCCCAGTCGTCCTCGGTAACGCCGAAGTTCTCCAGCATCATCTCCGAGCGCAGCCAGCCCGGCGTCAGCGCCACGGCGGCGCAGCCGTGCGCCGCCAGCTCATGGCCCTGGGCAAAGGCCAGCCGCAGCGCCGACGCCTTGGCCAGGTCGTAGAACACGTTCACCCGGTAGCGGTCGTCGTTGTAGGCGCGCGTGCCGTCGGTCATCTCCACCACCAGCCCCCCTGGCCTGCGGATGAGCAGCGGCAGGGCGTGGTGGCTGGTGATCAGGTGGGTGTCCACCGCCAGCCGCAGGATCCGCAGCCCGCGCTGCAGGTCGTGCTCCCACACCGGCGTGTCCCAGTCGAACAGCTTCTCGCCGCCCCAGATGTCGTTGACCAGCACGTCCAGGCGGCCGTGATCGGCGTCGATGCGGCTGGTCAGCCGCTCGACCTCGGCCGGCTCCAGGTGATCCACGGCCACGGCGATGCCGCTGCCACCCGCCGCTTCGACCAGCTCCGCGGTCTCCTCGATGGTCTCGGGCCGGTCGTACTCGGATCGCTGCCGGCGCGTGCTGCGGCCGGTGCAGTAGACGGTCGCACCGGCCTCGCCGAGCGCGATGGCGGTACCGCGGCCGGCGCCCCGTGTGGCGCCGGCCACCAGCGCGACCTTGCCCTCAAGCGGCCTGCTCACACGCCTCCCTCAGGGTCGGTCTCGGCATGTAGACGGTGTAGCCCGTCGCGGCGTCGAGCGCAAGGGCGGCGGCGCCCACGCGCAGCGCCGAGATCGTGAACTAGGCTCGCCCCATGAGGGCCGTGGTCTGCCAGAACGCCGAGCTGGACGTGGTCGACGTAGCGGCTCCGTCTCTGCGGCCGGGCGCGGTGCGGCTGCAGGTGCTGCGCTGCGGGATCTGCGGATCGGACCTGCACGCCCGTCACGCCATGGACGAGCTGGCCGACCTGGTGGCGCGTGCGGGGTACGAGCGCTTCGGGCGCGCGGGCGAGCCGGTGGTCTTCGGCCACGAGTTCTCCGGCGAGGTGGCCGAGTACGGGCCCGGGTGCAAGGCTGACATCGCTACCGGAACGCCCGTGGTCGCCCTGCCGCTGATCCGCTCCCCTCATGGCGTCGACACCGTCGGACTATCTGTTCACGCCCCGGGCGGATACGCCGAGCAGCTGCTGGTGGAGGAGTCGCTGATGCTGGCGGTGCCCAACGGCCTGGCGCCCGATGTCGCGGCGCTGACCGAGCCGATGGCCATCGCCTGGCACGCCGTCCGGCGCGGCCAGGTCGGCCGCAGGCAGGTGGCGATCGTGATCGGTTGCGGGCCGATCGGCCTCGGGGTCATCCTGATGCTCAAGGCCAGCGGGGTGCGCACGGTGGTGGCCAGCGACTTCTCGCCGGGCCGGCGCGCACTGGCCACGGCGTGCGGGGCGGACGTGGTGGTCGACGCATCCGAAGGCTCGCCCTACTCGGCCGCGGGCCACAGCGACCACGTGAACGACCTGCCCGCGGCCCTCGAGCTGGCCGTCGGGACGCGCGAGAAGCTCGGCCGGCTGCCGGTCGACTGGTGGCATGTCTGGCGCCTGGCCGAAAAGCTCGGGGCGGCGCCCAAACACCCGGTGATATTCGAGTGCGTGGGGGTCCCGGGCGTGATCGAGAGCATCATCGACGGCGCGCCGCTGTTCTCGCGCGTGGTGGTGGCCGGGGTGTGCGTCGGGCCCGACAGCTTCCACCCGGCCATGGCCATCAACAAGGAGATCGACCTGCGTTTCGTGATCGGCTACACGCCGCTGGAGTTCCGCGACACGCTGCAGATGCTGGCCGAGGGCAAGGTCGATCCGAGCCCACTGATCACCGGCGAGGTTGGCCTGGACGGCGTCGAGGCCGCCTTCGCGGCGCTCGGCGACCCCGAGACCCACGCCAAGATCCTGATCGATCCCTCGAGCAGCGCCGCCGAGCCGGTAGCTCAGCCCTCGCGGTAGCGCTCACGCGCCCGGGCGATCTCTTCATCGGCCTCCTTCCGCGAGCCCCAGCCCTCGATCTCCCAGTCGCTTCCCTCGAGCTCGCTGTAGGAGGTGAAGAAGTGCTCGATCTCGCGCGCCAGGTCGCCGGGCAGGTCGTCCAGCTCCTCAAGCCCGCTCCAGGACGGATCGGAAAGCGGAACGCCAAGTATCTTCGGCTCCGGTCCCTCGCCGGTCTGAAGCCGCAGCACCGCGATCGGCCGCACGGGAACCACGCAGCCGGGGAAGGTTGGCTCGGTCACCGCCACCATGGCGTCCAGCTCGTCGCCGTCGGGGGCCACGGTCTCCTTGACGAAGCCGTACTCGGTCGGATAGCTCACCGCCGCGAACAGGCGGCGGTCCAGCTCGATGTCCCCCGTCTCCTGGTTGAGCTCGTACTTGTTGCGGCTGCCCTGGGGGATCTCCACGAAGACCCGCACCGTCTCGTCGTCGGTCATGGGGCCGGTCTACCCGACCTCGCCATCGCGACGCCGCCGGCCGGGCGACGTGGCCGTCGCCCTAGCCCGCGGAGGCGCTCTTGCTGGACGCGGAGATCCCGGCCCCGGCCTTGTCCAGCGCCGACTGCAGCGCGGTCTTGTAGCCCTCGCTGGTGTAGGTGGCGCCGCTGACCGCATCGATGCTGGCGCTCTGCTTGGCGAGCGCGCTCTGGCGCAGCTGCGGCTCGGCGTAGCTGCTGATCTCGGAGGACTTCGGGTCGCCGGACGGCAGCTGGACCGCCTGGACCTGGGTGACCTTGCCGCCGGCCACCGTGACCTTGAGCTGGACGTTGCCGTACTGCGTGGAGGTCGACATCGCCCGTGACGGTCTTGCCGCCGGCCGACGACGCCGAGGTCGCCGCGGCCGACGAGGCCGGCTGGGACGCCGTGGGCAGCGCCGCGGCGCTGGGCGCCCGGGAGTGGGGGTGAAAGCCCAGCGTCGCGGCCAGGCCGGCGGCGGTTGCGGTGAGGACGATTGGTGCACGTTTCATGATCGCTCCGGATCAGTAGGAGAAGGACTCGTAGTGCAGGTGGGCAGGCGGCACGCCCGCGTCGGTGGCGGCGGCGAGCAACGCCTCCTGAAGTGGCGCGGGGCCGCAGAGATAGACGTCGCGCTCGGAGATGTCGGGGACGAGCGCGGTCAGGTGGGCGGTGTCCAGCGGCACCTGCTCGCGCGGGCCCAGGAGCTCGTGCAGGCGCCCGCCGCGCCGCCGCACGGCGTCGGCGACCTCGTCGCGCAACACGATGTCCTCGCGGCTGGAACCCCTGAGCACGACCGCGACGTCGGCCGCGGCCGGCAACTCCTCGAGCAGGGCGCGGATGGGCGTGATCCCCACGCCCGCGCCGATCAGCAGGACCTTGTCGCTGCGGAGGGTGTCGGCGGTGAACACACCGTAGGGCCCCTCGATGGCCACCCGCGTGCCCGGGCGGATCCGCCGCAGCGCTGTGCTGTGGTCGCCGAGCACCTTGATGGTCACCCGCAGGTGCCGGCCGCTGGGTGCCGCCGACAGTGAGTACGGGTGCGCCTGCCACCAGAGGCCGCGACGCAGGAAGCGCCACTGCAGGAACTGGCCGCCCGCCACAGGGAGGCGGTCCAGGCGGCGGCCGCGCAGCAGGACGCTGTAGCTGTCCGGGCCCTCGGGCGTGACTTCGACCACCTTCAGGCGGTGGCGCAGCGAGCGCCAGAGCGGCAACCCCACGCGCGCGATCAGGACGAGCGCCAGTGTGCCCACCCACAACGCCGTCCACCAGGCGCGCGCGGCCGGGTGACCGACGAACGACGCGCCCGTGTTCACCTGGTGCGAGAACGCCAGGAACAACGCCAGGTAGGTGTAGAGGTGCACCGACCACCAGGTCTCGTAGGCCATCCTGCGCCGCGCGAGCCGGTAGGAGGTCACGCCGGCGGCTATCAGCAGCACGCCGGCGACGGTCGCGGCCAGCACGCCGGCGTAGGTCCACAGCAGCTGCCCGAACTGGTGCAGCACTCCGTCGTGTGCGGCCTGCGCGTAGCCGACGGTGATGAGCGTTCCGTGCAGCACGAGCAGGTAGAGCGGCCACGGGCCCAGGCTGCGATGCCAGCGCACCAGACGGTCCTGGCCGATGGCCCGCTCGAGGGGCCCGAACCGTGCCACCAGCAGGACGACGACGATCATGGCGTAGGCGGCGGCGAGGCCCGTCAGACGCCCGGCGGCCGTGGCCAGGCCGCCGGGGGCGGCCAGCGAGCCGGCCGACTCCGCCATGACACCGATCGCCATGGTGATGCCGAAGCCCAGCCCGGCAAGCACGCCGAGCACGTTCACCACGCCCGGGCGGCCGGGGACGGGCAGGCGGCGCGGCGGGCGCTGCCGCGATGGGGCCAGCGCGCTCACGCCGCCTCTGGAAAGCCGGGCGTGCGCAGTACGCGGCCGTCGGCCAGGATCGTCATGGCCTCGTAGTCCTCGAGGCCGAGGGTGAACGCGGGACCGTCGGCGCCGAGCGCGAAGGCGGCGGTCGAGTAGGCGTCGGCGCTGCCCAGGTCCGGTCCGGCCACCGTGACCGACAGGGCGTCCGACGGCGCCGCGCCCGTGCGCGGGTCCAGCAGGTGCTCGCCGCGCTCGTAGGCGCCCGAGGTGGCGATCGCCTGATCGGTGACCGCGATTGCCGCCGCGATCGCCTCGCGGTCGCGCGGGTGCTGGATGCCCACGCGCCAGTGCCGCTCGGGCAGCGCACCGCCGCGTACGACCACGTCGCCGCCGGCGTTCAGGCAGAAGTCGGTCAGGCCCTCGCCGCACAGGATCTGGGCGCCGCGCTGGACGGCCCAGCCCTTGACCAGCGCCGACGGGTCGAGCCGTCCGCCGGCGTGCGCGTCGAACGCGCGGCCGGTCTGGTCGCGCAGCGCGTCGCAGCGATCGAGTACCCAGCGCACGTCGGCGCTGGCCGCGGCGACCGGCAGCTCGCCGCGATCGATGCGGCTGATCTCACTGTCGCGGCGGTAGGTGCTGAAGCGCGCGTCCACGTCGTGGAGCCACGCCATCGCGCGGTCGAAGGCCCGCTCGGCGACGGGCTGTGCGGCACCGCGCACGTCCAGCGAGACGACCGTACCCATGACCTGCCCGACATGGACTGAGCGCGTACCGAGGGCACCGGGCATGCGCTCACCTTCGGGAGCCTGCATAAGAGGCGGCTAGGAATCCCGCATTCCCCGCGGCCCCTGCCTAGGGGCCACGGCGCGGAGTTTGGGGTCGAATACCAGGGATCTCCCCGATGCGCCGAGACCGGCTCTGGAGCAGATTTGTCACAAGCCGTTCCCCCATCCGAGGAGAGCACCGTGAAACCGATCGTCACAGCATTCCTAACGCTCGCCGCCCTGACGTTGGCCGCCGCGCCCGCCAGCGCCGCGTCCGGCGTGAAGTACAAGGGCAAGACCAGCTCGGGCCACCCGATCACGTTCACCTACAAGAACAAGCGCCTCTACAGCATGAACTCGGGCATCCAGGTGAACTGCCTGCCGATCCAGGGCGGCGGATCACCCTCCGTCAGCGCCGACATCTTCGGCTACACGGGTTACATCGGCCTGAGCAAGAAGCCGGTCGACTTCACCTTCATGAAGAAGCCCGCCACCTACTGGAAAGAGGTCACCACAAAGCACTCGCTGTCCACGACGATCAACCGCCGGACGAAGACGATTCGCGGAACCCAGCGGATCCAGTACTCGTACCTGGTCTCGAAGTTCCCGATCGGCACCTTCGTGATCTACAGCTGCCTGGGCAACGGCAAGTTCGTGGCCAAGCCGGTGGTGCGGCGCTAGCAGCGACCGTGCCGGGAAGAGCCCGGCCAGGCAAGCGGAGGGGGTGGGATTCGAACCCACGGTACGCCTTACGACGCACAACGGTTTTCGAGACCGCCCCGTTCAACCACTCCGGCACCCCTCCGTGAATGCGCGCCCGGGACGCGGACGGAGAGGCTAGCGATACCGGCCCCGCGCGGGTGGTGTCTCCGCAACGGCCAACAGCGAGAACGCACCCGCCGGAGCCCCACGATCGCAAACACATGTCCAACCTCAGAGGCCGAGGCGCTCGACTCCCTTGAGGTAGGCCTCGGTGAAGGTCGGGAACTGCGCAACGGTGTCCAGCAGCAGGCTGATCGGCGCCTGGGTCTTGATCGCCAACGCCGCATAGTGGATCCACTCGCCGGCCATCGGGGCCACCGCCCACGCGCCTACCAGCACCTTTCGGTCGCGATCGGCCACAAGGCCGAGCTCGCCCCGTGGATCCTTCTCATAGGTCCAAGGCCGCGCGATCGCGTCCGCGAGTACCACCCGAGACGTGGCGACGTCGATGCCCTTGCCGCGGGCCTGCTGCTCGGTGAGCCCCACCGCTGCGACCTCGGGATCGCAGAAGACCACGCGCGGGATGGCGGCGTAGTCCGCGCGTGCCTGGTCGCCGGCGATGTCCAGGGCGGCGATTCGCCCCTGGTACATCCCAACATGGGTCAAGGGCAGCACGCCGGTCACATCTCCGATCGCCCACACGCCCTCCGCGGCTCGACAGCGCCCGTCGATCTCGATCCCATGAGGGTTCGGCTCGACGCCGATGCTTTCGAGGCCGATGCCATGTACCCGAGGCGCGCGACCGGTTCCCACGAGCAGTTCGCGCCCGGCCAGGCGCCGGCCGTCTTCGAGATGCACGATCCGCTCGCCATTCTCGCGCGTGACCTTCGCGGGCTCGGCGTTCAGGAGGACCTCGATGCCCTCGGCCCGCAGAGAGTCGGCCACGAGGCCGCCCACCGCGGGATCCTCTCGCTGCAACAGACGCGAGCCCCCCTGGACGATGCTCACGCGAGCGCCGAAGCGACGCATGAACTGTCCCAACTCGACGCCGACCGGGCCGCCGCCGAGGATGACGACGCTCTCGGGGACCTCGGACAGCGTCGTCGCCTCGCGATTGGTCCAGAAGCCCGCCTCGGCCAGCCCGTCGATGTCGGGGATCCTCGAATCGCTGCCGGTCGCGATGACCACTCGCTCGGTATCAAGCGTCTGCCCGTCGACCTCGACCCGGCCGGGGCCCGCCAGCACTCCCTCGCCCCTGAAGACCTGCACTCCCTCGTCGCGATAGCCGTCAACCTGTTTCGCATCGTCGAGATGCCGGATCATCTCATCGCGATAGCTCGCCACCTGCGCCCAATCCAGCTCGGGTTCTTCCAAGCCCGCAGCTCGCCCTGCATCGGCTCGCGCCTCGGGCGGGCGCAGCAGCGTCTTGGACGGGATGCACGCCCAGTAGGCACACTCGCCGCCGACCAGCTCGCGCTCGATCAGTGCCACTTCCAGGCCCTGCTCGTGCAGGCGCGACACAGCAACCTCGCCCGCGGGACCCGCGCCGAGCACCACGGCATCGAAACGGTGCGCAGTCACACCCACCGCCGAGGCTCGACCGCCGGAGCCGTGCACGCCCGGCGGCGCCGAACCTTCAAGGTCACAAGCGCTGCCAACCCGCCCAGCACCAGCGCACCGGCGACGCCGCCACCGACCGTGCCGACCGCCACGCCGCCGGCCAGCGCGATCAGGAGCGGGAGCCCGGCGCAGCACCCCACGGCGAACATAGCCATGCCCAAGCCCGCCAGCCCGATCCGCGACGCCGGGGCGTGCTTCGGCTCCGAGATCATCAGCAACCTTTGCCGTCGATGCGCCCGCACGCCGCCACGTGCTCGGCGTTGTCGGCGAGCAGCGCCCGGCCCAAGCCGAGCAGCTCCAACACCCGCTCGTCGGCCACCCGGTAGAAGACGCTCGGGTGCTCACGGCGTGTCACCACAAACCCGCACCAGCGCAGACAGGAGAGGTGATTGGAGACCTTCGGCTGGGGCTGCCCAAGGCGCTCGACCAGCTCGCCCACCGACAGCTCCCCGTGCTCCTGCAGCAGCTCGATGATGCGCACCCGCGTCACGTCCCCCAGCCCACGGAAGTACTTGGCGATCAGGTCCGACTCCACCGGCATCTCCGGCAGGAGAAACGGAGCACTTTGGGGCGTGGACTCAGACATGTGGATCAGGGCTTGCTCGCCAACGTATCAGTTTCGCCTGATACACACGGCGGGCCCGATAGCGACGCAGCACCGACACGAGCACGCACGGGTGGTGTGGATTGACCTTCACATAGGGGGTCAATCCACACCACCGCAGGTTGGGAGTGCTCGGCGGGGCGGCTGAACTCGTAGGGTGCCGGGCCATGAGCGCACTGACCGATCGCACCATGATCATGTCCGGCGGCAGCCGCGGCATCGGCCTGGCCATCGCGAAGAAGGCGGCGGCCGAGGGCGCCAACGTGGCCATCATCGCCAAGACCGACCAGCCCCATCCCAAGCTGGAGGGCACGGTGCACACTGCGGCCGCGGAGATCGAGGAGGCCGGGTCCGGCGGGGCGCTGGCCATCGTCGGCGACGTGCGCGACGAGCAGTCGGTGGCCGGCGCGGTGGAGCAGACCGTGGAGCGCTTCGGCGGCATCGACATCGTGGTGAACAACGCCAGCGCGATCAACCTGGCGCCGATGCGCGACCTGCCGGTCAAGCGGCTGGACCTGATGCTGGACATCAACCTGCGCGGCACCTTCGTGCTGACCCAGGCGGCGCTGCCGCACCTGCGCGAGTCCGACCACGCGCACGTGCTGAGCCTGTCGCCGCCGCTGTCGGCCGACCCCAAGTGGCTACGCGGGCACTCGGCCTACACGGTGGCCAAGTACGGCATGACGATGGTCACGCTTGGCGTGGCCGCCGACGAGGCCGACGCCCCGATCGCCGCGAACACGCTGTGGCCGCGGACGCTGATCGCCACGGCGGCGGTGCAGAACCTGCTCGGCGGCGACGAGGCCATGGCGCAAGGCGCGCACGCCCGAGATCTACGCCGACTCGGCGCTCGAGGTCCTGAGGCGCGACCCGCGCGAGTGCACCGGCAACTCGTTCATCGACGACGAGGTGCTGGCGGAGGCGGGCGTGACCGACCTGTCCAAGTACCAGGCCGACCCGTCGGGCGAGCTGGCGCTGGACCTGTTCATCGACGGCTGGCCCGAGTAGCGCCGATGCGGATCCTGTTCGTGTGCATGGGCAACATCTGCCGCTCGCCGACCGCGGAGGGCGTGTTCCGCGCGCTGGCCGCGGAGGAGGGGGTCGAGGTGGAGATCGACAGCGCCGGCACCGGCAGCTGGCATGTGGGCGCACCCGCCCGACGAGCGCGCCACCGCCGCGGCGGCCGAGCGCGGGATCGAGCTGGCGGGCTCGGCGCGACAGGTCGAGCCGGCCGACTTCGACGCGCTTCGACCTGATCGTGGCCATGGATGCCGACAACGTGGCGGGCCTCCAACGGGTGGCCCCCGACGGTGAGGCGGCGGCCAGAAGATCCGGCTGCTGCGCGAGTTCGATCCCGAGGCGGCGGCTACGGGCGATCTGGACGTGCCCGACCCCTACTACGGCGGGGACGACGGGTTCGAGCAAGTGCTGGACATGGTGCAGCGCGCGAGCCGCGGCCTGCTGGAGGAGCTGCGGTCGACGCGCTGAGCAAGGCCGCTGCGGCGCTGGGCGGCGATGTGACCTCCGCCCGGCCGATCAGCGGCGGCGACCTGAACGACGCCTGGCGCCTGGAGCTGGGCGACGGCACGCCGGCGTTCGCAAAGACCTCGGCGGACGCGCGGCCGGGCGGCTACGAGGCCGAGGCGGCGGGGCTGCGCTGGCTGGCGGACGCGGGCGCAACAGTGCCGGAGGTGCTGGCGGCCAGCGACGACGTGCTGGTGCTGGCGTGGGTCGAGGCCGGGCGCGCCGGCGACGACGCCGAATCGCTTGGCCGGATGCTGGCGACGATGCACGCGGCGGGCGCCGAGGGGTTCGGGTCGATGCCGCCCGGCACGCCCGGTGGCGAGCGCGCGCCGCTGCGGCTGGGGCCGCTCGAGATCCCGAGCGACCCTGCGCCCGACTGGGCCTCCTTCTACGCCGGCGCGCGCGTGATGCCGATGGCCCGCCGGGCCGGGCTGGACGCGGACGGCATGGCGGCGGTCGAGCGCCTGAGCGAGCGGATGGACGAGTTCGCCGGCCCGGCCGAGCCGCCGGCGCGGCTGCACGGCGACCTGTGGAGCGGCAACGTGATGGGCGGGCCGGTGCTGATCGACCCGGCCGCCTACGGCGGCCACCGCGAGGTGGACCTGGCCATGCTGTCGCTGTTCGGCCGGCCCGGCGAGCGCTTCCTGGCCGCCTACCAGGAGGTCCACCCGCTGGCCGACGGCCACGCCGACCGGACCGAGCTGTGGCAGCTGTTCCCGCTGCTGGTGCATGCGGCGCTGTTCGGCGGCGGCTATGGGGCGTCGGCGGTGC
This sequence comes from uncultured Solirubrobacterales bacterium, assembly GCA_963750365.1. GTDB lineage: Bacteria > Actinomycetota > Thermoleophilia > Solirubrobacterales > Thermoleophilaceae > JAAYBF01. The sequence goes on from CAVVQE010000001.1 coordinate 384,288, forward strand.
GGGCCGCGCGGCGCTACGTCGGCTAGGGCCGCGACGCGCCCGCCGGCGCAGCCCGGCCTCCTAGCGCCGGCTCGCGAAGAACGCGCGCAACATGTGGCCGGCCTCGCCGGCAAGGAGCCCGCCCGCCACGTCGGGGCGGTGGTTGAGCTCGGGCTGGTCGAGCACGTTCAGCACGCTGCCCGCGGCCCCGGTCTTGGGATCCTCGGTGGCGAACACGACGCGCGGCACGCGCGCCAGCACGATCGCCCCCGCGCACATCGCGCACGGCTCGAGCGTCACGTAGAGCACGGTGTCGCTCAGCCGCCACGAGCCCTGGTGGGCGGCGGCCTCGCGCAGCGCCAGGATCTCCGCGTGGGCGGTCGGGTCGCCGCGCAGCTCGCGCTCGTTGCACGCGGCGGCCACGACCTCGCCGCCGGCCACCACCACGCAGCCCACCGGCACGTCGTCGTGGCCCAGCGCGCGCTCGGCCTCGCGCAGCGCCAGGCGCATGAAGTACTCGTCGCGCGGGAAGAAGGCGGAGGTCATCCACCGGCCACGAGCTTGCGCCCGGCGCGACGGCCGGCGGCGCGGGCCAGGGCGGTCAGCCCGGCGTGGCCGGCCAGGCGCATCCCGGCGGCGCCCAGCGACAGCGGCGAGACGCCGCCGGACATGGCGCCCGCGTCGATCAGCTCGCGGTACCAGTCCACGGTCTGTTGCACGGTCGCCTCCAGCGGGCGGGTGCGGTAGCCGAGTTCGCCGCGCGCCTTGCGCGAGGAGTAGCTCCAGTTCAGGCCCATCAGCAGGATGCCCTCGGCGGCGATCGGGGTGGGCAGGCGCAGCGATTCGGCGCGCTCGGCCAGCGGACCGAGCATCGGCGGGAGCACCGCCACCGGGTTGTGCACGTCCGCGACCCGCGCGACCAGCTCGATCAGGCCGACCCAGGTGCCGTCGTGACCGCCGAGCACGTAGCGCTGGCCCGGCCGGCCGGCGCTCGGCGGCGCGCAGGTGCCCGCGGGCCACGTCGCGCACGTCCGAGAAGTCGGTACGGCCGTCGACGACCGCGGGCAACCGTCCGCGCAGGTAGTTGCCGATCATGCGGTTTGATGTCTCGCCCTGCTGGCTGCGGTCCACGGGGGCTCCCAGCACGTAGGAGGGGTTGACCACCACGACGTCGACGCCAAGGCGGGCGGCTGCGGCCAGCGCCTCGAGCTCGCCCTCGTGCTTGCTGTCGGGATAGACCAGGCCGCGCGCTCCACCGCGGAACGGGCTCTCCTCGGTGCCGATCGCGTCTGGGGCCACCGGCCCGAGGCCGGCCACGCTGGAGGTGACCACCACGCGCTCCACGTCCTCGGCGGCCGCCGCCTCGACCGCCCGCCGGGGACCTAGGGCATTGACCTGCCACGCTCGCTCGGCCGGCCGCGAACCCACGTAGCCCGCCACGTGGAAGAGCACGTCGCAGCCGCGCACCGCCCTTCGCATGGCCGCGCGGTCGAACAGATCGGCTTTGACCGGCTCGGGCTCGAGCGCGCCGAGCCGGCTCAATCTGCGCTCATCCCGGTAGGCCACCCTGACGTCATGGCCGGCCTCGAGGAGCTCGCGAACCACGTGCGCGCCCACGAATCCGGTGCCGCCGGTCACGCACGCCCTCATGGAACCTGAGGGCCGAGCCGAGGAGTTTTGGACAACTTCCCTGGGTTTCGGGTGTTCCGGGCCTCGTACACTCGCTCTGGCACCGTAAACCATGAGACCTCACCTACTCCCACGCACGGCGGCAGCCGTCCTGGCCGCCAGCGCGGCGGTGATCGCTGCCGGCGCCACGCCCGCAGCGGCCGCGCCGTACGTTCCCGGCCAGGTGATCGTCAAGTACAAGGACGGGACTTCGGCCCGGGCCCAGGCGGGGGCCGCGCACAGCGCGGGCACCGGCGGCGCCGTGGGGCCGCCCGCCGGCGCCAGGAGGCTGGGCGTCAGGAAGGGCACATCGGTGAAGGCCGCCGTGAGCAGATTGAGGCGCGACCCGCGCGTGGAGTACGCCGTGCCCAACTACAAGGCGCACGTGGCGGGCCTGATCCCCAACGACCCGGGGTTCAGCCGTCAGTGGAATCTCCAGGCCGGGTTCGGCATCAACATGCCCGACGCCTGGAACCTGGCCAAGGCGCGCAAGGCGCCGGGCGGCCGTGGCGTGACGGTGGCCGTGCTGGACACCGGCGTGGCCTACCAGCGTTACAAGCGCTACCGGCGTGCGCCGGACCTGAACCGGTTCGTGCGCGGCTACGACTACGTGGACGGCGACCGCCACCCCAACGACGAGAACGGCCACGGCACCCACGTGGCCGGCACGATCGCCCAGAGCACGGGCAACCGGACCGGCACGGCGGGCATCGCCTACAAGGCGAAGATCATGCCGGTGCGGGTGCTGGACGCCGAGGGCGCCGGCGACACCTTCGCCATCGCCCGCGGCATCCGCTACGCGGTTCGCCACAAGGCGAAGATCATCAACATGAGCCTGGAGTTCGACGCCTCGGTGCGCGCGTCCCAGATCCCCGACCTGGTGTCGGCCATGCGCTACGCCAAGCGCAAGAACGTGCTGGTGGTCGCGGCCGCCGGCAACCAGGCCGACAGCCAGGTGGCCTACCCCGCCCGGGCCAGGGAGGCGCTGGCCGTCTCGGCAACCACCATCCGCGGCTGCCTGGCCGAGTACTCGAACGTGGGCGCCGACGTGGACCTGACCGCTCCGGGCGGCGGCCGCGACGCCGTGCTGTCGGACAACCCCTACGACGCCGCCACCTGCAAGCCGGATCTGGCCGGCCAGTTCATCTACCAGCAGACCTTCACCTCCAGCGTGCGCCGCTTCGGCCTGCCCCGAGGCTACGAGGGCACCTCGATGGCGGCCCCGCACGTGTCCGGAGTGGCGGCCCTGGTCGTGGCCAGCAGGCGCCTGGGGCGCAGGCCCTCCCCCGCGCGGCTGACCCACCATCTCGAGGTGACCGCCCGCGACCTCGGCCCACCCGGATTCGACAAGCGCTACGGGTACGGGTTGCTGGACGCCGCGGCCGCGCTGCGCTGACCTACGTCGTCCGGATGATCAGCACCGAGCATGGTGCGTGGTGTGAGACCTTGTTCGGCACCGAGCCCAGCAGGAAGCGCTTGGCGCCCGTCATGCCCTTGTTGCCCACCACGATCAGCTCGGCGCCGGTCTCCTCGGCCACGTCCAGGATGGCGTCCGCGGGGTCGCCCTCGCGGGACATGGTCTCCACGTCGATGCCCGATCCGGACAGGTCCTTGGCGCCGTCGGCAAGCGTGGACTCCACGTCCTCGCGCGGGATTGACCATCCACTGCAGATCCTCCGGGACGCGCTGGCGCTCGTCGCGCAACCTGCCCTCGGGCACGGGCTCGTAGGCGCTGACCAGGTAGAGCTTGGCACCGACCTGCCGGGCCAGCTCGGCCGCCTGGCGCACCGCCTCCGAGGCGGTGGCCGAGCCGTCGGTGCCCACCACGATCGATCGGAACATGGCGCGATCCTAGCCCGCCGCGGCGTCAGCGGTTAGGGTGAACGCACCACAGGGGGAGCGTTCGTGAAGCAGATCCGATGTCTTGCAGTGGATGACCATCCCAGCGTGCTCGACGGGCTCGCCGTCGTGCTACGGGGGGCGAAGGACATAGAGCTGGTGGCCACCGCCGCAACGGCCGAGGAGGGACTCGAGCTGGCGGGCGACCACGAGCCCGACATCGCGATCGTGGACGTTCGCCTGTCCGGGATCGACGGCGTGGCCGCGGTCGAGCGGATGGCCACGGTCTGTCCCGCTGCGAACGCGGTCATGTACTCGGCGTACGCGGACCGAACGATGGTGTCCGACGCGCTGGCCGCGGGCGCTTTGGGCTACGTCCTCAAAGACGCCCCCGTCACCGACCTGCTGCGGGCCATCCGCAGCGCCGCGGCGGGCACCCCGTACGTGGATCCTTCGCTGTCGCCGATCCTGCTGATGGACCCGGGCGCGCCGGGAGCACCGTTGCCGACGCGCGAGCGCGACATCCTGCAGCTGCTGGCCGAGGGATTGCGCACCGAGGACGTGGCCGAGCGGATCGGCCTCTCGCCCGACACCGTGAAGGCCGACACCAAGCGCGCCGTGCAGCGTCTGGAGGCCACCGGGCGGGTGCACGCGGTGGCCAACGCGCTGCGCCGCTCGTACATCACGTAGGGCGGGTCAGCGCCGGTAGTCGTCGCGCGGGTTGGTGTTGCCTGCGAATGCCAGCGCCAGGCTGGCCAGCAGCCCGATCAGGCCCGCCACCATCAGAATCGTGCCGACGGTCGGGATGTCGATTCCCCCCACGCTCGCGGTCACCGCGTAGCGCAGGATGGCCCCGAAGGCGAACAGGAAGATCGAAGCTCCGATTGACATAGTTGGGATTGTGCCTCGTTTCTGGATCTACATGCAGGTTCTGATCGTGCTCTGCGTGGTGGCCTCGATGGTGATCGCCGTGTTCAAGCTCTCGTGATGGTGGGCGTTTCCCGCCGGCGGTCGGCCTCCTCCATCGGCCTGACCCAGAGCTCCTCGACCAGGATCACCAGCATCGACAGCACCGGCACGGCCACGATCAGGCCCACGAAGCCGAACAGCTGACCGACCACCACCACCCCGACCGCGATCACGGCCGGATGGAGCTTGACCGTACGCGACATGACCAGCGGGATCGTCACGTTGCCCTCGAACTGCTGCACCAGCGTGTAGACCACGATCACCAGCAGCGCCTTGCCGGGCGAATCGGTGAGTGCGAACAGCACCGGCGGCAGTCCGCTGACGATGGCCCCGAAGTACGGCACCACCGAGAGCAGCGCCGTCAGGACCGCGAAGAAGATCGCGAAGTCGATGCCGATGACCGACAGCCCGATGTAGAGCAGGATTCCGGACACGAGCATGTCCACAGCCACCCCCTGGATCCAGCCGATCCAAGAGTTGCGCAGCCGGGCCATGATCCGGTCGGCGTGGTCGCGGTGGCGCGGCGGCACGAGTGAGCGCACCCCGGCCAGCAGCGGCTCGGGCTTGATGGCCATGTAGTAGGCGGTGATCAGCACCACCAGCAGAGCGGCCAGGATGCCCGCCAAGCTGAAGCCGATGGTGGTGATCGGGCCGACCAGCCGGCCTGGGTCCTCGGCATAAGTGTTGGCGAAGTCCTGGACCCGGTCGGAGATCTCGCCAGGCCTGGCGCCGGTGACGTCCTCCACCTGGCCGCGGAGCTCGTCGACGATGCCCGGCACGTCGTCCACGAACTGATTGGTCTGGTCGATGAACGGCGGGATGATCAGCGCCATGACCCCTGCCAGCACTCCGACGCCGATCAGGATCCCGAGGAGGGCTCCGACCGGGCGTGGAATGGACAGCCGCCGCTCGAGCCGGTCGGCGAACGCCGACAGCGCGATGGCCACGATCACGGTGATCAGCACGGCCAGCAGCAGGGTCACGAGCTGCTCGAACAGCAGGCCGAGCACCAGCAGCCCCGCCGCCAGCAGGACCGCCCGGTAGGCCACCGCCCCCTGCGGGGACTCCGCCATCTAGGCGAACAGCGTCAGGTCGGGCTCGCGCTCGCCCCGCAACACCGCGGGGTCGACCTCCACGCAGCCGATTCCCCGCGACTCGGCCAGCACCCGGGCCTGTGGCTTGATCCGGGTGGCGGCCAGCACGCCGCGGCACGTGGCGAAGCCCGGCTCGGCGGCCAGCCGCTCCAGGTACCGCGTCAGTTGCTCGACAGCGTCGATCGTGGCCACGCGCTTGATCTCGACCGCCACCCAGCCGTCGTCGGCGTCGCGGCACATCAGGTCCACCGGCCCGATGTCGGTCGGCCACTCGCGGCGCACCAGGCGAAACCCCTCGCCGCAGCGCTCGGGCGCGTCGGCCAGCAGCGCCTGCAGATCCTTTTCGACCCCCTCCTTCTCCAGCGCCGCCGCCTCGCCCATGTCGTGAATCACGTCCGAGAGCACCTCGGCGATGTCGATCTCGAGCCGGTCCTCGGTGGCGCCCGCCCGCTTGCGGACCACGATGCGACGGTCGGACTCCTCGATGACGGTGGGCGGCGTCATCCAGTTCTGGGGCTTGAAGCCGCCCGTGTCGGCGTGGACCAGCACCGAGCCGTCCGACTTGATCATGAGCAGGCGCAGCGCCTCCGGCAACAGGGCGTTCAGGCGACCGGTGTAGCGGACCTCACAGCGGGCGACGATCAGGCGCATCTCCGCGACGGTAGGCACCGGCGCGGACGGGTTCACGCCAGAAACTAAATGGTGCACTTTCGTACCAGGTCCGGTATACAGGTCTGGCGGCTCAGCCGGTGGCAGGGGGCTGGCCGAGGATGGACGATGGACGACCGCGAGCCCCCTACAACCCCGATCCCCGGCCTGGACCGGCGTGACTTCCTCGGCGTGGCCGGGGGCGGCCTGCTGCTGTGCACCGTCGGCGGCCAGAAGGTCGCGGTACGCGACGCGGCCGACGTGGCCAAGGTCGACGCGGCTGCGGCAAAGGTCAAACGCCCCAAGCGCAGGGGGTCGAAGCGCGACCCGCTGGACAGCGCTCGCTTCGCCACGCCCGCGCCCCAACCGGGCGGGCGGCGTAAGGAGTACTGGATCGAGGCGCGGCCGGTGCGCTGGAACGTGGCCCCCACCGGCCGCGACGAGTGGATGGGCAAGACCGTGCCGCGGCGGCGTACGTTCACTGCGTTCGTCTACCAGCAGTACACGGCCGGGTTCGCCTCACCGATGGCAAAGCCGCGGATGCCCGGCCCGACGCTGAACGCCGAGGTAGGCGATGTGATCGTGGTCAACTTCCGCAACGGCGGCGGCAAGAAGTTCAACCAGGCCGTGACCATGCACCCCCACGGCGTGCGCTACACGCCGGACTACGACGGCTCGTACCTGGGCGACTTCACGCGCATCGGCGGCTTCGTCGAGCCCGGCGAGGAGTTCACCTACACCTGGGAGGCCACGCCCGACTCGGTAGGGGTCTGGCCTTACCACGACCACGGGCCCAACCACACGCTGAACAGCATGCGCGGCCTGTTCGGCGCCATCGTGATCCGCCCACGCGGGCAGAAGCCCCCCGACGTGGAGACCGTGCACTTCATGCACAGCTTCCCGCCACAGGTGACCGGCTTCGACCGGCTCTTCCACTGCATCAACGGCCGCACCTACGCCGGCAACACGCCGACCGTGCGGGCCAAGGTCGGCCAGACCGTGGCCTGGCACGTGATCGGCGGCGACGGCAACTTCCACACCTTCCACATCCACGGCCACCGCTGGAAGGACGCGGCGGGCCAGTACGTCGATGACCCCACCCTCGGCCCGAACGAGACGGTTTCGGCCGTGTTCACCGAGGACAACCCAGGGCGGTGGCTATACCACTGCCACGTGTTCAGCCACCAGGACGCCGGCATGGCCGGCTGGTACCTGGTCGAGCCCTAAGGAGAGCGATGAAAACCCTGAAAACGCTGTTGATCGCCGTCGTGGCGCTGGCGCTGGTGCCGGCCGTCGCGGTCGCCGGGAGCTACCCGCCCGCCGGCAACCCCGGCAAGGCGAAGAAGAAGCGCTCGGGCAAGGCCCGGACGTTCACCGTCTGCAAGCAGAAGCGGTGCAAGTACAAGACGATCAACCGCGCGATCAGGAAGGCACGCGGAGGCGACCTGATCCGGGTCAGGAAGGGCACCTACCGCGAGGGCGTGAAGGTCACGGGGTCGGGCTACGACGGCCTGCGGATCGTGGGCGACAGGAAGCGGCCGGGCCGCGTCGTGATCAACAGCAAGGGCCTGCGCGGAGCGGCTGCGCAGAACGGCGTGCTGGTGAACAACGCCGACGGCGTGACGGTCAGCGGCCTGAAGCTCGTGAACTACAAGGGCAACGGCGTGTTCTTCGTGAACGTGAACGGCTACAGCGCCAGCCACCTGATCGCCGCCGGCCGCGGCGTCTACGGCGTGTACGCGTTCAACTCCAAGGGCGGCACGATCCGCGACTCGGTGGCGTACGACAACAACGACTCCGGCTTCTACATCGGCCAGACGCCCAAGCAGTCCAAGCCGAAGCGGTCGCTGGTGACCAGGGTGCGCGCGTACCGCAACGTGCTCGGTTTCTCGGGCACCAACATGCGCTACGTGACGATCACCAAGAGCCAGTGGTTCAACAACGGCACCGGCATCGTGCCCAACGCGCTGAAGTCCGAGAAGTTCCCGCCGCCGCAGGAGAACGTGATCTCCGGGAACCACGTGTTCTGGAACAACTACAACTACTACGCGGGCGCGAAGTTCAGGATCCCCAGGTCCGGCCCGGCCGGCCTGTCCGGTTACCCGCTGGGCGTGGGCATCCTGCTCTTCGGCGGCCAGGGGCACACGGTCGAGAAGAACAAGATCTACGGCAACTGGCTGGTGGGCTTCGGAGCCATCGAGCAGCTGACGTTGCTGGGTGAGAAGAGCCCGGCGCTGCGTGAGGCAGCCGTGCTGCGCCGTAACACCGTCCGCAACAACGACTTCGGTCTGGGCGGACGTGACCTGAACGGCCGCGACATGTTCTACGACGGGAGCGGGACGCAGAACTGCTTCTCGAACAACACCCTGCGTAGCCCGAACCTGCCGGCGGACAACAGCACGTTCGCCCCCTGCCCGGGACCGGCGGCCAATACGAGGAACTCGGCCGCCCAGAGCGAGGCCGTCGGCTGGATCGCCGCGGTGAACGCCAAGGATCCGAGCTCGTTCGAGAAGTTCTGGATCCGACACCCGCACGCGGCCAAGAAGGGCGTCAAGCCGCTGGTGAGGATGAAGAAGTAGCCCGGAGCCGACCCGTCCGGCGCGCGGATGCGCCGGACGGGTCGACCGTGCGCGTACCCTGCAACCAATGAGGAGAACGACCATCAAGACCAAGGCCACGACATTGACCGCGCTCGTGATCGGCGCGGCGCTGGTGCTGGGCCCCGCGGCCGACGGGGCAAAGACGCCCCGCAAGACCGTGAAGATCGGCGACAACTACTTCTCGCCCAAGCGAATGAAGGTCAGGCGCGGCACGATCGTGACCTGGAAGTGGCGCTCGGGCAACGCCGACAGCCACGACGTCAAGCTGAAGCGGGGACCACGGGGCGTGAAGCGCTTCAGGTCGGATATCGCCTCGACCGACTACAGCTACCGCAAGAAGCTGAAGAAGAAGGGCACCTACCGCCTCTACTGCACGCTGCACGAGGGCATGACGCAGAAGATCACCGTGAAGTGATGCCGGAGGCCGCGGTCCTGACGGAGGTGCGTGAGGGCGCGCTGCTGATCACCCTGAACCGGCCCGACCAGCGCAACGCGGTCAACGCCGCGGTGGCCGAGGGGGTGGCCGGGGCGCTGGACCGGCTCGACGCCGACGACGCGCTCGCGGTCGGCGTGCTCGCGGGCGCCGGCCGGGGCTTCTGCGCGGGCATGGACCTGAAGGCCTTCGTGACCGGCGAGCGTCCCTGGTTCGAGGACCGCGGCTTCGCCGGGATCACCCAGCGGGCGGCGCGCAAGCCGCTGATCGCCGCTATCGAAGGGTTCGCCATGGCCGGTGGGCTCGAGGTGGCGCTGGCGTGCGACCTGATCGTGGCCGCCGCGGGAGCCAAGCTGGGCATCCCCGAGGTCAAGCGCGGCCTGGTGGCCGCCGGCGGCGCGCTGCTGCACCTGCCCAGGCGCATCCCCCACCACGTGGCGATGGAGATGGCGCTGACCGGCGACCCGATCAGCGCGGAGCGCGCCTACGAGCTGGGGCTGGTGAACCGCGTGGCCGAGCCCGACCACGCGGTCACCGAGGCGCTGACGCTGGGCGCCGAGATCGCCGCGAACGGACCGCTGGCGGTGATCGGCTCGAAGCGGATCATCCAGGAGTCGCGCGACTGGCCCGCCGACCGGATGTGGCAGCTCCAGGACAAGGTCTCCGATCCGATCCTGGCCTCCGAGGACGCTCGCGAGGGATCCACGGCGTTCGCCGAGAAGCGCGAGCCGAACTGGCGTGGGGTCTAGGCTGGACGCATGTCGGATTCGCTGCGAGGGCAACTGCTGATAGCCGCTCCGCAGCTCAGCGACTACTTCGAGCGCACGGTCATCCTGGTCCTGGAGCACACCGACGACGGGGCCATGGGGCTGGTCCTGAATCGGCCCACCGAATCAGAGGTGGCCGAGGCGGTGCCGTCGCTGTCCGGCATGGTGGACGGCGACGATCTGGTGCACGCCGGCGGTCCCGTCCAGCCCGACTCCGTCCTGGTGCTTGGCGACTTCGAGGAACCCACCGACGCCGGCACACAGGTGGTCGGGTCGCTGGGGCTGCTGGACCCCGAGCGGCCCGACGCCGAGCTGCATCGCGTGCGCGTGTTCGCCGGCTACGCCGGCTGGGCGCCCGGGCAACTCGACCTGGAGCTCGAGCAGGAGGCCTGGATCGTGGCCCCCGCCGATGCCGACGACGCATTCAGCGACGGCGATCTCTGGGGTGACGCGCTCAAGCGCAAGGGCGGCGAGTACGCGCTGCTGGCCAGCATGCCGGCGGATCCGACGCTGAACTGAGCGTCAGCGTCGTGACGAAAGCTGACGCTGATGCTCGCTCCTAGCTGGCCATCCCGACCGGGCAGCTGACGCCCGTACCGCCGATCCCGCAGTAGCCGTTGGGCACCTTGTGCAGGTACTGCTGGTGGTAGTCCTCGGCGTAGTAGAACGGGTTGGCCGCCGCCGGCGCGATCTCCGTGGTGATCCGGCCCCGGCCTGCTTGGTCCAGCGCCTGCTGGTAGGCATCCCGCGAGGCCTCCGCGGCCTGGGCCTGGGCGTCGCTGGTGGTGTACAGCGACGAGCGGTACTGGGTGCCCACGTCGTTGCCCTGGCGCATGCCCTGGGTCGGATCATGGCCCTCCCAGAAGGTCTTGAGAACCTCCTCGAGCGCAACCTCCGCGGGGCGGTAGACCACGAGCACGACCTCGTTCTGCCCGGTGCGGCCCGAGCAGACCTCCTCGTAGGTGGGGTTCGGCGTGATCCCGCCGCTGTAGCCCACCGCGGTCGTGTACACGCCGGGCAGCTGCCAGAACGCGCGCTCGGCGCCCCAGAAGCAGCCCATCCCCACGATCAGCTGCTCGGTGTCGTCGGGGAAGGGCGGCGCCATCGGGGTGCCCAGGACGGCGTGGTCCCCGGGCTGGACGATCGGGGTGTCGCGACCGGGCAGCGCGTCGGCGGCGGCAGGCATCTCGGTCTTGTGGCGGGTCAGGAACTCGAACACGTTCTGGGCCTCCTCGGGATCACTCCCGAGGTTAGTCCCCGCGGTCCGGGCGGATGACCAGCACGGCCACGTCGTCACGACCCTGTAAGGCGCCTCCGCGCACGACCTCGCGCTCCACCAGCGCGACGGTCTCCGCGGCGCTGCCGTCCGGCGCCTGGCCGAGCATCGCCGCGAACTCCTCCTCGGTCAGCTCGTTGTCGGGATCGGCGTCCAGGACGCCATCGGTGTAGAGCACGAGCCGCTCTCCCGGCGCCAGCTCGACCCGCTCCTGCTCGAGATCGGGTTCCTCCCAGACGCCCAGCACCACCCCGTGTCCGCCGGCCACGCGGGTCACGGAGCCGTCGGCGCCCACGCGCAGCGGCGGCATGTGGCCGGCCACGCAGAGGCTCAGGGTGGCGCCGCCTCCCTCAACCGGCTCCAGGAAGCCGCAGACCACGGACAGGAAGCGCAGATCCTCACGCTGGCGCAGCACCGCTGTGTTCAGGCGGGCCAGTACCGTGCACGGGTCGGCGTCGTCGCGGATGGCCGCGGCGCGCATGGTGTAGCGAGCCAGGGCCGTGATCGCGGCGGCCTCGGCGCCCTTGCCGCAGACGTCGCCGATGACCACCATCCAGCAGCCCTCCCTGACGCGGAAGACGTCGTAGAAGTCGCCCCCGATCTCATGACCGTCGCCCGCAGGGCGAAAGCCGGAGGCCAGGTCCAGTCCCGGCACGTCGGGCAGGCTCTGGGGCATCAGGCTGACCTGGAGCTGGTTGGCGATCCGCTGCTCGACGGCCAGCTCGCGCTCGAGCAGCTTGCGCGCGCGGACGTCGCCGGTGGTCTCAAAGCCCAGGTTCAGGATGCCCGCCGGCGTGCCGTCGGGACCGTCCACCGGCGAGGCGATGAACGTGTAGTAGCGGTCACCCTCCCACGCGCCCGGGCCGGCGGCGGCCAGCGGGACGTCGTGCACCTCCACGGTTTCGCCGCGGTCCAGGACGGCCGTCCGTATCTCGTCGATGGCCTCCGTGGCGTTGGGGAAGACCTCTTCGACCGTCTGGCCGATCACGTCGCTGTCGTCGGGGAAGAACTCCTGCGCCGGCTCGCTGACGTAGCGAAATCGCAGCTCGCGGCCCCAGGTCACGATCACCGCGGTCGGCGCCTGCTTGAGCAACTGGCGCAGGATGTTGCGCTCCAGCTCGAGCTCCTCCGTCATCTCGTTGACCACTTGCTCCGCCATCCACTCGAAAGCTACATCGAGCGCGGCTTCGGGGGGCGGGGCCCTGGTCGTTTGCGGCCGACCCCGCACGGGTAGCGGAGCGCGACTATGGCCCGCCTACGACGAGTCGACTGCGCCGGGCCCGGCATCACCCGCCGCCGCCGCGGGCGCGGTTTCCAGTACATCGGCGAGGACGGGGAGCCGGTGGACGACCCCGAGGTCGTGGCGCGCATCCAGGCGCTGGCCATCCCCCCCGCCTGGCAGGACGTATGGATCTGCGCCCAGCCGATGGGCCACATCCAGGCCACCGGGACCGACGCCGCGGGCCGCAAGCAGTACCGCTACCACGACAAGTGGCGCGAGCGCCGCGACGCCGAGAAGTTCGAGTCGATGCTGCAGTTCGCGCAAGTCCTGCCCAGGGTGCGCAAGCGCGTGGCGCGCGACCTCGAGCGGCGACGAGCTGGACCGCGAGCGGGTGCTGGCCTGCGCCATCCGCCTGTTGGACCGCGGCTTCTTCAGGGTCGGCTCCGAGGGCTACGCCGAGGACAACGAGACCTACGGCCTGGCCACGATCAGAAAGAGCCACGTGACCATCAGCGACGGCGTGATGACCTTCGACTACGCCGCCAAGGGCAACAAGCGCCGCATCCAGCGCGTCGACGACCCCGACGTGGTGGGCATGGTCGACATGCTCAGGCGGCGCCGCTCGGGCGGCGACGAGCTGCTGGCGTACAAGCGCGCGGGCCGCTGGGTGGACGTGAAGTCCGCCGACGTGAACGAGTACCTCAAGCAGGCGGCCGGCGGGGACTTCTCGGCCAAGGACTTCCGCACCTGGAACGCCACCGTGCTGGCGGCGGTGGCGCTGGCGGTCTCGGGCCATGCCGCGCTGGCCACCAAGACCGCGCGCAAGCGCGCCATCAAGCGGGCGATCGACGAGACCGCGCGCTACCTGGGCAACACCCCGGCGGTGTGCCGCGCCTCCTACATCGACCCGCGGATCTTCGACCGCTTCGACGGCGGCCTGACCATCGCCGGGGTCCTGCCCGAGCTGGTGGACCCGGACACCGACTGGCCCGAGATCCAGCCCTCGGTCGAGGAGGGGGTGCTGGCCCTGATCGCCGAGGACGAGAGCTCGCCCGCGGTGGAGAGCGAGCCGGTGGCCTGAGCGCCCGCTACTGGCTCCCGGCTGCGCTGAGCTGATTCAGCGCGCGGCGCAGCAGCCGCGAGACGTGCATCTGCGAGACGCCGATCTGCTCCGCGATCTCGGATTGCGTGAGGTCGTCGATGAAGCGCAGCTTGAGGATCACCTGCTCGCGCTCGGGCAGCGCCTGGAAGGCAGGCCCGATGGCCTCGCCGATCTCGACGAGGTGGTAGTGGGCGTCGTCGCCGCCGAGGGTGTCGCCCAGCGTGCGCTCACCCTCACCGTCGCCTCCCGGCTGGGGCGCGTCCAGCGCAGCCGGGGTGTAGGCGCTGGCGGCGTCGAGGGCCTCGAGCACCTGCTCCAGCGTCAGCCCCGTCTGCTCGGCCAGATCGCGCGGGCTCGGCGAGCGACCCAGCCGCCCGGCCAGGGACTCGGAGGCGCGGTTGACCACCAGGACGCGCTCCTGGATCGAGCGCGGCACGTGCAGGCCCCAGCCCTTGTCCCGGAAGTGACGCTTGAGCTCGCCCATGATGTTGGGCACCGCGTAGCGCACGAACGGCCCGCGGCCCGCGTCGTAGCGATCGATCGCCTTCAGCAGGCCCAGGTACGCCACCTGCTCGAGGTCGTCCTGCGCCTCGCCCGTGTGGCGGTACCGGCCCGCCAGCCGGCGGGCCAGCGGCATGTACCGGCGCGCCAGCTCCTCGCGGGCGGCCACGTTGCCGTCGGCGTAGCGCCGCAGCAGCTCGTCTTCGCTAGCCGAGGGCGTGAGCTCGGGTGACCCCATCACGGGATCCTACGTGTGGCGCGACCCGTGGGATTCCCGCTACCCGACAGGTTCTGGCTCCGGCACCTCCGGTGGCTGCCGCGGCGGCTGCACGGGCGGAGCCGGGTCAGGGGCGTCGGGCCGATCCGGCTCGGGCCCCGGCGGGTCGATGGGGGTGTCCGGGACCTCGGGCGCGGGCACCGGCTCGGGGCCGACAGGGGGCTGGGGCTCGGGCATCCTCATGTCACTCCTGTCCCGCGTTTGCCGGATTGCCGGTGGCCTGCTTGGAGCCGCCGGCGGCGCCGCCCTCGGCGCCCTCGGAGCCTTCGGCGCCGGCGTTGCGCTCTGCGTCCTCGCGCGCCGCACCGTCCGAGTCGTCGTCGTGCACCTGTCCTGCCGGACCCTCCTCGGGCAGCTGGTCGGACTCCTCTTTCTGGCCCTCGCCCACGCCTACTCCTGTTCCTCGTCGCCCTCATGGTCAGCATCGCCGTACTCGGCGCCGGAGCCCGGGCCCTGCTCGTCGATGCGGTCCAGCAGCGGGTTGCCGTGGCCGTCGTCGTGCGAGGCGTTGCGCTCGAGGTCCCGTTCGGCCATCTCGAAGCCCTCGGATTCGCCCTCGCCGCCCTCAGCGATCACGCGCTCGGCCTCGCCCAGCTCCGGGTCGGGGTTGGGACCGCCGATGGCGCCGGCCTCCGCGGCGGCCGCCTGTTCCTCTTCGTTCTCGCCGGGCATCAGGACCGCGACGCGTCCAGCTCGCGCCTGAAGCCCTCGAACAGGCGCCGGTGGCCTTCCTCGTCGCGCAGGATCGCGATGACCATGTCCTCGGTGACGGGGTCGCGGTCGGCGCAGAACGAGATCAGGGCGTTGTAGTGCTCGATGGCGCCGGTCTCGGCGGCGATCACGCCGTCGACCACGTGGGCGATGTCGGTCTGCTCGCCGGGAGGCTGGAGAAAGTCCTGCTCGGCCGTGAACTCCTTCGAGCCGGGCACCACGCCGTAGAGCTCCTTGATCCGGGCCGCGAACTGCTGCGCGTGACCCAGCTCCTCCTGGATGTCGGCGTCCAGGCTTTCGGAGATCTCACGGGCCAGGATGCCGTCGGGGTTCACCGAGTTGGCGATGTAGCTCATGACCGTCTCGAGCTCCATGAAGTAGGCCTTCTTGAGCATCTCGACGATCTGGTCGCGGTCTTCGCGGGAGTCCTCGCTGAGGATCCCCTGGCTGGCGGTGCTGGCCATCGGTCGCTTGTCCTTTCTCCGGGTGTGTTCCAACGTTAGGCGGTACCCGGAGCGGGGCCCGCGGAAGCGCGCTCGGCCAGCCGCCGCAGCGCCTGCGCCTCGATCTTGCGCACACCCTCGGAGGACAGGCCGAGCCTGCGGCCCGCCTCGCGTAGCGGCTTGGGCTCGCCGTCGTCGAAGCCGAAGCGCAGGCCTATCACCTGGCGCTCGCGATCGGGCAGATCCATCACCGCCACGCGGATCGCGTAGCTCTCCAGGGCATCCCCGACCTGCTCGGCGGGGCCGGCCGCATCGCTCGGCAGGAGGTCGCCGAGGCTCGACGAGCCCTCCTCGCCCACCGGCCGCTCCAGGCTCGTGGACGCTCGTGGGGCCTCCAGCACCTCGCGCACCTGGCGCACCTCCAGCTCGGTGGCCTCGGCCAGCTCGCGGTAGGTGGGCTCGCGGCCCAGCTCGGTGGCCAGCTTGTCCTCGACGCGAGCGATCCGGCGCTCGTGCTGGCCGATGTGAACAGGCACCCGGATCGTGCGGGCCTTGTTGGCCAGCCCGCGCTGGATGGCCTGGCGGATCCAGAACGTGGCGTAGGTGGAGAACTTGAAGCCCTTGCGGTAGTCGAACTTCTCGGACGCGCGGATCAGCCCGAGCATGCCCTCCTGGATCAGATCGCTCAGCGGCAGCTCGTGCCCCTGATAGCGCTTGGCCACCGACACCACGAGGCGCAGGTTGGAGTTGATCATGCGCTCCTTGGCCGCCAGATCGCCCTGCTCGACACGCCGGGCCAGGTCGACCTCCTCCTGCTTGGTCAGCAGCGGATAGCGCCGGATGTCGCGCATGAACAGATCCAGCGCCTCCCCCGTCTCGGCCGCCTCGTCCATGCTTTGCTTCTTCCCACGCGATGCGCGGTCAAACCGCGATTGGCGCTGCGCTGCGCATGCAATCCGCCTGGCGGGGCAAACCAGAACCCTGATGGCCCGAGAGCCCGACCACCCGCGCCACCTCGGCGCCCGCGCCTGGTGGCGGACGCTGAAGCGCACGTTCAAGGAGTTCCAGGAGGACAACCTGACCGACCGCGCCGCCGCACTGACCTACTACGGGGTGCTGGCGCTGTTTCCCGCGCTGATCGCGCTGGTGTCGATCATCGGCCTGTTCGGCGACCCCGACGCCGTGACGGACAGGATCACGAAGATCGTCCAGGAGCTGGCGCCGGGCTCGGCCAGCGACACGGTCGCCGGCCCGATCCAGAGCATCACCGAGGACCGCGGGGCCGCCGGCGTGCTGCTGGTGGCCGGGATCCTGGGCGCGCTGAACGCGGCGTCGGGTTACATCGGCGCCTTCATCCGCGCCGCGAACGTGATCTACGAGGTCGACGAGGGGCGGCCCTTCCTCAAGCTGCGCCCGCTCCAGATCGCCATCACGGTGGTGATCCTGGTGGCCGTGGGACTGGTGATCTCCGCCATGGTGCTCAGCGGCCCGCTGGCGGGCGCCGTGGGCGGAGCGCTCGGCCTGAGCGACCTTGCCGTGACGATCTACGGCGTGGCCAAGTGGCCGATCCTGGCGCTGCTGGTCATGGGCGTCCTCGGGCTTCTGTACTACGCCTCGCCGAACGCCAGGATCACCGGCGTGCGCTGGGTCACCCCGGGCAGCCTGCTGGCGCTGGTGGTGTGGGTGGCGGCCTCGGCGCTGTTCGCCCTCTACGTGGCCAACTTCGGCTCCTACAACAAGACCTACGGCGCGCTCGGGGGCGCGGTGACCTTCCTCGTCTGGCTGTGGATCACGAACATCGCCGTGCTGCTGGGGGCCGAGCTGAACGCCGAGCTGGAACGCTCGCGCGAGCTGGAGGCCGGGGTGCCGGGGGCGGCGGAGAAGCTGCAATTGCCGCCCAGGCAGTGAGAAGCGGCAGGTTTCAGGTGTCAGGTGTCAGGTGTCAGGGCCGGAGGATCGGCCGTCCCGCAGGACGTGCCGACCCTTGGCCTGATACCTGAAACCTGATACCTGATACCTGATGCTCTAGCCCTTGATGAAGGGCTTCGCCTTCTGGAGCACCTGGTCCATCGGAATGCCCTTGTCGAACGGCGACGGGGCGATCTTGTCCCCGTTGAGCAGGCGGACGGTGCCCGCGTGCCGAGCCTCGATCTGGACGATGCTGCCAGCGGCGGCCAGCACCTCCTTGGACTTGATGCTGGGGCCGGCGCCGTTGTAGGCACCCACACCCAGGTCCTCGAACACGACGGCGGTGGTCAGGAACGACTTCTCGTTCGCGAACGCCTTGCCGAAGTCGACACCGGGCTTGGCCACGGGCTTGCCGCCCAGCTTCTTGACCGTCGCCGTGATGGCATCGACGTGCTCGTTCTCGTCGTCGCGGATGGTGGTGGCCAGTTCCTTCACGGAACCGCTCAGACCGCCAACCTGCTTGAGGGCCTCGGTGTAGAACGCCGCCTCCAGGTACTCCAGCGTCAGCGCGAAGTTGAGGATGTCTACATCCCCATCGCCCTGCGCCAGCGCCTGGCTGACGAACGGTCCCACGGTGGACAGGCCGTAGACCGACCCGGCCGCGATGGCCCCGCGCATGATGAATGACTCGCGGGTAAGGCCCTGAACCTCGATGGTGGCGAGCTCGGGCGTCTTCATGTTGTTATCGGACATTTCTGTCTCCTTTCGAAGTCGTCCGGGCTACGACGCGATGAAGGGCTTGACGGCCTTCAGCACGGTTGCCATGTCAGCCGGCTTGGCGAACGCGCCGTCCGGCACGATCGTCTTGCCGACCACGTTGTTCAGCACGGCGGCGTGACGCCCCTCGTTGGTGTGGATGGACAGAGCGGCTGCGAGCACGTCCTTGCTCTTGATCCGGCCGGCCTGACCGAGGTACGCGGCTGCGCCCAGGTTCTCGACGGTCGCGGCGGTCTCGAGAATCTTCTTCTCGCCACCGGCCAGGACATCGTCGAAGTTGGTCTTGGGCTTGGCCGCGGGGGTGCCACCCAGCTGCTTCACGGTGGCTGTCAGCGCCGTCACGTGCTCGTTCTCGTCGTCAGAGATCGTCTTTGCGACCTCGGCGATCTTCTTGTCCTTGACCTCTCCTGAGTCGAGCACCTGCTGGTAGAAGTCGGCCTCGAGGTACTCGAGCGTCAGCGCGTAGTTCACGATCTCGATGTCGCCCTTGTTGCTCCGGTGCTCTTCTTGTCACCGGAGTCCGAGCTCGAGCTGGAACCGCTGCTGTTGTCGTCACCACCGCATGCGGCGATGAAAAGTGCGAGTGCACCGGCTGCGCCGGTACCACCAGCGATCTTGAGGAACTGGGATCGCGAAGATGACTCCTCGCTGACCAGTTCGTCCTTGGCGGCTTCGTCCTGCATCGGTTGGGTCCCTCCTGTCGGGAGTGTCGGGTGGGGCCCGCGCTGGGCGCGCCTCCGCTTTCGTGTCATGAGGTTCTGCGCGTACCGGACGTGACCGGATCACAGTGCGTGCACCCCCGGACCGCTGCCGTGCGCGCTCGCGCGTGCTATACACGCGCCTTCCCGGTGAGCCTGTTCGACGTCGAAATCTCGGAAGGGCGTCTGGGTCCCATCGCCGCACTGTCGGGCGAGGTGGATCTGGCCGCCGCCGAGGCCGTCGAGGAACGGATCGGTACCACTCTTGCCGACGAGCCCGAACTGCTCGTCCTGGACCTGCGCGACGTCGACTTCATGGACTCCAGCGGCCTACGCGTGGTGCTTTCGGTGGACCGCGCTCAGCGCGAGCGTGGCGCACGCCTGGTGGTGGTGCGCGGCGGACGTCGTGTCGCGCGGGTCATGGAGCTGACGGGGGCAGACCGCCAGCTGGAGATGGTCGACGACCCGGCCGAGATCGTCTGAGTCAGCCGCGCGGCTTTAGCAGCAGCGTGATGCTCTCGCCGTCGTCACCGTGCTCCACGCGCACATCGTCGGCCAGGCGCTCCAGCACCGATCCGATGACCGGCACCTCGCTGTCGGCGATCACCGCCTGCGCGCCACCGGGCTCCAGCGGACCGACGCGCAGCTCGAAGCCGCTGTCGACGATGTCGATATGCACCGAGACCTTGTCGCCGATCAGGTAGCGCAGCGCGTTGCGCGCCACCAGCTCGGCCAGCAGCAGGCCCTCCATGACCCGCTCGCTGGACATGTCGCGCTGCGCGGCCACCACGGCCACGAGCCGCCGCAGTATGCGCTCCGCGGGCTCCACCCCCGGCGCCGCGCCGTCGACCGCCGTCGGCTCCTCGGGACGCCCCAGCGGCAGCGCCATCGTGATCTCGGTGCCCTCGCCGTCGCCGTCGCCGAAATCCACGCTGGTGGCGATGCTGTCGATCATCGGCAGCCCGAAGCCGTCGCCGGCGCGGGTCGTACGGATGTCCACCGGGATCCCGACGCCCTTGTCGGCCACGCTGACGCGCAAATCGTTCTCGCCGGGGCTGAAGCGCACCTCGACGTCGCCGCTGCCGTCCACGTAGGCGTGCTCGACGGCGTTGGCGCAGGCCTCGGTCACCGCCAGCTCGGCGTCCTCCAGGGCCTCGATGTCCGCATCGACCGTCTCGCCAAGCGATCGCAGCGCCTGCCGCACCAGAGGCAACGTGTCCTGGTCGGCGGGCATCTGGAGCGTGAGCTCCGGACGCACGATGCCGATCTCGATGTCGATCACGTCTTACTCCGGGTCTGGGACTCCGCCGGCCGGACTTGACCGGCGGACTGCTTGCATGTGGCGGCACTACCCATCGCACGGATGGCGAAAACGGCACAGACGCCCAACTGGCCAATCGGCCAACTGATGGCGCGCGGGCAGTCTCCCACAGGCGCGGACCCGGCGACGGGAGCCATCTAGGCTCCTGCGCTCATGAGCTGGATCGATCACGCTGTCGTCTACCAGATCTACCCGCGGTCGTTCCAGGACGCCGATGGCGACGGGATCGGCGATCTGGCGGGCATCGAGCGCGCGGCTGGACCATGTGGCCGCGCTCGGTGCCTCGGCGCTGTGGCTGTCGCCGGTCTACCCCTCCCCGGGCGTGGACCTGGGCTACGACATCGCCGACTTCCGTGACGTCGACCCGCTGTTCGGCGACCTGGCGGCGTTCGACCGGCTGGTGCAGGCCGCGCACGCACGCGGGCTGCGCCTGCTGATGGATCTGGTGCCGTGCCACACGTCGATCGAGCACCCGTGGTTCAGCCGAGCGCCCCGAGTACTACGTGTGGGCCGACGGCGACGCCCCGCCGAACAACTGGGTGGCCAACTTCGGCGGCCCGGCCTGGACCCGTGACCCGTGCCAGCGGACGCTGGTACCTGCACTCGTTCTACCCCGAGCAGCCCGACCTGGACTGGCGCAACCCCGACGTGGTGGCGGCCATGCAGGACGTGATCCGCTTCTGGCTCGAGCGTGGCGTCGACGGCTTCCGCCTGGACGCTCATCCAGGGACTGATGAAGGACGCCGAGCTGCGCGACGACCCGCCCGCCTCGGGCGCGCTTCGGCCTGCCGCTGCCCGAGGAGTACGGACGCCTGGACCACCGCCACTCGGCCAACGCCCCGGACGTGGGCGACGCGCTGGCCGCCCTGCGCGCGGCCGCCGGCGACGCCCCGCTGGTCGGCGAGGTCTACCTGCCCGGCCCGCGACCGCACGGCCCTACCTCGAGCACGTGGACGTGGCGTTCGCGTTCGAGCTGTTGCACTCGGACTGGGAGGCCACGGCGCTGAAGGACGCGATCGCCACCAACGCCGGCGGCGGAGCGGCCTGGGTGCTGTCCAACCACGACTTCCCGCGCGTGCCCACGCGTGTGGGCGCAGACAACGCGCGCGCGGCCGCGGTGCTGCTGCTGACCCTGCCCGGCCCGGCCTTCGTGTACCAGGGCGAGGAGCTGGGCCAGGCCGACGCACCGGGCCCCGGCACGCGCTACGACCGCCACGGGCGCGACGGCTGCCGCCACCCGGTGCAGTGGGAACCCGATCCGCGCACAGGCGGCTTCACCGACGGCGAGCCCTGGCTGGCCCCCGTGGATGCGCCCGAGCGAAACGCGCGCGACCAGTCGGGTGACCCCGGCTCGATGCTGGAGCTGTATCGCCGGCTGATCGAGCTGCGCGGGCTCGCTGAGCGGCGAGCTGACGCTGCTGGACGCCGAGCAGGGCGTGGTGGCCTTCAGGCGCGGCGACCACGTGGTGGCCGTGAACACCACCGCAGGCGAGCGCCGGGCGCCCGGCAGCGGGCGGGTGGTTCTGTCCAGCCTCCCGACGCGCCGCGGCGACGCGACCGTGCTGGCCGCCCACGAGGCGACGGTGTCGGACTAGCGTCTTGCGCCAGGCTCCCGTTGTGGGTTAGTTTCGGCGTAGAGCGGGGTAGTCCCGCCGAGGATGAGGAGAGGATCCAGCGCGTGAGGGCGTGGTCTGTTTCGATCTTGCTGGCGATCGCCGTTGGCGCCACGGTCGCGGGCTGCGGCGGCGGTGACGGCGGATCGGGCTCGCGCACGATCAACTGGTACGTGTTCAGCGAGCCCGGCGGCGCGTACGACGCGGCGGTCGACAACCTGCAACAAGCAGGCCAAGGGCGCCTACAAGATCAACTACGTGCGCCTGCCCACCGACGCCAACCAGCAGCGCGAGCTGCTGGTGCGGCGGCTGGCCGCCAAGGACTCCAGCATCGACGTGATCGGCATGGACGTGATCTGGACCGCGGAGTTCGCCCAGGCCGAGTGGATCAAGCAGTGGACCGGGGCCGACGAGCGCGGCCGCGAAGAAGGGCAAGCTCAAGGGCCCGCTGCGCAGCGTCCAGTACAAGGGCAAGACCTGGGCGATCCCGTTCACGTCGCAACACGCAGCTGCTGTGGTACCGCAAGGACAAGGTCAAGACGCCGCCCAAGACCTGGGACCAGATGATCGACCAGGCGATCAAGCTGAACACCGCGATCGAGGTGCAGGGTCGCCAGTACGAGGGCCTGACCGTCTGGGTCAACTCGCTGATCGCCTCCGCGGGCGGCCAGATCGTGGACGAGAACGGCGACGTGAAGGTGGACGCCACCACCAAGCAGGCGGGCGAGATCATCAAGCGCCTGGCCACCTCGAAGGCCGCACCGCCCGGCCTGACCACCAACGCCGAGGACGAGGCGCGGCTGGGCTTCGAGTCCGGGCGCTCCGACTTCCAGATCAACTATCCGTTCATCTACCCGAGCGCGGCCGAGGTGAAGTCGCCGAAGGACTTCCAGAAGCGGATCGGCTGGGCGCGCTGGCCGGCCGTCGATCCGGACAAGCCCAGCCGCCCGCCGCTGGGCGGCATCAACCTCGGCGTGGGCGCCTACACCAAGAATCCCGACCTGGCCTTCCGCGCGGCGCGCTGCCTGGCCCAGCCCAAGAACCAGATCGTGGCCACCGAGAAGGGCGGCCTGCCGCCGACCACGAAGGCGCTCTACGACGACAAGGCGATCAAGAAGGCCTACCCGTTCGGTGACCTGCTCGCCACCTCCCTCGAGGCCGCCGCGCCGCGGCCGATCAACCCGGCCTACAGCGACATCTCGCTGGCCATCCAGAAGACCTTCCACCCCGAGACCGACATCAAGCCGGGCGAGATCCAGTCCAAGCTCGAAGGACCGCCTGAACAAGGCCGCGAAGGGGAAGATCTTCTGATGGAGGCGAGCACCGCCACCAAGGCCGAGCCCAAGGTCACCGACCGCGCCAAGGAGGAGCGCAAGCTGGCCTACATGCTGTGCGCGCCCGCGGTGACGCTGATGATCCTGGTCACCGGCTTCCCGATCGCCTACGCGTTCTACCTGTCGCTGCAGCGCTTCGACCTGCGCTTCCCGGACGAGAAGGAGTTCGTCGGCTTTTCGAACTACATCGACGTGCTGGGCTCGCAGACGTGGTGGAGCGACGTCGGCGTCACGCTGTTCATCACGGTCGTGTCGGTGGCCATCGAGCTTGTGCTGGGCATGATCATCGCGCTGGTCATGCACCGGGCGATCTTCGGCCGCGGCCCGGTGCGGGCGGCCACGCTGGTGCCCTACGGCATCGTGACGGTGGTCGCAGCGTTCACCTGGAAGTACGCCTTCGACCCCACCAGCGGCTTCGTGCAGGGACTGCCGCTGGTGCCCGACGACTACGCGCCGCTCAGCGACCAGCCCGGATCGCTGCTGATCATCATCCTGGCCGAGGTCTGGAAGACCACGCCGTTCATGGCGCTGCTGTTGTTGGCGGGCCTGGCGCTGGTGCCCGACGAGCTGCACGAGGCGGCCAAGGTCGACGGCGCCACCGCGCTGCAGCGCTTCTTCCGCATCACCGTGCCGCTGATGAAGCCGGCGATCCTGGTGGCGGTGCTGTTCCGCACGCTGGACGCGTTCCGGCTGTTCGACTCCGCCTTCATCATCCAGCCGGGCGGGGCCAACGGCACCGAGACGGTGTCGATCCTGGGCTACAACGTGCTGATCAACCGCGTGAACCAGGGCCTGGGCTCGGCCATCTCGATCCTGATCTTCATCGCCGTGATCCTGATCGCGGTGTTCTTCGTGAAGGTGCTGGGAACCAGCACCGCCCAGCAGCGCGGCGAGGAGGCGTGATGAATAGTGAGAACACGGCAACCGACCGCGTCAAGTGGTCGATCGGCATCGCGGTCGTCCTGCTGTACGCGCTGATCCCGGTGGCCTGGATGATCTCGCTGTCGGTGAAGCCCACCGACAAGCTCAGCGACAAGAAGTTCTTCTCCGGCATCGACCTCTCCGAACTACGAGGCGATCTTCAAGAACGGCGACTTCCTGGACGCGCTGCGCAACTCGCTGGGCATCGCCGCGATCTCAACCTTCATCGCGATCGTGGTGGCCGCCATGGCCGCCTACGCGCTGGCGCGGCTCGATTTCTCGGGCAAGGCGGTGATCCTGTCCGGGGCGCTGGCAGTGGCCATGTTCCCGCCGATCTCGATCGTCGGCTCGCTGTTCGAGATCTGGCGCACGATCGGGCTCTTCGACACGTGGGCCGGGCCTGATCATCCCCTACCTGACGTTCACGCTTCCGCTGGCCATCTACACCATGAGCGCGTTCTTCCGCGAGATCCCATGGGAGCTGGAACAGGCGGCCCAGGTGGACGGCGCGACGCAGTTCCAGGCCTTTCGCAAGGTCATCGTGCCGCTGGCCGCTCCCGGCGTGTTCACCACGGCGATCCTGGTGTTCATCTTCGCCTGGAACGACTTCCTGTTCGCCAACACGCTGACCTCGACCAACAGCGCGCGCACGGTGCCCGCGGCGCTGGCCTTCTTCACCGGCAACTCGTCGCAGTTCGAGCAGCCGATCGGCGCCATCTCGGCGGCCGCAGTGGTGGTCACGGTCCCGATCGTGATCATGGTCCTGATCTTCCAGCGGCGCATCGTGGCGGGCCTGACCGCCGGCGCCGTGAAGGGATGAATCTCGTGCGCAGCCGGCCGCACCGGTTGCTTCGCACCTGAACGAAGGAGAGAGCCGTATGGCCGACATCGTCCTGGACAACGTGACCAAGAAGTACCCGGATGGCTTCGAGGCCGTCAAGGACATGAGCCTCGAGATCGCCGACGGCGAGTTCGTGATCCTGGTGGGCCCGTCGGGCTGCGGCAAGTCGACGGCGCTGCGCATGGTGGCCGGGCTCGAGGACATCACCGGCGGCGAGCTGCGCATAGGCGGCGAGGTGGTCAACCAGAAGTCCCCGAAGGACCGTGACGTGGCCATGGTCTTCCAGAACTACGCGCTCTACCCGCACATGACGGTTGGCGAGAACATGGGCTTCGCGCTCAAGCTGGCCAAGGTCGACCAGTCCGAGATCGACAAGAAGGTCAACGAGGCGGCCAAGATCCTTGATCTGGACCAGCACCTCTCGCGCAAGCCGGCCAACCTCTCCGGCGGCCAGCGCCAGCGGGTGGCCATGGGCCGGGCGATCGTGCGCGACCCGGCAGCGTTCCTGATGGACGAGCCGCTGTCGAACCTGGACGCCAAGCTGCGCGTGCAGATGCGCACCGAGGTCTCGCGCATCCAGAAGAACCTGGGCACCACGACCGTGTACGTGACCCACGACCAGACCGAGGCCATGACCCTTGGCGACCGCGTAGCGGTCATGCGCGCCGGCGTGCTGCAGCAGGTGGGCTCGCCGATGGAGCTCTACAACGAGCCCAAGAACCTGTTCGTGGCCGGCTTCATCGGCTCGCCGGCCATGAACTTCATGCCGGCCACGGTCGAGGGCGACACGGTCAAGCTGCCGATGGTCGACGTGCCGCTGCCGCGCGAGCTCCGCGAGCGCGTGGGCAGCGTCGAGGGCCAGCTGATCGCGGGCATCCGCCCCGAGAGCTTCGAAGACGCCGCGCTCGTGGATTCCGGCCAGCAGGCCGGCGGCAGCCGCTTCACGGCGGCCATCGACCTGGTGGAGTCCATGGGCGCTGAGCTGTACGCGCACTTCAAGGTGACCTCGGACGCAGAGCTGGAGTCCGACCAGCTGCGTGAGCTGGCCGAGGACTCAGGGGCCGGCGAGGTTCCCGGCAGCGGCGAGGAGGGGCGCGTGGTTGCCCGCCTGAACCCGGAGAGCAAGGCGACCCAGGGGCAGGACCTGGAGCTCTGGGTGGACGCCAGCCACATCCACCTGTTCGACGCCACCAGCGGCGACACCCTGACCTCCGCCTGACCCCCGGAGAGTTTGCGCGCGCACCTACGGGGCATGATGTGGGCGGTTTGGCGCAATCGGACTCCAAAAGCGAAGCGGCGGGCTATTGCCCGCACTGCCAGCTGCTGGTCGAGCGCGGCGTGGGCACGCCGTGGCCGTCCCAGCCCCAGCGCTGCCCGCATTGCCAGCTGCTGATCGGCCAGAACCGGGGCCTCAGCGAACCGTCCAGCGAGCCCGGCGCGAAAGGCACCGCGGCGGGCGTGTTCAGCCGCCAGGCCAAGCGCTCGGGTGCCGGCGAGGACGCAGCCGAACCTGAGGAGGTGCTCGCGGCGATCCGCGCCGTAGCCGCCGCCCGGGGCGAGCGGCCCGACCGGCTGCTCATGGTCGACTACCAGCAGGAGGCCGCTGTGGACCCCGAGCTCCCCCCACTACCGGACGTGTTCGAGGCGTTCGGCAGCTGGAAGAGCGCCCGCCGCAAGGCGGCCGAGGGAGCCCCGGGCGGTTAACCGATCAGCCGGTGGCTAGCCTCCGTCCCATGACAGAGGAACGAGAGACCGAGAAGGACCTGACCGCACCCCCGAGCGGGAATGCGCACCAGGCCACCAAGCCACCGGGATCCGGCGAGCGCGACGAAGACGCCATCAGCAAGGGCGAGGAGAACCTCGACCGGGCCGGCGGCGGCCACTAGGGGGCCAGGCGCTCCACGACCCATTCGCCCGCCGTGTGGCGGAAGCGCAGGCGGTCGTGCAGGCGATTCCGGCGCCCCTGCCAGAACTCCACCGCGTCCGGGCGCAGGCGCAGGCCGCCCCAGTGCCCGGGCCGCGGCACGCGATCGGGGTGGCGGCCTTCGGCCTCCCGGTAGAGGGCCTCGAGCTCGGTGCGCGACTCGACCAGCCGCGACTGCTCGCTGGCCAGCGCTCCCAGCTGTGCCCCGCGCGGGCGCGCGGAGAAGTAGGCGTCGGCCTCGGTGGCGGCCAGCGGCTCAACCGCGCCGTCCACGATCACCTGCCGGTGCAGGTCGATCCACGGGAACACCGCGGCCGCGCGCGGGTTGGCATCGAGCTCGCGACCCTTGCGCGAGCGCAGGTTGGTGAAGAAGGCCAGGCCGTGCTCGTTCAGGCCCTTCAAGAGCACGGTCCGCGCGCTGGGGACCCCGTCCACGTCGGCGGTGGCCAGCACCATCGCGTTGGGCTCGGGCAGCTCGGCGCGCACCGCCTCGTCGATCCAGCGCTCCAGCTGCTCGAGCCAGGTGCCGGCCAGGTCGGTCCGCCGCAGCGGCGCGTCGCTGTAGTCGCGCCGCATGGCCTCGAGGTCCCGGCTCACCCGAAGAACACCTCTGCCGTCTCGTACAGCGCGGGGTCCACCAGCTTGGGCTCGGCCAGCGCATGGTCGATGGACACGCGCTCGATCTGCGTGCCGCGCAGCGCGACCATCTTGCCGAAGTCGCCGTCGGCCACCGCGTCGGCCGCGGCCACCCCGAAGCGGGTGGCCAGCACGCGGTCGAACGCGGTCGGTGTGCCGCCGCGCTGCACGTGACCCAAGATGGTCATGCGGCTCTCAAAGCCGGTGCGCTCCTCGATCTGGCGCCTCCAGCTGAACCGCGATGCCGCCCAGGCGGGCGTGGCCGAAAGCGTCCGTCTGACCGCTGGCTGCGGGACCCTGGCCGTCCGCGGGCAGCGCGCCCTCAGAGACCACCACGATCGAGAAGTTCCTGCCGGCCTCGTGACGCCTGCGCAGGTGCTGGCAGACCTCATCCAGGTCGTAGGGGCGCTCGGGCACCAGGATCGCGTCCGCGCCGCCGGCGATGCCGGCGTGGACCGCGATCCAGCCGGCGTGGCGACCCATGACCTCGACGATGATCACCCGGTTGTGCGACTCGGCGGTGGTGTGCAGGCGGTCGATGGCGTCGGTGGCGATCTGCACGGCCGTCTGGAAGCCGAAGGTCACGTCGGTGCCGTCCAGGTCGTTGTCGATCGTCTTGGGCACCCCCACCACGGGTACGTCGTGCTCGAGGTACAGGCGGCGCGCCACACCCAGCGTGTCCTCACCGCCGATGGGGATCAGGGCGTCGATGCCCTCGCGCTTCAGCGTGGCCAGGACCTTCTCGGCGCCGCCTTCATCCTTGAACGGGTTGGTTCGCGACGTGCCCAGGATCGTGCCGCCGCGGGGCAGGATGCCGGCCGTGGACTCAAGCGTCAGCGCGCACCGTGTCGCCCTTCATGGCGCCCGCCCAGCCGTAGGGCAAGCCGACCAGCTCGTGCCCGTGTCGCTTCACGGCGGTGCGCACCACGCCGCGGATCACCGCGTTCAGCCCCGGGCAGTCACCTCCACCCGTCAGGACTCCGACCCTGGTCATTGGGCCGGAGACTACCGCCCGCGGTTGCGCTCTAGGCGCCGCGGGCCAGCGTCTTACGCAGGCCGCCGGCGGCCTTGTCGCCCGCCCGCCTGAAGCCCAGCTTCATGATCGGGTCGAACAGCTTCAGCGGCCCCTTCAGGCTCACGTCGGCGTCGTAGGTCACCTCGGAGCCGCCGTCATCGGCGCTCGACCACGATCACGTCGTCGCTGGTGAACCAGCCCGCGTCGGCCACCAGCCGCACGCGGCTGGGCCGCTCGTACTCCGTGACCTCGTAGACCAGCTCGGTGGTCTTGGCGCCGATCTTGAAGTCCAGCGAGAAGCGTGATCCCACGCTCACCGGACCGCCGTCCTGGAGGTCGCGGCCCTTGACGGCCCCGGGGTCCCACTCCTCGGTGTTCGAGAAGCGGGCCAGATAGTCGAAGGTGTCCTGCTGTGAGCGTGCCGAGGGCACGGTTTCCTTGTAGCGGGCCATGGTTCGAGTACGCCCACCAGCCGGTCTGCGGATCATCCGACGACCGGACGGAACGGGGGGCGAACGCAAAACCGCTGCGCTCGCCCACCCGCGAGGTATGCCCTAGTCGATCCGCACGCCCGTGGCGCACTTGGCCGACCTGGTCAGTCCCAGCCGGTCCACGAACGCGGCCGAGTCGTACTGGCGATCGCCCTGGTCGAAAACCGACAGGTAGAGCCGGTGCTTGCCGGGCGTGATCCGGGTCGAGGCCCGCAGCACACGCGTGGCACCGTCGTAGGTGGTGCCCTTCGCCTGTCCAGCGGTGACCGACGCCGAACCCACGCCGTTCACCGAGATCCGGTTGCCCATCGAATCCACCGCGAAGTTGCCCGGTGCGGTGATGATCGGGCTACCGATCGTATTGGTGTTCCAGGTGGTGTCGTCAAGCTCGGCGATGAAGCCGTCGTTGAAGATCTCGCCCACGAACTCCGGGTACTCCTCGGTCAGGAACTTGAACCTGAACGACAGGCAGTTCTTGCCCTTCGGTACCTGGAGGTTCACGCGGAAGATCGTCACGTCGCGGCTGCCGCGAATGGTCGGGCCGCCGGCGCTGACGCCGCTGCTGCCGGAGCTGTCCTTGTTGTCCGCCAGCAGCGCGTCGCCGGTGGACAGGATCATGAACGACTTGCCCGAGCGGGGAAACCCGGCCAGCTTCTTGGTCGACCTGGCGGCCACCCGGCCGTACGGAGGCCGGGTCACAAAGACCGAGCTGGGGCCCTGCTTGCGGACCACGAACGTGCGAGAGAGCCGCTCGGCCTCGATGCGGCTCTCGCGCTGCGACCCCGCTGTGATCTTGCCCTTGGACTTCGATGCTGCATCCGCTACGCCGATCGCGCCGCCGAAGAGCATCAGCAGCCCCCCAACCAGCCCGATCCCACGCTGTGTCGAGCGCGTCATCTATCACTCCCTCTCGATCGCGGGGACCTGGCTGGCCCCCCGACCGGCAACACTAGTCCCGGGCCCAGGTTGCGTCAGCCACGATCGACGTGTCCGCTAGGTGACACCCACCCCCCGAACACGCGCTCCAGCTCCAATGCCACCGCGATCGACACGTGGTCGCGGTCGCGCCCGGCCACCGCCTGCACGCCCAGCGGCAGCCCATCGGCGTTCAGGCCCAGCGGGATCTCGGTGGCCGGGAGCCCCATCAGGTTGAACACCGCTGCGTGAAGGATCACCCACGGGCGGCCCACCGTGCGGCCGTGGCGGGGCGCGACCTTCGCGAACGGCGGGTGCAGCAGCACGCCGTCACCGACCATGTCCTCGACCTCGCGCGCCAGCGCGCGACCTGCCTCGACCGCCCTGGCGTTGCGGCTGTCGGGCACGCGGTCGCCGAGCCGCTCGACGGCCAGCAGGATGGCCAGCGACACGGTGTGGTCGCCGCGCCCGCGGAGCGCCTGGCGCAGGATCCGCCCTACCGGCGCACGGCTGCCGGGCTGCCCGCCCACCTGCACCCAGACCTCCTCGACGTCGCCCGCCGAGAGCGTGGCCAGGTAGTACTCCATCGCCCGCCTGATCGAGCGCAGCGACTCGTGGCGCACCCTGGCCCCGGCGGCCATAAGCGCCCCGGCCGCCCGCTCGCGCGCGTCCAGCAGCTCGCGCGAGACCGGCCACACCGAGATGTCCTGGCTGATCACCACGTCCAGGCCGGCCATCTCCACGTCCGCCGGATCGCCCAGCTCGACCGCGCGCGTGTCGGGGTCGATCCCGTCCGGGCCCGCGATGGCGCGGAGCACCGGCATCAGGTCCTCGGCGCGGCGGGTGATCGGGCCAACCGCCAGCATCCGGGTCGGCTCCCCGACCGCCTCGGGCCACTGTCCGCTGTTGGGCACGAGGTGGGCGGTGCACTTGTGGCCGAACACGCCGTTGAAGAAGGCCGGCAGCCGGATCGAGCCGCCGATGTCCGAGCCCAGCCCGATCGGCGCCCCGCCGCTGCCCACCACGGCGCCCTCGCCGCCGGACGAGCCGCCCGCGGTCCGGGTCGGGTCGTAGGCGTTGTTGGTGCGTCCGTAGACGCGGTTCACCGACTCGATCCACATCGTCAGCTCCGATGTGTTGGTCACCGCCAGCGGAATCGCGCCCAGCGCCAGCAGTCGCGCCGCGGTCGACGCCGACTCGGTCGCCAGCTGCCCGCGCCGGGCCACGACGCCGGCGGTGTTGGGCATCCCCTCCAGCCGGATCGACTCCTTGATCGTGCACGGGACGCCCAGCAGCGGCGGCAGCTCGTCGGGGTCGGCGGCGCCGGCCGCGCGCTCGTCGGCGGCGTCGGCATCGGCCCGCGCCGCGTCGTAGCGGTCGACAGCCACGGCGCCCAGGTCGGGCTCGAGCGCCCGCAGCAGCTCGATGTGGGCCTCGACGACCTCGCGGGAGCTGACCTCGCCTGCGCCGATGGCCCGGCCCAGCTCGACGCCGGACCGCTCCGTGATCGCCTGCCCCGCCACGGTCGCCAGCCTATCCGGGGGGCGAACACGGGCGCCGTCCTGCATTGGTGGGGTGATGGCCCATCCAGGCAGGACGGCTGAGGAGGTGCTGGCCGAGCTGGCGCGGAACGCGCACGGGGTGGTCGCGCGCGCCGACCTGCTGGCAGCGGGGCTGAGCCCGGACGAGATCCGGCACCGCATGCGCACAGGCGCCCTGTTGCAGGCGCACCCGGGCGTGTACCGAGTCGGCCACCAGGCGCCGAGCACGGCCGCGGACTACCTGGCGGCGGTCCGCGCGTGCGGCCCCCGGGCCAGGCTCTGCGGGCTGGCGGCCGCGCACGATTACGGCATCTGGCGCGGGCGCGCTCCGAGGCCCGAAGTCGTCGCGCCGAGCGAGCGCCGTGTCGCCGGGGTCGTGACCCACCGTGCGCGGCTCGACCCCGCCGACACCACGGTCTGGAACCAGATCCCGATGGTGACCGTGGCCCGCGCCCTGGTCGAGATCGGCGGGCGGCTGGAAGCCGCGGCGCTGGCCCGCGCGTGCCACGAGGCGGGCGTGCGCTTCCGGACGACGCCCGGGCAGGTGGCTCAGGCGCTCTCGCGCTGGCCCAACGCGCCCGGTTCGGCCGCGCTTCGCCGCGTGATGGCTGGTGACGAGAAGGTGGCGCTGTCCCGGCTCGAGTCCCGCTTCCTAGAGCTCCTGCGCCGAGCGCGGCTGCCGCTGCCGGTGACCAACCGCCCGGCCGGTGGCCGGCGCGTCGACTGTCGCTGGCCCGAGCAGCGGGTAACGGTCGAGCTGGACTCCTACGGCTTCCACAACTCGCGCCTGGCGTGGGAACGCGATCACCGGCGCGAGCGTGAGGCCTACGCGCGCGGCGACGCCTTCCGCCGCTACACGTGGGGGGATGTGTTCGAACATCCCGCCGCGCTGCTGCAAGAGCTGAGCGAGTTGCTTCGAAGCCGTCCTGCCTAGGTGGGGCAGGACCCCAGCACGGCAGGACGGCTTCGGCCGGCTAGGCGCGGTTCGCGCGCTCGGCCAGCAGCTCGGTGGCCTCGGGCGAAGCGGGACCCGAGCCGTTGGAGCCCTGACCGTTGCTCGTGCCCAGGGCGGACGCGACGTTGGCGCCGAGGTCCTGGTCGACGTTGGCCCAGTAGGCCACTACGCGCTCCTTCATGGCGTCGGTGACCTCGGGCGCGCTGGCGTGGCCGGCGATGCCTTCGACCAGCGCCTGGCGCTCGGCGTCGCCCATGACCTCGGTGACGAGCGCGCGGGGCTGGACGAAGTCGTCGTCCTCGGCGTGCTTGCGGTTGGCGTAGCGGCCCAGCTCGGCAGCCTCGACGCCCCAGCCCAGGTCGGCGCCCATCTCCGGGCCCACGGCCTCGGGACCGCCCTTGCTGTTGGGCGCGTAGACCGGCTGGTCGCCCGCGTGGCGGTACGCCATGTGGCCGTCCTTGTTGTACGAGTTGACCGGCGCCTTGGGGGCGTTGATCGGCAGCTGCTCGTGGTTGACGCCGACGCGGTGCAGGTGCGTGTCGTGGTAGCTGAAGATGCGCGCCATCAACATCTTGTCCGGGCTCAGGCCCGTGCCCGGCACGAGGTTGGCCGGCTTGAACGTGGCCTGCTCGACCTCGGCGAAGAAGTTCGCCGGGTTGCGGTCCAGCGTCAGGCGCCCGACGGTGATCGGCGGGTAGTCGGACTTGGGCCACACCTTCGTCAGGTCGAACGGGTTGAAGCGGTAGTCGGCGGCGTCCTCGAACGGCATGACCTGCACCTCGAGGCGCCAGGAGGGGTTGTCGCCCTTGGCGATCGAGTTGAACAGGTCGCGGCGGTGGTAGTCGGGGTCCTCGCCCGCGATCCGGTCGGCGTCGGCAGGGGCCAGGTTCTGGATGCCCTGCTCGCTCTTGAAGTGGTACTTGACCCAGAAGCGCTCGCCGCCGGCGTTGACCCACGAGTAGGTGTGGCTGGAGAAGCCGTGCTGGTGACGCCAGGTCGCGGGAATGCCGCGCTCGGACATCAGGATCGTGACCTGGTGCGCCGACTCCGGCGAGAGCGTCCAGAAGTCCCACTGCATGTCGTGGGAGTGCATGCCGGTGTCGGGCAGGCGCTTCTGCGAGTGGATGAAGTCCTGGAACTTCGAGGGGTCGCGCACGAAGAAGACCGGCGTGTTGTTGCCGACCATGTCGAAGTTGCCCTGCTCGGTGTAGAACTTGATCGCGAAGCCGCGCGGGTCGCGCACGGTGTCCGCGAAGCCCTGCTCGCCGGCCACGGTGGAGAAGCGCAGGAAGGTGTCGGTGCGCTTGCCGGGCTGCAGGAAGTCGGCCTTGGTGTACTGCGAGACGTCCTCGGTGACCTCGAAGAAGCCGTGGGCCGCGCCGCCCTTGGCGTGCACCACGCGCTCGGGCACGCGCTCGCGGTTGAAGTGCTGCATCTTCTGCACGACGTAGTGGTCGTGCAGAGCGATCGGGCCCTGCTCACCGACCGTGAGCGAGAACTCGTCGCTCGTGACGGGGATGCCCGAATCGGTCGTGGTGGGCTTGTTCTGGTCGCTCATTTCTCTCCACTCCTTCGCTGGCCCGAGTCAGCGGCCGACTATAACAATCGATTCAAAACAGCACATCCCTAGCCATTGCTAGGATTTTCACGTCGTGGACACGGCTGTCACAGATCCCGAGCAAGCGCTCAGCTCGGCACTGCGCGAGCGCGGCCAGAGGGTCACGCCCCAGCGTCTGGCAATCGCCCGGGCCGTGCGCGAGCTGAACACGCACGTGACGGCGGAGCAGGTCCTGACCGCGGTGTCGGAGCGCCTTCCGGGCGTGTCGCTGCCCACCGTGTACGCCACGCTTGAGCTGCTGGAGCAGCTGGGCTCGGTGCGCCGGGTCAGCGTCCGCGGCGGCGCTGTGCTCTACGACCCCGAGGTGCTGCCCCACCACCACCTGGTGTGCACCGCGTGCGGCAGCGTCACCGACATCGGCGCCGCGATCGAGCACGAGGAGGCCGCGCTGGCGGCTGCCCGCGCCACCGGCTTCGAGCCCGAGCGCGCGGACACCGTGGTGCGTGGGCTCTGCAGCACCTGCCGCCCGTAGCCACGGCAGATGCCCTCGACCGCCGTCATGTGGTTCCGCCGCGACCTGCGCGTGCACGACCTGCCCGCGCTGGCCGGCGCCGCCGGTGCGGACCGCATCGTGCGCGGTGTTCGTCTTCGACGAGCGGCTGCTGAAGACCGGCCGTTTCCCGAGCGCCAACCGCACCGCGTTCATGTGGCACTGCCTGCGCGAGCTGGACGCCGCGCTAGGCGACCGCGGCGCGCAACTGGTGATCCGCTCCGGCAAGCCCGAGCGCCAGATCCCCGAGCTGGCGCGGGAGGTCGACGCCGGCGACGTGTACTTCACGGCCGACGCCTCCCCGTGGTCGCGCCGGCGCGACCAGCGGGTGATCGACGCGCTGGCCGCAGACGGCATTCGTGCACACGCCTCGCCCGGCGCCTTCACCGTGGACGACCCGTCCAACGTGCGCACCGGTCAGGGCAAGCCCTACACGGTGTTCACGCCCTTCCACCGCTCGTGGGAGGGCCAGCCGCGTCGCGACGCGGCCCCCACCCCGCGCAAGCTCTCGATGCCGTCCGGCGTCAGGAAGGGCCGGATGCCGTCGCTGGCCGAGCTGGGCGTGGACAAGGAGCCGCGGTTGGCGTTCGACCCGGGCGAGGCAGCCGCGCGCAAGGCCATGTCCGCGTTCCTGCGCGAGCCGGTCAGCCGCTACGAGGAGCTGCACAACCACGCGGCCGGCGGCACCTCGCGGCTGTCGCCCTACCTGCGCTGGGGCTGCCTGTCGCCGCTCGAGTTGGAGCGCAAGGCAGCCGAGAAGCGCGGCAAGGGTGCGTCCGCCTTCGTCCGCCAGCTGGCGTGGCGGGACTTCTACGCGGCGGCGCTGATGCACTTCCCGCACGTGGTCACGCAGGAGTTCCAGGAGCGCTACCGCGACCTGGAGTGGGCGCGCAGGTCGAAGAAGCTCGACGCCTGGAAGGAGGGGCGCACCGGCTACCCGTTCGTGGACGCCGGCATGCGCCAGCTGCTGGCCGAGGGCTGGATGCACAACCGGCTGCGGCTGGTGGTCGGCTCGTTCCTGACCAAGGACCTGCACATGGACTGGCGCCTGGGTGAGGCCCACTTCATGGAGCACCTGGTGGACGGCGACATGGCGGCCAACAACGGCAACTGGCAGTGGATCGCGTCGGTGGGCATGGACCCCAAGCCCTACTTCCAGCGCCTGTTCAACCCCGTGCTCCAGCAGCAGAAGTTCGACCCCGACGGCGAGTACGTCCGCCGCTGGGTGCCCGAGCTGGCCGCCGTGCCCGACTCGCACCTGGCCGAACCGTGGCGCATGAGCGAGGGCGAGCAGCAGATGGCCGGCTGCGTGATCGGCAGCGACTACCCCGACCCGATCGTCGACCACGCCGAGGAGCGGCGCGTGGCCCAGGAGCGCTATCGAAAGGTCGCGCGCTAGTGCGCGGCGGCGGGCTCGTCGTCGGCACCCAGCGCCGCGGCGCCCATGGCCACCGCGGCCACGGCGGGCGCCGCCACCAGGGCCGCGGTCCGCACATCCAGGTAGCCGTCGCGGTGGCCGAGGCCGGCCGCAGCGGTGTCGGCGGTGTCGCACAGCAGGCCGACCTGGAGCCAGGTGCGCCGGCTGGGGCCCTTGGCCATGAGCGTCCCGATGCCCAGCGCCACGTCGCGAACGCCGAACAGGCGCGCCAGGTAAGGCGCCTGCTTGTTGCGCTTGACGTCGAGCCCGAACAGGCTCCCCGCCAAGTTCGGCGCGAACCAGGACATCAGCCCGATCACGATCCGAAGCCCGGCCAGACTCTTGACGCTCGCCTCACGCATGCCGTGATCCTATACCGGCCGATCCGGGCATAGCGGGAAGATGAGCGCTGAGACCAGGAGCACGTTGTTCGAGGGCGTCGGCGCCCGCCTGGAGGCGGCGGCCGAGGTCGCTGAGGTGTCCGAGGACACGCTCGAGCGGCTGCGCCTGCCGCAGTCCGTGCTCAAGGTCTCGGTGCCGGTGCGCATGGACGACGGGTCGCTGCGCACCTTCCCCGGCTACCGGGTGCGCTACGACGCCACGCGCGGGCCGACCAAGGGCGGCATCCGCTTCCACCCGCGCGTGAACGCCGACGAGGTGCAGTCGCTGGCGTTCTGGATGACGTTCAAGTGCGCCTGCCTGGACCTGCCCTTCGGCGGCGCCAAGGGCGGCATCACGGTCGACGCCAAGGAGCTCTCGCTGGCCGAGAAGGAGCGGCTGTCGCGCAACTACATCACGCGCATAGCCGACTTCATCGGGCCCGACACCGACATCCCAGCTCCCGACATGTACACCGATCAGATGGTCATGGGCTGGATGGTCGACGAGTACTCGATCATCAGGCGCGCCCAGACCCCGGCCGCCATGACCGGCAAGCCGCTGTCGCTGGGAGGCAGCCTGGGCCGCGACACCGCGACCGCGGACGGTGGCTTCCACGTGCTCGAGACGCTGGCGCCGAAGCTGGCCGAGGCCGCCGGCGGGCAGGAGCCGGAGCTGAAGACCGTGGCCATCCAGGGCTTCGGCAACGCAGGTGCGCGAATGGCCGAGCTGGCGGCCGGCGCCGGCTACACCGTCGTGGCCGCGTCCGACTCCACGCGCGCGCTCTACGCCGAGGACGGCCTCGACGTGGCCGCTCTGCGCACGGCCAAGGACGCTGACGGCGAACTGCCCGCCGACGCGGGCGAGGAGCTGGACCCCGACAAGCTGCTGGAACTGGAGGTCGACGTGCTGGTCCCGGCCGCCCTGGAGGACGTGATCACCGAGGACAACGCGGGCGACGTGCGCGCGCGCACGATCCTGGAGCTGGCCAACGGGCCCGTGGCGGTGGCCGCCGACCAGGTGCTGGACGACAACGGCGTCACGGTGATCCCGGACATCCTGGCCAACGCCGGCGGCGTGACCGTGTCCTACTTCGAATGGGTGCAGAACCGCAGCGGCCTGCGCTGGAGCGCCGACGACGTGGCCCAGCGGCTCGAGCACAAGATGGTCGAGCAGTCCGAGCTGGTGTGGGAGTGCGCGCAGGAGCGCCACGTGACCTTGCGCACCGCCGCCTACGTGGTCGGTCTCGAGCGGATCTCTGCGGCGGTGAACGCCACCGGCTCGGCAGAGCACTTCCGCAACGGGCGTTAGCCGCTACGTCAGCCAGCTGACCGCCTGGTGGTCTCGGTGTTTCGGCCACCCGTACCCGGACAGGAAGTGGCGGCGGCGGCGCCGCCACGCAAACGAACCGCACACGTGAGGCCAAAGGTGGAAAAGCAGACGACTGAAGAGAAACCCATAGGGGAGTTGGTCCAGGCGCTCTCCGAGCAGACCGCAACGCTGGTACGCAAGGAATTGCAGCTGGCTCAGCTCGAGCTCCAGGAGAAAGGCAAGCGCGCCGGGATCGGCGCCGGCCTCTTCGGCGGCGCCGGCGTGATCGCGCTGTACGGCGTGGGTGTGTTGATCGCCTGCGCTGTGATCGGCCTGGGCACAGTGATGGAACAGTGGCTGGCCGCGCTCGTGGTGGCCGTCGTGCTGTTCGCCGCGGCGGGCGTTGCCTCGCTCGTGGGCAAGAAGCAGGTCGAGCAGGCGGTGCCACCCGCTCCCGAGCAGGCCATTCAGAGCACCAAGCGCGATCTCGACGAGGTCAAGGAAAGGGCCGGACGATGAGCGACACCACCGGAGACGACACCGATCAGAGGACCAAGGCCAAGGGCAAGAAGGAGAAGGAGCTCAACGAGCAGGCCGCCCACCACGACGCGGAGGTCAAGCGCGGCCAGCAGGAGGCCGAGACGATCGAGCAGGAAAAGGATGCCCCACCGGCTGAGCCCACCGACCCCGACCAGCTGCGCGGCGAGATCGCCGACGCGCGCGAGGACCTGGGTGACACCGTCGAGGCCCTGGCGGCCAAGGCCGACGTGAAGGCCCAGGCCAAGGCGAAGGTCGACGAGCACGTGGAGCAGGTCAAGAAGAACCCGGCCCCGCCGGCCGCGGTGGCCGCCGGCGTCGTGGCGTTCCTGCTGCTGGTGCTCGCGCTCAGGAGGAGGCGGTCGTGATGAAGCTGCTGTACAAGCCGTTCGGGATCATCTTCGGCGTGCTCGGCGGCCTGATCGGCGGCGCCATCTTCAAGCAGATCTGGAAGCTGGTGTCCGACGAGGAGGACGCGCCGGCGGCCAAGCAGAGCGAGTACTCGTGGGGCGAGGTACTGCCCGCGGCCGCCCTGCAGGGAGCCATCTTCGCGCTGGTCAAGGCCGCGGTGGACCGCGGCGGCGCGCAGGGGTTCCAGAAGCTGACCGGCGTCTGGCCGGGCGACTGAGGGGATATCGGCGATGGCACTGGAACACGAAGACGAGCGCGACACGGTCGCGGCCAAGCGCGAGCCGCGCGGGGCTGACGAGGACCGGACGCCGGACAGCCCTGCGGACGTGGCGCTCTGGCCCACGCTGAAGCGGACCTTCAAGGAGTTCTCGGCCGACAACATCACCGATTGGGCCGCCGCGCTGACCTACTACTCGGTGCTGGCGGTGTTCCCGGCGCTGATCGCCCTGGTTTCGATCATCGGCCTGGTCGGCGGCGACCTCGTCCAGACGCTTCTGGACAACGTCGACAAGCTCGCGCCGGGACCGGCGAAGGACATCCTGACCCCGGCGATCGAGAACCTGGCGTCGTCCAAGGGGGCAGCGGGCGCCGCCTTCGTGATCGGCCTGGTGCTGGCTCTGAACTCCGCGTCGAGCTACGTGGGTGCGTTCACGCGCGCCTCCAACGCCATCTACGACGTCGAGGAGGGACGGCCGATCTGGAAGCTCAAGCCCCAGCAGGTCGGGATCGTGCTGGTGCTGATCCTGATGCTGGTGCTGGTCGTGGTCATGGTGGCCGTCAGCGGTCCGCTGGCCGAGGAGGCCGGCAAGGTGGTCGGCGCCGGCAGCTCCGCGGTCATGATCTGGGACCTGGCCAAGATCCCGGTGGTGC
This sequence comes from uncultured Solirubrobacterales bacterium, assembly GCA_963750365.1. Lineage (GTDB taxonomy): Bacteria > Actinomycetota > Thermoleophilia > Solirubrobacterales > Thermoleophilaceae > JAAYBF01. Next base: position 423,739 of record CAVVQE010000001.1, read on the forward strand.
TGCTGGTGGTCTCGGTGATGTTCGCGTTCCTGTACAAGACCGCGCCGAACGTCAAGCAGCCGGGCGCGAAGTTCTTCACGCCGGGCGGTTTCGTGGCGCTGTTCATCTGGATCGTGGCATCGCTGCTGTTCGCCATCTACGTGGCCAAGTTCGCTTCGCTGAACAAGACCTACGGGTCGATGGGCAGCGTGATCGCGTTCCTGATCTGGATCTGGATCACCAACCTGGCGATCCTGTTCGGCGCCGAGTTCAACTCCGAGCTGCAGCGCAGCCAGCAGCGCAAGGCCGGCGAGCCCGCGCCGCTTGACGAGCCGTTCCTGGAGCCGCGCGACACCACCAAGCTGGACAAGAAGGCCGAGAAGTAGCCGTGGCCGGAGGTCCCGTGCGGCGGGTGGCGGAGGCGGTCGGAGGCTCGATCGACTCCGCCGCCGGCCTGCCGGACTTCCAGCGCGAGCTACTCGAGCACATGCGCTCGATGGACGCGGGCATCCAGCAGCTGGCCCGGTCCATGGACTCCGTCCGCGATGACATCGCGGCGGTGCGCACGTCGCTGGGGCCGTCGGCCGACGGCGAGTTCAAGGCGCTGAACGCCAGCATGACCCGGGTCGAGGCTCGGATCGACCACATCGACGAGCAGATCCCCGACCCCGACGCGCCGTCGCCGATCGAGAAGGCCAAGGACGCGCTGCTGGGTGACCACAGCACGGCGGAGGAGTAGTCACCTGGCGCACGCCACCGCCACCGCCACGAACGGCGCGGCCGCGAGCTGACGCCTCGCAGCCAGCCGAGGTGATCTCCGTCCGCCCCGGTCACGGATAGTCGCAAGCGATGGAACTGGCGCCCAAGCTCATCCCGACAGCCGTACCGGAGGACCCGTCGGGCGTCGTGCTCGTGCTCCACGGCGGCGCCAGCCGGCGCGAGGGCATGATGGTCAGCCCGACGCAGCTGTCGGTGCTGCGCATGATTCCGATCGCCCGGCGGATCGCCCGCTCGGGCAAACGCGAGCTGGCGGTGTTCAGGCTGCTGAACTCGCGGCGGGGCTGGGACGCCCACCACACGCCCGTCCACGACGTCGAATGGGCGCTGGCACGGATCGCCGCCGACTTGGGGCCGTCGATGCCCGTCTGCCTGGTCGGGCACTCGCTAGGCGGGCGCGCCGCCCTCCTGGCCTCGGGCCGATTCCAGGTGCGCGGCGCGGTTGCGCTGGCGCCCTGGGTGCTCGAGTCCGACACCCCGGACGGCCTGACAGATCAGCCGCTCTTGATCGTCCACGGCTCGAGCGATCGGATCGCCAAGCCTGAGCGCTCGGCCGCGCTGGCCGAGCGGTTACGCCGCAGCGGGCACCAGGTGGAGTACGTGGCCGTACCTGGCGGCAGGCACGCGATGCTCGGCCACCACCGCGCCTTCTCCGAGCCCGCGGTGGATTTCACCCTCCAGGTTCTCCGGGCCTCGGCCACGTTCGCGGCCTAACGCGAAGAGTTGGCGTGGCCTCGCCCGGGTAACAGGACAGTCCAGGCACGGATGCCAAAACCCCTGAGGAGGAGGACGCACACATGACCACCGTTCTGATCATCGTCGCGGTCGTAGTCGTCATCGTCGCGATCGCCGCCATCGTCGGCGGCAGGAAGCGCAAGCAGGTTCACGACCAGGAGCGCCGGGTCGAGGCCCACGACCACCGCAAGGAAGCCCAGGTCCGCGGTGCGCGCGCCCAGGCCCGCGAGGCCGAGGCCGAGGAGCAGGCCGCGATCGCCAAGCGCGAGCAGGCCAAGGCCGAGGAGACGCGCGTCCACGCCGAGCGCGAGCGCGCGGCCGCCGACGAGCGCCACGAGCACGCCGACAGCATCGATCCCGACGTGGACGAGGAGACCAGCCGGGAGGAGCGCGCCGGGCGCCGCTGAGGCGCGCCGGCGGCGCCCTCCTCGGCGTCAGCGGGTGCGGCGCTGGCCCGCGGGGATCTCCTCGCGGGCTACCTGCTTGCTCATGACCGTGATCTGGCCGGCCAGGAACTTGGCCATACGCTCCTCGTCGCGGCGGATGGCGCGCGCCAGCTTGGCCGTCTCGGCATCGCCCGCCGCTTCGGCCAGAGCCTCGATGGCGGTGTAGTTGGCGATCTCCTCGTGCTCCTCGGAGTACTCGGTCTTCGCGTTCTTGAGCTGCTTCTCGGCCGGGCTCAGCCCCCGCAGCGCGTGCAGCGGGCCCTGGGCCAGGGCGGCGGCCTTCTTGGTGGCGGTCTGGGCGGCCTCGGCCACGTCCATGACCACTTCCGGTAGCGGTCCGGCCTCGGCCTTGCCGCCGAGCTGCTTGATGCGGCGCTCGAGCTGGCGCGCGTGCCCCTTGGTCTCCTTAAGATGGTCCTTCAGCCGCTTCTTGTAGGCGTCGCGCAGGGCCATGCCGATGTGCGCCTCCAGCGCGGTCTCCAGCTCCTTCTCCTTGCCATAGGCCTCGTTGAGGTACTGGATCAGCTTGGCGTCACGTATCTCGAATTCGCTCATAGACCGGCTGGGCTACCCACCTGCCGCCTTCGCCAATCAGTTTGGGTCAGGCCATGAGTGGACAGGGGAGCGGGGTGCGAGTTGATCCCAAGGCGGCGCTTGGCCAGATCAGCTTCTCGCCGGCCGGCGAGGAGTGGCTGGAGTACGGCCCGCAGACGGATCGCCGGCGGCTGGCCTTCCATGACTACGCCGGCATCTACGCCGTACCCGGGCTGTACGAGCGCGTGTTCTACGAAACGCTGAGGATGCGCTCCACCGCCGAGGTGGTGCGCCTGTACGCCGAGGTGCTGGGCCAGCTCGACTTGGACCCGGCCGGGCAGTGCGTGGTGGACTTCGGCGCCGGCAACGGTCTCGGCGGCGCCGCCTTACGCCAGGCCGGGGTCGGCCGGCTGGTGGGTCTGGACCTGGAGCCGATGGCTCGCGTGGCGGCCGAGCGCGACCGGCCCGGCACCTACCACGACTACCTCGTCGGCGACCTTGGTGCCTGGTCGGACGCTGAGCTCGAGCGCCTGCGCGAGCAGCGCCCCACCGCCCTGCTGGCGCTGTCGGCGGTGGGCCTGGGCCATGTGCCCAGCCCGACGCTGGCGCGGGCACTTGGGCTGTTGGAGAGCGGCGGTATCTACGCGTTCGCGGTAGCCCCACCGCTGCTGCCCGAGAGCACCGATCCCGCGGGGCGCGAGTCGGGCTACCCGGACTTGATCCGCGCGCTGGTGGCCGAGACCAGCCTGCTGCGCCGTGAGGAGTACGTCCACCGCCGGCGCGCGGACGGCTCGGACGATCTGGGCATCGCGTTCGTGGGCCGGCTTCCCTGAGCCGCCTCAGCGCTGGCGCTCCCACCAGCGAGGCCCACGCTCACCGAGCGCCACCTTGGCGGCGTGCACGCGCTCGCGCGCGGCCCGTTCGGCCGCGGGGTCCTTCCGCCGTTTCGCCCAGCCCACGGCGGACCGCGCCGACATGAGCTCGCGCACGAGCTCACGGCGCCGCTGCTCGGGCAGCGCAGGGTCGCTGGCGCGCCAGCGGCGGCCGTCGACGATCACGTGATGTCCGTCGGGAGTGCGTTCCGGCACGACCTGGGTACGGGTCTGGGCGTGGCCCGGACCAGCCCCGAGCGCATCGAAGCGACCATCGTCGAGCTACTGGAGGCTCGCGACCGCGGAAAGACGATCTGCCCCTCGGAGGCTGCTCGAGCGCTTGCCGGGGATGGGGACTTCGGCGCGCTGATGGATCCCGTGCGCGCTCGCGCGCGTGAGATGGCCGATCGCGGCGACCTGGAGATCACCCAGGACGGCCGGGCGGTGGATCCCCGGGCCGCCCGCGGCCCGGTCCGGCTGCGCCTGCCCGCCCGCTAGGAGGTCAGGCCCGCCACCACGCTGGCCACGCCGGCCACAAGCGCCAGCCCGATTCCGGCACGGCGAAAAGCCAGCGGGCTCATGCGCAGGAACAGCGCGCGGCCGAGCGGGCGGCCGACCAGCACGAGCACCAGCAGGCCCGCGAGCTCGGCGGCGCGCACGTGGCCGAAGCCCAGCCGCCCGGCCGCGGCCAGCGCCACCAGCGACAGCGGCGTGAACAGCAGGAAGGCCGCCGCCAGGGAGTCGCGGATGGCGTGCCGGTCGGCCCCGCTGCGCAGGAAGTAGATGACCATCGGCGGGCCGTTCACGCCCGTGGTGGTGGTCAGCGCCCCGGCCGCCAGGCCCACCGGCGCCACGGGCCAGGGCTTCCCCCCTTGGACCGCACCGCGGCCGCGGGTGTCGATCAGAACCGCGCTGACCACGGCGACGCCCACTCCGACCTGGAGCGCCGGTTTGTCCACGGCGCGCAACACCATCGCTCCGACCGCCAGCCCGGGCACCCCCCACGCGACCAGGCGTGCGACATCGGACCGGCGCACCGACACGTCGCGGCGTTCGCCGAACAGCACCAGCATGCTCAGCATGCCCGCCAGCAACACCAGGGTCGTCAGCGCCTCTCCCGGGCTGAACACGGCGAACAGGACCGGGGCGCTGACCAGAGCGAAGCCGAAGCCGGTGGCGGACTGGAGCGCGGCGCCCACCAGCACCGCCAGCGACACCGCCAGAACGCTCAGCACCGTCCGGCTCCGCCTGCCATGCCACCAGTCTCCCAGCAGCTGCGGGGGTCAGTAGGCCAGGGCTTCGATCCGGTTGCCCCACGGATCGCGTGTGTAGAAGCGGCGGCGGTCCGCCAGCCGCCGGTCCCAGCGCACCTCCGCGCCATCCGCGGCCAGGCGCTCGGCCATGCCGTCGAGCTCCTGCCGACCCACCCGCAGCGCGGGGTGGGCGCGCGCGGCCGGCACGAAGTCGTCGTACTCGAGCACGTGCAGCTGGCGGCCAGCCAGCGCGAACCAAGCTCCGGCGCGCCCCAGCGATTCGGGCACCGCCAGCTCGGGCAGGCCCAGCACGCCGCCGTAGAAGGCGCGCACCTGGTCGGTGGCCCCCACCGGGACGGCCACCAGCACGTGGTCCAGGTCCGCCATCGGCTTCCCGAGCGCACGCGTGAACACCACGCGGTCGTGCCCGGGGCCGGCGTAGTCGGCCACCTGCTCGACCGCCATGCCCAGCGAGCGGTGAAAGCCGATCGACATCTCGTTCGCGGGCGTGGTGATGGCCTTGAGCGTGTGTGCCCCGCGCGCCCGCGCGACCTGCTCGAACTCGTCCCACAGCCGGGTGGCCAGCCCGTGCCGGCGATGGCCGCTGCGAACGCCGACCAGGTGCACGTACCCCACCTCGCCGGTCACGAAGCCGAACAGGTAGCCGATCAGCCGCCCGTGATCGTGCAGCGCCACCGAGGTCTCGGCGAACTCGTGGACCAGCACCGGGTGGTGCGCGGGGCGCAGGTCGCGATCGCCCCAGAACTGCTCGTGCTCCTCCAGGATCGTGGCGTAGTCGGCCGGCGTCGGGCGACCGACGGTCACTTGGGCCGGCGTTCCTCGGCCACGACCGAGCCCGACTCGGCGGCGATGGCGGCGGGCGGCCAGGGCCCGAACCAGTTGTCGCGCGCGCCGTCGACCGTGATCACCGAGCCGGTGGTGAAGTCGCCCGCGGGCGAGGCCAGGTAGGCCACCAGCCAGGCCAGCTCCTCGGGCTCGCCCATCCGCTGTAGCGGGATCGTCGAGGCCACGCCGTCCACTATCTGCTTGGGGTACTTGGTCAGCAGCGTGTCGGTGCCGAACTGCCCGGCGGCCAGAGCGTTCAGCTTGATGCCGAAGCGCGCCCACTCCACGGCCAGCGTGCGCATCATGTTCTCCACCGCGGCGCGGGCCGCGCCCGAGTGCGCCATGCCCGGCATGCCGTTGTGCGGCGAGAGCGTGACCGAGAGCACCTTGCCCGCGCCCGCAGGGATCATGGCCTTGGCGGCCACCGCGTGCGTCATCAGCCAGGTGCCCTCCACGTTCAGGCGCATGACGGTCCGGAAGCCCTTGGGGGTGATGTCCTCGGCCGGGGTCAGATACTGCCCGCCCGCGTTGTTCACGAGCAGGTCGATCCTGCCATGGCGCTCCAGCGCGCCGTCCACCAGCGCCGCCACCTGGTCTTCCTCGCGGATGTCGCACGGCACGGCGTCGAAGCGCCCGGCGGCGGCCTGCGCCGCGGTCTCCGCGAGCGGCTCCGGACGCCGTCCGCAGCCCACCACCGTCGCCCCCAGCCGCGTGAGCTCCAGCGCGGTCTCGCGGCCCAGGCCCGAGCCCGCGCCGCTGACGATGGCCACCTGGCCGTCCAGCAGACCGTCCCGGAAGATCCGGGAAGGCGTCACTTGCCCTTCCAGTTGGGCTCGCGCTTCTCCATGAACGCGGTAACCCCCTCCACCACGTCTTCGGTGGACAGCGCCATCGACAGGTTCCCGCGCAGGTAGTCCAGCGCGTCCATGAACGCCATGTCCTGCTGGCGGAACATGGCGTCCTTGCCCATCTTCATCAGCAGCGGCGACTTCGAGGCAAGCTTGGCGGCCCAGTCGGCCACCGCGGCGTCCAGCTCGGCGCGCGGCACCACCTTGTTCACGATCCCCGCCTCGAGCGCCTCGGCAGCCGTCAGCCGCTCGCCCAGCAGCAGCATCTCCGTGGTCTTCTTGCGTGGCACGTTGCGGTAGATCAGCGCCATGATCATGAACGGGAACACGCCCACGTTGATCTCGGGCGTACCGAAGCCGGCCTCGTCGGAGGCCACGATCAGGTCGCAGGCCAGCGCCAGCCCCAGCGCACCGGCCAGCACGTGGCCGCCCGCCTTGCAGATGGTGGGCTTGCCCAGCTCGCCGATCAGGCCGAACAGCGCAGGGAAGCGCTCCGTGCCCAGGTGCTTGTGGATCAGCGGAACATCGGCCGCGAAGCCGTCCAGGTTGCCGCCGGCCGAGAACACCTTCTCGTGCGATGAGCCCAGCACCACGACCCGCACGCCCTGGTCGTCGCGGGCCATCTCGAACGCCTCGATCAGCTCGTCCAGGGTCTGGTTGCCCAGCGCGTTGCGGGTGTCCGGGTCGTCGAGCGTGATGGTGGCGATCGGGCCGTCGACCGCGTAGAGAACGTTGGCGTCGTCAGCCATCGGCTCGCGCCGCCTCCTCTCCGATCACCGCGAGGATCGTGCCGGCGTCGACCTGGTCGCCCTCGGCCACGCGCAGCTCCTCCAGCGGTCCCGCCACCGGCGCCACGATCTCGTGCTCCATCTTCATCGCCTCGATTATCAGCAGCGGCTGGCCCTTCTCGACTTGATCGCCGGCGGCGGCCAGGACCTTCCAGACCGCGCCCGGCATCGGCGAGGCCAGCGAGCCGGCCGCGGCCACGTCCTCGATCTGGGGATGGCGTGGCTGCTCGACCAGCGAGACCTGTCCGGCGTCGCAGTTCACGTGCACCGCCCCGCCGGCCTCGGCGTGCACCGAGAAGCGGCGCCGGTGTCCGCCGGCCTCGAGGTCCACGTGGTCGGGCGCGGCGGCGTGCAGCACGGCGCCCTGGATCGGCTCGCCGTCGACCTTCAGCGTGACCAGCCGGTTCTGGCGATCGAACGCGTAGGCCACCACCAGCTCGGACTCGCCGTGGGCGAACGTGACCTCGTGGGGCGCCGCCGGCACGTTGCGCCAGCCACTGGGGGCGCTGGCCAGCACCGTGGGCTCGGCCCGCCGCTCGGCCTGGAGCGCCAGCGCCGCGGCGGCAACGGCCAGCCGCTGCTCGTGGGCGCTCAGCAGCGACCCGGCCAGCGTCGCCGGATCGTGGCGATCCAGGAACCCGGTGTCGGCCCGGCCGGCCGCGAACTCCTCGTGGCGCAGCACGCCGACCAGGAAGTCGCGGTTGGTGATCGTTCCGTGCAGCTGGGAGCGGGTCAGCGCGTCCGCCAGGCGCCGAACCGCCTCGGCCCGGTCGGTGCCGTGCGCGATCACCTTCGCCACCATCGGGTCGTAGTAGGGGCTGATCTGGGCGCCGTCCTCGACACCGGTGTCCACCCGGACGCCCGCGGGGATTCGGAAGCGGCTGAGCGTGCCCGTGACCGGCAGGAAGTCGTTGGCGGCGTCCTCGGCGTACAGCCGCGCCTCGATCGCGTGGCCGGTCATCCGCGGCTGCGACACCTCCTGCGGCAGAGCGCTGCCCTCGGCCACGGCGATCTGCAGCTCCACCAGGTCCAGCCCGGTGACCAGTTCGGTGACCGGGTGCTCGACCTGCAGGCGGGTGTTCACCTCCAGGAAGAAGAACTCGCCCTGCTCGGTCAAGAGGAACTCCACGGTGCCCGCCCCCACGTACCCCAGCGCCTGGCCGGCGGCCACCGCAGCCTCGCTCATCTGGTTGCGCAAGGCGTCGTCCACCGCGGGCGACGGCGACTCCTCGATGACCTTCTGGTGGCGACGCTGCACCGAGCAGTCGCGCTCGCCCAGCGCGGCGACCGTGCCCTCCATGTCGCCGATGATCTGGATCTCCACATGGCGCGAGCGCGGCGCGAAGCGCTCCAGGAAGACGGTGTCGTCGCCGAACGCGCCGGCCGCCTCGCGCCGCGCGCCCTCCACGCCGGCCTCCAGCTGACCTGCGGCCTCGACCAGGCGCATGCCCTTCCCGCCTCCGCCGGCGGAGGCCTTGACCAGCAACGGGTAGCCGACGGCGTCGGCGATCGCAGCCAGGGCGTCGCCCGCCTCGCCGTCGAGCCGCTGCCCCGGCAGGACGGGCACGCCTGCCTTCTCCATCCGGTCGCGCGCCTCGGTCTTGGAGCCCATCGCCTCGATCGCCTCGGCCGCCGGGCCGATCCAGGTCAGGCCGGCGTCAGACACCGAGCGGGCGAATGCCGCGTTCTCGGCCAGGAAGCCGTAGCCCGGGTGGATCGCGTCGGCGCCCGCGTCCAGCGCGGCCTGCACCACCGCGTCGCCGCGCAGGTAGGAGTCCGCCGGCGCGGGGCCGCCGATGGCCACGGCGCGGTCGGCCTCGCGCACGAACAGCGCCTCGGCGTCGGCCTCGGAGTACACGGCAACCGTGCCGATGCCCAGCCGCCGGCAGCTGCTGAAGATGCGCCGGGCGATCTCGCCACGGTTGGCCACCAGGACGCGCTGCATCAGCGCCCCGCCCCACAGGGGGTCAGACACCGTGCGGTGCGCACCGCACGGTGTCTGACCCCTTTTGGTGCGTTACATGCGGAAGACGCCAAAGCCCTCGGCCCCCTTCACCTCGGCGTTGTGCACGGCGCTCAGCGCCATGCCCAGCGCGGTACGCGTGTCGCGCGGATCGATGATGCCGTCGTCGTAGCCGCGCGAGCTGTTGGCCAGCGCGGTCTGCTCGGACTCGATCTGCGCCTCGATCGCCTCGCGCATGGCCTTGTCGGCGTCCTCGTCGTAGGCGACGCCCTTGCCCTCGGCCGAGGCGCGGGCGACGATCGACAGCACGCCCGCCAGCTGCTGCGGTCCCATGACCGCGGACTGTGCGCTAGGCCAGGAAAACAGGAAGCGCGGGTCGTAGGCGCGGCCCGACATGCCGTAGTTGCCCGCCCCGTAGGAGGCGCCCATGATCACGCCGAGGTGCGGCACCTTGGAGTTCGAGACGGCGTTGATCATCAGCGCGCCGTGCTTGATGATGCCGCCCTGCTCGTAGTCCTTGCCGACCATGTAGCCGGTGGTGTTGTGCATGAACACCAGCGGCACATCCTTCTGGTTGGCCAGCTGGATGAACTGCGCGGCCTTCTGCGCCTCGGGGCTGAAGAGCACGCCCTGGACGTTGGCGATGATGCCCACGGGGTAGCCGTAGATCGATGCCCAGCCGGTGGTCAGCGACGGCCCGTAGAGCGCCTTGAACTCGTCGTAGCGCGAGCCGTCGACCACGCGGGCGATGACCTCGCGCGGGTCGAACGGCGCCTTCAGATCGGGCGGCACGATGCCCAGCAGCTCGTCGGGGTCGTGCACCGGCGGATCGGGCGACTCGGTGGGCCCGTAGCCGTGCTTGCGCCAGTTCAGCCGCCGCACCACCTCGCGGCCCAGGCGCAGGGCGTCGTACTCGTCGTTGGCCAGGTACTCGGCCAACCCGCTCACGCGCGCGTGCATGTCGGCGCCGCCCAGTTCCTCGTCCTCGGACACCTCGCCGGTGGCCATCTTCACCAGCGGCGGGCCGCCCAGGAACACCTTGGCCCGCTCGCGGACGAAGATGTTGTAGTCGGACATCCCGGGCAGGTAGGCCCCGCCAGCGGTCGAGTTGCCGAACACCAGCGCCAGCGTGGGGATGCCCAGGCTGGAGAGCCGGGTGATGTTGCGAAACGTCTCGCCGCCGGGGATGAAGCCCTCGGCCTGCGTGCGCAGGTCGGCGCCGCCGGACTCCACCAGCTGCACCATCGGCAACCGGTTCTGCTCGGCGACCTCCATCATCCGCAGCGCCTTGCGCCACGTGTGCGGGTTCGATGTGCCGCCCTTCACGGTCGGGTCGGCGCCGCCGATCACGCACTCCACACCCTCTACCGGACCGACGCCGGCCACCATCGACCCGCCGACCTTGTAATCGGTGCCGTAGGCCACGAACGGCTGCAGCTCCAGGAACGGCGCGTCGCGATCGAGCAGCAGCTCGATCCGCTCGCGGATGCCCAGCTTGCCGCGGTCGCGGTGGCGCTGCACGTAGCGCTCGCCGCCGCCGGCCAGGACGTCGGCCAGCACCGCGTCTAGCTCGGCCAGCTTGGCCTGCATCGACTCACGCGCCTCCTGAGCCGCGGCTCCGCGCGGGTCGTGCTTCGAGGTCAGGACGGGCACGGTGCGACAGTATGCCGACAACGACTGGCTGGGCGGCCAGTGCCTCGGGGTTCTCCCGTGTGGCGCTTCCGGCGGGATCGGCGCACGGCGGCTGGGTGGAGCTGCCGGTTCGTCACGTCGGCGTCCTCGTGCGTAACCGTCCTGTCACACGCCCGGGCCGAGCCGCTGCTGCGTCACGACTTTCGCCCGCTAGGTGGGCGGAACTCGTGACGCGATGCTGAAACCGTGGCCCGCGCGTCGGGACACGATCGCGAAGGTGACAGCGCGGCCCGGCCGCCCCTACCCAGCCGCGGTTCGGCGAGCCCGCCGCCACGCCGACGGGATAGGTTCTGCGCCATGAGCCTCGACCACCCCGCGATCATCACGTGCTCGATCTCCGGCGCGCTGGCCAACCGCGAGCAGTGCCCCGCGATCCCCTACACGCCCGAGGAGTACGCCGCCGAGGCGCGCCGGATCGTGGACGAGGGCGGCGTGCACATCCACATCCACGCGCGCAAGCCCGACGGCACCCCTTCCTACGAGGTCGAGGACTTCCAGAACATCAGGGATGCGATCGTCGGCGAGGTCGGCGACGCGGCAATCATCAACTTCTCGACCGGGACGGTCGGCGTCTCGGTGGAGAAGCGGATCGCCTATCTGCGCGAGGTGCGGCCCGAGGTGGCGGCGCTGAACATGGGCTCGATGAACTACGCCAAGTACTCCGCGTCGCGCAAGGACTTCGTGTTCAAGACCGTGTTCGAGAACAGCTTCGACGAGATCATCGAGCTGCTGAACGCGATGAACGAGCTGGGTATCCGACCCGAGCACGAATGCTTCGACGTGGGCCACGTGGGCTCGCTGGCGCCGCTGGTGGACATGGGCGTGCTGCACGAGCCCCTGCACGTGGACCTGGTCATGGGTGTCACCGGCGGGGTACCCGCCACGGCGCGCAACCTGGCGATGATGGCCGACAACGTGCCCGCCGGGGCGCACTGGGGCGTGATCGGGATCTCGCGCGTGCAGTGGATGCTCGTGGCGGCTGCGCTGACCCTCGGCGGCTCGATACGGGTCGGCCTGGAGGACAACCTCTACCTGCCCGACGGCACCATGGCCTCCTCCAACGGCGAGCTGATCGCCAAGGCGCGGCAGCTGACCGAGGACGTCGGTCGCCGCCCCGCCACCGTCGAGCAGGCGCGGGCGATGCTGGGCGTACCCGCCCCGGCGCGGGCGTAGCACGCCGGGCTAGCCGGCGCTGAAGCCCAGCGACTCGGCGGCCAGGCCCACCCGCGAGCCGCCACCGTCCTTGGCGGCGTACATGGCCGCGTCGGCCTGGGCCAGCAGATTGTCGGCAAGCGGGGCCAGCGAGCCGTCCAGGCACGCGATGCCGATGCTCAGCGTGACCGCCCGGGCTGCCGGATGATCCAGCTCGGAAAGCTCGGCCTGCACGGCCTCGAGCAGCTGGTGGGCCACCAGCAGCGCCTCCTCCATCTGCACACGGCGCAGCAGGACGGCGAACTCGTCGCCCCCCATGCGCCCAGCCAGGTCGCCGCTTCGCAGCCGCGCCGTGAGCGCGCGACCGACGGTCGCGATGACCTCATCCCCGACCGCGTGCCCGGCGCTGTCGTTGACCTGCTTGAAGTGGTCCAGGTCGATGACCAGGACGGCGCCGCGGCTGCCGTGGGCACGGGCGCGGTCCAACTCACTCTCGAGGTCGGACATGAACCGGCGCCGGTTCAGCAGCCCGCTCATGGCATCGTGGTCGGCCACGTAGCGCAGCTGCTCGTCGGAACGCTTGCGGGCGTCGATGTCCAGGATCTGGGACAGACGGAACAGCGGCCGGCCGTCGTCGTCGTGCAGGAGCGAAGAGGTCAGGTGCACCCAGCGCACGCTGTGGTCGTTGGGGCGGACGATCCGGATCTCGCTCCGCACGACTGCGTGCACACCGCTGGCGAGGCCCGCCATCTCCGCCCGCAACCGGGCGGTGTCGTCGGGGTGGGTGAAGTCGCCCAGCCCGCTCATGCCGAGCAGCCGCTCACGCGGGACGCCCAGCACCCGGCTGAGCTCCTGGTTGGCCTCCACGATCTCCCCCTCGGGCCTGGCGGTCAGAGCCACGACGGCCATGCCGGTCGCGGAGTCCTCGAACGCCACGCGGAAGCGCTCCTCGGCCGAGCGGCGAGCGTTCTCGAGCTGAAGTCGCTCGGTCACGTCCGTAGCCGCGACGTAGACCAGCCGCCGGCGCACGTCCACGGTGTTGCTCACGCTGACATGCCGCAGAGCGCCGTCGGCGGTGAGCAACCGGATCGTGAAGGACACCTGCCCGTCGCGCCCGGCGCCCACGCTCTCGGCCACCTTCGTCCGCACGAGGTCCACGTCGTCGGGGTGAACGGACTGGGTCATGTCCGCGGCCATCAGCTGTTGCTGCGACCGGCCCAGAAAGTCGGTCCAGCCCCGGTTGAGGCGGACCGGGGTTCCGTCGAAGGTGAAGATGCCGAGCATCTGGCTGGACATCTCGAAGTAGCGGTCGCTCTCCTCGCCGGCCTTGCGCACCCGCTCGGCCATGACGGCGCAGAGCAGTCCGACGCCGCCGAACACGGTGATGCGCACGGCATACGCCGTGAGCGTCAAACCCTCGGCGTTGAGCTGGTCCCAGGCCCCGACGAGGCCGATCCCGATCGCCGCCGCGGCCAGGCCCGGGCGGACGCCGAGCTCGATTGCCACCAGGCAGATCGGCAACAGGTAGAGGAAGTTGACGCCGTCCAGAGCCGTGCCGTTGAGCTGACGGATCACGAAGACGACGGCGAAGAGGGCCACCGCCGCGGTCCATACCGCGAAGCGACGCTGCGATGGGCGCGAAGGCTCCTCCATGGTCCCTACTCCCATCGGGCTTCCGGACCCGATACTTGACCCATATCGTGGGTGAATGCGCGCTCATCGAGTACACGTGTCCCACGATTTCGCCAAACCGCCCGAGCGGGTCTTCGCCTACCTGGCCGAGCACGAGAACCTCGGCCCGCTCTTCAACGCGCAGATCACGCGGGTCCGCGACGGCGACGACGAGCGCAACGGCGTGAACTCGGTCCGCCAGCTGAAGGTCGGCCCGCTGCCCCCGTTCGAGGAGACCGTGCACGAGTTCGTCCCCGGCCGGCGGATCGTGTACCGGATCACCAAGGGCGGACCGCTGAAGGACCACGTCGGCGTGCTCGAGTTCAGCCCAACGCCCGGCGGTGGTACGCACCTGGAGTACAACATCCGGATCGCGTCCGCCATACCGGGCCTGGCGCCGATCGTGGCCGCCGCGCTGACCCGCGACATCGGCAAGGGCCTGCCGCTGGCCGACGAGCGCGCCTAGGCGCGCGCCGTCGCCGGCAGCCGCCCCTCGGGCAGCCGGGTCACGACCACCAGGGCAGCGACCGCGATCAGCGCGCCGAGCCCGAACACCAGCTGCACGGCCGCTGTCACGTCGTCGGCCCGCGCTGCGAACACCGCCCCGAGCACGGCGGCGCCGACCGCGCCGCCCAGAGCGCGGAAGAAGCCGGTCGCCGCGGTTGCCGTGCCCATGGAACGCCGCTCGACGCTGCTCTGCACAGCGATCAGCAGCACCTGGGTGACCATGCCGAAGCCCAGGCCGAACACCACCAGCACCGCCGCCGTGGCGGCCACCGAGTGGCTCGGGGCCAGGGCCGACATGACCGCCAGCGCCAGCGCCATCAGTGCCAGCCCTGCGGCCGGAAAGCGGCGGTAGTTCCCGGTCCGGGCTATCCGCCGCCCCGACAGGGTCGTGGACACCGTGGTCCCGAGCGTCATCGGCACAAGCAGCAGGCCGGCCTCGGTGGGGCTGGCTCCGGCGGTGGTCTGCAGGAACAGCGGCACGAACACCACCACCGCGAACAGCGCCGCAGTCCCCAGGAACAGCCCGGCGCTGGCCACCGCCACGGTGGGCGTGGTCAGCAACGAGAACGGCACGATCGGATCGCGTGCCCGGCGCTCGCGGGCCACCAGCGCCAGGCTCAGCGCGGCCGCGGTGGCCAGCAGGCCGATGATGGTCGGCGAGTCCCACGCGTGCTGGTTGCCGCCCCAGACACATGCCAGCAGCAGCGCGCTGGTGGCAGCCGCCAGCAGCGCGGCGCCGGCCGCATCCAGCGGTGCCCGGCTGGGCTCGGGCCGTTCGGCGGGCAGAAGCACGGCCAGCCCGGCGGCGGCCAGCAGGCCCAGCGGAAGGTTCACGTAGAAGACCCAGCGCCAGCTGACCTCGTCGACCAGCACGCCCCCGATCAGCGGACCGAGCGCGGCGGCGCCGGCGAAGGCGGCGGCGATGTAGCCCTGGTAGCGGCCGCGCTCGCGCGGGGAGACCAGGTGGCCGACCGAGGCCATCGCCAGCGTCATCAGGCCACCGGCGGCGATGCCCTGGACCACACGGGCCGCCACCAGCTGCGTCAGGTTCTGGCTGGCCCCGCACACGCACGACGCGGCCACGAACACCAGTAGCGCCCCCAACAGCAGCGGCTTGTGGCCCAGGCGGTCGCCGAGCTTGCCCCACAGGGGTGTGGCGGCGGTCGAGGCCACGACGTAGGCGGTCACCAGCAGCGACACGTCGGCCAGGCGGCCCAGGTCGCCGGCCACCGTGGGCAGCGCGGTGGCCAGGATCGTCTGGTCGAGGACGGCGGGGAGCATGGCCACGACCAGCGCGGCGAAGGCCAGCTTCACTCCGGGCGCTGCGCCAGACTGGTCGGGAACTGCTGTGGATATGTCCTGGGAAGTGCTCATGAGCCGACATGTTAGACATCTAACTGTTAGATGTCTACTCTTTACTGGATGAACGCTCCCCGCCAGCGGCCGATCGGCCTCCAGCTCACCGAGAGCAGCAAGCGCATCAGCCGCGCGTTCGAAGACGCGCTTGGCCAGGCCGGCGGCTCGCTGCCCACGTGGCTGGTGCTGCTGTCCCTGCGCGCCGGGCGCGGCGGGACCCAGCGTGAGCTGGCCGAGGCGGTCGGGGTGCGCGGCGCCACGCTCAGCCACCACCTCGACGCGCTAGAGAAGTCCGGCCTCGTGGCCCGCCGCCCCGATCCGGAGAACCGCCGGATCCAGCGCGTCGAGCTGACGCCCGCCGGCGAGCAGGCCTTCGATCGCCTGCGCCACGTGGCCGTGGCCTTCGACGCTCGCCTGCGTGAGGGGTTGGGTGAGGACCAGATCGATTCGCTGCGCGAAACGCTCGAGCGGATGGCGGCGAACGTAGCCGCCACCTGATCACGGATCGCCCCTAGGCTGGGCGGATGGACCCGAGCGTGCTGCGCTACGCCGCCTTCACCACCACGCCCGACGGCGGCAACCCAGCGGGCGTGGTGCTGGACGCCAGCGGCATGAGCGACGCCGAGATGCTCGAGCTGGCGGCGCGGGTGGGCTACTCCGAGTCGGCGTTCCTGGAGCGCCGCTCCACGGCCGGCCACTACGACGTGCGCTACTTCAGCCCCGCGGCCGAGGTGCCGTTCTGCGGCCATGCGACGATCGCCACCGGCGTGGCGCTGGCCGAGCACGGCGGGGCGACCGGTCGCCTGGTCCTGCACACCGCCAGTGGGCTCGTGCCGGTGGACACGGCGACCGACGAGCACGGCCGCGCGGTGGCCACGCTGACCAGCGTGCCCCCGTACGTCGAGGACCCGGACGCGGCGCTGGTGAGCGGCGTGCTGGAGCACCTGGGCTGGCAGCCGGCCGAACTGGATCCCGAGCTACCGCCACGGGTGGCGTTCGCCGGGGCGCGGCACCTGATCCTGCCCTGCGGCAGCCGTGACCGGCTGGCGAACATGGAGTACGACTTCGAGCCGACCAGGCAGCTGATGCTGGCCCACGATCTGACCACCGTGGACCTGGTGTGGCGCCAGGATCCGCTGACCTTCCACGCACGCAACCTGTTCGCCGTCGGCGGCGTGGTCGAGGACCCGGCCACCGGCGCCGCGGCCGCGGCGTTCGGCGCCTACCTGCGCGAGCTCGGCCGGCTGACGCCACCCGCGGACCTGACCGTCTTCCAGGGCCAGGACATGGGTCGCCCGAGCACGCTTGCGGTGCACGTGGACACGGCCGAGCGACCCGAGCTGAGGGTCAGCGGCAACGCGGTGGCTATACCCGCGTGAGCGCCTGGCGCACGAACGGCTCGAGCACCCGGCCGGCGGCGGCCGCGGTGCGCTCGGGCGGTCCCGACGGCGCGGCCGCGTAGCTCACGCCCAGGCGCACGGCCACGTCGGCCAGCTGACGCGCGTCGCGTTCGCGCGCCTCGGGCCAGCCGTCCAGCAGCACGGCGGTCAGCCGCTCGGTGGCGTGCACGAACAGCGGCTGGCCCTGCACGGTCAGCAGCGGCAGCAGCTCGTCGGCGCCCACACCGGAGGTGATGGTGCGCACGAACGGGTCGTCGGCGGCGGCGCGCAGGAACACCGTCAGCGCCGCGGTCAGCGCGCCGCCAGGGTCCCCCAGCAGGTCGCCGAGCGCGCGCTCGACGTCACCAAGGAAGCGGTCGGCCTCACGCAGCACGAACGCCTGGGCGAACTCCTGGCGCGTGCCGAACTCCTTGTACAGCGTCTGGCGGCTGACGCCCGCGGTGCGCGCCACCTCGGCCATCGAGATCTGCCCCCACTCGCGCTGGGCCATGAGCTCGCGCATGGCGTCCAGCAGCGTGTCGCGCAGCAGCTGGCGCGCGGCGGTGGGGTAGGCGACGGCCATCAGCCGGCGGCCGGCTCGAAGTCGACCTTGTCCCTGACCCCGCAGTCGGGGCAGGCCCAGTGGTCGGGAACCTGGCTCCACGCGGTTCCGGGCGGGAAGCCCTCGCGCGGGTCACCCACCTCCTCGTCGAAGGTGTACTCGCACTCGGGGCAGACGTAGACGCTCACGCCGCGGCCTCGAAGCGGCGCAGGATCCGCTCACGCCGCGCCGGGAGGATGTTCGCGCGCGTGACATCGCCCTCGTAGTGCGCGAGTAGCCGGTCGTCCATGACCCGGCGCCAGAGCGGCGGGATCACGGCGATCAGCATCATGGTCGCGTACCCCGAGGGCAGCTCCGGCGCCTCGTCGAAGTGGCGCAGCGCCTGGAACCGGCGCAGCGGGTGCGCGTGGTGGTCGGAGTGGCGCTGCAGGTGGTAGAGCAGCACGTTCGAGGACACGTTGTCGCTGTTCCAGCTGTGCTCGGGACGGGTGCGCTCGTAGCGGCCGTCGTCGCGCCTCTGGCGCAGCAGGCCGTAGTGCTCCAGGTAGTTCACGACCTCCAGCAACGAGAACCCGTAGACGGCCTGCACCAGCAGCCACGGCAGCACGGCGATGCCGAACACCGCAGTCAGCCCGCCGAACAGCACGATCGTCATGGCCCACGCGTTCAGGATGTCGTTCCTGGGCGTGATCGGGCCCCGCCCCGAGCGGCCCAAGCGCTCCTTCTCCAGGTGCCAGGCCGAGGACAGGCTGCCCCAGACGGTGCGAGGCAGAAAGCGCCAGAAGCTCTCGCCCATGCGCGAGCTGGCCGGATCCTCGGGCGTGGCCACGCGCACGTGGTGGCCGCGGTTGTGCTCGATGAAGAAGTGTCCGTAGCCGGTCTGCGCCAGCGCCACCTTGGACAGCCACTTCTCGAGTGCAGGGCGCTTGTGGCCGAGCTCGTGGGCCGTGTTGATGCCGATGCCGCCGACCAGGCCCACCGTCAGCGCCAGCCCCACGCTCTCGACCGTGCTCAGGGCGCCGTGGGCCCAGAACCAGCACGCGCCGATCAGCGCCGCGAACTGCAGCGGGATGTACGCGTACGTGCAGAAGCGGTAGTAGCGGTCGCCCTCCAGGCGCTTGAGCACGCTGTCGGGCGGATTGGCGGAGTCCTTGCCGATCACCGTGTCCAGCGCGGGCATGATGCCGTACACGAACATCGGGCCGAAGAACCAGAACACGCCGAGGCCGGTGGCCTGAACCAGCCCCCAGGCCATGAACGGGATCACCGGGACCAGCAGCCCAAGCAACCAGGCGTAGCGCTTGGGGTCGGTCCAGGCGACCTCGTTGAACTCGATCTGCTCGTTATGGGCGTGTTCGGTCATGGTTGACAACCGTACCACCGTTTGTCAAGCGGCGTTACACCGAGGTGATCATCTGTCCGCGGTCGCCCAGACCGCAGCCAGATGCACGAGGACCGCGGCGGCGGCCGCCATCTCCTGCACCGAGGCCCACTCGCGCACCGAGTGGTACTCATGCCCGCCGGTGAAGATGTTGGGCGTGGGCAGGCCCTTCGCGCTCAGCTGCGATCCGTCCGTCCCGCCGCGGATGGGCGTGGCCACGGGCTCGAGGCCCTCGCGCCGCAGCGCCTCCTCGGCGTGGGCCACGACCTCGGGGAACGGGGCCAGGTGGTCGCGCATGTTCGGGTACTGCGGCGTGGCCACCACCTCCACCGACGCCCGCGGGTGGGCGCCCACGACGCGCTCGGCGGTCTGGCGCAGCAGCTCGATGTGGGCAGCCTTGCGCTCCTCCTCGAAGTCACGGGCGATGAAGGTCAGCGTGGCGTTCACCGCGTCGCCGCGGATCTCGACCGGGTGCAGGAAGCCCTCGCGGCCCTCGGTGGCCTCGGGAGTCAGCTCGGCGGGCAGCGCCGCGAGCAACTCGCCCGCCAGCCGCGTTGCATTGACCAGGATGCCCTTGGCCGTGCCCGGGTGCACGTCCACGCCCTTGATCGTGACCACCACCTCCGAGCCGGTGAACGACTCCGCCTGGAGCTCGCCCAGGTCCGAGCCGTCCATCGTGTAGGCGCAGCCGGCGCCGAAGCGATCCACGTCGAACAGGATCGGGCCGCGGCCGATCTCCTCGTCGGGCGTGAGGCCGACCCGGATCGCCGCGCGCGGCAGGTCGGGGTTGGCGGCCAGGTGCGCGACCGCCGTCATCAGCTCGGCCATGCCGGCCTTGTCGTCGGCGCCCAGCAGCGTGTCGCCGCTCGAGGTCACCAGGTCCTGGCCGACGGCGTCCGCCAGCGCCGGCATCTGCGCGGGATCCAGCACCGTGCCGGCGCGCGGCAGCTCGATGACCCCGCCGTCGTAGCCGCGGTGCACGATCGGCTCGACACCCTCGGCCGGCGCGTCGGGGCTCACGTCCACGTGGGCCAGGTAGCCGATCGTGGGTGCACCCTCGACGTTGGCCGGCAGCGTCGCGAACAGGTAGCCGTTCCCGTCCAGCTCCACGTCCTCGAGCCCGAGTTCGACCAGCTCGGCCTCCAGCAGGCGCAGCAGATCCCACTGGCACTCGCTGCTGGGCGTGCCCTCGGCCTCGCGGCTGGACTGGGTGTCCACCCGCGCGTAGCGGACCAGGCGCTCGACCACCTCCTCCGAAAGCTGCTGGGCCAGGGGCGAGGTGAAGGGAGCGATGGCGGGCACGGCTGTATTGTGCCCGCCCATGTCAACCGCCCCGAGCGCCGCACTGCCCCGCCGGACCGTCCTGGCCGACACGATCCCCGGGGCCCTGGCCCGCGACATCGCGCTCGTGGTCACCGGCGCCCTGTTCATGGCCCTGATGGCCCAGCTGTACGTGAAGCTGCCCAGCTCGGCGGTCCCGATCACCGGCCAGACCCTCGGCGTGGGCCTGATCGGCGCCACCCTCGGCGCCCGCCGCGGCGCATCCGCGCTGGGCCTGTACGCGCTGCTCGGCCTCTTTCTTCCGTTCTACTCGGAGGGCGCCTCGGGCCCCGACGTGATCTGGGGCGCCACGGGCGGCTACATCATCGGCTTCATCGTGGCCGCCTACGCCATCGGCTACCTGGCCGAGCGCGGCGCCGACCGCAAGGTCCTGGCCGCCTTCGCCGCCTTCGTGGTCGGTCAGCTGATCGTCTTCGGCTTCGGCGTGCCGTGGCTGAAGGTCTCGGCCGACATGGCCTGGGGCGAGGCCATCCATGACGGCTTCACCATCTTCATCCTCGGCGGCCTGATCAAGGCCGCCGTGGGCGCCGCGGTGCTGCCGTCGGCGTGGCAGCTGGTGCGCAAGGCCGAGAAGCGCTAGCGGACGGGCCCGGCGCGGGGCTCTCGGGGGCCAAGCGCGGAGCGTTGTAGTGGCGATAGCACCCACAACCCTCCGAGCTTCGCCGAGAGGCCTGTCCCTTACCCGCGACGTCATGGCCTGCCCGCGCGGGCGGCGCTAGCTTCGCAGTGAGCATGGGCGACACCATCACCCGCCGGGGCGCCGGGCCGTTGCTGCGCGAGTGGCGACAGCGCCGGCACCTGAGCCAGATGGACCTGGCGCTGGAGGCGGGCGTGTCGACCCGACACCTGAGCTTCGTGGAGACCGGCCGCTCGCGGCCCAGCGCGGAGATGGTGGTCACGCTGTCCGAGCAGATGGATGTCCCGCTACGGGACCGCAACCAGCTGCTGCTGGCCGCCGGGCACGCGCCGCTGTACCAGCAGCGTGACCTGGACGCGCCCGAGATGGGCCCCGTCCGCCAGGCGCTGGACGCGGTGCTGGCCGGGCACGAGCCCTACCCGGCGCTGGTGGTGGATCGCCACTGGGGCATGGTGGCCGCGAACGCGGCCGTGGGCGTGCTGACCGACGGCGTGGCCGCCCACCTCCTGGAGCCGCCCGTCAACGTTCTGCGCGCCAGCCTGCACCCCGAGGGCTGCGCACCGCGGATCGTGAACCTGGCCGAGTGGCGCGCGCACCTGCTGGACCGGGTGGGCCGCCAGGCGGTGGCCACCGGCGACCCCGCCGTGGCCGCGCTGCACGAGGAGGTGGCGGCGTATCCGGGCGGCGACGGCAGCGGCGCGCACGATCTGGTCGCCGGCGAGATAGCCGTGCCGCTGCGGATCCGCTACCACGACACCGAGCTGGCCTTCATCAGCACCATGACGCTGTTCGGGACCGCCGTGGACATCACGCTCTCCGAGCTGGCGATCGAGTCGTTCTTTCCCGCCGACGAGGTCACCGGGCGCTTCCTGCGCGGGTAGCGAGCGCGCCAACCCCACGGAGCGGGTTGACTGACGCTCCCGCGGGTAGGAGTGTGCTGGGCGAGGAGTGAGCCAGCGCCGCGGCGTGAGACCCGCGGCCGATAGGAGATCGAAATGGATCAGGCGTCCGGGCCGGCGACGGCGGAACCAGCGACCGCGGAGGCGGCGATTCCCGTCGGCGTCCATCTGGTGGGCAGCATCCCGCTGGGCAGCGCCGAGGAGGTCTTCCGCGCGGCGGCCGCCGCCCTTGGCGATCGGCTGCGGCGGATGCCGGACGGCGAGACCGGCCCGCGCTCGGACTGGATCGTCTGGCAGTACCCGGTGTTCAGCTCGCGACCGCAGTTCGAGGTCGGACCGCCCGGCGCCAGCTCCTATCGGGCGCTGCCCCAGCTGCGCCTGCGGCCGGACGAGGCGGCCACCGCGATGGAGTTCGATGAGCTGGGCTACGCCATGACCGCGCTGGACTCGTACCGCACGTTCGCGCGGCTCAAGCGCGACGGGCAGGTCCCGCCCGCGTGCCGCTTCCTGGTTTCACTGCCCACGCCTGTCGCGCCGGTCAGCGCGTTCGTGGCGCTGGAGAACCAGGCGGAGATCGAGCCGCTCTACGAGGCCCGGATGTTCGCGGAGGTGCGCGAGATCCTGGCCGCCATCCCGCACGACCAGCTGGCAATCCAGTGGGATGCGCGCTACGAGTTCGCGATGCTCGACGGCGGCATGGGCGTGTGGTTCGACGACGTCCGCGCCGGCGTCCTGGAGCGGATGCTGCGCCTGAGCCGGCAGGTGCCGGCCGACGTGGAGCTGGGCTTTCACCTGTGTTACGGCGACGACGAGCACGGCCACTTCGTCGAGCCCGACGACGCCGGGCAGCTGGTGGGCGTGGCCAACGCCCTGGCCGCCATGCTGGACCGGCCGCTGAACTTCGTGCACATGCCGGTGCCCGCCGGCCGCGACGACGCCGCCTACTTCGCCCCGCTGGCAGAGCTCCGCCTGGCGCCGGAGACCGAGCTGTACCTGGGGCTGCTGCACGCCGGCGACGGCCCGGACGGCGCGCGCCGGCGGATCGAGGCCGCCCAGCGCAGCGTTGCCGGCTTCGGCGTGGCCACCGAATGCGGCTGGGGGCGCGGCGGCGCCGCCGCCGTGGCGGGGCTGCTGGAGCTGCACCGCGAGGTCTCGGCCCCGCTGCCCGAGCGCGAGGCGCCGACACCCAAGCCGATCTGGCCGGATGGGTTCGTGCCGATACCCGACGAGAAGTGGACGACCGCCGAGGTGGACGCCGCCGGAGTGGCCTACGACCACGTGGAGGGCCACGGCTGGTACGCCAACCTGAACCCCACCGTCGAGGACCTGGTGGCCGATCTCGAGGACGGCGACATCCTGCTGGACTACTCAGGCGGCACCGGCATCCTGCTGGACCGCCTGCGGTTGCGGATCTTCGACCGCCAGATCGCCACGATGATCGTGGACGCCTCGCCCAAGTTCCTGCGCGTGGCGCTGGAGAAGTACCGCGACGATCCGCTGGTGGCGCTCCGCCTGCTGCGCTACATCAAGGAGGAGAAGCGCCTGCAGACACTCGACGAGGTGATCGGAGCAGAGCTGGCAGACCGCGGCGTGGACGCGGTGGCCTGCACCAACGCGATCCACCTCTACCCCGACTTCGGCGAAGTGGCCGCGGCGTGGGAGCGCGCGCTACGGCCCGGCGGCCGCGTGTTCATCAACTCCGGCAACCTGAAGAACCCGCGCGCCGGCGAGTCGGAGTGGATCATCGACGAGACCGTCGGCGTGATCAACGACCTGGCCCAGGGGCTGGTGCGCAGCGACCGCACCTACGAGCGCTACGAGCCGGTGCTGCGCGATCGCGAGCGGCTGGAGCGCCACGCCGCGTTCCGCAACAAGGTGTTCCTGGAGCCGCGCCCGCTGAGCCACTACGTGAAGGGGATCGAGGACGCGGGGCTGATCGTGAACGACGTGCGCGAGGCCACGATCGAGGCCAGCGTGCACGAGTGGTTCGACTTCCTGTCGGCCTACCACGACGCCGTGCTGGGCTGGATCGGCGGCACCGAGCGGATCGACGGCGCGGCGCCGAGCGAGGAGGCGGTGCACGACCGCCTGCGCCTGATGCGCCACGCCATGGAGATGCTGTTCGCCCAGCGGCCGACCTTCAAGGCCAGCTGGACCTACATCACCTGCGAGAAGCCCTGACCAGGCCCCCCTTGGCAGGGATCATCGTGACGTTGCGGTGCAGCGCATGCTCGGGCTCGGGCTCGACGGCCTGGAGGTCCAGCCGGCGCGCCATGGCCTTGAGCACGACCCGCTGCTCGGCCATGGCCAGCGTGGCCCCCAGGCAGCGCCTGACGCCGCCGCCGAACGGGATCCAGCGGTAGGTGTCGGGCTTGACGCCCTCCCAGCGCTCGGGGCGGAACGAGAACGGGTCGGGGTAGATGTCCTCGCGGTGGTGCACCAGCAGGATGCTCATGGAGATCGGGGCGCCGGCGGGCACGGAGTACTCGCCGAGGCGCCACGGCACCGTCACGCGGCGCCCGATGATGGGAACCACCGGGCGCGAGCGCATGCTCTCGTGGATGGTCTGCTCGATCGCTTCGTCGGCGCCCTGGTCACCGCGGACCGCCTCGGTCAGCCGCTCCAGCGCCTCGGGCCAGCGCACCAGTCGCTCCCATGTCCAGGCCAGCTGGTTGGCCGTGGTCTCGTGACCGGCCAGCACGAGCGTCAGCAACTCGTCGCGCAGCTCCTGGTCGCTCAGCGCCTCGCCGTCCTCGGTCCGGGCGCGCATGAGCAGGGACATGATGTCCGTGCGGTCGTCCAGGTCGGTCGCACGGCGGCGCGCGGCGATGACCGCGAACGTGGGCCGGTCGATCATTCGCATGGCCAGCTTGGTCAGGCCGACGGGCTCGGAACGGCCCAGGTTGGCCAGCTCGCCGAGCTGGGCCACCTTCATGGTGGACATCTCGGTGAGCCTGCGGGTGGCGTCGCGCAGCCGCGCCTCGGGTGAGTCGGCCGCCGGCTCACCCTCCACGCCGAAGATCCCGCGCATGATCACGTCCAGGGTGATGGCCTGCATCCGCGGCGCCAGGGCGATCGGCTCGTTCTGCGGCCAGCGGTCGATCTCGCGCTCGGTGACATCGTCGATCATCTGCACGTAGCGGTCCACCGCCTCACCATGGAACGGCGGCAGCAGCAGCTTGCGCTGGCGCATGTGACGGTCCCCGACAGAGGTCAGCACCGAATTCGAGCCCAGGATCGGCCGCAGGGGCGACTCGCCGGTCAGCGACGGCGCCAGGCCGGGCTTGGCGGTGAACAGCGACTTCACGTGGTCGGGGTGGCTGGTCACCGTGGGGTCGCCGGGGATCACGCCCTTGAGGCGGAACACCGGGCCGAGCCGGCGACGGCACGCGAACACCCACTCGATCTGGCGCTGGCTGAAACGCAGCACCTGCAGGGCGCGCGGCAGGCCGGACGCCGGAGCCCTGGCCAGCGTTGCGGCCTCGGACTCGTCGATCGGCCCGGCGGGCGAGGGCTCGAGGCTGCCGGCCCACTGCGTCGCCTGCTTCTGCGCCACGGCCATGACGCAGAGACTATCCGGCCAGCCAGTCCTCGATCAGCCGTCGCGCGATGGCCGAGCGGGGCGGCAGCAGCAGGCCGTCGCCGTCGTCGTCGGGCGTGGCCCACGAGTCGTCGGTCGCGGCCGCCGCCACCTGATCGCGGGTGAACCAGCGTGCGTCCTCGAGCTCCTCGTCGGCGCCGCCGATTTCGCCGTCGAGCCACGGAGCGGTGAAGCCCAGCATCAGCGAGCCCGGAAACGGCCACGGCTGCGAGCTGCGGTACTCAGGCCGGCCGACCGCCACGCCGACCTCCTCGTAGACCTCCCGCGCCACAGCCTCCTCCAGGCTCTCGCCCGGCGAGACGAAGCCGGCCAGCGCCGAGTAGCGCCGCGCGGGCCACATGTTCTGGCGGCCCAGAAGCACACGCTCGCCGGCGTCGGTCACGACCATGATCACGACCGGGTCCACGCGCGGGTGGTGCTGGGCGCGGCAGACCGCGCACGCGCGCACCATGCCGGCCTCCGCCACGTCGGTCGGCCTGCCGCAGTTCGCGCAGAAGCGGTGGCTGCGGTGCCAGTTGAGCATGGCCGCGGCGTAGGCGACCAGCCCGCTCTGCGCCTGGTCCAGCGTCTGCGCGGCGTCGCGCAGGCCCACATGGTCGCCACCGCTGGGCGGCGGCTCACCGCGGCGCCCGCCCGCGCCCACGAGCGCGGGCCGACGGTCGGGCTCGGCGGCCGGGCCCTCGTCGACGGCGAAGACCGGGCCGTGTTCATCGAGCCCGAGCAGCAGCGGCACCCCGTCGGCCACCGGAGCGGTCGCCTGGCTCAGGGGGACCAGCGCCAGCCGCCCGTCGCGCACGCGCACGCCCGCGTCGGCCGCCATGACGGCGCGCGCCCCCGGGTGGCTGAACTGCTCGTGCACCCAGCCGGCGTCGGTCCGGCGCCCGTCGGCGGCGCGGTCCAGCTGTGCTCCGGTGAAGGTGTTGGCGTCGGGCACCGGCATGAATGTAGTGCGCTCCCGGGTAGGGGAACCACATGCTCGCCGCCTACGCCTCCGCACCGAACGCCGACGATCCCCTGTCCGCCCTGGAGGTGGGCGAGCGCCCCGGCCCTGAGCCTGGTGACGGCTGGGTGACCGTCGACGTGAAGGCCGCCAGCCTGAACATGCACGACGTCTTCACGCTGCGCGGCGTCGGGATCAAGGAGGACCGGTTCCCGATGATCCTGGGCTGCGACGGCGCGGGAACGCTCGAGGACGGCAGCGAGGTAGTCATCCACGGCGTCGTGCCCTCGCCCGGCTGGGTCGGTGACGAGACCCTTGACCCGAAGCGCACGCTGCTGTCCGAGAAGCACCAGGGCACGATGGCCGAGAAGGTCGTGGTGCCCGAGCGCAACGTGCTGCCCAAGCCGGAGGCGCTGTCGTTCGCCCAGGCCGCGTGCCTGGGAACCGCGTGGCTGACCGCCTACCGGATGCTGTTCGTCAAGTCCGGCTTGCGCCCGGGCCAGACGATGCTGGTCCAGGGCGCTTCGGGCGGCGTGGCCACCGCGCTGACAGCGCTCGGCTCGAACGCCGGCATCCGCGTTTGGGTGACCGGGTCGTCGGAGCAGAAGCGTGCGATCGCCGAGGCCCAGGGCGCCGACGCCACCTACGAGAGCGGCGAGCGCCTGCCCGAGCGCGTGGACGCCGTGTTCGAGACCGTGGGCGGGGCCACGTGGTCGCACTCGCTGAAGTCGCTGAAGCCCGGCGGCACCGTGGTGGTCTCGGGGGCGACGTCCGGCGACGCCGACTCGGCCGAGCTGCAGCGGCTGTTCTTCCTGCAGCTACGCGTGCTCGGCTCGACCATGGGCACGCGCGACGAGCTGGCCGACCTGCTGGCCTACCTGGAGCGCGAGCAGATCGAGCCGCGCATCGGCGCGGAGCTGGCGCTGGCCGACGCGGCGGAGGGCGTGAAGGCCATGGTCAACGGCGAAACCGCCGGCAAGATCGTCTTCACGCTGTAGCGCTCGCGTGCGCGTCCCGCGACAGTTCGCGCACTCACGTAACCCGGCCAGCCCTCCTCGGCAAGTTTGGTTCGCATACCGAACCCAACTTGCCGCGCGCGCCGAGCGTGTGGGTGGCGTGCCGTGGTCAGCGCGCGATCAGCTGCACGAAGGCCGCCAGGCCGACGACCACGACCACGCCGCGCAGAACTGCGGGCGGCAGCCGCCGCGCCAGCTTCGCGCCGAGCGCCCCGCCGACGGTGGCGCCCGCGGCGATCAGCGCGACCGCCTCCCAGGCGGGGTCGGCCACGAACACGAAGACCAGCGCCGCGACGCCGTTGACCAGCCCGGCCAGCACGTTCTTGATCGCGTTGAGCTCCTGGAGGGAGTCGCTGAGCAGCAGGCCGAAGATCCCCAGCAGCAGCACGCCCTGGGCGGCGCCGAAGTAGCCGCCGTAGACGCCGGTGACGAAGATCAGGCCGAACAGCAGCGGACCGCCGCGCGCCTTGCGCCCGCCGCGCGCCGGCGCGCGGACGCGCGCGGCCACGAGCGGCTGCACCGCCACGAGGATCACCGCCAGCGCCACCAGCACCGGCACGATGACCTCGAAGGCGCCCTCGGGCAGTACGAGCAGCAGCACCGCGCCGACCACGCCGCCGGCGAGCGACGCGCAGGCGAACTCGGTGACCTGGCGGCGGCGGCCGCGCAGCTCCTCGCGGTAGCCGACGGCGCCGGCCAGCGAGCCCGGCACCAGGCCGATGGTGTTCGAGACGTTGGCCACCAGCGGCGAGTAGCCCACGGCCAGCAGGACCGGGAACGTGACCAGCGTGCCCGAGCCCACGACCACGTTGATGGCTCCGGCCGCGCCCCCCGCCAGGAGCACCGCGATGGCTTCTAACAGCGTCATCGCCGCGTAGCATGACCGCCATGCGCGGCGGCATCGATCTGGGCGGCACGAAGATCCAGGCCGCGGTGCTCGAAGACGACGGCCAGGTACGCGGCCAGTCGCGCCACCCCACCCCCACCGAGGGCGACCCGGCCGGCGTGGCCGCCGCCATGGCCGAGGCCATGCGCGAGGCGGCGTCGGAGGCGAGCCTCGAGACGGCCGACCTGGAGGGCGTGGGCGTGGGCTCGCCGGGCGTGGTGGACGACGCGGCCGGCACGGTCGCGGGAGCGGGAAACCTGCCGCACTGGGATGCGCCCTTTGCCCTCCGCGACTACCTCAGCGAAGCGCTCGGTTGCAGCGTCCGGCTGGGCAACGACGTGCAGGTGGCCACCGACGCCGAGGTGGCGCTGGGCGCCGGGCGGCCCTACGCCTCGCTGCTTGGCGTGTTCTGGGGCACCGGCGTGGGGGGCGGCATCGTGCTGGACGGCAAGCCATGGCTGGGCCGGTCGGCCGCGGGAGAGATCGGCCACGTGGTGGTCAAGATCGGCGGCCGCCGCTGTCCCTGTGGCCGCAAGGGCTGCATGGAGGCCTACGCCGGCCGCGGCGCCATGGAGCGACGCGCGCGCAAGAGGGTGGACAAGGGCGAGAAGACCGACCTGTTCAAGATCATGGAGAAGCGCGGGCGCGACCGTCTGTCCAGCGGCGTCTGGGCCCGAGCGCTCAAGGCGGGCGACGACATGGCCGCCTCGCTGGTGGACGAAGCGGTCGAGGCGCTGGGCGCGGGCGTGGCCTCGGCGGTGAACCTGCTGGACGTGGAGGCGGTGGTCATCGGCGGCGGCATGGGGCTGCGGATGGGCAAGCCCTACGTGGGCAGAATCCAGGCCGCTATGACCCCGCACCTGTTCAACGACTCCGACCCGCCCGACGTGCGGCTGGCCGAGCTCGGTGACCTGGGCGGCGCCATCGGCGCCTCGCTGCTGGCGCGCCGGTGATCGACTCCCCGCCGCCGCCACCGGCCGTCGCCCCGGTTGCGCCGACGTTCACCAAGGCGGTGATCTCGCCGCGGCGCGGTTACGCCGCGGGGCGGCCGGTCGGGCTGCGGCTGAGCTTCCGCTCACCGGGGCCGGTCGACCTGCGCGTGGACATCCGGCGCGGCCGGCGGCTGGTCGAGCGCCGCTTCGTGCGCGGCGCGACGCCTCCGGGACCGGTGCGGCTGCGGTGGTCGACAGCGGCGGCGCGGGCGGGCCGCTACACGGTCAGCGGCGGGCCCGCCGACGGCCCGATGAAGCGCCTGGGCAGGTTCACCCTGCGCGGCCACATCTATCCGGTGCGCGGGCCGCACGGCTCGCGCGGCGGCGTCGGGCTGTTCGGCGCCGGCCGCAACGGCGGCCGCACACACGAGGGCTTCGACATCCTGTCCGCCTGCGGCACGCCCGTGGTGGCGACCCGCGGTGGAGTGGTCAGGCGCCGCTACTACGACCCGCTTCTGTACGGCAACAACGTGATCGTGCGCGGCGCCGGTGAGCGGCGCGAGTACTGGTACTCGCATCTGCGCACGCCGGGGCGTGTGCGCGCAGGCAAGCGGGTCCGCACCGGCCAGCGCCTGGGGCAGATCGGCCAGACCGGCAACGCCCGCTCCACCCCCTGCCACCTGCACTTCGAGATCCACGGACCATCCGGACCGTTCGACCCGCTCCCGCGCCTGCGGGCGTGGGACGCCTACAGCTGAGGCGGGCGGTCGGGCACGACCTGGAAGTGCGATCGCACGCCGCCGTCGACCAGGGTGTGCACCATCAGCCCCGACGGCTCGGCTGCCATCTCTATCGCCAGGCCGTCTTCGGGGCGCAGGTCCAGCCGCAGCTGGCTGCCGACAGCCGGCGCGATGACCACCGACGCGCCGCCCAGCGTCGTGGCCATGGCGCGGTGCACGTGGCCGCACGCCACCACCTGGACCTGGGGGTGGCGGGACAGCAGCTCCGCCACCGCGTCACGGTCGGCCGCAGGCAGGCCGATCGCATCCAGCGAGCGGATGCCGGTGAGCACGGGCGGGTGGTGCAGCGCCAGCACGGTCGGGGTCGCGGGCTCGGCCGACAGCGCGGCGTCCAGGCGCGCGACGTCCTGATCGTCGACGCGGCCGCCCTCCTGGCCCGGGCGGCTGGTGTCGGCACCTACCACCCGCAGCGGGCCTGCACGCCCGCTCAGCCGCGCGCTGCCGAAGGCGCCGTCCAGCTGGTCGCGATCGTCGTGGTTTCCGGCCACGGCCAGCAACGGCAGGCCGGTCGTGTCGAGCAGGGCGCGGGCGCGCGCGTAGACCTCGGGCGCAGGCAGATCGGCGATGTCGCCTGTTACCAGCAACGCGTCGGGCCGCGGCTCCATTGCGCTCACGACGGCCACAGCGCGCTCGAGCTTGGCCTCGGGCCCAGGGTCGCCGGGCCGCAGATGCAGGTCGGAGAGCTGGACCAGCACCGCGTCTAGGGCAGCGCGTCCGCGCGGACGTGATCCGGGAGCGTGCCACCGCCCAGCAGCTGCGCCGCCGCGTCCTGGAGCGCGGTCAGCGCCACGCGGTAGCTCCACGGCCCCATCGACACGCGCGCGACGCCGAGCCGCTGCAGCTCGGCCACCGGCGGCATGCCGGGGATGGTGATCACGCTGAGCCGGCGCTGGCCGAGCTCGCCGACGAGCGCCTCGATGTGGGCGATCTCCTTCAGGCGCGGCACGAACACGCACTCGGCGCCGGCGTCCAGGAAGGCGCGGCCACGCTTGGCAGCCTCGGCGACGGTCTCGACGTCGGGCTCGGCCGCCGCCAGGAAGGCGTCGGTGCGAGCGTTGAGCACGAAGCCCGTACCCTCGGCCTCGCGCGCCGCCACGACCGCCTCGACGGCCGCGACCGCCTCCGCGAGCGGGCGCATCTGATCCTCGAGGTTGGCACCGACGGCGCCGGCCGCCAGCGCGCGCCGGGTGGTCTCGCCGGGATCGCCGTAGCCGGCCTCGAAGTCCATCGACAGCGGCAGCTCGGTCGCCGCCGCCACCCGCTCGACGGCGGCCAGGTGCAGGTCCAGCGGGATCTTCTCGCCGTCCGCGTAGCCGTGCGCCGCGGCGATCGAGTGGCTGGCCGTGGCCAGCGCCCGCACCCCGTCCACGCCGGCCACGGCGCGGGCGCTCGCGGCGTCCCAGACGTTGGCCAGCACCAGGATCTCCGGAGCCTCGTGCAGAGCCTTCAGGTCGGTTGCCAGGTCAGCCATCTGCGGCCCAGCGTCGCAGACGCTCCAGCGCCTCGTCCAGCACCTCGACGCGCTTGCAGAACGCGAACCGCACCAGCGAGCGCAGGCGGTCGGGCTCTGCGCTGAACGCCGACACCGGGATGGCCGCCACGCCCGCGTCCTCGGGTAGGCGCCGGCACAGCTCACGCGCGTCCAGATGGCCCAACGGGGCCGCGTCGACGTTCAGGAAGTAGGTGCCCGCCGTGGGCAGCACGCCGAAGCCGAGCTCGCGCAGGCCGTCTGCCAGGCGGTCGCGCTTGGCGGCCAGCTCGGCGGCCAGGGCACCCCCGTCGTGGTCGGCCGTGGCCACGGCCACGGCGGCTGCATGCTGCAACGGGGTGCCGCCCGCGAAGGTCAGGAACTGCTTCATGGCGCGCACCTGCGCGACCAGCTGCGGCGGCCCCGAGGCCCAGCCGATCTTCCAGCCGGTCAGCGAGTGCGTCTTGCCCAGCGACGAGCTGGTCACCGTCCGCTCGGCCATGCCGGGTAGCGTGGCCAGCGGCACGTGGGCGCCGTCGAAGACCAGGTGCTCGTACACCTCGTCGGTGATCGCGATCAGGTCGTGCCGCCGGCAGGCGTCCGCCAGCAGCGCGAGCTCGTAGGGCTCCAGCACGCGCCCGGTCGGGTTGTGCGGTGAGTTCAGCAGCAGGACCTTGGTGCGATCGCTCAACGCGGCCTCGATGGCCGCTTCCTCGACGCGCCAGCCCGGGGGCGCCAGCGCGATCGGGCGCAGCTTGGCGCCCGCCCGGCGCACGATCGGGGCGTAGGAATCGTACGACGGGTCCAGCGCGACGACCTCGTCGCCCTCGGAGAGGAAAGCCAGCAGAGCGGCGGCCACGGCCTCGGTGGCACCGAAGGTGACCTGGACGCCGGCCTCCGGGTCCACGCTCAGCCCGTAGCGCCGGCGCTGGTGCTCGGCCACGGCCTGGCGCAGCTCGGGCACCCCCGCGAGCGGCGCGTACTGGTTGTGCCCCGCGCGCATGGCCTCGATCGCCGCGTCCACGACGCTCACAGGCCCGTCCTCGTCGGGGAAGCCCTGGCCCAGGTTGACCGCGCCGGTCCGCTCGGCCAGCGCGGTCATCTCGGTGAAGATCGTCGTCGGGGCTGCCACGCCCGACGGTCTACCAGAGCTACGCGGCGGCCACCGGCTGGAAGGCCGTGATCTCCTCCGCCAGCCGCTGCGGCTGCTCGATGGGCACGAACGTCCGGCCGCCCTCGATCTCGACCAGGCGGGCGTCCGCGAACACGTCGACCAGCCGGCGCGCGAAGTCGAGCTTGAAGAAGCGGTCCTTGCTGCCCCACACGACCAGAACGGGACCCTCGAACGTGCCCAGCCGCGTCGCCACGTCCAGCAGGTCGCCGGGATCGACTGCGCGGGCGAACGCAGCCGTGTCGCGGCGCACGCCTGGATCGCTCAGACAGGGCTCGACCCACGCGCGCGTCTGGTCCGCATCGAACTTCGCCGCCAGCATGCCGAAGCCGGCCGGCGAGTGGCGCGCGACGGTTGAGCGCATTGGCGCCATCAGTGCGCGGATGCTCGTGGCGCTGCGAAACGACTTGAACATCGTGTCGAACGGCGCGGGCGGGAAGTTGTCGAACGCGTCGCAGTTCGTGAGCACGAGCCGCCCGATCCGCGCGCGGTCGGTGTCCAGCACGAACTGGCAGATGGCGCCGCCGGTGTCGTTGCCCACCAGCGTCACGTCGTGCAGGTCCAGCGCCTCCAGGAACGAGACCACGTGGCGGGCGATCCCTCGCGGTGACTGGTCCGCGCCGTCCTTCAGAGCGATCGGGTGCGAGCCCAGCGGCCAGTCCGGCGCGTAGGAGCGGATGCCCCGCTCGGCCAGCGCCGCGGCGGTGCCGCTCCACAGCGTCCCGTCGACGAGGAACCCGTGCACGAACACCACCGGTGGCGCGTCGGCGTCCTCGGGGCCGGCGACGCGGTAGTTCACGGTTCCGTTCGGCAGGTCGATGGTCGGCATGGCAAGTGCTCCTTGGCGATAGCTTTACGTACAGTCTGCACGTAAGATACGTACTGTCTGTATGAAAGTCAACCGCCGCTCACAGGTCGACCGCTCCGCCGCCACGCGCAGCGCGCTGGTCGATGCTGCGCGTCCGCTGTTCGCCGAACACGGCTTCCGCGGCGTGGGCACCGAGACGATCGTGCGCGCCGCCGGCGTGACCCGCGGCGCGCTCTACCACCAGTTCGCCGACAAGACCGAGCTGTTCGCGGCCGTGTTCGAGGCCGTCGAGGACGACATCGGCCGGCGGATCGGGGAGGTGGTCGCCGGCTCGGGGGCCGCCGACCCGATCGAGGCGATGCGCACGGGCGCCGGCGCCTGGCTGGACGCCTGCGCCGAGCCCGAGGTGCAGCAGATCGTGCTGCTCGACGCCCCCGCGGTGCTGGGCTGGGAGCGCTGGCGCGAGATCGGGATGCGCTACGGCATGGGCCTGGTGGAAGCGGTCCTCGGCCAGGCGATGGAGGTCGGCCGCGTGCGCAGGCAACCGCTGCGCCCGCTGGCGCACGTGCTGGTGGGCGCTCTGGACGAGGCGGCGCTCTACGTGGCGCGCGCCGAGGATCCCGTGACCGCGGGCAGCGAGGCACGGGCGGTGGTCGACCAGCTGATCGCCGGCTTCGCCACCGACGGCTAGCGGCTGGTCTCGCCCGTGATGCGCTGCGCAAGGCCCAGGAAGCGCCAGACCTCCGGGTAGACGGTGGGCTTGCCGCTGGTGACGATCCCCACCGCGGTGCCGCGCTCGGGGTCGGCCCAGCCGAGCGTGTTGGTGAAGCCCAGGTGCCCGAATGCGCGCTGGGTGTCGCGGCCGAACAGGCTCAGCAGCTGGGCGCCGAGCATCACCCCGTATCCGAAGCGGGTGGGAAAGCCCAGCGACAGGTCCAGCTCGAGGTGCGACTGCTCGGTCAGCGCGGTTTCGATCGTCTCGCGCTCGAGCACCCGGACACCATCGAGCTCGCCGCCGCGGCGCATGATCTCGAAGAAGCGCGAGAGCTCGTGCCCCGTGGTCATCACGTTGGCGGCGGGCATGACGGCCCGGCGAAAGCGCTCATCGCCCGACCACTCGACGATCCGGTCCAGCGGCACGCCGAGCGCCCGCGTGAGCAGCAGCGAGGCCGGCGGCAGCAGCGGGGGGCCGGTCACGTAGTCGGTGCCCAGCGCGTGCAGGTCGGCCTCGGCCACGCCGTAGTTGGTCCAGCGAAAGCCCAGCGGATCCAGGATCTCCTCGGCCAGGACGGCGCGGATGTCCTTGCCGGCGACCTGGTGCACGATCTCGCCGAGGATGAACCCGCCCGAGACGGCGTGGTAGGCCAGCATCCGTCCCGGGCGGGCGAACGGCTCGGCATCCACGAGCGTGCCGGTGATGAACTCGCGGTCGGCCAGCTTGTCCAGGTCGAAACGTGTGGGCGGGCATGTTGGGCACCCCCGCGCGATGGGCCAGCACGTGGCCGACCGTGATGGCGTACTTGCGGTTGATGCCGTAGCCGGGGATGTAGGTGGCCACCGGCTCGTCGAGCGCCACCAGCCCGCGCTCGACCATGCGGTGGACCACGAACGCGGTGATGGCCTTGGACGCCGAGTACACGCAGAAGGGCGTGTCGGTGGTCACAGGCGTCTTCGGGGCGTCCTCCGGGTCGCCCGGCCCGTTGCCGTGGGCGTGCCCGATGGCCCGGTCCAGCACCACCTGGCCGTGGCGGCGCACGCAGACCTGCATGGCGGGGTGCACCCCCGAGCGGTACCAGGTGACCGCGTCGCGCCAGATCTGCTCAACCGAGTCCCGGCTCATGCCGGCATCGGCGGGATCGGCCTCCTGGCCTACCGCGGTGACAGCCTCCAGATCGCGCGGCACGCGGATCCGGCGCAGGGGATCCGGGACCAGCGGCAGACGGGGGACCCGTGGCACCCGCCGATGCTACCCCGGCGGCGGCTCGCCGGTGCGCCCTTCGGTCGCCACCACGAGGACGCGCGTGGCCACGCCGAGACCGGTCGCCTCGCGCAGCGGCGCGGCGGCGGGGTCCTGCGCCATCAGCCGCAGCGCGGCCAGCGGCGCTGCGCCACTCTCGCCGATGTACAGCCCGGACGCGGCCAGCTCGCGCTGGGCCTCCGCCGCCTGGTCGTCGGACACGACCACCGTGCCGGCGATCCCGGCGCGCAGATCGGGCCAGGCTGCGCTCGAGACCTCTGCGCAGTCCAGGCCGGCCATCGTGGTGCCGGGGGTGTCGACAGCGGTCGGCTCACCGGCCGCCAGCGACGCCGTCAGGCAGGCCGCGGTGACGGGCTCGGCGCCGACCACCGCAATGCCGGCGCGAGCGCCGAAACGCGCTGCGGCCGCGGCCAGCGAGCCCACGCCGACCGGCACGACGATCAGGTCGAACTCCGCCTGGCGGGCCGCCTCGCCGAACAGCGTGGCGTAGCCGTCGATCACATCGTGGGCGGGACCCGAGTCGCCCACGTCGGCAATCGCGAGCGTGTCGGGGCGCTCGGCTTCGTGGCCAGCCAGCTCCACGCACTGCTCGTAGGTGCCGCCGGACCACCTCGACCTCGGGCGCCCTCGGCGGCGATCGCCTCTCGGCGGACGGCCAGCGAGCGCTCGGGCAGGAACACCCGGCAGGCCAGCCCGCGCCGCGCCGCCTCGCGGGCCACCGCACGCCCGTGGTTGCCGGCGCTGGCCGCCACCAGCATCGTCGTGGCGGGCGCCTCCGCCAGCGCGCGCTCCACTGCCCAGGACGCGCCCAGGATCTTGAACGCGGGCAGCCCCAGTCGCTCAGACTCGTCCTTGACCAGCACGCCGCCCAGCTGGCGCACCGGGGTCAGCGCGTAGCCCGGTAGCGCCTCGTGGAAGCCGGCGGCCGCCGTGGTCGGTGACGTGACCGCCTGCGGGTCGAGGTGAGGATTTACGAGCACAGCGTCTGGCCACCTCGACCAGGGTGCCAGCGCATCAGCGCGGCAGCTCGGCCAGCGCCAGGTACAGCTCACGGGCCGCGGCCTCGCCCCACTCCAGCGACTTCAGCGCGTACGACTCGTCCGGGGCGTGGATGGCGTCGTCGGGCAGGCCGAAGCCACCCACGATCACCGGGTAGCCCCGCGCCGCCATCTCGGCCACGATCGGGATGCTGCCGCCCGAGCGCAGGAACGCCGTCGTGCGGCCCGTTGCCCGTTCGAGCGCCTCAGCTGCCAGCTGGATGGCCGGCTGGTCGACTTCGAACAGCGCCGGCATGGCGGTTTGCACGCGCGTTTCCAGCTCGGCCCCGTCGGGCAGGCCCTGGCGCAGCAGCCCCAGCAGCACCTCGCTCATGGCCTCGGGGTCCTGCCCGGGCGCCAGGCGCATGGTCACCTTGGCGGTGGCCTGCGGCGGGACGATCGTGCGCGGCTCGCCGCCGGTGATCTCGTTGACCTCCAGCGACGGCGCAGCACCGGTGCGCTCGTAGAACTCTTCGCCTGCGCCCGGCGCCACCGGGTGCCCGCCGCCCTCGGCGATGGCCTGATCGCCGGGCACCAGCTGCCGCCACGAGCGCACCTCGGAGTCGGCGGCGGGCGCGGTGCCCGCGCGCAGCTCGTCGCGTACCCGCCCGTCGGGTCCCGGCGTCACGTTGGCCAGCTGCCCCAGCAGCACATGCAGCGCGTTCAGCACGGCGCCTCCGTAGAGGCCCGAGTGCAGGTTGCGCTCCGCGGTGCGCACGGCCACGTCCACGTCGACCATGCCGCGCAGGCCCACGGTGACAGCGGGCGTCTCGGGGTCGGGCATGCCGCTGTCGAACACGATCGCCACGTCGGCGCCGCGCTCGTCGGCGCGCACCCAATTGACCACCGCCTCACCGGCGCGTTCCTCCTCGCCCTCCACCAGCACGCGCACGTGCACGGGCAGCGTGCCATCGCGCGCCATGGCGCACGCCACGTGCAGCAGCGGCAGGAAGTTGCCCTTGTCGTCGGCGGCGCCGCGCGCGTACAGGCGCCCGTCGCGGATCTCGGGCTCGAACGGGGCGGACGTCCAGGCGCTCTCGGGTCCCGGGCCCTGCACGTCGTAGTGGCCGTAGATCAGCACCGTCGGGACGTCCGGCTCGCTCGCGCGTAGCTCGCCGACGGCAAGTGGATTACCACCGTCCAGCACCACCTGCTCGCACTCCCCGCCGGCCGCGCGCACGCGCTCGACCACCCACTGCGCGGCCTGCTCCAGCGCGGCGTGGTCCGCATCGCCGGTCGACACGGATGGGATCGCCAGCCAGTCGACCAGATCGTCCAAGAGGGCGGTCATGGGTACCCCGTGAGAGGCATGGCGAAATACCCCATTCCGGGGTTACGCTGGTGGGTGATGGCTTTGAAGATCGTCACGGGGCTGCTGATGGCGCTCGCGCTGGGGGCGCCGGCAACCGCCCGGGCGGTCACGGTGGGCGCGCCGCTGAATCTACCGCCGAGCACCAACAGCGGCTGCGAAGCGCTGGTGTACATCGGGCCGCCGCCGCCGAGCTGCACGCTCCTGGGCAACGACATCTCCGGCGGCTGGACCTCGCAGACGCCGCGGGGGCAGTGGGTGATCACCACCGCGCGCGTGCGCACCGGGCCGCGGGTGGGACCGATGACGTTCACGGTGATTCGCGCGACGCGGTCCCAGGCCGGTGCCGGGGGGCTGATCTGCTGCTCCACCCCCGTCGAGAGCCAGGTCTTCACGCCCACGCCGAACGCCGTCAACCAGATCCCGGTTCGCCTGCCCGTGAAGAACACGGTCGACGTGATCGACGGTGAGCCGATCGAGACGGTCGACTACCTGGGCATCAGCCTGCTGGATCTCAACAGCTCCGGGCCGGTGGCAGCCGCCGGCAATTCGGAGTCCTTCTCCTACATCGCTCCCGCCATCCGCCAGGGCCAGGAGCGGCTGGCCGACGGCAGCCGGGGCAACAGCAGGGTCCTGGTCAACGGCGAGTACGAGCCGGCTGTGGGCGGCGGCGGGGGCGGTGGCGGCGTCGGGATCCCGGGCGCCGATCAACTGGCCCCCGCGCTGAGCCGGCTGGGCCTGACGCGGCGACGCTTCGCGGCCGCGCCGCGCGGCGGCAGCGTGGCGGCCAAGGTGGGCACCACGATCCGCTACCGGCTGTCCGAGCCCGCCGCCGTGACCTTCCGCGTACAGCGGCGCAAGGCCGGGCGCAAGGTCAAGGGCAAGTGCCGCAGGCGCACGCGCTCGAACCGCCGCGCGAGCCACTGCGACCTGACGCTGAGGGGATCGTTCAGGCACGCGGGCAAGGCGGGCGCGAACCAGCTGCGCTTCACCGGCCGCCTGCGCGGGCGCAAGCTGGCGCGCGGCTCGTACGTGCTCACGGCCACCTCCAAGGACCCCGCCGGCAACGTGTCCAAGGTCAAGCGCGCGCGCTTCACGATCGTCAAGCGCTGATCCGGCGCGGCCACCGCCCGTCCCAGATCGATCGATGCATTGGGTGCGCCAGAGCGCACCAAACCCGTCGATCGATCCGCGCTGGCGCCAGACGGCTGTAGTCTGGCTGCGTGGCCAGTCACGTAGACGTCCTGATCGTGGGCGCCGGGCTGTCGGGTATCGGCGCCGCGTGCCATCTGGAGGACGAGTGCCCGTCCAAGAGCTACGCGATCCTCGAGGCGCGCGACGCCATCGGTGGCACCTGGGACCTGTTCCGCTACCCGGGCGTCCGCTCGGACTCGGACATGTTCACGCTGGGCTACCGGTTCAAGCCGTGGACCGACTCGCGCACGCTGGCCGACGGCCCGTCGATCCTCTCGTATGTTCGCGAGACCGCGCGCGAGCGCGGTGTCGAGGACAAGATCCGCTTCGGTCACAAGGTCGTCGGGCTGAGCTGGTCGGGTGACGACGCCTGCTGGACGGTGCAGATCGACCACGCCGGCGAGAGCACGCAGATGACGTGCGGCTTCGTGCTCCTGTGCAGCGGCTACTACGACTACGCCGGCGGCTACACGCCCGAGTTCGAGGGCATCGATCGTTTCCAGGGCCGGATCGTGCACCCCCAGGAGTGGCCCGAGGACCTGGACTACGCGGGCAAGCGCGTGGTGGTCATCGGCAGCGGCGCGACCGCGGTGACGATGGTGCCGGCGATGGCCGACAGCGCCGCGCACGTGACGATGTTGCAGCGCTCGCCCACCTACGTCGTCACGCTGCCAGCGATCGACCCGATCGCCAACCTGGTGCGCCGCGTGCTGCCGGAGAAGGCCGCATACGCCGTCTCGCGCTGGAAGAACGTGCTGCTGCAGAGCGCGACCTACCACCTCAGCCGGCGCAGGCCGCGTCTGGTGCGCCGGGCCATCCGCGCGGCGGCTCGCCACCAGCTGCCCGACGGCTACGACGTGGATCGCCACTTCAAGCCTCCTTACGATCCGTGGGACCAGCGCATGTGCGTGGTGCCCGACGGCGACCTGTTCAAGGCCATCCGCAACGGGCGGGCCGAAGTGGTCACGGACACGATCGAGACGTTCACCGAGACCGGCCTCAGGCTGACCTCGGGCCAGGAGCTGACGGCGGATGTGATCATCACCGCCACCGGGCTGAACCTGCTGGGCATGGCCGGGCTGGACATGACCGTGGACGGCGAGCCGGTGCACCTGCCCGACCGGCTGACCTACAAGGCGCTGATGCTCGAGGACGTGCCCAACCTGGCCTTCACCATCGGCTACACCAATGCCTCGTGGACCCTGAAGGCCGACCTGACGTCGGAGTACGTCTGCCGCCTGTTGAACCACATGGACGCCAGCGGCCACGCGGTGTGCGTGCCGCGCAACCGCGATCCGTCGGTGGTGGCCGAGCCGCTGATCGACCTGTCCGCGGGCTACGTGCAGCGCAAGATCGCCGAGATGCCCAAGCAGGGCTCGAAGCCGCCGTGGCGGCTGCGCCAGAACTACCTGCACGACATCGTGGACCTGCGTCGCGGCGCCCTGGAGGACGGCGTGCTCGAGTTCAGCCGCGCGCCGGCGGGCGCTCGGTCCGAGCGGACCGCCGAGCAAACCGCGGCCGCCTAGAGGTCAGCGTACGTTGCCCTGCGCGGGGATGCCGTCCTTGAGCATCCCGGCCAGGTGCATCAGGTTCCAGCTCATGAACGCGGTGTTGTTGTTGGTGAACTCGTTGTCCAGGCCGACCCCGTCGTCGCCGTAGCTGGGCCCCGGCCCGGCCTCGCCGATCCAGCCTGCGTCGGCCTGCGGCGGGATCGTGTAGCCCACGTGCTGGAGGCTGTACAGGACGTTGGACGCGCAGTGCTTGATGCCGTCCTCGTTGCCGGTGATCAGGCAGCCGCCCACGCGTCCGTAGTAGATCGACTGACCGGCATCGTTCAGGTCGCCCGAGTTCGAGTACAGCCGCTCGATCATCAGCTTCATCTGCGAGCTGTTGTCGCCCAGCCAGATCGGCCCGCACAGGACCAGGATGTCCGCGGCCAGCACGCGCTCGAACAGCTGGGGCCACGCGTCCGTGGCCCAGCCGGCCTCGGTCATGTCCGGCTGGATGCCGGTGGCGATGTCCTGGTCGACCGAGCGGAACTGGTCCACGCTCACGCCCTCGGCCGCCATGATCGCCGCGCTCTTGTCGATCAGCAGCTGCGTGTGGCTGGGCTCGGGCGAGCGCGTCAGCGTGCAGTTCACGAACAGTGCTGACAGGCGGCTGAAGTCGTTCATGCGGGCACGCTATCCGGTGCCGTGGGTCGACACCTCGCCATTAGGGAACGGGCACGGTGCCCGTTCCCCTGGCGCGGGATCACTTGGGCTGGGGCACGATCCGCAGCCACGGCCGCGGGGCGTCCCAGCCGTCGGGGAACTTCTCCTTGGCCTGTTCGTCGGACACCGACCCGGCGATGATCACGTCGTCGCCCTGCTGCCACTGCGCGGGCGTGGCCACGGCCTCGTTGGCCGTCAGCTGCAGCGAGTCGATCACCCGCAGCACCTCGTCGAAGTTGCGCCCGGTGGTCATGGGGTACACCAGCACGAGCTTGATCTTCTTGTCGGGGCCGACCACGAAGACGTTGCGCAGCGTCTGGTTCTGGGCCGGCGTGCGCTCGGTCGGGTCGCCCTCCACGTCCTCGGGCAGCATGCCGTAGAGCTTCGAGACCTTGAAGTCGTCGTCGGCGATGATCGGGTAGTTGGGCGCCGTGCCCTGGGTCTCGGCGATGTCCTGGGCCCACTTGTCGTGGTTCTCCAACGGGTCGACGGACAGGCCGATGA
Source organism: uncultured Solirubrobacterales bacterium (assembly GCA_963750365.1). GTDB lineage: Bacteria > Actinomycetota > Thermoleophilia > Solirubrobacterales > Thermoleophilaceae > JAAYBF01. Next base: position 465,214 of record CAVVQE010000001.1, read on the forward strand.
TCTTCGTGTTGCGGCTGTCGAAGTCCGGCTTGATGCTGGCCATGTAGCCCAGCTCGGTGGTGCAGACCGGCGTGAAGTTGCGCGGGTGCGAGAACAGCACGGCCCAGCCGTCGCCGATCCAGTCGTGGAAGTTGATCGGGCCCTCGGTGGTCTGGGCCTCGAAGTCCGGTGCGGTGTCGCCGATTGTCAGAGCCATGGGTGGGTCTCCCTCTCGTTTCGTGAGCAATCGCCAATCTACTCAAACCCGACAACGTTTGACCATTTTGATGTGCGGCCGCGCTGCATCGGGGCCGCGGAGGACGTGCAAGGCTTCCCGCCCAGATGGACCCCGGGCGAGTGAACGAGCCATGACCGCCGCGGTTGGCTGGGGCGCTCTGTCGGCCTCCTCGTTGGTGATCGGCGCCCTGTTGGGCGGGGCGCGGGACTGGCCGGACCGCGCAGTCGGTCTGGTGCTGGCGTTCGGGGCCGGGGCGCTGATCAGCGCCGTCAGCTTCGAGCTGGCCGGCGAGGGGGCCAGGATCGGCGGCGCGGTCGCGCTTGGGGTCGGGCTTGCCGCCGGGGCCCTGACCTACTGGTCGCTCAGCCGCGCGCTGGCCAGGCGGGGCGGCAAGAGCGAAGCCGGCACCGGCCTGGCCCTGGGCGCGTTCCTTGACGGACTACCCGAGCAGGCGGTCCTGGGCATCGGGCTGGCCACCGGCGCCGGCGTCAGCGTCAGCCTGCTGGTGGCCATCTTCGTGTCCAACCTGCCCGAGGCGATCGGATCCAGCAGCGACATGGAGGACGCCGGCGCCAACCGCTCGCGCGTGCTGCGGTTGTGGCTGGTCGTGGCCACGTTGTGCGCGGGCGCCAGCGTGCTCGGCTACGGCCTGGCCGACGCGACGTCGAACGAGCTCAAGGCTGCCATCGACGGCTTCGCCGCGGGCGCGCTGCTGGTCATGCTGGCCGACTCGATGATCCCCGAGGCCGCGCGCAAGGCCGGCTCGACCGCGGGGCTGGTGCTGGCGCTGGGGTTCGCGGTGGCGGCGGGGCTGTCCGGCGTCTGAGCGGGCGCTAGCCGGGCGACGAGCCGGCGGCGGCCGACTGGTGCTTCGGCTCACCATGCTCCAGCGCCTCGCCCTCGATGTCCACGCGGGGGAGCAGCCTGTCCAGCCAGCCCGGCAGCGACCAGGCGCGGCGGCCTACCAGCGCCAGGCTGTGCCGGCCGGGTGGCCGACGGGCCCGCCGCGAGAGAACTCAAGCCCCGAACGCATGCTCGCCTCGCGGTTGGCGCGGGCCCGCTCGGCAGGCGCTTGGTCAGGGGGCCGCCGAGCGCTAGCATCGGTCGTTCTTGCCCGGGTTTCCGGGCAACGCGTGGTCAGTGCTCTCTTAGCTCTCGCCGACCCGACGCGCCTTCCAAGAGCCGGGGGAACGGACGCAATGTCCGGCACCGACGCCTCGCTCGACGGCGAGGACCTCACCGAAGCGATCTCTGCCTCGATGGTCGCCCTCTACGCCGACCACTACGGCCACGACCGCACCACCGGCACGACCTACATCAACGACAACGTCGTGGTGTGCATCCTCGAGGACATCCTCAGCGCCCACGAGGACACCCAGATCGCCAGCGGCGACGGCGGCGACGTGATCGACGGCCGCGTGGCGTTCCAGACGGGCATGCAGGACGAGTTCACGAGCGAGATCGAGCGGTTGACCGAGCGCCGCGTGACCGCCTTCATGAGCGCGAACCAGACCACCCCCGGGGTCGCCTGCGAGCTGTTCTTCCTCGAGGCGCCCACCGGGGCGGGCGAGCGGTAGCCATGCTCACGCCCAGCGCTGGCGTAGGCGATCGCGAGCTGATGGCTCGCGTCCAGGCGGACGATCCCGACGCGTTCGAGGCCCTTTTCGACCGGTTCGCGCTCAAGGCCTACCGCGTGGCGTACCTGATCGCGCGTGAGCCCTCACGGACCGAGGACGTCATCCAGGACGCGTTCCTGGCCATCTGGCGCACCCGCGCCGCCTACCGCCCCGAGCGTGGCGCCGTGGGCGCATGGATCCTCACCGTGGTCCGCAACCGGGCGATCGACTCGATGCGCCGCAACGTGCGGCACGATCGCCGGCGCGCGGAGGAGGAGAGGGTCGCGGAGGGTCTGACCCCGTCGCGCAGCGTCGCGGAGCAGGTGGCCGAGCGCGACGAGGCCAGCCGTCTGCGGGCGGTGCTCTCGCGCCTGCCGGAAGCCCAGCGCGAGGTCATCGCGCTGGCCTACTTCGGTGAGTTGAGCAGCACCGAGATCGCCGACGAACTGTCGCTACCGCTGGGGACCATCAAGGGCCGCATGCGCCTGGGGCTGGACAAGCTCCGGAGCGACATCACGCCGGAGTGAGCCGGGCCGGGACCATGACTAGGACGCCTCGGGCGCGGGCTGCGCCGGGCCTTCGACCGACAGCTGCGGCAGCCGCTTCTCGATCCGGCTGGGCATCCACCAGCTCCACTTGCCGAACATGTACATCAGCGAGGGGACCAGGATCAGGCGGATGAAGAACGCGTCCACGAACACCGCGCTGGCCAATCCGAGCCCGAACAGCTTGATCGTGCGCTCGTCGCCGAACATGAACGAGCCGAACACGCTGACCATGATGATCGCGGCGGCCATGACCACCTTGCCGGTCAGGGCGAGGCCGTTGCGCACGGCGCGGGCCGGGTCGTTGCCCTTCTGCCATTCCTCGTGCATGCGGGTGACCAGGAATACCTCGTAATCCATCGACAACCCGAACACGATCGCGAACATGAAGACCGGTAGGAACGCCTCGATCGGCCCGGTGGTCTGCACCCCGATCAGCGAGGCCAGGTGGCCGTCCTGGAACACGAACGTGATCACGCCGAGCGCGGCGCCGATCGAGAGCACGTTCATGAACGCGGCTTTGATCGGGATCACCAGCGAGCGGAACACCACCGCCAGCAGGAACAGCGACAGCCCGACGACCACGGCGATGAACAGCGGCAGCTTGGAGGCCAGCACGCTGTTCAGGTCCTCGGTCGTCGCGGTCGCGCCGCCGACGCTGGCCGTGACGCCGGTGGCCTGCTCGACCGGCGGGATCACGTCGTTGCGCAGGCGGACAAGCAGGTCCTGCGTCTTGGTGGACTGCGGCTTGGTGCTCGGGAACACCGTCAACGTCGCGGTGTCCTTGGCCGGGTTCAGCGACGGAGGCGTCACGACCGCGACGCCGTCGCTGCCGCCGATGGCCGCCGACAGCTTGGCCAGCGGGGCGGTGTCGCCCTTGCTCGGCAGCTCGGTGACCACCAGGAACGGCCCGTTGAAGCCGGGACCGAACCCCTCCGAGAGCTGGTCGTAGGCGATCCGGGTGGTGGTGCCCGCGGCATCGCTGCCGGAGTCGCTCGAGCCCAGGTTCATGCCCAGCACCGGGAAGGCGATCACGGCCACGATCGCGATCGTGGCCATCGAGATCAGCCGCGGGCGTCGCTCCAGGAACTTGGCCCACTTGGCCCAGACGCCGGGATGGGCATCCGGGTCGCCCTTGCCCTTGCCGAGCTTGACGCGCGACCCGAACGTGCCAAGCAGAGCAGGCAGCAGGGTCAGCGAGCCGACCATGGTGAAGAACACCGCCAGCGCCGAGGCGATCGCCGGCCCGTTCAGGAACGAGATGCCCAGCAGCAGCATGCCCAGCAGCGCGATCACCACGGTCGTGCCGGCGAACAGCACCGAACGGCCCGCGGTATTCAGCGAGGTGATCGTGGCCTCACGGACGTCGCTGCCGCGACGACGCTCGCCGCGGAAGCGGTTCAGGATCAACAGGGCGTAGTCGATCCCCACGCCGAGGGCGATCATGACCGCCAGCGTCGGCGCGAACGTGGCGATGTCGAACACCGCGGAGGCGGCCAGCACGATGGTCATGGCCACGGCGATCGATGCGAACGTGACGATCAGCGGCATGCTCATGGCCGCCAGCGACCCGAGCACGACCACGAGGACCACGATCGCGACCCCCACGCCGATGACCTCGGTGGCCGACTGCGCCGGCTGCTCGGCGACCTTGATCGCCTGCCCGCCGAGGTTGACCTGCAGCCCGTCGTTGGCCGCGCCCTTGGCGGTATCGATCACCCGCACGACGTCGGCCTTGTCCAGGTCGCTGGCCTGCTTGTCGAAGCCGACCGTGGCGTAGCCGATCTGGCCGTTCTTGCTGATCGCGCCCTTGCCCGCAAACGGGTCCTGCACCCCGGCGACGCCGGGTAGCGTGCCCAGCTTCTTGACCAGCGCCTGAATCTCGGGCTTGTGGGTGCCGTCGGCCAGCGTGCCGTCGTTGGCCTTGAACACCACCTGGCTGGAGTCGCCCGCCTGCTGGGGGAACTTGGTCTTCAGCAGGTCGGTGGCCTTCTGGGATTCGCTGCCGGGGAGTGAGAAGTTGTCGACGAAGGTGCCGCCCGCGCCGGCCGCCAGGGCGCCAAACCCGACGATCATGGCGACCCAAAGGCCGATTACCAGTCGGTGCCGGTCGTGGCACCACTCTCCGATGCGTCGCATTGCAAGTTCGCTTTCTTCCGAAGCCAGGGGTCCCGATGGTCGGGATGTCGATGAGGGCACTATACACACTCACTGCAAATTTGCAAGAACCGCATGATTGCGCTTGTTGCGAAAGGTGCTAGTGTGCAGATCGATGGGTCTGAGAGAGCGAAAGAAGGAGCGGACGGCGCGAGCAATCGAGGATGCGGCGCTCTACCTGTTCGCCGAACGGGGCTTTCAGGCGACCACGGTCGCCGACATCGCCGAGGCCGCCGAGGTGGCCCCGCGGACGTTCTTCGCCTACTTCCCGTCGAAGGAGAGCGTGCTGTTCGGCGACTTCGACCAGACCGTCCAGGCACTGGCCGCGCACCTCGAGCAGCGCGAGAGCGGCCAGAGCACGCTGGACGCGGTGCGTGCGTGGATCGTCGAGATCGTCGAGCGCGACGGACTGGACGAGGAGCGCGGACGGCGGCTCCGTGAGGTCATCGAGGCCAACGAGCCGCTGCTGACCTACGAGCGCCAGCTCACGATCCGCTTCGAGGCGCTGATCGCCGCGGCCGTGGCAGAGGATCTGGGCGCCGACCCCCACGACCTGCACCCGCGGCTGATCGCCGCCGCGGCCGCGGCTTCGCTCGCCGTCCTCCGGCCGGACCCCGACGCTCCCGCTGCCGAGCCCACGACGGACCTTCTGGCGCCGCTGGACGACGCGCTCGCCTTCCTGAGCGGCGGCATCGAGGCGCTGCGCCGGCGCGGCGCTCGAGTTGGCTGAGGCCCGGACCGTGCCGAGCTCCGCCGAGCGCGTAGCCACCTGGCGGGCGGCCGGTGAGTTCACCGAGGTCCACGGGCACCGGCTTTACCTGCAGCAGCGCGAGGGCAGCGGGCCGCTGCTGGTCTTCCTGCACGGCTTCCCCTCCAGCTCCTATGACTGGCGGTCGCTGGTCGACCTGCTGCCCGGCAGGCGGATGCTGCTGCTGGACTTCCTGGGCTTCGGGCTGTCGGACAAGCCGCGTGATCACCTCTACTCGCTGGCCTGGCAGGCGGACGCCGTGGTGGAGCTGCTGCGGCGCGCCGATGCGCCGCCGGCGTTCCTGGTCGCGCACGACATGGGCACGTCGGTGGCCACCGAGCTCATGGCCCGTGATCTGCGCGATCAGCTCGGCGTCGAGCTGACCGGGGCGCTGCTGTTCAACGGCAGCATCCTTCTGGGCCGCGCCAGCCCGACTCCCGGCCAGAAGCTGTTGCGCACCCGGCTCGGGCCGCTGTTCGCCCGTCTGACCAGCCAGCGCGCCTTCCGGCTGCAGTTCGCGCGCTTGTTCTCGAGCGAGCACCCGCTCTCGCGCGAGGAGGCGGCCGATCAATGGGCACTGCTCAGCGCGGGCGGCGGGCAGCGGCTGGCGCACCGCACGATCCACTACATGGACGAGCGCGAGCTCCTGACCGAACGCTGGCACGGTGCGTTCCGCGACTGGCCGGGCGCGCTCTCGCTGGCCTGGGGGCTGCGCGATCCGGTGGCCACCAGCGCGGTGCTCGAAGGCCTGCGCGAGCTGCGCCCGGGTGTGCCCGTCCGCGAGCTGGCCGATCTGGGCCACTACCCCCAGATCGAGGACCCGCGCCGGATGGCGGACGTGGTCGCCGACGTCGCTAGGTTGACCTCGTGACGCCGATCACCAGCGCCGACACGTCGAGCCTGCGGCGCGGGAACCTGATCGTCGGCGGCCTTCACGCGGCGCAGGCAGTGGTGCTGCTGCTGGTGGCCAGCAGCGCCACGCTGCCGGTCAACGCGAGCTACCTGACGGGTCCGCCGGGCTCCGGCGACTTCGGCGGCCCCGCGAACCTCTTCGACCTGCGCATCGACATCGCGATCGCGGTCTTCCTGGGCCTGGCGGCGGTCGATCACCTGGCCGTGGCAGGGCCCGCCCGTGGCTGGTACGAACGCAACGTGGCGCGCGGGATCAACCCCGCGCGCTGGTGGGAGTACTCGCTGAGCGCGTCACTGATGATCGTCCTGATCGCGATGCTCTCCGGGATCAGCGAGGCCACCGCGCTGGTCGCGATCTTCGGCGTGAACGCGGCCATGATCCTCTTCGGACTGGCCATGGAGCGTGTGAACGTGGACCGCGCGGAGCCGGACTGGCGGCCTTTCATCTATGGCAACGTCGCCGGAGTGGTGCCCTGGTTGGCCATCACGCTTCAGCTCGTGGTCGCGGAATCCGAGGGCGGCGGCGCACCGGGGTTCGTTTACGCCATCTTCTTCTCGCTGCTGGTGCTGTTCTCCAGCTTCGCCGTGAACATGTGGCTCCAGTACCGCCGGGTCGGGCGGTGGAAGGATCCCGTCTTCGCCGAGAAGGCCTACCTGGTGCTGAGCCTGGTCTCGAAGAGCGTGCTGGCCTGGCAGGTCTACGCGGGCGCGCTGGCCGGCAGCTAGCGCTACTCCGGCCCGACCGCCACCCGCAGCTTGCCGAGGATCGAGCGCACGCGCTCGCCGATCTCGTCCGCGCTCACGCTCAGCACGTCGGCGATCTCGGGAGCCGGGACGCGGTCCATGAGCATCCCGAACACCGGCAGCTCACGCTCGGGATCGAGCTTGGCCGCGCTCTGTTGCAGCTGGGCGCCCGAGATCGACGGCAGCACCAGCTCACCGCGCGCCACCAGGCGAACGGCGTCGAGCAGCTCGTCCGCGGGCACCCCCTTGCTGGCGACGCCGCTGGCGCCCGCAACGATGGCGGGGATCGCCAGCGAGGCACTGGCATAGGCGGAGTAGATCATCACCCGGGGCGGCTCGGCACGGCTGGTGATCCGGTGGCAGACCGACAGTCCGTCGTCCGCCGGCAGGTGGTAGTCCACGAGAACGACGTCCGGGTTGGCGTGCTCGACGTCCGTGACGGCGTCGGCGGCCGCCGCGGATGCGCCCACCGGCACGATCCCCGGCTCGCTGCGGAACACCACGTGGAGGCCGGCGCGCATGGCCGGGTGGTCGTCGATCAGGTAGACGCGGATCAACCCGGGACCCCATTGCCGTTCAGCGGCACCGAAAGCTCCACGCCGGTGCCCACGCCGCCGAGCCCGTGGCCGAAGTCCAGCCGTCCGCCCAGGCTCGCGACCCGCGCGTCCATCGTCCTCAGGCCCTGTGCGCCGGGCCGCGTCTGGCTGGGCATCCCGCAACCGTCGTCGGCGACGCTGATGCTCAGCTGCTCGCCGTTCGCATGCAGGGTCACCTCGATGTGGCGGGCCGAGGCGTGGCGCAGGGCGTTGGCGATGGCCTCCGACGCCACCCGGTAGGCGTGAACCTCCACGAAGGCGGGCAGGTCACCGACGGTTCCGTTCACCGCCAGCGTGGGGCCGTCGGGCAGGGCAAGCTCGCTGGCGCGCGTGCGCAGCGCCTGGTCCAGGCTGCGGCCCTGCAGGGGGGCGTTCAGGTCGCTGACGCTGGTCTCCATGTCGGCGGCGGCGCTGGTGAGCTCGCGCATCGCCTGCGTCATCCAGCCTTGGTCCTCCTCGGGCACGCGGGGGGCCAGCGAGCTGAGCACCAGGTGCGCGGCGTGTATGCGCTGCTTGGCCGAGTCGTGCAGCTCGATGGCTATCCGGCGCCTCTCGGCCTCCACCGCCAGCCGCGCCGACCGCTCGCGCTCGCGCAACAGCGCGGCGGCGTACGCCAGCGCCATCACCGTCACCGACGGGATCAGCAGCTGCGTGGCGAAGCTCTCCAGCCGGGCGGTGTCGCGCAGCTCCGGGAAGTCGACGCCCACCAGCACCGCCACCGCGAGGTAGGCCGCGGTGAACAAGCCTCCGGTTATCACGGCCGCCCGGTAGCCCAGCGTGACCGCCGGCAACACGAGCGCGGTCACGGCGAAGAGGTAGAACGGGCTGCGCCACTCGCCGGAGGCCACGACCAGGCCGAGCGCGATCCCGACGTCCACCAGCCACGCGCCCGGGTGCAGGACCAGCCGCGTTGAACGCGTCGCGGCCAGCACCGAGGCCAGGCCATAGACGGCTCCGATCGCGGCCAGCGAGAGGTCGTCGCTGGTCACCGTGTGCACCAGCAGGAGCGCCACGGCCAGCGCCGTGGCCCCGAGCCGCGCGGCCACGAAGAGCGCGATCCAACGATCCTCGACCGGCTGCTCGGTTCCCATCGCGCCCCATGCTAGGCGTCCACCGCCGTCCGGACCGATGCAGTGTCCGCGCGAATATGCTTGCTGCCAGAGCCGTGAGCGACCTCGGAATCCTGGCTGCAGTCCTGTTCAGCTACAGCCTGGTCTCGCGCCGGCTGGACCGTATGGCAGTCAGCGCGCCGATGGTCTTCGTGGCCGCAGGCATGCTGCTGGGCCCCAGCGCGCTGGACGTGATCGACCTCGAGCTGACCGGGGAGACCGGCCTGCTGGTGGCAGAGGCGGCGCTGGTGATCGTGCTGTTCGCCGACGCCGCGCGGATCGACCTGCGCGCGCTGCGCGGCAACAGCAACCTGCCGGCCCGCCTGCTGGGCCTTGGTATGCCGCTGACGATCGGCCTCGGCGTCCTGGCCGGCGCCCTGCTCCTGGAGCAGATCGATTTTTGGGAGGCCGCGATCATCGCCGCCGTGCTGGCGCCGACCGACGCCGCGCTGGGCCAGGTGGTGGTCTCCAGCGAGCGCGTCCCCCAGCGCATCCGCCAGGCGCTGAACGTGGAGAGCGGGCTCAACGACGGGCTCTCGATCCCGTTCCTGTTCCTGTTCGTCGGTCTCGCCGTCTCCGAGGCCGACGTGACCGCCGGCGGCTGGCTCAGCTTCGCCGCCCAGCAGATCGGGCTCGGCGCGCTGGTCGGGATCGGGCTCGGCCTGGTCGGTGGCTGGCTCTACCAGCGCGCAGTCGATCGGGAGCTCATCAACGCCACCTTCAAGCAGCTGGGGCTGGTGGGGCTGGCCATCGGAGCGTGGGCGCTGGCCCAGGAGCTGGGTGGGAACGGCTTCATCGCCGCCTTCACGGCCGGCCTGACCACGGGCCGGATAACGCCCACCTGCGGCCAGTCGATCCTGGACTTCACCGACGACGAGGGCCAGCTGCTGAACCTGGCCGTCTTCTTCATCTTCGGGGTCAGCGCCATCGGTTTCCTGGACGCGGCCGGCTGGCAGGTGGTGGTGTTCGGGCTCTTGAGCCTGACCGTGATTCGCATGCTGCCGGTGGCGCTGGCGATGCTGGGGACCGGCCTGCGAAGGAGCTCGGTCGCCTTCATGGCCTGGTTCGGGCCGCGCGGGCTGGCCTCGATCATCCTGGCCCTGGTCGTGGTAGAGGAGGAACCCCAGCTTCCGGGCCTGGAGATCGTGCTCGCGACGATGACCGTGACCGTGCTTGCCAGCGTCTTCGCCCACGGGATCACGGCACGGCCGCTCGTCGCCGCCTACGCCCGCCGGCTGGAAGCCACGCAGGGGCCAATGGCCGAGAGCGAGCGGGTGCCCGAGATGCCGATCCGCGGTCAGTCGGCGGAGTCCGCGTCGGCCGGCCGGTTCGGGTCAGGCACCGGCTAGCGCGGCTTCGATCCACCGCTCCGGCGGCACGCCGGACTGTCCTTCGTCTGAGCGGTAAAGCCGGCATTTGAGGCCGTAGTCGGCACGCTCACCCGCCCCGGGCTCGACGTCGATGCCGTCGACGCGCACGGTGGGCGAGCCCAGGAAGCGCGCCCGCTCGGCGTGCTCAGGGGAGTCGATGAGCAGCTGCTCCAGCTCGGCGCCGTGCTGCTCGGCCAGCGCGCGCAGCCGCGGCAGCAGCTGCTGGTGGCTCGGGCAGCCTTCGAAATAGAGGACCTGGAGTTTCACGGCCGTGTCAACGGTACAGCCGCGGGTGCCTGCTTCTCATATTCGTCTCAGGAAGCCCGCCTACGCTGGGCGGCCGCGCCAGGTGAACATGGACTACTCGCTCTACAAGGCCATCAACGGACTCAGCGGCACGTCGGCGCCCGACGCCGTGTTCAAGTTCCTGGCCCTGGACCTCCCGGCCGTCCTCGTGATCCTGGTCGCCCTGAGCTTTCTGGTCTCCTTCGGACGCGGACGTACCGGGCGCCGGCGCGGGGCCGTGCTCGCCACCGCCGCGGCGGCAGCGGCCTTGCTGGTCAATCAGCCCATCGCCCACCTGGTCGACCGGCTGCGCCCCTATCTGTCCCATCCCGACCACGCGAACCTGCTCATCTCAAGGTCGCACGACCCTTCGTTCCCGAGCGACCATGCCACCGGCGCCTTCGCGCTGGCGTTCGCGGTCTGGCTGTACGACCGGACCCTGGGCTCGATCCTGCTCGTGCTCGCGGGTCTCCTCTCCTTTGCCCGCGTGTATGTGGGCACCCACTACCCCGGCGATGTCCTGGCCGGCGCGGCCATCGGAATCCTGGTGCCCCTGGCGCTGTATTGCATCCCGCCGGTACGGCGGCTGCTCGAGAGGGTCGCCGATCTGTGCGGCGCCGCATGGGACGGCATCGGGTGGCGCCTGAAACAACGCGCCAGGGCCTGAGCCGCTAGGGCCCAGGCGCCGGCGGTCCGACCGTGTACTGATTCAGCGCGGCACTAGGCGCCTCACGCGACACGGTCGGAGTCGGGCCGGGGCTCGGGCCCGCCCAGCTCGGTGAAGGCCGGCGGCTCGTAGACGCCGCCCGGGACCCCGCCCAGCGCGAGGATCTTGACCCCCTCCGGGCCCGCATGGATCTTGCGGTGCGTGGAGGGCCCGACCCTCACCGCGGTGTCGGGCTCGACGTGCACGCGCTCGGCCTCACCCTCGATCTCGAAGTCGGCCTCGCCCTCCAGCACCACGTAGATCTCCTCGGTGCCGGTGTCGGCATGGTCGTGATTGGGATAGAAGTCGCCGCTGCCGGGCGGCATCTGCAGGATCTGCATCCCGAACGAGCTGGCGCCCAGTGAGGCGCGGGCGCGCAGGAACACTCCGCCCAGGATCGGCTCCATCTCGTCGAAGCGCTTTACGGTGTAGTCGGCCATCTCGTCCTCCTCGGATTGATCGGCACCGCCCAGCGCTCGCCCATCATCGCCCATGTGGTGGTCTCACGCTGGTGCCCGAGTAATCCAGACGAGTGATTTCATGTCGAGAAGCCCCGATCGGCTCCGCTCACCAGGTGAAGGGCCACGACAGGCGCGGCCCACGACACCAGGAGGCGACCATGCCGAAGTACCTACTCCTCAAGCACTACCGTGGCGGCCCCGAGCCCCACCATCCCTTTCCCCCGATGGACCAGTGGGCCCCCGAGGACGTGGAGGCGCACATGGCCTTTCTCAGGCACGTCAACGAGATGCTGGAGGAGAGCGGCGAGCGCGTCGACGCGCAGGCGCTCGCGCCGGAGCGCACCTGGGTGCGTTACGGCGGCCCGGACGCCGCGCCGGTGACCACCGACGGCCCGCTGCCCGAGACCAGCGATCTCGTGGCGGGCTGGTACATGATCGACGTCGATTCGTACGAGCGCGCGCTCGAGCTCGCGGCCTACGTCTCCTCCGAGCCCGGCCCCGGCGGGGAGCCGCTGTACGAGTGGATCGACGTTCGGGAGATCCTGTCCCATGCGCCCTCGGGCGACTGAGCTGACGTGAGCGACGAGTCCACCCGACGGCTGGACGAGGGCGCGCTGCGCGCCCTCGTCCCTCGGGTGCTCGCGGGCCTGGTCCGGCGGGGCGAGGACTTCGATGCCGCCGAGGACGCGCTGCAGGAGGCACTGCTGGAGGCGCTGCGGGTGTGGCCCGAACACCCGCCGCTCGACCCGGGCGCGTGGCTGGCCACGGTCGCAACCCGGCGGCTCGTCGATGCGCGCCGCAGCGAGGCCGCCCGTCACCGCCGCGAGGAGGTGGAGTACGCCGAACCCCCGCAGCCCGCCTCGACCGAGGAGGGCGACGACACCCTCTTCCTGCTCTTCTGCTGCTGCCACCCCGAGCTCGCGCCCGCCTCCCAGGTGGCGCTGACCCTGCGCGCCGTCGGCGGCCTGACCACGCAGGGAGATCGCCGACGCCTTCTACGTGCCGGAGGCGACGATGGCGCAGCGGATCAGCCGCGCCAAGCGCACCGTGCGAGGGCGCAGCCTCGACCAGCCCGGCGACCTCGCCGTAGTCCTGCGCGTGCTCTACCTCGTCTACACGACCGGCCACGCGGGCCGCGTGGACCTGGCCGCCGAGGCGATCCGGCTCGCCCGCCAGCTCACCCTCGCCACCGAGGAGCCGGAGGCGCGCGGGCTGCTGGCGCTGATGCTGCTCAACCATGCGCGCGCTCCGGCGCGACTGGACTCAGAGGGACGCATCGTCCCGCTCGACCGCCAGAACCGCGATCTCTGGGACACCCGCGAGATCGCCGAGGGCGTGCGCGTCCTGCAGTCGGCGCTGGCCGCCGAGTGCCCCGGCCGCTACCAGGCCGAGGCCGCCATCGCCGCCCTGCACGACGACGCCGCGAGCGCCGAGGAGACCGACTGGCCGCAGATCCTGGCCTGGTACGACGACCTCGTCGCCCTGACCGACGATCCGGTGCGCCAGGACCCCGCCGCGGTGCTCGGGCGCGCGGTCGCGGTCGGCCACGCCCTCGGCGCCGCCGCCGGGCTGCGCGAGACCGACCGGCTGCGCGAGGTGCTGGGCGAGCGGCACCGCTGGCACGCCGTCCGCGGCCACCTGCACGAGCTCGGCGGCGACCTCCCTGCCGCCGCCAGCGCGTACGCGGATGCAGCCCACCGGGCCACCGACGTCGCCGAGCGCGACCACCTGGTCCGGCAGGCCGCCCGCGCGCGGGTCACCGAGCTACCGTCGAGCGCATGACGGTCCAGCGCATGGACCACGTGGGCATCGTGGTCGACGACCTCGCGGCCGCGACGGCGTTCTTCGTCGAGCTCGGGCTCGAACCGGCGGGCCACGGGTCCGTCGAGGGCGATTCGGTGGACCGCATCGTGGGACTCGAGAGTGTCCGCTCGGAGTTCGCGATGATGCAGACCCCGGATGGACACGGACGGCTCGAGCTGATCAAGTTCCAGACCCCCTCGAGCCCCGGCGGTGATCCACACGCGCCGGCGAACACGCCGGGCCTGCGCCACATCACGTTCGCGGTCGACGACATCGAGGCGGTCCTCGCTCGGCTGCGGGCCCACGGTGCCGAGCTCGTCGGTCAGGTGGAGAGCTACGGAGGCAGCTATCGGCTCTGCTACCTCCGCGGCCCGGAGGGGATCATCGTCGAGCTCGCGGAGCGGATCGGCTGAGGCTCGATCGCCTGACGCGCCCGAGAGGATTCGAACCTCTGACCTTCGGTTCCGTAGACCGACGCTCTATCCAGCTGAGCTACGGGCGCAGTGCGGGGCTACAGGCTAGCGCCCGCCCTGCCGGGGCGAGCGCCGCCTCGTGAGCGCGGTCAGCTGCGCTCGATCTCGGAGTGGAGCTTGAGCACGCGGCTGCCGTCGTCCTGCTCGATCAGGTAGGCGGGGCAGCGCTCGCTGCCGTTCTTGACGATCTTCGAGCCCTTGATGGTGCGCTGCACGCGGCGCGTGAAGCTGTCGGTCACGTGACCGTAGGCAGTGCCGTTGCCCCACGACCAGCGCACGTTGGAGCCCTTCTTGTACTTGCGCATGTCGGCGGTACGCACGGCGGCGCCCGACCGGATTACGGCTCAGTACTCGCCGTCGTTGCGCGCGACCGTCTCGGGCTTTCGCCCGCAGGGGACCGGACTGACGGGGAGCCCGCTCTCGCCCGTTTCGGGCAGCCGCAGGCGGTAGCTGACCCCGCGCCGCAGGGGAGCGTGGCGGACGAACACCCCGCTCGCCGACGTGGCGAACGCCTGCCGCGAATACGAGGCGCGCTTGCGTGCGCGTGCGCTGCTGGCGGTGGCGGCCTGGGTCCATACCGGGGCGGCGCCGACGCGCTGCTCCAGGATCACGCGGTGAGCCGCCGACCCGGGCCGGACGTGCCCCCAGATCACGAGCCGGCGCTCGGTCCGGCTGCGTTTGGCGGACCGCCGCTTGCGCCCCTTCTTGGACCGGCGCTTTGAGGACCGTCGCTTCGCCGCCGAGCGGCCGCGCACGCGCTTCTGCATCTTGCGGCCGCGGCGGCTCTTCGTGCGTGCTCCGCGCTTGTGCTTGCCGCTGCGGCGTTTGCCCCGGCGCTTGCCGCGGCGCTTGCGAGCCGGTCGCGCAGGACGGGTGGTCACACAGTCCACGAACAGCGCGAGCTTGAAGCTGGTGGCGGCCGGTTTGGGCGTTCCGTCCTCGAACAGCAGGCCGCTCTGGTAGTCGGCGTAGGGCCGGGCGCCGCGAGCGGCCTTCTCGGCGCTGACCACCCCCAGGTCGCGGAGCAGGAACTGCGGCCAGCTGCGCACGCGCGGGTTCTTGTACGCCAGGTACTCGGCCCAGTTGAGAAAGCGCGCCTGCTGCTCCAGGCCGTAGGGCTTGTCGGGGTCGGGCGGGTTGGTCTCGTAGCCGAACTCGGTCAGATAGATGTTGGCCAGCCGCGGGCTTATCCGGCCCATGCCCGCGAGCCTGTCGAGCAGCTTGCTCAGGCGGTCCAGCGCGCCGATGCGGGCGGAGTCGGGGTTGCGGGGGTCCTGGAAGTCCGGGCGGTTGAGCAGCGAGTAGGGATGGTGGGCAAAGCCGTCGCCCTGGATCGGCCGGTAGCCCGCGCAGCGTGGCGCCGTGAGCGGGCGCAGCCGCTCGTCGACGCAGGCCAGCTCGCGGATGAACTTCAGCGGCGGGATGCCGCTGGTGGTCTCCTTGGGGTTCTTGACCCCGAAGCTGGCCAGCCCGCCCACGAGCACCGTGCTGTCCGGCTGGAGCTGCTTGATCAGGGGCTCGGATGCCTCGACCATGCGCCTGTACAGGTGGGGTGTGTTGGGCTCGAGCTGGCCGTTCGGTGCACGCGTGTACTGGGGCTGCAGGAAGCCGGGGTGGTTGGGCTCGTTCCAGATGGTCCACATGCTGACCTTGGGCAGCGGGCCGAGGGCTCCGGCCGGCGCGGGCGGCGGGGGTGCGGGCTGGCCGAGGGCTATGAGGGCGCCGAGCGGGCCCTCGAGGAGCTGTTGGTCGGGCTCACCGGCCGGCGTGGGCTCGGTATCGGCCACGGGCACGAAGTTGCCCGAGTAGCGCTTGACCACGGCCTCGGTGAACTGGGCGAAGGCGCCCGGATCGATGTCCCAGCGATGACGGCCGGGCGGGCCCTGCGGGTTGCCCGTGGTGGCCCAGCGCGGCGCCCAGAAGGCCAAGTCGATCATCACCGTCAGCCCGGCCTTGTTCGCGGCGATGACCGCGCGGTCCAGGCGACGCCAGTTCGCCCGCGGGTAGGCATCGGGGTCGGTCAGCGCCAGCGCAGGGCGCTCGATGCTGTCGGCGTTGGGCGCGATGCTCGACCAGCCGGCGTTCAGGCGCACCCGGTCGACACCCAGCGCGCGCAGGTGCTGCATGCTCTGCGTGACCTGCTCGTCTGAGCGGAACAGCAGCTCGGCGTCGTCCTGCACGATCGTCTCGGGCGCCTCGCGCGCCTGGGCGGGCGCGGCCACGGCCAGGGACAGCAGGACAGCGGAGGTGAGGCGGAGGGCCAGCTGACGCATACCCGCGTCGGTTCGCCATCGGGGGCCGGGAACTGAAACCGCGGCCCGGATCGCGGACGCATTGTGGGGCGCCGGCTACGTCAGATGTCCAGATCAGGGGCCACGACGGGGAGCGTGACGGCCGTCGCGTGGGTGCCCTCGTGCAGCACCTCCATCCGCACCGCCCGCATCCGCTCGGCGGTTGCCAGCTCCTCGCCGGTGCCCAGGTTGCGCGCGTAGCGGGGATGGGCACCGCTCGAGATCTGCAGCCGGATCCGGTGCCCGGCCTTGAACCGCCGCGCCGTGGGCCAGAGGTCCAGCCCGACCGCGTGTACCCCTTCCTCGTCCGGGTCGAACGTGCCGGGCTCCACACGCGCGAGTACGTCGCAGACGTTCAGCGAGGTTCCCGAGGGCAGCACGTCGCAGAGCCGGGCGAAGACGTCGAAGTACGACCCGTCGGCGCGTACGTGCGCGACCGCCGACACCGGGCCGATCACGTCCAGGTCGCGCTCCAGCGGCTCGCTGGTGAACACCAGCACGTCGTCGCGCGCCTCTAGCTCGCGATTGTCGGCGACCGGCTGGCGCGCCAGCAGCGTCGGCCCGCCCAGCGACGGCGTCGGGTGGGCTGGGTCGTAGGTGTAGGCGCGGCCGCCCTCGTCAGGTCCCGGTCGCTCAGCCGTGAGCTGCCCTCCGGCGCGCGCATGAAGCACACGCGCCTGGGCCGGCGGCGGCCAGCTGTCCATGCTGAGCCACTCGCGCGCCCCGGCCAGCCAGATCCGTACGGGCGCAGAGTCGACCAGGCGGTGGTCGTCGAGCAGATGGGCGCGCAGCCACGCGATGCCCTCGCGGGCGCTGACCCGTGCCAGCTCGGGAGAGGTATGCGCCCACGGGCCGACCACCAGCTGAGGCGAGCGCCCCGCGCCCTGGAGCGCGACGAAGTCCTCGAGCATCCACGGCAGGAAGATGTCCGACCAGCCCCCCACGAGCTGCACCGGCGCGGTCACGTCGGCCACACCGGCGGAGTGGTCGCGGGCTGTCCAGTAGGGATCGTCGGCGGTCGTGTGGGCGAGCCAGTCGGCGTAGAAGGGCACCGAGTCGCCCGCCGCCAGCGCGTCCAGGCCGCCGACCGGGAGCTGGTCGATCACGCCGGGCAGCGCCCGCAGCCGTCGCACCATGTGCAGCGGCGCCCCGCGGCGCTCCTGCACCGCCATCATCGTGACCCACGACAGCCCCGTCTCGAGCGAGATGGCGCCGCTGCCCATGGCCTGGCCGTGGAAGTTGGACGCCGTGACAGACGGCGCCAGCGCGGCCAGCGCGTCCCCGGCGCCGCGGGCCACCGCCCACTGGGTCAGGCCCAGGTAGCTGGGGCCGGTCATGCCGATGCCGCCCTGATGCCACGGCTGCCCGGACAGCCACTCGATCGTGGCCAGCCCGTCGTCGCGCTCGTCGAAGGGGTCGAACGAGCCGCCCGAGCCGAACGTGCCGCGGACGCTCTGGACCACGGTCTGGAGCCCGCGCTCGGCCAGCAGTCGCCCGAACAGGAGTCCCACGGGGCCGCGCCGGCCGTACGGCGAGCGCACCAGCACCGTCGGCGAGGGCGCCTCGGGCTTGGGCGCGTAGCGGTCGGCCAGGAGCATCGCGCCATCGGGCATCGGCACCTCCAGGTCGCGCTGGACCACCACGTCGCGGCTGAGCGGGCGCGGCAGGCCCATCGCGCGCCCTGCCGCTTCGCTGGCGATGGTCATCGCTCGTGATTGTGGCGGAGCGGGCGGAGGTGCACGGCGTAGAGTCGCTGCGATGGGCCTGCTGGACGACCACGCCGCCATCCTCTGCGACCTGGACGGCGTCCTGGTGGACTCGGACGCCGCGATCGAGCGCGGCTACGACCAGTGGGCCGACGGCCACGGCCTGGACCGCGCGCTGGTGCGCTCGCTGTACCCCGGCACACCGGCCCGCCAGGTGGCCGAACAGGCCGCGCCGTGGCTGGACGCGGACGCCGAGGCCGAGCGCATCGACCGCATCCACCTGGCTCACGGCGACCACGTGCGGGCATTGGCCGGGGCCGCCGACCTGCTGGACGAGCCGCCCCTGCCGCTGGCCGTGGTGACCTCGTGCAGCCGGCAGCTGGCGGCCGCGCGCTTTCAGGCCTCGGGCCTGAGCGCTCCCGAGGTGGTCGTGACCGCCGACGACGTGGCGGTGGGAAAGCCCGATCCGGCCGCCTACCTGGCCGCGGCCCGCCGGCTCGGCGCCGGGCCCGGCGCCTGCATGGTCATCGAGGACGCGCCGGCCGGGGTGGCGGCCGGCAAGGCAGCCGGCATGACGGTGCTGGCGCTGACCACCACCCACGGCGCGGAGGAGCTGTCCGCGGCCGACCATCTGGCCGCCGACCTGACCGTGCTGGGCTAGCCCTCCTGCTCCTTGGCCTCCTGCGCTGCCGCGCGCTTGGCCTCCCGGCGCGCCCGGCGGCCGCCCGGCATGCGCCCCGCCATGCTGCTCAGCGGGGCGGCGGCGGTGCTCAGCTCCTCCGCCGACTCCTGCAGGCTTGTCACGCTCTGGCTGAGCGTGTCCAGCGCCGGCTCCAGGCGGCCGAGCTGGCTGCCGATGGACTCCACCTGGTTCTCCACGGCCTGGACGCGACCCGGCAGCTGGGGCAGCCCGCGGGTGGACTCGGCCAGGCTCTCCAGCGCGCTGGCCACCGTGGCCAGGCGCGTCAGGGAGTCGCCGAGGGCGCCCAGGGTCCGCAGCGTCTCCTCGAGCGCGCCGAGGCGCTGCAGCGTCACGTCCAGGTCGGCCAGGCGCGAGAGCGTCTCGGACAGGTCACCCAGGTGTGCCACGGGGCCGTCCTCGGCCAGCAGCTGTTCGATGCTGCCTCCGGGCTCCAGCAGCAGGTGCAGCGTGCCGTCGGGCCTGACCAGCCGGTCGATCGTGCCGTCCACGACAAGCATCTGGTCGATCAGCCCGCCCTCCACGAACAGGCGCTCCAGCACACCCTGCTCCTCGAGCACGCGGTCCAGCGTTCCGCCCTCGGCGGTCAGACGGTCCAGCGCACCACCTTCGGCCAGCAGCCGGTCCAAGGCGCCCCCCCTCGCCAGGAGGCGATCCAGCGGACCGCCTTCGGCGAGCAGCCGGTCGGCCACGCCATCCTCGGCCAGCAACCGGTCAAGCGGGCCGCCGTTGGCCAGGGCGCGGCCCAGCGGCTGGTCGTCGGCGGTGAGCATGGACAGCTGCTCGAGCCGTGCCAGCGGGCCGTCGGGATCGCCGAGGCGGCTCAGGCCGACCACCGCGTCGGCGGTTGCGGTCGCGGCGCGGAGCGGCAACAGCGCGTACGACATCAGCCCCATGAGGGCCGAGCCTATCCGGGCTGCAGCGAAACCACCTGGCCCGTTCGCGCGCTGCGCCGGGCTGCTGCGATCACCCGCACCACCGCGGCCCCCTCGCTGGCGGACACCGGCATCGGCCCGCCGTCGCGCAGCGCGTCGCGCACGCCCGCGTAGAAGTCGGCGTAGTCGCCGGCCGGGGTGGGGATCAGCTGCTCGCCGCCGGCCTCGGTGACCAGCCGCAGCGCCGGATCGGGCGCGTCCTCCCCGCGCAGGCGCAGCTCCTGCGGGTCCAGGCCGTGTGACTCCAGCAGGCCGCCCAGGCCGGTCACGCGAAAGCGCGGGCCGGGCTCGATGGCCACGAGGCTCATCCACAGCTGCACGGTCGGCCCGTCGCCGAAGCCCAGCTGCACGTAGCTGTCGTCGTCAACGCGGGCGCCCTGGCGGCGGGTGTCCAGCCTGGCGAACACGGTGTCCGGAGCACCGAACAGCACCAGCGCCTGGTCGATCAGGTGGCTGCCGAGGTCCCACAGCAGCCCGCCGCCGTCGTCATCGGCCGCGGACTCACGCCAGCGCTCGGCCTGGACCGCGGGCCGCCAGCGCTCCCAGCGCGCCTCCAGCCGCAGCACGGGCGCGATCCGCTCGGCCAGCTCGCGCACGGCCAGGAAGTCGCCGTCCCAGCGGCGGTTGTGGAACACGGCCAGCGCCACGCCCGTCTCGGCGCTGAGCGCCACCAGCCGTTCGGCGTCCTGCTCGGCCACCGCCAGCGGCTTGTCGACCACCACCGGCAGGCCCGCCCGCAGCGAGCGCTCGGCCAGCTCGGCGTGGGCGCGGTTGGGAGCGGCCACCACCACCAGGTCGAAGCCGGCGGGGTCGGCCCAGATGGCGTCGGCGCCGTCCAGCACCGCGGCGCCCGGATGGTCGCGCGCCACGGCCGCGCGCCGGGTCGGGTCGGAGGTGACCACGGCGGCCAGCTCCATGCCCTCGGTGAGGGCGACCAGCGGGGCGTGCAGCCCGGCGCCGGCCGGGCCGTAGCCCACCAGCGCCGTGCGCACGCCGCCGTGCTCGGCCCCTTGTGGTGTGGTCAGATTCTGCCTTCCGCCTGCCGTTGCCGGCGGGCCAGGGCGTCGACCACGACCGCGGCCAGCAGCACGCCGCCGGTGACCATGAACTTGACCGACGACTCCAGCGCCAGCAGGTCCATGCCGTTCGAGATCGAGCCGATGACCAGCGCGCCCAGCAGCGCCGACCACACCGAGCCGCGGCCGCCGAACAGGCTGGTGCCCGCGATGACGGGCCCGGCGATGGACAGCAGCAGCAGGTCCGAGCCGCCCGACGACTGGTTGACCGCCAGCAGCCGCGACGCGGCCAGGATGCCGCCGATGGCGGCCATGGCCCCTGCGATCGAGAACACGATCACGCGGATGCGGTTCACGTTGATGCCCGCACGGCGGGCTGCCTCGGCGTTGCCGCCGACCGCGAACACGTGGCGGCCGAAGCGGGTGCGCGAGACCAGGTATTGCATTCCCAGCACGAAGCCCATCAGGATCAGCACCGCCAGCGGCAGCCCGCGGTCGGAGTTGAAGATGGACACGGCCGCAAGCAGCGCCGCCGCCAGCACCACGATGCGAACCACCACGGGCGCGATCGCCTGGTCGGCCAGTCCCGCCTTCATGCGCGAGCGCAGGCCCCATAACGCGATCCCCGCGTAGCCCAGGATGGCCAGCACCGCCAGGCCCCAGCCGGTGGCGTCGTCGTAGAACGTGCCCGCCAGCCCGGTGATCTTGCCGTTGTTGATGTTCAGCGTGCCCGTGTCGCCCAGCACGTAGAGCAGCGCGCCCTGCCACGCCAGCAGGCCCGCCAGCGTGACCACGAACGAGGGCACGCCGAAGCCCGAGAAGAACATGCCCTGGACCACGCCCGACCGCAGCTCCGGCCGCCACGCCGGCGGCGATGGCCAGGTACGGGTCCCAGCCGTGCTTGACGTTCAGCACGCCCATGATGGCCGCGCACAGGCCGCTGACCGCGCCGACCGACAGGTCGATCTCGCCAAGCAGCAGCACGTACACGATGCCCACGCTGATCAGGCCCACCGCCGTGATCTGCAGCATCAGGTTGGTCAGGTTGGCGGCGGTCAGGAAGTTGCTGTCCTGGGACTGGAAGATGGCCCAGATGACCACCAGCCCGAAGATCACCCGCACCGAGGCCAGGTCGCCCTGGACGACGCGCCGCAGGTAGCCCTCGCGGGCCTTGCCCTCGGTCTCCTCGCTCGTGGCTGTCGCACCCGCGGCGCTCATGACTTCGCCCCCTTCCCGTTCTCGTCACCGATGCCGGTGATGGCCCCGACCACCTGCTCACGGGTCACGTCGGCGACCTTGTAGTCGGCCGCCTCGCGGCCCAGGCGAAGGACCACGATCCGGTCCGCCACCTCGAACACGTCGGCCAGGTTGTGGCTGATCACGATCACCCCGAGCCCGCGCTCGCGCAATCGCTTGATCAGCGCCAGCACCTGGGCCGTCTGGGGCACGCCCAGCGCGGCTGTCGGCTCGTCGAGCATGACCAGCTTCGGGTCGCCGAGCAGCGACCGGGCCACCGCCACCTGCTGGCGCTGGCCGCCGGACATGGAGCCCACCTCCGAGCGCACGCTGGGAATCGTGACCGCCAGGTTCTCCAGCAGCTGGTGGGAGCGATGCTCCATGTTGACCTCGTCCAGGCGGTGGGTGGCCCGCCCGATCCCCGAGGACATCTCCTCGCGGCCGAGGAACAGGTTGGCCACCACGTCCAGGTTGTCGCACAGCGCCAGGTCCTGGTAGACGGTCGCGATGCCCAGGGCGCTTGCCTGCTGGGGGCTCGTGATCGAGACCTTCTGGCCGTCGACCGAGAACTCCCCCCCGTCGGGCGAGTGGATGCCGGCGATGGTCTTGACCAGCGTGGACTTGCCGGCGCCGTTGTCGCCCACCAGGGCGACGACCTCGCCCCGGTGCACGTCCAGGTCGACTCCGGCGAGTGCCTGCACCGCGCCAAACCGCTTCGTCACCCCCTTCAGCGAGAGCAGTGCACTGTCGGAACTCATCTCAGTCCTTTCCGCCGTGGGCGAGCGGGGAGGGCGCGCACGCCCTCCCCGCTACGGCCACTACTTGATCCCGGCCTCGCTACAGGCCGCCGCGTACTTCTTGGTGCAGATCTCCGACGCCTTCCAGAAACCGTCCTTGATCACCGTGTCGGCGATGTTGTCCTTGGTCACCGCGACCGGGGTCAGCAGCACCGATGGCACGTCCTTCTGCTCGTTGTTGACCTTGTCCTTGACCAGCGATGCGTCGGGCTTCTTGCCCTGGACCACGTCCACCGCGATCTGCGCGGCAGCCTCGGCCTCGGGCTTGATGGCCTTGTACACCGTCATGTACTGCTCGCCCGCCAGGATCCGCTGGATCCCCGCCAGCTCGGCGTCCTGACCGGTCGTGGGCTTGTTCGACGGCTTGATGCCGGCCGACTTCATGGCCGCGATGGCACCGCCCGCGGTGCCGTCGTTGGCTGCGTACACGGCCTGGAAGCCGGTCTTGCCCAGCGCCGTGATGGCCTGCTCCATCTCCTGCTGAGCCTTGTCCGGGCTCCAGTCAGGCGTGTCGTACTCCTTGCCCAGCTTCACGCCCTCCGCGGCGAAGACGCTCTTCGCGCCCTTCTTGAACAGCGCCGCGTTGGAGTCGGTCGGCGCCCCGTTGATCATCGTGATCGTGGGGTCCGACGTCCCGTCTTCCTTGAGCTTCTTGACGAGCGTCTGGGCCTGCAGCTTGCCCACCTGCTCGTTGTCGAACGAGATGTAGTAGTCCACGTCCGCCTTGGTGATCAGGCGGTCGTAGCTGATCACCGGCACCTGCTTCTGCTTGGCGCGGGCCACGATGCCGCCGGCCGAAGCCGCGTCGACGGGGTCCAGCACCAGCACCTTGGCGCCCTTGGTCAGCGCAGCGTCGGCCTGCTGCTGCTGCTTCGAGGCGTCCTGGTCCGCGTTGCTGTAGATGATCTCGCAGTCCGAGCACAGCTCCTTGGCCTTGCGCTCGAAGTTGGGCCGGTCCTGGGACTCGTAACGAGCAGTCTTGGACTCGGGCAGAAGCAGCGCGATCTTGCCGCTCTTCGAGCCACCACCGCCGCTGCTGCCACTGTCGCCCTTGTCATCGCTGGTTCCGCATCCGGCCACCGCTCCAGCGGCGATCAGGGCGATGGCGGCCACTGCCGCCGGCCCTTTCCTCCTGGTTACCTCGAACATCGGGTCCCTCCTCGTTTGACTACGTCGCTACCGCTTCCGGCACGGGTGCGGTCTCCGCGTCGCCCAGCACCAGGGCTACCGCTCCCAGCACCTCGGCGCGTTCACCAAGCACTCCGGCCACGATCTCCACGTCCTGGGCCGCCGACAAAACGGCGCGGCGTCTGACCGCATCGCGCATCTCGGCCAGCAGCAGTTCGCCGGCCTGGCCGATGCTGCCGCCCACGACCACCCGCGACGGGTTGATCAGATTGCAGACGGTGCCCACGGCGTGGCCCAGATGGCGGCCGGCATCGGCGATCGCACGCAGGCAGGCCACGTTGCCGTCGACGGCCTGCTGGACGATCTCCTCGGCCGTGAGCTCGTGGCCCAGGCTCGAGCGCAGCAGCTCGACCAGCGCATCGCCGGCGGCGAAGGTCTCCAGACAGCCGCGGTTCCCGCAGCGGCACAGCGGCCCGTGCTCGTCGATGGTCAGATGGCCGATCTCGCCGGCCGTCCCACCGGCGCCGTGGAATACGCGACCGCGGATGACCAGACCCGCACCGATGCCTGAGGCCACCTTCAGGTAGACCAGCTCGGAGGCGCCCGCGCCCGCGCCCCAGAACAGCTCGGCCAGCGCGCCCAGGTTGGCGTCGTTGTCCACCCGGACCGGGACGCCGAGGCGGCTCTCGATCTCGCGCGCCACGTGCAGGCCCTCCCATCCGGGCAGGATCGTGGCCGAGCCGACCTGACCCGAGGGTCCGCGCACCGGACCGGGCAGGCCTACGCCGATGCCCAGCAGCTGGCGCATCGGCACCTCGGCGTTCTCGAGCACCTCGAGCGCCAGCTCGGTGGCGGCGTCCAGTCCGTCGGCGGAGTCGTACCCCTCCTCCATCTCGCGCCATTCCTCCGCGAGCAGGGTGTGCGAGAGGTCCGCCACGACCACGGCCAGGTGGCGCTTGCCGAAGTCGATGCCCAGCGCCGCGCCGGCCTGGGGGCCTAGGCCGATCGGCGTGGGCGGCCGCCCGGCGCCGCCGGGGTGCGACTCGCCCTCGTGGTCGGGTCGGTCGATCACCAGGCCCTCGTCGCGCATCTCGGCGACCAGGCCCGAGATCGTGGTGCGCGACAGCCCCGTGTGGCGGGCCACGTCGGCCCTGCTGGCCACGCCCAGCTCGCGCAGAGCGTCGATCACGCGGCTCCTGTTGAGCTCGCGCACGGACGGGGGCGGGTCGCTATTCCCTCTCCTCACTGCACGGGCGAGTATCTGTCGTCACAAGGCTTTATGTCAAGACAGCGGACAAATTCAGGCGAAATCGCCTGCAATTCGGTTCAACGGTGTATTCCAGCGGACGCAACTGGGGCGTTCAAGCGGACGGCCCCGCGCGCCGATGCATCCGTGATGGGTTCGCCGCACGATCAGCCCGCGCGCGCAGCGCGAAAGCGCCTGTCGCGGCTGTGGCCCGCGCTGCTGGCGGCCGTTGCCGTGGCCGCGATCGCCTACGCGGTGGCCGCCGCCGACGGCCGGCACCCCGACGTGGCGCTGCTGTACGTGCTGCCCGCCTTGTGGATGTCCTACCGCTACGGGCGCCCCGGCGCGGTTGCGATCGTCGGCGGGGTCGCGCTGGCCCAGGGCGTGGCGCTGCTGTCGATGCCCGCCGGCCAGGCCGGCGTGGTTCGCTGGATCGTGCCGGTCATAGCGGTGGCCGTCGTGGCGGCGGTGGTCAGCCACCTGGCCGCGCGCAACGCCCGGCTGTCCGCGGACCTGGCCGAGCAGAACCGCCTGGACCCGCTGACCGGGCTACCGAACCGGCGCGGGTTGCAGGAACGGCTGGACATCGAGCTGGCCCGGGCGCTGCGGCGTGAGTCGCACACGGCCGTGGCCATGCTGGACATCGACCACTTCAGCTCCGTTAACGGCGAGCACGGCCGCGAGGTCGGCGATCGCGTGCTGGCCTGGGTGGGTGCGGTACTGGCTCGCCAGACCCGCGGCACCGATGTGGCCGCGCGGATGGGCGACGACGTGTTCGTGGTGCTGCTGCCCGAGACGGACGCCGGCGCCGGCACCGGCTTCGCCGAACGCGTGCGCCAGGCCGTCGGCGGCCCCGACACGGAGGGCGAGCGGCGCCGCCACGGCCTCCCCGACTCGCTCGCGCTGACCGTCAGCGTTGGCGTTGCCGGCGCCGGCGCACACGATGCCGCGAGCTTGATGGATGCGGCCGAGCGGGCGCTCTACCTGGCCAAGAACGAAGGCCGCGATCGCGTGGTGGCCGCCGACTTCGACGAGTTGCGCAGCGCCCGGGTCTAGCTACCCTGGGCTGGGGTGGCCCTGATGCTGATCGACACCCGCGAGCCCGATCCCGAGCCCCGTCCGCGCCGCGGGCGGGACATCGACTGGGGCCTGTGGTTCTGGAGCCTGGAGAGCGTAGGCCTGTTCGTCGCGGCCGCCTCCCTGGCGGGCCTGGTAGCGGTGGCGCTGGCCTTTGGCGGGATTCTGGCCGGCCTCAAGGCACTGGACACATTCTCCGGCGGATGGGGCAGCGGGCTGCACGACCACCGCCAGTGACCCTGCATACAATCGGCCGCAGCCAGGACAGGTGGCCGAGTGGCTGAAGGCGCTCCCCTGCTAAGGGAGTATGCGGCTTAGAACCGTATCGAGGGTTCGAATCCCTCCCTGTCCGTCGTAGGGCCCCCACCCGCCACACTTCGCTTGTATGCGCAAGGTGCTCCTGGGCGTGGCCGCAGCCGTGATCGTGATCCTGCTGGCGACCCAGCTCGTGCTGCCGCGCGTGATCAGCGGCGAGGTCGAGAAGCGCCTGACCCAGGACGGCGGCGACGCGAAGGTCAGCATCTCGGCGCTGCCGGCGCTGACCCTGGCGGGCAGCCGCGGGCGCTCGATCGAGATCACAGGCTCCGACCTGCGCTACGACCTCGACGAGCGCAAGGAGCGCCCGTTCGAGCGCCTGGACGGGTTCGCGCGGGTGAACGTGGACCTGCGCAACCTGGACGCGGGCGCGATGCGGCTGTCCACCTTCACGCTCACGCGCGACGAGCGCAACGAGCCCTACTCGCTGTCGATGCGCGGCACCAGCACGCCGCGCGACCTGGCCGCCGAGCTGGGCTCGGCGACTGGCGGCACCCTCGGCGGGCTGCTGGGTGGGCTGGCCTCCGGCGTTCTACCCGGCGCCGGCGGCGGGTCGGTGCCGCTGCGCCTGGACGCCACGGTGGGCAGCGACCACGGCCGCCCGCGCATCGAGGAGGCGCGCGCCACGGTCGCGGGCGTGCCGGCGGGCCGGCTGACCGAGCTGGTGCTGCGCTCGGTGCTGGACCGGCTCTAGCGCCGCTCGAGCGCCAGCAGGAACTTCTTGCGCTCCAGGCCGCCCGTGTAGCCGCCCAGCGCACCGCCGGTGCGCAGCACCCGGTGGCACGGGACCACCACGGGGATCGGGTTCGAGCCCAGGCCGCTGCCGGCGGCGCGGACCGCCTTGCGGTTGCCCGCCCCCTCCGCCACGTCGGCGTAGGAGGCGGTCTGCCCGAAGCCGATCTTCGTCGTGGCCTCGAGGACCTTGCGGTAGAAGCCGTGCGCGAGCGAGAGGTCGACCGGGGTATCGAAGCGCCGGCGGCGGCCGTCGAAGTACTCGTCCAGCTCGCGGCGGATTCCGTCCAGTCGAGCGGGCGCCTCGAGCACGCGCGGCGACAGCTCGTCGGCCAGCCGCTCGAGCACGTGGCCGGGACTCTGCTCGGGGTAGGCCAGGCACACCAGACCGCGCTCGGTGGCCGCCACCGTCAGTGCCCCGAACGGCGAGTCGACCGCGGCGTAGGCCACGTCCAGCAGCCCTTCGCGCGCGGCACGCTCGGCCACGAGCAGGTTGAGCTCCCTCACTGCGCCACCTCCTGACGGAGCTGCTTCAGGCCTTCGTGGACGCTGCGCCTGGCAGCGTCCTGGGAGCAGTCCAGGGCCGCGGCCACGTCGGCGTACGAGAGATCGCCGACGGTGCGCAGGAACACCGCGGCGCGCTGCTTGTCGGGCAGCCCGCGGACCTCGGCCCAGAGCGGGTCCTCGGCGTCGCGCGGAGCCGGATCGGCGCTGGCCTGCTCGGGCAAGCGCTCGACCGGCGCCGGGCGCCGCGCGCGGGCGCGATGGGCGTCGACCGCCTTGCGGTGGGCGACCGTCATGAGCCAGCCTTTGAGGTTGTTGCCGTGGGCCAGCGTCGGATAAGCGCGGAGGGCGGCGATGCAGGTCTCCTGGTAGCAGTCGTCCGCGTCGACCGATCCGACCGAAGCCAGCAGGAACCGGTACACGGCGGAGCCGTGCTGGTCCAGCAGCACCTGGAACGGCGGCAGGGACATGTGCCCCTACAACGCTGGCACACCCGTGCGTGTGAGATCAGGCTTCGACGAAAACGGGGGCACCAAGCGGTACCCGCTTCATCATCCACTTGGTGTCGCGCGGGTCCGTGCGCATGCAGCCCAGCGAGACGCGCTTGCCCAGCCCGCTGCGGTCGCGCGTGGCGTGCACCGCCAGCCGGTCGCCGCCGGGCCAGCCCTGCGGCAGGCGGGTCTGGTGGCCCGTGAGGGCCAGCACGCAGCAGCCGTACGGCGAGCCCGGGTCGCTGACGCGCAGCTTGTCCGTGACCGCGTAGCGGCCGACCGGGGTGGGATGGTCGGCTCGCCCGACGCCGATCTTCATCCGGCGCACGGTGCGACCGTTGTGGCGCACCTCCATCGTGCGCTTGGACAGGTCGGCCCGCAGGACCCAGGTGACGCTGCTCAGGCTGGCGACCCGGTCGTCGCGCACCCAGGCCACTTCGCCGTTCTTCAGCTCCGGCACCAGCACCCCGAGCCAGCGGCCGCGGCGCTCGACCACGCTCAGGATCCGCGGCGAGTCCCATTCGGTCTTGGCCGCTATGCGCAGCCGCACCTTGCCGCCGGGCTCGCGGTACAGCGCGGTGCGCCTGTTCACACGCGCCGTGGGGTACTGCTCGGCGCTCTGCGGATCGGACGGAAACGGCTCGGCCGAGCCCTCACGCGCGGGCGCGAACTCGCGCGTGGCCTCCGCAGAGCCGGTCGACTTGCGCTCGGGGTCGCCGCCCGTGGCCAGCGCGGCCACCATGCCGGCGGGCACGACCA
This sequence comes from uncultured Solirubrobacterales bacterium, assembly GCA_963750365.1. Taxonomy (GTDB): domain Bacteria; phylum Actinomycetota; class Thermoleophilia; order Solirubrobacterales; family Thermoleophilaceae; genus JAAYBF01. The sequence continues at coordinate 493,889 of CAVVQE010000001.1, forward strand.
CGGCGGCGGCCGCGGCGACGCCGACGATGAACCTGCGGCGCTTGCGCCCGCGCCCCTTGGGCGCCTGGGACGCGTGGCCCTGCGCCTGCTCGTCGCCGGACAGCATGCCCAGCACCGGCTCGGGCGTCTCGGGCTCGGCGGCGGGCGCGGCGGAGGCCGGGCTGGCTCCAAGCGGCGGATGATCCACGGCCGCGGGCTCGGCCGGCGCCGGCTCGGGCACGGCAGCTGCGGGCTGTGCGGCGGGCTCGGCCCGCTCGACGCCCGCCCACGTGTCGCTTTCCAGCAGTTCCTTGAGGATGTGGCCGAGGTCGGCCCCGCGCTGGGCTCCAAGGTCGGCGGAGAGCGCCTCGATGGCGCCGGCGCGCCGGCGCGCCACCTCGGCCGTCTCGGCGCCGAACAGCGCGGCCAGGTCGTCGTCGGGCACGCGCCGGTGCAGGGAGTAGTCCAGGATCTCCCGGTCCCGGGGGTCCAGGCGTCCAAGCGCCTCGGCGATCTGTTGGCGTTCGATCATCAGGAAATGCGACGACGGCGTCAGAGGGAGGGCCGACTCCGGTCCAGCCTATCCATCGCACCTGCCATCAAGGATCGGGTTGTGGGCGCTGACCCTTTAGGCCGGCACGCCTGAGCCCGCAGCCGCGCAGTTTGGCGTATCCCGCCCGGGGTAGCTCGCACCCACCCGACGGAGGAGATCGATGATCATCGGAGCGATCGTGGTCGTTTGCGTAGTGCTGCTGGTCCTGGCGTTCGTGTTCCCGCGCCTGTCGCGGCATCCCCAGCGCGGTGTGGACAGCACGCTCAGCGCAGGCCAGAAGGCGGGCGGCGCGCTACCTGGCTTCATAGGCCGGCTGGCCCAGAAGCCGTTCGGCAAGTCGCGCAAGGCCACCAACCGAAGCGCGGCCGCCGGCCGCAAGGGCCGCGGCAAGCTGCCCGGCTGACCGCCCACGCGGCTGTGACCGGGCGGTTCTATCGTGTCGCCAGCCCCGGAGCGGTGGCAGAGTCCGGTTTATTGCAGCTGCCTTGAAAGCAGCCGACCACGCAAGTGGTCCGGGGGTTCGAATCCCTCCCGCTCCGCTTCTGTGGGCCGGTCCTAGCCGGCCGCTTCGATGCGCTCCGGCGCGCCCCAGCGCACCAGCGGCTCGGGCAGCACGACGGAGCCGTCCTCCTGCTGGCCGTTCTCGGCGAGCGCGATGATCGTGCGGCCGACCGCCACGGCGGTGCCGTTCAGCGTGTGCGCATGCACGGTGCCCTTGGCCTGGGTGGGGCGGTAGCGGATGTCCAGGCGGCGCGCCTGGTAATCGGTGGTGTTCGAGCACGAGGTCAGCTCGCGGTAGCGCTCCTGGCCCGGCAGCCACACCTCCACGTCGTACTTCTTCGCGGCGGAGTTGCCCAGGTCGTCCACGGCGATGTTGACCACCCGGTAGGGCAGCTCGAGCGCCTGCATGATCTCCTCCTCGATGCCGAGGATGCGCTCGTGCTCGGCCTCGGACTCGGAGCTGGGCACGAACGAGAACATCTCGACCTTGTCGAACTGGTGCACGCGGAAGAGACCGCGTGTGTCGCGCCCGGCGGCGCCGGCCTCGCGCCGAAAGCACGGTGAGTAGCCGGCGTAGCGCAGCGGCAGCTCGTCCTGATCCAGCACCTGGCCCGCGTGCAGCGAGGCCAGCGGCACCTCGCTGGTGCCGGCCAGGTAGAGCTCGTCGTCGGGGACGCGGTAGATCTGCTGCTCGGTGTCGGGCAGGAAGCCGGTGCCGTACAACGCCTCCTCGCGCACCAGCACGGGCGGGATGACCGGCACGAAGCCGTGCCCGCCGAGCAGCTCCATGGCCCAGCGCACCAGCGCCAGCTCCAGCAGCACCAGGGGCCCCTTGATGTAGGCGAAGCGCGAGCCCGCCACCTGCGCCCCCGCCTCCAGGTCCACCAGGTCGCCGAGCAGCTCCAGGTGGTCGCGGCCCGAGGCACCCGACCGGCCGACCTCGCGCAGCACGGTGTCCTGGTCGGCGGCCGTCGGGTCGGGCGGGTTGGGCAGCTGGGCCAGCGCGCCGTCCAGCTCGTCCTGGACCTGCTTGGCCTCGGCCTCCAGCGCCTGCTGGCGCTCGCCGCTGTCCTTGACCTCGGCGATGGCGGACGCCGCGTCCTGGCCCTCGCGTTGCAGCTGGCCGATGCGCTTGCTGGCCGCGTTGCGGGCGGCCCGCAGCTCGTCCAGCTGTGGAGCGATCGCGCGGCGGCGCTGGTCGAGCTCGAGCACGCGATCCAGGCGCTCCTCGGAGCCGTCGCCGCGCCTGGCCAGAGCGGCGCGGGCCGGAGCCGGGTCAGCGCGGATCGCCTTCAGGTCGAGCATCGCGCCCGAACCCGCCCTAGTTGGCCTTGCGCTCGCGGCCCGAGTACTTGGCCAGGTAGTCGGCCAGTTGATCGGCCTCTTTGCCGGTGACGATGTTGGCCGGCATGATCGCGCCGGAGAAGCCGCCGTTGCGGATGGCGTACAGCACGTCGTCGCGCTTTTCCTTGCGCTGGTTGAAGTTCGGGCCGTTGGTGCGCTCGCCCGGCTTGATCTGGCCCTGCGGCTTGGACCCGTAGGCGTTCGCCGACTTCAGCGAGTGGCACCCGGAGCAGTGCTGGTTGAACGAGTCCGCTGCCGCCCGGTCGGTGGAGTTCTCGGCCGAGACCTCGCCGCCGCAGCCACGCTCCGAGGGCGGCCAGCGCGCCGGCGCAGGCCAGCACCGCCATGGACCGCCCCAGGCGGCGGGCACCCGGGGCTGTGTCAGAGCGAGTCACGCGCGCGCATACTACCCAGGAGCCCCACCAAGCCGGGAGGACCCGACCCCCATACGGCGAATCCAACCGGTGCCCCGGCGGCGGCCGCGGCGGTCCGCGTGTGCCGGGACCGCCCACATCGGCGGCGATACAGCGCCGGCGCCGGGGCCTAGCCTTAGACCGCCGCGAACCGCTTCGAGAAACGCAGCAGGCCCCCGCCGTCGCCGCGCACGAGCTTGACCTCGTCCATGATCATGGTCATCAGCTCCAGCCCGCGGCCGCCCTCGTCCAGGCGCTCGACGGGATCGCCGCCGTCCACACGTCCCGGGTCGGTGACCTCGAAGACGAGCTCGTCCTCGTGCCTGCAGGCGGCGATCCGCACCACGTCGGTGGGCCGAGCGGAGCCGTGGACGATGGCGTTGGTGACCGCCTCGCTCATGGCCAGCTTGACCTGGAAGCAGTCATCCTCCGAGAGCCCCGACTGCAGCGCGATGTGGCTGGCCCACTCGCGCGCCTGACGTAGCCTCCCGAGCTCCGCCGGCACCTCCAACTCCCGCCGGGTCTCAGCCCAGCACGTGCCGCTCAACTTGTCCCTGCCCTTCATTTGCCTGCCCGACGCACCTCATATCCCCCGATAGGGCCAATCCCAATCCCGGTGCGGCTTAGCCGCCGGTCTGGTAGGCCCGCAGCGACAGGGTGAGCACCAGCAGCACCCCGATCGTCATGACCCCCATCTCGGCCAGCGAGACGCGCTTGGCCAGGGCCACCTGCTGGCCGCGGTCCAGGGCGTCCAGGTCGGGCACGTCTTCGAGTATCCGCTGCGCGGCGCCCAGGCGCGTGCCCTCGCTGATGACGGTCACGGCCAGCAGCGAGACGCCGTAGGCCACGTGCAACCCGTCGGGCGCGCTGGAGCCGCGCGCCAGCAGGACCAACCCGAGCGCCACCTGCACCGCGACCGTGACCTGCGCCACCCGCAGCAGCCACCAGAAGGGGTGAGACGGAAAGCCCCGCAGCCAGGAGGCGGCGCCCCAGGCACCGGCCACGGCGTTGCTGGCCAGCACCGCGATGCCAACGATCATGTGCACCTGGCTCACGAGATTGCCGCCAGCCCGTGACTAGCGTTCTTCCGCACTATGTAGCAATGGCGCACAAGCCTGCGTTATACATGCGCAACCTTGCTGAAGAGCTATCTGCCAGCACTCGTGTTTCTGTTGCTGGGCGTGGGCGTCGGCGTCGCGTTCACGTCGCTGAACTCGGTGCTCGGCCCGAGCAAGCCCGGCAAGGTCAAGAGCGAGCCCTACGAGTCGGGCCTGCCGTCGGACGTGCGCAAGAGCTTTCGCTTCGGGATCAGCTTCTACATGATCGCGATGCTGTTCATCCTGTTCGACATCGAGGTGGTGCTGATCTACCCCGTCGCGCTCGGAATCCAGGAGTTCGGCACCGCCGCGCTGATCAAGATCATCATCTTCGTGGCGCTGCTGGCGGTGGCGTTCGCGCACCAGTGGCGAAGGGGTGCGTTGGATTGGAAGTGACGCGCACCAAGGTCGCCGGCTCGAAGACCGAGTTCCGCTCACGCCAGCTCAAGGCCCAGCAGATGCTGCGCGGCGACCTCGACGGCAGCGACCTGGACGAGTACGTGGAGAAGTCGGTCCTGCTGACCCGGTTCGAGGACGCCCAGAACTGGGCGCGCAAGAACGCGATCTTCCCGCTGGGCTTCGGCCTGGCCTGCTGCGCGATGGAGATGATCAGCGTGATCGGCTCGCCGCGCAACGACCTGGCCCGCTTCGGCGCCGAGGCCATCCGCTTCACGCCGCGCCAGGCCGACCTGCTGATCCTTTCCGGCCGCGTGTCGATCAAGATGGCCCCGGTCATCCGCCGCATCTACGAGCAGATGCTCGAGCCCAAGTGGGTGATCTCGATGGGCGCCTGCGCCTCGTCGCGCCGGCATGTTCAACAACTACGCGCTGGTGGCGGGCGCCGACAAGTTCCTGCCGATCGACGTCTACGTGCCCGGCTGCCCCCCGCGTCCCGAGGCCCTGATCTACGGGATCATGCAGCTCCAGGACAAGATCCAGGGCAGCCCGCACCAGGGCTGGCGCGAGCGTTACCGCTCCGCCGGCACCGAGGAAACCGGCAACAGCCGCGCAGCCGAGGGCCTGGGCGAAGCGCCGACCGAAGGTGTGGGCGATGAAGGTGCCTAGGAGGCCGGGCGAAGCCCGGCCGTTCAAGCGAGCCGGGACGGCGAGCAACCCCCTCAGAACGCGGGCCAGGATGCCCCGCGGAGGTAACCCCAACGCGGCGGCCGGGGCCCATGCCTGACGCGACAGGGCTGGAGCTCGTGGCCCAGCGCGTCCGCGAGGCCGTCGCCGACGACGCCGTCGTGGACACCCTGCACGCACACGGCCAGGCCACCCTCCAGGTGGCGCCCGAGGCGGTCCACGACGTGCTGGCCCACCTGAGGGACGCCGACCAGGAGCCCTACACGCAGCTGGCCAGCGTCCACGGCTGCGACTACCTGCCCGAGGAGCCGCGCCTGGGGGTGCACTACCAGCTGCTGAGCATGGAGCGGGCGCGAGCGACTGAACGTGAAGACGCGGCTGGGCACCGACCAGCCGAAGCTGCGCTCGGTGACCGACCTGTACCCCACCGCCGGGTACCAGGAGCGCGAGGTCTACGACTTCTTCGGCGTGGAGTTCGACGGCCACCCGGACCTGCGCCGAATCCTGATGCCCGAGGACTACGTGGGCTACCCGCAGCGGCGCGACTTCCCGATGGGCGGCGAGCCCGTGCTGTTCACCTTCAACGAGCAGGAACTGCCGCGCTGGTATGACTGAGAACTGCCTGCCAAATATTTGCCATCCATGGCGAAAATTTGAACTGCGGCTCCCGCCCCGTGGCGGGTGGTCGTCCCCCCGGACGGGGCGCCCTGGCGGTGTTCGATGAGCGATGACGCAATGAAGGGCGCGCTTGACGTTCCCTACCGCGAGCGTGAGAAGTCGGTGGATATCGGCAGCCTGCCCACGCCCGACCAGCCGATCGCGGGCACCATGCTCGAGCCCGAGACCGAGCTGCTGACCATCAACATCGGCCCGCACCATCCGGCCACCCACGGGGTGCTGCGGCTGCTGTGCACGCTGGAGGGCGAGACGGTGCTGGACCTCGAGCCGATCGTGGGCTACGTGCACACGGGCATCGAGAAGAGTTGCGAGGACCAGGAGTACTGGAAGGCCATCCCCTACGTGGAGCGGATGGACTACCTCTCCTACTACTTCAACGCGATGGCGTTCTGCAACTCCGTCGAGTCGCTGCTTGGCGAGGAGGTGCCGCCGCGCGCGCAGTACCTGCGCGTGATCCACCTGGAGCTGAACCGGATCGCCAGCCACCTGTTCTGGCTCGGCACCGGCGCACTGGACCTGGGCGCCATGTCGATGTTGTGGTGGGCGCTGCAGCGAGCGCGACGGCATGCTGGACCTGTTCGAGATGTCATCGGGCCAGCGCATGCACACGCGCTACTTCCAGGTCGGCGGCGTGATGGAGGACATCCCGCCCGGCTGGGCGCAGAAGTGCCGCAAGATCGTGGCCGGCCTCCCGAGCCGGATCGACCAGTACGAGAACCTGCTGGACCACAACGAGATCTGGCTGCAGCGCACCAAGCACACCGGCGTGGTGAGCAAGGAGGATCTGCTGGCGCTGGGCGTGACCGGGCCGCTGCTGCGCGCCGCCGGCGTGCCGTGGGACCTGCGCAAGGCGATGCCCTACAGCTCGTACGACCACTTCGACTTCAAGATCCCGGTGGGCACCGAGGGCGACAACTACGACCGCTACCGCGTGCGCCTGGCTGAGATGCGCGAGTCGGTGAAGATCGTGGAGCAGGCGCTGGACGGGCTGCCGGAGGGCCCGTTCATCACGACCAACCGCAAGGTCGCGCTGCCGCCGCGCCACGAGCTGGCCACCTCGATGGAGGCGCTCATCCACCACTTCAAGCTCGTGACCGAGGGCTTCCGCGTGCCGCCCGGCGAGGTGTACACCGCCGTGGAGTCTCCGCGCGGCGAGCTGGGCTGCTTCGTGGTGGCCGACGGATCGGCCAAGCCCGCGCGCGTGCACATGAGGGACCCCTCGTTCGTGAACCTGCAGGCGCTGAAGAAGATGGGCGAGGGCTCGCTGATCGCCGACTTCATCGCCAGCCTGGCCATGCTCGATCCGATCCTTGGCGGGGTCGACCGCTGATGGCCGACCGGCGCACGTTCCCCGTCGGCTGGGACCAGGCGGCCGACCTGGACAAGGACCCGGGCTTGATCCCGGACGTGGCCGACGTGGACGTGCCCGACGAGCTGCGCGCGGCCATCGTCGCGGCCATGGCCCGCTACCCCGACAAGCACTCCGCCGCCCTGCCGGCGCTGGCCTCGGCGCAGAAGGTGCACGGCTGGTGTTCGCCGCTGGCGCTGCGCCAGATCGCGGCGGTCATGCAGGTCACGCCCGCCTACCTGTCCTCGGTGGCCACCTTCTACGACATGCTGCGCACCGAGCCGATCGGCGACCGTTACCTGTACGTGTGCACCAGCGTGGCCTGCCACCTGCGCAACGCCAAGGCGGTGTACGAGGCCATCGCCGACGAGGCGCGCGACCAGGGCCTGGAGGGTGTGGACCTGCGCGAGTTCGAGTGCCTTGGCGCATGCGACATGGCGCCGATGGCATCCGTGGACGGCCGCTTCGTGGGCCCGCTGGACGAAAGCGACGCGCACGAGCTGATCGCAGCGGTGAAGGACCGCCGCGAGGTCCTCCCCGGCCGCGGTCTGGAGGACCCGAACTACACGCTGCCCTGGAACGCCGAACCCTCAGCCTGACACCTGACATCTGAAACCTGAGACCTGAACGATGCCCGAAACGCTGAACCTGACCGAGCACATCAACGAGCCGGGCCTGCACCGGATCGACGTCTACGAGCGGCTGGGCGGCTACACGGCGGCGCGCAAGGCGCTCACCGAGATGACGCCCGAGACCGTGCTCGAGGAGCTGGAGGGCTCGGGGCTGCGCGGGCGCGGCGGCGCCGGCTTCTCGATGGGCAAGAAGGCCTCGTTCATCCCCAAGGGCGCGATGAACAAGTACCTCTGCTGCAACGCCGACGAGTCCGAGCCCGGCACCTTCAAGGACCGGCTGCTGATGCAGAAGAACCCGCATCAGCTGGTGGAGGGCTGCATCATCGGCTCGCTGGCGGCGGGGGCGAACAAGGCGTTCATCTTCATCCGCGGCGAGTACGAGACCCAGGCGGCGATCCTGGATGCCGCCGTCGAGGAGGCGTACGCCAAGGGCTACCTGGGCCGGCGCATCTTCGGCGCGGACTTCGACCTGGACCTGGTGGTGCACCGCGGCCAGGGCGCCTACATCTGCGGCGAGGAGTCCGCGCTGCTGGACGCGCTGGAGGGCAAGCGCGGCAACCCGCGGCTGAAGCCGCCGTTCCCCGCCAACCAGGGCCTGTACCAGGGCCCCACGCTGATCAACAACGTGGAGACGCTCTGCAACACGCCGGCGATCATCAACAAGGGCGCCGACTGGTTCAAGGCAATCGGCGTGGGCAACTCGACCGGCACCAAGCTCGTCTCGGTGTCGGGCAACGTGCAGCGCCCGGGCAACTACGAGATCGAGCTGGGCATCAGCGTTCGCGACATCGTCTACGGGCTGGCGGGCGGCCCGCCCGAGGGGCGCGAGGTCAAGGCCTTCTTCCCCGGCGGTTCGTCCGCGCCGGTGCTGACGGCCGACGCGCTGGACCTGCCGTACACGTTCGAGTCGATGGCCGAGGCCGGCTCGATGCTGGGCTCGGGCGCGATCATCGTCGTGGACGACAGCCAGCCGATGGTGCCGCTGGCGCTGCGCCTGGCCGAGTTCTACCGCCACGAGAGCTGCGGCAAGTGCGTGCCCTGCCGCGAGGGCACCAACTGGACCGTGAAGATGCTGGAGCGCATCGACGAGGGCGACGCCACGCCGATGGACCTTGAGATCATGAGCGAGGTCCAGGAGAACATCATCGGCAACTGCCTGTGCGTGCTGGGTGACTCGATGGCCATGCCGATCGGCTCGATGATCAAGCACTTCCGCCCCGAGTTCGAGCAGCACATCGAGCGGGCCCGCAGCGCCAAGGACCGCGAGCTCGTGCAGGCCTTCGGCGCCGGCGAGCTGGCCGCCGCGGCGGAGGCGGGACCGGCCTAGCCGATGGCGCGCCCAGAGCTCAACGACGTGACCTTCGAGATCGACGGTCGCGAGATCACCGCGCCCGAGGGCACGATGCTCGTGGACGCCGCCAAGCACGGCGACGTCGAGATCCCGTACTTCTGTTACGAGGCCAAGCTGGGCCAGCCGGTGGGCGCGTGCCGCATGTGCCTGGTCGAGATCGAGGGCATCCCCAAGCTGCAGACCTCGTGCTCTACCCCGATCCGCGAGGGCATGGTGGTGAACACGACCTCCGACCGCGTGAAGCAGGCGCAGGAGGCGATCGTGGAGTTCCTGCTGATCAACCACCCGCTGGACTGCCCCGTGTGCGACAAGGGCGGCGAGTGCCCGCTGCAGGACATCTCCTACGGCTGGGGCGGCGGCAAGTCGCGCTACATCGAGCCCAAGCGCCACTTCAAGAAGCCGCTGGAGCTGAGCCCGCTGGTGGCCATCGACCGCGAGCGCTGCATCCTCTGCTACCGCTGCGTGCGCTTCAGCCAGGAGATCTCCGAGGACTACCAGCTGGTGTTCCTGGAGCGCGGCGACCACACCTACGTGGGCACCCACGACGGCCGCCCCTACGTGGGACCGTTCAGCGGCAACATCATCGAGCTGTGCCCGGTGGGCGCGCTGACCTCGACCGCCTACCGCTTCCGCGCGCGGCCGTGGGACATCGAGGGCGCGGGCTCGGTGTGCACGCTCTGCCCGGGCCAGTGCAACGTGGAGTACACGGTGCGCGACGACTCGAAGGTCCTGCGCGTGCTGGACCGCCAGAACGACGAGGTCGACGATGGCTGGCTGTGCGACAAGGGCCGCTTCGGCTACGAGGCGGTGCACGCGCCCGAGCGACTGCGCGCTCCGATGGTGCGCGACGGCGGCTACCTGCGCGAGGTGTCGTGGGAGCGCGCGCTGGAGGAGGCGGCCAAGGCGCTGACCAAGGCCGGCGACAAGGCGGCGGCGCTGGCCGGCGGGCGCAACACCACGAACGAGGAGGGCTTCGCGCTCCAGCACCTGTTCCGCCAGGGTCTGGGCTCGCCGCACCTGGACTCGCGCGCCACCGGGCCGCTGGACCCGGCACAGGCGCGCGTGCTGGCCCGCCCCGCGCTGTCCGCGCGCGTGAGCGACATCGACCACGCCGGCGCGGTGCTCGTCGTGGAGTCCGAGCTGGTGGACGAGATGGCCGCGCTGGACCTGCGCGTGCGAAAGGCGCTGCGCCGCAACGGGGCCAAGCTGGTCACGCTGACCAGCCGCCCGGGCACGCTGGACGCCGGCGGCACCGGCGTGCGTTATGCCGCCGGCGCCACCGACGCCGCTCTGACCGCGCTGGCCGCCGAGCTGGGCTCCGACCGCGCCTCGGGCTCGCGCCTGGGCTCGCGCGCGGGCGCCGAGCCGGGCACGATCGCCGCCGCGGCCGAGGTGCTGCGCGGCGCGGGCGACGTGGTGATCATCTGGGGCGAGCGCGTGGCCCACGGCCAGCGCGGCCACGCCGCGGTGGACGCGCTGCTGGCGGTCGCCACGGCGCTGGGCGTCGAGGACAAGCCCGAGTCGGGCCTGATCGAGGTGCCCGCGGCCGCCAACTCGCGCGGCCTGCGCGAGGCGGGCGTGCTGCCCAACATGGGCCCCGGGCTGGCCGACGCGCCGGCCGCCGGCCGCCCCGCCGCCGAGATCGCCGAGGGGCTGATCGACGGCGAGCTGTCGGCGCTGGTGCTGCTGCACGCCGATCCGCTGGTCACGCACCCCGGCCGCGGCCGCTGGCAGCAGGCGCTCGAGGCCGCCGGAACCGTGATCGCCTTCGCCGACTTCGCCACCGACACGCTCGACGAGCACGCCACGGTGGTGTTCCCGGCCGAGTCCGGGGCCGAGAAGGAGGGCACGCTGACCCACCCCGACGGCCGCCTGCAGCGCGTGCGCCAGGCCATCGGCCACCAGGGCCAGATCCGGCCCGAGTGGAGCGTGCTGGCCGAGCTGGCCGAGCTCTGCGGCGCGTCGCTCGACGTGCTCTCGGCACCCGAGCTGACCGCCAAGCTGACCGCGGCGGTGCCCTTCTACGGCGACATCGACCTGGAGGCCATCGGCGGCACCGGGCTGCGCTGGCAGGACACCGAGGCGGCCGCGCGCCTGCCCGAGGCCGAGCTACCCAGCGGCCAGCTGGCCTCGCCGCCAGAGCTGCCCGAAGGCCTGCGCCTCGGCGTGGTCCACTCGATCTGGGCCGACCCGGTGACCGAGCACGCGCCGTCGCTGCGCTTCCTGGCGCCCCAGCAGCGCGCCGAGCTTGCGCCGTCCGACGCCAAGCGCATCGGCGTGCAGTCCGGCGACCGCGTGGAGGTAACTGCAGACGGCGCCAGCGTGCAGGCCACCGTGGCGCTGCGCCAGGCGGTGCAGCCGGGCAGCGTCTTCCTGCTGGCGGGGACGCTGCGCGACAACGCCACCGCGCTGCTCAACGGATCGCCGCGCGTGGTCCAGGTTCGCCGCATCGAGTCCGAGCAGCGCAGCCCGCTCGCCGTCGTCGCGGCCGGGGGGCCTGACGCGGAGCCGCCGCCCTCGTGACCGTGCTGGGCGCCACCGTCGTGGAGGGCACGCTGGTCCAGATCATCAAGGCGATCCTGATCTTCGCCTTCATCCTCCAGGTGGTTCCGATGGTGCTGTTGATGGAGCGCAAGCTGCTGGGCCGCTTCCAGTCGCGCTACGGGCCCAACCGCGTCGGCCCCTATGGCCTGCTGCAGCCGCTGGCCGACGTGTTCAAGCTGCTGTCCAAGGAGGCCTTCACCCCCACCACCGCGATCCCGTGGATGATGGCGCTGGCACCGGTGATCGCCATCGTCGCGGCGGTCGGCACGCTGGCCATCATCCCGTTCGGCCCGCAGGGCGCCTGGGGTGGCGACTTCGGCCTGTACGGCATCGACGTGCCGATCGGCGTCCTGTACTTCCTCGCGTTCGGCTCGATCGGCTTCTACGGCTTCCTGCTGGGCGGCTGGGCCTCGGGCAGCAAGTACTCGTTCCTGGGCGCCATGCGAGCGGTGGCGCAGCTGATCTCCTACGAGATCGCCATCGGCCTGTCGCTGCTGGGCGTGGTCATGACGGCCGGCTCGCTGAGCTTCGTGGACATCGTCGAGGCCCAGGGCGCAGCCGGCAAGGGCATCTGGTTCATCGTGCCCCAGTTCGTGGGCTTCTGCATCTTCCTGGTGGCGGGGTTCGCCGAGAGCTCGCGCGCTCCGTTCGACCTGCCCGAGTCCGACGCGGAGCTGGTGTCGGGTTACAACACGGAGTTCGGCGGCATGCGCTTCGGCTCGTTCTTCATGGCCGAGTACATCGAGGTCATCATCATCAGCTGCGTCGCCGTGACCTGCTTCCTGGGCGGGTGGCACGGCCCGGGCCCGATCGCGCTTGCGCCGCTGTGGATGGTGCTGAAGACCTTCTGCTTCGTGGTGCTGTTCATCTGGGTCCGGGCGTCGCTGCCGCGCCTGCGCTACGACCAGCTGATGAGCCTCGGCTGGAAGGTGCTGATCCCGCTGGGAACGCTCAACGTCCTCGCGACTGCGATTCTGCTGGTCGCCACATGAAGGGACCGACATGACCTACTCACTGCCAGACGACGTCCTCGAGGTGCAGCGCGGCCCCGAACCGGGCGGCATGGGCGGCGCCTACCGCGCCTTCGGCGCCACGCTGAAGGGGCTGCGCACCACCCTGGCCCGGGCGGTCACCGAGAAGCCCGTGACGGTCCAGTACCCCGAGGAGAAGACGCCGGTCTACCCGCGCTTCCGCGGCCGCCACAAGCTGCACAAGTTCGAGGAGACGGGGCTCGAGAAGTGCGTCGGCTGCTCGCTGTGCGCCGCGGCCTGCCCGTCGGAGTGCATTCGCGTTGTGGCCGCCGAGAACACCCCCGACAACCAGGTCTCGGCCGGCGAGCGCTATGCCGCGGTCTACGAGATCAACATGACGCGCTGCATCTTCTGCGGCTACTGCGAGGTGGCGTGCCCGTTCGACGCCATCACCATGGGCAACGACTACGAGCTGGCCGACTACGACCGCTCCGACCTGATCTTCACGAAGGAGATGTTGCTGGCCGACGCGCTGGAGCGCACACCGCTGCGCCGCGAAGGGGAATAGCCGGCCCGTGTTCTTCGAGCAGCTCCTGTTCTTCGTGGCCGCGATAGCCGCGCTTGCCGGCGCGGTGGGCGTGGTCGTGCTGCAGAACCAGTTCTACTCGGTGCTGTCGCTGATTGCCCATCTGCTCGGGCTGGCCGTGCTGTTCCTGCTGCTGCGCGCCGAGTTCCTGGCCGCGGCGCAGGTGGTGGTCTACGCCGGCGCCGTGATGGTCATGTACCTGTTCGTGGTGGCCTACATCGGCGGCATCGACGAGCCGCTGCGGCCCGAGAGCGGCGTCCTGCGCGTGCTCGGGCCCGCCTTCGCCGCCGCCCTGTTCCTGGAGCTGTCGATCGCCGTGCTGGGCTCGTCGCTGACCGCCCTCGGCAGCCGCGGGCCGGACGTGGGCGAGGGCTTCGGCACTCCCGCGCAGATCGGCGAGCTGCTGCTGAACCGCTTCCTGCTGCCCTTCGAGGCGGCGTCGTTCCTGCTGCTGGTGGCGGCCGTGGGCGCCGTGGTCATGGCGCGCAAGCGCCGCGGCGTTTACGGCCACGACCAGGGCGCACCCGGCGCCATCACGGTTCGCGATCCGGTCATGGAGGGCGCCGACCAGCCCGGTCGCGGCGCGCGCGGCGGACCGGACGGGAGGGCGTACTGAGATGAACGTCGAGTGGTTCGTGGTGCTGTCGGCGCTGATCTTCGCCATCGGCGCGGCCGGGGTGCTGACCCGCCGCAGCCCGCTGGTGATCCTGCTGTGCCTGGAGCTGATGCTCAACGCCGGCAACCTGGCGCTGATCGCCTTCTCGCGCATGGTCGGCAACGGCGACGGCCAGGTGTTCGCGCTGATCGTGATGGTCGTGGCCGCGTGTGAGGTCGTGATCGGCCTGGGGATCATCGTCGCGATGTACCGCCGGCGGCTGAAGATCGACGTGGACTCGGTCGCGGAGCTCAGGGGCTGACGATGTCGCCGACCGACTACGGCTGGCTGGTGCTGCTGTTCCCCCTGCTGGGGACGGTCCTGCTCATGCTCGGCTGGCCGCGCTGGCCGGGCCGCAGCGCGGGCTGGGTGGCCAGCGCCGCCATCGGGCTGGCCTTTGCCGCCTCGATCGGGATGCTGGTCACGCTCAGCGACAACCCCGAGGAAGGCAAGTCGCTGATCGGCACCGCCTTCGAGTACGTGGGCACCGCCGGCTTCAACGCGGACCTGTCGATCCTGGTGGACCCGCTGTCGATCGTCATGTGCCTGGTGGTCACGGGCGTGTCCTTCCTGATCCACCTCTACTCGGTCTCGTACATGACGTCGGACCCCGGCTACACGCGCTTCTTCGCGTACCTGAACTTCTTCGTGTTCTCGATGCTGCTGCTGGTGCTGGCGGCCAACTTCGTTCTGCTCATCGTGGGCTGGGCGTTCGTCGGCGCCGCCTCCTACCTGCTGATCAGCTTCTGGTACCGCCGCGCCACCGCCACCGCCGCCGGCATCAAGGCGTTCGTGATCAACGTGGTCGGCGACATCGGCCTGGTCATCGGCGCGTTCTTGCTGTTCGACAAGACCGGGGCGCTGGACTACCCGGGCGTGTTCCTGGCCGCACCCGACGTGTTCAGCTCGAACGAGCCCCAGCTGGTGGTGGCCTGCCTGCTGCTGCTGGTGGGCGCGTTCGCGAAGTCCGCACAGCTGCCGCTGCACACCTGGCTGCCCGACGCCATGGAGGGCCCCACCCCGGTCTCGGCGCTGATCCACGCGGCCACGATGGTCACCGCCGGCGTGTACCTGATCGCCCGCTGCCACCCCCTGTTCGAGCTGGCGCCGGCCGCCGCCGACGTCGGGGCCATCATCGGCTGCGCCACGCTGATCTTCGCCGCCTCGATCGCGCTCGTGCAGACCGACCTCAAGCGCGTGATCGCCTACTCGACGATGTCGCAGATCGGCTACATGGTCATGGGCGTCTCGGTGGCCGCGTACGGCGCGGGGATCTTCCACCTGATGACGCACGCCTTCTTCAAGGCGCTGCTGTTCATGGGCGCCGGCTCGGTCATCGGGGCCATGGCCGGCGAGCAGTCGATGGACCGGATGGGCGGCTTCAAGAAGGCGATGCCCTTCACCTACGCAACGTTCCTGGCCGGCGCGCTGGCCCTGGCCGGCTTCCCGCTGATGTCGGGCTTCTTCTCCAAGGACGAGATCCTGGCCTACACGCTCAACCGCGGCGGCTGGTTCGTGGTGCTGGGCGTCGTGGGCTACGTGGCCGCGCTGCTCACCGCCTTCTACGCCTTCCGGATGGTCTTCCGCGTGTTCCACGGTGACGCCGTCGCCGAGGCCAAGGAGCTGGAGGGCGGCCAGCTGCACCACGGCGAGCACTACAACCCGGCAACCGGCGAGGCCGAGGACACCGAGGTCGGCTTCCCCGGGCCCGAGCACAGCGTGGCCGAGCAGGCGCGCCCGATGAAGGCGGCCATGGGCCCGCTGGCGCTCCTGGCCATCGTGGCGGGCGCGCTGGGCATCCCGGGCGTGACCGACACGCTCGAGCACTTCCTCGAGCCCACGTTCGCCGACTCGCGCTTCGCCGACGTGCACCCCTCCACCGGCGCCGAGGTG
Source organism: uncultured Solirubrobacterales bacterium (assembly GCA_963750365.1). Classification (GTDB taxonomy): domain Bacteria; phylum Actinomycetota; class Thermoleophilia; order Solirubrobacterales; family Thermoleophilaceae; genus JAAYBF01. The sequence continues at coordinate 509,517 of CAVVQE010000001.1, forward strand.
TCGGGCCTGCTGGTGGGCGGCGTGGTCGTCGGTCATCGGCATCGCCGCCGCGTTCTTCGTGTTCGTGAAGAACCCGGCCCTGCGCAGCCGCGCGCTGGAGCGCTTCGGCGCGCTGCACAAGGTGCTCTACAACAAGTGGTACTTCGACGAGCTGATCGACTTCGTGTTCGTGCGGCCCGGCGCCGCCACCGGGCGCTTCGGGCGCACCGTGGTCGAGAGCACCCTCGTCCAGGGCGTGCTGGTGGGGGGCACCAGCGGCCTGGTGCGCGTGGGCACCTCGTTCGCGCGCTCGATCCAGACCGGTGAGCTGCGCGGCTACGCCGCCCTGCTGATCATCGGCGCGGGCGGCACCGTCCTCTACTTCCTGGTGGTCTCCAGCTAGATGACCATCCACCTCTCGATCGTCCTGTTCCTGCCGCTGGCCGCCGCGCTGGTGGCGGCCGTCGCTGCCGGCCCGGCTGGGCCGCTGGGTCGTGGTGGCGGGCACCGTGGCCGTGCTGGCCTACGCGATCGTCGCTGATCTTCGACTTCGACTCCGCCGACGCCGGGCTGCAGTACGTGACCGACGACAACTGGATCTCGGAGCTGGGCATCCGCTACCAGCTGGGCGTCGACGGCCTGAACCTGTTCCTGATCGCCACCACCGCGCTGCTGTGGGTGCCCGCCACGATCTGGGCGGCGGTGCGCCAGACCGAGCGCACCAAGCTCTACCTGTTCCACCTGGCGCTGGGCGAGACGGCCATCCTGGGCGCGTTCATGGCCCAGGACCTGGCGCTGTTCGTCGTGTTCTTCGACCTGATGCTGGTGCCGTTCTACTTCCTGATCGGCGGCTGGGGCCACGGCGACCGCGTGGCGGCCACCACCAAGTTCGTGATCTTCACGCTGTTCGGCTCGCTGCTGATGCTGGCCGGCGCGATCGCCCTCGGCGTGCTGGCGACCCCCGACGGCGGCTCGATCTCCTACTCGCTGGCCGACCTGCAGCAGCGCACCGTCGGCGAGGGCACGCAGGACTGGATCTTCCTGCTGTTCGCGCTCGCCTTCCTGATCAAGGCGCCGCTGTTCCCCTTCCACGGCTGGGTGGTGGACACCTACCGCGCGACCCCCACGCCCGTGCTGGTGCTGCTCAGCGCCGTGATGTCGAAGGTCGGCGTGTACGGCTTCCTGCGGATCGTGCTGCCGATCCTGCCCGACGCCTCGGTGCACTTCCAGGACCTGATCCTGGTGCTGGCCGTGTTCTCGATCCTGTACGGCTCGATCCTGGCCTTCTCCCAGGTCGAGCCGCGGCTGGTGGTGGCCTACTCGTCGATCGCCCAGCTGGGCTTCATCTGCCTCGGCATCTTCAGCCTGGACGAGAAGGGGGCCCAGGGCGCGCTGATGCAGATGGTCAACCACGCGCTGGTCACCGCGGCGCTGTTCTTCATCATCGCCGTGCTGGCCGCCCGGGCAAAGGGCCCGGCCACGCTCGAGCGCCTGGGCGGCATGGCGTTTCGCGCGCCGGTGCTCGCAACGCTCTTCCTGGTGGTCGCGCTGGCCACGCTCGCCATGCCCGGCACCCCGAACTTCGTCGGCGAGATCCTGATCCTGTTCGGCGCCCTGGAGGACAAGCTGGTCTTCGCCGTGGTGGCCGCGACCGGAGTGGCGCTGGCGGCCGTGTACATGATCCGGCTGTTCCAGCGCTCGATGCACAACCGCGTCGGCGACGGCACCGAGTCGCGTGACCTGGGCCCGTTCGACTTCGCCATGATCGCGCCGCTGGCGCTGGTCATCGTCGGGCTCGGCGTTTATCCGCAGGTCATGCTCCAGCCGTCCGAGAAGGCCACGGTGGCCAAGGTCAAGCCCGCCGCGCAGGTGGCGCGCGGTGGCGGCCAGACGCAGGCAGCCGAGCCGGCGGCCCAGCCCCAGCAGGCTCCCGCCGACCCGTCCCAGCAGGCTCCCGCCGACCCGTCCCAGCAGGCTCCCGCCGACCCGTCCCAGCAGGTCCCCGTCGATCCCGGCCAGCCCCAGCAGGGCGGCACGCCATGAACCTGCTGCTGGCCGCCTCCAAGGCACCCGAGATCGACTACCAGGGCCTGTCGCCCGTGCTGGCCCTGGTGGGCGGCGCGGTGGCCGTCCTGATGGTCGGCCTGTTCCCCGGCAAGCTGGTTCAGCGCGTGCTGGTGCCGCTCGTGGCCGCGGCGTCGCTGCTCACGGCCGGCGGGCTGAGCATCGCCAACTGGGAGCCGGGCGACAGCGCCCCGATCGTGGCCGGCGCGCTGGCCATCGACACGCTCGCGCTGGTGCTGTCGCTGCTGTTCTACGTGGCGGGCCTGGCCACGATCCTGCTCTCCCAGCGTGCCGAGGTGGTGCGCGAGACCGGCGCGGGCGAGTACATGTGCCTGCTGCTGAGCTCGATCCTGGGCATGGTCATCCTGGCCGGCGCCGAGAACCTGGTCACGCTGTTCATCGGCCTCGAGCTGCTGTCGATCCCGCTCTACGTGCTCTGCGCCGCCGAGCTGCGCCGCGCCACCTCGCTCGAGGCCGGCCTGAAGTACCTGGTGATCGGATCGGTGGGCTCGGCCACGCTGCTCTACGGCCTGGCGCTGGTCTACGGCGCCACCGGCGACACCGACTTCCAGGGCATCGCCGACGCGGTCGGCGACAGCGTCGGCGTGACCGATCCGCTGCTGCTGACCGGGGTGGCGCTGGTGGTGGCGGGCCTGGCCTTCAAGGCATCGGTGGCGCCCTTCCACCAGTGGACGCCCGACGTCTACCAGGGCGCCCCCACGCCGGTGACCAGCTTCATGGCGGTGGCCACCAAGGTCGCGGCCTTCGCCATCCTGCTGCGCTTCCTGGACCACGCGCTGCCGTCGGCCCAGACCCAGTGGGCGCCGTGGCTGGCGGTGCTGGCCGTGACCACGATCCTGCTGGGCAACGTGGGCGCCATCGCGCAGTCCTCGCTCAAGCGCATGCTGGCCTGGTCCGGCGTGGCCCAGGCCGGCTACCTGCTGGTGGGCGTCGTGGTGGGCACCCGGCTGGGCCTGCAGGCCGTGTGCTTCTACCTGGTGGCCTACCTGTTCATGAACGTCGCCGCCTTCGCCGTCGTGATCGCGCGCGAACGCGTGTCCGAGCACGGCGACTCGCTGGAGTCGCTGCGCGACCTGGGCGCCGCAGCCCCGTGGCTGGCCTGGCCGATGACCATCGCGATGCTGTCGCTGGCCGGCTTCCCGGCCACGGCCGGGTTCATCGGAAAGTTCTATTTGATCGACGCCGCCGTGGCCGGCGACTACGCCTGGCTGGGCATCGCCATCGTGGTCGGCTCGATGATCTCGCTGGTCTACTACCTGCGCGTGCTGGCGGTCATGTGGATGGGCAGCTTCTCGATCGAGCTGCCCACGCTGCCCCCGCGCACGGTCAAGACGGTCAAGGGCTGGTCGCCCGAGGCCGACGCCGGCGCGCAGCCCGAGGTCGTGCTGGTGGCCGTGCTGGCCGCCGCGGCCACGGTGGTCTTCGGCATCGTGCCGTCGCCGCTGTTCGACCTCTGCCGCGACGCGGGCACGTCGATCAGCTCGATGCTGTAGGCCGTGGCGCGGGGTCCCCGTAGGTGAGGTTCGCCACGCAGGAAGAGTGGCGCAGGTGGCTTGCCGCCGAGCACGGCGACCACCCCGACGGCGTGTGGCTGGAGATGGCCAAGAAGGCTTCGGGGATCCGGTCGATCACACACGCCGAGGCCGTGGAGGTGGCGCTGTGCTTCGGCTGGATCGACAGCCAGCTGCGGCGGGTCGACGACGCCTGGTTCACCCAGCGCTTCACGCCGCGGCGCCCGCGCAGCAAGTGGTCGCGCCTGATGCGCGAGAAGGCCGAGGAGCTGATGGCCGCGGGGGCGATGCAGCCCGCGGGCCTGGCCGAGGTGGAGCGGGCGAAGGCGGACGGCCGCTGGGACGCTGCGTACGAGCCACCGTCGACCGCCAGGGTGCCCGACGACCTCAGGGCGGCGCTGGACGCAGATCCCGCCGCGGCCGAGTTCTTCGCCGCGCTGGACGCCAGCAACCGCTACGCGATCCTGCACCGCGTGAACGACGCGAAGCGGCCCGAGACGCGGGCGCGGCGGATCGCCAAGTATGTGGCCATGTGCTCAGCAGGCGAGCGGATCCACCCCTAGCCGGTCAGGCGGCCTGCCGGTTAGGGCAGCGACTGTTCATCGGCCAGCGGGCAGCCTTGGGAGCACGGACATCGCGCCGGCGACGGTCAATCTGGGACGCTGACCGCTTGGCGCTCTACGACCACATCGGCCACGGCTATACGCGTACGCGCGGGGCCGATGAGCGCATCGCCAAGGCCATAAGGGAAGCTCTTGGCGACGCGCGCACGCTGGTCAACGTGGGCGCAGGCGCCGGCAGCTACGAGCCCGGCGACCTGGACGTCACCGCAGTGGAGCCCTCGCAAGCGATGATCGACCAGCGTCCAACGGGGGCCGCTCCCTGCGTACGCGCGGCGGCCGAGGCGCTCCCCTTCGCCGACGACGACTTCGACGCCGCCCTGGCTGCGATGACGGTCCACCACTGGGACGACGTCGATAGCGGTCTGGCGGAGATGCGGCGGGTAGCGCGCCGAAGCGTGATCATCCTGACCTGGGATCCCGGGGTCAGCGCCGCGTGGTGGCTGACCGCCGAGTACCTGCCCGAGCTGCGTGAGCTGGATCTGTTCCGCTTCGATCCGCCGGCGCGCCTGGCTGAGCGACTAGGTGGCGCCGAGATCGTCCCGGTGCCGATCCCCGCCGACTGCCGAGACGGCTTCATCGAGGCCTTCTGGGCCCGCCCAGAGGCCTACTTGGACCCGGTCGTACGCGAAGGAATGTCTGGCATGCGCGCGCTCGACCAGGCCGTGGTCGGGCGGGCGATGGCGCGACTGGAGGCCGACCTGCACAGCGGCTCCTGGGACGAGCGCCACGGGCATCTGCGCGAGCGCTCCGAGCTGGACTTGGGCTACCGTCTGATTGTCGCCTCGTCGCAGGGTGGCCGTGCGGACCCAGGTCAAGTGCCCGCGTAGGCCGCAAGGTGCTCGCCTGTGAGCGTGTCGTGGGCGGCCACGAGGTCGGCGGGTGTGCCCTCGAAGACGATCCGGCCACCGTCGTGCCCGGCGCCGGGACCGAGGTCGATGATCCAGTCGGCGTGCGCCATGACGGCCTGGTGGTGCTCGATGACGATGACCGACTTGCCCGAGTCGACGAGCCGGTCCAGCAGGCCCAGCAGCTGCTCCACGTCAGCCAGGTGGAGACCCGTGGTCGGCTCGTCGAGGACGTAGACGCCGCCCTTCTCGCCCATATGGGTCGCCAGCTTGAGCCGCTGCCGCTCACCGCCGGAGAGCGTGGTCAGTGGCTGGCCGAGGCTGAGGTAGCCGAGCCCGACATCGTCGAGCCGGTCGAGGATCTTGTGTGCAGCCGGCGTTTGCGCGTCGCCAACGCCGAAGAACTGCTCGGCCTCGGTCACCGACATCGCCAGCACCTGGCTGATGTCCTTGCCGCCGAACTCGTACTCCAGTACCTCGGCCTGGAACCGCCTGCCCTCACACTCCTCGCACGTGGTGGCCACGCCGGCCATCATCGCCAGGTCGGTGTAGATCACGCCGGCGCCGTTGCAGGTGGGGCACGCGCCCTCGGAGTTGGCGCTGAACAGCGCCGGCTTGACGCGGTTGGCCTTGGCGAACGCCTTCCGGATCGGGTCGAGCAGCTTGGTGTACGTGGCCGGATTGCTCCGCCGCGAGCCGCGGATCGCGGCCTGGTCGACCGTGACCACCCCGTCGCGGCCGGACACCGAGCCGTTGATCAGCGAGCTCTTGCCCGAGCCCGCCACGCCTGTGACGGCGACCAGCACCCCGAGCGGGATGTCCACGTCGACGTCCTGCAGATTGTGCGTGCCGGCCCCCCGCACCTCCAGCGCCCCCGACGGCGCCCGCACCGACCCTTTCAGCGACGCGCGGTCGTCCAAGTGCTGTCCGGTGAGGGTGCGGCTGGCCCGCAGGCCGTCGACGGTGCCTTCGAACACGACTTCGCCGCCGTCGCCGCCGGCGCCCGGGCCGAGGTCGACGACGTGGTCGGCGATCGCGATCGCCTCCGGCTCGTGCTCCACGACCAGCACCGTGTTCCCCTTGTCGCGCAACTGCAGCAGGAGGTCGTTCATCTGCTGGATGTCGTGCGGGTGCAGTCCGATCGTGGGCTCGTCGAAGACGTACGTCACGTCGGTCAGCGACGATCCGAGGTGGCGGATCATCTTGGTGCGCTGCGCCTCGCCGCCCGAGAGCGTGCCCGAGGGCCGGTCGAGCGACAGGTACCCCAGCCCGATCTCCACGAACGAGTCGAACGTCTCCCCCAGCGCCACCAGCAGCGGCGCCACCGACGGCTCGTCGAGGCCGCGCACCCACTCGGCAAGGTCGTCGATCTGCATCGAGCAGGCGTCGGCGATGCTGACCCCTTCGATCTTGGACGACCGAGCCGCCTGGCTGAGCCGGGTGCCTTCACACTCGGGGCAGGTGGTGAAGGTGACCACCCGCTCCACGAACGCCCGGACGTGCGGCTGCAGGGCGTCGACGTCCTTGGACAGGAACTTTTTCTGGACGGTCGGGATCACCCCCTCGTACGTCAGGTTCACGCCTTCGACCTTGATCTTGGTCGGCTCCTTGTAGAGCAGCGCCTGCCGCTCCTTCTTGGTGAACTTGCCGATCGGCTTGTCGGGGTCGAAGAAGCCGCAGCCGCGGAAGATGCGCCCGTACCAGCCGTCCATGCTGTAGCCGGGGATGGTCAGCGCACCCTCGTTGAGGGACCTGCTGTCGTCGTACAGCTCGCCCAGGTCGAAGTCGGTCACCGAACCCCGGCCCTCGCACCGCGGACACATGCCGCCGGTGCGGTTGAAGGTCGCCTTCTTGGTCTCGGTCCTGTCACCCCTTTCGACCGTGATCCCCCCGCTGGCCCGAACCGAGGCGACGTTGAAGGCGAACGCGCTCGGGGAGCCGATCTGCGGCTGGCCGCGCCGGCTGAACAGGATCCGCAGCATGGCGTTGGCGTCGGTCACGGTGCCGACCGTGGAGCGGGCATCGGCGCCCATGCGCTCCTGGTCGACGCTGATGGCGGTCGTCAGCCCGTCGAGCAGGTCGACCTCCGGCCGCGCCAGCGTCGGCATGAAGCCCTGCACGAAGGCGCTGTAGGTCTCGTTGATCAGCCGCTGCGACTCTGCGGCGATCGTGCCGAACACCAGCGAGCTCTTGCCCGAGCCGGAGACGCCGGTGAACACCGTCAGCCGACGCTTGGGGATCTCGATGCTGACGTCCTTGAGGTTGTTCACGCGCGCGCCGTGCACGCGGATCAAGTCGTGGCTGTCGGCAGCGTGCGGCGCGGTCGGGCGCTTGTCCGTCCTGGTGGCCGAGCTCATGGTCCCTCCATCGTGTGGTCAGCCGAAAGTTTGTAGCACAAATTATTGTCAGCAGCCACTAAACGTGCGACGATCAGGCGGATGGCAGCGAGCGACTTGACCGGGGACCGCGTCGCCGAGTACGCCGGACAGCTCTTCTTCCGGCTCTGGCGGTCGTCGCACACGCGGGTGGCCGAGGCGCTCGGGTCGATCGATCTGACGCCCGCGAGCTTCGGCGTCCTCAACGTGCTGGGCGCGCGCAATGGCGCGATCCAACAGGAGATCGGCTCGCTGATGGGCATCGACCCGAGCACGATGGTGGCGCTGATCGACGAGCTCGAGGGCGCGGGGCTCGTCGAGCGGCGGCCTCACCCGAAGGACCGCCGCGCTCGCGCCGTCTCACTCACGCCGAAGGGCCGCCGCAGGCTCGAACGCGGCCGCGCGCTCGCGGGCCGGGTGGAGGACGAGGTACTTGGCGGGCTCGCCGCCGACGAGCGGAGCGAGCTGCTCAGGTTGCTCAGGCGGGCCCTCGAGGCGGCCCCGCCCCAACCGCCGTGGCGCGCCGAGGAAGGCGCCGGCGCTCAGCCCTCGGCGTCGTAGACGTCGGGCGCGGCGGTCGCCGCCAGCAGATCCGCCATGTCGCGCTTGAGCGCGGCCAGCCGCCGCTCCTCCGCATCGCTGCGGCTCTCCATCCGCGCCAGCTCGATGAACTCGTCCGAGACGAAGCCCTCACGCAGGAACAGCGTGACGGTGCGGCCGCGGTAGCCGAGCTCGAACACGAAGCGCGCCCGTGCGCGCCCGAGCGCCGGGCGCTCCAGCGCCGGATCGACCACGTAGCGGTCGCCGCTGACCGCGCGCGTGACCAGCTCGAACCCGTCGCGGGCGCCGGGCCCGCCGAAGGGCGTGCTGATCGTGATCTCGCGCCGCTGCGGCGGCCCTTCGGGCGCGAGCAGCGGCAGGGCCCGCTCCATGACCTTGAAGGAGTGCGCGACGCCGCCCGGCGAGCCGGGCCCGTGGTAGCGCATCAGGTCGGCAAGTGAGAAGTCCAGCCGCAGGCCCTGGTCGAGGACGGCGATCACGCCCGCGAAGGTAGCTCAGCCAGCGCGGCACTCAGCAGCGTGCGGGCCGAGGAGCGCATGAGGTCGACCGCCTGCTCACGCGAGAGCCCGCCGATGTCGGTCAGCCAGACCAGCGCCTCGATCCCCAGCGTGGCACGGATGGACAGCGCCAGCCGCCGGATGTCAGCCTCGCTCGTGCGCCCGCGCAGGGGGGCCAGCGCGTCCTCGATCCAACCGATCGCCCGTCCCTGGCGCAGCGACAGCGTCTGCGGATCCGGGGCGGGCGCCTCGAGCGACAGCCGCAGCATGGCGCGCAGCTCCTGCTCGTGCTCGAGCAGCTGGCGCCCGATCATGGAAGCCACGACTTCGAGCCGCGCTGACGGGTCGGCCGGCGCGTGGCCGTCGAGCAGCGACGAGGTGTCGATCTCCGGATAGGTGGCGATCACCAGCGCGCGCTGGTTCGGGAAGTAACGGTAGGCGGTGGTGCGCGAGATCGCCGCGCGCTCTGCCGCCTGCTCCACCGTCGGGGTGATGCCCTCGGCCAGCAGCTCGCGCGTGGCCGTGAGCAACGCCTGGCGGGTACGCGCCTTCTGCCGGGTTCGCCCGGTCCGCTCGTAGGTTGTTGCTTTCTGGTTCATGGGACGGTAGTGTCCATAACGGTACTCAAGTCCCATCGTATAGCAAGCACCCACCGTGCCACCAAAAGGAGCCTGCAATGACCACTGGAGTCCCAATCATCCGGCAGGACGGCGAGGGCGAGCTGATGTGGTTCGCGGGCGGCGGTGCGTTCACGTGGAAGGCCACTTCGGAGGAGACCGGCGGAGCCTTCCTGCTCATGGACGACCGGATGGAGCAGGGCAAGGTCACGCCCAACCATCGCCACCCCAGCCACGACGAGGCCATCTACGTGCTCGAGGGCGAGCTGCTGGTGGACGTCGAGGGTGAGCAACAGCCCGTCGGCGCGGGCGGCTTCTTCTTCGCCCCCCGCGGTGTGGCACACGCGTTCATGGTCACCTCCGAAACCGCCCACATCCTCTCCCTGCAGACGCCCGGGACCGGCGAGTCGTTCTACCGCGAGGCGGGCGAGACGGCGTTGACCGCCGAGGACGCCGCGCGGCCGGCCGACTGGGCGCGGCTGCGGGCGGTGGCGGAGCGATCCGAGTTCATCGAGCTGCTCGGACCGGCGCCGTTCGCCGCCGCGCAGGAGGCCGCAGCCGCCGGCTCGTAGACCGCCCACTCAGACCCGCCGTCCGCGCCAGGTTCCCCGCGGGCTGCTCCCGGGCACTAGGTTCCTCAGAGAGGGAATCCCGAGCAGTACGGAGGAGAGCACGTTGAGCGAGAACCTGGCCCGCATCATGACGACGGCCGCGGAGGAGAACCCGGACGGCATCGCGGTCAAGCTGGACGACACCGAACTGAGCTTCGGCCTGCTCGAGGAGGGCAGCGCGCGCATGGCGGCGATCCTGCGCGACAAGGGCGTCGAGGCCGGGGACCGCGTGGGCATCATGCTGCCCAACGTCCCGTACTTCCCGGTCGTGTACTACGCCGTCTTGCGCCTTGGCGGCGTCGTCGTTCCAATGAACCCGCTGCTGAAGGGGCGCGAGGTCAAGTTCTACCTCGAGGACCCGGGCGCCGAGGTGCTGGTGGCCTGGCACGGCTTCGAGGAGCCGGCCACCAAGGGCGCCGAGGACGCCGGCGCGGAGCTGATCCTGGTCGAGCCCGGCGAGTTCGAGAAGCTGCTCGGCGAGGTCGAGGAGCCGCTGCACGTCCTGGAGGACCGCAACGCCGAGGAGGACACCGCGGTGATCCTCTACACCTCCGGCACGACCGGCCAGCCCAAGGGCGCCGAGCTGACCCACTCGAACCTGTACAAGAACTGCACGGTGGCAGCCGACCACCTGGGCAAGATCTCCAAGGACGACAAGCTGCTGGGCGCGCTGCCGCTGTTCCACAGCTTCGGCCAGACGTGCACGCTGAACGGCGCCGTGCACGCGCAGGCCATGGTCTCGATGATCCCGCGCTTTGACCCCGAGAAGGCGCTGGAGATCATCGAGCGCGACGGCATCACCCTGTTCCAGGGCGTGCCGACGATGTACAACGGCATGCTGCACGCGTCCAACAAGGACGACGTGGACACGTCCACGCTGCGCTTGTGCATGTCCGGCGGCTCGGCGATGCCCGAGGAGGTAATGCGCGCCTTCGAGAAGCAGTTCGGCTGCAAGGTGCTGGAGGGCTACGGGCTGTCCGAGACCTCGCCGGTGGCCTCGTTCAACCACCCCGACAAGGAGAACAAGGCGGGTTCGATCGGCACCCCGATCGAGGGCGTCGAGATGAAGCTGGTGGACGACGACGGCAACGAGGTCGCCGACGGCGAGCCCGGCGAGATCGCGATCAAGGGCCACAACATCATGAAGGGCTACTGGCAGCGTCCCGAGGCCAACGAGGAGGCCATCAAGGACGGCTGGTTCTTCTCCGGCGACATCGGCAAGAAGGACGAGGACGGCTACTTCTTCATCGTCGACCGCAAGAAGGAGCTGATCATCCGCGGCGGCTACAACGTCTACCCGCGCGAGATCGAAGAGGTGCTCTACGAGCACGAGGCGATCCAGGAGGCGGCCGTGATCGGCGTCCCCCACGAGGAGCTTGGCGAGGAGGTCGGCGCCGCGATCGTGCTCAAGGACGGTCAGGACGTGGACGCCGACACCATCAAGGAGCACGTCAAGGAGCAGGTGGCGGCCTACAAGTACCCACGCCAGGTGTGGTTCATGGACGAGCTGCCCAAGGGCCCCACGGGCAAGATCCTCAAGCGCGAGATCGAGGCGCCCGACTCGGAGGCCGCCAAGGCCGAGTAGGGCCGCCCGGGACCGGGCACATAGGTCACGAGGACCCCGAGGAAGAGAGAGATCGTGGCCGCGACGAAGGACAAGAAGACCGAGGCCGCCGCCAAGCCGGCCGCAGCCGACGCTGACGAGGCTCCGCGGCCCGAGGGCGCGGCCATGGACATGCTGCTCACCGATGCCGCGGGCGGCGGCGTCGGGCGCTTCGTGCCCGGGAAGGCCCTGATCAAGGCCGGCGCGAGGCTGGCCGTCAGGCCCGACCGCGTGGCCAAGCGAGCCGGGAAGACCGCGGCCGAAGCAGCCAGGATCTGGGCCGGCCGTTCCGACGTGGAGCCCGCCAAGGGCGACCGCCGCTTCAAGGACGACGCCTGGAGCGCCAACCCGATGTTCCGGCGCCTGTCGCAGCTATACCTGCTGTGGGCGAGCCAGGTGGACGCGACCATCGACGACGCCGACCTGGACTGGCAGGATGAGCGCCGCCTGCGCTTCGCCGCCGGCAACGTGACCGACGCGCTGGCGCCGACCAACTTCCCGGCGTTCAACCCGGCGGTGCTCAAGGCCACGCTCGACCAGGGCGGCTCCAACCTGGTCGAGGGCACGAAGAAGCTCGTCCGCGACATGGCCAAGCCGCCGCGGATCCCGAACATGGTGGACACCTCGGAGTTCGAGCTGGGCGAGAACATCGCGGTCACGCCAGGCGCGGTCGTGCTGCGCACCGACGTGTTCGAGCTGATCCAGTACGAGCCGCGCACGACCCAGGTGCGCGAGGTGCCGCTCCTGGTGGTGCCGCCGATGATCAACAAGTACTACATCACCGACCTGGCCCAGGACCGCAGCATGATCCAGCACCAGCTGGACGCGGGTCAGCAGGTGTTCTGCATGTCCTGGCGCAACCCGGGCTCGGAGCAGTCCGAGTGGGGCCTGGACACCTACGCCGCGGCCGTTGTCGAAGCGCTGGACGCGGCCCAGGCCATCACCGACTGCGACCGTGCGCACGTGCTGGGCCTGTGCGCGGGTGGCATCGTGACCTCGGCGGTGGCAGGCCATCTGACCGCGATCGGCGAGCACGATCGCCTGGCGGGGATCACCCTCGGGGTGTGCGTGCTGGACAACGAGAAGGCGGGCGACACCGGCGCCATGATGGACCGCCAGGTGGCGGCCCTGGCGGCGGCCGACTCGGCTCGCCGCGGCTACCTCAAGGGCCAGTCGCTGGCGGGCGTGTTCGCCTGGCTACGTCCTAACGACCTGGTGTGGAACTACTGGGTGAACAACTACCTGCTGGGCAAGGAGCCGCCGGCCTTCGACATCCTGTTCTGGAACGCCGACTCCACCAACCTGCCGGCGGCGCTGCACCGCGACTTCCTGGAGCTGTCGCTGGAGAACTCGATCACCCGGGCGGGCGGGCTGACCGTGCTGGACACGCCGATCGACCTGTCGCAGATCAAGACGCCCACCTACCTGGTGGCCGGGATCGCCGACCACATCATCCCCTGGGAGAACGCCTACAAGACCGTGCACCTGTACGGCTCGGACCCCAAGTTCGTTCTGTCCACCAGCGGCCACATCGCGGCGCTGGTGAACCCGCCCGGCAACGAGAAGGCGTCGTTTCAGACCAACCCGGCCAACCCCGACACGCCGCAGGAGTGGCTCGAGGGCGCGTCCAAGAAGCGCGGCACCTGGTGGGACGACTGGTCGGAGTGGCTCGGTGAGCGCTCAGGAGACCAGAAGCGAAAGCCGGCCAAGCTCGGCCAGCGCGGCTTCACGCCGCTCGGCGAAGCCCCCGGGGAGTACGTGCACGGCTGAGAGCGACTACGCCGCAGCCGTGCGCTCGCGGTCGACCACCGCGCCGCGCTCCTGCTGCGTGTCGCGTGCCAGCGTCTGGGCCACCGCCCGGTAGACCTTGCGGTTGAACGGCAGCCCGACGTGGCTGCCGGTGACCTCCACGTTCGTGGCCCAGTCGGCGCGGCAGGCCTCCCACCAGACCACGCCGTCGCCCTTGGAGTAGATGGCGGTGAAGGGCACGTCCTCCGGCACCGGTGCGACGAAGTCGGCGGTGTACTTGCAGCGGCAGTGCTCGGTGAAGCAGCCGTTGCGCTCCACGCGGTCGCTGGTGCGCGCGAACACGCCGCGCGCCACCTTGAGCACGCCCTTGAGCGGCACGCTGACGTCGAACGGGGTGTCCAGGCCCGCGCCCATCGAGATCGAGGCCGAGATCCAGTCGGGATGCCGGTGCGACAGCGCCTTGGCGAAGTGCCCGCCGCGGCTGTGGCCGATCAGGGCCACCTTCCGCCCGGTGTCCGCCCGCACGCGCGCGACCCGGTGCTCGAGGCGGTCCAGCGCCCGGTCTGAGCAGTCCACGTTGCTCACGATGCCTGCCCCGCGAGCGTCGTAGCCGATCCGGCGCAGCCAGTTGGCCATGACCTCCAGCGACCCGTCGCCCGCGAACAGGCCCGGGATCAGCACCACCGGCGCGCCGTCGCCGCGCGGCACGCCGTGGCCGCGGAAGACGGGGTCGACCGTCAGCCGCGCCAGCTCGGCCTGCCAGCGAAACTCACCCAGGTGGTTGCCCCACCAGCGCCGCGGCTCGCCCAGCGTGCCAGGCGGCGCCGGGTCCGGCGACGCCCCCTCGGCGCGGTCCTCCAGCGCGTGGAGTGGGTGATGCCCCGAATCCATGACCGGAGAGGGTACCCACCGTGGCGGCGGCGACGCTACGCGCGAGCCGACGCCTGGGCGGCCGACTGCGCCCGCCATTCGCGCCCGATCTGGCGCAACATCGGCGGGTAGACGACCAGGTGCCTGAAGGGGCGGATGGCGGCCATGTAGGCGGCCCCCAGCAGCCCGTTGGGCTTCACGTACACGGCCATCTGGCCGTGGTAGGCGCCCTGCCCGTCCGGGACCCAGCCCAGGTGCATCACCCCGTGCATGGTCTGGTTGGCGATCTCCGCCGCCCATTCATCGTCGAGCAGGTACAGCGGGCTGAACGGGAGCGCGTCGAACTCCGGGCCCGCCGGGGCGTCGCGCAGGTCGGCCGGCAGGCGGTCGCGGAGGGTGGGCACGCGCGAGCTCAGACCGGTGTCGGGGTCGTCCCAGCCAAACAACTCTCCGAGCTTCCAGCGCAGGGCGAACAGGGCACGAACCATCCGCGACGAGCCCTTCGCCGGGTCGCCGGCCGCGAACGCCGTCACCAGCCGCGGAAAGTCATCCGGTCCGCCCGGCGTGGGCAGCGCCCAAACGTCCTCGAGGCGGAAGTCGTCAACGAGTTCGTGGATACGCCAGGGGCGGGAGGTGTGGGCTGCGGTGGGAAGCGCCATTGCGAGTCTTTCCATACGGTAGCGTATATTCGACATCGATGGCATCGACCCGCACCCCCCGCAGCGCATGGATCGATCAAGGCCTGCGGGCGCTGGCCGACGGCGGCCCGGACGCCGTGCGGATCGAGCCGGTGGCGCAGGCGCTCGGGGTGACCAAGGGTGGCTTCTACTGGCACTTCGACGACCGCCGAGCGCTACTGGACGAGATGCTCGACACGTGGGAGCAGTCGATGATCGACCGCGTGATCGAAGACATCGAGAGCCAGGGCGGGGACGCGCGAGCCAGGCTGCGGCGGCTGTTCGCGCTGGCCTCGTCGGCTGACACCCGCGAGCTGCTGCGGGTAGACCTGGCCGTCCGCGACTGGGCCCGGCGCGAGCCGCGCGTGTCCGATCGCCTGCGCCGCGTGGACAACCGGCGGATGGAATACCTGCGCACGCTGTTCGGCGCCTTCTGCCCCGATCAGGACGATGTCGAGGCCCGCTGCATGCTGACCCTGTCGCTGTTCATCGGCAGCCACTTCATGGTGGCCGACCACGGCTCGCACACCCGCGCCGAGGTGGTCGAGCTGGCCCTGAGGCAGCTCGAGTCGTGACTACAGCTGCGCGCGGATCGCGTCGGCCACGGCGCGGGCGCCGGCTGCCCCCATCAGGATCGTGAAGTGGTTGGTGTCCTCCACCTCGTGGAGCGCAACCGTCGGGTGGTCGAAGCCGGCCGCGACGCCGGCGGGGATGAATCCCTCGGGCTGGTCGAGCAGCCCGCGCGGTGCGCGCAGCAGCGCGCCGGGCACGCGCATCTCCTCCAGCGCCGTGCGCACTGCGCGGTCGGCGATCAGCTCGCGGCCGTCTTCGCGAACGGCCTGCTCGGCCACGCTGGAGCGCATGTGCGGCGGGTCCCCGCGCAGGTCGTGGTCGGCGTAGGCGTTCAGGTCGTCGGCACGCACGTCGTAGCCGGCAAAGGCCGGGTGGACGCGCCAGAACTCCCGGTAGGCGTCGTTGTCCGCGAACTCCTGCGATAGGCGCTCGATGGACGGCCCGAGCGTGGCCTCGAGCAACTCGTCGGGGTCGGCCCCGGCGGGCACCGGCAGCGGCGGGCCGCCGTCCACCAGCACGACCGCCTTCACTCGATCGGGGTGGCGGTGGGCCAGCAGGGCGGTCACGTAGGCGCCCATCGAGTGGCCGGCCACGACGACCTGCTCGAGCCCCTCGGCGTCGAGCAGTGCGACCACGTCGTCCACATGGCGGCCCAGGCCGTAGGGCCCGGGCTGGTTTCCCGCATCGCCTCGCCCGCGCAGGTCGGGGGCGACCAGCCGCACCTCGTCGCCCAGCTCGCGGGCCACGGCGTCCCAGGCGTGACCGTTGGACGAGATGCCGTGCAGGGCGACGACCGTGGCAGCCATCAGGCGAAATCGATCACGCTGCGGATGCCGTCCTGCGCGTGCATCAGGTCGAAGCCCTTGTTCACCTCGTCCAGCGTGAGCTTGTGGGAGATCAGCGCGTCCACGTCGATCTCACCGTCCAGGTAGCGCTCAACGAACACAGGCACCTGGTCGCGCCCCTTCACGCCGCCGAAGGACGAGCCCGCGATGCGCCGGCCGGTGATCAGAAAGCGCGGGATCACGTCCAGCGTCTCGCCCTTGCCGGCCACGCCGGTGATCGTGCACAGGCCCCAGCCCATGCGCGCCGACTCAACCGCCTGGCGCATCACGTTCACGTTGCCGGTGGCCTCGAACGTGTAGTCGGCGCCCATGCCGCCCGTCATCTCCAGCACTCGGTCCACGCTCTCGGGGCCGCCGACGAAGGTGTCGGTGGCGCCCTGGCCGCGCGCCATCTCCAGGCGCTCCTCGGAGAGGTCGAAGCACACGATCCGCTCCGCGCCCTGCAGGCGCGCGCCGGCCACCGCGCCGAGGCCCACCAGCCCGGCGCCGTAGACCACCACGGTCGAGCCGGGCTCGACGCCCGCGGTGTTGATCGCCGCCCCCAGGCCCGTGGACAGACCGCAGGCGAACACGCACGCGCGGTCGGCAGCGGCGTCGGGGCTGACCACCGCCAGCGCGATCTCCGGCATCACCGTGTACTCGGCGAACGTGGACGTGCCCATGAAGTGGCGTATGTCCTCGCCTTCCCTGCTCAGGCGGGTGGTCCCGTCCGGCAGGTGGCCCTTGCCCTGCTCGTCGCGGATGGCGGTGCAGAGGTTCGTGCGCGGGCTGATGCAGTGCTCGCACTCGCCGCACTGGGGGCTGAACAGGGTGACCACGCGGTCGCCCTCGCGCACCAGCGAGACGCCCGGCCCGGCCTTCTCCACGATCCCGGCGCC
Source organism: uncultured Solirubrobacterales bacterium (assembly GCA_963750365.1). Taxonomy (GTDB): domain Bacteria; phylum Actinomycetota; class Thermoleophilia; order Solirubrobacterales; family Thermoleophilaceae; genus JAAYBF01. Next base: position 526,416 of record CAVVQE010000001.1, read on the forward strand.
CTCGTGCCCGAGCACCGTGGGCGCGTAGCCCGACGGGTCGGCGCCGGAGGCGGTGTACAGGTCGGTGTGGCACACCCCGCACGCCTCGAGCCGGACCAGGACCTCGCCCTCCCTGGGCTCGGCCAGGTCGAGCTCCTGGACCACCAGCGGCTGGCCGAACTGCTCCAGGACTGCGGCGCGCATCTTCATGGGCGCTGATCCTACGCGCACCACAAGGGGTCAGTCACCGTGCGGTGCGCACCGCACGGTGACTGACCCCTTGTGGTGCGGTTAGTCGACCACCAGCCCGTGCCGCATCACGTTCTGGGTGACCACGCGCGGCTCGCAGAACTGCGCCAGGTAGTCCGGCCCGCCGGCCTTCGACCCGCTGCCCGACAGCCGGTTGCCGCCGAACGGCTGGCGGCCCACCATGGCGCCGGTCACGCCGCGGTTCACGTACAGGTTGCCCACCGGCGATCGATGCGAGACCTCCCGCACCACCGCCGGGCTGCGCGAGAACAGGCCGCCGGTTAGGGCGAACGGCAGGGCGTCGACCAGGTCGCAGGCGGCGTCCACCGACGCCACCGCCTCGACCGTGACCAGCGGGCCGAACACCTCCTGACCCAGCACGGGGGCGTCCGGATCCAGATCGGCCGCCACAGTCGGGGCCAGGAACCAGCCCTCGGACGGGACCTCGCCCGCGCGGCCGGCGATCCGGCCACGCTCGCCGGCCTGATCGCGCATGGCCAGCACGCGGTCGCGTGCCTCGCGCTCGATCACCGGCGGCACCTCCGTGGCGAAGTCATCGGCCCGGCCCACGCGCAGGACCTCGGTGGCGCCCGCGAGCCGCTTGACCAGGTGTTCGGCCACCGCCTCGTGGGCCAGCACGCGCGAGCACGCCGAGCACTTCTGGCCGGCGAACCCGAACGCGGAGGCCACGACGGCGGGCACCACCTCGTCCAGGTCCGCGTCGGAATCGACGATCACGCAGTTCTTGCCGCCCATCTCGGCCACGACGCGCTTGACGTGGCCCTGACCCTCGGGCGTGCGCGCCGCGCGCCGGACGATGTCCAAGCCCACGGCGCCGGAGCCGGTGAAGGCGATCACGTGCACGCCCGGGTGCTCGACCAGCGCCTGGCCCGCCTCGCCCTCGCCCGGCAGCAGGGCAAGCGCGTCGGGCGGCACGCCCGCTCGGTGTAGCGCGCCGACCAGGGCCAGCGCGCAGCCGGGCGACTGCTCCGCGGGCTTGAGCACCACCGCGTTGCCCGCAGCCAGGCCGGCGGCGGTCATGCCGGTGGGGATCGCCAGCGGGAAGTTCCACGGCGCGATCACAGCCACCACCCCCCGCGGGGCGTAGCGCATGGTGTTGCGCTCACCTGGCACCTGGGCCAGCTCCGGGCCGTGCTCCAGAGCGGGCGCGGCCAGCGCGTAGTACTCGAGGAAGTCGATGGCCTCGCAGACGTCGGCGTCGGCCTCGGGCCACGGCTTGGCGCACTCACGCACCATCAGCGCGGCCAGCTCGGCCCGGCGCTCACGCAGCTCCGCGGCGGCTGCGCGCAGCACGGTCGCCCGCTCAGCGGCCGAGCGGCCGCCCCAGTCGGCGAAGCCGCGCGTGGCGGCCTCCACCGCGGCGCCCGCCTCGGCGGCGCCGCCCATGCCCGCCGTGGCCACCACGCGCTCGGGCTCGCCCGGATCGGTCGAAGTCAGCCCGCTGGCCGCGCCGCGGTCGCCGCCGACCAGGATCGGCACCTCCAGCGGCAACGTGGCGTCCAGATCGCGCAGCGCCTGCAGCAGCCGTTCCCTTGCGGGCGCGCGGCGCAGCTCGGCGACCGGCTCGTTGCTGAAGTCGGCCAGGGACGTCACGGTGTGATCAAACGTACCGCTCGGCCCGCGCCGGGCCGCGGGCCCGGCGAACAGCCAGCGTCACGACTTTCGTCCGCTGAGCGGGCGGAACCCGTGACGCACCGGCTTGCGAAGCGCTCACGGCGCGGCCAGCAGTTCGCTGATGGGCACGCCGCGCTGCTGATCGCCCAGGAACGAGTCGTTGGAGGTGTTCTCCAGCAGCCGGCGGACCAGGTAGGCCATGCCGGAGACCAGGTCCCCGACGGGGCAGTAGGCGCGTACGCGGAGGCCGGTGGCCGACAGCGCGTGCTGGAGCTCGTCCCCGAGGCCGCGCAGCACCTGCAACTCCAGATCCCCGTCGTGGCCGCCCAGCTCGCGGTTGCAGGCCACGGCGTGCGCCACCGAGCGCAGGTTGTGCGACGCCACCGCCACGCGCACGCCCTCTCCGCCGGCGCGCGCCTGCAGCAGCTGGCGCGTGAGCGCCTCGAAGTTGCGGTCCGAGTCGGCCTTGACCTCGAATACCGGGACGCTCCAGCCGTGCTGGCGGGCCTCCACCAGCTCGTGGTCCCAGTAGGCGCCCTTGACCAGCCGTACCGTCAGCGGCGTGGTGCGGCCGCAGCCGCGCACGAAGTCCAGCACCTGGTCGAGCTGCTGCGGCGACTCGCGCAGGTAGGCCTGGAGCACCAGCCCCGCCTCGGGCCCGTCGCGGAACTCGTCCTCGCCAAGCACGCCGAAGATCAGCTCGAAGGTGGTCTCCAGCGAGTCCACCGACTCCATGTCGATGTGCAGGTAGGCGCCCAGCTCCTTGGCCCGGCGAAGCAGCGGCCGCAGCCGCGCGCCAGCGTCGTCGCGCCCCACATCCGGCGCCTCGGGGCGCATCAGGGGGGTCAGCGCGGAGATCTTCACCGACACGTTGGCCCGGGCGATGGCGCCGAGCGAATCGCGCTCCAGCGCCTCGCGCGCGGGCCAGCGGGCCGCCGCCGGGGCCACGACGTCCAGCGCCTCGCGACAGCGCGCCGCGTAGTGGTCGGCCTCCGAGCTGGTCACGGTGGCCTCCCCCAGCAGGTCCACCGAGCTGGCCACGCCGCTCTCCCACAGCCGCCGGAACTCGCCCACCGCCTTCTTCGGCGTCTCGCCGGCGATGAAGCGGTGTGCCATGTGACGCACGCCCACCGCCGTCGCGCGCCCGAGCGCGCGCGCCCCTCCGGCCGAGTTCGCGGCGCGCAGTGCCGCGTCCAGCGCCGGCGGGCGCTCGGGCACCTCCTCCAGATACGCGGCCAGGTGCTGGGCCAGGTCGGCGGTCGAGCGGCACGCCGGCGTCACGTCCACGAGGCGGAAGAGGGCCGAGCGCAGCTCGGCGTCTTGCGAGGCCATCTCCATGGCGCGGGCGTCCACCACCTTCACGGGATTGCGCGACGGCCGCGGCAGCGCCTCGTGGATCTCGGTGCCGATCGTCCGGATCGCGGGCTCCAAATCCACGCTTAACACGGTACCTGCGCGGGATCGGGTACCACCTCCAGATGGCGGAACTGGTACTGGGGCCACTGCTGCGTTACGTCGACCGCACCAGCGCGGTGGTGTGGGTGGAGACCGATGCACCGTGCGAGGTGCGCGTGCTGGGCTCGACCGCCCCGACGTTCACGGTCGCGGGTCACCACTACGGGGTGGTGCAGATCCGCGACCTGGCGCCCGGCACCAGCTACGAGTACGGGGTCGAGCTGGACGGGAACTCGGTGTGGCCGCTGGAGGGCTCCGGCCGGCCGCCCAGCAGCATCCGCACCTACACCGACGACCAGCATCCGCGGATCGCCTTCGGCTCCTGCCGCGTGGCGGTGCCCAACGAGCCGCCCTACTCGCTGACCAAGGACGAGGACGAGCGCGGCCGCGAGGTCGACGCGCTACGGGCCATGGCGCTGCGGATGATCGACCAGGATCCCGGCAGCTGGCCCGACATGCTGCTCTGGGTCGGCGACCAGATCTACGCCGACGAGGTCTCGCCCAAGACGAGCGAGTTCATCCGCTCGCGCCGCGACGTGATCAAGGAGCCCGGCTGCATCGCGCTGGACTTCGAGGAGTACTGCAAGCTCTACTACGAGTCCTGGAACGAGCCGGTCACGCGCTGGCTGCTGTCCACCGTGTCGTCGGCGATGATCTTCGACGACCACGACATCCACGACGACTGGAACACGTCGGCCGCCTGGGTGGAGGAGATCCGCAAGACCGACTGGTGGGACGAGCACATCAAGAGCGGTCTGATGTCGTACTGGGTCTACCAGCACATCGGCAACCTGAGCCCCGACGAGCAGGACCAGGACGGGCTGCTCGGCCGGCTCCAGAACCTGACCGACGGCACCACGGTCCTGCGCGAGTACGCGCGCGGCTCGGACCGCGAGGCCGGCTACAGCCGCTGGAGCTTTCACCGCGACGTGGGCCGCACGCGCGTGGTGGTGGTCGACTCACGCTGCGGGCGCCAGCTGGAGGAGGGCAGCCGCTCGATGCTCGACGCAGACGAATGGCAGTGGGTCGAGGACCACGCCACCGGCGGCTTCGACCACCTGCTGATAGCCACCTCGCTGCCGTGGCTGCTGGGGCCCGGCATGCATCATCTGGAGGCCTGGAACGAAGCCGTCTGCGCCGGCGCCTGGGGCGCCCTGGCGGCCAAGGCTCGGCGAGAAGATCCGCCAGGACGTGGACCTGGAGCACTGGGCCGCGTTCAACGAATCGTTCGAGCGGCTGGCCGAGATCCAGCGCGCCGTCGGCGCGGGCGAGCGCGGCGCGGCGCCGTCGTCGATCGTGACCCTGTCCGGCGACGTCCACCACGCCTACGTGAGCGAGGTGGCCTTCCGCCGCGACGCCGGCGTGACCAGCGCCGTCTACCAGGCCGTCTGCTCGCCGATGCGCAACCCGCTGGACGCCCGCGAGCGGCGGGCGATCAAGGCCATGTTCACACGGCCGGTGGCGGCGCTGACGCGCGCGCTCGCGCGCGCGGCGGGCGTGAGCGATCCGTCGGTGCGCTGGCGCCGGGTTGGCGACGGGCCGTTCTTCGACAACCAGCTGGCCACGCTGGAGATCGACGGCCCGCGGATCGACCTGAAGATCGAGAAGGCGCTGGCGCCGGACGGCGACCCGATCTTGGAGTGCGTGCAGGAGAAGCGGCTGGCCTGACCTGGCCGCCGGAGGCCGGACTATGCTGGCCCACCCGTATGGACTACCCCGTCGAGAGCTTCAGCGACTCCGAGCGCGCCGCGCTGGCCCCCCATTTCACGAACCTCGACTCCCCGGTGTTCGGCCTCGTGGGCCTGCCGGAGACGGTCAAGGGCGCGCTGTTCGCCCGCTACTCGCGCTACCAGGGCACCCTGCGGCGGCTCTACCTGGACGAGTTCGCGGCGGACTCCACGGGCGCCGCGAACCCGTTCGACGGCGAGGAGGGCGAGCGCGCAGCCAAGCTCTATGAGCGCATCTTCCTGGGCTACGGCGACGACTCGGTGGCTCAGCTAGGGGGCGCCCACATGGCGTGCGAGTACGTATCGAACGTGATGACCAAGCTGCTCCAGCGCGGCCGTCTGGCCTCGTACCTGGAGCAGTCCACGCGCTACATCCCCTACGACACCCAGATGGAGGGCAGCGGCGGCTACCGCTACTGGCGCCACGACCAGCTCGGGCCCGAGTACGTGCGCGCCATGGACCTGCTGTTCGACACCTACTCGCGCACGCTGCCGCTCGTGGAGGCCTGGGCGGCGGAGCGCTTCCCGCGCCGCGACGACGAGAACGAGGCGGCGCACAGCCGCTCGATCCGCGCCAAGGCGCTGGACCTGCTGCGCGGGCTGCTGCCCGCGGCGTCGCTATCGCACGTGGGCGTGTTCGCCAGCGGCCAGGCCTACGAGCAGATGATCCTGCGGCTGATGGCCTCGCCGCTGCCCGAGGCGCGCGACTACGGCGGGATGGTCCTGAACGAGCTGAAGTCGATGATGCCCAGCTTCGTCGCCCGCGTGGAGCGCCCCGAGCGCGGCGGCGAATGGGTGAGCTACCTGGAGCAGCGCGGCCAGCGCCGCCGACCGCTGGGCCGGGCGCCTGGGCCTGGACCGCACGCGCGGCGGCCAGCAGGACGACGGGCCGTCGGTCCGGCTGCTGGACGTCCAGGGCTCCGAGGACGAGCTGCTGGCGGCGCTGCTGTTCGAGGCCGCCGCCGCACCCGAGGCCGAGGCCCGCTCCGCCGTGCGCGCCCTGCCCCCGGACGAGCGCGCGCAGATGCTCGGCGAGCTGGTCGGCGAGCGGCGCAACCGCCGCCACCGCCCCGGCCGCGGCTTCGAGTCGCTGCGCTATCGCTTCGAGGTCGTCTCGGACTACGGCGCCTTCCGCGACCTCCAGCGCCACCGGATGCTCACGCTCCAGTGGCAGACGCTGACGCCCGACCTGGGCGCCGGCGTGCCCAGCGAGCTCGACGAGGCGGGCGTGGGCGATGACTACCGCCGCGCGCTCGAGGCCTCGCGGACAGAGCACGCGCGCCTGGTGGACGCCGGCCTGCCCCAGTTGGCCCCGTACGCGCTCTGCCTGGGCTACCGGATCCGCTTCGTGCTGGACATGAACGCGCGCGAGGCGATGCACCTGATCGAACTGCGCTCGGGCCGCGAGGGACACCCCGGCTACCGCGCGGTCGCGCACGAGCTGCACGCGCAGATCGCGGCTGTACATCCGGCCGTGGCCGGCGCGATGGCGTTCGTGGACTCGGACACCGAGCCGCGGCTGGAGCGCATCCTCAGCGAGATCCGCACGCAGGCCCGCCAGGCCACCGCGCGCTGACAGCGCCCTGACACGCGCTCAGGGGCCGCAACTTTCGCCGTGGCGGATGTTGAGAGGGGCAACCCCCAACCACCAAGCAGGAGGAAGCCCCCATGAAGCAGCGTAACGGAAGGATCGGGCTCGGCCTGGCGGTTCTGGCTGCGTTCTCGTGCCTGTTCGCCGCCAGTGCTCTGGCCGCGACCATCATCGGCACGAACGGCAAGGATCGCCTGAACGGCTCGAACGACGCAGACACCATCCACGGTCGTGGCGGCGGAGACCGCATCAGCGCACGCGGTGGTGACGACTCCGTCTTCGGCGGGCGCGGCTACGACCGCATCTTCGCCGGCAACGGCAACGACAAGGCCAACGGCGGCCCCGGCCGCGATGTCGTCCGTGGCGGCAACGGCGACGACAGCATCAACGGCGGCGGCGGAGCCCGCGGGCACCGTGCCGACCTGCTGTTCGGCAACGCCGGCAACGACACCGTGAACGGTGGCCGTGGCTGGGACTTCATCGCCGGCAACCTGGGCAACGACACCCTGAACGGTGGCGGCGGCCGTGACCGCATCTTCGGCGGCAAGGGCGACGACATCGTCAACGGCGGCCCGGGCGTGCGCAAGGGCGGCAAGCGCTTCGGCGACCGCCTGCATGGCGGCGACGGCAACGACAAGGTCAACGGCGGCGCGGGCCGGGATTACATCTCGGGCGGCCGCGGCGACGACATCTCGACCGGTGGCGACGGCAACGACCGGATCTTCGCCAACCTGGGCGCGGACCAGTCGTTCGGCGGCGACGGCAACGACGATCTGTGGGCCCTGGCCCGCGGCGACGTGGCCTTCCCCGGCGATCCCAACGGCGACGCCCTGACGGGTGGCGACGGCAACGACCGCTTCCACACGTTCGACGGCGAGGTCGACCGGATCGACTGCGGCAACGGCAAGGACCGCGCGATCCTCGATCAGTACGACGTGATCGTGGACGCCACGCCGACCAACGCGAACGGTTCCTGCGAGCGGGTCACCCGCACGAAGGCCGAGAGCGACGGGGCCGAGAACAAGACGCAGTCGCCGTCGGAGGACAAGAAGGAGAACGGCAAGGCCTGAGCATCAGCATTCAGTAGTCAGGTATCAGGTTCCAGGCCAAGGGCCGGCTGCGTGCCGGCCCTTGGCCGTTCCTGACACCTGATACCTGACACCTTGCCCCTGATAGCTTCGCCCCGTGCTCGACCAGCGCCGCATCTGCCCCTCGATCCTGGCCGCGGACTTCGCCCGCCTCGGCGAGCAGGTCGCCGCGGTCATGGACGCCGGGGCCCGGGTCATCCACGTGGACGTGATGGACGGCCACTTCGTCCCGCCGATCTCGATCGGCGCCGCCGTGACCAAGTCGCTCGACGAGCAGGTCCACGGCGCCGGTGGGTGGCTCGATGTGCACCTGATGGTCGAGCGGCCCGAGCGCCACGTGAGCGCGTTCGCCGACGCGGGCGCGGACTCGATCTCGCTGCACTTCGAGGCCACCCCCAACATCCACTTCGCGCTCAAGGCGGTGCGCGAGGCCGGCTGCCACGCCGGCCTGGCCCTGAACCCGGGCACCCCGATCAACGCGCTCGAAGCCTTGCACGGCTCGTTCGACCACCTGCTCTGCATGACGGTCAACCCGGGCTGGGGCGGTCAGGAGTGGATCCCCGAGTCCAACGAGCGCATCGACGCGATGCGCTCGCTGCTGCCCGGGGACGTGCCGATCCAGGTCGACGGCGGCGTTGACACGAGCACGGCCGCGGCCGCGGTCACGTCGGGCGCCGGTCTGCTGGTGGCTGGCTCGTCGGTGTTCGGCTCCGCCGACCCGGCCGCCGCCTACCGCGATCTGGCCCAGGTGGCGGGCGCAGCCTGATCGTCCCGCCGCTGGCCTGCCCCGTCTGCGGGCTGGAGCTTGACGCCGGGCCGCGCGCGTACGGCTGCGCCGAGGGCCACTCGTTCGACGTCGCCCGGCAGGGCTACGTGAACCTTGCCCCCGCGGGCGCCCCGGCCGGAGACGATGCAGCGATGGTGGCGGCGCGGGCGGCCTTTCTGGCAGCCGGCTGGTTCGATCCGCTGACCGCGGCGCTGTCGGCCGCCGCCGCCGAGCAACCTGTGCCACCGGGCGCGGTGGCCGACCTGGGCGCCGGCACGGGCCACCACCTCGCGGCGGTGCTCGACACCCTGGACGACCGCGCCGGGGTGGCCCTGGACGCATCGGTGTACGCCGCCCGCCGGGCCGCGCGGGCGCATCCCCGGACGACATCGGTTGTGGCGGACATCTGGGGCAGGCTGCCGCTGCTGGATGAGTCGATCGCCGTGGCGCTGGTGGTGTTCGCGCCGCGGGGCGGGGCCGAGATCGCGCGCGTGCTAGCCCCGGGAGGCCGGCTGCTGGTGGCGGCCCCGACCGAGGACCATCTAGGCGAGCTGGTCCAGCCGCTCGGCCTGCTGTCTGTGGATGCACACAAGGACGGGCGCCTGAAGGCGGCGCTGTCCCCGCATCTGGTCCGAGTCGACGAGCACGAGCTGCGCTGGCCGATGGCGCTGGATCGCGACGCCGCGGCCGCGCTCGCCGAGATGGGACCCTCGGCGCGCCACGCCGACGCCGCCGAACTGCGCGCGCGGGCGGCAGCGCTGCCGGCACGCCTTCAGGTCACCGCAGCGGTGCGGCTGTCGCGCTGGCGCGCGGCCTGACGGTCAGTTCCCGCCGCGGCGCTTCTTCTTGCGCGAGCTGCGCGTGCGCCGGGGGCGATCGGGCGCGGGCTCCCCGGAGTCCGGCTGGGACTCGTGGTCCTGGCCCTCCGACTGCATGGCGTCCTGGCGCGCGGCCTGGATGTCCGCGGCGGTGGGCCAGGGGATCGCCTCGACGACCTCCCACGCGGGCCCGCGGCCATTGGGCCAGCGGTTGAGGAAGAGGGCGCCGAGCGCAACGATCCAGAACAGCTGGATCACGCCTCCGGGCAGCAACGGCAGCACCACCAGGGCGCCGCCGATGATGCCCAGGATGCCCATGAACCGGCTCAGCAGCCCGGCGCGCATGGCGTTCAGGCTGATCAGCACGTAGGTCAGCCCCAGGCACAGGCCCCCCGCCTGCCCCATCGCGCGTGTGAAGGTGCTGCTCAGATCGTCGGCCAGCTCCTTCGCCCGGGCGGCGTTCTGCGCGCCCGAGACGAAGTCGTCGGCCGCCGCGATGGCGTCGAAGTAGCCACTGACGCCGGCCACCGCCAGGAGTACTGGAGCCAGCACGCCGATCGGCCAGAAGTAGTTCAAGCCGCCCTCCGGGCGCCGGGCGACCGTGGCCCTGAACAGGTAGTACAGCGCCACGATCAGCGCGGCGACCGCGGCGGCCTGGATCACCCTCCCCGCCAGCACACCCGCCTGATGCGAGTCGATCTGGCGGAGCACCTCCTTGTCCCCGGTCACGCCCTGGAACGTGGCCACCTGAGCGACGAACGATCCGACGGTCAGGGCGCCCGACACGAACGCCGCGACGGCAAACGGTGAGGCCTTCTCGGCCTCCCAGCGAAGCTGTTCTTCGTCGCTCACTGCTGACGCGGCGGAGGCGGACCTGCGGACGCGGGCGGGCGCGGCGGGTAGTACTCGTGGTCCTCGGGCTCGATCAGCTTGGACACCCGCTCGCCAGCCGCCAGCACCAGGTTCAGCGCCGGCGCGGCGATCCGGATGACCTTCTCCACGCGCTCGCGCGTGCGCAGCTGGTCCGGTGTCAGGGGGGCCACGCGGCAGAGATTAGTGACCCTCGATCGCCCCGCGCCCGGCCCCTACACTCAAGGCATGTCCTCAGAAGACCCATTCGGCGGCCTGTTCGGCGACCCCGACGAGCTGCGCAAGCGCATGGCTGAGCTAGCGGACCAGATGCAGGGCGCCCAGAAGGTGGCGTGGGCCGACAACGCCATCAAGCTCGCTGCCGACATGACCGTGGCCGGCATGTCGCGTCTGAACCTGCAGGGCAACGCGGAGCAGCAGACCCAGGAGCTGCGCACCGCGATGAGCCATCTCTTCCCCGAGGCGGTTGCCCTGGTGCGCGAGGCGCGCGAGGGCTTCGGCGCCTAGGCCCCGTGCCCGCCGCGCGCAGCGACTCCGCCTTCTCCTCGGCCGGTCTGCGCTGCGCTGCCTGGCTGTACGAGCCGGACGGTGACGGGCCACACCCGTGCGTGGTCATGGCCCACGGCTTCAGCGCAGTGCGCGAGCAGCGCTTGGACGCCTACGCTGAGCGCTTCGCCGCCGCCGGCATGGCGGTGCTGGTGTTCGACTACCGCAACTTCGGCGCCAGCGAGGGCCAGCCGCGCCAGCTGCTGAGCATCGCCGGCCAGCTGGCCGACTGGCGCGCCGCGGTGGCCCACGCGCGCAACCTGCCCCGGGTCGACGCCAGTCGCGTCGCGGTGTGGGGCTCGTCGTTCAGCGGCGGGCACGTGATCGCCGTCGCGGCCGCCGATCCGGCCATCGCGGCGGTGATCTCGCAGGCGCCGTTCACCGACGGCCTGTCAGCCATCGCCGTGGGCGGCGCCAGACAGGCGCTCCGGCTAACCGCCGCCGGCCTGCGCGACGCGCTGTCGATGCTGCTGGGACGCCAGCCGGCCTACCTGCCGGCGGTCGGGCCGCCCGGCTCGCTGGCCGTCATGACCGACCCCGACGCCGCTGCCGGCTTCGCGAAGCTCGACCCGCCTGGCAGCAGCTGGGAGAACCGCGTGGCGGGCCGTGTGGCCCTGACCGTGGGCGCCTACCGTCCCTACGCGAAGTTCGCCAAGCTGCGTCAGCCCGTACTCGTGGCCGCCTGCGACCAGGACCGCACCACGCCGCCGGGGCCGGCGATCAAGGCGGCCGAGAAGTCGCCCAACGCGCAGCTGGTGCGCTATCCGATCGGGCACTTCGATATCTACGTGGAGCCGCAGTTCCAGACCACGATCGCCGATCAGACCGACTTCCTGGTGCGCAACCTGGTTGGCGGCGCGGCGCCGGTGCCCGCGGGCGTGGACGCCTAGGCCGAACTTCTCAGGCTCGGCCAGCGGCGGCTGGGTAGAACGGCCGGCCGGTGCCGCTGTCCTGGTTTGTGCGGGCTATAGCCGCTAAAAGCAGGACAGCTTCGGGGGCGCGGTCCATCGCGGCCTCGCCTAGGCGGCGCCCGCCGTCCCGGGCGAGACCTTCTCGGCCTCCCGGTCCTCCTTACCGCGCGCGATGATCTCCTTGAAGCTGCGCACGTGGAAGATGAAGAACAGCGCGGCGAAGCCCACGCCGAAGGCGAAACCCCCGAGCGCGATCTGCTGGCCGACCGAATATGCCGCCACGGTGGCGCCCGCGGCCGTGCCGGCGAACACCTTGACCAGCAGCGCCTGGGTCACGCCCGCTCCCTGAGGCGTGAACGGCACGGCGGCCCCCACGGCGTTCACGCCCAGGACCAAGAGCACGTTCTTGACCGAGCCGCCGATGTTGAACGCTTCCAGCAGGAACCAGAAGGCCGCGAAGCGGAACAGCCAGCCCACGAACTGAACGGCGAACACCTCACGCAGATAGCGGTCGCGATCGTTCAGGATCGTCAGCCCCTGGCGCACGCGGGCCCAGAACGCCTTGACCCGGATCGAGAGCATCGCGAACGCCACCAGCAAGCCCACGCCGATCGCGGTCAGCAGAAACAGCGTGAAGCGCGGATGCGACGCCAGGTAGGACAGGTCGAACGCGTTCAGCTCGGCGAAGTCGGGCGGCTTGGGGAACACGCCCTGGGTGAACGCGAAGCCCAGGATCAGCACCCCCATCGCCGCGTCGAAGCCCATCTCGACCGCGAAGCTGGCCGCCACCGCAGGGTAGGACGAGCGCGGCACCGAGGTCTTGGTCAGGAACAGGCGCACCACGTCGCCGCCACGGGCGGGGACCACGGCGTTGAAGCCGTAGCCGGCGAAGTAGGCGCCCCAGATGTCCAGGAAGCGGAACGTCTCGGTGGGATAGGCGGCGCGGAGGATGTGAAACGACGCGCGGGCGCGGAAGGTCAGGTAGATGCCGAACAGCGCCAGGGCCAGGATCAGCGCGCCCCAGTGCACGTTGGCCAGGTTCGCGAAGAACTGGTCGACCGCGTCGAAGAACGAGCGGAACGACTCGCCGAGGGCGGCAACGCGCGGCACGGGGCCTAGGGTATTTGTGTGCGCGCAGTGGTCCTGGATTGGTGGGGCACAGCCCCACCAAGGCAGGGCAGCCTGCTGGGCCAGGCGCCGCGCTACAGGTCGGCCAGCGCGGCCAGGACCTGGTCGTCGTGCGTCTTCGGCGACGCCTTCGGGATCACGTGGGCCACCTTGCCGTCGCCGCCGACGATGAAGGTGGCGCGCTGGATGCCCATGTAGGTCCTGCCGTAGTTCTTCTTCTCGACCCATACGCCGTAGGCCTCGAGCACCTCGTGGCCCGGATCGCCCACCAGCGTGAAGTCCAGGTCGTGCTTGTCGGCGAACTTGCGCAGCTTCGAGGGCTCGTCGGCCGACACGCCGATCACCGTGGCCCCGGCCTCGGCGTACTCGCCGGAACGGTCGCGGATGCCACACGCCTGCTTCGTGCATCCGGGGGTGTCCGCCTTGGGGTAGAAGTAGAGGACCACCGTCTGGCCCCCGTAGTCGTCCAGGCTGACGGTCTGGTCGTCCTGGTTTCTCAGGGAGAACTTGGGCGCCTGCTGGCCGGCTTCGATCATGGGCGCAAGCTACTTCAGCAAACGGGAGAGGCGCCGATCCTTGAGCACCCGGCCGCCCGTTTGCTCCTCCGGGCAGTAACACATCACGTAGTCCTTGAAGTGGATCGCCTCGATGCGCGTGCCACAGCGCGGGCAGTCCTCACCGGCGCGGCGGTGCACCTGCAGCGGCATCGGCAGCTTGTCGGGGACGGTCGGCCCGATGACCTGCTCGTAGTGGTCAAGTGCGCGCTCCGAGGCGCTCGGCACAGGCCGTTCGCAGGCGCTCGCGCTCGCCGGGCTCCAGGTCGGAGCCCTTCTTGAACGGCGACAGGCGGGCGGTCCAGAGGATCTCGTCGACCCATGAGCGGCCGATGCCCGAGATCGTGCGCTGGTCGCGCAGCAGCGGGTGCAGGTGGTGGTTCTGGTCGATCAGCTGCCGCGAACGTGGCTGCGGGCAGCTCGGGCCAGGCGTCGGGCCCCAGCTTGGCCACGGCCTCGTCGGCCTCGACGGCGTCGGCGGGCAGCAGCTTGGCCCAGGCCCGCTGCTGGGTGCCGAACTCGCGCAGGCGAAGCTCGCGCCCGTCGTCCAGGCGCAGCAGGAGGCGCGAGGCCCGGTCGCGCAGCGACGCGCGCTTGTCCCACACCTGCAACCTGCCCGCCGACATCAGGTGGATCAGCAAGGCCAGGTCGCCGAGCTGCACCACGAACATCTTCCCGCGGCGCGCGACGCCATCGATCGGGCGTCCGGCCAGGGCATCAAGCGGAGGATCGAACGTCTTCATCGTGACCATCCCCGGAGCCAGCGCCGACTCCACCCGCGCGCCCGTCACCGACGCGCTCACGCGCCGCGCGGCGATCTCGACCTCGGGCAGCTCCGGCATGGCTACGAGGCTACCCTCGGCTGCGTAGATGAAGGTCAGCGTCTCCTCCGACGAGCGCACCGGCGTTGCGGACGCCGTGGTCGAGCGCCTGCGCACACTCGGCCACGAGCCGATCACCCACGGCGCGCTGGCCGAGGGAGAGCGCGACGACTGGGCCTGGGCCAGCGAGGCCGCCGCGCGCGACGTGGCCGAGGGGCGCGCCGACCAGGGCATCGTGTGCTGCTGGACCGGCACCGGAGCCTCGATAGCGGCGAACAAGGTCGAGGGCGTGCGCGCCGCGCTGTGCGCGGATGCCGAGACCGCGGACGGTGCCCGCCGGTGGAACGACGCCAACGTGCTGGCGCTGTCGCTGCGCTCCACCAGCCAGGCGTTGCTGGAGGAGATCCTGGACGCCTGGTTCGCCGGACAGCCCAGCGCCGAGGCCGGCGACGCCGCGAACGTACGCCACCTGGAAGAGATCTAGCGGCCCGAGCCGACCGCGAGGCGGAAGGCGCTCTCGACCTCGGCCTTGCCTTTCAGGGTCAGCTCGATCGGGTCGCCGGACGGGCCGCCGCCTTGCACCGCGACCCGCTTGGAGTAGACGATCTCGCCCCCGCGGGCCGCGTGCTGGAGCCGGTTGGCCGTGTTGACCACATCCCCGACGGCGGTGAAATCGTAGACCGCGCGGTCGCCGATGTTCCCGACGAAAGCGTCCCCGAAGTCCAGGCCGATGCCCAGCTCGACGAACGGCCCGTCGTCGCTGCCGTAGCCCACCTGTTCGAGCAACGCGCGAGCATGCCCGAGCATCAGATCACCGACGTTCGCGTCCACGGCGAGCTCGGGTAGGTAGAGCGCCATGACCTCGTCACCGATCAGCTTGTCGATCAGTGCCTCCGGGAACAGGACCCGCTCCGCGCAGGCGTAGAAGCGGCGCAGCAACGCCACCGTCTCCGCGGGGTCGGCTCCCTCCGAGTGGGCTGTGAACCCGCGGATGTCCGCGAACAGGACCCCGATCGGCATGGCCATGCCACCGGGCGGCGACAGCTCCACGCAGGTGGCACAGAGCTGGGGGTTCTTGCGCGAGGGCCGGTAGCCGAGCGGCCCGACCACGAGGTGGCCGAGACCGCGGAAGGGGGCCAGGCAGACCGAGCAGCGAGGGCTGGCCGGCATGGCGCCCATCAGCCGCCGCATGAAACGTCCCCCTCCCCGCGACATCAGCGCCCAGTACGCGGCCCAGTCCTCGGCCTCCAGGGGTTCGC
Source organism: uncultured Solirubrobacterales bacterium (assembly GCA_963750365.1). Lineage (GTDB taxonomy): Bacteria > Actinomycetota > Thermoleophilia > Solirubrobacterales > Thermoleophilaceae > JAAYBF01. The sequence continues at coordinate 541,813 of CAVVQE010000001.1, forward strand.
CCGGTTGCTTTCTGGCGCGCCGCCTCAGCTTCCGCAACGTGAAGCGCTGCAGCGGGGTGAGGGGTTCCGGGCTCTCGGGTGCACCGGCGCTCAGCGCCACCCGCTCAGTCTGGCATGCGCGGGCAGGCCCGAAGCGGGCGCGCCGTCTCCGCGGCTAGCGGCAGGCCCGGAAGCGGTAGGACAGCCGCCGCAGGCGGCCGTCGTACAGGCGCGCGCTGGCCCTGATGCGATAGCGCCGCCCGGCGCGCACGGCCTTGCGCGGGATCGTGAACGTGAACGGCTCCGCGTTGTCGCGCCGCGTGCGGGCTCGGCGCTGGCCGCGCCGGCGCGCGCTGAAGCGCGAGCGCACCACCAGATCGGCGTCGCTGCCGCGAATGCGCACGCGCACGCCGCGCGGGGCGCAGCGGCGCCGGCGCGAGCCACGCACCCGCGGCACGCCTCGAACGGCCAGCCGCAGCCTGGGCCGCGGGCCCGCAGGCCGCGCGAGCCGTGGCGGGGCCGGGTTGTCGCGCAGCGCAACCAGCCCACCCAGCACGCCCACGTAGGCCGTGCCGTCGGGCCCGAGGCTGACCGGCGCGTAGTTGTTGTTGAAGCCCAGGCCGATTCCGGACAGCCGCTTGAACACGGTCTTGCCGGTACGGAAGTCCAGCGCGGTCAGATACCACGGGTCGTCCGGCGGGGTGCGGCTGTCCGCCTCCTTGGTGTACGTGTAGACCAGGCCGTTGCGGGCCGAGAGCTTGGGCACCACCGAGGGCGCGCGCTCGGTGCTGAGCCAGGCCACCCGGCAGCCACGCCCGTTCGCGTGGAGGTCCACCCGGGCCAGCCCCGCCGTGGTGCTGGAGCTTCCCATCGTCGCCGAGATCCCCGAGTAGCCGAAGTTGTTCTCCACCACCACCGAGCGCGCGGTGGCTATCAGCGAGTTGTCGGTACCGCTCGCGCCCGCGGCGAACACGGGCTGGGTGCACACGGTGCGGGGGCCGCGAACGCGCTTGCCGCGCTTCATGATCACCACGTTCATCGGGTCGGCGTTGTCGGTGATGGCCAGGTAGTGCTTGCCCATGACCGTCGGCGTCGTGCCCGACCCGGTCTGGGTCTGGCCCGGCTTCTTGATGCCCGAGTTGCCGTAGGGCTGGCGCCAGGTCTGGCGCGGCGTGCCGTCGGGCGCGGCGTCCAGGCGGTACATGGCGTCGTCGGCGACGATGTACACGCCGCCCGTCTCGTCGACGGCGAACGAGTTGCTGATCGGGGAACCCAGATCGGTGCTGCGCATCCGCCCGCTGGCCGGATCGACCGTCATGACCACGCCACGGGTGGACACCACCCAGATCCGGCCCGACCAGTCGGGCATGGCCGCGATCAGCTTGTCGTCGCCCGCCACCAGCGGCGACAGGTCGTAGTCGCGCTCGGTCTGGAAGCCGCCGCCGCCCTGGCGCACGACCAGCAGGTGACGGTCGCTCGTGGGGATGACCGCGCGATCGCGGTTGTCCAGGTAGAAGTAGCCGCCGCCGCTGAAGTCGTTGAAGGCCCCGCCGGGGCTGGTCTGGCGCGGCGGCAGGTCCATCGAGGCCAGCTCCTGCAGCGTGGTGCGGTCCAGCAGCTTGAGCTGCGGGCGGTCCAGGCCCACGCAGATGGTCTCGATCCGCCCGCGTGAGTCGAACGTCAGCGACGCGCACTCCTTGGCGTAGAACGTGGACACGCGGCTCATGCCGCGGCCGAGCGGCCCGGGCATGTCCGCGACGTCGGACTGGTAGGCGTCGTCGTGGATGTTGCTGGCGTCGTTGGGCGCCATGAACGGGTGGCGCGGCGCCCGCGGCGCCTCGGCGAACGACAATGGGTTGGCCGTGGCCGGCCCGCCGATCTGCTCGGGATTGCCGGTCGCCGACGGTCGCTCCGTGATCGGCGCGGCCACCGCCACGCTCGGACAGAGCAGCGCTGCCAGCACCACGCCGAGGGCCCGCACCCTTCTCATGTGCGCCAGCCTACGCAGCCGGGCGAACTCACGCGCCGCACCCCCGCCCGCGTCTGGAAGGATCCCTCCCCGATGGAGATCGTGGAGACGGCCGCAGAGGCCGCAGAGCAGGAGCGCCCGCCGCTGCTGGTACGCGAGCCGCTGACGCGCTTTTTGGACCAGGCGGGGCTGGGCTCCGGTGAGCTCGAGGCCGAGCGGATCGGCGAGGGCCACTCGAACGTGACCTACCTGATCCGCCGCGGCGACTCACGGATGGTGCTGCGCCGGCCACCACGGCCGCCGCTTCCGCCGTCGGCCCACGACGTGCTGCGCGAAGCGCGGCTGCTGACCGCCCTCGAGGGCACCGAGGCCCGCACGCCGCGCGTGCTGGCCAGCTGCGACGACGAAAGCGTGCTGGGTGGGGTGCCGTTCTACGTGATGGAGGAGGTGCACGGGTCGGTGATCACCTCCGACGTTCCCAGCGCCCTGGACACTCCCGATCAGCGCCGGGCGATCGGCGAGCGAGCTGGTGGACGCCCTGGCCGAGATCCACGCCGTGGACTGGCAGGCGGCCGGCCTGGAGGGCTTCGGCAAGCCCAGCGGCTACCTGGAGCGCCAGCTGCGCCGCTTCAACGGGCTGTGGGAGCACAACAAGACGCGCGAGCTGACCGCGGTCAGCGAGGTCGGCCAGTGGCTGGCCGACAACCTGCCCGAGTCGGGCCCCGCGACCATCGTCCACGGCGACTACCGCCTGGGCAACGTGATGGTGGGCGACGACGCGCCCGCGCGCGTGGTCTCGGTGTTCGACTGGGAGCTGGCCACGATCGGCGACCCGCTGGCCGACGTGGGCTACCTGACCATCACCTGGGCCCAGGGCGACGACCCCGAGGACCTGGCCTTCGGTGCGCTTTCGGCCGCCACGCGGCGAGAGGGCTTTCCCACCCGCGACCAGCTGGTGGCCCGCTACGAGGAGCGCAGCGGCAGGCCGGTCGAGTCGCTGGCCTGGTACCAGGCGCTTGCGATCTGGAAGGCGGCGGTGTTCATGGAGGGCAACTACAAGGCCTACGCCGAGGGTCGCAGCGACGACGAGTACCTGGCGCTGTTCGACGAGGGCGTGCCCGCGCTGGCCGAGCAGGCGAAGCAGATCGCACACTCCGGCTCGCGATGAAGGGCCTGCTGGTGGACTTCGGCGGTGTCCTGACCACCAACGTCTTCGACTCCTTTCGCGACTTCTGCACGGCCGAGGGCCTGGACGCCGACGCGTTCCTGAAGCTGATGTCCGAGGACCCCGAGGCGCGCCGCCAGCTGCGCCGGGTGGAGACCGGCGCCATCGACGAGGCCGAGTTCGGCGTGATCCTGGCCGAGAAGCTGGGGGTGTCCGACAGCGAGAACCTGATCGACCGGCTGTTCGCCGGCATGCGCGCGGATCACGCGATGATCGATGCGGTGAAGGCCGCCAAGGCCGCGGGGATCCGAACCGGGCTGGTGTCCAACTCGATCGGCGCCGGGCGCTATGACCGCTCCACCTTCCCCGAGCTGTACCACGGCGTGGTCATCTCGGCCGAGGTGGGCCTGCACAAGCCCCAGCCCGAGATCTTCCTGCTGGGCGCCGAGCGCGCGGGCGTGGAGCCGGCCGAATGCGTCTTCGTCGACGACCTGCGCGAGAACTGCGACGGCGCCGAGGCGGTGGGCATGGCCGCGGTGCTGCACCGGGGTGCGCAGACCACGCTGCCGGAGCTGGAGCGGCTGCTGGGCGTGCCGCTGGGCGCGAGCTAGCGCGACTCAGCCACTTGCTCGGCCGCCAGCGCGCGCCGGAGCACGACCTCCGCGGCATCGGCCACCGAGCGGGCCAGGCGCCGGCACAGCAGGGTGAACCCGCGCGGAGTGCTGTCGGCGTGGATCACGAACAGCACCCCCACGGCAGGATCGCCGAGCTCCAGCGCGTGCACCGCGGTGGCGCCGCTGCAGGGCCGGCAGGGTGCTCAGGTAGGGGTCGGCGGAAACGTCCTGCACCACCAGCGGGAACTCCACCTGGGGCATCGCCTCGGGGGCCACGCCCTCGATGCTCTCGCCGGACGGCGGGGCCCAGCCCAGGAGTGCCTCGCCCACGCGCAGCTCGCCCGCCGCGTCGGTTGCGAACGCGCCGCCGTACTCGCATGACAGGGCACGTGCGGCGATCTCCGCCACCTGCTCGAGCGCCCCCTCCACCGTGGTTGCGGCGATGGCCGTGACGGCGCGCACGGCCTCCAGCACCTCGAGCTCGTCAGCCAGCCGCTTGGCGGGCGCCACCATCTCGGTGGCCTGCGCCGCGCGGGCGGTCTGGGCCACCAGGTCCTGGCTGCAGAGCCCGGACAGCGCGTCGCCTGCCGAGCCCAGCACCACCACGACATCGGGGCCGTGTGGGACCAACGCGGCGGTAGCGGCGTAGTAGGGGCCGAACACCCGGTCCTTCTCCGGATATGCCAGGCAGACAGGCTCGCCCGCGGTCACGGCCGCGGCGAATGCGGGCTCGTGCACCGCATCGAGCTCCACGTTGCCGGCCCAGGCGGAGCCGCGGCCGATGCCGTCCACATGGGAGTAGCGCCCGGGCGAGGTCAGGCGGAACACGAAGAGGTCGTCGGCGCCGGTCTGCTCGGCCACGGAGGCCAGCCGCCCGATGCGCTGCTGCTCCTCGGAATCAGGGTCGATGAGCGGCTCGGCTGCGACCGCGGTCGTGAGCCCCCGGCGCTCGTCGACCACGTCGAGCACGGCCCTGACGGCGCGCGGGTCGAACTGGGTGCCGGCATTGGCCGCCAGCTCCGCGCGGGCCGCCTCGTCTCCGAGCGCCTTGCGGTAGGGGCGATCCGAGGTCATGGCGTGCCACGCGTCGCAGGCGAACACCACGCGGCTGGCCAGAGGGATCGCCTCGCCGGCCAGGCCGTCGGGGTAGCCCTCGCCGTCCCAGCGCTCGTGCTCGTGCCGCACGGCGCGCGCGACCTCCTCGAGGTAGGGAATGCCGCGCAGGATGCGCTCGCCGATGACCGGGTGCTGCTCCATCACGGTGCGCTCTTGCGGCGTCAGCGCGCGCGGAGCGTGCAGGATCTCGGTTGGGATGCCCAGCTTGCCTATGTCGTGCAGCATCGCCGCCTGCTCCAGGCGGTGGAGCTCGGACTTGCCCAGGCCCATCCGGCAGCCCACCTCGACGGCCATGCTGGCGGTCTCGGTGGAGTGCGCGCCGGTGTACTCGTCGCGCACATCCAGCGCCGAGGACAGAGCCATGACCACGGCCTCGTAGCTCTCGGACAGGCGCTCCTCGCGCCACAGCCGGTCCAGGCCCAGAGCCACGAGCGACGCGTGCGCCTCAGCCAGCTCCAGCTGACCGGGAGCGGGCACGCCGGGGCGGCCGTCGTAGGCGGCGAAGGTGCCCAGCACCGGTCCGCCGGAGAGCCTGAGAGGGACCGACCAGCACGAGCGCAGCTCGGCTTCAGCAGCCAGGTGCCGGAACGCGGTCCACTTGGGGTCCTCGAGGATGTCCGCCGTGACCACGGCGCGGCCCCGGAATGCGGCCGCCCCGCAGGTCCCCACGTGGGGACCGATGGCGGAGCCGTCGATGCCGGCCATGAACAGGGCGGGGAGCCCCAGCGACCCGCCGTGGAACAGCTTGCCGTCGCGCAGGACCATCAGCGAGCACGACTGGCTCTCCACCAGCTGGCTGAGCTGCTCGACGGCGCTCTGCAGGTAGGTCACGTCGTCCACGGCCTGGCCGGCGGCGCGCGCTGCGGCGCGTAGCTCGGCTACGGGAAACTGGTCCGGTGGTCTCGCGAGGTGGGAAGCCATGCGTGGACTGACCCCGGTCACAGGGCCTGCCTGGCCTATCGGTGGGCTTGGGGCATGCCTTGAGCAATAGGGGCCCTGACTGAGAACTACGTCGGCGGCGCCGCGGACGGTTCACCCCAGCGCGCGTGTATACAGAAGCGGTGCGCTTGGTCCTCTGGGATATCGACGGCACCCTGGTGGACACATCGGGCCACGGCCGCGATGCGTTCGCGGACGCGTTCGGCCACGTGCTGGGCCGCCCGGCCACCCTCGGCGACATCAGGATGTCGGGTCGCACCGACCACTCGATCGCGCTCGAGCTGCTCGAACTGAACGGCGAGCCGGCCGTCGACGCGCGCCTGCCGGAGATCTTCACCGCGCTCAATGGCGCGCTGGACGCCCGGCGACACGGCATCGCCCGTGACGGCCGCGTCATGCCAGGAGTGCCCGAGGTCATCGCCGCGCTGGCAGCCCGCGCCGACGTGGCGCAGTCGCTGCTGACCGGCAACATCGAGGCCAACGCGCACGTGAAGCTGGGTGCGCTCGGCCTCGCCGGGCAGCTGGACATGGCGATCGGCGGCTACGGGTCCGACAGCGGAATCCGGCCCGAGCTCGTGGACATCGCGCGCCACAAGGCCCGTGTCCTGCGCGGGCTGGATGTCCAGCGGGCGGACACGGTGCTGATCGGCGACACGCCGCTGGACGTGCACGCCGCCCACCAGAACGGCGCCCGCGCTGTCGCGGTGGCCACCGGCAGCTTCACGCTGCAGGAGCTGCGCGACACCGGCGCGGACGCGGTCCTGCCGGACGTGGCCGACGTGGACGAGGCCATCGCGGCGATCCTCGGATAGCGGCCGGAAGCTGGCCTAAATGCTCCGTACCGTCGCGAGCGAAAGCGACGAAGGAGCAGATCATGCAGAAGCGAGAGGAGTACATGGCCGGGGTGCCCTGTTTCGTGGACTCGGGTCGGCCGGATCCGGGCGCCGCGATGGCGTTCTACGGCGGATTGTTCGGATGGGAGTTCCAGGACGTCGCGCCCGGCGGCGACGGCCCGAGCTACTTCATGGCCAGACTCGACGGCCTGCTGGTCGCGGGCATCGGCGAGCAGCCCCGGCAGGACTGGGACTCGGTCTGGAACACCTACGTACGCGTGGACAGCGCCGACGAGGCGGCCGCGCGGGTCACCGAGGCGGGGGGCAGCGTGGACGCGGCGCCGTTCGACGTCGGCCCTGCGGGACGGATGGCGGAGCTCTCCGATCCCCAGGGCGCATCGTTCTGCGTCTGGGAGCCCCGCGCGACGCGCGGCGCCGAGGGTGTCAACGATGCCGGCGCCTGGGTGTTCAGCGGCCTGCACACCGACGACCGGGAGGCCGCGCAGAGGTTCTACGGAGCGGTGTTCGGCTGGGAGCTCGGCGCGGGCGAGGACGAGACGGCTGAGATGATCCGCAAGCCCGGCTACCTGGAGTTCCTGACGCGCAGCGACCCCGAGCTGCCCGCGCGGCTGGAGGCGCTGCACGCCCCCGAGGGGTTCGGCGACGTTGTGGCGCAGGTGTCGCCCTGTGCCGCCGGCGACGCGCACTGGGACGTGACGTTCGCCGTCGATGACGCCGACGCCTCGGCCGAGCGGGCCGATCGGCTTGGTGGCGAGGTCGTCACCGCCCCCGTGGATGCGCCGTGGGTGCGGACGGCGGTGCTACGCGACCCCGACGGGGCCGCCTTCACGATCAGCCAGTTCGTGCCGGAGACCGCGGCGGCGTGAGCGCCTAAGCCAGCTCGACGCGCTCGATCACGACCGGCTCGGTGGGCATGTCCCCCGGGCCGGTCTCGACGGCCTCGATGGCATCGACCGCGTCCATGCCCGACGCGACTTCGCCGAACACGGTGTGCTTGCCGTCCAGCCAGCCGGCCTCGCCGATCGTCACGATGAAGAACTGGCTGCCGTTGGTGTCGGGCCCGGCGTTTGCCATCGCCAGCGCGCCGCGAACCACCTTGTGGTCGTTGAACTCGTCCTCGAACTGGTAGCCCGGGCCGCCCGTGCCGGTGCCCTCGGGGCAGCCGCCCTGGATCATGAAGTCCGGGATCACGCGGTGGAAGGTGAGCCCGTCGTAGAAGCCGTCGCCGGCCAGCTTGCGGAAGTTCTCGACCGTCTTCGGCGCGTCGTCGTCGAAGAACGTGACCTCGACGGGACCGTGACTGGTGTGCAGCGTCGCCTTGCTCATCCCTTCGCAACCTCCAACCGGAGCGTGACGCCCCGCACCTCGTTGCCGCTGACCTTGTCAACTACTTCCCCGGCGCGGGCTGCGGGAACCTCCAGGAAGCTGAAGCGCTCCAGCACGCGCACGTTGCGCACGTCCTCGCCATCCAGGTGGGAGTTGTCCACGATGGCGCCCACCACGTCGGCCGGCCGGAAGCCCTGCTTGCGGCCCGCGCCCAGGAAGATCTTGGCCTGATCCACCTCGGTGTCGTCGCGGCGCGGCTTGGAATGGCGCCGCCGCCGCGGCTCGCGCTTCTCCGTGTCGTCCGCCTGGTCCCCGGAGTCGCGGCCGTTGCCGGCGGCGCGCCCGCGGCGAGCGCGTCGCGAGCGTGGCCGCTCGTCGGCGGTTTCGGCGGTCTCGGCTTCGGGCGCAGCGGCAGGCGCCGGCGCAGCCACGGCCGCCTCGGCAACCGGGGCCGCGGGCACGGCGACGGGCTCGGACCCGCTCTTGCCGTCCTCGTCCGAGCCCCAGGTGGGGATCGTGGTGCTGGCGTGCTCCTCGATGGCCGCCAGATCGCTGCGCTGCTTGGGGGTGATGAACGTGATCGCGCGGCCCTTCTCGCCGGCGCGGCCCGTGCGCCCGATGCGGTGCACGTACACGTCGGGGGAGTTGGGCACGTCGTAGTTGATGATGTGCGACACGCCGGCGATGTCCAGCCCGCGGGCCGCTACGTCGGTGGCCACCAGCAGCCGCTCGCGGCCGTCCTTGAAGGCGATCATCACACCGTCGCGAGCGCCCTGGGACATATCCCCGTGCAGCGTCTTCACGCGCATGCCGCTGTCGCCGAGGCGCCGGGCCAGCCGGTCCACGCCGATCTTCGTGCGCACGAAGATGATCGCCTGCTTGGGGTTCTCGGCCGCGACCACCTCGGCCAGCTTGTCCTGCTTCTCCTTGTCGCCGACCTCGATGTAGGACTGGGCCACCGTGTCGATGGTCAGCGTGGCCGCCTTGACCTTCACGGTCTCGGGCTCGTACATGCGCTTCTCGGCCAGCTTCCTGATCTCCGGCGGCATCGTGGCGCTGAACAGGGCGGTCTGGCGGCCCGACGGGCAGCGGCCGAGGATCTTCTCGACGTCCTCCAGGAAGCCAAGATCCAGCATCTCGTCGGCCTCATCCAGGACCACGTAACGGGCCTGGTCCAGGAACAGATGGTGGCGGCCGATCATGTCCATCACGCGGCCGACCGTGCCGACCACCACGTGGGCGTTGTCCTTCAGCCGCGCCGCCTGGTCGCGGATCGGCGCGCCGCCGAACACCGCCACCACGTTGATGCCGCGCTTGTCGCCGTAGGCGCGCAGCGCCTGGGTCACCTGGATGCACAGCTCCCGCGTGGGGGTCAGCACCAGGGCCTGGATCTCGCTGTCGCCCGGATCGACGTACTCCAGCATGGGCAGCCCGAAGGCCGCGGTCTTACCAGTGCCCGTCTGGGCCTGGCCGATCACGTCGCGCCCCTGCAGGAGCAACGGGATCGTCTCTTCTTGGATGGGTGTCGGCTGTTTGTAGCCGAGGTGCTCGAGGGCTTCCAGTACAGGCTGGGAGAGCCCGAGCTCTTCAAAGGTCTTCATTCGTACCACTGAGACTACTCGGAGGGGTCAAGCAGCAGCTTGCCAGCGGTCCGGCGACCCGCCAGGTCCTCGTGCGCGCGCCGCACGTCGCTCATGGCGTAGGTCGCTCCGATCTGCGGGCGCAGCTGGCCGCGCGCCGCGCGGGCGAACAGGTCGTCCAGCGGGCCGGCGGTCATGTCGCGCCGCTCCAGGCAGTGGTACAGCCAGAAGCCGACGATCGCGCGGCTGGTCTTAAGCAGCGCCGCGTTGGACGTGCTCACCTTCTGGCGCGTGGAGTTCCCGTAGGCCACAAGCCGGCCGAACGGCGCCAGCGCTTGCAGGCTGTGCTCGAACACGCGACCGCCGGCGGTCTCGAGCACCACGTCGACCGGGACGCCGCCGTTGGCCGCCACCAGGGCGCCCGTCAGATCCTCGGCGTCCGGGTCCACGGCCTCGTCCGCGCCCAGCGCCAGCGCCTGCTGGCGGCGCTGCTCGGACCCAGCGGTGGCGATCACGCGCCCGGCGCCGAAGGCCTTGGCCAGCTGCACGGCCAGGCCGCCGACCCCGCCGGCGGCCGAGTGCACCACCACGCTCTGGCCCGCGGCCAGGTTGGCGCTGGTGCGCAGCAGGTGCCAGGCGGTCAGGCCCTGGATCAGCAGCGCCAGCGCGGCGTCGGCGTCCAGCCCGTCGGGGATCGCGTAGGTCTGGGCGGCGGGCGCGGCCGCCAGCTCGGCGTAACCGCCGGTGGCCAGCAGCGCCACCACCCGGTCCCCGGCGCCGAAGCCGTGGCCGGCTTCGACCACCTCGCCCGCCACCTCGCCGCCCAGCACGAACGGCAGCTCGCGCTCGGCCACGTACTGGCCCTGGCGCTGATGGGTATCGCCGAAGTTCACCCCGGCGCGGGCCACGCGCACCAACAGCTCGCCCTCTCCGGGGACCGGGTCCGGCGCGTCGGAGACCCGCAGCACCTCGGGACCGCCGAACTCGGTGATCTGGACCGCGCGCATCAATCGGCAGGCTACGGCCCCGCTCGGCAAGTTGAGTCCGGATAGCGGACCGAACCTGCCGCGCGGCGCGGCACAGGACGCCGCACGCCGCCGAACCACTAGCCTGCCCCCGCCTATGAGCCTTGTTGTAGTCGGATCCATCGCCTTCGATGCCGTCAAGAGCCCCTCCGGGGAGCGCGAGCGCATGCTCGGCGGATCGGCTGTCCACTTCTCGCTGGCTGCCAGCTTCTTCACCGACGTTCGCGTGGTGGGGCCGGTCGGGGAGGATTTCGGCGACGACGAGTACGCCGTCCTGCACGGCCGCGGGGTGAACACCGACGACATCGAGCAGGTCGAGGGCAAGACGTTCTTCTGGCAGGGCCACTACGAGGACCTCAACCAGGCCGAGACCGACGACACCCAGCTGGGCGTGTTCGAGACCTTCGAGCCCAAGCTCTCCGAGGCCTCGCTGGCCGCCGACAACCTGTTCCTGGCCAACATCCAGCCCGACCTCCAGCGCGGGGTGCGCGAGCAGATGCCGGACGCGAAGTTCGTGGGCCTGGATTCCATGAACCTCTGGATCGACATCGCCAAGGACTCGCTGCTGCAGACGGTCGCGGGCGTGGACCTGGTGTTCCTGAACGACCAGGAGATCCGCGATCTGACGGGCAAGCCGAACCTGCCGCTGGCCGCGCGCGACGTGCTCGCGATGGGCCCGAGCGCCGTGATCGCCAAGCAGGGCGAATACGGGGCGGCGTTGTTCACGGGCGACGGCTTCTTCGCGCTGCCCGCGTTCCCGCTGGAGACGGTCCAGGATCCCACCGGCGCGGGCGACTCGTTCGCGGGCGGCTTCCTGGGCTACCTGTCGGCCGAGGGCGGCGACGCGTCCGACCACGCCACGCTTCGGCGCGCCATGACCTACGGCACGGTCATGGCCTCGTTCAACGTCGAGGAGTTCGGCACCGAGCGGGTGTCGCGTCTCACGCGCGACGAGGTCGACGAGCGCTTCGAGACGCTCAAGGGCTACACGACCCTGTAGCGCTCGCGCCAGCCGGTGGCCGCGGCCTGGGCCGACCGGTACGCTGCGACGATGGACGTGACCACGTTCGTGTGGATGTTCCTGGTGTTGAAGATCCCGATCGTCCTGGCGCTGTGGCTGATCTGGTGGGCGATCCAGGAGCCGGAGCCGGCCACCGCCGACGACCAGGACGACGGCGGGTCGGATCGCCGCCACCGGCACCTGCCCCGCAATCCGCGCCCGCCGCGCCGTGGAGGACCGCATGCCGTGCCGCCGCCGGCCCCGCCGCGCGTGCGCACCGCCGCCCGCAGTCGTGACACCACGGCTGGCTAGCCGGTAGGTTTCCGACCCGATGACGGCCTTCTACGTAGCCGGCGGCGCACTAGCCCTCTGGGCCCTGACGGTCAGCTTCCTGGGCATCACGCGCGAGGGCTTCCCGCGGACCGATCGATCGATGCGGCTGGTCATGGGCATCTCGGTGGTGCTGACGCTGACGGCGATCCTGTCCGGGATCATCGGCGGCGCCCTGCACGAGGAAGACGCCGGGCACTCCACAGAAGCCGCCGCCATCCAGCCCGGCCGCTGAGCCGCGTGGCGATCGACGACGGCACCGCGATCAGCTACACCGCCCTCCCGACGGGCGTGACGGTCTACGACTCCGGCGAGGCCGAGGTGGGCACCGTCCGCAAGGTGCTGGACAACGAGCGCGAGCACATCTTCGACGGGATCGAGGTCGAGCGGCGCGACGGCGTGACCGTGTTCGTGGACGCGCCCGAGGTGGCGCGCACGGCCGAGCGCGGGGTGACCCTGACCATCACGGGCGCCGAACTGGACGCCTACCCTGCTGTAAAGGGTGGAATCAAGCGGCTGTTCGGCCGCTGACCGAAGACAGAGGAGCAGACATGGCCGAGGAGAGCACGCAGGATTCGGGCAACGGCTCGGTAGCCACCGGCACCGACTCGCTGACGGTGACCGACAACCGCACCGGCGAGACCTACGAGATGGAGATCACCGACGGCACGGTGAAGGCGATGGACTTCCGCTCGATCAAGGTCAGCGAGGACGACTTCGGCCTGATGACCTACGACCCGGCGTTCACGAACACCGCCAACTGCCGCAGCCAGATCACCTACATCGACGGCGAGGCGGGCATCCTCGAGCACCGCGGCTACCCGATCGAGCAGCTGTGCGAGAAGTCCAGCTACATCGAGGTCTCGTACCTGCTGATCCACGGCCAGCTGCCGACCAAGGCGGAGCTGGACTACTGGACGTACGCGGTCACCCATCACACCTACATGCACGAGAACCTGAAGAAGTCGATGGAGGGCTTTCGCTACGACGCGCACCCGATGTCGATGCTGCTGTCCAGCGTGGCCACGCTCTCGAGCTTCTACCCGGGCGCGAAGAACCTCGAGGACCCCACCGAGCGCTACATGGCGGTCACACGGATGATCGCGAAGATGCCGACGCTGGCGGCGTTCGCCTACCGCCACAACCTCGGGCTGCCCTACGTCTACCCCGACAACGACCTCTGGTACACGGGCAACTTCCTCTCGATGCTCTACAAGATGACCGAGGTCAAGTACGAGCCCGACCCGCGGCTCGAGCGGGCCCTGGACGTGCTCTGGATCCTGCACGCCGACCACGAGCAGAACTGCTCGACCGCGGCCGTGCGGGCCGTGGGCTCCTCGGGCGTGGATCCCTACACGGCGGTCTCGGCTGGCATCGCCGCGCTCTACGGCCCCCTCCACGGCGGCGCCAACGAGGCGGTGCTGAAGATGCTGGACCGGATCGGCACGGTGGACAACATCCCTGACTTCCTCCAGGGCGTTAAGGACCGCAAGGAGAAGCTGATGGGCTTCGGCCACCGCGTGTACAAGAACTACGACCCGCGTGCGCGCATCATCAAGAAGCACGTCGACGAGGTCCTGGAGGCCACGGGCGGCCTGGACAACCCCAAGCTCGAGATCGCGTCAGAGCTGGAAAAGCGCGCGCTGGACGACGACTACTTCACAGAGCGCAAGCTCTACCCCAACGTGGACTTCTACTCGGGCCTGATCTACGAGGCGTTGAAGATCCCGCCGGACATGTTCACCGTCATGTTCGCCATCCCGCGCACGGCCGGCTGGCTGGCCCAGTGGCTGGAGATGAACGACGATCCCGAGACCAAGATCGCTCGTCCCCGCCAGATCTACAGCGGCGAGCGCGAGCTGGACTACGTGCCGCTGGACCAGCGCTGAACTTCCACGTCGACACCAGCCAGGAGTGGGCGGTCACGTGGACCGTGCAGGAGCCGATGGCGCGCTCCTGCCATGCGCTGGCGCACGAGGGTCGCGTGTGGCTGGTGGACCCGCTGACCGACGACGCCGCGCTCGACGCCGCCGAAGCGCTGGGTCAGGTGGCCGGCGTGCTGCAGCTACTGGACCGCCACGCGCGTGACTGCGAGGCGCTGGCCCGGCGCTACGACGTGCCGCATCTGCGCCTGCCCGAACAGCTGCCGGACACTCCGTTCCAGGTGCGGCGCGCGGTCTGGCTACCCGGCTGGCGCGAGCTGAGCCTGTGGCTCCCGGGGCAGTCCGCCCTGGTCGTGGCCGAATCGATCGGCACCGGCGCCTACTTCGCGCTGGCGGGAAAGCCGGCCGGGATCCATCCGATGCTGCGCCTGCGGCCACCGGGCGTGCTGCGCGAGCACCGCCCGCGGCACCTGCTCGTGGGCCACGGGCCGTCGTTGCACGAGCGCGCGGCCGAGGCACTGGATCAGGCGCTGCAGCGCAGCGTCCGGGACATCCCGCGCGTGCCCGCCGCGGTCCTGCGCGCCTACCGCTGACCTGCCCGCGCCGGCAGGCTGCGCCGGTTGCCCATTGACAGCGGCCGCCCGGATGGAAAGACTCGCGCGCTGACGATGCGAGCGGCCGCGGGTCGCGGTCACTGACGGGGAAGGCAGTGAGGGGAGTCCCATCCAGCCTGGTGCGGGCGGTCGTGCTGGCCGCGGTCGTGTTGGCGATGGCCGTGACGGCCATGGTCCTGTTCGGCACGGGCGGCGGCGACTACACGGTCAGCGGCACGTTCGTGAACGCGGCCCAGATCGTCAAGGGCAACCCGGTGCAGAGCGGCGGGGTGGCCATCGGCTCGGTGAAGGAAGTGGCGCTGGGTCCCGACGGCCGGGCGGTGCTGAAGCTGGCGCTGGACCAGGACCACTCGCCGTTGCCGGTGGGCACGCGCGCCGCCATCCGCCAGTCGTCGCTCTCAGGGATCGCCAACCGCTACGTGGATCTGACCTTCCCGGCCGGTCGCGGGGGCGGCCGCACGATCGCCGACGGCGGCGTGATCAGCGCCGACCGCACCCGGACCCAGGTGGACCTGGACGAGGTGTTCAACACGCTCGATCCCCCCACGCGAAGGAGCCTGGAGGCGCTGCTGCGCCGCGGCGCCACCTCGGTCGGCGGGCGCGGCCAGGACGTGGGCCGGGCGCTGGAGTACCTGGACCCGGCGCTGTCGACCACCGGGCGGCTGTTCGACGAGGCCTCGCGCGACACCCCGACGCTGCGCGCCAGCCTGCGCAACAGCGCGCGGCTGGTGACCACGCTGAGCGAGCGCGACACCGAGCTGGCCGCCCTGATCGGCGACCTGAGCACTACTACGCGGGCGCTGGGTAGCCAGAAGAGCGCCCTGGCCGAGTCGGTCGGGCTGCTGCCGCCGGTGCTGCGGCGCGCCAACACCTCGTTCGTGAACCTGCGCCTGGCGCTGGACGACGTGGACCCGCTGGTGGACGCCACCAAGCCGTTGCTGCCCACGCTGCGCCCGGTGTTCGCCGAGACGCGGCGGCTGGCCGCCGACTCGCGACCGGCCCTGCGCGACCTGCGCGTCGCGCTGCGCCGTCCGGGTCCGCGCAACGACCTGCTCGAGCTGCTGGCCGACACGCCGCCGCTGGCCGACATCGCGGTGACCACCAAGCAGCGCTCGGTGGCTCCCGGCGGCCGCAGCCTGAGCGTGGGCCGCACGCCGGGCGCGTTCGGCCAGACCAGCACCGCCCTGAAGAAGGCGACGCCGGTGATCGCGTTCGGGCGCCCGTACACCACCGACTTCCTGGGCTGGCTGGACGACTTCTCGACCACCGGCGGCTTCTACGACGCCCTCGGCGCCAGCACGCGCGTGTTCATCTCGCTGGCCGAGAACACCACCGGCGGACCGCCCAAGCGTGAGCAGTTCCGGCGCTGCCCCGGCGGCGCCGAGGTGCCGGCGCGCGACGGCTCCAACGTGCTCAGCGCCGCCGAGCAGCAGGCGCTGAACTGCACCGAGTCCGACCGGGCCGTGCGATGAGGCGGCTGCTGGCCGCCGTGGCAGCGGCGCTGGCGCTGGTGGCCGGCGCGCTGGTCGTCAGCGGCGCAGGCGACAGCGGCGGCGACCGGCGCGAGCTGCGCATGGTCTTCGACAACGCGTTCGGGCTGGTCGAGGGCGGCGACTTTCGCATCGGCGGCGTGCGCGCCGGGCAGACCACGAGCTTCGACATCAAGCCTTCGCGCACGGGGCCGCCGAAGGCAATCGTGACCGCCACCCTCGCCCGCTCGGGCCCGGCCGCACAGATGCGCCGCGACGCCACCTGCACGATTCGCCCGCAGTCGCTGGTCGGCGAGTACTACGTGGACTGCCAGCCCGGGTCCTCACCCCGGCGCCTGGGCCAGGACGAGGTCGTGCCGCTGAGCCAGACCGAGGGAACGGTCCCCCAGGACCTGGTGAACGACGTGCTGCGCCGGCCCACCCGCGAGCGCCTGCGCCTGTTCGTGGCGTCGCTGGGCACCGGCCTGGCCGGCCGCCCGGCCGACATCCAGGCCGTGCTGCGGCGCTCGTTCCCGGGTCTGCGTGAGACGCGCAAGACGCTGCGCATCCTCGGTGAGCAGAACCAGACCATCAAGCAGTTCATCAGCGACGCGGACACGGTGGTCACGCGCCTGGAGTCACGCCGCTCCGACGTGACCGACTTCATCCGCGAATCACGCGGGGCCGCCGAGACGGGCGCCTCGCGGCGCGCCGAGCTGCGCGAGGGCGTACGGCGCCTACCGGGCTTCCTGGCCGAGCTGCGGCCGAGCATGACCGAGCTGTCGAAGCTGGCCCGCCAGGGCGGCCCGCTGGCCGGCGAGCTGCAGCGCTCCGCCCCGGACGCCACGACCCTGCTGCGCCGGCTGGGACCGTTCTCCGAGGCGGCCCTGCCCGCCCTGCGCGGGCTGGGCGAGGCCGCCGTTCCGGCCACCCAGGCGCTGCGCGAAAGCGGTAGCGAGCTGGCCAGCCTGCGCGCGCTGGCCAAGGACGCCCCCACCACCGTCAAGCCGCTGCGCCAGACGCTGCAGAGCCTGGACGACCGCCGCCGCGCGGTGGACAACGATCCGCGCGCGCGCCTGACGGCGCCACCCGCGCCCGACCCCACCGCGGGCGCCGGCGGCTTCACCGGCTTCGAGTCGATCGCCAACTACTTCTTCTGGCAGACGATGACCACCAACGGCTTCGACGCCATCGGCCACCAGCTGCGGGTCGGGGCGACGCTGACCAAGTGCAGCCCATACCGCAACGCGCCGCCGAACGATGCCGAGAGCGAGCAGCTGTTCAAGGACTGCAACTCGTGGCTGGGGCCGCACCAGCCGGGCATCAACGCGCCCGACCCGTCCGTGCCCGGGTCGGCAGCTTCCAAGGCGCGCGCCGCCAAGGGCGACGCGCCGTCATCGCCGCGGGTGGAGCTGCCGCCGGCGCTGAAGAAGCTGGTCGAGCGCGGTGGCGGTGACACGCGCCCCAGCGACCCCACGGCGCCCAGTCCCGGCGGCGGTACCGCAGCAGCGCACCGGCCAAGGGTCACCGGGGGGTGCGGGGGGCGAGAGCCCCCCGCAGGGCAATCAACTGGGCCTCCTGGACTACCTGCTCAAGCCATGAACCGCCAGCGCACATCACAGCCCCTGGTGGCCAGCCCGGTGCTGGTGGGCGCGGTGACCCTGCTCGTGGTCGTAGTCGGCGTGTTCCTGGCCTACAACGCCAACTCGGGCCTGCCGTTCGTGCCCACCTACACGCTGCGCGCCGAGCTACCGAGCGGGGCGAAGCTGGTCAAGGGAAACGAGGTGCGCGTCGGCGGCTTCCGCGTGGGCGCCGTGTCGAAGATCGAGGGCGCGATCCGGCGCCCGGGCGGGCGGCGGCGCGCGATCTCCGTCGTCGAGCTGCAGCTGGACAAGAGCATCCAGCCGCTGAGCGCGGACACGCGGATGCGCGTGCGCCCCCGCTCCGCGCTGGGCGTCAAGTACATCGAGGTGCAGCCCGGGCACTCGAAGCGCGACCTGGTGGCGGGGTCCACGGTGCCGCTGGCCCAGACCTCGCAGTCGCTGGACTTCGAGGACGCGTTCAGCACCTTCGACCGCCGCACGCGACCCAACCTGCGCAAGGCCACCGAGGGCTTTGGCACCGCCTTCGGCGGCCGCGGGACGTCGGTGAACCGCTCGCTGGCCGCGCTGCCGCCGCTGCTGGACCACCTGCGCCCGGTCATGGCCACGCTGAACGACCCCGGCACGGACCTGCGCGGGCTGGTGCGCAACCTCGGCGCGGTGGCCGGCCAGGTGGCGCCGGTGGCCCCGCAGGCGGCGGCGCTGACCCGCAGCGGCGCCGACACCTTCGCCGCGCTGAACCGCTCGCCCGCGGCGCTGGCCGACACGATCGCCACCGCCCCGTCCACGCTGGCGGTGGGCACGCGCGCGCTGCGGCGCTCGCGGCCGGTGGTGGCCCAGACGACGATCCTGCTGCGCAAGCTGCGCCCCTCGACAGGTGAGCTGCCCGAGACGCTGCCGCCGGTCAGCGACGCGCTGCGCGTGGGTACCCCTGTGCTGGGCCGCTCGGTGGACCTGGCGGAGCGGTTGCGCACGAGCTCGGTGGCCCTGCGGGACCTGATCCGCGACCCCGCCACGGCCAGATCGCTGGGCAACCTGCGCACGTCGGTGGCGCTGCTCAGGCCGACGCTGCAGTTCGTGGCGCCCTACCAGACGGTGTGCAACTACGCGAGTTACTTCTTCCACGCCCTCGGCGAGCACCAGTCCCAGCCGGGACCGGGCGGCAACGTCCAGCAGCAGCTGATCCGCACCGTGAACCTGGCCCAGCCCAACACCCTGGGCACCACCTTCAGCTCGCGTCCGTGGGACCTCAAGCCCGGCCAGCCCGCCCAGGGCGCCAGCTTCGACGGCCAGCCGGCAGGGCGGCCGATGGCGCCGCCCTACCAGCCTGCGATCGACGCGCAGGGCAACGCCGACTGCCAGAACGGGCAGGACGGCTTCCCCAACTTCCGGCTGATCGAGGACTTCGTGCGCCGCAACGGCGCAGAGGGCAGCGGCGACCCCAACGACATCGTGACCGGCACCCTGCCCGACGGCACGCCGGCGGGGGCCAACTCGGTGGTCGGCAAGAGCGACTACCCGGGGCTGGCGGGTGGCACCTACAAGTCGCGCGAGCTGGGCATCGACAACCTGGACGACGTCCCGTGAGGCGCGGGCGCAAACAGCGGCTGTCGCGCTTCGGAGCGGGCCTGGTGGCCATCGTCCTGGTCACGGCGTCCAGCACCGTCGGCTGGTTTCGCCTGAACCCGTTCGAGCGCAACCACACCGTGCGGGCCGAGTTCGCCCAGGTCTCCAACCTGGCGCCGCGCTCACCGGTGCGGATCGCGGGCGTCGAGGTGGGCAAGGTCACCAAGGTCGAGCAGCGCGACGGCGGCGGCGGGCGTGTGACGATGAAGCTCAAGCCGTCGGCGATGCCGCTACACGCCGACGCCCAGCTGAAGATCCGGTCGCGGATCTTCCTGGAGGGCAACTTCTTCGTGGACCTCCAGCCCGGCACGCCGGGCGCGCCGAAGCTGGCCGACGACGCCGTGATTCCTGCCCGGCAGACCTCTGCGCCCGTCCTCCTAGGGGACGTGCTGACCACCCTGCAGAGCGACGTCCGGGTGGATCTGAAGACCGTGGTGACGGAGTTGGCCGCGGGGCTCGGCGACGGCGCGGCCGAGTCGCTGAACCGGGGCGCCCGCGACGCCGCACCGGCCCTGCGCGATCTGGCCGTGGCCTCGGACGCGTCGCTGGGTCAGGAGCCGACCGAGGACATCCAGCGCGCCCTGCGCGGCACCGCGCGGGTAAACGGCGCGCTGGCCGAGGACGAGCAGGCGCTCAGGGGCGTGGTGTCCAACCTGGGGGCCACCGCGGGCGCGCTGGCCTCCCAGGACCAGGCGCTGTCGGCATCGGTTCCGGCGCTGCGCGACACGCTGCGGGTCACGCGGCCGGCCCTGATCGCGCTGGACGCGACGTTGCCGCCGCTGCGATCGCTGGCCACCGAGGCCACGCCGAGCATCCGCCGGCTCGACCCGGTGCTGGACGCCGCCCTGCCCTTCACCCGCCAGGTGCGCGGCCTGTCGGGCCGCAATGAGCTGCGCGCCACCGCCCGCGCCCTGCGGATGAACACGCCGGCGCTGGATCGCCTGCTGCGTACGTCGGTGCCGCTGTTCGGCGAGGGCCGGGCGGCGTCGCGCTGCACCGAGAAGGTCCTGGTCCCGTTCGTGAACAGCGACTTCCCCGACCCCGACTTCCCGGGCAACAGCGGCACCGTCAACCAGAAGCTGATGCGCTCGTTCGTGGGCCTGAGCGGCGAGAGCCGCAGCGTGGATGCCAACCAGAGCTACTTCCACGCCTCGGCCGTGCCGCCCGGGCTGCAGGTGCGGCCCGCGCCCCCGGACACGCCGGCCAACCCGCCGCCGCACCGCCCGGACGTGCCGTGCGAGACGCAGGAGCCGCCGAACCTGGAGGCGGCGGCGGCGAACCTGTCGGAGAGCGGCGGGCTGAACCCGCGCGGCGCCTCCAGCCCCAAGCGCGTGCGCGGACCCTCGGCGGCCACCCGCAAGCGCCTGGTCACACGCGCGGCCGGCCGGGTGGACAGCTGGTACGAGCGGATCCTCGAGCGCCGCGCCAAGGCGCTGGCCAAGGAGCGCAAGCGATGAAGCGCGCGATCCGGGCCTACCTGCCGTCGTTCCTGGCGGTGACGGCGGTGATGCTGCTGGGCGTCGGCGTCGGGACCTACATCCTGTCCCAGCAGGGCCTGCGCTTCCCGCTGGTGCAGGAGAAGCCGAAGCAGATCGAGGCGGTGCTGGCCAACGCCCAGGCGGTGCAGCCGGGACAAGGCCAGTCCGTACGCGTTGCCGGGGTCACTATCGGCACCATCGGCAGGGTCAGGCTGAAGGACGGCCGGCCGGTCGTGACGCTGGAGATCGAGCGGCGCTTCGAGAACCTGGTGCGCCGCGACGCAACCGCGCTGCTGCGTTCGAAGACCGGGCTGAAGGACATGTTCGTGGAGGTCGATCCCGGCCACGGCAGGCCTCTGCCCGAGGGCGGCAGGATCGCGCTCAGCGACACGCTGCCCGACGTGAACCTCGACGAGGTGCTGGCCGTGCTGGACAGCGACACCCGGCCCTACCTGCAGCTGCTGGTCAACGGCGCCGGCAAGGGCGTGCGCGGCCGCGGGCGCGACCTCTCGAAGACCCTGCGCCAGCTGGGCCCACTACAGCGCGACACGCGCCGGGTCTCCGGCGCGCTGGCCGAGCGCCGCGCCAACCTGCGCCGGCTGGTCAACCGCTACGGCCGCCTGACCCGCGAGGTCGGAGCCAGCGACCGCGACCTGGTGCGCCTGGTCCGCGCCAGCAACACGGTGTTCTCGGCCTTCGCCGAGCAGCGCGGCAGCCTGGCCCGGGCCACCGGCCAGCTGCCGGGCACGCTGCGCCAGACCCAGGCCGCCCTGGGCGACGTGCGCACGTTCAGCACCCGGCTCGCCCCCGCGCTGCAGGCGCTCAGGCCGACGGTGCGCGAGCTGGACCCGGCCACCCGCTCGCTGCTGCCGCTGGCCCGCGAGGGCACGCCGATCGTCCGCGACCGCATCCGCCCGCTGGCGCGAGCCGCGCCCGCGCGGCTGACCACGCTCGGCGGCGCCGCCGGCGACCTGTCGCGCGCCGGGCCCGACCTGACCACCTCGCTGGCCAAGGTCAACCGGCTGCTGAACATCGTGGCCTTCAACCCGGGCGGGGCTGAGCCGCTGGCGGGTAAGTCGTTCGACCAGCAGCGCAACCGCCAGGAGGGCTACCTGTTCTGGGCCGGCTGGACGGCCCAGGTCGGCGGGTCACTGTTCGGCACCGCCGACGGCCAGGGCGTGTTCCGCCGCTTCACGCTGGGCAACACCAACTGCGCCAGCCTGGTCGGGCTGGGCCTGCCCCCCGCCGTGACCACCACCCTCGGATCCGCGGGGCTCTGCTCGCTGTGATCAAGGAGACGCCAAGCCTCGGCCGGATCCTGGCCATGGTGGCCTTCTCGATGTCGTGCGCGGGCATCCTGCTGTTCCTGTGGCTGTCGTTCGGCGGGCCCGTGCCGCTGCGCTCGGAGGGCTACCGCTTCCAGGTAGCGGTGCCCGAGGCCACCACGCTGGCCACCGAGAGCGACGTCCGCATCTCCGGCGTGAACGTGGGCAAGGTCAAGCACAAGCGGCTGGCCGCCGGCGGGAACCGCACGCTGCTGGACGTGGAGATCAAGTCGCGCTACGCGCCGCTTCCGCGTGACGTGCGCGCGATCCTGCGCCAGAAGACGCTGCTGGGCGAGACCTACCTGGAGATCACCCCCGGCCGCCGCTCGGGCCCGATGCTGGCCGACGGCGGGCGCCTGCCCGATGCCCAGGTCCAGCCGACGGTGGAGCTGGACGAGATCTTCAGCGTGTTCAACCCGCGCACGCGCAGGGCCTTCCAGCGCTCGGGGTCGGAGTTCGCGAAGATCTTCTCGGGCCGCCGTGCGCAGGCGCTGAACGATGCGCTGGGCAACCTCGAGGGCACGGCCACCGCGGGCCAGCGACTGCTGGCGGTGCTGGACGGCCAGCGCGGCGACCTGCGCCGCTTCGTGCGCAACGGCAGCGTGGTCCTGGGCGCGCTGAACGACCGTCGTGGCGCGCTCCGGGGCGTGATCGTGAACTCGAACGACACCTTCGACGCGCTGGCCTCACGTGACGACGCGCTGGCCGACACGATCGCGATCCTGCCCACCTTCCTGCGCGAGTCGCGCGCCACGTTGCGCCGGCTGGAGCGCTTCACCGACAACTCCGAGCCGGTGGTGCGCGGGCTGCAGCCGGTGGCCGACGACCTGACCCCGACCGTGCGCGACGTGCGCGCGCTGGCCCCCGACCTGAAGGCCACCTTCCGCTCGCTCGACCCGCTGATCAGCCGCTCGCGGACGGCGCTGCCCGCGCTGACCAAAACCGTGAACGGCGCGCGCCCGCTGGTCGGCGCGCTGAACCCCTTCCTCGGCGAGCTGAACCCGATCCTGGCCCTGCTCCAGTACAACCAGGTGCGCCTGGCGGGCTTCATCACCAACGGCACGCCGGGCATCGACGGCGACTTCGGCGGCCAGCGCTACAACAACGTGGTCGGCATCGTGGACCCGCGCTCGTTCACCACGCCCAGCGAGCGCCCCGCCGACGACCGCGGCCAGGCCTACCTGGCGCCCAACTTCGCCAACCGGCTGATCGCCATGGGTGGCTTCGAGACCACCGACTGCAGCAAGGCCGTGGGCCCGCGTAACCGCTTCGGCGACGTGCCGCGCAACGATGCCCTGGACGCCCCGCCGCTGCTGAAGAACTTCCAGCGCTCGCCCTCCTGCCTGGTCGCCGGACCGTCGCTCTACGACGGCAAGATCGTGCCCCAGGCGGGCAAGGGACGGACGTCGCTGAAGCCCGCGCCGCTGGGCACCGAGGGCAGCACGCCGCTGACCGGCCGCCCGTAGCCACCGCGGAACGTGGCACAACCGGCAAAGCAACGGTACGCTGGTGTTCCATGACCTACTCGCGCGGCCTCTTCGGCCCGGACAGCGTGTCGTGGCGCGTCATCGGTCATCCGGCTGCGCTCGTGGGCGGCATGCGCGCGCTGCTGCTGCAGGCCCTGCATCCGCTGGCCATGGCCGGCGTGGCCCAGCACTCCAACTACATCGAGGACCCGATGCGGCGCCTGCGCCGCACAGCGGGCTACGTGTCCACGGTGACCTTCGGCACGCACGCCGAGGCCGAGGCCGCCGCGGCGATCGTGCGCGGGGTCCACAAGCACGTGCACGGCACCGACCCCGTCACCGGGCGCCGCTACTCGGCCTCCGACCCCGCGACGATGGTGTGGGTCCACTGCGTCGAGGTGCACTCGTTCCTGGCCGCATACCGCGCCTACGCGCGGCCCATCAGCCGCGCCGACCAGGATCGCTACCTGGCCGAGCAGGTCGACGCCGCCGTGCTGCTGGGAACGCCGCGCGAACGCGTGCCCGACTCGGTCGACGCCTACCGCGACTACTTCGCCTCGGTGCGCGACCAGCTGTGCACCTCACCCGAGGCCCAGGCGGCCATCGACTTCGTGCGGCGGCCCTCGCTGCCCGACCTGCCACCAGCCCAGCGCCTGCTGTTGCAACCGGCGTTCCGGGCAATGGGCGACGCCGCAACGTCGCTGGTCCCGGCCTCGCTACGAGCGCTGGCGGACCTGCCGCCGCGGGGACCGCGCGAGCTGCCCAGCCGCCTGGCGGTGTCGACCGCCTCCAACGCGGTGGCCGTGGGCCTGCGCATCCCGGTGCTGCGCTACGCGGTCGAGCAGCCGCTGACTCGCACGCTTGGCACCAAGCGCCGGCCGCGTGTGCCCGAAGCCGCCTGACCGGCCCGCGGCCCTGACGGGCTAGGGCTGCCCGGCAGTGCGGCTGGAGTACCAGACCACGTCGATGCCGCGCGCGTCCCAGTGGCGCGCGCCGGCATAGCGCAGGCCCACGTTGGCCATCACGCGCCGGGAGGCCGCGTTGTCGGGGTGCGCGATCGAGATGACCTCGCCGGCACCCACCTCCTCGATGCAGAAGCGCAGCGCGGCGCGGGCGCCCTCGGTGGCGTAGCCGCGGCCCCAGACCGCCGGATCGTAGAGCCAGCCGATCTCGATGTTGCCCTCGGGATCCGGCTCCCAGTCGTCGTGTCGCTTGGCCCCGGTTCGTCCCACGAAGCGGCCCGAGTCCTTCTCGTGCACCGCCCAGTGGCCGAAGCCCCAGCGAAGCCAGTGCTCGCGCAACAGCTGGACGCCGTAGGCCGACTCCGCCGGGGTGGCCGGACGCGCCGGCCACATGTAGCGCATGGTCTGGGGCATGGCGCAGATGCGGGCGTACTCGTCTACGTCGGACGCGGTCCACTCACTCAGGACCAGGCGCTCGGTCTCGACGGTCGGGATCACGCTGACCGGCCGTGGGGCTGCGAGTGCCGTTCACGGGATCGACATGGATGTCGATCCCGTGGCATCAGATCCGGAAGACCGGCAACAGCCGCTTCTCGTGCTCGGCGTCGATCCGCGCCACCACCTCGACGTGCTGCTCCAGGCCCGATCCGCTCAGCTTGGTGGCCAGCAGCTCGTCGACCTGGAAGATGCCGGAAGAGTTGTTCATGGCGATCTCGATCGTCACCGCCTTCTCGTCGCCCGCGCGGATCTCGACTGAGTCGATGGCCACAGCCGAAAGCGAGTGGATGTTCGGCCGGCCCTGCTCGAACGGCACCCGCGAGCGTCCCTGGGCCAGGTCCAGGGCGTCGGCCACGCGCACGATCCCGGCCTCAGGCGTAAGTGGATCGCCGCGGCGGCGGTGGCCGATCACGGCGTGCAGCGACTCGGCCGCTACCACCGTGCGCTCGGGCTCGTCGTAGATGCCCGCCAGCAGGGGATCCAGCCGCTCGGCGGCCAGGAACAGGCTGAACGACTCGTGGTCGGTGCGATGGATCGACATGCCGGTGTCGTGCAGCAGGCAGCCGGCGGCGATGACCACCTCGGCGTCGTGCTCGCGCATCAGGTGGTCGCTGACCATGGCCGGCTGAACAGCCCGCTTGAACAGCAGCCGCGACAGCCGCAGGGCGATGTTCAGCACGATCCGCACGTGCACCCACGAGTGGTCGGACATGCCCAGGCGGGTGGCGAACGTCTGCTGCATCAGCCACTGCGCCTTGAGCCGCTGGTCCGCGTTGGCGGCCTCGAGGAACGCCTCGAGCTTGCGGTTGCCGCGCGTGGGCGCGTCGACCCTGACGTCCGCGATCGCGTCGGCCGGCGTGGCGGGGCCAGGGAGCGGGGCGGCGGCGTCGGCCATGGCGCCCCACGCTACCGGCCGCGCGCGGAGGAGCGATCCTGCCTAGGTGGGGTCCCGGCCCACTAGGACAGGACGGTCTCGGCGGGCACCGAGTCGGCCGGTGCCTTCGCCCCCACCCGCTCCACGGAGACGGCCACCACCTTGTACTCCGGGCACGAGGTGTTCACGTCGGCGGACTGGCCGACCAGCAGGTTGGTACGCACCTCGGGGAAGTGGAAGGCGGTGAACACGTGCCCTTCCTCGATCCGCTCGGTCACGTCCACGCCGAGCTCGATGGCGCCCACGCGCGAGCGCACGCGCACCATTTCGCCCGCGGCCACACCGATCCGCTCCGCGTCGGCCGGGTGGACCTCCAGCGTGTCCGAAGGCATCAGCGTCAGGTTCTCGGTGCGGCGGGTCATGGTGCCGGCGTTGTAGTGCTCGAGCCGGCGGCCGGTGACCAGGATCAGCGGGAACTCGTCGTCGGCGGCGTCGCCGGGCGGCTTGTAGGGCAGCGGCGCGAAGTGGCCCAGGCCGCTCTCGGTCTCGAACCGCTCCTCGTACAGGATCGGCGTGTCCGTGCCATCGGGGGCCACCGGCCACTGCAGGCCGTCGCGGCCGATCCGCTCGTGCGAGATGCCCGCGTAGCGCGGCGTCATGGCGGCCACCTCGTCCATCACGTCGGCCGGCGTCGAGTAGCCCATGTCGTAGCCCATCGCCTCCGAGACCGCGGTGATGATGTCGAAGTCGGTGCGGGCCGAGCCGGGCGGCTCGGCGCCGGGCTCGACCATCTGCAGCCGCCGCTCGGCGTTGGTGAACGTGCCGGTCTTCTCCAAGAACGACGATGCGGGCAGGATCACGTCGGCGAACTTGGTGGTCTCGGTCTCGAAGATGTCCTGGCAGACCAGGAAGTCCAGCGAGGAAAGCGCCTGCTCCACGTGCGCGGTGTCCGGGTCGGTCTGGGCCACGTCCTCGCCGAAGATGTACATGGCCTTGAGCGAGCCCTCGACGGCGGCATCGAACATCTCCGGGATGTTCAGGCCGCGCTCGCGCTTCATCGAGACCCCCCAGCGCTGCTCGAAGCGCGCGGTCACCTCATCGTCGGTGACAGGCATGTAGTCGGTGTAGGTGTCGGGCAGCGCGCCGTGGTCGGAGCTGCCCTGGACGTTGTTCTGGCCGCGCAGCGGCAGCAGCGCGGCCCCCGGCTTGCCGACGTTGCCGGTCAGCAGCGCCAGGTTGCAGATCAGCTGCACCACCTCGGAGCCGTACAGGTGCTCGGTCACGCCCAGCCCCCAGGAGATGCAGGCCCGGTCGGCCTGCGCGTACATGCGCGCCGCGCGCACCAGGTCGGCCGCCGCGATGCCCGTGATCTCCTCGACCGCCTCCGGCGTGTAGGCCTGCACCAGCTCGGCGACGGCGTCATAGCCCTCGGTGCGCGAGTCGATGAACTGCTGGTCGGTCAGCCCGTCGCGGATGACCACGTGGCAGAGGCCGTTGAGCAGCGCCGCGTTGGTGCCGGGCCGCATCGGCAGGTGGACCTGCCCGTAGTCGGACAGCTCGATCCGGCGCGGGTCGGCGGTGATCAGCTTCAGCCCCTTCAGCGTCGCCTGCTTGATCCGCGCCCCGACAACGGGGTGGCCCTGGGTCGGGTTGACGCCCACGAGCAGCGCCACGTCGGCCCGCTCGAAGTCGTCGAAGGAGCCGGTGGCGCCCGAGAGGCCGAAGGACTTGCGCAACGCGTACGAGGTGGGCGAGTGGCACACGCGCGAGCAGTTGTCGATGTTGTGGGTGCCGATCGTCGCGCGCATGAAGCGCTGCATCACGTAGCAGTCCTCGTTTGTGCCGCGCGAGGAGGCCAGGCCGGCGATCGCGTCGGGCCCGTGCTCAGACCTGATCGAGCTGAACGCGTCCACGACGCGGCCGATCGCCTCGTCCCACGAAGCCAGGCGGAAGCCGTCGTTCTCGCGCACCAGCGGCGCGGTCAGGCGGTCGCGCGAACGTGCGAACTGGTGCGCGAAGCGGCCCTTCACGCACGTGTGGCCCTTGTTGGCGGGGCCGTCCATGGCCGGCGAGATGGAGCGCACCGAGCCGTCGACGCGGTGCGCCTCCAGCCGGCAGCCGACCCCGCAGTAGCCGCACGTCGTGGTGGTGGTCTGTTCGAACCGCCCACTCATACCAGTAGGTCTAGCAGCGAATGCTCGGATATGGCGTCCGTCGGGCAGGTGTCGGCGCACGCCCCGCACGACACGCAGCTCGAGTCGGTGAAACCGCTGTCCAGCCCGGCGGCCACGTTGGACTCGAAACCGCGGCCGGTGGCGGTCAGCGCAAACGCTCCCTGGATCTCATCGCACGCGCGCACGCAGCGCCCGCACGAGATGCACAGCTCGTGGTGGAAGGACAGATAGGGGTGGCGCTCGTCGTGGCGCGGCTGGTGTACCGCTCCCGTCCAGCGCGGCTCCCCGACATCCAGCCGCTCGGCGATCTCCATCAGCTCCGTGTGCCCGCCCGGACGGCTGGGCAGCTCGCTCATGACCAGCTCGACGGTGGCGGTGGCCACCCGCCTGGCGGTGGCGTCGGTGGTGTGCACCTCCATCCCGTCGGAGCATGGCGTGGTGCAGGCGGCGATCGGGCCGTCGCTGCCCTCGACGCCAACCATGCACACGCGGCAGGCGCCGAACGGATCCATGCGCTCGTCGAAGCACAGCGTGGGCACCCAGCGGTCGGCCATGCGCGCCGCCTCGAGCACGGTCGCCCCGTCCGGCACGTCGACGCCGATCCCGTCCACCGTGACCTTCACGCGGGCTCCTCGGGGTCGTCGGTCACGGCCTGCTCCTCCGGGCGGCGGTCGCCCTCGGCCTGCTTCTCCTGCTCGGCCTTGCCGGGCCCCTCGCCGCCGGTCAGCCCGAGCTCGCCGGGAAAGAACTCGATCAGCGTGCGGATCGGCGCGGGCATGCCACCGCCGTGCGCGCACAGCGAGCCCAGCTCCAGCGTCTCCAGCAGCGCCTCGAGCCGCTCGCGGTCGATGTCGCCCGGCGCCTCGGACATCTCGACCGCCCGGCGCAGCCCGATGCGGCAGGGAAAGCACTTGCCACAGCTCTCGTCGGCGCCGAACTCCAGCAGGTGGGTGCACAGCGCGCGGATCTCGGTGTCCTGGTCGAAGGCCAGGATCGAGCCGTGGCCGACCATGCAGCCGTGCTCGGCCAGGTCGTCGAAGTCCAGCGGCGTGTCCAGCAGCCAGTGCGGAAGCACCCCGCCGAGCGGCCCGCCGATCTGCACCGCCTTGATCTGCTTGCCGTCCTTGAGCCCTCCGCCCAGCTCATGGCAGATGTGCGCGACCGGGGTGCCGAACGGCACCTCGTAGACACCAGGGTTCACGAACCGCTCGTTCAGGCACACCAGCTTCACGCCCGGCGTCGCGTCGGGCGAGAGCGCCTTGTAGGCCTCGGCGCCGTTGGCGGCGATGAAGGGCGCGTTGCACAGCGTCTCGACGTTGTTGACCACCGTCGGCTTGCCGTGCCAGCCGCGCTGGGCCGGGAACGGCGGCCGCGCGTTCACGGTTCCGCGCAGGCCCTGAAGCGATCCCAGCAGCGCGGTCTCCTCGCCGACCACGTAGGAGCCGGCGCCCTCCTCCACCTGCACGTGGAACGTGAAGCCGCTGCCGTGGATGTCGTCGCCAAGCTCGCCCTCGGCATAGGCCGCCTGGACGGCCGCGCGCAGGATCGGCGTGGAGTCGGGGTACTCCGAGCGCACCAGGATCAGCCCGTGCCCAGAGCCCACCGCGTAGGCCGCGAGGGCCATGCCCTCCAGCAGCAGGCGCGGGCACCGTTCCATCAGGTGCTTGTCGATGTAGGAGCCCGGGTCGCCCTCGTCGCCGTTGACCACGATCAGCTTCTCGTCTCCCTCGGCGTCGCGGGCGAACGACCACTTCGTGCCGGCGGGGAAGCCAGCGCCGCCGCGGCCGCGCAGGTTGGCCTCCTTGACCTGCTCCAGCAACTCGTCGGGCGACAGCTCGGCCAGCGCATGGCGCAGGCCGGCGAAGCTCCCGTCGCCCAGCAGCACCGGCTGGTCCAGCATCGACCGCCCGTCAGGCTCGGGCGCCCGCTCGGCCCTGCCGGCCGCCACCCGCTCCAGCGCGCCGGGCCCGGCGTCGACCACGGCGCCGTCGCGGTATGCGGGCGAGGAGTGGCAGAAGCCCAGGCAGACGGTCGTCCCGAACGACAGCGAGCCGTCATCCGAGCGCTGGCCCGGCTCGACACCCAGCCGCTGGCCCAGCTCGGCCTGGTGGTCGCCGGGGTGCGATGCCCAACAGGCGGTGCCGGTGCACACGGCCACGTGGCGCTCACCGCGCGAGCCCACCAGATCGTCGTAGTAGGTGGAGATGCCGTGCACCACGGCCTCGGGCAGCCCCGACACCTCGGCAGCGTGGCGGCGCGCGTCGTCGGTGATCTGCCCGTCGCGCTCCATGGCCTGCTTGAGCGCGGCCAGGGCGGTCGGCCGGCCTTCGCCCTCTGCGGCGCGGAGCATCTCGATCAGGTTGTGCGACATCTGTCCTCACGCGCAAGGTAGCCGTCGCGGGCTCCACACAAACGCCACGGCCGCCACACGGCGCTAGCTTTGTTCGGTGTATGAGCCGTGAGCCACTGAGGGACGGACACGGAAGGCTGATCGAGGACCTCCGCGTCTCGGTCACCGACCGCTGCAACTTCCGCTGCCAGTACTGCATGCCCGCCGAGGGGCTGCCGTGGCTGGACCGCGACGCGGTCCTGACCTTCGAGGAGATCGAGCGGCTGGTCACGCTGCTTTCCCAGATGGGCATCAGCGACCTGCGCCTGACCGGCGGCGAGCCGCTGGTGCGGCGCGACTTCCCGGTGCTGGCGGGCATGCTCGCGCGGGTGGCCGGGATCGAGGACCTGTCGATCACCACCAACGGCTACCTGCTGGCCCGCGACGCGCCGGCGCTGGCGCGGGCCGGCGTCAAGCGCCTGAACGTGTCGATCGACTCGCTCCAGCGCGACCGCTTCTTCGAGATGACCCGGCGCGACTCGCTGCCCCAGGTGCTCGAGGGGCTGGAGGCCGCTGCCGCCCAGCCCAGCCTGCGGCCGATCAAGATCAACGCCGTGGCACTGCGCGGCTTCACCGAGCAGGAGGCGCTCCCGTTCGCCCGGTTCGCCCGCGAGCGCGACTTCCAGGTGCGCTTCATCGAGTTCATGCCGCTGGACGGCGACCAGTCCTGGACCGCCGACCAGGTGCTCACCGGCGACGAGCTGCGCCGGATCATCCACGCCGTGCACCCACTGGAGGAGCTGCCGCGCGAGCCGTCGGCCACGGCCCGCGTGTACCGCTTCCCGATGGGGCCGGCGAGATCGGCTTCATCAACCCGGTGTCCGAGCCGTTCTGCTCGGACTGCAACCGCATCCGCCTGACCGCCGAGGGCAAGCTGCGCACCTGCCTGTTCTCGCTGCACGAAACCGACCTGCGCGAGCCGCTGCGCGCGGGCGCGTCGGACGACGAGCTCGAGCTGATCGTGCGCGACGCCGTCTGGCGCAAGGAGCTCAAGCACCACGTGGGCGAGAAGGGCTTCCGCCAGCCCGCGCGCAGCATGAGCGCCATCGGCGGCTGACATGCCGGCGATGGGGCCGGACGAGATCCGGGACTGACGTGGGCGCCATGTCCGGGATCGAGGCAGCGTTCTGCCGCTCGGCTCCGTGGCGCGGCTTCGCCCGTCGCGTGGTGCTGCCGTGGGTCCTGCCGGAGGGCCAGACGCTGGGACCCGAGGTGCTGGAGATCGGTGGCGGCAGCGGGGCGATGGCGCACGAGCTGCTCACGCGGCACCCCGACATCCGGGTGACGCTGGCCGACATCGACCCCGAGATGGCCGCCGCGGCCCGGCGGCGCCTGGCGCCGTTCGGCCACCGGGCGCGGGTAACGGTCGGCGACGGTACCGGGCTGGACTTCCCCGATGGCTCGTTCGACTGCGTGTGCTCGTGGCTGATGCTGCACCACACCATCGACTGGGAGGGCGTCCTGGCGGAGGTCGTACGCGTGACCCGCCGCGGCGGGCTGATCGTTGGCTACGACCTGACCGACACCGCCGCGGCGCGCGCGCTGCACAGGCTCGATGGCTCCGAGCACCGGTTCCTGCGCCCCGCCGACCTCAGGCGCGAGCTCGGCCGCCTCGGCGGCCGCGATCCCGTGGTCGATCAGCGGCTGGCCGGGACCACGATGCGATTCCGCGCGCTGGCGCCGTGAGCTCGTACACGCTGACGGTGCGGGCCGGCGCCCGCGTGCACAAGGAGCGCCACGCCGACCTGGCCGCGGCCCTGGCGGCGCTGCGCGAGCACGCGGAGGAGATCACCCGTACGGCGGACGCGCGCGCGGCCGGCGGCCGCCTGATGCGCCGCTTCGAGCCCGCTCAGCAGGTGGTCGGCCGCGTTGAGCTCAAGGGCGGTCGGGTGCGCTGCGGCGTCGACGTGCGCGGCGACGGCGCCGTCGAGGCGTTCACGGGCCGCGTCGGGCGGACGCTGGTGTCCCCGCGCCCGGGCGAGTCGCCCTACGACGCGCTCGCCCGGGAGATCGGGATATAACCGCCCCATGGCCGGCCCGCGACAGGCGGAGGACGGCGGCTACCGCGGGAACCGCGTGCCGCTCCCCAAGGGCGCACAGCCGCCGCTGCGCGTGTTCGTGAACGGCGTCCGCCAGGAGGAGGGGAGCGACTTCACCGTCGAGGGCGACGAGCTGGTGTTCACCCGCGAGCTGGCAAAGGAGCGCGTGGGCTTCTGGCGCTGGACCGCCATGTTCTTCGCCCTGTTCGGCAGCTATGGGCGCAACGACACCGTGGACGTGCACTACAAGCTCGGCGGCCGCGACCACGTGGCAGCCGGGCTCCAGATCGTTCCCCCGGAGGGGGACTAGCCCGCTATCCGGCCTGCAGCAGCGGGTGCTCCAGGCCGTGCTCCTCGCACAGGCGGGGCAGGCTCTCGGGCTGGAACTCGATGCCGTAGCGCCCTCCCAGCTCGCCCAGCTGGGCCGGGGCGTCCTCCGCGCCGCTCTCCATGATCGACCCGAACTCGTCGAAGAAGTGCTCGAAGCCGCCCGGGGAGATGATCTCCAGGATCCGGCACGGTTCGTCGCCCGCGTTCCAGAACGTGTGCCACTGGTTGCGCGGCTTGAACGCCAGGTCGCCGGGCTCCGCGTAGACCACGTCATCGCCGAGCTGGGCGCCCATCCGCCCCTCGAGCACGAAGCTGTACTCGTCCTCGCGTGAGTGCTTGTGCAGCGGCGCGGCCAGGCGCCGCGGGGGCATCGGATGTTCGACCAGCGAGAAGCCGCCGCCCGTCTCCTCGGTCCAGGCCATCATGCGCGCGCCGATCGAGCCCAGGTCGACCGACTTGCCGTCACGGGGGCCGACGATCCGCGGCCCGTCAGAGCCGTCGAACCGCTCCAGATCGCTTGTCCGGGTTGCCGAATGCATGCCTCACACTCCCTCTCTCATTTCGCTGAACACCACTGTTCGGCGAACCTACCATCCGGCCGCTGGATCTGTCAAGCTTGAGTGAACACATATGACTAACGAAATTCAGACGACCGGGGCGCGCTCATACCGCAAGCGCCTGCGCGCCGATCAGGAGCAGCGGACCAGGGAGCGGATCACCGAAGCCACCGTGAGGCTCCACGGCAGCGTCGGCCCGGCCAAGACCACGGTCAGCGGGGTGGCCAAGGAGGCCGGCGTCCAGCGCGCGACCGTGTACCGCCACTTCCCCGACGAGGAGTCGCTGTTCGCCGCGTGCACCGCCCACTACTGGGCGCGCCACCCCATGCCCGACCTGGGCGAGTGGGCCGCCATCGCGGATCCCGGCGAACGGCTGAGGCATGCCCTGGCCGAGTTCTACGAGTTCTACGAGCGCACCGAGCAGATGCTGGAGCGCACGAGCCGTGACGCGCACCTGGTCGAGGCCATGGCCGGGTACGTGGCCGCATTTCGCGGCTACGTGGAAGCCGCCGCCGCCACGATCGTCAAGGGCCGCCCTGAGCGCGGCCGGGCGCGGCGGCTGGTGCAGGCGGCCGCCGGGCACGCCCTTTCTTTTCCAACGTGGCAATCGCTCGCACGTGAGCAGGACCTCGAACAGACCGAGGCGGTGGCCCTGATGACGGCGCTGGTCGAAGCGGCGGGCGGAGCGCGCCGGCGCGTCTAGCGCATGCTGCGCGGCGCCGGCAGCCGGCCAAGCGCGCGCCGGTAGCGGTTCATCGAGGTGCGCCGGAAGTCGCCGTGGGTCTGGCGCCGCAGCCGGGCCACGTGCTCACGGTGGAAGCGGCTGGACAGGCTCTCGGCGTGGCCGATCACGTCCCGGGTGGCGATGTGGTGTTTGCCCTGCAGCGAGCGGGTCAGGCGCAGCGAGGCCGAGCGCTGGCGACGGTTGCCCAGCACCCCTGCGTCGCTGGTGCCCACGTGCTCGATGCCGATGGCCGCGTAGTTCAGGCCGACGGTGTGCCGGCACATGACCGTGTCGCGCACCAGCCGGTGGACGCTGCCGTCGCGGTCGATCAGGTAGTGCGCGCACACACCGGGCAGCTCGCCGAGCTCGGCGTCACGCTGGTTGCGGGCGAAGGTCTGGAACGCCGACTGGAAGCTGTTCGAGGCCGTGTAGTGCTCCACGATCACCTTCGGCTTGAACGTGTAGCTGTCCACGCCGTAGTGGCGCCGGGCATACGCGCGCATCTGGGCGCGGCGCTGCGCGCCGTAGGGGATCGGGGTCGAGCGGATCGCCGGTGGAGCGACCGCTCGCGCCAGCGACAGCACCGCGCCGCGGTGGCGCCGGATCGCTGCGCGCGACAGGCGGCCGCCCGGAAGCTCGACCACGAACGCGGTGTCGCCGCGGAAGCTGGCGTTCTGCCAGCGGGTGGCGGTGCCGGGCAGCGCCGCCAGCTTGCGGAAGGGTAGGCGGCTGGCGCGGGCGTACAGGCGCTCCAGGAAGCGATCGCCCCCGGAGCTGTCCACCAGCCGCTTGTGCTGGTGGTAGTACAGCGTCACGCGCGGGCGCAGCCGCCGGATATAAGCGTTCAGCCCCCTGCTCTCGGGCTCTGACAGCGGCGCCGGCCCGGGGAAGTAGGTGTCGAACGCCCGCCCGCCGCCGCGCCAGCCGACGGGCCAGTTGCGGTTCAGGTCCACCCCGCGCGCGTTCTGGCGGGTGTTGCGCGCGCCGCCGTCCGGGTTCACCGAGTCCACCAGCACGATCTGCACGCCGCGCGGCGGGCGCGTGGCGCGGAGCGCGCGCAGCACCGGCAGGCCCGCCCGCTCGTTGCCGTGGATCGCCCCTACCACCAGCACCCGGCGGGCGGCCCGCGCGCTCCCGATCCGGCGCGCGACGATGGGCCGTCCCCGCTCGGAGTGGGCTATCACCTCGCGCGGGGGCGTATCGGCGATCAACGGCATGGCAGGGAAAGTACCCTTCCGCGGATGCGCATCGACGAGATCCTTGAGCGGCTGGACAGGCCGGTGTTCTCCTTCGAGTTCTTCCCGCCGAAGACCGACGACGGATTCGCCAACCTGCGGAAGACCCTCGACGCCCTGCGCAACGACAAGCCGGACTTCGTCTCGGTGACCTACGGGGCGCTGGGCACCACGCGCGACCGCACCCTGGACATCGTCAAGTGGATCAAGCAGGACCTGGACATCGAGGCCATGGCCCACTTCACCTGCGTCGGCGCGACCCGCGAGGAGCTGTCCGAGACGCTGCGCGAGATGGCCGAGTCCGGCGTGGACAACGTGCTGGCCCTGCGCGGCGATCCGCCGCAGGGGGAGACCGAGTGGAAGCCCACCGAGGGCGGGCTGCTGTACTCGACCGAGCTGATCGAGCTGCTGCACGGCGAGTTCGAGTTCGGCGTCGGCGCCGCCGCGTTCCCCGAGGTGCACCCGGAGGCCGACAGCGCGAAGTCCGACCTGGAATTCCTGAAGGCCAAGCAGGATGCGGGCGCCAGCTTCTTCATCACCCAGCTGTTCTTCGACAACGAGTTCTACTTCGACTTCGTGGCGAAGGCCCGGGACATGGGCATCACGGTGCCGATCATCCCGGGCATCATGCCGGTGACCAGCGTGCGCAACATCAAGCGCATCACCGAGCTCTGCAAGTCGGAGATCCCGCCCGCCTTCGAACGCGAGCTGGACCGGCGCGAGGACGACACCGAGGCCGTCGAGGACCTCGGGGTGGCCTACTCCACGCTCCAGTGCGTGGACCTGCTCTCACGCGGCGCCCCCGGCATCCACTTCTACACGCTCAATCGCTCGCCCGCGACGCGCGCGATTCTGGCCGCGCTGCGCGCTGCCAAGCCCTGGACCAGGGCCTGGCAGCCCGTCTGAAGCTCCGTTGACGTTCCACGAATCGGGCGCGGATGCGCTGCTGGTCTACGGCATCGCTAGGTCGAGCGCCAGCGGTCGGGATCCGAGTCAGGCACCTTTTCGGCGCGCCCCTCGACCTCGAGGTGGCGCAGGTAGGCCAGTGTCTCGGCCAGGCCCCAGCTGACCAGCATCGGGTTCAGCTCCTCGGTCTGCAGCAACTTGGGCACGATCTCGAACGGCGTCGGCTCGCCCAGTTGGGCCAGCGCGCCGTGCACGCGGCCCATGCGCTCGTGCACCGCGCTGCGGTTGGCTGCCACCAGCGACGGCAGGTCGCGCACCGGCTTGCCGTGCCCGGCCAGGATCAGGTCGGTGTCCAGGGCCTCGACCGTGTCCAGGCTTGTCAGGAACTCGCCCGCGGGGTCTGGCGTCCAGCCGAAGTCGTAGTACTGCGAGACGCGGCCGAGGATGTGGTCGCCCGAGATCAACAGCTTGCGGTCGGGCTGGTGCAGGACCACGTGCGAAGGGGCGTGGCCCGGCGTCTCGTAGACCTGCCAGCGGCCCAGGTCGGTATCCACCTCGACACCGGGCAGCAGATGGCGGTCGGGCTCGACCAGGCGGGCGACACCGCTACCGGTGCCGGTGCGCGCCTCGCGCGCGGCCTCGACCGACGCCAGCGGCACCCCGCTGTGCAGCGCGACCTCCAGCCGTCGGTTCATCTGAGCGTCGGGGTCCTCGACCAGCTTGCGCATGTGTTCGTCGTCGGGGTGCATCCACAGCTCGCAGCCGGAAGCGTCGATGATCGGGCCGGCCATGCCGTAGTGGTCGGAGTGGGCGTGCGTGCACACCACCAGCCGGACGTGCTCGAGCTTGAGCCCGGCGAAGCCCAGCGCCAGCTCCAGCTGGCCGAGCGCGCCCGGCTGGTCCATGCCGGTGTCGAACAGCACGACCCCGTCGCCGGCGGCAACCGCGTAGGCGTTGCCGTGCGGCACACCGGGCCAGGGCAGCGGCAGCCGCAGCCGCCAGACACCCGGCAGCACCCGGTCGGCCCGGGCCAGCTCCTTGCGCCGGCGCGGCCCCGCGCGGTAACGGTCGTCGCTCATCGCGCAATCACTCTTTCATGCGCCGGGGGACCGCAGCCCGGCGCAGTCCTGGCGAGCACCCCAGCGATGGCCTCCGACCCCGCAACTACGCGTATGTAGAGTGGTCTGTGGAGTACATGGCCACCCAGGGAACCACCGTTCAGATCGAGATGCCGACCGTCGGAGAGTCGGTGAACGAGGGCATCGTTCTCGAGTGGCTCGTGGAGGTCGGCGACACCGTCGCCGAGGGCGACGATCTGGTGGAGATGTCCACCGACAAGGTCGACGCGCCGGTGCCATCCACCGTCGCCGGCGTGGTCTCGAAGCTGCTGGTCGCAGTCGACGAGACCGTGACCGTGGGCCAGGCCCTGTGCGAGATCGAGGCCGGCGACGCGCCGGCGGCCGCCGGCGGCGCCGAGTCCGAGTCATCTTCCGAGGGGTCGGAGGGCGACGAGAGCCCCGACAGCGAGGCCGGCCGGACCGTGGACGTGACGCTGCCCGAGATGGGCGACTCCGTGGTCGAGGGCACCCTGCTGGAATGGCTCGTGAAGGTGGGTGACCAGGTCGCGGAGGGCGACGACCTGGCCGAGATGTCCACCGACAAGATCGATGCCGCGCTGCCCGCCCCCGTGTCCGGGACCGTGACCGAGCTACTGGCCGAGCCCGACCAGACCGTGGCCGTGGGCGCGGTGCTGTGCCGCATCGAGGCCGGCGCGGGCGCGCCCGCGGGCAAGGTGGCGCCTGCGGCCGAGAAGACCGCGGCCAAGCCCGAGGCAGGCGCTCCCGCGACCCAGGGCGCACCCAGCGGCAACGGCGACAACGCCACGCCGGTCGCCGCCCGCTTCGCGGCCGACCAGGGCGTGGACACCGCCAAGCTCACCGGCACCGGCCCGCGCGGGCGCGTGACCAAGGCAGACGTCCAGAACGCGACGACCGGCGGCCAGAACGGGGCCAAGGCGGCCACGCCGGCCGCGCCCGTGCCGGACGGCGCGGAGACCACCGTGATCAGGGGGCCCGCGGCCACGCTGGCGCGGTTCATGGACCAGAGCCGCTCGATCCCCACCGCCACGAGCTTCCGCACGCTCTCGGTCGGCCAGCTGGCAGACCGCCGCGCGCAGCTCAAGGGCGCCGGCAAGAAGCTCTCCTTCACCCACCTGATCGCCTGGGCCATCGTGCGCGCCGCCGGCGACGACATGCCGGTCATGGCCAACTCGTTCACCGAGGTCGACGGCAAGCCCCACCGCGTCACGCCGGCCGCCGTGAGCCTGGGCCTGGCAGTGGACGCCGAGCGCAAGGACGGCACGCGCACCCTGATCGTGCCGGTGATCAAGAACGCCTCGGAGATGAGCTTCGACCAGTTCGTGGCCGCATACGACGAAGCCGTCTTCGGCGCGCGCGACAACAAGCTCGGCCCCGACGCCTACAGCGGCGCCAACATCACGCTGACCAACCCGGGCGGGATCGGCACGGTGGCCTCGGTGCCGCGGCTGATGCCCGGCCAGGGCACGATCATCGCAACCGGCTCGATCGCCTTTCCGCCCGGCATGGGCGCGGTGGACCCCGACAAGCTGTCCGAGCTGGGCGTGCAGAAGGTCATGACCATGACCTCCACCTACGACCACCGCGTGATCCAGGGCGCCGAGTCGGGCGCGTTCCTGAAGCGGGTCGACGAGCTCCTGTCGGGCGCCGACGGCTTCTACACCAATGTCTTCACTGCGCTGGGCCTGGACGCCGGCCACGTGGAGAGCTCCGCCGATGGCGAAGGCGCCGTGACCTCCGCGGACCCGGTTCCCGCGGTGGCGGCGCCGGGCACCGGAGGCGCCGTGGACCAGGCGCTGCTCCAGGCGGTCCAGGCCGCCACCTCTGTCGTCAAGGCCCACCGCATGCAGGGACACCTGGCCGCCCACCTGGACCCGCTGGGCTCGGTGCCGCGCGGCGATCCGGCATTGCTGCCCGAGTCGGTGGACCTGACACCCGAGCTGATGGAGCGCATCCCCGCCGCGGTGCTGCGCATGGCCGTGCCGGGCCAGACATTCGCCGAGGCGCTCCCGCATCTGACCGACACCTACTGCGGCACGATCGCCTACGAGATCGAGCACATCGCCGGCCCCAACCGGCGCGTCTGGCTGCGCAAGGCCATCGAGTCGGGCCAGTACCGGGGCGAGCCGGACGCCGACGAGCGCAAGCGGCTGCTGCGCCGTCTGTCCGAGGTCGAGGCGCTGGAGAAGTACCTGCACAAGGCCTTCCTGGGCAAGAAGCAGTTCTCGATCGAGGGCCTGGACGCGATGGTGCCGATGCTGGACGAGGCCATCGAGCTGACCAGCAGGACGGGCGCCCGCGAGGTGGTGCTGGGCATGGCCCACCGCGGCCGCCTGAACGTGCTGGCCCACACCGTCGGCCGGCCGTACGAGTCGATCCTGGTCGAGTTCGAGGGCGAGCAGACGCTGTCGGCCGACACCGCGGCCCCCGAGGGCGGCACCGGCGACGTGAAGTACCACTACGGCGCCAAGGGCACCTACAAGACCGAGGCCGGCAAGGACGTGACGGTCACGCTGGCGCCCAACCCCAGCCACCTGGAGTATGTGAACCCGGTGATCGAGGGCAGCGCGCGCGCCGACCAGACCTCGCGCAACGGTCGCGAGCTGTCGCACGACCCCAGCGTGGTGGTGCCGATCCTGATCCACGGCGACGCCTCGTTCCCCGGCCAGGGCATCGTGGCCGAGACGCTGAACCTGCAGGCGCTGGCCGGCTACAGCACCGGCGGCACGATCCACATCATCGCCAACAACCAGCTGGGCTTCACCACCGACCCCAGCGACTCGCGCTCGACCCGCTACGCGTCGGACCTGGCCAAGGGCTTCGACGTCCCGATCATCCACGTGAACGCCGACGACGTGGAGGCCTGCGTGGCCGCGGTGCGGCTGGCGGTGGGCTTCCGCGAGGAGTTCGGCCGCGACGTGCTGATCGATCTGGTGGGCTACCGGCGCTTCGGCCACAACGAGACCGACGAGCCCGCATACACCCAGCCGCAGATGTACGCGACGGTCAAGGCCCACCCGCCGGTGCGCGAGGTGTACGCAAAGCAGCTCGACGAGCAGGGCGTGGTCAGCGCCGCGGACGCCGAGAAGCTGGCCGCCGAGTGCTACGAGCGCGTGGCCGCGGCCCACACCGAGCTCAAGGAAACCATGGCCGGCCCACCCGACACGGGCCGCCACGAGATCGACACCACGATGAGCCGGGAGCCCAAGACCACGCTCCCGGAGGACACGCTGAGGTCGCTCAACGAGCAGCTGCTGCGGGTGCCCGAGGGCTTCAACGTGCATCGCAAGCTGCGGCCCTTCCTGGAGCGCCGCCGCGCCGCCGCCGGCGAGGACGGCCGCGTGGACTGGGCCCACGCCGAGTCGCTGGCGTTCGCGTCCCTGCTCGCGCTGGGGGTGCCCGTGCGGCTGACCGGCCAGGACACCGAGCGCGGCACGTTCAGCCAGCGCCACCTGGTCTTCCACGACGCCGAGAACGGCGATCGCTTCACGCCGCTGCAGAACATCAGCAGCGCTGTGGCGCCGTTCGAGCTGCACAACAGCCCGCTGTCAGAGCAAGCCTGCGTGGGCTTCGAGTACGGCTATTCGGCCGCCGACCCCGAGGCGCTGGTGCTGTGGGAGGCCCAGTTCGGCGACTTCGTGAACTCGGCCCAGGTGATCCTGGACCAGTTCCTGGTATCCGGCCTGGCCAAGTGGGGCGCCACGTCACGCCTGACACTGCTGCTGCCGCACGGCTACGAGGGTTCGGGGCCCGAGCACTCCAGCGGCCGCGTCGAGCGCTTCCTGCAGGCCTGCGCCGAGGGCAACATGCGCGTGGCCAACACCACCACGCCGGCCCAGTACTTCCACCTGCTGCGCCGCCAGGCGCTGGTGTCCAAGGCCCGTCCGCTGGTGCTCATGACGCCGAAGAGCCTGCTCCGCCTGCCGGCCGCCACCTCCTCGCTCGACGAGCTCTACGGCGGCGGCTTCGAGCGCGTGCTGGACGATCCGGCGGCGCCGGAGGACCGCACCAAGATCACCAAGCTGGTGCTGTGCTCGGGCAAGGTCTACTACGACATCGCCGCCAACGAGGATCGCGACAAACAGGAGCACATCGCGGTGGCCCGCGTGGAGCTGCTCTACCCGTTCCCCGACGACGAGCTGCGGACGCTCATGGAGAGCTACCCCAACCTCGAGCGCGTGGTGTGGGTGCAGGAGGAGCCGCGCAACATGGGCCCGCGTGCGTACATGCGCCGGCGCATGGCGGCCATCCTCCCCGAGGACCTGCACTACTTCTACGTGGGTCGTCAGCTGCGCGCGGCGCAGAGCGAGGGCTACACGGCCGCGCACCGCAAGGAGCAGGCGCGCATCGTGCGCGTGGCGCTGGACCTCGAGGACGACAAGCTCGAGCGCGACGCGTCAGCCGAGCGGCCGCAGCTCTGACGCCGGCGGGCTAGTAGCCCTTGGGGTGGCGCGCGACGAACCTCGACGAGCGCCGCAGCTTCTTGCTCCAGCGCGGACCGGTGCGCGGGCCCGGGGCACCGCGGTCGCGCATCGACGTGTCGAAGCGCAGGCCTGCCACGACCACGTAGGTGTGACCGCCGTGGGCGTAGACGGTGATCCAGCGGCCGGTGCCGCGGCGGCCCCACTTCATCAGCGGGCCGGAGGCCATCGGCGACTTCAGAAAGCGCCCGCCCCGCAGGGCGTAGCTGACGGCGCCGGAGCAGTCGTAACCGGCGGCCAGGCGGCTGGTGAACGCACCGTGGCCGCCGCCCCAGCGGTAGGGCTTGCGAACGATCCGGTTGGCCGCGCTTATGACGCGCTTGACGCGCTTGGGGGCGCCGCGCGGCGCGATCACACGACCGCTCTTCAGCAGCTTCGCCTTCTTCGGCGGTGGCGGCGGCGGCTGGAACTGGGCGCCGCCGGTTCCGGACGCGGACGCGGCGCCGGCACCCCAGAGGGCCAGGACCGTAAAGGCGGCAAGAACGCACGCCAGCAGCTGTCGTGGGAAACGTTGTGTCATCTCTCTCGTACGCCTGCGGGGTTAGCTGTCGGGCTCGCGCTGAGAAAGCTGCGCGCCGGAAACGATCTTCCGGTTGGCCCCGGGGACTGATTGGGTCCCCCGCTCCGCGTCGGTGACGCGGATTCGGCGTTGTCGGGGGCCTAGAACACCGCTTTGGCGGAAAGGTTGCGCGGTGCTACGTGAGCTACGTCACAGAAGCGGCCGGGCGCTCAGCGCTTGTCGGCCTGGCCCTTGGCCAGCTGCGCAGCCACGTCGCGACTGCCCAGCTTGCGCTGCGCGGCGCCCACGAGGCCCGGTGCGATGCCGCCGGCGATCGCGCCCAGGCGCAGGCTCAGCGGAGCCACCTCGACCTCGGCCTTGTCGCGCTCGATGCCGCGGATCACGCCGGCCGCCACCTGGTCCGGGGTGCGGGTGCCGACACCCTTGGGCAACTCTGTCTTGCTGTCGTGGAACATGCCGGCGTCGCGGATGAAGCCGGGGAAGACGGTGGTCACGCCGACCCCGGTGCCCACGAGGTCCTCGCGCAGCCCGAGCGCGTACCCGCGCAGCCCGAACTTGGTGGCCGAGTACAGCGAGCTGCCCGGGCTGGCGGTCTTGCCCGACAGCGACGAGATGAACACCAGCTGCCCCGAGCCGCGCTGGACCATCGGCCCGGCCAGCTCACGCGCCAGGTGCAGCGGCGCGCGCAGGTTCACGTCCAGGGCCCGGTCCACCTCGGCGCCGCTGAACGAGTCGTAGGGCCCGGAGGCGGGCAGCGCGGCGTTGGCCACCAGCACATCGATTCGCCCGGCTCGTTCCGGCAGCGCCTCCACGGCGTCGGCGTCGGCCAGGTCGGCCGCCAGCACCTGGACGCGGTCACCCAGATCGGCGGCCAGCCGCTCGAGCACCTCCTGGCGCCGGGCGGTGGCCACGACGGTGGCGCCGCGCCCGTGCAGGGCGCGGACGATGGCTTCGCCGATGCCACCGGACGCGCCGGTGACAAGGGCCCTGCTGGAGGAGAGATCGACGCTCACAGGCCTAGAAAACCACACTACGCGTCCGCCCTCGGTCGGCCAGCGTGATCAAGACACGTTTACTTGAGCGCACGCGCCAGAAGCTA
Source organism: uncultured Solirubrobacterales bacterium (assembly GCA_963750365.1). GTDB lineage: Bacteria > Actinomycetota > Thermoleophilia > Solirubrobacterales > Thermoleophilaceae > JAAYBF01. The sequence continues at coordinate 585,057 of CAVVQE010000001.1, forward strand.
GCGACGGTTGATACGAGCGCGCCTACCGCAGTAGCCTCTTGCCCGAAGCACCGGTACGCCGTTTGGCGGGCCGGCTCGATAGAGGGAGTTGAGAAAGACATGCCGATTCCGACCGAGATCGTCGGGTCGCTTCCGCGTCCGCGGAAGCTCCAGGACGCCTACGAGGAGCTCGACCAGGGCAAGATCACCTTCGAGGACCTCCAGAAGCTGCAGGACGAGGCTGCCAAGGACTCGATCCAGCGCCTGGAACAGACAGGCGAGAAGTACGTGACCGACGGGGAACAGCGCGAGTCGAGCTTCGCGACCTACCCGATAACCGACACCCTGGCCGGCACCGGCCTGGCCGACAACCTGGCCGGCGACGGCCAGTTCTTCGCCATCTTCGACGACGGCCACCACCGCCAGCTGCCGCGCCTGACCGGCGGCCCGTTCCGTTACAAGACGTTCGCCAGCGAGTTCGTCGAGAAGAACAAGGCGGACGCCAGCCACCCGGTCAAGCAGGCCGTGATCTCACCGTCGATGATGATGCTGCTGTACCCGCTCGACGACGAGATCGAGGGCTACTCGCGCGAGCAGTTCCTGAGCGACGTGATCGACGAGTGCGAGAAGGACATCCGCCAGTGCTTCGAGGCGGGTGCCGAGCGTGTCTCGGTGGACTTCACCGAGGGGCGGCTGGCCAACAAGAACGACTCGCGCAACCCCTGGACCGGCAAGGACATGCTCCAGGACTTCATCGACCTGAACAACCGGCTGTTCGAGCGCTTCTCGGCGGACGAGCGCAAGAACATCGGCATCCACACCTGTCCTGGCGGCGACAACGACTCGGTGCACTCCAAGGAGGTGCCCTACGAGAAGCTGCTGAGCAAGATGTTCAACATGAACGCGGGCTACTTCCTGATCCAGTGCGCGTCCGAGGACGACCGCGAATCGGTCTACAAGCTCGTGGGCGAGCACTCCCGCGACGACGCCGACGGCGTCGCGCAGGTGTGCTTCATGGGCGTGATCAACCCGCTCAGCCCGGAGGTCGAGACGCCCGAGCACGTGCGCGACGAGCTGATCGCCGCGTCCAAGCACATCCCGGTCGAGCGCCTTGGGGCCACCGACGACTGCGGCTTCTCGCCGTTCTCGCGTGACCTCAAGCCCGGCCACGGCGGCGACCCGGACTTCGCCCGGGACGTGGCCATGGAAAAGATCACCAACCGCATCAAGGGCGCACAGATGGCGTCGGAGGAGCTCGGGGTATAGCGAGCGTCGATCGGGCATCCTGCCCGATCGACGAACGGCGGGCGGTTGCCGGATGGCCGGTAGCCGCCCCCCGCGCCTGCCCGATCGACGAACGGCGGGCGGTTGCCGGATGGCCGGTAGCCGCCCCCCGCGCCTGCCCGACCGACGAACGGCGGGCGGTTGCCGGATGGCCGGTAGCCGCCCCCCGCGCCTGCCCGATCGACGAACGGCGGGCGGTTGCCGGATGGCCGGTAGCCGCCCCCCGCGCGCCCCCGACCCCGGTTCGTGGCGCTATCCAACCCGTGGTCCTAGGGTGGACGGGTGAGGCGTTGCCGGATGCTCACGATCACCGTGTTCGCCGCGGCGGGGCTGCTGTGCTGGAGCGCCCCGGCGGATGCCGCGCGCCCGCAAGCACACAGCCCCGAGCCCGGCCGCGTGGTGGCCGGCGCCGGCCCGGTGCGCGACGGCCGCACCGACACACGGCGCCTGCATCGCGCGCTCGCGGCTGGGTACGGCGGGCGCATCCGCACCGCCGGCGGCACCTACGTGAACGTCTCGCTGTCTGGTGCATACGCGCCGGACCCGGCGGTGCTCCAGAAGTGGGCCGACTTCTTCGCAGGCCTGGAGCACGGCCCGGAGATCGGCCGGGTCACGGTCTACGTGGCGCCGTTGGCCGAGGTCTCCGGGATCTGCGGCGAGGGCTCGGACGGCTGCTACTCGCCCCACCCTGCGCGGCTCACGGTCACCGGCGGCGACAGCAGCAGCTACCGCGAGCTCGTGGCCGCGCACGAGTACGGCCACCACCTGGACGCCTCCCGCCGCAACGACCCGTGGGACGCCTCGACATGGGGACCCAAGCACTGGGCCACGTGGGAGAACGTGTGCCACCGCACGCGCATCGGCACCGCCTTTCCGGGCGACGAGGGCGAGCACTACGGGCTGAACCCGGACGAGGCATGGGCGGAGGCGTACGCGGTGCTGAACGGCTACCAGTGGGAGAGCCAGACCTTCGACGACAGCTTCAAGCCCGACGCCGGCGCCCTGAAAGTCATGCGCCTGGACATCCACCAGCCCTGGAACGGACCGGCGGTGCACCGCTACAGGGGCAGCTTCGCGCGCGGGCAGCTACGCAAGACGGTGCGCCTGCCCGAGCCGCTCGACGGGCGCCTGAGCGTGAAGCTGCGCGTCCGCGGCGCGGCTGACGTGAACCTCTACACGGTCGTAAAGGGTCGCCGCAAGCTGCTCAAGCGCGCCCGCCACCGCGGCGCCAAGACCAACCTGCGCTTCACCATCTGCGGTCAGTATCCGCTCCAGCTACAGGTCGTACGCCGCCGCGGCTCAGGACGCTTTGCAATGACCGTTCTGGAGCCCTAGCCGGCCAGCCTCGCGACCGCGTCGGGCACGCCCTGCGCCGAGTCGGGAAAGCGCGGCGACCAGCCCAGCTCGCGCTTGATGCGCGCGTTGCTGGAACGCGCCGAGCGGGTGACCGCCGCGACCGGGTCCGCTCCGGCCACGAGACGAGCCAGCCACGCCGGGATCGCCCGCGGCGCACCCACACCAAGCGCCCCCGCGGCCAGATCGACGAAGTCACGGAAGGTGATCGGCTCGTCGTCGACCACGTGGAACAGCGAGCCGGCCGGTGCGTCCTCGACCGCCAGGCGGAACGCGCCGGCCACGTCCTCGACCCGCACCACGTCCCACAGGTTGTGCCCGTGGCCGATGACTGCGAAGCGGCCCGGCTGGCGCAGGCGGCTCACGAACTCGGCGGCAAACCACCCGCCGGGGCCGTACACGTGCGAGGGCCGTAGCACCACCCCGGGCAGCCCGGACTCGCGCAGCGCCAGCTCGCCGGCCTGCTTAGAGCGCCCGTACTCGGTCTGCACCGGGAGCTCGGACGTCTCGTCCAACAGGGCTCCGCCGGCGTCGCCGGTGACCACCGTCGACGCGAACACCACCTTCGGCGAGCCCGCCGCACGGCAGGCCTCCAGCAGGGCGCGCGTGCCGTCCACGTTCACCGCGCGGATGCGCTTCGCATCGCGCTGCGATGCGATCTCAGCCGCCAGATGCACCACGCACTCCGGCGCCGCCCGCGCGACCGCCGCGGCCAGCTCCGAGCGATCGCCCGCGATGTCGCCCACCACCTCGGTCGCGCCCGCGGGCGCCGATCCCGGCCGGCGCACGAGCGCCGACACCTCGTGGCCCGCGGCGGCCAGGTCCGAGCAGACGAAACCGCCGAGGAATCCGCTCGCGCCGGTGACCAGCGTCCTCATCCCCCGAGCCTAACCTCCGCTATCCTCGCCGGACGCCAGCGGGCGTAGCTCAGTTGGTTAGAGCGCCGGCCTGTCACGCCGGAGGTCGCCGGTTCAAGTCCGGTCGCTCGCGTCAGACGACGGCGGCAGCACCTACCGCCCCCGCCCCCCGCGCCGCTCCTTGAGCGTCACCCAGCCGAGCCAGGCCAGGAACGCCACGACCGGTGCCATGTAGGCCACGTTCACGAGCCAGTGGCCTGCGTGGGCTATCGGCAGAAGCAGGGCCATCGGTCACCCGTTGGACTGCGCCAGCAGCCATAGCGCCAGGCTCGTGAAGCCGACCATGACCACCAGCATCCAGTACTGGGAGCGCACGGCCAGGCGGGCCTTGTCGTATGTGATCAGCGCCCGGTCGTGGGCCAGGATCAGCGCGGCCACGTGCCCGACGACGACGAACGCCACCTGGTAGTACCACGCGGCCGTGGCGCCGATGACCCCGTAGTCAACCGCCCGGTCGGCGGTTCCGAAGAAGTCGGTGCCGTCCTTGCCCAGCGGATTCGAGGCCAGGAAGAACATCGACTGGCCCTGGTAGAGGAACTGGGTCAGGTAGTGGGCGGACACGTAGGCGAAGGCGATCGGCACCAGCGAGTGCACGAACGTCGACGCCAGCTTGCCCGTGGACAGCTCGCCGCCCACCGAGCGGGCGCCCGCGATTCCCAGGCGGTAGAAGCCGTAGACGAGCCCCACCGCCAGCAACTGGCCGACGAAGAATGCCGCCTCGAGCGCCCTCTCGGGCGACAGACCCAGCGATGTGAACACGTTCTGGATATCCGGCGCGACGCCCGTCCAGAGCGGCGCCTCGCCCACCCCGTCGAAGGTGACCGTCCCGATCATGACCGCCAGCAGCAGGACGGAACCCGGCAGCGGCTTCCAGGCCGCGAGCCCCGCGAGCGGGCGCTGGAGCCCGACCCTGCCCCCGCGGGCCGTCCACGGAGAGATGCGCGCGAACAGGTTGAAGTAGACCGAGAACGCCTCGCCCTTGCGCGACCACTCGTCGACGCCGTACAGCGCCATGGCCACGAACGTCACGGCCGAGTACACCAGCGTCGCGGCGGCCACGTTCGACGGCGTGCTGCCCTCGGCCGCCACCAGCTCGAGCGTGGTGAACGCCAGCAGCCCGGCGGCGGCCGGCAGGTAGCCCAGGCGCTCGGGGTACTTCAGCGGCGCCGGCAGGTCGCCGCCTGCGGCGGTCTGCGCGATCCAGGCCACCAGCCGGCCGAGCGCCCGCCACGGGTTGAACGCCCTGAAGATGTCGCCGAACAGCACGCTGGCCCCCACCAGCCCGGTCCAGAACACCACGAACACGAACTCCGAGGCGAAGTTGGCCATGGCCACCTGCACGCCGCTGAAGCCGGCGTACACGGTCAGTCCCAGCAGCCCGACCCCGATGGCGCCGCAGAGCACCTCGGTCACGCGGCTGGTCAACGCGGATGACAGCCAGGCGGGCAGCGCCACGAAGCCGCCGTCCTGCAACCGCGGCTGGGGCCACAGCACCGCCAGCGCCACGAACGAGACGACGAGAACGACAGCCGCCGCCCAGCCGAACAACCACTCGGGAATTGGCAGGTCGGTCCGGCCGACGATGCCGTGAGCCAGTACGAACATCAGGAGGGCTCGACCACCAGCCGCGCGATCAGCGGCTCCTTGCCCGCATCCTCGGCCGTGTGGCTCTCGATCTCGAAGACGCCCTCGATGTCGGCCTTGAAGCGGAAGTTGGCCGGCGCCCCGGACTTGGTGACCTTCTCGATGTCGTAGCCGTGCAGGTGGATCTGGTCGCTGGCCTCGTTGGTGCGCACCTGAAGACGAACGTCGTCACCCTTCGTGACCACGATCCGCTTGATCCCACCCTGCGGCGCGCCGTCGCGCAGCGTGATCTCCTGCGGCGGCGGCGGAGCCGACTCGGCGGTGGCGGTCGGCTGCTTACCGGCTTCGGCGCCGGACTTGGTCGTAGTGGTATCGGCCGCGCGGCCGGCCGGGTCGTCGGCCTTGTCGCTGCTGTCGGTCGGCCTCAGAGCTATGAACGCGACGACCACCACGGTCACCGCGAGCACGATCAGACCTGCTCGTCCTCGATTGGACATGTCTACCTCCTGGCTCGGGCGCCGCATGCGCGGCGCGAACTCGCGGTCAGGCAGACTTGGGCGGAGCCCGACCGGCCAGGTTCACGGCCAGCGGTGAGAAACAGGTCAACGCCGCAGGCGGCGGCAGGCGGCGGCGATGACCACGGCCGCGGCACAGGCCCGCGCGCGCCCGCAGCGCGGCTGCCCGCACGGCCGCTCGGGCGCCCGTGAGCGCCAGGGCCAGGATCGCGGCCAACCCGAGCGCCAGCGGTAGCGCCACCCAGCCTCCCGCGCCCAGCGGCGCCGTCGCGGCGGCCAGGCCGGCGCCGGCCAGCAGGGCCTCGGTGGACTCCTGGACCCAGAACAGGGCCAGCACCCCGGCTGCCACCAGGCCCCAGGCACGCGGGAAGCCGAGCTCGACGCGATCGTCCCGGCCGATGCTGCGCGCGCGCTCGGCCACGCCCGCCAGCTGGCCCGCGCCCACGGCCAGGGCCACCACCGACAGCACGCCCAGCAGCGGCAGGTAACCATGCCCGCTCTGGGTGGCCGGAGCTATCAGGTACCGCAGTTCGTGCACGGCCAACTCGCCGGTGAGCACGACCCCGGCGGCGCGGACGATCAGGTCGCGGCGGCGCATCCCTGCCGCAGTATGGCGAGAACGGCCTGGGGCCGGTGCTAGTCGGGCAGACCGGCCGTGATCTGTTCGAACGCCTCGGCCAGATCGGCGCCGGTGGCGGGCGGCGGCACCTGCGCCGCGGCATCGCCGCGCTCGGGATCGAAGCGATAGCCGACCCCGAAGTGGGTGTGGATGTAGCGCCAGCCCGGTGACGCCGCCTCGAGCTTCTGGCGCACCTTGCGGATGAACACGTCCACCGAGCGATCGCCGTGGGCCATGCTGTAGCCCCAGACACGCTGGTAGATCTCCTCGCGCTGGAGCACCTTGCCCTCGGCGTGGGCCAGCAGCTGGAGTACCTCGAACTCGCGCCGGGTCAGGTCTGCGCTATTGCCGCCCGAGAAAGCCTGGAACTGGTCCGCGCGGATCTGCAGATCGCCCGCGGAGACCGGCTCCTCGTCGGCCGGGCCCGCGGCCACCGTGCGGCGTCGCACCACGGCCTCGACGCGGGCGATGACCTCCTCGGGATGGCACGGCTTGGAGACCCAGTCGTCGGCGCCCTGGCGCAGCCCGCGGACCCGCTGCGCCACGGTCGAGCGACCGGTGCAGACCACGATCCCCAGGCTGGGCGCAGAAGCGGCCAGGCGCTCTATGAAATCCCACGCGTCGGGGCCGAGCAGGGCAAGGTCCACGACCAGCGCGTCGACCCGCATCGTGGCCAGCTCCTCCACACGGGGAGCGGCCTCCAGATGCAGATGGGGCCAGCTCAGCCCGTCGAGGCGATTCTCCAGCACGCGCACGAACCCCGAGTCGGAATCCAGCACGGCCAGGCGGATCGGTCCATGATCGCTCAGGCTCACGTGTCCCCAGCATACGCCACGGATCGCCGCGGTTACGTCCGTTTACAGGTTTTTCACAGCCCGGTCACGCGCACATAACGGGCTTCTCGGGCGTACGTGGCAGCTTGCACGACCATGGAAGCGGCTACGGACGTGCACCTGGAGGCGGGCGAGGTGGTGGTGCGGCCCGCCGAATACATGGCGGCCGCGGACGGCACGCCGCTGAATCTCACGGCGAGGGAACTCGCGCTGCTGACCGCGCTGGTGCAGCGCCAGGGCCGGATCGTCACCCGCGAGGAGCTGCATCGCACGGTCTGGGGCGACCCGTACCGCAAGGCAGACCGCTCGGTGGACGTGTACGTGGCCAAGCTGCGCCAGAAGCTGGACGACGCGGTTCCCCAGCGGCGATTCATCCACACCCACTTCGGCTTTGGCTACCGCTTCCAGCCTGAGCAGGCCCGCAGCCACCTGACACGCCTGTCGTGACGGCGCAGCGGCGGCGGCCGCTGACTGCGTGGAAACGGCTTCGGCCGCTTTCACATCTCTTTCACATGGCAGGCACAAGTCGGCAACAGACTGACTGCGCAGCCATGCGACGTTCGCCCTACACATGAATATCTCAAAGAGAAATCGCACGAACAGATGGCTCGCGCTGGCCGCGACGGGTGCACTGGCGCTGGGAGTCGCCGCGTGCGGCGACAACAGCAGCGGCAGCAGCGGAGGCGGCAAGGACCTCTCCGGCTCGATCAAGATCGACGGCTCCAGCACCGTGGGGCCGTTTGCTCAGGCGGCCGCCGAGGCCTTCCAGGGCGAGAACCCCAACGTCAAGGTCTCCGTGGGCACGTCCGGCACGGGCGGCGGATTCGAGAAGTTCTGCGCCGGCGAGACCGACATCTCCGACGCCTCGCGGCCGATCAAGCCCGACGAGGAGGTGCCGCTCTGCAAGAAGAAGGGCATCACCTACAAGGAGATCCAGGTGGCCAACGACGGCATCGCCGTGGTGACCAACAAGGACCTGAAGATCGCCTGCATGACCACCGACGAGCTCAAGAAGCTCTGGAACCAGGGCTCTGACGTGAAGACCTACGACCAGGTCAACGCCAAGTTCCCCGCCACCAAGCCCAGCCTGTTCGGCCCCGGCACCGACTCCGGCACGTTCGACTTCTTCACCAAGGAGATCAACGGCGAGGAGGGCGTGTCGCGCAAGGAGTACCAGCCCTCCGAGGACGACAACGTGCTGGTACAGGGCGTCGAGGGCGACAAGGGTGGCCTGGGCTACTTCGGCTTCTCCTACTACGAGCAGAACGCCGACAAGCTGAACCTGGTGGGCGTCGACGGCGGCAGTGGCTGCGTCAAGCCCAGCACCAAGGCGATCCAGGACAACTCCTACAAGCCTCTCTCCCGGCCGATCTTCATGTATCCGAGCGAGAAGGCGCTGGCGCGTCCTGAGGTCAAGGCGTTCATGGACTACATCCTCGCCAACCAGGACACGATCGCCAAGGCGGCCCAGATCGTGCCGATGACGGCGGTCCAGAAGAAGGAGGGCGCTGCAGCGCTCAAGGAGGCCGAGGGCGCGGCCGGCAAGTAGCCGGGCGCCGACTCGACAGCACGATGGAAGCGGCCAGCACAAGCACGCATGCCACCCCCGGTCTGGGGGTGGCGCGCCGCCGCATCGGCGAGGACGTGATCAAGGGGCTGCTGGTCCTGGCCGCCTTGCTCTCCGTGGTGACCACGGTGGGCATCGTCGTGTCGCTGCTGCGCGAGACGGTTGTGTTCTTCGGCGACGTCGGCGTCAGCGAGTTCCTGTTCGGCAAGGACTGGTCGCCGGTGATCAAGCCCCAGAGCTTCGGCGTACTGCCGCTGGTCGGCGGGACGATGCTGATCACGGGCATCGCGCTCGTGGTCGCGGTGCCGATCGGCCTGGGCTCGGCCATCTACCTGAGCGAGTACGCCAGGCCTGGCGTGCGCCGCACCCTGAAGCCGGCGCTGGAGCTGCTGGCGGGGGTGCCGACGATCGTCTTCGGCTACTTCGCGCTGACGTTCTTCACCCCCCACATCCTCAACGACCTGATCCACGCGAACGTGTCGGTCTTCAACGCCCTGTCCGCCGCGATCATCATGGGCTTCATGGTGGTCCCGACGATCGCCTCGGTGGCCGAGGACGCACTGTCGGCCGTCCCGGCCTCCCTGCGCGAGGGTTCCTACGGGCTGGGCGCGAGCAAGCTGCAGACCTCGACCCGCATCGTGTTCCCCGCGGCGCTCTCCGGCGTGGTGGCAGCGATGGTCCTGGGCGCCTCGCGTGCGGTCGGCGAGACCATGATCGTGCTGGTGGCCGCGGGCCAGGTGGCCCGCCTCTCGGCCGACCCCACGGGGCCGGAGTTCACCATGACGTCCTACATCGCCTCGGTGGCCAAGGGCGACCTGGCCACCGGAAGCGTGCAGTACAAGACCGTCTTCGCCGTCGGGATGCTGCTGTTCCTGATCACGCTGGTCATGAACGCGATCTCGATCCGCTTCGTCCGGCGCTACCGGCAGGTGTACGAGTGAGCGCCGTGGGAGCCCCCGTCGGGCGTCAGCCGGGCCGCGACAAGCTGCGCGGGCGCGCCTTCCGCGTGGCCCTGGTGTCCTGCCTGGGAGCAGCGATCCTGGTGCTGGCCGTGCTCCTCATCGACGTTGCCAACGACGGCCTGGGGGCGCTGGACCTGAGCTTCATCACCTCCTACCCGTCCTCGGTGGCGGCCAACGCCGGCGTGCGCGCGGCGCTGCTGGGCACGCTCTGGCTGATGGCCGTGGTCACCGTGTTCATCGTGCCGGTGGGGGTGGCCACCGCCATCTACCTGGAGGAGTACGCCGACCGTGAGCGCTGGTACAACCGCGCGATCGAGATCAACATCCAGAACCTGGCGGCGGTCCCCTCGATCGTCTACGGGATCCTGGGGCTGGCCTTCCTGGTGCGCGGACCGATCGGGATGGGCAACGTGGTCATGGCGGGCGGGCTGACGCTGGGCCTGCTGGTACTGCCGGTCGTGATCATCGCCGGCCGTGAGGCCATCCGCGCCGTCCCCTCGTCGATCCGCGAAGGATCGATGGCGCTGGGCGCGACCCAGTGGCAGACCATCTGGAAGCAGGTCCTGCCCGCGGCCATCCCCGGCATCGCGACCGGCGTGATCCTGGCCGTGTCCCGCGCCATCGGCGAGACCGCGCCCCTGATCGTGGTCGGCGCCGCTACCTTCGTCGCGTTCGACCCGGACCTGAGCTCCGCGTTCACGGCGCTGCCGATCCAGATCTTCGACTGGATCTCGCGGCCTTCGAACGCCGCGAACGACTACGCGTCGCTCGCGGCCGGCGGGATCATCGTGCTGATGGGCCTGCTGCTGGCCATGAACGCGGTCGCGATCTACCTACGAAACCGATACGAGCGGAAGTGGTGACCCACGAATGGCTGACCAGATGACCGAGGATCCGAGGACCGGGTCGGACATCCCCGTCCGCTCCGCGGAGGGCAGGCGCAATGCACTGGCCGCTCCGCCCGAGCCCCAGCGGGCGGGTGCGAACGGCACCGGCGAAGCGCGCCAGACCATCTTCGGCATCGAGAGCGTCGGCGTGAGCTACTCCGGCGCGCTGGCGGTCCACGACATCTCGTTCGACATCGGCCAACGCGAGATCACCGCGCTGATCGGCCCCTCGGGCTGTGGCAAGAGCACGCTGCTGCGCTGCCTGAACCGCATGAATGACCTGATCCCGGGTGCCGAGGTGACCGGAACGGTGACCTACCACGGTCAGAACCTGTACGACTCCAAGGTCGACGCGGTCGAGGTGCGCAAGCGGATCGGAATGGTCTTCCAGAAGCCGAATCCGTTCCCCAAGTCGATCTACGACAACATCGCCTTCGGCCCGCGGGTACTGGGCATGAAGGGCGACATGGACGAGATCGTGGAAAGCGCGCTGCGCCGGGGCGCCCTCTGGGACGAGGTCAAGGACAGGCTCAAGAGCAACGCCTTCGGCATGTCTGGCGGCCAGCAGCAGCGGCTGTGCATCGCGCGCGCGCTGGCCACCGATCCCGACGTGATCCTGATGGACGAGCCGTGCTCCGCGCTGGACCCGATCTCCACCGGCAAGATCGAGGACCTGATGCTGGAGCTGCGCGAGGAGTACTCGATCGTGATCGTCACGCACAACATGCAGCAGGCGGCGCGGGTCTCGGACCAGACGGCGTTCTTCACCGTGCAGTTGGACGAGGGCACCAACCATCGCACCGGTCGCATGGTCGAGTTCGACCAGACCGAGAAGATCTTCACCAACCCGGCCGACGAGCGCACCGAGGCGTACGTGACCGGCAAGGTGGGCTAGTGGCGCAGCGCGGATCCAACCGCCGCCACTTTCAGGACGAGCTGGCCAAGCTCGAGGCCCAGGCGCTCGGCGGCCTGGATCTGGTCGGCGAGGCGCTGAACCGGGCGCTGGAGACGGTGGCGCATCGCGACGTCGAGTTGGCCGCGATGGTGATCGCAGACGACGACCGCATCGACGGCCGCTACCTGGAGGTCCATCAGGGAATCCTCTCGCTGCTGGCGCTGCAGGCGCCGGTGGCCGGCGATCTGCGCCTGGTGGCCGCGCTTCTGCACGTGATCAAGCACGTTGAGCGGATGGGCGATCAGTGCGTGAACATCGCGAAGATGGTCCCGCTGGCCGGGCACGCGCCGCCGGAGGACGACGAACTGCTGGGCAACATCGCACGCATGGGCGAGCTGGCCGCTTCGCTGGTGGTGCAGTGCAAGCAGGCGTTCGAGCGCCGCGACGCCGCGCTGGCCCACGACCTGGTCCGCCAGGACGACGAGATCGACCGGCTGAACAAGTGCTCGTTCAGCCGCGCGCTGGACATCGGCGACGACGCCGACCGGCGCGAGTGGGCCATGCACATGATGCTCGTGGCACGTGCGATCGAACGCCTGGGCGACAACGCGGTGGACATCGGCGAGCAGACCGCGTTCGTGGCCACCGGGCTCTTCCGCGAGTTCGAGGACGCCTCGCATCCCGAGCTGAGCGCCGAGCCGCCGCGGTTCTGACCTTGGCGACCGCCCCGCACCGCAACCGCAACAGCGCGGGCATCGCGGTCAAGCAGCCGGGATAGCCGGCCGGCCGACACCCGGCATGCGAGAGTTGGTCCCCTGTACGGCTGCATCGACATCGGCAGCAACACGACGCGTCTGCTCGTGGCCGAGGTGACCATGGGTCGCGTCCGTGCGCTGGCCGCGCGCCGGATCTTCACGCGCATCGGATCCAGCGCCGACGCCGACGGGCGGCTCCCCGCGGACAAACTGACCGAGGTCGCGCAGGTCGTGGGGGCCCTGGCCGCCGAGGCAGCCGAGATGGGCGCCGAGCACACGGCGCTGCTGGGCACCGCAGCCGTGCGCCAGGCCGCGAACGCCGACGAGCTCAGATTGGCGGTCGAGGCCGCCACTGGGCTGCCGCTGCGGGTGCTCACCGGCGAAGAGGAGGCCAGGCTGTCGTTCGCCGGCGCGCGCCAGGGCACCGACTGCCGGGAGGCCGAGCGCCTGGGTGTGGTGGACGTGGGCGGCGGATCGACCGAGCTGGCGGTGGGCGCCACCACCGGCCAGGCCGCCTGGACGGCTTCGCTGCCGGTGGGCTCGGCCGTCATGTGCGCCCGCCACCCGGCAGCAGACCCGCCGCAGCCGCACGAGGTCGAAGCCTGGCACGCCGCCGCGGCCGCCGCGCTCGAGCAGGTGCAGCCGCCACCGGTCGATCTGGCACTGGCGGTCGGCGGCACCGCCACGTCGCTGAACCGGTTGACCGGTCCCCGGCTGACGCCGGCCGCTCTGCGCCGAGCGCTCGAGCGGCTGTGCGCCCTGCCGGCCGAGGAGACCGCGCGGGAGCTCGACCTCGATCCCGAGCGGGTCCGGCTGCTGCCGGCGGGGATCGCCGTGCTGACGGCGGCCGCCGCGCGGCTGGGCGCCGACCTGCTGCCGGCCCGCGGCGGGCTGCGCGAGGGCGCCGTCCTGGAGCTGGCGGACCGGGGGGCGGCGTGATGGCCAAGGCCAAGCCGATTCGGGGGCTGACGCCCGATACGCGCTTTCGCGATGCGGCGGCCGCCGCCGTGTCGGTCCGGGCGACCGAGGTCTTCGACTTCGATGACGCTGCCCTGGATCTGTCCGACATCGAAGGCGTGCACGACATGCGCGTGGCCACCAGGCGACTGCGGGCCGCGCTCGAGGTGTTCGCCCCCTGCTTTCCCCGCAAGCCGCACGCGACCGCGTTGAAGGAGGTCAAGGAACTGGCCGACCGGCTGGGCGAGCGACGCGATCCGGACGTGGCCATCGAGGAGCTGGAGGCGCTGGCGAAGCGGTTCAAGCCCGCCGACCGGCCCGGCGTGGGCGGCCTGGTGGAAGAGCTGCGTGCCGAGCAGGCCGCTGCGAACGAGACGGTGGCGCAGGCGCTGGCGCTCGTACGCGAGCGCCGGCTGCCCGAGCGGCTCCAGGAACTGGCCGAGGCTGCACGCTCGTGAAGGCTCGCCGGGTCAAGGGCCTGGACCCCGACGGCGCGTTCGCCGACGACGCCCGCAGAATCATCCGTGTACGTGTGGATGAGCTGTACGCGCTGGCGCCCAAGGCGCTGGACGTGACCCGTCCGCGCAAGCTGCACGATCTGCGCATCGCGGCCAAGCGGCTGCGCTACGTGCTGGAGATCGCGCGCCCGGCGCTGGGCCGCGGTGCCAGCGACGGGGTGCGCACCGCCAAGTCGCTGCAGACGCTGCTCGGCGAGATCCACGACTGCGACGAGATGCTGGCGCGGATCCGGGCGCACGCCGAGCGCCTGCGGGCCGAGGACCGCGAGTATCTGACGAGCAGCGCCGGCCGCAACGCGCGCGACCTAAAGCCGGAACTGGCCGGCACCACCCCGGGCGCCGAGCGCCACCGCGGGCTGGAGACGCTGGCGACCCACCTGGCGGCCCGTCGCGAGGTGCTGTTCGCCCGCTTCGAGCGCGAGTGGGTCCGCCTGGAGGCGCGCGACTTCCGCGGCACGCTGCTGGCCGCGATCAGCCCTCCCGAGCCAGAAGCGCCAGCTCGCGCGGCCGGAGCAGCACCATGAGCTCGCCGCGGTCGATCGCGGCCAGGCTGCCCTTCTTCATGCGCACCTGCGCCCCGGTGAGCCGGTTCACGGCCAGCGAGAAGTCGGGATCATGGCCCACCATGAGCACATGCTCACCGCGCCCTTCGGCCAGCTCGCGCGGGTCGAACGGGCCGCCCTCCAAACGGGGGTCGTCCTCGGGCTCGATGCCCAGGGCCGCGCAGGCCAGCTCTGCGGTCTCGCGCGCCCGGACCTTCGGGCTGGTCAAGCATGCCTCGATGCCCACGTCCATGAGCCCCAGGGCGCGGCCGGCCACCTCCGCCTGGCCGCGGCCCCTGGCTGTCAGCCTGCGCTCGGAGTCCGGCGGTCCGTCCTCGGCGTCGGCGTGGCGCAGCAACCAGATCACGAGCGAGGAACATAGACCAGGGATCATCTACACGTGAGCGAAACCACGACCACCGCCGCCGAGACGCCCGATCTGGACTCCACGGCGCTGTACGCCAACCGCGAGCTGTCGTGGCTGGACTTCAACGAGCGCGTGCTGGAGCTGGCCGAGGACGAGCGGACGCCGCTGATGGAGCGGGTGAAGTTCCTGGCCATCTACACCACGAACCTGGACGAGTTCGAGATGGTCCGCGTGGCCGGCCTGCACGACCAGGTCGACGCCGGGATCGACGTGCGCAAGGCGGACGGGCTGTCGCCCTCGGAGACCATCGAGCAGATCGCGGCGCGGCGCAGCGAGCTGGGCGAGCGGCTCTCGCGCCAGTGGTCGGATCACATCCGCCCGGCGCTGGCCGGCGAGGGCGTCCGGATCGTGGACGCGGACGAACTGTCGACGGCCGAGGGCAAGGCGCTGGACCGGATCTTTGCCGAGCAGATCTTCCCCGTGCTGACCCCGCTGGCGGTGGGGCCGGGGCGCCCGTTCCCCTACATCTCGAACCTGTCGCTGAGCCTGGGCGTGTGGGTGCACGATCCCGTGAACGACACCCGGCTGTTCGCGCGCGTGAAGGTGCCGCGCGAGGTGCTGCCGCGCTTCGTGGACCTGGACGGGGGCACGTTCGTGCCGCAGGAGGTGGTGATCGCGCGCCACCTGGACGCGCTCTTCCCCGGGATGGAGGTCCAGGGGCACGCCGTGTTCCGCGTGACCCGCGACGCCGACTTCGAGGTCTCCGACGAGGCCGACGACCTGCTGCGCGCCGTCGAGGACGAGCTGCGCGCGCGCCGCTTCGGTGAGGTCGTGCGCCTGGAGGTCGAGGCCGGCGCGGATCCCGAACTGCGCGCCTTCCTGATCGAGCAGCTGGGCATCGAGGAGAGCGAGGTGGTCGACGTGGACGGCCTGCTCGACTTCGGTGACCTCTGGCAACTGCACGGCCTGGACGGCCACTCGCAGCTGCACGAGGAGTCGTGGACCCCGGTGAACGCCGGCCACTTCGCCTCACCCGACGGCAAGGCCGACGTGATGGCCGCGATGCGCGCGTCCGACCTGCTGGTGCACCACCCGTACGACTCGTTCGTGGGCAGCGTCGAGCGGCTGGTCGAGCAGGCCGTGCGCGACCCCCAGGTGCTGGCGATCAAGATGACCGTGTACCGCACCTCCGACGACTCGCGGCTGGTGCCGCTGCTGATCGAGGCCGCCGAGCGGGGCAAGCAGGCCGTCTGCCTGGTGGAGCTCAAGGCCCGCTTCGACGAGCGCCGCAACATCGGCTGGGCGCGCTCGCTGGAAGAGGCGGGCGCGCACGTGGTGCACGGCCTGCCCGGGCTCAAGACGCACGCCAAGGCGCTGCTGATCGTGCGCCGCGAGGGCAACGGCGTGCGCCACTACGTGCACGTGGGCACCGGCAACTACCACGCCAAGACCGCGCGCCTGTACGAGGACTTCGGCCTGTTCACCACCAGCCGCCAGGTGGCCGGCGACGTGGCCGCGCTGTTCAACGTGCTCACGGGCGCCGCGCGTCCCGCGGGCTACCACAAGGCGCTGGTGGCGCCCGAGGGCATGCGCGCCGGCCTGCTGGAGCAGATCGAGCAGACCGTTGCCGCGCACCGCGAGGGCCGCGACGCACGGATCGTGCTGAAGATGAACTCGCTGGTGGACCGGCGCTGCATCAGGGCGTTGTACGAGGCGTCGCAGGCCGGCGTGCCGGTGGACATCAACGTGCGCGGCATCTGCTGCCTGCGCCCGGGCGTGCCCGGTGTCAGCGAGAACATCCGCGTGGTCTCGGTGGTCGGGCGCTTTCTGGAGCACTCACGCGTCTACCTGTTCCAGCGCGGCGAGGAGCAGGCCCTGTTCATGGGCTCGGCCGACCTGATGCCGCGCAACCTGGACACGCGCGTGGAGCTGCTGATGCCGGTGGAGTCGCCGCCTCTGGCCGCGCAGGTGGAGAGCACGCTGGAGCGCTGCCTGGCCGACGACACGTTCGCCTGGGACCTGGGCGCCGACGGCGACTGGACCAGGCGCACAGGGCGCGAACGGTCGGTGCACGCCGAGCTAATGGAGCGCGCGCTCGCGCGCGCAGGCGACGACGACTCGTCGGACTAGCGCCACGCGTTGATCTGGCAGATGGCTACGACCAGAACTCGTCCCAGGCGTCGAGGTCGTAGAAGTGCTCACGGCCGTCGGTCACGCGGCCATCCTTGATCTGGAAGAGCAGGCAGCAGTCCACCTCCAGATGCTTGCCGGCGCGGTCGCCGCTGTTGTGATGGATGCCGACCACGTGGCCGTCGTCGTCGGCGATCACCTCTTTCAGCTCCGCCCTGAAGCTGCCCTCCGTCTCACCGCCGTAGCGGCCGAACTGGGCGAACGTGGCCTCGCGCCCTTCGCGGTCGCCGGCCAGCGGGCTGTGCCCCGGCGTGTGCCACGAGGCGTTCTCGTCGAACAGCTCGTTGAGGGTCGCCATGTCGGCCGCGTTGAAGGCCTCATAGCCGCGCCGGATGAGGGCCGCGTTTTCCTGAGCACCCATCGTGTCCTCCTGTCGGATCGAATGCGTATCGACCAGACCTCCCGCAGCCTTTGCGACAGTAACAACGATGGCGGCTCCGCGCCGCGTTTTACCCGGGTGGCGCGGCCAGTCCCAGGCGGCGCTTGAGCGCCAGCACCCTGCCGGCTGCCTGCGTGACGCGGGCCCGAAAGCGCGGGTCGCGCCGGGCGCGAGCCAGCAGCCGCGGCTGCACCTGGTTGAACGAGCCCGAGCCCGTCATCAGGATCAAGTCGTTGCCCGCCTCCAGCGACCGCTCGGCGGCCGCGGCCACGCCGGAGCGGTCCAGCACCGCCTGCGCCTCGATGCTGTCCGTGACAACGGCGCCCTCGAAGCCCAGCTGGCCTCGGAGCAGGTCGCGCAGGATGGCGGGCGACTGCGAGGCGATCCGGCGCCGGTCGAGCGCCGGGTACAGCGCGTGGGAGCTCATGATCAGCGGGGCGCCCGCCCGCATCGCGGCCACGAACGGCAGCAGGTCGGTGCGCTCCAGCTCGGTCCGCGAGGCGGAGATGGTGACCGCCGTGTCGTCTGTGTTCTCGGTGGCCCGCCCCAGCCCGGGAAAGTGCTTGGCCGTGGCCCCCACCCGTTCGCGCCCGAGCGCGCGCGTGGAAGCCGCCGTCAGATCGGCCACGGCCCGTCCGTCGCCGGGAAACGCGCGGCCCGGCCACCACCGAGCCAAGCGAGTCCGCCACGTCCGCCACCGGGGCCAGGTTCACGTTCACCCCGCCGGCACGCAGGCCGCGCGCGGCGTCGCGAGCGGCCGAGGTCACGTCCTCGACCGACCCCAGCCGGCTCTGCGGGGACTCGGGCGCCGAGAACGGCAGCGTGCGGATGTCGCCCCCCTCCTGGTCGGTGGCCACCAGGGCGGCGCCGCCGGCCGCGCGCTGCAGACGGGCCGTCAGCGCGCGCAGCGCGCCGGCGTCGGGGGCGTTCTTGGCGAACAGGATCACGCCGGTGCCCTGGCCGCTGCGCAGCCGCCGCGTGATGTATCCGGGCGCGCTCGAGCCGTCGAAGCTCATGACCAGCAGCTCACCCAACCGTCGCTCGAGCGGTAGCCGCTGCGCCTCGGGCGACTGCACCGGCTTCCCCGGCCCGGCGTTTGCGGGAGCCCGGCTTCGATCGGGACCGGGGTCGGCGTGGCGCGACCCGGTGATCAGGCCGCCGGCCAGAGCCAGCGCTGCGACCGCGCCCAGCGCGGTCAGGCGGCGGCGCGCTACTGGCTGCGCGACCGGACGGTCTCCCGGATCTTCTCGGCCGCCGACGGGATCGCCTTCTCCAGCCGCTTCATGTCCCACTGGTCCAGCGTCAGCAGGCGCATCGACGAGCGTGCGATGACCGTGGCGTTGCGGCGGTCGTCCTCGAGCAGACCGATCTCGCCGAAGTAGTCGCCCGCGCCCAGGTTCGCCAGGGTTTCTTCACCGCGGACGACCTCGGCATCGCCCTCCTCGATGGCCATGAACTCGTACGCGTAGTCCCCCTCGTCGACGAGGTGCTTGCCCTCGGACACGGACACCTCGCTCACGAACGGCGCGATCTTGTCCAGATCCTCGTCCGATACTCCTTCGAACAACGGCAGCGCCTTCAGTCGGCTGGTGTCCAACCCTCAGTCCTCCTCGCGATTTACCGGCGACCTCGGCGGCAATCTAACCCACTTGACGCCCTGGCACGACTGATCGGGACGGAGGTTGCGTTCGTAGGAATGAACTAATGACCAGTAAGCGCACCGCATTGATCGCTTTCGCTGCCAGCCGCATCGCATTCGGCGTCGGGCTCATAGCCGCCCCCGAGAAGGTGGCGGGGGGCTGGCTCGGCCAGGATGCCGGCCGCGGGCCGACGAAGATCGCCATCCGCGGCCTGGGCGGACGCGACGTCGCGCTGTCGCTGGGAATCCTGGCCGCGCTGGACGACGAAGAGCGGCTGGCCGCCTGGCTGGCCGCGACGATCGGCTCGGACCTGACCGACCTGGCCGCCACCGCGGTGGCCCCCGGTGGCTCGCTGCCATCCAACGCCAAGTGGGGCACCGTGGCCATGGCAGGTGGCGCCGCCGCCGTGGGCGCCGCGTTCCTGGTGGCGGCGAAGCGATGAAGATCGCCGTCATAGGCACGGGCATCGCGGGCCTGGTGTCCGCGCACCGGCTGCACCCCGAGCACGAGATCACGGTCTACGAAGCGGGCGCGCGCCTGGGCGGCCACACCAACACCGTGCGCGTGGAGACGGCCGGCGACAGCCAGTGGGTCGACACCGGCTTCATCGTCTTCAACGACCGCAACTACCCCAACTTCGAGCCGCTGCTGGCAGAGCTCGGCGTGGCCACGCAGAAGTCGCACATGAGCTTCTCGGTCAGCGACGGCACGGGCGCGTTCGAGTACGCCGGCACGCCACGCGGCGCTGTTCGCCCAGCGGGCCAATGCCACCGACCCGCGCTTCCTGCGCATGATCCGCGACCTGCTGCGATTCAACCGCGAGGCGCGCGAGCTGCTGGAGCTGGCGCCCGACCAGGGTCCCTCGCTGCGTGAGTTCCTGCGCGAGGGCGGCTATGGCGACTGGTTCGTGAACCGGCTGATCGTGGCCCAGGCGTCGGCCGTGTGGTCGGCCGATCCGGACCAGATGTGGTCGTTCCCGGCCGCCTTCCTGGCCCGCTTCTTCCACAACCACGGCATGCTGGGCATCAGCGGCCGCCCGCAGCTGGCGCACCGTGACCGGCGGCTCGCGCCGCTACGTGGAGGAGATCAGCCGGCCGTTCGCCGACCGTATCCGCCTGAGCAGCCCGGTGCGCTCGCTGGAGCGCACCGCCGCGGGTGTGCGCGTCAGCGCCGACGGCTGCGCGCCCGAGCTGTTCGACGAGGTGGTCGTGGCGGCGCACTCCGACCAGGCGCTGGCCATGCTGGCTCAGCCCACCGACGCCGAGCGCAGGTGCTGGGCGTCGATCGCCTACCAGCCCAACCAGGCCGTGCTGCACACCGACAGCTCGCTGATGCCACGGCGCAAGGCCGCCTGGGCCAGCTGGAACGCCCATCTGGTCGAGGGCTCGCAGAGCGCGAACCTGACCTACTGGATGAACCTGCTGCAGTCGCTGGACGGCCCGACCGACTACCTGGTGTCGCTGAACATGGGCGACCGGATCGACCCGGCCAAGGTGATCGAGACGATCGACTACGCGCACCCCGTGTTCACGCCCGAGGGCGTGGCCGCGCAAGCGCGTCACATGGAGATCTCGGGCGCCGACCGGATCCACTACTGCGGCGCGTACTGGCGCTGGGGCTTCCACGAGGACGGCGTGGTCAGCGCGCTGCGCGCACTGGACAACGTGGGCCGGGCGCCTGGCGCGGCCACCGCGCGGGCAGAGCGGAGGCTCGCGGCATGAGCGCAGGCAGCCCGCTCGGCCGGGTCCGCAGCGAGGCGTTCCCCGCGTCGGCCATCTACGACGGCTGGGTACGCCACCGCCGCCACGAGCCCGGTGGACCACGACTTCACCTACCGCCACGCGATGCTGCTGCTTGACCTGGACGAGCTGCCGCGCGTGCTCGAGCTGCGCCCGCTGGTACTCGGCCACGGGGCGGGCGCTGGCCCGCTTCCGGCGCCAGGACTACATGGGCGACCCCGAGCGGCCGCTGGCCGACTGCGTGCGCGAGCTGGTGGCGGAGCGCACCGGTAGGCGCCCGCGCGGCCCGGTCCGCCTGCTGACCACGCTGCGCACGTTCGGCCACTCGTTCAACCCGGTGAGCTTCTACTACTGCTTCGCCGCCGGCGGCGAGCGTGTCGAGGCCGTGGTGGCCGACGTGACCAACACGCCCTGGGGCGAGAGCCACGCCTACGTGCTCTCGCGCGAGGGCGAGGCATCGGTCATGCACGACACGATGGACAAGGTCTTCCACGTGTCGCCGTTCATCGGCATGGACGGCCACTACGACTGGCGCGTGACCGAGCCCGGCCGCCAGCTGCTGGTGCACATCGACGAGCAGGACGACGGCGGCCGGCACGTGTTCGACGCCACCCTGTCGCTGCAGCGCCGCGAGCTCAGCCCGCGCCGGCTGATGGCGCTGCTGGCCCGCTTCCCGCTGACCTCGCTGCGCGTGGTCGCGCTCATCTACTGGAACGCCCTGAAGCTCAAGCTCAAGGGCGCGCCGTACTTCCGACACCCCAAGAAAGCCACGTCATGAGAGACGCCGTCGCCCGCAGGTTCGTGTTCAAGCTGTTCTCGCTGATCAAGCGTGAGCGCATCGATCTGATCGACAGCGCGGCCGCACGTTCAGCTTCGGCGATCCCGACGCAAAGCTGCGCGCGTCGATCGTGGTGCACGACGCGGCCTTCTACCGCAACGTGCTGCGCGGCAGCATCGGCCTGGCCGAGACCTACATGGACGGGCACTGGGACACCGACGACCTGGTGGCGCTGACGCGGATCGGCGCTCGCAACATGGCGGCCATCGACCGGGTCCGGCGCGACTGGCACCCGGTGCTGCACCGTGCCCAGAAGCTGGCCGACATGGTCCCCCGCAACGACATCGCCGGCTCCAAGCGCAACATCGCCGCCCACTACGACCTGGGCAACCAGCTGTTCTCGCTGTTCCTGGACCCGACGATGATGTACTCCTGCGCGCTACTTCGAGACGCAGGACCAGTCGCTGGAGGACGCGCAGCGGGCCAAGCTCGACCGGGCCTGCCGCGCGCTGGAGCTGGGACCGGACGACCACCTGCTGGAGATCGGCACGGGCTGGGGGGCCATGGCCATCCACGCCGCCGAGAACTACGGCTGCCGCGTGACCACCACCACGATCTCCCAGGAGCAGCACGACTACGCCGCCGAGCAGGTGCGCGACCGCGGACTGGAGGACCGCGTGACGGTGCTGCTGGAGGACTACCGCGACCTGACGGGCAGCTACGACAAGCTCGTGTCGATCGAGATGATCGAGGCGGTGGGCTGGCAGTTCTTCCCCACCTACTTCGGCCACTGCTCGCGGCTGCTGGCCGACGACGGCCTGATGTTCCTCCAGGCGATCACGATCGACGAGCGCTCCTACGAGGTCGAGAAGCACTCCAAGAGCTTCATCAACACGCACATCTTCCCCGGCGGCTGCCTGCCCTCGCTCGAGGTCATGCACCGCTGCGTGGCGCAGGAGACCGACATGACCACCGTCTGGCTGGACGACATCACCCCCCACTACGCGGAGACGTGCCGGCGCTGGCGTGAAGCGTTCCTGGGCAGCGCCGACCTGGCGGCGGAGCTGGGCTACGACGCTACCTTCAGGCGCATGTGGGAGCTCTACCTGGCCTACGTCGAGGCCGGTTTCCGCGAGCGGCGGATCATGGACGTGCACATGCTGCTGGGCAAGCCGGAATGGCGTCAGTCCATACCCGCGGAGCAGGCCGCTGCGGCCGGCGCGTCCGCGCGCGGCTGAGCCCCTTGACCGCGCTGGCACACGATCGCCAGGGCTCCGGGCCGGCCCTGGCGCTGATCCACCCACTGGGTGCCCACCGCGGGGTCTGGCGACCCGTCATGGAGCTGCTGGCCGCGGACTTCGACGTGGTGGCGGTGGACATGCCCGGCTTCGGCGAGTCGGAGAACCTGCCCGAGAACGTGGCCGCCAGCCCGGCCAACATCGCCGCCGCCGTGCGCGACACGCTTGGCGCGCTTGGTATCGAGCGGGCGCACGTGGCCGGCATCTCGCTGGGAGGCTGGGCCGCGCTCGAGCTGGCCAAGACCGACACCGCGCTCAGCGTGACCACCCTCTGCGCCGCCGGCTTCTGGCGCCGCGTGCTGGGGCCGCGCCCGGAGACCGCGCGCAGCCTTGCACGCGCGCTGTTGCCGCTGCTGCGTCCGCTGGTGTCCACCGCGCGTGGGCGCCGGCTGGTGCTCTCCGGGCCCATGGCACATCCCGAGCGGGTGCCGCCGGCAGACGCCTACCAGCTGGTGCGCGCCTACGCCACGGCCACCGGGTTCAGCCGCGCGAACCACGAGATGCGCAGCAACCTGTTCGCCGGCTTCGAGCACATCGGCGTGCCGATCACGATGGCCTGGGCCGACCGCGATAAGTCGGTCTACCCACCCGAGAGCGCGCCCGCCGGGGTCCAGGTGCGCCACCTGCGCGACTGCGGCCACGTGCCCACCTGGGACGGACCGGACCAGGTCGCGGAAGTGATCCGCGAGGGCGCGGCCCGGTCCCGGCAGGCCGGCCGGCTGTCGGCATAACGCCCTTACTAAGGTCACGGAATGGCCGACACCGCGACCGCACCCTCCGATCAGGCGCTGCAGGATGCGCGCTGGGACCTCGAGCCGCTGGTGGAGGGCGGGGGCCGCGACGGGCGCCACCTCGATGCTGGAGGAGGCCGCACGGCTGAGCGAGGACTTCTCCGAGCGCCACCGCGGCAAGGTCGCAGGCATGGACGCGCCCGGCCTGGCAGGTGCGATGCGCGAGCTGGAGGACATCTTCGATCGCGTCGGGCGGGCCGGCTCCTACGCCTCGCTGGCGTTCGCGGTGGACACCCAGGACGCGCCGACCGGCGCGCTGATGCAGCAGGTGCTCCGAGCGCAGCGCGGCGCATCGAGACGTCGCTGCTGTTCTTCGACCTGGAGTGGAACGAGCTGCGACGAGGACGCGCCGAGGAGCTGATCGCCGCGGACGAGCTCGTCGTTCTGCCGCCACCACCTGCGCACGCTGCGGCGCTACCGCGACCACCAGCTGTCCGAGCCCGAGGAGCGGATGCTCACCGAGACCCAGGTCACCGGGGCGGTCCGCGTTCGCGCGCCTGTTCACCGAGCTGACGTCGGCCATCGAGGTCGACCTGCCCGGCGGCGACGAGCCCGTGCCGCTGATGGAGGCGCTGAGCCTGCTCCAGAGCCCCGATCGCGCCCAGCGCGCAGGCGGCCGCGAGCGGCGTGACCGCGGCGCTCCAGCCGGGGCTGCGCACGCGCGCCTTCATCTTCAACACCCTGCTCCAGGACAAGTCGACCAAGGACCGCCTGCGCTCCTATCCGCACTGGCTGGCCTCGCGCAACCTCGCCAACGAGGCCAGCGACGAGTCGGTCGCAGGCGCTGATCGAGGCCGTGGTCGGGCGCTACGAGCTGGCCCGGCGCTGGTACCGGCTCAAGGCGCGGCTGCTGGGCCTCGACAAGCTCGCCCACTACGACCGCATGGCGCCGGTGGCCGAGGCCGAGCAGCACATCCCCTACGAGGAGCGCGCAAGGCTCTGTGCTCGACTGCTACCGCAGCTTCTCGCCCGAGCTGGGCGCAGACCGCGGCCGGAGTTCTTCGACGGCCACTACATCGACGCGCCGCCGCAGCCGGGCAAGCGCGGCGGCGCCTTCTGCGCCTACACCGTGCCCTCGGCGCACCCGTACGTGATGCTCAACTACACCTCGCGCCCCGGCGACGTGCTGACGATGGCCCACGAGCTCGGCCACGGCGTCCACGCCGCGCTGGCGCGCCCGCAAGGGCATGTTCGAGTTCACCACCCCGCTGACGGTGGCCGAGACGGCCTCGATCTTCGGCGAGACGATCGTGCTGGAGCGGCTGCTCGAGCGAGGCGCCCGACGCCTCCGCGCGGCTGTCGCTGCTGGCCGAGTCGCTCGACGGCGCGGTGGCGGCGGTGTTCCGCCAGATCGCGATGAACCGCTTCGAGCACCGCATCCACACCGAGCGGCGCGAGTCGGGCGAGCTGTCCACCGACGCGTTCGCCGCCGCGTGGTCGGACACCCAGGCCGACCTGCTCGGCGACTCGGTCGAGCCGTCGGACGGACTACTCGCTCGTGGTGGTCCTACGTGCCGCACTTCGTGGACACGCCCGGGCTACGTGTACGCCTACGCCTACGGGCACCTGCTGGCGCTGTCGGTCTACCGCCGCTTCGAGGAGGAGGGCGCCGAGCTTCGCGCCCGCCTACCTGGACCTGCTGCGCGCCGGCGGCTCGATGCCGCCCGAGGAGCTGGGCAAGATCGTCGGCGTGGACCTGGCCGACCCCGGCTTCTGGAGCTCGGGGCTCGACCTGATCGAGCGCCAGCTGGACCTGGCCGAGCGGGCCGCCGCGGAGGCCGGCCGCGGCTAGCCGCTAGGGACGCACGAACGTATCGGGGTCCGGGCCGATGCGCTCGCCGGCGTCCAGCGCCGCGACGGCCTGCATCTGGTCCTCGGACAGATGGAAGTCGAAGATGTCGAAGTTCTGCCTGATGCGCTCGGGGTTCGCCGACTTGGGGAACACCACGTTGCCCAGCTGGATGTGCCAGCGCAGCACCACCTGGCCGGCCGACTTGCCGTGCGCCTGCGCGATCTCGACCAGCACCGGCTCGTCCAGCACCGCACCCTGGGCCAGCGGGCTCCAGGCCTCGGTCACGATGCCCAGGTCCTCGTGCTCGCGCCGCAGGCCCGTCTGCTGGAAGCGCGGGTGCAGCTCGACCTGGTTGACCGACGGGGTCACGCCGGTCTCCTCGATCAGCCGGCGCAGGTGGGCGGGCTGGAAGTTCGACACACCGATCGACCTGACCAGGCCCTCCTGCTGGAGCTCGATGAAGGCCTTCCACGTCTCCACGTACAGGTCCTGCGAGGGCACCGGCCAGTGGATCAGGTACAGGTCCACGAAGTCCAGCTCGAGCCGGCCGATGCTGTCCTGGAAGGCCTGCCTGGCCTGCTCGTAGCCGTGCGAGTCGTTGAAGCACTTGGTGGTGATGAACACCTCGTCGCGATCCAGCCCGGACGCCTTCACAGCCTGGCCCACCTCGGCCTCGTTGCGGTAGGCCGCGGCAGTGTCGATGTGGCGGTAGCCGGCCTGGAACGCCAGGGTGGTCATCTCGAAGGTTTCCGCGGGCGGGATCTGAAAGACGCCGAACCCGAGCTGGGGGATCGCCACGTCGCCGGACAGCTGGACGTTGGGCACTGCTGCGTGGGGAGAGCTCATCGTCTTGCTGATACTCGCAGCGGCGAGATCGAAACCCGGCGGCCGCCTCGGGGCGTAGATTCCGGGCGTGACCGACGCCCCCCTCGGCGACCTGGTGGTGCTGGACTTCTCGCGCGTGCTGGCAGCGCCGCTGGCCACGATGCTGCTGGCCGACCACGGCGCAACCGTCCTCAAGGTGGAACGACCGGGCCGCGGCGACGACACCCGCGGCTGGGGTCCCCCCTACGCCCGCGACGGCACGCCGACCTACTTCCTGTCGGTCAATCGCGGCAAGCACAGCGTCGCCTTGGACCTGGCCGACGCCGGCGACCTGGAGGTGGCGCGCGAGCTGGCCGGCGGCGCCGACGTGGTGGTGGACAACTTCCGCCCCGGCGTGATGGAGCGGCTGGGCCTGGATCACGCCACGCTGGCCGGCGCCAACCCGCGCCTGATCACCTGCACCGTCACCGGCTTCGGCTCGGGCGCCGGGGCGGCTATGCCGGGCTACGACCTGCTGCTCCAGGCAGTTGGTGGGCTGATGAGCATCACCGGCGCACCCGACGGCGAGCCGCAGAAGGTCGGCGTGGCGCTGGTGGACGTGATCACCGGCCTGTTCGCAACCTCCGGCATATTGACCGCGCTGCGCCACCGCGACCGCACCGGGGAGGGGCAGGCGATCGAGCTGAACCTGCTCACGTGCCTGCTGGCCGCGCTGGTCAACCAGTCGACCGGCCAGACGGCCGCGGGCGTCACGCCGGGGCGGATGGGCAACGCCCACCCCTCGATCGCTCCCTACGAGAGCTTCGATACCGCCGACGGCACGCTGGTGGTGGCCGTGGGCACCGACCAGCAGTTCGCGCTGCTCTGCGAGGAGATCGGCGTCCGCGAGCTTTCCGCCGACCCGCGCTTTGCCACCAACAGCGACCGGGTCGACAACCGCGCGGCGCTGCGCCAGGCGATCGCCGAGCGGCTCCTGACCGCCCCGGCCGCCGAGTGGGAAGCCAGGCTGCTGGAGGCCGGCGTGCCGGCCGGCCGGGTGAACGACATCGCGGGCGCGCTGGCGCTGGCCGAGCGCCTGGGCCTGAGCCCGACCGTCACGCTGCCCGGCCCGGGCGGCGCCGAGGTGGCGCTGCCGGCCAACCCGATCGGGCTCTCGGCCACTCCGCCGCGCTACGAGTCGGGGCCGCCGGCGCTGGGCAGCATGGGCAAGCAGCAGGCGCTGGGGCTGGTCAGAGGGCGCAGCCGCGAGGCCGAGTAGGCCGTGTTCAGTTGAGCATCGTGGCGCGCTCGGCGAGGGTGAGCAGGGGCTCCGCGACCGGGACGGCCGTCGGGACAGCCTCGATGGGCGGTGCAGGGATCGAACCTGCGACCTCATGCTTGTAAGGCACGTGCTCTACCAGCTGAGCTAACCGCCCCGTATCGGGTGATCACCTGATCTTCGCAGTCCAGAGCCAGCAGGGGCAAAAGCTGCCCTAACATGGCTGCGGGAATGGACTCCTTCGACGCGCCTACGAACGGCAAGGAAGCTGGCGCCTGCGACCCGGGCAGTGTGACCTTCCTCCACGGCCAGGTGCCCCCGACGGAGCCGCTGCCCCGCGGCCAGCACGACCTCTCGGCGGAGTACGTGGCCGCACACCAGCGCACCCGCATTCTGGAGGCGACCACGTTCGTGCTCTCCGAGCGGGGCTACGGCCCGGCGACGATCGGCGACATCGTGGCGCGGGCGCATGTGTCCAGGCGCACCTTCTACGACCACTTCGAGACCAAGGACCACTGTGTCCTGGCGTGCTTCGCGGCGGCCACCGAGTGCATCGCCGACGCCGTGCGGACCGCGTACACGGGGGCCGACGGCTGGGCCGAGTCGATGGCCGCCGGGCTGGCCGAGCTGATGCGCGTACTGGTGCACTACCCGCATACGGCCCGGACGTGCTTCCTGGAGGTCCGCTCGGTCGGAGCCGCCGCCGAAGAGCCGCTGGCGGCAGCTAGGGCGATGTGCTCCGACGCGCTGTACTCGGCGCTTGCCGACCGTCCCGGCAGCCGGCCGGCGACGCCGCTCGAGGTGGAGATGGGCCTGGGTGGGCTGCTCGCGCTGGTGCGCGCGAGGCTGGCCGCCGATCGGCCGCAATCGCTGCAGGCGGATCTCCCGGTGATCGCACACGCCCTGCTGCGGCCGCTCGCCGGTGACGAGGCCGCGTCCACCGTCGCCTCGCTGATCGACGCCGCGCCGGAGGCCCGGGCAGCTCACGCCATCTAGACTGCGGCCCCGTGGATCGCGGTCTCTTTCTCCGCTCCCTGGCCGTGCAGGCGCTGCTGGTCGGGGCCCTGTTCGCGGCGCTGGCGCTGGCGCTGCCCAAGAGCTTCTTCGAGGACTACGGCTGGTTGGTGGGCCCTGCGGCCTGGATCGGCTGCTCGATCGTGACCGCCCGTATCCTGGCCCTGCCGGCGGGGCTGGTGCTGTTCGCGGCCCTGGCGGGCGGCGTGGCGGGCTTCCTGGTGGGTCTGGCGGCCAGCCACGCCGCCGGACTGGTGGTCAGCCTGCTGGTGTTCGCGGCGTCGTGCGGTGGCTACGAGCCCGAGGGCGACGCCGACGCCGCCCACGCGGCCTGACCGCAGCGCCCACAGCCGCCGGATCCACGCACTCGGCGGGCAGGCTGGCGCTCAGGGTCCGGTGGACAGTTGGACGGTGTCCTGCTCCCGCGCGACAGCCAGGTCGGTGAAGCGCCCATCAGCCAGCGCGCTGGCCTCACGGCCCAGATCGTCGAGCACGCTGTCGTCATGCAGTGGGTCATGGTGGAAGAGGGCCAGGCGCTCGGCGCCGGCCACACGCGCGAAAGCGACCGCGTCCGACAGGCCGGAGTGGCCCCAGCCGATGTGCTGCCTGTACTCGTGATCTGCGTACTGGGCGTCGTGGATGAGCAGATCGGCAGCATCGGCCAGCGCATGCCCGGAAACCCATCCCGGGTCGTCTCGGATCAGATCCTGGCCGAGGGCCGGTTCGTGGTCGGGTAGGTAGGCGACCGTCGCCGCGCCGTCTGTAACGCGGTAGCCGAGTGTCGGTCCGCGATGATTCACAAACGCGGCCTCGACGCGGGCGGGGCCGATCTCCCACCCCTCTTCCGTGGCCTCCTGAAAGGACACCCGCGCTGGTAGCTCGTGGATCTCGACGGGCGCCAGGGGAGCCGAGATGTAGCGCCCCAGGCGGTTCAGCAGCGGTGCCCCAAGCGCCGGCGGTCCGTAGATGCGAACCTCGCGGCCAGGGTCGAAAAGGGGCGCGAAGAACATCAGCCCCTGGATGTGATCCAGGTGGAGGTGGGTCAGCAAGACGTGCACCGCGCCTGAGCCGGACGCCAGCGCCTGGCCCAGCGACCGGATCCCCGTGCCGGCGTCCAGGATCACCTGGCTGCCGTCCGACAGCGTCAGCTCGACACACGAGGTATTCCCTCCGTAGGCCGCCATGTCCGGCGCGGGCGTGGGGATCGAGCCACGCGTTCCCCAGTAGCGAACGGTCAGTGCCACGGGCCTACTCCGGCGCGCGCCAGAAGACGACCATGGCGCCTTGGAATCCCTGCGCGGTCACGAGCGGCAGGGCGCTGACCTCGACCTCCACCAGTTCATCGTCGTGCAAGCGGACCTGAAAACGGCCGTTCGCCGGCAGCCCCTGGCGCAGCGCGACCGAGAGCGGGAGGGAGTCCGTCGGCATGAGCTGGCCGAACTCATCGAAGGGGCCGAACTGCGAGTTCCACTGCTCCCGGGCCAGCGGGCCGACCTCCTCGAAGCGGTGTCCGATGGCCTCGCCCGCGGAATCGTTGAAGAAGACGACCACCCCGTCGGGATCGATGATGAACGCCGCCAGCTCGACCGCCGAAACCAGGTTCCGCGCCAAGACCAGCTCCACCGCGTGGTCAGTCATGAGCTCAGTTTGTCAGCCACGCCAGGAGCCGCGCCGCACCCGCCCGGCGGCGCACCGGCCAGCCGGCGATGGTCCGAGACCGAGGGGCACGCCTTCGTCGCGCCGCCATACCCCCAGCGGGATTCGAACCCGCGATCTCCGCCTTGAAAGGGCGGCGTCCTGACCGCTAGACCATGGGGGCGCGCACGGGCAGTCTAGGCCGGGTGCGCTCTAGCATGGTCGGGCCCCCGTAGCTCAGTTGGTTAGAGCGGCGGCCTTTTAAGCCGCGCGGCGCGAGTTCGAGTCTCGCCGGGGGCATCTCCCGCGCGGCAGCGAGCCGCCCGCGCGCGGCGTCTAGTGCCTGAAGTGGCGGCGCGAGGTGAAGACCATCGCCACGCCCGCCGCCTCGCAGGCGTCGATGACCTCCATGTCGCGCTTGGAGCCGCCGGGCTGGATGATGGCCCGCACCCCCGCGTCGATCGCCAGCTGGGGCCCGTCGGCAAACGGGAAGAAGGCGTCGGAGGCCATGACCGCGCCGTCCAGAGCCAGGTCGGCCTCGGCGGCCTTGTCGATGGCGATCTTGACCGAGTCGACCCGACTCATCTGCCCGGCGCCGATGCCGCTCGTGCCCAGCCCGTTGGCCAGGACGATGGCGTTCGATCGCACGTGCTTGCACACGCGCCAGGCGAACAGCAGCTCGCCCCACTCGGCCTCCGTCGGCTTGCGCTCGGTGACCACCTGCATCTCGTCGCGGGTCTGGCCGTCGGCGTCGCGGTCCTGGACCAGGAGGCCGCCGCGCACGCGCTTGACGTCCTGCTCGGATATGGCCGGGCGGCGGCGCTCGCCGTCGTCCAGGATGCGGATGTTGGGCTTGCTCTGCAGGACATCCAGAGCACCGTCCTCGAAGCCGGGCGCGAACACCAGCTCCACGAACATCTCGTTGAGCGCCTGGGCCAGCTCCAGGTCGACGGGGCGGTTGAAGCACATGACCCCGCCGAACGCGCTGGTGCCGTCGGTGGCCAGGGCGCGCTGGAAGGCGTGGCCGACGGTGCTGCCCACCGCGGCTCCACACGGGTTGTTGTGCTTGATGATGACCGCGGCCGGCAGCTCGAACTCGTCGACGAGCTTGCGGCCCGAGTCCAGGTCAAGCAGGTTGTTGAACGACAACTCCTTGCCGTGGATCTTCGAGACCATGGACATCAGGTGCGTGCGCGCGCCCGACTCCATGTAGTAGGCGGCCCGCTGGTGGGGGTTCTCGCCGTAGGACAGGTCCAGCATCTTGGTGAACGAGCGGCTCTCCTGCACCGGGAAGTCGTCCTCGCGCTCGGCGAACCAGCGCGCGATGGCAGCGTCGTAGCGGGCGGTGTAGGAGAACGCCTCGAGCGCAAGCGACTCCCGGGTCCTCGCCTCCAGCCGCCCACCGGAGCGGCGGAGCTCCTCGAGCACGGCGTCATAGCTCTCGGGCGAGGTGACCACGGCGGCGTACTTGTGGTTCTTGGCCGCGGCACGGATGAGCGTGGGACCGCCGATGTCGATGTTCTCGATGACCTCGTCGTCCCGCGCCCCGCGCGCGCCGGCGACGCGTTCGAACGGGTACAGGTTCACGCACACCAGGTCGATCGGCTCGATGGACTGCTCCTCGAGCACCGCCACGTGCGCGGGGTTGGAGCGCACAGCCAACAGCCCGGCGTAGATCTTTGGGTTGAGCGTCTTGACGCGGCCGTCCATGACCTCCGGGAAGCCCGTGTAGTCCTCCACCGCGCGGGTCTCGACGCCCGCATCGGCGAGCGCCTGCGCGGTGCCGCCCGTGGACACGATCTCGACCCCCATGTCGGCAAGGCCCTTGGCGAAGTCGACCAGTCCGCGCTTGTCGGAGACCGACAGGACGGCCCGGCGCACCTGCACGTCGGCGGGCTGGACCACGTCCTGTATCTCGCCGGGTTCAGGAGTCGCGCTCATCGATGTTCACCAGCCTCGGGTTGTGCTCGTCCAGGGACACGGCGCCCGCCGCGATCAGCCTCACGGCCCGGGGCAGCAACCGGTGCTCGACCGCGTGTACCTGAGCCTCGATCGCCGCGATGTCGCGAGCATACGAAAGCTCGAACGCCTCCTGCAGGATGACCGGTCCGCTGTCAACCCCCTCGTCGACGAAGTGGACCGTCACGCCCATCACGCGCACGCCGTATTCCAGCGCCTGCTCGATGGCGCCCACCCCCGCGAACGCGGGCAGAAGCGACGGGTGCACGTTCACGATCCGGCCCTCGAAGCGGCGGATGAATGGTCCACCGAGGATCTCCATGAAGCCGGCCAGCACCAGCAGGTCGACGCCGTGGCCGTCCAGCCAGTTACCCATGGCGGCATCGCGGGCGTCGCGGTCGCTGTGGTCGGCCTTGTCGAACACGGCGGTCTGGACCCCGGCGTCGGCCGCCCGCTGGAGCCCCTGTGCCCCGGGCCGGCTGGAGGCGACGCACACCACCTCGACTCCGTCCCGGCCGTGGACCGTGTCCAGCAGCGCCTGGAGGTTGGTGCCCCGCCCGAGACCAGCACGCCGACGCGGAAGGGCATCAGGCGGCTTGGAGCACCGGGTAGGGCCCCGACGTGGTGGCGATCCGGCCCGCCTCGATCAGCTCGTCGACACGCGCGAGGATGTCGGCCCGGCGCATGTGCGAGGAGGTGCCGTAGGCGGGCAGGCCGTCGTAGGAGTTGCGCTTGATCTTCTTGTTCTGCGAGCCGTGCAGGATCTCGGCGCAGGTGGTGCGCCCCACCGCCGGCTGCGCGCCGCGGGCGATCGAGAGGATCGCGTCGTCGAGGTCGGCCACCGCCTCCAGCGACGGCGGCGGCAGCTCGGGCACGAGCCCCGCGTCGCAGACGTCGCAGCAGGGTGCGCCATCCGGCCTGGGCAGGGAGCCGACGCTGTCGCCGAAGTGGCGCAGGATGGTCTGGCGCCGGCAGCCGGGGGAGGAGTGCAGACCGGGCGTCGGCCGGTCGAGCACCGCACCTTCGGGCCCTCCGCCCTCGGTATACGCCCAGATCTCGCGGTACTGGCGCCAGCGCGCCCGGGCGCCGTCCTCGATCGAGGAGCGGCACGCAGCGGCCGCCCGCGCGTCGAAGCCGCTCGCGCTCAGACGGCCGGCCACCTGGTCGGGTGCCGACGGTGTCGGCGAGATGACGCCCGCGCGCGTGAGGTGGCCGAGCAGAGCGCGCAGCCGGTCGAATCCGCCGCCGGCGATCCGCGCCATGTCGGCGCGTGGCGACCCTGTAGCGCCCGTCGCCGTCGGCCACGCCGATGAGCCGATCGGCAAGCGCGGCCGGCAGCTGCGGGTCGACCTCCTCGCGCTTGATGAAGTGCACGTGGAGCGCCTTGTCGCGGTTCTCGGCCAGCAGCAGCGCGCGTGCAGGCAGCCCGTCGCGCCCAGCGCGCCCCGCCTCCTGGTAGTACGCCTCGAGCGAAGACGGCACGCTGGCGTGCAGGACCGTGCGCACGTTGGGCTTGTCGACCCCCATGCCGAACGCGTTGGTGGCCACGATGACCCGGACCTCATCGGCCAGGAAGCGCCGCTGCACCGCCGCGCGCTGCTCGCGCGCGAGGCCCGCGTGGTAGGCCTCGGCCGGCTCGCCGAGCTGCACCGTGAGCTGATCGGCGATCTCCTCCGACCCCGCGCGCGTGCCCGCGTAGACGATCGCCGGCAGCGCGTCGGGCGCGCCGAGCGCCTCGGCGATGAGCGGCCGCTTCTGGTGCGGCGCCGGCCGCGCGACGGCGAACGAGAGGTTGGGGCGGTCGAAGCCCGTGGCCACCTTCAGCGGATCGCGCAGGCCCAGGCGGCGGGCGATGTCGACCGCCACCTGGGGCGTGGCCGTGGCCGTGGAGGCGACGATGGCCTTGGCCTCCAGGTGGCGGGCGGCGTCGGCCAGGCGGAAGTAGTCCGGGCGGAAGTCGTGGCCCCACTGGGACACGCAGTGCGCCTCGTCGACCACGAACAGGCCGATGTCCACGCTGCGCATGCGGTCCAGGAAGCCGGGCGAGGCGAACCGCTCCGGTGAGACGTACAGCAGCCGTAGCGTGCCGTCAGCCGCGCGCTGCATGACCGCGGCGTTGGTGGCCTGGTCCTGCTGGGCGTTGACCAGCGCCACCTGCCCCGCCAGGCCGCGCGCCGCCAGCGCCTCGACCTGGTCCTGCATGAGCGCCACCAGCGGCGACACGACCACGGTCAGGTCCTGGCGCATCAGCCCCGGCAGCTGGTAGCAGAGCGACTTGCCCGAGCCGGTGGGCATGACCACCAGCACGTCGCGATCGGCCAGCGCGGCCTGGCACGCCTCGCGCTGGCCCGCGCGGAAGCCGGAGAAGCCGAAGTGCTGTGACAGAGCGGAGTCGAGGTCCACGGACGGGCCACAGTACCGCCGCGACCGGCCGCTCCGGGGCTCTGCACCCACTCCGTTTCGCGGAGGGTGCGGGGTCGTTACGAACGTATGACGGCGAGCTCTTCGAGGGCGAACTTGCCGTTCGCCGACTCGCTGCGCTCCAGCGGGTAGTTGCCCGAGAAGCAGGCGTCGCAGTGTGTGCCGGCCTCGCCCCGGATGGCCTCGTACACGCCCTCCAGCGACAGGTAGGCGATCGAGTCGCACTCCAGCTCCTCCGCGATCTCAGCGCACCGTGCGGCCGTGCGCCACCATCTCCTGCTTGGTGGACATGTCCACGCCGTAGTGGCACGGGTAGCGGATCGGCGGCGCCGAGATGCGCATGTGCACCTCCAGCGCCCCGGCGTCGCGGAGCATCGAGACGATCTGGCGGGTGGTGTTGCCGCGCACGATCGAGTCGTCCACGACCACGATCCGCTTGCCCTCGACCACCTCGCGCAGCGGGTTGAACTTCATCCGCAGGCCGTGCTTGCGCAGCTGGTCGCCGGGCTGGATGAACGTGCGCGCCACGTAGCGGTTCTTGACCAGGCCCTCGTCACGCGGGATGCCCGAGGCCTTGGCGTAGCCCGCGGCCGCGGGCGTGCCGGAGTCGGGCACGGCGATGACCACGTCGGCGTCGACCGGCGCCTCGCGCCACAGGATCTCGCCCATCTTGCGCCGTGAGACCTGGGTGCGGTTGCCCTCCAGGATCGAGTCCGGGCGGGCGAAGTAGATGTGCTCGAACACGCAGAAGGCCTTGCGCGGAGAGTCGATCACCTGCTTGGTGGCGATGCCCCGCTCGCCGATCGAGATCATCTCGCCCGGCAGCACCTCGCGCACCAGCTCGGCGCCGATGATGTCGAAGGCACACGACTCCGAGGCCACCGCAGTAGCGCTCGCCGATCCGGCCAAGCGACAGCGGCCGCAGGCCCGCCCCATCGCGGAAGGCCACCACCGAGTCCTGGGTCATGACGACCGTGGAGAACGCGCCCTTCCAGGCGCGGCAGAACATCGGCCACCGCCTCCTCGATCGTGTCCGCCGCGTGGGTGGACAGCAGCGCCGCGATGATCTCGGAGTCCGAAGTGGAGCGAAACCGCACACCCTGGTCGGACAGCTCTGAGTGCAGCTCGACCGCGTTCGATGAGGTTGCCGTTGTGGGCCAGCGCAACCTGGCGGCGGTCGGAGCGGTAAACCGGCTGGGCGTTCTCCCACGCCGATCCGCCGGTGGTGGAGTAGCGCACGTGGCCCACGGCCATGTCGCCGGTCAGGGCCTGGAGCTTGCTCTCGTCGAAGACCTGGGATACCAGGCCCACGTCGCGCACGGTCATGATGTGGCCGCCCTCGCTGACGGCGATCCCGGCGGACTCCTGCCCGCGGTGCTGCAGCGCGTAGAGGGCGAAGTAGGACAGGCGCGAGACCTCGCTCTCGGGCGCGTATACGCCGAAGACGCCACATTCGTCGCGCGGTCCGTCGCGGTGGTCTAGAGGTGAGCTCAAAGCCGGTGCGGGGCCCTGGAACGAGGAGACCGGGCGGTCGCCCGGTCACTGCCTTACAGAGTAACAGCGGGGGTGGATCGCGCCGGGGACGCGCCCGTGCAGGTAACGGGCTTTACACAGCGGGGCGCTCACAGGCAACGGAACGCGAGACCCATCCCGCCGAGCATTGGTGACAGCAAGCAGCTTCCCCCAACCACCAAGGAGCCACTCCAATGCGCAACCTCATCCCCCAGCCGCCCCTCAGATCGCCACCGTCCTGTCCCTGATCGCCGTGTTCGCGGCCCTCGGCGGCACCAGCTACGCCGCCGCCACCATCACCGGCAAGCAGGTCAAGAACGGCACCCTGACCGGCCTCGACGTTAAGAACCGCACCCTCTCCGGCAGCGACATCAAGAACAACTCGCTGGCCGGCGTCAGATCAAGGAGTCCAAGCTCGGCCAGGTGCCCAACTCGGCCAAGGCCGCCCAGGCGGACAAGGCAACGCAGGCCGACAACGCCACCCAGGCCGAGAAGGCCACGCAGGCCGACTCCGCGACCAAGGCCGATTCGGCCGACACGGTCAAGGACGACGCCATCACGGGCGCGAAGGTCGCCGACCGCTCGCTGAGCGCGACCGACTTCACAGTGGCCAACGGCAGCCCGACGCTGGACCTGCCGTCCATCCCCGCCAACGACTGCGCCTACGTGCTGGTCCCCACCGGCCAGAACCTGTCGGGTGCGGCCGTGACGGTGAGCGCCGGCCAGAACGCGGTGTTCGCCAACGGCGGGCTCAGCATCCACGTGGCCAAGTCGAACGTCCTGACGGCCTTCCGTCTGGTGGCCTGCAACGTGACCGCCGGGGCCATCGACCCGGCCGCGGCCGAGTTCGACTACACCGCGATCAAGTAACCCCGCGGACGATCACGCAAAGGCGGGCGCCAGGGATTCCCTGGCGCCCGTCAGTGCGTTCAGGGACCAGCTGAGGTCGCCGATGCGCAGCTCGTCCCCGCCGACCGTGCCGATGAGCTCGTAGTCGGCGTCCAGTGCCTCCACGGCCGCCGGCGCGCCCGACACCAGGAACCTGCCCACGCCCTCCCCGAACGGGTCGTCGATGGCGCCCACCGCGGCCCCGACGCCACCGGCCACGCAGCATTCGGCCAGCGCCACGGCCAGGCCGCCCTCGGCCACGTCGTGGATGCAGGTGAGCTTGCCTGTGCGGGCGGCGGCGCGGACGGCGTCCAGCACCGCGCGCACTGCATCCACGTCGATCGCGGGCAGCCCCAGCGGCAGCTGCTCACCGCGCAGCTTGGACAGCTCCGACCCCGCCTCCGACGAGACGAACCCGGCCGGTCGGACCAGCGCGATCAGGTCGCCCTCCGCGGCGAAACCGGACCCGGGCGCGGCCGCCACGTCGGGCACCGCACCCACCATGCCCACCACCGGGGTGGGGTAGATCGGACCCCCGCCGGACTCGTTGTACAGCGACACGTTGCCGCCGACCACCGGCACGCCGATCGCGCGCAGTGCGTCGGACATGCCCGCGACCGAGCGCTCGAGCTGCCAGGCCACGTGTGGCTTCTCGGGGTTGCCGAAGTTCAGGCAGTTGGTCAGGCCCAGCGGTTCGCCGCCAACGCAGGCCAGGTTGGCGGCGCACTCCAGCACCGCCTCCACGGTCCCGGTGTAGGGGTCGCAGGCCACGCGCCGGCCGTTGCCGTCGATGGAGACCGCGATCCCGCGCGGATCGTCACCTTCGGGGTACAGCCGCAGCACCGCAGCATCCGCCTGTTCGGGCCGGCGGACCGTGCGCGACTGCACGATCGGGTCGTACTGCTCGAACAGCGGGCGGCGCGAGCACAGGTTGGCCGAGCCGAGCAGCGCCGGCAGCACCTCTTCGGGATCGTCGCTGTCGAGGGTGCGCGGCGGCGCCGGATAGATCTGTTTGTCCGGCGCGGCGGGCGCGAGGTCGTACAGCGGGCAGTCGTCGACCAGCGCGTCCACCGGCATGTCGCCTACGGTCTCGGCGCCGTCCAGGATGCGCAGTCGGCGCGTGTCGGTGACCTTGCCGATGACAGACGAGCGAACCTCCCAGCGCTGGCACACCTCCTCGAGCTCGGCCAGCTTGCCCGGCTCGATCACACACAGCATCCGCTCCTGGGACTCCGAGATCATGATCTCGAACGGCTCCATGTCGTCCTCGCGCAGCGGCACCTGCGAGACGTCGATGTCCAGGCCCACCTGGCCGCCGGACGCCATCTCCGACGAAGAGGAGGACAGCCCGGCCGCGCCCAGGTCCTGGAGCGAGGTCAGCGTGCCGCGGTCCAGCAGCTCGAGGCAGGCCTCCATCACGCGCTTCTCCTCGAACGGGTCGCCGATCTGCACCGTCGGCCGCTTGGAGTCGTCCTCGGTGTCCAGCTCGGCCGAGGCCAGCACCGAGGCGCCACCGATGCCGTCGCGGCCGGTGCGCGCGCCCATGAGCACAAGCAGGTTGCCCACGCCCGCGGCTGCGGATCGGGTCAGCCGGTCGTGGTCGGCGATGCCCAGGCACATGGCGTTGACCAGGCAGTTGGACTCGTACGCGCCCTCGAAGTAGACCTCCCCGCCGATGGTGGGCACGCCGATCGAGTTGCCGTAGTGGCCGATGCCCGACACCGCGCCGTCAAGCAGGTACAGCGAGCGCGGCGAATCAAGCTCACCGAAGCGCAGCGAGTCGAGCACCGCGATCGGCCGCGCACCGACCGCGAACACGTCGCGCAGGATGCCGCCGACCCCGGTAGCTGCCCCCTGGAACGGCTCCACGGCGCTGGGGTGGTTGTGCGACTCGACCTTGAAGGCGATGGCCACGCCGTCGCCCACGTCCACCGCGCCGGCGTTCTCGCCCGGGCCCATGAGCAGATGCGGGCCCTCGACCGGTAGCCCGCGCAGCAGCTTCTTGGAGTGCTTGTAGGCGCAGTGCTCGGACCACATCAGGCTGAACACGGCCAGTTCCAGCCCGTTCGGGTCGCGCCCCAGCTTCTGGCAGATCAGGTCGTACTCGGCGTCGGTCAGCCCGAGCTCGCGGTGCGGCGAGGCGCTCACGCCGCGACGGTCTGGCGCGTGTGCGCGGCCAGCGACTCGAAGAGCAGACCGCCGTCGGCCGAGCCGGTCAGCGGATCGACGGCGTGCTCGGGGTGGGGCATCAGCCCCATCACGTTGCCGCATTCGTTGGCGACACCGGCGATGTCGTGCTCGGAGCCGTTGGGGTTGTGCCCGTCGGCGTACCGCAGGATGATCTGGCCATGTGCCTCCATGCTCTGCAGTACCTGCTCTGGCGCGTGGAAGCGGC
The DNA here is from genome assembly GCA_963750365.1 of uncultured Solirubrobacterales bacterium. GTDB lineage: Bacteria > Actinomycetota > Thermoleophilia > Solirubrobacterales > Thermoleophilaceae > JAAYBF01. The sequence continues at coordinate 624,105 of CAVVQE010000001.1, forward strand.
CCGTGAAATGCTTGACCGGGATGGACAGGAGCTGTCCATCCCGGCAGGCGCTCGTGAAGGGCGTCTCGGCGTTGACCACCTCGAGGTCGACCTGCCGGCACACGAAGCGGCGGCCGTCGTTGGGCAGCAGCGCACCCGGCAGCAGCCGCGCCTCGCACAGCACCTGGAAGCCGTTGCAGATGCCCAGCACGTGCCCGCCTGAGCCGGCGAACTCGATCACCGACTCCATGACCGGCGAGAAGCGCGCGATCGCTCCGACGCGCAGGTAGTCGCCGTAGGAGAAGCCGCCGGGGACGACCACGGCGTCGACGCCTTTGAGGTCACGATCGCCGTGCCAGAGCAGCTCTGCGTCGCCGTAGCGGCGGCAGGCCAGCAGCGCGTCCGTCTCGTCGCAGGAGCCGGGGAACCTGATGACCCCGAACCTCATGGGGCGGCGATGACCTCGTAGTCCTCGATCAGCGGGTTGGCCAGCAACTTCTCGCACATGGCGGCGACCTCCGAGGCGTCGGCCACCTCCAGCTCCACCAGACGGCCGACGCGGACGTCCTTGACGCCCTGGAAACCCAGCGCGGGCAGCGCACGCTCCACGGCCTGGCCCTGCGGGTCGAGGATGCCCTCCTTGGGCCTGATCAGCACGCTGACCTTCACGCGGACCGGTCCAGCCACTCCTGGAAGGGCTCGTCGGTGATGCGCTCGTAGGCGTCCACGTACAACTCGCGCGTCTTGGACACCACGTCGGCAGGCAGCTCGGGCGCGGGCGGGGACTTGTCCCAGCCGCTCGCCGACGCCCAGTCGCGCACGTACTGCTTGTCGAAGCTGGGCTGGCCGTGCCCGGGCTCGTAGCCGTCGACCGGCCAGAAGCGCGAGGAGTCGGGGGTGAGCACCTCGTCGCCGACGACGATCGTGCCGTCGGGCCGGCGGCCGAACTCGAACTTGGTGTCGGCGAGGATGATCCCGCGTTCGCGCGCGTGGGTTGCGCCGAACTCGTACAGCTCGATCGAGATCCGGCGCAGCTCCTCCAGCAGGGCACGATCGCCAAGGATCTCGGCCGCGCGGTCGAAGTCGACGTTTTCGTCGTGGTCGCCCACGTCGGCCTTGGTGGCGGGCGTGAAGATCGGCTCCGGCAGCTGCTGGGACTCCTCGAGCCCGTCGGGGAGCGCGATGCCGCAGATCTGGCCTGACCGCTGGTAGTCCTTCCAGCCCGACCCTGTGATGTACCCGCGCACGACGCACTCGACCGGCGCCATCTCGAGCTTCTCGACCAGCATCGCGCGGCCGCGAGCCGCCTCGGGCACGTCGGTGAACGAGATCAGGTGGTTGGGCACGATCGACTCGGTCTTGTCGAGCCAGAACGCGGTCAGCCCCGTGAGCACCTTGCCCTTGTCCGGGATCGGATTGGGGTGCACCACGTCGTAGGTGGAGATGCGGTCGCTGACCACCATCAGCAGGCGGTCCTCGCCCGCCGCGTAGACGTCGCGCACCTTGCCCTGGTTTAGTAGTTCCTGGCCTTCTAGGAGGGCGGAATCAGTCATCGAACTGAGGCTACTGAACCGCCGGGATGACCGGATCGCCGGGCCACGAGCGGCGTGCCGGGCGGCCGCTCAGGGGTGCTGGAGCACGGGCGGGTACTCCGGCGCCGGGGCGGCCGTCACGCGTGTGCGCTGGGTGGCCACCACGCAGGCCAGGACGATCAGCGCGGCGGCCACCATGCCCGCGCTCACGACCTCGCCAAGCAGCAGCGCCGCCCAGGCCAGCGTCAGCACCGGCTGCGCCAGCTGCACCTGGCCGATGCGGGCGATGCCGCCGCGCGCCAGCCCGGCGTACCAGGCGAAGAACCCCAGGAACATGCTCACCAGCGAGACGTAGGCGAACCCGGCCCAGGCGTCCGCTGCGCCGGACAGGTCGCCCGCCAGCGAGGCCACGAGCGTGACCGGCACGGTCAGCGGCAGCGACAGGACCAGCGCCCAGCAGATGGTCTGCCAGCCCCCGAGTTCGCGCGCCAGCGCACCGCCCTGCGCGTATCCCAGGGCGCCGAAGGCCACCGCGATCAGCACCAGGCCGTCCGCCGCGCTGGGCAGGCCCGCCCCCTGGGCGGCGGCGAAGATCAGCACCGCCACGAGCCCAGCGCCCGACGCGGCCCAGAAGGCGCCGCTGGGGCGCTCGCCGGCGAACAGCACCGCGGCCACGGCCGTGGCCGCGGGCAGCAGGCCGACGATCACGGCCCCGTGCGCCGAGGACAGCGAGTGCAGCGCAAGCGCGGTGAACAGCGGGAAGCCGAACACCACCCCCAGCGCCACCAGGCCGAGCGGGCGCAGCTGCGCGCGAGTCGGCCGCGGCTGGCGGGTGGCGGCCAGCAGCGCCGCCGCCAACAGGCCGGCCACGACGGCGCGCCCGACGCCGACGAAGGTGGGATCCAGTTCCTCGACCGCTACGCGGGTGGCCGGCAGCGACCCGCTGAAACCCACCACGCCGATGAAGCCAAGAAGGATCGCCACGCTCAGCGACGCTACGCCACCGTTGCGCCAGGGGGAACGTCGTACAAGCCGGCCTTGTGCGATCGCTTGCCCGCCGCGCGCGGCGTGCCTAGGCTGGCGCGGTGGCGTGGCCCGAGGCGTTCGCCGATGCTCTGGCCGGCGTGAGCATTTTCGCCGGGGTGGACTCCGCCCGGCTGGCCGAGCTGGCCGCCAGCGCGGAGCGGGTCTCCGTGCGCGCGGGGTCGTTCGTCTTCCGCCAGGGCGACGAGCCCGATGCCCTATTCGTGCTGCTCTCCGGGCGCGTCGAGGCCATCGCCGGGACCCCGCCGCGCGTGCTGCGTGTACTCGGCCGCGGCGACGCGATCGGCGAGTTGGCGCTGCTGACCGGGTCGCCCCGCTCGGCCTCGGTGCGCGCCCGGCGTGACAGCGAGCTGCTGCGGCTGGACGCCGGCGCGGTGGCCCGGTTGCTTGCCGATGAACCCACATTCGCGACCGCCCTGACACGATCGCTGGCGGCCCAGCTGCAGGCCAGCCAGGGCCTGGACGTACAGCCGTCGCCGATCCCGGAGACCGTCGCGGTGGTTGCACTTCCCGGCGCGCCGACGGCGGCGGAGCTGGCCACGGAGCTCAGCGCGCTGATGGGCGGGACGGCCCCGGCGCCCCTGACCGCGGCGGACGCCGGGGACCCGGACGACTACCCCGGCGTGCTCGACCGGGCGGAGCGATCCCACGTCCAGGTGCTCCTGGCCGCCGAGCCCGATGACGGGCCGTGGCGCCAGTTCTGCCTGCGCCAGGCCGACCGCACGCTGCTGCTGGCTGCGGGGCACCCGGGCCGCGGCGTCACGGCGCCGGAGCGGGAGGGGCCGGTGGACGTGCTGCTGGCCGGCGTCGCTGCACGCGGCAGCCTCGGTGCCTGGCTCGACGCGCTGGGCGCTCACCGCGGCAGGCTGCTTGGACCCCGCCAGCAGTGGCCGCGATCGCTGCCGCCGCTGGCGCGTGCGCTGACCGGCCGATCCACCGCGCTGGTGTGCTCGGGCGGCGGCGCGCGCGGGTTCGCGCACATCGGGGTGCTCGAGGTGCTCGAAGACGCCGGCGTGGTGGTGGACCGCCTCAGCGGCGTGAGCATGGGCGCGGTGGTGGCCGCCCAGCGCGCGACGGGCGCCGAGCCCGGCACGATCCGCGACCGCCTGGCGGCCGAGTTCGTGGACGGGAACCCGCTTGGCGACTACACGCTGCCGCTGGTGGCGCTTGTCCGCGGCCGCAACGCGGAGGCGATGGTCGACCGCCTGTTCGGCGACGTCCTGATCGAAGAGCTGCCCACCGAGTACACCTGCGCGAGCTGTGACCTCGTGAGCTCGGAGCTGCTGGTCCACCGCCGCGGGCGGCTGGCCGAGGCGGTGTGCGCGAGCTTCTGCCTGCCGGGCATCGGGCCGCCGGTGGTCATGGGCGAGCGTCTGCTCGTGGACGGCGGGGTCATGGACAACCTGCCCGTGGAAGCCGCGGCCGAGGGTGGCGAGGGACCGGTGATCGCCTCCGATGTGACCGCCGTGTTCGCGTTGCCCGCCCGGCGGGTGCGCGGCGGCGGGCTGGCCGATCGCCTGCGCTCGGCGGTGCTGGGGCGCGGCGCGCGGAGCCCGCTGCGCCTGCCCGAGGTGATCATCCGCTCGATCACCGTGGGCAGCAGGGATACCGTGGAGGCCGGGCAGCGCCACGCCGACGTGGTCATCCGCCCCGAGACCGGCCGTGTGGGGTTGCTGGACTTCGGCCAGATCGACCGCGTGATCGAGGCCGGCCGCGAGGCCGCTAGGGCGACCCTGGAGAAGCGACCCGACCTGACCGCGTGAGGCGTCCGGCTCAGCCGCTCAGGCGAGCGTCCAGCCGTCCGACCAGGTCGGACGCGTGGCGCACGAACGCGCCGGGATCGAACACGGCGTCCAGGTCAAGCTCCGGCGCGGCCTCGGCCAGCAGCTCGCGGAACGGCGTGCCGGTGTCCCACGCGCGCTGTGCGTTCTGCTGGACGATCCGGTAGGCGTCGTCGCGCGAGCGCCCGGACTCCACCAGCGCCAGCAGCGCGCGCTGGCTGAACAGGGCGCCGTGGGTCAGGTCCAGGTTGGCCCGCATCCGGTCGGCGTGGACGGTCATGCCCTCGACCACCCGCACGCCCAGGTGCAGGCCGTAGTCCAGCAGGATCGTGGCGTCGGGCAGAGCGACCCGCTCGACCGACGAGTGCGAGATGTCGCGCTCGTGCCAGAGCGCCACGTTCTCCAGCCCGGACTGGGCGTAGCCACGCAACAGCCGGGCGATCCCGGTCAGCCGCTCGGTGGTGATCGGGTTGCGCTTGTGCGGCATGGCCGACGAACCCTTCTGGCCGGCGCGGAAGGGTTCCTCGACCTCACGTACCTCGGTGCGCTGCAGATGGCGGATCTCGGTGGCGAAGCGCTCCAGCCCTGCCCCGGCCAGCGCCACCGCGCTCAGTAGCTCGGCGTGGCGGTCGCGCGCCACCACCTGCGTGGACACGTCCTCGCGCTGGAGGCCAAGGCGCTCCAGCACCACGGACTCCAGCTCGGGCCCGTTTGCCGCGTAGGTGCCCACCGCCCCCGACAGCGCCCCGATCGAGGCGCCGGCGACGGCGCGCTGCAGGCGTTCCAGGTTGCGCTGTGCCTCCAGCGCGAAGCCGGCGAGCTTGACTCCGAAGGTGGTGGGCTCGGCGTGCACGCCGTGGGTGCGACCGACACACAGGGTGTCCACGTGCTCGCGCGCCCGGCCTGCGAGCGCGTCGCGGAAGGCGCGCTGGCCGGCCACCATGATCGCGCCCGCCTGCGCTATCTGCAGCCCTGTGGCGGTGTCCAGGACGTCGGACGACGTCAGCCCGTGGTGGACCCAGCGGCCCGCGTCGCCCACCGAGGCCGCGACCACGTCCACGAACGCGGCCACGTCGTGGTCGGTGACCTGCTCGCGTTCCTTGACCGCCTCGACCGTGAACGCCGCGTGCTCCCGGATCGATTCGGCATCCGCGGCGGGCACCACGCCCTGCTCGGCCAGCGCGTCGGTCACCGCAAGCTCGACGGCCAGCCAGTTATCGAGCTTTCGCTGCTCGGACCAGACCGCGCCCATCTCAGGGCGCGTGTAGCGGCCGATCACGCTTCGAGGATGCGGGCGGCCAGCACCGCTGCGTTCTTGGCCCCGTCCACGCCAACGCACGCCACCGGCACGCCCGGAGGCATCTGGGCGATGGCCAGCATGGCGTCCAGACCGCCGGCCACCGAGGTTCGCGACTGCAGCGGCACGCCGATCACGGGCAGATCGGTGTGGGCGGCCACCACGCCCGGCAGCGCGGCCGCCAGGCCGGCGCCGGCGATGATGACCCTGAGCCCGCGCATGCGCGCGTTCTTGGCGTAGTCGGCCACCACGTCGGGATCGCGGTGGGCGCTCATCACCCGCACCTCGTGCATGATGCCGCGCTCCTCGAGCTCCGCGGCGGCCTTGGCCATGGTGTCGTGGTCGGACTTGCTGCCCATCACGATGCCGACGGCGGGGGTATCTACGTCGAGGCCGTCGAATTCGCTCTCGACTTCGGTCTGGGTAACGGGATCGGTCACGCCTCGACCCTATCCACCGCGCGGGCGGCTATGTCGGTACGCATCTGCTTGCCGTCGAACTGCACGCGCCGCGCGGCCGCGTAGGCGTGCTCGCGCGCCTCGCCCGGAGTGGCGCCGATGCCGGTGACGTTGAGCACCCGCCCGCCGGCCGTGACCACGTGGCCGTCCACCTCGGCTGTACCGGCGTGCAGGACCTCGACCTCGATCGAGTCGATCGACCGCAGCCCACGGATCTCGTCACCCGTGGAGGATGACTCCGGGTAGCCGCGTGAGGCCAGCACGACCGTCACGGCCCATTCGTCGGACCACTCGATCGCCACGCCCTCGAGGCCGCCCGTGCGCGTGGCGCCCTCGAGCACGTCAAGGATGTCCGAGCGCATCCGGGTGAGCACCGCCTGGGTCTCGGGATCGCCGAAGCGGCAGTTGTACTCCAGCACCTTGGGTCCCGCGGCAGTCATCATCAGCCCGGCGTAGAGGATCCCGTGGAACGGCGTGCCGCGGCGCTTCATCTCGTCCACGATCGGTTGATGCACCGCGAGGGCCAGGGCGTCAGCGTGGTCGGAGTCGATGCCAGGCACGGGCGAGTAGCTGCCCATGCCGCCGGTGTTGGGGCCCTCGTCGCCGTCGAAGATGCGCTTGTAGTCCTGTGCCGGCGCCATGGCCACGGCCCGCTCGCCATCGCACACCGCAAGCAGCGACAGCTCCTCGCCGTCCAGGAACTCCTCAAGCACCACCTCCACGTCACCGAAGCGCCGCTCGGTGAAGAACGCCTCGATGGCCTCGTGGGCCGCGGCGGCGTCGGGGCAGATGATCACGCCCTTGCCCGCGGCCAGCGCGTCGGCCTTGAGCACGAGCGGATAGCCGTAGCGGCCCACCGCCTCCAGCGCCTGATCGCGCGAGGTCAGCACCTCGTAGCCCGCCGTCGGTACCCCCACGGCGGCCATGAGCTCCTTTGCGTAGCGCTTTGACCCCTCCAGGCGTGCGGCCTCCTTCGAGGGCCCGAACGCCGCGATTCCCGCGGCCTCGAGCGCGTCCACCAGGCCCAGCACCAGCGGCACCTCGGGCCCCACCACCACCAGGTCCACCTCGCGCGAGCGTGCCAGCTCGACCAGCGCGTCGATGTCATCCACGCTCACCGGCACGCACTCGACCTTGTCGCGGGCTATGCCCGCGTTGCCGGGGGCGGCCACGACCTCGGGCTTGCGCGGCGAGCGCAGCAGCCGGCGCACGAGCGCATGCTCGCGACCACCTGCACCGACAACCAGGACCCGGGTCAACTCAGAGCGAGGCGATGAAGTCGTCGACGGGGATGGCCGTGAGCGACTCGTAGTGGCTGGTGCCGCGGGAGCCCAGCTCCAACGACACCCGCGCCATGGTGGTCTCGTCGGGCGCCTCAACGATGTTCACGAAGTCGAAACGGCCCAGGGTGGCCCACTGCGCGGTCACTTTGGCCCCCAGCTGCTCGACCTCGTTGTTCACCTCGCGGATGCGCTGCGGGTTGTTCTTGATGGTTTGCACGCCCTCGGGCGAAAGGGTGCTGAGCAGCACGTAGGTGGGCACGAAGGTCCTTTCTCTCGGTTCCCTGCGGCGCCGACGGCGCCGTAGGTTTCTCTCAGGTTTTCCGCAGCTACGCAAGCCGGGTGGGGTTACCTGCGTAGGAACGGGGCCCGCTGGGGAGAACCCCCGATGACCACCACCAGGGAGTGAACACATGAAACAGCGACGGATCGCGGTCCCGGCCCTCGTGGCAATAACGGCCCTTGCGGCACCTGTATCGGCCAGCGCCGCCACGCTCAGCCCCGGCAAGCCCTGCTTCGGCGACGGCGACCCGATCGTCCTCGGCGGCACCGGCTACACGCCGGGCGCGGCCGTGACGCTGGCCGCGGACGGCCGCCAGTTCACCGGCACCCTGACCTCCTCGGCCACCGGCACGATCGCCGGCCGCCTGCTGCCCAGCCGGCTGGTGGTGGGCAGGACCCAGAAGTCGCTGTTCACGGCCACGGACACCGCCAACCCGGCCAACGTCGGGCAGGTGCCCGTCATCCGCGCGCGCCTGCGCGTGACCGTCTCCCCCGCGAACGCCAGCCCGCGCAGCGTCCGCCGCTTCCGCGCCCGCGGCTTCACGGCTGGGTCCACCCTCTACCGCCACATCACCCGCGGCAAGCGGGTCAGCAACGGGCGGATGGCAAAGCTCAGGGGGGCCTGTCGTGAGACCAGCGTGCGCAAGCGCCTGTTCCGCAAGAACGCCAAGAGCGGCACCTACCGGGTGCAGTTCGACACCAAGCGCAAGTACAGCTCGAAGACGCGGCAGCGCGTGCGCTTCCGGGTTCGCGTGTACCGGACCGTGCGCCGGGCCGGCGCCGCGTCCGCGGCCCGCGCCCGCACGGGCGAGGTCTGGACGCGGCTGCGCTAGACGTCGATGTCGGGATGGTGCTGCGCCAGGTGCTCTGAGAGCGCCTGGCGCACGGCGCCGCGTTCGCCGGCCGACGCCATCCGGTAGCGGCCGAGCAGCTCCTTCTGGCCCTCGAGCCCCAGCCCGGCGATCTCCCAGCGAACCGCCAGCCGCTCGAACAGGAACTCGACCCGCCGCTGCCAGCGGTCCTCGGCGTCGGCCGCCGGTTTGGCATCCAGCGCGGCCAGCTGCTTCAGCGTGCCGGCGCTGAGCTCGTCGCGCAGGGTCAGCAGCTGCCCATCAGGACCGGGGTAGTCCGTGGTGGCCGCCGGCGCGTGATCCTGCTGGTTTCGCCTGCGAGATCTGCGACCCATTGCCGCAGGGTAAGGGCCTGTCCTCCGGCCAGCCCCGCCGCCCGCCCGATGTGTGACACTGGCTTGTTCGCCCGCGGGTGCGCGCGTCCCCGCGGCTTCGACCATGCCTGCCTTCGCCCACACCCCGCGTCTCCCTCGCCTGGCCGCGGGCGCCCCCGGCTGGCTCGCGGGTGCATGGGCGCTGGCCGGCCTCTCGCTGGCCACGGTCTGCCCGGTCCGCTGGACCATCGCCGCCACGCTGGGCGCCGGCGCCGCCACGCTCTTCTTCCGGGATCCGCAGCGGACAGCGGGGGACGCCGGCCTGCTGGCCGCGGCCGATGGCGTGATCAAGTCCGTGGACCCGATGCCGGACGGGCGCACGCGCGTGGTCACCTACATGAGCCTTCGCGACGTGCACGTGAACCGCGCTCCGGCCGGCGGCCGCGTGGTGGCCATGGAGCATCGGCCCGGCGGCTACCTGCCGGCCTTCCGCAAGGAGTCCGAGCGCAACGAACGGCTGGAATGGACGCTCGAGACCGACTCCGGCCGGATCGACGTGGTGCAGATAGCCGGCACGCTCGCGCGCCGGATCGTGCCCTACCTGGAGGTCGGGCAGGAAACCCGTCGCGGCGCGCGCATCGGGCTGATCCGCTTCGGATCGCGCGTGGACGTGTACCTGCCCGCGGGCATGACGGCCGCCGTCGAGCCCGGCCGGCGCGTGACCGCCGGGCGCACCAGGATCGACCGTGCCTGAGCGCGGAACGCCGCACGGCCAGCGCTCCGAGCTGGCCCTGGCCGACGCGTTCAGCATCGCCAACGCCGTCTGCGGCTTCTTCGCCGTCGCTCTGCTGGCCCGCGGCGACCTGGATGGAGCGGGGCTCGAGCGCGGGGACGTGCTGGCCGCGGGCGGGCTGCTGATCGCCGGCGCGCTGTTCGACATCCTGGACGGCCCGGTGGCCCGCTGGCGCGGGTCGAGCGCCATCGGCGAGACCCTGGACACGCTGTCCGACGTGGTCACCTTCGCCATGGCCCCGGCCGTGCTGCTGGCCGTGGCCGGAGCTGCCGAGGGCGGTAGCCACCCGCGTGTGCTCCTGACCGCAGCGGCCGCCTACCTGGTTGCCGTGCTGGTGCGCCTGGCGCGCTTCTCGGTGGACGACACAGAGGAGCAGCGCCGCTGCTTCTCCGGCCTGCCCTGTCCGCTGGCCACCGTGGCCGTCTTCGCCCTGGTGCTGCTCGATCCCGGTGCCTACGGGGTGGCCGCCGGTGTGGGCGTGACGGTCTGGCTGATGCTGAGCTCCGTGCCCTACCCCAAGGCCAGCCGCGCCACCGCCCCGCTGATCGCTGCCTGGGCGGTCGGCGGCGCCGCTGCGCTGGCGGGCCTGCTGCCGCTGGACCTGGCAGCCGCGGTCACGGTGGCCGTGGTGCTTGCGATCCCGATCGTGATGGCCGCGCGCGGCCGCCACGCCGACCTGCCGCGGCCGGCATGAGCGCCGCCGATCGCTGGGCGCGTCTGCTGCGCAGCTCGCGCTGGTGGCTGCCGGCCTTCGTGCTGGCCTACACCGTGGCCCGGTTCGCGGTGGTGGCGGGACAGCTCGAGCGCTACGAGGTCAACATCTGGGTCTTCGCCATCCTCGACATCGGCACCGCCTGGCCCTACGGCCGGGCGCTGGTCTGGCTGCTGGAGTCGATCGGCGATCGCTCCGCGCGAGCCGTGGCCGGCATCGGTCTGTGGTCCGCGGTTCTGGCCGCCACCCCGTACGCGTACCTGATCGGCGCCAGCCAGGGCATGCCCGAGACGCTCGCGGCCGCCATCTGCCTGTTCGCGGTGGCCAGCGCGGCCGCCGGGTTGTGGCTGACCCGGCGGGCGAACAACGCCTCACCCGACGGCGTCTACCCCTAGGCGGCCGCCGGAGCGGCCGTGCCGGCCGGCGCGAAGGTCAGCTCGCCCTCGGCCACGTCCACCCGAACGGTGTCGCCGGGCACGAACTCGTTCTCCAGCAGCTTCAGCGCCAGCTTGTCGATCAGCCGCTTCTGGATCACGCGCTTGAGCGGCCGGGCGCCGTAGGTGGGGTCGTAGCCCAGGTTGCCCAGCAGCTGCTTGGCGGCATCGGTCAGCTCGACCTCCACGCCGCGCTCGCGCACGCGGGCGATCAGCTGGTCCACCTGCAGCTCCACGATCTCGCCGATCTGGTCGCGACTGAGGGCGTCGAACTCCACCACCTCGTCCAGCCGGTTCACGAACTCGGGCTTGAAGGTGGCCTCGACGCCGGCCATTCCGCCGGCCACGTTCGAGGTCATGATCACCACGGTGTTGGTGAAGTTCACGGTGCGGCCCTGGCCGTCGGTCAGGCGACCGTCGTCCATCAGCTGGAGCAGCACGTTGAAGACGTCGGTGTGCGCCTTCTCGATCTCGTCGAGCAGCACGACGCTGTAGGGGCGCCGGCGGACCGCCTCGGTCAGCTGGCCGCCCTCGTCGTAGCCCACGTAGCCGGGGGGAGCGCCCACCAGCCGCGACACGGAGTGCTTCTCCATGTACTCCGACATGTCGATGCGCACCATCGCGTCCTGGGAGTCGAACATGAACTCCGCCAGCGCCCGCGCCAGCTCCGTCTTGCCGACGCCCGTGGGCCCGATGAACAGGAACGAGCCGATCGGCTGGTCGGGATCCTGAAGGCCGGCGCGTGAGCGCCGCAGCGCGTTGGACACGGCCTCGACGGCGTCCTCCTGGCCGATCACCCGCTCGTGCAGGCGCTCCTCCATGTGCACCAGCTTGGCCACCTCGGACTCCATCAGGCGCGAGACCGGGATGTTGGTCCAGCGCGCCACCACCTCGGCCACGTCCTCGTCGTCGACCTCCTCCTTGAGGAAGGTGCGGTCGGACTGCAGCTCGCGCAGCCCGGCCTCGGTGGCGGCCACGCGCTCCTGCAACTCGGGGATCGTGCCGTAGCGCAGCTCGGCCGCGCGCTGGAGGTCGGACTCGCGCTCGGCCCGCTCGGCGTCGCGGTGGGCCTGCTCCAGCTCCTCCTTGGAGCGGCGGATGGCGTCGATGGCCTCCTTCTCGCCCTGCCAGTGGGCCTTCTTCTCCGACGATTCCTCGCGCAGGTCGGCCAGCTCGCGCTCGATGGCCTCGCGGCGCGCCACCGACGTCGTCGTCCTTCTCCTTCTTCAGCGCCTGCTGCTCGATCTCCAGCTGCTGGATGCGGCGCTCGACGACCTCGATCTCCTCCGGCATCGAGTCGATCTCGATGCGCAGCCGCGAGGCGGCCTCGTCGATCAGGTCGATCGCCTTGTCGGGCAGGAAGCGGTCGGCGATGTAGCGCTGGCGAGAGCGTGGCCGCCGCGACGATCGCGGCGTCCTGGACGCGCACGCCGTGGTGGACCTCGTAGCGCTCCTTGAGCCCGCGCAGGATGGCGATCGTGGCCTCCACCGACGGCTCGCCAACCTGCACCGGCTGGAAGCGGCGCTCCAGCGCGGCGTCCTTCTCGATGTGCTTGCGGTACTCGTCCAGGGTCGTGGCGCCCACGGCCCGCAGCTCGCCGCGGGCCAGCATCGGCTTGAGCAGGTTGGCGGCGTCGACCGCGCCCTCGGCCGCGCCGGCGCCGACGATGGTGTGCAGCTCGTCCATGAACAGGATCACCTGTCCGTCGCGTCGGCGATCTCCTTGAGCACGGCCTTGAGCCGGTCCTCGAACTCGCCGCGGTACTTGGCGCCCGCGATCAGCGATCCGATGTCCAGCGCGATCACGCGCCGGTCGCGCAGCGAGTCGGGAATGTCGCCGGACACCACGCGCTGGGCCAGCCCCTCGGCGATGGCGGTCTTGCCCACGCCGGGCTCCCCGATCAGCACCGGGTTGTTCTTGGTCCGTCGTGACAGCACCTGGATCACGCGCCGGATCTCGTCGTCGCGGCCGATCACCGGGTCGAGCTTGCCCTGCTCCGCGGCCTCGGTCAGGTCGCGGCCGAAGCGCTCCAGCGCCTGGTAGCGGTCCTCGGGGTTCTGGTCGGTCACGCGGTGCGGGCCGCGGACGCCCTCGACCGCCTCGCCCAGCTGCTCGGCCGACGCGCCCACGTCGACCTTCGGGTCGGCGGCCAGAGCCAGCAGCAGGTGCTCGGTGGACACGTACTCGTCGCCCATGCCGCGGGCTGTCTCGTCGGCCTTGGCCAGCACCGCGCCCAGTGCCTGGTCGGGTGAGGGCGTGGCCGCGCCGTCACCGCTGACCGTCGGCGCCTCCTCCAGCGCCTGGTTGGCCTTGCGCCTGACCGCATCCGGATCGGCACCCGCGCGCCGCAGGACGGGGACCACGATGCCGCCCTCCTGCTCGAGCAACGCCACCAGCAGGTGGCTGGGGCCTACCTGCGGGTTGCGGCGCGTCTGGGCCAGCCGCTGCGCGGCGGCCAGCGCCTCCTGGGTCTTCACCGTCAGTCGATCTGGCTGCATGAGCGGGGTTCCTCGGTCCGTAGTGGGCGAAAATCTAAGTCTCTGCCACTTAGATTAGCGCTCGGGCCTCGAAGCGTCCAGGGCCACATCCGGCAGCTGTCCTGCCCTGGTGGGGCATCGGACCACCAGGGCAGCATTGCCCTCCCCCTGGACCACCCGGATGTCCGGGTCGGACATCCGGCACTGCCGTTTTGGTCCCGACGTCCGTACTCTTTTACCGGTGGACCCCGCGGCCCGCACACATTCCCCTGCGCTGAACGGCCTCCCGCGCGCCTCCGGTCTGTACGACCCGGCGTACGAGCACGACGGCTGCGGCGTGGCCTGCCTGGCCCGGCTGGACGGCAAGGTCACGCGTGAGACGGTCGAGCGGGCGATCGGCGCGCTGGTGAACCTCGAGCACCGCGGCGCCGAGGGCGCCGACCCGTCCACGGGCGACGGCGCCGGCATCCTGATGCAGATCCCCGACGCGTTCATGCGCGCCGAGGTGCACCCCGACCTGCCGCCCGCCGGCCAGTACGGCGTGGCGTTCTGCTTCCTGCCCCAGGAGCCCGGCCGGCGCGTGGAGCTGGAGCGCCTGCTGGAGCGGGTCGCGCGCGAGGAGGGACTCGAGCCCATCACCTGGCGCGACGTGCCGGTGGAGCCGGCCGAGGCCGGCGAGCGCTCGCGCGAGGTGGCCCCGACCATGCGCCAGCTGTTCCTGGACGGCGGCTCGCTCGAGCCGGACGCCCTGGAGCGGACGCTGTACGTGGTCCGCCGCCGGTCCGAGAACGAGTCAGGCGGCGACCTCTACCTGTCCAGCTGCTCGTGCCGCACGATCGTCTACAAGGGCATGCTCTCGGCTCCGCAGCTGTCGCGCTACTACCCGGATCTGGCCGACGAGCGGCTGGCCAGCGCGCTGGCCATCGTGCACTCGCGCTTCTCGACCAACACCTTCCCCAGCTGGGCGCTGGCGCACCCGTTCCACATGAGCGCCCACAACGGCGAGTTCAACACGCTGCTGGGCAACGTCAGCTGGATGCGTGCCCGCGAGGCGCGCCTGGCCGCCGGCCCGCTGGGCCGGGACGTGGCCCGGACGCTGCCGGCGATCCCCCCCGGCAGCTCGGACTCGGCAGCGTTCGACGCGGTGCATGGAGCTACTGGTGCGCGGCGGCCGCTCGCTACCGCACGCGGTCATGCTCATGACCCCCGAGGCGCACGAGGGCCGTCCGGACATGCCCGGCCCGCTGAGCGACTTCTACGACTACGGCTCGATGCTCATGGAGCCCTGGGACGGACCCGCCTCGGTGACGTTCACCGACGGCAGGATCCTGGGCGCGACGCTGGACCGCAACGGCCTGCGGCCCGGTCGCTGGGTGGTCACGCGCGACGGCTGGTTCGCGCTGGCGTCCGAAGCCGGCGCCTTCCACGTGCCCACCGAGGAGGTCGAGCGTGTCGGCCGGCTGCTGCCGGGCCGCCTGGTGGTGGTGGACCCCGAGCGCGGCGGCCTGCTGGTGGATCGCGAGGCCGAGCTGGGCGTGGCCGCCGAACGCCCCTACGGCGCCTGGTTCGCCGAGCACTCGCTGGGCATCGACGATCTGCCCTCGGGCCGCCCCCAGGAGCGCCCGGCGGTCCCGCGCGAGCAGCGCCAGCTGGCCTTCGGCTGGACCCAGGAGGACCTGCGCGCGGTGCTGGCGCCCATGGCCGGCGGGGCCGAGGCCGTGGGCTCGATGGGCAACGACGTGGCGCTGGCCGCTCTGTCCGAGCGCCAGCCGCCGCTGTTCACCTACTTCAAGCAGCTGTTCGCTCAGGTCACGAACCCCGCCATCGACCCGGTGCGCGAGAAGATCGTGATGAGCCTGCGCACGGTTATCGGGCCCGAGGGCGACCTGTTCGAGGAGACGCCCGAGCAGGCGCGCCGGCTGGTGCTCGAGCACCCGGTGATCGACGACGAGGACCTGGCCCGGATCCGCGCCGTGGAGGGCGGCCCGCTGACCACGCACACGCTGGACATCACGTGGCCGATCGAGCAGGGCGAGGACGGCCTCGGCCCGGCGCTCGAGGCGCTGTGCGACGAGGCGGACGCGGTGATCAGGGACGGCATCGGCGTGCTGATCCTGAGCGACCGCGGCACCAGCCACGAGCGTGCGCCGATGCCCTCGCTGCTGGCGCTCTCGGCCGTGCACCACCACCTGGTGCGCGCGGGCACACGCACCCGCGCCGGCCTGGTCGTGGAAAGCGGGGAGCCGCGCGACCCGCACCACATCGCCGCCCTGATCGGCTACGGGGCCGCGGCGGTCAACCCGTACCTGATGCTGGAGAGCGTGGACGGCGAGGGCGAGAAGGTCATCGCGTCGATGAGCAAGTCGTTGCTGAAGATCATCTCCAAGATGGGCATCTCGACCATCCGCTCCTACAACGGGGCGCAGGTCTTCGAGGCCGTCGGGCTGGACCGCGCGCTGGTGGAGCGCCACTTCACGGGCACGCCGTCGCGCATCGGCGGGATCGGCCTCGAGGGGCTGGCTCGCGAAGCCCTGCACCGCCATTCACGTGCCTGGCCCGACGCGCACGGCGAGGCGCTGCCGGACCACGTCGAGGACGCGCTGCTGCCGGCGGCGTCCAAGGAGCTGCTGCCCCAGGGCGGCCAGTACCAGTGGCGCCGCGACGGCGAGAAGCACATGTGGGACCCGGCCACGATCACGGGCCTTCAGGCGGTGGCGCGCGGCGGCGACCGCGAGACCTACAAGGAGTTCGCGCGCCGGGTGGACGCCGAGAACGCCTCCTTCAACATGCTGCGCGGGCTGATCAAGATCCGCGGCGAGCGCGAGCCGATCGCAGTCTCCGAGGTCGAGCCCGTGGCCACGATCGTCAAGCGCTTCACCAGCGGCGCCATGAGCCTGGGATCGCTGTCCTCCGAGGCGCACGAGACGCTGGCCATCGCCATGAACCGCCTGGGCGGGCGATCGAACACGGGCGAGGGCGGCGAGGATCCGCGCCGCTTCGCCCCCGACCCCAACGGCGACCTGCGCCGGTCGGCTATCAAGCAGGTCGCGTCGGGGCGCTTCGGGGTGACCGCCGACTACCTGGTCAACGCCGACCAGATCCAGATCAAGGTGGCCCAGGGCGCCAAGCCCGGCGAGGGCGGCCAGCTGCCCGGTCACAAGATCACCGCCGAGATCGGCAGGTTGCGGCTCTCCACCCCGGGCGTCGAGCTGATCTCACCGCCGCCGCACCACGACATCTACTCGATCGAGGACCTCAAGCAGCTGATCTACGACCTGCGCTGCGTGAACCCGCGTGCCTCGATCTCGGTGAAGCTGTGCGCCGAGGTCGGCGTGGGCACGGTGGCCGCCGGCGTGGTCAAGGCCAACGCCGACCACATCGTGATCGCCGGCCACGACGGCGGCACCGGCGCGGCGTCGCTGTCGTCGATCCATCACGCCGGCGTGCCGTGGGAGATCGGCCTGGCCGAGACCCAGCAGACGCTGATCCGCAACGACCTGCGCTCGCGCGTAATGCTCCAGGCCGATGGCCAGATGCGCACGGGGCGCGACGTGATCGTCGCCGCCCTGCTGGGCGCCGACGAGGTGGGCTTCTCGACCGCTCCGCTGGTGGCCACCGGCTGCGTGATGATGCGCGTCTGCCACCTGAACACCTGCCCGGTCGGCATCGCGACCCAGGACCCCGAGCTGCGCGATCGCTTCCAGGGCAAGCCCGAGCACGTGGTGCGCTACCTGCTGGCGGTGGCCGAGGAGGTGCGCGAGCTGATGGCCGGCCTGGGCTTCGCCACCTTCCAGGAGATGATCGGCCAGGTCGAGCTGCTGGAGACCGACCACGACGTGGACCGCTGGAAGGCCGGCGGCGTGGACCTGTCCGAGCTGCTGATGGTGCCCGAGGGTGCCGAGGGACTGCCGCGCCGCCACGAGGATCCGCCGACCCCCGTGCTGGACGCGTCGGTGGACCACATCCAGCTGCTGCCCGCCGCCGCGCGCGCCATCCGCGACGACGAGCCGGTGCGCCTGGACCGCCCGATCGCGAACGTCCACCGCACCGTCGGCGCCCTGCTGTCCGGTGAGATCGTGCGCCGGCGCGGCCCGGAGGGGCTGCCCGAAGGCACCATCGACGTGGTCTTCACGGGCTCGGCCGGGCAGAGCTTCGCGGCCTGGCTGGCCCCCGGCGTGACCTTCACCGTGGACGGCACGGTGAACGACTACGCGGGCAAGGGCCTGTCCGGGGGCGTGTTCGCCGTGCGCCCGCCCGCGGAGGCCACCTTCGACCCCGACGAGAACGTGATCGCGGGCAACGTGGCCCTGTACGGCGCCACCAGCGGCCGCGCGTTCTTCCGCGGGCTGGCGGGCGAGCGCTTCGCCGTGCGCAACTCGGGCGCGCTGGCCGTGGTCGAGGGAGTCGGCGACCACGGCTGCGAGTACATGACCGGCGGCCGCGTGCTGGTGCTGGGCCCCACCGGCGTGAACTTCGCCGCCGGCATGAGCGGCGGCATCGCCTGGGTCCTGGACGACCAGGGCGCGTTCGCCGACCGCTGCAACCAGGAGATGGTGGATCTCGAGCCACCGGCGCCCGAGGACTACGCAGAGCTGCGCGACCTGCTGGCAGAGCACCACGCACGCACGAGCTCGACGCACGCCGAGAGCCTGCTGGAGGACGAGTCGGCGTGGGCCACGCGCCTGGTCCGCGTGATGCCGCGCGACTACCGCGCGGCGCTGCAGCGCGCCGCCGAGGAGGACGATCGCCGCGCCGAGGGAGCGGCCGCGTAGACATGGCCGACCCACGCGGATTCCTCGAGGTGCAGCGCGTGCCGATGCCCGAGCGCGATCCGGCCGAGCGCGTAGGCGACTCGTCCGAGATCTTCGGGCTGCTGCCCGAGCCCGAGCTGCGCGAGCAGGCGCGGCGCTGCATGGACTGCGGCATCCCGTTCTGCAACAACGGCTGCCCGCTGGGCAACCTGATCCCGGACTGGAACAACCTCGTCCGCGAGGGTCGCTGGCGCGAGGCCCTGGACCAGCTCCACGCCACCAACAACTTCCCGGAGTTCACCGGCCTGGTCTGCCCGGCCCCCTGCGAATCGGCCTGCGTGCTGGACATCTCTGACGACCCGGTGATGATCAAGCAGATCGAGTACGCGATCATCGAGCGCGGGTTCGAGGAGGGCTGGGTGGTGCCGAGGCCGCCGACCGAGCGCACGGGCAGGCGCCTGGCGGTGATCGGCTCGGGCCCGTCCGGCCTGGCGGCAGCCGCCGAGCTGAACGCGGTCGGCCACACCGTGACCGTCTACGAGCGCGACGAAGGCCCGGGCGGCCTGATGCGCTTTGGCGTGCCCGACGCCAAGATGGAGAAGTGGATCATCGACCGGCGGGTGAAGGTCCTGGAAGCTGAGGGCATCGAGTTCCGCTACGGGGTCGACGTGGGCCGCGACGTGGATGCCGACGAGCTGGCCGCCGAGCACGATGCCGTGGTGGTTTGCGTGGGCTCGCGGGTGGAGCGTGAGCTGGACATCCCCGGCTCGGACCTGGACGGCGTGCACTTCGCGATGGACTACCTCTACCAGCGCAACCGCGCCGTGGCGCGCGCCGAGGGCCGCCAGGCGCCGCTGCCCGAGCGCGAGATCAGCGGCGCCGGCAAGCGCGTGGTCATCATCGGCGGTGGCGACACCGGCATGGACTGCCTGTCCAGCGCTAACCGCGAAGGCGCCCGCAGCGCGCTGATGCTCGACGTGTACCGGCCGCTGCCCAAGGGGGGCGCTACGAGGAGAGCCCATGGCCCGAGTCGCCGCGCCGGACCAGCACGACCTACGCGCTCGACGAGGGCGGTGAGCGCCGCTTCGGCACCCAGATCACCGAGATCGAGGGCGAAGACGGCCACATCAAGCGCGTACACGGCAGGCGCGTTCAGGGCAAGTCCTCGCGCGACCTGAAGCCGATCGAAGGCTCCGAGTTCGTGGAGGAGGCCGACCTCTGCCTGGTGGCCATCGGCTTCACCCACCCCGAGCACGACGGCGTGATCGCCGGCCTGGGCCTGGAGCTGGACGCCCGCGGCAACGTGGCCGCGCCACTGTTCGCCACATCGCGCGAGGACGTTTTCACGGCGGGCGACGCCCGCCTGGGCCAGTCGCTGATCGTCAGCGCCATCGCCGACGGCCGCCGCGCGGCCCGGATCGTGGACCGCCGCCTGCGCGAGCCCGCTCCGGCGCCCGCTTAGCTGCAATATCGTGGCCGGCCATGCAGGCCGACGCAGAAGAGCAGCCCGACGCCGGCGCCGCCTCACCTGAGGACTCGGTCGCGGGCTACCGCGAAAAGCTGCGGCGGCGCGCGCTGGCTGTCCTGCGCGACAACCTCGACCGGGTGGAGTCCACGCCGCGGCGGCCGCTCGACCCGGGCCTGGTGCGCACCGAGGCCGACCAGGCGGTGGTCAACGTGACCGTCGCGTTCGAGACGCTGGCCGCGCTGGACCTGGTCAGCGAAGGCGACCGCGACCAGTTCTTCGAGCGCCTTCGCGAGATCACCAGCACCACATATGCGCCGTTCGAGGGCGTGCAGCTCAGGCGCACCGTCCTCGCGCCGCGCCACCCCGAGTCACCCGGCCTGCACCTGCTGGCCGCCGAGCTCTACGACGACGGCGTGCTCCTGCGCTGGGTGTTCGTCGCGCCGCGTGGTCGCGGTGCCGCCGCCGAGCGGGCGGGCCACAGGCCGCCGGAGTCCTTCACGCTCTGGGACGACGCCGGCACGGCCTACACGCCCCAGGGTGGCGGATGGCTGGCAGGCGAGCACCTGCGCGGCGACACCGCCTTCGTGCCGGCCGTGCCGGACGCAGCCACCAAGCTGAGCGTCGGGGCCGGGCCCCACCGCTTCGAGCTCGATCTGGGCTGAGCTCAGGCCGCAGGCGCGCTGGGGTCTGGCTGGGGCGCGGCAGGTGTGTCCGGCACTGCCGGCGGCGCGGGGGCCGCCGCGGGGGCGACCGGAGCCGTGGGAGCGGGAACCGCGGCGGGTTCAGGAGTGGCCGCGGGCGCGGGAGCGGCCGCCGGCTGGGGTGGCTCGGGAGTTGCAGCCGGCTCGGGAGCAGCCGGCGCGGGTGGCGCGGGCGCTGCAGGCGGCTGCTGCTGCGGAGCCTCGGCCGCCGGCTCGGGCTGGACCGGGGCCGGCTCGGCGTTGCCGGGAGCAGGCGCGCCGGTGGCGGGATTCGCGTCCTGGCCGCTCTCCAGGTCGCTCGGCGCGGGCGGGGTGTCGCCGGCGGGCACTGGCGTCACGGGGATCTGTACCCCGCCCGGCAGGCTGATGACCGGCCCCTGGCCGTCGCCATCCGAACCCGGGGCCGGGTAGTGCACACCCACGGGCAGCTCCCCCGCGCCGCCGGGAACGCTCTCCGCAGGAGGGCCATCGGCCTTCGGCGGCTCCTGCCCGTGGTCGGCGCCCGGGTCGTCCTGTCCGCCCAGCTCGACGTGTACGGCGGGTGGCGAGGCTGCAGGCACGCGCGGGGAGGGGACCGCCGGCGTGGGAGGGGCCGGGGATGGGGCGGTTGGCGCCGCGGGTGTGCCACCGCTGGCCGGCTCGAGCGGAGCCGCGACGGGGGACGGCTCGCTCCCCGCGCCGGTCACCTCGTCGGCGGGCGCCTTCGGGGGCGCGGCTGCATTTGCGGAGCCGACCTGGGCGACACGTCCGCCGGCCAGCTCGCCGACCCACGGGGATCCGGGCATCGAGCCGGCGCCGTGGTCCGAGCGACCGCCCGTGGCGGCGCTCGTGCCGGGGTGGTCGGCGGAGGCCGCGCCGCCGGGGCCGGCAGGCGCCGGCGAATCGCCTCGGTCGGTGAACGACAGGGGCGCCAAGGGGGTCTGATCGAGTGCGCCGGCCTGGGCTGCGGCGGCGACGCCGAATACGCCCGCGGCCAGCGACACGCCGAGCGGCGCGGGGGCGAGCTTGGGGACGCGCGCGAGCTTGTCCGCGAGTGTGCGGCGCGGCGGCGTCGCGGCCACTGGCTCGGGCGCCGGCTCGACCGCGGCCGGGCGGCGCTTCTGCGCGTCGATGTAGGGCTGCAGCGCCGTCAGGGGGATGGCGTCCTGGGCCACCTCGCTGACGCTCAGGCGCCCGCCACCGACCCTGTAGCTGCGGGCCACCACGTCCAGCGCGCGCTCGAAGCGAGCCAGCGCGGCGCCATCGCGGGTGTCCCCGGCCGAGCGCTCCCACGCGGCGTTGCACAGCTCGAGCAGCAGTTCCGCGCCAAGGCCGGGGTAGGTCTCGCGAGCCCGGGCGAACGCCAAAGCCCGGTGCAGTTCGGAGTTGCGAAGCGGGTCCAGCTGGGTGTCCATCCTTGGAGTGCCTTGGTCGGAGACGGTGCTCGGAGAGCATCCCCAGGAGCGGGGGTCTCCCAAACCTGCCTTCAGCCCGTTCTGCGCACCCGGATGCGAACCCCGGGACGATTCGCGGGCGCCAGCGCCTGGGCCGGCGGCTCGTAGGGCACCAGCTCGGCCTTCGCGGCCTGGCGCACGCGCGCGATCTCCTGACGCAGCTCCTCCTGCACGCGAGCGGCGCCCCGCTCGATGTTGGCTAGCCGGCGGCGCATCCGTGCCACCTCCTGCTCGAGCTCGAAGACCCGCTCGACACCGGCCAGGTTCATGCCCAGCTCCGAGGTCAGCTGCTGGATGCGGCGCAGGCGCTCGACGTCGTCGTCGGAGTACAGGCGCGTGTTCTTGGGCGAGCGCTTGGGCTGGATCAGGCCACGCGACTCGTAGATGCGCAACGTCTGCGGGTGCATGCCCGCCAGCTCCGCTGCCACGGAGATCATGTAGACGCCGCGCTCGCGCTCGCCGGCCATCAGCCCGCGTCCTTGGGGAAGAAGCCGGACCGGGGGTTGTCGTCCATGACCGCCGCCAGCTCGTCGACCACCTCGCGTTGCGCGTCGGAGAGCGAGCTGGGCACGTCCACGGTCAGGCGGTAGTGGATGTCACCACGGCCGCGGTTGCCGAGCTTGGGCGGGCCCTCGCCGCGCAGACGCTGGACGGTGCCGTGCTGGGTGCCTGGCGCCACCCGGATCCGCTTCGACCCGTTCAGCGTGGGCACCTCGATCGTGGCTCCGCGGATGGCCTCGGGGATGGTCACCGGAACGTCGACCTCGAGGTTGTCGCCGCGGCGCCGGAAGAGGTCGGAGTCGGCCACGCGGGTGATCACGTAGAGGTCGCCCTGCGGGCCGCCTCGCCGTCCCGCCTCGCCCTTTCCGGCCAGCCGCACGCGGCTGCCGTCGCGGACGCCGGCCGGGATGTTCACCTTGTACCGCTTGACCTGGCGCGTGTGCCCGGCGCCGTGGCAGGTGGCGCACGGGTCGGTGATCTCGGTGCCGGTGCCGCCGCACTTCTGGCACGGCTGGGAGATGGAGAACAGGCCCTGCGCCTCGGCCTCGACGCCACGGCCCTGGCAGCGGCTGCACACCTTGGGCGTGGTGCCGGGCTTGGCGCCGGTGCCGTGACACGTCGGACAGGGCGCGGACATGGAGACGCTGACCGGCACCTGCGCGCCCTCCATGGCCTGGTCGAACGACACGTGCACCTCGGTCTCCAGGTCGGCGCCGCGCTCGGGCCGCGAGGCCGGGCCGCCGCGCCCGCCGGGACCGGCGCCGCCGAAGAGGTCGGACAGGATGTCGCCGATGCCGCCGCCGAAGCCGCCGCCCGGCGCGCCGGTGCGGAACGAGCCCGGGTCGAACCCGCCGCCGCCGAAGATCCCGCCGCCGGAGTCGTACTCGCGCCGCTTGGCCGGGTCGGACAGGATGCCGTAGGCCGTCTGGATCTCCTTGAAGCGCTCCTCGGCCTTCGCGTCACCGGGGTTGTGGTCGGGGTGGAACTGGCGCGCGAGCTTTCGGTAGGCCTTCTTGATCTCCTCGTCCGAAGCCTTCTTGTCGACGCCGAGCGCCTGGTATGGGTTCTTGGTGGCGGGCACGCGACGGCCTTCCTATGAGGACACGACCACGCGCGCCGGACGGAGCACTGTCTCCCCCACGCGGTAGCCCTTCTCGACCGTGTCGATCACGAAGCCGGACTCGGTGCCCTCCTCGGGGCGAACCGTCAGCGCCTCGTGCTGGGTGGGATCGAACTTCTGACCCTTGGGGTCGAACTGCTCGACGCCGTTGCGTGAGAGCACGCCGACCAGCTCGGAGTGCACGAGCTCGACGCCGCCCGCCAGGTGACTCTCCTCCGGGTTGGCGGTGGCCAGCGCACGCTCGAGGTTGTCCAGCACCGGCAGCAGCTCCTTGACCACGCTGCCGCGCGCCCGCTCCCCCGCCGCCGCCGTGTCACGCGACGCCCGCTTGCGGAAGTTCTCGAAATCCGCCTGGGTGCGCTGCGCGAGCTCGAGGTACTCCCCGCGCTCGCGCACCGCGACCTCCAGTTCCGATTCCGGCTCCTCGGCGGGCTCCTGACCGGCGCCCTCCTCGGCCTCCTCGAGCTCGCCCTCGGCCTCCTCGGCCTCCAGTTGCTCGGGGCGGATCACGGACATCTTGGCCGTGTTCTCACCCGGGTCGGAGGACTGCCGCGAGCCCAGCTTGGACTGGTCCACGCGGCGGTCTGTACCGAAACCGTCCATCAGCGCGCCTCGGGATCGTCGACCACCTCGGCGTCCACGACCTCCTCCTCGGCCGATCCGCCGGTGTCGTCACCGTTGCTCGACGCCCCGTTGCCGGCGTCAGCCTGCTGCTGGGCGGCGGCGTTGGCGTACATGGCCTCCGACACCTTGTGGAAGGCCGTCTGCAGCGCCTCCGCCTTCGCGTTGATCTCAGCCGGGTCCTCGGACTCCAGCACGCCGCGCACGTCCGCGACGGCCGCCGTGATCTCCTCCTTGGCGGTCGAGTCGACCGAGTCGCCGAGCTCCTCAAGCTGCTTCTCCGCCTGGTAGGCGGCGTTCTCGGCGTTGTTGCGCGCCTCCACCAGCTCGCGCAGGCGGCGGTCGTCGTCGGCGTGGGCCTCGGCGTCCTTGACCATCCGGTCGACCTCGGACTCGTCCAGCCCGGACCCCGACTTGATCTCGATCTTCTGCTCCTTGCCGGTGCCCAGGTCCTTGGCGGTCACGTTCACGATGCCGTTGGCGTCGATGTCGAAGCCGACCTCGATCTGCGGCACGCCACGTGGCGCCGGCGGGATCCCGGTGAGCTGGAACTTGCCCAGCGACTTGTTGTAGGTGGCCATCTCGCGCTCGCCCTGGAGCACATGCACCTCGACGCTGGTCTGGCTGTCCTCCGCGGTGGAGAACACCTCGGACTTGCGTGTGGGGATCGTGGTGTTGCGCTCGATGAGCTTGGTCATGACGCCGCCCTTGGTCTCGATGCCCAGGGTCAGCGGGGTCACGTCAAGCAGCAGCACGTCCTTGACGTCGCCGGCCAGCACTCCCGCCTGGATGGCGGCGCCAACGGCGACGACCTCGTCCGGGTTCACGCCCCGGTGCGGGTCCTTGCCGGTCAGCTGCTTGACCTTCTCCTGGACCGCCGGCATACGCGTCATGCCACCCACCATCACGACGTGGTCGATGCTGGCGCCCGAGTCCTCGAGCGCCTGCTTGGTCGGGCCCTCGACGCGCTTGAGCAGGTCGCCGCAGAGCTCGTTGAGCTTCGCGCGGGTCAGGCGCTGGTTCAGATGCTTGGGCACCGAGTCGACCGCGGTGATGAACGGCAGGTTGATCTGAGTCTCCTGCGCGGAGGACAGCTCGGCCTTGGCCTTCTCGGCCTCCTGGTAGAGGCGCTGCAGGGCCATCTTGTCCTGCGAGAGGTCCTGGCCCTCGGCCTGCTTGAACTCGTCGACCAACCAGTCGACGATGGCCTTGTCGAAGTTGTCGCCGCCCAGGTGGTTGTCACCCGCGGTGGCCTTGACCTCGAACACGCCGTCGCCGATCTCCAGCACCGACACGTCGAAGGTGCCGCCGCCGAGGTCGAACACCAGGATCGTCTGGTCGGCCTCCTCCTTGTCGAGCCCGTACGCCAGCGCGGCCGCGGTCGGCTCGTTGATGATGCGCTTGACGTCCAGCCCGGCGATCTTGCCCGCGTCCTTGGTGGCCTGGCGCTGGTCGTCGTTGAAGTAGGCCGGCACGGTGATGACCGCGCTGTCCACCGTGTCGCCCAGGTACGCCTCGGCGTCCGCCTTGAGCTTCTGCAGCGTCATCGCGCTGATCTCCGGCGGCGCGTAGTCCTTGTCGCCCACCTTCACCCGCGCGTCACCGTTCGGCCCACGGACGACGGAGTAGGGGACGATCGTCTCCTCCTCCTTGACCTCGGCCTCCTTGCGGCCCATGAAGCGCTTGATCGAGAAGATGGTGCTCTCGGGGTTGGTAACGGCCTGGCGCTTGGCCGGGGCGCCCACCAGGCGCTCGCCGCCCTCGGTGAACGCCACCACGGACGGCGTCGTGCGCGCGCCCTCGGCGTTCTCGACGACGGTCGGTTCGCCGCCCTCGAGCACCGCCATGCACGAGTTGGTCGTGCCAAGATCGATTCCGATGGTCTTGCCCATCGCTGTCTCTCCTTTGCTTCGAATTCAGCGTCTGTAGAAAATCTAAGTGTGAGTATGGCAGATCGCTTGTCACTTGCCCAGCCGATTTCGGTGGCCGCCGAGCCGTTCGACGGCGCGGACTCCAAGGCCCTGCGGCGCGAGCTGGCGAGCGGCCTCTGGACGCGCTACGCGGGTGACGCCGAGATCGAGCGGATGTACGCCGGCCACCCGGCCTCGTGCTGCTTCGAGCGGGCGCTGGCGTCATGAGGCCCGACGACCTGCGGGCCGCGTGCCTGGAGCCCAATGGGAGCAGCGAGGAGTTCCCGTTCGGCCCCGAGACGTCCGTCTTCAAGGTCGCCGGGAAGATGTTCGCGCTGAGCGCCCTGGGGTCCGATCCGCTGCGCGTCTCGCTGAAGTGCGAGCCCGGCCTTGCCGAGCAGCTGCGCGACGCGTACGAGGCGATCGGGCCCGGCTATCACCTGAACAAGCGCCACTGGAACACGGTGGTGGTGGCTGGCGTGGACCGGCGGCTGCTTGTGGACATGATCGAGGACAGCTACGACCTCGTGGTGGAGAAGCTGCCGCGTAAAACGCGCGCGCGGCTGGGCTGGAGCGGGGAGCCCTAGCCCGCGCTCCAGCCCCGGTACGGCCACGTCCCACCTTGCCCGGTCGCTTGCGCCCCTCGCCAATGCGGGGCCATGATCGGGGGGAGTGGCTCTGGGCGATCGGGAGTATCGGGCGGTACTGGACGTCGTGGGGGAGGTCCACGATGCGGGCAGCGTCGCCGAGATGCGCGCGCTCGTGCTGCCCGCCCTGCGCCACATGGTGGCCGCCGAATACGCCTCCTACAACGAGGTCGGGCCGGATCACGCGCTCATCGGTATCGCCGACCCCGAGCTCCCCGACTGGGCGTACGAGGCGTGGGAGCGCCACTGGACCCAAAACCCTCTGGTCCAGCGCCACGCGAGCACGCGGGACAGCCGGCCCTATCAATGGACTGACGTGGTGGAACCCAAGGAGTTCCGCCGCACGCAGCTGTTCGCCGAGCTCTACAGGCCGCTCGGCATCGACCACCAGATCTCGTTCGTCCTGCCATCGCCGGCCAACCTGACGATCGGCCTCGCGCTCAGCCGGGGAGGCGGCCGCTTCAGCGAGCCGGAGCGCGAGATGCTCGACCTTGCCCGGCCGCACCTGATCCAGGCCTACCGCAACGCGCAGGTCAAGGACGCGCTGTCGGCGCTGCTGGACGACGTCCGCCGTGGAGTGGACGCCACCGGTCAAGGCGTTGTGGTCGTGGCGGCGAACGGGCTCGTTTCGTTCGCCAGCGCCAGGGCGGCCGCCCTGGTGGCGCGCTCGTCCGCCGGCGAGCTTCGGGAGGGCGAAGCGGTCCCCCCCGGGTTGATCGAGGCGGAGCACACCTCGATGCTGCAACTGGAGGGCCGCGACGCGCTGCTAGTGCGCTGCGTCGGCGGGCTGGAGGCCGGGTCCAAGGTCCTCCTCCTTGAGCCCGCGCGCCAATCGCTCGCCCCCGATCTACTCGAGGGCCTGGGCTTGACGCCCAGGGAGGCGGAGGTCCTGGCCTGGCTCGCGCGTGGCGCCGAGACACCGGAGGTCGCGTCGCAGCTGGGCATCAGCACGCGCACGGTCCAGAAGCACGCCCAGGCCATCTACTCCAAGCTCGGCGTCAGGTCGCGGGCCCAGGCCGTGGCCACCGCCTGGGCGGCGACGGAGGCCGCCGCGGCATTCGTGTGAACCGACTTCGCCTGTCTAGCGCGGCACGCAGGAGCCGGTGACCGTCGCGACGCTGAAGCGCTTGCCCCGTGCCTTGACCGCGATCGTCACGTCCTTGCGCGGCGCCGGGCGCAGCCGAGCCGTGTAGATGCCGTCGCGGGCCTTTCGGTCGGCGCCTCGGCCGGTGTCGCGCAGTCGCAGCCCGCGCGCCCTGCCCCGCAGCGCGGCCACCCGCGCCGTGACCTTCAGCCCGCGCACGCGCCGCTTGCCTCTGACCGGGCGGGCCGAGACAACCAGCGCGCGCTTGCGGCGGCTGGCGGTGGCCACCAGCTTCTCCCGGCTGCCGATGGCCACGACCCCCGCGGCCAGATTGGCGCGCCGCGCCGCGGTCTGGGCGAACGCGAGCCTCCACACGCCCGCTCGTGGCCGGCGCACGGTCAGCGACCGTGTCGAGCCATCGGCCCCGCGCGACCTGGGCTCCGACCTGCCGCGCACCTTCCCCGACGCGTCGCGCAGCACCGCTCGTACCGAGAACGGGAGCGCCAGGACCACGTTCAGGCGCTTGGAACGCGGGACCCTGAACTTGAAGCCAGCCTTGCCCGCGGGCTTCAGGGAGCGCACGGCGGAGGCCTGCAGCTGCACCGGCTTTGCGCTGCGGGTGCGGCAGGGCTTGGAAGTCGCGGAGGCGCGGACCCGACCGCGGCGCGATGCGTGCGCCGTGGTGGCCCTCGCGGCGCGCGCGTTGGCCACGGCCGGTCCCAGGGCCAGCTTTCCCTTCACGAATGCGAACGCCCCCGCAGCGCTGGTCATCTCGGTGTGCAGGAGGCTCAACGTGGACGTTTCCGTCAGCGTCCAGCCGGCACTCGGCACCGGCACCACCTCATCCCCCGGGATCGCCGAATGGCAGGTCGCGGAGAGGGCGTGGCCGATCAGCCCGGAGAAGCGAACGCCCTTGCGGTCGGTCACCTGCCGGTTGAAGTCGGCCATCGCCGATGGGGTCAGCTCCTCGACGGGCGGAATCCATCTTCCATCAGCTGCCATCACCGCGCCGACGACCTCGGCGCACGGGGATCCGAGGTGCGGGGTGCCCATCATGACCAGGTGGGAGACGATCGGCCGCCCGTCGGCCGCGACGGTCATGTGATCCTGGATGTAGCGGCGCGAGATCAACCCACCCATGGAGTGCGCCACGATGTCCACGTGGGCAGCGTTGGTCTGCTCGCGCAACCCGTTGATGTAGCGCGTCAACTCGTTGGCGTTCTCGGCGATCGTCTTGGTGTACGTGGCGAACGGGTCCGTCTCCAGCTCGCCCGGAAACTGCCCATCGCCCACCGCGTAGCCCCGCCAGCCGCCGTGGGCCGCCGCCAGGAAGCCGGTGCCCGGGTACGCCGCGAACGTGTCCGGACTCGACCACACCCCGTGGACCAGGACCGCCGGCTTGGGCCGTACCCCCAGTGACACGGTCTTGGACGGGCCGTTGGCCAGCGAGACCGTGACATCGCGCTGGGGGTGCGGGGTGCCGTTGTCGTTCCAGGCGTAGCCCGTCGTGTCGACCGTGCGCCTGGCCTCCGCCGTTCCCTTCGCGGGAACGGTCAGCGATTGCTCGCCGCCGGGGAGGATCAGCCCTGAGGCGGGATCGCGGAACTGCACCGTGACGTCGCGCGTGGACTCCTCCGGGTTGCGCACGCGCGCGGTGATCTCCACCTGGTTACCGTCGGTCGTGCCCGCCGGCCCGATGTCGACCAGCCCCCCGGTCCGGCCTGATGGCTCGCGAAAGGTGATGGCCTCCACCTCGGGGACGCCGCCGGCGACGAAGTCGACCTGCTGGTTCGGCGGCAGCACGACCGAGCGCTGCCTCGAGCACGGGTCGATGCCAACGGCGCAGTACCTGCGCTGGTCGACCTGCGCCGTGTAGGACCCCTGGGTAGTGAAGTCCCTACTCGTATAGCGGCCGTCGCCGCCGGTGGTCACTGTGTCGTTCTCGGGTCCGGTGATCCGGACCGTGACCCCCGCAGCCGGCGAGCCGTCCTGCTCCTTCACCACGCCCGACATGTGGAAGTCGTCGAAGTGGGCCCTCACGTAGTCGGGCTCCCATTCGTCCTTGACGCTGTCTGTGCAGGCCCCGGGGTGGGAGCCGCCCGTGGCGCCCCAGCGGTGCGTACCGGGTGGCGCCACGAAGTGGTACCCCTCGCCCTGCTCGTCGTCGTCGGGGAAGGGCGGCCCGCTGTAGTTGAGCGTGAACCCGCCGCCGTGGTAGCGGTTGAGCGCCGAGTAGGAGGTCGCGCCCGAGACCTCGTTGATCTGGAGGAAGTAGTGGTACCACTGACAGTCGCCCCCCTCGTTGTACTTCCCGACGACCTCCGTGTAGGGGATGTCGATGGTGACAACCGCGGGCGCCGGAGCCGCGAAGGCCAGTGCGAGCCCGAGGCCGAGGAGAACGGGGCGGGCGGCGCGGTGCAGGGCTCCCATGCGGCCAAGGTAGATCTGCTCCGGAGGTCACGCGAACGGGGCGTCTACGCCCCAGAGCGTAGGGGTCTCTGCCCACCTAGCCCTCCGGCAACGGCCGTGGCGGGCGCAGCCGCGGCACCACCTCGACGGCCACGATGGCGGCCAGGATCAGCGCCGCCCCCAGCCAGGACACCACGCCCAGACGCTCACCCGCGAGCAGGAAGCCGAAGAGCCCCGCGAAGGCGGGCTCGCTGGCGAGAATGAGCGCGGTGCGGGCCGGCGGCGCGTTGCGCTGCGCGTAGGTCTGGACGAAGAACCCCAGCGCGCTGGCCACGAGCGATGTGACCAGCAGCGCCGACCACACGGTCAGCCCGCGCGGAACGGCCAGCTGACCAGCCGGCGCGGCGACCGCCAGGCAGGCCAGGCCGACCACCGCGAGTTGGACCACCAGCAGCGCGCCGACATCGTGGCGGCCGACCGCGCGGTCGGTGACCAGGATGTGGGCCGCGAAGGCGATGGCGCACAGCAGCACGAGGCCGTCGCCGCGCAGCTCGAGTCCGCCGCCGGCCCCCGACAGCAGATAGAGCCCGGCCGCCGACACCACGGCCGCCGCCCAGGCCACGGCAGGCAGCCGCTGGCGCAGAAAGACCGCTCCCAGCACAGGCGTGAACACCACCATCAGCCCGGTGATGAAGCCGGCGTTGGACGCCGACGTGTGCTCCAGCCCCAGCGTCTGGAAGACGTAGCCCGCGCACAGGAAGGCACCCATCAACGCACCCGCTCGCCAACCGTCGGCTCCCAGCGCGCGGATGCGGTCGCGGAATATCACGGCGACGAGCAGGGCGGCGCTCCCAAAGCGATAGGCCAGGAACGCCATCGTCGGCAGGACCGCGATGGCGTCCTGCACCATCACGAACGTGAGGCCCCAGACGGCGGCGATCCCGACGAGCGCGAGCTGGGCCTTCACCGCGGCGTGGCCAGCTGACGCGCGTACGGGCACATGCGCCGGAGCGGGCACTCTCCGCACTGCGGCGAGCGCGCGCCGCACAGGCGGCGGCCGTGGCGGATCAGCGCCATGTGCGACTCGTACGGGTCTTCGCGCGCCGACAGCCGCAACAGCTCGTCGTGGCACTCCTCCAGCGGCGCGCCGGGGCGGAACAGCCCCAGCCGGGTTCCGACGCGGTGGACGTGCGTGTCCACGGGCACGTCGTGACGCCCGAAGGCGAACAGCAGCACGCACGCCGCCGTCTTGCGCCCGACCCCCGGGAGCGCACACAGCTCGGCCCGGGCCCGCTCCAGCGGCTCGCGCTCCATGCGCGCGAGGTCGTCACCGTCCAGTGCCTCCAGGATGGCGCGAATGCGCGGCGCCTTCGACGGCGCCAGCCCGCCGGGGCGGATGGCCTCGACCACCTCCTCCTCCGGCGCGTGGCGGACCTGCTGCCACGACTCGAAGCGCCCGCGCAGGCGCTCGTAGGCCACGTCGCGGTTGCGGTCGTTGGTGTTCTGGGAGAGCACCGTGAGCACCAGCTCGTCGACCGGCGCGCGGTGTGGCTGGCCGTGAGTGTGCCCGTACAGCCCGGCCAGGCGCTCGAGGATCGTTCGCAGGCGCCGCGGCGGCGGGCGCTTCCAGCCGGCAGCAGCTGCCATCAATGCGCGCCGGCGGGCGTGCGACCACGGGCCACCTGGATCAGGCTCCAGGCCGACACCAGCGCCCACACGCTCTCGAGCAGTAGGAAGCCGTACTGGCGGTCGTGCCAGGCCAGGACGGCCAGGATCAGCGAGCCGACGAGGTTGAGCCACAGGTACAGCCGCGAGGCAGGGTCCGTGTGGCCGAACTGGACGCCGGCGAACGCGACGAGGATGAGCACGGCGCCGACGATCTGCACGACCTGATCCATGGCGCGAGCGTAGATGAGCCAGCCGGCGCGAGGAGCGCCGGCTGGAGGCGTCCGCCGCGCACCGCAGCGACGTCCTTTGCGAGCATGCCGCGGCGTGAGCGACCTGGTCAGCGAGCACACTGGTGAGGCCGGCGGCTGGGGCTGTCGCTGGCTGGAGTCGGCCGGGGGTGGCGAGGCCCCGGTGATCTACGTGCACGGAGTGCCCAACACGGGTGGTCTCTGGCGCCCCTTTCTCGAGCGCACGGGCGGCCTGGCGCCCGACCTGCCGGGCTTTGGCGCGTCGGCCAAGCCGGCGGCATTCGACTATTCGATCGCGGGCCTGTCCGGCTGGCTACGCCAGTTCCTGGCCGAGCGCGGCGTGCAGCGCTACTCGCTGGTGGCCCACGACTGGGGCGCAGCCGCGCTGGCGCTGGCACAGGCCGAGCCCGAGCGCGTCGAGCGACTCGTGCTGCTGGACGCCGTGCCGTTGCTGCCCGGCTACAGGTGGCACCCGCTGGCCCGCCAGTGGCGGCGGCCGCTCGTGGGCGAGATGGCCATGGGCTTCACGTTCAAGGCGGTGATGCGGCGGATCCTGCGCCAGCCCGACGGCAGCGAGTTCCCGGCAGCCGAGCTCGACGACATCTGGAACCACTTCGACCACGGCACCCAGCGAGCGATCCTGCGCCTGTACCGCTCGGCCCCGCCGCGCGTGCTCCAGGCCGCCGGGGCCGACCTGGGCCGCCTCGAGTGCCCGGCGCTGGTGCTCTGGGGCGAGCGGGACCCCTACCTGCCGGAGCACTTCGCCCATGACTACGGCGCGGCGCTGGGTGGACCTGTCGAGATCGAGGTCGTGCCCGGCGCCGGGCACTGGCCCTGGATCGAGCGGCCCGAGCTGCTCGATCGCGTGGCCGCCTTCCTGGCCTGAGCGCCGACCGCCGCATTACGCTCAACGTCGCGTGAGCGACCTGTGGGACAAGCTCGAGCGCGCCTACCAGTCGGGCGTGGAGGCGCCGGGCAAGGAGACGCATCTGCTGATCCTGGCCGCGCTGCTGGTCACCTTCGGCATCGTGCGGACCATCACGCACGCGATCCGCAACAAATCCAAATGGTGGCCCGGGCACGACCTGGAGACGAAGTCTGGGCTGCACATCCACCACATGGTCCCGGGCATCCTGCTGCTGATGATCGCGGGCTACCTGGGGCTCTCGCTCGAGCCGGCGAGCCCATGGCGCGAGCTGCTGGCCGTGGCGTTCGGCGTCGGCCTGGGGCTGACGCTTGACGAGTTCGCGCTGTGGCTGAACCTGGAGGACGTGTACTGGCAGAAGCAGGGCCGCGAGTCGGTAGACGCCGTGATCGTGGCCGCGACCTTCCTGGCCATAACGTTCGTGGGGCTTCCGTTCTGGATCGACGTGTTCGAGGCCCTGTTGACCACCGCCGGGATGAAGGATCGGGTGGTGAGCGAGTCCAGCACCGCGATCCTGGCGACGGTGCAGGTGATCGCGGTCCTGCTGGCCGCGACGGCGATCTACAAGGGCAAGCGGCTGCTGGCGGTCGTAGGTGTGTTCGTGCCGCTGGTGGGCCTGGTGGCCGCGATCCGGCTGGCCAAGCCACGCTCGCGCTGGGCACGGCGCTTCTACGGCGAGGCGAAGCTGCGCAGGTCGCACGTGCGCTTCTCGGGCGAGCGGGCCGACCCGCCGGTGGCTCCCGCCCCCGCCGGCGGCTGACGACCCTCTACCCTGACCGCGTGCCGCGCGCAGTGCTCTCAGCAGCGGCGGCGACCCGCGAACGCCCGACGGAGAGGGCAGCCGCCACGTCGTCCGCCCCCCCGGCGCGGGCCGGCAGCTCACGCCTTCGCCGGATCGACTGGTGGCGGCTTGCCCCCACGCTGCTGACCACGGCGCTGGCGATTGCGTACGTGATCCTGAAGCCGCGCTCGCCCGACCTGGCCGCGCACATCTTCCGCGCCGAGCTGTTCGGGCGCGAGGGCTTCACCATCTGGAACGGCCAGTGGTACGGCGGCCACCACACGCCGGCCTACTCGATCCTCTCGCCGCCGCTGGTGTGGCTCCTGGGCCCGCAGGTCATGGGCGGGCTCTCGTCGATCGGGGCGACCGCCTGCTTCACCGAGCTGGTCCGGCGCCACTTCGGCCCGCAGCGCTACCGCTGGGGCGCGCTGTGGTTCGGGCTGGGGTCCGCATCCCTGATGGCCACCAACCGGCTGCCGTTCGCGCTGGGCGTCGCGTTCGCCCTGGCCGCGGCGCTGGCGCTCCAGCGCGATCGGCGCCTGCTCGCACCACTGCTGGCCGTGCTGGCCGCCATCTCCAGTCCCGTGGCTGGCCTGTTCGTGGCCATGGCCGGCGTGGCACACGCCCTGGCCGCCCGCGGCGAAGGCGTGCCGGTCAAGCGCATGGACGGCCTGGCGCTGGCGGGCGGTGGGCTGATCCCGCCGGTGCTCCTGACCGTGGCCTTCCCCGAAGGCGGCTACGCGCCATTTCCCTTCACCGCATACGTGGCCATCCCGCTGTTCGCGGTTGCCGCGCTGGTGGTGCTCCCGCGCAGCGAACACACCCTGCGCGTGGGTGCGGTCCTGTACGCGCTCGGGGCGACGCTGGCCATCATCGTGCCCACTGCCATGGGCGGGAACGCGGTCCGCTTCGGCGCCCTGCTGGGCGGCCCGCTGCTGGCCTGCACGATGTCGGGCCGCATCCGCCGCCCGGTGGTGCCGATCGTGGTGATGTTCGCCTCGTTGATGGTGTGGCAGTGGTCGGCCGCCGCACGCGACGTGTACAAGGCGGTGAGCGACCCCGTGGCCAAGCCTTCGTACTTCGACCCGGTGCGCGAATACCTGCGGCTGCTGCCCGACCAGCGGCGCGTGGAGATCCCCTTCACACTGGGCCACTGGGAGGGCGCCGAGGTGGCGTCGGACTTCCCGCTGGCGCGCGGCTGGCTGCGTCAGCTGGACACGGGCCGCAACCCGATCTTCTACAAGGGGTCGCTGAACGAGCTGACCTACGCCAACTGGCTGTCGGAGAACTCGGTCCGCTACGTGGCGCTGCCGGACGCCAAGCCCGACACCAGCGCCTACCGCGAGGTGGCGCTGATCGAGCGCGGTCTGCCCTACCTGCGCCTGCGGGCGACCTTCGAGCACTGGCGCATCTACGAGGTCACGCTGCCCACGCCGGTGGTGATCTCGCGCGGGCGCGCCGACATCAAGCTGGAGCAGCTGGGCTCGGACCAGGTGCTGCTGCGGGTGCGGCGCCCGGGCAAAGCGCTCGTGCGCGTGCGCTGGACCCCCTACTGGCTGGCCAAGGGCGGCTGCGTGGAGCGCAGCGGCGACTGGACCACGGTCACAGCCCGCAAACCCGGCTTCCTGAAGCTGGTCACGCGCTTCGGGCCCGAGCGCGCGCTCCAGCGCGGCAAGCGCTGCAACAGCGGCTGAGCCCGGGGCGGGATAGGTCCCGCCCCGGGCTGGTCAGCCGGCCACTCAGGACTTGCAGCTGACGGTGTCGGTGGGGGTGTGGGTGCCGTCCGCGAACTTGAAGCTGCCGCTGAACTTCCACTTCCTGCTCTTGGGGCACTTGCGGGGCGTGGTGATCAGGTTCCGCTTGCCCTTGTGCCGCTTGGCGATCGAGCCCTTCAGCGACGTTACGATCACGCCGCCGGGCAACGTGCCGGTCAGCTTCTCCGAGGTGAGCTTGGAGCCTTTCGAGGTGGCGAAGAAACGGACGACGTCCTTGCCGCCGATCTGGAACTGGAACATGAACTGGCGACGGTTCATGTTGAAGATCTTGACCGTGGTCTTGATCGTGTTGCCGCCGCCGGCCGGCACCGCGGTGGCCTTGCCTTTGCCCACAACCGTCTTGGCAGAGCAGGCGGCGCTGCCCTTCTGAGTCAGCTGTTTGTCCTCCGCCGCGCACTGCGGCACGGCCGCGTGGTCGAACTTCGCACCCTTGGGCAGGCTGATCGAGAACCTGTTCAGAGCGGCGGGAACCTGATTTGCACCCGTGTTGGCAAACGCCACGTTGAACGAGAAGGCGGTCGATCTCTCCGGCTTCTTGGTGTTGAAGGCCAGGTCGAACTTCGCGGCGTTGGTCGCGGCCATGGCCGAGGCGGCCACCGCCAGCACCACGAGCAGCGCGAGCGGCAGGGTCAGTCTGCGCATCTTGGTCCTTTCGGGGACGGTGAATTACCGTCGCGAGCGTAGGTGTGGTCAGCCGAACCCGCCAGTGCCGGTCGAGCCATTACGCTGTTCGATCGTGAACCAGGTGGCCCACGACTTCTTCGGCCAGTTCCGCCGTTACTGGAACATGACGCAACGCTGGCTGCCCCAGGGGTGGCTGGACGCGCTGCGTCAGCTGCTGCTGTTCGCCGGCGCGTACTACGCCTACCGCCTGGTGCGCGGACTGGTCGACGGCCAGGCGGCGCTGGCGTTCCAGAACGCCCGCACGCTGGTGGACGCCGAGCGCGGCCTGGGCCTGTTCTTCGAGCCGGGCCTGCAGAACTGGGCCGAGACCAACACGGAGTGGGCGGTGGACGCGGCCAACTTCATGTACGTGAACTCGCACTTCGTGATCACGACCACGTTCCTGATCTGGCTCTACATCTTTCGCAACCCGTCCTTCTACTACGTGCGCAACATGTTCATGATCGCCATGTTCCTGGCGCTCGTGGGCTACGTGGCCTACCCGACCGCGCCGCCGCGGTTCATGCCCGAGTGGGGCTTCACCGACACGGTCTCCGCTTTCGTGGGCCAGAACGCCGAGCAGAGCGCCAACGTTCTGTACAACCCGTTCGCCGCGGTGCCCAGCATGCACGTGGCGTTCGCGCTGATGATCGGCGTGCCCGCCAGCCGGATCACGCGCCGGCGCGTGTTCAAGGTGCTGTGGCTGATCTACCCGGCCGTGGTCACGTTCGTGGTCGTGGTCACCGCCAACCACTTCTGGCTGGACGCCGCACTTGGCGCGCTGGTGGCCGCGCTGTCGGCCTCCTGCGCATCGCTGGCGCTGGCCCGGGCTCGCCCTGACGCATGGGCGTGGCGTACGGGCCGCCGGGCCGAAGTGGTCGCCTGACCCAATGGCCGGCTCCACGGGAACGGGGCGCCCGCGTGGCGAGATGCGCATGCTGGCGCGCAACCGGCTGATCGAGTCGCGCCTTACCCCCAACGCCATCTCCATGACCGGGCTGGTGGGCAACCTGATCGCCGCCGTGCTGGTGACCCAGGAGGAGTTCTTCCTGGCCGGCGTCGCATTCGTCCTGGGCTCGGTGTGCGACACGCTCGACGGGCGTTACTCGCGCATGTCGGGGAAAGGCACGCCGTTCGGCGCCTTCCTGGATTCCAGCCTGGACCGGGTCGAGGAGGGCATCGTGCTGGCCGCGATCGGCGTCTACTTCGCGCGCATCGGCGACGAACCCGCCGTGGCCGCCGTGGTCCTTGCCGTCCTGTTCAGCCTGATGGTGTCCTACACCCGCGCCCGCGCGGAGGCGCTGGGCGTGGAGTGCAAGGTGGGCGTGGCCACGCGTGCGGTCCGCGTCGTGATCATCTCGGCCGGCCTGATCCTGGCCAAGGGCGCGAACGTGGTCGACGTCGAACTGCTCGAGCCGGCCGTGTACGTACTGGCAGCGCTGACGCTGTTGACCACCTTCCAGCGCATGGCGCACGTGCGGCGCGAGTTGAACGCCGCGTCGATCTGACGCTACCCTCCCTGTTCGCCGGCCTCGCCGGGCGCGCGCTGATGTAACCCGAACCGCGTTCGGGGTTGGGTTGCCTGACACGGCGCCCTGCCCGGCGCCGTTTTTCTTGAGACTTCCAGGAGGGTCCTCAGTGACTGAAAGCCATTCCAGCAACGGTGCCTCTCGCTACCAGGGCGAGAAGGTTCGCGTGGCCATCGTCGGCGTAGGCAACTGCGCCTCCTCATTCGTGCAGGGCGTCGAGTACTACAAGGACGCCGATGCCACGCAGGAGGTGCCCGGCCTCATGCACGTGGACCTCGGTGGCTACCACGTCCGCGACATCGAGTTCACGGCCGCGTTCGACATCGACCAGGACAAGGTCGGCAAGGACCTGTCCGAGGCCATCTGGTCGGGCCAGAACAACACGATCAAGTTCGCCGACGTGCCCGAGCTGGGCGTGAAGGTGCACCGCGGCATGACGCACGACGGCCTCGGCAAGTACCTCAAGGAGAAGATCACCAAGGCGCCCGGCGAGACCGCCGACATCGTCCAGATCCTCAAGGACACCAAGACCGACGTGGTCGTGTCCTACCTGCCGGTGGGCTCCGAGCAGGCCACCAAGTGGTACGTGGAGCAGGTGCTCGAGGCCGGCTGCGGCTTCGTGAACTGCATCCCGGTGTTCATCGCCCGCGAGGACTACTGGGGCGACCGCTTCCGCAAGGCCGGCCTGCCGATCGTGGGCGACGACATCAAGTCCCAGGTCGGCGCCACGATCGTCCACCGCCAGCTGGCCCGCCTGTTCGGCGACCGCGGCGTGAAGCTCATGCGCACCTCCCAGCTGAACGTGGGCGGCAACATGGACTTCTACAACATGCTCGAGCGCGAGCGGCTGGAGTCGAAGAAGATCTCCAAGACCAACGCCGTGACGTCGATCATGGACCACGAGCTGCCGGCCGACGACGTGTACATCGGCCCGTCGGACTACGTGCCGTGGCTGACCGACCGCAAGTGGGCGCACATCCGCGTCGAGGGCCAGGCCTTCGGCGACGTGCCGCTGAACGCCGAGATGAAGCTCGAGGTATGGGACTCGCCCAACTCGGCCGGCATCGTGACCGACGCCGTACGCTGCTGCAAGCTGGCGCTGAACAAGGGCATCGCGGGCCCGCTCGAGGCGCCCAGCTCGTACCTGATGAAGTCCCCGCCGGTCCAGGTGCCGGACTCGCAGGCACGGCTGAACACCGAGGCAGTTCATCGCCGAGAACAGCGGCACCGTGAAGCTGCCGGGCGGCGAGCCCCAGCTGAAGGTGGAGGCCGAGACCGAGTAGCGGTCGCACCCTCCTCGAAGCATCGCGCGGGCGGCCTCAGGGCCGCCCGTTTGCGTTCCGGGCGCCGGTGCTGGCAGGATCGCCCGGTGGCTCGGATCCCGCCCGCGCCGGTGATCGACTTCGGGCTCGCTCTGCGTCGCCTGCTGTTGCGCGCGGCCGATGCGCTGCTGCCGGCCGACGCCGCGATGTGGCAGCACACGATGGCGCTGGCCCGCGGCCAGGTGATTGCGGTGGTGGCCGAGCTGGGGGTCGCGGACGAGCTGGGAGCGAGCAGGGCCACGGCCGCCCAGCTGGCGCGCCGCCTGGATGTGGACGCGGACGCGCTGCACCGCCTGCTCCGCGCCGCCGCAGACGACGGGATCCTGCGCCTGGATCGGCGCGGGCGCTTCGGCCTCACACGCCTGGGGGCCACCCTGCGCTCAGACGCCGAGCCCTCGATGCGGCCGTGGGCGCGCTACCTGGGCCTGGAATCCACCCGCTCGGCGTGGGCCGGGCTTGGCGAGAGCGTGCGCGGTGGTCAGGCCGCCTTTCCGCGCGTGCACGGGATCTCGGTGTGGCGCTGGTTCGCCGACCACCCCGAGGAGGAGCAGCTGTTCGCCGCGGCCATGCAGGCGCTGACGGAGTTCGAGGCACCGGCGCTGGCACGTTCCGAGCTGTTCGCCGAGGAGGGCACCCACTGCGACGTGGCCGGCGGTGCGGGCACGCTGCTGGCCGCGCTGCTGGACCATCGCCCAGCGCTGCGCGGCGTGCTGGTGGAGGCGCCGGGCGTGCTCGCAGAGGCAGAGCGGTACCTGGCCCGGCGCGGGGTGCGCGAGCGTGCCGAGCTGGTGGCGGGCGACATGTTCGCCGGGCTCGAGGCGCGCGCCGACGTGTACTCGCTGAAGAACATCCTGCACGACTGGGACGACGAGCGGGCGCTGCAGATCCTGCGCAACGTGCGCGCCACCATGCCGGCCGGCAGCCGGGTGGTCGTGATCGAGCAACGCCAGGAGCGCAACCGCGCCGAGCCATTCGCCTCGATCACGGACCTGCAGATGATGACCCAGTGCGACGACGGCCGCGAACGCTCCCAGGAGGAGCTGCGCTCGCTGCTGCGAGCGGCCGGGCTGGAGCCCGGGCGTAGCGGGCGGGCCGGGGTGCACCAGCTGGTCGAGGGCCTGGCTGACCGGTGAGCGGCACGCTCGCTAGCGGCGCGCGCGCACCCAGTTCCACTGGAACATCAGGTCGATGCCGCTGACCGCGTAGCCGTCCACGCGCGGATCGCCCTTGCCCGTCCGGGGCCAGTAGCCGATCAGCTGCGGGGTACCGGAGTCGAAGCCGCCCAGCGCCGGGGTGATCTTGAGCGGCACGGTGCCGCCGCGCTCGAAGCTCAGGGCCAGGCCGTCGGACGAGTGGATCCGGAAGCGAAGGCGCTTGTCGCGCACGTCGTAGACGCGCACGTTGGTCCGCTTGGTGGTGACCCGGTTGGGCCTCAGCTTGAACGGGCGGCTGACGTAGCGGGCGGTGCAGCAGGTGTAGGTGCCGGGCTGATCGCGCCCGGTGAACGGGTCGACGCGGCTGGAGCCCGTGAGCACGGTGAGCCGCGCGCGGGCGGGGTTGGGGCCGGACCTGATGCGGATCTTGGTGATGCGCCCGGTTCCCGGCACGATGAACGTGAAGCGGTTGCGAAACAGGTAGCCACCGTGGCGGTACGTGCACGAGGACTGGTTGGTGGGCGCGCGCTGGAACCCGAACGTGCCGCTGATCAGCGCCGTCTCGCAGCCGTAGCCGGCGTTGGGTTTGCCCTTTAGCGTGCTGCCGAACCACTTGGCCGAGGCCACGGCTGGTGCCATCAGCGCCGTCGCGGCCACGGCCGACATCGCGACGACGAGAGCCCGGTGATTCACCCAAGAACCCTAGGCCGACTCGGGCGTTCCCGCAAGCCGTTCGAGCGGCGTCGGTTCGCCGCGGGCACGGGCGCGGGCGCCGCGCCGGTACTCCCAGCCGATGACGCCCACCAGAACCGCCAGAAGCAGCGCGGCCAGCCCCAGCGCGGGCAGGCCGGTGCCGACCAGGCCGACGGCCACGCAGGCCAGCGCTCCCGCCAGGCGCGGGCCGCTGACCGACCCCGTCATGCGCAGCCGGAAGAGAGTGTGGGCCAGCAGGTAGATCGCCGGCCCGCCCGCCACGGCGGCCACCTCGGCGCCGGGCAGGTGCTCGTCCGGGTGGGCGATCACCAGTTCGTCCCCTACCGCCGACACGATCACGCCGGCGATGATCAGCGCGTGCAGATAGGTGTAGGCGTCGCGAGCCAGCGCGGTCCGATTGGCTGCCAGCGCCAGCCGGCGCTCGGCGATCCGGGCCACGTAGTTGAAGTACAGCCACCAGAGCGCCGCCGCCGACAGGAACGCCAAGGCGAAGGCCAGCGCGCGTTGGGTATCCAGCTCGAGCTCGGCCGTGGTGGTGCCGGTGATCACGATCGACTCGCCGAGCGCGATGATCACGAACAGCTGGAAGCGCTCGGCGAAATGCGAGGTGCCGACCTGCCATGCGCCGGTCGACACACGCCCGCTCCAGGGGACCCAGTAGGTGACCGCGGGGGCGCCGTAGTCGATGGCCAGCGCCACCAGCCACAGCGCCGTCCGGGGCGTGCCGTCGGCCAGCGCGCCCGCGATCCAGAACACGCCCGCGACGATGAACCAGATCAGGATCTGGCTGGCGCGGCGGCGCTCGAGCGTGCCTGCGCGCGCGCCGGCGAACGCCAGAAACGCCGTCCGGCCCACCTGGATCGCCACGTACGCGCCGGCGAACAGCAGCGCCTTGTCGCCGAACGCCTCCGGGATCGAGATGGCCATGATCAGGCTGGCCAGCATCAGCAGGATCACCACCAGGCGCACGGGAATCGCGTCGGGATCCAGCTCGTTGGTCAGCCACGTGGTGTAGTTCCACGACCACCAGACCATCAGCAGCATGAGCGCCGACTGCCCGGCGCCCTCCCAGGTCAGGTGCCCCAGCAGGTGGTGGGAGACCTGGGTGATGGCGAACACGAAGACGAGGTCGTAGAACAGTTCCAGCGGCGTGGCGGTCTGGCGCTCGCGGTCGGCCTCGGAGCGGCGCAGTGGGTGGACGGCGCTCACCGGTCGCGTTCCGCCTTGAGGGCGTCCAGCTCACGCCTGAGCTGCGCGACCTCGGACTCCAGGCGACCGAGGCGATCGCCGGGCCGGAGGCGCATCGTGGTCTCCCGGCGACGACACGGGCTCCGCAGGCGCGTCCCCGCCCAGCAGCTGCTGGTAGCGCTGCTCCTTCTGCCCGGGGCGGCGCTCCAGGGGCCGCGCCAGCCCGCGGTCGATCAGCGCCAACAGGGTGTCCTCGACCGCGGCGAGGTCGGCGAACGGGTGCAGGCGCTCGCTGCGCAGCTTGAGCTCACCCGGCGTCTGCGGGCCGCGGAGCATGAGCACGCACAGGACCGCCAGCTCGGGCTCGGACGCGGGCAGCTCGCGATCCAGCAGCTGGCGGTACTTGCGGGCACGGCTGCCCGCGCCGCTGGCCAGCCGCGTCCAGCGTCGCCGCCCCAGCTGGTCGAGCGCGTCGAGCACCGCCGCGTCGTCGTAGTCCACCACCGGATCGCGGCCGGTGGACTGGTTGCAGGCCAGCCGCAGCGCGTTGACGCTCAGCGGGTAGGCATCCGGGGTGGTGCGCTGCTTCTCGATCAGGCAGCCCAGCACCCGTATCTGGGTGGCGTCCGGCTCGATGCTCATGGCGGTGGCCATCGTAAGCTGTCGGGCGTGCCGCCTGAGCCCCTCTCGATCGCCCAGGTCACGCCATACCCGTGGGAGCAGCAACACGAGGTCAACCACTTCGTGGAGCGGCTGGCCGGGCAGCTGCGTGACCGCGGCCACCGCGTGGTGGTCGTGGCCCCCTCGGACTCGCGCGAGCTGGTGCGCGACGGCCGTGCCCGCGTGCAGGCCATGAAGGCGGGGCGGCCCGACGCGCTGTTCGACGGCGAGGTGCTGGCGGTCGGCCAGTCGCTGCCCTTCCGCCGCGGTGGGTCGGTGTCGCTGCCCCTGGACGTGTCGCGCACGCTGGAGGACCTTCTGGACAGCGCCGAGCTGGACCTGCTGCATGTGCACGAGCCGTTCGCTCCCAGCGCGTCGTCGGCTGCGCTGCGCCACTCGCGCGCGCTGAACGTGGGCACCTTCC
Source organism: uncultured Solirubrobacterales bacterium (assembly GCA_963750365.1). Taxonomy (GTDB): domain Bacteria; phylum Actinomycetota; class Thermoleophilia; order Solirubrobacterales; family Thermoleophilaceae; genus JAAYBF01. The sequence goes on from CAVVQE010000001.1 coordinate 667,036, forward strand.
ACTCGCCCACCGAGCGGTTCGTGTCGACCCAGGTGGCGCGCCCGCTGGTGGAGCTGCTCTTCGGGCGCCTGGACGGACGCAGCGCCAGCTTCGCCTCGACCCGCGAGCTGGTGGAGCGTTTCTTCCCCGGCGGCTACGACGTGATCCGCCCCGGCGCCGACCTGCTGGAGAGCCGCCGCGACGGCGGGCCGCCGCACATCCTCTTCCCGGTGCGCGAGGAGCGCGGCGCGTTGCGCATCTTCCTGCGGGCGCTGCGGCGGATGGACCTGTCCAGGGACTGGCGCGCGACCGTGTGGTTTCCCGACTCCGCCGCCCTGGCTTCGCCACCGGCGCTTTCACGCAAGCTGCGCGACCGGGTGCGCTTCGCCGGCCCCGACGCGGGCAGCGAGGCCGACCACCTGGCGGCTGCCGACATCACCGTCGCGGCCTCCGCGGGCACCTCGCCCGCTCCCCAACTGGTGCTCAGGGCGCTCGGCGCCGGTGCCGTGCCGGTGGCCTCGCGGCTGCCGCGCTACGAGGAGTCGCTGGACGACGGCGAGCTGGGGCTGCTGTTCGAGCCGCGCGACGCGCTCACGCTGGCCGCGCAGCTGGACCGGCTGGTGGCCGACCCCGAGCTGCTCGGGCGCTTCAGCGAGCGCGTGGACAAGGCGCGTGCCGGCTCTGGCCTGGGGCGGCGTTGCGGATCGCTTCGACGAGCTGTACGCCGGGATCGCCGGACGGCGGCACGATCCCGCGGGCAAGCCGGCGGTGCGCAAACGGGTGGCGCAGCGCGAGCTGATCTCCGTGGACCTGCACATGCACACCGACCACAGCTCGGACTGCGCCACGCCGACCGACACGCTGCTGGCCGCCGCTCGCGACGCCGGCCTTGGTGCGATCGCGGTGACCGACCACAACGAGGTCTCCGGCGCGCACGAGGCGCGCGAGAAGGCCGAGCGCTACGGGGTCAAGGTCATCGTGGCCGAGGAGGTCAAGACCGCCGACCAGGGCGAGGTCATCGGCCTGTTCATCGAGGACAAGATCCCTCGCGGCATGACGCTGCAGGAGACGATCGCCGCAATCCGCGCGCAGGATGGACTCGTGTACGTGCCCCATCCGTTCGACCGGATGCACTCGGTGCCCGACTACGAGCACCTGCTCGACGTGGTCGAGGACATCGACGCTATCGAGGTGTTCAACCCGCGCGTGGCGTTCTCGTCCTTCAACGAAGAGGCCGAGCGGTTTGCCGCCAAGTACCGGATCGTGGCCGGGGCCGGATCGGACTCCCACGTGGCCGCCGGTCTGGGATCGGTGAAGATCCGCATGCGCGACTTCGACGGGGCCGAGGAGTTCCTGGAGTCGCTGCGCGACGCGGACATCGTGCGCAAGAAGACCAGCCTGTTGTACGTGCAGGCGCTCAAGTTCATCCAGACCAAGGCCACGCCCGAGCAGGCGCGGCGGCGCACGGCCCGCCCCGGAGCCGGCCAGACCCGGGCCGGAGCAGGCAAGGACTGATGCAGCACAAAGGAACCTCGGCCGGGCCGTCCAATTCTCCCGTCCAGGTGCCTGCCACAGACGACGAGATCCGCGAGAAGTACCTCGAGCGCGCCATCCGCGAGCTGAACCAGCTGACGCGCTCGGTGCAGGAGTGCGAGCACTGCCCGCGCGGCGGCATGATGCCCGTCCTGGGCTCCGGCCACCCGCAGGCCGACGTGTTCATGCTCAAGTTCGCTCCGCGGCCGTCGGAGATCGAGGAGGGGGTGGCCTTCTACGGCCGTGCCGGAAGCGCGCTGATGAAGAGCTTCAAGCGGCTGGGCATCGACCCGCTGGCCGTGTACGGCACGGTCTTCGTGAAGTGCCCGGTCGCCGATACCGACATGTCGGCGCCCGAGTGCCGAGCCCGCGTGCTGGACGAGCTGGCGGTGGTGCAGCCGCGGATCGTGGTGGTCATGGGCCCCGAGGCGCTTGAGGAGCTGAACGGTCTCGGCGTTCCGCTGGGCGCCGAGGTCGAGGCGGACGCCGGCGTGATCCAGAAGCTCACCCCCAGCTGCGACGCGCTGTACGTGCCGGACATCGACGCGTCGCTTGACGACGAGTCGGCGAAGCGCGACTTCTGGCGCGCCTTTCGTGCGCTGGGCGAGTGGTACGCGGACTTCCCGCCTTATTGATCTTGCGGCCGTCCATGGCCGCGCCTCTGATGTTCACGCAGCCATCCAGGCTGCGAGACCGGCCGACTTCGCCGGCCTCCTAACGACGGGAGCCGAGCGGGGTCAGGCTGAGGTTCGGCTCGACCGCGTAGAGGGCCATCGTGTTGCTGCCCTTGCGCAGGCTCTTCACCGGCACGTTCAGGGCGAACCACTCGGCGTTGCGGCCCTGTAGGTGGAAGCTGCGGCCCACCGCGGCCACGCGGCCGTTGACGGCCAGCGCCAGGTCGCGACCGCCTGCGAGCGAGCCCTGGTCGAGGTAGCCCGCCGCCATGGTGGGCACCGCGCGAGCCTTCGGATTCACATGGCGCAGGGCCGACGGCACCGCAAAGCGGGCTCGCGGTGCGCCCACGGCCGGGCCGGCCGCGCGACCAACCCGCCGTCCCAGCAACCTGAGGTTGGGACCGATGCGGTAGACCCGCGACCACGGGCCGTTGCCGAACCGCCGCCGGCGGCTCACGCGATCGCGTGCGCGGCGGCCCTCCATGTCGGCTGCCGCCACCACGATGTCGCCGGACAGGTCGCGTCGCCGCATGCGCACCTCGCGGCGCCGGAGCACCGCGCGACCGAACACGTTGGATCCGTCGACCCTCCAGCCCAGGCGCCTGTGCAGCTGGGCGGAGATCGTGGGCATCAGATCCAACCCGCTCACGTAGGCCGGCGAGCGCTCCGCGCGGGTCTGACCCGGCCGCTTGACGAACAACGGCACCGGCGCGACCTCATGGATGTTCTGCTCGCTGACCTGCCGCCTGTCGCCGGTGCCCACCTGGAAGGAGATGGCCTGGTCGGCGGTGACCACCACCAGCGCGTCCTTCCACTGCCTGGTCCGCTTCAGTCGCGCCACCAACCTGCCCACCTCGGCGTCAGCGAAGCCCGCCTGGAGCAGGTGGCCCTGCTCGTTGAACAGCGTCAGGAAGCGGTCTCCGAAGCCCGCCGGCGACGCCAGGTCGGGCAACGCACCGTCTCGGAAGCCGCTGCGCGACTGACCCGAGGGCAGGTAGACCCAGGGCACGTGCGGCAGCACCGAGTGGTGGAAGGTCAGCGTGGGCCGGCCAGTCCGCCGCAGCTTGGCGATGGTGCGGTCAAGGCGCTCGCGGCGGCGGTGCAGGATGTTGTAGTGGGGGTTGCCGTAGCGGGCCGATCGAGGGCACAGCCGCGGCGGGCACACCGTGGTTGCCTCCTCGCGGGAGTGGATCCGGTAGCCGAGCCGGTCCAGGTAGGTGAACAGCGAACGCGGGTGGTTGATGTAGGTGGGCGCGTCCTTGCCCGCCGCAGGTGCCTGCCCCGTGAGGATCGCCGGCACCGCGAAGTGTGTGCTGTCGTGGACCGCGTACGCATTCGGGAACCAGGTCGAGCCGCCGGCCAGCGCGGCGAAACCGGGGAAGCGGCGCCGGTCGATGCTCCCGTCGGCCGACTGGATGTCCGCCAGCGGGAACTCGTCCAGCACGATCACGACCACCGGCGGGCGCTTGGGCGCGGCGTGGACCGGCGAGGCAGCGGGTGCCGCCAGCAGCGCGATCAGCGCCGCGAGAAGGAGGCGACGCATTCGATGTGCGGGGTCTGCGGGAACATGTCCACCGGCGTGACGGCGTCCAGCTGGTAACCCGCGTCCACGATCTGCCTTGCGTTGGGAGCCAGCGTGGTGGGATTGCATGACACGTAGACGATCTTGCCTGCTTCGACCTCCAGCACGCGCCGCACGACCTTCTGCGAGAGGCCGGCGCGCGGCGGATCGATGACCACCACGTCGGCGCTGCCCTCCTCCTCGAGCAGCGGCCGCATGGCGGTGCGCACGTCGCCGGCGTAGAAGCGGGCGTTGTCCACGCCGTTGGCGCGCGGCGTTCTCGATGGCGTCGGCCACTGCTCGCTCGACGCTCTCCACGCCCACGACCTCGGCGGCGTCCAGCGCCAGGGCCAGCGAGATCGTGCCGATCCCGCAGTAGAGGTCGAACACGCGCTCGCGCCCGGAGAGGCTCGGCGGCCTCGAGCGCGACGGCGTACAGACGCTCGGCCATCTCGGTATTGGTCTGAAAGAACGCGTCGGACGAGATGCCGAAGCGCAGCGTGGTCTGGCCGACCGTGAGCTCCTCGGCCAGCTGCTCCTGTCCCTTGAGCTTGCGCGTCTTGCCGTCGCGCGTGGTCTCAGCCACGCCCGCGGCCTGCGTCCACGACACCGAGTCGGCGTCGATCGACGCCGCGAACTCGTCGTGGGCGAAGGTGCCCTGGCTGGTCACCAGCCGCGCCTGTAGCTGACCGGTGCGCCGGCCCTCTCGCACCACCAGGTTGCGCAGGAAGCCGCCGTGGTCGCGGCGGTCGTAGGCGCTCAGGCCCGCGCTCCGGCACCACTCCAGCACCTGGGCGCGCAGCGCATCCACGCGCTCGGAGGCCAGGATGTCGTGCTCGACCGGGTCGATCAGGTCCCACCGCCCGGGACGGTGGAAGCCCAGGATGAGCTGTCCGTCGAGCCCCTGGCCGAAGGAGTACTCGAGCTTGTTGCGGTAGTGCCACTGCTCTACCGCCGGCACGATCGGGCCGACGGGCGCGGCCTCGAAACCGCCGAGGCGCGTCAGCGCGTCGGCCACCTGCTGCTGCTTGGTGGCCAGCTGCATCTCGTAGGGCAGCACCTGCCACGACGCCCCGGGGTGCGGGGCGCGCGGCTGGATGCGGTCGGGGCTTGGCTCCAGCAACTCGGTCAGCCGCGCCTCCGCGAACGAGCGCTTGGCCTTCTCGATGGTGGCGCGCACGCGGTCGCCGGGTACGACGCCGCGCACGAACACCACGAAGCCGGCCTCCGCGCGGCCGATCCCGGCGCCGCCGTGGGCCAGTGAGTCGATCGTGATCTCGACCTCTTGGCCCTTGCGGGGACGGACTCGCGTGGTGGTTGGGGCCTCGGCCATGGGCCCATGCTGGCAGGCCGGACCTCAGCTGCGCCGGCTAGTCGAGCTTTCCCGCCACGTCGTCCAGGACCGTCTTGCGGTTCGCGTGGCGGCGCTCATAGTCACGAACCTTGCGCAGCTGGGCCGGGCTGAGGTCGGCCAGCCGCGATTGCACCTGCGTCACGGTCAGGTCGTCGTAGCCGGTGATCGGGAAGCTGGGCCCCAGGCCGGCCGCGCGGCGGGCCTTGTCGGCCTGGACCAGTACGGGGTCGGCCTGCTTGACGGCCTCGCGGCGCGCGCGGACCGTGGCCTCCTCGACCTGCTTGCGGGCGCGGCGGACCGCGCCGCTGCTGCGCTTGCGGGCGCGATCGTTGCTGTCCTCGATCTGGTCGAGGCCGCGCCCAAGGAGCTGCTCGAGATCGGCCATCACGTCGTTGGTCTGCTTGCGCCCGCGCTCGACCAGGCCAGTGACCAGGTCCTGGGCGTCGTCGGCGGTCACGCGACCGCGGCTGACCGCGTCGTTGACGGCCTCCTCGATCCGCTCGCGGGTGAGCATGAGCAGACCGAGCGGGTCGACCAGCCCCTTCGCGATGGCCTCGCGCAGCTCGGCGGCGCTGGTGGCCGACGCGGCCGCAGCCTCCGCGCGGGCCTGCCCGGCCTTGCGTGCGGTACCCGTCTTGCCGGCGGCCTTGCGCTTCGCCGCGCCCTTCTTGGCCGCGGCCGACCGCTTGGCCTGCGTGCTCTTGCGCGTCTGCGCGGCCTTCTTCGCTGCGGTCGAGCGTGCGCTGGACTTGGGCTTCGACTTGGCCTTGGACGACGCGGACGAACCCGACTTGGCGCCCGACTTGCGGGCCGCGCCCCCTGAACCACTCTTGCTCTGGCTGCTGCGACGTTGCTGGGCCACTTCGCTCCTCGGTGAGTTGGCTTGCTGGGCGGGACTATCGCATCTCGAAGCTGGCGGCGACGAGGGTGTGGTCCGAGAGCCGGATGACGCGCCCGGGCTCGGCCGCCAGTTCGCGCGCGGACGGGTGGAGCGAGCGGGCCGGGTCGGCCACGCCAAGGCCGCGGGCCAGCAGGTGGTCGATGGCGTCGGGCGCCGTGGCCGAGCCCAACCCGTGCCGGCGGCTGAGGGCTGCGAACGCCTGCGGCTGGCGGCTCGGACGCAGGTTCAGATCGCCACCGAACAGCAGCGGGCCTTCTGCCGCAAAAGCGACCGCCCGGGCGGCCGCGAGCTCGACCTCGTCCGGCCCCTGGCCGGTGGAGTCCACCGACAGGTGCATGCAGGCCACTGCGAGCGCCCCACCGCCCGCGAGTCGCAGCCGTGCCAGCAGCATCGCCCGCCGCTCGGGCCGGCTGGTCAGCTCGACAGCCTCGACGGCCTCGATCCGCCCCGGGGCGCGCACCAGCACCATGTTCGATCCGCCCTCCGCCGAGGCGATCAGGTCGGGGTTGAGGTCGGCCGCGATGCCCCGCAAGCGCGCGCACCCGTTGCGCGAGGTCAGCGCAAGCGCCCCCTCGGCGCCGCATCCCTGCCGCAGCGCGTCCAGCCAGCGCGGCGGCGCCTCCTGGAGCAGCGCGACATCCCACTCGGCGCGGTCCAGGACGGCGACGAACTCCGAGCGCAGCGAGCGGTTGACCTGGACGTGGGTGGCGTTGCGCTCGGTCACGCGCAGCAACCGCGAGCGCCAGGTCAGCAGAGCCGGGTCGGGCGGGAAGTCGCGGCCGTGGAACAGGTTCCAGGTGACGGTACGTACGATGCCCGGGTGACTCGCCATTTCCTGACCGGGGAGGAGCTTACGGCCGGGGAGCTGGCCGGGCTGGTGGACCGCGCCCTCGAGCTGAAGGCCGACCGGCACGCTTCGCAGGCGCTGGCCGGGCTCAGCGTGGCCCTGATCTTCGAGCAACCCTCCACGCGGACCCGCGTGTCGTTCGAGGTCGGCGTGTCCGAGCTGGGCGGCCATCCGCTGGTGCTGCGCGAGGGCGAGATGCAGATCTCGCGCGGCGAGTCGATCCGCGACACGGCGCAGGTGCTGTCGCGGTTCGTGTCCGCCATCGGCGTGCGAACCGTGCCGCACGCCGACGTGGCCGCGCTGGCGCAGCACGCCACGGTGCCCGTGATCAACATGCTCACCGGCGACCATCACCCCTGCCAGGCGCTGGCCGACCTGCTGACGCTGCGCGAGCGCTTCGGCCGGCTGGACGGGCTGAAGCTGGCCTACGTGGGCGACGGCAACAACGTGGCCAGTTCGCTGATGCTGCTCGGCGCGAGGGCCGGGCTGGAGGTGGTCGTGGCGACCCCGGCCGAGCTGCCACCCGACCCCCTCGTGGCTCAGGTGGCCGGCGCCACCGCCGAGGGATCGGGTTCGGTGACGCTGACCCAGGATCCCGCCGCCGCCGTGGCCGGCGCCGACGCCGTCTACGTGGACGTTTGGGTGAGCATGGGCGACGAGGACGCCGACGAGCGACGCCGCGTGCTTGCCCCCTACCGGCTGGACGATGCCCTGCTGGCGCAGGCGGGCGCCGACGCCATCGCCCTGCACTGCCTGCCCGCCCACCCCGGCGAGGAAATCACCGCCGAGGTGCTCTACGGGCCGCGCTCCGCCGTCTTCGACCAGGCCGAGAACCGCCTGCACGCGCAGAAGGCATTGCTCGAACTGCTCGTACAGGCGTAAGCTGGGCACATGATCCGCATGCTGACCGCAGTGGGCGCGTGCTTGGCACTGATGTTCGCGGCCGGGTGCGGCGGCAGCGACTCCAGCTCCTCGGACGACGGCGGCGGCCAGGCCGACAAGGCCGCGCCCTCGGGCGGCAGCAAGGCGCCGGCCGGCAAGGCCGATGTGACCGTGGACATGAAGGACATCAAGTTCAAGCCGATGACCGTGACCGTGAAGAAGGGTCAGACGATCGGGTGGAAGAACCTCGATCAGGTTCCACACACGGTGACCAAGGACAACGGCCCCGGCCCGGACTTCGACTCAGGCACCGTGAACCCCAACGGCGACTACAAGCAGAAGTTCGACGCGCCGGGCAAGATCGCGTACGTGTGCACGATCCACCCGAACCAGACCGGGACGATCACGGTCAAGTGACCGTGCCCGTGCCGACCCTACGCTGACGCCGCCTGTTCTCTTGCCCGCGCGCGGGCCCTCTGCCTGGCTTCAGCGCGGGTCGCCTCGTCGAGCTTGCGCTGCTCGCCGGGCTCGGAGCGATCCAGCTTCGCCTGGGCGCTGCGACGGGCCTTGGCCCGGCCGCGCCGGCGAGCCTGGCTGCGGGCACGGCGGCGGGCCTCGGGGGCGGCGCGGCGCTGGGCCCTGGCCTCGGCCCTGCGCCTGGCCTCCAGCCCGGCCCGGTAGCCCGCCTCGTCGCGGTCGCCGGCCAGGGCGCACGCACGGGTTCGCTCGCGCACGGTGACCGCCCCGTCACCGGTGGCGGTGACCAGCGCCTGGACCACCAGCGTGCGACGCCCGCTTGCTGTGGCGGTCACGCTGACGCTGCCGCCACCGGCGACGGCCTCGGTGGCGGTCACGGTCGCGCGCGAGCTGATCAGCCGGCGTGCCTCGAACCGCTCTCGCGAACGTTCCTGGCGGCGGACCGTCGTGCGGACAGACTCGGTGCGACAGACGCGGACCTGGTTCTCCTGGCCGGGATCGTCCTGGCCGCGCTGAAGGAGCAGGGCGCCCGCCCCGACCAGGACGCCGACGGCGGTCAGCGCCAGGCCAAGCGATGGCCGAGCGGCTGCCCGCAGGCGCCGCCCGAAGCCGCCGTCGCTCACCGCCGCAGGCCGAAGCCGCGCAGCAGCAGCAGCGCCGTCTCCCCCAACCCGCCGCGCTGTGGAAGCAGGCCCAGTTGGGTGGCGCCCTCGTAGAGGTCGAAGAAGCCGCGCGCGCGCCGGACCAGCCCGTCGGACAGCTCGACGTAATGGAGGCCGTGCAGCGACAGCTGCTTCTCGGTCGGCGGAAGCGGCCCGTACTCGCCCAGGTGGGTCCCGTCCAGGCGCCACGGAAAGCACGCGTGGCCGCCACGCTCCAGTGCGGCGGCGGTGCCCTCGACCGTGGCGTCGGGGAACACGTGGCGCATCGTGGCCGCGTGCTCGGTGACCGCGCCCGGACCGCCCAGCGGCACCGCCGTCAGAGGGTCCTCGTAGGCCACGTCGCCCGTGCAACAGTCGGCAAAGCTGGCCTGACCCATCCACGCCTCGGCCCAGCGCCGGGCCAGCGAGTCCAGGGCGCCGCGCTCGATGTCGGTGCCCGCGCTCACGTCAGCTCCGCCACGCCCTCGGGGGGACTGGACGCGCGGCCGTAGTCGCGCCGCGGGATGCGGCCCGCCGCGCGGGCCTCGAAGCCGGCCTCGACGGCCTTACGCATGGCCGCGGCCATGGCGGCGGGGTCCTCGGCCCGTGAGACAGCGCTGGCCAGCAGGATCGCGTCGCAGCCAGCTTCCATGGCGAGCGCCGCGTCGGAGGCCGTGCCGATGCCGGCATCCAGGATCACCGGCACCTGGGCGTGGTCGACGATCAGGCGCAGGTTGTACGCGTTCAGGATCCCCTGCCCGCAGCCGATCGGGGATCCAAGCGGCATGACCGCCGCGCAGCCGGCGTCCTCGAGCCTTCGGGCCAGCACCGGATCGTCGGTCGTGTACGGCAGCACGGTGAAGCCGTCCGCCACCAGCTCCTCCGCTGCCGCCAGCAGCTCGGGCCCATCGGGCAGCAGCGTGCGGTCGTCGCCGATGACCTCGAGCTTGACCCAGTCGGTGCCCAGCGCTTCGCGGGCCAGCCTCGCGGTGGTCACGGCGTCGCGGGCGGTGAAGCAACCCGCGGTGTTGGGCAGCACGAAGCAGCCCTGCTCCTCGAGCACGGCAAGGAGCGAGCCGCGGGCCGAGGGATCCACCCGGCGCATGGCCACCGTGGCCATCTCGGCGCCCGACGCCGCCACGGCCCGGCCGATGTCGTCCAGGGTTCGAAAGCCACCGGTGCCGATGATCAGCCGGGAGGCGAAGTCGCGATCGGCTATGCGCAGCGCGGTCACCGGCCTCATCCTCCCTGAACCGCGTGCAGCACCTCGACGTGGTCACCGTCGGCCAGCTCGCGGGCGTCCCAGCGAGCGCGGGGCACCACCTCGCCGTCCAGCGCCACGGCGATGCCGCGGCCGTCATCCGGAGCGCCGGCCGCCAGCACGGCGTCGGCCACCGTGGCGCCGACCGCCAGCTCGTGATCGCTGCCGTTGATGGCCACGGTGGGCATCAGCCGACGACCGTGGCTCCCGTCAGCGCCACGATCCGGTTGGCAGTCAGCGGCGCCAGCAGCACCCCGTTGCGCCCGTGGCCGGTGGCCCACAGGAGCCCCCGACGATCCCCGGCGCCGATCACCGGGCGGCCGTCGGGCGTGCCGGGGCGCAGACCTGCGCGCGTGCCCACCAGCTCCAGCTCGGCCACATCGGGCAGGATCTCCAGCGCCGCCTCCAGCAGCCGGAATACGCCGTCGGCGGTCACGGCGGTGTCGAAGCCGCGGTCCTCGGTCGTGGCCCCGATGATCACCCGGCCGTCGGCGCGCGAGACGACGTAGCAGCGCGGGCTGCGCACCAGCCGCGCGGCCGGCGGGGCCTGGCTCGGCCTGGCTCGGAGCTCGAGCAGCTGGCCCTTGACCGGGTGTACGGTCGGCGCACCCGGCTCGGCCGCGAACGGCCCGCTGGCGCTCCACGCCCCGCAGGCCACCAGGACATGCTCCGCCCCGATCACGCGGCCGCCGCCTGTGCGCACGCCCGTAACGCGGTCCGCGTCGCCGGTGAGCTGCGTGATCTCGGTCTGCTCGACCAGCTCGCCGCCCGCGGCCGCCAGCGCCTTTCCCAGCGCCGTCACGACCGCGCGCGGCTCGACCTGGCCGTCCTGGGGCGTGCTGATGGCGCCGCCGATGCGCGGCGAGAGGCCGGGCTCCAGCGCGCGGGCCGCGCTGGGCGTGAGCCACTCGGCCTCCAGCCCCAGCGTCTGCTGGAACTGGTGCAGCCTGCGCAGCTCCGCCGCGTCGTCGCGGTCGGCCGCCACCACCAGGCAGCCGCTGTCGGCGTAGCCGCAGGACGAACCGGTCAGCTCCCGCAGCTCAGCGGCGAACTCACCCCACAGGGCGCGGCCCTCCAGGTTCAGCGCCAGCAGCTCCTGCTGGCCGAAGTCGGCCTCGGTCACCGGCGCCAGCATGCCCGCGGCCACGCCCGAGGCGCCGTCGCCGGCGCGCCCGCGCTCGGCCACCAGGACCGACAGCCCGGCCTGGGCGGCGCGCCAGGCCGCGGCCAGACCGATGGCGCCGGCGCCCACGACCACCAGGTCGTATGCGGTGCGCTGTGATGGTGTGGCGGTCATTCGCTCTTCCTCCGCCGGGATCAACCGGATCAGGTTCGACGGTCGGCTGGTGCCCTCTCAGCCGGCGCGGCGCCGGCTCCCGTTCGCAGGGACGAATCGTACCTGTGGCACGATGACTTCCATGAGCCCCGGCCAGGACCGACGCGCGCGTCTGGAACGTGCACGGCTGTATCTGGTCAGCGACGCCGGGATCCCCGCCGACGCCCTGGACGCGGCGCTGGCCGGCGGAGTGGACATGCTCCAGCTGCGCGACCCGGCGCTGGACGATGCTGCGCTGCTGGAGGTGGCCACGAGCTGGCGCGCCGCATGCGACGCGCACGGCGCGCTGCTGTGGGTCAACGACCGCCCCGACCTGGCGCTGGCGGCGGATGCCGACGGCGTGCACGTGGGCCAGGACGACGCGGCTGTCACAGCCGTGCGCGAGCTGGTGGGCGACGACGTGCTGATCGGTCTGTCCACGCACGCGCCCGAGCAGCTGGAGGCGGGTATCGAAGCCGGCGCGGACCAGCTGAGCGTCGGCCCGGTCTGGGAGACGCCGACCAAGCCCGGCCGGCCGGCGGCCGGGCTGGACTACGTGCGCCATGCCGCCCAGCGCCGCCCGCCCGTGCCCTGGTTTGCCATCGGGGGGATCGACCGCCAGAACGTGGCTCAGGTGATCGCGGCGGGGGGCGAGCGGATCGTGGTGGTGCGCGCGCTGCGCGACGCCGCCGACCACCGGCGCCGCCGCGGCCGAGCTGCGCGCGGCCGTGGAGGGAAGCCGAGTTGGCGCAGCGCAGTAGCCGCAAGCGCCGCAAGCAGCGCCAACGCGCCCGCACAGGCGCCGACGAGGCCCCTGCGCCCGCGGCCGAGCGCGCCACGAGCAGCGGTGACTTCATGGCCCGCGGCTACGCACGCGGCCGCGCACGCGACGAGGCGGCGCGGGCGGCGCTCAAGCCGCTGGCGCCCGGCGAGCGCCCAGGCGCGGTCACAGCGGCGTTCGTGGTGGCGGTGGTGGCGGTGATCGCGAACTCGATCGCGCTTGCAGTGAACTTCGACGCGGACAAAGGGCCACAGACCATGTTCACGATCCTGGTTTGCGTGCTGCTTGCGGTCATGGCGGCAGGCATGTGGCGCGCGCGCTACTGGGCGGTGCTGGGCATGCAGGCGCTGCTGGGCATCACGGTCCTGCTGGCTGCGATAGCACTGGTCACGGCCGTGAGTGTGCGGGCCGCCCTCCTGCTGGTGGTGATAATCGCCTCAGCCGGCACCCTGTTCTGGTTCCTGGTCAAGGCGATGGCGCGGATCCAGATGCCCGAGCGCCCGAGCTCGCGCAGCTAGTCAGCTACCCGGGTCGAACAGGCGATCGGCCAGCACCAGCGTGACCACCCGCTCGCCGCCCGGCACGGCCCGCCGCCAGGGTCCCTGACCCTGGATCGGGAAGTCCGGGAAATCCAGCAGCACGGCCACCAGCTGGTGCGCGTGCTCGAGCGAGTGCGGCGGGCTGCGGTAGCTGCCGCCGCTGCCGCCGGTGAGCTGCGCGTTGCGGCGCTCGGACACCTCGACGACGTAGTGGAGCGTGGACACCGCCCGATAGTCTCGCCTGCCAGATGGCTGAGACCAAGTACGACTGCATCATCATCGGCTCGGGCCCCGGTGGCTACGTGGCTGCCATCCGCGCCGCCCAGCTCGGAATGAAGACCGCCGTGGTCGAGAAGGCCGACAGGGTCGGCGGGCGCTGCCTGAACGAGGCGTGCATCCCCGCGAAGGCCGTCCTGCGAGTGGCCGACGCCATGAAGGAGGTCGAGGGGGCGAAGGGCTTTGGCATCACCGTCAGCGACATCAAGTTCGACTTCGGCGGCGCCATCAAGCACCGCGACAAGGTCATCAAGACGCTGACCGGGGGCGTGGCGATGCTGTTCAAGAAGAACGGCATCGACGTGATCGAGGGCCATGGCGCCGTAACCGACGACGGCAACGTGAAGGTGGGCGGATCGTTCGACGGCAGCGAGATCGAGGCCGACAAGGTGATCCTGGCCACCGGGTCGATCGCCCGCCCGGTCGGCGGCCTGGAGTTCGGCGGGCGGATCGTGGACACGGCCAAGATGTGGCTGACCTCCGAGCAGCCCAAGCGCCTGGCGGTCATCGGCGCGGGCGCGTCCGGCACCGAGGTGGCGTCGGCCTTCGGCCGTCTGGGCACCGACGTGATCCTGCTCGAGGCGCTGGACCAGATCCTGCCGCTGGAGGAGAAGGAGATCGCCAAGGCCACGGCCAAGGAGATCGCCAAGCAGAACGTGAAGATCATCACCGGCGCCAACGTGGAGAACGTGGACGACAGCGGCGACGCGGTGAAGATCGACGTCGGCGGCGAGAGCCACGAGGTCGATCTGGTGTGCATCGCCGCCGGCCGCGGCGCCGACGTGGAAGGCCTGGGCCTGGAAGACGCCGGGATCGAGACCGACGAGCGCGGCCTGGTCAAGGTCGACGGCGCCCTGCGCACCTCCCGCGAGGGTGTGTACGCCATCGGCGACCTGGTGCCCGGTCCCGCCCTGGCCCACAAGGCCTCGGACGAGGGCATCATCGCCGTCGAGGACGCGGCCGGGCTGGACACCCATCCGATCGACTACGCGTACGTACCGCGGGTCACGTTCTGCGCCCCGCAGGTGGCCAGCTTCGGCCTGACCGAGGCCCAGGCCAAGGAGCAGGGCTTCGACGTGGTCGTGGGCAAGGTTCCGATGGGCGCCGTCGGGGCTCCCACCGTCTACGGCGACCGCGGCGGCATGGTCAAGCTGATAGGCGACAAGAAGTACGGCGAGCTGCTTGGCGGGCACATCGTGTCGGCCAAGGCCGCCGAGTTGATCCAGGAGCTCGTGGTGGCGCGCGACCTCGAGGGCGGCTACCCCGAGGTGGCCCGCTCGATCCACCCGCACCCGGCGTTCGCCGAGGTGATCATGGAGGCCGCGCGCGCCACCGATGGCTGGCTCATCCACGGGTGATGGGGTGCCAAGAGATGGCCATCCATGGCCCATCTCTTGAACGTCAACGAACCTCTGCGACGTGGTTTGATCAACCGGGCTCTAGGTGCCAAGAGATGGCCATCCATGGCCCATCTCTTGAACGTCAACGAACCTCTGCGACGTGGTTTGATCAACCGGGCTCTAGGTGCCAAGAGATGGCCGTCCATGGCCCATCTCTTGAACGTCAACGGACCTCTGCGACGTGGTTGATCAACCGGTCTTCTACTACGACCTCGGGTCGCCCTACGCGTACCTGACGGCCGAGCGGGTCAACCACGTCCTGGGCGTGGTCCCGGTGTGGCAGCCGATCCTGCTCGGCGGCATCTGGCAGCAGACCGGCGGTGACTCGTGGGCGCGCACCGATGCGCGCGCGGAGGGCATGGCCGAGATCGAGCGCCGCGCCGCCGCCTACGGGATGCAGGCCATCCGCTGGCCCGATCCGTGGCCCACGAACACGCTGACCGCAATGCGCGTGGCCACCTACGCCCAGCAGGGCGGACGGGCGGTGGCGTTCTCGCTGGCCGCCTTCAGGCAGGCCTTCGCCGCCGGCCGTGACCTCTCGGAGACCGACAACGTGCTGATCGCCGCGGCGGCGTGCGAGCTGCACCCCCGCGCCGTGCTCAAGGCGGTCGAGATGCAGTCGGTCAAGGACCGGCTGCGCGCGGCCACCGACGCCGCCTACGAGAAGGGCGTGCGCGGCGTGCCCACGCTGGCCGTGGGCGACTGAGCTGTTCTACGGCGACGACCAGCTGGAGGCCGCCGCCGCAGCGCTGGCCTAGGGCGTCGCGGCCGGCTGACTCTGCGGGCCGGGCAGCGCGAACGAATCCGACTCCGACGTCGCGATCGTCTCGGGCGGAACGGTGACCGTCTCGCTGAGGTAGGACGCCAGCTGCACGCCCGGGTCACCCTGGATGAGCCGCGTGCGCGCCTCGGCCTGGAACGGCAGCGTCACCGAGCCGCCCTTCACCGTGACCTTCTGCCCGAGCGGCGGGCCGGTGTGCAGCCACCAGTCGTCGTTGGCGTCGGTGACGCGCACGCCGATGCGGTGGCCCTTGGCCACCTTCCAGTCGGCCGACCACAGATCCAGCGTGAGCTTGCCGTCGTTGCGCACCAGATGGCCCTGCCTGGTGACCATCGGGCCGGTTCCGTTGGCATCGAGGTCGTACACGTCCACAACCAGGTTGGCGGCCGTGGGCAGCGCCTTGGACACGTCGAGCTCCACCTTGCCCGAACCGGCCAGGTGCGCCTCGTGGGCCAGCGGCTTGGAGATGGTCCACAGGCCCTCCTCGGCGCCGGAGCCGGTGGCGGGACCGCTAGCGTCGTCGGTGTAGTCGCCTGCCCTGAGCGGGCTGGTCAGCTCGCTCACGCTCGCGGGCCGCCAGCTGTCCTCGGCGAACCACTTGCCGTCGTTGGTCTGGATGGCCCACTTGGGGTCCTGCACCGAAGGCTCGATGCCCTTGAGGAAGCGGTCGTAGAAGCGCATGGTTTCGTCGAACCAGCCGGCGCGGCCCATCTTCAGCCGTCCGTTCTGGTCGCGCTCGTTGCCGCGCACGTGCTCCCAGGGGCCCAGCCAGCCCTGCTCGTAGCCCGTGTGGTTCTCCAGGTACTGGGCCATGCCGTCGGCCACCGTGTTGTTCTCGGTCAGGCCCTGGGTCAGGAACAGCGGGACGTCCGAGCCCTTGGCACCGTCGATCATCGTGCGCTGCTTCCAGTAGGCCGAGGAGTGGTCGTCGTCACCGGTCTGGGCGAGCTGGTTGAGCACGTGGCAGCCCGGGTTGGCGCTCTCGGCGGCGGCGATGTTGTACCCCGTCGGGTCGAGCAGCGGCCCGGGGGTGATGGCGATCAGGTTGTAGAGCGCCGGCGTGGCGGCTGAGTTGATGCGCCTCATGCCGTCGCCGTAGAGGTACCTGTACAGGTCGTAGACCGGCTCCTGGGAGACCACGGCCTCGAGGCCGTTCGGCCGCTTGTTCACGCCGATCAGGCCCGTCACACCGTCGTAGGACTTGCCGTACATGCCCACCTTGCCTGTGGACCAGGACTGCGCGGCCGCCCACTCGACGGCCGCCACCACGTCGCTCTGCTCGCCCGCCCCGCCCCAGTCGAGGCAGCCGGTCGACCCGCCGAAGCCGCGCAGGTCCACCATCACGAAGGTGTAGCCGCGCTCCATCAGCTTGGCGCCCTCGACGAAGTCGTAGAAGCGATCCGAGGGACCGGTCGACGGACCCAGCGGGTCGTAGCTGGCGTCTTCCACCGGTCCGGCGGGCCCGACCTGGCCCGAGTGGTTGAAGTACGGGCCGATCGACACGATCACCGGCGTCTTGGCGTCCGCCGGCAGGTTCGCCGGCCGCAGCACGTCGGCGTGCAGCTTCACGTCGCCGTTCTGGATGGTCTCCTCGGTCCACTTGGACCCGGGCGGCGGGTCGGCCGCCTGGGCGCCAGCCGGCACGGCGGCAAGCACGACGAGAGCGACAAGGGCAGCGAGGAAAGTTCGCACGGGGGCCTCCAACCACGTGACAGGGACGCCCGACTATTCCCACCCCGGCCGAAAACGAATCGTCCCTCGCGTCCCGCCGCGGGACCGTCCCCTAGGATCCGCCGCCATGCGCCTGCGCCCACTGCTCCTCGCCCTGCTCTGCCTCGCCGCCATCACAGTCGCCGCCTGCGGCGAGGAGGAGAGCGGCCTGGGCCAGGGCCAGGACAAGGCCGCCGAGAAGCAGAAGGAGGCGGCGGCCGGCAAGAAGGAGTCCCAGCCCGAGGGCGGGAGCGGCGGCCAGAAGGTCTCGCAGCAGGCTGCCCAGCGCAGCAAGCCGAAGGTCGAGGTGCCCAAGGGGCAGGCTCCGGGCAAGCTCGAGGCCCGCGACCTGAAGAAGGGCACCGGCGCCACCGTCAAGGCCGGGGATCAGATCGCCGTCAACTACTCCGGCGTCCTGTACAAGAACGGCAAGGAGTTCGACAGCTCCTTCGGCAAGCAGCCGTTCCAGTTCCAGCTGGGAGCGGGCATGGTCATCCCCGGCTGGGACCAGGGCCTAGAGGGTGCGAAGATCGGCGCGCGCCGGGAGCTGATCATCCCGCCCGACCTGGCCTACGGGGCGCAGGGCTCGCCACCCACGATCGGCCCCGACGAGCCGCTCGTGTTCGTGATCGACGTGCTGGCCAAGCAGTAGCCGGCGCGCACGCCGCGGCAAGCCGGCGTCCGTCGATCAGCGAAACGCTGGCGCCTCGGCCCTCGGCCAGGCCGCCTTCGGAGCGAGTTGCTGCACGGCCGCGGCGAGTACGAGGGCCCCGGCCGACATCTCGAAGGTCTCTTCGAAGACCCCGAGGCCGGTCACGGCCCAGACCGGCGGATCGAGGGCGTTGTACCCGATGCTGCACGCGTGCGCGATGACCAGGCAGGCGGCGCAAGCGACTAGGAAGGGCCGCGCCCCCGGCGCTGCCGGCAGAGCCGCCCTGGCGAGGACCAGGACGACGATGGCCAGGGCAAGTAGCTGCCAGCCGAACACGGCGACCTCCACGTCCGCGGCGTTCTCGACCGGATGGTGGAGCTGGGTGACATCGAGCAGGGAGAACCCGAGCAAGATCAGGGCGAGCAGTCCCCACCGGCGCCGCAGGCGCTGGTGGAGCAGGGCGACCAACCCGCAGCCGACGGCGCCGGCGAAGAACTGGACGCACGAGAACCACGCACCGACGCTGCCTTCCTCGTCTATCTCGAGGCGCAACCGCGGGTCGCCGAACTGCTTGCTCAGGATCGAAGCCAGGGTCAGCAGACCGATGATCGCGACACAGCCGAGCAACAAGGTGATCGCCGGCGGCCGGCTCCTGACCCACGCGTATCCGTATGAGCGGATTCCGGCAGAGCGCCTACCCCGGTCTTCGGTTCGTGACGTCGCCATGAGGGGGAACCTATCGGCCCCGTTGCGGCCGGGCCGTAGGAGTCCCGGGTCCCCCACGCAGCGAAATCCGGTTTGCGCCCGACCGCCAGTGGCTAGAGTCGACAGCAGATGGCCACCGAGGACGCCACGCGCGGCCGGGGTCCCGAGCACCGGG
Source organism: uncultured Solirubrobacterales bacterium (assembly GCA_963750365.1). Lineage (GTDB taxonomy): Bacteria > Actinomycetota > Thermoleophilia > Solirubrobacterales > Thermoleophilaceae > JAAYBF01. Next base: position 685,480 of record CAVVQE010000001.1, read on the forward strand.
GCGTTGAGGCCGGCGAGCACAAGCTTCCCAGCCGCGACACGGCCGAGAAGATCCTGGCCAAGATGCAGCTGATCCGGCGCTTCGAGGAGCGCGCGGGCGAGATGTACGCCAAGGCCAAGATCGGCGGCTTCCTGCATCTATGCATCGGCGAGGAGGCCACGATCGTTGGCGCCACGCAGGCGCTGCGCGAGAGCGACTACCTGATGTCCACCTACCGCGAGCACGGCCAGGCGCTGGCGCGGGGCACCTCGGCCGGAGGCGGTCATGGCCGAGCTGTTCGGGAAGGTGGACGGGTGCTCGGGCGGGCGCGGCGGATCGATGCACCTGTTCGACATGGAGCGGCGCTTCCTGGGCGGCTACGGGATCGTGGGCGGCAACCTGCCGCTGGCCGCCGGGGTGGCGCTGGCCAGCGACTACAGCGAGACCGAGGACGCCACGCTGTGCATGTTCGGCGACGGCGCGACCAACACCGGCAACTTCGGCGAGACGATGAACTTCGCGGCGCTCTGGAGCCTGCCCGTGGTGTTCATGGTCATCAACAACCAGTTCGGCATGGGCACGGCGCTGGAGCGCCACTCTGCGGTGACCAACCTGTCCGAGAAGGCCGCCGGCTACGGCGTGCCCGGCAGCCGCTGCGACGGCATGGACGTGCTGGACGTGCACGCGGTGGTCAGCACGGCGCTGGAGAAGGCGCGCAGCGACCGCAGAGCCCCAGCTGGTCGAGGCCGTGACCTACCGCTACCGCGGCCACTCGATGGCCGACCCCGAGGACTACCGCACCAAGGACGAGGTCGAGGAGTGGCGCGTGCGCGACCCGCTCGTGGCCTTTCCGACCCGGCTGACCGAGGAGGGCGTCCTGAGCCAGGACGACGTCGAGCGGATGGACAAGGAGGCGGTGGCGGCCGTGGACGCAGCGGTCGAGTTCGCCGACAACTCCCCGTTCCCGGACCTGGCGTCGCTGTACGACGACATCTACGTGATCGGCGAGCAGGTACGCGACCCGTGGTACTCGACCGACACGCGCTCGCCCGACACCCACCGCGGCGAGCACGAGCGCGAGGCGGGCGACGTGGCGCGCGAGCTGGCCGAGGCAGGCGCCGCGCACGAGGACGACACCGACGACGAGATGCGCGAGGCGCGAGGGCGCGGCGAGGGCGGCTGATGGCGGCCACCGACACCGAGTCCGGAGCGGGACAGGATGCCCCGCAAGGGCTGACCACCATGCGTTACCGCGAGGCGCTGAACCTGGCGCTGCGCGAGGAGATGGAGCGCGGACCCGAACGTGTTCCTGATGGGCGAGGACATCGGCGTCTTCCAGGGCGCGTTCAAGGTGACCGCCGGGCTGATGGAGGAGTTCGGCGAGAAGCGGGTGCGCGACACGCCGATCTCGGAGAACTCGATCGTCGGGCTCGGGCGTGGGCGCCGCCATGGCCGGCCTGCGACCCGTCGTCGAGCTGATGACGATCAACTTCTCGCTGCTGGCGCTGGACCAGGTGATCAACAGCGCCGCGTCGATCAGGTACATGTTCGGCGCCCAGGTGAAGGTGCCGCTGGTCATCCGCATGCCCCAGGGGGCCGGCCATCAGCTGGGCCCGACGCACTCGCACTCGTTCGAGGCCATCTACTCGCACATACCCGGGCTCCTGGTGGCCGCGCCCACCACCGCGGCCGACGCCCGCGGCCTGCTGAAGGCGGCGATCCGCGACGACAACCCCGTGATCTTCATCGAGCACGAGACGCTCTACGGGCGCAAGGGCGAGGTGGACACCGCCGACGACGGGCCGCTGCCCTTCGGCCATGCCGCGGTGCGCCGCGAGGGCCCGACGTGACCATCGTGGGCATCTCGCGCATGGCCGAGACCGCGCTCAAGGGCGCCGAGGTGCTGGCCGCCGAGCACGACATCGAGGCCGAGGTGATCGACCCGCGCACGCTGCGCCCGCTGGACCTGGACACGATCCTGGAGTCGGTGCGCAAGACCAACCGCGCCGTGATCGTCGAGGAGGGCTGGCCGCACGGCGGCGTGGGCGCGAACATGGCGGCGCTGATCCAGGAGCAGGCATTCGACCACCTGGACGCCCCGGTCGGCCGCGTGGCCGGCGCCGACGTGCCGATGCCCTACTCGAAGCCGCTCGAGCAGGCCTCGTTCCCGCACGAGGAGCACGTGGTCAAGGCGGCGATAGCCACCTTCCGCGACGTCTGATGGCCACCGACGTGACCATGCCCCGGCTGTCCGACTCGATGGAGGAGGGCACGGTGCTGAAGTGGCTGGTCGAGGTCGGCGGCCAGGTCAAGCGCGGCGCGCCGCTGGTGGAGATCGAGACCGACAAGGCCAACATGACCTACGAGGCCGACACCGACGGCGTGCTGCTGGAGGTCGTGGCCGGCGAGGGCGACACGCTGGAGGTCGGCGAGGTCATCGCGCGCATCGGAGCCGAGGGCGAGGAAGCATCAGCATCAGCTGCGCCTCAGGAGACCGACGCCGGCACCACAGCGGACGCCACAGCCGAGCAGGTGCCCACAGCCGAGCAGGTGCCCGCGGCCGCGCCGGCCAAGGCCGCCCCCTCCGGCAACGGCGGCGAGCGAGTCAAGGCGTCGCCGGTGGCGCGGCGCATCGCCGGCGAGCTGGGCGTGGAGCTGGCCACGCTGGAGGGCTCGGGCCCGGGCGGGCGGATCATCAAGGCCGACGTGGAGTCTGCGGCGGAGAACGGCGCGCCGGCCCCGGCGCGTGAGCCCGAGCCCGAAGCCGAGCCCGAAGCCGAGCTCGACGCTCGCACCACACCGGCCAAGCCCGCCGAGACGCGCAGCGACGCCTCCGGCATCAAGGGCGATCCCCGAGGTGATCGAGCTATCGCGTCTGCAGCGCACCGTGTCGCGGCGGATGGCCGAGAGCAAGGCCACCGCGCCGGACTTCGCGCTGGAGGTCGAGGTGGACATGACCCTGTGCATCGAGCTGCGGTCGCGCCTGAAGGAGACCGCCGGCGACGGCGCGGTGCCCTCCTACAACGACATGATCGTCAAGGCGGCGGCGCTGGCGGCACGCGAGCACCCGAAGGTCAACGGCGCCTACCGCGACGGCGCGTTCGAGCTGTACCCGGAGGTGAACGTGGGCGTGGCCGTGGCCGCGCAGGACGCCCTGGTGGTGCCCGTGGTTCGCGGCGCCGACCAGAAGTCACTCGGCGAGATCGCACGCAACGCGCGTGCGCTGATCGAGAAGGTGCGCGAGGGGTCGATCACGCCGCCCGAGCTGTCCGGCGGCACGATCACCGTGTCGAACCTGGGCATGTACGGGATCGACCGCTTCACGGCCATCATCAACCCGCCGCAGGCGTCGATCCTGTCGGTAGGCGCGCTGAAGAAGAAGCCGGCGGTGGACGAGAAGGGCCGCGTGGTGGCCCGCGACCTGATGACGATCACCATGGCCTGCGACCACCGCATCCTCTACGGCGCCGACGGCGCCGAGTTCCTGAGCCGCGTGCGCGAGCTGCTGCAACAGCCGCTGGCGCTGGCACTCTGATTCCGTTGACGAGGTGGCCATCCATGGCCCCCTCGCAGCACGTCAACGGACCCCGGGGCCGCCTGTCGTAGAGTCGCCCTTCATGGAGAGCTGGGCGGTCAAGCGCCCCGGCGGGCGCTGCTGGGGCTTCTCGCTGGCCTCGTTCGGCCTGTGGAACTACTTCTGGTTCTTCACCTACCGCCGGCTGCTCGACGGCGAGCTGGGCGACGGCCGCGACGACGCCGTGCTGCACACGCTCGGGCTGCTCGTGCCGGTGCTGAACTTCTTCGTGGTCTACTGGCTGTGGCGCGACCTGAACCTGCTGCGCCGAAACGTGGGCCTGGCCCCGTTCCCGGATGTGGCGTACGTGGCGGGCTCGATCTTCCTGGCCCCGGTCTTCTTCACGCTCGCCAACACCCATCTGAACGAGTACTGGGACGCGCGCTCGCGCGGCCACGCCACCGACGCCCCGGCGACGACCATCGAGAAGGTGGTGATCGCCGTCGGCGCGCTGTTCTGGCTGCTGCTGGTGCTCCTGATCGCGCTGACGATCCTGCTGGCCGTGCTGTTCGCGTCCGAGAGCTCCAGCTAGGCGCTCGCCAGGAGCGCATCGCAGGCCGCCAGGTCGAAGTCGCCGTGGTCGGAGCCCAGCCCGCCCGCCACGAGCCCGGCGGCCGCGCAGCCCAGCACCGCGCTGTCGCGCAGCGAGCGCTCCAGCGAGCGCCCGCGCAGGAAGCCGGCGCTGAAGGCGTCGCCGCAGCCGGTGGTGTCCACCACCTCGACCGGGAATGCGGGCACGCGCTCGCTGCCGGCCGCCGAGACCACGACGGCGCCGTCAGCCCCGGCGGTGGCCGCCACGCAGCCGATGCCCCGCTCCAGCAGTGTGCTGGCCCCTGCCTCGAGCTCGCTTTCCCCCGACAGCGCCAGCACCTGTTCGTCGTTGGGCAGCAGGTAGTCCAGGTGCGCGAACGCGGGGGCCACCCAGTCCACGATCTGCGCCGCCTGCTCGCCGGGGGCCAGGATGTCCGCCGACGTGGTCACGCCGTGCTCGCGCGCGAACGCCAGGATCCGCGCGGCAGCCTGGCCGCCCATGAACTCGGGCGCGCCCAGGTGCAGGTGCGTCGCGGCGCTGATGGCATCCCAGGGCACGTCGTCGATGCCGTAGGTGGCGTTGGCGCCGACCACGTGCAGCGCCGGCCGGTCGCCGTTGGGGCGGATGGGCAGGACGCTGGCCGACGTCTGCACGCCGGACCGACGCACGAGCAGCGAGGGGTCCACACCGGCGTCCCCGAGCAGCCGGACGAGCACGTCGCCGAGCACGTCGGTCCCGATCGCACCCGCGCTGCTGACCTCGGCACCGAGCTTGGCCAGGGTCAGGGCCGTGCCGCCGGCCGAGCCGGCGGCTGTGATGCGGATCTGCTCCACCAGCGCGCCGCCCTGACCCGCGGGGATCTCCTGCACGGGCCGGGCCAGCACGTCGGCCACGTGCACCCCCATGGCTATCGCCCTCATCGCGTGCCCCCATCATCGGCGGGCTGGGTCGACCCATAGCCGCGCGTGGCCACCGCCTCGATCACGGCGGCGCGCTCGGGCTCGTCCATCACGTGCGGCGTACCGGCACGGCTGGCGTTCAGGTAGACCGTGGCCGCCCACTCGAGCAGCAGGGCCAGCTCGAGTGCCGCTTCGGCATCGGGGCCGACCGTGACCGCGCCGTGGCTGGCCATCAGCGCTGCCGTGCGACCCTCGAGGGCGGCCACCACCGACTCGGCCAGCTCGGGGGTGCCGAACGTGGTGTACGGCGCCACGCGAACGTCGCCGCCCAGCGCGAGCATGGCGTAGTGCACGCAGGGCAACTCCTCGAGCACGCACGCGGCCGCCGTGGACATCGGCGCGTGCGTGTGTACCACCGCGCCGCAGCCGTGCCGGTTGATGGCCCCCAGGTGTAGGTCCAGCTCCGAGGTCGGCTCCAGCGGACCCTCCAGTTGACGACCGGACAGGTCGACCACGGACACGTCGCCCGGCTCCAGCGCAGCCAGTACGGCGCCGGTGGGCGTCACGGCCACCCGGTTCCCCGCGCGCTGGCTGACGTTGCCGGCAGTGCCCAGCACAAGCCCCTCGGCGGCCAGCCGCCGCGCGACGACGGCAACCTGCTCGCGTGCCTCCCGGACCCCCACGGCCGCAAGGTACCAATCGCCACCCGCAGACGCGAAGATGAGTTCACTTTCTGGTCGCCGCGGGTATACGGGGGACAGTGGCGCCCTCCCCCGCTTCCGCCGAGCCCCTCACGCTCCGCCGTGAGCCCCAGCAGGCCCGCAGCCGCGCCCGCCTGGCCGGCTTGCTCGATGCCGCGGAGACCCTGCTGGTACGTGAGGGCCCCGAGGCGCTGACCACCACACGGATCGCCGGCGAGGCCGGCGTGTCGGTGGGATCGCTGTACCGCTGGTTCCCGGACAAGGCGGCGATCGTGGACGCGCTGACTCACCGCTACCTGACGGAGTTCGAGGCCACCATCGACGAACTGGCCGCGGCCGCCCCCACCGCCAACTGGGACGACCCGGCCGGGATGCTGCTGGACGTGTTCGCTCACCGCGGCGTCTCCCAGCCGGGTTACCGCGCGCTGTGGCTGGGCCGCCAGTTCAGCGAGGAGCTGCGCGCCGCCGACCGCGCCAACAAGGAGGTGCTGGCCGACGGCGTCCGGCGGATCCTGGTCGGCCGCCGCATGATCGTGGACAGCGCAGAGGCCGAGACCGCCTGCCGGGCCGGGGTGCTTGCCGCCGACGCCCTGCTGCACGAGGCGTTCCGGGTGGACCCTGAGGGCGACCCGGACCTGATGGCGGAGGCCAAGGAACTGCTACGCGCGTACCTGCGAACTGCTACCAAGCGCTTCGCGCCGCCGACACCGACCGGAGGAACCGAACCGTCATGAGTGATGCCCCGCTGAGCCGCCGCCGCTTCCTGGGCACAGGTGTAGCCGCCGGCGCCACCGCCGCGGCCGCCAGCCTTCCGGGCAGCGACGCCGAGGCGGCCAAGCGCAGGAAGAAGCGCAAGCGGCGAGGAACCCGCACCGTGGACGTGGCCGTCGTGGGCGCCGGCTTCGCCGGGCTGACCGCCGCGCGCGAGCTCGTGCGCGACGGGCGATCGGTGTGCGTGCTCGAGGCCCGCGACCGCGTCGGCGGGCGGGTATGGAACCGCGAGCTGGGAGGCGGCGAGGAGTCCGAGCGCGGCGGGACCTTCGTCGGCCCGACGCAGGACCACGTGATCAGGCTGGCCGACACCTTTGGCATCGGGCGCTTCAACACCTACAACGAGGGCGAGAACGTCTACTACGCCGACGGTCAGCGCAGCACGTTCAGCGACACCCTGCCCACCGGCTCCGCACCGCTGGACCCGGTGATCCTGGCCGACCTGGCCACCGTGGTCTCGGCGCTGGACGACATGGCGGCCACCGTCCCCGTCGACGCGCCGTGGCGGGCCGCTCGCGCGGGCGAGTGGGACGGGCAGACATTCGAGACCTGGCTGAACGCCAACTCCACGTCCGAGCGGTTCCGGCGGCTGGCAGCGGTGGCCACGCGCCCGATCTTCGGCGGCGAGCCGCGCGAGATGAGCCTGCTGTTCGTCCTGTACTACATCGCCGCGTCCGGCAACGAGCGGACGCTGGGCACCTTCGAGCGCAACTTCAACACCAGGGGCGGCGCCCAGGAGCAGCGCTTCATCGGCGGCTCCCAGCAGATCGCGCACGAGCTGCACAAGCGGTTGGGCAAGCGCGTGGTGCTGCGCTCGCCGGTCAAGCGGATCGTGCAGGGCAGGTCACGCGTACGCGTGGAGTCCTCCCGGCTGATCGTGAAGGCCAAGCGCGTGATCGTGGCGGTGCCGCCGGTGATCGCGGGGCAGATCGACTTCAGCCCCGACCTGCCCGCCGACCGCGTGGCGCTGCAGGCGCGCGTACCCCAGGGCACGCTGCTGAAGGTCGCCGCCGTGTACGACAAGCCGTTCTGGCGGGCCAAGGGGCTGACGGGCCAGGCGCTGTCGCTGACGGGGCCGGTGTCGGCCACGTTCGACGACTCTCCGCCTGACGGGTCGCCAGGCGTGATCTTCGGCTTCGTCGGCGGCGACGACGCGCGCGCGTTCCGCCGCCAATCGGCCGCGGCCCGGCGGGCCGCCGTGCTCGCGAATTTCGCCACCTTCTTCGGTGCGGAGGCGAGCTCGCCGAAGGAGTACTTCGAGACCGACTGGCCGGGCGAGCGCTTCTCGCGCGGTGGCCCCGTGGGGATCCTGGGGCCAGGCACGCTGACCGCCTACGGCCCGGCGCTGCGCAAGCCGGTACATCGCGTCCACTGGGCGGGCACCGAGACCGCCATCTACTGGAACGGCTACATGGACGGAGCCGTCAGCTCCGGCGAACGCGCCGCCCGCGAGGTCAGCGACGCTCTGTGAGGCGGACCCTCGGCATCCTCCTGGCCCTGGCCGCGCTGGCCTGCCTGAGCCCGGCCGCGACACAGGCTCGCGAGCGCTTCGACACCCGCGTGTTGGCCCACGTGCCGTTTCCGGGCTATCCGGCCCAGGGCTATGTGCACCCCAACGGGCGCGTCTACGAGGGCACCTACATCAACCCGAACGCCGGCGCCGTGCCGTCGCGGGTGTTCGAGTTCGACGGCCAGGACGGGACCCTGCGCCGCTCCTGGAGCGTGCCCGGCCAGAACTTGTCCGGCAAGCAGGCCGTGCAGGTGACCACCAGCGACGCCAACGGCGACCTGGTGGTGTTGGACAACGACCCTGCGCGCGTGCTCAAGCTGGATCGCCAGACCGGCGCGTTCCGCGTGTACTCGACCTTCGCCGACATCGAGGGCGGCGCCGCGCCGCAGCCCAACTACGGCGCGTGGGGGCCCGACGGGAGCCTGTACGTGACCGACTACGGGCAGGGGCTGATCTGGCGCGTGCCTCCCGGCGGCGGCCCCGCCGTGGTCTGGCTGCGCCACCCCAAGCTCGACGGCTCGGCGGGCTTTGGCACCACCGGCATCGCACTCGCGGGCGACCGCCGCACGCTGCTCGTGGCCCAGGGGTCATCGGCCCTGGGCAACGGCGAGCTGAATCAGGCCACAGGCAAGATCTACTCCGTTCCGATCGACCCGGCCGGGAATCCTGCCGGCATCACCAAGCTGTGGGAGAGCGCCTCCGGCGACGTGCCCGACGGCTTCGCAATCGGCGCCAGCGGGCGGCTGTACGTGCCGCTGGTGGGCCTCCCGGCGCAGATCGCGGTGGTGGAAGCGGACGGCGACGAGGTGGAGCGCTTCCCACGCTCGCCCGGCGAAGGCGACAACGGCTCGCCGGTGCCGTTCGACTCGCCCTCGAGCGCTCGCTTCCTGGGCACGCGGCTGATCGTGGCCAACCAGAGCGCGCTTGGCGGCGACCGCGCCAACCAGGCGCTGCTGGACGTCGAGGTGGGCGAGCCGGGCCTCCCCGAGCTGATCCCCGGGCGCGACGCTACGGCGCCGACGCTGACGCGCGTCTCGGTCTCGCCGCGGCGGTTTGCGGCGATCAGGCGCGGGGGCAAGCCGCGACGGGCGCACAAGGGCCGGCCGGCACGGGGAGCCAAGCTGAAGCTGACGACCAGCGAGGCCGTCACGCTGCGTGTGCGTGTGGAGCGCAAGGTCAAGCGGCGCTGGCGCCGCGTGCAGTACTTCGAGCGCAGGCTGTCCGCGGGCCGGCGGGCGATCCGCTTCGGCGCACGCGTCAGGTCCGGGCGCCGGACGCGTGCTCTTGCCGTAGGCCGCTACCGATTCTCGATGCGGACCGCCGACGCGTCGGGCAACCGCTCACCGCGGGTGTTCCGCCAGTTCCGTCTGCTGCCGGGCCGCGCGCTGGCGCGCGGCACGCGACGTCCCTAGTGTGTGACCCTGTCCGATCCGGGCAGGGGTCCGACAGGAGGAATCACTTGCCGCTCTCACGTTCGCTTTTCGCCATCGCCTGCACAATCGGCCTCGCCGCGCTTCTGGCCGCGCCCGCCTCCGGCGCCAAGCGCGGCCAGAAGGCCACCTCGTATCTGATCAAGACTCCCAAGGGCACGCAGCTGGCCGTCCCGATCACCGTCAACTACCGGCTGAACGGCAAGGGCAGGAGCCTGGACGACTCAACGCTCAGCGCACGCGTGTCGCTGGCGGCCAAGCTGCCGAACGGGCGCGTGCTGCGCGCCGCCGAAAGCCGGCGCCTGCCGGGCGCGGCCAAGGTGCGCATCGAGCATCACCTCTTCTTCTCGGCCGCGCGCAGCCGGATCCTGCGCAAGGCGCTGGCCGCGCGCCAGAAGGTCGAGCTGAGCGTGATCTCGACGCTCCGGGCCGACATCGGTGGCGACGGCAAGACCGATGCGCGCACAGTGGGGCGCAGTTCGCTGACGATGATCCGCCCGAAGAAGCCGAAGGCGAAGAAGCGGTCCGGCCGGCTGACCGGTGACAACCCCTGCGGCGTGCTCAAGCTGGGCGCGCCGGCGTGCCGCAACGTGACGGCCCGCGCGCGCTCGGCGAAGCACCTGTGGGACGCCAACACGTTCAGGGTCACGTGCCCGGCCGACTACCCGGTCGCCAGCGCCACCGTGCGCACCGCCACCACTTCGCGGCGCTTCAGCCAGTCCGTGCTGACCAGCGGCCGGCGCGCGCGTGTGACGGTGATCGACGACAACGTCAGCGGGCACGACTACTCCTACGCCCCCACGGTGGCCTGCACCAAGACGGCCCGAGCGGGTTAGGCAGGTGCAGCAACGCGTCAGCGTGATCACGCTCGGCGTCGATGACGTGGCCCGGTCGCGGGCGTTCTACTCCGCACTGGGCTGGGAACCGGCGCTCGAGCCCGACGGCCGCGTGATCTTCTTCCAGGCGCACAGCCTGGTGTTCGCGCTCTGGGCGCGCGCTGACATGGAGGCCGAGACGGGCGTGAGCGGAGGCAGGCCCGGGGCCTCGATTCTGGCCTACAACGTGGGCACCGACGAGGAGGTGGATGAGTTGTTGGCCACGGTCGCCGACGCCGGCGGCAGTGTGGTCAGCGCCGCCCGGCGGATGGAGTGGGGCGGCTGGTCGGGCAGCTTCGCCGACCCCGACGGCCACCTCTGGGAGGTGGCCCACAACCCGTTCTGGACCATCGACGAGGACGGGTCGATCTCGCTACAGCCGCCCGGGACGCCCTAGCCCCCGACGGCGGGTCAGGCGGCCGCGCCGCCGGCCGCCTTGGGCGCGGTGGGGTCAGCGCCGGCCGGGCCCGACTGCTCGCGGGCCAGGTAGTCCTCGATCTCCGACGGGCGCTCCTTCGAGCGCTCGCACACGGCAACGAGGTCCGACATGGTCGCGACCTCCTCGACCTGCTCCTTGAGGAACCACTGGGTGAACTGCTGGCTGACGAAGTCGTTGGCGTCGCGGGCAACCGCGGCCAGCGACGAGATCTGGTCGGTCACGCGCTTCTCCTGCTCAAGCGCGACCCTGACCGGAGCGACGATGTCGTCGAACTCGACCTGCGGCGGGTCGATGCCGGGGATAACCGGCTTCTCGTCGGCGTCGAGCAGGTACTGGACCATCATCATCGCGTGGTCGCGCTCCTCCAGCGACTGGCGGTAGAAGAACGCGGCCATCTGCGGCAGCGTCAGCTCGTCGTAGTACACCGCGAGCGCGGCGTACTGCTGCGACGCGCCGAACTCGCGGGCGATCTGGTCGTTCAGGGCTGTGACGAACTGTTCGGCCGGCACCGTCAGCGCGCTCGCTGGTCTTTGAGGAGGTCGCGGATCTCCTCGAGCACGACGATGTCGGGCTCCGGGGTGACCTCCTCCTCGCCTGTGCGCCGTCGCGCGAGCAGGGCGTTGATGGGCCGCACGACCAGGAAGAAGATCACGGCCGCGATGATCACGAAGCTCAGCAGGTCGGTGATGAAGGCGCCGTACCTGAACTCGGCGTCGTTGATCGTGAAGTCGAGCGCGGTGAAGTCGGGCTTTCCCCCGATCATCGCGATGATCGGGGTGATCAGGTTGTTCACCAGCGACGTGACCACTGCCGAGAACGCCACCCCGAGCACGAACGCAACCGCCAGCTCGACAAGGTTCCCTCGCAGCAGAAAGTCCTTGAACTCCTTGATCATCGCGTCCTCGTCCCTTTCGTAGTCGCGACGAACCTATCCGAAGCGAAACCCGGACGGAGCGACGGGGACCGTCAGCGGACTGGTCGGCAGACCGTCGGGCACGGGCGTCTGGTTGAAGCCGCGCGGAGCGGTGTCGTTCGGCGTGTCGGGGTGGAAGGTCGCGGCCAGGTACTGGATGTGGTCGCGGCCCACCCCGAGCTCGGTCTGTCCGCCGCCGTAGGCGCCGATGCCGTTGCGCTCGCAGTAGTCGTAGGCGGCGCAGAGCGACTCCAGGCCGCCCAGGCGGGATGGCTTGACGTTCACCGTCTTGGGCGGGAACGGCAGCGCCTCGATGTCGGCCACCGAGTGGATCGGCGCGTCCCAGGTGATGCGGTCGTGGTGGGGCTCGAGCACGGCCGCGGCGTCGGGATCGTCCAGGTCGGGATCCTCGATCCAGGCGTCGGGGAACGCCTCGGCCACCCGGCGGTAGAGCTCGGCGTCGGTGTCCACGTCGACGGGGGTGCCCTTGTAATGGCCCTTGAGGTCCACGGAGTCGACCGCTCCCGTGGCCGCCAGCTCAGCCATCAGCTCGTCGCTCCAGGTGTTGGTGGGGTCGAGCTTGAAGCGCGTGCCGGGGTAGCGCTCCAAGAGCGAGGTCAGCCTGTCCGCCGTCTCGGGCTCGCCCTCGGCCGGTGCGGTCAGGCGCATCGAGACCACGTAGTTCAGCGGCTGCGCGGAGCGACCGACCAAGTCGCAGAGCGACCGACCGGCCTGGCGCAGGGCCAGGTCCAGCGCCGCCGACTCGAACGCCCAGCGGCGGTAGTTGCGCGACGGCTCGCGCACCGGCGGACTGTCCGGGAACAGGTCGAGCCCGTCGATGAGCGCGGACAACTCACCGAGGGTCTCGGGCCCGGAGAGGTCGAGGACCTGGCCGGCGTCCTGGAAGGCGATGTGGTCGAGCTGGTCGTAGACGACGTCCTCGCCCACACCGTGCTCGCCGCCGCCTTGCAGGTCGATCAGCGTGCAGGCGCGGACGAACTCCGGCCCCATCTGCTGCTCGAGGCCCGACAACGAGTAGCCGTCGATGCTGACCGGCAACGGCGCGATGGCGTCCCAGGTGGACACGCCAGCCACCCTATCGCCGGCCATGTCCCCGAGGGCCCGCCGTTCAGGAAATGGCCACGGTTGGCCCTTTCTCGGCAGGCTCTCCCTACGCAGGCACGACCACCACGGGGGTGTGCGACAGGTGGAGCAGCTTGTGCGGCGTCGATCCGAGGATCGCGCCCTTCAGCGGGCTCTCGCCGTAGCTGCCCACCACGATGAAGCGGGCCTGATGCTGCTCGGCCAGCGCGAGCAGGGCGTCCACCGGACGCTGCTCCACAAGCTCGACACGGGTCTCGACGCCCTTGTCGCGGACCAGCTCGACCGCGTGCTTGGCCGCCTGCTCGCCGCTGTCGCGGATGGCGTCGCGATGGGCCTTGAACTCCTCGCCCACGTTGCCGGGTGGCTCGATGCCGAAGCCGATGATCAGGTCGTCGCCGTGCTCCACCGCCAGCGAGGAGGCCACCTCCAGCGCCGCCCGCGATCCGGGTGAGTCGTCGTAGCCGATCACGATCGCCGCCATCAGACGCTCCCCTCGGGCACGGCGGCGACCCCTTTGCGATCTCCGCGCGCCACGTCCGGGGGCACCGTCTCGAACGCCCTGCGCCCGAAGAACCTCTGGTGACCGCCGAGGCGCCACCACACCTCGAGCAGAGCACCCAGCAGCAGGAAGCCGACGCCGATGACCGAGGGCAGCCCGATCCCGAACACGGCAGAGCCGGTGTAGGACTCGGCCGGATCGGCGTAGTCGATCGTGGCCTTGATGAACAGGAAGCCCAGCGCCACCGCGCCGATGGCCGGCGCGGCGCCGATCAGCACGAAGTTCTTGACGGACTTGGTCAGCTCGCGGCGGTAGTAGACGATGCAGGCCACGCCCGTGAGGGCGTAGTAGAAGGCGATCATCAGCGCCAGCGCCGTGAGCGTGTCGAACAGGAAGTTCTCCGAGAAGATGCTGACGCCGACGTACCAGACGATGGCGATCACGCCGATCGCGATGGTCGACACGTGGGGGGTGTAGAAGCGGTCGTGCACGCGCCCCAGCGATTCGGGCATGGCGTTGGCCCGCGCCATCGACAGCGCCGTGCGCGACGCCGGCAGGATCGTGGTCTGTGTGGAGGCCAGCGCGGAAGTCAGGATGGCCAGGACGACGAGCTTGTCCAGCGGCGAGCCAAGGACGCTCCCGGCCAGGGTGTTGAAAACTCCCTCGTCGTCCGCGAACTCGGTGAGCAGCTTCGGGCCCGCATAGGCCACCACCGCAGTCGCCACCGCGATGTAGGTGCCCAGCAGGACCAGCGTGCTGATCACGCCGGCCTTGCCCGCGGTGCCGGCGTCACCGTCGGTCTCCTCGGAGAGGTTCACGGCGGATTCCCATCCCCAGTAGATGAAGACTCCGGTGAGCAGGCCTCCGGTCAGCACCGAGAAGCTGTCGATGGCAAACGGCGAGAACCACGACAGGGAGGGGTCGACCGAGCCCGCGCCGGCGTCACCGGCGATGACCTTGTACAGCGCGACGACGGCGAACAGCAGCAGTCCGATCACCTGGCCGAAGATCATGATGCGCTGCGCGCGGGCCGAGAACTCCGTGCCTATGACGCAGATCGCGGTCATGGCCATGATCAGCACGACCGCGAAGGTGACGACCGCCCACTTGGACTCGGCCGCGGCGTCCCAGCCCACGAGCAGGTACGTGTAGCGCGCCGCAACGTCGGCGAGCGAGCCCACCACCAGGATGCCCGTGACCGAGATGGCCCAGCCGCCGATCCAGCCGAGGTAGGGCCCCAGGGCGCGCGTGACCCAGGAGAACGTAGTGCCGCAGTCCGGATCGGCGCGGTTCATGTAGTAGAAGGCCGCGGCGATGAAGAACATCGGGATGAACGAGACGATCAGCACCGCCGGCGCCTGAAGTCCGGCTCCGACGACCAGCAGCCCGATAACCGCGGCCAGCGAGTACGCCGGTGCGGTTGAGGCGATGCCGATCACCAGGCCGTCCACGAAGCCGATCGCGTCGGACTTGAGGCCCTTGTCCTGCGCCGGGGCCGGCTGGCGGGCGTCCCCCCGTGTCGATACGTCCCCCATCACGCGACCTCCTCCTCGGGCCGCATCGCGGCCATCTTCTCGGCCCGGCGCTGTTGCCAGACGGTGGCGAGCATCAGTGCCAGGGTGAACAGGAAGATCATCGTGGCCAGGACGTTCACCTGCGGTGGAATCGACACGCGCGCCGCGCCGTAGACGAACAGCGGGAACGTGACCGTCGAGCCCGCGTTGAAGTTGGTGATCACGAAGTCGTCGATGGACAGGGCGAAGGCCAGCAGGCCGCCCGCCAGCACACCGGGCGCGATCAGCGGCAGCGTGACGCGCACGAACGTCTGGTAGGCGCTGGCCCCGAGGTCCTGGGCGGCCTCCTCGAGGCTGCGGTCGAACCCGATCAGCCGCGAGCGCACGGTGACCACGACGAACGAGACGTTGAACATCACGTGCGCGATGAAGATGGTGCCGAATCCCGTTGCCACACCGACCGACAGGAACAGCGAGAGCAGCGAAGCGCCGAGCACGACCTCCGGCGAGGCCAGCGGCAGGAAGATGAAGAAGTTGACCGGCGCCCGGCCGCTGAATTCGTAACGCACCAGCGCCAGCGCCATCAGCGTGCCCAGTGCGGTGGCCACGATCGTGGACAGCACCGCGATCTCCAAGCTGTTCACGAGCGCGTCGCCCAGCCCCGGGACCCCGAACGGGTTCTGCCAGTACTCGGTCGTGAAGCCCTGCCAGACGAAGTTGAAGCGGCTCTTGGTGTCGTTGAACGAGAAGGCGACGATGACCGCGATCGGCGCCAGCAGGTAGAGGATGGCCAGCGCCCGCGTAGACCCTCAGCGAGCCGTCGAGCACCCACCGCCCGGCGCGCCGCAGGCGCGGCCGCGTCTCCGGGGTGACGGGCAGCTGCTCGCCGGAAATCGCCCCCGCCTCCATCAGCTCCCGGCCTCAGCGCCCATGAGCGCCTCCGTGCCCGCCACCTTGGCCCAGATGCCCACGAGCACCAGGATCACGGCCATCAGGATGAACGAGAGCGCCGCAGCCGTGGGGTAGTCGGTGAGCTCCAGGAAGCGGCTCTGGATCACGTTGCCGATCATCGCCTGCCGGGGCGTGCCCAGCAGCTCCGCGTTGATGAAGTCGCCCACCGAGGGGATGAAGGTGAGCAGCGTGCCGGCCACGATGCCGGGCGCGGACAGCGGGATCACGACACGGCGGACCACGTCCCGGCGCTTGGCGTAGAGATCGTAGGCGGCCTCCAGCATGCGCTTGTCGATTCGCTCCAGGCTGGCGTACAGCGGCAGGATCATGAACGGCAGGAAGTTGTAGGTGATGCCCGCGATGACCGAGCCGCTGGTGGCCAGCACCCGGCCGTCCGACGGGATGGCGTGGATGAAGCGCAACACGTCGAGCACCGGGCTCTGGTCGTCGAGCATGGTCTGCCAGGCCAGCGTCCGGATCAGGTAGGTGGTGAAGAACGGCGCGATGACCGCCAGCAGCATCGCGTTCCGCCATTTGCCGCCGTGGAAGGCGATCGCGTACGCGAGCGGGTACGCGATCAAGAGCGCGATGGCCGTGGCCGCCCCGCCGTAGACGAACGAACGGATGAACTGCTCGGAGTAGTTCGAGAGGGCGTCGGTGTAGGTGGCGAAGTGCCACGTGAACCGGTAGCCGGTGTCGATCGAGCCCTCCTCGAGCGACACCTTCGCCATGTAGTACAGCGGGATGGCGAAGAACAGGACCAGCCACAGCAGCCCCGGGCCCATGAGGGCCCAGGGCAGCAGGCGCCGGCGAGCGCTCAAGCGCCGACCGCTCTCTGGAACGCGGTCTCCAGCTTCTTCTCGTCGTCGGGGCTGAGCGTCTTGAAGTTGTGGGCCTGGGAGAGGTCGGGGAAGATCAGCTTGTTCTCGGCCACATCCGGGTTCGACTTCTCCAGCACTTCCTTCACGCCCTTCACCGGCGGGACGTAGTTCACGTACTCGGTGATCTTGGCCTGGATCTCGGGCTGGTAGACGAAGTCGATCATCTTCTCCGCCGTGAACGGATGCGGGGCGCCCACCGGGATCTGCATCGAGTCCGTGAACACCATGAAGCCCTCCTCCGGCGCCGCGAACTTGATCTTCGGGTTGTCGATCTGCAGCTGGACCGAGTCGCCCGACCAACCCAGCACCGCCACCGAGTCCCCCTTGAGCAGGTCCTTGGTGAAGTCGTTGCCGGTGAAGCGGCGGATCTGGCCGTCCTTGGCGCCCTTCTGGATCTTGTCGACCGCGGCCAGAGCGTCGTCCAGGGACGCGTCCTGGGGCTGCTTGCCCTGGGCCAGCATGACCGAGCCCACCGTGTCGCGCAGCTCGCTGAGCATGGTCACCTTGCCCTTGAACTTGGGATCGAACAGATCGTTCACGCTCGTCAGGTCGCCGCCGACCAGATCGCTGCGGTAGATCAGGCCGACCTGACCCGACTGCCACGGCATGGAGATCTCGCGCTTGGGATCGAAGTCCGGCTTGGCCACCGCGGGCTCGATGTTCTTGACCGCGTTGGGCATCGTGGACTTGTCGAAGGCCTGCACGTAGCCCAGGCGCTTCATCCGCGCGCACAGCCAGTCGGTGACCACGTGCATGTCGCGCCCGCCCGAGCTGCCGCGCGCGTACTGCTGGCGGACCTTGCCGAAGAACTCGACGTTGTCGTTGATCTCCTCCGTGTACTTGACCTTCGTGCCGTACTTGCGCTGGAACTCCTCGAGCGTCGGCCGGCGCTTGGTCTTCTCGTTCACGTCGATGTAGAGCGGCCAGTTCGAGAAAGCCAGCGTCTTGGAGATCTTCTTGTCCTTGATCACCTCCGCCGCCTTGTCGCTGCCACCGCTCTTGATGCCACCGCCGCCACACGCCGCCAGGAAGCCGGCGGCCGAGAAGCCCGCCACGCCCACACCCGCCTGCTTGAGCACCCGCCGACGGGTGATCTCGGCCTCCAGGGCCTCCTCGAGGATCTGCTCGTAGCTGCGGTTGCTCATGTGGCTCCCTCTTTCTGCTGTTCGGCGGGCGGTTGCGCCGCTGGCTCTTGCACGAGATGCATGTGTTCGGGCGCCCACGCCAGCTGGACGTTCTCGCCGGCTCCGGGCATCCTGCGACGCGCCGCGTCGTCGGCGTTCGGCACCAGCACGGTGAGGCTGGTGGGCCCTCCTCCGAGCACGACGTTGACCTGCGTGGCGGTGCCCAGGTAGAGAGTGCTCTGGATGGTGCCCTCGACGCTCGGGTGTCCGGGGGCCGGGGCGACGCCGGCGGCCAGCAGCTCCAGCTTCTCGGGCCGCACCACCGCGTGACAGCGATCGCCTGACGAGAGGCCGGCAGACCCGGGCGCGCCCACCTCCTGGCCGGAGTCCAGGCGCACCCGCGCGCCGCTGCCGTTGCTGGAGACCAGCTGCGCCGGCATGAGGTTGGAGACGCCGATGAAGCCGGCCACGAACGTGGTCCGGGGGCGCTCGTAGATCTCCTCGGGGCCGTCGACCTGCTCCAGGACGCCACGGTTCATGACGGCGATCCGGTCGGACATGGTCAGCGCCTCCTCCTGGTCGTGGGTCACGTAGACGAACGTGATGCCCACGTCACGCTGGATCTGCTTGAGCTGGAGCTGGAGCCCCTTGCGCAGCTTCAGGTCCAGCGCTCCCAGCGGCTCGTCCAGGAGCAGCACCGCCGGCCGGTTGACCAAGGCCCGCGCCAGCGCGACGCGCTGCTGCTGGCCGCCGGAAAGCTGGGCGGGCTTGCGCTTGGCCTCCGCGATCAGGCCCACCCGCTCGAGCTCGTGGCCTACCCGCTCGCGAGCCGACGCCTTGGGGATCCCCTGCCGCTCCAGGCCGAAGGAGACGTTCTTCTCGACGCTCAGGTGCGGGAACAGCGCGTAGCTCTGGAAGACGGTGTTGGTCGGGCGCTTGAACGGGGGTAGCCCCGAGACGTCCGTCCCGTCCAGCAGCACCCTGCCCTCGCTGGGCTGCTCGAAGCCGGCGACCATGCGCAGCGTGGTGGTCTTGCCGCAACCACTCGGACCGAGCAGGGTGAAGAACTCACCGCGGGCGATGTCGAGGTCGACGCCCCGCACCGCAACGAAGTCGCCGAAGCGCTTGATCACTCCCTCGAGGCGGACGCTGGGTTCGGGCATCCGGTCAAGGTATGGCGGCGGCGGCCCGGTGACAAGTGACATGTGGGATAGGCGTGTTACGGATAGGGCGAGTTGTGCACAAAGTACAACTCGCCCAGTTAAAGCGCTCAGAAATGTCCGATTGCTAGAGCGCATGCGGGGAGTTACCGTTGTCCGCAGCGTCTAGTCGGAGGAGATGAACGTGGCAAGTACCACCCCGCAGTACGTGACCCAGGACAGCGACGGTTCCCAGAGCGACCTGCAGGAGCTGGCCAAGCGCCACCTGTGGATGCACTTCACGCGCATGAGCGCGTACAACGACGCCGAGGTGCCGATCATCACCCGCGGCGAGGGCTGCTACGTCTACGACGAGGCCGGCAAGCGCTACTTCGACGGTCTGGCCGCGCTCTTCTGCGTGAACGCCGGCCACGGGCGCACCGAGATCGGCGACGCCATGGCCGAGCAGGTCAAGGAGCTCGGCTTCTTCACCAACTGGAGCTACGCGCACCCCGCCGCGATCCGGCTGGCCAAGCGCGTCGCCGACCTGGCGCCGGGCGACCTGAACCGGGTCTTCTTCACCAGTGGCGGCAGCGAGGCCGTGGAATCGGCTCTCAAGCTCTGCCGCCTCTACCACCGCAAGCACGGCGAGTCGGGCCGCTTCAAGCTGATCGCACGCGAGATCGCCTACCACGGCACGACCATGGGCGCGCTGTCGGCCACCGGCATCCCCGACCTGCGGGCGCCGTTCGAGCCGATGCTGCCGGGCAACGCCCACGCGGCGAACACCAACAGCTACCGCTGGCCCGAGGACCGCGATCCGCTGTGGGCGGCCGAGCAGATCGAGGAGCGGATCCTGTTCGAGGGCCCCGAGACGGTGTCGGCGGTGATCCTGGAGCCGATCCAGAACGCCGGCGGCTGCTTCGTGCCCCAGGAGGGTTACTGGCAGCGTGTGCGCGAGATCTGCGACAAGTACGGCGTCCTGCTGATCTCCGACGAGGTCATCTGCTCGTGGGGCCGGCTGGGCTACTACTTCGGCGCCGAGCGCTTCGGTTACCAGCCCGACCTGATCACCACCGCCAAGGGCCTGACCTCGGCCTACTCGCCGATGGGCGCCGTAATCGCCTCGGACAGGGTCGCGGAGGTGTTCATGGAGGGCACCAACATGTTCACCCACGGCATCACGTTCGGCGGGCATCCGGTGTCCGCCGCGGCGGCCATGGCCAACCTGGACATCTTCGAGCGCGAGGACCTGTGCGGGCGCGTAAGGGCCAACGAGGCCGAGTTCCGCAGCCAGCTGGATTCGCTGCGTGAGCTTCCGATCGTCGGCGACGTGCGCGGAGCGGGCTACTTCTACGGGATCGAGCTGGTCAAGAACCAGGACACCAAGGAGTCGTTCGACGACGACGAGTCCGAATGGCTGCTGCGCGGCTTCCTGTCCGGCGCGCTGTACGACCGCGGGCTGATCTGCCGCGCCGACGATCGCGGCGACCCCGTGATCCAGCTCTCACCCCCGCTGATCGCCGGGCCTGAGGAGTTCGAGGAGATCACCGGGATCCTGCGTAGCGTGCTCACCGAGGCTTCAGAACGGATGGCGCGTACGCGATCCGGGCCCTCGAAGGCCAAGACGCCGCGCGGGTAGCGGGGGAGGGCACGCGGGCGGTTCGATGCTCACGCTGCGAACGCTGTTGGAGGAGATGGACCTGGAGCTGGCCTCGGGCGAGGAGTCCGCGGACACGCCCGTGCGCTGGGTGCACATCACCGAGCTGACCGACCCCACGCCGTGGCTCTCGGGCGGCGAGATGATCCTGACCACCGGCCTGCAGCTGACGGATGCCGCCGTACAGCGCGAGTTCGTGCGCCGGCTCTCCGACCACCAGCTGGCGGGCCTGGGCTTCGGCGTCGGCTTCGAGCACGACGAGCTGCCCGGCGCGCTGGTCGACGAGGCCGAGAAACAGGCCTTCCCGGTGTTCGAGGTCCCGTACGACCTGCCGTTCATCGCCATCACCGAGAAGGCGTTCGCGCGCCTGGTCAACGAGCAGTACGAGGTGCTCCAGCGCGGCATCGCCATCCACAAGCGCCTCGAGCGGCTGGTCATCGAGGAACGCGGGCTGGACGAGCTGGTGCGCGCGCTGGCCGCCGCGCTCGGCGGCACGGTCACGGTGATCGACGCCCACGGCGAGCCGATCGCCCACCGCACGTTCCGGCGCGAGCTGCCGGAGGGCGTGCTGGACACCGTCCGCGCCGAGGTGCGCGAGCAGCAGGCCGAGCACGAGGCCGGACGCGACGAGACCACCGAGCTTGCGCCCGAGCACCCCGCGGTCACTGGGCGCTCGGTGGTGCTGCCGGTGTACACGCGCGGCCGCGGCGCGCCGCGGGCCTGGCTGTTCGCTGCCCGCGACAGCGGCGGGCTCGGCGACTTCGAGCGGCTGATTCTGCAGCAGGCCACCACGGTCGTGGCGCTGGAGCTGATGCGCCAGCGAGCGATGCACGACACCGAGCGTCGCCTGGCCGGTGACGTGCTGGCCGAGGCCCTGACCGGCCGCCTGCCCGAACGCGAGCTGGCCACGCGGCTGCGCCCCTTCGGCGTGGGCGAGCAGGCCGCCGTGCTGGTGTTCGCAGTCGACGATCCGGTCGCCGAGGCAGCCCAGCTGGACCGCGTACTGCACGACACGGGCCACGGCGCGCTCGTCGCACCGCGGGAGGGCCTGCTGTGCGCCGTGGTGGACGCAAGCGAGGACGGCGTGGACCCAGTCGAGCTGGCCCGCGAGGCACGGGCGGCGCTCGTCGGGAGCGGCGGCCTGCCACGCGCCGCGGCCAGTCGCGTCGACAGCGTCGGCGCCCTGCGGCGCTCGTTCCACGAGGCCCGCTGCGCGCTCGAGGCCGCCGCGCTTGTAAACGGCTCGGCTCCCGAGGTGGCGTCCTACCGCGACATGGGTGCCTCGCAGCTGCTGCTGAACCTCCAGGACGACGAGGCCCTGGCCCTGTACTGCCAGAGCGTGCTCGGACCGCTGGAGGACGACAGCGGCGAGTACGGCGAGGAACTGATCCGCTCGCTCGAGGCGTTCATCGAGCAGAACGGGCAGTGGGAGAAGGCGGCGCGCGAGCTGTTCTGCCACCGGCACACGCTGCGCTACCGCATCCGCAAGGTCGAGGAGCTGACCGGCCGCGACCTGAGCAGCGCTCGCGACCGGATCGAGTTCTGGCTGGCACTGCGTGGCAGGGAGCTCGTCCGATGAGCGCGAGCAGCCGGCTCGGCCGGATGCGCACCGAGGATCTCCGTGAGGGTCGGGGTGCTGGGAGCGGGCGGCATCATCGCCCCCGCAATCGTGCGCGACCTGGCGGAGTCCGAGGAGGTCGATCACCTGCTGCTGCTGGATCTGGACGAGGACCGCGCCCGCGCCACTGGCAGCGAGCATGCGCCGGATGCCGACGTCCGCCGGGTGGACACAGGGGGCGGCCTCGGCTACCTGCTGACCGGCGTCGACGTGCTGGTGAACTCGGCCAGCTACCGCGCGAACCTGGATGCCATGCGCGCCTGCCTGGAAGCGGGCTGCCACTACATCGACCTGGGCGGGCTCTACCACCTGACCACCCGCCAGCTGGAGCTGGACGACGACTTCACGGCCATCGGCAAGCTGGCCCTGCTGGGCATGGGCTCCAGCCCCGGCAAGACCAACGTGATGGGTGTTCGCGCGGTCGAGGAGCTCGGGGCCACGCCCGAGTCGATGGACGTGTACGCGGCGGGGCGGGACCTGGACCCCCCGGACGGTCCAAGCTACCCGTACGCGCCGCGCACGCTCGTCGACGAGTTGACCGAGCCGCCGATGGCCCTGCGCGCGGGACAGCCCGTGGCGCTGGAACCGATGCAGGACGGCGGCACGTACCCATTCCCGGCGCCGATCGGCGAGGGCTCGTCGATCTACACACTGCACTCCGAGGTGCGCACCTTCGGCGACAGCTTCGGCTGCACGGACTGCTCGTTCCGGCTGTCGCTGGCGCCGGCGGTGCTCGAGCGCGTGCGCGCGCTGGTCGGCGCAGGCGACGAGGCCGTCGCGGCCGCCGCCGCGGCCGCCGTGCCCTCCTCCGGTCAGACCGTGAGCGTGCACGTGGTCAATGCACGGGCGGGCGGCCAAGAGGTCACCGTGACGGCCACGACGGAGGGGATGGCGCACTGGGGGATCGGCGGCGGCATCGTGTCCACCGCGGCACCAGCCGCGGCCGCCGTGCGGCTGCTGGCCCGTGGCGACATCGACGCGGTCGGCGCCATGCCACCCGAGCGCTGCGTGAGCCCCGCCGATCTGTTCCCCGAGCTGGAGCGGCGAAGCTGCACTTTCGAGATGACCACCACCGAGGAGGCCCAGCAGCGATGAAGGTAGGCGTGCCCACCGAGATCAAGCCCGACGAGTACCGGGTGTCGCTGACCCCGGCGGGCGCCCGCGAACTGGCCGACCACGGCCACGACGTCGTCGTCCAGGCAGGCGCCGGGCAGGGATCGGCCATCTCCGATGCCGACTACGAGGCCCAGGGCGCGCGCATACTCCCCGACGCCGAGGCTGTCTTCGGCGAGGCCGAGATGGTGCTGGGCGTCAAGGAGCCCCAGCCGCAGGAGGTGGCCATGCTCGAGCCCGGCCAGCTGCTGTTCACCTATCTGCACCTGGCACCCGACCCCGAGCTGACGCAGGGCCTGTGCGATTCCGGCGCCACCTGCGTGGCCTACGAGACGGTGGAGGACGGCGACGGCCGGCTGCCGCTGCTGGCGCCGATGAGCGAGGTGGCGGGAAAGATCGCCACCCAGGCCGGGGCGTTCATGCTCGAGAAGCCGATGGGCGGGCGCGGGCTGCTGCTCGGCGGCGTGCCCGGCGTGGCCGCGGGCAAGGTGCTGGTCATCGGCGGCGGCGTCGTGGGCATGAACGCAGCCACGATCGCCATCGGCATGCAGGCCGAGACCTACGTGTTCGACCGCAACCCCGACCGCCTGCGCGAGCTGGAGAACATCCTGAACTGGCGCGCGTCGACCGTGTTCGCCTCGACGCTGGCCATCGAGCAGCACCTGGCCGACGCCGACCTGGTCATCGGCGCCGTGCTGGTCCACGGCGCGCGTGCTCCGCACGTGGTCACGCGCGAGCAGCTCAAGCTGATGAAGCCCAACTCGGTGCTCGTGGACGTGTCGATCGACCAGGGCGGCTGCTTCGAGACTTCGCGGGCGACCACCCACTCCGACCCCACGTACGAGGTCGACGGCATCACCCACTACTGCGTGGCCAACATGCCCGGGGCGGTGCCCATCACCTCGACCTATGCGCTGACCAACGCCACGCTGCCGTACGTGACCGCCCTGGCCGACCACGGGCTGCGTGGCGCGATCGACCGCCTTCCCGGCCTGGCACCGGGCGTGAACGTGGCCGCCGGGGGCGTGACCAACGCCCCCGTGGCCGACGCTGTCGGTGCCGACCTGATCCCGCTCGACCAAGCCCTCGAGCCCACCCCCGCGACCTAGGAGAGAGATGGCTACCGCGCAAAAGACCAAGCTGCAGAACTTCATCGACGGCGAGCCGGCGGATCCCACCACCGGCGAG
Source organism: uncultured Solirubrobacterales bacterium (assembly GCA_963750365.1). GTDB lineage: Bacteria > Actinomycetota > Thermoleophilia > Solirubrobacterales > Thermoleophilaceae > JAAYBF01. The sequence continues at coordinate 709,894 of CAVVQE010000001.1, forward strand.
TACGAGGAGGTGCTCAACCCCTCCACCCTTGACGTGATCGCCGAGAGCCCCCTGTCGGGCAAGGAGGACATCGACCGCGCCGTCGCCGCCGCCCGGCGTGCATTCGAGAGCTACGGGAAGACCACGCCCGCGGCCCGCTCGGCGATGCTGCTGAAGCTGGCCGACGCGATCGAGGAGCACGCCGACGAGATCACCGATCTGGAGTCCGCCGACGCCGGCAAGCCGCGCGCCGCGTTCTTCGAGGACGAGGTCGGCACGGCGGCGGACCAGATCCGCTTCTTCGCCGGCGCCGCCCGCTGCATGGAGGGCAAGGCCGCCGACGAGTATCTGGAGGGCTACACGTCGTTCATCCGCCGCGAGCCGGTCGGCGTGATCGGTCAGATCACGCCCTGGAACTACCCGTTCATGATGGCCATCTGGAAGATCGGCCCAGCGCTGGCCACCGGCAACACGATCGTGCTCAAGCCCGCCGAGACCACGCCGGTGTCCACCATCCGCCTGGCCCAGCTGGTCGGCGAGATCTTCCCCGCCGGCGTGTTCAACGTGGTCGGCGGCCACGGCGATCCGGCCGGCTCCTCGCTGGTGACCCACCCCGACGTGGACATGGTCTCGCTGACGGGCTCGCCGGGCACCGGCAAGTGGATCGCCTCCGCCGCGTCGGACACGCTCAAGCGGGTCCACCTGGAGCTGGGCGGCAAGGCTCCGGTGGTGGTCTTCGACGACGCCGACATGGCGAAGGTGGCCGAGACGATCGCCGGCACCGGCTTCTACAACGCGGGCCAGGACTGCACCGCGGCGACGCGTGTGCTGGCCGGGCCGGACGTTTACGACGACGTGGTTTCCGGCCTGGCCGAGCAGGCCCAGGGGCTGGTGATGGGCGACCTCAACGACGCCGCGACCACGCTCGGGCCGGTGAACTCGGCGCGCCAGCGAGAGCGCGTGGAGGGCTTCCTCGAGCGCAAGCCGGGGCACGCCGAGGTGGTCACCGGCGGCAACGAGCCCGACCTGCCCGGCTACTACCTGGAGCCCACGGTCGTGGCCAACCTCCAGCAGGGCGACGAGATGATCACCGACGAGATCTTCGGCCCGGTGATCACCGTTCAGCGCTTCTCGGACGAGGACGAGGCCATCAAGTGGGCCAACGACACGCGCTACGGGCTGGCCTCGTCGGTCTGGACGCGCGACGTCGGAAGGGCGTTGCGCGTGTCGAACGCGCTGAGGTTCGGCTGCGTGTGGATCAACGACCACATCCCGCTGGCTCCGGAGATGCCCCACGGCGGGTTCAAGGAGTCCGGCTACGGCAAGGACCTGTCGATGTACTCGCTGGAGGACTACACGGTCGTCAAACACGTAATGGCCTCCCTCGACTGATGTAACCCCGGGCCTCGCGCGTTCGGGCCGGCGCGCCACTTGTGCGAGCATCGCCCGCGTGGACGAGCGCATCCGGATCGACATCGAGGATCACGTGGCCACCGCCACGATGGTGCGCGCGGACAAGCACAACGCGCTGGACCGGGCGATGTTCGACGCGCTGCACGCCGCGGTCGACCGGCTGAAGGCCGAGCCCGGCGTGCGCGCCGTGGTGCTTCGCGGTGACGGGCCGAGCTTCTGCTCGGGACTGGACATCGCCAGCTTCATGGCCGAGGGCGAGAACGGCGGCGCCGCAAGCCTGATCGACCCCACACCCGGCAGCCACGCCAACTACGCCCAGCGGGTGGCCACCGGCTGGAGCGAGGTGCCGGTGCCGGTGGTGGCGGCCATCCACGGCTACTGCTTCGGCGGCGGCCTGCAGATCGCGCTCGGCGCCGACATCCGGATCGCGGCGCCCGACGCCACGCTGGCGGTGATGGAGTCGCACTGGGGCCTGATTCCCGACATGGGCATAACGCGGACGCTGCCACGGTTGGTCGGTATCGACGTGGCCAAGGAGCTCACCTTCACCGCGCGGCGTATCCACGGGGATGAGGCGGCGCGGCTTGGCGTGATCACGCGCACCGCCGAGGATCCGCACGCCGCGGCGCGTGAGCTGGCGGACGAGATCGCACGGCGTTCCCCCGACGCGGTGCGCGCCGGCAAGCGCCTGTTCGACGAGTCCTGGACCGGGCCGGCCGCGGAGACGCTGGCGCTGGAGGAGCACCTCCAGCGCTCGCTGATGGGCTCGCCCAACCAGCTGGCCGCGGTCATGGCCGGCGTGTCCAGGCAGCCGGCGGAGTTCACCGACCCGGCCTGAGGCGGACACGGCCTCCTACCGCTTCCTGACCACATGGCTGCTGGACGCTCCGCGCCAGCCGGCCTGGCACGTGCTGGCCGACTGCAACTCTTGGCCGCAGTGGTGGCGCGGCGTCGAAACGGTCACGGAGCTGGAGGGCGGGGACGAGCGGCGCGTGGGCAGCGTCTACCGCGTGACGTGGCGGGCGCCGGTGGTCCCGTATCGCATCCGCTTCGACTTCCACGTGGACCAGGTGGACGAGCCCCGCTCGATGAGCGGGCGCGCCAGCGGGGCGCTCAGCGGCCGCGGTCGCTGGCTGCTGTTCGAGGAGGGCGGCGTCTGCGCCGTGACCTTCGAATGGGAGGTGTCCACCTCACACGCATGGATGAACGTCCTGGCCCCGCTGGCGCGGCCGCTGTTCACCGCGAGCCACGACCTCCTGATGCGCCGCGGCGGGGAGGATCTGGCGCGCCGGATCGAAGTCCGGCTCCTGGCTGCGGGCTAGGGGATACCCTCGGCGGCAGTGGGCCGCCTTGACGATCTCGACCTGTCGCTGAAGCTGTCCAAGAAGGAGCAGGCCGAGCGGCTCGAGGCGGGACAGGAACGGCTCAAGGAGCTGCGGCTGAAGATCGGCGGCAAGCTCGACGGGCCGGAGCTCGGGCCGCCTGTGTGCGTGCTGTTCGAGGGCTGGGACGCGTCGGGCAAGGGCGGCGCGATCAAACGGCTGGTGGCGCCGCTGGACGAGCGTCACGTGCGCGTGTCGCAGTTCTCGGCCCCCTCCGCGGACGCCAAGCGCCACCACTTCCTGTGGCGCTTCGGGCCGGCGCTTCCGGGGTGGGGCGGGATGACCGTCCTGGACCGCTCCTGGTACGGCCGCGTCCTGGTCGAACGGGTGGAGGACCTGGCCACGCCCGACCAGTGGCGCCGTGCCTATGACGAGATCGTGGATTTCGAACGTGCGCTCGTCGGTGACGGCATGGTGCTGGTCAAGTTCTGGATGCACATCTCCGACGAGGAGCAGCTGCGCCGCTTCGAGCGCCGCGAACGCAAGCCGCTCAAGCGCTGGAAGCTGACCGACGAGGACTGGCGCAACCGCGAGAAGCGCCAGGCATACACGGACGCGGTGGAGGAGATGCTGGAGCGCACCGACCACAGCGACGCCCACTGGCACCTGGTGGAGGGCGATTCGAAGCGCTGGGCGCGCGTAAAGGTGCTTGAAACCGTGATCTCCGAGCTGGAGAGCGGGCTCCGCGACCGCGGTAGGCGCTAGCCCTTTGAAGGTTGGGGCGCGGCGCTGACCTCGGGCATGGCCAGCATCACGCGGTTTCGTCCCGCGCCCTTCGCGGCGTACAACGCGCGATCGGCCATCCGCACCAGGGCCTCGGCATCGATGGCGTCGGCCGGATAGGCGGCCACGCCCAGGCTGGCCGTGATCGGCGCGTCGACCTGGACCACGTCCAGCGCCTCCACCGCCTCGCGCACCTTCTCGGCCGTATCCAGGCCGCCCTCGTGGTCGGTGTCGGGCAGCAGGATCAGGAACTCCTCGCCGCCGTAGCGTCCGGCGAAGTCGCTGGCCCGCAGCGTGCTACGCAGGACATCGCCGACGCCGGCCAGGGCGTCGTCGCCGGCGCCGTGACCGAAGCGATCGTTGATCTGCTTGAAGTGGTCCAGGTCCAGCAGGATCGCCGTGACCGGCGACACCGCGCGACCGGCGTGGGCAACCATGCGCTTGAGATTGTCCCGGCAAGACCGCGAGTTGGGCAGGCCGGTCAGGGCATCCGTGGCCGCGCGCGTCTCGGCGATGGCCAGGTTGCGCAGGTTGGCCAGCACCGGTGACGCCTGGGCGATCGAGTCCACGACCCGCTCACGCTGCGGGGGCTCCAGCGGGGTGTCGCGCTGGATCAGGACCGAGCCGATGACCTCGCCGCTGACCAGCGAGGGCACGCAGGTGACCTCGGGCGCGGACTTGCCGCACAGCTTGCACGGCAACAGCGGCATGGCTGCTGCCCCCTGCTCGTATGGGCGGGCCAGGCGCACGGCCAGACAGCTCTCAGGCGCGGCGTCCGCCAGAGCGGCCCCGAGCTGGGAGCCGTCGTCGACGGACGTGGCCGCAACCAGCCTGTCATCCGAGTTGTTACGCACCAGCACGGTTGTGGTGGCGCCGTCGATCTCGCGCTCGAGGTGACGCTTGACCAGCGCATGGGCCTCATGCTCGTCGCGCATGATCTGGATGGTCTCGGCGAACTCGGCCTGGGTCTGGCGGTAGCGGCGCTCGCTCTCCCGGTGTCGCCGCGCCCGCCGCGACTGACGTTCGATGACCACGTGGCCCAGCCCTCCGAACAGCGCCGCCAGCAGGAGGATCACAGCCACCGACAACGTGCCGGCCCGCGATAGCTCTCGTTGGCGCGTGGCGCGCAGCTGGCGCCTCAAGGATGCGTTTCGCACCCGGAAGCGATCGAATACACGCTTGCGGGTTATGGCCAGCTGCGGGTCGAAGCGCTCGATCGGGCGAGCGCGGAACAAGGCAATCTCCTCATTTGCAAGAGCGTGCCAGCGGCGAGCCACCGCGGCCTGTGACGACAGCTCGCGGCGCACGTCGCCATCGTGCGCGTGCGCCCTCGAACTGCGCAGGCCGTTCTCGAACTCGAGCGTGCCCCGCCTGAACGGCTCCAGGAAGGACTCCCGCCGGGTCAGCGCGAACCCGCGCAGGCCCGTCTCCTGATCGAGCATGCCGGTGAGCATCAGCTGCGCGGCGCGGGTCTGCTCGGCCACCCGATCCGCCGCTCGGCGCTGTAGCGCGGAGACGCCCCAGACGGACGCGGCGATGACCACCACGGCGGCCGCGAGCAACAGGCGCGCCCGGCTTCGGGCAGGGATGGATGATGCGTCGAACACGGCGTCTGGAGTTTGTGTCGGCGCTCCGCGCGGGGACTTGAGGGCAGGGCAACCTTCTCCCCTCCGCGACTTTTGCCCGTATCCCGGGTTGTGACGCTCCAGTGACCGCTTCGTGACCGAGGCGCGATCCGGCGCGCGGAGGACATATTGTTCTCGCTCGCCATGACCCGACTGCTCATGCCCAGGTACTTCATCCCATTCCTGATCGCCCTCGTCGCCATCGGCGGGATCATCCTGACGAGCGACGACGGCCAGCAGGCGGCGGCACAGAAGTCCAAGACGGCGGCCAAGCCCTCGGTGGTGCTGATCATCATGGACGAGTTCCCGGTGGACCAGATGCTGCGCACCGACGGCAAGATCGACGCGGTCCGCTACCCCAACTTCGCGGCCCTGGCTACGAAGGCGACCTGGTTCAAGAACGCGACGACCACCTATGACTCCACCACCCGCGCGGTGCCCGAGGTCATGGACGGCAAGCTGCCGCGCAAGTCCAGCACGCCCGACTACATCGGCCACCGCGATTCGATCTACACGATCTTCGGCCGCCGCGGCTACCGGATCGTGAGCTCACAAGAGGCCACATCGGTGTGCCCGCCGCGCTACTGCAAGGGCGCTACGCGCAAGCGTCCCGCGATCCTGCCGCTGCTGCAGAAGGGACGCCGCGAGCGGCTGGACCGCTTCTTCGCGGCCATCAAGCCGGGCAAGCCGTCGCTGTACGTCAAGCACGTGCTGCTGCCGCACGGGCCCTACATGTTCCTGCCCTCGGGCAAGCAGACGCGCCGCAGCTTCCGCGACCCGCTCCCGGGCATGAACGGCCCCGTCGGGTTCGGCGACCGCGGCCTGACCGACCACAACCGCCAGCGCCTGCAGCTGCAGATCGCATTCGCCGACCGCGAGCTCGGGAAGATGATCGCGCGGATGAAGTCCAACGGGACCTACGACTCCTCACTGATCGCGCTCACGGCCGACCACGGCTTCGCGTTCGAGGTCGGTGTCAAGGACCGCCGCACCGTGACGCGCTCGAACATCGACGAGATCGCGCCGGTGCCCCTGTTCATCAAGGCGCCCGGCCAGACGCGCGGGCGCACCAGCTCCACCTACGCGCGCACGGTCGACGTGGTACCCACGATCGCCGACCTACTCAACTTCCGGATGCCCTACCGGGCGGACGGTCGCTCGGTGTTCTCGCGCAGCGTGCGCAAGCGCCGCTACGTGCGCATGCTCACGCGCAACCTCAGGGGCACCATCACCGTGTCCGCGCGGAGCATGGAGAAGCGCCGGCGCGCGCTGGTGCGCGACAAGGTGCGCCGGTTCGGCCAGGGCGACTTCGCCAGCCTGTACACGGGCATCGGTCCCAACCGCAAGCTGATCGGCAAGCAGACCGCCCAGCTACGGCCCGCCGGGCTCGGGAAGGTGCGCGCACGTATCGCCAGCGCCTCCGACATGCGCAACGTGGACCCCAAGTCCGAGGTCCTGGCGACCCAGGTGGCTGGCACGCTGAGCGGCGTCAGGCGCGGCCAGCGGCGCGACCTGGCGGTTGCCGTGAACGGCCGGATCGAGGCCGTCGGAAGGACCTTCCGCATGCGCGGCTCCCGCAAGGAGAGCTACGCGCTGATGGTGCCCGAGACCGCGCTGTCGCCCGGACGCAACACGGTGGAGCTGTTCGAGGTCACCGGCAAGGGCACCAAGCTGCGGCTGATCGGCCGCGCTTAGCCCCACCAGGCGCCCTGCGTCAGCGACGGCCCGAGGCCGGCGCGACGATCTCGGCGTTGGGCGTGTTGCTGGGATCGCGGCGTACCCGCACCGGATCCTTGTTCGTGTCCACCAGGATGCACACGTAGCGCCGGCGGTCGTCGCGCGGCAGGCAGGCACGGAAGTACCCCTCGCCGAGGCGCAGCGTGTTGGCCGCCTCCAGGTTGCGCTCCAGCTCGGGATTGCCCGAACGCTGGACGTAGGCGCGCAGCTCGCGCCCCACCTCCTCGGTGGCCTCGGTCTCGGACACGATCACCGGCCGGTTGGCCAGCCCTGATACCAGGCACGCCAGCAGGCCGGCGGCCAGTAGCGCGGCCGCCACCCGGTCCTGAAGCACCTCGCGCTCGGCCTGCGGCGGCGGCGTCGTGGGCCCTGTCGCTGCCAGCGGGCGGCGGCGCATCATCCGCTTCGCAAGGAAGGGCGCGGCCATGCCCAGCAGGACCAGGTTGCCGAAGACGGCCAGGAACAGGCCGTCGAAGGGGTTCAGGTCGCGCGTGGCCAGCGGTGGCAGCTGCCACAGCACCACGGCGTCGAGCAGCGTGAACAGGACGAAGGCGGGCCACTGCAGGCCGCCGCGCAGCCGCCACGCGAGGCGGCTGCGCCAGAAACGCTCCTCCGGTTCCACTAGTGGGCCACCTAGCGCCCAGAGTAGCCTCAGGGAGAGCATGCCCCCCACGGCCACCAGCGAACTCTGGGTCACCCGGCTGGGCCGACTGCCCTACGCGGAGGCGACGGCCCTGCAGGAGCGCTTGCGGCTGGCGCGCCAGAGCGGCGAGCTGCCGGACGTGCTGCTGCTGCTGGAGCACCCTCCGGTCTACACGCTCGGGCGCCGCGGCGATGAGTCCGACCTGCCGATGGGCGAGAGCTGGTACCTGTCGCAGGGCATCCAGGTCGAGCGCACCGACCGCGGCGGGCGCCTGACCTACCACGGCCCCGGCCAGCTGGTGGGCTACCCGATCATGCAGGTGACCGACGTCCCCGGCTACGTGCACGGCCTGGAGACCGCGATGATCGCGGCGCTGGCCGACGAGGGGGTCGATGCGCGCGTGCGCGAGGGGCTGACCGGCGTATGGGCCGGCCAGGGCAAGATCGGGGCCATCGGCATCCACGTGTCGCGCGGGGTGACCACGCACGGGTTCGCGGTGAACGTGGACAACGACCTGCAGCCCTTCCAGTGGGCCGTGGCGTGTGGTGGTGACGGCGACCAGGTCACATCGCTGCTCAAGGAGACAGGCCGCACGGGCGCGATGCCGTGCTTCTCGAAGCGGATCGCCTGGCGGCTGGCGCAGCAGTTCGGCCGGCGCCAGCGGCTGGTGTCCCCGCGGCGGCTCGGGCTGGCGTCGCGCGATCCCGAGCCGGCGTTGGCCGCCAGGTAGGATCGGCTGCCGTGAGCGTCTCGGCCGACCGCGAGCACAAGACCCGATCGCGCGCCAATCCTGGCGGCGCCACCGAGCTCGGCCTGGGCGAGGTGCTGCCCTTCGAGACGCGCAAGCCGTCGTGGTTCAAGGTCACCCCGCCCGGCTCGCCCAAGTACCGCGAGCTGTCGCGGATGATCAAGGACGAGGGCCTGAACACGGTCTGCGCCGAGGCGGCGTGCCCGAACATCGGCGACTGCTGGCAGCGCGGCACGGCCACCTTCATGATCCTGGGCGACACGTGCACCCGCCGCTGCGGCTTCTGCAACGTGACCACCGGCAAGCCGACGCACAACGATCCGTTGGAGCCGCTGCGGGTGGCGCAGTCGGTGAAGAAGATGGGCCTGAAGTACGCGGTGGTCACGAGCGTCGACCGCGACGACCTGCCCGACCTGGGCTCGACGGCCTTCGTGGGCACCATCCGCTCGATCCGGCGGCTGGCGCCAGGCACCAAGGTCGAGGTGCTGACCCCCGACTTCCGGGGCGAGGAGATGCCGCTGGCCCGGGTGATCGCCGAGCGCCCCGACGTGTTCAACCACAACGTCGAGACCGTGCCGCGCCTGTACCCGCTGGCGCGGCGTGGTTCGCGCTTCCTGCGCTCCTGCCGCGTCCTGCGTAACGCGAAGGAGATGGGCGGCGACGAGGTGGTCACCAAGTCCGGGCTGATGACCGGGCTCGGCGAGATCGCGGGAGGAGCTGCTGGAGACCTTCGGCATCCTGCGCGAGCACGAGGTCCAGGTGCTGACCGTCGGCCAGTACCTGCGCCCCACCCGCAACCACCTGCCGGTGGTGCGCTACTGGCATCCAGACGAGTTCGCCGACCTGGAGGCCGAGGCGTACAAGCTGGGCTTCCAGTCCGTGGCCGCCGGGCCGCTGGTGCGCTCCAGCTACCACGCCGAGCAGACGCTGGAGAAGGCCGCCGCGCTCTGATCGGCCATCATGGGCCGCGCCCGTGATCCCCCTGAAGGACGACATCCCCTCCCGGCGCTTCCCGGTCGCCACGCTGGCGCTGCTTTGCGCCGGGGCCGTGGCAGCGCTGGTGGTCGCGGGCGGGCCCTCGGCGTGGGTGGTTCTGGTCAGCGCGGCGTTCGTCTGGCTGTTCGGGCCCTCACTGGAGGATGCGATGGGGCCCACCCGGTACCTGCTCTTCCTGACTGCCGGAGCAGCCGCGGCCGCGGCGATCCAGCCCGAGGCCGCCACGGCCGGGAGCGCGGCCGCGGTCGTGGGCGGCTACGCGCTGCTCTACCCGTGGGCGCACGTGGTCACGCTGGGGCTGGTGCCGGCGCTGATGGGCGTGTTCCAGCTGCCGGCGCTGGTGGTCCTGGCCACGTGGCCGGCTCTGCAGGGCCTGGCGGCGGGACCAGACCCGGCGCCGCTGGCCGGGCTGGCCGTAGGCCTGGCCGCCGTGCGCCTGCTGGCTCGCGATGCCCAGCGCGACTATCGGCGCCCCGCTGGCGTGGCCGCCTACTGATGGCCGGCCGCACCGCCGCGCTGACGGGTACATTGGCGCTGATCGCGCTGCTGACGTACCTGACGATCAGCGTCATCGTTCGCGACGGCTTCACGATTCTGGTGGCACTCTCCCTGCTCATCCTGGCGCTATTCGGATTCGGCGTGCTAGGCGCCCTGCGCAACCCACCTCGCGAATGAGCGGGCCGCTGAGAGGAGGCCGCAGGCGTCGCCGAATCGGCCCGATCTTGCTGACGCTGCTGGTCCTGGCGGTTCCGCCGGCCGTGGGCGGCGCCGCCTACCTGTGGCTGACCGGCGATGACGGCGCCGGCGCCGCACCCGAGGTGGTGGACACGCCGAGCGTGGTGCCGGAGGAGGGCGGTGGCTCGCTGGAGGCGCGCTCGCCCGCGCCGGTCCGGCTGACCGGCGGCAACGCCTTCGCCCTGCGCTTCACGAAGCCGCCGCGGGCGGTGCTGTTGTTCGACGTCGACGACGGCCGGGTGCTCTTTCGGCGCGCGCCCGAGCGGGTGCTGCCGATCGCCAGCCTCACGAAGATCATGACCGCTCTGGCGGTGGTGGAGGAGAGCCGGCCGGACGAGAAGGTGCGCATCACGCGGGCCTCGCTGAAATACCAGGGTTCGGGAGTGGGGGTGCTGCCCAAGGGCAAGGAGGTCAGGCTCGAGTCGCTGCTGAACGGGCTGCTGCTGGTGTCCGGCAACGACGCAGCCATCGCCCTGGCCGACCATGTGTCGGGCAACGAGCGCCAGTTCGTGCGGCTGATGAACGAGAAGGCGCGCCTGTGGGGCCTGCGCTGCACGCACTTCGCCTCCTCGCACGGACTGGAGAAGGGCAACCGCTCGTGCGCTGCCGACCTGGCGGTGATATCGCGCCTGGCCATGCGCAGCCCCCGTATCACGAGCGTGGTGCGGCGCAGGGAGGCCACGTTCCGCTTCCCGATCAAGGGCGGCAAGCTCTACCTCTACGGCCACAACCCGCTGATCCGGGCCCGCTACCGCGGCGCCATCGGCCTGAAGACCGGCTACACCGACGAGGCCGGGCGCTGCTTCGTGGGGGTGGCACGGCGCGGGAACCGCACGCTCGGGGTGGTGCTACTGAACTCATCGAACCCGCTCAAGCACGCGACCACCCTGCTGGACCGGGGTTTCAGGGCGGAGCGCCGGTAGCGCCACGCCCTCCACGGGCCGCAATCCAGAAGGTGGTTCTACCATTGGCGGTGCGGGGCCATAGCTCAGCTGGAAGAGCGCGTCGCTTGCACCGACGAGGTCGCCGGTTCGAACCCGGCTGGCTCCACTGACAGCGGCCAGCGGCCGCGGAAAAACTAGAGACGGGAACCGCCCGCCCCGGCGATCCCCGTCTCATGTTCGCGGCGTCCCGTGCCGCTATATCGACGGAACCCTCCGTGCCGTCGTACCAGCGGTTTCGGCGCCACCCATCGGGCGCGTGATCGGAAGCGTGGCGCCGTCGGACATCTGTCCAGCGGCGATGCCGCGGAGGCGCTACTCCTCGTCGAAGTCGAAGTCGCGCGGCGGCTTCTGCTCGAACCAGAGCCGATCGTGCTCGGGCGTCTCCTGCAGGAACTCGGGCGTCTCCTCGAGCACGTCCTCGCCGTCGGCGGCCGGCTCGGCGGTGGGCGGCGCGGCGGGCGGATCGTCCGCGAACGGCTCGTCATCGGGGTCGTCCTCGGAGAGCGCGTCGAAACCGCGCGTGGGCGTTTCGCTGGTCCGCGGCGCTTCGGCGGGCGGCTCCTCGATGAGGGACTCTTCGACGATGGCCTCTTCGGCGAGCGCAGGCGACTCTTCGATGGCGGCCGGAGCATCCGCGAACGGCTCGTCGTCCGCGAACGGATCGTCCTCGTCGAGGGCCACGGGCTCCTGGGCCGCCGGCTCTTCCACGGGCGGCTCTTCTGCGGGCGGCTCGTCCGCCGTCGCGGCGTCCTCGCCAGCCGGCTCCGCTTCCCGCCTGACCGGACCGAGCGCCTCGTTCTCCTTGCGCTGCAGTTCGGCCTCATCGGCCCCGTGCGCGCGCTTGAGCTCCAAGTGCTGCCGGATGGCGTCGTCGAGAAGACCCATCGGGGGGGAGCCTAATAGATATGCCCGAAGGTTCCGCGGCCCTGGTTGAGCGCGCCCGGGTTCGGGCACTCCTCCTGTGAGGAGCTAGCGAAGGAGGAGCAATGGCGGACAACCGCGGCGTGGCCTATATCGGTGCCGGCAAGGTCGAGGTGCAGAACATCGACTTTCCGGAGCTGGAGCTGAAGGACGGCCCCGGCGTCCATCCCGACAACGTGGGCCGCAAGACGCCACACGGGGCGATCCTGAAGATCGTCTCGACCAACATCTGCGGATCGGACCAGCACATGGTCCGTGGCCGCACCACCGCCCCGGAGAACCTGATCCTGGGGCACGAGATCACCGGCGAGGTGGTCGAGGCCGGGCCCGGGGTGGAGTTCATCAAGGAGGGCGACCTGGTCTCGGTTCCCTTCAACATCGCCTGCGGGCGCTGCAACATGTGCAAGGACGGGCACACGGGTGTGTGCCTGAACACGAACCCGGACCGGCCCGGATCGGCGTACGGGTACGTGGACATGGGCGGCTGGGTCGGCGGCCAGGCCGAGTACGTGATGGTCCCGTACGCGGACTGGAACCTGCTCAAGTTCCCGGACAAGGACCAGGCCCTGGAGAAGATCCTGGACCTGACGATGCTGTCGGACATCTTCCCCACCGGCTACCACGGCTGCGTGACGGCCGGGGTGACCACGGGGTCGACGGTCTACATCGCCGGCGCGGGGCCCGTGGGCCTGGCCGCGGCGCACTCGGCACAGCTGCTGGGCGCCGCCGCGGTGATCGTGGGCGACATGCAGACCCAGCGCCTGGATCAGGCGAAGGGGTTCGGCTGCGAGGTCGTGGACCTGAACAAGGCCACGCCGGAGGACGGCATCGAGCAGATCCTGGGCGAGCCCGTGGTGGACGCCGCCGTGGACTGCGTGGGCTTCGAGGCCCGCGGCCACGGTGAGGGGGCCGGTGAGGCGCCGGCGACGGTGCTGAACTCGCTGATGGGCGTGACCCGCGCTGCGGGCAAGCTCGGCATCCCGGGTCTGTACGTGACCGGCGATCCCGGCGCGGTGGACGACGCCGCCAAGGAGGGCTCGCTGTCGATCGCGATCGGTGTGGGCTGGGCGAAGTCGCTGTCGTTCACGACCGGCCAATGTCCGGTGATGCGCTACCACCGCCCGTTGATGAACGCGATCCTGCACGGCAAGGCCGAGATCGCGAAGGCGGTGAACGCCACCGTGATCACCCTCGACGAGGCCCCGAAGGGCTACGAGGACTTCGACAAGGGGGCCGCGCAGAAGTTCGTTCTGGACCCGCACGGCATGGTTGCCGCCTAACCGTCGCGCGAGGCGGCCGGCACGGTAAAGCCGGCCGCCTCGACGCGGTTCTTGCCGGCACGCTTGGCCCGATAGAGGGCTGCATCGGCCGCCGCGATCAGCGATCGCTTGTCCCCGGTTGCAGCCTGGACGCTGGCCACGCCGAAGCTGGCGGTCAGCGTGATCGGGTCGGGATGCCCGTCCACGCGCGGGATGCTCAGCGCCTCGATACCGGAGCGCATGCGCTCGGCGGCATGCAGCGCGCCCTGGAGGTCGGTCTGGGCCAGCACCACCGCCAGCTCCTCGCCGCCGTAGCGGGCGGGCTCGTCGATGTCCCGCGACAGCCGCCGCAGCAGGCTGCCGACCTCGACCAGGACCTGATCGCCCTGCTGGTGGCCGTAGGTGTCGTTGATCTGCTTGAAGTCGTCCAGGTCCAAGATCACGAACGAGACCGGCGCATCGAAGCGGTGCCCGCGCTCCAGCTCGCGATCGAGGGCGCGCTGCATCTCGCGCACGTTGGGCAGGCCGGTCAGCTCGTCGGTCAGGGCCTGCTCCTGGGCCATGCGGTGCAGCGCCGCGTTCTCCAGCGAGATGGCCGCCTGCCCCGCCAGATACTCCAGCTGCTCGGCATCGCTGTCGGCGAACGGCCCCGATCGCCTGGACACCGACACGACCCCGACGAACTCGGGCAGCCCGCCGCTGTCCAGCCTGGCGCGCAGCGGCTGAGCCAGCGCGTGCACGCCGTCGACCGTGGCCGTGCACGGGGCGCGTTGCTCGACGGCCTCCCCCTCGCCCGCGTGTCGCATCAGCTCCTGCCCGGTGCCGGCGCGGACGGCAAGCGCGGATCGCTCCGCGGCGTGTCGCGCCGCCTGGTGGGCGGGCGTGGCGTCACCGTGGGTGAACTCGTGGAAGACGCCGAAGGCGAACGGGATCGCGAAGCCAACCTCCGCAGCGCAGGCCTCGACGGCCGTCTGAACCGTGAGCTCGATCACCGCCTGGCTGTCCAGGCCGCTGGCGAACGCAGTACCCACCTGGCGAAGCGTGCGCTCGGCCTGCTTGCGACCGCGCTCGACCTCCTCGAGCTGCACCCGCACCTGCTCGGACATGCGGTTGAACTCGCGACCGAGCTCGGCGAACTGGTCGTGGCCGACGACGGGCACCGGTTGCTCGAAGTCACCCGCGGCCAGACGCCTCGCAGCAGCCAGGAACTGGGCGATCTGATCCTGCAGGGCGCGCGCCACCAGAGCGGAGCTGACCAGCGCCAGCACCAGGAAGCCCAGCAGGATGGCGACGATGAGCCGGCGACTGTCGGATACCTGCTGGTCGATGCCCGCCCGGCCGGTCGCGGCCACCAGCCGGACCGTTTCGCCGTTCTCGCGGCCGACGGGCCGGGCCATGCCGCGGTAGTCCAGCCCGCCGGAGCTGAAGTCCCCCGTCAGCGGCATTCCCGACGGTGCCCTGGCGCTGGCGCCCAGGCGGTCGCCGGAGCGCAGCACCACCAGCTGCACGTCCGCACGGCGGGCGACGTCGGCGGCAAGCGCCGCAGCGGAGGTCGTGGAGAGCGAGAGGGTGCCCAGTGGGCGACCATCCGAGGAGCGCAGCCGCGCCCGGGCGAACGCCACCGCCGGGGCGCCGCCCACCCGCTCCGCCGCCCCGGTGGCCGGCTGGAGTCGCACGGCCGCGATCGCGGGTCGCCGGGCCAGCGTGCGCAACCGGCTGCGCACGGCCTCGGTCCGGCCCGCGGACAACGCCGCGGTCAGCGCACCGTCGCGACCGAAGCGAGGCAGCTCTCCATCCGCCTGGCGACGGCCGTCCTGGTAGGACGTGGCAGCCACCCGCAGGCCGGTGTCCAGGCGGGCGTCCGCCTTGCCGTCCTCGCTGGAGGCCACGAGCGACCACAGCACCGCGCCGATAGCCAGCAGCGGTACGACGACCATGATGGCGAAGAACAGCCGTAGGCGACCGCGGAAGGTCATGACACCGGTGGCCCTGGCACTGCGCGTCAGGCTATCGAGAGAGCGATCCGCTCGGCCAGCCGCCGCGCGGCGCGCGGGTCGAAGCCGAGGAACAGCTCCGGCTCGATCAGCTCGAGCTCCATGACCTCGGGACCGCTGCTGCCGCCGACCAAGTCGACGCGCGCGTACAGGAGCTCGCGCTCGGGAGCGGCGGCCAGCGCGAGCTGCGCGACGTCCAGCTCCGCGTGGCTGGGCACGTGGCTGCGGTAGCGGCCCCCGTACATCTCCTGCGTGCGGTAGTCGCCCGCAGCCGGGAGCTTGTCGACGGCGTGCGAGAACTCCCCGCCGAAGTAGATCAGCGACCGCTCGCCGGTCTCGGCCACCGATGCCAGGTACGGCTGTACCAGCGCGTCGCCGCCGGCCACGAGCGCGTCCAGGTGGGCGGCCGCGTCAGGGTCGCCGGCCTGGAAGCGCCTGGCGCCGCGCGAGCCGCTGGACACGGCGGGCTTGATCACCAGCGCCTCGTGGCCGTCGAGCCCGGCCTCGTCGCCCGCCCGGACCAGGCGCGTGGGCACGACGGGCACCCCGGCCCGGGCCAGCTCCACCAGATAGCCCTTGTGGCTGTTCCAGGCCAGCACGGCAGCCGGATTGAGCAGCGGGGCCGCGAACCCCCGGCACACGGCCAGGAACGCCTCGTGGCGGTCGACGTAGTCCCACGGCGTGCGCACCACGACCAGGTCGGCTCCGCCGCCCGCCTCTGGGTCGGGCCAGGCCAGCACCCGATGCTCGATCCCCTGCCGTTCAAGCTCCGCTGTCAGCAGGTGGGTCTCGGTGTCCGGCTTGGGCATCGCCTCGCCCGTGAGCAGGTGGACCACGCTCATCGGCCGGCCAGCCTGACCAGCTCGGCGCTGCCCTGCTCGACGCCGTCGGCCATCGCCTGCAGGTCGTCGACGATCGCGGGGTCGGCGCAGAAGCCGAAGCACAGGCGTGTCGGCCATGGACACCGCGGTGACGCGTAGCGCGTGGCGCTCGCCGATCTCGGCCACCGAGTGCAGCGCCTGCACCGGGGCACCCAGCACGCTGACCGGCGTGCGCGGCCCCGGCACGTTGGACACGTTCACCGCGAAATGACGCGGGCTCCCCTCGATCCGCTCGCAGAACTGCTCCAGCCGTGGCGACACCCCGGCCAGGCGGCGCAGCAGGTGGTCCATCTCCTCGGCGTCGTGGTCGGCCTTGCGCACCTGGGTGGCTTGGCGGACCGCCCGCAGCCGCGTGACCGGATCGGGCTCGTTCAGCGGCAGGGCCACCGCGAAGAACGAATCGCGGTTGGCGGCGTCGTCGCCCTCGTGGTGCAGGCTGACCGGCACCCGCACGCGCACCCCACGCAGGTCCCCGTGGTGGTGGGCGATCCACCTGCGCAGCGCGCCGGCCACTACGGCCAGGACGGAGTCGTTCAGCGTCGCGCCGGCCAGCTCCCTGCCGGCGTCGTGCAGCTCGTGCATGGCCACCGCGGCGAACGCGACCTGCCGCCGCCGGCCGATCTGGCCGTCGAACGGCGAGCGCCCGGCTGAACGCGCGAACTCGCGGCGCAGGAAGGCGGCCAGGTGCGCCTTGCGGCGCTCCTCGTCGGCCGCGTGGCCCGCGGCGGTGGCCGGCTGGTGGGGCAGCGGCTCGGCCGAGGGAACGGCGTCCCACAGCATCGCGCGGGCCAGGCGCATGCTGGCCGTGCCGTCGGCCAGCGCGTGATGCAGGCGCCAGATCAGTGCGGAGGCGCCGTCGTCCAGCGCCAGCCTGTCGATTCGCCACAGCGGCCGAGCGCGGTCCAGGCGCTGCTCGAACAGATGCGCCACCTCTTCCCGCAAGCTGGCTCGCGGCACGACCTTGCCGGCCGGGGCGGGCACGACGTGCCGAGCCACGTCGAAGTCCGGGTCGAGCACCCATGCCGGGCGTCGGCGGTGCCCCCGAGGCGGCGCGTCAGCGCCGGTGCGGCCCCAAGCCGCGCGCTGATCGACTCGCGCAGCGCGGCGATCCCGGGACCGCCTGGGGCCACCGTCACCACCTTGCACGTGTGGCCCGCCACGGTCGGCCCCTCCAGGTCCAGGATGGCCCGGTCGGCTGCAGCCAGCGGCACCGCCTCGGCGGGATCCATAGACGGCGAGTGTAGGTCCGCGGAGCTCAAGGAAGCTCGGCGGATGCCGACAGCCCCGGTATGACTCGAATCAAGCGCGGTTGGCGCCTGGCCAAGGACAGCTGGTCCGTCCTGCGGGCCGACAGGTCCCTGACGATCTTCCCGGCGCTGTCGTTCGCGGCTGCCGTGACCGCCTTCGCGCTGATCATGGCGCCCGGCGTGGTCGTGGCCGCGGTCGCAGACCAGGCGTGGGCCGCCCTGCCGTTCTTCCTCGTGGCCTCCTACCTGGCGACCTTCGCGACCATCTTCTTCAACGTGGCCCTGACCGGGGCCGCCCGCATGTCCATGGACGGCCGTGACACCTCGCTTCAGGACGGCCTGTCCGTGGCGCGCGAGCGCACCGGCCTGATCGCTCGCTGGGCGCTGGTGCAGTGGGCCGTGGGCCTGCTCATCCGCGTGCTCCAGAACGCCGGCGACCGCAGCGGCGTCGGCGCGCTGGTCAGCATGGTCGTCTCCAGCCTGGTGGGCGCCGCGTGGGCGCTGGCCAGCTTCTTCGTGGTGCCCGTGCTTGCCCTGGAGGACCTGGGGCCCAGGGACGCGCTCAAGCGCTCCATCGGCGTGATCCGCGAGCGCTGGGGCGAGGGCATCGTCGGCCAGGCCACGATCGGCGGCGCGGTGCTGCTGGTTGGCGTCGTGCCCATGCTGATGGTGGGCGGGCTGGGCTACCTGAGCTTTGCGTCTGTGCCCGCGCTCGGCGTGGCGCTGATGGCCCTCGCCGTCGCCGGCCTGATCGCGGTCGGCGTGATCGGCTCGGCGCTGAACGCCGTCTTCCGCCTGACCCTGTTCCGGTACGCGACCGAGGGTCGCGCGTCCGACGCCTTCGCGAGCGACGACCTCGATGCCGCCTTCGGGCCCAAGAAGCGCCGCGGCGCCAGCGCCGCGCCGTCACACGCGTAGCAACGGCTCAGAGGCAGCCCAGCTGGCGGGCGCTCGCGGTCAGCTCGTCGCGGTGATCGGGGGGGGCGATGGGTCGGTCACGGGACCGCCTGCGACGCCCGCCGGCGTTCTCCGCGTGCGCCCCGCCGCGCTAGCATGGGCCGGCGCCTGCGGGCGCCCGTGAGGGGCTGTAGCTCAGCTGGAAGAGCGCCTCGTTCGCAACGAGGAGGTCGGCGGTTCGAGCCCGCTCAGCTCCATTCGCGCCGGACCGCGACCGGCCGCCGCCGCCGCGGGAAGCGGTCCTGGATTACTGGGGTGTAGCCCCACCTGGGCAGGACAGCCCCGCCGGACCGGAACGCACACCGGCCGCCGGACCCCTGGGAGAGTCCGACGGCCGGGGTTGCTCCCTAGGAGGAGGGAGGGTCTAGTGGGTGCGCAGCGCGGGGCGCTGGAACATGCTCCGCAGGCGCTCTGCGGCGCCGTGAGCGACCGGCGTGCCGGCCCGTAGCTGCTGAGCCCGCAGCTCGAGCATCTGCACCAGTGCCGCGGTGCGATGGAACGGATCGGCGATCGCGGCGCCGCCGGCCAGCGGGAGCGCGGCCACGATCCGGCCCTCGGACTCGGCGACCACGAGCTCGCCCTGCGGCACGGACGCGGAGTCCAGGGCGGCGAGGGAGAAGAGCTGGCGCGTGTCCGAGGAACGAGCCAGCCGCACCGTGACCTCAGGTGTATGAGTGGTGTGGTTGGACATTGTGACCTCTTCTATAGAACAAGTTGCCGAATGGCGAGTACAGGGGTAGTATCAACGCCAATGGGTGATCACACAATGTCGTACAAGTTGAACTTGACCGATCTGGAGCGAGCGGGCAATACATCCATCACGCAGCAGCTGGTAGACCGCTTCGTGGCCGGTATCGGGAGCGGCATGCTCGAGCCCGGGGAGAAGCTGCCACCCACCCGGACCCTGGCCGCCGACGCGGGCATCAACCATCTGACCGCCGCGCGCGTGTACCGGCGGCTGGCCGAGGAGGGCTGGGTCACGGCCAGCGTCGGCCGCGGCACCTTCGTTCGCACCCTGGTCCCCGCCGCCGCCGACGAGAGCGGCGACGACTGGCAGGCCTACGTGCTGCCCGACCGGCCCGCCACCTACCAGGAGGAGATCCTGGACGACTCGTTCCGCATGCCCGGCCAGCCGGGGATGATCTCGATGTCCACCGGGTTTCCCAGCCCGCGCTTCCACCCGGTCGAGGAGATGTCCGAGATCGCCCAGCGGGTGTTCGGCGAGGAGGGCGAAGCCGCGCTGTCCTACACCGAGCCCGAGGGGCACGTGGCGCTGCGTGAGCAGATCGCCCGTCACGTGGACGGCGAGCCGCTGGACCCCGACCAGGTGATCGTGACGACCGGCGCCCAGCAGTCACTCGACGTGGTCTACCGGACGCTGCTCCAGCCCGGCGACGTGGCGTTGACCGAGTCGCCCACCTTCACGGGATCGCTGCTGGCCATGCGCGCGACGGGTGCCCGCGTGATCGGCGTGCCCATGGACGAGGACGGCCTGGACGTGGACGCCCTGGAGGCGGTTCTGGCCCGCCACGAGGTGCGTCTTCTGAGCCTCCAGGCCACCTGCCACAACCCGACCGGGGTCGACCTGTCGCCCGAGCGGCGCGAGCGCCTGATGCGCCTGGCGGTGGACCGCAACATGTTCGTGGTCGAGGACCGCGTGTACTCCGACCTGCGCTACGAGGGTGACGCCCCACCGCCGCTGCGCCTGTCGGCCCCCGGGCACGTGCTCGAGGTCAACTCGCTGTCCAAGGTCGTGGGCGGAGGCCTGCGCCTGGGCTGGATCAACGCCCGCGGCCCGGTGCTGGGGCGCCTGGTGGCCACCAAGCAGGCCACCGACTTCCACACCCCCACGCCGGTCCAGCACATGGCCGCGCGCTATCTGGCCGGCGACGGCTACCAGCGCCAGCTGAAGCGCAGCCTGCCCTACTACCGCGAGCGCCGCGACGCGATCATGGCCGCGCTGGAGCGCCATCTGGCGGGCGAGTACGAGGCTGCCTCGCCGGCCGGGGGCCACCATGTCTGGGTCACGCTGAAGCGCCCGGTCGAGGAGCGCACGCTGTACGCCGAGGCCGTGCGCCACGGGATGTCGTTCACCCCCGGGGGTGCGGTCACGGCCGAGCGCCACCAGCGCACCAGCCTGCGGCTGTCGTTCTCGCTGCTCGAGCCCGAGGAGCTCGAGGAGGGCGTCCGCCGCCTGGCGCGAGCGCTGCGCGAGGTGCGCCGGCGCGATCGCACGCGCGTGGCGGCACCGCTGAGCTAGAGCATCCGGTCCCAGATGCGGGCGAGCTGGCGCATCTCCTGCGGGCTCAGGTTGTCCAGGAAGCGGCGCCGCACGCCGTCGAGGTGGGTGCGCCGCGCCTGCGCGAAGCGCTCGCGCCCGGCCCCGGTGATCACGGCGTTCATCCCGCGCGCGTCGCCGGGGCATGCGTGCCGCTCGACCAGCCCCTCGCGCACGAGCCGGTCGACCAGCCGCGTCAGGCCGCTCCGGCTGAGCAGCACGGAGTCGGCCAGCTCGGACATGCGCATCCGGCCGTCCGGGCTGTCGGCCAGGTAGAGCAACACCTCGTACGTGCTCAGCGGCAGTCCGTGGCCGGCGGCCAGCTCCGCGTCCAGATGGCCGGTCAGCGCGGCGTGAACGCGCAGGAAGCCGCGCCAGGCGCCGAGCTCGAGCTCGTCCAGCCGGTCGCCCCGGCGCATCGAAGAAGAAGTGGTTGCAGACACAATTACCCTCGTGTTATAGTTGCACGCACAACCGACTATAGCCGTCCGGAGGGATACACGCATGAAGCTCGAGGGCATCCACCACGTGACCGCCATCACCGCGGACGCGCAGCGCAACGTCGATTTCTACGCGCGCGTCATGGGCCTGCGGATGGTGAAGAAGACCGTGAACCAGGACGACCCGTCGGTGTACCACCTGTTCTATGCCGACGAGGACGGCAGCCCGGGCGCCGACCTGACCTTCTTCGAGTACCCCGGTGCCCCGCTCGGCCGGGCGGGCGCGGGCATGGTCCACCGGATCGTCTGGCGGGTGGCCTCGGCCGAGGCGCTGGACTTCTGGACCGGCCGACTGGCCGACGAGGGCATCGAGCCCCGCCGCGACGACGACGCGCTCGTGTTCGCCGACCCTGAGGGCCTCGAACACGAGCTACGGATCAGCCACTCCCCGGACCAGCCCTTGATCGCCGATCACCCGGAGGTGCCGCGCGAAATGGCCCTGCAGGGCTTTGACGGCGTGCGCGCGTACAGCTCCGATCCCGAGGCCAGCCGTGACCTGCTGGAGCAGGGGCTGGGCTTCACGGAGGCCGACGGGCGCTGGGAGCTGCACGGCGAGCAGCGCAGCGGCTGGGTGGCCTACGACGCCCCTCCGGCCGAACGCGGCGACCAGTCGGCCGGCACGGTGCACCACGTGGCCTTCGCCTCGACGATGGACGACCACGAGGCATGGCGCGCCGCTGCGATCGAGCACGGCGCGCGGCCCACGCCGGTGATCGACCGGTTCTGGTTTCGCTCGATCTACTTCCGCGAGCCCAGCGGGGTCCTGTTCGAGATCGCCACGCTGGGGCCGGGATTCACCACCGACGAGGATCCCGAGCACCTGGGCGAGAAGCTGGTGCTGCCGCCGCGCTTCGAGCCGGACCGCGAGCGCATCGAGGCCACGCTGACGCCGATCGAGAGCCCGCGCACGGCCGCGCGGCGCTAGGGCTTGCGCTCCACGTAGATCAGCCGCCCGTCGGGCGTGCGATACACCGAGCCGACCTGCTGGCCGCGTCCCCGGGCGGCCGGCGCGCGGGCGGGGTCGGGCAGCGTGCGCTGGTCGCGGGCGTCGGCGCCGGCAGGGG
This sequence comes from uncultured Solirubrobacterales bacterium, assembly GCA_963750365.1. Lineage (GTDB taxonomy): Bacteria > Actinomycetota > Thermoleophilia > Solirubrobacterales > Thermoleophilaceae > JAAYBF01. Next base: position 731,920 of record CAVVQE010000001.1, read on the forward strand.
CCTGCAGGGCCTGGCCTGGCGCCGGCTGACGCGCCTCGACCCGCCCCGTCCGGCTGTCGACCGTCAGGCTCAGGCCGGCAACCAGGAACGCGACGGCCAGCACGATGCCCAGGTCGAACAGGTTGACCAGGCCGTCCAGCGGGTCGCCCGCGCTGTCGTCGATGCGGCCGTGCCGCCCCAGGCCGACGCGGCTCACTTGCCGGCCTCCATCACGGCCGCGGGCGAGGTGTCCGGCGGCGCCGGCGCGCCGATGGCCCCGGCCGCGCGCTCCAGCGCGGTCAGGTCCTCGCTGTACATGCGCGTGCGCGTGAGCGTCAAGGCGAAGGCGACCGTGCCGGCCAGTAGGCCGATCACCGTGGCCGCGAATGCGGTGCGCAGATCCGAAGCCAGCGTGGGCAGGTCGCCACGACCAAGCGCAGCCAGGCCCGGCGCCAGCGGTATCAGCGTGCCCATCAGGCCCACGGCCGGCCCGGCACGGACCAGAATGCGGGTGCGGTCCAGGCGCCGCTGCACGGCCAGCTCGTAGTCGGCCAGCGCATGCTCGGCCGCCATCCGGTCGCGGGCGCCCGCCGCCGCCGCCAGCTTGACCACGGCGTCCTCGCTGGGGGCGCTGGGCGCCTTGCGGGCCAGATCCCGCGCGTTGCCTGGCTCGGCCTCGGCGCGACGCGCCAGCGTTGCCAGGGGCGCTCGGCGGCCGGGCAGGCCGCGCCGGAGCAACTCGGTGGCGAACCGTCCCAGCTCCCACGCCGAGGCAGCCAGCACGAGCAGCGCGGCCAGGAGCACGGGGATCCGCAGCGCCGAGGCGATCCTGGCCAGCGCGTCGCCGAGGTCATCTTCCAGGGCCGCGATCAGGGTCAGCGTGCTCAAATCATGTGCCCCCGGCGCGGGCGCCGTTCCAGGTACATGCCGCCCGCCGCGCTGAGCAGCAGGCCGACGCCGATGGCCGCCATCAGCCCGGGCGGAGCGTCGCCCCCGGAGGCGGCGGTGCTAAGCCCAGGCGCGGCACCAAGGGCCTTCCCGTCGCCGGAGGCGGCCAGCTTGCCGCGGCCCACGAGCTTGCCGACCACCGACTGGCCCGCCACGGCTCCCTGTCCCTCGCCGCGGGCGCGCGAGCGCCGGCGGGTGTCGCGGCGGCCGCCGGCCTGGTTGCCCTTGCTGCCCGGCCGCGGCCGGCTGAACAGCGGCGCGCCGTGGCCACCGCCGCCGGCCGTGACCTCGCCGTCACCGCCGGCCGCGGTGCCGCCGGCGCCGGCCTGGCCGCCATCGCTCCCGCGCGTCGACTCGGGCTCTTTGGCGTCTTCGCCCTTGGCCTTCTGCTCGCGCTCGACCGCAGCGATCGGCAGCGAGGTACCGGCCAGCGCCGGGGTGGTGAAGGAGGTCATCCAGACCCGGTTGACGTCCTTGGCCGCCGAATGGCGCACGCTGCCGTCGCTCTGCTGCATCGAGGCAAGGTAATCCAGCGGGCTCCTGCCCGAGCCCCCGGCCTGCCAGCGGCGCGCGGCGATCCCGGCGGACACCAGCGCTCGCGCGACCCACGACGTGGAGGCTGTGTTGGAGGCCTCGCCGGGCGTGCCCTGGCCGAAGCCGCCGTCGGCGTTCTGGCGCGAGCGCAGGTATCGCAGCGCGCGCGCCTGTGCGGGGGTGCCCCGGCGCCCGGCCGCATTCAGGGCCTCGATCACCGAACCGGTCAGGTCGGTTCCCTCCCACGAGCCGTCCGGCTGCTGGTTGGCCGTCAGCCAGTTCAGGGCGCGGTCCGAGCTCCGGCGCAGCTGCGTCGCCGTGATCCCGCGCGAGCGATCCAGGGCGCCCCGCTCGATGCCGGCCATGGCCAGCACCGCGAACGCCATTGCGTTCACGGCGGGCTCCTCCCCGGGGCGCTGGGGAAACGCGCCGTCCGGACGCTGGTGGGCCAGCATCCGGCGCAGAGGATCGATGCGGCCGAAGCGCTGGGGCTTGGTGCCCGCGGCCCCCGTCACCAACAGCACACGGGCGAAGTCGGTGGTCTGGTCGAGGTCTGATGTGTTGCGGGTCAGGTAGCTGTACACATCGACCCCGCCCGGCCTGCGCTGGTCGCGCGGGTTGATGCCAGCGGACGCCAGCGCGAAGGCCGCCCATGCGCTGAACGTGGGGTCCGAGCCTCGCTCGCCGAAGCCGCCGTCGCGGTGCTGGACGTCCTGCAGGTAGCGGACGGTGCGGTCCAGCCGCTTGGCGTCGGGCGCCGCGCCCTGGGCCGGCACGGCCATCACGAGGGCGGCGCCCAGCGCCGCGCTAAGGCGAAGCAGCCACGCCATCGAGATCGATGCTCCCCCGGCGGACCGTGACCGTCACGGTCCCCGCCTTCCTCCGCTTTCGGCCCAGCACGACCCGCCGGCCGCCGCGCGGACCCGAGCGCACACGCACGGTCCGCCCGTTGATGCGCAAGGTCGCCCTGCCACGGCCGCGCAACACCAGCGCCGGACGGCCGGCTCTGAGCCTGACCTTGATCCGCGCGCCGCGCCGGCCGCGCAGCACGGTGCCCCTCCAGGCCTTGGAAGACTTGCGCTTGCGCCAGCCCCGGCGGCTGCGGCGCACTGCCTTCGCGCGATCGTCGATCGGCACCAGTACGCGGCCGAAGTCGACCTGGCCCGGGCGCAGCAGGCGGTCGACCCAGCTGAAGCGCAGAGCGTGCATCCGGCCGGCGGGCAGACGCAACGTGGCCGCCGTGGCGGCGCTTCCGCGTGCGCGGGTGCGGAACGACTTGGACGAGCTGCTCAGATCGTCCGAAGCGATGACCCACGACCGCATCCCGACTCCCTGTTGGGTCAGCCGCCACCTCAGCCGGACCAGCCCGCGACGGTCCCCGGAGCGCGAGAAGACGGGGCGCGAGACGCGGACACCGGTCAGCGCGGCCGACGGGACGGTGCGCGCGGTCACGTCGGCCGGCGGCTGGCCGCACGGTTCGACGCACACCACCGAACGCGCGGACCGGACGAAGCCGGGCTTGCCCGCTTTGAGGCGGTGATAACCCGAGGGCAGCATCACGCTCGCCCGGCCGGCCGAGTCGGTGACCGCCCCCGTGGACGCCAGCGCGCCGTCGCCACCCGCGTCATAGACGGTCGCGCCGGCCACCGGCGTGCCGGCCTGGTCGGTGGCCGTGACCGCGAAGGGATTCGAGCCCGCCACGGCTATCCGCAGGACACCGGTCTCGCCCCCGGCTGTGCCCGCCGCCCACAGGACCCGGTCACCGGCCTCCACGGCCAGCTGGCAACCGCCGACCGAAGCCCGGACCTCATTGCGGTAGATGCCCCAGCTGCCGCTGGCCTCGCCGCCCAGGCGGGTGATCAGGTACTCCTCGTAGCCCGGGTACCAGCGGCCGTCGAAGCCCTGGCCGATCAGGGCGAGGGCGTCGGCCGTCACCGATGTGGCAGTCGGGCTGGCGTCGGCGTGAGCGCCGTTGTTAGTGCCGTCGCACTTGCGCACGGTCGAGTCCGAGCTGGCCTGAACCTGACGGATGTCGGAGTTGACGGGTCCTTCGAAGACCGTCCGCCCGGCGCCCTCGATGCGCACATCGACAGGGATCGCTTCTGCGACGGGCGCGACGATCGCCAGCGCGATCATGGTGGCTAGGAGTGCTCGCATGCCTTCGGCCCCTTTCCGCGAGGGCTGTCGGTTGGCGGACCGGAGCAGATCTCCTGGCTTTCGAGCACCCCTCCCGCGCCTTCCCGGCTGCGCCAGTGGCCCTGCGGGCGGTGTCTAGCTCGATCACAGTGGCGGGCCCGCGTCGGTCTTTCACCGAGCTTCCCTGCCACCGGTCCGTGGACGTGTGCGCGCACCTTACCGCCCCGGACGGGTCCGGGTGCGGGTGGCGCCGCCGCGAGGCTCGGTGTACTCTGCGCGCACTCACGGAGCGGGGAACCCGGTGGGAATCCGGGGCTGACGCGCAGCGGTGTGGGTGACGACCGGATCGTGGTTCCACTGGGCCGATGGCCTGGGAAGGAGATCCGGGAGATCGATCCCAAGCCCGAACACCCGACCGTGAGCACCATTCCGTCTCGCGTCTAGGCGGCCGACTGCGTGCCCTGCGTGTCGTCGCCGCCCTCACAGAAGGAGCACGACATATGCGCAGCACCGCACTCGTACCGCTCATCCTGGTGGCGGCTCTCGGCGCCGCTTCGGGTCCGGCCCAAGCGGCAACCGACAGCGCGATAGCCGACGCCGTCAGCGACGGCGCAGGCTGGGTTGAGAGCCGCCAGGACCCCGCGAGCGGCAGCTTCAACCCGGGCTTCTCCAGCTTCGATCCCACGCCCACGGCCCTGGCTCCGGCGGGGCGCAATGCCGCCGACGTGGCCCGCGGGGCCGGCCCCAGCCTGCAGGACGCGATCTTCGCCGCGCTCAGCGATCCGGGCGACGCCAACCACCCGAGCGACGCGGGGTCGTTTGGCAACGCAATCCTCAGCGGCTACGCGGCCGGGATCGATCCCGCTCGCGTCTCGGCCAGCCAGAACCTGGCCGCCGATCTGGGGTCGACGTACACCGGCGGCTACTTCGGCGACCCCAACGTCTTCGGCAACGTGGCCGTCGGCGCGATCGCGCTGAGTCGCGTCGGGGCCCCACGGTTCCTGCTGGATCGCACCGTCGCCGTGATCCGCGACAACCAGCACGACGACGGCGGCTGGAGCTTCGGGCAGTCGACCACGCCCGACACACAAGACGATCCGAGCGACGTGGACCTGACCGGCGTCAACCTGGCGGCCCTCTGCGAGTCCGGCGTGCGCACCTCCGAGCCGGTCGTCCAGGGCGCGCTTGCCTTCCTGAAGTCGCGCGTAGTCCCCGCGTCCGGCGCGATCGTCTCACCCGGGCCGTTCGGCTCGGAGAACGCAAGCTCCACGGGCTGGGCGGTGTCGGGGCTCAACGCGTGCGGAATCGATCCCCAGGGCGCCGGCTTCAACGCGGGCAAGACGCCCATCGACTACCTGCTGGGCCTCCAGGACAACAGCGGTGGAGCTGACGACGGCTCGTTTCTCTACTCCGAGCCGCCTCCCCCCTTCGCCCCCGGGCCGGACCTGCCGTCCAGCCGCGACGCGCTGCGCGCCCTGGCTGGTGCGGGGTTCACCGCCGAGCCCCCGGCCCGCGAGGACCCCGCGGACCCGCGCAAGCGCGCCGTGCCCGCTGTGGCCGACGGTGTGAGCGTGCCGATCGCCCTGGCCGTGGATGACGGCGCCGGCGCGGTGACCTTCTGCCGGGTGACGGTGCCCAGCGGGTCCTCCCTGGCAGCGTTGCTGGCCACGGCCAACGGCGCGAGCACGCCGGGAGGATGCGCAACCGGCGCCGAGTTCAGCGCCGGACAGCTGAGCCGGCTCAACGGCCAGAGCGGATCGTGGGCCTACAGCGTGAACGGCGGCAGCGAGCAGATCGCCGCCGGCCAGGCCGTGCGCTTCGGCGACTTCGTCGCGCTGCGGCGGACCAGCGGCACGCTGCCGGCCACACCAGCGGCGGCGGGTCTCGCCGGCACGAGCTCCGGCGCCGGCGCGCCGGCGGTCGCGGCGGCCGTCCAGGCCCGGGCGATACCGGCGCGCCTGGCGTCCCGGTCGCTCAAGATCTCGCGCAGGAAGCGGGTGGTCTCCGTATCGGTGCGCTGCGCAAAGGCGAGCCGCCTGTGCCAGGGCGTCGTCTACCTCAAGTACCGCAAGCGGACGCTGGCCCGGCGGGCGTTTCTGATCCGCGGCGGCAGAACCACGAAGCTCAACGTGAAGCTCTCGAAACGGGCGATCAGGCGGCTTGGCAGGTCCAAGAAGCGCATCAGGGTGAACCTGTTCTCGCGCGACGGCGCCGGCATCGCTTCGACCAGCACGCGCACGGTGATCCTGCGCACCAGCAGGTAGCCGGGCGGCCTCAGGCCGGCGCCGCGGACGAGCGCACGGCAACTTGGGTTCGGATAGCGAACCCAAGTTGCCGAGCACTGCGCCAGCCGGGTGAGCGTCGTCGACGGCCGGACGGCTAGGGTCGCGCGCATGCCTTTGACCCACCGCGAGCGCGCCGCCGCCGGCGCCCCCGAGGGCGCGCTGGTGCTGCTGCACGGCCGCGGCGCCGACGAGAACGACCTGTACCCGCTGCTGGACATGCTCGATCCCGAGCGGCGGCTCCTGGGCGTGACGGCTCGCGGACCGCTGTCGCTGCCGCCCGGCGGCGCCCACTGGTACGCGGTCAAGCAGGTCGGCTACCCCGACCCGGAGACCTTCTGGCCCGCCTGGGACCTGTTGACGCGGTGGCTGGACGACCTGCTGGCCGAGCGCGGAATCACCCCGGAGCGCACCGTGCTCGGAGGCTTTTCGCAGGGCACGGTCATGTCCTACGCGCTCGGCCTGGCCGCTGGTCGGCCGCGGCCCGCCGCGATCATGGCGCTGAGCGGGTTCATGCCCGTGGTCGACGGACTGGACCTCGACCTGGGTCGCGCCGGCGAGTTGCCCGTGGCCATCGGGCACGGAACGCAGGACCCCGTCATCTCGGTCGACTTCGCCCGCTCGGCCCGCGAGCGGCTGGAGGCCGCCGGCGCCGAGCTGACCTACCGCGAGAGCCCGATGGCCCACCAGATCGACCCCGGCTTCCTGGGCGAGCTGCCCGGCTGGCTGGCGCGCGCGCTGCCGGGCGCCTAGCGGCGCCCCGGACGGCCGAACAGGCGGCCGATCCGCGCCCACAGGGCCGAGAAGAACAGCGCCAGCGCGTTGACGGGCTTCGCCGGGGTGGACGGGCGCATGGGCGCGCGGGCGGGCGGGGCGGGCGCATCCCCGCCGACCGGCGACCCCGTGGGGCCCGGATCCGCGGGCTGGACGGGTTCGACGGGCGGCTCGGTGGTCACCGGTGCACTCGCGGCCGCGGCGGCGGGGGCCTCGATGTTCTCGGCCAGGCACGCCGAGAAGTCCTTGAGCAGCGTGTTCGAGATGTCCTTGATCATCCCGCCGCGGCCGAAGCGAGCCAGCCGGCCGGTGATGGTGAAGTCGGTTGTGGTGTCGACAGCGGTGGCGCCCGCCTCCTCGCGCATCACGCTGACGATCGTGGCCTTGGCGCCGCCCTGGCCGCGCTTGTCCTGGCCGCTGGCCTTCATGGTCACCGTGCGCGCTTCCCGGTCGACCGATTCCATGCGCAGCTCGCCGCGGTAGGCCGCGGTGGTCGGGCCGAGCTTGACCGTGAAGTTGCCCTTGTAGGTCCCGGACTCGTCGGACTCGGTGATCTCCGCCCCGGGGAGGCAGGGCGCCACGCGCTCGACGTCGATCAGCGCCTCCCAGACCTTGTCGATCGGCGCCTCGACCTTGAACGTCTGCTCCAGCTTCATCTGGCCTCCTCGGCTCGCCGCAGGCCGGCGAGCTCGATTCGGGGTGTCCACGTCTTCGCCGCCGCCGAGGTCCTCACACGGCACCTCGCGCAGACCGCGCATGATCACGTTGCGGGCGCCCACGTCACCGGTCACGTCGCGCAGCTTGGCGATCTGCCCGTGCTCGACCACAACCGGGTGCCCGGGGCGGCCGTGGTAGGTGGCGCGCACCGCACCGCTGTGAGAGCGCGCTCCGAGGACGCGGGTCACGGCCTCCGCCGACACCCCTGGCTGATCGCCCAGGCAGATGACCACTGCCTCGGCGTCCTGGACCGCCGCGAGGCCGCAGGCCAGCGAGGCCGACTGACCCTCCGCCCAGCGCTCGCACACCACCGGCTCGGCGCCGTGCAGATCCACGCCGTCGAGGATCCGGTCAGCCTCGGCGCCGAGCACCACGACCACGCGGTCGAGCTCGGTGCGCGCCATCGTCTCGAGCACGTGCTCCAGCAGCGGCTTGCCGTTCAGCTCGGCCAGCTGCTTGGCGTCGTTCCCGAACCGCGACGATGCGCCGGCGGCCAGCACGCAGCCGGCGATCATCCGCCCGCCTCCGCGGGGGCCGACTCGGCCCTGTGCTCGCGCTCGCCGATCTCGTGGATGCGCCCGCCGCGCTTGTCGCGCAGGCGACCGCCAGCACGCCCGTTTCGCACCGCCACCACCTCGGCCATGATCGACAGGGCGGTCTCCTCGGGGCCGACCGCCCCCAGGTCCAGCCCGATCGGAGCGGCCAGTCGTTCCAGCAGCGCGTCGTCCATGCCCGCGGCCTGCAGCCGCTCGCGCCGCTTGGCCTGCGCGCGGCTGCTGCCCATGGCGCCCACATAGGCGGCGTCGGACGGGAGCGCGATGGTCAGAGCGGCGTCGTCGAGCTTGGGGTCGTGGGTGAGAACCGCCACGTAGGTGGCGCGGTCGATGCCGCCGACCGCCTGGAAGGCCTCCTCGGGCCAGCCGGCAACCACCCGCTCGGCCTCGGGGAAGCGCTCCTGGGTGGCGAACTGCGAGCGCGGATCGCACACGTATGGGCGCCAGCCGGCCGCGCGCGCCAGCCGGCACAGCGCCGCCGTGTAGTCCACCGCGCCGAACACGACCAGCCGTGGCGGCGGATAGGTGGCGTCCACGAACAGGGTCACCTGGCCCTGCTCGCGCAGCTCCGAGTGCTCGGCCCACATGAGCTCGCTGGCGGCCGCCGCGGCGGCATCGTCCAGCTCGGCGGATCCCAGCTCGCCGCTGCGGCTGCCGTCCTCGCGCACCAGCAGCTTGGCCCCCAGGCCCGGGCCCTCGACCACCGTGACCACGGCCGCGCGACCCCCGGCGCCGGCGATCTGCGCGAACTCGCCCTCCGGGGTCATTCGCGGTACTCCTCGATGAACACGGTGATCTCGCCACCGCAGGGCAGGCCGACGTCCCATGCGTCCGAGTCGGCGATGCCGTACTTCACGAGCCTGGGGTCCTGGCCCGCCAGTACCTGCCCGGCCTCCTCGACCACTGCGCCCTCGACGCAGCCGCCCGACACGGCGCCGGAGACGGCGCCCTGGTCGTTCACGGCCATCTTCGCCCCGGGCGGTCGCGGCGCCGAGCGCTTGACGTCGACAACGGTGGCGATGGCCACGCGCGAGCCCTGGTCGATCCATTCCCTGACGTCGTCCAGTACGTCCCTCACAGCCTTCCTCCTTGCATCAGCACGGCCAGTTCCTCAAGTGAAGCGATCGTGTTCCCGGCCAGGAACCGGTCCACGTGGGGCAGTGACGCCACCATGCCGCGGGTCAGCGGCTCGTAGCCGGTGGCCGCCTTGAGCGGGTTGAGCCAGACCAGCCGGTGGGCGGTGCGCGCCAGCCGCGCCATCTCGGCCGACAGTTGCTCGGGCTCGCCACGGTCCCAGCCATCGGAGAGCACGACCACGATCGCGCCGCGGCCCACCCGGCGGCCGTGCTCGCGGTTGAGCGTGGCGATGGCGTCGCCGATGCGGGTGCCGCCCGACCAGTCGCTCATCGCGCGTGCCGCGCGGTCGAGCGCCCGTTCGGGATCGCGGCCGGCCAGCTGGCCGGTCACGCGCGTGAGCCGGGTGCCGAACGCGAACGCCTCGACCCGCCGGCGCGCCGCCACGCAGGCCTGCATGTACATCAGCAGCATGCGCGCGTAGGGCTCCATCGACCCGGACACGTCGCACACCAGCACCACCGGGCGGGGCCGCTCGCGCGGCTCGCGCCAGCGGCGCTCCACCGGCATGCCGCCGTAGCGCAGCGAGGAGCGCACGGTGGCGCGCAGGTCGGCCCTGCCGCCGCGCGGCCGCGGGCCCGTGCGGTGCGAGGCGCGGGTGCGGCGGCTGGTGCGCAGCGGGCCGCGAGCGGCCAGCCGGGCCATGATCCCCCGCGCCATCCGCCGGTCGGCCGCTGTGAACTCGGCGAAGTCCTTTTCGCGCAGCAGCTCGGTGTCCGACCACGCGGCGGGCACCAGCTCGGACTCCTCGATGGGCACGGGCGGCGCGACCCGCTGCTGGGGCGGCACGGCCACCGAGGGCAACACCAGGTCGGCGATGTCGTCGAGCACGTCGGGCTGCTCGGGGTACTCGCCGCGCCCCGCGAACACCTCGACGAACGCAGCATCGAACGCCTCGAGGTCCTCGCGCCGCGAGCACAGCACCGACCGCAGCGCCAGATAGGACTCGCGCCGATCGGAGGCGTCCACCGCGCGCAACGCGCGGTGGGCAGCAAGCAGCTCTCCGACACCAATGCGGACCCCGCCCGCGCGACAGGCGGCGCACAGCAGTCCCAGCCGCGCGGACAGCCCGGCCCTGAAGCCTGACACCTGATACCTGACACCTGGCCGCTCAGACACCCTCGAGCACCCGCCCCTCGCGGACCGCCTCGAGGTCCTCGCGCACCTTGAGCACCACGCCGAGCGTCTCCTCCAGCGGCACTCCCTCGAGCGCCAGCAGCGCGCGCGCCCAGCTGATCGTCTCGCCGACGCCTGGGAGCTTGTACAGCTCCTGCTCGCGCAGCCGAGCCACGGCGGCACAGACGCGCTCGGCAACGTCGTCGGCCACGCCTGGCAGGCGCGCGCGGACGATCGCGGCCTCGCGCGCCTGGTCGGGGTAGTCGATCCAGTGGTAGAGGCAGCGGCGCTTGAGCGCGTCGTGCAGCTCGCGGGTCCGGTTCGAGGTCAGGATCACCGTCGGTGGCTCGGCGGCCGTGACCGTGCCCAGCTCGGGAATCGACACCGCGAAGTCGGACAGGAGCTCCAGCAGGAACGCCTCGAACTCGTCGTCGGCACGATCGACCTCGTCGATCAGCAGCACCGCGGGGCCGTCGTGCTCCAGCGCCTCCAGCAGCGGCCTGCGCAGCAGATAGTCACGGGTGAACAGCCCGCCCGGGTCGGTGCCGCCCTCGGCCGCGCGGATGGCCAGCAGCTGGCGCGGATAGTCCCAGTCGTACAGGGCGTGGTGCAGGTCGATGCCCTCGTGACACTGCAGCCGGAACAGCCGCGCGCCGGTGGCCTGCGCGAGCGCCCGGGCCACCTCGGTCTTGCCCACCCCTGCTTCGCCTTCGAGCAGGAGCGGTTGCTCCAGCGCGAACGCCAGGTGCACCGACATGGCCAGCGCGGCGTCGGCCAGGTATCCCTGCTCCGCGAGCGCGCGAGCCACGTCGTCCGGCGCGGCGAAGCTCGTGCGCGGCCGCGCCGTATTCGCCCCCCGCGCGGGGCCCGCCACGGTCAGGTCCCTGCCGCCGCGCCCAGCGCGCGGCGCGTGAGCACCCTGGCCAGGTGGGACTTGTACTCGGACGAGGCGTTCAGGTCGCCGGGCGGCTCGGTGCCGTCGGCTGCCTTCTCGGCCGCCGACGCGATCGTGTCCGCAGACAACGACTGGCCGCGCAGCGCTTCCTCCACGCCGGATGCCCTCAGGGCCGTGGACCCCATGTGGGTGAGCCCGACGCGGACGTCGTCCGCGGTGCCCGATCCCCGGATCAGCGCGGCCACGCCGACCATGGCCCAGTCCTCGGCGCGGCGGGTGAACTTCTCGTAACCCCAGGCCCACCCCTCCAGCGACGGGATGTCGATCGAGGTGAGCACCTCGTCGGGACCGATGCTGGTGGTCAGGTAGTCCTTGAAGAACTCCCCGACCGGGATCGTGCGGTCGCCACCCGAACCGGTCACGTTGAGCGTGGCCTCGACCGCCAGCATGACGGCCGGCAGGTCGGCCGCCGGATCGCCGTGCACCAGCGACCCGCCGATCGTGCCGCGGTTGCGCACCTGCTGGTCGGCGATCTGCGCGGCGACCGCTGCGATCACGCCCAGCTCGGCAGAGTCCTGGAGCGTTGCGTGGGTGGTCAGCGCGCCGATGCGAAAGCCGCCGTCGCCGGAGGACTCGATGCCCGCCAGGTCGTTGATCCCGCGGATGTCGACCAGCACGGCCGGGGCGGCCAGGCGCAGCTTCATCAACGGCACGAGCGAATGGCCGCCCGCCAGCAGCTTGGCGTCCTCGCCCAGTTCCCCAAGAAGCGAGACGGCCTCGTCGACGCTGCCCGCGCGCCGGTACTCGAACGGTGCGGTGATCATGCTGCACCCCCTTCCCCGGGCGACGTAGGCCCGGAACCGGCCGATCCCTGCCCGTGCCCGGGCACGGCCTGGCCCTGCTCGGTGGCCTTCTGGCCGTCGCCGTGCAACGCCTCCCACATGCGCAGCGGCGTGAGCGGCATGTCGATCCAGTCCACGCCCGTGTGGCTGATCGCGTCCAGCACCGCGGCCGTGACGGCGGGCGTGGCGGCGATCGTGCCCGCCTCGCCGACGCCCTTGACGCCGAGCGAGTTGACCGGCGAGGGAGTCTCGGTGCGGTCGGTGTTGAACGACGGCAGCTCGGCCGCGGTTGGCAGCGCGTAGTCCACGAACGTGCCGGTGACCAGCTGGCCCTCGTCGTCGTAGACCACCTGCTCGTACAGCGCCTGCCCGATGGCGTGTGCGATGCCGCCGTGCACCTGGCCCTCGATGAGCATCGGGTTGATGGCCGGGCCGCAGTCGTCGACCGCGTAGTAGTCCACCACCTTGACCTTGCCGGTCTCGATGTCCACGTCGACGATGCACGCGTGCGCGCCGAACGGGAAGACGAAGTTCTCCGGGTCGTAGAACGAGGTCTCCTCGAGCCCCGGCTCGATCTCCGCCGGCAGCTCCTGCGGCGGGATGTGCGCCGCCCCGGAGATCTCGGCCATGGTCATCGACTTGTCCGGCGAGCCCTTCACGCGGAACGTGCCGTCGGCCAGCTCGATGTCCTCGGGCGCGGCCTCGAGCATCGCGGCACAGACCTTCTTGGCCTTCTCCTGCACCTTCTCGGACGCACGCGCGATGGCCTCGCCGCCAACCGAGAGCGAGCGCGAGCCGTAGGTGCCCCAGCCGAACGGGCCGGTGTCGGTGTCGCCGTGGATCACGTCGATCAGCTCCGGGTCGATGCCCAGCCGGTCGGCGGCGATCTGCGCGAACGAGGTGTCCAGGCCCTGGCCGTGCGGCGACGCCCCCGAGTACACCGTGGCCGAGCCCGACGGGTGCACGCGCACCATGGCCGACTCCCAGAATGCGGCCTGCAGCCCCACCCCCTGCGGGCCGACGGCGCGTGAGGGCGCCAGGCCGCAGACCTCGACCCAGGTCGAGAAGCCCACGCCGCGGTGGATGCCCTTCTGCCTGAGCTCGGCCTGCTCGGCGCGGAACGCGTCGAGGTCGAAGTTCTGGAGCAGCTTGTCCAGCGTGCCGTGGTAGTCGCCCGAGTCGTAGACGATGCCGAGCGGGGTCTCATACGGGAACTCGTCCTTGGGGATGAAGTTCTTGCGCCGTAGCTCGAGCGGATCCATGTCCAGCTCGCGGGCGAGCTTGTCCATCATCAGCTCGACCCAGTAGGTCATCTCCGGCCGGCCGGCGCCGCGAATCGCGTCGGTGGGCATCTTGTTGGTGAAGACCCCCGTGAACTTCAGGTCGATCGCGGGGAACTTGTAACAGCCCCCGGCGACCGGGAAGCCCAGCTCGGGGATGAACGGGGTGAGCAGCTGGTGGTACGCACCGGTGTCCGCGATGACGTCCGCCTTGCAGCCCGTGACCGTGCCGTCCTTCTTGGCCGTGAGCGTGACGGTGGCGATCTGGTCGCGCCCGTGGTGGGAGTTGGACATGTGCTCCGAGCGCGTCTCGATGTACTTGACCGGCCTGCCGAGCTTCTTGGAGACGGCCAGGACCAGCACCTCCTCGCCGTAGAGCTGGAGCTTGGCGCCGAAGCCGCCGCCCACGTCGGGCGCCACCACGCGGATCTTGTCCTCGGGCATGCCCAGGATCCCGGCCAGCAGGAAGCGCGCGATGTGCGGGATCTGGGTGGCCGAATAGAGCGTGACGCTCTCGGCGCGCGATTCGCCGATCGAGCCGCGCGGCTCGATCGGAGCACCCGAGATGCGGTGGTTGGCCACGCGCTGCGTGACGGTGACCTCAGCCTCGGACTCGGCGGCGGCGAAGTCGCCGCCCGCCACTGCCCACTCGTGGGTCACGTTGGTGCCGAACTCCTCCCACACCAGCGGCGACCCGTCCTGGATGGCCTTCTCGGGGTCGACCACCGCCGGCTTTGCGTCCAGCTCGGCGATGACCAGGTCGGCGGCGTCCATGGCCTGGCCCTTGGACTCGGCGACCACCACCGCGATCGGGTCGCCAACGTGCTTGACCTGGCCCTTCTTGACGGGCCAGTGCTCGGGCACCTTGATCTCCACGCCGGGCGGGTCCCACGCCATCGGCAGCGGCCCGAGGATCACGTCGGTCAGGTCTTCGTGGGTGTAGACGGCGACCACGCCAGGGGACGCCTTGGCCTCGCCGGTGTCGATCGAGACGATGTCGGCGTGCGCCTCCGGCGAGCGGACCACGGCCATGTGCAGCATCCCGGGGAGGACCATGTCGTCGATGTAGTTGCCGCGACCGGTGATCATGCGCGAGTCCTCGCGCCGCTTCATCGACTGGCCGACGAAGCCGTTGCCGCTGGTGGGGGCGTCCGTGACGCTCATGCCGAGGCCCCCTGGGTCTGGCCGGCTTGCGCGGCGTGGCGGATCGCGCGGACGATGTTCTCGTAGCCGGTGCAGCGGCAGAGGTTGCCCTCGATGCCCTGCCGGATCTCCTCGTCGGAGGGGTCGGGGTTGCGCTGGAGCAGGTCGGCGGCGGCCATGATCATGCCCGGCGTGCAGTACCCGCACTGGAGGCCGTGCTTCTCGCGGAAGCCCTCCTGCAGCGCGTGCAGGTTGCCCTCCTGGCCGAGGCCCTCGATGGTCACGACCTCGGCGCCCTCGCACTGGAGTGCCAGGACGGTGCAGCTCTTGACCGACTGGCCGTCCACGTGGCAGGTGCAGGCGCCGCAGTTGGAGGTGTCGCAGCCCACGTGGCTACCGGTCAGCCCGAGCTGGTCGCGCAGGTAGTACACGAGCAGTTGACGTGGCTCGACCTCCGACTCGTGCTTCTCACCGTTCACGGTGACCGACAACGGCACGGCCTGGCTCATCTCGTTCTCCTCCCCAGGAGTTTGCTGTCACACGGAATCTAGTGCCCCGCCACCGTTAGCCAAAACGTAGGCGCAAAGGCGCCAGCCAGACCTCCAGCCCGGACGCGATCGTCATCAGCACGAAGCCCTCTGACCGAGAGGTCGTCCGCTGCTCCTCCGTCCGTCCCGGTATATCGTGGCGCGCCGTGATCGCCACCCGCCACACCTTCGAGCACGAGGGCCACACCCTCGCCTACGAGGAGTACGGCGCGGGGGAGCGCGCAATCGTGCTGCTTCCCGGGCTGCTGTTCTCCAAGCGCATGCACGGCCCGTTGGCGCGCACGCTGGCCAAGCGCGGCTACCGGGTCTTGTGCCTGGACCTGCTCGGCCACGGCGACTCCGACCGCCCGCCGCAGATGGCCAACTACTCGATGACCCTGTTCGGCGCCCAGACGCTTGCGCTGCTGGACCACCTGGAGATCGACAAGGCGGTGCTCGGCGGGACCTCGCTGGGCGCCAACACCAGCCTCGAGGCATGCGCCGCCGACCAGTCGCGGGTACAGGGCATGCTGATCGAGATGCCGGTGCTGGACAACGCGCTGCTGGGCTGCGCTATCGGCTTCACGCCACTGCTGATGACGCTGACCTTCGGCGCACCGGCGGTGCGGGCGTGGGGGCGGCTGGCGTCGCTGGTGCCGCGGCGCGGCCCGCTGCTGGGCCAGATGCTGCTGGACTGGGTCAGCCAGGACCCGAAGCCGTCGGCCTCGGTGGTGCAGGGGCTGTTCTTCGGCCGCGTGGCGCCGCCCACCGCGGAGCGGCGCACGTTCACGGCGCCGACGCTGGTGATCGGCCACCCGCGCGACCCGATCCACCCGTTCTCTGACGCCGACATGCTGGTGAAGGAGATGCCGAACGCGCAGATGGTCCAGGCCTCGTCGATCCTGGAGCTGCGCACGAGCCCCGAGCGCCTGACCGGGCGGATCGTGGCGTTCATCGACAGCTGCTGGGACGGAGCGCCCGCGCAGCCCGCTCACTACCCTTCAGCCGCCAATGGCCAGCCGTAAGGAGCAAAAGGAGCAGCTCAGGCGCGAGCGCGAGCAGCGCGACGCCGAGCAGAAGGCCACCCAGCGCCGCAGGCAGATGATGGGCTACGGGGCCGGCGGCGCGGCCGTCCTGGTAATCGTGGTCGTGGCCGTGGTGCTGCTGACCGGCGGTGGCGACAGCGGCGGCAAGAGCAGCAGCTCAGGTGCGGTGCTGCCCGACGGCGGCAGCGTGCCCGACCAGAGGATCACCGACCTGAGCGCCGCCGCCAAGGCTGCCGGCTGCACGCTCAAGAGCTACAAGGGCACGAGCCGCGAGCACACCGACTCGCTGGACGTGCCGGTCAAGTACGCCAGCAAGCCCCCGACCGAGGGCAAGCACTTCGTCCAGCCCGCTGACGACGGCGCGTACGACAACCCGCCCGACCAGCGCGAGCTCGTGCACACCATGGAGCACGGCCGCGTGATCGTCTGGTTCAAGAAGAACCTGGACAAGGACAAGCGCGCCGGCCTGAAGGCGCTGTTCGACGAGGACAGCTTCCAGATGGTGATGACGCCGGACCCGACCGGCATGAGCTACCAGGTGGCGGCCACGGCGTGGTCGCGCGAGCCGACCCCCAACGGCACCGGGCGCCTGCTGGGCTGCCCGACGATGAACGACAAGACCTACGACGCGATCCGTGCCTTCCGGGACGAGTACCGGGGCAACGGCCCCGAGGCCGTCCCCTAGGCCTCGTCGCGCTCCCAGCCCTGCTCGAGCTCCGAGCTGTACAGGCCCCGGCCGGTGGCCAGCAACTTGGCCGTGCGGGCCATGATCCGCACGTCCAGCGCCAGGCTGCGGTTGTCCACGTACCAGACGTCCAGCTCGATGCGCTCGGGCCACGAGATCGAGGCGCGGCCGTTGACCTGGGCCCAGCCGGTGATGCCGGGCTTGACCTCCAGCCGGCGACGCTGGTGCGGCGTGTAGCGATCCACCTGCACGGCCACGGTCGGCCGTGGCCCCACCACCGACATCTCGCCGCGCAGCACGTTCACCAGGTTGGGCAGCTCGTCGAGCGAGAAGCGGCGCAGCAGCGCGCCGACACGGGTGATGCGCGCGTCGGCGGGCTCGATGTACAACCCGGCCCCCATGCGCTCGGCACCGGCCACCATCGTGCGCAGCTTCCATAGCTCGAACGGCACGCCGTCGCGCCCGATCCGCTCGTGCCGGTAGATCACGCCGCCGCGTGATTCGAGCGCGATGGCCACGGCGGCCAGCGCCAGCAGCGGCGAGCAGACGATCAGGGCGGCGGCGGCCACGGTGATGTCCAGGAGGCGGGTCACGTTACGGTCTCGGGCGTCGTGCACATCCTCTACCTGCATCAGTTCTTCACCACGCGCGAGGGCACGGGCGGAACCCGCTCGTACGAGTTCGCTCGCCACCTCGCGGGCGCAGGTCACGACGTGACGATGGTAACCGCGGCCCGCGGTGAGCAACCGGTCCGCTACGACGTGGACGGCTTCGCGGTGGTCGAGGTACGCGGCGGCTCGCCCGACTACGTCAGCGCCACGGCCCAGGGATACGCGCGCCGGATCGCCGGCTTCGGGGGGTTCGCGGCCGCAGCCACCGCCGCCTCGCTCAAGCTGCCGGCGCCCGACGTGGTGTTCGCCACCTCGCCTGCGCTGACCGTGGCCGTGCCCGGCCTGCTGGCCGCGCGCCGCCACCGGGCGCCACTGGTGTTCGAGGTGCGTGACCTGTGGCCGCGCGCGCCGATCGAGATGGGCGCTCTGCGCAACCCGGCCGCCAGGGTGCTTGCGCGCGGGCTGGAGCGCGCCGCCTACCGTGGGGCGGCGCACGTGGTAGCGCTCTCGCCCGGCATGCGCGACGGCGTCGTGCAGGCGGGCGTGCCTGCCACCGGCGTGACGATGATCCCCAACGCGGCCGATCTGGATCTGTTCGCCCCGGACGTGGATCAGGGCGAGTTCGCCGACCGCTTCGGCGATGACTTCGTGTGCTCGTACTTCGGCACGATGGGCGAGGCCAACGACCTCGATCAGGTGGTGCGCGCCGCCACCCTGCTGGCCGACCGCGGCGAACGCGGCATCACCTTCGCGCTGATGGGCGACGGCAAGCGCCGGCCGGCTCTCGAGCAGGAGATCGCGCGCCGCGGGCTGCCCAACGTGACCCTCCTGCCCGCGGCCGACAAGGCCGCTGCGGCGCGCCTGGCGGCGGCCTCGGACGCCTGCCTGACCGTGTTCAAGGACGTGCCGGTGCTGGCCACCAACTCGCCCAACAAGCTGTTCGACACGTTCGCGGCCGGGCGCGCGGCCATCGTGAACACCGCCGGCTGGCAGCGCGAGCTGGTGGAGGACAACCACGCCGGCGTGTTCGTCCGCCCGGCCGACGCGGAGGACCTGGCGGCGCAGGTGCTGGCCCTGCGCGACGACGCGGAGCTCACGGCGACGATGGGGGCCAACGCCCGCAGGCTGGCCGAGGCCCAGTTCGACCGCCGCGACCTGGCCGACCAGCTGCGCGTGGTGCTGGAGAAGGCTGCGGCCGATGCCGGCTGACGTCTCCTACTGCGTGGTCAACACCAACGGCCGCGAGTACCTGCGCGCGTGCCTCGAGGCCATCGAGCGCGTGCACCCGCCGGGGCTGGAGCGTGAGCTGCTGGTGCTGGACAACTGCTCCGACGACGGTTCGGCGGACATGGTCCGTGCCGACTGGCCGCAGGCCCGCCTGATCGCCTTGGAGCGGCGGACGGGAAAGGCCGAGAACGACTCCACGCTGTTGCGCGAGGCGCGCGGGCGGCACTGCCTGCTGCTGAACGAGGACTCCGAACTGCTGGACGGCTCGGTCGGGGCGCTGGTGGCCGCGCTGGACGACGACCGCGGCGCCGCAGCGGCCGGCGCCCAGCTTCTCTCCCCCGCCGGTGAGCCGACGGCGTGCGCCTGGCGCCTGCCGGGGCTGGGCACCGCCCTCGCTACCGCCGTGTTCGCACACCGCAACCTGGTCGTGCAGAGCCGCGGCAGCCGCACCCGCAGGGTGGGCTGGGCCCAGTCCAGCGCCATGCTCGTGCGCAGGGCCGCCGCCGAGCAGGTGGGCTACCTTGACCCCGACTTCTTCGTCTACTCCGACGAGACCGACTTCTGCAAGCGCCTCCACGACGCGGGCTGGAGCGTCCTGTACGTGCCGTCCGCGCGCGCCGTGCACCACGACCAGCTGAACACGGACCTCGCCGCCGCCCGGCGGCGGATCGTGGAGTTCCACCGCAACCGCGACCTGTACCTGCGCAAGCACCACGGGCCGGCAACACGTGCGCTCGTGCGCCTGCTGGGCGCGTGGTTCTACCTGGCCCTGACTGCCGCGGCGGTGGTGGCGCCGGGGCACGACCCGCGTCGGTACCTGATGAACGTGCGCCAGGAGCTTGCCCCCGCCAGCGGCGAGGGGATCAGGGAGGCCGCCGACGAATACAACCGTCAGCTGGCCGGCCCGCAATGATGCGCGGCGCGGCGCCCTGACCATGGAACACCCAGACCTAGCCCAGATAGCAGCCGTCGTGGCCGCCGCCGGCGCGGTGCTGATGCTGGCCGGGCGCGGACGGCTGATGGTGCTCGGCGGGCTGGGGCTCCTCGGCGCCGCCGAGGCCGGCCTGCTGGCCTCGCGCTCGGGGACCACCGCGCTGGACCGGCTGACCTCGGCATCGGGAGCGGTCCTGGTCGTGGCCGCGCTGGCCGTCCTGGCGGCGGCCGCCGCCGTGCTGGTGCGGCGCCCGGGCTGGCTGCCCGTGGTGATGATCCTGGCCGCCCCCCTGCGTCCACCGATCGCCTTCGACTCCGGCGGCGGCTTCCCGCTCTCGGTGGCCACCGGCGGCCAGCTGGGCCGGCTGCTGCCGCTCTACTTCGTGCTGGCAGCCGCGGCGGTGGCGTTGATCTGGCGGGCATTCGATCGCGGCCAGTCGGCCGGCGCGGTACGCGCCTTGCCGGCCGTGGTGGCGCTGCCGAGCGCCGCGTTCGCCTGCCTCTCGTGCCTGTCGGTCCTGTGGGCCGATCAGCTTGGCCCGTCCGTGGAGCTGCTCTCGTACTTCACCGTCCCGTTCGTGGTCCTGCTGGCCGTGCTGGCGCGCTCGCCGTTTCCGGATACCGCGCCGCGTGCGATGGCTGCTGCGGCCATCGCCCTCGGCACGCTGTTCGCAGCCATCGGCCTCTACCAGGCGGCCACCCACGACCTGTTCTTCTACGCGCCCAACCTGGCCGTCTCGAATGCCAACTCCGACTTCTTCCGGGTGACCTCCCTGTTCGGCGACCCGAGCCTGTACGGGCGTCACGTGGTGCTGGCCATGACCGTGCTGCTGGTGTGCCTGGCGCTGACGCGTATCGACCTGCGGCTGGGCGTCGCTCTGCTGGTGGCCCTGTGGCTTGGCCTGCTCTTCTCCTACTCGCAGTCCAGCATGGTTGCGCTGGTATGCGTGACCCTGGCCATCGCGTTCGTGACCGGCGGGCCGCCGGTGCGGCGGATGGTGGCCGGGGCGCTGGCGCTGGTGGTGGTGATCGGGGTGGGATTCCTGGCGTCGATCGAGATCCGCGGCGATTCGCTGCGGCGCGAGACCAGCGACCGCTCCACGCGCATCACCGAGACCACCAGGGTCGTCGAGGACGCACCCCTGATCGGCGTCGGCACGGGCGGTCAGGCCCAGGCCAGCCGGCGGCTGTCGGGCAGGGACAAGCCCACGCCCAACTTCGTCTCGCACTTCACCCCGTTGACGGTGGCCGCTGAGCTCGGCGTGGTGGGCCTGGCCCTGTACGCCTGGCTACTGGTGGGCGGAATCCGGGCCATCCTCGCCGTCGGGAGGTTGGACAAGGGCTTGGGGCTGGGGCTGGGAGCCGCGCTGCTGGCCCTGTTCACGCATTCGCTGTTCTACCCCGGCTTCCTGGAGGACCCGTTGACCTGGGTGGTGCTGGCCGTGGCAGCGGGGCAGCTGACCTGGACGCGCCGGGACGACGGCGTGCACCGTGCTGCGCGCGAGGCGGCCCCCGCATGAGCGGGACCGCCCGACTCTCGCGCGAGGGCATGTTCGCCCTGCTCGGGGTGCTGCTGGGCATCGTCGCCATATCCCTCCCGGAGCTGGGGTCAGACCCGTGGCCGTTCAGGCCCGGGACGGTCGACCCGCAGGGGATCCTGGCGCCGCTGGTACGCGCCGCCGACAGCGAGTGGGACGTGGGCATCGCCCGCACCACCTGTTTCCTGGCCGCGCTGTTCATCGGCGCCGTGGGCGTGGCGGGGCTGCGGCGACGGCGTGACTGGCCCGCGTGGACCGGGGTGGCCGTGACCGTGCTCGTGGCTCTGGCCCTGATGGCCCCCTCGACGCTGCTCCAGGTTGGGCTGCGCCAGTCGAGCGAGCCGTGGTTCTTCACGAACGACTCGACCTACCAGATCGAGATCGGCGGCGACAAGCTGCTGGACGGGGAGAACCCCTACGGCGCCGACTACCGCTTCTCGGGCATGGAGCGCTTCTACCCCTTCGACGGCCGAGCGCTGGAGAGCGTGCGCGACAGGGAGGTGGCGCTGGAGCACTTCGCCTACTTTCCCGGCACCGCAGTGGCCGGCGCGCTCTGGCGGGCCCTGCCCGAGCCGCTGGACGACTACCGGCTGCTTGTGCTGCTGGCCACGCTGGGCGGTCTGGCGGCAGCGCTGGCCTTCCGCGCCCCGCTTGAGTGGCGGCTGGTGATCGGCGCGGTGATCGTGGCCAACCCGATCGCCGTACGCTCGGCCTGGTTCGGCCAGAACGACGCCCCCTCGATCACGCTGATGATCCTGGCCTTCGCGCTGGCCACGCGCGGGCGCGCGCGCTGGGCGGCCGCCAGCCTGGCCGGCGCCGTCCTGCTCAAGCAGTTCGCCGTCGTGGCCATCCCGTTCGTGGCCATCCTGCTGCTCAAGCAGGGCCTGGCGCGCGGCGAGCTCAAGCGCTGCGTTCTGGTGTTCGCCGCCGTGATCGCCGCCGGCGTGCTGCCGTTCCTGCTGATCGACCCGGTCGCCTTTTACGAGGACACCGTCAAGTTCGGCGCCGGCACGTACAAGGTCGTGGGCTACGGGCTCTCGGGGATCCTCGTTCGCGCGGGCATCGTGGCCGACCGCGACGGCGCCTACCCGTTCGCGCCGTTCGCGCTGGCGCTGTGGCTGCCGCTGACCGTATGGCTCAGCGTGATCGCCTATCGCGCCCGCGAGCAGTGGGTCGCCCCGGCGGGCTACGCCATCTCGATCCTCGTGCTCATGTGGATCGGCCGCACCTTCAACAACTACTACCTGGTGTGGCCGATGGTGGGGGTCGCCGTGGCGGCCCTGGTGTGGGCTGGCGAGCGCGACCGGGGCGCAGCGTCCGCACTTGGGCACCGCACAGGTGCATAAGTGCGGACTCATCACGCGGGCCGGGCGCTCGTCGTGAGCGTCCGTGACCTGTTTGCCGCACGCCCCGCCTAGCGCGCACGCCGCGCGGCCGCCTTGGCGCGACGACGCTCGCGCTTGGCCGCAGGGGTCTTCGACCCGCTGTTCTCGAGCGCGTAGATCGAGGAGCGGCCGATCAGGTAGGTGCGGTCCTGGTCGGCGATGATCGAGCTGGCGTACTTGCCGGCGCGCGTGAACCACACCTTCGTGCCCGTCACCGCGTCGAAGGCGGTCGTGCTGTCCACCCCGGTCTTGACGGCGCGTGAGGCCGCCGAGCCGCAGGTGGCACACGTGGCGGCGTAGACCAGGCCGTTCATGACCACCGGCGGCGCGTGCACGGCGCTGGGCATTTCCTTCTGCCACTTCACGTCCCCGGTGCCGGCGTCGAGCGCGTAGAACTTGCCGTCGTAGGTGCCGGTGTAGACCTTCTTGTCGTAGAGGGCGGCCGACGAGTAGATGTAGCTGCCCAGCGGGCGCGCCCACAACAGCTTGCCGCTCCTCTGGCCGTACGCGTACATGGTGCCGTCGGTCGAGCCGATGAACACCCGCCCGTAGCTGACGGCAGGGGCGGCGTAGAAGAACTCGGTGGCCTGGCTGGCGCTCCAGGCCAGCTTGCCGGTCTTGGCGTTGAGCGCGTACACCGTGCCGCTGTTGTTGGCGATGAAGATGCGTCCCTTCGAGTAGGCGGCCGAGGTGTTCACCCGGTCGCCCGTGTCGTAGGTCCACACCCTTCGGCCGCTCTTGGCCCGGATGGCGTGCACCTTGCCGTCCCAGCTGCCCACGTACAGGATGCCGTCGTGAAGCAGCGGCGAGGACTCGAACGGCTGGCCTTTGTAGCGCCACTTCTGGCGCCCGGTCTTGGCGTCCATGGCGATCACGAAGCCGGTCGGGTTCGAGGCGCCCTGCGCGCACGGGACGAAGTCCATGTAGGCCTGGTAGATCACGCCCTTGGCGATCGTCGGCGACGAGGCCGCACAGCGCTTGAAGCGCTTGGTCTTGAACACGCGCTTGCCGGTCTTGCCGCGCATGGCGATGAAGAGGCCCTTCTGCTGGGCGATGTAGACGTTGCCGTAGCCGGCCGAGGCGGGGAACTCCAGCGTGTCCTTGCCGTCGACCTTCCAGGTGCGCTTGAACGGCGGCCCGTGCTCGTAGGGCGACTCCTTGGTGCGCTGGATGTCGTAGCCGAACGTGGGCCACGGCACCGCGATCTTCTTCTTGGCGGGCACCGACGGCTTCTTGACCGTCTCGGTGGGATCGAACTCGACCGCGGTCGAGCCCCGCTTCTCGGGCGGGTCCTCCTTGGACAGCACCTTGTATGTCCCGGCGCCCACTGCGAGCAGCAGGACGACCGCGCCCGCGGCCAGCAGCTTGCGCGTCATGGCGGGGATGGTAGGCCACGAGCTGGCCAGCCATGGCCAGCGCGTGAAAGGCGGCGCGCCACGCCGTGGCCCGCGTCGGGGACTCGGATGCGCGCCTTCACCGCCGCTTTCTCAGCTGCCGCCAGATGTTCTTGGTGATCCGCGGCACCTCCACGCCGAGTGCATCCTCGCTGAGTTGATCGACCCACTGTGGGCTGCCGGGGCGGATCACGGTGCCGCGGCCCAGCCGGTAGCCCACGAAGGCGGGCCTGCCCTTCTCCTCGCGGCCCGCGGCGCTGAGCAGCTCGGCGTCCTCGGGCAGGGCGCTGGAGATCTCCAGGCGCGCGAAGTCGCCGAACAGCCGGTCGGTGCGGGCGAAGACGCGTAGCCCGTCACGCTGCTGGCGCAACGGCGCCGGCGCGTCCAGGCGCCGGACGCGGGTCCGCTCGCCGAACAGGTCGTCGGCCCGCGGCGGGCTCGGGTTCTCCAGCCGCCCCCCCACCACGGCCACGGTCCGGCGTAGCGAGCGGTCGCCGAAGAACACCACGCCAAGCCCGCCGTCCTGGACCTCGCGCTTCAGGCCGTCGCGCAGCTGGCGCGGCACCCACCGGGCCGTACCGGCCACCGCCACACCGGGGGCGTTGCTCAGCGACGGCCCCTGGCGGCGGGCCAGGCCCACGTCGGTCGTCAGGTCGTACGACAGGCGCTCGCGGTCCAGGAACTCCAGCAGCGCCAGCGCGGCGGTCAGCCCGCGCGGGACCTTGCCGCGCGCATAGGGCCTGTCCACCGGGACGGACTTCGCGTCGTCCAGCGTGTCGGGGAAGCCGTCCAGGTCGGAGTCGAACTGGTTCGTGCCCTGCCACGTGGCCAGCGGCAGGACCACCAGCGGGCGCGAGCGCCGCAGGGCGCGCCGACCGCCAGCCGGGCGTCCGTTGACCACCAGCGGCCACACCGCCCGGCGCCCACCGGCGCGTACCCGGACCAGGAACACCCCGGTACGCGCGTCGTCGGGTATGCGCACGCGTAGGCGCCCGCCGCGGCGGGTGTCCTTGCGCAGCGCCGCTGTCGAGCCAACCCGCGAGAGGGCGAATTGGAAGCGGCGCGGCACGGGCCCGACGCGGAGCACCGCCAGCGAGCCAGCCGACACCGGCGCGGACGGGCCCTGGAGGGTGAGCCGGCGTACGTCGACACCCGTCCGCGGCCGGGCGGTCTGCGCGGTGGGTATCGGCGATGAGGGGGCCTCGGTCAGGTTGCCCGCCTTGTCGCGCACGAGGACGGTGAAGGCGTAGCTGCCGTCGCGGGTGGGCCCGTCGCGCACCGTGCCGTCCCACACGCCGCTGCGGTTGTTGCCGCGGAAGCGGCGCGCGATCTGCGGCAGGCCGGCCACGTCGGTGCGCCAGACGCGGAACTCGGGCGCCGCGTTGCGCGGACCGTCGTACCGCACCCGCACCCGCCGCGCCCCGCCCCGAACACCGGGCGAGATGACGTTCGGCCGTACCGAGGCCACGCGCACGCGCGGCGCCCTGGTGTCCACGATGATCTTCTTGATCGAGTCCAGCGGCTGGGCCTGGTCGCGACGGACGACGCGCAGCCGGTAGCTGCCGTCGGGCACCACGTTGCCCTCGTCGTCTCGCCCGTCCCAGCGGAAGCGGTGCTTGGTGTCGCCCGCCAGCCGGCGCTCATCGAAGATCTGGCGGATCTGCGTGCCTTCGGAATCGACCACCCCGAACGACACGTCGGCCGGCTCGGACAGGTCGAAGCCCACCTTGGTCGAGTCGCGAACCCCGTCGTTGTTGGGCGATATGTGGCGTGGATCGCCCGCGAAGCGAAGCACGACCGGCACCTCGGTCTTCAGCCGCTGGGCCGCGAAGAAGGTGCCGAGGGTGGCCAGCAGGAGCACGGCGAAGACTGCGCGGACCAGGCGGCTCGACTGCACCGGCGCAACGGTATTGGACCCCGGCGGCCAGAATGGGCCCGGTGCGCGTCCAGCTAGTCGACCCCCCGGCCTACACGCCGCCCTACGACCACTCGCTGGCGGCCGCCCTGGCGCGGGCGGGAGCCGACGTGGAGCTGCTGACCAGCCGCTACCCCTACGGCGCGGCGCCCGCGCAGGGCGGCTACCGGGTCCGCGAGGACTTCTACCGCAGGGCCACCGCCAGCGGCCGTGGCACCGCGGCGCGGCGGGCGCTGCGGCTGGCCGAGCACCTGCCGGGCATGCTGGCGGCCCGCGACGCGAGCGGATTCGACGTCGTGCACTACCAGTGGCTGACGCTGGAGCCGCTGGACTCGCTGATGCTGGCCCGCGGCGCGCCGCGGGTGTTCACCTCGCACAACGTGATGCGGCGCGGCTCGGGGGCGGTGCGCCGGCGGGCGGTGCGCGCCGCGCTCGAGCGGATGGATGCGGTGATCGCCCACACCGGCGACGGCGCGCGAGCGCTGGAGGAACGCTTCGCCCTGGACCCCGGGCGGGTGCACGTGATCCCCCACGGCGCGTTCGACTACCTGACGCGCCAGGCGCACGAGGAGCCGCTGCCGCCCGAGCTGGCCGCCGTCGAGGGGCCCGTGGTGCTGTGCTTCGGCATCCTCCGGCCGTACAAGGGGGTGGACGTGCTCGTGGACGCCTTCCGCGAGATCGACGGCGCCGAGCTGTGGGTGGTCGGCCGCCCGTGGATGGACACGGCAGCGCTGCGCGCGGCGGCGGCCAAGGCCAGGGGCACGGTGCGGTTCGTCGACCGCTTCGTGCCCGACAGCCAGCTGCCCGCGCTGTTCAGGCGCGCGGACCTGGTCGCGCTGCCCTACCGCCGGATCGATCAGTCGGGCGTGCTGTACACCGCGCTGGCCTTCGGCAAGGCAATGGTCCTGTCCGATGTCGGCGGCTTCGGCGAGGTCGGCCGCGTGGACGGGGCCGCCGAGCTGGTGGCGCCCGGCGACCCGATCGCGCTGCGCGACGCGCTGGCCGCCCTCCTAGCCGACCCCGCGCGCCGGGCTGCGCTGGAGCAGCGTTCGGCCGCCGCCGCCGCGGGCCGCTACGCCTGGGACGCCATCGGCCGTCGTACGCTGGAGCTCTATGAGGGGCTGGTAACGCGGTGAGGGCGATCCTGATGGGCAAGCACAAGCGCTCGGCTGTGGGCGCGCTGGAGCATCTGGTGCACCGCGACGTGGAGGTGGTGGCCGTGGTGGCCCCGCCCGACCCCGGTTCGGCGGCCGACAGCCAGCGGCTGGACCGCGCCGCCGAGCGCCACGGCATCGAGCTGACCAGCGACGACGAGCTCTACGGGCGGATCGAGCGCGGCCAGCTCGCCGGCATCGACCTGGTGCTGTCGTTCCTGTTCTGGAAGCGGCTGCGCGCGCCGCTGATCGAGCTGGGCCGCCTGGGCTGCCTGAACTTCCACCCGGCGCCGCTGCCCGACATACGCGGCGTCGGCGGCTTCAACGTGGCGATCCTGGAGGGCTTCGCCGAGTGGGGCGTGTCCGGCCACTTCGTGGACCAGGACTTCGACACCGGCGACCTGGTGCGGGTGGACCGCTTCCCGATCGCGCCCGGCGCCACCGCCCTGTCGCTGGACATCGAGAGCCAGGGGCGGCTGCTGGACCTGTTCCGCGAAGTGGTGGACGTGGCCGTCGACGGCCACGAGCTACCGCGCAGCCCGCAGGGCAGCGGCCGCTACGTGACCCGGGACGAGTTCGAGTCCATGCGCCGCGTGCCACCCAACGAGGATCCGGCGACGCTGGAGCGGCGGATCAGGGCGTTCTGGTACCCGCCCTACGACGGAGCGACGATCGAGGTTGCGGGGAGGGTGGTGTCGCTGGTGGACGCGGCGCTGCTGGCCGAGGTGGCCGCTGCCAACAGGGAGGCGGGCCGATACCCCTGAGCGCCCGATACGAGGTCAGTTGACGTTCAAGAAATGGCCATGGATGGCCATTTCTTGGCACCCCATCACTGCGTCTTGTCCTGGCCCGTCACGACCGCCACGGTCGCATCCCCCGCGACGCCCTGGCTCTCCGCGTCGATCGGCTCGCGCTGGGAGATCTTCAGGCGGCGGCCCACCTCGGCCGCCTCGCGCTCGGCCCCGGGGGCGTAGAGCACCACCGACTCCGCTCGTTGCTGGTCGTTGAAGTTGGTCACGGTCCCCAGGCGGAAGCCCTGGCGCTCGATCTGGTCGCCGATCTGCGCCGCCAGGCCCGGCACGGTGGTGCCGTTGAGCACCGCCACGCGGATGCTCGCTGGATTGATGCCCTTGCCCTTGCTGGCGGGCTTCTTTGTGCCCGCGGGGGTCGTGCTGTCGGCTTGCGAAGGAGTGGCGCTGCCACCGGAGCTGGCGGGATCGCTATTCCCCAGAAGCTGGATCGCCCCAAGCACGACTCCGCCGACCACCAGCACCGCCGCGGCGACCACGCCGATGGCCCGGCCGCGCGATGCGAAGTACTTCCTGGGCCCGCCACCGTCAGCCGCGCGGCCGCCGGGGCGGCTGTGCGCATAGGGGGGCAGGATGCTGCCGCCGCCGGAGGTCTGCGGCGAGCCGGACGCTGCGGGCACGGTGGGACCGGGCACGGGCGCGCCCGGCGCGATCGGGCGCGCCGCCGCCGGGGTCGCGGGCCGGGGCGCCAAGGGCGGCTGGTCACCGGTGTCCTCCCAGTGCGTCTCCGGATCCAGCGGGTCGCGATCGCCGGTGTCGTCCCAGTCGTCCTCTTCGTCCTCGTGCTCGCCCTCGTCGTCCTCCTCGGCCACGGCGGCGTGGCCGCCCGTGTCGTCCGCGCCGTCCTGATCCAGCGCGTCCTCCTCGTCCTCCTCGTCCTCGCCCGGCGGCGGGGGCGGCGGGTGGATGACCGTGTCCTGGGAGAGCGCGTTGTTCTCATCGGCTCCGTTGCTGGCGCCGGCGGCATCCTCGTCCTGCTCTTCGGCGGTGCGGGCGGCCTCGGCGCGGGCGGCCGGCGTGGCCGCTGCCGGTCCGACCGCGGTGGCCGGCGTGGCTCCTGCGGCCGCGGCCCTGGCCCCCGCGGGGGCGGGCGGGACCGGGCGCCCGGGGACGCCCGCGGGCCCTCCCTGTGCGGGCGCGGCCTGGCCGGGCGCGCGCGGCACGGGCTTGGCGACCACGCGCTGGGCGCCCGTGGTCTCAGGCGCGCGCTCGGGGGCGCGCCCCGCCCACTCACGCAGCCGTTTGACGTCGCGGGCCTGCGAGAAGTAGAGGGCGGACAGCACGGCCAGGCCCACGAATGCGGCCAAGCCGGCGTACGAGCCGATCTGCTGAAGGATCTCCATCGAAGAAGGTGTGAAGGGTAACCGGGCTACCGGGGGTCCGGCACGCTGCGCTCCGCGGGATCGGGTGCGTAGTGCGCGGTCAGCGAGCGCTCGGCCGACATCTGGGCCACCGCGTCGGCCAGCGCGGCCGCGTCGCCGTTGAAGACCAGGTCCTCGATCCGGGCGAACGCGTCCTCGACCCAGGCTGCGTCCAGGCGCGGCCTGACGGCGGCCACGATCCGGTCGGCGGGGGTGGGCTCCGGGCGCTCGCCGGCCTCGAACAGCTCCTCGTGGATCTTCTCGCCGGGGCGCCTGCCCACGACCTCGATCGCGATGTCCACGTCGGGCTCCTTGCCGGACAGGCGGATCATGTTGCGGGCCAGATCCACGATCTTCACCGGGTCGCCCATCTCAAGCACGAACGTCGACGAGCGCGGCTGGAAGCCGTCGCCGCGATGCTCGCCGGGGAGCCGGGAACCCGGCGGGGTCGGCACCAGGTCGGCCGCGCGAATGATCAGCTGGACCGCCTCAGGGATGGTCATGAAGTAGCGCGTCATCTCCGCGTCGGTCACCGTCACCGGTCCGCCCGCCTCGATCTGGCGGCGGAAGATGGGCACCACCGACCCCGACGAGCCCAGCACGTTGCCGAAGCGGACCGAGGCGTAGCGCGTGCCGCGGTAGCGGTTCTGCGCCGCCTCGACCGCCCATTCGGCCAGCGCCTTGGACGCGCCCATGACGGTGGCGGGCGCAACCGCCTTGTCGGTGGAGACCAGCACGAACCGCTCCACGCCGGCCTCGCCCGCGGCGGCCGCCACGATCCGGGTGGCCACCGCGTTGTTGCGCACGGCCTCGACGGGGTTCTCCTCCATCAGGCCGACGTGCTTGTAGGCGGCGGCGTGGAAGACCACCGACGGCTTCTCGTCCGCCAGCAGCTCCTGCATCCGCGTGGCGTCCTTGCAGTCGGCCAGCACGGCCGCCAGCGCGCCGAAGTGCTGCTCGTCCTCCAGGTGGCGGCGGATCTCGAACAGGTTGTTCTCGGCATGGTCGACCAGAATCAGCCGGCGCGGCCTGACGCGCGCGATCTGGCGGCAGAGCTCGGAGCCGATCGACCCGCCGGCGCCCGTGACCGCGACCACCTGGCCGCGCAGGTAGGCGCCCATCGTCTCGATCTCGGCGCGCACCGGCTCGCGTCCCAGCACGTCCTCGACCTGCACCTCGCGCACCTGGCGCAGCAGGTTGGGACCGCGCGAGAGCAGCTCGAAGACCGTGGGCAGCGTGCGCACCGGGATATCGCGCTCGCGGCAGGCGGTGACCACCTTCAGGCGCAGCTCGCCCGGCGCCGACGGGATCGCGATGACCACCTCGTCGGGCTTGGTGTCGTCCAGGATGCGGGGCAGCTCGGCGGTGGTGCCGAACACGCGGTGGCCCGCCACCAGCATGCCCTTCTTGCGCGGGTCGTCGTCCACGAAGCCGAGCACCGCGCTGGACAGCTCGGGGTTGCGCCGCAGCTCCAGCGCCACCTGCTGGCCGCCGTTGCCGGCGCCCACCACGAGCACCTCGGTGTCGGCACGCTGGACCAGCGGCTGGCGCAGCGGGCGCTCGACGACCGCGCGCACGAGGAAGCGCGCCCCTCCCACCAGCGCCAGCGTGATCAGGAAGTCCAGCGCCATGACGCCGCGGGGCGGGTCGGCCACACCGAAGGGCAGCAGGAACAGGCCGGCGATGAGCACGAAGCTGGCCACCACCACTGCCTTGACGATCGACTCGAAGTCGGCCTGGTCGACGAACCGCCACAGCTTCGAGTACAGCCCGAAGGCCGCGAACAGCGCCAGCTTCAGCAGGACCACGAAACCGACCGTGACCGTCAGCAGCTCCTGGTAGCGCTCCGGGATGCCCGAGTCGAAGCGCAGCACGAACGCCAGGTAGTAGGCCAGCGCGACCAGGCAGGCGTCCACGCCCACCTGTCCCAGGCGGCGGGCGGCGACCGACGATGTGATCCGTTTGCTCACAATTCTCGAGCGGATAGCAGCAGTTTGGCCAAATCGGCCGGGTCCCGGCGGATCCGGTCCCCGCCTTGCTTCTCCCGCCTGGTCACCTGGACCTGGTCGGGATCCGTCAGGCGGCGCAGGCGCCCTTCTGCGAGCAGTCGCTCGTCCACGGCGCCCAGCTTCCCTTCGAACGTGGTGAACACCGGGGCCCCCAGCGCCACCGCCTCGCGGTTCATGGTACCGCCGGCGGACACGACCAGGTCGCTGAATGCAATCAGGCTCTGCGCGTCGATCGCGCGCTCGGGCACGATCAGCCCGTCGCGGCCGGCCAGCTCGGCGCGCTGCTCGGCGGTGCGCGGCAGCACGACTGTCTGCGCCGAGTCGGCAAGGCGATCCAGGACCCGGGCGAACAGCGGGTTCTCGAAGCGGTGGTAGAGCGACACCGCGGGCGGCGTCCGCACCACGGCGATCGGCTGCGAGCCGTCGAGCCCCAGCTCCTCGAGCACCGCCGCGTCGGCCGCGAAGTCGGCCAGGTAGTACTCCTCCTTGAGCCCCGGGTAGCCGCGCACCTTGCCCTTGGCCCCGTAGCGGTCCAGGCGCTCGGGCGGGATGGCATCGGGCACGACCACGGCCTTGACCAGCCGGCAGTTCACGTTGTGCTGGACGCTGGCCCACTCGTAGTCGAAGGCCGTCGAGCTGGGGATTCGCAGCAGGGCCGCGGCCACCGACACGTCGTTGGAGCCGTGGCCCATGGCCACGTCGAAGCGGCGCGGGCGCGCCCAGCGGGCCAGCGCGCTGCTGCGCGAGAGCAGCCCGAGGCCCTTGCTGGCCAGCCTGCCGCCGCGATGGCGTCCCACCGCGGTGTGCTCGATGCCGAAGCGCTCGCACAGCTCCAGCGTCTGCGCGAAGTCGCGGGCGGTGACCTCTACCTGGTGCCCTGCTGCCCGCATCGCGTCGATCACCGGCCGCATGACCAGCACGTGCGGGGAGTTGGTCAGGTCGACCCAGACGCGCACGCCGCCACCACCTCGGCCACCGCGTCATCCGCCAGGCTCGTGCCCATCGGCAGCGCCAGCCCGGTGCGGGCCGCCTCCTCGGTGCCGGGGAGGTGCGGCGTCTCGGCCGCGAAGCGGGCCATGGCCGGTTGGCGGTGCACGGGCACGCGGTAGTAGGCGCGGGCGCCGACGCCCGCGGCGTTCAGCGCGGCCACCAGCTCGTCGGCACGCTCGTGACGGCCCACGTACAGGTGGTACACGTGCTCGGCGCCGGCGACGGGCTCCGGCAAGTGCCACGTGATCGCCGAGGCCCTGGGTCTCGTACGCCACGGCCACCGCGCGGCGCGCGGCGTTCCAGCCGTCCAGCTCCGGCAGCAGCACCCGCAGCGCCGCCGCCTGGAGCTCGTCCAGGCGCGAGTTGTAGCCCACCTCGATGAACGTCTGCTTGTCGTCGGAGCCGTGGAAGCGCAGCCGTCTGGCCAGCTTGGCCACCTCGTCGTCGTCGGTGACCACGGCGCCGCCGTCGCCCAGGCAGGGCAGGTTCTTGGAGGGGAAGAAGGAGAACGTGGCGGCGGCGCCCAGGGCGCCGGCCATGGTCCCGTCGAGCTTGGCCCCGGCCGCCTGCGCCGCGTCCTCCAGCACCGGCAGCCCGAGCGCGCGGATCTGCGGCACCGGGGCCACGTTGCCGAACAGGTGCACGGCGATCACGGCCTTGGTGCGCGGCGTCAGCGCCGCCTCGACCGTCTCGGCGGTCACGCAGAACGTGTGCGGGTCCACATCGCAGAACACCGGCACGGCTCCGATGTCGGCCGCGGCTTCGGCCGTGGCGTAGAAGGTGTAGGACGGCATGACCACCTCATCGCCGGGCTGCACACCGAGTGCGCGCAGGGCTATCGCCAGGGCGTCGGTGCCGTTGGCCACGCCGATGCAGTGGCGGACCCCGAGATACGACGCGAACTCGCGCTCGAACGCCTGGACCTCGGGGCCCAGGATGTAGCGGCCATCGCGCACGACATCGGCAATCCGCTCGATGAGCAGCGGCTTGTAGCGGTCCAGCGGAGACGCGAACAGCGGGACGGGCATAACTGGCTACCCTACTTCGCCGTGCCGCTCCTTCTGGCCTCCATAACCGACCCAATCGTGCAGTTGGCGGTGGACGTGGTCGACAAGCTCGGGCTGGCCGGCGTCTTCGTGCTGATGACCCTGGAGTCCGCGTGCATCCCGGTGCCCAGCGAGGCCACCATGCTGTTCGCCGGCTTCAACGTCTCCGACGGTCAGTACTCGCTGTTCGCGGCGGTGGCCGTGGGCTCGGTGGCGAACCTGGTGGGCTCCTGGATCGCATACGCCATCGGCTACTACGGGCGCATCGACCTGCTGGAGAAGCACGGCAAGAAGCTGCACATCAAGAAGAGCCACCTGGAGATGGCGGACCGCTGGTTCGAGCGCCACGGCGACGCCACCGTGTTCTTCACCCGCATGCTGCCCATCGTCCGCACCTTCATCTCGCTGCCCGCGGGGGTGGCGAAGATGCCGTTCTGGCGCTTCTCGGCGCTCACGCTCGCCGGCTGCATCCCGTGGGTTCTGATGCTGACGTTCATCGGCAAGCAGGCGGGCGACAACTGGGAGAAGTGGAAGGACTCGCTGCACTACGTGGACTACGCGGTGGTCGCGGCCATCGTCGTCGGCGTGGCCTACCTGGTCATCCGCCGCTGGCGCCGGCCCCCGCCGGATGCCGCCACCGAGACGGCCTGACAACCGGGCTCGCGGCATCCGGGGATCGGACCTATGTTGGTCCCAACCGCCCCAATGAGTTTCCAGCACGCGCCCCCATCCGCGCGCGGAGCGCAGTCGCGCCCCCTCGCCGGGCCGGATCGCTCCCGCCCCGAACCGCTCGACCTCGTGGCCCAGCATCTGCGCCGGCACCCGCGAGTGGACGCGGGTGTGTTCATGACCGTGGACCAGACACGCCGCCTCGTCCGGCCCGCCGTGTCCTGGTTCTCGTCGCCGGCGCTGGCGCCCGCCATCGCCCCGGTGCTGGAGCGCCCCTACGAGCGCAGCAGCGCGGGCTTCACGGAGGCCGCGATGGAACGCGGGCGGCCGCTGTTCCTGCCCCGCGTCGAGGACTGGGAGGCCGCTCCCTCGCTGCGCGTCCTGCTGGACCGTGCCGGCCCGAAGGCAGGCGCCGAGCTGTGGGACGCGTTCGTGCGCGCGTCGGTGATCGCCTGTCCCGTGCGCGACTCCCTCGGCAGGGTCGTGGGGGCGGTCGAGGCCATGTCCTTCGACGCCAACCGGCCGCTCACACGCGAGGACCTGGGCGACATTGGCGTGATCGCCGATCTGGCGGCGCTGGCCCACGAGCGCTCGAGCTATCTGGCCCAGGAGACGGCCCGTACGCGGACCGAGCTGCTGCTCAAGCGCGCCGCCGCGGACGTGTCGGGCTCGCTGGAGCCCGACGAGGTGCTGCGCCAGCTGGTCGCGCATGCCCGATCGGTGGTGACCGCGGACCGCGCCCTGGTCTGCCGGATGCTGCCCAGCGGCGAGCTTGCGGCCGCGGCCTCGGATCCCCCAGTGGGCGATCCGGCCATCGAAACGGGGCGGATCAGGCAGGTGGCCAAGGACCGTGCGGCGGCCGCGTTCGGGGGCGAGGCTCCGTCGGTGCACGTCCCGCTGGTGCTGGGTCCGCGCCTGTTCGGCGTCCTGTCGCTCGCGCGCTCGGACGGCCACAGCTTCAGCGAGGACGAGGTCGAGATCCTCCTGCGCCTGGCCCGCAGCTCGGTCGGTGCGATCGTGAACGCCGCCCACTTCGAACAGGAGCGGCGGCTTGCGCGGGCGCTGACGCGCGGGTTCGTGCCCGAGTGGCCGCCCGAGGCCGACGACTACGAGCTGGCCGCCCTCTACGAGCCTTCGGGTGGCCAGACCGCTGGCGGCGATGTCTACGGGCTCTGGACCCGTCCCGCCGGCGACCTGGCCCTGCTGATCGGGGACGTGGCCGGCAAGGGCGCGGCCATGGCCGGCACCAGCGCCATGGTGCGCTTCTTCGTAGAGGCGCGGGGCTGGGACGGCTCCGGGCCCGGAGAGGTTCTGGCGCGCACCAGCGAGATGCTGCGTACGCGGCTGCCCACCGACACGTTCGTGACCGCGTTCATGGCCATCCTCCGAGACGGCGAGCTGCGTTACGCCAACGCGGGGCACCTGCCGCCGCTGCTGATGCGCGCGAACGGCGTGACCGCACCGGTCGAGGCGCGGGGCCTGCCGCTGGGCATCGAGGCCGGCGCCGAGTACCGCGAGCACACCTTGACGCTGGAGCCCGGCGACCTGCTCTACGCGTACACCGACGGCCTGACCGAGGCCCGCCGCCACGGAGAGATGCTGGGCATGCCGCGGCTGCGCGAGGCGCTGGACTCCCAGCGCGGATCTGGCGGGTCGACCGAGGAGATCGTCGAGGCGGTGCACGAGAAGGTCCGGAGCTGGGCGGGGACACTGGTGGACGACTCCACGGCCCTGGCCATACGCAGGCGCTGACCGGGTCCTTGCGCTGATTAACTCCCGCGCGTGAGCGACTCCTCATACGCCCGCGCCGGCGTGGACACCGGACTGGCCGGCGCCGGTGTGGCAGCGCTGGTCGGCGTGCTCAAGACCATCGACACCGGGCGCGAGGGCCGAGCGCTGCTGGGCTCGGGGCACTACGCCAACGTGCTGCGGCTGGCCGGCGACAGCGGGCTGGCGCTGTCCACCGACGGGGTCGGCACCAAGCTCATCGTGGCCGAGCAGATGAACCGCTACGACACCGTCGGCATCGATTGCATCGCGATGAACGTGAACGACGTGATCTGCGTGGGCGCCGATCCGATCGCGGTGCTCGACTATGTGGCGGTCGAGCACGCCGACGCGGCGCTGCTCGAGGCGGTCGGCGCGGGGCTCAAGGCCGGCGCCGAGGACGCCGGCGTCGAGATCCCCGGGGGCGAGCTGGCCGTGGTCCCCGAGCTGATCCGCGGGCACCCCTCGCCCGGCGGGATCGACCTGGTGGGCATGTGCGTGGGGCTCGTGGACATTCCCCGGATCGTGACCGGCGCGGCCGCTCGGCCGGGCGACGCGATCGTCGGGCTGCCCGCCAGCGGCGTGCACTCCAACGGCTTCACGCTGGCCCGCAAGGCCCTGCCCGACCTGGACGAGGCCCCCGCCGAGCTGGACGGGGCCAGCGTCGGCGAGGCACTGCTGGCGCCCACCGTGATCTACGTTCGCGCCACACGCGACCTGCTGGCCTCCGGCCTGGACGTGCGCGGGCTGGCGCACATCACCGGTGAGGGGCTGCTGAACCTGCTGCGCCTCGAGGCGCCCGTGGGCTACCGGATCGACTCGCCGCTGCCGGTGACGCCGATCTTCGACCTGATCGCCGCCCGCTCGTCGACGCCGAAGGCCGAGATGCACGAGGTCTTCAACATGGGCTGCGGCTTCTGCGCGGTGGTGCCGGCCGACCAGGCGGGGGACGCGGTGGCGCTGCTGGGCGAGCGCCACCCGGGCGCGGCGGTCATTGGCTCGGTCACCGATCGCGCCGGGCTGGTCGAGGTGCCCGCCGACGGGCTGGAGGGGCGCAAGGACCAGGGGTTCGCCCCCACGACCTGAGACGCCCGTGAGCCGGCGCGGGCGAGCGGCCGGGGCCCGCCCCGCCACGGAGGCGCGCCGGTCCGCATGGCGAACCCTCACAATGAGACCAGCGTGATCGGCACCCTGCTCAACGAACGCTTCCGCCTGGACGAGAAGATCGGCTCCGGCGGGATGTCCACCGTCTACCGCGCCTGGGATCCCACGCTGGAGCGCTGGGTGGCCATCAAGCTGATGCACCGGGACATCTCCGAGGAGCCCGACCAGCTGGAGCGCTTTCGCCGCGAGGCGCGGGCGGTGGCGCGGCTGTCGCATCCGCACGTGGTCACGGTGATCGACTTCGGCGAAGACGACGGCACGCCCTACATCGTGCTCGAGTACGTGGAGGGCGAGACGCTGAAGGAGCGCATCAAGCGCATGGGGCGGCTCCCGGTCGCCGAGGCCGTGGCCTACGGGATCGAGATCGGCCGCGCTCTGGACTGTGCCCACAGCGCCCACCTCGTGCACCGCGATGTGAAGCCCCAGAACGTGCTGATCGACATGGAGGGGCGGGCCAAGGTCACCGACTTCGGGATCGCCCGCTCGCTGGAGGTCGACGTGCCCGGGCTGACCGCCGACGGGCGCGTGCTGGGCACCACGGACTACGTCTCACCCGAGCAGGCGCTGGGCCGCGAGGTCACCGAGCAGTCCGACGTCTATTCGCTCGGCGTGGTCATGTTCGAGATGCTCACCGGCGAGGTCCCGTTCCGGGCGGAGAGCCAGGTGGCGGTGGCCATGCAGCACGTGAAGGAGCCGCTGCCCGACGTGCAGCGGGTGCGGCCGGAGGTGTCTGCCTCGCTGGCCGCGGCGGTCGAGCACGCCACGGCCAAGGAGCTGGTGAACCGCTACCCGACCGCCGAGGACATGACCGAGGACCTGGAGGAGGTCCTGACCATCGAGGTGGCGCGCACCGGCGAGGCCGGGCCGGAGGCCACAACCGTGCTGCGCGCGCTGCCGGGCGACACCAAGGGCTTCGTGCCCGTGCGGCTCAAGAGCCCGCGCCGGTGGCTGCTGTCGGTGCTGGCCGTGCTGCTCCTGGCGGGCGCCGGCGTGGCCTACTTCGCCTCCCGCACCGAGAAGGGCGCCGGCACGCCGTCCACGCCGAAGCCGGCGGGCCTGTCCGCCGTGACGCTGAGCAAGAGCGCCGCCAACGACTACGACCCCGAGGGCGACGGCCGCGAGTCGCCCGAGTCGCCCCAGAACGTGGTCGACGGCAACCCCTCCACCCAGTGGGACACCGAGCGCTACGAGAGCGGGCTGGCGGGCGTGGGCAAGTCCGGCGTCGGCCTGTTCGTGGACGCCGGACGCCCGACCGCCGGCCGCGCGCTGAAGGTGACCACGTCCACACCGGGGTTCACGGCCGCCGTCTACGGCTCGAACGGGGTGCCGAAGGACATCGCGGGCTGGACGCGCCTGAGCAAGAACGCTCGCGTCGCAGAGGAGCAGACGATCCGCTTCGACAAGCCCGGTCGCTATCGGCGCTACCTGCTGTGGATCACCAAGCTCCCCGACGGCACCAAGGCAGCGCTGCAGGAAGTGAACCTGTACCGCTAGAAGCGGTAGCCGCGCTCGCGCGTGTGACGTTCGAGCGCCAGCTCGAGCAGCCGATCCAGCAGCGCGCCGTAGCCCAGGCCGGTGGCGTCCCAGAGCTTGGCGTACACGCTTGTGGCGGTGAAGCCGGGCATCGTGTTCAGCTCGTTGACCAGCACCCGCCCATCGCCCTGTGGATCCTCGACGAAGAAGTCGCAGCGAGCCAGCCCGGCGCAGTCCGCGCGCCGGAACGCGTCGACGGCAAGCGCCCGGACGCGCCGGCCGACGTGATCGGGCAGGCGCGCGGGGGCAACCAGCTCCATCCCGCCCGCGTCGTACTTGGCCTCGAAGTCGTACCAATCCGCGTGCAGCACGATCTCGCCCGGCACCGAGGCCTCCGGCTCGAGGTTGCCCAGCACGGAGCACTCGACCTCCATGCCCTCCGACATCGCCTCGACCACCACAAGCGGATCGTGCTCGAACGCCGCGGCCAGCGCCGCCGGCAGGTCGGCGGCGTCGGCCACCTTGCTGATGCCCACCGACGAGCCCATGCGCGCCGGCTTGACGAACACCGGCAGCCCGAGCCGGGTCAGCGCGGCCGGGTCGTCGCCCTCGCGCATGGCCACGTAGGCCACCTGCGGCAGGCCGGCGGCGGCCATCAGCTCCTTGAAGACCACCTTGTCCATGCACACGGCCGACGACATCACGCCGGCCCCCACGTACGGCACGTCGAGAGCCTCCAGCAGACCCTGCACCACGCCGTCCTCGCCGTAGGCCCCGTGCATCGCCGGGAAGGCCACCTCGCACCCCAGGAGACCCCCGCCGGGGGTCAGCGCGACCGGCTCGCCGGCCACGGTCCAGACGCCGTCGCCCGCCACACGCACGTCAACCGGCTCGTGCCCGGCCTGCGCCAGGCCGTGGCGGACGGCCTCGGCCGAGGCCAGGGAGACGTCGTGCTCACTCGAGCGGCCGCCCGCCAGCACGGCCACCTTCACGGATTGGGCTCCGACGGCGTGGTCGTCTGGGGCGTCGTGCTCGGCGGTTCGGAGGGCGCCTGGAACTTGCCAACCACCAGGATCACCGAGCTGCCGTCGGCAACGTTCTGGCCCGCCCCCGGGCGCTGGGCCAGCACCTGGCCGTCATCGCCCCTCGTGCCGGTCGTACGGCTGCGCACGGTCACACCCAGGCCCTCGCCCCGCAGCACGCGGCGGGCGTCCGCCAGGGCGAGCCCCGTCACGTCCGGCACCTCGACCTGCTGCTTGCCGCGGGAGACCACGATCGTGACCTCGTCGTCGCGCTTCGCCCTGGTGCCCGAGCTCGGGCTCTGGCGGATGACCTCGTTCTCGGGCGCGTCGGAATCGCGCATGGTGACCTTGATCCCGAGGCCCGCGCGCGTCAGGCGCGTCTCGGCCGCCTCCCGCGTCAGGCCGACCACGTCCGGCACCTTGATCTTGGCGGGCCCGGCGCTGACGAACAGGCGCACGCGCGAGCCGCGCTCGACGGACGTGCCCTCCGACGGCGACGTCCGGGTGGCGAATCCCTTCTTGATCTTGCCGGAGGCCTCGGTGTCGGCCGTGACCTCGAGGCCCTGCTTCTGCAGCTCGCGGATGGCCAGCTGGCGCGAGGTGTTGCGAACCGACGGCACGCGCACGTTGCCCGGCCCGCGTGAGACCACCAGCACGATTTCGTCACCTGCCGCCGCCGCCTCGCCAGGATCCGGATCCTGGCGCAGGACCGTGTCCACCTCCGCCTTGCTGCGCTCGCGCTCGACCTTGATCTTCTCGAAGCCGTCGCGTTCCAGGCGGTCGCGTGCCTTGCCCACGCTCAGCCCCACGACCTTGGGCACCGAGGTCTGCTCGGGCCGCGTGAAGGCGTAGGCCATCACGCCTATCAGCGCCAGCACGAGCAGCCCGACCAAGATCGCCAGCCAGCGCCGGTCCTTTTCCGCGATATCGGGCTCAGCCTCGTCCACCACCACCGGTGCGAGCGCCACAGCGGCGGCGTCCCTCGTGCCCTCGTCGGGCTGGTCGCCGGACTGCAGCGACTCGACGTAGGGCTTGCACGCCTCCAGGGCGTCGGAGAAGTCCGACGCGCTCTGCCAGCGCGACGCTGGCTCCTTGGCCAGCGCGCCCATGACCACCGCCTCGAGGTTGGGCTCGATGTGCGCGCCCTGCTCGGACATCGACGGCGGGTTCTCCGACAGGTGCTTGAGGGCGATCGACACCGCGCTGTCGCCCTGGAAGGGCAGCTTGCCGGTGAGCATCTCGTAGAGCATCACGCCGATCGAATAGACGTCGGACGTGGCGGTGACCGGATGGCCCTGGGCCTGCTCGGGCGAGAGGTACTGGGCCGTGCCCATGATCGAGCCGGTCTCGGTCATCTCCGACGCGCCCGCACGGGCGATACCGAAGTCGGTGACCTTGGCCTGGCCCGCGGAGTCGACGATGACGTTGTGGGGCTTGAAGTCCCGGTGGATCACGCCGCGGATGTGCGCGAACTCGGCGGCCGAGAGGATCTGCCTGCCCAGCTCGATGACCCTCAGCTGATCCAGCGGCGCTTCCGCCGTGACGATGTCCTTGAGCGTGCGCCCCTCGAGCAGCTCCATGGCGATGTAGTAGGTGCCCTCGTGGTCGCCGCGGTCGTAGACGCCGACCACGTGCGGGTGCTGCAGGCCGGCGGCGGAGCGCGCCTCGCGCCGGAAGCGCTCGACGAACTCGGCATCCTGGGCGAACCGGCGGTGCAGGATCTTGAGCGCGACCTCGCGCCCGAGGTGGGTGTCCTCGGCCCGGTAGACGTCGGCCATCCCGCCGGAACCGATCCGGTCGACGATCTTGTAGCGGCTGTCCACGACCGTGTTCGTGGCCACGTCGCTCACTTCACGCCTCCGGGGCCCAGCAGCGCCTCGAACACCTGCTTGGCCAGCGGCGCGGCCTCGGTGCCGCCCTGGCCCTGGGTGCGCTCGATGGTCACAGCCACGGCCATCTTGGGCTTGTCCAGTGGGGCGAACGAGATGAACCAGGCCTGGTTGGCCGTGGCGTTGTCCACCTCGGCCGTGCCGGTCTTACCGCCGACCCTCGCTCCCGACAGCGCGGCCGCCGTGCCCGTGCCCTCCTCGACGACGTTGCCCATCATCTGCGTCAGCTGGCCGGCGGCCTTCTCGGACATGACCCGCGACTGGAGCCGGGGGCGGATCTGGTCGGTCACGCGCCCGTCCTTGGCCACGATTTTCTCGGTCAGCCGCGGACGCATCAGGCGACCCTTGTTGCCCACCGCGCCGGCCACCTGGGCCATCTGCAGCGGCGTGACCTGGATCGCGCCCTCGGAACCGCCCTGGCCGATCGCCACGCGGCCGACGTCGAAGCCGGTGTCCGCCGTGAGCAGCCTGCCCTTGTCGCTGCGCACCCCGCTGGCGGTCATCTGACCGTCGGGGTAGTCCAGCTCGGGGTCCTGGTTGAAGCCGAACCGGCCCATGTAGTCCACCAGCGTCCTGCGGCCGATGCGCTCGCCGACCTGCGCCCACACGGTGTTCACCGAGTTGGTCAACGCGTCCGTCAGGCTGATCGGGCCGAAGTTCTCACCGCCGGAGTTGGCCAGGTCCACGCCGCTGACCTTGCGTGGCGACGAACCGTCCAGCACCGAGTCCGGTGTGAACTTGCCGCTGTCCAGCGCGGCCGCGGCGGTCACGACCTTGAAGGTGGAGCCCGGCGGGTAGCGTGACTGGGTCGCGCGGTTGAGCAGCGGCGCGTCCTTCGAGCGGTTGAAGGCGGCGAACTTCTGCGGGATGTCGTTGGGGTCGTATTCGGGGACGCTGACCATCACGCGCACGCGGCCGGTCTGTGGCTCCAGCGCCACGATCGATCCCTTGCGGCCCCCCAGCGCCTGCAGCGCGGCCTTCTGGCCTTTCGGATCCAGGGTGGTGGTCACGTCGCTGCCCTCGCGATCCTGGCTCTGCAGCTGGCTGAAGATGGTGCCGAACTCGTTCTCCTCGCCCGTCAACGCGCTGTTGCGCGAACGCTCGAGCCCCGCCCGCCCCTTCGATACGAACGAGTAGCCGACGGCGTGCGAGAACAGCGGCCCGGTCGGGTACGAGCGCCGGTAGATGCGGGCGCGCCCCTTGCCGGTCCCGACGCTGCGGGCCAGCACCTGCCCGTCCACGGCCTTGACCAGGCCGCGCGGGATCTGCTGCTCCTCGATGAGCGGCCGGCGGTTCTTGACGTTGTCCTTCAGCGCCTCGGCGCCGAACACCGACCACTGCGACGTGAAGCCGATCAGGACGGCGAACAGGATCATCGCGAGCCCGAAGAGCTGGGCGATCTGGCGATTCACAGGGTGCCGACCAGGGGGCTCACGCCCCCCGGACCCCCCATCGACCCTTGGCTGGTCGCCATCACACCAGCCCGCCCTGGAGGCGCAGGCGGTCGCGACGGGCGTGATCGACCAGGGGGCTCACGCCCCCCGGACCCCCCAACGACCCTTGGCTGGTCGCCGTCACACCAGCCCGCCCTGGAGGCGCAGGCGGTCGCGACGGGCGTGATCGGACACGATCAGCAGCAGCGCCAGCAGCATCATGTTGGCCACGATCGAGCTACCGCCGTAGGACACGAACGGCAACGTCACGCCGGTCAGCGGGATGACCTTGGTCACCCCGCCCACGATCACGAACACCTGGAGCGCGAGCACGGAACTCAGCCCGGCTGCCAGCAGCTTCGAGAAGCCGTCGCCGGCCACCATCGCCGTCTTGAACCCGCGGGCCGCGAACAGCAGGTACACCAGCAGCAGGCCGCAGCCGCCGAACAGCCCGATCTCGTCGACGATCACGGCGTAGATCAGGTCGGTGTGGGCGGCGGGCAGGATGTTGCTGCCCGAGCCGGGTAACTCCAGCAACGCCTGCCCGAAGCCGCGCCCGAACAGGCCCCCGTCGGCTTGCGCGAACAGGGACTGTGCGATCTGGTAGCTGCCGCCGACCTTGTCGTACAGCTCGGCGTCGAACGGGTCGCGCCATACGGCGATGCGGTCCTGCACGTGGCTG
This sequence comes from uncultured Solirubrobacterales bacterium, assembly GCA_963750365.1. GTDB lineage: Bacteria > Actinomycetota > Thermoleophilia > Solirubrobacterales > Thermoleophilaceae > JAAYBF01. Next base: position 774,983 of record CAVVQE010000001.1, read on the forward strand.
ACCGTGGAGGCGAAGTAGGTGGCCCCGCCCAGGAACATGGTGGCGCCGACCCCCACCAGCGACAGCCGTGCGGTGGCCACGTACAGCAGCGCCAGGAAGCCGCCGAAGAACATCAGCGAGCTGCCCAGGTCACGGATGAACAGCAGCATGAACATGGCCAGCCCCCAGACCAGCAGCAGCGGCCCGAAGTGCTTCAGCGAGGGCCGCTCGCGCAGGATCGCCACCAGCGACGCCACGAAGATGGCCAGCAGCACGCTCTCGGCGGGCGGCAGCGACAGCAACACGATCGCCAGCAGCACCAAGCCGGCCGGCACCCCGATCGACAACGCCTGCTGCGGGAGGGTCAGGGGGCTGTGGCGGGCCCGCACCAGCACGTCCCCGGTGTCACGGAGGTAGCTGGCCAGGAAGATGATGATCGCGATCTTGGCGAACTCGGCCGGCTGGAAGGAGACCGGGCCGACCTTGACGTTCAGGAACGCGCCGTTGACCTGCTCGCCGAGGCCGGGCACGCGCGGCATCAGCAGGAGCGCGATGCCTGCGGCGGCAATCGTGTAGCGGTAGCGCTCGAGCACGGCGTGGTCGCGCAGGAACACGATCGTGGCCACGAACACCACCAGGCCGATCACGAACCACTGCGCCTGCTCGCGCGCCAGCTCCGGATCGATCCGGTAGATGACCACCAGGCCGAACGCCGCCAGCGTCGCAGCCAGCGGGAACAGGTAGGGATCGGCGTCGGGCAGCCGCGCGCGCATGAACAGGTGGGCGAACAGGCACATGCCCAGGAACGCCAGGCCGTAGGTCAGCGTGCCGGCCTTGACCTCGTCCAGCGCCGCGCCCGGGGGACCGCCCTCGCTGCGGGCCAGCTGCACCGCGGCGAAGCCGGCGCTCACGATCAGCGCCACCGGGATCAGGCCCAGCATCTCGCGCGTGCGCGCGCTCACCGCACGCTCCCGCTGGCCGGCGCCGCGCCCGTGTCCAGCGTCCCCCGCTCGAGCTGGCGCACCAGGTCCTCGGCGTCGGCCCTGCTGCGCCACTCGTGGTTGAGCAGCCGCTGGCGACGCGCGCTGCCCAGGGCCTGCGCCGGAACGCTGGAGGTGTACTGCTCGCTGTACAGGCTCAGGCCAAGCGGCAGCTCGATACGGCACCCCGCGATAGACGGTGACCAGCCCCGAGTCGTCCGTGCCCAGGAAGTACACGCGGCGCGCGCCGAGGTAGGCGCCCGCGACGAGCACCGCCACCGCCATCAGGGCCACGAAAGCCGTGAGCGCCCGCCGTCCCCGTGAGCGGCGGGCGTGGGTGGGCATCCCTCTGCGCGGCGCGGGGCCGGCGTCGGTGATCGGCGCCTTGACCGCCGACCGCTCCTGCTCGCGCACCGCGCTCTGGACGTCGTCGACGGTCAGGCCCTGGTGGACCGTCTCCGAGCCCGTCAGCGTGTCCTCGGACACCGCGGGGGAGCCGTCGTCCTCGTCCAGGCGGAAGAGCACGACGGTGATGTTGTCCTTGCCACCGCTCTGGTTGGCCGCCTTCACCAGCGCATCGGCGGCGTCCTGGAGGGTGTCCGCGCCGCGCAGGATCGCCTCCATGTCGGCGTCCGAGATCATGCCCGTCAGCCCGTCCGAGCACAGCACGTAGACGTCGCCGGCGCGCGTGGTGTGGGTGTGGGCGTCGACCTCGACGTCGGGTTCGGGCCCCAGCGCGCGCGTGATGATGGAGCGCTGCGGGTGGTTTTGGGCGGCCTCGGCGGTGAGCTGGCCGCTGCGCTGCAGCTCGGCGACCAGCGAGTGGTCGTGGGTCAGCTGCTCGAGCTTGCCCGCACGCAGGCGGTAGGCGCGGCTGTCGCCCACGTGGCCGATGCTCACGCCCCGGCTCCACACCATCGCGGCGGTCAGCGTGGTGCCCATCCCGCGCCGCGAGGCATCGCTCTGCGCCATCTCGAAGATGCGCCGATTGGCCTCCTGGGTCAGCTCGGTGAGCAGCTGCTCGGGCGCTTCGACGCCGGCGCCCACGCCCTCGAACACATCCGCGGCGGTGCGCGAGGCCACCTCTCCCGCCTGGGCGCCGCCCATGCCGTCCGCCACGGCGAACAGCGGCGCCGCGATCACGTAGTTGTCCTCGTTGGCCTCGCGCTGACGGCCGACGTCGGAGAGGCCGGCGTACTCGACCACGCGCAGAGCCATCACCTACTCCCCGTAGCGATATTCGGTGTCGCCGATCCGGATGCTGTCGGCCTCTTTCAGCCGCTCGGCTCCGCGCACGGGCCGCCCGTTCAGATAGGTGCCGTTGGTGGAGCCCATGTCCTCGAGCTGCATGAAGTCGCCGCGCTGGTAGATGCGGGCATGGGCCGAGGAGGCGAACGGGTCGTCCACGTTGATGTCGGCGGACTCGCCGCGGCCCATGGTGGCACCCGCCGAGACGTCGATCACGTCGCCGGGCTCGCGGCCGAGCGCCGCCACCACGGTCAGGTGGGGCGACATGTGCGCAAGCATGCCGCCGTCCTGGGGCTCGCCGCTGCGCCGGCCCCCAGGCGCGTCGACTGGCTCCGAGGCCGACCCTGCCTCCTGACCGCGCGTCAGGTCGCGCAGCGCGCTACGCGAGACCCAGAGCAGAAACAGGTACAGCACGGCCAGGAAGCCGAACTTGAGCGCCACCGCCAGCGGATCGTTCACGAACCCGCCTACTCCAGCTCGAACTCGAGCTCGGTCAGGCCGACGGTCAGCACATCACCGTGACGCAGCAGCGCGGACTCCACGCGCTGGCGGTTGACCTTGATCCCGTTGGTCGAGTTCAGGTCGGCCACCATCCACGAGTCCTCGCGCGGGCGCAGCTCCGCGTGGCGCCGTGACACGTTGGCGTCGTCGAGCGTCACGTCGCACTCACGGCTGCGGCCGATGACCACCTTGGCGCCGCTCAGCACGGTCCGCCGTCCGCCGCCGGACAGCACCGCGCGCGATGGCGCCACCGGCTCCGGCTCCAGCTTGCGCGCCGCGCGGTCGGGCGAGTACACCATCGTATGGCCGAAGTCCCCCTGCGACGGAGCAGCCTGGGCGTCCGCTTCACCGGGCTCGGGCTCGGGCTCGCCGAGCAGCTGGGCCTGGATCCCGAACTCGCCCAGGTTCAGCCGCTCGTCGGTCATGAACTCCACCGCGGGCCTGCTGGTCAGCGCCAGCCGCTCGGCACGCGCGTGCTCGAGCAGGTAGTCCGACAGCTCCTTGCGCAGCGCCGGCTCGTAGCTCTCGAACTGCTCGCGATCCTGCGGCGACAGGAACACCCGGTAGTGGTTGGGCACGTACACGCGCGAAACCGAGACCTGCTTGCTCTCCTCCATCTCGCGCGCGAGCTTGCGCGCCAGCTCGACCGGCTCGACGCGCGACTTGAAGGCGCGACTGAACGCGCCCTCGACAAGGCCCCCGAGCTTGGCTTCCAGGTTCTTCAGAACGCTCATCGGTGGCGGTCAGGGTAATGCGGGTTGAGGGGGCGCGTCAGGCCGGCGTGGCGCCAACAGGATGATCGTCACGGCCGTCAGGGCCCCCAGCGCCGCGCCGACCACCGCGCCGCGGGCGGTCTGAGCGGCACCGGCCGTGGACATCAGCTGCGCCAGGCGATCGTGGGCAAGGACCAGAGCCACCGTCCACGCGGCACCGAGCAGCAGATCCACGGCCGCCCAGCGGCCGCGCGCGAGCAGCGCCAGCGCAACCGCGAACAGCGCCCAGGCCAGCGCCGGCGCCAGCGCGGCGGAGGAGAACAGCGGCACGATGGCGTCGCTCACAGCGGCGGAGGCCGAGCCCTCCCAGCGAGCCCGGGCCAGCGTGCCGTCGGTCACGCCGAACAGCAGCTCGCGACCGCTCAGCACCTCCGCCACGGCCAGCCAGACGAATCCTGCGGCGGCCAGGCCCGCGCGCCGCCACGCACTCGGCGCGAGCGCGGCCAGGCCGACGAACATCGGCGCGATACCGGCCGCGCCCAGAAGGGGGGCCAGCGCGGGCAGCGACCAGATCGCACCAGCGCGGGGCAGCAACGCCGGCGTGAGGCCCAGCGCCACGGCCAGCACCAGCGCCGACCCCGGCTCCCCGCCCGCGCTGGCAAGCCATGCGCAGAAAGCCGCGGCCGAAGCCAGCCAGCCCAGCCGCGGCAGCGCCCCCACCGCCAGGCCGACTGCGGCGCCTGCCGCCAGCGGCGAGAACGACGGGGCGGCCCCGAGCGTGGCGAAGCCGGCCACGGCCAGCACCCCGGCCGCGGCGCCGGCGCCGGCACGCACGATCAGGGCGCCACCGCGCTGCGGCGCCCACGGCTCGGCCGGGTGCGGAGCGGCCGCTACGGCGCCGCGGTGCAGCAACGTCATCATCCGCGTGCGGGCGCGCACGGCGGTCAGGCCGAAGCGCTCGATCGTCTCGGGCTCCACCAGGCCGCCCTGGTCGGACAGCTCGTCGGCCGCTAGGTCCAGCACCTCGGCCAGCTCCGCGGGATCGGGCCGGTAGTGCGGGTCGGGGTCCAGGGCGGCGTCCACCACCTCGGCCAGATCGGCGGGCATGTCGTCGCGGATCGAGCGCAGCGGCGGCAGGGCCATGCCCAGGCGGCGCGCCGTCGCGGCAGCGCCCCGGGCACGCACCGGGTTGGTGCCCGTCCACGCCTCGTACAACGTCAGCGCCAGCGAGTAGACGTCGCAGGCGGCCGTGGCGCGCTGTCCCTCGGCCTGCTCGGGCGCCATGTAGGCCAGGGTGCCCACCACGTCGCCGGTCGCGGTCAGATCGTCCGCGCTGGCCACGTGGGCCACGCCGAGGTCGGTCAGCTTGGCGAACCCCGCGCCGGCGGCGGGCTCGGCCAGCACCATCACGTTGGCCGGCTTGACGTCGCGGTGGATCACCCCACGCGCGTGTGCGTGCTGGAGCGCCTCGGCCAGCGCGTGCCCGATGCGGGCCACGTCGCGGTCGGACAGCGCGCCCTCGGCGCTCAGCTGGCCCAGCGTCGCCCCCTCGACCAGCTCGGACACCAGGTAGATCTGCTCGTCGTCGTAGCCGAACTCGTACAGGGCCACGATGCCCGGGTGGCTGCAGCGCGCGGCGGCCAGGGCCTCCCGCTCGGTGCGCGCCTGCTCGGCCTCGCCCCCGGTGCGGGGTACCGCCTTCACGGCCACGTCGCGCTCGAGCTTGAGGTCGTGGGCCCGCCAGACCACCCCGAAGCCGCCCGCCCCCAAGCGCTCGTCCAGGCGGTAACGGCCGAGGGCGACCCGCCCCCGCGGCAAGTCGCCAGCACGATCCGGCCCCAGCCGAACGGTGGGCTCACCTTCGCGGATGATCGTGGTCTGAGGCCTTCTCATCTGGGTTCGTAGTTCTGCTGAAAAGCCTCTGCCCCTGCCGCCTGTGGGGGGGTCCGAGGCAGGACAACCGATGGAAAGGTCATACTCCCAACCGGAAGCGAGGCGCGACCCTGTCCTTCTTTGACGAACCGGACCAGCCAGCACCACGCGCCCGATCGGGCCGCAAACCGCCCCCGGCGGGTCCATCCACCGATCGCCAAACCCTCATGGTACGGCGCGCGGTCGCGGTGGGGGTCGGAATCGTCGCGCTGCTGCTGGTGGTGCTGCTCTTCCGCGGCTGCCTGAACTCCCGCAAGGAGAACGCGTTCCGCGAGTACGTCCGTGACACGTCGGCGCTCGTCGGCGAGTCCGACCAGGAGAGCAAGAACCTGTTTCGCATCCTGGCCAGCCCCGGCAACGCCAGCGACGTTCAGATCCAGAACCAGCTCAACACCTTCAGCGGCCAGGCCGAGCAGCTGGTGGACCGTGCCGACGCCCTGAACCCCCCCGACGAGCTCAAGGGCGCCCAGAGCTACCTGAGCGAGACGCTCAAGTTCCGCCGCGACGGCGTCAAGGCCATCGCCAGCCAGCTGCCCGCGGCAAGCGCCGACCAGGGCAACCGCCGGCGCGGCATCGAGCAGGTGGCGGCCAGCATGCAGAACTTCCTGACCAGCGACGTGATCTACCAGACCCGCTTCGTGCCGGCGCTGCGCAAGCAGCTCTCCGCCGAGGGCCTGGGCGCTGAGCAGGTGCCGCGCAGCCGTTTCCTGCCCGAGCCCGACTGGGTCCTGCCCGCCACCGTCGGCGACCGCGTCGGGAAGCTGGGCGGCAGCGGCACCAGCGACAAGCAGGCCGCCCCCGGTCTGCACGGCACGGGGATTTCCGCCACGACTCTCGGCGGTCAGGCCCTGAACCCCGACGGCCAGGCGGCCAACGTGTCGCTGACCAACGACCTGACGATGACGGTGCAGGTGGCCAACCAGGGCGAGAACACCGAGAGCGACGTCCGGGTGGAGGTCGTGATCGGCAAGGGTGGCGACGCGGTCAAGGCCGAGAAGGTCCTGGACACGATCGCCGCGGGCGAGACCAAGCCCGTCGAGATCCCAATCACCGACCCACCCCCGACCGGCCAGAACGTGCCGATCACCGTGAACATCGCCAAGGTGCCGGGCGAAGAGAAGGTCGACAACAACAAGGCCAGCTACTCCGCCATCTTCACGCGCTGACCCGCCCCTGCGCCGAGTAGTCTGCGGCAGCGATGGACGGACTCAACTCAACCGAGGGCATCGTGGCCCTGGGCGCCGCGGCCGTGGCGCTGGTGGCGCTGGTGCTGGCGATCGTCCTGGCCGTGAAGCTGCGGCGGCTGCGGGCGGGCCAGCGGCGTGTGCTCGGCGACGCCGGCGAGCTGGACCTGGTCGAGCACGCGGCGCGGCTGGAGCAGGGCTTCGTGGCGCTACGCGACTGGGTCGAGGACACGGCCGCCGGCATCGAGACCCGCATGGGCCAGGCGGAGGGGCGCATCGACGGCTGCGTGGCCTACCGGTCGCTGGTCCGTTACGACGCCTACGGGGAGATGTCGGGACGCCAGTCCAGCTCGATCGCCCTGCTGGACTCGCAGCGCTCCGGTGTGGTCATGTCGTCGATCCTGCACCGCGAGAACGCGCGCGTGTACGTGAAGCAGCTGCACGAGGGCGCGTCGGAGCTGGAGCTCTCGCCCGAGGAGCAGGAGGCGGTGAGCGCCGCGCTGGAACGCCGGCCGCCGCAGCCGGTCGACTCGCAGTGACCACGGTGGCCTACCTCGGGCCGCCCGGCACACACACCGAGGAGGCGCTGCTGGCATCGGCCCCGGGGCCGGTCGAGCGTCAGCCCCGAGCCACCCTGCACGAGACCGTGATGGCCGTGCAGCTGGGCCAGACCGACCGCGCGGTGGTGCCGATCGAGAACTCGCTCGAGGGGGGCGTGGCCGCCACGCTCGACGCGCTTGCCGGGCCGGCCGACCGGGTGCGGATCGTCAGCGAGGTGGTGCACCCCATCCACCACAACCTGATCACGCGTCCGGGGATCGAGCTCGCCGACGTCAGCAAGGTGCTGTCGATCCCCCACGCCACTGGCCAGTGCGCGCGCTTCCTGGATGCCAGCCTGCCGGACGCCGAGCGAATGGCCGTGGCCTCGACCGCGGAGGCCGTGCGGGTGGTCAGCCATTCCGACGAGCCCTGGGCGGCGCTGGGCTCGGCGCTGGCCGCCGAGCTCTACGGCTGCCAGGTACTGGCAGCCGACGTGGAGGACCGCGACGACAACCTGACCCGCTTCGTGTGGCTGGCCCCGGCCGACCAGGCGCGCGTACCCGTCGAGGGCCCGGCCACCACCTCGATCGTGTTCTGGGGCTTCAACGACGAGTCGCCCGGGGCGCTGGTCTCGGTGCTCGGCGAGCTCTCGTCGCGGGACATAAACCTGACCCGGATCGAGTCGCGCCCGCGCCGGGTACGGCTCGGGCACTACATGTTCTTCGTCGACCTGGACGGCTCGACCGGCGACCCACACGTGGCCGACGCGCTGGCTGCGCTCGAGGCGCGGGTGCACGAACTGCGGCTGCTGGGGTCCTACCCCGGCGGCCCGGGCCGGGCCCCTCGCTAGAATCGCGGGACCGTGACGGCCCGCTACGAAGCGGTTTCCTCAGTACCAGAGACCGGGCGAGGCCCAGTCCCTATCGGCGCGCTGCCCGCCGGCCGGCGCGGTCAGCGTGGTGGATCGACCGGCCGCGTCCTTGTTCTCAACGCCTCGTACGAGCCGATCAACGTGTGCACGGTCCGCCGCGCCGCCGTGCTGGTGCTAAAGGAACGCGCCGAGATCCTGGAGCGCTCCGAGTGGTCGCTGCACGCCGAGTCGGTGACCCTGCCACGGCCGATGGTCATCCGGCTGACCACCTACGTGCGCATCCCCCGTGATGCCCACCGCCGCAAGATCACCCGCCGCGCGGTGTTCGCCCGCGACCAGTGGACGTGCCAGTACTGCGGCCAGGAGCGCGGCAACCTCACGGTCGACCACGTGATCCCCCGGTCCAAGGGTGGCGATTCCGGCTGGGAGAACATCGTGACCTGCTGCGCTCCCTGCAACCGCCGCAAGGGCGACCGGCTGCCCCGGCAGGCCAACATGGTCCCGCGCACCGCTCCCCGCGCACCCGGGTCCACGGTCTTCATCCACGTGGCCGCGCCGGTCATCCCTAAGGCGTGGGAGCAGTACCTGGCCGCGGCTGCCTGACGATGCCCGCGCTGGACGTCAAGAACGACAGCGAGGCCGCGACGCAGGACGACCTGCGCACGCTGCGCCGCTGGGTCGTGGTGGCCGGCGTGTGGGCCGTCGCCGCCACCGTCGTGGCGCTGGTGGCATTGCTCGACGACTCGGGGCGCGCGGCCGAGCGCCGCGCCAACCAGACCGGCGAGCGCATCGCGCGCAGCGAGGCTCGCGTCGATTCGCGGCTGGCCAGCCTCGAGCGGCGACTTACCGGTGTGCCGACCTCTGCGCAGGTCCAGCAGCTGCGAACCGAGGTGGGCCGGGCCCAGCGGGCGGCGTCGGGGGCCGGCTCGGAAGTGACCGCCCTGGAGCGCCGGGTCGATGCCCTCGAGAGCGGCTCCGCAGACAGCGGCGGCAGCAGCTCGGACGGGCTGCCGCGGCTTCGCGACCTCTTCCCCTAGAACGACGAGAGGCGCCCCTACCCGGGACGCCTCTCGCACGTCTGATCTGGACCAGCACCGCGTCGCGTGCTCAGGCGATGCGCCTGGGCCGGAGGGACAAGTCCCGGCCTGCGTACCCGGCGGATGTCCGGTTGGACTCCGCTAAGCGGGGCCCAGTACTCGTCGGCGGTGCTCGCCGGATCACCGATCCGGCTGCGCCTCCGCCGTACACCGACCTAGCGGCCGGACACCTCCAGAGTCCCGTCATGTATGTGAATCAAGTTAGGACCACCTCCTTTCCCTGGTCTTGCCAACCTAGCAAGGAGGTCCGCCCGACTCGTGGCAGCGCTAGTCCTCGGCGTCCGGGTCGGCCTCGGGCTCGACGTCCTCGGCCACCCCCGGGTCGAGCTCGACCGGCACGTCGCCGGGGATCTCGTCGATCGGCTTGAGCTCGTCCTCGGCCCCCTGGACCACGGCCGAGGTGTCGGCCTCGTCCTCCATGACCAGCGCTACGGCGCTGACCACGTCGTCCTCGCGCAGGTTCATCAGCGTGACCCCCTGCGCCGCGCGCCCCTGCTGGGAGATCCCCCTGACCCCGGTGCGCTGGACCATGCCCTCGCGCGAGATGAAGACCAGGTCCTGGTGCTCGCGCACGATCAACGCGCCGGCCACCCCGCCCTTCTTCTCGGTGATGTTGATCGTCTTGACGCCCATCGCGCCGCGGCCCTTGACCGGGTAGTCGGCGATCGGGGTGCGCTTGCCGAAGCCGTTCTCGGTGATGACCAGCAGCTCGGTGTCGTCGCGGGCGATGTCCATGGCCAGCACGCAGTTGTCGCCGCGCGAGACGTTCATGCCGCGCACGCCGCCGGTGTCGCGGCCCATCGGCCGTGCCTCGGCCTCGGAGAAGCGCGCGGCCTGGCCCGAGCGCGCGACCATGATGATGTCGTCCTCGCCGTCGGTGCGGCGGACGGCCACCAGCTCGTCGTCGTCGCGGATCTTGATGGCGATGATGCCGTCGGCCTTGATCGGCGTGTTGTAGGCCAGGAACTCGGTCTTCTTGATCTGGCCCTTGCGGGTGGCGAACACCAGGTACTTGCCCTCGGTGAAGTCGCGCGTGGACAGCACCGCCCGCACGAACTCGCCGTCGCGCAGCGGCAGCACGTTCACCAGCGCGCGTCCGCGCGCGGTGCGCGCCGGCCTCCGGCAGCTCGTAGACCTTCTGGCGGTAGACCTTGCCGCGGTTGGTGAAGAACAGCAGGAAGTCGTGGGTCGAGCACACGAAGAGGTGCTCGATGTAGTCCTCGTCCTTCATCTCCATGCCGGTCACGCCGACGCCGCCGCGCTTCTGCTTGCGGTAGGTGTCCAGCGGCAGCCGCTTGATGTAGCCCGAGTGCGGTGATCGCGATGACCATCTGCTGGTCGGCGATCAGGTCCTCGATGTCGATGTCGTCCTCGGAGTGCGTGATCTCGGTGCGCCGCGGGTTGCCGTAGGCGTCCTTGATCTCGATGCAGCTCTTCCTTGATCAGGTCGCGCACGCGCTGCTCGTCGCCGAGGATCTCGCGCAGCTCCTTGATCCGCTCGAGCACGTCGTCGTGCTCGGCCTGGATCTTGTCGGCCTCCATCGCGGTCAGCCGCTGCAGGCGCAGGTCGAGGATGGCCTGCGCCTGGATCCGCGACAGCCCGAACTTCTCCATCAGCCCGTCGCGCGCGCTGTCGGGATCGCGCGAGGCGCGGATCAGCTCGATGACCGCGTCGATGTCGGCGATCGCGATCAGCAGGCCCTCGAGGATGTGCAGCCGTGCCTCGCGCTGGCGCAGCTCGTGCTTGGTGCGCCGCACCACGACCTCGCGCTGGTGCTGGACGTACTCGGAGATGACCTCGCGCAGCGACAGCGTCTTGGGCACGCCGTCGACCAGCGCCACGGTGTTCACGCCGAACGTCGTCTGCAGCGACGTGTGCTTGTAAGAGGTTGTTCAGCACGACCTTGGGGATGGCGTCGCGCTTGAGCTCGATGACCAGCCGGATGCCGGACTTGTCCGACTCGTCGCGCAGGTCGGAGATGCCCTTCACGCGGCCGTTGTTCACGACCTCGGCGATCTTCTTGATCAGGCCCGAGCCGTCATTGCGGCCGTCGCCCTTGGACACCTGGTAGGGCATCTCGGTGACGACGATGCGCTCCTTGCCCTGCTGCATCGGCTCGATGTGCGCGCGGGCGCGCACGACGACGCGGCCGCGGCCGGTCTCGTAGGCGTCCTTGATGCCCTGCCAGCCGACGATGATGCCGCCGGTCGGGAAGTCCGGGCCCTTGATGTGCTTCATCAGCCCCGCGACGTCGATCTTGGGGTTGTCGATGTAGGCGACCGTGGCGTCGATGGTCTCGGCCAGGTTGTGCGGCGGGATGTTGGTGGCCATGCCGACCGCGATGCCGGCCGAGCCGTTGACCAGCAGGTTCGGGAACCGCGACGGCAGGATGGTCGGCTCCAGCCGCGTGTCGTCGTAGTTGGCGGTGAAGTCGACCGTGTCCGCGTCGATGTCGCGGAGCATCTCCGTGGCCAGCCGCGCCAGGCGCGCCTCGGTGTACCGCATGGCGGCCGCCGGATCGTTGTCGATCGAGCCGAAGTTGCCCTGGCCGTCGACCAGCGGCTCGCGCAGGTTGAAGTCCTGGGCCAGCCGCACCAGCGTGTCGTAGATCGAGGAGTCGCCGTGCGGATGGAAGTTGCCCATCACGCCGCCGACCACGTTCGCGCACTTGCGGTAGGGCCGGTTGGGCTGGAGCCCCGACTCGTGCATCGAGTACAGGACGCGGCGGTGCACGGGCTTGAGGCCGTCGCGCACGTCGGGCAGCGCCCGGCCCACGATCACGCTCATCGCGTAGTCGAGGTAGGACGAGCGCATCTCCTCCTCGAGCCCGCGCGGCTCGATGTTGCCGCCGGAGAGTGTCTCTACACCTGCCATCTAGCTGCTCTCCTCAGACGTCAAGGTTGGTCACGTTCCTGGCGTTGTCCTCGATGAACACGCGCCGCGGCTCCACCGCGTCGCCCATCAGCTTCGAGAAGATCTCGTCCGCGGCCGAGGCGTCGTCGACCGTGACCTGCTGCAGCGTCCGGCGCTCGGCGTCCATCGTCGTGTCGTAGAGCTGGTCGGGGTTCATCTCCCCAAGCCCCTTGAAGCGCTGGATGTTCACGCCGTCGCCGGCCACGTCCATGACCTTCTTGCGCAGCTCCTCGAACGACAGCGCCGCCTCCTCCTTGCGCCCCAGGCGGACGTCGAACGGCGGCGTGCCGGCCAGCTCCTCGAGCTCGCCGTGCACGCGCACGAAGTTCGCGTACTCGGGGCGGCCGAACATGTCCTTCTGCAGGATGTACGTGGAGGCGGCCCCGGTCTTGCGCTCGATCACACGCACGGTCATCTCGTCGCTGCTCTGCTCCAGCAGTTCGGTGTCGTAGGGCTCGCCCTCGGGCACCTCGGCCTCGATCACCTTGAGCACCTCGTCGGCGCCGGTGGCCTTGGAGTCCAGGATCTGCGACTCCTCGAGGAAGGTCACGGTGTCGTAACCCGAACTCCGACCGCAGCGACGGCGGCCCAGCCCTCGTACTGCTTGAGCAGGCGGTTGAACTTCTGCCACCGGGAGTGGGTCAGGCTGAACTTCTCGGAGTCGCGCCCGCTGACCTCGATCTTCTCGAGCTTGTCGCGCAGCAGGACCTCCTCGAGCTCGGACTCCTTCTCGATGTACAGGTCGGTGCTGCCGTTCTTGAGCTTGTACAGCGGCGCCTTGCCCAGGTACACGTAGCCGGCGTCGATCAGCTCCGGCATCTCGCGGAACAGGAAGGTGAGCACCAGCGTGCGGATGTGCGCGCCGTCCACGTCGGCGTCGCACATGACGATGACCTTGTGGTAGCGGGCCCGCTCGATGTCGAACTCGTCGCGGATGCCGGTGCCGATGGCCGTGATCATGGCCTGGATCTCGTTGTTGGAGAGGACCTTGTCGATCCGGTTCTTCTCGACGTTGATGATCTTGCCGCGCAGCGGGAGCACCGCCTGCGTGTTGCGGTCGCGGCCCTGCTTGGCCGAGCCGCCGGCGGAGTCACCCTCGACGATGAAGATCTCGGCAAGCGCGGGGTCGCGCACCGAGCAGTCGGCCAGCTTGCCGGGGAGCGTGGTGTTCTCCAGCGCCGACTTGCGCCGGGTCAGGTCACGCGCCTTGCGCGCCGCCTCACGCGCCCGCGAGGCCTGGACGGACTTGCGGATGATGTCGCGCCCGTCCGCGGGGTTCTCCTCGAGGAACTCGGCCAGGCCCTTGTTGACCGCGGCCTGTACGAAGCCCTCGACCGGCGGGTTGCCGAGCTTGGTCTTGGTCTGGCCCTCGAACTGCGGGTCCTGGACCTTGACCGAGACGATCGCGGTCAGCCCCTCGCGCACGTCCTCGCCGCTGAGGTTGTTGTCCTTCTCCTTGAGCTCGCCCTTGGAGCGCGCGTACGCGTTGATCGTGCGGGTGAGCGCCGAGCGGAAGCCCGACAGGTGCGTGCCGCCCTCGATGCGTGTTGATGTTGTTGGCGAAGCAGAGCAGGTTCTCCTGGTAGGAGGAGTTCCACTGCAGCGCGACCTCGACCTCGCCGACCTCGGTCTCCTCGTTCACGAACACGACCTTCTTGTGCAGCGGCTCGCGCGTGCCCTGGCTGTGCAGGTGCTTGACGAAGTCGACGATGCCGCCGTCGTACTGGAACGTGGTCTTGAAAGCCGTCGCCGCGCTCGTCCGAGAAGTCGATCTTCAGGCCCTCGCGTCAGGAAGGCCATCTCGCGGAAGCGCTGCTCCAGGGTCTCGCGCTCGTAGTCGACCGTCTCGAAGATCTCGAGATCGGGCAGGAAGGTGATGCTCGGTGCCGCGGCGGTCGGTCTTCTCGCCCTTGGTCAGCTCGGTCTGTGGGACGCCGCGCTCGTAGCTCTGGGTCCACTCGTAGCCGTCGCGTCCAGATGGTCAGGTCCAGCTACTCGGTGAGGGCGTTGACCACGGAGACGCCGACGCCGTGGAGACCGCCGGAGACCTTGTAGCCGCCACCGTCGCCGAACTTGCCGCCGGCGTGCAGGACGGTGAGCACGACCTCCGCAGCCGGCTTGCCCTCCTTCTCCATGATGCCCACCGGGATGCCGCGGCCGTTGTCGCTCACCGTGACCGAGTTGTCCGGGTGGATCGTGATGGCCACGTGGTCGGCCTCGCCGGCGAGCGCCTCGTCGACCGAGTTGTCCATGATCTCGTAGATCAGGTGGTGCAGGCCGCGGATGCCGGTCGAGCCGATGTACATGCCCGGGGCGCTTGCGCACGGCCTCGAGCCCCTCGAGGACGGTGATGTCCTGGGCGTCGTAGCTGCCATTCCCGTTCGCGTTCTTCTTGTCCTTCGCCAAGCGAAACCTTTCGTCACCACACACGTGAAGAGGCCCCGGTCGGACGCTGCGCGCCAGGCTCCGGGGCACTCGGTGAACCGGCACTGGATATTAGCAGGATAGGCCCCGGGACGGACGTCCCCAAGCGTTACAAAATGCCTGCAAATTGCAGCAAAATGTGCGTCGAGGCGGCAGCCCGGTTGTCCGTGGTTATGGCTGGGGCGCCTTTCCGGCTGTAGCCGGCGCTCACGGGGGGCCCACGATGCGGAAGCGCAGCTGCCTGACGGGGCCCGCTCCTGGCCCGCCGAGCGCTCCGTTGAGGCGCTCGAGAAGGTCCGGCCCGAGCAGCTCCAGCTCCTGCGCCCAGACCGCCGACGAGCACTCCACGGTGATGGCGCCGCCGTTCTCTGCGCGCGGCTGGGCCTCGCCGGCGACGGTCGGGCCGACGGCGTCTTCCCACTCCCCCTGGACGCGCGCGAGCAGGGTCTGCGGCCGCGCCCGGGCCGCGAACCCCTCGAGGGCTTCGCCCAGCGGGCGCGGCGCGCGGCGCCTCACCTCGCCGCCCCCGCCACCAGGCGGGCCGAGCCGCGCTCGACCTCGATCACCCTGGTGTCTTCGGCTCCGGCGTCGGGCACGTGCGCGATGTCCGTGGTCGTGAGCAGGCTCTGGCCGCCGTCCCTGAGGAGCTCGGCCAGGAGCGCGCGGCGCGACGCATCGAGCTCGGACATGACGTCGTCCAGGAGCATCAGGGGCGTGGAGCCGCGCACGTCGCGCAGGACGTCGCGCTCGGCAAACAGGAGCGCCAGCAGGGCCACCCGCTGCTGGCCCTGGGAGCCGTACTGGCGCAGCGGCCGGCCACCGTGGACCAGGCGCAGGTCGTCGCGGTGGGGGCCGTGCGCCGTGAAGCCGCGCTCGGTGTCCGCGTCGCGGCGCTCGGCGAGCTCGGCCGCCAGGCCAGCGGCATCCCCGGCGGCCGAGCGCGGGCGGTACTCCAGGGATACGGCCTCGGGCAGGCCGAGCAGGGTTCCGAGCTCTGCAAAGCGTGGGGCCAGCAGGCCGGCGGCCTCGCGGCGGTCGGCCATCAGCTCGATCCCCTGCCGGGCCAGCTCGGCGTCCCATGTGTCCAGGGTTGCCGGACTGCTTGCGCCGGCGCGGATCCGGCCCAGCAGCGCGTTGCGCTGGCTCAGGGCGCGCGAATAGCCGGCGCGGGTGGCCGCGCGTGCCGGCCACACCGCCGCGACGAACCGGTCCACGTGTGCGCGGCGCGGCGCCGGGGCTCCCTTGACCAGCTCGAGGCGCTCGGGCAGGAAGACGCTCGCCAGCGGGCGGGACGGCGATCCCGACAGGTTGTCCACAGGCGAACCGTCGACTCGGATCGACTTCGGCTCACCGGTTGCGAAGCCGACCTCGAGCGAATGCGCGGTCCCGTCCTCCTCGGCGGTCCGCACCCCCACGCGCGCCACCTCCGCCCCGGACCGGATCAGCTCGCGCTCGTTGGTCGTGCGCGGTGAGCGCCCGAGGCAACCGAAGTACACCGCCTCCAGCAGGTTCGTCTTGCCCGCCCCGTTCGGGCCGGCGACGACCGTCAGGGTGGGCCCCAGTTCGACCGCGGCGCGCTCGTAGTTGCGGAAGTCGCGCAACTCCACGGCCGTGACGCGCACGGGCCGCTCCGCTCAGACGTTCAGCCTGATCGGCATGACCAGGTAGATGAAGCCGCCGTCGTCGCCGGACTGGATCAGGCCGGGCCGCAGCGGACTGATCAGCTTGAGCACGAGTTCGTCTGTCTCCGCGCTCTCGAGACCGTCGCGGAAGAACTCGGGGTTGAAGCCGATCTCGAATGGTTCGCCCGCGAACGGAACCGGTAGCGCCTCCGATGCCTCGCCCACGTCTGGCGTCTGCGCCGAGATCTCCAGGGCGCCCTCGCTGAAGGCCAGCCGAAGCGGCGCGTTCTTCTGCGCGAGCAGGCTGATGCGGCGCACCACCTCGACCAGTTCGCTGCGGTCGATCCGTAGCTCGTGCTCGTAGGACTCGGGCAGGAGCTGCTGGTAGTTCGGGAATCGACCATCGACCAGGCGCGAGGAGAGCACGACGTCGCCGGCACTGAAGACGACCTGGTTCTCGAGCGCCGTGACGCTGATCTGCTCGTCGCCGTCGGTCCCAACGACGCGGCTGAGCTCCTGCAGCGTCCGGGCCGGCACGTTGGCCTCCAGCGAACCCTCCATGCGGGGGCTCCAGCTTGGTCTCCTTGACCGACAGCCGGTAGGAGTCCGTGGCCACCATCCGTAGATCGGCGCCGTTCGCGGTCACCAGCACGCCTGTGAGGTGCGGGCGGGTCTCGTCCCGCGAGGCCGATCGCGCCACGCGGCCGATCGTTTCGACGAACGCCTGCGCCGGCACGGCGAGCGCCGACGCCGCGTCGGGCTGGGGCAGCTTCGGGAAGTCCTCGAGTGGGAGCGTGCGCAGGTGGAACTTGGCCGACCCCGAGATCACCTCGACGTCCTGCTCGGAGGGCCGGTACTCGAGGGTCATCTCTGGCTTCGGCAGCGAGCGCGCCACATCGAGCAGCAGCCGGCCGGGTACCACGACCGAGCCCTCGGCGGCGATCTCGGCTTCGAAACCAGCGCGGATACCGAGGTCGGTGTCGGTCGCCTGGAGCTCCGCGCGGCCATCCTCGAGCTTGATCAGGACACCCGCAAGCGTCTGGATCGCGCTACGGGTCGAGGCCGCGCGCGCCACGATCGAAAGGCGGGCGAGGAACGTTTCACGGGAAACGGAAAGCTTCAAGTCAACTATCCAGTCTTCAAAGGGGAAGTAGGGGCTGTTGGGATGTTCATGGCTGAACGGTCTTGGCTCTGCACTGCGATTCCCGGGCTGGGGGACCTGTGGAGCAGGCTGTGGATTCTTGCAGTCAAGGCGGAGGGCACGTCAGCGGACGAGGCGTTGGCGCAGGCTCTCCACAGTCATCGCCAGCTCCGGATCACGGTGGACCTCGGTGTCGATGCTGCGAACCGCGGAGAGGACGGTCGAATGGTCGCGGCCCCCGAAGCCGCGGCCGATCTCGGGCAGGCTCTGGTCCGTGAGCTCGCGGGCGAGGTACATGGCCACCTTGCGTGCCCGCGCTACGGCCGGGCGGCGGTCGCGGGCCACGAGCTGCTCGGGGTTGACGTCGAAGGCCTGGGCGGCGGCCTCGACGATCGTGGGGACGCTGCAGGGATCGGTGCTGCTCGGCCCGATCCGCTTGAGCAGCCGGCGAGCCAGCTCAGGGGTCGGGGGTTCATCACGCAGCGAGGCGTAGGCCACGACCTGGATCAGGGCAGCCTCGAGGGCGCGCACGCTCGTGCTCACACGCGCGGCGATCTCCTCGATCAGGGCGGGGTCGGCCGGCACGTCGTCGAGCCGCGCGCGCTTTTCCAGGATCGCCCGCCGGACGAGGATGTCGGGCGGGTCGATCGAGACCACGAGCCCGGAGCCGAAGCGCTCCCCGAGCCGTTGCTCGAGCGACTCGAGCTCGTCCGGTGGACGGTCGGAGGTCATGACCAACTGCTTGCCGGAGTCCCGTAGCGCGTTGAAGGTGTGGAACAGCTCCTCCTCGGTCCGGACCTTCTCAGCCAGGAACTGGACGTCGTCGAGCAGGAGCACGTCTACGGCGCGGAAGCTGTTCTTGAACGCGGTCATGTCGCGCGTCTGGACCGCACGCACGAACTCGTTCGTGAACTCCTCGACCGTGGCGTAGCGGACCTCCATCCCAGGCTCGTGACGACCGATGTAGTTGCCGATCGCGTGAAGTAGGTGGGTCTTGCCAAGGCCTGGGCGGCCGTGGATGAAGAGCGGGTTGTAGGCGTGTGCGGGCTGTTCGGCGACGGCCAGCGCGGCGGCGTGGGCGAAGCGGTTGCCGCGGCCGATGACGAACTGCTCGAAGGTGTACTTGGCCAGCAGCGGGCGCTGCTCAGCGCGAGCGCGCTGTGGCGCCGGACCGTCGTCCGCGCCCAGTTGCCAGTCGGGGCCCACCACCTCGACCGTCGCATCGGGCCGGTAACCGCGCCGGACGGCAACCTGGAGCTGGTTGGAATAGCGGTCTCGCACCCAGCTGCGGATGTGGTCGGGCGCGCGCACGAAGACGGCGGTGTCGCGGACGGCGGCCAACCGGAGCGGGTCCAGCCAGATGTGGAAGGTGAAGTCCGCGACGTCCGCGCGGAGCTCTTCGCGAACCCGATTCCAGATCAGTCCCAGCTCTTCGCGCTCAGGCAGCAACGACCCCTCCCCGAGGGCGGTTCGACGACGATTTGACGGGAGAGGAAGGGACCGCCCACCGGTCACCGTGCCCCTCTGAGGTGGGCGAGTCTACACCCGCTCCGACGGCACGAGCGAAGCAGCCCGCCGGCCCGCTGAAGGACTCCGCAAATCGCGAGGAATGTCCCCTGTGGCTCGGAGCCGCTGCTGCGCCGGGCCGGGCGCGCGCCCGCCTGCCTATACTGCCCTGCCGCACTCCGGACCAGGGACTCTCTCGATGAAGCGCACCTACCAGCCAAAGAAGCGCAAGCGCGCCCGCACGCACGGCTTCCGTGCGCGCATGAGTACCCGCGCGGGCAGGCACGTCCTGCGCCGTCGCCGCAGCAAGGGCCGCGCTCGCCTGACCCCGTAGCCATGTCGGACGCCCCGGGCGAGGACTCCGGCCCGCCGCAGCCGGCGCGGCGCAAGCGGCGCCGGCTCTCGCGCAGCGGGGAGTTCGATCGTGTCTACCGCGAGGGGCGCTCGCACGCGGGGCGGCACCTGATCCTCTATGCGTTCCCGCGCGGGAACGGTGAGGACGGTCCGCGGCTTGGCATCTCGGTCGGCCGCCGCGTGGGTGGCGCGGTGGAGCGAAACCGGGTCAAGCGCGCGTTGCGCGAGTCCTTCTGGGCGTGCGCCGAGCCGCTGCCCGACACGCACGACTTCGTGATCGTGGCCCGGCCCGAGGCGGCGAAGCTGACCGCGGAGGAGGGAGAGCCCGGGCTGCGCGAGGCGCTGCGCGCGCTGATGGACGAGGCCGGGCTGACCGCGGCGGAGGATCGGTGAAGGCCCTGCGCACGCTCGCCGTCGCGCCGGTGCGCCTGTACCAGCGCGCCATCTCGCCTGCCATCCCGCAGCGTTGCAAGTACCATCCGAGCTGCTCGGAGTACGCGGTCACCGCGGTGCGGCGATACGGCATACTCCGAGGACTGGTGCTGGCTGCCTGGCGCCTGCTGCGGTGTAACCCGTGGAGCCATGGCGGCGTCGACTTCGTCGAGGACCAGACCCTGTTCAGCCCGAAGTCGTGACCCCCATGTTCCAGATCGCCAACGTACTCCAGCCGCTCATCGATGTCTGTCACTCCGTCCTGAAGTTCTGGCACGGGGTCACCGGCAGCTGGGGCGTCGCGATCATCTTGCTGACGTTCACCGTCCGCCTGTTCATCCTGCCGCTGACCTTCAAGTCGGTGAAGTCGATGCAGGCGCTCCAGGTACTGCAGCCCGAGATGAAGAAGATTCAGGAGCGCTTCAAGGGCGACAAGCAGCGCCTGAACCAGGAGATGATGAAGTTCTACCAGGAGAACAAGGTCAATCCCCTGGGCTCGTGTCTCCCGCTGCTGCTGCAGATCCCGTTCTTCATCTCGCTCTTCTACCTGCTGCGCAGCGACGACTTCAAGACCGACATCGGCGGCTCCGAGCCGTTCCTCTTCATCCCGGACCTGGCGGGCAAGCTCTACCCCGACCACATCGCCGTGCTGACCGTCATGGTCGTGCTCTACGTGGGCACGCAGCTCGCGGCCAGCCTGATCACGATGGTGGGCGGCGACAAGAACCAGCAGCGGATCATGCTCGCGCTGCCGTTCGTGTTCGTGCCCTTCATCGCCACCTTCGAGGCCGGCCTGATCGTGTACTGGGTGACCACGAACTTCTGGACGATCGGTCAGCAGCTCGTGGTGCGAAAGCTCTACCCCAAGCCCGTGATCGAGAAGGAACTCGGGGTGGCCTCGGCTTCGCCTAAGACGGCGACCGTCGCGGCCGCTGTGGCCGATGGCGGCAACGGCAGCTCGGCGCCGCCACCGAAGTCCCCGCGCAAGAAGAAGAAGCGCTCCGGCCGGCGCCGGTAGCCGTGGCCATGGCTCCCGAGCACGACGTGCCCGCGGACGAGCCGGCCACGCGCCTGCGCGACGCCGTCGAGCGCGTGGTCGCCGAGCTCGACCTGGAGGCCGAGGTCGCGGTGACCGAGTCCGCCGAGGAGCTGCGCGCAACCGTCGAGGGCGAGGACCTCGGGCTGCTGATCGGCAAGCACGGCACGACGATCGACGCGCTGCAGCACCTGGCCATGCGGATCGCACTGCGCGGCGACGTGGATGATCACCGCCGGGTCGTGGTCGACGCGGCCGGCTACCGCGAGCGGCGCGAGAACGCGCTACAGCGGGAGGCCGACCGGGCCGCCGCCGACGCCCTCCGCTACGGCCGCCCGGTCGAGCTCGAGCCGATGCGGGCGCCCGAGCGCAAGGTCGTCCACAACTACCTGAGCGTGCGCACGGACATCGAGACCTACAGCGAGGGCGACGAGCCCGATCGGCGGCTGGTCGTCGCTCCGCTGCGCCCGTCCGCAGAGTCCTGAGCGTTTCACGGGAAACGCGGGAGCTCGCCCGCGTCCGTCCCGGTCTGAGCGACGAGGCGATCGACCGCCTCGCGCGACTGTTGGAGGCGCTGGCCTCTGAGCCCGACCCTCCGACCACCGTGGCCGCCCCGGCCGAGGCAGCCCGTGTGCACCTGGCCGACAGCTTGTCGGCGCTGGACCTGCCCGACGTGAGCGCCGCCGACCGGATCGCCGACATCGGCGCCGGCGCGGGCTTCCCGGGCCTGGCTCTGGCCGTTGCGCTCCCGGCCGCACGCGTCGATCTCGTCGAGTCGACCCGCCGCAAGTGCGCGGTCATCGAGCGGCTGGCTGCGTCGGCCGGCCTCGAGAACGTCGCCGCGGTGCCCGAGCGCGCCGAGGACTGGGGCGGCTCCGGGGGAGCGGGGGCCTACGGCGTAGTCACCGCGCGGGCGCTGGCGCCGCTGGCGGTGCTGGCCGAGTACGCCGCGCCAATGCTGGTTGCGGGCGGGGTCCTGGTGGCGTGGAAGGGGCGGCGCGACGAGCGGGAGGAGGCGGCCGGCGCCGAGGCGGCGGCGCTGCTCGGGATGGCTTCCGAGCAGGTGCTTCGCGTCGTCCCTTACGCGGGCGCGCGCGACCACCATCTGCACGTGCTCCGCAAGGTCGCGCCGACCCCGGAGCGCTTTCCCCGGCGCGCGGGGCAGGCGCGCAAGCGGCCGCTGGCCTGAGCCCCGCCGCGGTTCGCGCAAAATGCGGGCAGGACTTGACCGTTCGGGGGCGAACCAGGCTGAAGGGGGGCGAGATTCCGACCGCGCCCGCCTCTAGCTTGCGAGACCGATGGGCACCATCTTCGCGATCACCAACCAGAAGGGCGGCGTGGGCAAGACCACCACGGCCGTCAACGTCGCGGCCAGCGTCGCCGACGCGGGCTACGAGACGCTGCTGGTCGATCTGGACCCACAGTGCAATGCCACCGTCGGCCTCGGCCTGGCCAAGGACCTCAGCCCATCGGCCTACGACTGCCTGGGCGGCGAATGCACGCTGGCGGAGGCGGCGCGTCCCACATCGATCGATCGCCTGTCGGTCGTCCCGGCCACCCCGGATCTGGCCGGCGCTACCGTGGAGCTGCCGCGACTGCCCGGCTCGGAGACCCGCTTGCGCGACCAGCTCGGCGACGTGCGCGAGCGTTTCCTGTTCACCGTCCTGGACTGCCCGCCGTCGCTCGGCCCGCTCACGGTCAACGCGCTGGTCGCGGCCGATCGCGTGCTCGTGCCCGTCCAGACCGAGTACTTCGCGCTCGAGGGCCTCGCCGGCCTGCTCGACACGCTCTCGCTGATCCAGCGTGAGCTGAACCCGCAGCTGGCGGTCGCCGGGATGATCCTGACCATGCACGACGGGCGCACGCGCCTGGCGCAGGACGTCGAGCGCGAGGTACGCGAGCACTTCCCCGACCTGGTCTTCGACACCGTCATCCCCCGCAACGTGCGGCTAGGGGAGGCCCCCAGCTTCGGCCTCCCCGCCATCCGCCACGCTCCCCAGAGCGCGGGCTCCGCCGCCTACCTGAAGCTGGCCAAGGAGGTCGCGGCCCGTGCCTGACCAATCCCCCGAGCACCGCCCCGGCCAGCGCGGCATGGGCCGCGGCCTGTCCGCCATCCTCCCGCGCTCGCGCGCGGAGGAGCAGGGCATGCGCGACATCCCGCTCGAGCTGATCGCTCCCAACCCGGCCCAGCCACGGCGCGAGTTCGACCAGGACGCGCTGCTGGCGCTCTCCGAGTCGATCCGCTCACGCGGCGTGCTCCAGCCCGTCGTCGTGCGCCCGCTGGCCGGGGGGCGCTTCGAGCTGATCGCCGGCGAGCGGCGCCTGCGGGCGGCGCGGCTGGCCGAGATCGAAACGATCCCGGCGGTCGTGCGCCAGACCGAGGACGACGAGCGCCTGGACCTGGCGCTGGCCGAGAACATGGCGCGGGTCGACCTCAACCCGATCGAGGAGGCGCGCGCCTGCGCGATGCTGGTCGACGACCTCGGGCTGACCAAGGAGGAAGTCGGCCGCCGCGTCGGCAAGAGCCGCGTGGCGGTCTCGAACCTGATCCGCATCCTCGAGCTCCCCGACGAGGCGCTCGACCTGATCGCCGCCGGCGCGCTGTCGCGAGGGTCACGGCCGCGCGATCCTGACCGAGAAGGACCATGATCGCCGCCGCCAGTTGGCGCGTGAAGCACGCGACCACGGGCTGGTCGGTGCGCGAGACCGAGTCGCGCGCACGAGCGGGCGACCGGTCGGCCGAGCGACCCGAGCCGGTGGCTATCCATCCCGACCAGGCCGACGCGCTCGCGGCGGCCGAGGACGCGCTGACCGCCGCCATCGGCCACGAGGTCAAGGTGCGCGCCCGCGGCGATGGTGCGCGGGCGGAGCTGGTCTTCGAGTCCCCGGCGCAGGCCATCGAGCTGGCCGAGCGGCTGCTGCGGGGAGGCGCGAGCGGTCTCTCCGAGGCGGCCTAGGCCGCGAGCGCCCGGACGCTAGAATCGCTCGCGCTTCGGGCGATTAGCTCAGTCGGTTAGAGCGCGTCTCTGATAAGGACGAGGTCCCTGGTTCGAGTCCAGGATCGCCCACTCGACGGCTGCAAACTCCTGTGACGGCGCCGTCGCGTGCGCGCGTCGACCGCCGACCGCTCGCCGAGCTTTCCCCTGGGACCGCCACTAGACTGCGGGGCCAGTACCCGGCCCGCCTTCAGGAGCCCCTTTTTCGTATGACCGAGATGGTGATCTACGGCGTCAGCTTCGACATGGTCGGCAAGCAGCCGATCGTGCTCCTGAAGACGCGCGAGGGGAACAAGTTCCTGCCGATCTGGATCGGCCACCCCGAGGCCGCGGCGATCCTGATGAAGCTCCAGGGCGCGAACACCCCGCGGCCGATGACCCATGACCTGATCAACGACGTCCTGTCCGAGCTCGAGGTGGCGTGCACGCGCGTGGCCGTGACCGAACTGCGCGAGAACACCTTCTACGCGCTGATCACGCTCCAGCTCGGCGGCCGCGACGTGGAGATCGACTCGCGCCCGTCCGACGCGCTGGCCCTGGCCGTGCGCACCGGAGCGCCGATCTTCGCGGCAGAGGAGGTCATCACCGAGTCCGCGATCGAGTTCGAGCACGAGGTCGAGGACCAGGAGGAGGTCGTCGAGAAGTTCAAGGACTTCCTGGACAGCGTCTCACCAGAGGACTTCGGCGCCGAGGAGTCCTGAGCGGGCGGGTGGCGCCGGCTCAGACGGCGGTTCCGCGGCGGGCGAAGGCCAGCTCGACGATCCGCTCGACGAGCTGGTCGAAGCCGATCCCCGCCGCTTCCGCCGCCTGCGGGAGCAGGCTGGTGTCGGTCAGCCCGGGAATCGAGTTGGCCTCGAGCACGGACAGCTCGCCGTCGCCGGACAGCATCAGGTCGACCCGGGCGAAGCCGTAACACCCGAGCAGGCCGTAGGTGGCCAGCGCCAGCTCCTGGGCGCGCTCGGTCAGCCCGGATCCGCAGCTCGGCGGGGCAGAGGAAGGTGGTGCGGCCGATCTCGTAGCGCGACTCGAAGTCGTAGGGATCGCCGTCGGCGGGGACCGCCTCGACGATCGGCAGCGCACGCGGGCCGTCGGGGCCCTCGAGAACCGACACCGCCAGGTCGCGGCCCTCCACGTGGCGCTCCAGCAGCACGCGCTCGTCGTAGGAGAAGGCGGCCACGAGCGCGGCGGGCACGTCAGCTGCCGAGCTCGCGAACTTGATGCCCAGCGCTGATCCCTGGCGCGAGGGCTTGACCACGATCGGGAACCCCAGCCGCTCCTCGATGGCGGGCAGCGTGTCGGCCGCGCCGAGCTCGCGAAACGCCGTCTGGGTGAAGGCCACGAAGTCCGGGGTCGGGAGCCCCTGGTCGCGCAGCAGGTGCTTGGTCATGACCTTGTCGATGGCCCTGGAACAGGCCAGTACGCCGGAGCCGGTGTACGGGATTTCCAGGATTTCCAGGAGTTCCTGCACGGTGCCGTCCTCGCCGTCGCGGCCGTGCAGGGCCACGAAGGCCACGTCCGGGCGCTCGTCGCGCAGGCGCTTGATCAGGTCGCCGCCCACGTCGACGGCGACCACGTCGTGCCCCAGGCGCTCCAGCGCGTCCTGCACATTGGCGCCGGAGCGCAGCGACACCTGGCGCTCGAGCGAGCGTCCCCCCTTGAGCACGACGACGCGGCTCATTCGCCGCCGGCCCGGCGCCGGCCGCGGCGCTCGCGGCGGAGCTCCACGACCCGCGCGCCGGCGTCGGCGTTCTGCTCCTGGCGCGCGATCTCCAGCTCCTCGGTGCTGACGGCCGTCAGCTCGCCGGTGAGGGTGCCGTACAGGTCCATCTGCTCCGAGATGACCTTGCCGATACGGCGGATGCCCTCGCGGATGCGGTCCTCGTCCGAGGCCGAGAAGTTCAGCCGCATCGAGTCGCCACCGCGGCCGTCCAGGAACGCGCCCGCGCCGGGTACGAACGCGACGTTGTCACGCAGCGCGCGCGCCAGCAGGTCGGTCGTGTCGATGAAGTCGGGGAGCGTCACCCACACGAACATGCCGCCCTGGGGCCGGGTCCATTCGGCCTGGGGCGGGAAGAACTCCTCGAGCGCATCGAGCATGGCATCGCGGCGTGGGCGGTAGACCTCGGTCAGCGAGCCCACGTAGTCCCGCCAGTCGCCGCGCTCGAAGTAGGCCTGGACCATCAGCTGCGACAGCGTCGAGGTGCACAGGTCCGCGCCCTGCTTGCCGACGTTGATCTTCTCGAGCACCGGGGGCGGGGCCGACACCCAACCAAGGCGGATGCCCGGCGACAGGATCTTCGAGAACGTGCCCAGGTACATCACGTACACGCCACCGTCGAGCGCGTGCAGCGTCGGCAGGGCCTCGCCCTCGTAGCGCAGCATCCCGTAGGGGTTGTCCTCGAGCACCAGCACCTCGCGCTGGGCGGCGATCCGCACCAGCTGGCGCCTGCGCTCCAGCGACATCGTCGCGCCCGCGGGGTTCTGGAAGGTCGGGACCGTGTAGATGAACTTGAGCTTTCGCCCCTCGGCCTCGAGCCGGTCGATCGTCGCCTCGAGCCGGTCCACCCGCATGCCGTCGGCGTCCATGTCGATCTGCACCACATCGGCCTGGTAGGCGTTGAACGTGGGCACCGCGCCCGGGTAGGTCGGGCCCTCGGCGATGATCACGTCGCCCGGGTCGATCAGGGTCTTGACCACCAGGTCGATCACCTGCTGGCCGCCGGTGGTCACGACCAGGTCGTCCAGATCCGCGTGCATGCCCTCGGCCGCCATGACCTCGGCGATGCACTGCTTGGTCTCCAGCAGCCCGTCGGTGGGGCCGTACTGCAGCGCCTTCGCCGACGACTCCTGGGCGATGCGCGCGGTCACGGCGGCCAGCGTGGCGGGCGGGAATGTGGAGGTGTCGGGCAGGCCGCCGGCCAGCGAGATCACCTCGGGGCGCGCCGTCACGGCCATGATGTCGCGCATGGCCGAGGACGTCATGACCCGCGTGCGGGCGGCGAACAGGCCCGCGTAGCGCTCGAGGTCGCGCTTGGTGGAGCGCGACGGGGGCTGTGACGAGGGGCTCATGGTGCGTCGTTCGCTGCCGCGGCGGCCGGTCCTGGCCCGGGCCGGGCCACCCTTGCGGTCGTCTATCGTCCGGGCGCAGCGTACCGGTCCCGAGGGGGCCGGCCAGCCCTCCAAGCCATGAGCATCGTCTTCGACATCGGCCAAGGCGCCGGCCTGGCAACCGCCACGCGGCGTGCGCCCGTTCCTGCCTCCGCTGCTGGCGGGCGCGCTGGCCCGCGGCGACATCGGCATCGACTTCGACGGCAGCGGCTGGCAGTTCCTGGAGAGCCCCGTGTTCCTGGTCGCGGTGCTGGCCTTGGCGGTGGCGGCCTACCTGGCCGAGCGCAGCGGCATCGACAGGCGCAGCCTGCTGATCGCCTCGTCGGTCCTCGCGGCCGTGCTCGGGGCGCTGCTGTTCGCGGGCTCGCTGGCCGCGGGCGACGGACCCGCGTGGGCGGGGATCGCTGGCGGGGTCCTGTGTGCGGCCCTGGCGGCGGCGGCGGTTGGCGGCCTGTTCGAGCGCGCCGCCAGGCGATTGGACGACTCGGCCGCGGCGCTGTTGCTCGTCTACGCCGACGTGGCCGCGCTGGTGCTGGCCGCCGTGTCCATCTTCGTGCCCCCGGTGGCGTTCCTGGCGCTGATCGCCATGGTCGTGCTGCTGGTCCGGGGTGGGGGCGGCGGGGACGAGAAGTACGCCGGCCTGCGGATCCTGCGGTGAGCGCGGGCCCAACCCGCCCGCGCAAGCTCGTCCTGGCGGTCATCGACGCGCTGGCGCCCGAGGCGCTGGAGCAGGCGATCGCCGACGACATGGCGCCGACGCTGGCGCGGCTGATGCGTGACGGGCACTACGCGGCCGACTGCGTGTCCACGTTCCCGTCGGTGACGCCGGTGGCCGCCTCCGCCATCGCCACCGGGCTGGGACCCGCCCGAGCACCTGGTCCCGTCGATGAACTGGTACCACCGCGGTGAGGAGCGCTACGTGGAGTACGGGACGTCGTTCCCGGCGTCCCGGGCGCACGGGATGTTCCGCTCGCTACAGGACACCGTCTACAACATGAACCTGGCCCACCTGACCCAGACCGAGCGCACGGTGTTCGAGCACCTGGACGACGCCGGCCGTGCGCACGGCGTGCACCACCTACCTGATCTACCGCGGCCGCTACCGCCACGAGCCCTCGCGCGACTCGCCCTACGTGCGGCTGGCCGAGGCGGCCCAGTTCCGCCACCCCGTCTGGGGTGCGCGCGAGCTGTTCTACGCCGACCTGTTCGACACGCGCAACACCGGCTGCTCGTCGACGCTCGGCATGCCTGGCCAGCGCGACCGCCACGCCGCGTGCGTGGGCGAGAAGCTGGTGGCCGACGACCCTTCGACTTCCTGCTGTTCAGCCTGCCCGACAACGACTCCTACTCGCACAAGGAGGGGCCGGCCGCGCAGCCGGCTTCGATCGCCGAGGCCGACCGGGCGCTGACGCGGCTCATGGACGCGGCCGGCGGCCCGGACGCGTTCCTGGACGATCACGCCATGATCGTGATGTCCGACCACTCGCACGACCTCGTCGAGGCGGCCACCAACCTGGCTGACGCGCTGGACGGCTGGCGCGTGCTGGAGCCGGTGGACATGGAGCCCGAGCGCGCACAGCTGGCGGTTTGCCCGGCTTCGCGCTCGGCCCAGGTCTACGTGCTCGACGCGGATGATCGCGAGGCGGTGGCCGCGCGCGCCGGGGCGGACCTCGAGGGCGTGCCCGGGATAGACGTGATCATGCGACTGGAGGGCGGGCGCGCCGTGGTGTGGACGCCGCGCGGGCGGCTGACGTTCGCGCCCGGCGACGGACCGAGCGATCAGCGCGGCAACACCTGGCACGTGGACGGCGAGCTGGCGGCGCTCGACCTGTCCGTCGGACGGCGGTTCGCTGGGCTTCGGCGTCTACCCGGACGCGCTGCGCCGGCTGTGGTCGGCGCTGACCTGCGAGCGCACCGGCGACGCTGCTGCTGTCGGCCGAGCCCGGCTACGAGTTCACCGACTGGGGCGGCGCCGACCACGTGGGCGGCGGCAGCCACGGGTCGCTGCATCGAGTGCGACTCGCTGGGCGTCCTGCTCACCCACGGCGTCGGCCCTGAACGGCGTCCGGACGGCGCGCAGTGGTCGATCGAGGACGTGACGCCGATGGTGCTGGAGCACTTCGGCGCGGTGGAGAGCGCCTGATGGGGGTGCCCGAGCCGCGGCTGCGGACCCACACGCGCGTGCGCCAGGGCATGGGCCGGCGTCACAACTGGGTCCAGCTGGTCAAGTTCGGCGTCGTCGGCGGATCGGGCTACGTGGTCAACCTGGCGGTGTTCGCCGCCGCGGTGAAGTTCGCGGGCGTCCACCACCTGGTGGCCGCCACGATCGCGTTCGTGGTGGCGGTGAGCAACAACTTCTGGTGGAACCGGCACTGGACGTTCGGGGCGCGTGACGGCCACGCCGGCTTCCAGGCCGCCCGTTTCTTCTCGGTCAGCGTCGTCGCGTTCGTGTTCGGTGCGGCGGTACTGGAGTTGCTGGTCAGCGGCGCTGGCATGCCCGAGATCGGCGCCCAGGCCATCTCGATCGTGGCCGCCACGCCGCTCAACTTCGTCGGGAACAAGATGTGGAGCTTCGGGCCGACACGAGTGGGCTCCTGAGCCGGCGGGCGCTGGCGCTGGCCGCGCTGGCGGCGGCGCTGCTGGCGGGCCTGGTCCCTGCGTCGGCCCATGCCCGCGCCACCCCGGAGCTGAAGGCGCCCGACTCGTTCACGCGTGCCCCCGACGGATACCGGATGTCGGCCCAGGCAGGTGCAGCGCGTCGCCGATCGCGACCAGAAGGTCCGCGGCGAACGTCCCGACCACAGGGACTTCGATCCCTCCGTCTACACGCGCGGGGTCGGGCGCTGGCAGGTCAGCTACTTCGATCGCGGTCGCGAGGTGGCCCAGGTGCGCGTGGACGACGCCACCGGCGCGGTGCTCGAGTCCTGGACCGGCCACCAGGTGGCCTGGACCATGGCGCGCGGGTACGAGGGGGCGTTCGGGCGCAAGCTCAACGCGCCGTGGGTGTGGATACCCCTGTGCCTGCTGTTTCTGGTCCCGTTCCTCGATCCCCGCCGACCGCTGCGCCTGCTGCACCTGGACCTGCTGGTGCTGCTGGCCTTCGGCGCCTCGCACGTGTTCTTCAACCGCGGCGAGATCGGGGTGTCCGTGCCGCTGGTCTATCCGGTGCTGCTGTACCTGCTGGTGCGCCTGCTGCTGGCGGGGCTGCGCCCGCGGCGCGATCGCGGCCGCCTGATCCCGGTGCTGCCGATGGCATGGGTCGCGGTGGCGCTGGTGCTGCTGGTGGGCTTCCGCGTGGGCCTGAACGTGACCGACTCGAACGTGATCGACGTTGGCTACGCGGGCGTGATCGGGGCCGACCGGATCGTGGACGGCGATGGCCTGTACGGCCCCAAGTTCAGCGCGGACGTGGAACGCGGCGACACCTACGGGCCGGTGAACTACCTGCTCTACGTGCCGTTCGAGCAGGCCCTGCCCTGGAGCGGCGCGTGGGACGATCTGCCCGCTGCGCACGGGGCGGCGCTGGCCTTCGATCTGCTGACGCTCGGCGGGCTGGTGCTGCTGGGCAGGCGCCTGCGCCCCGGCCGCGCCGGCCGCGAGCTGGGCATCGCGCTGGGCTTCGCCTGGGCGGCTTACCCGTACGCCCTGTTCGCGCTCGAGACCAACTCCAACGACTCGCTGGTGGCCCTGGCCACGGTGGCGGCCATGCTGGCGCTGACCGTGGCGCCCGCCCGTGGCGCCGCCGCTCGCGGCGCAGCGGTTGCGCTGGGGGCGGGGGCCAAGTTCGCCACCATCGCGCTGGCGCCGTTGATGGCGGCAGGCACAGGGGGGCGGCGACGGCGCGACGGCGCGGTCTTCGCAGCCGTCATGGCCGTGGTGCTGGTGGCGGCGTTCGTGCCCTTCCTGCCCGACGGCGGCATCCGTGAGATCTACGACCGCACCGTCGGCTACCAGATCTCGCGCCCGTCGCCGTTCAGCGTCTGGGGGCAGGTCGACTCGCATCGGCTGGCTACAGACCGCCGTCAAGGCCGCCGCCGCGGGCCTGGCGCTGGCGGTGGCGTTCGTGCCCCGCCGCCGTGACGCCTTCCAGGTCGCGGCGCTCGGGGCCGCGGTCACGATCGCCGTCCAGCTGACCGTGAGCCACTGGTTCTACCTGTACATCGTGTGGTTCGCGCCGCTGGCGCTGGTCGCGCTGATGGCTCCCTGGCGCACGGGCCCCGAGCCGTCTGAGCGGGCGCGGCCGGCTGCGACCGGGACCGAGCTGCCGGCCGTCACGGCGTGAAGGCCGCCCTCGGCGCAGCGGCGCTCCTGGCCGCCGGCTTCGCGCTGACGTTCCTGGTCGCGCCCTGGGATGGCGAGTCGGTGACCGACCTACCGCTGTACTCGGCCTACGCGCAGATCTTCCTGGACGGCAACCTGCCCTACCGCGACGTGGCCTTCGAGTACCCGCCGCTGGCCTGGCCGGTGCTCACGGTAAGCGGCCTCGCCGGCGACCAGGACGCCTACCGGGTCGCGTTCGCGGCGCTGAGCGCCGGGCTGCTGGTTGCGCTGGTGTGGCTGTGCGGCGAGCTGGCGCGCCTGACCGGCGGCGGGCGCGAGCGCGCGTGGCTGGCGGTCGCGGCGGCGCCGCTGCTCTGCGGGGCCATGATCCGCACGCACTTCGATCTCCTGCCGGTGCTGCTCACCGTCGCGGCCCTGGCGCTTCTCTGCGCGGCGCGCCCGCGCGCGGGGCTCGCCGTGCTCGGCGTGGCGGTCGCGGTCAAGCTCTACCCACTGGTGGTGGCGCCGGTGGCGCTGGCCTGGCTGGTGGCGCGGGGAGAGCGGCGGGCGGCGGTCGACGGCGCGGTGGCGATGGTGCTGGTGATCGTGGTGGCCTACGGCGCGGCCGCGGCGTTGTCGACCCAGGGCACGGTCGACTCGCTGACCTACCACCTGGACCGCCCGGTGCAGGTGGAGAGCTCGCCGGCCCAGGTGGTGCGTGCGCTGGACGCGCTCGGGCTGGGCACGGCCACGCCCAACGGCGGCTTCCGCTCCGACGGGTTCGACCACCCGGCGGCCGGGGCGATCACAGCGGGGTTCGCCGCGCTGCTGGCCGGATCGGTGGCGCTGCTGGCCGTGGGCGCCGCGTCCGCGCGCGCGGGGCGGCCGCCCGGCACGCGCGCGCTCGTGCTGGCTTCGCTGACGGCCACGGTGGCCTTCGCCAGCTTCGGCAAGGTGCTCTCACCGCAGTTTCTGATCTGGGTCGTGCCGCTGCTGGCGCTCGCCGCGGCCTGGCGCAGGCCGGGGCTGCTGGCGCTGGCGGCGGCGCCGATCCTGATGACGCTGCTCGAGTTCCCGGCCCACTACCGCGACGTCGTGGACGGCCGCCTGGGCTGGGTGCTGCTGGTGGTGGCCCGCGACGCCGTGCTCGTGCTGCTGGTGGTGCTGGTCATTCGGTCCCTGGGGGTGCCGGCTCCAGGATCTGCTCGATCGACGTGGCGTGCCCGTCGGCACCCGCCTCGACCAGCACCGCGTTGATCCACGGGTCCTCGGTCGAGGTGTCGAAGCGCACGTTGGTCATGGTCTTGAAGCGCTCGAGCGCGGACTCCTTGCGCACGCCGATGACGCCGCCGCGCGGGCCCGTCATGCCCACATCGGTGCAGTAGGCGGTGCCGCCGGGCAGGACCCGGCAGTCGGCGGTGGGAACGTGGGTGTGGGTGCCCACGCAGGCGGTCACGCGCCCGTCCAGGTGCCAGCCCATGGCCACCTTCTCGCTGGTGGCCTCGGCGTGCATGTCCACCAGCACGTGCGTGGCGCGGCCGCGCAGGTCGGCCAGCGCCGCGTCGGCTTCCGCGAATGCGCGAGCGCGCAGCCTCCACGAACAGCGAGCCGGACAGGTTCACGACCCCGAGCGCCATGCCGTCCTTCTCGACCACCGTCACGCCGCGCCCGGGGCTGGAGCGCGGGTAGTTGGCGGGACGCACGATCCGCTGCTCGCGGTCCAGGAACTCGTAGACCTCGGTGTGGCGGTAGGCGTGGTTGCCGAGCGTGATCGCGTCGACCTCCATGTCCAGGATCTGGCGCGCGGTCTTCTGCGTGATGCCCACCCCGCCCGCGGCGTTCTCGCCGTTGACCACGACGAAGTCGGGCTTGTGGCGCTCGCGCAACCCGGGCAGCAGCGCGGCCAGCGTTCGCCGGCCGATCCCGCCGACCACGTCGCCAACGAACAGGACCTTCACCGGGGTCAGTCTGCCACTCTGCGCCCGGTGACCGGCGATGTGGTGCTCTCGGCTGACGGCCTGACCAAGCGCTACGGCCAGCGCGAAGCGCTGAGCCGGGTGTCGCTGGCCGCCGGCCGCGGCGAGCTGGTGGCGGTCATCGGCCCCAACGGCGCCGGCAAGACCACGCTGCTCTCGATCCTGGCCGGGATCCAGAAGCCCGACCACGGCAGCGTGAACCTGGAGCCCAGGCAGATCGGCTGGGTGCCCCAGCAGGCAGCGCTCTACGGCAAGCTCACGGTCGCCGAGAACCTGCGCCTGTTCGCGCGCCTGGAGAAGTCGCCCGACCCCGAGTCCGAGGTGGAGCACATGCTCGACCTGACCGGCCTGCGCGAGCGCTCGGACGACCAGGTGTCGGTGCTATCGGGCGGCAACCGCCAGCGGGTGAACATCGCGATCGGGCTGCTGGGGCGCCAGCCGGTGCTCCTGCTCGACGAGCCCAGCTCCGCGCTGGACCCGCGCCAGCGCGAGCGTGTCTGGGAGTTCGTGCTCAGCCTGGCCGCCGGCGGTACGACCGTCGTGTACTCGACCCACGACATCGCCGAGGCCGAGCGCCACGCCCACCGCGTGCTGGTGCTGGCCGACGGCGAGCTCATCTTCACGGGGGCCCCGGGGGAGCTGGCCACCGCCGTCGAGGCGGAGTCGGGCACTGATTTCGAGGAGGCGTTCGTGGCCTTCCTCAAGGCGCACGGGCACTGATGCGCCACCTGCTGGTCAAGGACCTGCGCATCCTGCGCCGATCGCCGATGCTGGTGGCGCTGCTGGTGATCTACCCGGTGGTCATCGCCACGCTCATCGGCTTCGCGCTCTCACGCGGCCCGGACAAGCCGAAGGTGGCGTTCGCGAACCTGGTGCCGCCGTCGGGTAACGAGATCGACCTGGGCGGCAAGCGCATCGACGTCACGCGCCAGGCCGGGCCGCTCTTCCGGGCCATCGACCCGGTGCGCGTGGACAGCCGGGCCGAGGCGATCAGGAAGGTCCGTGACGGCCAGGTGCTGGCCGCGCTGGTCATCCCCGCGGACACCACCCGCAAGCTGCAGGCGGGGCTCGAGCCGGCCAGGGTCGAGGTGTTCTACAACGCCGATGACCCCGTCAAGGCGCGCTACGTGCGCGACACGATCAAGTCGCAGGTCCAGGACGCCAACACCGCGCTGACCAAGGAGCTGTCCAAGGTGGCGCTGGACTTCCTCAACCTGATCGGCACCGGCGGCCGCTACAACTTCCTGGGCCGCCAGTTCGACGTGCTGGGCCTGCAGCGCTCCGAGCAGATCCTGAAGCGGGCGCGGGCCGATCTGCCCCGGGGATCGCCGGCGCGCAAGCAGGTGGACCAGGTCATCAGCTTCGCCCGACTGGCGCGCGAGAACCTGGACCTGTCCGACGACGTGCTCAGCTCCGTCAGCTCGCCGCTGAAGGTCAAGCAGGTCGAGCTGGACGGCGGGGCCACGCCGCTCAGCTCGTTTGCCGTGGCCATCGCCGCCGCGGTGTCGCTGATGTTCATCACGCTCCTGCTCGCGGCGGGCGCGCTGGCCCTCGAGCGGGAGGAGAACGCGTACCTGCGGCTGGTGCGCGGGCTGGTCTCGCGGACGGCGCTGCTACTGGAGAAGGCAGGGCTGGCCGCGGTGTGCTCGACGGTGGTGGTGGTCCTGATGCTGGTGGGCATGGGCCTGTTCGTGGACCTGGACTGGGGCCGGCTGCCGCTGGCGGTGGCGGCCACCGCCGCGGGCGCGCTGGCCTTCGCCGCGATGGGCCTGGCGGTGGGCGCCATGACCCGCGAGGTGCGGGCGGCGTCGCTGCTGTGCGTCATGGCCTCGCTGCCGCTGACCTTCCTGGCGCTGGTGCCGTCGGGCGCCGTGGCACCGGCGCTCTACGAGGTCGTGCGCGTCATATCGGCGCTGTTTCCCTTCAAGCCGAGCCTGAACGCGCTGGACGTGGCCCTCAACGGCGGCGACGACCTGGTGCTGCACCTGTTGCACCTGCTGGCGCTGTTCGCCGGTTTCGGCGCGCTGACGCGGCTGGCGCTGAACCGCTTCGCCTGAGCGGCTGAAGCGGTCGGCCGAGCGATCTCCCCGGGCGCCATCCGCCGCGTTGCGACTGTCACACTGGTTCCGATGGCCTTCCCAGCTACCCGCATGCGACGCCTGCGGCGCACCGGCCTGCTGCGCGGCATGGTGCGCGAGACCGAGCTGAGCGCGGCGCACCTGGTCCAGCCCTACTTCGTGCAGCTGGGCACCGATGAGCGCACGCCGATCGAGTCCATGCCCGGCGTCGACCGGTTGTCCATCTCGCACCTGGTCGAGGAGGCGGGCGAGGCGCACGCGGCCGGGGTTCCGGCCGTGCTGCTGTTCGGTCTGCCCGCCGAGAAGGACGAGCAGGGCTCGGGCGCCTACGACGACGAGGGCGTGGTCCAGCTGGCCGTGCGGGCGCTCAAGGAGGCCCACCCCGAGCTGGTGGTCATGACCGACGTGTGCCTGTGTGAGTACACCTCGCACGGCCACTGCGGCGTGGTCAGGAGCGACGGCCAGGTGGACAACGACCTGTCGCTGGAGCTGCTGGCAAAGACCGCCATCTCGCACGCCCGCGCAGGCGCGGACGCCGTGGCGCCGAGCGACATGATGGACGGCCGCGTGGGCGCGCTTCGATCGCAACTCGACGCCGAGAACCTCAAGGACACGCCGATCGTGTCCTACTCGGCCAAGTACGCCTCGGCCTTCTACGGGCCGTTCCGCGAGGCCGCGGATTCGACCCCGGCTTTTGGCGACCGGCGCAGCTACCAGATGGATCCCGCCAACTCCGACGAGGCCGTGCGCGAGTCGCTGCTGGACGTGGAGGAGGGCGCCGACATGCTCATGGTCAAGCCCGCACTGGCCTACCTGGACGTGCTGTACCGCGTGAAGGAGGCCACGAACCTGCCGGTGGCGGCGTACAACGTCAGCGGCGAGTACGCGATGCTCGAGGCCGCAGCCGCGGCCGGCTACATCGACCGGCGGGCCGCAATCACCGAGACCCTGACGTCGATCCGGCGCGCCGGCGCCGACGTGGTCATCAGCTACTGGGCCAAGGAGGCCGCCGAATGGCTCAAGTGAACCCCT
Source organism: uncultured Solirubrobacterales bacterium (assembly GCA_963750365.1). Classification (GTDB taxonomy): domain Bacteria; phylum Actinomycetota; class Thermoleophilia; order Solirubrobacterales; family Thermoleophilaceae; genus JAAYBF01. The sequence goes on from CAVVQE010000001.1 coordinate 810,907, forward strand.
CGGCCGACCCGGCATCCGAGCCGGATCGGCGAACCGCGAGCCGGCGGGAGACGGCGGCGAAGCCCAAGACGCGTTCGCGCAAGGACGGCGCGGCCATCCCGCTCGACGATCTGGACAAGAAGCTGCTGAACCTGATGCAGGGCAGCTTCCCGCTGGCGCCACGTCCGTACGAGCACGTGGCTGGCCTGGCAGGCGTGGCCGAGGACGAGGTGCTCAGCCGCGTGCAGCGGCTGCTGGACGGACGGATCATCCGCCAGGTCACGCCGATCTTCGACACCCGCGTGCTGGGCTACAGCTCGATGCTGGTGGCGGCCAAGGTCGACCCCGAGAACCCCTGGCGGGCGGGCAAGATCATCAACTCGCACCCCGGCGTGTCGCACAACTACCTGCGCAACCACGACTTCAACATGTGGTTCACGATCGCCACCGAGCCGGATTCGGCGCTGGGCCTCCAGGGCACGCTGGACATCCTCCAGGAGCTGACCGGCGCCGAGTCCATCCGCCAGCTGCCCACGCTGAAGCTGTTCAAGATCCGGATGGACCTGGAGATGGAGAAGGGCACCAAGGACCTGGCGGCCATGGGCGTGGCCCAGGAGCCGATGGAGCCGGACCCGATCGAGGTCACCGACATGGACCGTGCGGTGATCATCGCGCTCCAGGGCGACATGCCGGTGGTGCCCGAGCCCTACGCCCCGGCGGCCGCCGAGGTCGGCGTCTCCGTGCCCGAGCTGCTCGAGCACCTGGAGTCGATGAAGGAGCGCAAGGCCCTGCGCCGGGTCGCGGCGATCCTCTTCCACCGCCGCGCCGGCTTCTCGGCAAACGGCATGGGCGTGTGGAACGTCCCCGAGGAGCGGATCATGGAGGTGGCGCCGCTGATGGCCTCCTACCGCGGCATCTCGCACTGCTACCAGCGCCCCACCTACGAGGACTGGCCCTACTCGGTGTTCACGATGGCGCACGGGCGCTCCAAGGAGGAGTGCGACGCGATCCTCGACTCGATCGCGCAGGAGACCGGCATCGACGACCGGCGCACCCTCTACTCCTCCACCGAGTTCAAGAAGATCCGGCTCCTGTACTACACCGACGAGCACAGGCGCTGGGAAGCTGAACACGCCGCGTAGCCAGGAGCTCTACGAGCGGGCGGTCCACCTGATGCCGGGCGGCGTGAACTCGCCGGTCCGCGCGCTGGGATCGATCGGCCGCGACCCGATCTCGATCGCATCCGGCGCCGGCGCGGAGATCACCGACGTGGACGGCAACGTCTACCTGGACTGGATGTGCTCGTGGGGCCCGCTGATCGCCGGCCACGCCCACCCGGAGGTGATCGAGGCCGTGACCAGCGCAGCCGGGCGCGGCACCAGCTTCGGCGCCAGCACCGAGGCCGAGCTGCGCCTGGCCGAGGAGGTGGTCGAGCGGGTGCCCTCCGCCGAGATGGTGCGCATGGTCAACTCCGGCACCGAGGCGGCCATGAGCGCGATCCGCCTGGCGCGCGCGGCAACTGGACGCGAGAAGCTGCTCAAGTTCGCCGGCGCCTACCACGGCCACGTGGACGGCCTTCTGGCTGAGGCCGGGTCGGGCCTGGCCACCGCATCGCTGCCGGCCAGCCCGGGCGTGCCCGCCGCGCAGGCCGCCGCGACCGTGATCGTGCCCTGGAACGACCCTGAAGCGGTGGCCGCCGCGTGCGCGGAGCACGACTTCGCGGCCATCCTGGCCGAGCCCTATCCCGCCAACATGGGGCTGGTACTGCCCGACGAGGGCCTGCTGGCCTTCCTGCGTGAGCAGGCGGACGCCAACGGCGCGCTGCTGGTCTTCGACGAGGTCATCTCGGGCTTCCGGGTCGCCCGCGGCGGCGCCCAGGAGCGAGAGGCCGTGACGCCCGACCTGAGCATCCTCGGCAAGGTCATCGGCGGTGGCGTACCGGCGGCGGCGTACGCGGGCCGGGCCGACCTGATGCGCCAGGTGGCGCCGTCCGGCGACGTCTACCAGGCCGGCACGCTGTCGGGGAACCCGCTGGCCACCGCCGCAGGGCTGGCCACGCTGGGCCTGCTGGACGCGCGCCGCCTACGAACGCCTGGAGTCGGTGGCCGCCACGCTGGCGGCCGGCCTCCGCGACGCCGCCGCGGACGCGGGGGTGCCGGTGCACGTCTGTCACACCACCGGCCTGTTGACCGTCTTCTTCCACGATGGGCCCGTGCGCAGCTACGCCGACGCCAAGCGCTGCGACAGCGAGCGCTTTGGCGCGTTCGCCCGCGCCATGCTCGACGCCGGCGTGTATCTGCCGCCCTCGCAGTTCGAGGCCTGGTTCGTGTCGTTGGCCCACGCGGACGAGCACGTGGAGCGCACGCTCGATGCCGCGCGGGGGGCGCTGGCGCGCGTGAGCGCCCTGGCGGAGGTGGTCGAGGCCATGGGCACCTGGCTGGCAGAGCACCAGGCGCCCGACCCCGGCCCGGCCCGTTTCGACGCGACGGTGGCCGACCCCGACCGCCGCTTCGTGCTCGAGGCGGTGCGCGAGGGCTACCTGATGCACTACGGCCAGCCGCAGGCCTACCAGGGCATGGATTCCGACCTGCAGCTGCTGGCGGGCGACGCTCTGTACGCGCTCGGGCTGGCGCGGCTGTCCGAGGGCGGCGACCTGGGCGCAGTGGCCGAGCTGGCGGACTTGATCACGCTCACGGCACGGGCGCACGCAGAAGGCACCCCCGAGCGGGCCGAGGCGCTGTGGCGGGCGACCGCAGAAGCACTGTCCGAGCGGGGTGGAGCGGGCGCGTTGGCCACTTGGCGCGATTTGCCCGCCACCCCTACCTCGTGACACTCGTAGCCAAGTTGACTCTATTGTCCCGGCGGCGTTGAATGGATCGACGCACTCGCTCCATGGCCCCTGATTCCCCCAAGAGCACCAACCGCCGCAAGTCCCGGTACACGGAGGAGCGCGGCATGCCGGGCGCCTTCGAGGGCGAGACGGTCACCCGCCGCGGAGCCATGACGATCGGCGGCCAGGCGCTCGGCGGCATCGCGGCGGCGGCCTTCGGCCTGCCGGCGCTGGGTTTCGCGGTCGGCCCGATGTTCGAGGACGGCTCGCCGGACACCTGGCAGGACGTGGGCGCCGAGAAGGACTTCAACGACGAGTTCTACGTGCCGCGCGTCATGAACATCATCGCCGCGGCCGGCGAGGCCGGTAAGACCACGGTCTACATACGCAAGTTCAACCCCAAGCGCGACGGCCAGAGCCCGAGCGACAAGGACGGCAACAAGAAGCCCCAGCCGTACGTGGCCATCTCCACCCGCTGCGCGCACCTGGGCTGCCCGGTGCGCTACATCCAGGCCTCGCAGCGCTTCGTCTGCCCGTGCCACGGCGGCGTCTACGACTTCGAGGGCAAGGTGGCCGGCGGCCCGCCGGTCCGCCCGCTGGACCGCTTCTTCACCCGCGTGCGCGGCGGGCGCGTCGAGGTCGGCGACCGCTTCTCCGTGAACTCCGAGCTGCGCCGCTTCTCGCCGCGTGACCCGTCCAACCACCTGGACGGGCTGTGGCAGTACCTCTACCCGTCGCGGCCGAGCACATGAGCAAGCTCGTCCCGCCGCTGCCCAAGTTCCTGCGCCCCGCTCCCTCGCGCCCGGGCCAGAAGCAGAAGAACGGCAACGGTGACGGCAACGGCAAGCCCAGCCAGCTCGACGAGCTGAAGGAGACGGGCGCCGAGGCCGGCGCCAGCGTCGTCGGCTGGCTCGACGAGCGCACGGGCGCCAGCCCGATCGCCCGCACGATGCTCTTCCGCAAGGTGCCAAAGGGCACCAACTGGTTCTACACGCTGGGCTCGGCCACGATGTTCGCCTTCCTGTCGCAGGCGGTCACCGGCGTGTTCCTGGCCATGTACTACGAGCCCGACACCTCGCGCGCCTACGAGTCGGCCTCCCACATCACCAACGACGTCTTCCTCGGCGAGTTCGTCCGTGGCATGCACAAGCTGGGGCGCCACGGTCATGATCATCCTGATCTTCCTGCACATGGGCCGAACGTTCGTGTTCGGCGCCTACAAGTACCCGCGCGAGCTGAACTGGGTGATCGGCGTCGTGCTGATCGTGCTGACGCTGGCCATGGGCCTGACCGGCTACCTGCTGCCGTTCGACCAGCGCTCCTTCTGGGCCACGGTCGTGGCCGTGAACATCAACGCGTCCGGGCCGATCATGGGGCCCTACCTGGCCGACTTCCTGCGCGGCGGATCCGAGTTCGGCACCACGCTGCTGCCACGCTTCTACGCGCTGCACATGCTGCTCATACCGGGCCTGATCGCGGCCCTGATCGGCGCCCACCTGTACCTGGTGGCCAAGCTCGGCACCACCGCGCCGCCGTGGCTGAAGGCCGAGAAGAAGGCGCTGTCGAGGGAAGACATCTAGCGGATGAACGCCGCCGAGCGAGAGGAGTACCTGCGCGAGTACTCGATCCTGAAGAGCCAGGGCAAGCCGTTCTTCCCGTACGCGGTCACCAAGGACGCCGCGATGGCGGTCATCGTGATGGCGGTCATCATCCTGATGGCCATCCTGTTCGGGGCCGAGCTGGGCCCGAAGGCCGACCCGACCACCACCACCTACTCGCCGCGCCCCGAGTGGTACTTCTTCTTCCTGTTCGAGCTGCTGCGCGTGGTCAAGCCGCCGGCGCTGGTGTTCCTGGCCACCATCGGCATCCCCACCATCTGCCTGATGCTGCTGATGCTGCTGCCGTTCTACGACCGCGGGCCCGAGCGCCATCCGCTGCGCCGGCCCGTCGCGATGGTGGCCGCCGCCGCCACGGTGGCCGCGATGGCCTACCTGACCGTCCTCGGCGCGCTTGCCGGGCCCCCGAGCGAGATCGAGCCCCAGTTCGTGGCCAGGCCCTCGCTGGAGAAGGGGGCCATGGTCACCGCGTCGTCCGGTTGCCTGGGTTGCCACAAGATCGGCGAGAACGGCAACACCCTCGGCCCGAACCTGACCCACATCGGCGACCGCCTGGGCAAGGACGCCATCGCCCGGACGCTGGTCAACCCGACCTCGCCGATGCCGTCGTACGCGACCCTGAAGCGGGACAAGCCCGAGCAGTTCAACCAGCTGGTCAACTTCGTCGCCTCGCTGCGCGAAGAGTCCCAGACCAAGTAGGGGCCTCCGGCCCGCCGTGAGCTCGGCCAGCGGGACCCTGCCCGAGACGCAGGTCCAGGCGATGTTCGACCGCATCGCGAAGGTGTACGACCGCCTGAACGCGGTCATGACCGCAGGGCTCGACCGGCACTGGCGGGCCCGGGCGGCCGACCTGGCCAACGTCGCGCCCGGGGACCCCGTCCTGGACGTGGCCACTGGAACCGGAGACCTGGCGGTGGAGCTGCGCGGGCGCGTCGGCCCCGATGCGCGGGTGGTGGGGCTGGACTTCGCGCCGAGGCATGCTCGAGCTGGCGCGGGTCAAGGCGCCCGCGATCGAGTTCGTGCAGGGCAGCGCGCTCGACCTGCCCTACGCCGACGGCGAGTTCGCCGCCGCCACGGTCGGCTTCGGCGCGCGCAATTTCTCCGATCTGGGCCGGGGCCTGTCCGAGATGGCGCGGGTCGTCCGCCCGGGCGGGCGCGTGGTGGTGCTGGAGATCACGACCCCGCAGAAACCGCCGCTCTCGCTCTTCTTCCGCCTCTGGTTCGACCGCGTGGTGCCGCTGCTGGGGCGCCTGGCCGGGGACCCCGAGGCCTACACGTACCTGCCCAGCTCGGTACGGCGCTTTCCCGGGCCCGCGAGGCCTCGGCGCCGAGCTGGCCGCCGCTGGGCTCGTGGACGTCGGCTGGGTGCTCACCGCCGGCGGCATCATCGCCCTGCACCACGGCACGGTGCCCGCGGAGAGACCGTGAGCACCACCCCCGCCACGCTCGCCTCGGTGCTGGACGCGGGCGGGCCGGCCCTGGCCCGCGCGCTGGAGCGGATCGAAGCGCGCCTGAGTGAGGTCACAGAGGCCCACGGCACCGAGCTGGCCGGCCACGCGGCGGGCACGCTGGCCGCGGGCGGCAAGCGCCTGCGCCCGGTGGTGGTGGTGCTCAGCGGGGGCGAGGGCGACGCGCTCACCTCGGCGGCCGCGGCGGTCGAGCTGCTGCACATGGCCACCCTTGTGCACGACGACGTCCTCGATGCGGCGCGCCTGCGGCGCGGAGTGCCCACCGTGTTCGCGGTGGGTGGCCGGGGCGCCGCCACGGCCACCGGCGACCTGCTGTTCTCGCGCGCGTTCGCCGAGCTGGCCTCGACGCGTAGCCCGGAGGCCGTCCGGGCCCTGTCCGGCGCCTCGTCGGCGCTGGCCCGCGGCGAGCTGATGCAGCGCGCCGACGCCTGGTCGGCCACGGTGTCCGCGCGAGCGCTACCTCGAGCGCTGCGAGCTCAAGACCGCGAGCCTGTTCGCCGCGGCCGCGCGGCTGGGCGCCACGCTGGGCGACGCCCCCGACGCCGCGGAGGGCCTGGCCGGCTTCGGCCGCGCGCATCGGGCTCGCCTTCCAGATCCTGGACGACGTGCTCGACGTGTCCGGGCCCGCCGAGCGGACCGGCAAGCACCGCGGCACCGACCTGCTGGACGGCACCGTGACCCTGCCGCTGATCATCGCCCGCGAGCACGACCCCGGGCTGGCCGACATGGACCTTGCGGCAACGGTCACCGAGCCCGCCGCAGGCCGACGCCATCTGCGACCGGATAGCCAGGACCGGCGCTCTCGAACAGGCCCGCCAGCAGGCGCTGGCCTACGTGGCCGAGGCAAAGGCGGCGCTCGACGCGGTGGACCTGCCGCCGGAGCGTCTGCACGCTCTCGGGCTCGTGGCCGACGGCGTAGTCGAGCGCTACGCCTAGAAGTCTTCGGGGAGCAGCGCGCCGGCGTTCAGCGCAGCGGTGAAGCGATCCACTTCCTCAGCCATGTTCGCGCGCATCAGCCGCCGGTAGTCGCCCGTCAGGACGTCGGTGCCGGCGTCGAGCTCTGCGTCGAAGGCCTCGACGGCCTCCTGCGAGAACACGCCCTCGCGGCAGCTCTCGCACTCGGGGCAGCGGATGGTCACCGACCAGTGGTCGCCGTCCGCTTCCTCCCAGGCAGTGGGGTAGGCCAGGCGCGAGGCGCACCACACGCAAACGTGCAGGTCGACGGCGGGCGCCGCGGCAGCGCCGGCGGCCGGGCCGTCGTCGTCGAAGATCACGACCTCGATCGTCTTGCCGCTGGGCAGCACGACCCGTTTGACGGGATGCTCCTGGGCGCTCTGATCGCCGTCCATGCAACCGATATCGGCATGCCCGCGGTCGACTTGAGGTCGCGGGTGGCGCGCCTGGCCTTAGACTGCGGCGCCTCGTGGTTCTCAGCGACCGCACCATCCGCTCGGAGATCGCCTCCGGCCGCATCGTCGTCGACCCCTTCGACGATTCGCTGATCCAGCCGTCGAGCATCGACGTGCGCGTGGACAGCCGCTACCGCGTCTTCCACAACCAGCGCCACCCGTACATCGACGTGCGCAAGCCGATGGATGACCTCACGGAGCTGGTCGAGGCCGGCGGCGAGCAGCCGTTCATCCTGCACCCGGGCGAGTTCGTGCTCGGCCAGACGCTCGAGCGCGTCACGCTGCCCGACGACCTCGTGGCGCGGCTGGAGGGCAAGAGCTCGCTGGGCCGGCTCGGGTTGCTGATCCACTCCACGGCCGGCTTCGTGGACAGCGGGTTCTCGGGCAACCTGACGCTCGAGCTCTCCAACGTGGCCAACCTGCCGATCACCATCTACGAGGGCATGCCGATCGGGCAGATCTCGTTCATGCGCATGGACGGGCCGGTGGAGCGGCCCTACGGATCGCCGTCGAACACCAGCAAGTACCAGGGCCAGGCCGAGCCAACCCCGAGCAGGTTCTTCGAGAACTTTGATCGCAAGGACTGATCCGTTGGCGCCCTCCCGCCCGAATAGACACCAAGCTAGAGTTTGACTCGCGACCGGCCCAACGGATAGAGCGCGAGTCGCGCCCCCGTCTTAGGAGCTGTACACCATGGGAATCGGACCCCTCGAAATCGGCATCGTCCTTCTGATCGTGCTGGTCATATTCGGACCCAAGCGCCTGCCCGAGCTGGGCAAGTCGCTGGGCAGCGGCATGAAGTCCTTCAAGGACTCCGTGTCGGGCGATGACGACGACAAGAAGATCACCAGCGGCGACACGAAGTCGGATGCGACCGTGCGTGCCGAGAAGTCCGAGCCCTCGGCCTAGCCGGCCGCGCCCCCGGCCCCCGGGCAGCACCCTGACCCGTGGCCCGCTTCCGACCCATCGACCACGAGGAGCGCCTGGCGCTCGTCGACCACCTGGGCGAGCTCCGCTCGCGGCTGATCATCTCGGCCGCCGCCTTCGGCGTCGCCTTCGCGTTCTGCGGCTGGCAGAACCACCTGATCCTCCGGATCGTCAACCAGCCGCTGCCCAGCGACGTCAAGGAGCCCATCACCTTCGGCGTCACCGAGCAGTTCACGACCACCTTCACCAACTCCGCCTACGCGGCCATCCTGCTGGCGCTGCCGGTGATCCTCTACCAGCTGTACGCGTTCATCCTTCCGGCGTTCAGCCCCAAGGAGCGCAAGGTGGCCACGCCGCTGCTGCTGATGGTGCCGGTCCTGTTCATCGCCGGCGTGGTGTTCTGCTACTTCGTGGTCCTGCCCGGCGCCATCGACTTCCTGCTGAACTTCAACTCGGACCAGTTCAACACCCAGGTCCGCGCCCGTGACTACTACAGCTTCGTCACGCTGACCATGCTGGCCATGGGGCTCGGGTTCCAGGTGCCGATAGCGATCCTGGCCGCGGTCAAGCTCGGTGTGACCACTCCGAAGAAGCTGCGCAAGAACAGGCGCTACGCCTACCTGGTGATCGTGATCCTGGCGGCGTTCCTGCCCACGATCGATCCGGTGACCCTGATCCTGGAGACCATCCCGCTGCTCCTGCTCTACGAAGGCAGCATCCTGCTGTCCGCCGCGCTGGTCAAGCCGCCTGCGCCCAGCACCGAGGTGGCGGGCGCCGAGAGCGGCTAGCTCGTACCAGTTACCCTCCGCCCCGATGCTCTTCGACCTCCAGGGAAAGCGCCGCCGCGCGGTGCAGGTCACCTACGTCACGCTCGCCTTCCTGATGGGCGGCGGGCTCGTGCTGTTCGGCATCGGCGGTGACGTCCAGGGGGGCATCTTCGATGCCTTCAGCGGCGGCGGGGGCAACTCGAACAGCAACAACAGCCTGGTACAGGACCGGGTGGAGTCCAACCAGAAGAAGCTGAAGGCCAACCCGCGCAACGAGCGGGTGCGCAAGGCGCTGACGCGCGACTACTACCAGCTGGCCACCATCGAGACCGCCGAGAGCGGCGCGTTCAACGACAAGGGCAAGGAGAACCTGCGCAAGGCTGCGGCCAACTGGCAGGCCTACCTGGCCCTGAACCCGGACAAGCCCGACACGTCCTTGGCGCGCACCGCGCTGCAGATTTACGACCCGAACGCGCTCAACCGCAAGGCGCAGGCCAAGGCCGCCGCGCAGCTGATCGCGCGCGAGGAGAACGACGCCCAGGCCTACCTCAACCTGGTTCAGTACGCGGCGCTCGCAGGCGACACGCGGACCGCCGACCTGGCCGGCCAGAAGGCCATCGATCTGGCCCCGGCCGCCCAGCGCAAGCAGGTGCGCGAGCAGGTCAAGCAGCTCAAGAAGCCTCAGGCCGCACAGGGCGCGCAGGGTGGCGCCGGCGGCGCCGCCGGATCCGGCGCCACCCCCCAGCAGTAGCCAAACCGCGGCTGGGCGATAGGGTGCCCGGTGGGCTCCAGGGGACGATCGAGAAGAGGAGAGAAGTGAACTTCCACATCCAGGATGAGGAGATCGACGGGCAGACCCACGTCATCCAGCTCGGAGGCGAGATCGATCTCTACACCGCGCCCGAGTTCAAGGAGCGCATGGTCGAGCTGATCGACGGCGGCAAGAACCACATCGTGGTCGACCTCTCCGAGGCCACCTTCATCGACTCCACCACGCTCGGCGTGCTGGTCGGCGGCGTCAAGCGCCTGCGGCCCTCCGGCGGAGGGCTGGCCCTCGTCTGCACCGACCAGAACATCACCAAGATCTTCGAGATCACCGGCCTCGACCGCGTCTTCCCCATCCACGGGTCGCGCGAAGAGGCCCTCGGCGCCGTGAAGGCACAGAACGCCGAGTAGTACCCTTCCCAGCCGCACCCCGGGCCGTTAGCTCAGCTGGTAGAGCAGGAGACTCTTAATCTCAAGGTCGTAGGTTCGATCCCTACACGGCCCATTTGCCGCGTTGTGGGGGCGTCTGGCGGCGTCATCGCGCGGCTCGTGTGCTGGTCGCACACTTCGCCGCGCTCTTCCTTGCCAGCCACTCCCACAACGCGGCAACCCTCCTTGGGTCTACCGCAGGCCTCGGTGCTGGTCGCACACTCGCCGCGCCCTGCGCCCTCCCACAACGCGGCAACCCTCCTTGGGTCTACCGCAGGCCTCGTGTGCTCCGGCACTTCACCGAGCCGTTGGCGAAGACCGAGATGCTCACCGAGGGCGTCGAGGCGGCCAGCCGCCAGGCCTTGCCGGGGCGCAGGGCTGCGTCCAGGCGCCCGGGGGTGTCGCTCTGGGTCTGAACCGTCACGTCGGGCCGGCCGGTGCGGCGCAGCAGGAGTGCGGCGGACTGCGCCAGGCCGCCGGCGGCGTATGTGACATGCAGGCTCTGGCAGCGGTGGCGGCGGCTGCCGCGGAGCAGGATCTGGTCGGCCCTGGGGGCGCCGTCGACCACGCCGGGGTTGGCGCTCACGGCCCAGCGGAAGGGCCGGGGGCCGGCATCGAATGTTCCGCCCTGGGTGGACGCGACGGTGGACAGGGGGACCGTCCGCAGTGGGGGGGCGGCCTGGGCGGCAGCGGCGCCCACGGCCAGCGCGGCGTACATGGCGGCCAGGAACAGCATCAGGCGGGTGGGTAGTTGCTTGGACATCGTTCTCCTCTGGAAGCTTTATTACTTACGAGTAACGTTACGGGCCAGTAATGTCTGTGTGTGTGACAAGCGGCACGCGTAGGCGGATCCCCCGGAGCGAGCGCGAGCCGCTCATGCTCGACGCGGCCGAGCGCGTGTTCGCGCAGCTGGGCTTCCACGCTGCGTCGATGGACGCGATCGCCGCCGAGGCGGGAATCTCGAAGCCGATGCTCTACAACTACTTCGGCTCCAAGCAGGGCATCTACATGGCCTATCTCTCGCGCGCGGGCCGCGAGCTGCTGACGCGCCTGCAGGCGGCCGACCTACCCGACGGCTCGCTCGCGGAGCGGCTGGACGCGGGCGCGCACGCGTTCTTCGCTTTCGTGGACGAGCACCGCGGCGGCTGGCGCGTCCTGCGCGAGGAGATGGTGCGTCAGGACGAGACCGTCGGCGGACAGGTTGCATCGCTGCGGACGGCCGTCACGGCGCTGATGTCCGAACTGCTCGTGGACGAGGCGGGCGTGGCGGAGGAGCGGGTGGACGCCTTCGCCCACGCGCTGACGGGGGCGGGGGAGTCACTGGCGGACTGGTGGCTCGAGCATCCCGACGCGCCGGTCGACATGCTCGTCGCAACCCTGACCGCGATGGCGCGCCCAGCTGTCCGCGGGCTGATATGAAGAAGCCATGAGCGAAGAACTGGCCATGCTCGACGGCACGATTGCTCCGGCGCTGGAGACCGTGCTGCCCGTGACCGACCAGGGCTTCATCCGCGGCGACGGGGCGTTCGAGGTGGTGCGCGTGTACAGGGGCGCCGCGTTCCTGATGGACGAGCATCTGGACCGCCTCGAGCGCTCCGCCGCCAACCTGCGCCTGGACGGTCCCGTGCCCCGCGAGACGCTGCTCGACGAGGCCGAGGAGCTGCTCGCGCGCCGTGCGGGCTCCGAGCCGTTTGACGGGGCGCTGCGGCTGGTCCTGACCCGGGGCGGTCGCCGCCTGCTGATCACCGAGCCGCTGCCCGAGCTGCCCGAGCGGCTGCGCCTGGCCACCGTGACGTACGCGCCGACGCGCGTGCTGGACGGCGTGAAGTCGCTCTCCTATGCCGCCAACATGCTGTGCAGTCGCATGGCCCGCGAGCGCGGCTTCGACGACGCGGTCCTGGTGACCCCGCACGGCCGCGTGCTCGAGCTGCCGACCGCATCGTTGTTCTGGGTCGACGCGGACGGGACGCTGTGCACCACGCCGCTGTCGGAGCACATTCTGGCGTCGATCACGCGTGCGCACCTGATGCGCCTGCTCTCGGTGGAGGAGCGGGTGATCAGCGCCGAGCAGCTGCTGGACGTGCGGGAGGCGTTCGTGGCCTCGACTGCGCGCGAGGTGCATCCGGTGGCGGCCATCGAGGACCGCGAGTTCGAGCAGGTCGGCGAGGTCACGCGAAAGGCGGCCGCCGTCTTCAGCGCCCACATCGACCAGCTGCTGGGCCGCTAGTCCTCGCTGCGGGCCGGCGGGTCGGACGGATCGTCGCGCGCGGTGCCGTCGATCTGGTAGCGCAGCCACCAGGCCGCGTGGGTCAGCACGCCGACGGCCCCGCCCAATAGCTTCTTCACCGAACCCACCATGCGTATCTTGACCGTCATCGGAAACCGGCCGCAGTTCGTGAAGGCGGCGGCTGTCTCGCGGCTGCTGCGCGAGGTCCACGACGAGGTGCTCGTGCACACCGGACAGCACTACGACGACGAGCTCTCGCGCGTGTTCTTCGACGAGCTCGGGGTACCCGCGCCCGACCGCCAGCTCGGCGCCGGCGGCGGCTCGAACACGGAACAGACCGCGCGCATCCTGGGGCTGCTCGAGCAGGTGATCGAAGACGAGGCGCCCGCGCTGCTGATGGTGTACGGCGACACCAACTCCACGCTGGCGGCCGCGCTGGCGGGCGCCCAGGCGCACGTGCCGATCGCCCATGTGGAGGCGGGCATGCGCTCGTTCGACCGGACGATGCCGGAGGAGCTGAACCGCGTGCTGTGCGATCACGCCAGCGACGTGCTGCTGTGCTCGACCGAAACCGCCATCGGCAACCTCGAGCGCGAGCACGCCGCGGGAGCGCGGCACCTGGTGGGCGACGTCATGGCCGACGTATCGCTGGCCTTCGGGCCGATCGCACGTGAGCGCTCGCACGCGCTCGGCGACCACGGGCTGGAGCCTGGCGCGTACGTGCTGGCCACGGCCCATCGCGCCGGGAACGTGGATGACCCCGCCCAGCTCGAGCGGCTGGTGCAGGTCCTCGAGTCCGTCCCGGGCACCTGCGTGCTGCCGCTGCACCCGCGCACGGCCGCCCGGCTGGAGGAGTTCGGGCTGCGCAGCCGCCTGGAGGCGGCGCAGGGCGTCCGGCTGCTGGCGCCGCTCGGCTACCTGGACTTCATGCGCCTGGCCATGGACGCCAGCGCGGTGCTCACCGACTCGGGCGGGGTGCAGAAGGAGGCCTACCTGCTCGGTGTCCGCTGCGTGACGCTGCGCGAGTCCACGGAATGGGTCGAGACCGTTGACGCCGGCTGGAACACGCTGGTCGGCCTGGACCGCGAGGCCGCCCTGACGGCGCTGGCGACGCCGCCGCCCGCAGGACGGCGACCTGAGCTCTACGGCGGCGGCAAGGCCGCCGGGCGGATCGTGGACGTGCTCTCGGCTTACACTCCCGGACCATGAAGATCGGTGTCATCGGACTCGGATACGTGGGCCTGCCCCTGGCGCTGGCCTTCGCCGAGGAGGGCCACACCGTGGCCGGTGTGGACTCGGACCCCCGGCGGCCGGCCGCGCTCGAAGCCGGCGAGAGCTATATCGAGGACGTGTCCTCACAGCGCCTGGACGCCGTCGCCGGACGGCTGTCGGCGGGCACCCGCTACGCGGAGCTGGCCGACTGCGACGCCGTCATGATCGCCGTCCCCACTCCGCTGACCCGAAACCGCGAGCCCGACCTGGGCCCGCTGCTGTCGGCCGGAAGCTCGCTGGCCGGGGTGCTCAGGGCGGGACAGCTCGTCGTGCTCGAGTCCACCACCTACCCCGGCACCACGCGCGACAGCCTGGTGCCGCTCCTGGAGGAGTCGGGCCTGGCCGCCGGACGGGACTTCAACGTGGCCTTCTCGCCCGAGCGGATCGATCCGGGGCGGACCGACTTCACGATGCGCAACACGCCGAAGATCATCGGCGGGCTGACGCCCGAGTGCCTGGAGCGGGCGATGGCGGTCTACGGCGAGGTGTGCGACCAGCTCGTTCCCGTCTCCGGCCCCGAGCCCGCCGAGCTGTCCAAGCTGCTGGAGAACGTCTTCCGCTCGGTGAACATCGCGCTGGTCAACGAGCTGGCGATGCTCTGCGAGCGGATGGGCATCGACATCTGGGAGGTCGTGGACGCCGCCGCCACCAAGCCCTACGGGTTCATGCGCTTCGATCCGGGCCCGGGCATGGGCGGGCACTGCCTGCCGGTCGACCCCTTCTACCTGGCCTGGAAAGCGCGCGAGTTCGGCCAGCCGACCGAATTCGTGGAGCTGGCGGGCGAGGTCAACCAGCGCATGCCCGAGTTCTGCGTCGAGCTTGTGGCAAACGCGTTGAACGACCACGCCAAGGCCGTGCGCGGCTCACGTATCGCGATCGTCGGCGTCTCATACAAGCCGGGGGTCGGCGACCTGCGTGAGTCGCCCGGGTTGAAGATCATGCGGATGCTCGCCAAGCGCGGCGGCGAGCTGGTCTACCACGACGATTTCGTGCCCACGCTGGGGGACTTCGAGCTGGACAACCTGCCGCTGGACGAGGCGCTCGAGGGCGCCGACTGCGCGGTCATCGTGACCGCGCACCCGGGACTGGACGTCGAGGCCGTCGTGGCGGGCGCACCGTCGGTGGTGGACCTGCGCGGCGTCACGCGGGGCATCGAGTCGCCCCACGTGGTGCGGCTTTGAGCGACGGCGCCGTGACCGTCGGCGTGGTCGGCCTGGGCTACTGGGGCCCGAACCTGGCACGGAACTTCGACCGCCTCCCGGGCGTCGAGCTGACATGGCTGTGTGACGAAGACGCGGGCCGCCGCGACGCCCTGTCCGAGAGC
Organism: uncultured Solirubrobacterales bacterium; assembly: GCA_963750365.1. Classification (GTDB taxonomy): domain Bacteria; phylum Actinomycetota; class Thermoleophilia; order Solirubrobacterales; family Thermoleophilaceae; genus JAAYBF01. Next base: position 825,921 of record CAVVQE010000001.1, read on the forward strand.
TTCCCCGGCGCGCGCAGCACGGCCGATCTGGACGAGCTGCTGGACGACGGCGGGCTGGACGCCGTGGCGGTGGCGACTCCGGTGCCCACGCACGCCGCGGTGGCGGAACGCGTGCTGGCGGCGGGCAAGCACTGCTTCGTCGAGAAGCCGCTGGCCCAGACGGTGGCCGACGCCGAGCGCGTGGTTGCCGCCGCCGCCGAGGCCGATCGGATCCTGATGGTCGGCCACCTGCTGGAGTACCACCCCGGCCTGGAGATGCTGAACCGGCTGGCCGGCGACGGCGAGCTCGGCGACATCCACTACATCTACGGGAACCGGCTGAACCTGGGCAAGCTGCGTGCGGAGGAGAACGCGCTGTGGAGCCTGGGCGCCCACGACGTCTCGGTGCTCCTGCGGCTGGCGGGCGAGGAGCCGTACGAGGTCAGCGCCAAGGGCGAGTCGTACATGCGCGCCGGAGTCGAGGACGTGGTCTTCTGCTTCATGCGCTTCCCGTCCGGTCTGGCCGCCCACCTGCATCTGTCCTGGCTGGACCCGCACAAGGAGCGGCGCTTCACCGTCGTGGGCTCGAAGAAGATGGCTACGTTCGACGACATGGACCTCGAGCGCAAGCTGACCGTCTACGACAAGGGCTTCGACCAGGACAGCACGTCCTACGGTGAGTACATCACCCGCTCGGGCGACACCTACAGCCCACGCGTGCCCAACGACGAACCGCTCAGGATCGAGTGCCAGCATTTCGCCGACTGCGTGCGCGACGGCCGGCCGCCGCGCTCGGACGGGGCCAGCGGCCTGCGGGTGGTCAAGGTGCTGGAGGCCCTCCAGCGTTCCCTGGACGAGAGCCGTCGTGCTGAGCCCGTCTGATCGCGCGCCCGGGTTGCTCCTGGGCGAAGGGGTTCAGGTTCCGCGCGTGATCGAGATCGGCGGCCACGTGGTCATCCACACGGGCACCGTGCTCGGCCACGGCACGCGGCTGCAGGACGCGGTGGTCATCGCCAAGCCGCTGGCGCTGGGCCCGCAGTCCACCGCCCCGGTCTCCGACGCGCCGCCGCTGACGGAGATCGGCGACGCAACCACCGTCTGCGCGGGCGCGGTGATCGTCGCCGGCGCCAGCATCGGCGCCGACAGCGTGATCGGCGACCAGGCGCAGGTGCGCGAGCGCGCCGTGATCGGCCGCGGCACGGTCATCGGCCGCGGGTCGGCGGTGGACAACGACGTCACGGTTGGCGACCGGGTTCGCGTACAGACTGGCTGTTACGTGACCGCCTACTCGGTGATCGAGGACGACGTGTTCGTGGCGCCGGGAGTCACGCTCACCAACGACGACACGATGGGCCGCCACGGCCCTGATCACACACTTCGCGGCGCCACGCTGCGCCGCGCCTGCCGCGTGGGCGGCGGTGCGGTGCTGACCCCGGGGGTTGAGGTAGGCGAGGAGGCCTTCGTGGCCGCGGGCGCCGTGGTCACGCGTGACGTGCCCGCGCGTGCGGTGGTCATGGGGGTGCCAGCGCGAGTGGTGCGAGAGGTTGGCGACGACGACCTGCTGGAACGGTGGCGCTGAGCTCGCGTCGACCGGGCCTGCGCCCGGGCCCGGCCACGGTGGCGCTGGGCGTTGTGGCGGCGGCGACCACCGCCGCGGTCGTGGCGGTGGAGTACGGGCGGGTCTGGCGCCGCGGCAGCGCGCCGCTGCCCACCGAGGCCGACGACCCTATTCGCGCGGCGGCCGAGGCAGCGGCCGAGACCGCCGAGGTCGTGCGGGTCGGCTACCGCCAGGGCTCGACACGCGAGAACGCGCTGCTGAACCTGCTGGTGTCGTTCGTCACCACCTTCCTCGTCGTGCGCACCGTGACGACCCTCTTGCGCCAGCGGCCCTCCGTCGGGCCGTTTCGCAGCCTCAAGCTCGGGCGCCGGCACATCCACCACTTCGTCCCGGGCATCGTGCTGGGCTTCAGCGCCGGCGGGGCGGCCATCGTGACTCGCAACCCCAGGGTCGAGCGCTGGATGGCCGTCCCGTTCGGGGCCGGCATGGGCCTGACGCTGGACGAATCGGCGCTGCTGCTGGAACTGGACGACGTGTACTGGTCCCAGGAGGGCATCCTCAGCGTGCAGATCTCGCTGGCCGTGACCGCCCTGCTGGCATCGACCGCCCTGGCCGCACGCCTGCTCCTGCGCGGCGAGCAGGAGGTCCTGTACGCCCCCGCGCCCGTCTCGCCCGCCCGGTAGGGTGGCGCCGATGACGATGGAGGGATCGGGAGGTCAAGGGCCGTTCGGGCCGGGCGGTGGCGACGACGAGCGCGACGAGGAGGCCCGGGAGCGACCCCGCCCCGAGGATCCCGGGTCGCACCCGCCGCCTCCACCTCCGCCGCTCTGGGCCGCGCCCCAGAACGCGCAGGCGCCCCCTCCGCCTCCGGGGCCGCCGAGTCCCGCGTCAGGCCCGCAGAGCCCTGCGCCCGGACCCCAGAGCCCTGCCGGCGCCCGCCGACCCCAGAGCCCCGTCGCCGCCCCTGGCACACAACCGCCGGCGCCGACCGGCTACGGCGGCCCGGTGCCGCCCGGCGGCTGGCAGCAGCCCGCACCGGCGGCCTTCACCCCGGCGGGCGAGCTGGCCCCGTGGCTCAGCCGCGCCGGCGCAGCGCTGCTGGACTTCCTGATCGTCTTCGCCGCCCTCGTGGTGGTCGTCCTGCTGATCGTCGGTGGCTTCGCCGCCAGCACCGCGGCCGGGGTCGTGCTCCTGATCATCCTGGGCATCCCGGCCTTCGTCGGGCTGTTCATGTACGGCGCCTACTTCATGGGCCGCAAGGGCGAACACAACGGGCAGACGCCCGGGAAGCAGATCGTGGGCATCCGGGTCACGCGCGACAACGGGCAGCCCTACGACATCGGGAACGCCCTGATCAGGGAGTTCCTGGTCAAGGGACTGCTGTTCGGGACGGTCGGCAGCTTCTTCTTCTACCTGCCGCTGCTGCTGGACTACCTGTGGCCGCTGTGGGACGACCAGGAGCGGGCGCTACACGACATGATCGTGAGCTCCCACGTGATCAAGGCCTGATCCCTAGGCGTTGTCGACGGCCGACTGGCGGCGGACCGCGGCGGCCGCCTCGGTCCAGATGATCTGCTCGCGTCCCGGTCCGACGCCGACAGTGACCACCGGGATGCCCAGCTGCTCTTCGATGAAGCTGACGTAGGCACGCGCGTTACGGGGCAGCTCCTCGAGCGTGCGGGCGCCCGTGATGTCCTCGGTCCAGCCGGGCAGCTCCACGGTCTCGCCGCGAACATGGTGCAGCACCGACTGGTGGTAGGGGAACTCCTCGAAGCTGGCGCCCTCGGGGCCCGAGTAGCTCGTGGCCACCGGCAGTGGATCGATGCCGGTGAGCACGTCGAGCTTAGTCAGGACCAGCCCCGTCAGGCCGTTCACCCGCACCGCGTAGCGCAGCGCCACCAGGTCCAGCCAGCCACAGCGCCGCGGGCGGCCGGTCGTGGTCCCGAACTCGTGGCCCGCCGCGCGCAGGCGGTCGCCCATGTCGTCGTGCAGCTCGGAGGGAAACGGCCCCGCGCCGACGCGTGTGCAGTACGCCTTCGAGATGCCCCACACCTCGTCGATCGACTTCGGCCCCACGCCCGCGCCCACGCAGGCCGAGCCCGCGACCGGGTTGGAGGACGTCACGAACGGATAGGTGCCGTGGTCGATGTCCAGCAACGTGCCCTGCGCGCCCTCGAACACCACCAGGCGGTCGCGCTCCAGCGCGTCCCACGCGATCGGCGGCGTGTCGGCTATGTGCGGCGCCAGCCGGTCGCCGAAGCCGCGGTAGTCCTCGGTCATCTGATGCAGGTCCAGCCGCGGGTCCTTGACGAAGTCGCGTAGCAGCGGCGCCTTGGGCTCCATGGCCGCAGCGATCTTCTGGCGCAGGATCTTCTCGTCGAGCAGGTCCTGCATCCGGATGCCCAGCCGCGAGGCCTTGTCCGCGTAGCACGGTCCGATGCCGCGCTTGGTGGTGCCGATCTCGCGCTTGCCCAGGCGCGCCTCGCCCGCCAGGTCCAAGAGCAGGTGGTAGGGCATGATCACGTGCGCGTTGGCCGAGACGCGAAGGCCGCTGAGGTCGATCCCCGAGCGCCGCAGCCCGTCGATCTCGCCGATGAGCACCTGGGGGTCGACGACCACCCCGTTGCCGATCACGCACAGCTTGGCTGGGTAGAGGATCCCCGACGGGATCAGGTGGAACTTGAACGTCTCACCGTCACGGACGATCGTGTGGCCCGCGTTGTTGCCGCCCTGGAAGCGGATCACGGCGTCGGCCTGCTCGGCCAGGAGGTCGACCACCTTGCCCTTGCCCTCATCGCCCCACTGGGCGCCGACTATCACCAGTCCCGGCATGCGCGACGAACGAGTCTAAGGACCTTGGACGCGCAGGTCCGGTCCCATGATCGGCAGCGGGTCCCCGCAGATCTCGGCCAGGCGCGAAACGGTCCGGGCGCCCACCTGCTCGCGTAGCTCGTCGAGGTCGAGGATGTTGGTGGTCACGAGGATCGCCCGCTCGTCCTGCCAGCGTTCGTTGATGATCGAGTACAGCTGCTCCAGCACCCAGTCGGTGCGCTTCTCGGCGCCAAGGTCATCCAGGTGCAGCAGGTCGACCGAGCACAGGCGGTTGAACAGGCTCATGTACGACCCGCCGGTGCTGCTGTCGTAGGTGTCCTTGATCTCGGCCAGCAGCCGCGTGACCGGGTACACCGCGACCGAGCGCCCGCTCTGCTCGGCCGCCTGGGACACCAGCATGGCCAGCGACGTCTTGCCGGTGCCCACGTCGCCCGCGAACCACAGCCCGTGGCCGGCGTCCAGGTTGGGGCCGACCTGCTCGACGAAGCGGCGCACGTGCCGCTGCACGAACGGGTCCAGGTCCACGACCGGCTTGCGGTCGAACGAGACGCCGCGGAACCGCTTCGGGATCCCGGTGCCCATGCCTTTGCTCTGGGCACGGCCGATCATGCCCTCGCGACAGCGACAGGGCACCGTGGTGTCGTCCTCCTGCAGGATCCAGCCGCTGCCGTCGCAGATCCCCAGCAGGCAGTCCGGCGAGCGCGAACCGTCGGGCTCGTCGGGTCCGGGGACGGAGCGGAGCACGCGCTAGCCGCCCGTGCCGCGGGAATTGGAATACGCCACGGCCGCTCCCGCAGCCTCCTCGGCCGCGATGCTCGCGAACTTCGGGTAGCGGCTCAGGAAGGTCAGCTCGACCGAGCCGACGGGGCCGTTGCGGTGCTTGCCGATGATGATCTCGGCCACGCCCGGCTTCTCGGTGGTCTCCGGGTTGTAGTACTCGTCGCGGTAGACGAACATCACGAGGTCGGCGTCCTGCTCGATGTTGCCCGACTCACGCAGGTCGGCCATCATCGGGCGCTTGTCGGGCCGCGACTCGACGGCGCGCGAGAGCTGGGAGATGGCGATGACCGGGATCGCCAGCTCGCGCGCCAGGATCTTCAGGCCACGGCTGATCTTGCCCACCTGCTCCACGCGCCCGTCGCGCGGATCCTCGGGACGCATCAGCTGCAGGTAGTCGATGATGAGCAGACCGAGCGGATGGCGATTGTGCAGCCGCCGCGCCTTGGCCCGTAGCTCGAGCACGCCGAGGTCGGACGAGTCGTCCACGAACAGCGGCGCCTGGGTCAGCTTCTCGGTGGCCTTGAGCACCTTGGGCCACTGCTCGGGCTTGACCCGGCCCTTGCGCAGCGACTCGCCGTTGAGCTTGGCGCGCGACGCGATGAAGCGCTGAGCCAGCTCACCCTCCGACATCTCGAGGCTGAACAGCGCAACGGCCTTGCCGTGGTCGACCGACGCGTTCTCGGCGATGTTCGTGGCCAGCGCCGACTTGCCCATCGCGGGGCGGGCCGCCAGCACGATCAGGTTGCCGGGCTGGAAGCCGCCGGTGATCTCGTCCAGGTCGCGGTAGCCCGAGGGGGTGCCGGTCAGCGACGTGCCCTCCTTGGACAGCCGCTCGAGCTTGTCCAGCTCCTCGTGCAGCACGTCCTCGATCGAGCGGAGCTGGCTGGACTCCTCGTTGTGCCCCGCCCGGAAGATGGCCTGCTCGGCCTGCTCGACCAGCGCACGCGGGTCGCTGGCCTCGGTCATGACCTTCTGCTGGATCTCGTGCGTGGCCGACAGCAGCTTGCGCAGGATCGAGTGGTCGCGCACGATCCGCGCGTAGTCCTCGAAGGCGTGCACCGACGGGACCAGCGTGGGCAGCGCGTGGATGTACGCCTGCCCGCCGGCCTCCTCGAGCTTGTTCTCGCGGCGCAGGTCGTCGCAGACCGTGATGGCGTCGATGGCCTCCGGCTCGGCCTTCTGCTTGAGCCGGATCATGGCGCGGAAGATCAGCTGGTGGCGCGGGCGGTAGAAGTCCTCCGAATCCAGGCTCAGCTCGACCATGATCTTGTCGAGCGCCTCCTCGGCCATGAGCACGGTGCCCAGGACCGCGACCTCGGCCTCCTCGTTCTGTGGCGGCGCGCCGGCGCCGCCCCCGTTCTCGACGGCGACCGCCATCAGCGCGGGCCCGGCCGAAGGTGGGTCACCAAAGGGTTACCGCGGAAGAGGCCCGTCAGGCAAGGACGCAGCCGACGACGTGTGCGAACGCACACGAGGAGGCGAGGACGCAGCCTGGCGTTGGCTATTCCGCGGTAACGATTGTCTTGACTTCTGCGGTGACGCCCTCGGAGACCTCCACGGCCACCATGTGCGTCCCTGTGGTGCGGATGGGCTCGGTGAGGTGCACCTTGCGCCGGTCCAGCTTCACGCCGCGTGCGTCGCGCACCGCGTCGACGATCTCCTGAGCGGTGACCGACCCGAAGAGGCGGCCGTCGTCGCCCGCTTGGTGGGAGATGGTGAGCACGGTCTTGCGCAGCAGCTGGGCGTGCTCCTCGGCCCGGGCGACCTGATCGGCCTCGGCCTGCTCGGCAGCCTGGATCCGCTGCTGCGCGGCTGCGATCGAGGCCTTCGTGGCCGGCTGGGCCAGCTTGCGCGGCACCAGGTAGTTGCGCAGGTAGCCGGAGGAGACGTCGACGACCTCGCCGGTCTCGCCGAGCGCGTCTACGGGCTTGAGGAGGATTGCCTGGGCCATAAGTCGGTTCTCCGCGCGGCGACCCGAGTGTCACCGCACGAAGCGACGCGAACCCTAGCGGTTCCCCAGCTCGCAGCGGCATCTGGGCAGCAGTCCCTAGAACGGGATGTCGTCGTCCTGCGCGCCGCCACCGCCGCCACCGCCGGCCGGAGCAGCGCTGAAGTCCGACGAATCGGCCGGCACGTCGCTCTGGGGGGTGAAGCGCTGACCGCCGCCGTTGCCGCCACCGGCGTCGTCGCGGCCGCCGAGGAACTGGACGTTGTCGGCAATGATGTCGACCGACTGACGGTTCTTGCCGGTCTCCTTGTCCTGCCACTCGCGCCACTCCAGGCGGCCGTCGATGGCCACGGGGCGGCCCTTGGAGAGGTACTGGGCGGCGTTCTCGCCCTGACGGCCGAAGATGGTCACGTCGAAGTAGTTCGGCTTGTCGATCCACTCGCCGCTCTGGCCGTCCTTGCGGCGCGTGTTGCTGGCGATGCGCAGCGCGCAGATCGCCGTGCCGCTTGGCGTGGACCGCAGTTCGGGATCACGCGTCAGGTTGCCCGTGAGGACCACCCGGTTGATGTTCGTGGCTGCCATGGAACCGGCTCCTTGCCTCGCTTGAAGATTGGACGAACGAGAGTAGCCCGGCGGTCGGAGCGCATGCGCTGCGCCGCCGACCAACATGCTGGAGTTTCCGAGAGTTGTGACGGAGTCGTCACGAAGCGGTGTCGACTGTGGGTCGCACGCCGATCACGCAGGCCCAGTGGCGCGGGTCGGTCCGGGTCTGGAAGCCCAGCTGCCGGAGGTCGTGCTGGCAGTCGGCGACCGTGTATGGCGGGTGCACCTCGACGGCGAGGCTGCGCACCCGCCGGGTCCAGCCGCTGTTCCTGCGCAGCAGCTCCAGCTCGGCCCCCTCGATGTCGATCTTCGCGAAGTCCACGACCGCGTCGGGTCCTTCGAGGGCAAGTAGCGAGAACGGCGACAGCGCGTCGGTCACGGCCACGCCCGGGTCGCTGCCCGGCTCCGCGGCGGTCACGTGGTGGCCGGAGGTGGCGCCGGCCAGGCGCACGTAGCTCAGCTCGCCGTCGCTGGGCCAGGCGGCGGCCTCGATCACCTCGCAGCGCCCGGACCACGCCGCCGTGTTCTCGCGCGCGAGCGCCGCGTTCTCGGGGTCCATCTCGAGGCCCACGACGCGGGCGCGGGGGTGGCGCACCGCCAGGTCGGCCATGGTCAGTCCGATGTTGGCGCCGAGGTCCCAGATCAGGCGCAGCTCGCGTTCCAGGACCTCAGGCGGGGGGCGGTGGTAGCGGCCGGCGAACGTGCCCCAGATGGTGTCCACGTCGGACGTGCTGGGACGGACGGCCATGGCGTGACCGCCTAGCTCGCGCAGCTTGATCCGGACCACGCGGCCGCCGGATCCACGGTGCTCGCCGATGCGCGACAGGCGCAGGTAGGTCAGAAAGCTGCGCGGCCCCTGCGTGACCCTGGCGGCCACGAACGCCAGCCGGGCGGCGGTCTGCAGTGGGGCGGGAAGCGACGCGGCGATCCGGCCGGTGCGATCCCGGCGAGCGCCGGAACCGCGCTGGGGCGCCCCGCCGGGCAACCCCTACTCCGCGGCGACAGGCTCGGCTTCGGCTCCCGCGGGCTCCTGCTCGGGCGGCGCGTCGGCGGCGGCACGTGCGGCCACCCGGCCCTCGGTGGGCTCCTCGTCGCGCTGCGGGCGGGGCTGCTCCGGGCTGGGAGGCACGGGCGGGCCGCCGCGCTTCTGGCGGATGATGCGGTAGCGGACGATGCCGTCCATGATGCGCAGGCTGTGGTTCAGCCGGTCCAGCAGGGCGTTGTCGCCCTCGAACTGGAACAGCTGATAGTTGGCCTCGGGCTGGTGATCGATCTCGTAGGCGATCCGGCGCGTGCCCCAGTCGTGCACCCCGGCGATGGTCCCGCCGGAATCGAGCATCGACTGAATCTCGCTGAGGATGGCCTGGCGGCGCTCCTCCGGAGCGTTCGCGTCGATGAGCAGCATGAGGTCGTAGAGGTTCGCCATGAGCCGAGCCACGATAGCGAACCGGGGGTGAGAAGCGGCCCTGGGACGCCTTGAGAGGGCATGATCGGACTGTTCAGGCGCGTGCGCTGGGAGAACGTCGGCGTGCTGGTGCTGGCCGCCGCAGCGCTATGCCTGTTCGCGCTCCGGGGCTGCGCGGGCGATCCGCCGCCGTCCGCCGACACGCCGCCGCCGACGGCAACCGCTCCTGCGCCCGCGCCGCGGCTGCCGCGGCTGGCCCCGCCGGCCGCGCCCCGACCCCGGCGCGCGGCCCCGCGGGAGCGGGCCCGGGCGCGCCGCAGGCCCCGCCCCGGGGCGTCCACGGCGCCGGTCCGCAAGAGATCGTGGTCAGGCCCCGCCGGGCGTGCGCCGGTCGCCTCGGTGCAGCCGCCCCCACGGCCCGCGCCCCCACGGGCAGACCACATGCCGCGACCGCGACCGCCCGCCCCCGCGCCCGAAGACGAGTTCTCGCCCGAGCCGGGCCGCTGAAGCCGTCCCCCGGGGGGGGTCAGGCCGCTTCGGTGGGCTGGGGCGCCGCGCCCTGGCGCTTGGCCTCGATGTCGGCCAGCTGGTCGTCGACCCAGTCGCCGGGGTCACGGGCCTGGACGATCTGCTTCAGCCCCTCGGCGCGGCGGGCGCGCTCGTCGGCCGACATGGTCAGCGCCTCGAAGATGGCGTCCGCCTGCTCCTGGACGTCGAAGGGGTTGACCGAGAGCGCGAACTCGGCAAGCTCCTCGTGGGCGCCGGTGTTCTCGGACAGCAGCGAGACGCCGTGGCGCTCGTTCACCAGCGGCCCCTCCTTCGCGATCAGGTTCATGCCGTCGAACATGGCGTTGACCATCAGCAGGTCGTAGTGCTTGTAGGCGGCGATCGCCTCGTCGAGGTTCTCGCGCAGGCGCAGCTCGATCGGCATCCAGTCGGTCGTGCCGTGGCTGTGGTTGATGATCGCCACGAGCGCCTCGATCTTCTCCAGGTACTCCGCGTACTCGGCCACGTCCTGGCGCGACGGGATCAGGTGGGCGATGAACGTGATCTGCTCGAGGAACTCGGGGTGCTGCTCGAGGAACAGGTCGAACGCGGCGAACCCCCGCAGCACGTTCTTCGACAGATCCGCACGGTCCACGCGCAGGATCAGGTGGTCGCGCTTGCGGCGAAGGATGGTGCGCTCGTACTCGTGCACCTTGGCCCGCTGGGCGGTGCGGCGGAAGGTCTCGGCGGAGATCGGCAGCGGGTAGGCGCGAACCCAGACCTCGCGGTCCTCGAAGTGCACGACGCCGGCGTCCTCGTCCACCTCCAGGCCGAACAGGTGGCGGCAGCAGAGCAGGAAGTTGCGTCGGTATGCGCGCGTGTGGAAGGCCACCACATCGTTGGACAGGATGCCGTGGAAGATGTCCTCGCGGATGTCGCGCGGCAGCACCCGCCAGGCGTCCGGCTGGGTCCACGGGATATGCACGAAGTGGTGCAGGAACACGTCGGGCCGCGCCTCGCGGATGAACCGCGGCGCCGCGTAGAGGTGGTAGTCGTGGAGCATGACCACGGGGTCCCGGGCGTCTTCGATCTCCTCGAGCACGGCCACCGCCATGTCCTCGTTCACGGTCCGGTAGCCGTTCCAGTAGGACTCGATCTCCCACTTTCGGATGTCCGGGGCGTTGGACAGGTCCCAGAGGTAGTGCTGGATGAACCACAGCATCGGGTTGGCCACGGTGTTGTAGAAGCGGTCGTAGGCCTCGGCATCGGACTCGACCAGCCGGATGTCGTAGGTCACGCCGTCCAGCTCGCAGGCGAAGGACTTGTTGTCGTGCACGCGGGCGGCCTCGGCGTCCTCGTCCGACAGCGTCGACGCGATCCAGAGCGCGTCGCGGTGGTGCACCAGGCCCGTGAGCGCGGTGACCAGCCCACCGCCGCCGCGCTTGGGTGTCAGCTCACCGTCCTCGCCGCGCGTGAACGTGGCGGGACCGCGGTTGGAGACCAGAATCAGCGGTGAATCGGAACCCATGGACCCCTGAAGATACGCGCCTCGGGCGAAAGGGCCTACCTACAAGCGCTTCACGAGCACGGTGCGCCCGGGCGTGAACTCGACCGAGTCCACGGTGGCCTCGATGATCGCGTGGCTGAGCTCCTGCTCGACGGCGGGGTAGGCAGGTGCCGCGCCGGCCAGCTCCATGACCAACCGGTCCTCCTCGAGCCGGAAGGAGAAGTCCACACGCTCCTCGTCCGACGCCGGGGTGGCGTCGCTGGCGTCGCCCGGGCCCGTTTCCTCCTCGTCGGCCACGAAGTCGCCGGCGGCCTCGGTGACGGCCAGCTTGAGGTCGGCCACCTCGGTCGCCTGCAGCGGGGTCAGGCGGCAGACTGCGGCCAGCGCCAGGCGCGCGAGCACGAGGTACCCGGGCTTGGCCGGGATGGCCAAGGAGACGTCACGGCTATCGGCACTCATCCCGGGCCGGAATCTATCTGTCCGGCCAGTCGGCGCACACCGTCGTCGAGTTCGGACAGGATCCGCTCGTGCAGCGCGCGGTTGGCGCTGCAGACGACGGACATCTGGAACTCGGCTCCCGAGCCCAGCAGCGGCCGGTCGTCCAAGGGGCGTCCGGAGGCGTCGCTGACCACCGCTCCCGCGGCCTGGCAGATCAGCACCGAGCCGGCCAGGTCGTAGGGCGAGTTGTTGAGCACGGCCCCGTCGCCCACGCGCTCGAACTCCGCGCGCATGCCGGGCACGTCGTCGACCATGCGCGGCCCGGGCTCCACGTAGGCGTCCAGCTGGCCGGTGACCACGCGCGTCATGTCGAACGCGGCCGAGCCCAGGTCGAACGTGCCGCCGCCGACGGACGAGGCGTCCAGCAGCTCGGCGATGACCTCGGTCAGCGCGCGCGCCGGCCGGCCGCGGAAGCCGTACGTCCAGAACATGCGGTCGATGCGCTCGTTGGCGCTCAGCGCCACGGGCGGCGACTCGACCAGGCCGCGCTCGCGGTCCGCCAGGAACACCTGGCCCGACGGGATCTCGACCACGCAGGCCACCGACACGTCGCCCATCGTGGGCTCGCCGTCCAGCGGAGCCGCCGCCACCGATACGCAGCACGACTCCAGCCCGGCCAGCGCCGGCCTGGTGCCGTCGATGGGATCGACGACCAGCACCGCGCGCGCATCCGTCCCCGCGGGCAGGACCAGCCCGCGGTCCTCGGAGTAGAACGCGACGTCGGGGGCCCGCTCGGCCAGGAACCGCTCCAGCATCGCCTCGGCCGCGGCGTCGATGGCGAAGGTCACGTCCCCGCCGGCCGCGGCGGCGGCTTCGTCGTGCGCCCGCGCGGCGTGCGACCCCAGCGACGGCAGCACCTGCTCGCGCAGGGCCAGCGAGAGCTCGCGGACCAGATCCAGCACGGCGGGGAGGGGCGCTAGCCGCCCTTGGGCGGCTTCTCCGGTCGCTCGCCCAGCTCGACCGTGACCCGCCGGCGCTTGCCGTCGCGGATCACCACAAGCTGGACCTTGTCGCCCTGGCCGTGTCGGCCGATCCGGTCCGCCAGGTCGCGAGTGCGGGTCAGCGGCCGCCCGTCGACCGAGATCACCACGTCGCCGTTCGAGGGGATGCCGCTCTGGCCCTGGAAGCTGATCGTGTCGTCGCCCTTTTCCAGCCCCGCCTCGTCGGCCGGGCTCGAGTCCTGTACGTCGACCACCAGCGCGCCCGCCCGTACGGGGAGCTTCAGCCGGCGGGCCAGCTGCGGATACAGCGGCTGCGAGGTCACGCCGAGGTAGCCGTAGCTGACCCTGCCGTCGCGGCGCAGCTCGCGCAGCGAGCGGCGCACGGTGTCCACGGGGACCGCGAAGCCCACGCCCTCGCCGCCGCCGCTGGTGGACTTGATCTGCGAGTTGATCCCCAGCACGCGGCCGCGCGCGCTCAGCAGCGGCCCGCCCGAGTTGCCGGGGTTGATGGCCGCATCGGTCTGGATGGCGTCGCCGATCTGGAACTGCGTCAGCGACTCGATCGAGCGGTCGAGTGCCGAGATCACGCCAACCGACAGCGATTGACGCTCCCCGAACGGGCTGCCGATCGCCGCCACCGGCGTGCCGACGGTCAGGTCGCCTGAGCGGCCGAGCGTCAGCGTGGTCAGCTTCAGCCCGGCGGGATCGACCTTCAGCAGCGCGACGTCCGAGTTCAGGTCGTAGCCCACCACGCGCGCCTGGACGCGGTTGGAGTCCGAGAACTCCACGTACACGCGGCTGGCCTTCTTGGTGTCCGGCGGCTTGCCCTCGGTGACCACGTGGGCGTTGGTGGCCACGTAGCCCTCGCCGTCCAGCACGAAGCCCGAGCCCTGGCCGCCCTCGCCCCCGTCGCTGCCCAGCGAGGAGCCGGCGCCGCGGAAGGACGAGATCACCGTGACCACGCCCGGCGAGAGCCGGCGGTACAGGCCCTCGGCGTCCAGGGGACCGCGGCGGCCGAGGCCCTCCACCACCTGCACCTTGGTCGTGAGCACGTCGCGCGGCGAGCTGTCGCCGACGCTCTCGTCGCCGCCGAGGCTGCACCCCTGCAGCGCCGCGGCTGCCGCGACGGCGGCCGCCGCCACCGGGACCAAGGAGCAGATGCTGTCCATCGCCCGTACGACGCGACTGCCGTAGACCTTCAGCCCGTGGATCCGCTCCCGGGGCTGGATCTCCGAGAGGTTCTCCGAAGGGCGACAGAGAGCACCCTTCGGAGAACTCTCGGAGCTCCAGCCCATGAGCCGCCGCGTCTGACGCGCATCCCTGGGCGACGCTGATGGGCTGGAGCTTCGGTTGTGCCCGAGGGGGTGCTCTCTGTCGCCCCCGAGGGCACTGCCGAAGATCCAGCCCCGAGAAGCGGCTCGGGCCCCCGGTGTTCTTCGTCTCCCCCGCGGGCGCAGACGCAATCTCACGTGACCGGCCGTCCGACGTACGCGGGGAGCCGGAGGATGAACGCCGTCCCGTGTCCGTTGGCCTCGGCCCGCAGCGAACCCTCCATGCGCTCTGCCAGCTCGCGTGCGATGGCCAGGCCCAGACCCGCGCCGCGCGCGGCGTCGCCCGTGTAGAAGCGCTCGAACACCTGCCCTTGGTCGCGCAAGCCGGGGCCGTCGTCGGCCACGGTCAGGCTGATGGCGCCGTCGGACCGTCCCGCGGACACGGTCACGTGCGTGCCCTCGGGCGTGTGGCGCAGCGCATTGTCCAGCAGGATACGCAAGATCTGGGCCACCCTTTCGCGGTCGCAGTTGGCCCTGACCCGTGCCGGAAGGCGCATCTCGAGCCGGGTCTCGTGGCGCTGGACGGCGGGTCTGAACTCCCCGATGACCTCCAGCGCCAGCGCCGAGAGGTCCACACCCTGGCGGTCGAGCTGGAGCGACCCGGCGTCCAGGCGCGAGAGGTCCAACAGGTCCACCGCCAGCTTCTGCAGCCTGGCCGTCTGCTCCACGGCGGTGTCCAGGAACTCGCGGCGCGTCTCCTCGTCGAGGTCCTCGTCACGCAGCAGCTCCAGGAAGCCGCTGAGCGAGAAGATCGGCGTGCGCAGCTCGTGGGAGGCGGTGGCCACGAACTCCTTGCGGGCCACGTCGACCTGGCGCAGCTGCAGCTGCATCTCGTTGAACGCGCGCGTCAGCTGGCCGAGCTCGTCCTTGGAGTCCACCGGCAAGCGGATCGATGAAGCGCCCTGCGGCCACCTGCTCGGCGGCCTCCTCCACACGCCGCACCCGCCGTGACAGCGCCTGCGCCACCAGGTAGCCCCCGATCAGCGCCACCAGTAGCGCGGCGGCCGTGGCCAGCAGCAGCCGGTTGCGGATGAAGGCCACGGTTTCGTCCACGTCCTCGAGCCCGCGCGAGTACAGCGCCACCCAGTACACGCGGCCGCGGAAGCGCAGCGGCTGGGCAAGCTCGCCCAGCGGCTCGCCGGTCGCCGCGGCGGAGCGGCCGCGTGCCAGCGCGCCCGTTTGCGTCGTGCGCGTCAGCAGCGCGTTGGCGCGCGGCACGCCGCGCTCCTCCCGCGAGTCGCTGATCACGAAGAAGCGCGGTGGCCCGCCGGACGTGCCGCCCGAGCGCTGGACCCCGAACAGCGTCAGCCGCGCGCCGGCCGAGTCGGCCACCGCCCGCACGCGCCGGTCCAGCGTCCGCGCGGTCACGTCGCGATCGCCCATCAGGCTCTCCAGCGCCGGCCGCGAGCCGGCCGCCACCCGCGTCAGCTCGTCGAGCTTGGCGTCTTCGAGGCTCGACGCCAGCTGGGGGACCACGAAGAAGTAGACGACGCCGAAGGCGCTGGCGGTCACGCTCAGGATCAGCAGCATGAGCTTGTTGCGCAGCGACCCCGTCCAGGGGAGCCGGAGCCTCATCGGTCGCGGAAGCGATAGCCCACGCCGCGGACCGTCAGGATCAGCTCGGGCACCTTCGGGTCGTCCTCGAGCTTCTCGCGCAGGTGGCGGATGTGCACGTCGACCGTTCGTGGGTCGCGGTAGGACGCGTCACCCCAGACGCGCTCCAGCAACACCATCCGGTTGTAGACCCGGCCCGGGTTGCGCGCCAGCGCGGCCAGGATCTCGAACTCCACGTAGGTCAGCGCCACCGCGCCCTGCCCGCGCGTAACGGTCCGCTTCTCGAAGTCGATCCGCAGGTCGCCGTCCTCGATCGGGGCCTCGCTGCGCTCCTCGCCCTTGCTCAGCTCCGCGCGCCGCAGCACGGCTTTCACACGGCTGCGGAACTCGCGCACCGAGAACGGCTTGGTGATGTAGTCGTCGGCGCCGAGCTCCAGGCCCTGGACCTTGTCGGACTCCTCGTCGCGGGCGGTCAGCATGATGATCGGAACCGAGCTCGTGGCCCGTAGCCGACGGCATACCTCGAGCCCGTTCACGTGCGGCAGCATCAGGTCCAGCACCACCAGGTCGAAACGCTGGTCGCGGACCGCCTCGATGGCCTCACGGCCGTCCAGGGCGGCGACCACGTCGTAACCGTCTTTTCGCAGCGGGTAGCCCAGGAGTTTCTGCACCGACAACTCGTCGTCGACCAGGAGGATGCGCGGAGCCTGCGTGGACATTGGGTTCGGCGGTCGCCCGGTGGGGGTTGCCCGCGTGAGCCAGATTGTAGGTTGAGGGCGGTGAGGGACCCCAGGGTTTGATCGAGCCGCGGATCTACCGGGTGGCTTTCGTGCCCGCGGTGCTGGCCGTCGTGCTGGTCATGTTCTCGCTCCAGAGCACGCCGCGAGCGCTTCAGCAGGGGCTCCCGGCCGACGTCGTCTTCGAGGGTGGGGCGGCGCAGACGGCGGCCCAGCGGATCGTGGATGCGGCGCCCGACCGCCGCGCCGGCCGCCCTGGCGACCGCCGCGCCGCCAAGCTGGTCGCGGCCGCCTTCCGCCAGAGCGGGTTCACCGTTCAGACGGATCGCTTCAGCCACGACGAGAAGGACCTCGTGAACGTGGTCGGCCGGCGCGCGGGCGGGACCGGGCGGCAGGTCGTGGTCGTGGCCGACCGCGATGCCTCCGGGGTGCCCGATGCCGCGGGCAGCGCCTCCGACACCGCGGCGTTGCTTCAGCTGGCGCGGGTCTTCCAGGGCCGCCCGTCGGCGAAGACGCTCGTGTTGGCGTCGGTGGACGGCTCGGCGCTGGGCCAGGTCGGCGCCAGCCGTCTGATGCGCTCGCTTCCCGACCCGGACCAGGTCGAGGGCATCGTGACCGTCTCAGGGCTGGGGTACGGCGGGGCCAACCCGCCGGCGGTTATCGGCTGGTCGGACCGGACCGACCGGGCCAGCCAGCGCCTGCAGCGGACCGCGGCCGACTCGGTGCGCGAGGAGGCCGGCTCGATGGCGCCCGCCACGGGCGCGGCCGGGCAGCTGGCCCGCCTGTCGTTCCCAGTCGGCATCGGCGCGCAGGGCGTGCTGCTGGGCGGCGGCTACGACGCGGTGCGCATCGCCGGCGCCGGCGAGCGCGAGGACACCTCGAGCAGCGGCAGCGACGCGATCGATCCCGACCGCGTCGGCATGCTCGGCCGCGCGATGCTGCGCACCGTGAACGCGCTGGACGGAGCCAAGGGCGAGCCGGCCCGCCCCAGCGCCTACCTGACGGTGGTCAGCCAGGTCATGCCGGGCTGGGTGATGGGCTTCCTGGCCATGGCGCTGATCCTGCCCGCGCTCGTGGCTGCCGTCGACGCCTTCGCCCGCGTGCGCCGCCGCCGCAGCCCGGTGGCCCCGTGGCTGGCCTGGCTGGCGGCGGCCGTCGCGGCCTTCGTGCTGGGCTTGGCGCTGGCCCACCTGTTGCACCTGGTGGGCGCGGCGCATCCGCCGACCGCGCCCGTGTCCCCGGGTCTGGTCCCGGTCGACGTGGGCGCCCTGGGGGTCATGGCCGGGGTGGCCGTGGTGGTGGCCGGGTCCTGGTTCGGGCTGCGCCGGGCGGCGGTGGCGGCGGACCCCGACCTGCGCGCGCCGGCGGCGCCCGGCGCCGCGGTGGTCCTGACGCTGGCCATGACCGCGGCCACCGTCCTGCTGTGGCTGGTCAACCCGTTCTCCGCGCTGATCATGATCCCGGCGCTGCACCTGTGGATGCTGGCCACGCTGGTGGACCCGGCGCCGGGGCGGCGAACCCGCCTGGCGCTGGTGGCCGGCGGCCTGGTGCTGCCGCTGCTGCTGGTGGTCTACCAGTTGTCGATACTCGGCTTGAACCCGGTCTCGGGGGCCTGGTATCTGCTCCTGCTGGTCACAGGCGGGCACATCGGCCTGATCAGCTCGCTGCTGGGCTGCGTGTTCGCCGGCGTGCTCACCGGCGTGATCGCGGTGGCCCTGAGCACCCCGCCCGAGGCGCCCCGCCCGCCTCGCGAGGTGCCCAAGGTGCGCGGCCCGGCGGGCTACGCGGGACCCGGATCGCTTGGCGGCACCGACTCGGCGCTGAGGAACCGATGACGGGTCCGGCCGCAGCAGGCGGGCAGCGGGACGCGGCTTCTCGTCCATCCGTCGAAAGCTCCGGCGCGGCAGTCGCGTCGTGCGGCGGCGGCGGCGATAGGGCCGGAATGCATCGAGACCTGCGGGAGCGAATCGAGGCCGGCGCCTACCTGATCGACCCCGGGCTGGTGGCCGAGGCGATGCTCGCGCGTATGTCAGCCGTGCTCGTAGCCGCGCAGGCCCCGGACTGCGCGCCCCTCGGAGTCCAGCAGCTCCAACCCGGCGCCGCGGTCGACCCGGCCTAGCCGGCTCACGGATACGCCGGTGGCCGTGACGGCGCCCCGGGCGCGCTCCCAGGCCCCCTCGGGAACACAGAACAGCAGCTCGTAGTCCTCGCCCGCGGTGGCGGCGAAGCGGACCGGGTCGTCCGCGACCGCGGCGGCCACGCCATCGGCCAGCGGGATCCGGTCCAGCCGCAGGGTCAGCTTGACGCCGCCGGCCTCGGCCAGGTGGGCGGCGTCGGTGGCCAGGCCGTCGCTCAGATCGATCATCGCGCTGGCCCCGGCCGCGGCCAGGGCGCGCCCGCTCTCGAGTCGCGGCACCGGCCGGCGGTGGGCTCGGACCAGAGCCGTCTCGGTGGCGCGGTCCACCGCTGCGGCGCGTCCCTGCAGACACAGGAGCCCTGCCCCGGACGCACCCAGGCGCCCGGTCACGGCGACAACGTCGCCCGCCGTGGACCCGTCCCGGCGCACCAGCTGGTCGAGCGAGTCCGCCCAGCCGACCACGGTCACGGTCACCACCAGCGCGGGGGCGCTGACCACGTCGCCACCGCCGATCGTGACGCCATGGGCCCGCGCCTCGTCCACCAGGCCGGTGGCCAGCTCCAGGGCGGCTGGCTCGGTCAGGTCGCCCGGCAGCGCCAGCGATACGTACGACTCACCGGCCGATGCGCCCATCGCGGCCAGGTCAGACAGCGCAGCGGCCATGGCCTTGTGGCCGATGTCGGCGGGCCCATGCGTGTTGCGGTCGAAGTGCACGCCCTCGACCTGGGTGTCCACCGAGGTCACCGCCAGCGGCCGCGAGCGCACCACCGCGGCGTCGTCTCCCGAGGCCACGAGCACCCCTTCGCCGGGGGGCCCGAGTAGCTCCCGTATGGCTGCGATCAGGCCGCGCTCGGCCACGGCCCGCTAACGGCCGTTGCCGTTGCCCCGGCCGTTGCCGTTGTCCTGGCCACCGCCGTTTTCGTTGCCGGGGGAGGGAGTCGGCGCCGGCGCCGGCGGGGTCTGCACGCGCGGAGCCTTCTGCGGCGGCGCCTCGTACAGGCGCGGGTCGTACCCGCGCGTGCCGCCGCCCTGCTGGGTGTCCGGGCTGTTGCCGTTGCCCTCCGCGGCCGGGCCGCTGGGCGTGCGGCCGGAGTTGTAGTTGCCGCTGCTGCTGGTGCCCGTCTGCGACGACTTGCTGAAGAACGGCGAGAAGCTGGCGCGCTCCTTGGGCTGGGGGAAGTCGTTGCAGTTCGCGCCGCGGGCATTGCGCATGTAGGCGCTGAACACGGGCGCGGCCAGCGTGCCGCCCTGACCGCCCGCCATCGCGATGTTCGCGTTGGGGAAGCCCACCCACACCGACGAGGCCAGGTCGGGCGTGTAGCCCACGAACCAGGCGTCCTTGGAGCTGTCGGTGGTGCCGGTCTTGCCGGCCGCCGGGCAGCCGAACTGCGCGCGCGTGCCGGTGCCGCCCTGCACGTTCTGCTTGAGGATCTTGGTCACCTCGTAGGCCTGGCCGTCGGTGAGCACGCGCTTGCCCTTCGAGTTGCCCAGCTGCTCGGACTTGCCGTCGGGGAACACCACCTTGCGGATGCCGGTGGGCTTGTGGCGCACGCCGCCGCTGGCCAGCGTGGCGTAGGCGTTCGCGATCTCCAGCGGCGTCACGCCAAGGCGCAGGCCGCCGAGGCCCTCGGCGGGCAGGCAGTCGAGCTTGGTCTCGATGCCCAGCAACTTGGCGGTCTCGCAGACCTTCTTCGGTCCCACGTCGATGGTCAGCTGGGCGAACACCGAGTTGTCGGACTTCAGCGTGGCCTGGACCAGGTTCATCGAGCCGCCGTAGGTGTTGCTGAACGTCTTGACCTTCCACGGCCCGTAGCCGGGCACGGTCAGGTTCAGCGGCTTGGAGGTGTACGTGGTGCTGCTCGGGTTGATGCCCGATCGGACCGCCGCGGTCAGCACCATCGTCTTGAACGCCGAGCCGGGCTGGCGGTGGCCCTGGGCGGCCAGGTTGAAGCGCCGGTCCTTGTAGGTGCCGCTGGACGCCATCGCCTTGATCTCGCCGTTGTGCGGGTCGATCGACGCGATCGCCGAGGACGGGCCGTTCGGGTCGGCGTAGAACTGGTTGATGGCGTTGCGCGCCACGTCCTGCTGCTTGGGGTTGATGGTCGTGTAGACCTTGAGCCCGCCGCGGCGGTACACGCCGACGCCGTAGCGCTCGATCAGCTGCTCCTGCACGTAGTCGAAGAAGAACGGTTCCCGACGGTCGGTGTAGCGCCGCCCGCGCTTGAGCTGCAGCGGGGCCTGCCCGGCCTCGTCGGCCTGGGCCTGGGTGATGAACTTGTTCTTGGCCATCGTGCGCAGCACCTCGCCGCGTCGCTGTAGCGCCGCGCGCGGGTTGCGGAACGGGTTGTACTGCGACGGTGCCTGTGGCAGGCCGGCCAGCAGCGCGGCCTCGGCCAGCGTCAGGTCCTTGGCGTGCTTGTTGAAGAACGTCTCGGCGGCGGCCTCGATGCCGATCGCCGTGCGCCCGTCGACGGTGCCGAACGGCACGTCGTTCAGGTAGTTCTGGAGGATCCAGCGCTTGGAGTGCTTCTTCTCCAGCTCCGAGGCCAGCTTGGCCTCGCGGATCTTGCGCTGCACGTTGCGCTCGGGGTCCTTGATGTACAGCGCGCGCACCAGCTGCTGGGTGATGGTCGAGCCGCCCTGGGTGGTCTTGCCCGACTCCAGGTTCTTGATGCCGGCCCGGATGATGCCGCCGTAGTCGACGCCCTTGTGCCTGTAGAAGCGCTCGTCCTCGATGGCCACCACGGCCTGGCGCATGTCCTGCGTCATGTCGGCCCACGGCAGCGGTGTCCGGATCTCGTCCGACTGCACGTAGCCCAGCCGTGATCCGTCGGCGGCCAGGATCTCGGAGTTGCTGCCCTTGTCGGCCGGCTTGAGCTCAGAGAGGTCGGGTGCGGTGGCCGCGATGGCGGCCACGTAGCCGGCCGCGGACAGCACGCCGACGGCAACGAACGCGCCGACGACGCCGAACACGATCAGGAGCCGTTGGCCGGCGCCTCCGCGGCGGCGTTTGCGACGCTGCTTTCTCTGCCGGTAGGTCATGGGTTGCCGATCCGGGTTGCGCTGCCGGGCCCTCCGGTGGATCACTCCGCTCCACGCGCGCCAGAGCGCGCCAGGGCCTCACCCGGTCGGAACGGAGGATAGCCCAGCGGCGCGCAGGCGCTCCAGGCTTTCTTTTCGCAGCCCTGCGGCCAATCCTCCCCGCTCGCGGGCGCTCTCGGCCCAGCTGGACACCACCACCGTGATGCCCTCGGGATCCACCTCGCCGATGCGCGCCTCCACGCCCTCGTCCGCGGCCAGCAGCTTCAGCGCGGCCGTGGCGTCGCCGCCGGGGGGCAGCCAGACCGACACCTCGACCTTGACCCGCGGGTCCACGACCGTGTGGTTGTGCACCGAGCTCTGGGCCAGGGCCTCGTTCGGCACGATCAGCCGCTGGCCGTTGTCCAGGTGGATGTAGGTGTAGGCCAGGCGGATGTCCTCCACCTCGCCGGTCTCGTCCTCGAACGTGATCAGGTCGCCGATCCGGATCGGCTGGGTGATGGCGATCACGATCCCCGCGATGGCGTTGGCCAGCGTCTGGCGTGCCGCGAAGCCCACCACCAGGCCGAGCAGCGCGGACGACGCCAGCAGGCCCGTGGCCACCCGCTTGACCGCTGGGAACTGCGCCAGCGCCAGCGCGATCCCGAGCACGATGATCAGCACGAAGATCAGTCGGCGTACCAGCTGCAGCCGGGTGTCGGCTACGGCCGACAGCGGCCGCCCGGCCACCACCTCGCCGAGCGCGCGGCCGCGCCGGGCCACGGCGCGATCGACCAGCCGGGCCACCACCACGGCCACCACCACGGTCGCGATCGCGGTGATCGTCTCGCGATGCTGGACCACGAAGGAGTCGGCGATGACAAGATCGGGGGCCGGCATGGCGTATGAGGCTCCTTCGGGCCATATCAGGACGACCCTTCCGGACCGGCGCGAATCCGTGGCCGCTGCCTGGGCGCGGATCCGCGCCTCGGCGGCCTTCGCGGACTCCTGGCGGGCGCTGGCCTGGAGCCGCCTCGGCATCTTCGCGGTGGCGCTGTACGCCACTCTGGCCGGCGGCCTCTCCTCCGGGAACGCCGCCCGCTTCGACACGCCGGCGCTGACGCACCCGTTCGGCGGGGTCGGCGACCTGCTGTTCTCGCCGCTGGCTCGCTGGGACTCGGTCTGGTACCTGTCGATCGCCAACCTCGGCTACGGCGGGGCCGGCTCGCCGCGGACCGCCTTCTTCCCGCTGTACCCGCTGCTCTCGCGCGGGCTTGGCGAGCTGGGCGGCGGCTCGGAGGGGGCCGTCCTGATCGCGTCGTACCTGGTGGCCCTCGCGGCCCTGGGCGTGGCGCTCTACCTGCTGCACCGCCTGACCGAGCTGGAGCTCGGCCGCGCGGCCGCCGGGCCGGCCGTGTTGCTGCTGTGTGTGTTCCCGGCGTCGCTGTTCCTGGGCGCGCCGTACTCGGAGAGCCTGTTCCTGGCCGCTTCGGTCGGGGCCTTCTACGCGGCGCGCACCGGCCACTGGGCGGCGGCCGGGCTGGCCGCGGGCGCAGCCGGCGCCACCCGCAGCGCGGGGGTGCTCCTGCTCCTGCCCCTGGCCATCCTGTACTGGCAGGGCACCGAGCCGGGGCGGCGGGTGCGCCCGCACCTGGCATGGCTGGCGCTCGCCCCCGGAGGGCTCGTGGCCTACGCGATCTTCCTGGCGCTGGCCCACGGCGACCCGCTGGCCTTCTCGAGCGCCCAGGAGCTCTGGTCCCGCCACTTCGCCGGACCGTTCGTTGGCGCGTGGGACGGGCTGGTGGCAGCCTTCGAGGGAGTCCGTCAGCTGGCATCGGGATCGCGCCAGACCGTCTTCTTCGAACAGGCCGGCGGCGACCCGTTCCGCGTCGCCGCCGTGAACCTGATGCTCTTCGGAAGCCTGGTCTTCGCAGCCGTGGCGGCGGTCGGCATCCTGCGTCGGCTGCCGTTCGCCTACGGGGTCTACGTGGTCACCGCCCTGGCTCTGCCCCTGAGCTACCCGGTCACCCCGCAGCCGCTGATGAGCCTCCCCCGTTTCCTGGTGGTGCTGTTCCCGATCTTCATGTGGCTGGGCGCCGTGTGCGCCGAGCGCGGCAACACCACGCGGGTGGCGGCCGCGTCCGCGCTGGGGCTCGGGCTGTTCACGGCGCAGTACGCGTCTTGGTATTTCATTTCATGAAATACCGGATGGGGTGCCAAGAAACGGGCATCCATGCCCGTTTCTTGAACGGCGGCGGGCTGTGATCCGGCCGGTCCGGCGGTCTTCCGGCCGGTCTGGCCTGTGAGCATGGGGCTCTGCTCTGAAGGCACGTTGCGTGGTGGACGGCGGCGGGCTGTGATCCGGCGGTTGCCGGTGCGTAAGGGCTGGCCCTCGTGAAGGCCGTCCTGTTCGACGCGCTCGGCACCCTCGTGCGGCTCGAGCCGCCCGCTCCGCGGCTGCGGGCCGCGCTGGAACGCGCGACCGGCGTCGACGTGGGCGCCGAGGCCGCCGAGCGGGGATTCGCCGCCGAGATCGCCTACTACCTGGAGAACCACATGCGCGGCGGCCATGAGACCGGCCTGCGGGCGCTGCACGACGACTGCGCCGCCGTGCTGCACGGGGCGCTGGGGGTGGGCGGGCTGGCGCGCGCGGACGTGCGTGCGGCCATGCTCGCCTCGCTGGAGTTCACGGCCTTTCCCGACGCCGCGCCCGCGCTGCGCGCGCTCCGGTCCCGGGGCGCCGGCGTGGTCGTGGTCAGCAACTGGGATCGCTCGCTGGGAGCCGCGCTGGAGCGCGCCGGCCTCGGCGCGTTGGTCGACGGCGTGGTGTCCTCGGCCGAGGTCGGGCAGGCCAAGCCCGCGCCCGAGCCCTTTCGCGCCGGCCTCGAGCTGGCCGCGGTGAGCGCCCGCGACGCGCTCTTCGTGGGCGACTCGCCGGAAACCGACGTCGCGGGTGCCCGCGCGGTAGGCATGCGCGCGGTGCTCGTCGCCCGGGACGGTGCGGCGCCCGCGGGGACCGAGGTCATCACCTCGCTGGAGACGGTGCCCTCCCTATTCTGAGCGCGGATGGCGTCCATGGCCCCAACCGTCGCGCCGCCGGACCCGCCCGAGCTGCCCGAGGGCGCAGAGCGCCAGCCGCCGTGGCCCGCCATCTTCGCCCTCTGGGGCTTCCTGGTGGGCATCGGCGCCACGCTGGTCGGGGCCACGATGCTGGCGGCGCTCGTGGCCGCGTTCGGGGGCAAGACCGACGGCACGCTCGTGACCGTGGTCGGCACGCTCGTGCAGGGGCTCTGCTTTGCCGGAGCGGCATGGTTCTTCGCCAGCCGGGTGGCCAAGCCGCGGCTCTGGCACTTCGGGCTCCGGGGTGCGCGCTTCTGGCCCACGCTCGGCTGGGCCGCACTAGGGATCCTGACCTTCTACCTGATCACCCTGGTCTACGGGGCGCTCGTGCAGCCCGACGTCGAGCAGAAGACCGTCCAGCAACTGGGCGGTGACCAGGGGACCTTCGGCCTGATCGTGGCCGGGAGCATGGTCATCGCGGTCGCGCCGGTCGTGGAGGAGTTCTTCTTCCGCGGCTTCTTCTACCGGGCGCTGCGCAACCGCATGTCGATCGCGGCGGCCGCGCTCATCGACGGCGGCCTGTTCGGGATCATCCACTTCAGCGGCGGCGGCGCCGACGGCCTGCTGATCCTGCCACCGCTGGCCGTCCTCGGCGTGCTCTTCTGCCTGGTCTACGAGCGCACCGGCACGCTGCTCGCGCCGATCGGGATGCACGCGTTCAACAACACGGTCGCGTTCGCGGTGCAGGCCGACGACGGCTGGAAGGTGTCGGTGGTGGTCGGCCCGCTGATGCTCGTGGCGCTGATCGTGGCCGGCAGGCGGCTGCCCAGAGCACCTGCGCAATCCCCCGCCCGCGCGGGTACAGTAGCCCGCGCATGAGGCGCTCACTCACACCCATCGCTGTCACGATCGTCGCCCTCTGTGGGCTGCCCGCCCTGGCGTCGGCGCAGACCCCGCCGGCCCAGCCCGCGCAGGTGCCCACGCCGGCACCGGCGCCGCCGCCCCAGCCGGTCGCGCCGCCGGCCCAGCCGGGCAAGGCCAGCATCAAGGTCAGCGGCGGCCAGCGCACCAAGAAGGCGCGCTACGTCGCACGCGGCGCCGCGTTCCGCGTCAGGGGCACTGTCAAGCCGCTGGTGGCCGGGCAGGTCGTGCTCGTGGAGATCCTGCGCAAGGGCAAGGTCGTCTCGCGCCAGCGCGCAAAGGTCGACGCCAAGGGGCGCGTCAGCGCCCGCGTCAAGACACGCCGCAGCGGCAACCTGAGAGTCCGCCTGCGCCACGTGGCCACACCCCAGCAGGTGGCCTTCAGCTCGCGCTCGGCAAGCGTCAGGGTGGTCAGCCTGACGGCCGGTCAGGGCTCGCGCGGGACCAAGGTGCTGCTGCTCCAGCGCGGGCTGCACAGCATGGGCTACGCGACTCCGCGCAACGGTGTCTACGAGGGCGGCACCGCGCGCGCCGTGCTGGCCTTCCGCAAGACCAACGGAATGGGCCGCAGCGGCTTCGCCACCCGCGGCGTCTACTCCAAGGTGCTCCAGCGCAAGGGGGCTTTCCGGCCTCGCTTCCGCAAGGCCGGCCGCCACGTGGAATTCGACTGGTCACGCCAGGTGCTGGCCCTGTTCGACAAGAAGGGCAGGGCCTACCGCGTGTACCACGCGTCGTCGGGCAAGCCGTCGACGCCGACCGTGTTCGGGCGCTTCCGCTTCTACCGCCGCGACCTCGGCACCAACGCCCTGGGCATGGTGGACGCCTCGTACTTCATCGGCGGCTACGCCATCCACGGATACCACTCGGTGCCCAACTACCCGGCCAGCCACGGCTGCATCCGCGTGCCGGTGCCCAACGCGCGCCAGATCCGCAACGCCCTGTCGCTGGGCGAGCAGATCTTCGTCTACCGCTGACCGATCGCCGCGCGCGTCAGCTCGGGGCTTCGCGCCAGTCCTGGTGCTTCGCCCGGCTCTCGGGCAGCCAATTGGCCAGCATCAGGCCGCCGAGGCCGAAGATCAGCAGCCCCAGCGCGGCGGGCACCAGGCGCTCGACCCATACGTTGTCCGACCGCACCAGGCCGGTGAACGGCTTGGCCAGCAGGTCGTTGCCGTCGTCGATGTACTCGCGTGCCGAGGAATGCTTGGACTCGCGCACGTTCTCCTCGACTTTGCTCGGCGCGGGCGCGTCCAGCTCGTCCTGGGTGACCACGGCGCTCGAAGACTGACCGTCGATCTTGCGCAACTGGGTGGCGGTGCCCTCGCGCGACTGGTCGAGCGCGAACATGATCAGGCTCAAGCCGATCACCGCTGAGGCGACCAGCGCGAGCAGGCGAACCAGGGATGCCATAGCTCGAATAGCATCGGCAGTTCCGGTGAGCGACGTTAGCCCTGCATCCCAGCGCCTGGTGGCGGCCTTGCGTGAGCACGCGCTCGTGGTCGGCAAGGTCACGCTGTCCAGCGGCGCCGAGGCCGACTACTACATCGACGCGAAGCGGGCCACGCTGCGGCCCGAGGGCTTCGCGGCGCTGGGCGAGCTCGTGGCCGCCAAGGCGACCGAGACCGGCGCCACCGCGGTCGGTGGTATGACCATGGGCGCCGATCCAGTGGCATGTGCCGCGCTGGCCGGGGGCGCCGGCGTCAAGGCCTTCTTCGTGCGCAAGGACCGCAAGGCCCACGGGCTACAGCGCTGGATCGAGGGGCCGCTGCTCGATCCCGCAAGCGACCGCTGCCTGGTGGTCGAGGACGTGGTCACCACCGGCAGCGCCACCGTGGCCGCCATCGAGCGGGTCAAGGAGGCGGGCCTGCAGATCGTCGGGGTGGTCAGCGTCCTGGACCGCCTGGCCGGCGGCGCCGAGGCCATCGCCGCGGCCGCCGGGGCGCCGTACACGCCCCTTGCGACCATCGACGATGTGTATCCGGAACGCCCGGACCGTTAGCTAGACGGTGATGTCGGCGCGTTTGCGCGCCACCATCGCGACGTAATAGAGCGGGTCGCCCGACACGGCCAGCCGGTGCCGGTAGCGGCGCTCGGCCACCAGATCCATCGTGCCGTCGTCCAGCGCGGTCGAGATCAGCTCCTCGAAGCCGCTGCGGTCGCCGTCGGTCACGAACCGCTCCTTGATGTTGAAGGCCACCAGGCCGCCGTCCTCGATCAGGTTGTAGGCGGTGGTGAACGCCTCGGGCGGGATGTCGCCGAAGCCAAGGGCCGCGACGGTGGTAAGGCAGTTGAAGCGGTTCGCCTCCATCTGGGCCAGGTCCGCCGGCGGGACGTCGGTCAGGTCCACCACGAAGTAGTCGTCGTAGACGCCGGGCCTGTCGCGCTGGGCCGCGTCAGCGGCCTCGGGAATGATGTCCACGCCCACGATGTGGCGGGCGCCCATCCGGTCCAGCTCCTCGCCGACCATGCCGTTGCCGGCGCCCACGTCCAGCACGCGCAGTCGCTCGGCCGCCTCGTTGTCCACCTGCTCGCCGATCAGGCCGGCGATCGTGCGCGGCGAATCGCACTCCAGCTCGGCGTAGAACAGCTGCTCGTAGAGGCCCGGAACCGAGAAGATCTGGTCGTAATCGTGGAAGCGGATGCGGCGCGTCTCGCCGTCTATGACGACCTCGCAGAACTCCTCGTCCTGGTCGCGGTCCTCCTCACGTCCCCTCGGGAAGGTGATGTCGAACGGCTTCTCTGCCGTCCCGCCCGAGGTTTCAGCACGAGTGTCGGTCACGTGGGGTCCTGCCTCCTTGAATGGTCGCGGAAGGGTTTCCGTCTCCCCGGAGCGCACCCTGTGGTGCTGGTGGGGGAGTTCGCTACACGCAGAACGTTTTCGCGCCAGATGCATCCTGATCGGCGCTGAGCGGTCCGCAAGCGTCGAGCAAAAGGTTACCGAGATTGACCCGGTGGCTAACTTCGCCACTGCCAGAGCGGGATCGGGAGGTTCGCCAGCTGACGTGCCCGGTTTGCCCCGACGCATGCCCCGAGCTGGATTCGAACCAGCGGCCTTCCCCTTAGGAGGGGGACGCTCTATCCAGCTGAGCTATCGGGGCGCGCGAGGAACGTTATTCCTCTTCGTACAGGGATTCGCGGGCCAGTTCGGCGCCCTTCTGGCCGAACAGGCGGATCTCGAGCAGGTCGCCGACGTAGTCGTCCAGCGAGACGAGCGTGAAGCGGTCGTCCACCAGCACGCACTGGTCGGTGGTCACCGGTCCCAGTTCGGCCGTGGCGATCTTTCCGTTGGCCACCAGCGAGACCCCCCAGACCAGCGAGATCACGCCGCGCTGGCCGTCGGGCCCGCGCCATTCGCCGACTTCCTGGTCGGAGAGGTCGAGGCTCCAGTCCGGGTTGGCCTCCGCGGTCTCGTCGGTGTAGTCGACCGCGGCGGTGAAGGCCTCGGCCTGGGCGCCCTCGTGCTCGCGCGTGTACGACACGTAGCCGAACAGCTCGTAGCCGGTGGACGTGGGCGCGGTCGCCGGCACGTAGGTGCGACCGCCCCAGGTCCGGTCCGGAAACCACAGCACGTCGCCGGGCTCGCCCAGGTCCTCGTCGGACTTCAGCCCGCGGGCCGCTTCGTGGAAGCGCTCGCTCAGGGCCTGGCCCCAGCGCCCGTAGGGCCGGGGCTCCTGGGGGGTCTGGGCGGCGAAGGCGGGGATGGGACGTGGTGAAGGCGGCATCGGCGGGCAAGCTAGCGCAGCGCGCCACGTAGCCTCTCCGCCGCCTCCTCGGGGGCCAGCGAGGTCAGCTGCACGCCCGCGCCGGCCTCGAGCGCGTCAGGGCGCTCGGTTCGTGGCACCAGATCGAGCCGCCAGCAGAACGCGGTGGCGCCCGGCGGGGCGGTGCGCACCCACAGGCCGAAGCGCGGCGGAGCGCCGAGCACGGAGGTCAGCGCGCGCAGCACGTCGTGGAGCGTCTCGGCCCCCGTCGGCCCGTCGTCCTCGAAGCGCTCGCGCTCGGCCCGCGGCAACAGCTGCACGTGGAAGGGCGCCCGCGAGGCGAACGGGCAGATGGCCACCGCGCCCTCGCCGACGGCCACCAGCCGCGTCCGGTTGCGGACCTCGGCCTGCAGTAGGTCGGCCTGCAGGTTGCGGCCCTGGGTGCGTTCGCGGTAGGCGCTGAAGCGCTCGCGCTCGCGCGCCACCTGGGCGGGCACGAACGGCAGCGCGTGCAGCCGCGCCCGGCCGGGCCCCGGGCCGTCCTCGTCGACGGCCAGGTGCACGTAGGCGGCGTCGGCCCGGGCGCGCATCCGCTCGCGCCAGCCGCCCATGGTCGCGGCCAGCTCGGGCGCGTCCTGCTCGGCCAGCGCGCGCCGGTGGTCGATCAGCTCCAGCGTGCCCGCGCCAGGCGAACCGGCGAACAGCTCGGGCTCACCCCGGCCGCCGCCGAGCGGGTCGGGACGCGGCTGCTCACCGCCGCCGTCCCAGCCGGCGTCCGGGTCGCCGATCACGGTGCGCAGCCCCGAGAGCGGATCCACGCGCAGCTCAGGCAACGAACTTCTCCATCGTCACGTGCTCGATGCCCTCCTCCTCGAACACGCCGGACACCGGGTGGTAGCCGGCCCGGTCGTAGACGCCGCGCGCCGCGACCTGGGCGTGCAGGAGGATGCTGCGAGCACCGTGCGCCTTCGCCACGCGCTCGGCCTCGGCCAGGATCAGCGCACCCACACCCCGGCTGCGCAGCTCGGGGCTGACCGCCATGCGGCCCAGCCGCGCCACGGCGCCGTCGATCAGCAGCCGGCAGGTGCCCACGACCTGGTCGCCCCGCTGGGCCACCAGCTGCTCGGCGTGGTCGTCGAGGCCGTCGCGGTCGGCCGCGGGGTCCACGCCCTGCTCGACGCAGAAGACCTGGTGGCGAAGCTCCAGGGCCGCCTCCAGCTCGGCTGCGGAGCGTGGGGCCCGGACCGCTATCGGTGGGTCACCGGGCGTAACGGCGGATGTCCTGCGCCAGCGCGGCCTCGGTGGGGTAGCTGCCCTGCTTGATGTACACGACCTTGCCCTTGCGGTCGTAGAACACCGTCGACGGGAAGCCCTGAACGGCGCCGAAGGACCTGGCGATGGACAGGTCGCCGTCGATGTAGGAGGGGTAGGCCACCGGGAACTGGGCCAGGAACTTGCGCGCGCTTTCGTTGTTGTCCTGCCCGTCGACCCCGAGGAAGGCGATCCGCTTGCCCTGCTCGACCGACTGGCGCTGCAGCGCGGGAAACTCGGCTCGGCAGGGCGCGCACCATGAGCCCCACTTGTTCACCACCACCGGGTAGCCGCGCAGCTTGCGCAGGCGGGCCGAGAACGCCGCCGTGCCGCCGCCGAGCAACTGGGAGGACTGGGCGTGCAGCGCCGCCAGCGGGGCCGGTGCGCCCTTGAGCCGGCGCCGTGCCTGTTCCAGCGTCGGCGTCGCCGGCTCCTGTGCGACGCCCGCGTCCCCGCTGGCGCTGTCGTCGGAGTTCCTGGCGCTGAGCAGGCCAATCACCACGACGGCGACCAGAGCCAGGCTCGCACCCGCTATCAGGAGCTTGCGCGCCACGGGCCTCAGAGTAGACAGACGTGTGATGTCGTGGAATCCGGGCATGTGTGCTGTAATAGGAGTGTCTGCACAAGTGGTGCAGACCAACGCTGCTCCTACTCAGACGTAACGAGCAGCGACACGACCGGGCAGAGCCGCTGCCTCCACCGTAGGTCTCGTCCACCGTGGACCGCGGTCACGCCCGATTCCTTTTTCGAGAACCAGAAAGCCTCATGGCTGAAAGTACTTCCCTGGCTGAGCCCGCGCCGGTCTCCGGTGCCGATCTGAAGCGCGCAGAAGCGTTTGCGCGTGAGCCGTTCGTGCTCGAGGGCGAGACGGCCGACGTGGCGCTGGCGCCGGGCACCGCCCGCCGGCGCGCGCTGGAAGCCGCCCTGGCCGAGCTGGATTCCGGCCTCGAGTCGCCCTCGGTCCTGTGGCGGCGCGAGTTCTCGCTGATCCTGGGACTCGAGCGCGTCCTGTCCGAGGAGGAGCCGCATCTGGTTGACGGCACGACGCTGTCGGCGCACCAGGTCGACGCGCTGTCGGGCACCCTGATCGCGCTGACCGCAGAGGTACAGGCTCAGGCCGAGAAGAACGGCAACGGCGCCAAGCCGCCCACCGCGGTCGAGGAGCTGCCGTCGGGCGAGCTCGAGCTCGAGGGCGACGACGAGATCGGCGAGGAGGACGAGCCGCTGGACTGGGACGCCGACAGCGAGACCGAGCAGAGCGATGGGGACGAGCCTGCCGCGCCGGCTCCCGACGAGGACGCGGGCGCCAACCGCCGCTTCTGGTTCGAGCACGCCACCGGCGCCGGCAAGACGGTGGCCGCGGTCGGCTTCGCCGAGGCCTCGCGCACCGGCGGCGTGCTGATCCTGACCCACCGCCGCAACCTGGTGGACCAGTTCAACGGCGAGCTCGCCGACCGGGGCTACAAGAAGCGGCTGAGCGCACCGCTGCTCGGCGACAAGGACAAGGACCCCAACGCCGAGGGCCCCGTCACCGTCGAGACCTACCAGTGGTTCGTGCGCAACGTGGGCAAGATCTCCGACGCGTACACGATCGTCATCTGCGACGAGGCCCACACCGCACTGGGCGAGAAGACGTCGGCCTCGATCCGCCAGTGGCAGGGCCCGATCTTCGTGGGCATGACCGCCACCGGCGCGCTGATCGCGCGCCACGTGACGGACCTCTTCCCCACCCAGACCTCGCGCTTCGACCTGGCGCAGGCCGCACGGCGGGGCGTGATCTCGCCGCTGCGCTGCGTGCGCATCCCGCCGGGTGTCGGCGTGCGCTCGATCTCCAAGGTGCCGCTGCGCCAGCGGCGAGGTCGACCAGGACTTCGATCAGGAGGAGCTGGCCGCGCTGCTGGACCAGATGCCGTTCAACCTGGCCATCGCGGACCTGTACAAGACGCGCTTCAAGGACCTGCCCGGCGTGGTCTACACCGCCGGCGTGCGCCACGCCCACAACGTGGCCGCCGCGTTCCAGGACCAGGGCATCAAGGCCGTCGCGGTGTCGGGCGAGACGCCCAAGCGCGAGCTCACGCGCACGCTGGCCGACTACGAGCGCGGCGAGATCGACGTGCTCTGCAACGCCCAGCTGCTGGCCGAGGGATGGAACTCGCCGCGCGCCACCGTCTGCATGCACCTGGCACCGACCGCCTCGCGCCGCATCTACCAGCAGCGCGTGGGCCGGGTGACCCGCCGCCAGCCAGGCAAGGAGGCGGGCATCGTGGTCGACTTCGTGCACCCGGCCACCACCAACGACGACCCGGTGGTCACGCTGCACTCGCTGCTGGACCGCGACGTCTACCGCGGTGGCGCCATCGTCGTCGGCCCCGTGCGCCGCGGCCGCGGCCGCCGCCTGCGTGTCGAGCGCCGCGTCCTGCCGGTGACCTCCGACGAGGAGCGCCGCGCGCAGGTCTTCGAACGCGAGCTCTGGCGGATCGCCGTCGAGCACCTGAGCTGGGGCGAGCAGCACGCCTGGTCGGCGCTGGCCGGCGCGCGCGTGTCGTCCAACAACTGGCGCCGCGCGAAGGCGATGCTCCACTTCGACGCCACCGGCGAGCTGCGCCGCCGCTACCTGGTCACGTGCCTCCAGCGCAACCGCAACACCCAGCTGCGCCTGCGCGCGCTCACCGAGGTCGGGCAGCTCAAGGACCCCGAGGCGTTCGACGAGGCCGTCGAGCTGGTGGGCGGCTGGTCGCGCGACGAGCGCCGCGAGGGCGTCAAGCTGCTGCTGCAGGCCATGGCCGAGAAGCCCATCGGCCGCCGCGATCAGGCGGCGCGCTGGATCTGGCACCTGGCCGAGTACTCGCGCGAGGTGCACGAGGAGTACGCCGTATCGCGCTGGCCCGAGACCAAGCGCCTGCTGGGCCTGCTGGTGAACTCCTCAGGTGGCGCCCACGCCCGCAACGCGCGCCGGCTGGTGCAGGCGTCCAAGAAGCAGGACCGGCGGCTGTCGGCGGCGCTGCTGGCCGCCGCGCTGGCCCACACTCCCGAGGCGCAGCAGGTGCTCGACGGGGCGCGCATGCGTATGGCCCGCAAGCCCAGCGCGCTGGCCCGCGAGCTGCTGAAGAACTTCCCCAAGGGTCGCCGCCGGCGCGGCGGCCGGCGCCGTCGCGGGCGCGGCAAGGGCGGGGGAGGCGACGGCGGCGGCGCGGAAGTGGACGCGCAGGCCACCCAGGACGCCGAGACCACGAAGGACCAGCAGGACGATAAGAAGCAACGCGACGCGGCCTGAGCCGTAGCGCAGGCTTGACGTTCGTCACCCCGCTGTAACGCCTCTGCCGGCATGCTCGGCGACGTGCGGGGGGTTGGGTCAGAAGCGTCCTCTCTGGGGACGCAACGTGCCGGACCCCGGTCGGTCGACCGGGAGATCGCGGCGCGGATCTCTGGTCAGCACACGATGATCTCGCTGGCGCAGCTGCGAGCCGTCGGCCTCACCGCCAGCGCCGTGCGCGGGCGGGTCGCCTCCGCGCGCCTGCACCGCGTCCACCGCGGCGTCTACTCGGCCGTGCCGGGACCGTGGCCCTACACCGCCCGCTGCATGGCGGGCGCGCTTGCGCATCCCGACGCGGTGGTCTCTCACCGGTCGGCAGCGGATCTGCTCGGGCTGGTGGAGGCGACCTCGCCTGTGGTGGCGGTCACCGTGGTCGGATCGCGCGGCCGCGGGCGGTCCGGCGTGTGCATGCATAGGACCGCCCGGCTGGACCCGGCGGATCGTTGTGTCGCACGGGGCATCCCCTGCACATCGGTCTCGCGCACCCTGCTCGACCTGGCGGCACGGAGCCCGCGGCGCATCGTGGACCGCGCCGTCGAGCAGGCCGAGAAGCTGGGCGCCTTCGACCTTGGCGCGCTCGAGGCGGCATGCGGGCGCAGCGCCGGCCACCACGGCATCGCGGTGGTGCGCGACGCGCTGGCCGACTACAGGGAGCCGGCCGGGACCAGGCTCGAGCTCGAGCGTCGCTTCCTCGAGCTCGTCCGCGACGCGGGCCTGCCCATGCCCGAATGCAACGCCTGGCTGCCCGGCCCGGCGCTCGAGGCCGACTTCCTGTGGCGCGCTGAGCGCGTCGTGGTCGAGACCGACAGCCGCGCGCATCACCTGACCACACGCGCGCTTCAGCGCGACCGCGAGCGTGACCGGCGCTACCAGCTGCACCACTACGCGCCGCTTCGATACACATGGTTCGACGTGACCCGGGCGCAGGCTCGGACGGTGGCCGAGCTGCGCCAGATGCTCAGCCGCTGAGCGGGGCCAGGTGGACCTCGCCGGCGTCCAGGGCCACGCGGCCGGCGGCGGTGTCCACCAGCAACGCCCCCGCGTCGTCCACGCCGGCCGCGGTGCCCGAGCCACCCGGCTCCCACGAGATCTGGCGGCCGGCCAGCGCGTCGCGCTCGCGCCAAGCGGCCAGCAACTCGGGCGCCGGCTGGGCCATCCGCGGCTCCAGCGCGGCCAGGAGAGCGCTGAGCACGCCCGCCACCCCGCGCCGGTCGCCCTGCTCCGCCAGGCACGTGGCCGTGTCCCCGAGCGCGGGCGGGACCGCCGTCACGTTCACGCCCATGCCAAGCACCGCCCAGCCGTCCTGGGGGCGCCCCTCGACCAGGATGCCGGCCGCCTTGCGGCCGCCCACCAGGACATCGTTGGGCCACTTGATCGCGACCCCGGGCAGCGCGGCAAGGACGTCGCACAGCGCGACCGCGGCGCGGAGCGGCAGCAGCGGCTCCGAGGGGCGAACGACCAGCGACATCAGCACCGATGAGCCCGCGGGCGCCTCCCACGAGCGCTCGGCGCGACCGCGCCCGGCGCTCTGGTGGTCGGCGGTGACGAGGGTGCCGTGCGGCGCGCCGGCCGCCGCCAGCTCGCGGGCCACGGCGTTCGTCGAGCCCACCTCGCGGTGATGGACCCGCGGGCGGCCGATCATCGCGGGCGTAGCCGGACCTCGGTGTCGCGCTCCAGGCCCAGCGAGTCGACGGCGGTGCCGCGGTTCACGGCCAGCGCCAGCCGCCGGTGGGCATCCTCGTAGACGATCAGCTCGCCTGCCGCCACGTCCGCGAAGGTGGACACGAACGTGGCGGTGCTGGTCCCCTGGGGTGTGGTCACCTCGACCGAGCCGCCCAGCGTCAGACCGCTGCCCACGATGTGGCCGTGCCCCGCGTTCAGCGTCGCGTTGCCGAACCCGTCCACGTACAGCACGCGCGTGACCAGGGTGTCGCCCTCCTGATCGGGCCACAGCGGCTCGAGCACCTGGAGCGCGTCTGGGTCCAGCGGCGTGCCCGACTCGGCCAGCTCGGCGCCGGCGGCCAGGTGCGCGGCCACCGGGGCGAACACGTCGCGGCCGTGGAAGGTGGCCGAGACCGGTTCAAGGCGGTGCGGCGAGAGGGTGATGTCCACCGCGCTCTCCACGCCGCCGGCGGTGCGCCACGCCAGCGACAGCAGGCCGTTGTCGGGCCCCACCATCATGCGGCCGTCGTTGCAGCGCAGGGCGATCGCGCGCCGCTCGGTGCCCACCTGGGGGTCCACGACGCCCACGTGCACGCCCGCCGGCAGGTAGGGCAGCGCGTCGTGCAGGGCGATCGCGCCGCGGCGGACGTCGAAGCGCGGCACGCCGTGGGTCACGTCGATCACGCGCGCGTCGGGCGCGATGCTGGCGATCACGCCGTGGCAGATGCCCACGAAGTCGTCCTCGGTGCCGTAGTCGGTGAGCAGCGAGACGATCACCGCTGCACGTCCCCCACCAGCGCGTCGACCAGGCCGTCGATGTCGTGCCGGGTGGCCTCAACATGCACCTCGAGGCCGTGCTCGCGGGCGCTGGCGCTGGTCACGGGCCCGATCGACACCAGGCGCGCGCCCGCGGGGAAGGCGCCCGCGGCCTGCATCAGGAAGCGCACGGTCGACGACGAGGTGAAGGTCACGTAGTCAGCCGACTCGAGGGCCGCGCGGGCGGCATCGTCCAGCGGTTCGGCCACGGTGTCGTAGAGCGGCACCACGTCCACCCGGGCGCCCCGCGCGGCCAGCGCGTCAGGCAGAACGTCGCGCGCCTCGGCAGCGCGAGCAACCATCACGCGCTTGCCCTCGACGGGAACCCCCTCGAGCGCCTCGACCAGCGACTCGGCGATCGAGCGCGGAGGGACCACGTCGGCACGGATGCCCTGCTCGGCAAGCGCGCCCGCGGTGCCGGGGCCGATGGCCGCCACCGTGGCGCCCGCCAGCGCGCGGGCGTCCACGCCGTGCTCGGCCAGGCCCTCCATCAGCAGCGAAGCGCCGTTGGGGCTGGTCACGCACACCAGCGCATACTCGCCTACCCGCGCGAGTTCTGACGGCACGGGCCGCGGCTCGATCCGGATCGCGGGCGTCTCCACGACCTCGGCGCCCAGCGCGCGCAGCCGCTCTGCCAGCCCGCTGGCCTGTGCGCGGGCGCGCGTGACGGCCACGCTGCGGCCGTGCAGCGGGCGCCGCTCCAGCCACGCCAGGGTGTCGCGCAGCCGCGCCGCCTGGCCGATCACGGTGATGGCCGGCGCCTTGATGTCCTGTTGCCGCACCGCGTCGGCGATGCCCGCCAGCGTGGAGGTCACGGCGCGCTGGCCGGGCAGGGTGCCGCGCTGGACGACAGCCGCGGGCTGTCCGCCCGGCCGTCCCGCGGCCATCAGGCGCTCAGCGATCAGCGGCAGGTTCTTCACCCCCATGTACAGGACCAGCGTGCCGGGGAACCGGGCCAGCCCGTCCCAGTCCAGCGCCGACTCGGGCTTGGCCGGATCCTCATGGCCGGTGACGAAGGCCACGGCCGACGCGGCGTCGCGGTGGGTCACGGGGATGCCGGCGTAGGCCGGCGCAGCAACGCCTGCCGTCACGCCCGGCACGACCTCGAACGGCACGCCGGCGGCGGCAAGCTCCTCGGCCTCCTCGCCGCCGCGGCCGAACACGAACGGGTCGCCGCCCTTGAGGCGGACCACCCGTTTGCCCGCCTGGCCGAGGCGCACGAGCGTGGCGTTGATGTCCTCCTGGCTCATCGCCACGTCGCCTGGGGCCTTGCCCACGAACACCAGCTCGGCCTCCTCGGGCGCGCCGCGCATGGCGTCCACGGGGATCAGGCGGTCGTACAGGATCGCGTCGGCGGTGGCGATCAGCTCCAGCGAGCGGCGCGTCATCAGCCCCGGGTCGCCGGGACCCGCGCCAACCAGATAGACGATGCCCTCGCTCACCGACAGGAAGCTAACCGGCCATGCCCTCGGCGGTGTCCAGCAGCTCGCGCGCGCCCGCAGCCAGCAGCCGGTCCCCGACCGCGGCACCCAGGTCGGCCGGCTCGCGCGCCGGCCCCTCCAGGCCGTCGCGGATCCAGCTCGCGCCATCCGGCATGCCGGCGAACCCTTCGAGCAGCAGCGTCTGGCCCTCCAGCCGCGCGAGCGCCCCCACTGGCGTGTCGCAGGTGGCGTCCAGGCGGGCCACCAGCGCGCGCTCGGCTGTCAGCGCCACCAGCGCGCCGAAGTCGGTCAGCTCCACCGCCAGCTCCCCCACGGCCTCGTCGCCCTCGCGCCCCTCGAGCGCCAGGCAGCCCTGGCCCGGCGCGGGCAGCATCACGCTCGCGTCCACCGGGGTGCCCTCGTCGCGGCCCAGCCGGGCCAGCCCGGCGGCCGCCAGGACCAGCGCGTCGTAGTCGCCCCCGGCCAGCTTGCGCAGGCGCGTGTCCACGTTGCCCCGCACATCGCGCACGCGCAGGTCGGGCCGGGCGGCCAGCAGCTGCGAGCGCCGACGCACGCTGGCGGTGCCGACCGCCGCGCCGGTGGGCAGGTCCTCGAGCGAGCGTGCGCCGCACAGCGCGTCGCGCGGGTCGGCCCGCTCGGGCACGCCGACGATGGCCAGGCCGTCGGCGAGCTTGCCGGGCACGTCCTTCGCTGAATGCACGGCCATGTCGATCCGCCCGTCCAGCAGCGCCTCCTCGATCTCCTTGACGAAGCGCTCCTTGTCGCGGGTCTCAGGCGGCGGGCTGCCCGCGGGGCGCTCGTCGCCCGCGGTCTGGATGACCACCAGCTCGACCTCCTGGCCGAGCGCCACGAGGCTGTCGCGCACCATCCCCGCCTGCGCCAGCGCCAGCGCGCTGCCCCGGCTGCCCAGCTTCACGGCGATCAGCTGCGCCGCCGGCGCGCCTCGAGCTCGGTGACCTCCGCCTGGCGCCGCTCGTCGAGTTCGGGCGCGGGCAGGTCCAGCCCGAACAGCTCGCGCAGGGCCTGCACGTGCACGTAGGCGGCGTCCTCGGTGTCGTCGGCTGCCGACGCCTTCAGCC
The DNA here is from genome assembly GCA_963750365.1 of uncultured Solirubrobacterales bacterium. Lineage (GTDB taxonomy): Bacteria > Actinomycetota > Thermoleophilia > Solirubrobacterales > Thermoleophilaceae > JAAYBF01. The sequence goes on from CAVVQE010000001.1 coordinate 864,537, forward strand.
GCAGCGTCGGCTCGTGCAGCAGCCTGCGCACGATCGCCCGCGCCATGACCACCAGCCGCTCGCGATCGCCCGGCGAGAGCGACTCCCAGCGGTGGCCGTTCTCGCGCAGCACGGTCTGCACCACCTCCTCGCCCCGGTCGCGCAGGGCGGCGATGGTGGGCACGACCTCCAGGCTGGTCAGCCAGCGCCCGAAGCGCTCGACCTCCTCGTCGACCAGCGCGCGCGCCTGCACGGCCTCGGCCTCGCGCACGCTGCGGCCGCGAGCCACGGCGCGCTGGAGGTCGTCCATGTCGTACAGCGCCACGCCGGCCACGTCGCGGGCGGCCGGGTCCACGTCGCGCGGGACCGCGATGTCGATGATCACCAGCGGCCGGCCGGGCCGCTCGCCCATGGTCAGCTCCAGGTCGTCGCGGTCCACGATCACGTGAGGCGAAGCGGTCGAGCTGACCACGATGTCGGTGCGTGCCAGCTCGGCGGGCAGGTCCTCGAAGCGCACCGCGGAGCCGCCGAAGCGCTGCGCCAGGCCGATCGCGCGGTCGTAATGGCGGTTGGCCACGAACACCGCCTCGACGCCGCTGGAGCGCAGCGAGCGTGCGGTCAGCTCGCCGGTCTCGCCCGCGCCGATCACCAGCACCCGCTTGGCCGTCAGGTCGCCGAGCTCGCGCGCCGCCAGCGACACGGCCACGGAGGAAACCGACACGTGGGCGCGCCCCACCCCGGTCTCGGTGCGCACGCGCTTGCCGGTGCCCAGTGCTTCGCGGAACAGCCGGTTGGTGATCGGCCCGGTGGCGTCCTCGACCAGCGCCAGCTCGTAGGCACGCTTGATCTGGCCCTGGATCTCGGCCTCGCCGATGATCATCGAGTCGAGCCCCGAAGCCACCGAGAACAGGTGGCGCACGGCGTCGCGGTCGCGCACTGCGTACAGGGAGTCGGTCAGCTCGGTCGGTCGGATCTCGCCCTGGCGGGCCAGCACGGCCAGCGCCGCCGTCTCGGCTTCCACGGGATCCGGCGTCACCAGATACAGCTCGGTGCGGTTGCACGTGGACACCACCACCGCCTCGTGCACCGACTCACCGCCGCGCAGCTCGGCCATGACCGCGGACGCGCGGCCCTCGGGCATGGCCAGGCGCTCGCGCAGCGCCAGCGGAGCGGTGTGGTGCGAGACGCCGAGGGCCAGGAGGGACTGGGTCATCGGTATCGGTTCGACCTCTGGCCGCTCACGGTCCCGGCCCGCCCGAGTGGGTGACCTCCGGCGGGCCATCCTGGCCCGCGGTCTGAGCCGGTGGCTCGCGATCCTGGCTCGGCTTGACGGCCGGGCTCTGCCCGCCCTCCCCTGCGTCCGCGTCAACCTTCGGTCGTCGCTCAGCTCCAGCAGTTCCCCGACTTCCCTTTCGATGCGAGCGATCTTCATGCCGATGATCGCCACGTAGATGATCAGCAGCGTCAGGAAGACCAGATAGGCCGCGGCGACGTACTTGCCCGCCTCGTCCAGGGGGAGCGCCGGCATCGGTCAGGCGGCGGCGGCTTCGAGCCGGCGCCGCAGGCGCTTGAGCTGCATCGAGGCGTGCTTGCTGGTCAGCTCCAGCTTCCACAGGGTCACGAACAACAGCGTCATGGCCACCAGGCAGACCAGGAACGTCAGGCGCATGTCGCCTGGCAGATTGCCGCCGGTCTGCGACAGGACGCGCGGATGGATCAGCGACTCGGCCATGCGCACGGCGGTGAAGTTGATCGGCACGAACGCGCCGGCGGCGATGGCGAACACCGACGAGTAGCGCGCCTGGCGCTCGGGGTCCTCGATCGAGAACCGCAGCGGGTAGTAGACGCAGTACAGGAGGAACACGACCAGGAACGAGACCAGCACCGGCTCGTCCCACACCCACCAGTGGCCCCAGGATGCCTTGGCCCAGATGCCGCCGGTGACCAGCACGCCGACGCCGAGGATGATCGACATGTGGATGGATACGTAGGAGCGCATGTCCCACGAGCTGTCGCCGCTGCGCAGGTGCTTGATGGCCATGATGCCCCCGGCCACGAAGCCGCCCAGAGCCACGATGGCCATAGGCACGTGCACGTAGAAGATCTTCTGGATGAACCCCTGGTCGGCGTCGTTGGGCGCGAAGAAGAACACCATGCCGAACGCCAGCAGCGTGGCCAGGACGGTAACCACGGCCAGTGGCTTGAATCCCTTTGAGTACATGCCCCCGGGAGGCTACCGATCGCCCGGATCGGGCTAGTCGTCCAGCAGGTAGTCGAACACGGCCAGGGCCAAGAGCACGAACAGCGCGTCGTAGCCGGCCAGGAACGCCAGCCAGCGGCCCAGGTCCTCCGTCACCGGCGTCTGGCGCAGCAGTGGCTCGGTGGCCGACGCCGCGGCGATCAGCAGCGGCACCAGCATCGGCAGCAACAGCAGCGGCACGATCAGCTCGCGCGCGTTGGTCTCGGACGCCAGCGCCGACACCAGCGCCCCAACGGCGGCCAGCCCCACGTTCGCGGCGGCCAGCACCAGCACCAGCTCCGGCAGCGCGCTGGTGGGATCGGGGCCCAGCAGCAGGAGCACGAACGCCGGCACCGCCACCAGCTCCAGCGCCACCAGGTACAGGAACAGCACCGACGCCTTGGCCACGAACAGCGCGGTGCGATCGACCGGGGCCAGCAGCAGCCCGTCGATGCCGCCCTGCTCGCGCTCGGCGGCGAACAGCCGGCTTACGCCGATGACCGCGGCCAGCAGCAGCGTGACCCAGAGCACCCCCGAGGCCAGCTCGCCGTCCAGGGAGTCGCGATCCAGGCCGAAGTGGAACAGCACGTAGACCGTCACGCTGAACAGGGCCATCGCGGGCACCGACTCCTTGGTCCGCCATTCGATGGCCAGGTCCTTGCGGATGATCGCCCTGGTCGTGCCCAGCAGCGAGCTCACGAGTACAGCCTCCGCGCCTCGGCGGGGTCCAGGTCGGCGGCCGGCATGGCGAACGACTGGCGCCCGCCCGCCAGCCCCAGCGCCACGTCCGCCTCGCCGAGTGCCCCCTCCACGTCGTGGCTGACCAGAACGCGCGAGCGCCCGGAGGCGCGACCGATCAGCGGCTCCAGCAACTCGCCGCCGCCGGGGTCCAGCGCGGCCCGGGGCTCATCGAGCAGCAGCAGCTCGGGGTCGTGCAGCGTGGCCCGTGCGGCGGCCAGGCGCTGCACCATGCCGCGCGACAGCTCGCGCACCGGGCTGTCGGCGCGCCGCTGCATGCCCACGGCGGCCAGCTGCTCGGCCACGCGCCCGTGGGCGACCCCGTGCAGGCGCGCGTGGTACTCCAGGTTCTGGCGCCCGCTGAGCTCGCGGTAGAGCAGCGGGTCGTGGCCCAGGTAGCCCAGGCGCCCGCGCACCTTCCACGACTCCCCCGGCAGGGCGGCGCCGAGCACGGTGGCGCTGCCCGCGTGCGGGCGCAGCAGCGTGGCCAGCACCCGCAGGAGAGTGGTCTTGCCCGCGCCGTTGGCGCCCAGGACGGCCAGCGTCTGCCCGGCCGCCAGCGTGACCTCCACACCGCTCAGGGCCACACGCTCGCCGTAGCGGCGCTCCACTCCCTGCAGCGCGATCGCCGGCTCAGCCATCGCCGAGACTCTAATCTGGCGTCATGGCAAGGATGCTCATGGTGGCGATGGTGCTCGGGGTGGTTGCGAGCGTGGTGCTGGTACCTGCACCTGCATCCGCCTACACGGCGTTCTGGAGCCCGCGCCAGGACGTGGGTTGCGTGGTCGACTGGAACTACGCGCGCTGCGACGCCCGCCGCCAGGCCTGGTCGGCACCCGCCCGGCCGTCCTGGTGCCGGCTGGCCTACGGGCAGGGCCTCGTGGTCACCCGCTCCGGCGCGGCCGGCCCGGTGTGCGCCGACGACACGGCACTCCTGGCCTCGTTCAGGCGCGTCCTGCCCTACCGCGGCCTGGTTCGCCTCGGCCGAGTCGGCTGCCGCAGCATCCGCCGCGGGATGCTCTGCACCAACTACGCCACCCGCACCGGCTTCCTGGTCTCCCGCCACGGCTACCGGCTGTACCGCGGGCGCCGCTAGCGACCCGCCGCCGTCAGCGCTCGAGCGTCTCCGCCGCGTGCCTCAGCGTCGGCTGCACGACCGGCCATGACTCGCCGATGGCCTTCGGGTTGCCGGGAAAGTTGATGACCAGCGCGCGCCCGCGGATGCCGCAAACCCCGCGCGTGAGCAGCCCCATCGGCGTGTGGCGCAGGGCGTTGGCGCGGATGGCCTCGGCGTAGCCCGGCGCCTCGCGCTCGATCACATCGCGGGTGGCCTCGGGGGTCAGGTCGTCGCTGGTCAGGCCGGTCCCGCCGGTGGTGAACACGAACCGCGCGCCCTCCTCGTCGCAGAAGCGGCGCAGCGCAGCCGCGATCGACTCGCGGTCGTCGGCGACCAGGTCGCGGACCACCTCGAGGCCCGCTTCGCGGCAGACCCGCTCGAGCTCGTCACCGGAGGCGTCGTCCGCGAGGGCGCGGCTGGTGGACACCGTCAGGACGGCGGCCAGCCTGTCAGCCATCGCGCCGCCAGTCGTGCCGGCCGCCGGTCTTGCTCACCAGCTGCACCGGCCCGACGCGCACGCCCCGTTCGACGCCCTTGACCATGTCGTACACGGTCAGCGCGGCCACCGAGCAGGCGGTCATGGCTTCCATCTCCACGCCGGTCTGACCCGTGGTCCGCGCCTCGGCGGTCAGACGGACCAGGCCGGCTTCGGCGTCGACCGCGATGGCCACGTCCACGAAGGACAGCGGCAGCGGATGGCACAGCGGGATCAGCTCGGCCGTGCGCTTGGCGGCCTGGATGCCCGCGATCCGGGCTGTCGAGACCACGTCGCCCTTGGGCATGTCGCCGGCCGCCACCTTGGCCGCGGTGGCAGGCTCCATCGCGACGCTGGCGTCGGCGATCGCCACCCGGTCGGTGGCGTCCTTGGCGCCCACGTCGACCATGCGCGCGCGGCCGGAGTCGTCCAGGTGCGAGAGCTCGCTCACGCCGCCGACGATACGCAAGCGCGGCCGGTGGGTATAGGGAGCGCGGGAGACGTTGCGCCGACCGCTCGCCACAGCCATCGCCTGCGCCGCCATGTTGGCGCTGGCCCCCGCCGCGTCGGCTGAGACGCGGCTGGACGACCCGCCTCCGGGCGCGAACGACTTCGCCTGCAAGCCCAGCGCGGCGCATCCCGAGCCGGTGGTGCTGGTGCACGGCCTTGGCGCCACGATGCGCGGCAACTGGAACTACATCTCGCCGCTGCTCAAGCAGCGCGGCTACTGCGTGTTCGCGCTGACCTACGGCGTCGATCCGCGCTTCCCGTACGCGGGCGGGGTGATCCCGATCGAGCAGAGCGCCCAGGAGCTTGGTGTGTTCGTGGACCGGGTGCTGGCGTCGACGGGCGCGGCCAAGGTCGACCTGGTCGGGCACTCCGAGGGAACCTTCATGCCCCAGTGGTGGCTGAAGTTCCTGGGCGGGGCGGTCAAGACCGACGACTACGTGGCCATGACGCCGCTCTACGACGGCACCGACCCGGCGGGCCTGGCCACACTGCGCGACACGCTGGCTCCGTTCGGCTTGTCGGGGCCGGTCGTCGACGGCGTGTCGCAGTTCTGCGCCTCGTGCCCCCAGTTCCTGCGCGGCTCGGACACCGTCGAGAAACTCAAGGAGGGCGGCAAGGCCGCTCCCGGAGTGACCTACACCACCATCCTCACCCGCTACGACGAGCTGGTGAACCCGTACACGAGCGGCCTGCTGCCGCCGCCGGCGACCAACCACGTGGTCCAGGACGTGTGCGCCAACGACGTCTCCGAGCACGTGGCGGTGGCGTTCGACCCGGTGGTGGCGCAGCTGATCCTGAACGCGCTCGAGCCGGCGAGCGCGAAGCAGCCGTCGTGCACGGGGCTGCCGCTGTCGCCGCCGCCGTCCTAGCTCGCGCGCCGAGGTGGGAGCGTTGTAGGCGTCATAGACACCACAACGCTCCGAGCGGCGCTGGGCGGAGGAGTGGCTACGCCGGCGTGGCCGTGCGCTGCGCCGCGGCGATGATGTCGCGCACGGCGTCCTCGTCGCCGTCGCGCAGCAGCTCTACCGGGTCGGGATCGCCGTTCACGATCGACTCGAAGAAGACCTTGCGGTCCTGGTAGGTGGGCAGCGTGCCCTTGGCCCAGCCGCGCACCTCGTTGAGCATGATCGCCAGCCGCGCGTAGGTGTCGCCGTACTCCTCGGCGATCTGGCGCTTCATGCGCTTGGCCAGCGCCGGGCTGGCGCCCGCGGTGGAGATGGCGATGGCCAGCGGGCCGGTGCGGACGATCGCGGGCAGGATGAAGTTGCACAGCGGCGGCACGTCGACCACGTTCACCAGCATCGCGCGCTTCTCGGCGTCCTCGTAGACGCCGATGTTCACCTCGCTGTCGTTGGTGGCGGCGATGACCATGAAGGTGCCCTCCAGATCGTCGGGGCGGTACCCGCGCTTCTCCCAGCTCACCGAGCCCTCTTCGACGAGCTCATGCACCGCGTCGCAGACCTCGGGCGCCACCACGTGCACGCTGCCGTCGCAGGCCAGCAGGCCCTCGACCTTCTCCAGGCCGACGTCGCCGCCTCCGACCACCAGGCAGCGGCGCCCGGTCAGCTTGAGGCAGGCGATGTAGAACGGCGTCTCCAGCATCCCCTGGACACAGCTCTGGTCGCACAGGCCCTTGCGGAGCTGGCAGACGCATTCTTTTCCGGCGTACGCTTGAGCAGGCATGGTCCCGCCCATTGTACGAGCCGTACTGTGGGCTAGATGAGCGGCTACTTCACCGACCAGTCGATGCTGCGGCGTGTCCACCGCGAGCGCGCCATCGCGCTTTCGGGCCCGCGCGCGCTGTTGATGCAGGCCGCCCACCCGCTGGCGGTGACCGGGCTGCTGGCCCACTCCACCGCCATGGACGAGCCCTACGACCGGCTGGCGCGAACGGCCGAGACCATGAGCACGATCGGTTTCGGCAGCCGCGAGGAGGCCGACCGCGTGACCGCCCACGTGCGCCACATGCACACACGCGTGCGGGGGCGGATCAAGGAGCGGGTGGGCGTCTACCCCGCCGGGACGCCCTACCGCGCCGACCAGCCCGACCTGCTGCTGTGGGTGCTGTTCACGCTCGTCGACTCGGGCGTGATGGTCTACCGCAAGTACGTCGGCGAGCTATCACGCCGCGACGAGGCCGCCTACTGGGACGACTACAAGGTCGTCGGAGAGCTCTTCGGCCTGACCCGCGCCGACATGCCCGACACGCTTGGCGACCTGGACGACTACCGCCGCGACATGCTCGAGGGCGAGGTGCTGCTGGTCACCGACTGGGCCCGCCGGCGCGCGCGGGAGATCGTGCTCGAGCCGCCGGTCCCGTGGGTGGCCCAGCCGCTGCTTCAGACCGCCAACTTCATCACGATCGCCCTGCTGCCGGATCGCATCCGGCGCGAGTACGGCTTCCTGCCGCTACCGCCGGCGCCGGTTCGAAAGGCCGTCGTGGCCGGCGGCGCCGAGTACGTCAAGCGGGCGCTGATCCCGTTCCTGCCGGACCGGCTCAGGTTGGTGCCCGCGGCGCGGGCGGCCTAGCTCGGTGGCGTAGGTTGAGCTCTCCACGAGGGAGGAGAGCCAGATGGGAAAGGTCCTGTACACAGCTGAGGCGACCGTCACCGGCGGCCGCGCCGAGGGCCACGGCCGCACCAGCGACGGCGCGCTCGAGGTCGATCTGCGGATCCCCGCCGAGGTCGGCGGCCCAGGCGGCGGCACCAACCCCGAGCAGCTCTTCGCCGTGGGCTACGCCTCCTGCTTCGAGTCCGCCATCCAGACCGTGGCACGGCGCGCGAAGGTTCAGGCCGACGACGTCTCGGTGGGCTCCAAGGTGGAGCTCAGCCCCAACTCCGAGGGCGGTTTCGACCTGTCGGTGGCGCTGGACGTGACGCTGCCGAGCGTCGACGACGAGCCGCAGGCCGTCGAGCTGGTCGAGAAGGCCCACAAGGTCTGCCCGTACTCGAACGCGACGCGGGGGAACATCGAGGTGCGGCTGACGGCGAACGGCGCCGCCGTGGGCTAGCCGCGCGGCTGCACCACGTACTCCATCAGCAGCTCGTCCTCGTACTTCCCGGTGCGGAAGTCGCGGCCGCTCAGGCGCATCGTGCCCACGGTGCGAAAGCCGGCCTTCTCGTAGCAGCGGATGGCGCGCGCGTTGTGCACGTTCACGCCAAGGAAGACCCGGTGGTGCCCGCGGTCCTGGACCAGATGGCGGATGAGCGTGCGCAGGACATCGGGGCCGATGCCCTGCCCGCGCAGCCCGGCGTCCAGGAAGATGTCCACCTCGACGGCGCGGTAGTCGGGATCGGTCTCCTCGTGGGCCTCGATCATGCCCGCCACGCGGCCGTCCAGGAGGACGGTGAACCGCTCCGCCTCGGGTTCCTCCCAAGGGAACTCCTCATCGACCTGCCCCCACCAGTCGGCCACCTCCTGGTGGCGGCGGATCTCGCGCAGCGGCTCGGCGTGCTCGGGGGCCAGCGGCACCAGCACCACGCGCTCGACCGCGCAGCTCGGCCGCCATCGCGCTAGCGGCGCACGGCCCGGGCCGCCACCTTGGCCAGCGAGCGCGCCCCGGCGCGCAGCGCCTTGGGCTTGTCGTCGTCGCGGCCGTAGAGCAGCTGGGCGGTGGAGTGCATGGCGCGGCCCAGCGCACGGTCGTAGGGGTGCCACCAGAGGTTGCGCGTGTAGCCCGGCTCGTAGGCCAGCGTCTTGATCGACACGCACTCGTAGAAGCCGAACTTGGAGTGTGAGCGGCCCAGGCCCGAGTCCTTGGTGCCGCCCCAGGCGCATGAGCAGACGCCGTGGCTGAACATGTGGTCGTTGGTCCAGACCATGCCCGAGTCGATCTGGTGGGCGATCCGCTCGCCGTGCTCGCGCTCGGCCGTCCAGACCGAGGCGCCGAGGCCGAACTCCGAGTCGTTGGCCATGGCGATGGCCTCGTCCTCGGAGTCGACGACGATCACCGGGATCACCGGGCCGAAGATCTCCTCGCGCATGATCCGCATGTCGTGGGTCACGTTGGTCAGCACGGTGGGCGCGTAGTAGTCGGCCTCGAAATGCTCTGGCCCGCCGCCCGGCTGGACCTTGCCGCCGCAGCGCAGCTCGGCGCCGCTTGCGATGGCGTCCTGGACCAGTTCGTCCACCAGCTCCAGCTGCTCGCGCGAGACCATCGGCCCGATCTCGGTGTCCCAGCTCATCGGGTCGCCCACGCGCAGGCGCTGCGCTCCCGCCACCAGCGCCTCGGTGAACTGCTCGGCCACGTCGCGCATCACGTACACGCGCTCGATGCCCGAGCACGTCTGCCCGGCGTTCGCGAACCCGCCCCAGAGCACGCCCGACACGGCGTTGCCCATGTGGGCGTCCGAGCACACGATGGCCGGGTCCTTGCCGCCCAGCTCGAGCACCGATCCCTTCATGCGCTCGGCGCAGGCCACGCCGACGCCGCGCCCCACCTCGACCGACCCCGTGAAGAAGATCTTCTTGGCGCTGGACTCCACAAGCGCGCCGCCAACGGCGCCGCCACCGTGCACGGTGCGGATAAGGCCCTCGGGCACGCCGGCGCGCTCGAACACGCGCTGGATCCGCTCGCCGATCAGCGGGGTCAGCGACGCCGGCTTGAGCACGACCCCGTTGCCGCACATCAGGGCGATCGCCACCTCGCTGAACGGGATCGTCCACGGGTAGTTCCACGGTGCGATCACGCCCACCACCCCCAGCGGCTCGTAGCTGAAGCGGGCCCGCTTCTGCTTGGCGAACAGAGGCATCGAGATGCGCTCGTCGGCCAGCAGCTTCTGGCCCTCCGCCGCGATCCAGTGCAACGCGTCGATCGTGGGGAACAGCTCCATCGTGTACGACTCGTTGCGCGGCTTGCCCTGCTCGCGGCTGAGCAGTTCGGTCAGCTCGTCCAGCTGGTCGATGACCACCTGCGCGGTACGGCGCATCGTGCGCGCGCGCTCGGCCAGCGGCAGCTCGGCCCAGAACGGCTGCACCCGCGCGACCTCGTCGACCACGCCCTGGACCTGGTCCGGCGTGATGGTGGGCACGGCGCCCAGGCGGGAGCCGTCGAAGGGGCTGAAGGACTCGAGCTGATCGGTGGCGGTGGCGGGCGTCATGCCGGCAACAGTACGTCACCCACGCGCACCGTTCCGCCCGCGAGGATGTCGGCTCGTAGCCCACCGCGGTGCACCAGCGGCCGCAGCACGCCGCCCGAGTTCATCCGGTCCAGGTGCAGGCACGGCTCGCACAGCCGGCTGCCGCGGCAGCTCAGCTCGCCCAGGCTGAAGTCCCGCCCCACCAGCGCGTTCAGGTCGGTGCCGCGCACCACCACGTTGCGGCGGTGGTCGATCGGTCCCAGCTCGTCCAGCACACCCGCCTCGATCAGCGTCAGCGCCGAACCCGGGCGGCCGGACTCGAACGTGCCCCGCCCGGCCACGTAGCGGTCGCCCTCCAGCCCCTGGCCGGCCACGGCCATCGCCTCGTCGACGTGACGGACGGGGGCCTCGGCGTCGGGCGCCAGCACCAGCGCCTCGACCACGCCGCGTCCAGGCTCGCGCGCCGACGGCGGCGCCCATACCGACACGTCCAGGGCCGACACCACGAAGCCCGCGAGCACCTCGTCGCTGGTGCCCGCCGGGTCCCAGATCGCGCCCGAGGGCACGCCGAACATGACCGCGGCGCGCGGTCCGCTGCCGTCGGCGGCCGGGCGCATGGCTATCCACGGCCCGGCCCAGGCGAAGCGGGCGGGCTCCTCGATCGGCACCAGGCCCATGCCGCGCCCGGCCAGCCAGATACGCAGGTCGTCGTCGCCCAGCGGCGCGTCGGCGGTCGGCACGCCGATCACGGTGGCCACGCAGGCGGCCAGGGTGGAGCGTTCGGTGTGGCCCGGCATTGCGACCAGGCTACGCCGCCGAAGCTAGGCCGCGTGGCGCTGTGTCGCGCCGAGGCGGGTGTACAGCTGTGAGGTGCCGTCCTCGACGCTGCGGACCGTGCGCCCCAGGCGCTCCATCAGTCGCCGCATCGGGACGTTGTCGTCCAGCATCTCGGCGTACAGGTGGGTGGCTCCCTGGCGCATGGCCAGCGAGGCGATCACCTCGGTCAGCAGTTTGCCGACCCCCCGCTGCTGGACGGCGTCGCCGACCACCACGGCCAGCTCGGCCACGCCCGTCTCCAGCAGGACCACGTCGGCCAGCCCGAGGATGCGCTCGCGGCCGTCGATCATGGCGGTGGCCACCACGATCATCCGCTCGCGCGGGTTGTAGAAGGTGAAGTGGCGCACCACGTGCTCGGGCACCGAGGGCATTGGCGAGAAGAAGCGGCGGTGGCGGGTCTCCGGCGTCAGGCACTCCAGGAACTCGCGCACCCGCGGCGTGTCGGTGGGCCGGGCCAGACGCAGGCGAACGCGCAGGCCGTCGCCCACCTGGTGGGTGGTGGCCATCAGGGCCCCCGGATCCGCCAGGGGGGAAGGATCCGGCACGGATGCCGGATGCTTCGAGTCGAATACCTGTTCGCCTCGTTCGCTCACACGTTCACCGTGGCAGACGCCATCGCCTTGAGGCCAATGTCGCTTGGGGTTTCGGCAACATCTCTTGCAGGAAACACCCGAATTGCAGGCATGTTGCGGCAGGTAGGGTCAGCGCCCGCGTGCCTTGCGGATACGCTCCCAGCGCTCTGCCAGGTCCTTTTCGAACCCGTGCTCGCTGAGCTCGAGGAAGTGCTCGCCGAGCGCGTCCGCGGGCATCAGCTCCTGGTCGGACACGCCCCCCGGGTGGTCGTGCGGGTAGTCGTAGTCCAGCCCCCGGCCCAGCTTCTCGGCGCCGCTGTAGGAGGAGTCGCGCAGCGGCGGCGGGGGTATCGGGGCGCCGTGCTGGCGCACCCAGTGGCGCGCGTGGCCCAGCGCCTTGTAGGAGGCGTTCGACTTGGGCGCCAGAGCCAGGTACACGGTTGCCTGGGCCAGGTTGTGCGCGCACTCGGGCATGCCCACGTGCTCGACGGCGTGGGCAGCCGCCACGGCCACCGTCAGCGCCTGGGGGTCGGCGTTGCCGATGTCCTCGCTGGCCAGGATGACCATCCGGCGGGCGATGAAGCGTGGGTCCTCGCCGCCCTCGATCATCACGGCCAGGTACAGCAGCGAGGCGTCGGGGTCGGAGCCGCGGGTGGCCTTGATCCAGGCCGAGACGGTGTCGTAGTGGCGGTCGCCGCCCTTGTCGTAGAGCACCGCCCGGCGCTGGAGCGCATCCTCGGCCAGCGCCATGTCCACCTTCGCGCCGTCCTCGACCGTGTCGGCCGCCAGTTCCAGCGCGGCCAGCGCGGTGCGGGCGTCGCCGCCGGAGCGCGCCGCCAGGAACTCCAGCGCCTCGTCTTCGACCTCCGGTGGATCGGGCAGGCCGCGCTCGTGCCCGAGCGCCCGCCGCAGCAGCTCGGCCACCTGCGCGTCGTCCAGGCGCAGCAGCTCGTAGACCCGGCAGCGCGACAGCAGCGCCGAGTTCACCTCGAAGTACGGGTTCTCGGTCGTGGCGCCGACCAGCGTGATCAGCCCCTCCTCGACCGCGGGCAGGAGCACGTCCTGCTGGGCCTTGTTGAAGCGATGGATCTCATCCAGGAACAGGATCGTCTGCTTGTCCTGGCTCGCCCGCCGCTGCTCCGCCCGTTCCATGACCTCGCGCACCTGCGCGCGCCCGGCGTTGACCGCCGACAACTCCTCGAACGCGGCGCTGGCGTTCACCGCGATCAGGCGCGCCAGGGTGGTCTTGCCGGTGCCGGGCGGCCCGAACAGGATCATCGAGTGCGGCCGGCCCTCGTCCAGGGCGGTGCGCAGCGCCGAGCCTGGCTCCAGCAGGTGGTCCTGGCCCACGTACTCGTCCAGGGTGGCCGGCCGCAGGCGGGCGGCCAGCGGCTGGTCGCCGGTGCGCACGGGCGTCTGGCCGGCGGGCGGCTCGGACTCCTCCTCGAACAGCGTGTCCACGGGCTCAGTCTGCCAGCGAGGAGGCGAAGGCCGCCAGCTCTTCGCAGTAGCGGTCGGGCGCGTCCTCGACCACGAAGTGGCGCGCCCCTTCGATCACCGCCACCTCGGCCCCCGGGATCTCGGCGGCCAGACGGTGCGCGCCGGCGACCGGGGCGAACTCGTCGTCCTCGCCCCAGATGATCTTCGTGGGCGCAGCCGAGGGCGGCCAGCTTGCCCTGGTAGGGCTCGAGCTTCTCGAAGTCACCGGAGCGGTACAGCTCCAGCACGGCGGCACGGCGGTCGGGGCTTGACAGGCACTTCCAGCACTCGTCGAAGTCCTGCTCGCCCATGCCTGGCGAGAACTGGGCCAGGGCGGCGCCCAGAAGCTCGCGCGAGATGTTGTCCATGAACGCCTCGCCCTGACCCGCTGTCCGCAGGGTCTCGGCCATGCCGTGCCACTTGCCGTCCGCGAAGAACCCTGTGTCCGAGATGGCGAGCGCTCGCACCGCGTCCGGGTGGTCGCAGGCCCAGCGCAGGCCGATCAGCCCACCCCAGTCGTGCACCACCAACAGAACGTCGTCCAGGCCGAGCCCGCGGCGAACGCGCTCCAGCGCCTCCACGTGGCGCTCCCACGTGCCGGGCCGGTCGGGCTCGGAGTCGCCGAAGCCCGGGAGGTCGGGGGCCACGGCGCGCCAGCCCGCGCCTGCCAGCGCCTCCAGCGCGCGCCGCCACATGAACGAGGACGACGGGTAGCCGTGCACCAGCAGCGCGGCGGGACCGTCGGCAGGGCCGGCCTCGCGGTAGGCGATGCCGTCGAGGCGTTCCATGCGCCGACCCTACCGCCGGCGCCAGCAGGCGCTCAGCGCAGGCGCGCGCGCCTGGCGCTCGTGACCACGGCCCTGCCGTCCCTGGCGCGGGCCTGGAGCGTGATCGTGGTGCCCTTCGGGCGCCGCCTGAGCAGTGCCCGCCCGTAGCGGCTGAGCTTGACCTTCACCACGCCGCTGCGGCGGATCACGCGCCTGCCGCTACCTACCCGGCGCCCCTTGTAGGTGGCCACCACACGGCAGGTCCGCCGCGTCGAGGTGCTCAGCCGGCACCGCACCGGGAACGCGCCCCTGCGGACCCGGCCGTAGCGATGGCCGCCAAGGCCCACGCGCAGGCGCCTGGCGGTCTTGCCGCGCGCGGGTGCGCCCGACGCCGAGGTCACGCCCCGGGTCGTGCCCCCGTCGGTTCCAGCGCCGGCGCCGCCGCTGCTGCCCGGGCTGGAAGCATCGGCGGCGGCGCCCACGTCACCGGCCGGGCGCAGTACGAACAGGCCCTGCTCGATGCCGCTGGCGATCACCGTGCCCGACTTGAAGTACGGGTAGTTGCTCCACATGCCGTTGAACTCGGCGCGGTCGTCCTCGGGGTAGATGTCGAAGAAGCCCTTCTCCGACAGCGCTCCGCTGTTGGCCTGTGAGGTGTCCAGCACGCGCAGGCCCGAGCGGTAGTTGGCCTGGAACAGGCGGTCGCCCTTCGTGTACATGTTGTGGTCGATCGACTCGGCCACGCCCTTGTAGACGCTCTGCAGGCTGGCCGCGTCCAGATCGTCCACGTTCCAGACGTAGGTCTGGGTCTTGTCGACGCCCTGCGCCTCCTGCTCGTCCAGCTCGTCGTTGACCAGGAAGCGGCGGCTGTCCTTGGTCAGCCAGCCCTGGTGCGTGTAGCTGGAGTCGGGGTAGTCCTTGCGGCTCAGTATCTGGGGCGTGGCCAGCCGGCTGCCGTCCTTCTCGGCCACCTTGGTGATGGTCAGCGTGTCCTCGTTGGAGTTGAAGCAGATCTCCTCGCCCGCGTGCTCGGCGTCCGGGCCGCGGTAGACCACGCACTGGTTGTCGTGCGTGTAGCTGTCGGTCGAGTCACAGCCCAGGAACGTCGGCTTCTTGGTCTGGTCCCTGAGGTCGATCATGTGCGAACCGCCGCCGCCGCAGGTCGACGTGCCGATGGCGTACGCCACGCCCGTCTCCTCGTCGATCGAGATGTTGTGCGCGTTGTCCAGCGTGAACAGCCCGCCGCGCTCGGGGTCGGGCGGGTCCAGCAGCGACGCCGGACCGTCGGCCACGAACGAGTAGTGGAAGGTCTCGCCGAACGTCTTGGGGGCCGTCACGCCGCGAAGCTGCTTGAGGTCGAAGACCTGCATGCCGTGCGTGGGCTCCTCGCTGACGATGTACGCGCTGTCCTTGTAGACCTTGATGTCGCGCCAGCTGTTGAAGAGCGTCTCGACCGGCTGGTGCGAGGGCAGCTCACCCAGGAACTTCGGTGCCTTGGCGTCGGTCACGTCCACGAAGGCGGTCGCGTTGGTCTTGCCCACCAGTGCGTACTCGCGACCGGTGGACGGGTCGGTCCAGCCCCAGATGTCGTTGAGCATGGCGTCGTCCTGGCTGCCCTCGAGGTCGATCGACTTCAGCGGCAGGAACGCCTCGAGGTCGACGCCCTTGCAGGGGAAGGCCGAGGCCTTGCCGTCCACGCACGGCTTGTCGCTGACCGGCTCCGTGGGGATCGCGTCGGCGCTGGCCTCCACCCGGCTCTCCAGGCGCACGCCGCCCTTGTAGGAGGCATCCTGGGCGCCCACGTAGGGCATGATCGTGACCTTGTAGGGGCTGGCAGCCGCGGTGGCCTTCGGGATCATCACGCGCTCGGTGGTCGAGCCGGCGCTGGTGCCGCTGGCCACGCGCGTGCCGTCCTTGTCCTCCACGTAGAGGTCGAAGTCTGCGCCGTCGTCCTTGGTCGGCACGACCTGCACCTCGACTCCGCCGCGGTGGGTGTCCCAGTAGTCGGCGTCGATGCCGTCCACGTTCAGGGTGACGCGGTCGCACAGGGCGTCGCCGGTGCACCCGGTCTTGGTGGGCGTGCCGCCGTTGAAGGTGGCGCCGTCCCAGGAGTCGTTCAGGCGCGTCGTGGAGATCGAGACCTCGCCCTGGTCGGCGGCTCCGGCGCGCATGGCCAGGAACGATCCGGCGGCCAGGATGACCAGCACGAGTAGGGCGAGTCCGGGAAGCGGCAGGCGGTCGGCCATTACGAGTTACTGCTCCTCTTCGATGTGTTGAGCAGCAACGGTCTCCCGCCATCGCCGCAAGAACGGATGCGGCGTTATCCCCCTGGCTGGGCTCGGCGAAACGTCAGGCGGTCACGGGCGAACCGGCGGCGATCCGCGCGAACAGCCGCTCGAGCGCGGGTCGCAGCACCTCGAGCTCGAAGCCGGGCGCGTCGCTGGTCAGTTGTTGGAGCATCAGGCCCGCGATGGCGGCCACGACCAGGGTGGCGTCCAGCTCGGGCTCCACAGAGCCGACCGCGCGGCAACCCATCTCGGCCAGGCGCAGGTGCGCGGCCTGCCAGTCGGCCAGCTCGGGTCGCAGCGCCGGGGTGCGGGTGGACTCCAGGCCCAGCTCGAACAGCGCCACCTGCGTCGCGGCGTCCTCGCGCACGCTGGTGCCGACCACGGCGGCCACCGCCTCGGCCCACTCGGCCACCGACAGCGACCGCGGCGCCAGGTCCAGCACCACGCGCTCGAGGCGCTCGGTCTCCTCGCGCGCGGCAAGCAGCAGGGTCTGCTGGAGCAGCTGCTCCTTGGACTCGAAGTAGTAGGTGGTGGCCGAGAGCGGCACGCCGGCCTCGGCGGCCACCGCGCGGTGGGTGACCGCGTCGGCGCCGTGGGCGCCGATCACGCGCAGCGTGGCACGCAGGATCTCCTCCCTGCGCTGCTCGCCCTTTTGGTACATTCGACCCGTCAAACCGGAACAAAGGTACCAAATGGCCACCGCCCTCCCGCAGAAGAATCCCCTCGACAACATCACCTACGAGGACCTCTATCGCCGCTGGGAGCAGGGCAACTGGCAGGCCACGGCCATCGACTTCTCCCAGGACGAGGTCGACTGGCGGGAGCGGTTTACCGACATCGAGCGCAAGGGCGCGCTGTGGAACTACTCGCTGTTCTTCTGGGGCGAGGACGCCGTGGCCGACGGCCTGTCGCCCTACATCGACGCCGCGCCGACCGAGGAGCAGAAGTACTTCCTGGCCACCCAGCAGGTGGATGAGGCCCGGCACGCCGTCTTCTTCAACCGCTTCATGAAGGACGTGGTGGGCATCGGCGGTGACAGCGTGTCCGCCGGCCTGAGCGACATCAAGCCGCAGCTCACGTGGGGCTTCACCAAGGTCTTCGACCGCTTGGTCGACATGTCCGACGAGCTGCGCCGCGACCCCTCGGTCCCGCGCCTGGCGGCGGCGATCACGCTCTACCACATGATCATCGAGGCGGCGCTCGCCCAGCCTGGCCAGCACTTCATCACCAGCTACCTGACCGAGCGCGGCGTCATGCCCGGCTTCCGCGAGGGCATGGAGAAGGTGGCGGCCGACGAGCAGCGCCACATCGGCTTCGGCGTGAAGCTGCTCTCGGATCTGCGCAAGATGGATCCCGAGGTCCCGCACGCGGTGGCGGACCTGCTGCGTGAGGTGCTGCCGTGGACGGCCGCGGTGCTGGTCCCGCCGAACTGGGACATGCGCTACATCGAGTCGTTCGGCTCCACCATCGAGGACATCGGGGAGGAGGGGGCCATGTCGCTGGAGACCAAGATGCGCTCCGCGGGGCTGCCGATCGACGAGCTGCCCGGGCCGCCCGTCTTCCCGGTTGACGGCACTCCGCGCGAGCGTGCCGAGCGCGGCCAGGCCATGGTGCGCGCGGGCCTGCTCGGCGAGAAGGTCGGGCCGCCGTCCGAGCGCCCCGGAGGACATGGCAATGTTGTTCGAGGTCGTGGCCTCGTCGCTGGACACCAGCGCGGCCAAGGGGCCGGGGGTGCTCCAGTGGGAGTTCACCGACGGCGCGCCGCCGTGGCATGTGGTGGTGGCCAACGGCGACACGCGCGCCGTCCAGGGCCACGCCGATTCGCCGCGCGTGACCTTCCGGACCTCGTGGGAGGACTTCGTCGACATGTCGATGGGCCGCACCGAGATGCCCAAGCTGCTGCTGCGCGGACGCTTCCGTCCCAAGGGCGATCTGCGCTGGCTGGTGGGCTCGCGCGGGATGTTCCCGACCTGAGAGTGCACCACAGGGGGTCAGTCACCGTGCGGTGCGCACCGCACGGTGACTGACCCCCTGTGGTGCGGTTAGCCGGTGTTGCGCAGGCCGCCGGCGATGCCGTTCACGGCCAGCAGGCTCACACGCCCCAGCGCCTCGTCGTCGCCGTCGCCCGCGCGCAGGCGCCGCAGTAGCTCGATCTGCACGTAGGAGAGCGGATCCACGTACGGGTTGCGGCGGTCGATCGACGCCTGCAGCACCGGGTGCCGGTCCAGCAGCCGCTCAACGTCCAGCACGCCCGCAAGCTCGCGGCGCGTACGGTCGAACTCGTCCTCGACCGCCGAGCGGATGCGCTCACGCGGCTCGTCGTCCTCCCACAGGTCGAAGTAGCGCGCGGCGATGCCGGCGTCGGCTTTCGAGCACGCCATCTCGGCGTTGGACAGCAGCGCCGAGAAGAAGGGCCAGTCAGCCTCCATCGCCTGCAGTAGCTCCAGGCCGTGCCGCTCGCGCGCGTGCTCGAGCGCTGCGCCGAGCCCGAACCAGGCCGGCAGCACGATCCGGGCCTGGGTCCAGGAGAACACCCACGGGATCGCGCGCAGGTCGTCGATCCCGCCCTCGGGGGTGCGCTTCGCGGGCCGCGATCCCAGCCGCAGGCGCGAGATCTCGTCCACGGGGGTGACGGCGGTGAAGGCACGCACGAAGTCGGGGTCCTCGTGCACCAGTGCGCGGTAGGCCGCGGTCGAGCGCTCGGACATCTCGTCGACGACCTGCCGGTAGCGCTCGAGCTGCTCGTCGCTCGGCCGCGCGCCCTCGCCGCTGCTGGAGTACAGGACGGCGCTGGTGGTCAGCTCCAGCTCGCGCCGGGCGATCTCGTCCACCGCGTACTTCGCCGCCAGCACCTCGCCCTGCTCGGTGACCTTCAGCCGCGCGTCCACCGTCCCGGCGGGCAGCGCCAGGATCGCCGTGTTGGTGGGACCACCGCCGCGACCGACCGCACCACCGCGGCCGTGGAAGAACACCCATGCCACGCCGTGGCGGTCCAGCACCTCGGCGATGCCCTCCTGGGCCCGGTACGTGGCCCAGCCCGAGGCCACGTAACCAACATCCTTGTTCGAGTCCGAGTAGCCGACCATGACCTCCTGGCGATCGCCGACGGCGGCCAGCGCCTGGCGGTAGACCGGTCGCTCCATCAGGTCGGCCAGCGTGTCCGGGGCGCCCTCGAGCGTTGCGCCGGACTCGAACAGCGGCACGATCCGCAGCATCGCGTCGCGGCCCCCCGCTCGCGCCAGCTGCGACTCCTTCATCAACAGCAGGACCTCCAGCACGTCCTGCGGTCCCTCCGAGTGCGACACCACGTAGGCCTCGATCGTGTCCCGGTGGCGACCGGTCAGCGCCTCGTGCAGCGCGCGGAAGGTCAGCACGCACTCCTGCGTCGCCTGGCTGAAACCCGACAGGTCCTGGGGGATCAGCGGCCGGTGCTCGGCGATCAGCCGGCACAGCACCTGGCAGCGCTCGTCGGCGGGCAGCTGCGCGTAGCCCGCGCAGACCGCGAGCTCGCCGAAGATCTCGTCAAGCGCTCCGCGGTGGACCTTTGCGTTCTCGCGAACGTCCAGCCGGGCGAAGTGGAAGCCGAACACCTCCACCTGGCGGATCACGTCGTGCAGGTCGCCCGCGGCGGCGGCGCCGCCCGGGCCCTGGCTGAGCGCATGCGCCGCGGCACGCAGGTCCTCGAGCAGCTCCGCCGGCCCCGCATACGCCCCGGGCTGGCCACGCCGCGCCGCGCCGACGCGCGCGAGCGCGTAGCTGAACGCGCGCCGGTAGGGCTCCTCGGCGTTGCGCTCGCGCATCCGAACGGTGAGCTCGCCGAACAGCTCGGCGCCGCGGGCCAGCATGTCCTCCAGAGCATCGGCCGGGCCGCTGATGCGGTCCGAGTACGACAGCCGCTCGGCCAGCACCTCCAGCCTGCGCTCCAGGAACGCCAGGCAGCGATCGCGCATCAGGTCCAGCGCCTCGAGCGTGACCTCGGGCGTCACGTGCGGGTTGCCGTCGCGGTCGCCGCCGATCCAGGAGCCGAAGCCCAGCAGCGGCGGCACCGGGACGCCGTCGGTGAAGGCGCCAGCCACCGCGGCCTCCAGGTCGCGGTAGATGCCCGGCACCGCGTCGGCCAGCGTCGTCTCGAAGTAGATGATGCCGCCGCGTACCTCGTCGATCACCGACAGCGATGCGGCCCGCAGCTCATCCGATCCCCACAGCTCCTGCACGGTGGGGCGCAGCCGCGCGCGGGCGGCATCGGCCGCGCCCGGCACGTCCTGGCGGCGCTCGTCCAGCGCGCGCAGCTCGCCGAACACGCGGGCCAGCTTCTCGAGCGTGGTCCGCCGGCGCGCCTCGGTGGGGTGGGCCGTGAGCACCAACCGCACCTCGGCCTGCTCCAGCAGCTCGCCGAGCTGGTCCGCCGTGGTGCCCTCCGCGGCCAGGCGCACGATCGCGTCGGCCACCGACCCCGGCCGCGGGCTGTCGCCGTCGCGGGCCTCGCGCGCCTGGATGCGACGGATGCGCTCGTTGTCCTCGGCCAGGTTGGACAGCTGGAACCAGCGCGTCAGCGAGCGCACGAGCAGCCCCGCCGTGTCCACGTCCAGTCCGGCCACGAGCCCGGCCAGCTCGTCGCTGGCGCCGTCGTCGCCGGCGCGCGCGGCCACAGCCAGCTCCACGGCCCGGTCGTGCAGCTCCAGCACCTCGCCGTCACCGCCCGCGCGCACCGCATCTCGCAGCAGTTCGTCCAGCAGCGCCTGATCGTCCTCGAAGGTGCGGGCCATCGGGCCATTGAAGCGAGAACGCACGCACGGGTCGCGCCGGGCGGCGGCGGCGTGAGCCGCCTCGGCATCGATGTCGCGTTCATGGCAGCCTCTCGCAGGATGCCGGAGCCATCTGACCTGGAGCGCGACGCGACCGAGCTGCTGCAGCGCCTGATCCGCTTCGACACCGTCAATCCGCCCGGCAACGAGCAGGCCGCCCAGGAGTTCCTGCGCGACCTGCTCGCGGGGGCGGGCTTCGCCGTCGAGCTGCTGGCCGAAGTCGAGGGCAGGCCGAACCTGATCGCGCGGCTGGGCGGCGAGTCCGACGGCCCGACGCTGTGTCTGCTGGGCCACGTGGACACGGTGCTGGCCGATCCGGCCGACTGGCGGGTGGACCCGTGGTCGGGCGAGATCCGCGACGGCTGCGTGTGGGGCCGCGGCGCCGTGGACATGAAGAGCCAGGTGGCCGCCGAGATCGCGGCCGCGGTCGCGCTGGCGCGCGAGGGCTGGCGCCCACAGGCCGGCGAGCTGCTGATCGTGGTGACCGCCGACGAGGAGACGGGCGCCGACCACGGCGCCCAGTGGCTGTGCCGCGAGCATCCGTCCAAGGTGCGGGCCGACCTGGTGGTCAACGAGGGGGCCGGACAGCGCTTCCAGTACGAGGGCGGCTCGTTCTACGGGGTATGCACCGGCGAGAAGGGCGTGTTTCGCTTCACGGTCGCGGCGAGCGGGAAGGCTGGCCACGCATCGATGCCGCGCATCGGCGAGAACGCGCTGGTCAAGCTGGCCCCGGTGCTGGCCGACCTGGCCGCCGCGAAGGTGGTGCCCGAGCCCGCACCGGAGGCGGTGGCCATCCTGGAGGCGCTGGGCCTGGATCCGGGTGACATGCCCGCGTCGCTCGAGCGGATGGAGGCCCGCGACCCGGACATCGTGACCTTCCTCGAGCCGATGATGGGGGTGACGATGGCGCCGACCATGGCCGCCGCGTCGCAGAAGATCAACGTGCTGCCCGCCCACGCGGCGATCAAGGTGGACTGCCGTGCGCTGCCGGAGGCCGATCGCGATCACGCGCTGAGGCGGATCACGGAGGTCATCGGCGACCAGCACGGGCTGGAGCTGTCCTTCGACGAGACGGTGATCGGCAACCGCTCGCCAGCCGACACGGCGCTGATGCGCTCGATCGCCGGCTTCGTGGAGCGTGAGGACCCCGGCGCCACGGCTGTGCCGGTGCTGCTGCCCGGCTTCAGCGATTCGCGCTGGTGGCGCTCCGCGTTCCCCGACTGCGTGGCCTACGGCTTCTTCCCCCAGCGCCGGATGGGGCTGCTCGAGGCCACGCCGCTGATGCACGGCGCCGACGAGCGGATTCCGATCGAGGACCTGGCGATGGCCGCGCGCTTCTACTCTGAGCTAATGGAGACGACCCTCAGATGAGCGCAGGCGAGCCCGACAAGCTGCGGCTGGGCGGCATGGCGCTGCGCAACGGCCTGCTGGTGCACGGCCCGACCCACTGGGCAGCGGCGGTGCGCACGCGCGACGGCGCCGTGAAGGCCGCGTCGGGCCGCAAGCCCGACCTGGGCGGCAAGGCCAGCGAGAAGATCCCCGGCGTCCGCGGGGTGACCAAGCTGGCTGAGGCCATGGCGGTGATCCCGCTGGTCAAGCGCACGCTGCCCGAGGCCAAGCTGCCCATGCAGGACGTGCGCACGCTGGCCACCATGGCCGGCGCCGCGCTGATCGGCCAGGCCATCCGCTCGGCCGGCGCGCGCACGATCGGCCGCGAGCTGGCGGTCGGGGCGGTCAGCGCCGCACCCGCGCTGCTGGCCCTGCGCGGCGGCGATCTGGCGGCCTACCACGGCGTCGAGCACAAGTCGATAGCCGCCTACGAGACGGGCGGTGAGGCGGTGGACGCCACCAAGGAGCACGACCGCTGTGGCTCGAACCTGGTGGCGCCCATGCTCACAGCTGCGGCTGTGGGCAACGTGGCGGCGCGGCGGGCGGGCCTGAAGGGTCCGGCGGCCGAGGCGATGGTGGGCCTGGGCAGCGCCGCGGTGGCGGTCGAGGTGTTCGCCTGGTCCGAGCGCAACGAGGGCACCGCGCTCTCGCGCGCGCTGCGCAAGCCCGGCTACGAGATCCAGCGGATCGTGGGCACGCGTGAGCCCACCGACGAGCAGCTGGAAGTCGGTCGCGCCGCGCTGGACGAGATCCTGCGCGTCGAGGGCGTGGCATAGCCGCATACGATCCCGCCATGGCGACCCCCGCCCAGCGCACGCGGCTCGCGCCGGAGGTATTCCGCCTGCCCGTCGAGCGACTGCGCGCGGGCTACTACTCCGACGCCTACTTCACGCTGACCAAGGAGCTGCTGGAGGCCGAGGGCCGACACCCGCACGTGACCATGCAGGTCTTCCAGAAGCAGCAGGCCATCCTCGGCGGCGTCGACGAGGCCGTGGCCGTGCTGCGGGAGTGCTCGGGCCACCGCGGCCAAGACGGCGCCTGGGTGCCGGGCTTCGGCGAGCTCGAGGTGCACGCGCTGTACGAGGGCGACGAGGTGGCCCCCTGGGAGACGGTCATGACCGTGGAGGGCGACTACAGCCTGTTCGCCCACCTCGAGACCGTGTACCTGGGCTCGATGGCGCGGCGCACGCTGGTGATGAAGAACGTGCGCGAGGTCGTGGAGGCGGCGGCCGGCAAGCAGATCCTGTTCTTCCCCGCTCGCCACGACCACTGGCTCGTGCAGACCGGCGACGGCTGGTCCGCGCACGTGGCCGGCGCGATCGGCGTGTCGACCGATGCCCAGGCCTCCTGGTGGGGCGGCACCGGCATCGGCACCGTGCCCCACGCGCTGATCGCCTCCTACGGGGGCGACACGGTGGCTGCCGCGCGCGCGTTCGCCGGCCGTTACGCGGGCCAGATGAACGTGACCGTGCTGGTGGATTTCGACAACACGTCGGCCGCTACGGCGGTGGCGGTGGCCGACGCGCTGGGCGGCGACCTCTGGGGGGTGCGCCTGGACACGTCCGAGCGGCTGGTCGACCAGGGGCTCGAGCGCGACATGGGCGCGGCCGCTCCGGCCGGGGTCAACGTGCCGCTGGCCCGCGCGGTCCGGGCCGCCCTGGACGACGCGGGCCACCCCGCGGTGAAGATCGTGGCCTCGGGCGGCTTCGACGCCGGCCGCATCCGGGAGTTCGAGGACCAGGAGGCGCCGGTGGACGCCTACGGCGTGGGCTCGTCGCTGCTGCGCGGGCAGAACGACTTCACCGCCGATGTGGTGCTGCTGGACGGCGAGCCCGTGGCCAAGGTCGGCCGCCAGTACCGGCCCAGCCCGCGGCTGGAGCTCGTGTCGCTCACGTAAAGCGCCGCGTCTGCCGATGCAGCCGTGGCGGGCGGTTCGGCGTCGCCCTACCCTGAGATCTCTGTGCAACTGATCGCGTTCACCTTCCAGCAGTTCCAGGACTGGGCCGTTATCTGGCTGCCGATCGCCTTCATGGGCCTGATCGCGCTGGTGCTGGTGTACATGGTGCGCTTCATGCCGCGGACCAAGCCGCAGGAGATCAAGCCGTCGGCTTCGGATTCCATCAGCTGGGCCGACGTGGCCGGCGTTGAGGAGGCCAAGGACGAGCTGGCCGAGGTGGTCGAGTTCCTGCGCGACCCCGGGCGCTTCAAGCAGCTCGGCGCCAGGGTGCCCAAGGGAATCCTGCTGCACGGCCCGCCCGGCACCGGCAAGACGCTGCTGGCCAAGGCCGTGGCGCATGAGTCCAACGCCCAGTTCTTCGCGCAGTCGGCGGCGTCGTTCGTGGAGATGTTCGCCGGCCTCGGGGCGTCGCGCATCCGGCGCCTGTTCCGCGAGGCGCGCAAGGCCAGCCCGGCCATCGTGTTCATCGACGAGCTGGATGCGGTCGGCGCGACCCGCGGCAACGACGTCTCGGGCGAGAAGGACCAGACGCTCAACCAGCTGCTGGTGGAGCTCGACGGCTTCGGCGGCTCCGACCAGGTCGTGGTCATCGCCGCCTCGAACCTGCTGGAGAAGCTCGACCCGGCGCTGCTGCGACCGGGCCGCTTCGACCGCCAGATCTTCGTGACCCCTCCCGACCTCAAGGGGCGGCTTGCAGATCCTGGCCGTGCACACCCGCGGCAAGCCGCTGGCCGAGGGCGTGGACCTGGACCTGGTGGCTCGCCAGACCAGCGGCCTGACCGGCGCCGACCTGGCCAACATCTGCAACGAGGCCGCCATCTTCGCCGGTCGCGAGCGCCGGACCTCGATCCACACGGCGGACTTCCAGGGCGCGCTGGAGCGGGTGGTCGCCGGGATGCAGTCGCGGCGCGTGATCACCGACCACGAGAAGAAGGTCGTGGCCTACCACGAGGCCGGCCACGCGCTGTGCTCGGAGCTGCTGCCGTCGGTCGAGAAGGTTCACCGGATCTCGATCGTGCCGCGCGGTCAGGCGCTGGGCTACACGCTCAACCTGCCCGAGGAGGATCGCTACCTCAAGACCAAGGAAGAGCTCATGGACTACCTCGTGGTCCTGCTGGGCGGGAGGGTCACCGAGCACCTGATCTTCGGCCAGATCACCACCGGCGCCTCCGACGACCTGCGCAAGGTCCACGAGATCA
Organism: uncultured Solirubrobacterales bacterium; assembly: GCA_963750365.1. Lineage (GTDB taxonomy): Bacteria > Actinomycetota > Thermoleophilia > Solirubrobacterales > Thermoleophilaceae > JAAYBF01. The sequence continues at coordinate 889,966 of CAVVQE010000001.1, forward strand.
GCCGCTCGATGGTCACCGAGTACGCCATGGGCAGCAAGATCCAGTCCAAGCAGCTGCCGGCGTCCGACTACTCGATGGCCGACGCGACGCGCCGGATGGTGGACGAGGAGCAGCAGTTCATCGCCGACCAGGCCCACCGCCGCGCGATGGCCCTGGTGACCAGACCACATGGCGCTGCTCGAGGCGCTGGCCCGCCAGCTGCTGGACAACGAGGTGCTCGAGCGCGCCGACATCGACGTGCTCGTGGCCGAGCACGAGGGCGAGGTGCGCCCGCAAGCCCGCCTGGAGCCGCTGGCCGGCGGCACGCAGCGACGCGTGGCGGCCTCCGAGCGCTACCGCTCGGCACCCGACGCCTGAGTAGAGTCCCCGGCGTGTTCGGGGAGCTCGACCACATCGGCGTCGCAGTAGAGGACCTGGACGAAGCCGTCGCCCTCTACCGCGACCGGCTGGGCATGCGCGAGCAGCATCGCGAGCGCGTCGAGGAGTTCGGCGTCGAGGCGGTGCTGCTGGAGATCGGCGACGCCCACATCGAGCTGCTGACCCCGATCCAGCCCGACAGCGGCGTGGCCAAGTTCCTGGAGCGCAACGGCCCGGGCATGCACCACGTGGCCTACCGCACCGACGACATCGACGCCACGCTGGAGCGCCTGCGCGCCGCCGGCATGCGGCTGATCGACGAGCAGCCGCGGACCGGGATCCGCGACAGCCGCGTGGCGTTCCTGCACCCCAAGTCCACGGGCGGGGTGCTCACCGAAATCGTCCAACCGGCCCCCGGCCACTAGGAGGCAGCTATGTCAGAACTCAGGAGCATGGACGTGGGCTTCGCCGGCGGCCCGGTGCTGGCCGTGCGGGCCACCGAGGACTCGTACAAGAACCTGGTCGACGCGCTCGGCGACGACGCCGCCAAGCGCTGGCAGAGCGTGACCACCGACGACTCGGAGATACTGATCGACCTCTCGAAGGTCGTCTACATCCGCCGCGAGTCCGGCGATCAGAAGGTCGGCTTCTAGCCCCTTCTGTGCTGCGCCGCCTCGATCTACGCCTGCTGACGCTCCTGCGGACCCGGGGCCATCAGCCCGCCACCGAGCGCGCCGTGCTGGCCTTCACGCACGCGGGCGAGCACGGCATCCTGTGGCACCTGGTCGCCGTGACGGGCGCGGTGGCCAGCCCGCGTCGCCGGGACCAGTACGTGCGCGCCGTGCGTGTGGTGATCGTGGCCTACCTGGCCAACATCGTGCTCAAGAACGTGATCCGCCGCGCCCGCCCGCTGCTGGAGGAACTGCCGGCCCTGTCGCCGACCGTCACGGGGCTGTCCTACCCCTCGGCGCACTCGACCACGTCGTTCGCCGCCGCCGCCGCGCTGCGCGGCGCGCTGCCGGCGCCGCCGCTGTACGCGCTGGCCGCCGCGATGGCGCTCTCGCGCGTCTACGTGGGCGTGCACTACCCCACCGACGTGGCGGCCGGCGCCGTCTTCGGAACCGCGCTCGGGGAGCTGATCCCGTGAAGCCGAGGCTGCGGTACCCGCTCGACCGAAGCTCGACCGCCGTTCCTGGCCCATGAAGGTCGGCATCGTCGGGCTGCCCAACGCCGGCAAGTCGTCGCTGTTCAACGCGCTCACGCGCGCCGGCGCGCAGGCGGCCAACTATCCGTTCACCACCGTCGAGCCCAACGTGGCGGTCGTGCCCGTGCCCGACGAGCGCCTGGACGCCGTGGTGGCCACGATCAAGGCCACGCCGACCGTGTACGAGACGATCGAGTTCCACGACATCGCCGGGCTGGTGCGCGGCGCGCACGAGGGCGAGGGGCTGGGCAACAAGTTCCTGGCCAACATCCGCGAGACCGACGCGCTGGTGCACGTGGTCCGCGCGCACACCGACGAGCAGGTCGTGCATCCCGAGGGCCGGGTCGATCCCGCCACCGACGTGGAGACCATCGAGACCGAGCTGCTCTACGCCGACCTCGAGCAGGCCGAGCGGCGGCTTGAGAAGGTCGTGCGCGAGGCCACGCTCGGGCGACAAGGCCAAGGTGGCCGAGGAGGGCTGGCTGCGCGACGCTGGTCGCCGCGCTGGGCGAGGGGCGGCCGGCGCGGACGGTGCCGGTGCCCGAGGCCGCGCCCGACGCGCTGCGCAGCCTGTCGCCGCTGACCTCCAAGCCGGTGCTCTACCTGGCCAACGTCGGCGAGGGCGACCCGCCCGTGGTCCCGCCCGCGCTGGCCGAACACGCCGACCGCGCCGGAGCGCGGGCGGCGGCGGTGTCGGCGCGCATCGAGGCCGAGCTCTCCGAGCTCGACGACGGCGACGAGGCGGCCGCGATGCGCGAGGACCTGGGTATCGGCGAGTCTGGGCTCCAGACGGTGGTGCGCGAGGCCTGGAAGCTGCTGGGCCTGATCGCCTTCTTCACCGCCGGCGAGGGCAAGGAGGGACGGGCGTGGGCCATCGAGCGCGGGACGCTGGCGCGTCCGGCCGCGGGCAAGATCCACACCGACATCGAGAAGGGCTTCGTGGCGGCCGAGGTGGTGCGCTGGCAGGACCTGGTGGAAACGGGCGGATACGCCGCCGCCCGCGAGCAGGCCAAGCTGCGGGTCGAGGGCCGCGACTACGAGGTGCAGGACGGCGACGTGATCACCGTCCGCTTCACGCCGTGAGCAACCGCCGTCCACACCTGGCCTGGGCCGGCGCACTGGCCGCCGCCGGGCTGGCCTGGTACAGCGCCGACTCGCTGCGCCACCGGCGTGAGGAGGGCCACGGCTACGAGCTGGCGGGCGAGGTGTCGGTCGGCGACCCGGCGTTCCTGCGCGCGGCCGAGGCCCTGACCGCCGCTCCCATCGCCTACGGGAACCGGGTCGAGCTGATGATCAACGGCGACGCCATCTTCCCGCGCTACCTGGACACCATCGCCGGGGCGCAGCGCAGCCTGAACATCACCACCTACGCCTACTGGAAGGGCCAGATCGCCGTGGACGTGGCGGAGGCGCTGACCGAGCGCGCAGCCGCCGGTGTGGAGGTCAACGTGCTGATCGACGCGCTGGGCGGCGCGAAGATGGACCGCGATCTGCTCGACCTGATGGAGGACGCGGGGGTGCGCGTGCACCGCTTCCGGCCGCTGAAGCCCTATGCCGTGCGCCGGCTCGAGAACCGCACCCACCGCAAGTTGCTGATCGCCGACGGGACGGTTGGCATGACCGGAGGGGTCGGCATCGCCGAGGAGTGGACCGGCAACGCCCAGGATCCAGACCACTGGCGCGACACCCACGTGCGCGTCCAGGGCCCGGTGGTGCGCGGCTTGCAGGGGGCGTTCGCCGAGAACTGGATCGAGGCCACCGGCCAGGTGCTCGGCGGGCAGAGCTACCTGCCCGACATCGAGCCGTTCGACGACGGCGTTCCGATGCAGGTCACGCGCTCCAGCGCGGGCGTGGGCGACACCAACGCCGAGGCGCTGACCTACCTGGCCATCGCGGCGGCCGAGCGGACGCTGGACCTGACCTCGGCCTACTTCGTGCCGCGTCCCGCGTTTTTGGAGGCGCTCGTGGACGCGGCCGAGCGCGGCGTGGCCATAAGGGTGCTGGTGCCGGGCTCGCACATCGACAAGGGCATCGTCAGGACCGCGGGCCGGTCGGTCTACGACCAGCTGCTGGAGGCGGGAGTCGAGCTTTACGAGTACGGCCCGACCATGCTCCACGCCAAGACGCTGACCGTGGACGGCGCGTGGGCGAGCGTGGGCTCGGTCAACTTCGACAACCGCTCGTTCCAGCTGCACGACGAGGCCAGCCTGTCGGTGCAGGACACGCGCTTCGCGGCCGACCTGACGGCGCAGTTCGAGCGTGACATCGCCGACTCGGAGCGGATCGAGCCCGAGGCGTGGGCCGATCGCGGCATGCGCCAACGTGCGGGCGAGGCCGTCAGCCGCCTGGCCCGTCGCGAGCTGTGAGCGTGCGGCTGGCGCTACGGGCCAACCCCGAGTCCGGCGGCAGCACCGACCCGGGGGCGCTGGAGCGGCGGCTGGCCGATCTGGGCGCCGAGCTGGTCGATGTGGACCGGGCCGAGCGGCTGGTGGTGGCCGGCGGCGACGGCAGCGTGGCGCCCGCCGCCGAGTGCGCCGGCCGGCTGGGGATCCCGCTGGCGGTGCTGCCCACCGGCACGGCCAACGACTTCGCCCGCGCGACCGGCGTGCCGGAGGATCTCGACGGGGCGTGCGCGCTGGCCGTCGGCGGCCGCCACCTGCGCGCGCTGGACCTGGGCCGCAAGGACGGCCGCCCGTTCGTGAACGCGGCCAACGCGGGCCTGGCGGTGGCCGCCGCGCGCTCCGCCGCGCCGCTGAAGAAGGCACTCGGGCCGCTGGCCTACGCGCTGGGCGCGGTGCGCGCCGGCGCGACCACGTCCCCGCTCGCGTGCCGGGTCACGTGCGACGACGAGGAACTCTTCGCCGGCAGCGCGTGGCAGGTGATCGTGGCCGGGACCGGTCACTTCGGCGGCGGCTCGCAGATGGACGCAGCCGACGATGACGACGGCCGCCTGGACGTCGCGGTCATCGAGGCCGGCTCCCGCGTGCGCCTGATCCAGCGGGCCTACGGGCTCCGTGCCGGTCATGTGGCCGACCAGCGCGGGCGTGCACCACGCGCGCGGACGCCGCGTGGTGCTGGAGGGCAGCGCTGCGTTCAACCTGGACGGGGAGCTCATCGACCCGGCGCCGCGCAGCGAGTTCGGCATCGATCCGCGTGCCTTCCGGCTGGTGGTGCCGGACTAGCGGATGCGTACGGCCGGACCGGTCACGCTGCCCGCGCGGACGCGGTAAACGCCGGCCGTGGACAGCGTCGAGCGGTAGCGCCCGCGGGCGCTCGTGTCGATGCGCGCGACGCGCTTCCAGCGCCGGCGCTCGCGTCGCTCGACCAGCAGACGCCGCGCCCTCGGGGCGGGATCGAACGTCCCGGCGATCTCCGGAAACGCCGAGCGGGCGCCGCGGGCGCGCTTGCTGTGCTTGACCTGCGAGCTGGACACCGTGCTGAAGTACGCCCAGGTGTCGTAGAGACCCAGGCGGGCGCGGATCTGCGGCCCGGTCAGGACCCTGGTGCCGCGGCTGCCATAGACGCGCGCCCGCACGATCCGCGGCGATCGCCCGCGCTTGATCACGCGGATCTTGCGGTAGCGCCCGCGCGCGCCGAGCTTGGCCCCCAGCGACTTCGTCGAGAAGCGCAGGCGCCAGCGGTGCTTGGGCGATATGCCGTCGTAGGGGTCGTCCTGGCTCTTCAGCCACGGTCGCGGCGAGGAGCCCACGAACGAGTTCTCCACGTCCTCGGTCCTGCCGCCCGAGGTCGAGAAGAAGTAGGTCACGGCCGGCTTGCCGGCGTAGGTCAGGATCTGGCGCGAGGTGTCGTCGGCGGCCCGGTTGCTGGCCGCGGTCTCGGCTTTCACGCCGCGATAGACCTGCGAGCGCGTGTCGGGGTATTGGTCGAAGACGCCGCCGCTGGTCTTGCTGGTGGACAGCGCGTAGGTACGCGCGGCCACGGCCTGGGCGCGCAGCGCCTGGATGTGCCAGGACGACGGCATCTCGGCTGCGATCACGCCCTTGATGTAGTCGTCGATCGGTAGCGCGTTCACCGCCGTGACGCCGCCGCCGGCGCCACCGCGCAGCTCGAGAGCGCCGCGGTACGTGCCGCTGCTGAGCCCGTTGATGGCCCGGCCCATGAGTCGCATCGGCCGCTTGCCCGCCACCGTGAGCGGCGAGCTGAACGTGCCCACCCGCTTGCCCTTGCCGGTGAGGCTCAAGCGGCCGCCGCGGGCGGGCTTGGCCTTGTACGTCACGCGGGGGTTCAGCTTCTTGCCGCCGGGCCCCCTGGTGGCCCCGCGGAAGCGCACGTACGGGTCGCTGGCCTGAAGCAGGACCCGCACCGGCCGGCTGGGAGCCGTGGCCATGCGCGTACCCGAGTAGTAGTGCGCCAGGATTCGCTGGTAGCCGTAGCCGTTCTGGGCGAAGCCGTAGGCGCCGTACTGGCTCATGCCGATGCCGTGGCCGAAGCCGGCGCCCCTGACCACCACCGAGGAAGCGGCATGCGCGGCGGGAACCAGGCAGAGCAGGGAGAGGGCTGTCAGAAAAGCGAGGCGTCGCATGGGGTCGGGGTGCCGCGGGTGCCCCCGTATCAACCGCTTCGCGGCCCCAAGGTAGCGGTCCTGCCCGGTCTGGCATCATCGCTTGGGATCCCCACGCTGGAGAACGGAGCCTTCCTTGTTCAAGCTGACCCTCGCCGCGGTTACGGCGGTCGCGCTGCTGGCGCTGCCCACGACGGCAATTGCGTCATCGCCTTCGGCGACGGCTTCGAAGTCCTGCCGGGTCTCGAAAAAACCGCGCGCGCTGGGGCCGACCTACACGCTCGGGCTGTCCGTCAAGGGCACGTCGTGCTCGAACGGGCGCGGCTTCGTGAAGTCCTATTACAAGTGCCGCGGCGGCGGCAAGCGCAAGTGCCGGCGCAAGGTGTCGGGCTACCGCTGCTCAGAGAAGCGCTCCAACGTGATCCGCACCCAGTTCGACGCGCGGGTGACGTGTAAGAAGGGCAGGCGCCGGATCACGCACAAGTACACGCAGTTCACCTAGGCCGGGGCTTCAACAGCGCCTGACCGCCTCGGCGTACAGCCGTGCCCGGGCGCGGTAGCCGTCGGGGGTGCCGTGCACCTTGTCGGGCGCCAGCAGCGAGGGCCGGCGCGCCACGAGCTCGGCCCAGTCCGCCACCACCACGCGCGTGCCGCTGACCTGCCCGCCATCCAGGCGCCGCAGGATCTGGTTGGCCGGCTCGGGCCCGCCGCCCGGGACGGGGCGCGCGATCGTCGCCCATACCTGGCAGCCCTCCGGGCCGACCTTCGCGGCGGCCGCGCGCAACGCGCTCTCCAGCGCCCCGGTGGCGCCGGGCGGGTCGTTGGTGAACAGGCTGAAGGCCAGCACCGACCCGGGGGCCACGTCGGCCGCGCCGAGGACCTGCATCCCCTCGGCGATCGGCCTGCCCTTGCGGGCGTCGGTCGTGACCGACCAGCCCGGTAGCGCGGCCGGGAGCAGGTCCCGGGTGCCCACCGCCAGCGAGTCGCCGATCATGGTCAGCGCTCCCGGCTCGCGCGCGGCGGGTGCGGCCGGCGCGTCCGGCTTTCGCTTCGGCTTCGGTTTCGGGGCGGGCCGGGCCGGCTTGCGCGCGGTCTCCGTCGGCGTGGGCACCGCGTCGGTGCCCAGCACCACGCTGTCGTCGGGCAGCGTGCCCGCCTGGCGCTCGCGATCCGAGCCGCAGCCGGCCAGGATCATCAGGCTCGCCGCGGCCACCGCGATCAGCCTCACAGCACGCCGTCGCGGTGCATGGCCCGGATCACCATGCTGGCCGCGATCGAGGCCCCGGCGGTGTTCAGATGCACGCCGTCGTCCTGGCGGACACGCATGGTCCGGCCGCGGTAGCGGATTGCGCCCGTGTAGCGCCGGCCCGGCGTGAACACCGCCTCGGCGTCGACGATCCGGACGCTGTCCGGGTAGCGCCGTGCCGCGCGCCGGATCGCAGCGTTCACGGCGCGATAGATCGGCTTGAAGGCGCCGCGCCGGGGCACCGGCAGGGTCAGCCAGTACACGGTCCCGGCACCGCGGCGGGAGTACGAGCGCATCATGTCGCGGACCCGGCGCGTGTAGCCGCGCACCCAGGCGCGTCCGCAGCACTGGGCGCGACCGATCGGGAACCCGTCGTTGGCCCCCAGGAACACCACGGTGGCATCGGGCCTGAACGCGCGGGCCTGCCGGTGGGCCTTGTCGTTCCAGTTCAGCATCGAGGGCTTGGAGATGCCGGTGCTGATGTGCGACTGGCTACGCACCCTGATCCGCCCGCGCTGGAGCCGCTGCTTCAGAAAGCTGTCCACGATCTGGATCATCGAGTCGCCGGTGGCCAGGATTCTCAGCGCGCCTCCCCGGCGGCGTACGCTGGCCACCTTCCGCGCCCGCGGCGCGCCGCGGGTCGCAACCGTCACGGGCCAGCGTCCCGGCGCGCGCGTCCTGAACCGCACCGCTCCACGCGAGCGGCCGGTGGGGAGCCGCAGGTCCCGGCAGCGGGCCCGCCTGCGGGGCGGACGGGCGCACACGCGCAGCGTCACGTCGCCGGAGCCGAAGCGGTCCAGCACCAGGACCGACAGTGGTCGCCCGGCCCGCGGGCGCGCGGGCTTGAGGATCACCTCGAAGCGCTTGCGGCAGGAGGGCGTCCGTACGCCCACGGGCGCCGAGAGCCGTCCGCTGGCCAGCGCCTTGGCGGCGAACAGGCGCTTGGGGCGATCACAGCGCCAGGCCAGCGCCCGCCTTTTGGAGGCCGATCCACCGGCGGACTGCAGCACCGGCACGAAGCTGCCGCGCACCCATTCGCCCACCACCAGCGGCCCGCCCTCGGGTGCGCTGGCGCTCAGCCCCACGTAGCCATGATCCTTCAGCGACGCCGCCAGCTGCACCGGCGCCTGGGCGGTCGCGGGCGCGGCCGCCGCAAGTCCAGCCAGCGCGACCACGATCGTGACCACCCGCGAGCCCCTGCGCATCGCGCTGACCATACCCCGGCCGGGGCCGGCGGGCGCTAGGGCCGGCCGAAGTCGCGTTCGATGGCCCGCTGGACCTCGTCCGCAGCCACCGCGGCTCCGTCGCCGTTCAGATGGATGCCGTCGGGGTCGCGCACCACGCGCTTGCGCCCGCCGGCCTCGATGGCGTCGCGGTAGCGGCCTCCGGGGGTGAACACAGGCACCATGTCCAGCGGTCTGACCTGGGCCCGGAACGGTCCCGCGGCCACCTCGATCGCCGCGTTCACGGCGCGCGCGATCTCCTGCCGCGGTTTGTCGCGTGGGAACGGAAGCGTCAGCCAGTAAACCCGCGCCGCGCCGCCCTGGCGGTAGCGGTCCATCATCTGACGCACGCGCGTGGCGTATGCCGCCGCCCACTGCGGCCCGCAGCACTCCAGCTTGCGCCCGCGGGCACCTGGTATCGGGAAGCCCTCGTTTGCGCCGATGAACACCACGATCGCGTCCGGCTTGTCGTCGGCCACCTGCTTGGCCGCCAGCTTGCCCCAGTCCAGCAGGTCGGTCTTCGAGATCCCGGTGCCCACGTGCACGTCGCGGAGCGTGCGGACGCCGCGGCCCGACAGCCGCCGCGCCAGCTCCGCGTCCAGCGGCTGGGCCAGCGAGTCGCCGGTCACCAGCACGGTCTTCAGCTCGCGCGGGCGCTCGGGCTTGGCGCCAAGCTCGACCGGGTCGAACTCCGAGGGCGACACCGGCCCGCCCGCGCCGCCGCGCCCCCCTCCGCCGGCGGTCGCGGGCACGGCGGCCTGGGCGAAGCCGCCCTCGCCATCGAGGTTGTCGTCGGGCGAGAGCCAGGCCAGCGCGTCGCTGGCGGCGGACTCCAGCGGCAGCCGGTCCGCCAGCCATCCCGTCGGCTCGCCCACGGCCAGGACCACGGAGCGCTCGAAGCCCGGGTCCATCTCCTGTCCGGCGCTGCGCACAGAGCCGCCGGCCAGCAGGATCAGCGCCAGCACCGCTCCCAGCACCACCAGCACCCCGTCGCGCGCGGACATCCTGCGCCCGCGCGGAGCCTTCGGCACGCTGTTCTGGGGCTCGCGCGCCATCAGAACTGAAAATAGATGAACGGGGGCACGCCCTGGCTGGGCACCGTCGAGCCAACCACGACCACCACCAGCGCCAGGCTGGCGGCGAGCGGCACCGGCTGGAAGTCCGCCACGCGCTCGCGCAGGCGCTCGAGCGGGCGCTCGGGCAGCAGCTGGAAGCCGACCACCGCCACCACCGCCAGCACGACGGCAGGGGTGAACAGGGTGGCGGGACCGGGTTCGACCAGGCGGGCGAAGAAGTCGCCGGCCAGCGACAGGCTCTCCGCGCGGAACAGCACCCAGCCCAGCACCACCACGTGGAACACGATCGCCCAGCGCAGCCACACCGGCGGGGGCTTGACCCTGCCGCGCAACTGGTGCTCGGTGACCATGGCGGCGCCGTGCAGCGAGCCCCAGAGGATGAAGCCCCAGGCCGCCCCGTGCCACAGGCCGCCCAGCACCATCGTCAGCATCAGGTTGCGGGCGGTGCGCAGCTTGCCGCCCCGGTTGCCGCCAAGCGGGATGTACAGGAAGTCGCGCAGAAAGCGCGACAGCGTGATGTGCCAGCGCTGCCAGAAGTCGCGGAAGCTGGTGGCCCGGTAGGGGCTGCGGAAGTTCTGCGGGAACACGAAGCCGGTCAGCAGCGCCACCCCGATCGCGATGTCGGTGTAGCCGGAGAAGTCGCAGTAGATCTGGGCGGCGTAGGCGTAGGCGGCCAGGAGGGCGTCGGGGGCCGCGTAGGCCTGCGGGACGCCGAACACCGGATCCACCACCTCGCGCGCCAGCAGGTCGGCGATGGCCACCTTCTTGATCAGCCCCAGCATGATCAGCACCACGCCCGCGCCCACGGCCACGTCGCGCGGGTCGCGCGGCTTGGCCAGCTGGGGGATGAACTCGCGCGCACGCACGATCGGCCCCGCCACCACGTGCGGAAAGAAGCTCAGGTAGATCGCGAAGTCCAGCGTGCCGGCCGGCGCCAGCAGCCCGCGCTTCACGTCCACCGAGTACGAGATCGCCTGGAAGGTGATGAAGCTCAGGCCGATCGGCAGCGCCAGCGTCAGCAGCGGCAGCGGCATCGGCAGGCCGATGTCGTCCAGGAAGGCGCCGATCTCGTTGGCGAAGAAGCCGTAGTACTTGAACACGCCGAGCACGGCCAGATCGAAGCCGACCGTGGCGGCGATGATCGCCTTCTGGCGGCTCTCGGAGTCCGTCCGGTGCACCGCCACCGCCCCCAGCTGGTTGGCCACGGTGATGCCCGCCAGCAGCAGGCAGTAGCGCGGGCTGGCTGCGGCGTAGAACAGATAGCTGGCCACCAGGATGAACGGCTTCCACAGCCGCGGCCGGGGCATCAGCGCCCACGACAGCGCCAGCACCAGCGGCAGGAAGATGGCGAACTCGATCGAGGGGAAGACCACCGCGGCGCCTCAGCGTAGGCGCGTGAGCCCGCCGGAGCGGCGCAGCTGCGCCGCCACCGCCCTGGCGGCGATGGCAGTGCCGGCCGGCGACAGGTGGACCATGTCCCGCTGGTACATCTTCACCCTGCGGCCGCGCACCACCCGGTATGGCTCGTAGCTGCCGGTCCGGCTCAGCAGCTCGTCGATGCGCACGACACCGACCCGCGGCAGCCCGGACGCCGCGCGCAGGATCGCGGCGTTCACCGCGGCCACGCGCGGCGCCAGATCGGCGTCCCCGGTCGGCGGCAGGGTCATCCACGCCACGTGGCCGCCGAAGCGCGTCCAGGTGCGCATCATGATCCGGACCCGGCGGCTGTACTCGGCGGTCCACGCGTCGCCGCAACACGGCACGCGCCGGCCGGCGGGCGTGCGCATGGCGAAGCCGTCGTTGACCCCCAGCGTGACCACCGTTCCCACCGGCTTCAGCGTGGACGACTGGATCCGCGAGGTCGTCAGCCAGCTGGGGCCGCCGGGCTTGCTGATCCCCGTGGCCGGCCGCAGGCGGCTGAGCACCCGGGCCCGCTTGTCCAACGTCTCGGCCAGGTAGCCGTCCACCCCCTGCATCGTCGAGTCGCCGGTGGCCAGCACCAGCGGTGCCGGCGCGTTCTGGCGGGCCGAGCCGCGCTTGCCCACCGCCAGCAGGCGCAGCGTCCGCGCGGACCCGTAGCGCAGGCGCAGCTTCCACTTGCCCGTCCGCCTGGGCCTGAAGCGGTAACTGCCCTTGAACTGCCCGGCCTTCAGCCGCACAGACCGGCAGCGGGCCGGTGATCCGGGTGCAGCCACGCACAGGCGCGGCCGCACGCTTCCCGTGCGCCAGGTGTCGCGGATGGCCACGGTGACCCTGTGCCCGCGGCCTACCCGCCGCGGCAGCGACAGCGCGAAGCGGTAGCGGCACGAGGGGGTGCGCACCGAGTAGGCGCCGGCGTAGCGCGTCCCGTCAGGTCCCACGGCGTCGACCTCGAAGCGGCGCACCCGCCGGTCGCAGCTCCAGCTCGCCGCGTGCTGGAGCAACGCCAGGTCGGTGCCGTGCACCACGCGGGTGCCCAGCCGCTTGCGCTGGCCGCCGATGCGCTCGTAGTAGACCGCCACGCTGCCGTCGGGCGCGAAGACGTTCAGGTCCACGTTGCCGGCGCGGGTGATGTCGGCGCCCGTGAACACGCCGAGCGCCGGCACCTGGGCGTGCGCCGGCGCCGGGACCGCCAGGACGCCGAGGGTCAGCGTCAGGAGCAGCGGTCGGATCGCCCATCCGGACACTGATCGCAGGTTAACGCCGTCACGCTGCAAGTGGAACGACGCTGTACAGCCTCCAGCGGCCTGGCACGTCACGCAGCTCGTGCTCGCCGCGGTCGCCGAACTCGATCTCCGAGCCGGCCACCAGGTCCTTCACGGTGCTGGATGTCAGCACCTCGCCGGTCCCGGCCAGGCCCATGACCCGAGCGCCGATGTGCACCGCCAGCCCGGCCACGTCGTCGCCCACCAGCTCGCACTCGCCGGTGTGCAGGCCCGCGCGGATGTCCAGGCCCAGCGAGACGGAGGAGTCGCGGATGCTCTGGGCCGCGCGGATGGCGCGCGCGGGTCCGTCGAAGGTGGCCAGCACGCCGTCGCCGGTCGACTTGATCGTGCGGCCGCGGTGGCGCTCCACCTCCAGCCGGGTCAGCCGCTCGTGGCGCTCGAGCAGCTCGCGCCAGCGGGTGTCGCCCATGGTCGCGGCGTGTCGGGTCGAGTCCACGATGTCGGTGAACATCACGGTGGCCAGGACCCGGTCGGGCTCGGGCAGGTGGCGCGACCCGGTCAGCTGCTCCTCGACCTCGCCAAGGATCGATTCGCTGTCCCCCTCGGAGAACAGGCTGTCCGAGCCCTCCAGCTCGACGAAGCGGGACCCGGGGATGTGCTCGGCCAGGTAGCGCGAGTGCTCGATCATCAGAAAGCTGTCGTCGCGGCGGTGCATGATCAGCGTGGGCACCGAGATCGCCGGCAGCACGTGGCGCACGTCGGTGCCGGCGATGGCTTCGAACATCTTCCTGATCGTCCCCGGGCTGGCCGCGTAGCGCTCCATCCGGCCGGCCCACTCGGCGAACTCGGGGTCGCCGGCGCGGCTCGGCGCGAGCGCCTTCGGGATGCCGCCCTGGCCCCACTGCTCGATCACCTTGTCCAGGCGCATTCCGCGCTCGTGGTCGCGTGGCGGGAACGGGTAGTCCTCGGCCCAGCGGGTGCGGGCGAACGTGGCGTACAGGATCAGCGAGCTGACCCGCTCGGGGTGGCTGGCGGCGAACGTGATGGCCAGCGGGCCGCCCTCCAGCGACGCCACCAGCGCGGTGCGCTCGGACCCGACCGCGTCCATCACCGCCAGGATGTCGTCGATCTGCTGCTCCAGCGTGGGGGCGCCGTCGACCGGGTCCGACAGGCCCGACCCGCGGCGGTCGAAGGTGACCAGGTGCGCGAACGAGCACAGCCGCTCGATGAAGGCCTTCATGCGCGGCTCGGAGGCCAGCTGCTCCATCTGCGACACCCAGGTCGGGACGTACAGCAGGTCCGGGCCCGAGCCCATCGACTGGTAGGCGATGTGCGTGTCGCCGCTGCGGGCGTAGCGCGTGACCACGTGGGCAGGCTACTGCGGCCTGTGTAGGGTGCCGTGCGTGCCAAAGCGCAAGGCGTCGGACGTGTTCGTGGAGTGCCTCGAGGCCGAGGGCGTCAAGCACGTCTTCGGCATCCCCGGCGAGGAGACGCTGGACCTGAACGAGTCGCTCTCGCGCTCGTCGATCGACTTCGTGCCCGTACGCCACGAGCAGGGCGGCGGCTACATGGCCGACACCTACGGCCGGCTGACCGGCCATGCCGGTGTCTGCCTCGGCACGCTGGGGCCTGGCGCGCTGAACCTGACCACCCCGGTCGCCGACGCCTATCTGGACCGCGCGCCGCTGGTGGCCCTTACCGGCCAGGGCGACCTGGAGCGCATGCACAAGGAGTCGCACCAGTACATCGACCTGGTGCGCGTGATGGCGCCGATCACCAAGTGGAACGCGCGCCTGAGCGACCCGCGCATCATCCCCGAGGTGGTGCGCAAGGCGTTCAAGGTCGCCGAGGGCGAGAAGCCCGGCTCCACGCACATCGAGCTGCCCGAGGACGTGATGGAGGCCGAGATCGACGCCGGGCCGCTGCCGCGCGGGCCCACCACGCGGCCCGAGCCGCAGGCCCGCGAGCTGCTCAAGGCCGCCGACGTCATCCGCGGCGCCGTCCAGCCCGTGGCCCTGGCGGGCAACGGCGTCGTCCGCTCCGGCGCCACGCCGGCGCTGCGTGAGTTCGTGCGCGCCACCGGCATCCCGGTGGCCGAGACGTTCATGGGCAAGGGCCTGATCCCGGTCGACTCGCCCAAGGCGCTGGGCTCGGTCGGTCTACAGGCGGGCGACTACGCGATGGCCGGCTTCGAGGAGGCCGACGTGGTCCTGGCCATCGGCTACGACCTGGTCGAGCACTCGCCCGAGCACTGGAACCCGCGCAAGGACAAGAAGATCATCTGCATCGACTCGCTGCCCGCCGAGGTCGACGAGTTCTTCGTGCCCGAGGTCGAGCTGGTCGGCGACATCTACCACACGCTCTCGCGGCTGGCCGAGGAGTGCCGCCACGTGCCCCACCAGGGCGGGTCGAACCGTCTGCGCGAGGTGGTCCACGGCCGCTTCGACGCCGCCAAGGACGACGACCACTTCCCCGTCCAGCCGCCGCGGGCGCTCTACGAGATCCGCAAGGCGCTCGGGCGCGAGGACATCCTGGTCTCCGACGTGGGCCTGCACAAGCTGTGGATCGGGCGCATGTTCCCCGCCCACGAGCCCAACACGGTGCTGATCGCCAACGGCCTGGCCGGCATGGGCTTCGCGCTGCCGGCGGCCATCGCCGCCAAGATCGTCCACCCCGACCGCAACGTGGTCACGGTCAGCGGCGACGGCGGCTTCCTGATGAACAACCAGGAGCTCGAGACCGCCGTGCGAATGCGCACCCCGATCGTCAACGTGATCTGGGAGAACCAGCAGTTCGGCTCGATCGTCTGGAAGCAGGACAAGAAGTTCGGCCAGCACTTCGGCACCGACTTCACCAACCCGGACTTCGTCAAGCTGGCGGAGTCCTTCGGCCTGCCCGCCTGGCGCGTCGACTCCGCCGAGGACTTCGGCTCCCGCCTGACCCACGCCCTGGGCCTGGACGTGCCCTCGCTCATCGTGCTGCCCATCGACTACTCGCTGGACGTGGCCATTTCCGAGGAGCTCGGCGTGGAGACGGTAGCCACCTGAGAGCGTTGTAGGCGCCGGCGCAACTACAACGCTCCGTGCATCCCGACTTCGCCCCCCGGGTAGCGTTGGCCTCATGCCATCCACAGAGCAAGAAGTCGTCGACGCCGTCCCCAAGCAGCTCCTCATCGGCGGGAAGTGGCAGGACGGGGCCGAGGGCGGGACGATCGACATCGAGGACCCGGCCACCGGCCAGACCCTGTGCGCCGTGGCCGACGCCACCCCCGCCGACGCCGAGGCGGCGCTGGCCGCGGCCGACGGCGCCCAGGCCGAGTGGGCCGCCACCCAGCCCAACGAGCGCAGCCGCATCCTGCAGGACGCGTTCGAGCTGCTGAACGATCGCGCCGAGGACCTGGCGCTGCTGATGACGCTGGAGATGGGCAAGACCCTGGCCGAGTCCAAGGGCGAGATCGCCTACGCCGCCGAGTTCTTCCGCTGGAACGCCGGCGAGGCGCTGCGCATCGACGGCCAGTACAAGATGGCCGGCAACGGCGCCAGCCGCGTGCTGACGATGCGCCAGCCGATCGGCCCGAGCGTGATGATCACGCCGTGGAACTTCCCGATGGCCATGGGCACCCGCAAGATCGGCCCCGCCATCGCCGCCGGCTGCACGATGGTGGTCAAGCCCGCCAAGCTGACGCCGCTGTCGATGCTGGCGCTGGCCGGGATCCTCGAGGAGGTCGGGCTGCCGGGCGGCGTGCTCAACGTGGTCACCGCCGAGTCCAGCGGCTCCACGATGGGCCCGCTGATTGCCGACCCGCGCACGCGCAAGCTGTCCTTCACCGGCTCGACCGAGGTCGGCCGGACGCTCATCGAGCAGTCGGCCGGACAGGTGCTGAAGGTGTCCATGGAGCTGGGCGGCAACGCCCCCTTCCTGGTGTTCGAGGACGCCGATCTGGACGCGGCGATCGAGGGCGCGATGATCGCCAAGATGCGCAACATCGGCGAGGCCTGCACGTCGGCCAACCGCTTCCACGTGGCGGCTTCGGTGGCCGAGGAGTTCGCCTCCAGGCTGGCCGAGCGGATGGGCGCGATGAAGGTGGCCCGCGGTACCGAGGACGGTGCCGAGGTGGGCCCTCTGATCGACGACGACCAGCGTGGCAAGGTGGCCGAGCTGGTGGACGACGCCGTCGGCAAGGGCGCTACGGCGCTGACCGGCGGCAAGGCCGTCGACGGCGCGGGCTACTTCTACGAGCCCACCGTGCTCAGCGGCATCAGCGATGACGCGCGGCTGCTCAAGGAGGAGATCTTCGGTCCGGTGGCGCCGGTGATCCCGTTCGATTCCGAGGAGGAGGGGATCGCCGCCGCCAACGACACCGAGTACGGCCTGGTGGCCTACGTCTTCACGTCCGACCTCAAGCGCGGCATCCGCGTCTGCGAGTCGCTGGAGACCGGCATGATCGGCCTGAACCAGGGCCTGGTCTCCAACGCCGGCGCGCCCTTCGGCGGCGTCAAGCAGTCGGGTGTCGGCCGCGAGGGCGGCGACGAGGGCATCGACGAGTACCTGGAGACCAAGTACATCGCCGTGAACATGGACTGACGCGCCCCGGCGCGCGTCGGCTCAGAGCGTGTCGAGCGGGACGCCGATGATGTCCAGGCGCCTGGTCAGGCCCCCGATGGCGAACTCACGGATCGCCTCGCTGGTCGCGCCGATGGCGTCGAAGTCGGTGTCGCCACCCCCCTCTGGAGGCGCCAGCGCCTGGGCCACCGCGGGCAGCAGGTCGCGCAGCGTCTGACGGATCGTCTCCGCCTCGGCGGGATGCTCGCGCACCGTCTGGCGCAGGAACCAGACGCCGTAGCCGATGTGCCGGGTCTCGTCGTGATGGATCGACGAATAGCCCTGCACGAAGCCCGGCAGCAGCTTCTCGCGCTCCAGGAACGCGGTCACGAAATTGAACGTGGTCAGCCCCAGCGTCGACTCCAGGATCAGGTGGTAGATGGTCACGAAGCGGACCTTGGTCGCCAGGTCCGCTGGAGCGGCCACCAGCCGCTCGTGGGCCTGGACCAGCGCCTCGTCGAAGATCGAGCGAAAGGCAGCGGACAGCTGTTCGCGGGCGCGCTCCACGTGTGACCCGATTGCGGCCGGGTCGGCCACGACCTCGTCCTGGAAGCGGGCGTAGAACTGCATGTGGCGCGCCTCGTCCACCTGCTGGGTGGCCAGGAAGGTGGCCTCCTCCTCGGATCCGTGCGCGCCCACCAGCCCGGAGAACTTCGTCGTGATGCGCTCCTCGGCCACCATCAGCGAGGACAGCACCCAGTAGATCAGCGCGCGCTGGTTCCCGCTCATCCGCGCCCACTGCTCGCGGTCGGCGGCCAGGTCGATCGTGAACGGCGACCACTGGGACTCCTCCCAGCGCCGGTACAGGGTCTGCGGATCGTTGAGCTGGATCTCGCCGGTCGAAGCCATCGTGGTCGCCGAGCCGACCGTCGCGGCCTAGCCGGCGGCCGAGCCGCGGGCCATCTTGCGCAGGTCCAGGGCCTCGTCGAGCGTCGCCTCGTCCACGCCCTTCTCGATCGCCACCTCGCGGATCGTGCGCTCGGAGGCCACCGCCTCCTTCACGATCTCGGTGGCCTTGTCGTAGCCGATGAAGGGGTTCAGCGCGGTGGCGATCGCCGGCGTGGACTCCGCCGCCCGCGTCAGGTTGTCCTCGCGCGCCTCGAGCCCGTCGACGCACTTCTCGGCCAGCAGCGTGCACGCGCTGGACAGGATCGTGATCGAGTCGAGCAGGTTGCGGGCGATCACCGGCACGCGCACGTTCAGCTCGAAGTTGCCCTGGGTGCCGGCGATGGTCACCGCGGCGTCGTTGCCGATCACCTGGGCGGCCACCT
Organism: uncultured Solirubrobacterales bacterium; assembly: GCA_963750365.1. Classification (GTDB taxonomy): domain Bacteria; phylum Actinomycetota; class Thermoleophilia; order Solirubrobacterales; family Thermoleophilaceae; genus JAAYBF01. The sequence goes on from CAVVQE010000001.1 coordinate 908,112, forward strand.
GGAGCACCACCTCGGGGATCACCGGGTTGACCTTGCCGGGCATGATCGACGACCCCTTCTGGAGCTCGGGTAGCGACAGCTCGGCCAGGCCCGTGCTCGGGCCCGAGCCCATGACCACCAGGTCGTTGGCGATCTTGGTCAGCGACACGGCCACGACCTTCAGCGCGCCGGACAGCTCCACGAGGCCGTCGCGGTTGCCCTGCGCCTCGAACGGGTCCTCGGGTCCGGCGACCGCGAGCCCGGTGCTCTCGGACAGAAGCGCGCGCGCCTTCTCGGCGAAGTCGGCGTGCGTGTTCAGGCCGGTGCCCGTGGCGGTTCCGCCGAGCGGTATCTGCAGCGTTCGCGGCAGCGCGTCCGAGACGCGCGCGTGGCCGAGCCGCGCCTGGGCGGCGTAGCCGGCGAACTCCTGTCCGAGCGTCACGGGAACGGCGTCCATCATGTGCGTGCGCCCGGCCTTGACCACGTCCTTCCACTGGTCGGCCTTGGCGGCGAACGACCGCTCCAGCTTCGCCAGCGCCGGGAGCAGCTTCTCTGTGGTCTCCGACGCAGCCGCCAGGTGCACCGCCGAGGGAAACACGTCGTTCGAGGACTGGCCCATGTTCACGTGGTCGTTGGGGTGCGCCCCGTCGCCCGCCAGGTTGGCCATGACCTCGTTGGTGTTCATGTTCGACGAGGTGCCGGAGCCGGTCTGGAACACGTCGATCGGGAACTGGTCGTCGTGCTCGCCAGCCGCAACCTCGTCGCCGGCCGCCGCGATCCGCTCGGCCACGTCGGCATCCAGCAGGCCCAGCTCGGCGTTGGTGCGCGCGGCAGCGGCCTTCACTCGGCCGAGCATTCGCACCACCGGGATCGGCACGCGCTCGCCCGAGACCGGGAAGTTGTCTACCGCCTTGCTCGTCTCCGAGCCCCACAGCTGCTGCTCAACGGCCATCTTGCTCCTTCGGATCGCTATGGCGGTGAGGCTATAGGTGCGGGGCCGTCAGCCCCTGTCGCGCCCGGCGCGCACGCCGCGGCGGAACGCGGTCGCGCTGGTGTCGGCGCGCCGCGCTTCGGTCTCCACCCGCCGCACCAGCTCGTAGGCCACGCCCTGGCCGGGGTGCGATCCGCGCCGGACCGCGCCCACGAGGTAGCCGAGCTGCTCGGCGGCGCTCCCCTCGGGCATGCGCTCTGCGCGGTCCGCCAGCTGCTGGGCGGCGGCCACGTAGCCGGTTCCCACGTCGCGCAGCTGACCGCCGTCCTCGGCGTTGGCCAGGCACTCCGATAGCGGGGTGCCGTCAAGGCGAACCTCGGCGGGCGCGTCACGTAGCGCCGCCAGAACGGGCGCGGGCCCCTCGCGACACGCCGGGGCCAGGGGCTTGTCGGCGTCGCGTGCGCAACCCGGGGCGACCGTCATGGCCACTCCGGCGCAGACCACTGACAGCGCTCGGCGCATCACAGCGGCGATCCTACGGCCCTCCGGACGCGGGTGTTCGCGCTCGCTTGGCCGCCAATTCGCTGCAATACCCACTTTCGCCGGGCAGCCGGGTCGATCTCGTGGTGTGATCGCCCGGGAACTACCCATACTGGGTGTGCAGACAGGGGGAAACCACACGTGGCCGCGCTAATCAAGATCGATCACTCGCTGACGTCCGTTGCCGGGCGCGCGAGCGCCATTCGCTTCTGCTCGCGCTGCGGCGAGCCGGCCGAGGAGCCGGCGCACGACGGCGCGGAGTCGCGCACCCGCGTCTGCCAGGCATGTGGCATGGGCATGCTGCTCAGCTGTGCCCGGGAGGCGCTCCCGGGAGCGGGGGCGGCGTTCCTGATCGCCACCGTCGAGGCCACCATCAGCGCCGTCAGCGAAGCGGCTGAGCCGGTCTTCGGCGTCGAGCAGGCGGTGCTGGGCAAGCCGCTGGCCCAGCTGCTGGGCAGCCCCATGGGTGAGGACAAGCTCCTGCGCACGGTGACCCAGGCTGCGACGAGGCCGCGCGAGCCGGCGGTCATGCCCGTGCGCGGGCTGACCGACAACGCCGGCGCTCTGGGCATGATGGCCGCACGCATCTCGACCTGCGGGCGCCCCCGCGCCGCGCTGATCACGGTCGAGCCGAGCGGCTTCGGCCGCCGATAGCTGCCCAGAAGCTCCCTCGGGCTTCTCGCGGGGCGTCTCGACGTCCGCTCGGCTGCAAAAACCCCTGCACTGTTTGCGCCAAGGGTGTAGAAACGTCACAAACCTCTCAAGTCGGTTGCAGCTTTGGCCGAAAAGCTGTGCAGGCACAACCTCCACGGATGGGTGCGCCGACTTCGCTGTACAAACCGTGCCCACTGTTCGGTGGTGGGAGAGGAGACAATGTGAGCGGAATCAGGACCAATGCTGCAGCAGAGTTGCTGGGGGTGAGCCCCAACACGCTGCGCAGCTGGGAGCGCCGTTTCGGCTACCCCAAGCCGCGCCGTACCGCGGGCGGCCACCGTCAGTACGAGCTCGTGGAGCTCGAGGCGCTCCGGCGCGCGCTGATGGAGACGCACAACATCTCCTCGGCCATCGAGGTCGCGCGCCAGCGCGGCGAAGGCCCCAGCTCGCCCAGCCGCCTGCTGGATGCCTTCGATCACTTCGACGAGCAGGCCGCCGATCGCGTCATGGAGGAGAGCCTGGCCGTGCGCTCGGTCGACCGCACGGTCGAGGAGGTGCTGCTGCCGGCCATCGAGATGGCCGAGGGCCGCGAGGCGCGCGAGGCCGAATGGGAGCTGGCCTGCCGCTGGGCCACCGGCTGGCTCTACGCCGCCCGTCGCGTCGTTCCGCCCGCCTCCCGCGCCCAGGGAGTGATCCTGTTCGATTCGTCCGAGCGCCTGGACCACGAGTCGCTGCACGTGCAGGCCCTGGAGCTGGCCGTGCGCCGCGCCGGCTTCCGCTCGCTGCTGCTGAGCTTCGACCTGCCTCCCGAGCGGGTGGCCCGCGCCATGCGCGCCGTCGACCCGACCGCGTTCGTGTTCTGCGGCGGCGAGGCCACGCTCGAGGTGCTCGGCCGGCTGGTCTACACCGTGCGCCAGGTCGGTTCGGCCGCGCCGGTATTCGAGTACCGCGAGTCGATGCCCGTCACGGGTGATCACGCGATCCCGTCGCTGGGATCGATGCCCACCGAGGCCGCCGAGCGGCTCAAGCAGTACGTGGACACCGGCCGCCTGGAGCAGGTGGTCGTGGTGGCCGAGGGCGGCGGGGCCTCCGAGGAGGACAGCCCCGCGCTGCCGGGCGTGCGCCTGGCGGCGACGCGCTAGCCGGCGCGCCCACAGCCCTTGCTGCGCCTGGTCACCATCCCGATCAGCCACTACTGCGAGAAGGCGCGCTGGGCGCTCGACAGGGTCGGCCTTCACTACCGCGAGGAGCGCCACGTCCAGGGCATCCACAGGATCGCCTCGCGCCGCGCCGGTGGCGTGGGCACGCTCCCGGTGCTGATCACGCCCGAGGGGGCGCTGGGCCAGTCCAGCCAGATCCTGGAGTGGGTCGACCGCCAGAGCCCACCCGAACAACGCCTGTTTCCCGCCGATCGCGGCGGGCGCGAGCAGGTCGAGCGCCTGTGCCGGCGCCTGGACGAGACGCTCGGCCCCCATGGGCGCCGGCTGATGTACACGAGCATGCTGGGCGAGCGCGAGCTGCTGCTGCGCTTCAACAACCGCGGCGTGCCGCGCTGGGAGGACCTGGCGCTCCGGGCCGGCTGGCCGCTGGCCTCGCGCTTTTTGGCCAGGGAGCTGGGCATCAGGCCGGGCGTCGAGGAGCACGACGAGCGGGTCGTCTTTCGCGAGCTGGACTTCGTGGCCGAGCTGCTCGCCGACGGTCGCCGGCACCTGTGTGGCGAGCGCTTCACGGCGGCCGACCTGACCTTCGCGGCGCTGGCCGCCTCCGTGCTGGTGCCGCCGGTGTACGGCACCGAGCTGCCTCAGCCCGACGTGCTGCCGGCCCACGTCGCGGAGCTGGTCGAGCGGGCCCGAGAGCACCCCGCCGGGCGCTACGCGATGACGCAGTTCGCCGACCACCGCCGCTAGGGATCGTCCGCTTGCGCACGTAGCATCGCGCCGCGATGGCATCGCTCGAGGTGGCCGACCCGCTCGCACACCGGGCACTGCAGGCACTGCTGCGCGCCGAGACCTCGGTGCGGCGGGTGCTGGTCGCCGATCTGGAGCGCGAGGGCGTCTCCGCCGCCGGCTTCTCGGCGTTGGTGGTCCTGACCACGGCGGGCGGCCATCTGGAGCTGCGCACGCTCAGGCGGCGGCTGGACTGGTCGAAGGCCAACGCCACCGAGGTCACGCTGACGCTCGAGGCCCGCGGCCTGGTCACGCGGCGGCGGCTGGCTTCGGACCGCCGCGCCACCTTGGTGCACCTGACCCCCGACGGCCAGGCGCTGGTCGAGCGCCTGTTCCCCGGTCACTCCGACCGCGTGACCAGCGCCTTCTCCTCGCTGGACGAGCACGAGAAGCGCTCGCTGGCGCTGATCTGCCGCAAGCTGGCGGCCTAGGCCGCTCGCTGGCCCCAGCCGTCGTTGACGGCGCCCACGCCCAGCACCAGCCAGTCCTCCTCCACCTCCAGCCGCGCCAGCAGCGACACGGTGTGGCCCAGCGCGCGCAGCGCCCACAGGTCCTCGGGCTGGGCCTTGACGCGCGCGGCCAGGCCCAGCAGCTCGCGGCCGCGGTCCAGCCCGCGGTCGGCCGCGGCCCGCAGCGCCGCGGCGTCGAGCAGTGCGGGGCCGGACACCAGCGGGCCCAGCACGTCGCGTAGCAGCGCGTGCGCGGCCAGCGCGTCGTCGCGCTCGAGCAGGCCCAGCGCCTTGAGCGCCAGCGCGAACGCCTCGCCGTCGTCGACGCGCAATGCCTGCGCGGCACCGACCGCCGCCTCCAGCCGGCGCGCGTCGACCTCGCGGCCCGCGCCCACCCACTGCAGGGTCACGCTGCCGTCGGCAGTCACATACGTCTCCGCCGCGCGGGCGTCGGCCAGGACCATGCCCAGCGCCCCGGGCGCGCCGCAGAACACGGCCACCAGGCGCCGCGCCAGCGCAGGGCGGTCGACGCCGTCCAGCGCGCCCGCCTCGTCCAGCGGCGCGCCGGCGGCCTCCTCCGCCACCACCACGCACTCCGAGCACTGGTCCAGAACCACCCGCGCCGCGTGCGCGCCCTCCACGGGCCGCAGCGCTCGGCCCACGCGCCGCTGCAGGGCGGCCTCGTGCTCGAAGTCCAGCTCGTCGACGGCGCGGTCGCGCACCTCGCGGATCAGCGGGCCCACATCCAGCGCGGGGAAGGCGCTGCGCGCGGGGGCGGCCATCAGGTCCAGCAGCGACAGGTCCGAGCGTGCCGACGCCGCCACGCCCGGCCGACCTACCTTGACCCGCACCGGTGTCCCGTCCAGCACCGCCCGGTGGGTCTGAGCGTGGGCCGCGACCGTCTCGGGCTGTTCCTCGATCGAGTCCAGCTCACCGGTCAGCTCACGCTCGACCGCGGACAGGGGCATTCGCCACGAGGTCTCCGCGCGCGCCGCGTCGATCGCCCTGACCACGTCGGCCCGCACCCGCTCGGGCAGGTGCTCGGCCAGCACCACGCCCTCCAGCCTGGCCACTGCCATCTGCACGGTGCGCGACCGTCCCGCCACGCTGCGGGCGGTCTCGAGCAGCCGTCGCAGGGCGGGGGGCGCGCCTTCCACGCCCGCTGACGCTAGACGGTCACGCGTCCATAGACTCATCGCTTCGCCCATGTCCCGCTACGCCCCCGTCGATCCCCAGCAGTCCTTCCCCGCGCTGGAGCAGGAGATCCTGCAGCGCTGGCGCCAGCGCGACGTGTTCGGCGAGTCGATCCGCCGGCGTCAGGGCGCCGAGCCGTACGTGTTCTACGAGGGCCCGCCGACCGCCAACGGCCGTCCCGGCTCCCACCACGTGCTCAGCCGCGTGTTCAAGGACGTGTTCCCGCGCTACCGGACCATGCGCGGCCGGCTGGTGCACCGCAAGGGCGGCTGGGATACCCACGGCCTCCCGGTCGAGCTCGAGGTCGAGAAGCAGCTGGGCTTCAAGAGCAAGGACGACATCGAGGCCTACGGCGTGGCCGAGTTCAACGCCAAGTGCCGCGAGTCGGTGCTCAAGTACATCGACGAGTGGCACCAGCTGACCGAGCGGATCGGCTTCTGGATCGACACCGACGACGCCTACTACACGTTGGACGACGACTACATCGAGTCGGTCTGGTGGTCGCTCAAGCAGGTCTGGGACAAGGGGCTGCTCTACGAGGGCTACAAGGTCGTGCCCTACTGCCCGCGCTGCGGGACCGCGCTGTCCTCGCACGAGGTCTCGCAGGGTTACAAGGACGTGATCGACGCGAGCGCCTACGTGCGCTTCCCGGTTGTCGGCCAGCCCGGCGTCGCGCTCGTCGGCTGGACCACGACGCCCTGGACGCTGCTCTCCAACGCCGCGCTGGCCGTTGGGCCGGACATCCCGTACGTGCGTGTGAGCCGGGACGGCGAGCAGCTGATCGTGGCCCAGGCGCTGGCCGAGCGCGTGTTCGGGGAGGGCGTCCAGACCTCCGACCCGGTCCCCGGCTCAGAGCTCGTGGGCATGGCCTACGAGCCGCCGTTCACGTTCGTGACCGACTTCGGCGACAAGGCCCACACGGTTCTGCCGGCCGACTTCGTGACCACCGAGGACGGCACCGGCGTGGTGCACACCGCGCTGGCCTTCGGCGAGGACGACTTCCGCCTCGGCGAGGAGCAGGGCCTGACGCTGCAGAACCCGGTCCGCCGCGACGGCACCTTCGACGACCGCATGGGCCCCTACGCCGGGCGCAAGGTCAAGGACACCGACGCCGACATCGTCGCGGAACTGCGCGCGAACGGCCGGCTGCTGCGCGCCGAGGACTACGAGCACAGCTACCCGCACTGCTGGCGCTGTGAGACCGCCCTGCTGTACTACGCCAAGTCCTCCTGGTACGTGCGCACCACCGCCGTGAAGGACCAGCTGCTGGCCTCCAACGAGGCCGTGACCTGGTACCCGGAGCACATCAAGCACGGCCGCTTCGGCAACTGGCTTGAGAACAACGTGGACTGGGCGCTCTCACGCGAGCGCTACTGGGGCACGCCGCTGCCCATCTGGCGTGCCGACGACGGCGAGGTCGTGTGCGTGGGCTCGCGGGCCGAGCTTGCCGCGCTCGGCGCCGACGTCCCGGACGACCTCCACCGCCCGTTCGTGGACGACGCCACCTTCGAGCGCGACGGCAAGACGTTCCGGCGCGTGCCCGACCTGATCGACGTGTGGTGGGACTCGGGCTCGATGCCCTTCGCCCAATGGCACGCGCCGTTCGAGAACGAGGACACGTTCGCCGAGCGCTTCCCGGCCGACTACATCTGCGAGGCGCTGGACCAGACGCGCGGCTGGTTCTACTCGCTGCTGGCGGTGTCCACGCTGCTCTACGGCCGCGCCTCGTTCGAGACGGTGCTCTGCCTGGGCCTGATCACCGATCCGCAGGGGCAGAAGATGTCGAAGTCCAAGGGCAACACCGTGGCCCCGTGGGACGTGCTGGACACACACGGAGCCGACGCCTTTCGCTGGTACTACTTCACCTCCAAGCAGCCGTGGGACGGCTACCGCTTCTCGGTCGAGACCATCGGCGAGTCGGTGCGCCAGTTCCTGAAGACGCTGTGGAACACCACCGGCTTCTTCACGCTCTACGCAAACGTCAACGACGTGGCGCCTGTGGCCCTCGACCGGGTCGAGCTCACCGACCTGGACCGCTGGGCGCTGTCGCGGTTGCAGTCGCTGTCGGCCACCTGCATCGACCGCCTGGACGACTACGACACCACCACCGCCGGCCGCGCCATCTCGGCCTACGTCGACGAGCTGTCCAACTGGTACGTACGCCGCTCCCGGCGGCGCTTCTGGGATGGCGACCCGGCCGCCTTCGCCACCCTGCGCGAGTGCCTCCTGGGGGTGGCCAAGCTGGTGGCCCCGCTGACCCCGTTCGTGGCGGACGCCATCTACGAGACGCTCGATGGCTCCGAGCCCTCGGTCCACCTCTGCGACTACCCCGAGCCGGATCCCGCGCTGCGCGACGAGGCCCTGGAGTGGCAGATGGGCGTGGCGCGCGAGGCGGTCGGTCTCGGCCGCGAGGCACGCGCCCACGGGCGGCTGAAGGTGCGCCAGCCCCTGCGCGAGGCGGTGGTGGTGGCCGCGGGCGACGAGCGCGCCGCCATCGAGCGCTTCGACGCCACCGTGCGTGACGAGCTGAACGTGAAGAGCATCCGCTATGCGGGCGACGCCGACGAGCTGGGCAGCTTCGAGCTCAAGCCCAACTACCGCGCCCTCGGGCCTCGCTTCGGAAAGCACATGCCCCAGGTGGCCGAGGCGGTCGGCGCCCTGGATGCCGCCCGCGCGGCCGCCACCCTGCGCGAGGGCGGCGAGGTCCACATCGCCATCGACGGTCGCGACCACCCCCTCGGCGCCGAAGACGTCCAGATGGCCCTGCAGCCGCTGGACGGCTACCAGGTCGAGCGCTCAGGCTCACACGCGGTGGCGCTGGACACCGTGCTTGACGACGAGCTGCGCCGCGAGGGCTTCGCCCGCGAGGTCGTGCACGCCGTGCAGAACGCGCGCAAGGAGGCGGGGCTCGAGGTCGAGGACCGGATCGCCCTGGGCCTCGGCGGCGACGCCGAGCTGCTGGACGCGGTGCGCGCCCACGAGGCCTACGTCACCGGCGAGACGCTGGCGACCTCCCTCGACCTCGAGGACGGCTCCACCGGCGCCACGGCCCGGATCGAGGACCGCGAGCTACGCATCACCGTCACCAGGGCCTGAGCGGATGTTTCGCGCGGCCATCAGACGCACGATGGCCTCCTCCGGCGACAGCAGGAGGTTGCGCACCACCCGCACCATCGTCAGCTCGGCGTCGCTGATCGGCCGCTCGACGCCCTCGCTTCCCAGCAGCTCCCCGGGTGCGACGTCGAAGTGCCGGGCCAGCACGATGTAGGCAAACAGCGGCGGGCTGGCCCAGCCGCGCTCGAGCCGCGAGACGAAGCTTGCGCTGTAGGGCCGTCCGTCCGCGCGCTCGATCTCCTGCGCGAGCTCGTGGATGGTCATCTCGCGTTGCTGGCGAAGTGCTCGCACCCGTCGCCCCACGACCTGCGCCCACTCCATCCGGTAGCGCGAGCCCCACGCCGGGCCCGCCTGCTCATTGCCAAAGAACGCCAGGGGAATCCGCATACCCCTCCAAGGGCCCAGAGCCACCGACTTCGCCCCCAAAACAAGAGTCACCATGTTCAGAAAATCCTTGCCACGCCATGGCAGCCACGACCACCCCATGGCAATTTCTTTCTGAATACGCCTAGCGGTGGTCGAGGGGCGTGCGCCGTGGCGGTCCGGCGCAGACTTCAGCTCGGCTCTGGCTGGGCATGGGCCGCAGCAGCCGAGCGGAGGCAGTCCTTGAACGCCTGAGCGGCGGGGGTGAGGTAGCGGGCGGGCACGCGGACGATCGAGACCCGCCGGGAGATGCCCTTGCCCTGCACCGCCTTGACCGCCACGTCGGCGCCGCCCGGCTCCAGCATCATCCGCGGGATCAGCGACACGCCCTCGCCGGCCGCCACCAGCGCCTTGGTCATCTGGCAGTCGTTCACGCGGAAGGCGATCCGCGGCTCGAACCCCTCGGCTGCGCACATTCGCCGCAGCAGGCGGGCGGACGCCCCGTCGGGGCTGAACGAGGGCAGCAGCCAGTCCTCGTCGGCCAGATCCCGGGGCCGGACGCGATCGCGGCCGGCGAGCGGGTGATCCGGGTGCAGCACGATCGTCCACGGGTCGTCGAACAGGTGCTCCATCTCGACCCCCTCGCTCATGTCGTCGCCTCCCTCGGGCATGTCCCAGATCACCGCCAGGTCCAGCTCACCGGTGCGCAGGCGCCGCACCATTGCGCTGGGCATGCCTTCGGCCATCGTGACCTCCACGTTGGGGTGCCCGCGACGAAACGCGCACAGCGCGTCGACCACGAACGTGGCCCCGGCGCTGGAGAAGGTGCCCACGCCGACCGAGCCGGCGTCCACGCGCGTGATGGCCTCGACCTCCGCCTGGGCCGACGACAGCCGCGCGAACACCTCGTCGGCGTGGCGGGCGAGGGCGGCGCCCGCGTCGGTCAGCCGTAACGGGTGCCCCTGGCGCTCGACCAGCACCGCCCCCATCTCACGCTCGAGGCTCGCGATGGACTTCGACACAGCCGGCTGGGAGTAGCTGAGCGCGTCGGCGGCGGCGGAGAACGAGCCGTTCTCGGCGACCGCCCGCAGGGCCCGGAGCTGGCGCAGGTCAGGCATAACCAGAGGGCATCGTAAGCATGATCAGCCTGACTGGCAATTATGGGTAATCCGGGAGAAGCTCGTCCTCGTCAAGGCACCAAACCGAGGAGGAGTTTCCGATGACTACGACAACGACCGCCCCCTACCGGCTCCCCCGTGACGCCGCCGAGCGCGACCTGTGGTGGCCCTACGGGCCTGCCACCGGCCGCTACTCGCTGAAGCTTCTGGGCGAGCAGACCGAGGGTCGTCTGAGCCAGATGCTGGTGCGCGAGCACCGCGGCGCGAGCACGCCGCTGCACTCCCACCGCGATGCCGATGAGACGTTCTACGTGATCTCGGGTGAGCTCACGTTCTTCGTCGGCGACCAGCGGCTGGAGCTCGGAGCCGGCGACTTCGCATACGGACCGATGGGCGTACCGCACGCGTTCGCCGTGACCAGCGAGGAGGCGGAGTTCCTGGTCACGTTCGCCTCTGCCGGCACGCCAGGGCCCGAGGGCCACGGTACCGACGGCTTCTTCGCCGAGGTGGCCGATCCTGTGGTCGAGGGCCGGCCGGCCAGCGCGCCGCGCCAGCCCGACCCCGAGCTCTTCGGCCGCCGGATGGACGCCTACGGCATCGACATGCTGGGGCCGCCGCCAGTCCTCTGAACGACAAGAGCCCGGCCGCCACACTGTGGGGGGCCGGGCTCTGGGTCCAGACGGGTTGCTCGGGTGGCTAGGCCAGCACCGGCTCGATCTCCTGCACCAGCCGGTTCTTGGGCAGGGCGCCCACGATCTGGTGCGCCACCTCGCCGTTCTTGAACAGGAGGATGGTGGGGATCGACATGACGTTGTAGGAGGCGGCGGTCTGCGGGTTGTCGTCCACGTTGAGCTTCACGACGCGGAGGTCGTCGCGCTCGCCGGCCAGCTCCTCGAGGTGGGGTGCCACCACACGGCACGGCCCGCACCACGGAGCCCAGAAGTCCACGAGAACAGGCTGATCGTTCTCGATGACCTCGGCCTGGAAATTATTGTCGGACACTTCGCTGACTGCTCCGGCCACTTTTGGCTCCTTTACGGGTTCTGGCTCTGTTCCAATGCTTCAAAAAGTATAGCGACCTCAGCGGGCAGCGGCTGCACCCCGCGGGACGCCCCGGAAACGCAGCGCGGGCACCTTCCAGAATGCCTCGGCGGCGATCCTCCAGGACATCTTCGAGGCGCCCACGCGACGATCGCGGAAGACGATCGGCACCTCGCGGACGCGGTAGCCGGCCCGCACCGCCCGGTAGGTGACCTCGATCTGGAAGCCGTAACCGTCGGTCCCCACCTCGCTCAGGTCCAGGCCCTCCAGGACCGCGCGGCGAAAGCACTTGAAGCCGCCGGTCAGGTCGTGGATCGGGATGCCGAGGATCACCTGGGCGTACAACGAGCCGCCGCGGCTGATGGCCCGCCGGCCGAGGCCCCAGTCGGTCACGCCGCCGCCCGGCACGTAGCGCGAACCCAGGACCAGGTCGGCGTCCTCGGCGGCGGCGACCAGCCGTGGCAGATCGGCCGGGTCGTGGGAGAAGTCGGAGTCCATCTCCATCAGCAGCTCCGCGCCACGGCCCAGCGCATGTCCGAAGCCGGCCAGGTAGGCAGGCCCGATGCCATCCTTGCTGGAGCGGTGCAGGACCTCGACCTGCTCGATCTCGCCGGCCAGCCGGTCGGCGATCCGGCCCGTGCCGTCGGGCGAGTTGTCGTCCACGACCAGCATGTGGTGCTCCCTCCCGGTGGTCGCCAGGTGGGGGAGCGCCGCGCGAACGACGTTCTCGAGGTTCTCGGCCTCGTTGTATGTAGGCAGCACCAGCCAGACGCCCGACATGGGCGCGTACCCTAGTGCGGTGAAGAACGCCGAGATCGCCGCCGCCTTCGACGAGCTGGGCACGCTGTACGAGCTCGACGGCGCCGTGATCCACCGCGTGCTGGCCTACCGCAACGCCGCGAAGGCCATTCGCGAGTCCGGCAAGTCGGTGGCCGAGCTGGCCGCGCAGGGGCGCGCGACCGAGCTCTCCGGCGTGGGCAAGACGATCGCCGAGAAGATCGACGCGCTCCTGGCCGACGGCGACATCCCGGCGGCGGTGAAGCTGCGCGAGCGCATTCCGCCCGGCCTGGTGCAGGTCACCCGCATCCCCGGCCTGGGCCCCAAGCGGGCCAGGCTGCTGCACGATCGGCTTGGGATCGCGTCGCTGGACGACCTCCGGGCCGCCGCCGAGGCCGAGCAGCTGCGCACGGTCGCGGGCTTCGGGGCCAAGGCGGAGGAGAACGTGCTGGCAGCGCTGGCGGCCGGCGCCGACGGGGAGGAGCGGCCGCGCACGCTGCTGTCCAAGGCGCTCGCGGTCGGCGAGGAGATGGTGGCAGCGCTGCGCGAGCATCCGGCGGCCATCCGGGTGGAGCTGGCCGGCAGCGCGCGCCGCTGGGCCGAGACCTGCAAGGACCTGGACATCGTGGCCAGCGCAGCCGACCCGGCCGCGCTGATCGAGGCCTTCGGCCGGCTGGAGGCGATCGACGAGGTCAGCAGCTCGGGCACCGCCGGCGCGCGCGCCACGACGTTCCAGGACATCCCGGTGGACCTGCGGATCGTGCCCGAGGACAAGTTCGGCAACCTGCTCCAGCACTTCACCGGCTCGGGCCGCCACAACGAGGCGCTGCGAACGGCCGCCGTCCGCCGGGGCATCCACGTCAGCGAGTACGGCGTGGCGGTGGACCAGACCGAGACCTCGCACGCCTGCGCGAGCGAGGAGGAGGTGTACGAGCTGCTGGGCATGGCCTACATCGAGCCCGAGCTGCGCGAGGACCGCGGCGAGCTGGAGGCGGCCCGCGAGGACCGGCTGCCAAGGCTGCTGGAGCTGAGCGACATCAAGGGCGACCTGCACTCGCACACCGTGGCCTCGGACGGGCGCGGCACGATGACCGAGATGGCCGAGGCTGCGCGCGAGCGCGGCTACAAGTACCTGGCCGTGACCGATCACTCGGCCACGCACGGCTTCGGCAACCACGTGACGCCTGACGAACTAAAGCGCCAGATCGAGCGGGTGGCGAAGGTCAACCAGAAGCTCGAGGGCATCACCGTGCTGGCCGGCACGGAGACCAACGTGCTGCCCGACGGCTCGGTGGACTACGAGGACGAGCTGCTGGCCCAGCTGGACTGGGTCGTGGCCAGCGTGCACACGTCGTTCAACATGCGCGAGGAGAACATGACACGGCGGGTCATCACCGCGCTCGAGCACCCGTACGTGGACGCGCTCGGCCACCCGACCGGGCGCCTGATCGGCCGCCGCGAGCCGTACGCGCTCGACGTGGGCGCGGTGATCGAGGCCGCGGTGCGCACGGGCACGTTCCTGGAGATCAACGCCAACCCCAACCGCCGCGACCTGAACGAGACGTACGCGCGCGAGGCGGCCGCGGCAGGGGTGAAGCTGGTGATCGACTCCGACGCGCACGGCCCGGAGACGCTGGCCAACATGCGCTACGGCGTGGCCACCGCCCGGCGCGCGTGGCTGACCAAGGACGACGTGGCCAACACGCGCACGTGGCCGCAGCTCAAGAAGCTGCGGAAGAGGACCTGACCGGCTCGACCTTGCGCGCCCACGGCGTGCGCACCAGCTTCGGCGCGCCGAAGGGCGAGCTCTTGTCCAGGTGGAAGCGCACCCCGTCGCGGTCCTCGATCGCCTGGACGGCGGAGGACTGGCGCCGCCACGTGAGCGCCACCGCCAGCGCGTAGCCGGCGGCGACGGCCGCCGGCTGGGGCACCAGGAACGCGATCCCGCCCGTGATCAGGGTGCCCACGCCCAGCGGCCACAAGCGGGTGAACATGACCGAGCCGGGCTCGACCTCCGGCAGGTTGTTGGTGGCGCGGGCCGACGCCAGCAGCCGCTCGATGCCGGGTGTAGGGGCCATCCTGCGGCCCAGCCACAGGCCGGCGGCGGCGGCCACGGTCCACCAGGCCAGCGCGAAGACCACGGCGGTGTTGTCGTCCGTGGCCGCGGCTCCGGCCACCGCCACCACGGCCAGGGCCGTGGCGGCGCCCGCGAACAGCAGCACCGACGAGCGGAGGAAGTCGACGAACCTCACCCGGCCAGCACCGACAGCACGTCGGTGAAGCCGGCCACGCCGTCCACTGCCAGGTCGGCGCGCTCCACGATCGCGGGCGGCCCCTCGTCCGAGCGCACCCCGATCTTCACGACGCTGTCCAGATCGCCGGCGCCGACGAGCGCCTCGAGGGCGTCGAAGGCATCCAGGTCGGTGGCGTCGTCGCCGCCGTAGAGCGCGGTCCGCGCCCGGCTGTTGGCCAGCAGCGTGCGGATGCCGTCGCCCTTGCTCACGCGCACGGGCGGGCGGATCTCCAGCACCTTGCGGCCCCAGTGCACGTCCAGGCCGGCCTCCGGCGCCTCCTGCGCCACACCGGCCAGCCAGGTCTCGGCCGCCTGCTCGTCGGGGACGCCGCGCCAGTGGAACGCCTTGATCGGTCCCTTGTCCTCGATGCGCACGCGCAGGCGCCTGAGCTCGCGGTCCTCCTCGCGCTCGGCCACGAAGCCCGTCACCTTGCCCTGCCAGCTGGCGAACGCATCGAGAAGCTGCGGCTGCTTTTCGCCCGCTTCCATGACCTCAGCGCCGTGGGAGCCCACGTAGGCGACCGCGCCCACGCCCACCAGCCGCCGTGCCTCGGCAGCCGACCGCCCGGAGACGCAGGCCACGAGGCCGTAGCGCCGGCCCAGGCGTGCCAGCAGGCGCGGCACGCTCTCGTGCACGTGCGCGTCCTCGGGACGCGAGACGATCGGCGCCAGCGTTCCGTCGATGTCGCAGAACACGGCGGCGCGGCCGGGGTCGCTGGTCAGCGGCCGAAGCGTCTCGGCCAGCGTGTCGGCTGTCGGCGCGGGCATCGCCGTAAGTATGGCGCGACGCCGCCCGATCGCCCGACCGGGTAGCCTCGGCACCTTGACCATCTTGGAGGTCGAAACCAAGGATCGGGAAGACGGGGTGGAGCTGGCCCTCAAGGGAGAGCTCGACCTCTCCACCATCGAGAAGGTCGAGCAGGAGCTGACCCGCGCCGAAGATCAGGGCCACCGCGTGATCGTGCTCGACCTCAGCGGCCTGACGTTCCTGGACTCGACCGGGCTGCGGACCATCGTCACGGCCGACCAACGCGCCCGCCGGGGCGGGCGCCGGGTGGTAATCCTCAAGGGTCCCGCCACCGTGCACCGCGTCTTCACCATCACCCGCCTGGACGAGCGGCTCGAGATGGTGGACAGCGCCGAAGAGATTTAGCCCGGCGCGCCGCTCAGGGGCGTAGGATCGCCAGATGGCCGTCGCCGACCCCACGACCCGTCCGGAGATCGCGCTGCTGCTCGCGCGCGGCGAGGAGGTCGGCTGCGTCAACCTCTCCGAGCTGGACGAGCGCGCGGCCGCTCTGGAGCTCTCGGACGACGAGCTCGAGCACCTGCACGAACAGCTCGACGCCAGGGGCATCCTGCTGGCCGACGACTGCGGCCGCCAGGGCGTGGTGGACACGCACTTCAAGATCGGTGAGCTCAACGGCGCGACCACCGACGCGCTGCAGCTGTTCCTGAACGAGATCCGCCGCTACCCGCTCCTGAACAAAGTCGAGGAGATCGAGCTGGCCAAGCGGATCGAGGCCGGTGACCTCGAGGCCAAGGAGCGCATGATCAACTCCAACCTGCGGCTGGTGGTCTCGATCGCGAAGAAGTACCAGGGGCAGGAGCTCAGCCTGCTGGACCTGATCCAGGAGGGGATCTTCGGGCTGATCCGCGCGGCCGAGAAGTTCGACCACCGCAAGGGCTTCAAGTTCTCCACCTACGCCACGTTCTGGATCCGCCAGGCCATCCAGCGCGGCCTGGCCAACAAGGCCCGCACGATCCGCATACCCGTGCACATCGGCCAGCGCGAGCGCAAGATCGTGCGCGCCGAGCGCGAGCTGGGGGCGCGGCTGGGCCGCGAGCCCACGGACGAGGAGATCGCCAAGGAGGCCGAGATCCCGGCCGAGCAGGTCGAGGAGGTGCGCGCCGCAGCCCGCACCGTGACCAGCCTGGACCGCACGGTCGGCGAGGACGGCGACACCGCCTTCGGAGACCTGCTGCCCAGCGACGGCCCCGCGCTGGAGGAGGAGGTCACGGTGAGCCTGGCCCAGGACCTGCTGCGCCGCACGGTCGAGGACCTGCCCGAGCCCGAGCGCAGCGTGATCCGCATGCGCTACGGCATCGACGGCTACGAGCCCCAGGCGCTGCGCGAGACCGGGCGTCAGCTCGACCTCTCGGCCGAGCGCGTGCGTCAGCTCGAGTCGCGCGCTCTGCAGCGGCTGTCCTCGCACCGCGAGATCGAGGGCCTGCGTGACGCGGCATGATTGAAGCTTCGCTCGGGTAGCGGGCCTGCATGTCCAAGAAGATCATCGCCCTGGCCGCCGAGCCCATCGCCCCCGACCTGCTGCGCTCCGCGGTGGGCCAAGCCGTCGACGAAGCCGAGGTGCTGGTGGTGGCGCCGGCGCTGAACAGCAAGCTGCGTTTCTGGGTGTCCGACCCCGACCCGGCGATCCGCCGGGCCGAGGACGTGGCGAAGGAGAGCGTGGACCGGCTCGAGGAGGAGGACGTGCAGGCGCTCGGGGAGACGGGTGATTCCGATCCGCTACAGGCGCTGCAGGATGCGCTGGCCACCTTCGACGCGGAGACGATCGTGATCTGCACCCACCCCGATGACGAGCTGAACTGGCTGGAGGAGGGCCTGATCGAGCAGGCGCGCGAGCGCTTTGCGGGCCGTGAGGTCAGCCACCTGGAGATTCAGCGGGACTAGCCGCTCCCGCGAGCCCGACCGGCACCGCCGGCGTCCGCGTGACCACCGCCGCCGCGATCAGGAACTGAAGCCCCGGGGCGAAGCGCTGCGGGGGCCGCCCGTCGCCGGTGCCCTCGCGCAGGAGCTGGGCACGCAGGCCCAGCAGCTCGCGCACGCCGGCGCACGCCGCCGCCTGGGGGGCGTCGTCGTCAACGGCGCAGGCCATCTCGGCCAGCGCCAGCAACTCGGCCGGCTCCTGGCCCGAGAAGGCCTGGCCCGCCGCTGCCACCAGGAACGTGTACACGCGGTCCAGCAGCGGGTCGACCGCTATCGGAGTACCCGTGGCCGGGCCCGCGTCCAGCGGCTCCTCGCCGGCCAGCAGGCGCGCGGTCTGGACGCCGAAGGCCAGCCGTATCTGGTCGTCGTTCAGCCCGGCCTGGAGCGCGCAGCGCAAATTGATCACGGCGGCGAAGCCGGGCGTGCTGTAGGGCGCGTCGCTGGCGAACAGGATCTGACCGGGTGGAACCAGCGTCCACAGCGCCAGCAGGTCGCTGGCCGACCACCACGAGGTGTCGAAGAACAGGTTGGGCAGCTCGGGCGCCGCGCGCCAGATCCAGGACAGGTCGGTGATGCAGGTGTGGGCCAGGATCAGCTTCATGCCCGGGTGGCGTGCGCACAGCTCGACGGCGTGACGGCCCAGCGGCCGGATGCCGCGGCCGGCATGCACCAACACCGGCAGGCGCGCTGCGTCGGCCAGCGCGAACACGTCGGCCAGGGCGGGATGGTCCAGCTCGAACGACTCGCCGCGCGGGTGGAGCTTGATGCCCTGGGCGCCGGCGGCCAGGCCGCGCTCGGCCTCGGCCAGCGGATCGTCGGCGGGGTCCAGGCGCAGGAACGGCGTCAGCGTGCCGTCCGAGCCCTGCGCCGCGGCTATGACCATGTCGTTTGCCGGCGGGTAGCCGCCGGGCTCCTGCATCGGGAAGACCACGCCGCGGGCGCCGATCGCCGCCAGGCCGCCGGTCAGCTCCTCGGTCGTGCAGGTGAATCCATCGGGGTCGTTCTGGCCGATGTGGGTGTGCACGTCGATCACGTCGAGCCCGGGCACCTGCCCAGCCAGGTCGGACCACCACGGACCGGTCACATGGTCGTAGAACACCCCAGCCAGATTACCGACGCGCGATCTCGGCGGACCGAGCAGCCATCGGCTCCACGCGTTCCGGCGGCTGCCACGCCGGGCCGCCGAAAACGTAGCCCAGGCGATCGCGCCAGTTGTCGGCGCAGCGCACGTCGCGCCAGACCGCGGCGTACTCGTGGAAGGCCACCTTTGGTGGGCTGAACCAGCGGATGTTCTTGGTCAGCCCGTAGCGCACGCGCTCCTCCTCGCCCTGGAAGGTGCCGAACATGCGGTCCCAGATGATCAGGATCCCGGCGTAGTTTCGGTCCAGGTAGAGATCGTTCGCGCCATGGTGAACGCGGTGATGGCTCGGCGTGTTCAGCACGAACTCCAGCGGCCGCGGCAGCTTGCCGATCCGCTCGGTGTGGATCCAGAACTGGTAGGCCAGGCTCACGGCCTGCTGGGCGAAGATCATCCACGGCGGGAAGCCCAGCAGCGCCAGCGGCATCCAGAACGGGAAGTAGGTCATGGGCACCCACGTCTGGCGCAGCGCGGTGGACAGGTTGAAGTACTGCGAGCTGTGGTGGACCACGTGGCTGGCCCAGAAGACACGCACCTCGTGCGAGATGCGGTGGAACCAGTAGTAGGCGAAGTCGTCCAGGAAGAAGATGGCCACCCAGGCCCACCAGGCGTCGGTGGGCACACGCAGCGGCGTCAGCTCGTAGAGGCCGGCGTAGATCACCAGCACCACGGCCTTCCAGCCGGCGTTGACCACCACGTTGCCCAGGCCCATGCTCAGGCTGGTGCGGGTGTCCTTGAGCTCGTAGCCCTTGAGGTCCTCGCGCGCGGCGATCTTGAACGACACCGCCTCGATCGCCAGCAGCAGGACGAAGAACGGGACCGCGTAGAGGATCAGGTCGATCATGGAGCGCCTTCCTGCGGTGCCAGCCCGGCCGACGCCGGGGCCGCGCTCCTCGACAGCGTGCGCTCGAGGAGATCGCGGGCGGTCAGCTCGGCGGCGTCGGCGTCGCCGCTCGCGATCGCCTCGACCAGCGTGGTCAGGGCCTCGCGGTCGCGCGCCTCGGGCAGCGACAGGCCGCGCAGGTCGAACGGCGCGGAGGCGGCCAGCAGGCTGTTCAGCGCCAGCTGGTAGGCCAGGTTGTCGGCGCCGGCCACGATCAGCGCCCAGAGCTGCTCGTAGACGTCGGCCGCCTGGTCGTCGCCCTCAGGCTCGCCGGCCGCGAGCGCGCGCATCTGCGCCACCAGCGGGGCGGGGGCGCGGCTGGCGCAGCGGCGGGCCGCGTCGGCGCCGATGCAGAGGCGCATCTCCAGCGCCGAACGCACCAGCTCGGGTCCGAGGGCGTCGCCAGGGCCGGCGAGCTGGGTCAACAGGTCCAGGCCGCCGCTGGCCCGCCAGTCCAGCACGCGCGTCGCGCCGCCGTGCGAGACGCGCACGAGGCCGGCCTGCTGGAGGCGCTTCATGGCCTCGCGGATGGCGTGGCGGTTGACCCCGTACTCGTCCGCTAGCAGCCGCTCGGAGGGCAGCGCGTCGCCGGGCGCCAGTTCGCCGCGCAGGATCTGCGCGCTCAGGGCCGAGTAGACGGCGTCGGGAAGCGGCTGCGTACGAGCGATGGGCGGCACTGGTCAACTGATTGTACCAGTTGGCCGAGAGGTGTCAATCCAGGCGCTTGCCGAAGTAGTAGCCCTCGTTGGCCATGCCGAAGGCCACGTACATCTGGTGTGCCTCGGTGCGCTGGTAGCCCGACTCCAGGGTCAGCTGCCAGGCGCCGCGCTCGCGGGCCAGCCGCTCGGCTTCGGCCAGCAGCGCGCGGCCCGCGCCCCGGCGCCGTGCGGCCGGGTCCACGACCAGGTCGGGGATCCAGGCGTCGGGTCGCGGCCGGTTCAGGCGCGGGCGGTAGTGCAGCGAGCAGCAGCCGACGACGTTGCCGGCCTCGTCCTCCACCACCAGCGGAGCAGCTTCCGCGCCGTCGACCTGCGCCTGGAACACCCGGCGGCAGTCCGGCTCGGTGGCGGGCGTGACCACGGCGCGGCCCAGGATCTCGAGCAGCTCGGTGACCCGCTCGAAGTCCTCCGCGCGCGCTGGACGGGCATTCACGTGATGCCGTGCTCGAGCGCGCCCTTGACCTGGGCGTCGACCGCGTTCAGGCGTGCCAGCGCCAGCGCCTCGGGCGAGCCGAAGCGCCGCCCCGGCAGCGCGTCGGGACCGTGGTGGGCCAGCAGGCAGTGCACCAGCGCCAGCAGCCGCTCGCGCGGGAAGCCTTCCAGCCGTCCCGCGCGCGCCACCACCATCTGCTGGCCCAGCGCCAGGTGGCCGAGCAGCTCGCCCTCGTCGCTCAGGGCGATCTCGGCGCCGAGGCTGAACTCGCGCGTCTTGCCCACGTCGTGCAGGATCGCGGCGGTCATCAGCAGGTCCGAGTCCAGCCGCGGGTGCAGGATGCAGGCCTCTCCCGCCAGCGTCGCCACCGCCACCGTGTGCTCGATCAGGCCGCCCAGGTAGGAGTGGTGCCCGCCACGCGTGCAGGGAGCGCGACGAAACGCCGCGCGGAACTGCTCGTCGTCCATGAAGGCGGCCAACAGCCGCCGCAGCTCGGCGTCGTGGACCTCGCGCGCCAGGTGCTCGAGGAAGCCGTCCAGCTCCTCCATGTCGCGGTAGGCCGCGGGCAGGAAGGCCGCCGGGTCCAGCCCGTGGTCGGGCGCGCGCTCGATCTCGCGCAGCTCGACCTGGAGCTCGTCGCGGAAGCGGTCGACCCGGCCGCGCACACGCACGACGTCGCCGCGTTCGAACCGTCCCGCCAGGAAGTCGGGGTCACGAAAGGCACGCGCGGGGATCGCACCGGTGCGATCGCGCAGCTCCAGCGCCAGGTAGGCCGACCCCGAACGCCCGGTCAGCCGGTCCTTGCGCGTGCAGGCGAAGACCGCGTCGAGCTCGTCGCCAGCGCGGAGCGAGGCGACCGTGACGGGCTCCTGTGAGGTCGCGGACACGGCCCCAATGGTGGGCGCCGAGCCGGACGGCGTGCAGCCCCAGCGCCTGCCGCTACCGTGAACGTGATGTCCGATCTCAGATGGACCGCGCGGCCACAACTGCGCCGGCCGGTGCTGGTGGCGGCCTTTCGCGGGTGGAACGACGCCGGCGACGCCGCCACCGCGGCCACGGAGTTCATCGAGGCCGGCTTCGACCACATCGAGGTGGCGAGCATCGACCCGGACGAGTTCCTGGACTTCACCAGCGTCCGCCCTGACGTCAAGCTCCGCGACGGCCAGCTGCGCGAAATCGAGTGGCCCGAGACGCGCATCACCGCTTCCGTGGTGACCGGCGCCGAGCGCG
This sequence comes from uncultured Solirubrobacterales bacterium, assembly GCA_963750365.1. Lineage (GTDB taxonomy): Bacteria > Actinomycetota > Thermoleophilia > Solirubrobacterales > Thermoleophilaceae > JAAYBF01. The sequence continues at coordinate 929,639 of CAVVQE010000001.1, forward strand.
ACCTGATGGTGCTCAGCGGCGTGGAGCCCTCGCTGCGCTGGCGCCGCTACTGCGACGCCGTGATCGAGGCCGCCCACGCGATGGGCGCCAGCATGGTCATCACGCTGGGCTCGCTGCTGGCCGACGTGCCGCACTCGCGTGCGGTCTCGATCAGCGGCATCGGCTCCGACAACGCCACCGTCGACCGGCTGGGCTTCGAGCACACCAGCTACGAGGGCCCCACGGGCATCGTCGGCGTGCTCCAGCACGCGTGCGCGGCCGCCGGGCTGGAGTCGCTGAGCCTGTGGGCGTCGGTGCCCCACTACGTGGCCGCCACCCCCAACCCGAAGGTGGCGCTGGCGCTGGTGCGGGCGTTCGAGGGCGCCACCGGCATGATCATCGACGCGGGCGAGCTCGAGACGGCCGCGGAGGACTACGAGCGCCAGGTCACCGCCGCGGTGGCCAGCGATCCCGAGGTCAAGGCGTTCGTGGAGCGCCTGGAGACGGCCATGGACGAGGTCACCGAGGAGAGCGACCCGCCCGAGAACCTGCCCTCCGCCGACGCCATCGCCAGCGACTTCCAGAAGTTCCTGCGCCAGAAGGGCCCGGACGGCCCGTAGGGGCGCCCGTGGCCGCCGCTCGCCGGGGCGCGCTAGCGCTCCGCCGCCGGGCAGATGATGCGGTAGTCGCAGAAGCTGCAGATCTCCTGTGACGGGGTGGGCTGGAACTCCTGGCGCAGGATGCCCTCGCCGATCCGCTCGACGGTGGCGCGCACGCGGTCCAGCTCCTCCTCGCTGTGGGCGACCGGCACCTTCTCGCCGGTCATCACGTACATGTAGCTCTGCGCCGAGGTGGTCACGCCCCATGACTCGCGCGCGCCCATCTGGTAGACGGACAGCTGGATGTCCTGGCGCAGGTCCTCCTCGGTCTTGGCCTTGCCGGTCTTGTAGTCGATCAGCTCGTAGCTGCCGTCGGGCAGCCGGTCCACGCGGTCGACGCGCCCGCGCAGCAGGTGCGGACCGAGCTGGAACGAGAAGCTGCGCTCGAACCACGCCGGCTCGCCCTCCTGGTCGCGCACGCGCTCCCAGTACAGGTCCAGCGCGTGCAGCGCGCGCTCGCGGAACTGCAGCTCGTCGTCGGAGTCGCCGAACCCACCGCGTCGCCAGGAGGTCTCGAACAGCTCGAACAGGTCCTCCCGCGCCGGCGCCGGCGACTGGTGGAAGCGCTCCAGCACCTGGTGCAGGACGATCCCGAAACGCTGGTGGATCGTCGACTCCTGCGGGATCCGGAACACGCGCGCGAACTTGTACTTGAGCGGGCACAGCCGGTAGGTCTCGATGTCCGAGGCCGACAGCATCACGCCTTCGCCGCGGCGGGGGATGAACGGATCCAGCGACGGCTCGGTGGTGGCGGCGCCCGCGTTGGGCCGCTCGGACGCCTCGCGGCCCGCGTCGCGCAGCCACTCGTCCAGAGGGCTGGCGTCCAGCAGCTCGCGCTGCTCGGAGCTGGCCCCTTGGCTGAGCAGGGCGTTGACCTCCGACAGCGCCTGCTCCACCTCCTGGCCCGCTGCCGACCGGTCGATCAGGGCGGACACCTTGACCAGCTCCAGGAAGCGGGCCACCGCCCGGTCCACGTCGGCGGCCGCGTCCAGGCGCATCTCGCCGAGCTGACCGCCCACCTGCGCAACGGTGTCCAGCAGCTCGTCGCGCATGATCCGGAACGTCGAGTGCAGGCCCTCGGCCGGGCCGAACAGCTCCTCCTCCATGACCTCCTCGCCGGCCGACAGCGCGGCGCGGGCGCGCTCGACCGCCGCGGGCGGGCGGGCGTCGGCGGCCTGGGCGTGGGCCAGCACCAGGCTCTCGCGGGCGCGCGAGGCGGCCAGCGCCACCAGGCGCCCCGCGCGGGCCTCGGGGTCGGCCTGGCGGTCCTGCCGGTTCTTGACCAGCGCCGCCGGCACGGCATCGTCCTGGAGGCGCTCGGGCTCGGTCAGGGCGGACGCCGTCAGCCCTGCCACGAACACGTGGTCGAACTCCCGCCCGCGCGAGGCGTGGATGTCCAGCACCTGCACCGCCTGCTCGCGCTCGGACGCCGGCACCTCCTCCCAGTCCAGCCCCGAGTCGGCAACCGCACGCAGGTAGCGGGCGAAGTCGCGTGGGGTTGCTCCGGGCTCACGGCGCATGAACGCGGTGGCCAGCTCGGGCAGGGCCGCGATGTTGCGCAGCCGCTCCACGGTGTCGGCCTGGGTGGCGAACACCTGCTGGCGCCGTATGCCCACCCGCTCGATCAGCCGCAGCACGAACGCGTCGGGGCGCCGGTCCTCGAAGGCCGCGCAGGCCGGCCGGTAGAGGCGCAGGAAGAACTGCGCGCGGTCGCGGCCCTCGGGGGTCAGCTGTGGGCCCTCCAGCGCCGCGGCCACCGCGGACGGCATGTCCAGCTTGCGCCGCCGGGCCAGCTGGGTCAGGCGCGCGATGTCCACCGAGTGCAGCCCTACGGGCGGTCGCGCCATCACGCGGACGGCCGCGCCGGAGTCGGCCGGGTCGGCCAGCAGCCGCAGCCAGGCCAGCAGGTCGCGCACCTCGGCGCGCTGGAAGTAGGCAGCGGACCCGTGCAGGCGGAAGGGCAGCGCGCGCTCCTCCAGCGCGGCGCACACCACGGCCCCGTCGCGCACCGCCGAGGGCATCAGCACAGCCACCCGATCCGGGTCCGTCCCGCCGGCGATCAGGCGCGGCGGCGTCGGCCGCGATGGCCTGCGCCTGGGCGCGCTCCGAGGCGCAGCGCCAGAAGCGCACCCGACCGCCCTCGCGCGCGTCGGCGGCGTCGGCAGGGTCCGCGGCCGCCGCTGTGGCCGCAGTGATCACCGCGCGCGGGCAGCGCTGGCTGCGCTCCAGGTGCACGGTCGTGGCGTCGGGAAACGCGCGGGCGAACTCGTCCAGCTTCTGGGCCGGGGTCGATCCGCCGCCCAGCGCCTGCCCCGCGTTGCTGGTCACGGTGACCTCGCGCGACTCCTCGCACAGCAGCGCCAGCAGCGCGGCCTGGGCGAAGTTGGCGTCCTGGTAGTCGTCGGCCAGCACGGAGGCCAGGCCGGCCGTGACGCGGCTGCGCACGTGCGGGCGCTCGTGCAGCAGCCAGAACGCCCGCAGCACCAGGTCGCCGGTGTCCAGTGCGCCGCGCTCGGCCAGCAGGCGGTCGTGGTCGGCGTACAGCTGGCCGAACTCGCGCTGGCGCAGCGCCGCCGTGCGGGTGGCGTCGTCGCCGTGCTCGGCCGTGGCCAGCCGCTGCTCCGCATGCGCGGTCAGTTCCGCGGGCGTGACCATCTCCTCCTTCAGGCGGTCGATCCGGGACACGAAGCGGGCCAGCAGCGGCGCGGGGTTGCCGCGGATCTCGTGCTGGCGCAGGGTCAGCTGCCCGAGCTCCTCGAGCAGCAGCGCCACCCGCTCCGCGGGCGCCACCGGCACGAAGGCGGGGTCCAGCCCTGCCTCGACCGCCTCGGCTCGCAGCAACCGCGCGCAGAACGACGCGAAGGTGTGCACCGCCAGCTCGTCGTAGGGCGGCGGCACGAGTTCGTACAGGCGCGAGCGCATGGCCTGCGCCGCCTGCGGGGACGCGGCCAGGGCCAGCACCTGATCGGCGCGCGCGCCCTGCGCGACCAGCCACGTCAGGCGCTGCTCCAGCACCGTCGTGCGGCCCGACCCGGCAACGCCGGTGACCAGCAGCGGGCCGCCGGGATGGGTGACCGCGGCCTGCTGGGCGTCGGTCAGTCCGGGGGCGCGAGACGGCATCGCAGTCAGGATATGCCGGACGGCGAGAGGCCGGACCGGCATCATGCCGGTCCGGCGTTCCCTGGCCGTCCGTGGCCGCCGGCGCCATCCGGGCGCCTGCAGGTCAGCTGCGAGAGCCGAAGGTGGTGGTGTAGGTGGCGCCGCGGGAGCTGGTGGCCACGGGTGCGCTGTCAGCCACGCCGATCCCGATCTCGCGGAAGCGGGCGGTCAGGATGTTGTGGCGGTGGCCGGGGCTGGCCATCCAGGCCTGCACGATCCGGCGCGGCGTGCTGCGCCCGCCAGAGCCCCAGGCCAGGTTCTCGCCGAGCATCCAGCTGCGGGCGCCGCTCAGGTAGCCCTGGCGGCGGATACGGTCGCTCATGTCGCTGCCCGAGCGCGAGGTGTGCGAGAAGTAGCCGCGGCGGACCATGTCGTTGGTGTGCTGGCTTGCGGCGGCCGACAGGCGCCGGTTCACACGCAGCGCTCGCAGTCCGCGCGAGGTGCGCTCCTCGTTCAGCAGGCAGAGGGTGCTGTCGGCCAGCGCGTCCTCGGACACCTGGCCGGCGCGGGCGCCGGCGTTCGCGCAGTCGTCGGAAGAGCGCGCCTTGCTGCGCTGCTTCTTCTTCGCGGGCTGCTCGAGGCTGAACGAAGCCATCTTGTGCGAGCGGGCCTCGGCGGGGCCGGCGGCGAGACCGCACAGCAGGAGGGCGGACAGGGCGGTTGGCAGGATTCGGAGGCGGCGGTCCATGACAGCTCCTGTCGCCCCGCCGGGCGCCAACCTGCATCCGGCCACTCCGATCTGGACAGATGGTGGACAGAGCCGCCGCTTCGGCCAGAATCCGTGCGGTGTCCGATGCCCTGGACAGCTACCGCGCGAAGCGCGACCTGCGCAGCACGCCCGAGCCGGGGGGCGCCCCCGATGGCTCGGGAGCCGGAAACCGGTTCGTGATCCAGGAGCACAACGCATCCAGCCTGCACTGGGACCTGCGGCTGGAGCACGAAGGCGTGCTGGCGTCCTGGGCGCTGCCCAAGGGCGTGCCGATCCACCCGGAGGAGAACCGGCTGGCGGTGCGCACCGAGGACCACCCGCTGGAGTACCTGGACTTCCACGGCCGAGATCCCGGCCGGGTCCTACGGCGCCGGGACGATGGAGATCTGGGACGCGGGGACCTTCGAGGCCGAGAAGTTCCGCGACGACGAGGTCATGGTGGTGCTGCACGGCGAGCGGGTGCAGGGCCGCTACGTGCTGTTCCCCACACGCGGCAAGGACTGGATGATCCACCGCATGGACCCGCCGGAGCCCGGCGTGGAGCCCATGCCCGAGCACGTCGAGCCGATGCTGGCCAAGGTCGGCACGCTGCCGCGCGCCGAGGACGGCTGGGCCTACGAGGTCAAGTGGGACGGGGTGCGTGCGCTGGCCTACGTGGAGGCCGGCCACCTGACGCTCACCGGCCGCAACGGCACCGACTTCACCCCGCGCTATCCAGAGCTGCGCGCCATGGCCGTTTCGCTGGGCTCGCGCCGGCTGGTGCTGGACGGCGAGGTGGTTGCGCTGGACGCCCAGGGCCGGCCCAGCTTCGAGCGCCTGCAGTCGCGGATGCACCTGGCCTCGGCGGCCCAGGTCAAGCGGCGCGCGCGCGAGCTGCCGGTGACCTACATGGCGTTCGATCTGCTGTGGCTGGAGGGCCGCTCCGCGCTGTCGCTGGCCTACGCCGACCGCCGCCGGCTGCTGGAGGGGCTCGAGCTGGAGGGGCCCGCCTGGCGCACGCCCGCCTATCGCGAGGGCGACGGGGAGGCGCTGCTGGCGGCCAGCGCCGAGCAGCGCCTGGAGGGAATCGTGGCCAAGCGCCTGGACGCGCCCTACGAGCCCGGCCGGCGCTCGGGCGCCTGGCGCAAGATCAAGAACCGGCCGTCCCAGGACGTGGTCGTCGGCGGCTGGCTGCGCGGCGAGGGCGGCCGCGCCGCCACGCTGGGGGCGCTGGCGGTAGGCGTGCGCAGCCAGAGCGGGGGCCGCTTGCAGTACGCCGGCAGGGTCGGCAGCGGCTTCACGCAGGCCACGCTGGCCTCGACCGTGGCGGCGCTGGAGCCGCTGGCCAGCGGCGAATCGCCGTTCGACGGCCGGCAGCCGCCGAAGGGAACGCAGTTCGTGCGAGCCGCGGCTGGTTGCCCGCGTCGAGTTCGGCGAGTGGACCCGTGCCGGCACCCTGCGCGCGCCCGTGTTCAGGGGCCTGCGCGAGGACGTGGACCCGCAAGAGGTCGTGCGGGAAGAGGACTGATGGTCGCGGCCGGGTAGCGTGTAGCTCTATGGCGCGCGCGATCTGGAGCGGGGCAATCTCATTCGGCCTCGTGAACATCCCCGTGAAGCTGTACTCCGCCGTCCAGCGCAAGACGGTGCGCTTCAACCAGCTCGATGGCGCCGACAACACGCGCATCCAGCAGAAGCGGGTCAACCCGGACACCGGCGAGGAGGTTCCCTACGACCGCCTGGTCAAGGGCTACGAGATCAGCCCCGACCGCTACGTGATCATCGAGCCCGCCGAGCTGGACAGCCTCCAGCCCGAGAAGACGCGCACGATCGACATCCAGGACTTCGTCGACCTGCACGAGATCGACCCGATCTACTACGACCACCCCTACTACCTGGCGCCCGGCACCGGTGCCGAGAAGGCCTACGCGCTGCTCTACAGCGCCATGGAGGCCTCCGAGAAGGTGGGTATCGCGCGCGTGGTCATCCGCTCCAAGGAGCAGCTGGTGGCCATCCGCCCGCGCGAGGGCATCCTGGCCATGGAGACGATGCTGTTCTCCGACGAGGTCGTGCCGCCGGACGAGGTGGCCGACATGCCCGAGGGCAAGAAGGCCAAGGCCTCCAAGAAGGAGGTCGACATGGCCCAGCAGCTGATCGAGTCGCTGACCACGGAGTTCGACCCCTCGCAGTACCGCGACGAGTACCGCGACGCGGTGATCGAGATGATCGAGCGCAAGGCCGAGGGGCACGAGATCGAGGTCGCGGCGCCCGCGGACGAGGCGCCCGAGGAGGTGCCGGACCTGATGGCCGCGCTCGAGGCGTCGATCTCCGGCTCCAAGCGCCAGAGCAAGCCGAAGAAGGAGACGGAGGCCAAGCCCAAGCCCAAGTCATCCTCGTCGAACGGCTCGAAGTCAAAGGCCAAACCCAAGTCCAAGGCCAAGTCGACCGCGAAGAAGTAGGTGGCGGCCAAGGCCGTCGAGGTCGACGTCCAGGGGCGCAAGCTGCGCCTCTCCAATCTGGACAAGGTGCTGTATCCCGAAGTCGGGTTCACCAAGGGCCAGGTCATCGACTACTACACGCGCGCCGCCCCGGTCCTGCTGGAGCACCTGCGCGGGCGGGCGCTGACGCTCAAGCGCTATCCGAACGGGGTGGACGACAAGTACTTCTACGAGAAACAGAAGCCCTCGCACGCGCCCGAGTGGGTGCAGTCGATGCCGATCGAGAGCGGCCGCCGCGGTGATCACCGGGTGATCGACTACGTCCTGTGCGACGACCTGCCAACGATGGTGTGGCTGGCCAACCTGGCCGACCTGGAGCTGCACCCGTCGCTGGCGCTGGCCGAAGACCCCGACGCGCCGATCGTCATGGCCTTCGACCTGGACCCGGGCGCGCCGGCCGCGCTCGGCGAGTGTTGTGAGGTGGCGCTGATCCTGCGCGACACGCTGGACCAGCTGGGCCTGGAATGCCACGCGAAGACATCGGGCTCGAAGGGGATGCAGGTATACGTGCCGCTGAACAGCGGCGCCGGCTACGACGACACCAAGCCCTTCGCCCACGGTGTGGCCAAGGTCCTGGAGCAGCGCCACGACCTGATCGTCTCGGTCATGAAGAAGGAGGTCCGCAAGGGCAAGGTCTTCATCGACTGGAGCCAGAACGACCGGCACAAGACCACGGTGGGCCCCTATTCGCTTCGGGCCCTGCCGCGTCCGACGGTGTCGACCCCGCTGAGCTGGGACGAGGTCGACCACGGCGCGGGCGGCGGCGCGGCCGACCTGGTGTTCGAGGCCGGCCAGGTATTGGAGCGGATCGAGCAGCACGGCGACCTGTTCGCCGGTGTCGTGGACACCCAGCAGGAGCTCCCGCAGCTGTGATCGACTGGGGCGTGGCACGGCAGATCGCGCGCTTCGCCTCCGGTTCGGGCGACATGCCCGACCTGGGCGTGGACCTGCCCGCGGTGGCGCGCCAGCTCGAGGACGCGGTGAGCCGGCACACCGGCCTCGTCTCCGCCGAGCCGATCCCGCCGGTCGAGGTGGTGGCACGCGACCAGTGGGCCGAGGCCAACCTGGCCACGCTGTCCGACCTGCTCGATCCGGTGGCGGGGCGAATGCAGCACCGCTTCGACGCCGCCGGGCCGTTCGCAGGCGCCCTGCGCGCGGGCACGGGCGTGACCATGGCCGCCGAGGTGGGCCTGGTCACCGGCTTCATGGCCCAGCACGTGCTGGGCCAGTACGAGCTGTCGCTGCTGGCCCTGCATCCGCACCCGCGGCTGCTGATGGTGGCGCCGAACCTGGAACAGGCCAGCCGCACCCTGGGCGCCGACCGCGAGAGCTTCCTGCGCTGGGTGACCATCCACGAGCTGGTCCACGCGTTCCAGTTCGGCGGTGTGGAGTGGCTGCGCGATCACCTCGGCGGCCTCCTGCGCGAGTACCTCGAGACGGTGGACCTGCAGATCTCCAGCGGCGCGGCCGGCGGCCTGCCCTCGATGCCCAATCCGGCCGAGCTGGTCAGCCGGTTCCAGGAGGGCGGCCTGGCGGCGCTCGTGCAGACCCCCGCCCAGCGCGACATCATGGAGCGCCTCCAGGTGGCGATGGCCGTGGTCGAGGGCCACGCCGAGCACGTGATGGATGCGCTGGCGCCCGAACTCGTGCCCGAGCACGAGGGCCTGCGCGAGGCCATGGAGCGACGGCGCGAGAGCCGCTCCGCGCCGCAGCGGATCCTGATGCGGCTGCTGGGCATGGACATGAAGATGCGCCAGTACCGCGAGGGCAAGGCCTTCTGCGACGCCGTGGCCGCGGAGGGCGGCTCCGAGCTGCTGGCGCGCGTCTGGGACTCCCCGGCCGCGCTGCCCGACGCGAGCGAGCTTGCTCGGCCCGAGCGCTGGCTGGCCCGTATCACCGCCTGAAGCCCTCTCGCGACAACCCCTCCTGCGGCGCTCTGTGAGGGACCTCACAGAGTGTTTGGCGTAACGGCCTCCCCAGGGGGGTTTACGTACAAGTGTTCGATGGTATAGTTCTACTGAGCTTAGAAGTAATAAACTTCGAGTTATCCCGGTGAAGGAGAGGTAAGAAACAAATGGCAGAGCAAACCGCCACCCAGCGCAAGGCCGCCGCCAAGAAGGCTGCCGCAACCCGCAAGCGCAACGCCGCCAAGAGCGGTGCCAAGAGCACCCGCAGCGCGGCGAAGGCCACCCGCACGTCGGCCAATCGTTCGGCCGCCAGCACTCGCAGCTCCGCCAAGCGGACCGCGACCACCGCCGAGCGCAGCGCCAAGACCGGCGCCGAGGCCGGCCTGCTGAGCGTCGAGGCCCTGGCCGTGAACGCCGAGCGTGCCGTGCTGATTCCCGTCGGTGCCGCCCTGACCGCGCGTGACAACGTGGTCGAGGCCGTGTCGCCGTACACCAGCCGCGACACCGCCGAGAAGGAGTTCACCAAGCTCCAGAGGCAGGTGACCACCGACCTCAAGAAGTACGAGCGTCGTGGCAACACCGCTCGCAATCGCGTCCGCCGCGAGGCCAAGCGCACCCGCACCCGTGTGGAGCGCGAGCTGCGTCAGCGCCGCAACCAGGCCACCCGCCTGGTCAAGCGCAACCGCCGCGAGGCCGAGAAGCAGGTCAAGTCGGTCCGTCGTGACGTCGAGACCCAGGTCAAGAACACCCGGTCCGAGGTCGAGTCGCAGCTCGGCAAGGTCTCCGACCAGGTGACCGCGACGCTGTCGTAAGCGCGCATTCCGGCCGATTCCGCACGGACGCGGAATCGGCCGCACCCCTTCCCCCCGGCCGGCTGGAGAGACCGGACCGGGATGAGACTGCCGACCTCATATCTCGTCGGCAGTAGCAGTATCTCTCCTCCCTCAGCCGGCGGCGCCCTTGTGGCGCCGTCGGTTTTTTTGTGAGCTAGTCGAGCACCGCTGAGCTCAGGCGCGTCGCCACCTCGAGCACCGCCTGCTTCGGCGTGTCCGGGTGATCGATCCACCACAGCGCCAGGCCGGCCAGCCCGCTGGTCAGGAACTCGGAGGTCATGGGCACCTGCCCGGACGGCAGGCCCGGGCGCAGGTGGGCGATGAAGGCCGCGAGCACATCTCGCGCGGTACGGCTCACTCGTAGGCGCACCTGCTGGATCTCGTGATCGCCCGAGCTGTCGCGAAACAGCATCAGCCAGGCGTGGCTGTTGGCCCGCACGTAGTCCAGCCAGCCCTCCAGGATGGCCTCGACCAAGCGTGCCTCGGGCAGATCGCCGACGCCCTCGAAGAACGTCGGCAGATCGGTTTCGTGCTTTTCGAGCAGGGCCAGGTAGAGCCCCTTCTTGGACTCGAAGTGGCGGTACACGATCGGCTTGGTCACTCCGGCTGCGCGGGCGATGTCGTCGATCCGCGCAGCCGCGTACCCGCGCCTGCCGAACTCCTTGCCGCCCGCGCGCAGCACCAGCTCGCGGCGCTCGGGCCGGCTCATCCGCGGCGTGGGGGTTGCGGCACCGGCCATCGGTGATAAGTTACCAAGCGGTAACACCGGAAACCGAGAGGAGCCCCATGCCCGGCATCGTCCACGACCCCGTCTCCCGCGTCAGCTACGAGTTCACCCCCGACGGCGAGGACCTGACCGTCGAGACCTGGATGGAGCCCGGCGGCGGCCTGCCGCCGCACGAGCACCCGCGCCAGACCGAGGTCTGGTACGCCATCGACGGCCGGGTCGAGTTCCGCCTTGGCAAGCAGAAGCGCGTGATCGGCCCGGAGGACGGCGAGATGGTCGTGCCGCCCAACACGGTGCATGGCGTCAAGGCCGTGGAGGACCGCACCGTGCACCTGGGCTGCCGCGTCACGCCTGCGCTCGAGCTGCAGAGCTTTCTCGAGGAGAGTGCCGCCGCCGCCCGCGACGGCCTGTTCATGAAGGGCGGGATCCCCAAGGGGCTCAAGGGCGCCCGCTGGGCCGCGGACTTCCTGGAGCGCTACGGCGAGGAGACCGTCATGGTGTTCCCGCCGAAGTTCGCCCAGAACGTCGTGAAGGCCTTGTTCGGGAGGCGGGGGAAGCGCGCGCCCTCTGCGACAATGGGAGGCGATGCCCACTGACCAGCAGATCACCGACGCGCTCCGCAAGGTCATCGACCCCGAGCTGCGCAAGGACATCGTCGAGCTCGGCATGGTCCGCTCGATCGAGCAGGGTGCCGGCGGCAGCGTGCACATCCGCGTCTCGCTGACCACCGCCGGCTGCCCGATCCGCTCGCACTTCATCACCGCCGTCCAGGAGAACGTGGGCGCGGTCGAGGGCATCGAGCGCCGTGACCGTCGACTTCGACGTGCTCTCCGACGACGAGAAGCAGACCCTCCAGCAGCGCCTGGGCCGCCAGGGCGGACTCCCGCAGGGAGCGCTGGCCCGCGTGCGCAACGTGATCTGCGTGGGCTCGGGCAAGGGCGGTGTGGGCAAGTCCACCGTGACCGCCAACCTCGCGGCCGCGCTGCAGCGCCGAGGGCAAGACGGCAGCCGCGATGGACGCCGACGTCTGGGGCTACTCGATTCCGCGCATGCTGGGCGTGCACGGGCGCCCCAAGGTCACCGCCGAGCGCAAGATCGTGCCGCTCGAGGGCGCCGGCGGCGTTCGCGCCATCTCGATCGAGTTCTTCCTGGACCGCGAGGACCAGGCCATCACCTGGCGCGGGCCGATGCTGCACAAGGCCATCCGCCAGTTCCTCGAGGACGTGGACTGGGGCGAGCTGGACTACCTGCTGATCGACCTGCCGCCCGGCACCGGCGACGTGTCGATGACGCTGGCCCAGCTGCTGCCGCAGTCCAGGTTCGTGATCGTGACCACCCCGCAGGCCGCGGCGCAGAAGGTGGCCAAGCGCGCTGCCGACACAGCGCTGCGCTACGACCTGGAGATCGCGGGCGTGATCGAGAACATGTCCGGCTTCACCACCCCGTCGGGCGAGCGCCTGACCATCTTCGGCGAGGGCGGCGGCCAGGAGCTGGCCGACGAGCTGGACGTGCCGCTGCTGGGCAAGATCCCGCTGGACGAGGCCCTGCGCGTGGGCGCCGACGAGGGCCGCCCGCTGGTGCTGGACGACCCTGACGCCCCGGGCGCCCAGGCCATCTTCCACGCCGCCCGCGGCCTGATCGCGGCCACGCCGCAGGTCGATCCGGTGTTCCAGGCCCCATCAGGGCCCGCGCTGGAGGGCGTGCCCGAGGTCACGGGCACCGCTCTCCCGATGGCTACCTAGGGGGCGCCCGCGCCGTCCTTGAAGTAGGCGGCGTTCACGTCGGTGAACTTGGACCACTCGTCCGGCAGCTGGTCCTCGGCGAAACACGCGTCGACCGGGCACGCCTCGACGCAGGCGTCGCAGTCGATGCACTCCTCCGGGTCGATGAACAGCTGCTCGACGTTGTCGTAGTCAGGCTCGTCCGGGGTGGGGTGGATGCAGTCGACCGGGCACACCTCGACGCACGAGTTGTCCTTCTGGCCGATGCACGGCTCGGCGATGACGTAGGCCATGGAGTGTTCCTTGGAAGATCGGGGTCCGGCGCCGTTAGTCTCGGCGACGCGTGATTCTACTCACGGGAGCCACCGGGACCGTCGGCCGCGCCATCGTGCGTCGCCTGACCGACAGCGGCTCGGAACCGGTGCGGTGCCTGGTCCGGGACCCGCGCAGGCTAGGGGCCGACCGGGTTCGGGTGCAGCTTGCGCTCGGCGACCTGGCCGATCCGGGCGCCTTTCGCAACGCCCTGCGCGGCGTGCACACCGTCCTCCACCTGGGCGCGTCCATCCGCGACCAGCCGTCGGGCTCGCTGGAGGCGCTGAACGGGCTGGCCACCGTGCGGCTGATCCGGGCCGCCGAGCGGGCCGGGGCCTCGCGCTTCGTGTTCTTCTCCGCGATGGGGGCCAGCACCCAGTCCGGCGCGCGCTTCATGCGCAGCAAGGCGCGGGCGACCGACGCGGTCCGGGGCAGCGCGCTGCAGACCACGGTGTTCGCGCCCTCGATCGTCTACACGCCCGGCGATCCCTGGCTGTCGCTGCTGGAGCGGCTGTCGCTGCTCCCGGCCATGCCAGTCTCGGGCGCCGGTCGCGCCGTGTACCAGCCGATCTGGGCCGAGGACGTGGCCGACTGCGTGACAGCGGCGCTGGAGCGGCCCGGGGGCGATGGCCACCGCGAGTTCGCGCTGGCCGGCCCGCAGTCGCTGTCCTACGACGACATCGTCCGCACGGCCCTTCGCCCGCTGGGCCGGTCGCGGCCGCTGCTGCACGTGCCGCTGCCGCTGGTCCGCGCGCTGCTGGCCGCCGGCCAGCGCCTCATGGGTCCCGCCGTGCCCGCCACGTGGGAGGAGGCCAAGCTCATGGAGGAGTCGATGACCAGCCCGCGCGGGACGGCCGACGCCGAGGCGCTCGGCGTGACCCCGCTGCGGATGAGCGCGGTGCTGGGCTCCGGCTAGCCGGCTGGCAGGTCGCCGTGGCCCACGTAGGCGACCATCCGGTTGGTCAGCGCGGTCAGCTGGGTCAGGCTCGGCTGCTGGGGCTCCACGGGCCGCGCGAGCAGGTCCTGGATGCCCTCGACCACGTCGGGCGCGACCCGCTCGACGATCCCGTAGGCCACGGTCGAGGCGTCGCGCACCAACTCGGGCTCCACGCTCCAGAGTGCCTCGAAGCGGCGCTCCAGGTCGGGCAGATCGTCCTGGCCGGGGCGTTCCCAGCCGCTGAGCACCGCGCCGAAGGCCGGCGCGTCGTAGACCAGCGACCACTCGCGGCCGACCGGCTCGCTGCTGTCGATCGGCACCTCAACGGGGCCGACGTCGGGACGGCGGACGGCGTCGAAGTCGGCCAGCACGAATGCGCACTCGGCCGTGGCGGCCAGGTCGCGCCAGCGCGCTTGGGCCTGGCGGTAGAAGCGCTCGCGCTGGAAGCTGCCGAAGAGCAGCCCGCGCTGTGACGCCGACGCGCACTCGTCCTCGATCGCGTGGCTGACCGCGATCAGCGTGGACTTGGTCAGCGTGTAGGACTTCAGGTCGGGCCGGCGGCGGCGCAGGCCCGAGTAGATCGAGTCGTCCTCGATCACGGGCCGCTCGCCGCGGGCGGCGCGCTTGACGTTCTCGATCGCCGTCCTCAGCTCGAGGCCGGCCTCGCGGTCGCGCGTGACCTGGCGGATCAGCTCCACGTCCAGGTGCGAATAGCGGCGGTGGCCGCTTGGGAGCCGGTCGGGTACCGGGAACTCGTGACGTTGCTCCCACATCCTCAACGTCGCTGCCTCGACCCCCGTGCGGCCGGTCACCTCACGGATGGTCAGGCCTTCGCTGCTCACGCCGCCGTTAGCTCGGTCCGTGCCTTGGCCAGCCCCAGGCGCACGCGGCTCTTCGCGGTGCCCAGCGGGACCCCGGCCGCGTGGGAGATCTCGCGCGCGGTCAGGCCCTTGCCGAACGCCAGCAGCACCGCTTCGCGCTGGTCGCCGGGGAGCTTGTCCAGCGCGTGCAGCACGCGGCGGCTGCTGTCACGGCGCACCACGGGCTCGGCGGCGTCCTCGCTGACCACCGACTCGGGCCGGATCTGCTGCTTGACGCGGTCCACGGCGGACTCGCGCGCCACGCGCGTGCGCCAGCGGTCCAGGGCGCGGCTGCGGGCCATCATCGTCAGATAGCTGCTCAGGCTGCCGCGCGCTGGGTCGAATGTGGACGGCTTGCGCCATAGCGCCATGAACACATCGTGCACGACGTCCTCTGACGCCGCGTTGTCGCGTAGGACGCGGTTCGCGCAGGCGAGCATTGCAGGCGCATGCTCGTGGTACGCGCGGTCGAACTGCTGGGGGTCACGGAGGTCGGTCATCTGGTTCTCCTCTGCTCGTTGAGGAATAGCTCAACAGAGTGTAGAGGATTTCTTAGGCATAGTGTTGAGAAAATTGAGAGACAGCCCGCAGCGGCGTCCGCATGCGACCCCCAGAACGACGAAGGCCCGGCGCAGTGGCCGGGCCCTCGGATGCTTCTGACGGGCGGGACATCGTGTCCCGCCCGTAAACGTCAACGGACCCCATTTCTGAGGTCCGTTGAAGTTGGCCGGGACGGCCATGGATGGCCAGCCCAGCCGCACGCTCTCGTAGGAGAGCGCTTCGCGCTCTCCTACATCATTCCGCCCATGTCGGGCATGCCGCCGCCCGGCATTCCGCCGCCGCCGCTGTCGTCCTCGATCTCGGCCACGATGGCCTCGGTCGTGAGGATGTTCTTGGCGATCGACGCCGCGTTCTGCAGGGCAGAACGGGTGACCATCGCCGGCTCGATCACGCCAGCCGCGACCAGGTCCACGATCTCGCCCGTCTCGGCGTTCAGGCCGTGGCCCTTCTTCGCCTTGCGGACGTCGTTGACCACCACGGAGCCCTCCAGGCCCGCGTTCTCGGCGAGCTGACGGGCAGGCTCCTCCAGAGCACGCAGGATGATGCGCGCGCCGGTCTGCTCGTCGCCCTCGAGGGCGTCGACCTTGACCGCATCGACGCTACGGAGCAGCGCCACGCCGCCACCGGTCACGATGCCCTCCTCGAGGGCGGCGCGGGTGGCCTGCAGCGCGTCCTCGACGCGGTGCTTCTTCTCCTTGAGCTCGGTCTCGGTGGCTGCGCCGACCTTGACCACCGCAACACCGCCGGCCAGCTTGGCCAGGCGCTCCTGCAGCTTCTCGCGGTCGAAGTCGGAGTCCGTGGACTCGACCTCGTTCTTGATCTGGTTGATCCGGCCCTTGATGGCGTCGGAGTCGCCCGACCCGTCGACGATGGTGGTCGAGTCCTTGTCGACCACGATCCGGCGGGCACGGCCGAGCTGGGTCAGCTGGGTGTTCTCCAGCTTGAGGCCCATCTCCTCGGTGATCACCTCGGCGCCCGTGAGGATCGCGATGTCCTCGAGCATGCGCTTGCGGCGATCGCCGAAGCCCGGGGCCTTGACCGCCACACCGGTGAAGGTGCCGCGGAGCTTGTTCACGACCAGGGTCGCCAGGGCCTCGCCCTCGACGTCCTCGGCAATGATCAGGATCGGCTTGCCGGCCTGGATGACCTGCTCCAGCACGGGCAGCACGTCGCGGACGGAGCCGATCTTGGAGTTGGCGATGAGGATGTACGGATCCTCGAGCGTCGCCTCCATGCGGTCCTGGTCGGTGACCATGTAGGGCGAGATGTAGCCCTTGTCGAACTGCATGCCCTCGGTGAACTCGAGGTCCATGCCGAACGTCTGGCCCTCCTCGACGTTCACCACGCCGTCCTTGCCGACCTTGTCGATGGCGTCGGCGATCACGTCGCCGATCTCGTCGTCGGCGGCCGAGATGGCGGCCACGCGGGCGATCTGCTCCTTGCCCGAGATCTCCGTGGACTGCTTGCCGATCTGCTCGACGACCTGCTCCACGGCCTTCTCGATGCCGCGGCGCAGCCCGAGCGGGTTGGCGCCGGCGGCCACGTTCTGCAGGCCCGAGCGCACGATCTGCTGGGCCAGCACGGTGGCGGTGGTGGTGCCGTCGCCGGCGACGTCGTTGGTGGCGGTGGCCACCTCACGCACCAGCTGGGCGCCCTGGTTCTGGAAGACGTCCTCGACCTCGATCTCGCGAGCGATGGTCACGCCGTCGTTGGTGATGGTGGGGGCGCCGAACTTCTTGTCGAGCACTACGTAGCGACCCTTCGGGCCGAGCGTGACCTTGACCGCGTTGGCCACGGCGTCGACACCCTCTTGGAGGGCCTGTCGGGCCTCCTGGGCGTACTTGAGCTCCTTGTGAGCCATGTATTTCTCCTCTTCCTGGAAAGTTGGGGTCAGGCGACCTTGGCCAGGACGTCCGACTCGCGCAGCACGAGCAGGTCATCGCCCTCGACGTTGATCTCGGTGCCGCCGTACTTGGAGTACAGGACCTCGTCGCCCTCGGCGACGTCGAGCGGCTGGCGCTTGCCTTCGTCGTTGAACTGGCCTTCACCCACGGCAAGGACCTTGCCGCGCTGCGGCTTTTCCTTGGCGGTGTCGGGCAGGACGATGCCGGTGGCGGTCGTCTCCTCCTCCTCGATTGCCTTGACGATCAGGCGATCGCCCAAGGGCTTGAGCTTCAGTGCCATATAGCGCTTCCTCCGTCTGAACAGTTGGTTGTAACTGCTTGGCACTCTACCAAGGAGAGTGCCAAGCGACCGGCCCGGGAGAACCTGCGCCTGGGACAAGCGTCGTGCCCTTCCCAGGCACGTCAACGGACCCTCTTGGGCCGCGGCGCGGCATAGGTGCGCGAGGGGTCCGTTGACGTTCAAGAAATGGGCACGATGCCCATTTCTTGGCGGGCTCTCCCATTTCCTGGCGGGCTCTCCTAGTTCTGGGCGGGGCCCGGCTGCATGCGCTCGGCCAGGGCCGGCGGGCGGTCCGAGATCTGCGAGAAGCGGACCACGGTGACCACGTCGTCCTCGGCCACCTTGCGGCCGTAGATCTGCTCCAGGAAGTGGACGGTCTCGTCCAGGCGGCGGAACTCGGGGTTGTCGTGCTCGATGTCGCGCGGCGAGAGCTCGGTCACGCGCTTGACCTCGACGGCGTCGATCACGGCCTCGAAGATGCGCTCGCGCGGGGAGTGCTGGAAGCCCACGGTCACCAGGATGACCTCGCCCTTGCGGTACTTGCTGGCCTTGTCACCCAGGCGGATCGTCGCCGTCTTGCGCCCCCGCTTGAGCTGGTCGACGAAGACCGGCGAGTAGAAGTTGAGCACGAACACGAAGTCGGGAGACTACTTCGTGGGCGGCGAGGCGGGCGCCCCGCCTGCGGCCAGCTCCAGCGCCTTGGCCGCCATCTGGGCCTCGCCCTTGTAGGACAGGGCCCTGGGCGCATCCGCCAGCGGCATCCAGGCGGCCTCGAGCACCTCGTCGTCGTGGTCGGCGGTGTCGCCGGAGCGGTACTCGAACAGGAAGAAGGTCACGGTCTTGAGCACGCGCTCGCCGGCCAGCGTGTACCAGTAGCGCACGTCCCCGAGCTTGTGCACCGGATCGGCCACCAGCCCCGTCTCCTCGCGCACCTCGCGGGTGGCGGCCTGCTCGAGCGATTCGCCGGCGTCGGGGTGGCCCTTGGGCAGCGCGTTCACGCCCCGGCGCGGCTTGACGTAGGCCATCTCGCGGTCCTGTGCCGACCCCCTGAGCACGACGCCTCCGGCCGAATGCTCTCGCTTCACTCGCCGCCCTCCACCAGCGGCACGAAGCGCACGGGGGCGACGCTCTCGAGCTTGCCGTCGCGCATCACGGCCAGGTGCTCCTCGCCGTCGCGATCCAGCGGGCAGACCAGGGCGCCGCCAGGGGCCAGCTGGTCCACCAGCGCCTGTGGCGGCTCGGCGCCCGCCGCGGAGGCGGTCACGCAGATGGCGTCGTAGGGCGCGCGGTCGGGCACGCCCGCCGAGCCGTCACCGACCCGCAGCTCGACGTTGCGGATGCCCTCCTCGGCCAGCGCGTGGCCCGCCGCGGCGGACAGCGCGGGCAGCCGCTCGACGCTGACCACGTGCGCGCACAGGTGGGAGAGCACCGCGGCGCCGTAGCCCGAGCCGGTGCCCACCTCGAGCACGCGCTCGGGTCCCTTCAGGGCCAGCAGCTCGCTCATGCGGGCCACGATCCAGGGCTGCGAGATGGTCTGCCCGTGCCCGATCGCCAGGGCGCCGTCGCGGTAGGCGCGGTCGGCGACCTCCGCCGGCACGAAGCGCTCGCGCGCGACGGTGGCCATGGCGCTCAGCACGCGCTGGTCGCGGATCCCGCGCCGCCGCAGCTGGCGGTCGACCATGCGCTTCCGGCGCAGGCCGAACTCGGCCTCAGTGGATGTAGTTCCGGAGCCGGTCGGGCTCATGGACCGTGACCTTTCCTCGTCCAAGGGCTACCACGCCCTCCCGCTCCAGGGTGGCAAGAAAACGGCTGGCGCTCTCGCGCGACGTCCCCGCCAGCTGGGCGATCTCGGCCTGGGTGGCGTGCACCACGACGTCGCCGGGCCGGCCGTCGCCCTCCTTCTGGCGCGCCACCACCTGGCCCAGGAGCGCGCCGGCAACCCGCCCGGACACCGTCTGGAAGGACTGCTGGAGCAGGCGCTCGTTGGCGTCGCGCAGCCGGTCGGCCAGCCCCGCGCACATCTTCAACGCGATCTGCGGGCTGGCGCGCATCACGCGCTGCATGTCGGAGGACAGCAGCGCCACCACCGAGGTGTCCTCCAGCGTCTCGGCGGTGGCGGAGCGGGTCTCGCCGCCGAACATGGCCAGCTCGCCGAAGAACGCGCCGCTGCGGAACTCGGCCAGCGTCAGGGACCGCCCCGAGCCCCTGGCGTGGTCGCGCCGGATGATCACGGCGCCGCTGCGGACCACGAAGCACGTGTCGCCGGTGTCGCCCTCGCGGAACAGCACCTCGCCGCGCTCGAACGTGCGCGGCACGGCCACGCTGGCGATCTCGGCGAGCTCGCGTTCCTCCAGGTCGGCGAAGACGTCCACGCTGGCGAGGAGCGCTGCCGTGTCCTCCCCCGGCTGCATCCGCCGATAATAGGCTCACATCTCGGGCGAGGGACCCCCGACCGTGACCGCGTCGGCCATGACCGCGTCGATCTCCTTCAGGTCGTCCGCCGAAAGCTCCACGTCGACCGCCGCGGCGGTGCCCTCGATGTGGGCGGGGCGACGTGCGCCGACGATGGCGGCGTGCACCCCCGGCTGGGCCAGCGTCCAGGCCACCGCCAGCTGGGCGACGCTGTGCCCGTGCGCCTCGGCGATCTCCTCCAGCCGCGCCACCACCTTCAGATTGCGCTCGAAGGCCTGGCCCGTGAACAGGTCGGTGCCGCTGCGCCAGTCGTCGTCGGGCAGCGAGTCGCCGGGCTTGAAGCGCCCGCTCAGCAGCCCGTGCGCCAGCGGTCCGTACACCAGCACGCCCACGTCGTGCTCGCGGCACCAGGGCAGCTCCTCCTGCTCGAACTCGCGGCGGAACAGGTGGAAGGGTGGCTGGTTGGTCTCCACCGAGATGGCGCGGTCCAGCTCGGCCATCTGGGCGGTGCTGAAGTTCGAGACGCCGACATGGCGGATCTTGCCCTCGCGGACCAGCTCGGACAGCGCGCCGGCTGTCTCCTCGAACGGGGTGTCCGAGTCGGGCCAGTGCACCTGATAGAGGTCGATGTGGTCCACGCCCAGGTGGCCGAGGCTCTCTTCCACGCCCTGGCGCAGCCACTGCGGCGAGGAGTCGCGCACCAGGTCGTCGCCGTCGCGCCTCAGACCGCCCTTGGTGGCGATCACCAGGTCGTCGCGGCGCTGCTTCAGCTCGTCGCCGAGCCCCTCGCCGACGATCTGCTCGGCCAGGCCGAAGCCGTATCCCTGGGCGGTGTCGAAGAAGTTGATGTCCGCCTTGCGGGCCGCGCGGATGGCGGCCAGCGCCTCGTCGCGGTCTACCTGGCCCCAGTCGCCCCCGAATTGCCAGGTACCGAAGCAGATGCGCGAAACCAGCAGGTCGGTGCGGCCGAGTCGTGTCAAGTCCATGCGGGGGGCCCTACCCCGATGACCGATGTGCGACACGGATCGTGTTTCCCTGCCACCATGCGCGCGATGCGGCTCCCGATCTGCCTGGCGCTTCTGCTCGTGGCGCTCATCGCCCCGGCGGCTGCCAACGCCGGCACCGCTGCGGCCTCTGCTTCGCCGCCGCTGCTCTGGGCCACGATCAACAGCTGCGACACCGCGGGACCGTCCGTGGGCATCCGCGCCAGCATGCCCGGCAACCGCAAGCGCTCGCAGCGCATGTACATGCGCTTCTCCGTGCAGTACCGCAACGCCAAGCGCCGTTACGTCGAGACCGGGTCCAGCTCACGCTGGATCAAGGCCGGCTCCGGGCGCAAGCGCGCCGTCCAGGCGGGCTTTGACTTCGCGTTCGCGGCCCCGCCCGCGGGCAGCGCATTCACGCTGCGCGGCACGGTGCACTTCCGCTGGTCCGCTCGCAAGACCACCGGCAAGGGCAAGCGCAAGCGCACCCGCTGGCGCGTCGTTCGTACCGCCAAGCGGACCACCCGCGCGGGGATCAAGGGCGTCGGCGGCGGGGTGCCCAAGGGCGCCTCGGCGTCCCGCTGCACGATCGCGCGCTAGGGGTTGGCTGCAAAGCGTCCGCATGGAGGACGCTTCGTACCGGACCCCCTGACGCGGCCCGTCACAGGGAGTCGAACAGCCTCGGGTTGTTGGTGATCACGGCGTCCACGCCCATCGCCTCCAGCCGCGCGATCTCGTCGGCGTCGTCCACGGTCCATACGTACAGATGGCCGCCCGCGCCCTGCACCTCGCGCACCAGGTGGGGGCTGACCAGCAGCCGATGGGCCATCAGCGCCTCGCACTCGCCGCTGCGAAGCGCGCGCGCGGCCTTGGCCGGCAGCCCGGCCCGCCACCAGCGCAGCACCAGATAGGCGGGCAGCATCAGCGCGTAGTTCTTCGTGTAGTCGCGCCTGACGTTGGGCACCGACCAGCCACGCGGGATGTGCGGCGCCAGCTGCCCCAGCAGGCGCAGGCTGTCGGGGTGGGTCGAGCTGATCAGCGAGCGCCCGTCCAGGCCGCGTTCGGTCAGCGCGCTGACAACGGCGGCTTCGTAGCCCGGCAGCTTGAGGTCCACGTCCAGGCGCACGTCCGAGTAGGCGGGGCCGGCCAGGTGGTCCAGGCCGGCCTCCAGCGTCAGCGGCTCGCGCTCGGCGGCGTCCTGGTAGTCGTGGGCCAGCACCAGCGGGCCGTCGGGGTGGGGCACGGGCAGGATGTCGAACTCGATCATGTCCACGCCGCACTCGAGCGCTGCCTCGAAGCTGGCGGCCGTATTACCCGGCGCCACGTGGTCGGCGCCCTTGTGCCCCACTTTGATCATGCGACCAGAGTAGGGAGGGCTAGGCTCACGCTCGGTGACCGAGTCCGCCGTGACCGTCCGCGCGCTGCGCAAGTCCTACGACTCGTTCGAGGCGGTCAAGGGCATCGACCTGGACGTCCGCCACGGCGAGGTGTTCGCCTTCCTGGGTCCCAACGGCGCCGGCAAGACCACCACCGTGGAGATCCTGGAGGGCTACCGCGAGCGCAGCGACGGCCAGGTGTCGGTGCTGGGCGTGGACCCGGCGCGCCCGACGCGCGAGTGGCGATCGCGGATCGGCATCGTGCTCCAGTCCGCCAAGCCCGAGCACTACCTGACGGTGACGCGAGACGGTGGCCCAGTACGCCGACTTCTACCCCCACCCGCGCCCGGTGGACCAGACGATCGAGCAGGTGGGCCTGACCGATTCGGCGCACAAGCGCGGCGGCCAGCTCTCCGGCGGCCAGCAGCGCCGGCTGGACGTGGCGCTGGCGCTGGTGGGCGACCCCGACCTGCTGTTCCTGGACGAGCCCACCACGGGGTTCGACCCGGCGGCGCGCCGCAACGCGTGGGAGATGATCGCCTCGCTGCGCGATCTGGGCAAGACGATCTTCCTGACCACCCACTTCATGGACGAGGCGCAGGCGCTGGCGGACCGCGTGGCCATCATCCGCGCGGGGTCGATCGTGGCCCAGGGACCGCCGTCCGAGCTCGGCGGCCGCGGCCGGCGCAGCTTCATCCGCTTCACGCTCCCGGACGGGGTGGGCGTGGGCGACGTGCCCGTGGCCGCGCGAGCCCAGGGCGACCGCGCGGTGATCGAAGTCGAGCGCCCGCTGCAGCCGCTGGCCGCCGTGACCGCCTGGGCGCTGGAGCGCGGCTACGAGCTGCCCGACCTCGAGGTCGAGCGCCCGAGCCTGGAGGACGTGTACCTGGAGCTGACCGAGGACGGCGCGTGAGCACGGCGAAGCTGGCCGCGCGCCAGGTCCGCTACGCCACCGTCTCCTACCTGCGCAACCCGCCCGCGGTGTTCTTCGGCCTGCTGCTGCCGGTGTTGTTCCTGGTCATCTTCGCCACGGTGTTCGGCAACGACAAGGTCGCCTCACGCGGGGGCATCAGCCAGTCCACCTACTACGTGCCGGGCCTGGTGGCGCTGGGGATCGTGTCGACCACGTTCGTGAACCTGGCGCTGGGGCTGGTGGTGCTGCGCGAGAACCGCGTGCTCAAGCGCCTGCGCGGCACGCCGCTGCCGGCGACCGCGTTCCTGGCCGGGCGCGTGGCCACGGCGGTGGGCATGGCCACGGCGCTCACCCTCGTGCTGCTGGTCATCGGGCGGCTGGCCTACGGCGCCGAGCTGCCGGGCGCCACCACGCCGGGGGTGGCGCTGTCGCTGGTGGTGGGCGCGGCGTCGTTCTGCTCGCTGGGCGTGGCCTTCTCGACGCTGGTGCCGAACGAGGACGCCGGCCCGGCGGTGGTGAACGCCGCGGTGCTGCCGCTGTACTTCATCTCCGGCGTGTTCTTTCCCACCGACGACGCGCCCGGGTGGCTGAACGACGTGGCCGCCGTGTTCCCGGTCAAGCACCTGGCCGAAGCGCTGCTGAAAGCGTTCGAGCCGGGCGCGGCGGCGCCCGGGATCGCCTGGGGGCACCTGGGCATCGTGGCCCTGTGGGGCGCGGCGGGGGCGCTGGCCGCCGTGTTCACCTTCCGCTGGACGCCAAAGGACGAGTGATGCCCAACGCCTACTAGCGCGACAGCGCGGCGTACTCCTCGTTGGGGAGCATGCCGGTTGCCATCGCCATCCGGTTCGTCAGGTTGTACATCGACGCCACCTCGGCCACGTCCCACGCCTCCTCCAGCGTCAGCCCGGCGTCGGTCAGCGAGCGCAGGTCCGCCTCGCCCAGCTCCTGCGGGCGGAGCGTCAGCTTGTCCGCGTACGCGCAGATGGCCGTGCGCCGTGCGTCCAGGCCTGCCCGGCGCCAGTCGAATGCGATCCGCTCGCCCAGCACCGGGTCGCCGAGGGCCTCGCGCAGCGCCTGGCCATGGGCCACCAGGCAGTACAGGCAGCGGTTGGCGGAGCTGACCACGACGGCGATCATCTCCCGCTCGGCCGTCCCCAGCCCATCGGTCGGCTCGTGCAGGTCGCGGAAGTGCGCGAACCACAGGCTCAGCCGCTCGGGGCGAAAGGAATAGACCCGGAACACGTTGGGCACGAAACCCAGCGCCTCGCGAGCCTTGGCGAAGAGCCCCTGGATCCGCTCGGGCAGCGTCGCCTCGTCGGGGACGGGGAACAGGGAACCGGTCGCGTCGCTCATGTACCGAGGCTAGCCCCGCGGCAGATGGTCAGGACTGGCAGCCGGGGCACCAGTAGGTGGTGCGGTTGTCGTCGCCCTGGCCATGGGCCCTGATCAGCGTGCCGCAGCGCCGGCAGGGCAGGCCCGTGCGCTCGTAGACCCACGTCGCGCCGGGGCGGTCGCCGGGGAAGGTCGTGATGTGTCCGCCGCGCTCGGCCGACTGCGCCATCAGCGGGCGGATGGTGCGCACCAGCTCCAGCAGCTGGTCGTCGCCAACGTCGGCCGTCGGCTTCCACGGGTCCAGGCCGGCCATGAAGCACGATTCGGCCTTCCAGATGTTGCCGATCCCGGCCAGGTTGCGCTGGTCCAGCAGGGTTTCGCCGACGCCGCGGGTCTGGTCGTCCTCGCGCACGCGCTGCAGGAACTTGTGCTCGTCGAACTCCGCCGCCAGCACGTCGGGGCCCAGGCCGGCCAGGTGCTGGTCGAAGCGGGTGCGCGAGTCGGTGGTCAGCTCCAGCACCGGGCCGTCGAACTGCACCACCTCGTGCTGGTCGGTGCGGATGACCAGCCACGCGCGCCGGCGTGCGCGGCGCCAGCGCTCGCCATGGCGGTACACGCCCCACTTGCCGGTCATGCGCAGGTGCGAGTGCAGGGTCAGGTCGCCCTCGAAGCGGATGAACAGGTGCTTGCCGTGGGCGTCCACGCTGCGCACCCCGCGGCCCGCCAGCTTGTCGGGCCAGCGCTGGCCGCGGTGGCGGGGGTGGGGGGTCTCGATCGAGGTGATGGGGCGCCCGGTCAGCGCCGCGCCCACCCGCTTGGCCGCGTAGTGGATGGTGTCCCCCTCGGGCATTCGTTGATCGTAGGCGGCGGCGCCCGTGCGCCCCGGCTAGTCTGGTTCCGGGAGGCGCCGGGCCCGACTGAAAGGCCGCATGCGCCGCGCAGCAGCACTCGCCGCAACCGCCGTATCGCTCATGGTCGCGCCTGCCGCGCGGGCTGAGTCCTGGGAGCTGGTGGGCCCGCAGTGGGCGCAGGTCAACCAGTGCGCGGGAACCACCGTGGGTGTGCGCGCCAGCCAGCCCGGTGACGCGCTCGGGCGGCCGATGGCCACACGCTTTAGCTACCAGTGGCAGAACGCCGCCGGTGCCTGGCTGGCGGTGCCCGGCGCCGGGTCGCCTTGGCTCGACGCGGGCGCCGGGCCGTGGCTCAACCGCGAGCTCGGATGGACGCAGACGTTCGCCTCCGGCGCCGGCACCCGCGTGCGCGGCGTGGCCCAGATGCAGTGGCGCTCGCGCTCGGGCGCCGTGGTCAGCAGCCGGACCCTGGTCACGCCGGACTTGTGCCTTTTGCGCTGAGCCATGCCGATAGCGGGTAGCGTCGACACACAAGCCCCTACGAGGAGGAGAGCAATGGCTGACAGCGTCTACCGGGTCACAGAGGTGATCGGGCTGAGCAGTGAGGGATGGGCCGAGGCCGCTCGCAACGCGGTCGAGACCGCCGGCAAGAGCGTTCGCGACCTGCGCGTGGCCGAGGTGGTTCGCCAGGACGTCACGATCGAGAACGGATCGGTCGTGAATTACCGAGTGCGCCTGGCGATCTCGTTCAAGTACGAGTCCGGCGACTGAGCCCTGGAGGCCAGCACGACGTGGACATCCGGGTCGCGCAGGCCGGCGACGCCGAGGCCGTGCTGGCCGTCTGGGCGGCCGCCCGCAGCGCGGGCGCCGACACGGCCGATCGGCACGACGACTTCGTCAGGCTGATCGAGCGCAGCCCCGACGGCGTGCTGGTCGCGGAGGCCGGCGGACGGATCGTCGGCGCCGTGATCGCAGTCTGGGACGGCTGGCGCGGCGCCATCGCCCGCCTGGCCGTCCTGCCCGCGCACCGGCGGCAGGGCATCGGTCGCGCGCTCGTGGACGCCGGCGAGCAGTCGCTGCGCGCCAAGGGCGCCCGCCGGGTCAACGTGCTCGTTTACGAGGACGACGCCGGCGCCGGCGACCTCTGGACCTCGGGCGGCTACGTGACCGATCCGCGCATCACGCGCTACTGGCGCGACCTCTAGAACGGCGCCGGCCCCGCCTCCCTGGTGGGAGACGGGGCCGGGTATGCCGCGCGGCGGGACTGCCGTTACTTCTTGAGGGTCACGGTCTTGCTGGTCCTCGACGCGGCACCGGTGGTGTCACGCGAGAACAGGTTGACCGACACCTTCTGCGACTTCTTGAGCTTCTTGTACTGCGACTTGCTCAGTCGCAGGGTGAAGGTGCCCGAGCGGCCGCCGCGCACCAGGAACGACTGGCGAGCGATGACCTTGCCCTTGCGCACGATCTTGATCGAGCCCTCGCAGAGCCCGTTCGAGCGGGGGCAGGTGACCTTGACCTTGAGCTTGCGTGACTTGCTCGACCTCAGCGACCTCGAGTTGACCACTGTCTTCTTGGTCGTGGTCGTGGTCGACGAGGGCGTCAGGCCGGCCGTGCCCTGCTGGCCCTGAGCGCCCGGCTGGCCCTGCGGGCCGGTGGCGCCGGCGGGACCCTGCGCGCCGTTGGTCGTCCCGTTGGTGCCGTTGTCCCGTCGTTGCCGGGCGGCCCGTGGGGGCCGGTCGGTTGCCGCTCTCGAAATCGATACGAGTCTATCGATCAGGATGCCGGCGCCAGCGTGGCGCAGCGTTGGCCCGGTGCCCGCCTGCGGAGGCCAGCAGCTCGAGTCGCTGGTCGGCGATCTTGTTGCCGCCCGCAGGTCTGTCGCGTTCGTTGCGGTCGTCTGCTCGACGATGCCGCCAGGTCACGTAGGTGTGCGCAGGATTGCCGTCGACGGCGCCTGATACTTCGTTGTCCGCGCCATCCGTGGTCAGATCCTTCGAGCGTTCACCAAGTGCGCGTCGATGCGCGTCCCAGATCTAGCCACTGTGCCCGCCATCGACGGCGTACCCGGCTGTTGTCAGTTACGTCGTAGACCAGATCGATCGTCAGAGTCAGCGTGCGCCCTGGTGTTGACCGACCCATGGAGATCGATCTCCGAGGTTGATGTACGGCCGCGACGACCTGCGGCGCTCGGAATCAGGCAGCCGGAGTACGTGGAGTACGAACGAGCGTTGATCTGTTGAATTGCCCTACCGGCGCTCGCCGCAGCGCGTCGAAGCAGCGTAATTCTTACCCGGCTTCGATCCCCGGGATCGCTGCGTCGTTGACCTGAACCGAGCCGGTTCCGAGCGTCGAGGTACGCGGGCCGTCTACGAAGGCGTCGGGACGCAGTAACCGCTGCGCGGCGTTATTCTCTGATGGCGATGCCCGAACCGTCGTTCGTCGTATCCGGCCAGGCGGCTTCATTGATGCTCCGCCAGTCCTGCAGTGCTGGAAACGGACGTTGCGTGCGTCGCCGAACGCCGACGGTGCCCCAAACCCCATGCAGGCTGCGACAACCGCTAGCCCAAGGCCGTACTTGCTGCTTCTCATTGGTGCTCCCCGAATTGGCGCGGCGGTCCATCACCGCTGTTTAAGAGCTGAAAACGTGCCCCCTGTCCCGACACGGACAGAAGGCCAAAGTACGTCCGCGTTCCGGTTCACGCCAACCGACTTGGGGGGACGCCGCGTCTAACCCCGTGGGGGAGCCACGAAAGGCTCAGCGGACATCGGCGCCTGCGGTGTTCAGAGCGTCGTTTGCGAACGGCGCGCAGGCTTGCTGTGAATCACGCAGAGCGGTGCCCCGGCCGAGCACCTCGCCGGCGCCGCGCAGGAGCGAGCAGGTGACCCGCTCGCCCATGGTGGAGGAGACGTTGAAGAAGTAGTTGTCGTTGTCCAGCGGCGAGACCTCGTCGCCGCGCTGGTTGAAGAAGGTGCGCCGCACCGGCTCGGGGTAGGCCTGGTAGGGGGCGATCAGGTAGCCGAGCTGGTCGCCGGCGAGGCCCGCGGTCATGTGGCCGCGGGCGCCGGCCAGCTCGCGCACCTTCAGCGGGATCTGCGGGTAGGCCTCGCCCGGCATTGCCGACAGCAGGACGTCGCCGATGCGGGCGGTGCCCGTGACGGTGCCGAGCACGTTGCCGGTCAGCCACGGCGGCGTGATGGCGCGGTTGAGCTCGGCTCCGGCGGGCTGGCCGGCCACGTTCAGGCCCAGGATCGGCGCGTTGGTGGCCGGGTCCTGGACCAGGTAGGAACGCGCCTCGACCAGCGGGTCGCCGCCAAGCGGCTTGGCGCCCACGGCGGCGTCCTCGGCCCGCTCGACCACGCGCTCGGCGTAGGAGTCGATCGAGCACAGGTCGCGGGCCGGCCCGGCGGGCGGCAGCGGGGCGGCGGAGCAGCCGCGGTCGGCCGGCTGGGTGCGCCCGAGGGTCCCCACCATCGTCATCGCCTGGCCCCCGAAGCGGCGCTCGAGCTCCGGCGCGGCGGACGCCACCCAGTCGCCCGAGGCCTTGCGGTTGGAGCTGCCCAGCACGGTTGGGTGGGCAGAGAAGTTCAGCAGCGTGGCGAACGGCCGGCCGGAAGCGCTGCGCGCCTGGAGCACGCGGACGTCGGAGTCCACCACGCTGTTGGCGGCGTCGTAGTCGAACTGGTTGGACAGCAGGTCGCGCCCGGGAGCGGTGCCGTAGTAGAGGGTGCCCGGCCGCATGGTGCGGAAGGCCTCGACGATGGCGTCGACGGTGCGCTCGGCGATCATCTGGCGGTAGGCCGGCGGGACTCCGCCCCATACGCCCATGGTGTCCGGTCCCGCGTGCGAGTGGTCGGACTGGATGACCGTGGCGCCGGCGGTCAGCGCGCCGCCGGTCAGGGCCTGCACGCGCTTGCGCATGTCCACGATTCCGTAGGGGCCGTCCTTGGTGGCGGTGAACCAGCCCTGGGTCTCGATGTCGGCCACGGCCATCGATCGCTTGCCGTCTGAGATGGCCACGGCCCGGACGTGGATCCCGGGCCCCAGGATCCCGTCGGCCGTGCGGCCGGTCAGGATCGGCCCTGAGCCGAAGCCGTAGCCGCCGAGGTGCACCGGCTGGCCGGCGAAGGTGCCGTCGGCGCTCGGGTTGATCGAGCGGTCGGCCACGCCCATGCGGTAGCCGCCGCCCGCGCCGCCCGGCTGCGCGCCGGGCAGGCAGCGGCGCAGGTCGCGCCGCAGGGACTTGCCCTGCGCGTCGTAGCGCACGGTCTTGCCCTTGCCCACGTCGCGCGCCTTGCGGCGGCCGTCGTACAGGCCGAAGATCTGCACGCGCGAGCCGCGGCAGCCCTTCTTCGCCGCGCCGATCTCCCTGCGCCCGCGTGCCAGCAGCTTGAGCAGCAGCGTGCGGCTGGTGCCGCGCCTGACCTTGAGCGTGCGCCGCTGGGTCAGGCGAACGATCCGGCGCTTGCCGCCGGGCGTGGTGACCACCCGTCCGCCCAGGCGCACGAAGCCGCGCCTGGTGGAGGACACGCGCACGCGGATGCGCTTGGACGAGGAGACCGCGTTCTGCGTGGTGGTCAGGACCTGGACGCGGACGGGCGAGGGCTTCTTCGCCGCGGCGGCATCGGCGGACGACGCAAGCAGGAACGGCCCGATTGCCGCGAGCACCCACAGACGCCTTCCCCGCCCCACGCGAGCAGTGTTCCACGGGGGCGAGGTGCGCGCGCCGGTGGCTTGACTCGGTAAGTGCTCAGGCGCTCAGCGTCAGCTTGCGCGGCCCGAGCCGAAAGCCCGCTTCGATCAGCGGCTGCTCGAACTGCGAGCCCACCACCGGCTGGCCGTCGAAGCGCTCGATGGCCAGGCGCTTGATCCGGCCGCGGCGCACGTGCTGGGCCAGCGCCTCCAGCGCGTCGGCCAGCCACGGCGCGGGGGCGCCGTCCTCGACCGGTGGCCGCAGCGCCAGCAGGCCCTTGCCGCCCTTCTCCACGTACAGCGCCGGCTCGGCGTCCAGGGTCACCAGGTGGGCGCCGCGCACGCGCCGGGGCCTGGACGGCTCGTCGTCGCGCTTGGGCCAGGCCAGCTGCGCGCCGTAGGGATTGGCCGGGTCGGTGGCCGCCAGCACCTGGGCCCCGGCCGGCTCGTCGGTGCGCAGCCCGCGCAGGCGTTCGATGGCCGCGGGCAGCGCGAACTGGGCGCCGCCGAGGCCCTCGACGAAGTAGCCGCGGCGAGCGGTGCCCAGCGTCTCGAGGTTGGACAGTTCTCCGTACAGCGTCGAGAAGCCGCCGGGGATGCCCTCGGCCAGCACCGTCTCGCGCGTGACGATGCCGTAGCGCTCCAGCAGCAGCTCGGAGATCGCGCGCATTCGCACCGCGTGCTCGGGCGCGGCGGCGAACAGCCGGTCGGTCAGCGACCAACGACCCTGCACCTGGGGCGTGCCGGCGCGGCGCCGGCGCGAGAAGCGGCGCGCGGCATTGCGTTGCTCGCGTGCGAGCGACAGGCGCGGCGCGCGCAGCGGGGCGAACGCGTCGTTGGTCACCTCACCCGCCCAGACCAGATCCCACAGCGCCTCCTGCAGCTCGGCGGGCTCGTGGGCCAGGTCCGCCAGCAGGTCGGTCCAGAACGACGCGCCCGCCCGCAGCCGCTC
Source organism: uncultured Solirubrobacterales bacterium (assembly GCA_963750365.1). Taxonomy (GTDB): domain Bacteria; phylum Actinomycetota; class Thermoleophilia; order Solirubrobacterales; family Thermoleophilaceae; genus JAAYBF01. Next base: position 960,173 of record CAVVQE010000001.1, read on the forward strand.
GCGGATGGCGTCGTGCACCGGCCCCTCGGGCGGATCGCCCTTGATGTTGGGTGGGCCGATCAGCGGCGCGTCCTCGCGGAAGTACAGGGTGACCTTGCCGGTGCTGCGCCCGAGCGTGCCGGCGCCGACCCAGACCAGCTCGCCCGACGCGCACAGCTGGTCCATCCAGGATGCGGAATAGGCACCGGTCCGGCGCGGCAGGACGTCCTCCTCCCACACGGCGGGCGCCAGCGCCACGCCCTGGAGCGGCACCAGCAGCTCGCGCAGGCGGTCCACCCCGGCGCCACCGGGCGGCGAGGCGTCCACCCCCTGCCACGAGGGCAGGAAGCGCGCCAGCGCCCGCTGCTCGGCCGGCTCGACCTCCTTGCGCAGCGCCGCCAGCGACGCCCGCCGCAGCCGGCGCAGCACGTCGGTGTCACACCACTCGCGCTCGGCGCCGCCGGGACGAAGCTCGCCGCGCACCAGGCCGCCCTGGCCCTCCAGCGCCTGCAGCACGGCCGTCGGATCGACGCGATAGCGGTCGGCCAGCTCGCGGGTGGTGAACGGGCCGTGCGTGCGTGCGAAGCGACGCACAAGCCGCTGGAACGGATCCGGCGTCTCGTCCAGGAACGCGGCGGGCAGCCCGCCGGGCGGCACGGCGCCGAAGGCGTCGCGGTACAGACCGGCGTCCTCGGAGGCGATCCAGCGCTCCTGGCCGCCCACACGCATGCGCACGGCCCGCCGGTCGCCGGACAGCGCCTCGAGCATGGCGTCCACCGATACGCCGGGCAGAGCGCGCTCGCCAAGCTCCTCGGCGGTCAGGTCGCCGACCGCGCGCAGCACGTCGTGCAGCGAGTCCGCGTTGGCGGCGCGCGTGCGTTCGCTGCGCCGCTGCAGGTCGTCCTCCACCTCGGCCAGCGCGGCCGGGTCGATCAGGTCGCGCAGCTCCTCCTGGCCCAGCAGCTCGCGCAACAGGTCGCGGTCCAGCGACAGCGCGGCGGCGCGCCGCTCCGCGTTGGGCGTATCGCCCTCGTACATGTAGGTGGCCACGTAGTCGAACAGCAGCGACGAGGCGAACGGCGACGCCCGCTGGGTCTCCACCTCGACCAGGCTCAGCTCACGGGTGTGCAGGCCGCGCAGCAGCTCCTCCAGGCCGGGCAGGTCGAGCACGTCGCGCAGGCACTCGCGGTAGGTCTCCAGCACGATCGGGAACTGGCCGTAGCGCTTGGCCACCTCCAGCAGCGACTGCGCCTTGAGCCGCTGCTGCCACAGCGGTGTGCGCTTGCCGGGGTAGGCGCGCGGCAGCAGCAGCGCGCGGGCGGCGTTCTCGCGGAAGCGGGCGCCGTACAGGGCCGAGGCCGACAGCTCGCCGACCACCAGCTCCTCCACCTCGTCGGGCTCGACCAGCACCAGCTCGGCGCCGGGCGGCTCGTCGGCGTCGGGCAGGTGGACGATGATCCCGTCGTCTGACCAGATGGCGTCGGACTCCAGGCCGAAGCGGTCGCGGATGCGGGCGCTCAGCGCCAGCCCCCAGGCCGCGTGGACCCGCCCGCCGAACGGCGAGAGCACGCACAGGCGCCAGTCGCCGATCTCGTCACGGAAGCGCTCGATCACGATCGTGCGGTCGCTGGGCACCACGCGCGTGGCCTCGCGCTGCTCGCGCAGGTAGGTCACCAGGTTGGCGGCGGCGCGGTCGTCCAGGTCGTACTCGACTGCCAGCTCGGCCGGCTCGCGGTCGACCGCGGTGCGGGCGAACTCGCCGATCGCCCGGCCCAGCTCGGCCGGGCGGCCGACGCCGTCGCCCTTCCAGTAGGGCAGCGCGCCGGGGGCTCCGGGCGCGGGCGTCACGATCACGCGGTCGCGCGTGATCTCCTCGATCCGCCAGGTCGAGGCGCCGAGCATGAACGTCTGGCCCGGGCGCGCCTCGTAGACCATCTCCTCGTCCAGCTCGCCGACGCGGCGGCCGTCGGGCAGGTGCACCCCGTACAGGCCGCGATCGGGGATCGTGCCGGCGTTGGTCACCGCCAGCTGGCGCGCGCCCTTGCGCGCGCGGATGGTGTCCTCGACGCGGTCCCAGACGATCCGCGGGCGCAGCTCGCTGAACTCCTCGGACGGGTAGCGGCCGTCGAGCATGTCCAGCACCTGGTTCAGCAGCTCGCGCGAGAGGTCGGAGTAGGGGTAGGCGCGGCGCACCAGGTCGTGCAGCTCGCCGGCGTTCCAGTCGCCTGCGCCCTCCTGCGTATCGCCGGTGGCCACGATCGCCACGATCTGCTGGGCCAGCACGTCCAGCGGGTTGCGCGGGATCACGGTGGTCTCGATCAGCCCCTCGCGCATGCGCCGCGCCACCACCGCGCACTCCAGTAGGTCGGCACGGAACTTGGGGAAGATGCGGCCCTTGGAGGTGTCGCCGACGTTGTGCCCGGCGCGGCCGATGCGCTGGAGGCCAGCGGTCACCGACTTCGGCGACTCCACCTGCAACACCAGGTCCACCGCGCCCATGTCGATGCCCAGCTCCAGCGAGCTGGTGGCCACCAGGCACGGCAGCTCGCCCGACTTCAGCAGGTCCTCCACGATCAGCCGCTCCTCGCGGGCCAGCGACCCGTGGTGCGCGCGGGCTATCTCGGCCGGTTTGTCCTCGTCGCCGGCCAGCTCGTTCAGACGCACCGCCAGCCGCTCGGCCGCGCGGCGGTTGTTCACGAAGATGATCGTGCTGCGGTGCTCCTGGACCAGGGCCAGCAGCTCGGGGTAGATGGCGGGCCAGATCGAGCGCCGCGTGGCGCTCTCCGCGGGGTCGCCCGGCCCGGTTCCCACCAGGTCGCCGCCGCCCGCCGCGGTGCCCTGGCCGCCCACCGCCGGGTCGGTCACGTCGTGCGCCCCCGGCTCGCGCATGTCCTCGACCGGCACGTGGATCTTCAGGTCCAGCGGCTTGCGCACGCCGGTGTCCACCAGCCGGCACTCGCGGCCCGCGCCGACCAGGAAGCGCCCGACCTCGTCAAGCGGGTTCTGGGTGGCCGACAGGCCGATGCGCTGCACGCGGTGATCGGAGGCGTGCTCCAGGCGCTCGAGCGACAGCGCCAGGTGGGCGCCGCGCTTGGTGCGCGCCACGGCGTGGATCTCGTCGACGATGACCGCCTGGGTGGCGGCGAACATCTCGCGCGCCCGCGAGGTCAGCATCAGGTACAGCGACTCCGGCGTGGTGATCAGCACGTCCGGCGGCCTGCGCAACATCGCGGCGCGCTCCTTCTGCGGCGTGTCGCCGGTGCGGATGCCCACCCGGATCTCTTCCCCGGCGATTCCCCTCAGCGGCGCGCGCAGGTTCTTCTCGACGTCGTAGCTCAGCGCCTTCAGCGGCGAGACGTACACCAGGCGCGTGCCCTCGCCGGGCTCGGCCGCCAGGCGGTCGAGGCCCCACAGGAAGGCGGCCAGCGTCTTGCCCGAGCCGGTGGGCGCCGACACCAGCACGTGCTCGCCCCCGGCGATGGCGGGCCAGGCCTGGGACTGCGCCTCGGTCGGACCCGCGAACGAGCGCGTGAACCAGTCCCGGACGGTCGGGGTGAAGGAGGCAAGCGGATCGGCGGCCACGGGTACCTGAGGCTACGCGCCTCGAGCGAGGGCCGGACCAAGCCCCCAGAACGTGACACGGGCGAGGGCGCACAGCGCGCCTGTCGCCACCGCGGTGTGGGGGCCCGCCGCTGCGACGAAGAGCGTTGGCGCAGCGACGCGTGTCACGTATCCGGGGCCGGGATTCGCCGGTACGCTCAGCCGTGATGGCCTACGACGAGCACCTGGCCAACCGCATCCGCGAGCAGTTGGCCGACCACGACGCGGTGACCGAAAAGCGCATGTTCGGCGGTCTGGCGTTCCTGCTGGGCGGTCACATGGCCGTGGCCGCGTCCCGGACCGGCGGCCTGCTGGTGCGCGTGGACCCCGAGCACGGCCGGCAGCTCGTGGCGGGCGAGGGGGTCGAGCACATGGTCATGCGCGGGAGGGCGATGGATGGCTGGCTGCTCGTCGATGGCGAGGTCGTGGAGGGTGACCACGAGCTGGCCGCGTGGGTGGCGCGCGGGGAGCAGTTCGCGGAGGGGCTACCGCCCAAGTAGCGCCGCTCAGCGCGCGCGGAAGGCGATCACGGCGCTGCTCTTCACGCCGCCGGGACCGCGCACCGACATCCGCACCTTGTAGCGGCCGCGCTTCAGGCGCCGCAGCGTGGCGGCATAACTGCGCTCGCCGCGCTTCGAGCCCAGGCGCAGCTTGCGCACCACGCGCTTGCCGCGGTATACGCGAAAGCTGACGCGGGCAGTGCGGTCGGTGCGGTAGCGCAGCCGGACCCGCTTGCGCGACACGACCGGGCCCGAGACGGCGAGCCGCTCGATGAAGCGGCACTGCTGGTCGCGGCTGAACGAGGCCAGCCGGCGCACGCGGGCGCCGCGCACGCGGAAGGCCTGCTGGCGCTGGTGCACGCGCCCGGACGCGGTCCGGATGCGCAGCCGCGCCACGTACGTGCCGCGCTTGAGCCGGCTACGCCGGATGGTGAAGCTCTTGGAGCGCCGGTAGGAGGCCACACGGCGCAGGCCCCTGCGCGTGACGCGGTAGACGCGCACCGACACGCGCGCCCTACGGGCACGTCGGAACGCGACGCGCACGCCGCGGCGCGAGCCCTTCACCGACGCGGCGCGCAGGCCGCCGCGCGAGGTGCATGAGTTGCCCACGTAGCTCACGCTCTGGGGAGCGGCAAGCACCTGATCGGCGCAGAACGGCATGGTGTTCCACTTCTTGTCGCGGTAGGCGCGGGTGTAGTCGCTGCGGTGCGGCGAGTTGGGGTTCTCGGACTGGCCGTAGGTCACGAACGTGCTGGACTTCACGCCGCAGCGGGTGTTCAGGAACTGCGTGGCGTGGATGAAGCTGGTGCCGTGGGAGATGGTGTCCTGGCCCTTGCCGTTCCACTTCGACGTGATCACGTTGAACACGCCCAGGTCGCCGGGGCCGCCGCCGACGGCGATGCCGGTGGGCTTGTCGAACTGGACGCTGCGGAGCGTCACGCCAAGCGGCATACCGGCGCCGCGCAGGTCCTTGACGGCGGACGCGAGGTTGTCGCGGACGCTCGGCGAGTCGGCGAGGCCGGAGGGCGTGTCGACCGGGCGGTTCACGTCGAACGGGGTCGTGAAGTTGCGCAGCCCCACCGGCTGGGCGCCCTGGGTGCCGCTGGGCAGCGAGCTGGTGGCGGGGAAGGCGCGCGCGGCGAAGCGGCGGAAGAGCAGCGCGCCGGGCGCGTCCAGGTCGTCGCGGCCGCTCCATGCGGCCAGGACGTCGCACGCCTCGCGCACGTCGACGCCGTTGATCGTGGGGTTGGCGCGGCAGATCCGGACCAGCTCGGGCCGCCACAGCTCACCCAGGTACTGGCGGTTGCCCAGCGCCATCCAGCGCAGGTACTCCTGGCTGAAGCGGTTGCCGGGCAGGCCGTCGCGGCCGGTCAGGCGATCGCGGATCATGGTCAGCCCCAGGCGCGTGCGCGGGGTCACCTCCGCGCGCTCGATGCCCACGATGCGGTCGAAGCCCTCCAGCGGCTGGCGGTCGTTGACCAGCCAGTGGCTGTCGTTGCCGTTGGCCACGTAGTCGCGCCGGAAGAGGGAGGGGGTGCGGTCGTTGGGCAGCAGGCCCTTGTCGGCCGAGCCGGCGGCCTCGCCCCACTCGCACTCCGAGCGCGAGCCGTCCACGGTGGGCAGGCCCAGCGAGCTGAACGTGGCCAGGCCCAGCGACGTCTGGCAGCGCTGCACCTTGTCGTTGGGCATGTTGGGGATCGCGCCGTTCATCGAGTAGTAGGCCTCGCCGCGGCTGTCGGCGGCCAGCGAGTTCACCCACGGGATGCCCTGGTAGCGGCGCTGGATGGCGTCGTACTGGCGCACGTTCTGGGCCTTGTTGGTCTCCAGGAAGTGGTTGAGGTAGCGGAAGTTGTCGGCGTTCACGTCGCCCATGGCGTAGCCGGTGGTGGCGGACCAGGGAAACAGCGGCAGGCCCAGCAGCGAGGTGAACATGGGGCCATGGACGGTCTCGTAGAGCGTGCGCGAGCGGTCCTCGAGCGCACCGCCCACCTTCGCCTTGACCGTGAGCCTGGTGGCCTTCATCTTCGTGGGCTTGCCGTCCAGGAAGTAGCTGTACGGGTCGCCGGGCACGAGCTTGAGCTCGAACGGCGTCAGCCGCCACGCGGTGGCCACGGTGTGCGACCAGGCCAGCCCCTTGGTGTGGCCGATGAGCACCGCGGGCACGCCGTAGAGCGTCCCGCCCGACACGTCCAGCTGGCCGGGGACCGTGACGTGCGACTGGTAGAAGCGCTCGGAGCCCGCCCACGGGAAGTGTGGGTTGCCCAGCACCATGCCCTTGCCGTTGTCGGTGGCGTCGCCGCCGAGGCCCCAGGCGTTGGAACCCACGCCAAGGCCGGTCTTGCGCCGGCCGAGCTCGCGCACCATCGATCCGCGGCGGTCCGCCGTGGGCGCGGCCGAGGCGCTGGCGCCGGCCGGCGCCGCCTTTGCGATGCCGTCCAGCGCGATCAGCCCCGACACCAGCTCGCCCAGCTGGAAGTAGCGGCGGTACAGGTCGCGCTCGGTGATCGGGCGCACCCACGGCTGGCCCTTGCAGCGCGGATCGTTCAGCCCCTTCGCGCCGCCCACGTCCCGCAGGTAGGCGTTGTAGCCGCGCGTGAACCCGCGCGTGGCCTGACGCAGCTCGGGCAGCGGGCCCTGCGGCGGCTTCTTGGCCAGCAGCGCCTCGACCTTGCCGGTGGCGTTGATGCGCTCGTAGTAGAAGTCCGAGTCCAGGCTGTTGTACTTGAGCTGGTTGCCCGAGATCGTGTACGAGTCCTCGGGGCCGAAGTAGCGCGAGCGCTCGGCGTTCACCGTGACCACATCCTCCGCCAGCGTGCACAGGTTGTCCTCGGCGAACGCGTAGGCCTGCCCGTACGCGGCGGCCTCGATGCTCTTGGCCGTCACGTGCGGCACGCCGTACTTCGTGCGCCGGACCACCGCGCCCACGTCGCCGGCGGCGTCGCCGCCGAAGGTGCGCGGCTTGAACTGGGCGGAGCCGGCCTGCGGGCGCGCGTCAGCGGCGGCGGTCACGCCGCCCAGCGCGAGCAGCGCCGTGCCCACCACGATCACGAGCCTCCCAGCCACGAGCGGCGATCCTATACCGCTCAGGCCGGCTCGGTGTGCACCACCGCGTCGGCCAGATCGGGCCGCTCGCGGCGCAGCTCCTGCTCGATCCGGCCCGCGATCTGGTGCGCCTCGCGCAGCGACTTCTGGCCGGGCACGGCAACCGTGACCAGCGCGATCCGGCCGCGACCGGCGTCGCGGAAGCTCACGTCCAGCGGTTCGGCGCCGGTGTGGCGCCGCGCCAGGGCGTCGATGGCGTGGCGGTCCGCGGCCACCTCGGCGCGCTCGGGGCGCACCGTGTCGTCGGTCTCGGCCAGCGGCTCGATGTGGGTGTGCACGCGGGCCAGCTCGGGCAGCGCCGTGTGGATCGACGCCTCGACGCGGTCGGCGGTGGCGTGCGCCTCGGCCAGCGAGCGCCCGCCCGGGACCTTGGCGTGCAACGTCAGCTCGTAGGTGCCGTCGGTGCGCATGGCGCGAACGTTGTGCACCTCACGCACCTCGGGCACCGACAGCGCTGCCGCCGTGGCCCGCTCGCGCAGCGTGCCCTCGCCTTCGATCGGCTCCACGTGCACCATCACGTCGGTGTTGGGCAGGCGCTCCTGGACCGCCGCCTCGATGTCGTCGGCGGTGGCGTGCGCCTGCGTGATCTGGGCGTCCGGCGGAATGCCCACCACCAGGTCCACGAAGTGACTGTCGCCGGCGTGGCGCGCCCGCACGCGACGAAGCTCGAAGCGATCGTCCACGGCGGCCAGCGCCGCCTCGACCGCCTGGTGGGACTCGGCCGTGCTGCGGTCCATCAGAACGTCGACCGACTGGTGCGCCAGTCGCACGGCCGCGGCGACCACCAGAGCCGCCACGACCAGCGCGGCGATGGCGTCGGCCGAGGGGTAGCCGGCGTCCACGAACAGCAGGCCGACCAGCACGGCCAGCGAGCCCACCAGGTCGGATCCGAAGTGCAGGGCGTTCGCGGCCAGCGCGGCCGAGCCGTGGCGCTTAGCGGCGCGGTAGCTGATCAGCGCGCGCGAGGCATCCACCGCGATCACCACCAGCAGCACCGCGATGGCCCACCACGCGACCTCGATCCCGTGGTCGCCCTGCTCGGCCAGGCGGCGGACGGCCTGGAAGGCGATGGCCAGCGACACCAGCACCAGGAACGCGCTCTCGCCCAGCGCGGCCAGGTGCTGGGCCTTGCCGTGGCCGTACTGGTGCTCGTCGTCGGCCGGGCGGAGGGCCACCCGCACGGCGAACAGCGTCAGCAGCGCCGCCACCAGGTCGGTGGCCGAGTGGGCGGCCTCGGCCAGGAAGGCCAGCGAGCCAGTGGCCAGGCCGGTGGCCAGCTTCACCGCGATCAGCAGGATCGCGGCAGCGACGCTGATCAGCGCGGTGCGCTGCTGGCTGCCTTTCGGTGCGGAGAACATGAGCAGGGCCGCCCGCGGGCCCTGCTCACATTCTGAGGCCTAGAAGCCTTCGGGGTGTCGCGCGGTGTATCCCTTGCTCGAGCGCGACTCGTCCGACCAGCGCGTGCCGTCCCGCTTGCGCGCGCTGGTGTCGAAGCGCAGGCCCGCGATGACCATGTACGCGTGGCCCGAGTTGGCATAGAGCGTGATCCACTGGCCGCGGCCGGAATCGCCGAAACGGGTCATCGCGCCGGAGGCCAGCGACGACTTCATCAGCCCGGCCTTTCGCAGCGCGTAGGAGATCGAGCCCGAGCAGTCATAGCCCGAGTCCTTGAGCTTGCCGTGGCCGCCGCCGTACACGTACGGCTTCTTGGCGATCTCGTTGCCCGCGGCGATGGCCTGCTTGACCTCGGCCGGAGCGCCGGCGGGGGCCACCGCGAAGCCGTCGGAGCCAAGCGTGGCCTTCTCGCCGGGCGCGGTCTGCTTGGTCTGCGGCTCGGTCGGGGTGCTCCCGCCGCCCGGCAGCTCTTCCTCGCCGTTCTGGCCGCGATCTGCGGCCTGCCTCAGCTTGTCCGCGTCCGCTGGCGTGACCTTGCCGTCGACCTTGAGCTGCTCGTTGCCCTCGAACGCGCGGACGCGGCGGGCGGTGTCGTTGCCGAACTGGCCGTCGACGGCGGTGCGGTAGCCCGCCGAGCGCAGCTCGCGCTGGAGCGCCTTCACGTCGGCGCCGCTGTCGCCCTTGCGCAGCGTCTTGTCGCCCATCTGGGCGTCGGCGGCGACGGGCACGGACAGCGGCAGTGCGAGCAGCGCGCCGGTCAGCAGCACGCGACTGGGGGTCAGGCGGCGAGTCATCGGTTCGTTCGGCCCTCTCTTCTCGTGCCTACGGGGTTAGCTGACGGGCTCGCGCTAGAAGAGTGCGCTACGCCGCTCTACGACGGCGATTCGCCCCTGGGCCGGTGGGCCCTTGGTTCCCCCGTTCCGCGGCCGTCTGACGGGCGCGGACTCGGCTGGGTTGGCTTACGACTGCGGGGAGGGTAGCGACTGGATCCGGTAGGCGTCAGCCAACTCGGCGATGATCCGCTCGACCCTGACCACGGCCACGTAGCGGTCGCGGCTGTCGCAGCGCAGCAGCGGCACCAGGCGCTCCGAGGCAGGCCGGGCCAGGGCGCGCCCGACGGCGTCCGGGAGGCTCATGTCGGGCTCCAGCCGCTCAACGCCCGCCAGCCGCGGCTCCACGTTCAGGCCCAGCGGCCGGCCGGCGATGGCCAGCGGGCGGCTGCCCGAGCCCAGCACCGGCACCCACTCCAGCGCCGGGTCGGCGTCGAACAGATCCAGGACAGCGACGCTCCATCCCCGCTCCTTCACGGAGGGAGGTCGTTCCAGCAGAGCGCGGACCGTCCGCGGTTGGTCATTAGAGCCCCTGGAGAATCTGTCCATCAAGCGTCCTTGCTCGACCTACCGAGCCTGCGCCACTTGGCCCGCCACGGCCAGCACGCATCCGTCTTTGCACGGACTGCGTAGGCAGATGCTGACGTGAACGTGGCCTATTGCACAGCCCTGGCCACCGACGTGCGCCTACCGCGCCGCCAGCTCCTTGGCGCGCTCCAGGATCGCGTCGGTCATCGGCACGGTGAGCTTGCCGGTGAAGGTGTTCTGCTGGCTCACGTGAAAGCAGCCCAGCAGCACCGGCCCGGCTGCGCTGTCGTGCTCGGCGCCGTGGCCGAACTTCGGCTTGGGTCGTGGCGCGGGCCCTGTCAGGCGCAGCGCCGCGTCCCACGCGAACGCGCCCAGGCAGATGATCACGTGCGGGTCCACCAGCGCCAGCTCGCGCTCGGCGAAGGGCAGGCAGGTGTCGCGCTCGCCTGGCGTGGGCTTGTTGGCCGGTGGAGCGCAGCGCACCGCCGCCGCCACGAACGCGCCGTGCAGCTCGAGGCCGTCGTCGCGCGCGACCGACTCGGCCTGGTTGGCCAGCCCGGCGCGGTGCATGGCCGCGTACAGCCAGTCGCCCGAGCGATCGCCGGTGAACACGCGCCCGGTGCGGTTGGCGCCATGGGCGGCCGGCGCCAGGCCCAGGATGAAGATCGCCGCGGTCGGGGTCGCCGAAGCCCGCCACCGGGCGGCCCCAGTACTCCTGGTCGGCGAACGCGGCGCGCTTCTCGCGCGCCACCTGCTCGCGCCAGCGCACCAGCCGCGGGCACGCGCGGCAGGACTCGATCTCCTGGCGGAGCTCGCTTACGCTTTCAGTTTTCTGCCGCTGCTGAACAGCCACTGGGCCCACAGGTAGGCGGGGATCGTCAGCGCCAGCACCACGCCAAGCGAGAGCCAGATGCTCACGTCGCTCTCGCCCAGAAGGCCGAAGCGCATGGACTGCACGATGTAGAAGATCGGGTTGATGTGGCTGAGCTCCTGCCACGGGCTGGGCAGCAGCGACACCGAGTAGAACGTGCCGCCCAGGAAGGCCAGCGGCAGGATCACCACGTTGGCGATGAACGACGACGAGTCCCAGCTCTGCGCGAACACGCCGACCACGGTGCCGAAGGCGGCGAACAGCACCAGACACAGGATCACAACGGCGGCGAGCGCGAACGGGTGGGCGATGCCCACGCCGGTGAGGATCACGGCCAGGATCAGAAGGCTCGCGCCGATCAGAAAGCCGCGGTAGATGCCGCCGACCACGAAGCCGGCCGTCATCTGCCAGGGGTGCATGGGCGAGGACAGGATGTCGTTGATGTATCGGTCGAAGCGAGCCTGGAACACCGTCGACGAGTTGTTGGCGAACGCGGCCTGGACCATGGCCATGGCGATCAGGCCGGGCACGATGAACTGGTCGTAGGGCACCCCCGAGACGTTGCGCACACGGCCGCTCAGCGACAGGCCGAAGACCAGGATGAACAGCAGCGAGCTGACCACTGGCGCCAGGATCGTCTGGGTCCAGATCTTGGTCACGCGCAGGGTCTCGCGGCGCGCCAGCCAGATCATGCCCTGGGTGCCGGTCATGGAGCCGCCTGCGCGGGTCTCGCCCTCCTTGGGCCTGCCGATCAGCCCGGCTGCCATCAGACGGCCGCCTCGTGCATGGCCTTCACGTACACGCCCGAGAGGGTGTCGGCGCCGTAGTGCTCGCGCAGGCCGTCGGCCGTGTCGCGGGCGATCAGCTTGCCGCCGCGGATCAGCGCGATCTCCTCGCACAGCTCCTCGGCCTCCTCGAGGTAGTGCGTGGTCAGCACGATCGTGGTGCCCTCGGCATGAAGCTGGCGGATATAGGCCCACAGCTCCTGGCGCAGCTCGAAGTCCACGCCGGCGGTTGGCTCGTCCAGGATCACCAGCCGCGGGCGGTGCATCAGCGCCCGGGCCAGCAGCAGTCGCCGGCGCTGGCCGCCGGAGAGCTTGGTGGTGCGCACGTCGCGCTTGGCGCGCAGGTCGAAGGCATCGATCATCTCGTCGGCGCGCTCGGCCGCCTCGTCGGTGGGAAAGCCGAAGTAACCACCGTGGTAGACCAGCGTCTCGTGCGTGGTCAGGAAGCGATCCAGGTTGATGTCCTGCTCGGCCAGCCCGATCCAGCTGCGCGCCCTGAGCGTCTCGATCGACTCGCCGAACACCAGCACCTCGCCCGCCGTGATCCGGATCAGGTTGCAGATGGCGCTGATGGCGGTGGTCTTGCCGGCGCCGTTGGGGCCGAGCAGGCCGAAGAAGGCGCCGTCGTGGACCTCGAGGTTCAGATCCTCCACGGCCAGGGTGCCGTCGTCGTAGCGCTTGGTCAGGCCGCGCAGTTCCAGGGCTGGGGTCTCCGCTTGATACACGCCGAGTGACGTTACTCGGCAGGCCGAGGTGGCTGATCGGGTCTACGATCGCTGGGTGCGACCGACTGCGCCCGGCCTAGCCGGGATCGCGCTCGTCCTGGCCGCCGCGTCACTGGCCGTCGCGGATACCGCAGCAGCGCGCTCGCCGCCACCGGGCACCTGGCCTTTCTCCGCGCCGGGCAAGCTGCGCGCTCCTGGCGCCGGCGACGCCCTGCCGCGGCTCTATTCGCGCGCTCCGGCGTGCTCGGTCGGCTGCCGGGCGCCCGGGGCGGTCGCGGGCTGGCCCGTGCGCCCGTTCCATCGCGCGCACCCGCTTCGTGCCGGGATGAACGAGCTGCGTCCGCGCAATCTGCACTTCGGCGTGGACATCCTGGCCCGCGACGGAACGCCGGTCTACGCCATGCAGGGCGGAGTCGTGGCCGACGTGGTCGCGCGCGGACGCGACGCGCGCGTGCGGATCGGGGACTTCGAGTACTGGCATATCCGCCCGCTCGTGCGCGAGGGCCAGTACGTGCGGCCCTACGCCGGCGCGGTGGGCACGATCCTGGGCGGTGCCGGCCACGTGCACCTGTCCGAGCTGCACGGCGATCGCTACCTCAACCCGCTGCGACCGGGCGGCCGGGTGCTCGCTCCGTTGCACGACAGCGCTCGCCCGGTGCTGGCCCGCCCGCGCCTGCTGGCGGGTGGGCGCGTGCTGATCCGCGGCTTCGACCCGGTGATCGCGCGCGGCCGAGGAGCCTCACGCACGCCGGTCCTCGGCCTGGCGGGACTCGCCTACCGGCTCTACTCCGAGCGTGGCCGCCGGGGGCGCCTGCACTGGGCGTTCCGCGGCACTACGCATCTTCCGAACCGCTTCCGGCGCCGGATCTACGCGCCCGGCTCGCACCCCGCTGCGGCCGAGTGCGCGGCCAGCGCCCATCCGTGCCGCCCCAGCTGGCGCTATCGGCTGGCGGGTGGTCTGGCGCCCAGGCTGCGCATCCGCCCGCGGCGCGCGTACCGCCTGGTGACCTACGCGTACGACTGGGCTGGGCACCGGAGCGCCCTCGACACCCGGTTCGTCGTGGTCCGCGGCCGCGCCTACTTCGCCCGCCGGCGGCGCTAGCCGAGCGCGCGGCCGTACTGCTGCTCGTAGTAGGCGCGGTACTCGCCCGAGCGGATCGGTCCCCACCACCACTCGTTGTCGCGGTACCACTGGACGGTCTGCTCCAGGCCCTCGGTGAAGTGCGTCTGGGCCTCCCAGCCGAGCTCCTCGCGGAGCTTGTCCGAGGACAGGCTGTAGCGGCGGTCGTGGCCCTTGCGGTCGGCCACGTATTCGATCAGCGACTCGTCCTTGCCGGTCAGCGACAGGATCCGCCTGACCACGTCCAGGTTCTCGCACTCGTCGGGCCCGCCGACGTTGTAGGCCTCGCCCGGCCGGCCCTTCTCGAGCACGAGCGCGATCGCGCGCGCGAAGTCCTCCACGTAGAGCCAGTTGCGCACCTGGCGGCCGTCGCCGTAGACCGGCAGCGGGTCGCCGTGGATGGCGTTCAGCACCATCAGCGGGATCAGCTTCTCGGGGTACTGGCGCGGGCCGTAGTTGTTCGATCCGCGGCAGATCACGGCCTCGATGCCGTGGGTGTGCGCGTGCGCCGACACCAGCAGGTCGCCGCCCGCCTTGGTGGCCGAGTACGGCGACGAGGGGTCGAGCGGGCTGGTCTCGGTGAACGAGCCGGAGTCGATCGAGCCGTAGACCTCGTCGGTGGACACCTGCAGGTAGCGCCCGACGCCGAGCTCGCGGGCGGCGTCCAGCAGCGTGCCGGTGCCGATCACGTGCGTCACGGCGAACGGGTCCTGGCCCTCGATCGAGCGGTCCACGTGCGACTCGGCCGCGAAGTTGACCACGGCGTCGGCGCCCTCCATGGCCTCGCGCACCACCGCCGGATCCTCGATTGCGCCCTCGATCAGCGTGTGCTCGACGCCCTCCAGGTTCTCCCGGCGGCCGGCGTAGGTGAGCTTGTCCAGCACCACCACGTCGTGCTCGCCCGCCACCAGGCGCACGAACGTCGAGCCGATGAAGCCGGCCGCGCCGGTGACCAGCAGCCTCACGCCCGGTCCTCCAGGTAGCCCCGCAGGCCGACGCGCCATTCGGGCAGGTGGATGGCGTCGTGCCACTGGGTGGCCAGCACCGAGTACGCGGGCCTGGGGGCGGGACGGGCGAACTCGGCCGTGGTCGTGGACAGCACGCGGCAGTCCACGCCGGCTTCCTCGAAGATGGCCACGGCGAAGTCGTACCAACTGCACTCGCCCGACGCGCTCATGTGGTGGAGGCCGTAGACGTCGGTGTCCAGCATCCGCACTATGCCCGCGGCCAGATGGCCCGTCCAGGTGGGCGACCCGATCTGGTCGCGCACGACGATCACCTGGCTGTCGCGCTCGGCAAGCTCCAACATCGTCTCCACGAAGTTGCGCCCGCCCGTTCCGAACAGCCACGAGGTGCGCACCAGGAAGTGACGCGGGTTGGCGGCGGCGGTCTCCGCCTCGCCGGCCAGCTTGCTGGCGCCGTAGGCCGACTGGGGCGCGGGCTCGTCGGACTCCACGTACGGCCGCTCGCCGCTGCCGTCGAACACGTAGTCGGTGGACGGGTAGACCACGCTGGCGCCCACGGCTGCGGCCCCGGCGGCCACCGTGCGGGCCGCGTGGGCGTTCAGGCGCATGGCGGCCTCGCGGTCGTCCTCGGCGGCGTCGACGGCGGTGTATGCGGCGCAGTTGACCACCGCTCCGGGCCGCTCACGCTCCATGACGCGCCGCACGGCGCGCTCGTTGGCCACGTCCAGCGCGTCCCGATCCAGCGCGGCCACCTCGTGATTGGCGAACTCCGCGGCCCGGACCACGTCCTGGCCGAGCATCCCGCCCGCGCCGCATACCACCAGTTTCACGCCGGGGAGCATGGCAGGGCGCATCGATCGACCTGCGGTCGGGTTGGCGCTCTACAGTGAGCGCCGTGCTGCGGGCATATATCTCTCGGACGCTGGTGGGGGCGGCCGCTGTACTACCCGTGCCCGTGGTGGCCGGCGACCTGCCCGACCCCTCCGCCATCTACGACAACGGCCAGCACGTGGCGGTGGCCACGGCCAACGGCTGGGCGCCCTCGTTCCGGATCTACACATCCACGGACCGCTCCAAGTGGACGCTGCGCGGCCAGGTGTTCAAGAACCCGCCGAAGTGGGTGGAGGTGAACATGTGGGCGCCGGAGATCACCAAGCTCGCCGAGGGGCGCTACGCCGTCTACTACAGCGCCCGCTCCAGGCGCGGGCGCGACCCGTGGTTTTGCATCGGCGCCGCCTTCTCGAGGTCGGCCACCGGGCCTTACAAGGACCTCGGCAAGCCCATCCGCTGTGGCGAGGAGGGGTCGATCGACCCCTACGTCCTGCGCGACGAGAACGGCCGGCGGACTCTGCTGTTCAAGAACGACGGCAACGAGTTGCAGCGACCCACCTCGATCTGGGCGCAGGCGCTGAGCGAGGATGGCACCAAGGTCTCCGGTCGCGCGAAGGTGCTGCTGCGCAACGAGGAGAAGTGGGAGGGCGGCGTCATCGAGGGGCCAAGCGTGGTGCGCTACGGCGGCTACTTCCACATGCTCTACTCGGGCGGCCTGTTCGGCGGCACGGTGGGCTGTGACTACGCGCTCGGCACCGCGCGGTCGCGCACGATCATGGGCGGGTGGGAGAAGTACCCCGGCAACCCGATCGTCCGCGGGGGCAACGGCTGGAGCTGCCCGGGCCACGGCACCATCTACCCGGGGGCAAACGGCAGCCTGGACGCGCTCTACCACGCCTACCCGCAGGGCAAGGGGCGGCTGGCAGGACGGCAGATGATCGCCGACACGGCCTACTTCTCGCCCGACAACTGGCTCAAGATCGGCACCGGCACGCCGCCGCCGCGCTCGCCCGGCGCCGCGTCGCTGGCCTTCCGCGACACCTTCCGCAGCCGGCGCCTGAACGCCAACTGGGAGTGGCCGTTCATGCGCAAGCCGGTCGTTCGCACCGGGCGCGGGCTGCGCCTGATCGGATCCCCACGCGGCAGGGACCGCTTCGACGCGGGCGTCCTTGCCCGCCGCATCAGCAGCGAGAACTACACGGCCACGGCGCTGCTCGACCGCAGCGCTCTGCGCGGCAAGGCCCAGGGCGGGATTGCCGCCTTCCGCAGCGAGTACGAGGGCATCGGCCTGTCGGCTTCGCGCGATCGGCTGACCATCTGGCAGCGCGACCGCGGCAAGCTGAAGATCCGCGCTCGGCGCAGGGCTCCCCGCTCACGGATCCTGCAGCTGCGCATGCGCGCCCGCGGGAACACGTTCCGCTTCCAGGTGAGCACCAACGGCAAGACCTGGCGCACGGTGGCGCGCACCCTGCGCGGCCCGATCTACGAGTCGTCGCGCATGGCGCTGACCGCCGGTGGCGTCAAGCGGGGCGCGGCGCTGTTCAGGGGCGCCAAGCTCAGCGAGAACTGAACGCAGCGCCGTTGGCGTTCTTGTAACGGTCGCGCGCGCCGCGCGGGGCAACAGTTACCGGCGTGCCGGCGGGCGCCTTGACGGTGAAGAACGGGCTGCGCTTGCGCCTGACCGTCACGGTCCGCTTGCCCACCCGGAAGCGGACCACGCCCCCGGCTGAGTAGCGCGGGCGGTGGGTCAGGTCCACGTCGCGGACGGCCTTGGGGTAGCTCAGCGCCACGGCCACCCGGCCTGGCTTCGCGGGCACCCGCTCGACCTTCACGGCGGTGCTGCCGAATACGCGGAAGGTGCTGCTGGTCAGCCGGTAGCGCTTGGCCGTGACCACGAGCCGGTAGCTGCCGCGGGGCATGTCGCGCGGGATCTCCCATTTCACGCTGTGGCGGCCCTCGTCGTCCACGGTCCACAGCATGGCCAGGCCCAGGTCGCTGTCCTCGGTCACCCAGCGCTTGCCCTTGCGTCGCTGCGCCGTCACGAAGGCGCGGTCCACCGGCCGGTCCAGCCCCTTCGGCCCGCCCTGCCAGGACAGCGCCGCCCGTTCCAGCCGGGCGTACGAACCGGCGGGCTGCGCCGTGATGGCCCCCGAGGCCGCGCCCGGGCCGTAGTCGGGGCCGTTGGGCACGACGCCGTTGGTGGGATCGAACGGGTACGGGGCCTGCGCGGCAACGCCGCGGGCCAGGCGACCGGCCAGCGCCGCGATCTCCTGCTTCATCACGTTCGAAGACTGTCGCCCGAACTGGGTGTTGCCGCCCTCGTAGTGCTGGCGGTCGTACTCCTCGGGAGTGGTGAAGTAGAGGACGAACTCGTTGGCCAGGCCCGACAGCACCACGTCCTTGATGCCGGAGCCGGCCAGCTGCGAGCGCACGGCCGACTTGATCCGCGCCCCCACCTCCTTGGTGCCCTCCCCGGGCAGCGACACGATCATCCGCTGGCCGAAACGAAAGGCCACCAGCGGCACGGCGTGAGGCACCCCGCCACCTACGCCGGGGGCCGAGATCTTGACGCCGTGCGGCGGGCCGCGATCGGGCCCGCGGCGATCCTCGAAGTCCTCACCGGTCACATCGAACAGCGGGCCGCGCTCCTCCTCGGAGCCGGTCAGGAAGGGGATGCCCACCTCCGACTCGCTGGCCACCTTCTGGCCGTCCTCCACGGTCTGCCCGCAGAAGCAGACGCGCGTCCAGCGGCTGTCGAAGGCAGGCCGGCGCGAACTGTGCTTCCTCGCGTTGCGCCAGGCCTCTTCCATCTTCGCCGCTTCGATCCGGCCCACATAGTCCGACGCCGCTGGGCCGTCGCGGTTCAGGCCGGCCGACATGTCGCCCTCGTTGGAGTTGCCGTAGACGTTCAGCACCTCCTGCTTGCGGGGGACCTTCCCGAGCTTGCGCACGCGCTGCTCGAACACCCTCAGCGCCGAGGCGTGATGGTCGCCGTTGTAGTACTGGAAGGTCGACTTGGTCACCGTGCCGTGGTCCGGGAAGTCCGACCAGGCCCCGATCGGCACGCGAACCAGCTTCGAGCGCTTGCCGTGCTTGCGCCGGACGCGCTTGAGCTTGTCCACGCGAAGGACGTCCACCTGCGGGTCGATCGTGTGCTCGTAGCCCCCGGGGTCGTCGGAGTCCTTGCCCTCTCCGCGCGCCTTGATGATCCCGTGGTCGGCCAGGTGGGCCTCGATGCTGCGGTTGCGCGTCAGCCCCAGCAGCTTCGCGGAGCCCCATCCCGCCGTGGCGGCGCCGCGGTCGTCGTCGGCGCGGCGGATCGCGGTGCTGATCTGCTTGGTCAGGAACGTGTACAGCTGTGGGTCGGCCTTCTCGGGCTTGAAAAAGCCGCTGAAGCTCATCGGGTCGGTGATGGTCTGGACGCTTGGCGCCGCCGTGTTCAGCGTCGGGAAGTTCGCGTACCCGCCTGGACCCGAGTGCGTGTGGCTGGCCGAGATCAGGATGTTCTGCTCGGAGAAGCCGCGCTGGGCCAGGATCTCGCCGATCTGCTTGACCATGCCGCCGGGGACCATGAACAGGTCCACCTGCACCAGCGCGAACTTCCTGCCGCCGCGCTCCAGCACCAGCGCGCGCGAGAACAGCCGCGTGTGCTGACCGTGGGCCACCCGGTCCGCCCGCGTCCACCCGCCCAGGTAGTGCCCCGTGTCCGGCGTGATGTCCGCCTTGCCCACGCCCGCCCGCAGCGTCGGCCCCGTCGCGGCCCCGGCCGCCGCCGGAACAGCCGCAGCCGCCAGCGCGCCCGCGAGCACGAGAAGGAGAGTGGTCAGGCCCCGCCGCACGCCGGGCAGGCTACCCGGGGCCGGGCCCGAACGCGCCGGTTCGGCCTGCCGTCCGCGATCCCGCCACGCGAGCCGCCTGCCGCGAGCGACGCGTGTCGCTCTTTTTCCGCTCGGAACTACGGCAAGAACGCTGCCCCGGCTGCACGCCGCTTGCCGGTACGGAAAGGTCGTGTGCAGGCCGCGCACGTTCGTTGCCGGACCGTTGCCGAATGTGCCGGGACGGCAACATTCTGTACGTAGATCCGACCGGAGGTAAAAACACAGCACGGGGATCCCCTGCCGGGCCCCGTGGGCACTTACGGTCGCCGGCATGGGACGCAACGAGACCAACATCACCCGCGCCGAGGCCTTCTTCCCCGAGCGGCACCGCAGACCGGGCACGCCCGGCTTCTGGCTCCACCCCTACTACAACGACTGGGGTGAGGTGGTGGGGGCGCGCGTGCGCCGGCTGCGCCACGAGCGCGGCTGGACGCTGGGCGACCTGGCGGAGGCGATCGAGAAGCCCGAGGGTGGGCACTATTCCGGCGGCTTCTTCTCGCGGCTCGAGCGGGGGTGGACGAGCGCTTCGCTTTACGTGTACATCCACGCGGCTGCCCAGCTGGGCGCGCGCCCCGGCGCGCTGTTGGGCGCGGACGACATCCAGAAGCCGCTGACGCCCGAGCAGGACGCGCTGCTGCGGTTCGTGGACCGCATGGAGATACCGCCCGTCGAGGCCATGGCGCGGCTGGCGGAGCCACGAGGCCGCGCTAGATGATGTGCACTTCGGAGTTGTCGCCGATCACGAACCGGTGCGCCTTGGGCACCGTGGGCGAGCGGGCGACGACGGCGTTCTTGCCGATCAGCGACGCCTCTACGCGGGCGTCGAGGTCGCGGATGGTGGAGCCCGAGAGCACGATCGAGTGCTCCAGCTCGGCGTGCTCGATCGTCACGTCCTCGGCGATGGCGGTGTAGGGGCCGATGTAGGCGTCGCGGATGACCGCGCGGGCGCCGATCACGGCGGGGCCCCGGACGGTGGCGCGCTCCAGCATGGCGCCGGCCTCGACCACCACCCGGCCCTCGATCTGGCTGTCGGTGATCTGACCGTCCAGGCGCTCTTCCATGGCGTCCAGGATCAGGCGGTTGGCCTCGAGCATGTCGGCCACCTGGCCGGTGTCCTTCCACCAGCCCTGGACCACGTGGGGATCGACGCGCCTGCCGCTGTCCACCAGGTGCTGAATGGCGTCGGTGATCTCGAGCTCGCCGCGTGCGGACGGCTCGATCGAGCGGGCGGCCTCGAAGATCCCGGCGGTGAACATGTAGACCCCGACCAGCGCCAGGTCGGTGGCGGGCTGCGCCGGCTTCTCGACCAGCTTGGCCACCCGGCCGTCGCCGTCCAGCTCGGCTACGCCGTAGTTCTCGGGATCCGGGACCTTGGTCAGCAGGATCAGCGCGTCGGGGGACTCCGCCTCGAAGGTGTGGACCAGCTCGGTGATGCCGTTGCGCAGCAGGTTGTCGCCCAGGTACATCACGAACGGCGAGTCGCCGATGAAGGGCTCTGCGGTGAGCACCGCGTGCGCCAGCCCGAGCGGCTCGGCCTGGTCGATGTAGGTGACCGAGACGCCGAACTGCGACCCGTCGCCGACGGCCGCGCGGATCTCGTCACCGGTCTCGGGCGCGACGATGATGCCGACGTCGGCGATGCCGGCCTCGGCCATCGCCCGGATGCCGTAGAAGAGCACCGGCTGGTTGGCCACCGGCACCAGCTGCTTCGCGGATGTGTGCGTCAGCGGGCGCAGGCGGGTGCCCTTGCCGCCGCTGAGGATCAGGCCCCTAATAGACCCCACCCAGCTTCCGGTGGTCCCAGGTCACCGTCTTGGTGGGCGTGAACGTCAGGCCGACGCGCTTGTGAGCCTGCTTGCGCACCATCGCGCGCGCCTCGTCGGGCAGATCCGAGCCGTCGCCGTAGCGCTTGAAGATCCGCTCGCCGAGGACGGCCAGCCGATCGGGGTCGCGCTCCAGCTCCACGTCGCACTCGAACATGACGCCGCGCAGCTCCTCGTAGGCCTGGCCGCTGTCGATGCCCAGCGTGGCGTGCGGGTCGCGTTCCAGGTTCTTGGCCTTCTGGGACTTGGCGAACGTCCAGCCGCGCAGCACCGGGCCCTCCTCGACCACGTACCAGAGCGGCATCAGGTGGGGCCGGCCGGAAGCGCCGATCGTGCACACCTGCACCACGCGCTGGTCCTCCAGGAAGGCGGCCAGCTCGGAGTCGGACATGCGGATCTGATCGCGGCGGGAGGCCACGGCGCAGAGCCTACGGCCTAGCGGCGGGCCGGGAGCAGCGCCTCGGCCGCCTCGCGGACCGACTCACGCGCTTCCTCGGGCTCGAGCACGGCTGCGTCGCCGGCCTCCTTGAGGATCTCGCGGGCCAGGTAGTCGTGCCCGCCGAAGGGCAGCTCGACGATGACGGCGCCGTCCTTGAGCTCCTGCACGACCGAGCGATCCTCGCGCGCCCAGCGTGCGCGCTCGGGCGAGACCCACACGCGCGCCCGCTCGGAGGTGGGCACCTCGCCGGTGGTGGGCCAGCCGGCCACGTCGGGCTCGACGCCCTCGCGCACCTCGTAGCTGGTGTCGAGCTCCTGAGCAGACCGGATCCGGTCCAGCCGGAACGACCGCGTGGCGTCCTTGGCCGGCTCGAACGCGTGCACGTACCAGCCCTCGGCGCCGTTCATCAGCTGGTAGGGCTCGATCGTGCGCGAGGTGAACTCGTCCTCGTCCTCCTTGTAGTGCTCGATCTCGAGCAGGTGACGGTTCACGATGGCGCCCGAGACCACACGCGCGATCTCGGAGTCGTCGCCCTTCGCGGTGGTGATCTGCAGCCCGTCGGTGGCCGGGTCGCGGCCGAGAGCGTCGACGATCTTGTCCCGCGCCGTGGCCAGCGAGCCCTCGGGCAGGTGCTCGCCCACCAGGTCGATGGCCGCAACCAGCGCCTTGGCCTCGAGCGGGAGCAGCCGCGCGGGCCGGGCGAAGTTGTCGCCGTAGGGCTCGGGGTCGACCTCGATCGTCTCGCCCTGGATCTCGGCGTACAGCACGTACGAGCCGCCGCCGAAGTTCACGACGTTCAGAACATCGATGTCCTGGCGCAGCTCGGCCTCGCTGATCTGCAGGCTCTGCGTCAGCTCGCGCAGCTCGAGCTTGGCGCCGCGACGGGCGGCGTCGATGAGGATGCCGGCCAGCGTGACCAGGCGGGCGAAGCGCTCCGGCCGGATGGTGCTCTCGCGCTTGCCGTCGTCCTCGTCGGCCTCGCGCGGGCGGCGCGGCGCCGGGTCGGCCAGCTCGATGGGCTCGGAGTGGCGCTCGATCACCTGGGCCACGCGCTCCTCGGCCTCCTCCACCAGCTCTGGCGGCTCGAGGATGCGGGCGCGCGGGCCAAGGCCGAGCACCCAGGCGATCAGCTGGCGCGAGTCGCCGTAGGGGGTGGTGAACACGGCGCCGTCGTCGGTGTCCTCCAGCGTGCCCACGTCGGGCCCGAGGTGGCGGCGCACGAGCCAGTCGATGCGGTCGGACAGCCACACCTTGGCCTCCGCGTTGACGTCGCCCAGTTGCCAGTCGGCGCGCGTGGCGTAGGCGCGCGGGTCGAAGTCGTCGGGGCGCTGGAAGTCGTGCTCGGCCTTGGAGCTGTAGCCCACCTTGCCGCGCATGCGCGAGAGGCGGAACACGCGGATGTCCTGGCGCTCGTGCGCGTAGCCCACCAGGTAGAACTGGCCGCCGCGGAACAGCAGGTGGTAGGGGTCCACCTTGCGCTTGCCCTCGTCGTCGCGGCCCAGCGTGTAGTAGTCGAACAGGATCGTCTTGCGGCGGAAGATCGCGGTCTCGACCTTGGACAGCCGCTGGCTGAGCTCGCGGCCGCCGGGGCCGGCCGTCATGGCCAGCTTGACCGACTGCTGCTCGGGCGCCGACAGCGGCGAGGGCTTGCCCCACGACAGCTGCTGCAGCGCCATCCGCAGCGGCTCGGCGTAGGCGAACTCGCCGTCCAGCAGCGTCAGCGCCGTGCGCAGGCCGCCCAGCTCCTGGTCGGAGAACGCGATCGAGGGCAGGTAGAAGTTCTCCGGCGGCAGCGTGTAGGTCTCGGCCTCGTAGGAGCCCTCGCTCTGCTTGTCGATCTTCAGGTCGATCCCAAGCGATGACAGCTCGGCGCGGTCCGCGTAGAAGCGCCGGTTGAACGCCTCGTCGCTGGTCATCTGGGCGTAGCCCTCGACGTCCTGGCGGATCTCCAGCGCGGAGACGGGGCGCCGCTCCGCCATCAGGAACGAGATCAGCGACAGCTGGCGGATCAGCTTTTCGGTGTCTTTGGCCACGAGGAGGCCAGGATACGCGGGCACCGGCAGCGCGCTCGCCACGGGAGCCCGCTATTTGCGGGGTTCAGGCGGCGCGAGTGGCGCTGAAGTACGCCGAGCCGGACAGCGCGCGGTCGTAGCCGGACCACTGCTCGCCCGCGGCCAGGCTCTTCTCGATCCGGTCGAAGGTGCCCAGCGTGCCGCCCAGGTTGTCGATCATGTGCACCAGCGTGGCCTCGCGCGTGCACGGCGTCACGGGGCTGCCGTGCTCGAGCTTGCCGTGGTGGCTGAGGATGATGTGGCCGACCGCCTGGCACAGATCGGGCGGGAAGTCCTCGATCGCCTCCATGTGGCTGCGCACGAGGTAGTAGCCCAGCGGGATCTCGCCCTGGAGCTTGCCCGCGTCGGACAGGTCGATGGCTCCGCCGGTCTGCTGGTAGGCCTCGATCTTGCCGATGTCGTGCAGCAGCGCGCCGGTGACGGCCACGTCGCGGTCGATGCCGGGGAAGGTCGCCGCCATGGCGCTCACGCCCTGCGCGACCGACAGCGAATGCTCGAGCAGGCCGTGGCGGTAGGCCTGGTGGTAGGTCTTGGCGGCAGGCGCCGCACGCCAGCGGTCGCCGGTCGCGGTGCCCTCGGCCAGCAGGGTGTCCAGCAGCCGGCGCAGGTAGGGGTTCTGGACGGTGCCCACCAGGTTCTCGAGGTCGCCGACCATCTGCTCGTAGGGGATCGGCGGCCCCTCGGCCAGCTGCTCGTGGTCGAACTCCTCGGGCTGGGCTGCGCGCAGGCGCCGCACGGTCAGCGTGGAGCCGTAGCGCAGATCGGCGCTGAAGCGCCCGTACACCCGTACCGGCACGCCCAGCTGGGCCTCGGCGGCGATCTCCTCGACCGACTCCCAGACCACGGCCTCGAGGCTGCCGGAGGCGTCGCCCAGCTGGAGCTTGAGGAACTCCTCGCCGTTCTTCTTGGTGCGCCGCGCGGCGGCGCGCACCTCGTACACGGCGTCCACGACCTGGCCGTCCTGCAGGTCTCGCACCGGGGAGTGGTCAGGCATCAGTGTGGGCTGGTCCATGGGGTTCACGAAGGTAGACGGGGTTTCGGACGGGAATGGAGTCGTGCCGGACCGGGCATAGCTGACATCAATGTCCGACACCGCCGACCAGATCGATCGCCTTCTTCGAACCATCGCCCAAGTCGCGCTCCGCGAGCGCGAGGAGTTCGACCGCCTGGACGACGTGGCCGGCGACGGCGACTTCGGCACCACCCTGGCGCGCGGAGCGGCGGCGCTGGCCGCCGCGCCCCCCGGCGGCGACGCGGCCGAGCGGCTGCGCAGCGCTTCCCAGACGGTGACCGACGCCATGGGTGGAAGCTCCGGGCCGCTCTGTGGCGTGGCGCTGCTGCGCGCCGGCGAGGCTCTTGGCGACGGGGAGAGCGATCCGTCCGCGCTGGTGCGGGCCGCGGTCGGCGGCATCCAGGACCTTGGTGGCGCCGAGCCGGGCGACAAGACGGTGGTGGACGCGCTGATCCCGCTGGCGGAGGCGCTCGGATCCGGTGACGATGCAGCCGCGGCGGCCCGTAGCGCAGCCGACGACACCGCCGGCGCGCAAGCCAAGCGCGGTCGCGCCGCATACGCCGGCGAGCGCTCGGCGGGCAGCGCGGACCCAGGCGCGGTGGCGGTGGCGGTCGTGGCCGAGGCGCTGGCCGACGGCGCCCAGCCGCCGCCGTGGGACGAGCTGACCGGCGCGCGCCTCGCGGTCGATGACGACGGCCAGGAGGCCACGCCCCAGGGTTTCGTTGGCGATCCCGGCGCCTTCGTCAGCGACGCCGTCGACGGCTTCGTGCGCGCCAACGCCGATGTCCTCGAGCGCGTGCCCGACAGCCAGGCGGTCGTGCGCCGCGACCTGGGCTCCGACGACTCACGCGTGCGCGTGGTCTCGGGTGGCGGCGCCGGCCACGAGCCGATGCACGCCGGCTTCGTCGGCCCGGGCATGCTGGACGCGGCCGTGCCGGGCGCGGTCTTCAGCTCCCCGTCGCCGAGCCAGATCCTGGCCGCCACGCGAGCGGTCGGCGGCCAGGGCGGCGTGCTGCACCTGGTCAAGAGCTACACCGGCGACATCCTGAACTTCCGCATGGCCGCCGAGTTCGCCGGCACCGAGGGGATCGAGGTCGAGACGGTGGTGGTGGACGACGACGTGGCCATCGCGGCAGACTCGTCGACTCCGCGGCGGGGTACGGGCGTGACCATCGTGGCTGAGAAGATGGCCGGCGCGCTGGCCGCCGAGGGAGCGGAGTTGTCCGAGGTGGCGGCGCTGGCCGGGCGCGTGGTCGAGCGCGGCCGCAGCTTCGGCGTGGCGCTGCGGGGCGAGCAGATGGAGCTGGGCGTGGGCATCCACGGCGAGCCCGGCCGCGACCCGGTCCCGGTGGAGCGGGCGGACGCGATCGCCGCGGCCATGCTCGACCCGATCATGGACGAGCTCCCCGAGGACGCTCCGCTGCTGGTGCTGCTGAGCGGCCTCGGCGGAACGCCGCCGCTGCAGCTCTCGCTGCTCTACGAGCACGTGGCGGCCGAGCTGGACCGCCGCGGGCGCACGATCGAGCGCTGCCTGGTCGGCGACCTGATCACCTCGCTCGAGCAGGCCGGAGCCGTGCTCAGCGTGGTTGCGCTGGACGACGAGCTCACGCGGTTGTGGGACGCGCCGTCCGGCGCCCCGGCCTTCACGCGCGCGTAGGGGTAGGGTCGGGCCGACATGGGTGTGCTCGTGGCAGGCGGTACCGGGGGCCTTGGTGGCGCGGTGGTGCGCGAGCTGCTGCACGCCGGTTACGACGTCACGGTGGCCGACCGCCACGGCCAGGCGCCCGACGGCGCCGCCCTGGTCGTGGCCGACCTGCTCGACGGCGTGGCCGCCGCCGAGGCCGTTGGCGGTGTCGCAGAGCTGGAGGGCGTGGTCAACCTGGTCGGCGGGTTCGGCATGGGGCCGAAGGTCGGCGACGCCGAGCTCGAGGATTTCGAGCGGATGTGGCGGCTGAACCTCGTGCCCGCCTTCAACCTGGCCAAGGCCGCGATGCCGGTGATGGCGGCACGGGGCGGCGGCGCCTTCGTGTGCGTGTCGGCGCGGGCGGCGCTGGAGCCGTTCGCGGGCGCGGCCGGCTACATCAGCGCCAAGGCGGCGGTGCTGGCCTTCGTGCGGGCGCTCGACGCCGAGTACGTGGGCGACGGCGTGCGCTCGAACGCGGTGCTGCCGAGCATCATCGACACACCCGCCAACCGCGAGGCGATGCCCGACTCGGACTGGTCGAAGTGGGTGGCGCCGGAGCAGATCGCGCGGGTAATCCGCTTCCTGGTCTCGGGCGACTCCGAGGTCACGTCGGGCGCGGCCGTGCCGGTGTACGGCCGCGCCTGATCGCTAGTTGGCGGTCTGCTTGCAGGCCTTCTCCGCCTGATCGCGCTGGTCGCCGGCCGGGATCTGCTTGGCCAGCTCGAGGCAGGCCTCCCGGGCGCTCTTCTTGATCTTCTCCGGGTCGTTGCTCTTCGCGGCGTTGCACAGCTTCTTTGCCGCGTCCCTGGCGTCGCCGTCGGGAATGCTGTCCGTCTCCTTCAGGCACCTGGCCACGGCCTCTTCGAGGTTCGTGGCGGTCCCGTCCGTGGAGCCGGAGTCCTTGGAGCCCGAGTCGTTCGATCCCGAACCGCCGGACTTGGACGAGTTGTCGCCCGAGGACTTGTTGTCATCGCCGCCGCACCCGGCTGCGGTGAACGCGAACACCAGGATCAGGGCTGCCACCACGAGCAGGGGAATGCGCTTGGCCATGTGAGTCCTTCCGCTTGACATGTTCAGGCGAACGTAGCGGGCCGCGCAACCCCCTGCGGCTGAAACGTCAGCCGCCGTAGTACTTCAGCGCGCGCTGGCCCAGGTCCTTGGTCGAGCCGCCATTCTGTACGGCGCTGATCGGGGCCCCCAGCAGCGGGATCAGACGGCCGGAGTAGCGCTTGACCGCCCGCTTGCCCACGTAGCGCAGCATCCGGTTGGTCAGCGAGCGGTTGTCGCGCTGGCTGAGCTTGGTCTTCACCAGCGTCTCCGCCATGCTCGCGCCGACCCCGTCGAGCGACTCGCGCGCCTGCGCGGGCGACTCGTAGACATCCCACAGGTACAGCAGCTCGGCCGGCCGCATCGGGTCGTGGGGGTCGAAGCCGTAGGCGGCGGCGATGAAGAACACCATCCGGGCCTGGATCCAGCCCAGGCCGGCCACGTTCGCGGCGCTGGTGACCACACCCCCGAGACCCAGCGCCAGCCCCTCGCCGCGCGACAGGTGCACGTGCTTGCGGTAGGCGGTGCGGGCCAGCTTCTGGTGGCTGCGGCCGGTGCCCGCCACGCGCACCCACTCGGCTGCCGGAGCGGCGAAGCGTGTGGACGCCGCCAGCGCCATCAGCTCCGGCGCGCGCTCGGGGTTGTCCACGATCTGGCGCCACAGCCGGTCCGGGACGCCGGTCGCAACTTCGAGTTCGGTCGAGGCCTCCATCGCGGGGAACTATGGCGGACGGCGAGCCGGCGCTAGTCGGCTAGTCGTCGCGCAGGCTGCGCACGCACAGCCGCCGGTCGCCAGGTTGCAGCTCGCGGATGCGCGGATCGTCGAAGCGCAGCAGCTCGTCGCCGCGCACGATCGCCAGCGTCAGGTCGCCGTCGGCGTGGTCGTGCCGGCCGTCGGGGCCGACCTCGTGCTCGACCAGGTCCAGGCCCTCGCCCACCGACAACAGGTCCTCCAGCACCTCCACCAGCCGCGGCGCGGTGGTGGCCAGCCCCATCAGCCGGCCGGCCGCGGACGACGAGGTGATCACCGAGTCGGCCCCGCTCTGCTTGAGCAGGTGCACGTTCTGCGCCTCCCTTGCGGCCGCCACCAGCGTCACGTCGGGGTTCATCTCGCGGGCTGTCAGCGTCATCAGGATCGCGGTGTCGTCGCGGTCGGGAGCCACGACAACGGCACGGGCGCGCGCGATCCCGGCCTGTTCGAGCACGTCGCTTTCCGAGCCGCTGCCCATGACCGCGGCCACGCCGGCGGAGTCCGCTGCGGCGAGCGCCTCCTGGCGCTCGTCGATGACCACGACCGACTCGCGCGGCGTGCCCTTCGCGATCAGGGCGTCCAGGGCCGTGCGGCCCTTGGTCCCGAAACCGCAGACGATCACGTGGTCTTTCAAGGTCAGCCTCCATTTTCGTACGCGAATCAGGTAACGGGTGCGCTCGGCCAGCAGCTCGACGGTCGTGCCGACCAGCAGGATCAGGAACAGGACGCGCGCGGGGGTGACCAGCAGGATCGTGGCCAGCCGCGCACCGTCGGTCACGGGCACGATGTCTCCGTAGCCGGTGGTGGTGATGCTGACGGTGGCGTAGTAGACGGCGTCCAGCACGCCGATCGACCCACCGGCGGAGTCGCGGTAGCCGCTCCGTCCCAGCCAGGCCACCGCTCCAACCAGCGCCATCAGCGCCAGCGCCAGCCCGAGCCGGCGGAGCAGCGTCGACAGCTCGCTGTGGCGCTCGCGCGGCAGCCTGATGCGACCGTTGACGCTCTCGCTGGACTCGCTCCCGGACATCGGCCAGCGATCCTACGCTCTGGCCTACGGCGCTCCGGTGAAGCCGCTACTTGTAGGCGATGCCGGCGCTGGCCGGACCGGTCAGCGGGAGGATCTCGACGTCGCGGAAGCCCACCTCGCGACACCAGCCCGCGAAGTCGCTGCCCGTGTAGTCGAACGCATCGCCGAACTCGATCAGCATGTTCAGCGACATCATCAGGCCGAACGCGTTCTCGCGGCGGGCGTCGTCGATCAGGTTCTCGATGACGATGAACGCGCCACCTTCGGGCAGCGCGTCGTAGGCCGATCTGATCAGGTGCAGCTTCCGGTCGAGGTTCCAGTCGTGCAGGATCAGGCCCATCGTGATCACATCCGCCTTGGGCAGCGGATCGGTCATGAAGTCACCCGAGGCCACCGCCACGCGCTCGTCGAGCCCGGCCGCCGCGATGGCCTTCTCGGCGATCGGCGCGACCACGGGCAGGTCGAAGCTCGTACAGCGCAGATGGGGATGGCGCGCGGCGAGCGCCATGCACAACTGGCCCGTGGCGCCGCCGACGTCGCAGACGGTCTTGTAGCCGGAGAAGTCGAACTTCTCGGCAAGCGCGTGGAAGTTGCCCATCGAGACACCCGCCATCGCCTGCATGAACTGCTCCAGGCGCGCCGGGTCGCTGTAGAGCTCCTCGAACATCGCCGTGCCCGTGTCCTTGATCTCGTTCTGCGGCTTGCCGGTCTGCAGCGCTTCGGTGAGATCACCCCAGAAGCCGTATAGCCGCGCGTTGGCCATCTCCAGGATCCCGCCGATGTAGGCGGGGCTGCGCTTGTCCAGGAACACCGCGGTGTCGGCCGCGTTGGCATAGCGGCCGTCGTCGCCGTCACCCTCGCGCTCGAGCAACTTAAGCGCCACGAGCGCATCGAGGAAGTCGTAGATCGCCCGCTCGTGGAGGCCGATCCGCTCGCCGATCTCCGCGCCTGTCATGGAGCCGTCCGCCAGGTGCGTGAACAGCTCCAGCTCGACCGCCGAGAGAACCACTTTCGAAGGCCAGAAGCCCATCCCGATCTGCATGATCTGGGACGGATCCGGCTTGGCCTCTGCCATGGGTGCGGCTCCCTCTGTCGCGTCGCATCTCGAGCGAAATCGCCCGTGGCGCCAAGCTACCACCGGTAGCGTTCAGGGGGCGGGACTTCGGTCAGCGAGCGAGCGAGCGATGCGACCCCGAATGGCGAGGCCCGGAATCGAACCGGGGACACCACGATTTTCAGTCGTGTGCTCTACCAACTGAGCTACCTCGCCGGGGGCCGGACATCCTAGCCTGGCCCGATGGACCTCGTGCGTGCCCGCCTGGCGGCCCAGCGCCTGTCGCCTGAAACGCAGGCGGCGGACGCGGTCGAGGCCGCCAAGGCGGTGTGCGGTGTCCAGGCGCAGGACGTCCGGTCCGCGGGCCTTGCGCTGCGATCGCGCGTGCCCGCGCTGACGCGCGGGGATGTGGACGAGGCAGACCTCGTGCGCACGTGGACGGTGCGCGGCACCCTGCACCTGATCGCCGCGGAGGACCGCGGCTGGCTGCACGCCATATGCGCGCCGCGGTTCCTGCCGCGGATGGAGCGAGCCCTGGAGAAGCGTGGCCACGCGGATACCGCACGCGGTCTGCTGGAGGACCTGCTGGAGCTGGTCGCCGATCGCCCACGTGACCGCGCCGAGCTGCTGGACCGTCTCGGCGAGCGGGGCCACCCGGAACTCACGAACGGCGCCGTGAACGTGCTGCTGCCGTGGGTCGCGCTTCAGGGGCTGGTGGTCGGCACGGCGGACGGGCGCTGGATGCGCAGCGACCCACCCGAGCCGGTCGGCGAAGAGGAGGCGCTGGCCATCATGGCCCGCCGTTACCTGGAGGGCTACGGGCCCGCCGACGACCGCGACCTGGCCGCTTGGTCGGGGCTGGCGCTGGGCCAGGTGCGAACGGCGCTGGAGCTGGCGGGGCCCGTCGAGCCCGCGGCGCCGGCGCCGCCGCCCGCCTGCGCGCTGCTGGCCGCGTTCGACACGGCGATGCTGGGCTGGGAGTCGCGGGAGGCGCTGGTGCCCGCCGCGCACGCCCGCAACGTCCTGCCTGGCGGCGGGATGCTCAGGCCGGTGGTGCTGGTCGGCGAACGGGTCGCGGGCACGTGGCGGGGTGCTCCGCCCGAGTTCGCCTGGTTCGGACCGGAGCCGCCGGCCAGGGCGCTGGCCGCCGAGATGGCGGATGTGGAGCGATTCCTGGTCTCGTGACTTAAATTGTGGAACAATCGATGGCGTCATGCCAGCCGACGCCTCGACCGCCCGCGGCCAGGTCCTGCTTGCCGCCGTCTGCTTTGGCACCTCCGGGACCGCCCAGGCGCTGGGCCCCGGCGGCGCGCCCACCAGCGTCGGCGCGGTGCGGATCGCGGTCGGCGCGCTGCTGTTGTGGCTCATCGCCCGGTCGCTCGCCGGCCGGGCGGAAGAATCCGCGGCGCCCGCTCGACTCGCATGGCTGGCCGGGGTGGGCGTCGCCATCTACCAGCTGGCCTTCTTCGCGGCGGTCGACCAGACCGGGGTGGCGGTGGGCACGGTGGTGGCCATCGGGTCGGGGCCGGCGGCGGCCGGGCTCCTGTCGCGGGTCGTGAACGGTGAGCCCCTGACCGGCCGCTGGGCGGCGGCCACGGCACTGGCCTGTGGCGGCATCGTCCTGCTGGGCGCCGGCGGCGGGTCGGCCTCGGTGGATCCCGTCGGGGTGGCGCTGGCCGTCGTGGCGGGCCTGGGCTACGCCTCCTACACGGTCCTGGCCAAGCGCATGATCGACGCCGGCGCCGCCCCCGAGCGCGTGATGTCCGCGGCCTTCGGTCGCGGCGCGCTGATCCTGCTGCCTATCCCGCTGGTGGCGGGGCTCGGCTGGCTGGGGTCGCCCGAAGGCGTGGCCCTGGCGCTGTACCTGGGTGCGGTGCCCACGGCTCTGGCCTACCTCCTGTTCGCGCGCGGGTTGCGCCGTCTCAGCGCGGGTGAGACCGCCACGCTGACGCTGGCCGAGCCGCTGACCGCGGTGCTGCTGGGCGCCCTGGTGCTGGGCGAGCGCCCGGGTGCCGTGGCCATCGCGGGCGCGGCGCTGGTGCTGGCCGGGCTCCTGGTGCTGGCCGCGCCCCGCGGCCGCGCCGCGCCGCGCACCGTGGTGGTCGCCGAGGCGCAGGGATGAGGGACGTCCGGCGCGCTCCCGGTGGCTTCGCCGTCGAGGATCTGACCACGACCCTGCGCACGCGGATTCTGGACGGTGAGCTGGCGCCGGGGACTCGGCTGGTGGAGCGCGAGCTTGTCGAGACCCACGGCGTGGCCCGCCACACGCTGCGGGCGGCCCTGCGCGCCCTGGCGGCCGAGGGCCTGGTGGAAATCGTGCCCAACCGCGGCGCGCGTGTGGCCGCGATCGGCCGCGAGCAGTTGATCGGCCTGTTCGACGTGCGTACTGCGCTGGAGGTCGAGGCGTGCCGACTGGCGCTGGCCCGCGACCCCGAGCGGCTGCGGGCGGCGCTCCGGGCCGCCGCAGCGGACCTGCGTGGGGTGTGCGAGTCGCCCGACCCCGCCTGGAGCGACGTGGTGGAGGCCCACGCCCACGTGCACACTGCGCTCGTGGACAGCGCCGACAGCCCCCGGCTGGCGGCCGCCTACGCCGCCCTGGACGGCGAGATGCGCCTGTTCCTGATGGCCATGCGCCCGGCCTGGACCCTGGATCGGATGGCCGATCACCACGACGCGCTTGCCGACGCTCTCCCGGAGCGGGGCGAGGACGCGCTCAGGGCCCACCTGGCGGACGGGCGCCAGAGCGTGTTAGGGCACAGTTGAGATTGGCCGATCCGGCAATTGCGCGAGCCTGGGTCCGGGTTACACTGGCGCGCCAATGG
Source organism: uncultured Solirubrobacterales bacterium (assembly GCA_963750365.1). Lineage (GTDB taxonomy): Bacteria > Actinomycetota > Thermoleophilia > Solirubrobacterales > Thermoleophilaceae > JAAYBF01. The sequence goes on from CAVVQE010000001.1 coordinate 993,013, forward strand.
ACTCCTTCGCCAGCCGTGCCTTCGCTTCTGTCCTCGTCGTGGCCGCCATCGCGGTGCCGGTTGCCGGCTGTGGCGGGGGGGAATCCGGCGACAGCGGCAAGAACCCGCTGGACAACGCGCTTGGCTACGTGCCCGCCGACTCGCCGTTCGTGGCGGTCATCGAGACCGATCCGAAGAGCCCGCAGTTCAAGAACGCGGCCGCCATCGTGAAGAAGTTCCCGTTCGCCGGCCAGCTGCAGCAGCAGCTCGAGCGCGGCCTGGGCTCGGGCGACACCAGCTACGAGCGCGACATCAAGCCGCTGCTGGGCAACCAGTTCGTGGTCGGCGCCACCAACGTCAGGACGTTCGTGAACAGCGGCAGCAGCAGCAACGAGGACTTCGTCGCCGCGATCCAGGTCAAGGACAAGGACAAGCTGACCAAGGCGATCGAGAAGCAGAAGCCCAAGGAGCTGGGCGAGAAGGACGGCGCGAAGATCTACAAGGACAAGGACTCGGTCGCGGCCATCGACGGCGACGTGCTGGTGGTGGGCAACTCGCGCCGCGAGGTCGAGGGCGCCCTGGACCGGCGCGGCAAGGACGACCGTTTCGGCGAGGCCGACTTCGACAAGGGCACCGAGGGGCTGCCCAAGGACGCCGCCCTGCGCACCTACTTCAACCTTCAGCGGCTGATTGCCACGGATCCCGACACCAAGGACGCGCAGAAGGTCAAGTGGGTCAAGGCCCTGCGCAGCTTCGGCCTGAGCGCGTCAGCCGGCACGGACAAGATCGACATCGACTTCAACATGGCCACCGATTCCGGCGGCCTGTCCGACGAGGACCTGCCGCTGGCCGCCGGCGACCAGAGCCCGAAGGTCATCCAGCGCGTGGGCCAGTTCGGCTTCGGGCTGCGCGGCGTCGACCAGATCGTGAAGTTCGCCGAGAACGCGGGCCAGGCGGTCAACCCGTCCCAGTACGGCTCCTACGAGACCGCAAAGGCCACGATCGAGAAGCAGCTCAAGCTCGACCTCGAGAAGGACGTGCTGGAGCAGCTGAGCGGCGGCATCAGCGCCAGCGTCGCGCCCAGCGGCTCGGCCGGGCTCAAGGCCGAGGTCAAGGACCCGGCGGCGTTCAAGGACACGCTCGCGTCCGTGACCAAGGTGCTGCCTGCGATCGCGCGCAGCACTTCGGGCGGCGAGCGGGTCACGATCAAGAGGAGCGGCGGCCTCTACAGCGCGGTCTCGCCATCCAGCAAGCTGGCGTACGGGCTCGTCGGCGACACGTTCGTGGCCTCCGACACCCCCGCCAACGCGCGCGCCGTGGCCAGCGCGCCCACCGAGAGCGTCGAGGGCGCCGAGGGCGCCGTGGCCATGAAGGCCGATGCGGGCCAGCTGCTGACCCGCGCGATCGGTCAGCTCGGCGGCAGCCGGCTCGGCGGCGGCAACTCGCTCGGTGGCGCACTGGGCGCGCAGCTGTTCGCCGGCCCGCTGGGCGACCTGACCGGATCGGTCAAGGCCAGCACCGACGGCGTCGGTGGCAAGGTCACGCTGACGTTCAAGTAGCCGGATGAGCCAGGTCCGCTAGCGCCCGGCCCAGCTCATCAGGAGCGGCAGCGGATCGATCGGGCGGCCGCCGGTGTACCAGCCTCTGCCGCCCCAGATCTCGAAGTGCAGGTGCGCGCCGAACGAGCGGCCGGTGTTGCCCACCTGGGCAAGCTGCTGGCCGGTGGCCACGCTCTGGCCCTCGCGCACCAGCGTCGTGCCGGTGGCCAGGTGCATGAACACGTAGTCGCGGTCCTCTCCGGCGCCGTCCAGGACCACGTAGTGGCCGGCGCCGCTGGCCTGGTAGCGCACGGCCTTGACCACGCCCGCGTGCGGAGCCACGACCGGCGTGCCCTCCGCCGCCGCCATGTCCTGGCCCTGGTGGCTGTGACCAGCGCGGCCCGCGCCGAAGCGCGCGTCGGGGCCGCCGAAGGTGTAGCTGCCGCGGACCGGGAAGACGTACCCGCTCACGGGCGCTGCCGGCGGTGGGGCCGGCGCCGGCTTGGGCTTGGGCGGCTTGGGCACGCGGACGCGCCTGACGGCGGCGATCCCGGCCGAACGCCGCAGCTGGCGCGCCGTGATGCGCAGACGGTACGTACCAGCCGCCAGCCCGGTCTTCGACACCCTGACCTGGTGCAGCCTGCCGGCCCTGCGCGTGCCCAGCTTGAGCGTCTTGATCACGCCCTTGGCCCCCAGCAGCTGCAGGCGCACGTCGCGGACGGCCAGCTTCGAGGCGATCCGGAAGCGCACGGTGGCGGACAGCGTCGGCCGCGAGACCGAGAACAGCTTCAGATGCGGTAGCGCCGCCAGGCCGTGCACCTTGGGCGTCTCGCCGTAGTGGGCGCCCCCCTCGGAGGGGGTGGCGGCCCCGCCGGAGGGCGTGGTGGAGCCCACAGCCGCGGCCGAGGCAGGGCACAGCACCAGGCCGGCGAGGCAGGTGGCGAGCACGAGGCGCATGTCCACCGTCTCGGCGCATGGGCGCGGAACTTGAAGTCTGCCGGGGTTCATACCGTTGCCGGGCACTGATCGATCGGTTGTGGGTGCCGGGGCGCACACAACCCGTCGATCGTTTCTGGCGATCGCTCCGCCCGGCCCGCAGCGGCGTCGAGGGTCTGGGCGGCTCAGGAGGCCAGCCGCCGCAGCAGCTCGACCGCGCCGTTCTTGTTCAGCGGCTCGTTCAGGTTGCCGCACTTGGGCGACTGCACGCACGAGGGGCAACCGGCCTGGCAGGGGCACTCGGAGACCAGCGCGGTGGCGTTGGCCACCAGCCGCTCGAACTGCTCGAAGCCCAGGCGGGTGATGCCCACGCCGCCGGGGTGGCCGTCGTAGATGAACACGGTCGGCCGCCCGGTCTGCGAGTGGAAGGCCGTGGACAGCCCGCCGATGTCCCAGCGGTCGCACATGGCGATCAGCGGCAGCACGGCGATCTGGGCGTGCTCGGCCGCGTGCAGCGAGCCCTGGAGCACGTCCAGGGGGAAATCCTCCGCCAGCGCCTGCTCGGGCATCTCCCACCACAGCGCCTGGGTGGTGAAGTGCTGTTCGGGCATGTCCAGCGCGATCAGGTCCAGGATCTCGTGGTCGGACACGCGCTTGCGCTGGTAGCCGGTCACCTGCTCGGTCACGTTCACGGTGCCGAACGAGAGCAGGCAGTCGGCCAGCTCGCGGCGGTCGGCCACCTCCTCGATGAAGGTCTCGGTCTCGCGCTTGGACTGCGTGTAGAAGTCGCCGCTGAAGGGCGTGACCAGCGCGCGGCGGTTGTCCAGATCCAGCTGCTCGACCAGGTACGAGCGGCCCATGTGCAGGTACACCGATCCGTCGTGCACGGAGCCGTGGGCGCGAGCGGTCTCGACCGAGCCGATCACCTCGCCGCCCTCGGACTCGATCACCGCCACCGAGTCCGGCGACGATGAACGCAGGGCGATGCGCGCGGCGGGATAGCCCTCGCCACGCGGCAGGTAGCGGCCTGCGCGCTCGCGCAGCTGGCCCATGCTCACCAGCTGCCGCGCCGCGGGCTCCCAGCGATCGCCGAGGAACTCCTCGTCGCCGGGGGACAGCGGCAGCTCGTAGGCAGCGGCGCACAGGTGGGCCAGGAAGATCTCCTCGGACTCGTGGTCCAGGATGGCGGACTCCACGGGCCGGTCCAGGAACTGGTCGGGGTGGCGGCAGAAGTACTGGTCCAGCGCGTCGGCGCCCGCCACGTACAGCGCCAGGCCGGTCTTGCGCCGCCCGGCGCGGCCCCACATCTGGCGCAGGCTGGCCACCGTGCCCGGAAACGTCACGCAGATGGCGGCGTCCAGCTCGCCGACGTCGATGCCCAGCTCGAGCGCGTCGGTGGTGACCACGGCCAGGAGCTCGCCGGACATCAGCCGCTGCTCGATCTCGCGCCGCTGCATCGGGGTGTAGCCCGCGCGGTAGGGCGCCACCAGCTCGGCCAGGTCGGCGCGCCCGCGGTCCTCCAGGCGCAGCTTGGTGAAGCGCTGGATCAGCTCCACGCCGCGGCGCGAGCGCAGGAAGCAGATGGTGCGCGTGCCGCTCTCCACCAGGTCGGCCAGCAGGTCGGCGGCCTCGCCGAGGGCGGAGGCGCGGGCGCCGGTGCGCTCGTCCACCAGCGGCGGATTCCACATGGCGATCCGCCGCTCGGCCCGCGGCGCCCCGTCACGCGCGACCAGCCGCACCTGGTCACCGACCAGGCGCTCGGCCAGCTCGACCGGGTTGGCGATGGTGGCGCTGGCCAGCATGAAGCGCGGCTCGGTGCCGTAGGCCAGCGCCAGCCGGCGCAGGCGGCGCAGCACGTTGGCCACGTGCGAGCCGAACACGCCGCGGTAGGTGTGCGCCTCGTCCACCACGACCCAGGCCAGGTTGGCCAGCAGGTCGCCCCACTGGGAGTGGTTGGGCAGCGCGCCCACGTGCAGCATGTCGGGGTTGGTCAGGATCAGGTTCGAGCGCCCGCGGATGGCGCGCCGCTCCTCCTTGGGCGTGTCGCCGTCGTAGATCGCGGCGCGCAGATGGGGCAGCTTCAGCGCGTGCAGCGCGCGCGCCTGGTCCTGGGCCAGCGCCTTCGTGGGATACAGGTACAGCGCCCGCGCCGAGCGATCGCGGCAGAGGGTGTCCAGCACCGGCAGGTTGAAGGCCAGCGACTTGCCGCTGGCCGTGCCAGTGGTCACGATCGTGTGGCCCTCGTACGCCGAGGCCAGCGCATCGGTCTGGTGGGCGTACAGCCCCTCGATGCCCGCGCCGGCCAGCGCCTCGAGCAGCTCGGGGTGCAGCTGCTCGGGCATCGGCTCGACCAGCGCGTCCTGGTGGCGCTCCTTCGAGCGCGCCACCAGTTGCTCGCCCTCACCGCGCTCCAGGATCGCCTCCCAGGGCGGGGTCTCGGGGGTCACGGCCACGGTCAGTCATGGTAGGCGCCGCGCCCGGGGCGGCCCATCAGGCCGCGCTCGTTCGGTGCACAGACCTCGCGCCAATGGGCAACGTGCACCGGATGGTGCGCTGGGCGCGACATTCGGTGCACGGGCGGGGGCGCGGCTGGCCTTTGGCGGAAAACGAGCGGCTGGTGCCTGCGGTCCCTGACCGGTTCGCGATACTCGGCGGCCTCGTGATCGCCACGCTGGACCACACCGACTTCCCCACCGCCTCCCTGCTGGCGGCAAAGGACAGCCCGGTCAGCGTGGTGCTGCCGGCCCGCGACTGCGCGGACACGGTGGGGACGATCGTGGAGCGGATCGCCTCGCTGGACGGTCTGGTGGATCAGATCCTGGTGGTGAACGGCGACCCGGGCGACGGGACGGCGGAGGCCGCCGCCGCCGCCGGCGCGCAGGTGGTCCAGGAGGCCGACTTGATGCCGGGCCACGGCCCCGTGCTTGGCAAGGGCGACGCGATGTGGCGGGCGCTGGCCGAGGTGAGCGGCGACGTGGTGGCCTACATCGACGCCGACACGCGCGACTTCGACCCCCGCTTCGTGAACGGCCTGGTCGGCCCGCTGCTGACCAACCCCGCCCTGCAGTTCGTCAAGGCCACCTACCGGCGGCCCTTCAGCGTGGGCGGCGTGGAGGTGCCGGACGGGGGCGGGCGCGTGAGCCAGCTCACGGCGCGGCCGCTGCTGGCCGCCTTCTACCCCGAGCTCGCTGCCCTGAGCCAGCCGCTGGCCGGCGAGGTGGCCGCGGCGCGAACGCTGCTGGAGTCGATTCCGTTCGCCACCGGCTACGCGGTGGAGATGGCGATGCTGTTGGACGTGCACGCCGCGGTCGGCGCCGGCGCCATGGCGCAGTGCCAGGTGGGCGAGCGCCGCAACCGCCACCAGTCGCTGGACGCGCTGCGCCCGATGGCAGAGGCCGTGGTGGCCGTGCTGTGCCGGCGCCAGGGGCTTGCCAGCGCGAGCGCGGAGATCGTGGAGCGACCCCCCTTCGCGCGATGAGCCTGCGCTGCGTGTACACCGACCTGGACGGCACCCTGCTGGGCGCCGGAGCGTCGCTGTTCCGAGACGGCGCCGGCGAGTTCACGCTGCTGCCCGCGCGGGCGCTGGAGGCCTGCCACCGGGCGGGCGTCGAGGTGGTGCTCAAGTCGGGTAGGCGCAAGGCCCAGGTGATGGAGGACGCCCGCCTGATCGGCCAGCGCTCCTACATCTACGAGGTCGGCTCGGGCCTGGTCATCGACGGCGAGGAGCAGCTGCTGTGCGGCCAGTTCGCGCCGCGCGACGGGCAGACCCCGCACGAGCTGATCGCCGCCACGGGCGCGCCCGCGCTGCTCGAACGCGAGCTGGACGTGGGGCCGCACGAGCCGTGGCACGTGGACCGGTTCGTCTCGCACCTCTACCGCGGGACCGCCGACGTTGCCCGGGCCAACGAGCTGCTGGCGTCCGCGGGCCACGCCGGCCTGAAGCTGATCGACAACGGCGAGGCCGCCGAGGGCGGGCACACCTACCACCTGATCCCGGCCGAGGCGTCGAAGGCCGCAGCGGTCGAGCGCCACATGCGCGCCCGCGGGTTCGCGCCCGGCGAGTGCATCGCTGTGGGCGACTCCGAGGAGGATCTCGGGGTGGCCCAGGTGGTGGGGCGCTTCTTCATGGTTGCCAACGGGCCCGAGGTCTCGGGGCCGGACGTGGTGCGCACCGAGTCCTCGCACGGAGAGGGCTTCTACGAAGCCGTCGTGCAGTCGCTCGTGCGATAGCGATAATGCGGCCATGCACGCCGGCCCGGCGGGCGATCAGAGTTCGGAGGGATTGCGACTTCTCGAGGCCGCCCAGTGGGCCGCGGCGCGGGACGCGTTTCAGGCCACGCTCGACGAGGGGGACTCACCCGAGGCGCTGGACGGGATCGGCCTGGCGCTCTTCTTCCTCGGCGATGTCGAGGACGGGATCCACGCGCGCGAGCGCGCGTTCGAGGGCTACGCCGAGGCGGGCCGCTGTGACGAGGCCGCGCGCACGGGCGTGTGGGTCTCGCACCAGTACCTGCTCTCCGGGCGCGCGTCGGCCGCCCGCGGGTGGCTGGCGCGAGCCGAGCGGGTAGTCGCCGACGCCGAGTGCGACGGCCAGGGGTGGGTGGCCATCGAGCGGGCGCGGCATGCCCCGAGCCTGGACGAGCGCGCCGAGCACACGCGGCGGGCCATGGCGATCGCGCGCGAGTCGGGCAACGGCGACCTGGAGGTCTACGCGCTCAGCCTCCTGGGCCTGATCGAGGTCAGCGCCGGGCGCCTGGAAGCCGGGATGCAGCTGCTCGAGGAGGCCATGGCGGCGGCTTCGGCGGGCAGGGTCCGCAACGTGCACACGCTGGCTGAGGCCTACTGCAACCTGATCATGGCCTCGACCAACGCCGGCGACTGGGAGCGTGCGTCGGAGTGGTGCGACCAGGTGGACGAGTTCGCGCGCGAGCACGGCACGATGCCGCTGCTTGGCGCCTGCCGGACGGTCCACGCGGATGTCCTGGTGGCCACCGGCCGCTGGCCCGAGGCCGAGCGCGCGCTGGCGAGCGCGCTCGAGACCCACGCCCGCTACGTGCCCGAGATGGGTGCGCCGACCGTCGCGAGCATGGCCGAGCTGCGCGTGCACCAAGGACGGCTTGCCGAGGCGGAACAGCTGCTGACGGGACGTCAGGAGCACCCGGCGTCGCTGTGCGCGCTGGCGCACCTGCGGATCGCCGACGGGCGGCCGCAGCTGGCGGCGGCTCTGCTGGAGCGGGCGCTGGGCGCCGCCGAGGGTGACGCCATCCGCACCACGCAGCTGCTCGCACCGCTGGTCGACGCCCGGCTGGCCTGCGGCGACCTCGAGGGCGCGCGGATCTCAGCCGAGCAGCTGGCCGAACTGGCGGCGGCTTCCCAGATCCGGGTGGTCGAGGCCAGAGCGCACCTGGCGGCCGCCCACGTGCGTCTGGCGGCGGACAGCGCGGAGCGCGCGGCCGAGCCTGCGCGACTCGCGCTCGCGGCATTCGACCAGCTCGGGATGCCGCTGCACGTTGGCGAGGCACGGCTGGCGCTGGCCCGGGCCCTGGTCGGGGCGAACCCGGAAGTGGCTTCCGACGAGGCGCGCGCCGCCCTGGCCGCCTTCCGCCAGCTGGGCGCCTCGCGGGCCATGGACGCGGCGGCGGCGGTGCTGCGCGAGCTCGGGGAGGCCACGGGCGCCGGACCCCGTAGCCACGGTGAGCTGACAGCGCGCGAGCGCGAGGTCCTGGGCCTGCTGGAGCTGGGCATGTCCAACGCGCAGGTGGCGCAGACGCTGGTGATCAGCGAGAAGACGGCCGGCCATCACGTGAGCCACATCCTGGCCAAGCTCGGCGCGCGCAACCGCGCTGAGGCGGTGGCCTACGCCATGCGCCAGGCGGCGGAGGCCGGCGAGAAGATCGGGCACAGATAGGGATTCCTCCCGATTTATCGCCTCTGCTGTGTGCGTAGCGTGATCGGCACGGCAACACACAGCCAGAGGAGAGCCAATGTCGGTTGCAACTGCTGATAGCGAACTGAAGGGCCGCCACCGCAAGATGTGGGCGTCGGGGGACTACCCCGAGATGGTCGAGACCTTCCTGCTGCCGCTGGGCCCCCGCCTGGTTCAGGCCTGCGGGATCGAGTCCGGAGCGCGCGTGCTCGACGTGGCATCGGGGACGGGCAACGCGGCCATCCGCGCGGCCGAGCGGGGCGCGAACGTCACGGCCAGCGACCTGACGCCGGAGCTGCTGGCGGCCGGGCGCAAATCGGCCGAGGCGGCCGGGGTCGAACTGGAGTGGGTCGAGGCCGATGCCGAGCATCTCCCGTTCGAGGACGCGTCCTTCGACGTGGTGATGTCGTCGATCGGGGCCATGTTCGCCCCCCATCACCAGCTGGTCGCCGACGAGCTGGTGCGCGTCTGCCGGCCCGGCGGCACCGTCGGCCTGCTCAGCTGGACCCCCGAGGGCATGCTGGGTGCGCTGTTCCGCACCATGAGCGGGTTCGCGCCGCCACCGCCTCCGGGTGCGCAGCCGCCGCCGCTGTGGGGCAGCGAGGACCACCTGCACGGGCTGTTCGGCGACCGGGTCGAATGGGCCACGCTGGACCGCGACGTGCTCGAGATCACGGCCTTCGTGCATCCCCGCGACTACGCGGAGCACTTCAAGGCGCTCTACGGCCCGACCATCGCGGCCCGCGCGAACGCGCAGAAGGAAGGGCGCGAGGCCGAGTTCGACCAGGCGCTGGACGCGCTCTGCGACGAGTGGAACCGCGGCAGCGCCGACCAGGCCCGCTTCGACAAGGAGTACCTGCTCGCGGTGGGCACGCGGGCCGTCACCTAGACGAGCGTCCGCCGGCGCCATCCTGCAGCGCCTGCCACAGGCGGGCGGTGACGGCGCCGGCGGCGAAGTACAGGCACGGCAGCCATGGCGCCACGCCGGCCAGGCCGTCCGCGCCGGGGCCGTAGCTGGACGCCCCGGCGGCGACCACCGCGATCTCCGCCAGCGGGCCCAGCAGCGAGGCGGCGACGGCCACCGCCAGAGCGCCGGGCGACGGATCCCACCAGGCCCAGACGGCCACCGCGATGGCGCCGACCAGCACCACGGAGACGGTGGCCGGCGTGTGGTTGAGCAGCGCGGTCAGGGCGTAGAGGGCCAGCACGACCGCGGCCCCGGCCAGCGCGTCGACCCGGGTGCGCCGCCGCGCCGCGGGCGTGCCCGCACGGGCGGAGAGCCAGGCGGCGGCCAGGACCGACGCCGACAGCGCCAGCGGGAACCAGATGGCGCTGCGCCACAGCGTGGGAATCCCGTCCCACTCGTAGCGCGTGGTGCCTGCGGCCACGTGGCAGGCGTCGCCGGCCAGGCCGACGACCAGCGAAAGCGCCAGGATCGCCGCGGCGGTCTGGCCCGCCGACAGCGTTCGCTCAGCCAAGCGCCCGCCTCGCCAGCTCGCGCCCCGCCGCCGCGAACGCCGCGGCGTCGCCCGCCACGGTCACCGTCTCCAGGTCCAGCATCCGCGCCTCGAAGTCGTCCAGCTCGCGCCCGCCGGTTACGGCGTGGCAGCGCACGCCGGACTGCCGCGCCCGCGTGGCCACCTCGCCGACGATCTTGCCGGCCAGCGTCTGGCGGTCCAGGCGGCCCTCGCCGGTGACCACGAACGCCGCGGTGCGCAGCGCGTCGTCGAAGCCCAGCCGATCGAGCACGTAGGGCGCGCCGGGCACGAGCTTCGCGCCCAGGTGGGCCCAGAGGCCGCCCGACAGTCCCCCGGCGGCGCCCGTCATGGCCACCCCGCGCGGATCCTTGGGCGCCGCCTCGGCCAGCTCGGCCAGGCGCGCCTGAAGCTCGGCCACCTGATCGGGCGTCGCCCCCTTCTGCGGGCCGAACACCCGCGCCGCGTCCTCGAACGGCGTTCGCACGTCGCAGACCACCTCGATACGCGGGCGGAGCCCGGCGTCGGCCAGCGCCGAGACCGCGCCCGCGCCGCCGTCGGTGGTGGCCGAACCGCCAACGCCCACGATCACGGTCGTGGCGCCCGCCTCGCACGCGGCGGCCATCAGCTCGCCGGTGCCGCGGGTGGAGGCTGTCACCGGGTCGCGCATATCCTCGGGCACCAGGCCCAGGCCGCTGGCCTGGGCGCACTCCACGAAAGCGCTGCTGCCGTCCCCGAGCAGCGCGAAGGCAGCCCGCACCGGGTTGCCCAGCGGATCGCTGACCTCGGTCGTGTGCAGCTCGCCCTCCAGCGTCGCCAGCAGCGCGTCCATCGTGCCCTCGCCGCCGTCGGCCACCGGCAGCTCCACCGCGTCCACGCCACCGTCGCGCAGGCCGGCGGCGATCGCCGCGGCCACCGCGCGCGCCGTGTAGGTGCCCTTGAAGCTGTCGGGCGCCACCAGCGCGGACAGTGCGGGCCGCATCAGCTCCCGGCCGCGGCCGCGAACGCGCGCTCGGCCTCGCCTCCATGCACCGCGAAGACCACCCGCTCGAGCGAGCCGGGCTGGTGCGCGCGCACGGCGCCCACCATCAATCGCGCTGCCTCGTCGAGCGGGAAGCCGCCGACGCCGGTTCCGAACGCCACGAGCCCCAGCGAGCGGGCGCCAAGCCGGTCGGCCACCTGAAGCGTCGACACGGTTGCCCGTTCGATGATGTCCGCCGACGTGGGGCCGCCGAGCTCCATCGTGGCGGCGTGGATCACCCAGCGGGCCGGCATGTCGCCGGCGCCCGTCTCGATCGCCTCGCCCAGCGCGATCGGCGCCGCTGCCAGCGACTCCTCGCGAACCGTGCTGCCGCCCGCCCGCTCGATGGCCGCCGCCACGCCGCCGCCGTGCAGCAGCTCGGTGTTCGCCGCGTTGGCGATCGCGTCCACCTCCAGAGTCGTGATGTCGGTCTGAAGCACCTCGACTTCCATGGCTAGTCCTTCTTGCGGTCGGTGTCGCGCGAGGGCTGTACGCGCTTGGGCTCGCCCGGCATCTTGGGGTAGTCGGGCGGGTAGGGCATGTCGCCCTCCTCGTCGCTTGCGTACATCTCCAGCAGCGGCTCCAACGAGTGGTGCACGTCGTCGATCTCCGCGAAGCGGTCGCCCACGTCGGCGAAGCGCGCGGGCATGGTGGCCACGGTGAAGTCCTCGGGCGCGACCGCGGCGACCTCTTCCCACAGCAGCGGGGCGGACACGGGCGCCCCGGGCTTGGCGCGGATCGAGTACGGCGAGGCGATCGTGCGGTCGCGGGCGTTCTGGTTGTAGTCGATGAACACCTTCTGGCCGCGCTCTTCCTTCCACCACTTGGTGGTCACCTGCTCGGGCATCCGGCGCGAGAGCTCGCGCCCGAACGCGATCGCCGCGTGGCGCACGTCGGTGAAGGTCCACTTCGGCTCGATGCGCACGTAGATGTGGATCCCGCGCCCGCCCGAGGTCTTGGGAAACCCGCGGTAGCCCAGCTCCTCGAGCAGGACCCGCGCCTCGGCGGCCACGACCTGCGCGTCGGCGAAGTCGGTGCCCTCCTGGGGATCCAGGTCCAGGCGCAGCTCGTCCGGGTGGTCGACGTCGGAGCGGCGCACCGGCCACGGGTGGAAGGTGATCGTGCCCATGTGCCCGCACCACGCCACCACCGCCAGCTCGGTGGGGCAGATCTCGTCGGCGTGGCGGCCGGAGGGGAACTCGATCCGCGCCGTCTCCAGGTAGTCGGGCGCCCCCTTTGGCACACGCTTCTGGTAGAAGGCCTCGCCCTTGTGGCCCTCGCGTGTGGAGATGGTCATGCCTTCGTGCACGCCCTTCGGCCAGCGCTCCAGCGTCGTGGGCCGCTCGCGCAGGGCGCGCAGGATGCCGTCGCCGACCGCCACGTAGTACTCGACCACGCCGAGCTTGCTGACCTCGGGGGTCTGCTCGGTGGCGGGGAAGATCACGCGGTCCGCACTGGACACGCGCACCTCGCGGTCGCCCACCTGCACCATGGCATCGCCCTTCTTGGCCATCGCCGGGCAGGATATGCCGGGGGGCGAATCCGGGCGCGTCCCACCCTCTACCGGGTGTGCCCCGCAAACGTGCCGCCGCCCGCCCCGTCCCCGCCGCCCGTCACAGGAGCGGTGCCAGAGCCGGTCCCGGCGACGGCGGCGGGCGCGTCGCCCTCGCACGTCACGCGACGGGGGTAGCCGGTCCAGGCGATCCCGCCGTCGCCTGGCTGGCATCCCGCCAGCGCGGCCTGGTCGCCGCGGTGCAGCTGCGCGCGTGCGGGCTGTCGGCGGATGCGGTCCGTCACCGGGTGGCGAAACGGCGCCTGTTACGGGTCCACAGGGGCGTCTTCGCCGTCGGCCACAGCGCGCCCGCAGCCGGCGCGGCCGCGCTGGCCGCGGTGCTTGCGTACGACCCGAGCTCCCTGCTGTTCGGTCCGTCGGCTGCCGCCTGGTGGAACCTGGCCCGCCCGCCGGAGTCGGTGCACGTGGCGGTCTGCGGGCGCAATGTCCGCTCCCAGTCCGGGATCGTCGTGCATCGAGTCGCGGCTCTGGCCGACGACGAGCGCGCGACCAGACACGGCGTGCCCGTCACCTCGGTGGCGCGGACGCTGGTCGATCTGGCCGCCACCGCACGACCGCGTGAGCTGGAGCGCGTGGTCAGCGAGGCCGTCGTGCAGCGGTTGATAGGCGAGCCGGACCTGCGCGCCGCCTGTGAGCGCTATGCCGGCCGGGCTGGCGTGGCCCGGTTGCGCGACTGCGTCGGCGACGGCCCGACGGCGACCCGGTCGCAGGCCGAGGAGCTGTACCTGTCGCTGGTGCGCCGGGCCGAGCTGCCCGCGCCGGGGGTCAACGTACGACTGGGTCGCTGGCAGGTCGATTTCTTCTGGCCGGCTTACTCCCTGGTGGTCGAGATCGACGGGGTGCGCTTCCACTCGACCCGCCGCGCCGTCGAGCGCGATCACCGCAAGGACGCCGAACTGGACGCCGCACGGCTGCGGCTGCGGCGCTTCACCTGGAACCGGATGCGGGCGGCTCCTCTGGCAGTCGTGGCCCAGACGGCGCAGGCGATCGAGCGGGGCGGGCCCTGGCGTGCGGTTGCCCCGCTGGCGTGACGAACGACGCTTTCGGCGTGGCGACTGTCGCCTGGGCGGGGCCCAGGCCGCATCCGGTGACATTCGCGCCTCGCCCGCCGACCCGCGTCACGAACGCGGGGCTCAGCCCCGCAGCTGCTCCATCAGGCACTCCTCCGGAGCCTTGTCCTGGCGCCAGCGCATGAACTTGGTGCCGTGGCGAATGCGGTTGCCGGTCACGTGGTCGAAGCCGATCTCGCACACGAGCTCCGGCCGGAGCCCCTCCCACATCAGGTCCTCCTCGGGCTTCCAGCGCGAAGGGCCGCCCGAGCCGCGCTCGTCGGTTCGGTAGGGAGCCAGGAAGTCGACGAGATCGCGCTTCTCCTGGGCCTTGAAGCCTGACGTGTGGCCCACCACGTGCAGCTCGCCGTCGTCGCCGTAGAGCCCCAGGATCAGCGAGCCGACCGTGTCCTTCTCCTTGCCTTCGCGGTAGGCCACGACAACCACGTCGGCGGTGCGCACGCGCTTGATCTTGACCATGCCCTTGCGCTGGCCCGGTAGGTACAGGGCGCCGCCCTCCTTTGCAACGACGCCCTCGGAGTCGCCGGTCAGCCACTGCCCGGCCGCGTCGGCGGTGGTCACGCTCGGCGACTCCTCGACCGTGCCCAGATCCAGCTTGGCCAGGCGCGCGCGGCGCTCGTCGTAGCCCTGTTCCATGAGCACCTCGTCGCCCACGGCCAGCACGTCGAAGGCCACATAGCGTGCCGGCGTCTGCTCGGCCAGCATCTTCACGCGCGACTCGGCCGGGTGGATGCGCTGGCTGAGCATGTCGAACTCCTGCACCCCGTCCACCTCGACGACCATCTCGCCGTCCAACACCACGTGGGCCTCGGGCATCGCCGCCACCTGCTCGACGACGTCCGGGAAGTAGCGGTTCATCGGCTTGCCGCCGCGGCTCTGCAGGTACACCTCGTCGCCGTCGCGGAAGACCAGCGTGCGGAAGCCGTCCCACTTGGGCTCGTAGCGCCACTGGTCACCCTCGGGGAGCTTCTTCGCGGACTTGGCCAGCTGGGGCTTGATCGGCGGCTCGAGCGGAAGGGGCATCGACCAATGATCCCATCCGGGAGGCCACCCGGAGGGATTACAGTTCAGTCATGAGCCACGATCACGCCACCGTCGCCGAGGAGGAGTACCTCCAAGTCATCTTCTGGCTGCAGGAGGCCGGGCTGCCCATGACCGGCGCCAACGTGGCGCGCGCCATGCAGGTTTCGGCGCCGACGGTGCACGAGATGATCGGCCGGCTGGAGGCTGACGGCTACATCACGCGGGCCGAGGACAAGGCGCTGTCGTTCACCGACACCGGGCGCGACCACGCCGAGGGCATCGTCCGCCGCCACCGCCTGATCGAGCGCTTCCTGACCGACGTGTTCGACATCCCGTGGGACCAGGTCCACGAGGAGGCCGAGAAGCTCGAGCACTGGATGTCGCCCACCGTCGAGGAGCGCATGCTCAAGGCCATCGGCGACGTGAAGACTTGCCCCCACGGCCACCCGATCTTCACCGAGGAGCGCATCGAGGGCGTGCCGCTGGCCGACGTGGAACTGGGCGCCAAGGTCACGATCCTGCGCTTCGAGAACGAGGCCGAGGACCTGCTGCACTACCTGATGGACGCCGGACTGACGCCCGGCCTGAAGGGCACGCTCAGCGACAGCGGTGACGAGGAGGTGGCGTTCGAGAACGCCGGCAAGCGCTACTCGGTCACGCGCAGCGTGGCCGAGACGGTGTCGGTGCTGGCCGACCCCTCGCCGCCCACGCGCACGGCACTACCCGAGCATCTGGTTCTGGCCAAGGAACACTGGGGCCGCTAGGCCGCCGCGCCCGATAGCTCGCGGTAGGCCGAGGCCAGCCGCGATACCGCTTCGTCGATCTGGTCCGCCGGCACGCCCGAGTAGGCGATCCGCAGCGCGTTCTCGCCGCCCTCGAGCAGGAAGTCGGTGCCCTTGACGAACACCACGCCCTTCTGCTTGGCCAGGTCGGCGATGGCGGCCACGTCGGTCTCCTCGGGCAGCTCGACCCAGAGGAAGTAGCCGCCCTGGGGCACCACGAACTTGGCCTCCGGGAGCTCGCGCTCCAGCGCGGCGCAGAGCACGTCGCGGCGCTCGCGCAGAGCGTTCTTCACGGTCTCGATCGAGCGCTCGATGGCGCCCGAGCGGCAGAACTCGGCCACGATCGACTGCGCCACCATGTTCGGCGAGATGTACACGCCGGTGGCCTGCTTGCGGATGTCGGCGATCAGGTCCGCCGGCCCGGCCAGGTAGCCGACGCGGATGCCCGGGCACACGGTCTTCGAGAACGACGACGCGTAGACCACGTGGTCGGAGGTGTCGATGGACAGCATCGTCGGCTCGGACTCGCCGGCGAAGCGCAGCTCCACGTACGGGTCGTCCTCGAAGAGCACGAAGTCGTACTGCTCGGCCAGCGCCACCAGCTTCTCGCGCTTGGCGCGCGAGAGCGTGCAGCCGGCCGGGTTGTGGAAGTTGGGGATGATGTGGGCCAGCTTCGGCCGCGCGCCACCCTCGAGCGCGGCCTCCAGCGCGGCCACGTCGATGCCGTCGTCCTCCAGCGGGATGGCCAGGAACTCGGCGCCCAGCTGGCGCAGCGCCAACAGGGTGCGGTCGTAGCTGGGGGCCTCGACCACCACCAGGTCGCCCGGCTCCACCAGCGCGGAGAACAGGAAGGCGTCGGCCTGCATCGAGCCGTTGGTGGCGATCACCTGCTCGGGCGCCACCGCCTGGCGCTCGGCGATCCACTCGACCAGCGGCTTGTAGCCCGCGGACGTGCCGTAGGAGAAGGCGCCGGCCGGGTCGCTCGTGAACGCGGCGTCGGCTGCTGCGCGCAGGTCGTCCACGGCGACGATGTCCAGCGAGGGGGCTCCACGGGCGAGTGAGATGCTGTCGGCTGGGGTCACGCGCCTGACGATACCGCCGTATGCGACGGTGCCTCAGGCCGCCCGCGCGTAGACCAGGATGTTGTCCCGGTAGCCCTGCCCCTCGGTGTACGGCCCGCCGCACGTGACCAGCACCAGCGCCGAGCGCCCGCCGCCGCCGTAGACCTCCTCGGTGGGGAAGCGGTCCTTTCGCACCTGCGCGCGCCCGACCACACGGTAGGTGCGCACCTGGCCGCGGCGGTCGGTCAGCTTGATGGCCTCGCCGTCACGCAGCCGTGGCACGCGCGCGAACAGCCCAGGTCCGCGCTGTGTGTCCAGGTGGCCGATGATGACCGCGCGGCCGGGCTCGCCGGGCCGCGCGCCGCCGTCGTACCAGCCCGCGCGGCCCAGGCTGGGCACGCGGATCGCCCCGCCGCGGTCGGTGTCCACGGCGTCCACGACCGTGTCGACGTGCGCCGCCGGGATCGCGATCCGGTCCGGGACGGCGGGCCGCACCCCGCCGGCCAGGTCCTCCAGGTCGTTGCCGCGCACGCCGGAGTGCCCGCTGGTGGCCACGACCGGGCGCAGCGAGCGGCTGGCGCGCGCGCCCAGGGTGCGCGGCGTCGAGTCCGAGCGCACCGTCGCGGCCGGCGGCCGCGGCGGGTCCTTGCTCTGCGCAGCCCCGATCCACAGCACCGCGGCTGCCGCCAGCAGGGCCGGGACTGTGACGGCCAGTGCCAGCCCCAGCCGGCTTCGACGGGGCCGCGGGTCAGCCGCGGGCACGGCCGCGCGGCGCGCGTGTGTACAGCAGGCCGCCCAGAGCGCCGGCGGCCAGCGCGGCGAGCAGGGCCGCCAGCCAGGGCGCGCCGTCACCCTCGGCCAGACCGCCCAGGCCCGTCGCGGGCCCCCCGGACGGCGCGGCGACGGCGTCCTCGACGACCACGAAGCGCGTGCGCTCGCCGCCGCTGCCCAGCGCATACGCCGTGGCGGCGGTGCCGGCTGTGGCCGTGACCCGCTTCTGGCTCATCAGCGGCATCTTCGCGCCGGGCTTCGACGCCGCCAGGGTGTAGCTCCCGGGGTCGGCCGGCTTGTAGCCGGTGTTCTGGCCGTAGGTGATCGTGCCCCAGCTCCGGCCGCTCAGGCTCATGGTCACGCGACCCACCTCGGGCGCGGCGTGAACGGCCCGGACCAGCGCCTTCCCGGGCACGGCCTTGCCGGCGCGGTAGACCTGGAAACGCGGCGTCTTGCCGCTGCCCTGCTCGGCGACGATCGTGTACTTGCCGCCGCCGGCGAGGTTCTGCTTGGCCGAGGCCAGCTTCTTGCCGCCGGCCGACAGGGTCACGGTCACCGCGCCGGACGGGCCGCGCGCGGGGGCGGAGACCTTCGCGAAGCTGATGTTGGCGAGCTTGGCCTCGGGGCCAGAGCCGCCGCTCACGGTCAGCTCGGCCGTAGGTCCGCCCGGCAGCGCGTGCAGGAACCGCACCTGGGTCGCGGCTGCCGCCTGGGTGGCGCCCGCCAGCGAAAGTAGGATCGTGAGCGAGGCGACGGCGCTGCCACGCCCGGGGAGTCGCCTGTGCGCTCGCATCAACCGAGAGAGTAGACCGTGAACCGGAACTTAGTCGAGATTGCCCTGCAGGAAATGGGGCCCGAGGACCGGGCGATGCTCGAGCTATCCGTCGTGCGCGGAGTGAGCGACGAGGACATCGCGGATCTGCTCAGCGTGGACATCGCACGGGTGCTGATCAAGCGGGAGGAGGCGCTCGGCCGCGTCGCCGCGCTGATCGACGAGGACCCGGACGACGTGCTGGACACCATGCGCCAGCTGCCCGCCGCCCGCTGGCGCGGGGGCCGGGCGGAGTCGCGCGTACACGCCGAGCCGGAACTCGAGCCCGAGCCGGAACTCGAGGCCGAGCCCGAGCCGGAGCCGGCCCGAGCCGAGCCGGAACCCGCAGCCGAGCCGGAGCCGGCCCCGTCGAAGCCCCGCCGCGGCCGTCCATTGCTCGCGCTGCTTGGCGGGTTGACGATCTTCGTCGTGGTCATCGTCGTTCTGGCCCTGAGCGGCAACGACAACGGCAACGGCGCCGACGCTCCGGCGCGCCCGGGCGCGCCGGCCCCGAGCGAGGCCGGCGCACTCGAGCCACTGGGCGGTGGGCCCGCGACCGGCACGGCCCGGATCAGCGATCGGCGCCTGACCCTGACCGTCCGCCGCCTGCCGAATCCCACCGGGGGCGGCTATGTGGTGTGGCTGTACAACTCGGTGACCGACGCGCGCGCCGTGGCGGGCGCCCAGCGGGGCCGCTTCCGGCTGCGTGCACGGCTGCCTACCGGCTACAGCCGCTACCGCTTCGTCGACGTCTCGCGCGAGCCGTCCGACGGCAACCCCAACCACAGCGGCCAGAGTGTGCTGCGGGTGCGGCTGGCGGATGTGCCCGGAGCGCGCTGACCGGTAGTAGCCCTACTCGACGGTCGCCGCGGAGACCATCCCCTTGACCGCGTGGGGCGGGCCGCCCTTGCGGTCGGGGATGAAGCAGGCGAGGGCGTACTTGCCCTTCTTGAGATTGAGGTTGATGACCTGCTCGTCGCCGCCGTCGCTGATGGGGGTGTCGAAGCCACCCTTCTCGCTGAACGGGGGCTTGCCCTTCTCCTCCTTGAAGAAAGTCTTGACGTCCTCGATCGACTTGCCCTGGTTGATCGGCAGCCCGACGACGAAGTGGGGCTCGCCGCCCTTGTTGGCGAACAGCACCTTGGTCTTGCCGGCCTTGAGCCCCGAGCTCTTGAAGGCGTACTCGGTGGCGTCGATGGTCGCGGCCGGGGCCTCGACCTCGCCCTTGCCGTCGCCGGCGACCTCGAACTTCGCGTACGCGTTGCTCTCCAGCTCCAGCGCAATGTACTTGCCCGCCTCCAGCGACTGGGTCGTTGTGTCGCTCTTGCCGGGGGGAGTGTTCGCCACGCCGCCCTTGAGCTCGATCCACTTGGGCAGCGGCGTGCCCTTGTCGCCCCAGGAATTGCCGGCCTTGAGCACCTCGGCGGGCGAGTGGTCGCCCACGATCCGCACGAACTGCAGGCCTCCGCCCTTCTTGGTGGAGTTCTTCATATCGACGGTCACGACCCCGGCCTCGATCGACTTGGGGGCGGACACGCTGGCCTTCTTGCCGTCGGGCTTGAGCTCCATCGACACCTTGGCCGGCTCCGAGCTGGAGCCTCCGCCCTCGGAGTCGTCGTCGCCACAGGCCGCGACCGGCATGGCGGCGGCGATCAGAAGCGCTGCAAACGTACGGTTTCGGCCCACGGTTTCTCCCCTGCTGGCGGACAATTCCGCGGCCAACCTATTTCTGATGGCGCGAAAGCGCCAGTGTTCAGCTGCCCAGGATCTCGACGGCGATCTCGGAGACCTCCGTCGGGGTGCGTCCCACGCGTACGCCCTTGCTCTCCAGCGCCTCGGCCTTGGCGGCGGCGGTGCCGGCCGAGCCGGAGACGATGGCGCCGGCGTGGCCCATCGTCTTGCCGGGGGGCGCGGTGAAGCCGGCGATGTAGCCCACCACCGGCTTGCTCACGTGCTCGGCGATGTACTCGGCCGCCTGCTCCTCGGCGTCGCCGCCGATCTCGCCGCTGAGCACGATCAGCTCGGTCTGGGGGTCGGCCTCGAACAGCTCGATGATGTCCACGAAGGACGAGCCGGGCACCGGGTCGCCGCCGATGCCGACGATCGAGCTGTTGCCGAAGCCTGCCTGGGCCAGCTCGTTGCCGATCTGGTAGGTCAGCGTGCCCGAGCGCGAGACCACGCCCACGTTGCCCTCCTTGAAGAACGAGGCGGGGATGATGCCCACGCTGGCCTTGCCGGGCGACAGGATGCCCGGGCAGTTGGGGCCCACCAGGCGCGAGCTCGGGAAGTCGCGCTTGAGCGTGTTGTAGACGCGCAGCTCGTCGTGGGCGGGGATGCCCTCGGTGATCGCGATGATCAGCTCGACCCCGGCCTCGGCGGCCTCGAGGATCGAGGCGGCGGCGAAGGGCGGCGGCACGAAGATCATGGCCGTGTTGGCGCCGGTCTCCTCGACCGTGTCCTTCCAGGACGCGAACACCGGGATGCCCTCCACGTTCTCGCCGGCCTTCTTGGGGTTCACGCCGCCGACCACGTTGGTGCCGTAGTTGCGGTTGTTCAGCGTGTGGAAGCTGCCCTCGCGGCCGGTGATGCCGGCCGTGGCCATCTTGGTGTTCTCGTCAACCAGGACCGCCATCAGCTGTTCTCCTTGGCCAGCGCGACGACCTTTTCGGCCGCCTCGTTCATCGTCTTGGCGGCGTGCACGTTGGGCAGGTTGGCGTTCTCCAGGATCTCGCGGCCCTGGACGTCGTTGGTGCCGTCCAAGCGGACCACGAACGGCACGTCGGGCTTCAGCTCGGCGAACGCCGCCACCAGGCCGTTGGCCACCTCGTCGCAGCGGGTGATGCCGCCGAAGATGTTGAACAGGACGGCCTTGACCGCATCGTTGGCCAGGATCAGCGAGACGGCCTGCTTGACCTTCTCGGCGTCCGAGC
Source organism: uncultured Solirubrobacterales bacterium (assembly GCA_963750365.1). Lineage (GTDB taxonomy): Bacteria > Actinomycetota > Thermoleophilia > Solirubrobacterales > Thermoleophilaceae > JAAYBF01. The sequence goes on from CAVVQE010000001.1 coordinate 1,013,909, forward strand.
CGCCGCCGGCATCCAGGAAGTTGGCGGGCTCGCCGCCGGCCTGGGCCACCACGTCCAGGGTGGACATGACCAGCCCGGCGCCGTTGCCCAGGATGCCGATGTCGCCGTCCAGCTTGACGTACTGCACGCCCTGTTCGGACGCCGCGCGCTCGATCGGGTCCTGGTTCTCCTTGTCGGAGAGGTCCTTGTTCTCCTCGTGGCGGAAGAGCGCGTTGTCGTCCAGCGAGACCTTGGCGTCCAGCGCCTTGACCTGGCGGTCCGGCGTCACGATCAGCGGGTTGATCTCGGTCAGCGAGGCGTCCTCCTCGATCCACACCTCGTACAGCGCCACCAGCGCGTCGGCCACGCCCTCGATCACGTCGGAGTCGGCGCCGCCGTCGGTGGCGATCGCGACCGCCTCCTCACGCGTGAGGCCCACCAGCGGGTCCACGGTGCGCTTGATCAGCTTGTCGGGCGTGTTCTCGGCCACCTCCTCGATGTCCACGCCGCCCTCGGTGCTGAACATGACCAGCGGCTTCTTGGCGCCGCGGTCCAGCAGCACGGAGGCGTAGTACTCGGTGGCGATGTCGGACGCGTGCTCGATCCACAGCGTGCGCACGGTGTGGCCCTTGATGTCCAGCCCGAGGATGTTGCCCGCGTGCTCGCGCGCCTGCTCCTCGTTGTCGGCCAGCTTCACGCCGCCCGCCTTGCCGCGCCCGCCGATCAGCACCTGGGCCTTGACCACCACCGGGTAGCCGATCTGGTTGGCCGCGGCCACCGCGTCCTCGACGGTCGTCACGGCCTGGCCGTCGGAAACCGCGAGCCCGTGGCGCCCGAACAGCTGCTTACCCTGGTATTCGAGGAGGTCCATTGCGGCGCGGGAGGCTATAGGACGGACGCCCGGCGGCGGGGTTCGAGCTTGCGGCGATCGGATGTGAGCCCGGAGGGCGAACTGGCGGCTCGGAAGGCGGCCGGGACGGCCGCCGATGTAATCTCTTGCGCCGCATGCCACTCCCCAAAGACATCCAGTTCATCACGTTCGACTGCTACGGCACCCTGATTGACTGGGAGACGGGGGTATTCGAGGCGTTTCAGAAGCAGGCGGACCGCGACGGGCTGACGCTGGACCGCGACACCCTGATCCCGCGCTTCATCGAGATCCAGCGCGAGATACAGAGCGGCAGCTATGAGCTCTACGCCGAGGTGCTGCGGCGCACGGCGGTCAAGCTGGCGGGCGAGCTGGACTGGGAGCTGGAGTCCTCGCGCGCGCAGTTCCTGCCCGACAGCGTGCCCAGGTGGATGCCCTTCCGCGAGACCAACGCCCAGCTCGAGCGCTTCGCCAAGAAGTACGAGACCGGCGTGCTGTCGAACATCGACGACAAGCTCCTGGGCGCCACCCGGCGCCACTTCCGCACCGACTTCGACCTGGTGGTCACCGCCCAGCAGGTGCGCAGCTACAAGCCCGACCCGGCCCACTTCAAGGAGTGCGCGCGCCGGATCGAGAAGCGCAAGAAGAACTGGGTGCACATCGCCAGCGGCTACCCGACGGACGTGGTCGAGTGCCTCAAGCAGAAGGTTCCCGTGATCTGGGTCAATCGCCACGGCGAGGCGCTCGAGTCGGGCCAGAAGAAGCCCACGGAGGAGGTCAAGACCTTCCGTGACGCCGCCAAGCTGCTGAACGCCGCATAGCGATGTCCCCGGTGCGGTGCCCGCCGGCCGACGCCCGGCTGCGCACCTCCCGCTAGCCCGCATGAGGGCGGTCTCGGTAAACGAGGACGCGATCGTCGTGACCAGCCTGGTCTGGCAGCTGAACGCGGTCGCGCTGCGGGCGGGTGGCGAGGCCATGCTGGTCGACTCGCCCTACTTCCCCGAGGAGCTGGAGCTGCTGCCCGCGGTGCTGGCGCAGTCGGGGTTCGAGCCGGCAGCCCTACTGGCCACGCACGCCGACTTCGACCACGTGCTGGGGCGGATGGCCTTCCCCGACCTGTCGCTGGGCGTGGCGGAGTCGACGATGCTGCGCATCCGGGCCGAGCCCGGGGCCGTCCAGCGCGAGCTGCGCGACTACGACGACCGCTTCTACGTGGTCCGGCCGCGGCCCCTTTCGCTGGGCCAGACCCAGTCGCTGCCCGTTCCCGGCCGGCTGGAACTGGGCAGCGACGAGCTCGAGCTGCACGCCACCGGCGGGCACACGTCGGACGGCATGGCGGTGTTCGCCCCCTGGATGGGCCTGCTGGTGGTGGGCGACTACCTGTCGCCGGTGGAGATCCCGATGATCTCGCCGGGCGGCTCGGTTGCCGAGTACCGCGGCACGCTGTCCGCGCTGGCGCCCGTGGTGGAGCGGGCCGCGACCGTTGTGCCCGGCCACGGTGCGCCGCTGGACCGCGACGGCGCGCTGCGGGTGCTCGAGCAGGACGCGGCCTATCTGGACGCGGTCGAGCGGGGGGAGGAGCGGCCGTCCCTGCCCGATGGGCGGGACTCCGGTGAGCAGCGGCGGATCCACGCCGAGAACCTGCTCCGCGTTGCGTAACGCAACCTTGCGTTACGCAACTATGCGTAGCTGATGCTAGGATCGACGTGATGGCTGCGGTCAACCCGTTCCGCTACGGCGCCCTGGCGCTGGACGACTCGTTCACCAACCGCGAGGACGAGCTGGCGGAGCTGACCGCCGACGTTGGCAACGGGCAGGACGTGGTCATCTTCGCGCCGCGTCGTTATGGCAAGTCGTCGCTGGTGTGGCGGGCCTCGCAGGAGCTGGTGGCCTCCCACGAGGTGCTGGTGGCGCAGGTCGACCTGATGACCACACCGACCAAGGAGAAGCTGGCCGAGAAGCTCGCCCAGGCCATCTACGAGGAGCTGGCCACCGTGCTGTTCAAGGCCAAGGAGCGCATGCGCGTCTTCCAGGGCCTGCGCGTCCGGCCGACCGTGACCGTCGATCCCGACGACGGGACGATGTCGTTCTCGTTCTCGGCCTCCCGCGCGCCCGAGGATATGGATGCCACGCTGGAGCGGCTGTTCGAGCTGCCCGGGCGGCTGGCCGCCGAGCGCGGTCGCCGGGTGGCGCTGGTGCTGGACGAGTTCCAGGAGATAGTCGACATCGACCGCGACCTGCCAAAGCTGATGCGCTCGGTGTTCCAGGCACAGCCCGAGGTGGCCCACGTCTACCTGGGCAGCAAACGGCACATGATGGAGCGCATCTTCTCCGACGAGCAGGAGCCGTTCTGGCGCAGCGCCAAGCGGATCGAGCTCGGTGTGATCCAGCCGGCCAAGTTCCGGCCGTTCATCCGCCGCGGCTTTCGCTCCACCGGTCGCCGGATCGACGGCCCGACCCTGGACGGCGTGCTCGAGGTCACCGGCGGGCATCCGTACGCGACTCAGGAGCTGGCCTACTTTCTCTGGCAGGAGACGCCGGAGGGAGAGGAGGCCGACCAGGGCCGCCTTGACGTCGCCCTCGGCCGCGTGCTGGCCTCCGAGAACTCGCACTTCGGCCTGATCTGGGAGCGTGCCTCCGGCGCCCAGCGCCAGCTGCTCCAGGCGCTGGCCGCCGAACCCGGCCGGCCGCTGACCAACAGCTACCGGATGTTCCACTCCCTGCCGGCGACCTCGTCGGTGCAGCGCGCGCTGGAGACGCTGGAGAAGCAGGAGCTCGTGGCGCGCAGCGCGGGTGACTCCTGGATCGCCGAGCCCTTCTTCGCCGAGTGGGTGCGCCGGCTGGAGTGAGGGGGGCGAATACGCGCGACGCCACGCCTTGATCAGGCATCAGCCGCTCGTTTCGCGCCAATCGCCTGCTCTTGCTTCGCACGTGCACCGGATGTCGTATCTGGCGCACCATCCGGTGCACGCCTGGCTCTGATGCGTGATCTGTGTACCGAACGAGCGCGGCGCCAGGACGGCGTGCTCTCGACAGCGGATCTGCGGGCGCTGGGTCTGGACAGGCACGCGGTGCTCCGGCGCGTGCGGTCGGGCTTTCTGACGCCGGTCTACCCGAGGGTGTTCGCGGTCGGCGCGGCGGAGCTGAGCGCGCGCGGGCGGCTGCGGGCCGCCTGGCTGTCCGGCGGCGAAAGAGTGCTGATCGGCCATCGCTCGGCGACGCTGCTGTGGGAGCTGCTGCCCGAGTGGAACGGTCCCGTCGACCTGCTGGTCAGCGGCGGACGGGGCCCCAGCCACCCGGGCCTGCGGGTTCACCGGACGCGCTGGCTGCCAGACGAGCACCGCTCGAATCGGCACGGCATCGCGGTGGTCAGCCCCGCCCGGGCGGTGCTGGACGCCGGGATCGTGCTCCCGGACGAGCTGCACGAGTTGGTCATCGCCGCGGCGCTGCGCAAGCGGCTGGTCACGCGAGCCGAACTGGAGTCGCTGGCACGGCTTCGGCGTCCCGGAGCGCGACCGCTGCGCGCGCAGCTCGCACGCCTGGGAGGGCCGCAGTTCACCCGCTCGCGCGCCGAGCGGATCCTGCTGGATCTGATCCGCCGCGCGGGCCTACCGCCGCCTACCGCGAACCATGGCGTGCGCGGCCACGAGCGCGACCTGGTCTGGCCGGAGCAGCAGGTCATCGTGGAGTTCGACGGCTTCGCCTTCCACTGGTCGGCGGGCTCGATGCGCCGAGATCACCGTCGGGACGCCGAGATGACCGCCCGCGATTGGCGCACCCTCCGCTTCACCTGGGCCGAGTTGACCGAGCAGCCCTACGCGGTGGTGGCCCAGCTGGCGGCGACCCTGGCGATCCCGCCGGCCTTCCGTGATACTCAGCCCCAGTGGGTCAGTGGGAATACACCACCAGCGTGATCACGCACGGCTTCATGGGCCGCCAGTCCGACGAGCTGAACCGCAAGGAGCTGGAGAAGGCGCTCAACGAGCTCGGCTTGCAGGGCTGGGAGCTGGCCACGGCCTTCCTGGACGTGAACCTTCACCGCGAGAAGGACGGCCACGTGCTCCTGTTCAAGCGCTGGGTCGAGTAGCGGCGCGGCTCGCCCGGCGTTGCCCTTCTAGCCCTCCGCCGGGTCGAGCTTCACGCCCAGGAACAGGTCGCGCGCGCTGCCCTTCGAGTTGCCGCTGAAGCCGTGGCGCGCGTACAGGGCCAGCGCCGCCTCGTTGTCCTCGGAGGTGTCCAGCTCCATCCGCCGGGCGCCGCGCTGGCGGGCCGTGTCGAGCGCGAGCGCCAGCAGCGCGTCGGCCACTCCGCGGCGGCGAGCCGGCCCGTCGACGAACACGTCCTCGAGCCAGCAGTCGGGCGCCGCCGTCCACAGCGAGTGGCGAAAGCGCAGCTGGGCGTACCCGCCCGGGGGCGAGTCGTCGTCTGGGGCGGCCAGCAGGTAGACGGTGTCGCGGTCCTCCATCAGGCGCTCGACGCCGGCCAGCATCGCGTTCTCGGACGGCCAGTCCTTGCCCATGTGATCGCGAAAGCCCACCACCAGCCGTGCCACCGCCTCGGCCTCGTCGGGGCCGGCTCGCCAGGCGCGGGCGGTACGTGCGTCAGCGCTCACGGCCCGGAAGCTACTAGCGTGCCGCAGCGATGACCTGGCAGCCCGAGCTGGACGAGCTGCGCCGCCGAGCCGAGCTGGCGGCGCGGATGGGCGGAAGCGAACGCGTCCAGCGCCAGCACGCCAGCGGGCGGCTGGACGTGCGCGAGCGGATCGCGCGGCTGTTTGATCCCGGCAGCTTCCACGAGACGGGCGGGCTGGCGGGCAAGGGCGGCTACGACGAGCACGGTGAGCTCACCGACTTCCTGCCGGCGAACATGGTGGTCGGGCAGGGGCGCATCGACGGTCGCCGCGCGGTGGTCCAGGGCGACGACTTCACCGTGCGCGGCGGCGCCGCCGACGCGGCCATCTGGCAGAAGATGGTCTACGCCGAGCGCATGGCCCACGACCTGCGCCTCCCGCTGGTGCGGCTGGTCGACGGCACGGGCGGAGGGGGCAGCGTGAAGAGCCTTGAGGACATGGGCTTCACCTACGTGCCGTTCGTGCCCGGCTTCGAGCTGACCGCGGCCAACCTGTCGCGCGTGCCGGTGGTGGCCGCCGCGCTGGGCCCGGTCGCGGGGCTGGGCGCCGCGCGCGTGGTGGCGTCGCACTTCTCGGTAATCGTCAAGGGCAGCGCCCAGCTGTTCGTGGCCGGCCCGCCCGTGGTGGCCGCCGCGATGGGGGAGACGCCCGACAAGGAAGAGCTGGGCGGCGCGCGCGCCCAGGCCAAGGCCGGCGCGGTGGACAACATCGCCGCCGACGAGGACGACGCGCTCGATCAGATCAAGCGCTTCCTGTCGTACCTGCCCACGAGCGTGTGGGAGGCGGCGCCGGTGGCGCCGGGCACAGACCCGGCCGACCGCCGCGAGGAGGAGCTGCTGTCGATCGTCCCGCGCGATCGCCGCAAGCCCTACGACACCCGCCGCATCCTGGAGCTGGTGTTCGACGCCGGCAGCGTCTTCGAGCTGGGCCGCTTCTACGGGCGCTCGCTGATCGTGGGCCTGGCGCGGCTGGACGGGCGCCCCGTGGGCCTGATGGCATCGGACCCCAAGCACTACGGCGGCGGCCTGACCGCCGACGCCTCCGAGAAGGTCACCCGCTTCGTGGACCTGTGCGACCAGTTCCGCCTGCCGCTGGTGAACATGGTCGACCAGCCGGGGTTCGTGATCGGCACCGAGTCCGAGCGGCGCGGGACGATCCGCCACGGCACCCGCGCCATGGTGGCCGTCTACCAGGCCACGGTGCCCACCGTGGCCGTGATCGTGCGCAAGGTGTTCGGCGTGGCCGGCGCCGCCCACGGCAACCACTCACAGCTGAACCTGCGCTACGCCTGGCCGTCCGGCGACTGGGGCTCGCTGCCGATCGAGGGCGGCATCGAGGCGGCCTACCGGCGTGACCTGGAGGCGGCAGACGACCCGGAGGCGCTGCGCGCCGAGATCGAGGAGCGGCTGAACGCCGTGCGCTCGCCGTTCCGCACGGCCGAGCGCTTCGGTATCGAGGAGATCATCGACCCGCGCGACACGCGGCGGCTGCTGTGCGACTGGGCCGAGCGCGCGCACGAGCTGGTAACGCAGGAAATGGGTCGAGGACCGAAGGGGCGGGGGCTCCGGCCGTAGCCCTATAGGGCGTGAAAGGTGACGGGCATGCCACCATGGGCAGTCCACGGCAGGAAGGACCGCATGGCTACGAATACACGGCAGAACGGCAACTTGACCGAAGCTGTCGAGGTCGACGCCCTGAACGCGAAGCTGCTGGCAGAGCTCCAGTCCGACGCCCGCGTGAGCCTGGCCGAGCTGGGCCGCCGCGTGGGCCTGTCCTCGCCGGCTGTGGCCGAGCGGCTGCAGCGCCTGGAGGCGGCCGGCGTGATCCGCGGCTACCACGCCGACGTCGACCCGCGCGCCCTGGGCTACTCGCTGACGCTGATCCTCCGCATCCGGCCCGCCCCGCGCGAGCTGGCCAAGGTGGCCGACCTGGCGCGCGCCACGCCGGAGGTCGTGGAGTGCCAGCGCATCACCGGTGAGGACTGCCTCTTCATGAAGGCGCACGTGCGCGACGTCATGCACATGGAGGAGCTGATCGACAGGTTCAACCCCTACGGGGTGACCACTACGTCGATAGCCCAGTCGGCCCCGGTTCCGGCGCGCCCGATTTCCCTGGACTGATCCGCGAGCCACCCCGGCCGCGCAAACGGACCATGCGCACCGGACTGATAGCCGCCACCGTCGTCGCCCTGGTCGTAGGGGCCTCGGCCCTGCTGCTGGCCAAGGACGATTCCAGCACCGGCGGCGGCTCGGGCCCCGCAAAGGCGGGCGGCTTCAAGCAGGTGGGCAAGGTGGACATCAAGGACTTCAAGTACCTGCCGGCCGACGCGCAGGTCAAGGTCGGCGACAAGATCGAGTTCACCAACCAGGACACGGCCAAGCACACCGCCACCTCGCAGCCCCAGGGCACGTTCGACTCGGGCGATGTGAGCAAGGGCCAGACCAAGCCCGTCACGTTCTCGAAGGCCGGCACCTACACCTACTACTGCGTCTACCACGCGTTCATGAAGGGCAAGGTCAAGGTGGTCAAGTGAGCGCAACGGGCCTGCGCTACCTGGCCGCCGCGCTGGCAGCGATCCCGCTGTCGGCTACTCGTCGCCGGCAGCTGCCGGCGACGTGATCGTCGCGATCGGGTCGCCGGTCTTGATCGGCTCGCCCTCGGTGATGGGCAGCTCGGCGATCGTGCCCGCCTTGTGGGCGTTGATCTCGTTCTCCATCTTCATCGCCTCGATGATGCACAGCAGCTGACCCTCTTCGACCTCGTCGCCCTGGGCGACCACGACCTTCCACATGTTGCCCTGCAGCGGTGACGTGATCTGGTCGGGACCGCCGCCCGCGGACTTCTTGCGCTGCGCCCGCTTGGGCGGCGCGCCGGCGGCCGCGCCGTTGCCCGACGCCACGGCGCCGCCGGCGAACGCCTGGCCGATGACCTTGACGTCGAACTTGCGGCCGGAGACCTCGACCGCGTAGTCGCGCTCGACCTTCTCGGGCGCGTCGTCGTCGGCCGGCTCGGGCGGCTCGCCGGCCAGCGACTTCAGCCACTCCTGGTCTTCGACCAGGTCGCGGCAGGTCTCGCCGGCGCGCCACTGGTCGGTGTCCATGAGCGCCGAGTGGAAGCCGATCAGCGTGGTCAGGCCGCCGATCTCGTACTCGGACAGCGCGCGGATCATGCGCCGAGTGGAGGCGTTGCGATCGGTGTCCCAGCAGATCAGCTTGGCGATCATCGGGTCGTACAGCGGCAGCACCTCGTAGCCCTCGCGGGCACCGGAGTCCACGCGCACGCCGGGGCCCGACGGCTCCACGTAGTGCGTGATCTGGCCGGGCGCGGGGGCGAAGTTGGTGGCTGCGGTCTCGGCGTTGATGCGGCACTCGATCGCATGCCCGCGCAGCTGGATGTCGTCCTGGCCGAACTCCAGGTCCTGGCCGGCGGCGATCTTGATCTGCTCGCGCACGATGTCGATGCCGGTGACCATCTCTGTCACGCAGTGCTCCACCTGCACGCGCGTGTTCATCTCCAGGAAGAAGTACTCGTCGCCCTGGAGCAGGCCCTCGATCGTGCCCGCGCTGAAGTAGCCCACGGCCTTGGCCGCGTCGATGCCGATCTTGCCGATCCGCTCGCGCAGCTCGGGCGACACGGCCGGCGCCGGGCTCTCCTCGATCAGCTTCTGGTGGCGGCGCTGCACCGAGCAGTCGCGCTCGAACAGATGCACGGTGTTGCCCGAGCGGTCGGCCAGCACCTGCACCTCCACGTGGCGCGGGTCGGGCAGGTAGCGCTCGATGTACACGGTGGCGTCCGAGAAGAACTTCTCGCCCTCGCGCGCGGCCCCTTCGAAGGCGTCCCTGAGCTCGGACTCCTCCAGCGCCACGCGAAAGCCCTTGCCGCCGCCACCGCCGGCGGCCTTGATGGCCACCGGGTAGCCGATGTCGTCGTCGATGATCTTCTTGGCGTCCTCGACGGTCTCGACGGGATCCGTCGTGCCAGGCACGATCGGCACGCCGGCGTTCTGCATCAGCTCGCGCGCCTTGGTCTTGGAGCCCATCGCGTCGATGGCGTCGGCGGGCGGGCCGATGAACACGATCCCGGCGTCGTCGCAGGCGCGCACGAAAGCGGCGTTCTCGGCCAGGAAGCCGTAGCCGGGGTGCACGGCCTCGGCGCCGGACTCCTTGGCCACCTCCAGGATCTTGTCCACGTTCAGATAGCTCTCGGCCGCCGGGCCGCCGCCGAGCAGGTACGCCTCGTCCGCGCGCTTGACGTGCGGGGCGTCGCGGTCGGGCTCGGAGTAGACCGCCACCGATGCGACCCCCAGCTCCTCGAGGGTGCGCATCACGCGGATGGCGATCTCCCCGCGGTTGGCTACCAGGACCTTGGAGAACATGCGGCCGGGGAGAATATCCATCTGTGGGTCCTCGCCCCCGGCCCCCCGGTGGGCCTTGGCCGGTGCCGCGATTGCGGTGCGTAGGATGCGCGGCCGTGGCACTGCAGGCATCGATCGACAAGATGGAGGCCGAGGGCGTGCACGCGGCCGCCATCGCCGCCTTCACCCACGCCTACGAGGCGCTGGCCGGCGGCGACACCGGCATCCTGCCCGAGGCCGACATCGAGCCGGTGAACGACCTGCCGCGCGCCGCCGATCTGCCCGGCGGCGATCCCGATGACCTGCAGAGGGCCGTGATCATCAAGCTCAACGGCGGGCTGGGCACCAGCATGGGCATGACCGGCCCCAAGTCGCTGGTGCAAATCAAGGAGGGCCTGAGCTTCCTGGACGTGATCGCCCACCAGGCCGAGGCCGCGGGCGTGCCACTGCTGCTGATGAACAGCTTCCGTACACGCGACGAGTCGCTGGCGGTCCTGGAGCGCTATCGCGGGCTCCACGGCGACCTGCCGCCGGACTTCATCCAGAACAAGGAGCCCAAGCTGGACGCGCAGTCGCTGGACCCGGTCAGCTGGGAGGCCGACCGCGACCTGGAGTGGTGCCCGCCCGGCCACGGCGACATCTACCCGGCGCTGGTGGCGTCGGGCCTGCTGCAGCAGCTGCTGGACAGCGGCTACGAGACCGCGTTCGTCTCGAACGCCGACAACCTGGGCGCGGTGCTGGAACCGCGCATCCTGAGCTGGTTTCGCGGCGAGGGGCTGCCGTTCCTCATGGAGGTCTCGCGGCGTGGCGAGAACGACCGCAAGGGCGGGCACCTGGCCCGGCGCCGTAGCGACGGCCAGCTGGTGCTGCGCGAGTCGGCGCAGACCGCGGACCAGGACGAGGATGCCTTCCAGGACATCACCCGCCACCAGTTCTTCAACACCAACTCGCTGTGGATCGACCTGCGCGCCCTGGCGGACAAGCTGGAGGCCGAGGGTGGCGCGCTGCCGCTGCCGCTGATCGTGAACCGCAAGACCGTGGACCCCGCCGACGGCGATTCGCCGGAGGTGATCCAGCTGGAGACGGCGATGGGTGCCGCCGTGGGCGTGTTCGAGGGCGCGCAGGGCATCGAGGTCGCCCGCGAGCGCTTCGCGCCGGTCAAGACCACCAACGACCTGCTGGTGCTGCGGTCCGACTGCTATGAGATCAACGATCAGTGGCGGGTCGTGCTGGCCGATGGCCGCGACGCCCAGCCGGGCGTGGACCTGGACCCCACCTACTACAAGTTGCTGGACGACTTCGAGTCGCGCTTCCCCGACGGCCCGCCGTCGCTGGTGGGGGCAGAGCGGCTGGTGGTCCGTGGCGACGTGACCTTCGGCGCTCATGTGACCGTGACCGGCAGCGTCGAGCTGGAAGGGCCGGCGCACATCGAGGCCGGTGCGCGGCTGCCGTGAGCGGCGCATAATGAGCCGGGTGCATCGGGGGCTCATCGCGGCGGCGGCAGTGGTCGGGCTGCTCGTCCTGCCGGGGACCGCCGACGCCGCGCTGCGGTTTGAGAAGTGCGACCGCGACGCCTTCCGCTGTGCCCGCGTGACGGTGCCGCTGGATCGCGCCGGGCAGGTCCCGGGCCGGGTCCGCCTGCTGGTCACGCGTGCCCGCGCGACCGGCCGCCGGCGTGGTGTGGTGGTGCTGCTCGCCGGCGGACCGGGCCAGTCGGCCGTGGCCGCGTACGCGGACAGCGGACTCGGACCGCTGGCCGCGCTGCGCCGCTCCAACGACATCGTTGTCTTCGACCAGCGCGGCTCCGGAAGCTCGGGACTGCTGCGCTGCCGCGAGCTGGAGCGGGCCAACATCCTGCGCGCGGGACGGCAGGCGGCTCGCTGTGCCGGGAAACTGGGCGCGCGCCGGGCCTTCTACACCAGCCGCGACAGCGCCGACGACCTGGAGGCCATCCGCCGCGCGCTGCGGGTGCGCAAGCTGTCGCTCTACGGCGTGTCCTACGGCACCCGCACCGCCACGGCCTACGCGCTGCGCTACCCGGCGCGGGTCGCCCGGCTGGGCCTGGACTCGGTCGTGGCCCCCGACGGCGCCGACGCCCTGTCGGTGGACAGCTTCCGCGCCGTGCCGCGGGTGCTGCGCTCGCTGTGCGCGGGCCGGCGCTGCGACTCCTTCACGCGCGATCCCGTGGCCGATGTGGGCGCGCTGGTGCGGCGCATGGCCGCGACCGGGCCGCTGCGGGGCACCCTGCCCGACCGGCGCGGCCGCCCGCGGCCGGCCACGCTCAGCCGCTACGACCTGTTCGGAGCGCTGGTCTCGGGTGACTTCGAAGCCGGACTGCGCAGCGCGTACCCCGCAGCCGTGGCGGCCGGCCTGGCAGGGGACGCGGCGCCGCTGCTGCGGCTCAAGCGCCGCTCGATCGCGGTCGAGAGCGGCGGCTTCGAGCCCGCTGAGCTGAGCACCGCGCTGTACGCGGCCACCACCTGCGAGGAGGCCAAGCTGCCCTGGCCGCGCGGGACGCCGTTCGCCCAGCGCCGGGCCCGCTCGGCGGCCGCGGCGGCGGCGCTGGCCCCCGCGCTGGTGGCGCCGTTCGACACCGCGACGCTGCTGGGCGGCGACGTGCTGGACCTGTGCTCGTCGTGGCCGGAGTCGGCGCGCGATCCCACGCCCGGCCGCGGGCCGCTGCCCAGAGTGCCGGCGCTGCTGGTGGAGGGCGCCGACGACGTGCGCACGCCGGTCGAAACGGCGCGCGACCTGGCCGCTGTACTGCCGCAGGCGCGTGTGGTGACCGTGGGAGGGGTGGGGCACTCGCCGGGGTCGGCGGGCCTGAGCCGCTGCGCGGAGCGGTTGGCGGTGCTGTTCTTCAGCGGCCGCCGGACGCCATCGAGCTGCCGCGACTACCGCAGCGCGCCGCCGAGCGGCCTACCGCCGCACTCGCTCCGGGGGCTGAGCCCGCTGAAGGCGGTGGGGCTGACCATCGCGGACGTGGTCGAGGACGTGGCGTTCGCCGGCGACGACGGGCGCGGGGTGGGACTGCGGGCCGGGCGCTACGTGTTTGGCCGCGATCTGCGCATGAGCGGCCTGTCCTTCGTGCCGGGGCTCAGGCTGAGCGGGCGCATCACGCGCTTCGACAGCCGCCGCCGGCGGCGCGGCACCGTGCGGGTGCGCGGCCCGCGTGGCTACAACGGCACGCTGCGCTTTCGCGGCCGGAGGGTCTCAGGGCGACTGGGGGGCAGGCGGGTGAGCGCGCGGCTGGGGCTCGCCGCGTCCGTCCCGCGGGCCGGCAGCGCGGCGGCGAAGCGTCTGCGCCACGAGTAGCGCCACCGCCACCGGGAAGGCCGCCAGCGCCCACGCGGGCACGCCCACCCCGGCCTTGGTCAGCAGCCCCAGACCCGAGCCGATCAGCACCACCGCCAGGACCGTTCGCAGCGTGGCCACCGGGATGCGCACGGACAGGTGGCTGCCCATCCACACGCCCGGCACTGAGCCAAGCAGGATGTTCCCGGCCAGCACGAAATCCACGTTGCCCGCGACCACGTGCGCCAGCGCGGCGGCCCACAGCAGGATGGCCGCGTGGAACACGTCGGTGCCCACCACCCGCCGGGGCACGAGGCGAAAGAGCATGATCAGCCCGACGGCGATCAGCGCGCCGCTGCCGGCAGAGGTCACGCCGAGGACGAAGCCGACCACCACGCCCAGCAGCACGGCGCGGACCTTCTCGGGGCGCCCCATCTGCACCCGCTCGCGCTCGCGACCCACGATCCGTTTGAGGAACAGCGCCCGGGCCAGCGTCATGACCCCGCAGAACAGCAGCGTCACGGCCAGCGCCAAGATCAGGGTGTTGTCGAACGCATCGCCGTGAGCGCGTTCGATGGCGCCCAGCACGTACACCCCGCCGATCGCGGACGGCACCGACCCGGCGCCCATCCACACCGACAGCGGCATGTCGACCGTCTTCTGACGGAGGTGCTTGACGCCGCCGACGGTCTTGGTGACCGCCCCGTAGGCCAGGTCGGTGCCCACGGCCGTGACCGGCTTGACGCCGAACACCAGGATCAGCAGCGGCGTCATCAGCGAACCGCCACCGATGCCCGTCATTCCCACCAGCACCCCGACCCCGAGGCCGAAGGCGACGATCGCCGGGTCCACTCAGGCCACCATGCCCGCGCCCACAGTGTCGCCGGTGGCCTCGTCGATCAGGATGAAGCTGCCGTTGTCGCGGTTGCGCGCGTAGCTGGTCCACGGTCAGCGGCGCGCCCAGGCGCAGCCGCACGCGGCCGATGTCGTTCAGCTCCAGGCGCTCGGCGGGCTCGCTCTGGAGCGTGTGCACGTCCACGCGGCTCGCGATCTGGTCGACCACCGCCCGCACGGTGCGGGTGGTGTGCTTGAGCGCGTAACGCCCGCCCGTCGCCAGCGGCGCGTCGGCCATCCAGCACACGTCGGCGGTCAGCTCGCGCACGGGCTCCGGCGCGCTGTCGGCGTCGGCGATCAGGTCACCGCGTGAGACGTCGAGCTCGTCCTCGAGGCGGACGGTCACCGACATCGGCGCGAAGGCCTGCTCCAGCGCGCCGTCCGGTCCGTCCACGGCCGCGATGCGGGTGCTGCTGCCCGGATGGAAGCACCACCACCTCGTCGCCCGGCGCCAGCAGGCCCGACGGCCAGCCGGCCGGCGTAGCCGCGGTAGTCGTGATGGTCGGCGTGACTGCGGCCGGATGACCCATTGCACGGGCAGGCGAAGCTCGTCCAGGTTGCGATCGCCGGCCACCTCGACGGTCTCCAGGTGCTCGAGCAGCGACGGCCCGGCGTACCACGGCGTGCGTCCGGAGCGGTCGACCACGTTGTCGCCGTCCAGCGCGCTCACCGGCACGAACGTGATCTCGGCGAAGTCCAGGCTGGCGGCGAACGCGCGGAACTCGTCGGCGATGCGGGCGAACGCGGACTCGTCGAAGCCCACCAGGTCCATCTTGTTCACGGCCACCACCAGGTGCGGGATGCGCAGCAGCGAGGCGATGTACGCGTGGCGCTTGGACTGCTCGACCACGCCGGCGCGCGCGTCCACCAGCACGATCGACAGGTCGGCCGTGGAGGCGCCCGTGACCATGTTGCGCGTGTACTGCACGTGGCCCGGCGTGTCGGCGATGATGAACTTGCGGCGCGCGGTCTGGAAGTAGCGGTAGGCCACGTCGATCGTGATCCCCTGCTCGCGCTCGGCGCGCAGTCCGTCGGTCAGCAGCGCCAGGTTCACGTAGCCGTCGCCGCGCCGCTGGGACGCCAGCTCGACCTGCTCGAGCTGGTCGGCCAGCACCTGCTTGGAGTCGAACAGCAGTCGGCCGATCAGCGTCGACTTGCCGTCGTCCACCGAGCCGGAGGTGGCCAGACGCAGCAGGGGGGCCTGGGCGATCACCTGGTCACCTCGTGAGGGCGTCCCGCCGCCATTCCTAGAAATACCCTTCGCGCTTGCGGTCCTCCATCGCCGCCTCGGTCACGCGGTCGTCCGCGCGGGTCTCGCCACGCTCGGTCACCGTGGTGGCGGCGATCTCTGCCACCACCGAGTCCAGCGTGGTGGCCCGCGAGCGCACCGCGCCGGTCACGGTCAGGTCGCCGACGGTGCGGTAGCGAACCGACTCGGTGAACACGCGCTCGCCGTCCTGCAGCGCCACGTGCGGCGATGCGGCATAGAGCATGCCGTCGCGCTCGAAGACCCGGCGCTCGTGCGCGTAGTAGATCGAGGGCACCTCCAGTTGCTCCTGGGCGATGTACTGCCACACGTCCAGCTCGGTCCAGTTGGACAGCGGGAACACGCGCACGTGCTCGCCGGGCCGGATGCGGCCGTTGTAGAGCGACCACAGCTCCGGCCGCTGCGCCTTGGGGTCCCACTGGCCGAAGTCGTCGCGGAAGCTGAGCATGCGTTCCTTTGCCCTTGCGCGCTCTTCGTCGCGCCGCGCGCCGCCGAAGGCCGCGTCGAAACGGTGCCGGGCGATCGCGTCCAGCAGCGTCACGGTTTGCAGCCGGTTGCGTGACGCGCGCGGGCCCGTCTCCTCGGTCGCGCGGCCGGAGTCGATCGAGTCCTGCACGCTGGCCACGATCAGGCGCTCGCCAAGCTCGGCCATCCGCCGGTCGCGGAACTCGATGACCTCGTCGAAGTTGTGGCCGGTGTCCACGTGCATCACCGGGAACGGGAAGCCGCCGGGGCGGAACGCCTTCTCGGCCAGGCGCAGCAACACCAGCGAGTCCTTGCCGCCGCTGAACAGCAGCACGGGCCGCTCCAGCTCCGCGGCCACCTCGCGGAACAGGTGGATGGCCTCGGACTCCAGCGCCTCCAGGTGGGAGAGCTCGCGCACGGGCCGGATATCGATCACGCTCATCCCTCGACCGTGTGCAGGCCGCACTCGGTCTTTTCCGACCCCGCCCAGCGGCCATCGCGCCCGCTTCCCGGCCGAGTGCACGGGGCGCAGCCGATCGACGAGTAGCCCTGGTCGTGCAGCGGGTTGTAGGGCAGCTCGTGCTCGGCGATGTAACGCCAGACGTCCTGCTCGCTCCAGTCGGCCAGCGGATTGAACTTCCACAACCCGTGCGGCTGGTCCCACTCCACCTGCTCCGCATCGGCGCGGGTGGGTGACTGCTCGCGGCGCAGCCCGGTGATCCACCCGTCCAGTTCCGCCAGCGCTCGCTCCAGCGCGGCAACCTTGTGCGTGCCGCAGCAGTTGGCGGTGGTCCAGCTGCTGCCGTCGGCGCCGGTGGCGTCGTGTACCTCGACCCTCACGCCCATATTCTGCTCCAGGTCGCGCCAGGTCGCATACGTCTGGGGAAACAGGACGCCGGTATCGATCGTGAAGACCCGCGCCCGCGGCTCGATCCGGCGCAGCATGTGGATCAGCACCGTCTCCTCCTTCTGGAAGGAGCACGCCAGCGCAAGCGCCGGGTGGTGCCGGGCCAGCGCCTGTTCGGCCACGGCCTCGGCCGCGGCCGTCAGACCGCGCACTCGCCCTCGCCGCGCTTGACCTCGTAGATGTCCTTGCGCTGCCAGTCGATGAAGAAGCTCATGTTCTCCACGTTGAACTCCACCGGCAGCGACAGGTCGGCCACGAGCTCGGTGAAGCGGTCGGCGCCGACGCGGTCGGCGAAGGCGTTGAACTCCTCGCCCTCGGCGCGCTCGGCCTCGTAGAAGCGCAGCCACCGCTCCACGGCCTCGGGCACGCGCTTGGCCGGCAGTCGCGACTTCAGCCGGGTGGCATACACGACCTCGCCGCCCTCGTAGTTCCCGCCCACGTGGGGGATGTAGGCGGGGATCGTCTTGTCGCCCACCTTGATCGACGCGCCGTAGAAGCCGATGTTGGCGATGTGGTGCTGCCCGCAGCCGTTCGGGCAGCCGGAGTTCTTGATGTGGATCCGCTTGGTCAGCGGGTCGGTTATGTCCAGCTCCTTGAGCTTCGCGTTGATGGCGCCGTTCAGGCCCATCGAGCTGGTGATGCCCAGCTTGCAGCTGTCGGTGCCGGGGCACGAGACCGTGTCCAGGATCTCGCCGGCGCCGTGCTCGCCGAGCCCCAGCTCGGACAGCGCCCGCCACAACTCGTAGACCGCCTCGTCACGAACCCAGCGCAGCACGAAGTTCTGCTCGATCGTGGTGCGCGCGTAGCCGCCCGAGTAGCGGCGCTGGATGTCGGCGATCCCACGCATCTGCTCCGGCGTGAGGTCGCCGCGGTAGACGCGCACGTCGACCGTCGAGAAGCCGTCCTGGCGCTGGGGCCGGACGTTGGACGCCCTGAAGCGTTCGAAGTCGGCCGCGTCGTCCCCGGGCGCGGCGTAGGCGGTAGACGCGACGGGGGCGTTGGCCTCCTCGTCGTGGACCATCAGCAGCGGCTCGGGGTCGAAGTCGCGCTCGTCGACCCAGTCGCCGCGAAGCTCCTCGTCGACCATCTCGCGGAAGGCGTCCATGCCGATCTTGTCCACCAGCACCTTGATCCGCGCCCGCGCGCGGTTCACGCGCAGGAACTCCTGACGGTCGAAGATGCGGAACACCGCCTCCGAGACCTTCAGGTAGTCGCCGTTGGCCAGCTCGACGAAGTCGTAGAGCGTGGGCGCCACGCGCGGCATGATCGAAGTGCCGCCACCCACCCGGACCTCGACGCCGTGGGTTCCGTCCTCGCGAACGCGCGGCAGGAAGGCGATGTCGTGGATGCCGGTGATGGCGCGGTCGGCGTCCGAGGCGGTGAACGCCGTCTTGATCTTGCGCGGCATCAGCTGCGTGGTCGGGTGGCGCACGAAGTAGCGCACGTAGGCGCCGGCCCACGGCGTCACGTCGAACGGCTCGTCGTCGCAGACGCCCGCATAGGGGTCGCCGGTCACGTTGCGAACGGTGTTGCCACAGCCCTCGCGCGAGGACAGCCCGGCGGCCGCGATCTCGCGGATCAGCGCCGCAGCGTCACGGAGCGGGATGTGATGCAGCTGGATGTTCTGGCGCGTGGTGATGTGGGACTTGTTCAGCGGCGCGTACTTCTCGGTCACGTCCGCGAACGCCTCCCACTGCTCCGGCGTGATGCCGCCCATCGGCAGCTTGACCCGGATCATCTGGACGTCGGCCTGGCGCTGGCCGTAGACGCCCTGCTTGAGGCGGAAGCCGATGTACTCGTTCTCGGGGGTCTCGCCACCGAGGAACTTCTCGGCCTCGTTGTCGAAGTCGTCAAACTCGCCCTCGAGGATCGGGATCACGTGGCCAGGCACGTTCTCGATGATCTCCGGGTTGTTCAGCGAGCCCTGGCGGCCGCGGGGCTTGGCGGGAGGCGTGCTGGTGGGCTCCATCCGACGAAACTAGCAAAAGCCGGGTGAGATTAGGGAATTGAGCCGCGAGTTCCCTGTCTAGCGGCCCCAGGGAACGTCGTCGCCCCACGGCGGCGGGCCGTTGGGGTCCAGCCCGGCGTTCTCGTACAGACCGGCCCGCAGCCATGGGTTGACCGCGGTGGCCGCCGGCTCGGGGACGGGCGCGGTGTCGCGCAGGAACTGCTCCAGGGCGGCCGCGATGGCGGCGGCCTCCTCCGGGGAAGCCGCCGCCTGCGCTATCTGGATCCGCGGGCGGGGCGGATGCTGGTCGCCGTTCGTGCCCATCGCGGCCGGGAGACTACCGGCGCGCACCCGGCTACTTGCCCCGGACCTTCTTGGCCGTCCAGTTGCTTGCGGCGAAGCACTGGTCGATCTGCAGCCGGCCGCCGCTGCCTACGTCCAGCTTGGTGTGGAACAGCGACAGGTAGCCCTTGCCCGTGCCCCTCCTGGTCAGCTTGCCCTCATAGCGGACGGTGTCAGGAGAGTTCGAGCCGCTGGCCTTGAAGCTGCCGTCGCGGCCGATCATCAGCGGGAAGCCGCCCAGCGTGTACAGGCTGCGCGCCATGAACTTCGCGTCGCGCTGGCAGTAGGCGTTCAGACCCACGCTGATCGACGTCAGGTAGCCACCGCTGACCTGGATCACCAGCCCGCCGGTGCCCCTGTAGTAGCCGTCGTAGGCGTTGGTCAGGCCGCCCTTGCGCACCTTCACCGTCTGCTTGACGGTGGTCGATCCGCCACCCTCGGCCTTCATCCTGGCCACGGCGGTCAGCGTGGCGCTGCCCTTGCGCTCGATCTGGCGCACCAGCTTGCGCGGCAGCTTGAAGTTGCTGGTGCTGCCGTCGTAGTCCCAGTCCAGTTCGAACGTGTCGTTCAGGCCCTTCTTGACCTCGCTCAGCGTCTTCTTGCCGTACTTCAGGGCGATGCTGCCCTTCAGGTTGCGCCGCCCCTGGTTGTCCATGTACAGCGTGATGTAGGGCTTGCGGTTGCGGTACTCGAAGAAGCCGCGCTTGTCGATCGCCAGCTTGATCAGCGGACGGCCGGCGCCATAGCTGGGCTGGTCGGGGCTCGAGGAGCCCGATCCGCCGCCGGACGAGTACGAAGGCGCGCTGGCGGAGCCGCTCGGCGGCTGCACCTCGCCGCCGCCGCCGTTGCAGAACACGCAGTCGTCCTGTGTCTCGTCGCCGTAGCCGTCGCCGTCCGCGTCGGGCTCGACGCGCACCTGGGACATCAGTTCGTGGCCCATCGGCTCGGAGTCCGTGGAGCGCGTCTGCCCGTCCACGAAGGGGCCCTGGAAGCGCATGTCCTGGGTGGTCGACCCGCTGCCGTAGTAGTCGGTCTGCAGCTGGCCCGACAGCAGTTCCACGGCGGCGTGGTCGCCGTACGCCACCGGGATCCGCGTGGACACGGTGCTCACGCCGCCGTTGCCGCTGACGGTGGGGCCGGTGTGGCGGGCGGTGTAGTCCCACGCTCCGTCGAATGTCTTCAGCCGCGCCTGGGCGCCTGAGTTCAGCTTGACCTTCCACTGGGTGATCACGCCGGTGGCGGCCACCGAGCCGTCCTGCCAGCCCTGGAAGTAGCGCTGGGCGATCGTGCACTGCGACGCGGCGCAGCCGACGGTGGAAGGGTGCTGCTGGGTCAGGTCGCTGCCGAACAGCTCGGCGGAGTGCGCCGGGCCGGCAAGCGCCAGCGGGGCGGCCACGGCCAGCGTGGTGATCAGCTTCTTGGGCAGGTGGCTCATGACGCTCCTCGGTGTGGTGGTGGGGCTGTTCATGGGGGCCACCCTGTGCCAGCGCGACCGCACCGGCGTCCTTCTCGCGGTCGGAGTTGATCCGACTCCGGTAGGACCCGAGCGGCGCCGAGATGCAGGGGTATCCTCGGCCGGTGCCCGCGATCCCCGTCTTCGACCACGACTCGGTGCTGGCCGCCATCGAGCCGCTCGAGGCCATCGACCACGTGCGCCGCGGCTTCGTGGAGTACGCGGCGGGCGAGTGGACGATGCCGTCGAAGGTCTACCTGCAGGCGCCGCCCGCCGGTGACTTCCGGGCCATGCCGGCGCTGGGCTCGGGGCTGGCAATCCTCAAGTGGGTCACCTCGTTCCCGGGCAATCCCGCTGCCGGCTTGCCGGTGGTCATGGGGACCATCTCGATCTCCAGCGCGCTGGACGGGCAGCCTCTGGCGCTGGCCGACGTGCGCTCGGTCACGGCGCTGCGCACGGGCGCCGTGGCGGCGGTGGCGGCGCAGGAGCTGGCGCGAGAGGACGCAGCGAGCGTGGGCATCGTGGGCTGCGGGCTGCACGGCACGTGGGCGGCGCGCTGCCTGGCGGCAGCCGAATACGGGCCCGGCGTCTGCTTCGACCCCGACCCGGAGGCGGCGGGCCGGCTGGCGGGCGAGCTGGGCTGGGAGGCCGGGTCGCTCGACGAAGCGCTGGCGTGCGACGTGGTCACCTGCGTCACGCCGGGCCACGAGCCGGTGGTCACCGCCGCCGCGCTGCGCCCCGGCGCCCACCTGAACATGCTCGGCGCCGACGGGCCGGGAAAGGCTGAGGCGGAGATCGAGGCGGTCGAGCGCTGCCTGCTGTTCTGCGATGAGTGGGCTCAGGCTTCGCACGGCGGCGAGCTGACAGGCGCCGCGGCGGCCGGCCGCATCGGGCGCGAGCGGGTGACAGAGCTGGGTGCCGTGCTCACCGGAGCCTCGCCGGGCCGCCGGTCGGACGCCGACACGACGCTGTTCGATTCCACCGGCCTGGCCATCCAGGATCTGGCGCTGTGCCATGCGCTGATGGACGCCCACGCGGCGGGCGCGATGGGCTCGCGGACGGTGGCGCTGTGAGGGCGCAGGCGCTGCTGGTCGCCGCGGGCGCGCTGCTGGCGCCGGTCGCCGCGATGGCTGCCACGCCAGCCGGCAAGTCGTACAGCGGCGAGTCGGCGCTCCAGACCCCCGTCGGCTTCCGCCTGGCGGACGGGCAGGTCAAGCGCTTCGCCATCGGCTACGTGGCGCCCTGCGACGACGGTGAGACGCTGCGCGGCACCTACCGCTTCAAGCCGACCAGGGTACGGGCGGGCCGGTTCGCGGTCCGCGGTTCCAGCACCGGTGCCCTGTCCGACGGCCGCGGCACCGCGTCCCAGCTACGGCTTCGCGGGCGGCTGACAGCCGCCCGCGCCACCGGCGGCTTCTCGATCACCACCCAGATGGCGGCCCTGGAGGGCGCAGGCGTGGTCACCTGTCGCAGCGGCCGGGTGGCCTGGACCGCGACGCGCTAGGTCAGCGCACCAGCACCTGGGCGCCCAGCGGCACGCGGCGGTACAGGTCGATCACGTCGGGCACGCGCATGCGGATGCAGCCGTGCGATGCGGCCGACCCGATCGACCACGGCTCGCCCGTGCCGTGGATGCCCACGCCGCCCGCGATACCCATCCAGCGTGCCTTGAGCGGATTGTCGGACGCGCCGCCGGGCACCGTCCGCCCTGCGTACGAGCCGGCCCACGGGCGGTTGGGCGCAGTCCACGCGGGGTTCACCTGCTTGCTCTGGATCCGGTACAGCCCGCTGGGCGTCTCGGTGCCGCCGGCGCCGACGGCGATTCCGTAGGAGCGGCTGTAGCGCAGGCTCTTGAACAGGCGCAGTCGAAAGCCGCGCCTGTCCACGGTCACGATCGTGCGGTTGCGCCGGCGCAGGTCGATCAGCCGAACGGCCGGGCGAACGCGGAAGACCTTCGGCGCGAGCCCGCGCCGAAGCGACGGGTTCGCCATGCGGCGGCGGATGGCCCGGTCCAGCCGCGCGGCACTGATGCGCGAGCCGTAGCGGGCGCTGCGGCCGATGATGCGGGTGACGGTGATGCGCATCCTGGCGTTGCGCCCGTAGCGACGCGTGACCTGCTCGGCGCGCTTGGCAAACGCCGTGAGCGAGGCGGCCCGGAACGAGATCGCCGGCGCGACCGCGCGGCCGGCCTTGGCCTTAAGCGCGCGCCTGGCGGTCGTGCGCTCGGCGAACCGCATCCGCAGGCGCCCGGTCGTGAGCACGAACGTGCGCCGGCCCACCCGCACGCGGAAGCGCCGCTGCGCGCGGGGGAGCGCCTGCTGGCGCAGGCGGTCCGTGGCCTCGGCCACCGTCAGCCCCGCCAGCTGCACGCCCGCCGAGGTCACGCCGGCCCTGATCCGGGGCTCGGGCTTGGGCGCGGGTGCCGGCGCGGGCACGGGCACCTGCGCCGCCACGCTGGCGGGCCCTCCCAGGCAGCAGGCCATCACGGCGGCGATCGGCACGTGCGTGCGCATCGCTGCCCAGGGTAGGAGTTCGTGACGGTTTCGCACCAGCGCGAAATCTGGCGCCCACGGCAATGGCGGATCGACCGGACCCGGCGTAGTTTGGCGCGATGCCGAATTCGAGCCTTCCCTCCCGCGGCTTCCTGGCCGCCGCCGTCCTGTCCCTGGCCCTGGCCCTGCCGCTGGCCACGCCCGCGGCGGCCAAGGCGCCGAAGGGGTCGTACGACGGCCGGACCTCCCAGGGCTACAAGGCGGCGGCCAAGGTGGCCAACGGCCGCGTCAAGAAGCTGACCATCGCCTACTCGGCCAAGTGCGCCAACGGCACCTACCTCAACTCGGGCGGCTTCGTGTTCAACACGCTCAAGCTCAAGGGCCGCGCGTTCTCGGCCAAGGGCACCAGCGACGGGCGGCTGGCCGACGGCAACACGTACGTCAGCAACATCACCATGTCGGGCCGCTTCAACAAAAAGGGCAGCTCGGCCAAGGGCACGGCCCGCTTCGACATCGACCTGACGACGAACACCGGGCTCACCACCTGCACGACGAAGAAGCTGAGCTTCACCCTGACCAGGAGGTAGCCCAGCGTCTGGTGCGCCGCGCCCGCTTGGCTCCCCGGTAGCGCGGTGGGACACTGGCCTCCGTGGCCGGTCCCGACATCCGCTACGCCCAGAACGGCGAGGTGAGCCTGGCCTACCAGGTCACGGGCTCGGGGCCGTTGAACCTGGTCTTCGTGTCGGGGTTCGTATCCCACCAGGAGGTCATGTGGGAGCACCCGCTGGCCGCCCGGTTCGTCCAGCGCGCCGAGAGCTTCTCGACCCTCCTGCGCTACGACAAGCGCGAGCAGGGCCTCTCGGACCGGATGGGGCGCGCGCCGACCCTGGAGGAGGGCATGGACGACCTGCGCGCGGTCATGGATGCGGCCGGGATGGAGCAGGCGGCGCTGCTCGGGATCTCCGAGGGCGGACCCATGTGCCAGCTGTTCGCGGCCACCTACCCCGACCGCGTGAGCGCGCTGGTCGCGTACGGGACCTACGCTCGAATCACCGAGGCGCCCGACTACCCGATGGGGCTCCCCCCGGAGCAACTGACCCGCTTCATGCGCCGGATACAGGAGGGCTGGGGCGGCCCGGTCGCCATCGAGTGGTTCGCGCCGACGATGGCCGACGACGCGGAGTTCTGTGACTGGTGGGCCCGGCTGCTGCGTTCGGGCACAAGCCCCGGCGGCGTGCAGAGGCTGTTCGAGCTCTACCGCCGCCTGGACACGCGCGCCGTGCTGCCCAACATCCGGGTCCCCACGCTGGTGCTCCACCGCCGCGCCGACCGGCTGGTTTCCGTGGCGCAGGCGAGCTACTTCGCCGAGCGCATCCCCGGCGCGCGCTATGTCGAACTCGAGGGTGCCGACCACGTGTTCCTTGCCGGCGACCAGGACGCCCTGATGGACGAGGCGGAGGAGTTCCTGACCGGCGCCCGCCCCGTCCGCGAGCCCGACCGGATCCTGGTCACGGTCATGTTCACCGACATCGTGGGCTCGACTGCGCGGGCCGGCGCGCTCGGGGATGCCGGCTGGCGCGACCTGCTCGAGCGCCACGACAGCGTCGTCGAGGCCGAGGTCGCCCGCCACCGCGGCCGGCTGGTGAAGTCACTTGGCGACGGCTTCCTGGCCACGTTCGACGGACCGGCCCGGGCGGTCAGCTGCGCCAAGGCCATCGGCGCGGGGGTGCGACCACTGGGAATCGAGGTGCGGGCCGGTCTGCACACGGGCGAGGTGGAGGCCATGGGCGACGACGTGGGCGGCATCGCGGTGCACATCGGGGCGCGCATCGGCGCCCAGGCCCAGGCGGGAGAGGTCCTGGTTTCGAGCACGGTCAAGGACCTGGTGGTGGGCTCCGGCCTCGGCTTCTCCGAGCGCGGCACGCACGCGCTGAAGGGCGTGCCCGGCGAGTGGCGGCTGTTCGCGGCGGCCTAGGGTCGCCGCAGCGACCGCGTGGCGCTAGAGCGGGATGTTCCCGTGCTTGCGCTTGGGGCCGGCCACGCGCTTGGTCTCCAGCATCTGCAGCGCGTGGATCAGCTTCGGGCGCGTCTCGTGCGGTTCGATCACGTCGTCGATGTAGCCCCGCTCAGCCGCCGAGTAGGGGTTCGCGAAGCGCGCCTTGTAGTCGTCCATCAGCTTCTGCCGGCGCTCGTCGGGGGTGGGCGATGCGGCGATGTCGCGCCGGTAGATGATGTTCACCGCCCCCTCGGGGCCCATGACCGCGACCTCGGCCTGGGGCCAGGCGAAGTTGAAGTCGGCCAGCATGTGCTTGGAGTTCATGACGTCGTAGGCGCCGCCGTAGGCCTTACGCGTGACCACGGTCAGCTTGGGCACCGTGGCCTCGGTGAAGGCGTACAGCAGCTTTGCGCCGTGGCGGATGATGCCGCCCCACTCCTGGTCGGTGCCGGGCAGGAAGCCGGGCACGTCGGTGAAGGTCACGATGGGCACGTTGAACGCGTCGCAGAAGCGCACGAAGCGGGCGGCCTTCTCGGACGCGTCGATGTCCAGCACCCCGGCCATCTGCGACGGCTGGTTGCCCACGATGCCCACCGGCTTGCCGCCCAGACGAGCGAACCCGATGATGATGTTCATCGCGAAGTGCTCCTGCACCTCGAAGAAGTCGCCGTCGTCGACGATGAGGCCGACGACGCCGCGCATGTCGTAGGGCTTGTTCGGCGAGTCGGGCACGATCGTGTCCAGCTCGGTGTCCATCCGGTCGTGCGGGTCGCCGCTGTCCATCTGCGGCGGCGTCTCGAGGTTGTTCTGGGGCAGGAAGGACATGAAGTAGCGCACGTCCTCCAGGCACGACTCCTCGTCCTCGGCGGCGAAGTGCGCCACGCCGGACTTCTGGTTGTGGGTCATCGCGCCGCCAAGCTCCTCGAACTCCACCTCCTCGCCCGTGACGGTCTTGATCACGTCGGGGCCGGTGATGAACATGTGCGAGGACTCCTTGACCATGAAGATGAAGTCGGTCATGGCCGGCGAGTACACGGCGCCGCCCGCACAGGGACCCATGATCAGCGAGATCTGCGGGATCACGCCTGAGCACTGCACGTTGCGCACGAACACGTCGCCGTAGGCGCCGAGCGACACGACGCCCTCCTGGATGCGGGCGCCGCCCGAGTCGTTGATGCCGATCACGGGGCAGCCGATCTTGGCCGCCAGGTCCATGATCTTCACCATCTTCTCGGCCATGACCTCGCCCAGCGAGCCGCCGAAGACCGTGAAGTCCTGGCTGAACACGCACACCGGGCGGCCGTTGATGGTGCCGTGACCGGTCACCACGGCGTCGCCCCAGGGCCGGTTCTTCTGCATGTCGAAGTCCGACGTGCGGTGGCGCACGAACGTGTCCAGCTCCTGGAAGCTGTCTTCGTCCAGCAGCTTCAGCACCCGCTCGCGGGCGGTCATCTTCCCGCGCTCGTGCTGCTTCTCCTCGGCCTCGGGGTTGGTGTGGGCCGCGGCCTCGCGCAGCTCCCTCAGCTGCTCGAGCTTCTCGTCGTAGGTCTCGGGGCTCTTCCGGCGCATGGGCCGCGGCATCGTACCGGGGCCCGGGCGTGGCCCGCGGCTGGGTCAGCCCTCGCGCGAGAAGGGGCGATGGTGCGCGGCCCCCAGGTGGTCCAGCGTGTCCTCCAGCACGGCCGTGGCGCGCACCGGGTCGATCACGGTCTCCGGCTCGGGCTCCGGCTCCGGCTCGGGCTCGAGTACCGCCTGCGGCTCGGGGTCGGGCTCGGCCTGCGGCTCGGGGGCGCGGCGGGAGAACCAGCGCCGGTACCAGGGCGAGCGCACGGCGACCGCCGCCACTTCAGGCTCCGGCTCCGGCTCCGGCTCGGGTTCGGGCTCCGGCTCGGGCTCGGGCTCGGGCGCCGGCTCCGGTTCGGCCGGCTGCGCCACCGCCAGGTCGGCGGACAGCGTGACCTTGGTGCCCCAGCCGGACTCCTCGAGCTCCACGGTGCCGCGGGCGTGTTCGCCCTCCCAGGCGACCGTGTGCTCGGGATCCAGTCGCTGGATGGCGATCTCGCCGAACTCGCCCAGATGCTGGGCCAGGCTCTCGGCTTCGCTCACCTCGTTCCAAAGCTCGGGAGGCGACTTGACCAGGGTTCGGTTCACTGAGAGATCGGGCATCGCCACCCCGCTTCGCCCACCCGCGGGCGACTCCTCCCGCGTGAAACGGCCTGGGTCAGGACTTGCGTGCGGCCAGGCCCATGCGCAGCGCGCCCACGGCCTGCTGCATCGCGTCGTGGCTGGCCGCCGACACGCCGGTCAGGTTGGCGAAGCCGTGGACCAGGGACGGAAACCGCTGCGTGGCGCACGGCACGCCGGCCTCCAGCAGACGGGCTGCGTAGGCCTCGCCCTCGTCGCGGAGCGGGTCGAAGCCGCCGGTGGCCACGTACGCGGGCGGCAACCCGGACAGGTCGTCGGCGTTCATCGGCGAGGCGCGCACGTCGGACGGGTCGGCGTCGCCGAGGAAGTTGGACCGAAACCACTCCATCAGCTCGTCGGTGAGCAGGAAGCCCTCCTTGAACAGCTCGTACGAGCGCGTTCGCTGGTCCAGCGCCGTCGAGGGGTAGATCAGCCACTGGAACGCGGGCATCGGCCCGCCCGCGGCCTTCATGGCCTGGCTGACCACGGCCCCCAGGTTGCCGCCGGCGCTGTCACCGCCCACGGCGATCCGTGACGGATCCACGCCGAAGCGATCGGCGTTCTCGACCGCGAAGCGAAACGCCGCCTCGCAGTCCTCGGCCGAAGCGGGCAGCGGGTTCTCGGGGCCCATCCGGTAGTCCACCGACAGCACGGCGGCGCCGGCGCCCTTGACCACCAGCCGGGAGGCGTAGTCGCAGGTATCCGGGCTGCCGACCACGTGCCCGCCGCCGTGGTAGTGCACGAGCATCGGAAGCCCGTCGCCGTCAGGGGGCGGTGAGTACAGGCGCGCGGGCACGGCACCGGCCGGGCCGGGAAGCGTCAGCTCCTCCACGTGGTAGACGCGCTGGGTGGGCGGCGCGATCGAGGCGAACTGGCGCTCGTAGTCCTCGCGCGCCCGGTCGACCGGCATCGACTCCAGCGGTGGCTCACCCACCAGCTCGCGCACCGCGATCAGGAGCTGGGTGTCGGGGTCGAGCGTCTGTCCGTCGACGACCACGGGTGGGGCCCCCGCCAGGCGAGCCTTGGCAGCCTCCGGGAGCCGCTTCAGCGAGCGGGCCAGCGCGCCGCGCGCGATATCGACCTGGGCCAGCTCCGTCACGGTCGGTCGACCTTAGCTCGCTCAAGCCGCGGTCGGGGGCTGCCGACACCAATCCCATCGACGCGAGCGCCTGGCCACGCATGCAGTCGGACGAGCCGCCTGATGAGCGCGGCACGCGGCGCTCGTTCCGCGACGAGGTCCGCGAGGCCACCCGCGCCACCGCTATCTCGGCAGGCCTGATCGGAGTGCTCGCGTTCCCGCTTTGGGGCCTCTTCGACTATCTGGTCGCACCCGACCAGGCCCTGGAGTTCGTGATCCTCCGGCTGGCTTTCACCGTGCCGCTGATCGGGCTGTGGCTGGCGATGCTGGGGCCACTGGGCACGCGCCGCCCCGAGTTGCTGATGCTGGCCATGATGGTCCTGATCGAGATGGCCATCGCGCTGATGGTGGTCCGCGTGGATACCCAGCACGCGGCGTACGCGATGGGCATGACGTTGCCGCTGTTCGCCGCTGCGTTCCTGCTGGTCTGGTCCTGGCGCTACACGCTGGCGCTGGCCGCGATCGGCGTGCTGGCGCTGGTTCTCGCAGCAGCGACGGCGCCGGAGCTGCCGTCCACCGCGGCGCTGACCACGGTGGCCTTCTACGTGGGCACGGCGTCGCTGCTGGCGCTGGTGGCCCAGCTCCACCGCGGGCGGCTGGCCTGGCGCGAGTACAAGGGACGGACCGCGCTCGAGCGCGAGCAGGCGCGGAACGTCGAGTTGCTGGGGGAGCTGGCCCGCCTGAGCCAGGAGGATCCGCTGACCGGCCTGGCCAACCGGCGCGCCTGGGACGAGGCGCTGGCTCGGGAGGTCGAGGCAGCGCGGATCCAGGAGTCCGACCTGGCCCTGCTGCTCTGGGACATCGATCACTTCAAGCTGGTCAACGACGAGCTGGGCCACGCCGCCGGCGACTCCGTGCTCGTGGCCGCGGCGCGGTCGCTCGCCGAGGGCGCCGGGCAGGGGCGCGTCGTGGCCCGCCTGGGCGGCGACGAGTTCGCCGTTCTCTGCCCTGGACTGGACGCCGGTGGCGCCACCGCTCTGGCCGAGCGACTCACCGATGGCTTCGTGCGGATGACCGACCACGACCCGGGCATCCCCGTGGTCACCGCCTCGTTCGGCGCTGCGGCCGCCCGCGGCCCCGCCTGCGGCGCCAGCGATCTGATGCTCCGTGCCGACGAGCGGCTCTACCGCGCCAAGCGCACGCGCCAGGACCAGGGCGAGCGCACGCTCTAGGCCTCCGAGTACTCGCCGAACTCCTCGCGCATCACGCCACAGACCTCCCCGATCGACGCCTTGTCCTTCAGCGCCGCCCGGATCGGGTCCAGCAGGTTGCCGTCGCCCTGCGCCACCTGGCGCAGCTCCTCGAGCCGCTTGTCGACCGCCTGCTGGTCGCGGTCTGACTTGAACTGCTGCAGCCGCTCGACCTGCTGGCGCTCGGATTCGGGATCGACCCTGAGGATCTCGACCTCGTCGACCTCGTCGGTCACGTACTCGTTCACGCCCACGACGATGTCCTGCTTGGTCCGGTAGCGCTCCTCGTAGCCCCAGGCAGACTCCTCGACTTCGGAGCGGATGAACGGGATGCACTCCACCGAGCCGCCCAGCTCGTCGACCTTGTCGATCAGCCCCTGCGCCCCGGCCTCGATCTGGTCGGTCAGGCTCTCGACGAAGTACGACCCGGCGAACGGGTCGACCGTGTCGGTCGCCCCGGACTCGGCCGCGATGATCTGCTGGGTGCGCAGCGCGATCCGCGCGGCGGTCTCCGACGGCAGCGCCAGCGCCTCGTCGAAGCCGTTGGTGTGCAGCGACTGGGTCCCGCCGGCCACCGCCGCAAAGCCCTGGAGCGCCACCCGCACGATGTTGTTGTGCGGCTGCTGCGCGGCCAGGGTCACGCCACCGGTCTGGGTGTGGAAGCGCATGGTCTGTGACTTCGGGTTGGTCGAGCCGAAGCGCTCCTTCATGATCTCTGCCCACATCCGCCGCGCCGCGCGGAACTTGGCGACCTCCTGGAAGACGTTGTTGTGGCCGTTGAAGAAGAACGCCAGGCGGGGACCGAACTCGTCCACGTCCAGGCCGGCATCCAGCGCCGCCTGCACGTAGGCGATGGCGTTGGCCAGCGTGAAGCCCACCTCCTGGACGGCCGAGCAGCCCTTTTCGCGCATGTGGTAGCCCGAGATCGAGATCGTGTTCCATTTCGGCACACGCTCGCGGCAGTAGGCGAACAGGTCGGTGGTCAGCCGCATGGCCGGCACCGGCGGGTAGATGAAGTTGCCGCGGGCGATGTACTCCTTGAGCACGTCGTTCTGGGTCGTGCCGCGCAGCTGCTCGGAGGGCACGCCCTGCTCCTCGCCGACCAGTTCGTACAGCAGCAGCAGCACCGACGCCGGCGCGTTGATGGTCATCGACGTGGACACCTCGTCCAGCGGGATGCCGTCGAAGACCCGGCGCATGTCGTCGATGGTGTCGATGGCCACGCCGGTGCGGCCCACCTCGCCCTCGCAGAGCGGGTCGTCGGAGTCGCGGCCCAGCTGGGTGGGCAGGTCGAAGGCCATCGACAGGCCGGTGGAGCCGTTGCGGATCAGGTAGTGGAAGCGCTCGTTGGTCTCCTTGGCGGAGGCGTAGCCCGCGTACTGGCGCATGGTCCAGCGCCGGTCGCGGTACATGCGCTCGTGGATGCCGCGGGTGAACGGGTACTCGCCGGGGTCGCCGAGCCGCTCGTCGAGGTCGGCGGGCACGTCGTCCTTGGTGTAGAGCGGCTTGACCTCGATGCCCGAGTCGGTGAAGCGGCGCTCGTCGTCGGGGCCGACGATCGGGGCGATGGTCGGCTTCTCGGGGGTGGTGGCCATTGGCCAGAGGATATGGCCCCCGCCTACGATGCGGTCCGTGGAGGTCACGGTCCGCCTGTTCGCAATGCTGCGCCAGCGCGCCGGCGCCGACGAGGTCGTGCTGGACCTGTCCGCCGGCGCCACGGTGGACGACGCGCTGACCGCGCTCGGCGAGCTGGCCGACGACCTGCCGCTGGTCATGGCCGTGAACCGCGAGTACGCGCCCGGCCACCACGTGCTCACCGAGGGCGACGAGCTGGCGCTGATCCCGCCCGTCAGCGGCGGCTCCGGCACCGTGCACGCGGCCGTCCGCTCCGAGCCGCTGTCGCTCGACGACGTGACAGCGCTGGTGCGCGATCGGCGGGCCGGCGCCGTGGTCAGCTTCCAGGGGGTCACGCGCGAGGTCGACAAGCTCGAGTACGAGGCCTACGCGGAGATGGCGGGGCCGCGCATGGAGCAGATCGCCCGCGATGCCCTCGAGCGCCACGACCTGTGCGCGGTCGCGGTCGAGCACCGCGTCGGCGACGTTCCGCTCTCCGAGCCCAGCGTGATCGTGGCCGCCTCCTCGGCCCACCGCGGCGAGGCGTTCGCCGGCGCGCGCGAGGTCATCGACCGCGTCAAGGCCGAGGCGCCGATCTGGAAGAAGGAGGTCGAGGGCGGCGACGAGCGCTGGGTGGAGGGCACGCGCCCTCCGGCGCCCGGGTAACTAACGGCGGCGGCGCGCGCGCAGCAGAAGCCCGATCGCGACCGACGCCACACCGGAGGCGGCCAGCCCCGCCGCGCGCCGTGCCGTGTGTGGTTGTGCGGCCGGCTCTTCGGGCTCTTCGAGCGCGAACTGCCCGGCCGGCTCAGCGGGTTGACCGTGCCATGGGGCGGGCGGCGGCTGGTGTGCCTGAGGCGGCGGCCGATCGTCCTGCAGGGCGGCCGGGGCGGGCGGAGGCACCGGGCCGGGGGGTGCAGGCGGGGTCGGCGGACCTGGAGACGCCGCCTGGGGCAGGCGGCCACGGCCAAGCATGACCAGCGCCGCGGCGGCGGCCAGCACCATCAGCGGCGCCAGCACCGGCCACGGCGAGGGTCCTTGGCTGCCGGTCCCGGCAGCCACCAGCCGCGGCCGGGCTGGGCTGAAATTCCGGCCGGCGGAACGCTGTCCGAGCACCTGGCCCTGGTCCGGGCGCGCCCCCGGCTGCTCGCTCGCCCGCCGGAGGCCACGCAGGTAGGACATGGGCCGCAGGACCGGGGCGGTGGCCACCGCGACCAGCGCCCGTTCTTCGCGCGCCGCGACCCGTTCGCCGGTTCCCATCGCGCAGCCATCACGGTGGTTTGCCCGCCGCAGCGCGCGTAGTCCGGCGCGCTGGGCGCGCCGCACGACGCGGACGCTCAGGCCCAGAGCCTTCGCGGTGCCAGCGAGCGACGCGGGGGTCTTTCCGTCAAGTCCCACACGGTGTTGGAGCACGCGGCGCTGAACGCGGCTGACGGCATACGAGCAGGCCCACAGGCCGGAGACCGCGGCGCGCAGCCTCCGTTCGGCCCTGGTCGAGCGTGGCGCGCCGGCAGGGCGCCTGGTGCGTGCTCGGCGCAAGCCGCCGGCCGCCGGAGCCGCCCTGCCTTGGCCGGTTCGGGCCGCCGCCTGCTCGCGCGAAGCGGCGCCTGCGCCGCCTGCGCCCGGGGCGGGCCCGTCGGCGGGCGTCTGGGGCGCCTGCACCTGGGGCGCTGCCGGCGTTCGCGGCGCGGGCGCCGTGACCCCGGGCACCCGCACGGGGGGAGGCTGCACGGGAAGGCGCGGAGCCGGCGTGCGGACCTCGGGCAGCGGGACGGGTGCCTGCGGCAGCGTGACCGGCGCGGGCAGCACCTTCGCCGGTGGCTGAAGCGCGGGCACCTGCGGCACGGCCGGCAGCTTGGGCAACTGGCCCAGCGCAGCCTGGGCGCCGAACATCGACAGAGTGGCTGCGGCCACCCCCATCACCAACCAGATTCTCCCGCGAACGTCCATGTTCGAGCCTCCTGCTCTCGCTACGGCGGAGAGGCCATATACCCATTTCGGCCCGATCGCACTCGCCCGGCGACGTCGATCACGGCGCGAACTCACCGCCGCCGCGGCTTGCGGACGCCGGAGCGACCGGCGGCGTCGGCGGCGGCGCAGCGGCCGGGGTGAACTCGGCAGGCGCCGGTGCGGGCTGCGGCGAGCTGGGGGCGGGCGCCGGCGCTACCGCGATCGGGGCCGGCGGCGGCGCGACCGGCGCCGGGTCGGGGCGGGGCGTCGGAGCGGGCGCCGGCGCCGCTCGAGCGGGCCTGGCCTCCACGCGCTGTGGCGCCGCGGCACGGGCCGCTCGGTGACTCTTCGCCGTGTGGGGGTCGGGCGCTGCCGCCATGCGCTCGGCGGCCACGCCGCCCCCGCCGGCGAGCGCCGCCGAGGCGGCCACCGCCGCGATCTTCGGCCCGGCGGCCAGCTCGGCGCCGTGGTGCGCCCGCTCGGCGAGCGCCGCGACACGGTCCTGAGCGGCGCCGAGCGTGGACTCCAACAGCGTCCGAAACCGCGACGGGGCGGCGCATGCCAGCACCGGCGCCGGCACGAGCGCGGCGACCCGGGCGGGCACGGCGCGGTACCCACGCAGGCGCGCCCGGCATGCGGGGCAGTCGCGAAGGTGGGGTCGCAGCGCGGCCACGTCGGCCGCGCCGGCTTCGCCGTCGGCCACGGCGGAGAGCGCCGCTCGCATGCGCTCGCACTCGGCGCCCGCCTCGATCGCGGCCAGCCGCTGGAAGAAGGCCTGCCGGCCCTCGGTCAGACAGCGGTTGACCTTCGTGTACGACCAGCCCGTGAGCTCGCCGATCTCCCTGTACGAGTAGCCCTCGGCACGGAGCCGCAGGCAGCGCACCTCCTGGGGCTTGAGCCGGCCCAGGGCCTGGGCGCCCTGGCGCAGGCGCTCGAGGCGCTCGGCCTGCTGCTCGGTGTCGGCGGGGTTCACCCCGTCGACCGGGACGCGCTCGGGCGGACCGCTGGGCAGCACGCGATCCTGGCGGCGGCGGATGGCCAGCGCCTCGTGCTTGACGGTAGTGCGCAGCCAGCGGCAGACGTCGTCGTCGCTTCCGCTGGGCTCGTGGCTCAGCAGGATCTCGGAGGCCTGCTGGAAGGCATCCTCGGCGTCCTGGCTGTTGGCCGAGTAGCGCCGGGCGGTGGCCAGCATCTGGCTGCCGAAGCGCTCGAGCAGGGTCAGCGTGTCGGTGTCGACCCCCGCCCTGACCCGCCGTACGCGCATGGCCCCCTCGATCGTGCTTTCGGTGACGCTCGTACAGTCCCGAACGCCCCCGGGCCCGCCCCCCACGCGCGTGAGAATCGACGCCCGAGCGTGTGGCCGGCGTCCAGCACCGATACATTTGGGTGGTTTGCGGGGTTCTCACGGCCAGAGACTTGGGCCACGATCATGAGCAACGGACTAGCCAGAGAGTTGCGGGAGATCCGGCCGGCGGAGCCGGTCTCTCTCCCCGATCGCGACGTTCGCGCTCGCAGGCCGCTGTTGCTGGCCGGCATCCTGCACTTCGAGACGTTGCGCCGCGGCGCCCGCGTGGCCACGCTGGGGGCGATCGACATCCTCGGGCTGACGGCGGCCGTGGTCACGGCGCTGGTGCTCAAGTACGTGGTGCAGTTCGGCTACACCGGCCTGTCGGCATCGGTGGACCAGGCGCTGGAGGTGGCGCCGCTGGCATGCCTGGTGATGGTGCTGCTGTTTGCGCGATCGGGCCTGTATCGCGACCGCGAGCAGCGGCCCGGCTTCGCCACGGTGATCTCGGCGCTGTTCCAGCTGACGCTGCTGATGCTGCTGTACGCGGTCATCGAGGGCTTCGAGTTCTCGTCGTACTACATCTTCTACGGGTCGCTGTTCTTCGCGCTGGCGTACGTGGCCACCGGGCGCTGGGTCTTCGAGCGCGTCAGCGGCTTCATCCTGCATGCCGCCGGGTACAGCCGCCGCGCCGTGCTGGTGGGGTCGGGGCCGAACATCGAGGCCGTGGTCAGCGCGCTCGGCGACAGCTCGGAGATCGAGCCGTACGGGTTCGTCTCGCCCAACCACGAGCTGAAGCTGGGCCTGCGCGACTTCGGGTCGCTGGATGGCCTGGACGGGCACTTCGACACGATCGACGAGGTTCTGATCGCCGACCCGGACTTCCCCGAGGACGACGCCGTGGACCTGGTGGACCGCTGTCACCGCAACGGCGTGCGGGTGCGGGTGGCACCCTCGACGATGGAGATCCTGATGGACCGGGTCGAGTTCGTGCCCGGCCGCGCGCTGCCGCTGTTCGAGCTCAAGCCGCCCGTCTTCGAGGGCATCGACTTCGTGATCAAGCGCATGTTCGACTTCTTCGGGGCGCTGCTGCTGCTGATCTTCCTGTCGCCGCTGCTGGCGCTGATCGCGATCGCGATCAAGCTCGACTCGCGCGGACCGGTCCTGTTCCGCGCGGCCCGGCCGGGCATCGGCGGCGTGCCCTTCCCGTGCCTGAAGTTCCGCACGATGAACGCGGGCGCGCACCAGCTCCAGGACCAGATGGAGGAGCACAACGAGGCCGGCGGCGTGATCTTCAAGATCCGCCAGGACCCGCGCGTGACCCGCGTCGGCCGCATGCTGCGCCGCTACTCGCTGGACGAGTTCCCGCAGCTGTGGAACGTCGTGCGCGGCGACATGTCGCTGGTCGGCCCGCGCCCGCTGCCCCAGCGCGACTACGACCGCTTGGAGGACTGGCACCGCAAGCGCTACCTGGTGCTGCCGGGCATGACGGGCCTGTGGCAGGTCTCGGGCCGCTCGGAGCTGGACTTCGACGACCTGGTGCGGCTGGACTTCGTGTACCTGGAGCGGTGGTCGGTCTTCCTGGACCTGACGATCCTGCTGAAGACGATCCCGGCCGTGCTGCGCTCCAAGGGCGCCTGGTAGGCCGCCTGCGGCGGCCCTCCGGAAGAGTCCGTCTCAGTCGCGTACGGCGATCAGCGACTTCGTCAGCGGCCCAACGCGCTCGCGCACGATCCGGGCGCCGGGGAACAGCCGCCTGAGTTCGCGGGCGCTGAGCAGGCGGATGTCGTCGAACGGCTCGCCGGTCACGCCGAGCTTCCACAGCCGGCGTCCCAGCGAGCGCGGCAGCCAGTGCACCAGCGGCAGCAACGCATGCGGCTCGATCGGGAACCAGCGGTTCGGCGTCTGCACGAACAGGCGGCGCCCCACGCGCGCCAGCTCGCTCGCGGCGCGCTCGCGGTCTGCGGCGGGCAGATGCTCGATCAGCGAGTTCGAGTAGGCGATGGCGAACTCGCCGTCGGCGAACGGCAGATCGCGTGCGTCGCCCTGCACGAAGCGGTCGCCGGGGTAACCGGGACGGTCGTCGCGGTCGAAGCCGGTTACCCGCCCGGGCACCCCGAGGGTGGCCAGCCCGACGCTGCCGCAGCCCACGTCGAGCACCTGCTCGGCCTCGGATGGGTCCATCAACTCGACGTACATCCGCCGCCGCTTGGCACGGGCCCGCTGTGCCAGCGGACCCGCGATCCGCGTGCGCCAGCCGGGCCGCACGGCAGTGCCGTACACGTTCGGGCTGCTCACCGTCGTAGTCTCCCACGGTGATGCGCTACCGCTTCCTGTTCGAGCAGATGGTGCGCCGCGAGCTGCGCCAGAAGTACAAGGGCTCGGCGCTCGGGGTGCTCTGGTACCTGGTCAACCCGCTGGTGCTGATGGGCGCCTACGCCCTGGTGTTCAGCGTGCTGCTGAAGGTGGCCGACCAGCCCGACTACCCGCTGTTCCTGCTGGTCGGGCTGATCGTGTGGGTCTTCTTCAGCCAGGCGCTGCTGTCGGCGGCGCCGAGCCTCGTGCAGAACGCGCCGCTGGTGCGCAAGGTGCGCTTCCCGCGCGAGGCGATCCCGGCGTCGGTGGCCACGGTGCAGCTGGCCACCTTTCTGGTGATGCTCGCGGTGGTGACACCGGTCGCGCTGGTCGTGCGCGGCTCGGCCGACCCGGCGCTGGTGCTGCTGCCGCTGATCGTGGCGCTGCTGTTCTGCCTGGTGCTGGGGCTGTCGCTGATCGTCGCCGTCCTGCACGCCCACTACCGCGACGTCGAGCCGGTGCTGGCCACGGCGCTGCTGCCGTGGTTCTTCCTGACGCCGATCTTCCTGCCGATCGACTCGATGCCCGGCATCGCCGACCACGCCTGGGTCGGCGATCTGCTGCGCTGGGGCAACCCGATCGCGCCGTTCATCGAGGCCATCCGCGACGTGCTCTACAGCGGCGCGGCGCCGTCGGGCGGCACGCTGGTCTACGTGCTCGGCGGCCGGGGTTGGCGCCCTCGGCCTGGGCGCGCTGCTGTTCCGGCGGATGGAGCGCGACCTGGCGGTGATCCTTTGAGCGGCCTGGCCCCGGGGGAGGTGGTGCTCGAGCAGGCTTCGCGCGCCTTTGCGCTCACGCACGAGCGCTCGCGCACGCTGAAGGAGCTGTTCGTCCGCGGCGGGCACCCGCGCGCCGGCGCCGTGGCTGCGCTGGACGGCGTGGACCTGCG
This sequence comes from uncultured Solirubrobacterales bacterium, assembly GCA_963750365.1. Taxonomy (GTDB): domain Bacteria; phylum Actinomycetota; class Thermoleophilia; order Solirubrobacterales; family Thermoleophilaceae; genus JAAYBF01. The sequence continues at coordinate 1,051,403 of CAVVQE010000001.1, forward strand.
CATCGAGCCCGGCGAGGCCGTCGGGCTGATCGGCCGCAACGGCGCGGGCAAGACGTCGACGCTGCGCTGCCTGGCCGGGATCGTGCCGCTGGACAGCGGCAGCGCCGACTGCGGCGGGCGGACGGTGTCGCTGCTGGAGCTTGGCGCGGGCTTCGGCCCGGACTTCAGCGGGCGCGAGAACATCTTCCTCAGCGGCGCGCTGCACGGCTTCGACCGTCGCGAGATGGAGGAGCGGGCGCAGGCCATCGTCGACTTCTCCGAGCTCGGCGACTTCATCGACGTGCCGGTCAAGGCCTACTCATCGGGCATGCAGCTGCGGCTGGGGTTCTCGATCGTCGCCCATCTGGACGCCGACGTGATGCTCATCGACGAGATCCTGGCCGTGGGCGACGAGTCCTTCCAGCGCAAGTGCATGGCCCGGATCGCCGAGCGGATGGCGGCCGGGACCACGCTGGTCCTGGTCTCGCACGATCCCTCCGCCATCGAGCGCATCTGCAGCCGCGTGGTGGTGCTGGACGGCGGCCGCGTGGCGTTCGACGGCCCGACCGCCGACGGGCTGCTGTTCTACCACCGGCTGCTGGGCGCCGGCGAGGCACGCACGCGCTCGCTGCGGCCGGCCGCCGCGGAGCGCGCCCAGCTCGAGATCACCGAGCTGGAGCTGGTCGACGCCGGCGGACGGCCCCGGGCCGCCTTTCGCACCGGCGAGGAGCTGGGCGTTCGCATGGCGGTTCGCGCGCTCGAGCCCGCGGAGCGGGCGGTGGTGGCGCTCGAGGTCCGCGACCAGCGCGGCGACGTCTGCTTTCGCACCGACGAGACGGTCGGCGAGCTGACGGGCCAGACCAGCGTGTCGTTCGCCGTCCCGCGCCTGAACCTGCTGGGCGGCGACTACGACGTGGCGGTGGGCGCCTACGACCAGGACGCACCCGCCAGCGGGCTGCTGGACCGCGTGGCCCGCTTCTCGGTGGCGCACACCAGTGATGGAGAGGGCGTTGCCGACCTGCGTGGCACGTGGTCGCTGGTGGGTCGGCGGGAGGTGGTCAAGTGAGCACGCCCGAGGAGGCGGAGCAGCAGGCGCGCGAGGAGGCCGAGCGGCGGCGGGCGGCGGGCGGCTACGCGGGTGTCGGCAGCTCGGGCGAGCTGGACGAGTCGATCGTGCACGGCGCGCCGTCACGCGAGCTGCTGGCCCGCTGGGCGGTCATCGAGATCGACCCCGAGGAGGTGGTCTACTCCACCCGGCCCGCGGGCGCCCCGATCACGTTCGTCAAGCGGCTGCTGGTGCGGCTGCTGCGGCAGTACTTCGTGGAGCTGGAGGCGCGCCAGACGCGCTTCAACATCGCGCTGCTGGAGCGCCTGGACGCGCTGGAGCGGCGCGGGCCCGGCGAGTGACGGCGGTCCATCAGGTCCTGTCCAGCGCGGGGCCCTACGACGCGGTCAGCGTGCAGGCCCGGCTGTGGCGCCAGCTGCTCACCGAGCACGGCTACGGCGGCGGCGACCACGCGGCGGCGGTGGATCCGCGCGTGCGCGCCGCTTTCGCGCCCCTGGAACGGCTCGAGCCGCGGCGCGGCGACCTGCTGGTGATCCGCTAGTCGGCCTATTCGCCGCGTCTGCTGCGGCTGCTGGAGCGGCCCGAGCGCAAGCTGCTGATCTACCACAACGTCACGCCGCCGGGCTACTTCTGGAACCACCACGCCGGCGTGGCCGTGGCCTGCGCGGTCGGCCGGGCCCAGCTGCCGCTGTTCGCGCGGGCGGCCGACCTCTGCGCCGCCGACTCGGACTTCAACGCCCGCGACCTGCGCGCGGCCGGCGTGGCCGACGCGCGCGTGCTGCCGATCCTGTTCGACCGCTCGCGCCTGCAGGAGCGCGGGCGCGCGCCCGAGGGCGAGGGACCGCTGGTGCTGGTGGTCAGCCGCCTGGCGCCCAACAAGCGCCACGACCTGGCCATCGCGGCGTTCGACGCGTGGCGTGCCGAGCACGGCGCTCAGCGCCCGGCTGCTGTGCGTGGGCGAGGCTCTGTCCCCGTCCTACGCCGGGCTGCTGGGCGGCATGGCCAACGGATCGGTCACGTTCGCCGGCGGCCTGGCCCAGCCCGACCTGAACGCGGCTTACGCGGCGGCCGACGTGATGCTCTCGATGTCCGAGCACGAGGGCTTCTCCGTGCCGCTGCTGGAGGCGTTTCACTTCGGCCTCCCGGTGGTGGCGCGCCCGGCCGGCGCGATGCCCGAGGTGGGCGGCGACGCCGTGCTGTGGGACCGCGCCGACGATCTGGCCGTGACGGCCGAGCTGTTGCAGAGCGCGGTGTCCGACCACCAGCTGCGCCAGACGCTGGCCACCCGCGGGCACGCGCGGCTGGCCGAGTACGAGCACGCGCGCACATCGGAGCGGATCGTCGCCGCGGTGGGCGAGGCGCTGGCGTGAGCGAGGACTACCAGCCCGACAACCTGCTCGACCGCAACACGCCGCAGGCGACGATGGAGGTGCACTACGAGCAGGTGCGCCGGCGCGAGGCGGCCATCCTGGGCTCGCGGCTGGGACTCGAGAGCGGCGAGGTGCTGTCGGTGGGCTGCGGCTGGAACCCCGGGCGCCACATGTTCCCGGCTCCCGCGTGGCGGATGACGGGCGTGGAGCTCGAGCCGACCAAGCCCGACGCCCTCGTGGCCGACGGCATCCTGGACGCCGGGTTCGCGGGCCGGGCGGGTGATCTGGGCCTGGAGCCGGGCTCGTTCGACGTGGTGCTCTACCGGCTGGTGCTGCACCACATCGCCTACCAGGGGCCGCTGGCGCCGGTGTTCGAGGAGGCGGCTGCGCTGCTGCGCCCGGGCGGTGCGCTGATCGCCGTCGAGCCGGGAGGGTGGCACCCGGTCGGCGCCGGCCTGGCGCTGGCGAACCGGGTGGGCGCCGGCACCACGGTGCATGGCACCCCGGATGACATCCCGCTGTCGCCGCTGCGGCTCGAGGCCGAGGCGCGCGCCGCCGGCCTCACGCCGGAGCTGCACGCCGTGACCTACACCTGGCGGCGTATGCCGCCGAGCCTCCAGCGTGCGATCTGGCGCGCGGACTCCAGCCTGGGCGACCGTCCGCGTGCCGCGCGGCTCGGGCACACGCTGATGCTGATCGCTAGGGCCTGACCAGCACCGAGGAGAACTGGTCCAGCGAGCGGCGCGACGAGACGTCGCGGCCGGGCAGCTCCGGGTTCATTCGCCAGAGACGGAAGCTGGCGTTGCGCCGGAGCGGGGCGCCGACGACCTCGCGCGCGGGCGGCGGCGGCAGCAGCGAGCGCTGCAGCAGGTAGTCGGCCTTGTCCCCCTTGGGCGGGAACGGGAACGTGGTGCTCACGTACGGGTCGGTGCCCGAGACCGGGTGGCGAGCCAGCACGTACCCCGCCCACAGCTGCTGGCCGTCGCGCGGCACGTCGATCAGCACGGACGCGTCCGCCGGCAGCTGCTGCGACCAGGCGCGCACGTCCAGCAGGTCGCGGGTGAGCTGCGGCTCGGCGTCCAGCGCCTCGCGCCTGGTGCCCTCCGCGGCGCTGAGCACCAGCAGGGCCAGCACCGCCAGCGCCGCCGCCGACAGCGCGCGACGGCGCTCGCGCGCCAGGGCCGCCAGCCCGACCACGGCCAACATGGTCACCAGCGGGCCGAGGAACGAGAGGTCCTTGAAGTAGAAGAACGCGCCGGAGGTGCGCGCCTTGAAGTAAGCCGCCACCAGCAGCCCGGCGGCCGTGGTCGCCGCGAACGGGACGCCGACCGCGCGCGGCAGCACCCGCAGGCATGCGTACAGCGCGGCGGCCACGACCACGGCCACGCCGAGCCAGCCGGCGCCGAGCGGATCAACCAGGCCGAAGAACTTGTGCAGCGGCAGGTAGAAGGGCAGCGCGTTCCAGCCGCTCAGGTCCGACCCCGGCAGCACCACCTGCGCCGCGGCCCAGCCCTTCTCGATCACCCCGGCCAGGCCTACGAGCACGAACGGCGCGGCCACCACGCCGCCCGCCGCAGCGGCGATCCGCGCCCGCCGGCTCTGCGGCAGCCGCGGGCGCGGCGGGCGCCAGCCGCCGATCAGCGCCGCCAGGGCCAGCGTGCCAAGCGGGAACGGCAGCATCAGCGGGTAGGCGAACGCGCCGAGGGCGGTGAACCCCGTGAGCAGCGCCAGCGAGCCGCGGCTGGGCGAGCGCAGGTGCACCAGGCCGAACAGCAGGATCACCGACATGGCGAACACGCCCCAGATCTGGTTGTAGAACGGCTGCACGGTCAGGTAGGTCAGGATGCGGTCGAGTGGCACCAGCGCCATGACCCCCAGCGCGGCCAGCCAGCCCGCGCGCAACCCGTGGTAGGCCAGCAGGAAGAAGCCCGCGGCGGTCAGCGCCAGCATCAGCGACATGGCCGTGGCCATGACCTTGGTGGCCTCGAGCCCGGACAGCTCGGACACACCCGCCAGCTCGTAGTAGATCGGGTACTTCGAGCGCCAGTTGGACGGCATCCGGTCGACCCAGCCGGCGATGTTCTCGCCACGCGGAGGCGAGTCGCGCAGGAACTCCGCGGTGCCCACCGACACCACGGCGTCGCCGTTCTGGCCGATCGTGGTGGCGAACCCGGCGCGCAGCATCGGCAGCAGCGTCACGGCCACGATCAGCGCTGCCAGCAACGCCGGCCAGGCGATCCGCCGCACCGCGGGGCCGGCGGCGGCCAGCTCGGCCGGGTCGGCGCTCGCCGGTCCGCGCCGGACGCGCAAGAAGATGCCGCCGCCGGCGCCCGCGCCCACCACGAGCGCCAGCGACACCACCAGCGGCACGTGCAGAAAGCCCAGCACGGTCAGGGCCAGCGCCGAGACCATGGCGCCCACCACCGGAACGGCCACCGCCAGGTGCACCAGCAGCGGCGCCGGCAGCAGCAGGCGGGCCGGCGCGTAGCCCGCGGCGGTGGTCAGCAGCGCCGCCGCGGCCACGACGCGCAGCACGTCGGGCACGGCGTCGGCGTTCTTGACGCCCGCGTGCCAGGCCAGCGCCAGCGCTGCCGCGAGCAGCAACGCCGCCGCGCCCGCGTCGCGGCGCGCCGCCGACGAGCTCACGGCCGCCCGGCCCGCCTCCGTCGCTCGCCGATGACGCGGTACAGGAAGGCGGGATTGCCCAGCAGGTAGCGCCGCCACATGCGCCGCGGCTCCACGGCCAGGCGGAAGATCCACTCGAAGCCGTTGTCGGCGATCCAGTGCGGCGCCCGCGGCACGCGACCCGAGACGTAGTCGAACAGCGCGCCGACCGTCCACACCACCGAGGCGTCGATGCGGTCGTGGTTGCGCTCGACCCAGAGCTCCTGCTGCGGGCGTGCCCATGCCCACCAGCAGGATGTCGGGCTTGTGCTCGGACAGGTGCTCGAGCACGCGCTCGGAGTGGGGGGTGCTCCAGGCCGAAGTAGCCGTGGTGGGTGCCGCGCACGTCCAGGCGCGGGTACCAGCGCTTGAGGGTGGCGGCGGCCTCCGACGAGGAACCGGGGTCCGAGCCCAGCAGGTACAGCGACCGGCCGGACTCCTGGCACAGCGCGGCCACGCCCCAGATCCAATCGGCGCCCGTCATGCGGTGGGGCACGGTCAGGCCGATCAGCCGCGCCGCCAGGCGCACCCCGTAGCCGTCGCAGTACACGAGGTCGGACCGCTGCAGGGCGGCGCGCAGCTCGGGGTCCGAGCGCGACTGGTTCAGCACGTGGGCGTTCACGTAGTTCACCCGCCGGCGCTCGCCGCGCTCGGCCCAGCCAAGGATCCGCTGGAGGAGGTCCGCAGGCGGATCGGTCTCGACGGCGATGCCGAACAGGTCGGTCGGCGGGCGGATGGCTTCGGCGGCGCTCACGCGGCGGGCTCCAGTCCCAGCGGGGCCGCGCTCAGCACACGGCGGCTGCGCAGCTCCCCCCGGCGCCGGCGGGCGCCCGCGGCCAGCCGGGCGGCGTCGCGGTAGCCGCCGAGCAGCTCCCGTTCAACCGCCAGCGCGTAGCCCAGCTGCCCCAGCTCGTAGGCCGCCAGGCGCGGAAGATCCCGCAGCAGCGCGCCGAGTGTGTCGTTCTTGACCATCATCAGGTACCGGTTGCGGAACTGCATCCGCCGGTCGCGGGCCGGCATGCCAGCCCGCGTCGACGGGCTGTAGGTGCGCACATGGTAGGCCACCGCCTGTGGCTCGTAGACGCACTTCCAGCCCAGCGTGCGCGCGCGCCAGGCCAGGTCCACGTCGGATGCCCAGCGCTCGATGTCCTCGTCCAGCACCTCTTCCCCCAGCGCGCAGTCGGCCAGCGTGCTGCGGCGGTACAGCGCGGCCGCCCCGTCGGCCCCGAACACCGGGCCCGGGACGTCGTAGGCCAGGGCCGGCCGGCCGTGGCCCACCAGGCCGTTCTTGCGGCGGCGGTCGACGACCATGCCGGCGGCGTCGATCAGGTCGAGCCGCTCCCGCGCCTGCGGGCCCAGCGTGCGCAGCAGGCGCGGCGCGACCGAGCCCACGCCGGGGTCGTCCAGATGCCCGAGCGTGGCTGCCAGGAAGCCGGGCTCGAGGAAGCAGTCGGCGTTGAGCAGCAGTACCGCGTCGCCGTCGACCTGGGCCAACGCCCGGTTGATCGCGGCCGCATACGAGAGCCGGGTTGCCAGGTGCAGGCGCGCCGCGCCGTGCTCGGCCACCACCGCGGCCGTGTCGTCGGTGCACGCGTTGTCGATCACGAGGACGGCCGCCCCCTCCTGGGCCAGCGCCGCCGGCAGCGAGTGGCGCAGCATCGGCGCCTCGTCCCAGCTCATCATCAGGATCGTCGCCGTGCTCACGCCAGCAGCTCGCGGTAGACGTCCGCCGTGGCCCTGGCGGTGTTCGCCCAGTCGAAGCGTGCGGCGTGCGCGCGGCCCGCTGCCGCCAGCGCCTCGCGGTCCTGGACGGCGTCCCGGATGGCGGCCGCCATGTCAGCGACGTCGAGCGGGTCGAAGTATCGCGCCGCATCGCCGCCCGTCTCGGGCAGGCAGGTCGCGTTCGAGCACGCCACGGCGGTGCCCCGCTCCATGGCCTCCAGGACCACGAACCCGAAGCCTTCGTACAGGCTTGGATGCACCAGCGCGTCGGCGCCGCGCAGCAGGGCGTCGAGCTCTTCGTCGGAGACGTAGCCCGCCAGCTCGAGCGGAGCATCGCCCGCCGCCGCACGCAGGGCGTCCCCCTCGCCGCTGTCCAGGCCCGCCAGCACCAGCCGGTGCTCCATCCCGTCGGCCCGCAGCAGCGCGTAGGCCTCGACCAGGCGGGTCAGGTTCTTCTTCGCACGCAGGTCCCCGACCGCCAGCAGGTAGGGGCCTGGCGGCGGCTCCGCGCTCCCCGCCGGGAGGGCGGGCGCCAGCGGGATCACGCGCACCCGCTCGGGTTCGATCCCCCAGCGCCGCTCCAGGTCGCCGCGGGTGAACTCGGTGTCGCAGATCACCAGCTGGGCCGACCGCACCGCGCGCCGCGCCAGCTGGCGGTACTTCAGGCGTGTGCGCGGCGCGAAGTCGCGTGGAAACTCCTCGAAGGCCAGGTCGTGCACGCTCACCACGCCCGGGCACGGGCGGCGGAGGGGGAGGAAGCAGTTTGGGGCGTGCACCGCGTCCACCGCCTCGCGCCGCAGCAGGGCGGGTAGGCGGAACTGCTCGAACAGCACCTCGGCCCCTTGGCCGCCCTCGCGCACGACGCGCAGATGCAGGTCGCTGGGATCCAGCGCGTCCAGCGCCGCGATCAGGCGCTGGCTGTAACGGCCCCAGCCGCGCAGCTGGGGCGCGAACGCATCGCGGGCGTCGATGGCCACCGTCGGCACCGGCAGAGCCTAGAGCCGCGACACGCCGGCGGTACGCCCTCCGGCGCCGAGCGCCCAACGCATCGGTACCGCTCAGCGGTCGGATCTACGACAAGAAAGTTGCCCGGCGGGTAAGAACGGTGCCCTGCCGGCAAGAAAGGTGCGTCCGCGTAACGGAGGTTTGCCAGGGGGACCAGGATCTTGCTGGGCCGGCACGGTTCTTGTCGTAGATCCGAGCGGGTATCGAGGAGCACGACCGGTCACGATCCGTGAGGGGGTTGGCCGGGCCGCCCGCGGGCCACCCGCTCGTAGGCATCCCAGGTCGCCTCCGCGGTGCGCTGCCAGGAGTAGGCGCGCGCGTGCTCCAGGCCGCCGGCGCGCAGGCGCGCATGCAGCACGTCGTCGTCGCACACGCGTTCGGCGGCGCGCATCAGCGCCGGCAGATCACCGTCGGGGACGGTCAGCGCGCCCTCCCCGGCCACCTCGGGGACGGCGCCCGCGTCGAAGGCCACGACCGGAGTGCCGCAGGACACGGCCTCGAGCGCCGGCAGCCCGAAGCCCTCGTAGCGGCTGGCGGTGACCAGGCAGCGTGCGCCGCTGTAGAGCGCGGGAAGGTCGGAGTCGGGCACGAAGCCAGGGAACTCGACCCGCGCCCCCGTGCGCCGCGCCAGCGCGGAGAGCTCGTGCCCGGCGGGCCCCATCGCGCCGGCCAGCACCAGCGTTTCGGCTCGCTCGCGGTCGTGCTGCCAGGCGGCGAAGGAGGTGATCAGGCCCTCCAGGTCCTTGCGCGGGTCGTGGGTGGCCAGGCCGCCGACCCAGACGAGGTAGGGGCCGTCGCGCGGCTCGGGCCGGGTCGGCACGAAGTGCTCGCCCGCCGCCTCGGGGACGCACTCGACGCGCGCGGGGTCCACGCCGAGGTGGCGCACGATGTCGCCGCGGGCGGCCTCGGACACCGCCAGCAGCAGGTCCGCGCGGCGCGCGGCGCGGTAGAGCAGCTTGTGCAGCAGACCGGTTCGCAGGTAGCGCTCGGGCCACATGAGCGGCACCACGTCGTGCATGGTCATCACGTGCGGGACGCCCGGCGCCAGCGGGGCGCGGTAGAGCGACAGCGAGTGGTGAACGCCCGGGCGTAGCCGGCGCAGGTCCAGCGGCAGCGCCGCCTGCTCGAGCACGTCGGCGTAACGGTTCGGCCACGGCGGCCGGCGCAGCTCGCGCACGGTCGTGCCCTGTCCCGGACCGGCGCCGAAGGGGCTGGCGCCGCCGCCCGGAGCGCGCAGCAGGACCAGTTGACCGCCGCGCCCGGCCGCCACCTCCGCCAGCGGCCCGAGTAGGCCGTGGGCGTAGCGGCCGATGCCCTGGGCGCGCAGGTAATCGATGTCCAGCGGCCGCGCGTCGACCGTGACGCGCAGGGGCGCGCTCACGCGGACAGCGCCTCGCGCATCAGCGCGTCGATGGTGTCGGCGTACACGCCCGGCGCGAAACGGCCGGCGTGCTCGAGAGCCGCCGCGCCCATGGAGCGCATGCGCTGCGGATCGTCCAGCAGGGTGCCGACGGCGGCGGCCAGCGCCGCCGGGTCGCCGGGTGGGATGTGCAGTCCGGTCACGCCGTCAACCACCACCTCGGCCATGCCGCCGACGGCGCAGACGACCGCCGGCCGTCCGGCGGCGGCGGCCTCCGCGGACACCGTTCCGTAGGGCTCGGCCAGCGACGGCACCACCACCACGTCGAAGGCGGCCATGGAGGCGGCGGCATCCTCGCGGAAGCCGGCGAGCTCCACCTGGTCCAGCCCGGCGGCCGCGTCGCGCACCTGCCGGGCGTAGTGATCCTCGCGGTGGGCCGCCTCGCCCACGATCGTCAGCCGCGCCCCGGGGCGGCCGGACAGGAAGCTGCGCGCCGCCTCGATCAGCTCGAGCACCCCCTTCCGCGGCTCAAGCTGGCCGACGTAGCCCACGTGCTGGCCGGAGGGAGGCGGAGCCGAGGCGCCGGGCGGCTCGGGGCCGTCCCAGGCGGCGGGGTAGGCCGTGCGGACCAGCGCGGCCGGGGCGCCGGCGGCGCGGCACTCGGCGGCCACGTGATCGCTGGCCGCGGCGATGGCGCGCACGGTTTCCCAGTGGCGCGGGTTGCCCCACGCCGGCGGAGGTCGTTCCAGCGGGTTGTTCACCAGCAGCACGGCCGGGGTGCGCAGCAGCCGCAGGCCGGGGACGGCCCGCTGGGTGGACAGCCCGTTGAGCAGGCAGATGTCGTTGCCGCGCAGCACGGCGGGCGCGGCCAGGGCGCCCCCGTAGGCCCCGGCGGTGCGCCGCTCCGGCGGCCCGAGCGGCAGCCGGCGCACCGGCACGCCCGCGGCGGCCAGCGCGTCACCGAGGCGCCCGTGGGCGGGCACGGTGGCCGACAGCCGCCAGCCGCGCTCGGCCAGCCCCGGGAGCAGGCGCAAGAGCGTGGTCTCGCCGCCCGCGACCCACGACAGCGGGTTCACGGCCACGGCGCGCCGGGCGTCAGCCATGCACGTCCCGGCGGCCGAGCAGCGAGCGGACGCCGGGCACGGCGGCCACCACCTCGAGCAGCCGCTCGCGGAACGCCAGCGGAGCCTGGCGCCCCGCGTCGCGGAGCGCCGCGCGGCCCGCGCTCCAGCGCCGCGCGCGGAACTCGCCGCGGGCCATCAGCGTCAGCCAGTCGCGGCGCAGGGCGCGGCCCTCGTCCTCGTCGAGCACGTGGCCGTGTGCGTCCAGGGCCGCCAGCGCCAGCCGTGCCCCGACGCGCACGTCGTGCGAGTAGCCGTGCGAGTGACGGCGGTAGCGGATCCGGGCGCGTGGCTCGAACACGAACGGCGCACCGGTCTCCGCCAGCCGCATCCAGCAGCCCAGGTCGTCGGTGGCCGGGTGGTCGAAGCCGCCCGCCGCGTCCAGCGCGGTGCGCCTGATCACCGCGCTCGATGTGGTGATCGGGTTGCGCCGGAACAGCGTCCGCTGGATCTCCGCCGCGCGGTGAGCGCCGGGCGCCACCTGGGCGAACCGTTCGCCGGTCTCGCGGTCGTGCTCGTCGATCACGGTGGCCGCCCCGAAGCAGAGGCCCACGTCCGGCTGGCGCTCGAAGACCTCGATCTGCGCGGCCAGCTTGCCCGGCTCCCAGATGTCGTCGGAGTCCAGCAGCGCCACCAGCGGCGCGGCGCTGCGCTCCAGCCCGGCGGCGCGGCCCGTGGCCGGCCCCCCGCGCGTGTGCCTACGCAGCAGCAGGCAGCGGCCGGCGTGGCGCTGGTCCAGGCGCAGCGGCTCGGGCGAGCCGTTGTCCACCACGATCACGCGCGCCGGCGCCGGCTCCTGGCCCAGCGCCGAGTCCAGGGCGGCCGCCAGGAACGGCGAATCGCCGTACACCGGGACGATCACGTCCACGGCCGCGCTCATCGGCGGAGCCTTAGAGGCCGGTGGTTCGGCAGCGAGCGGCCGAGCTCGTAGGCCAGTGTGGTCAGCGGATCCATGACGGCGAATAGCGCTTCGTCGCGGCTGCGGTCGCGGATGGCGGCCGTGACGCCGCCGACGGCCCGGCGCACGCCCCACCAGGTCAGGCCCGGCAGCCGCCGCGCGGGGAACGAGCCCGGGTAGCGGCGGTCCAGCCAGGCGCCCGCAGCGCCGTGACAGGCCTTCTGCGCCAGCAGCGCGCGCACGCTGGAGCGGTTGCGGTGCGCGACCACGGCGTGCTCGCGGCGCTCGGTGCCCCAGCCCGCGTCGCGCAACCGGAAGCAGAGGTCGGCGTCCTCGCCGGCGCGGATGCCTTCGCGAAAGCCGCCCACGGCTTCGAACGCCGCCCGCCGCAGCGCGCAGTTGGCGGTCTGGACGAACGCCCACTCCCCGTGCTGGAGGGTCATCTCCTGGCTCATCGACTCGCGCAGGTAGGAGTAGCGCGCGGCGGGCCCGGCGCCGGGGGCCGCAGGCTCGTCGCGGACGCCGCCGGCGAGTAGCCCGGTGGCGGCGGCGGGTGGGGGCGCGAAATAGTCGTCGATCAGCGATGGTGGCGGGACCACGTCGGCGTCAACGAACAACAGCCACTCGGCGTGCCCGCGCTCGGCGCCGCGATTGCGGGCAAAGCCCGGGGTCTGCAGCTGGGGCGCGGACACGTCGCCGCCGCCGTGCGGCCGGGGTGAGTTGTCCACCACCGTGACCGTGTCCTGCGGTCGCGTGACGACCACCCCGAGGCGGCTGCGAAGCGCGGACAACTCCTGGGCGGAGCCGCGGAACGGCACGACGAGATCGACGGCCGGCCGGTCCATGGCCGGTTAGGCTACCTGCGCTTGTCCTCGCGCTACGACGACGAGATCTGGCGGCTGGTGCCCGGCGACGCGGGGCCGCCACCCGCCCACCTGGCGGCGTTCGCCCGTTCGCTGGACACGAGCGGGCGCGTGCTGGACCTGGGTGCCGGCGACGGTCGCCTGAGCGCCGAGCTGGGCGCGCGCAATCTGACGCTTGCCGACGTGTCGCAGGTGGCGCTCGATCGCGCCACGGCCCGGCTGCCGGACGCCACCGCCGTGCTGGTGCAGGCCGACGCGCCACTCCCGCTGGGCGACTCGTGCTTTGACCTGGTGCTGTGCGCCGAGACGCTCGAGCACATCCGCGACGTGCAGCTGGCGCTGTCGGAGGCGCGTCGCGTGCTGGTCCCCGGCGGCACGCTGGCCGTGACCACCCCCGCGCACGGGAGACGCACGGCTCTGGCGGCCGCCGCCGGCAGCTTCGAGCGCACGTTCGACCCGCTGTCGCCGCATCTGCGCTTCTTCACCGCCAAGTCGCTGGCCCGTGTGCTGGACCAGATGGGGTTCGATGTGGTCTTCCTGCGTACCCAGGCCGGGACCCTGCTGGCCCGCGCGACCCGGTAGAAAGGCGCGATGCGCATCGTGGTCACAGGGGCCGCCGGCTTCCTCGGCTCCCACCTGAGCGAGCGGCTGCTGGCCGCCGGCCACGAGGTGCACGGGCTGGACTCGTTCACCCGTTTCTACTGCCGCGAGCAGAAGGAGGCCAACCTCGCGGGCGCCCGTGGGGAGCCAGGCTTCCGGCTGTTCGAGGCCACCGCGTCCACCCGCGAGGGACTTGCCGGGGCGATGGCCGGCGCGCAGGCCGTGTGCCACCTGGCGGGCCGCCCGGGCGTCCGCGGCGGCGCGCCGCACGCGTTCGAGGAAGCCAACGTGCGCACGACCGAGGCGGTCCTGCGCGCGGCGAGCGCCGCCGGCCTGCGGCGGGTGGTGCTGGCCTCGTCCTCGTCGGTGTACGGGCCGGTCCACGGGCCGGTGCCGGAGGACGCGCCGCTGCGCCCGCTCTCGCACTACGGCCGCTCGAAGCTGCGCGCCGAGCGGGTGGCGGCGCGGATGGCGCGCAAGCTCGGCATCGAGCTCGTGGTGCTGCGCTACTTCACGGTCTACGGCCCGCGCCAGCGTCCCGACATGGCCTTCGCCCGCTTCGCCGCCGCCGCGCTGGACGGCGGCCGAATGCCGTTGTTCGACGACGGCGCGCAGACGCGCGACTTCACCTACGTGGCCGATGCCTGCGAGGCCACGCGGCTGGCCCTGCAGCACGGCCGCCCGGGGGCCACCTACAACGTCTCCGGTGGCCGGCCGGCCACGCTGGCCGAGGCGCTTGGTCTGCTGGCGGGCGCGCTGGGCAGGGAGGCCGAGCTGACGCCGGCGGCGCCCGACTGCCGCGAGCCACGGGCAACCGCCGCCGACCTCAGCCGGGCCCGCGCCGAGCTGGGCTACGCGCCCGCCGTCGATCTGGCCGCGGGCATCGAGCTGCAGGCCGCCCACGCCCGCATCCCCGCGCTGGCCGCGTGAGGGGGCGCCCGTGCGGGTGCTGATCGACAGCTCCTACGCCGGCCGCGGCCGCTCGGGTACCGCGGTCTACGTGGAGCAGTTGGCGGCGGCCCTGCGCGCGGACGGGGTGGAGGTGGTCGAGGCGCGCCAGCGCCGGCGGCTGGCGGCCGGCGCGGGCAACCCGCTCCGCAGCGGCGCCAACGCCGCCCTGGATGCGCTGTGGCTGCACGCGGGGCTGCCGCGGGCCGCGCGGATCGCGCGCGCCGACGTGGTGCACCACCCGCTGCCCGCCTACAGCAGCCGGATCGCAGCGCCGCAGGTGGCGACCGTTCACGACGTGGCCTTCGCGGGCATGCGCCGTCACTACAGCGGGGCGTGGCGGCGGCTGGCGCTGCGCGCCTACCGCCGTGCCGCCCGCGGCTGCGCGGCGCTGGTGTGCGTGTCGCAGGCCACCGCCGCCGACGCACGCGCGCTGCTCGGCGCAGAGCCCGACCGGCTGGTGGTGGCCCACCACGGCCCGGGCCAGGTGCGCCACGCGGCGCAGGTGCGACCCGACCGGCCACACGGCCCGCTGCTGTTCGTGGGCGATGCCGAGCCGCGCAAGAACCTGACCGGGCTGCTGGCGGCATACGCCGTCTATCGGGCCGCTAGCGGCGATCCGGCGCCGCTGGTGCTGGCCGGCGCCGCCGCCGGGGCGGCCGGCGAGCCCGGCGTGAGCGGCATCGAACATCCCAGCCCGGGGGAGCTGGCCGAGCTGATGGCCGGCGCACGCGCGCTGGTGCATCCGTCGCTGCACGAGGGCTTCGGCCTGACGCTGGTCGAGGCGATGGCCCTGGGACTGCCGGTGGTGGCGGTGGCCAGCGCCGGGGCGCGCGAGGTGTGCGGCGACGCCGCGCTGCTGGTGGAGCCCGATCGGCTGGCCGAGGGCATCACCCGCGTGTCCGGCGACGCGGGGCTGCGCGCCGACCTGGCTGCGCGTGGCCGCGAGCGCGCCAGGCAGTTCAGCTGGCAGGAGTCTGCGCGGGCTCACCTGCGCGCCTATACGCTGGCCGTTCGCCCATGAATATCGCCATTCTCGGAACCCGCGGGATCCCTGCGTCCTACAGCGGCTTCGAAACGGCGGTCGAGCAGATCACCAGCCGTCTGACGGCGCGCGGCCACACCGTCACCGTCTACTGCCGACCGCACGTTGTCGATCCCGGAATCCGCGAGTGGAAGGGCGCGAAGCTGGTGCACCTGCCGACGGTGCGCAACAAGTACCTGGACACCTTCGTGCACACGCTGCTGTCCAGCCTCCACGCGGCGCGCAAGGTCAACCCCGACGTGGCGCTGTTCTTCATCGCGGGCAACAGCCCGCTGTGCCTGGTCACCCGCGCCGCGGGCATCCCGACCGTGATCAACGTCGACGGGCTGGACTCCGACCGGCGCAAGTGGAACCGCGTGGCCAAGTCCTACCTGCGCGCGGCCGAGCGGCTGTCGCCGCGGCTGGCCACGCGCGCCATCACCGATTCGCACGCCGTCGCCCGGATCTACGAGAGCCGCTACGGGCGCGGCATCGGCGTGGTGCCCTACGGCGCCGAGCTGCCCGAGGACGGCGGCAGCGACGTGCTCGAGCGCCTGGGCTTGGAGCCGCGCCGCTACGTGCTGTTCGTCGGTCGCCTCGAGCCCGAGAACAACCCGCACATGCTGGTCGAGGCCTGGTCGCGGATCCCGTCATCCAAGACGAAGGGCATGAAGCTGGTGGTGGTCGGGGGCGCGCCTTATGCGTCCGAGTACATCAACCGCGTGCGCCGCGCTGCCGACCCGCGCGTGGTCTTCCCGGGCTACGTCTTCGGCAGCGGCTACTGGCAGCTGCAGCGCAACGCCTACCTGTTCTGCGCGCCCACCGAGGTCGGCGGCACCCACCCGGTGATCCTGGAGTCGCTGGTGGCGGGCAACTGCGTGCTGGTCAACGACTACGAGCCCAACGCCGAGACGGTGGGCCAGGCGGGGGTGTACTTCTCGGGCCGCGACGGCGTGCCCGACCTGACCCGCCAGCTGGAGCTGCTGCTGGACCAGCCCGAGCTCGTGGACGGCTACCGCCAGAAGGCTCGCGAGCGGGCCGCCCTGTACTCGTGGGACGCCGTGGCGTCAGCCTACGAGCAGCTGATGCTGGAGGTATCGGAGTCCGGCGGCCACGGGCCATTGCCGATGGAGCGCCTCGGCGAGCTGGAGCGGGCCACCGATCCTGCCGGCGGCTCGTCGCGCGCGGCGGTCTAGCGCCGCTGCGGGCGTGCCCGCTGGCGCTGGGCCTCGAGCAGCTGCTGCGCCGCCGCCAGCTCCTGCTGCTCGCGGGTCAGCGCGGCCTGGATGGTCTGCACCAGGCCCTTGGCGCGGGTGGAGGCGGGATCGATCGTGAGCGCCGCCTGGGCGGAGGCCAGCGCCCGCTGCGGCACCCCCAGATCGTCGAGCTCGAACTGCGCCAGGCGTAGCCACGTGTCCGGGTTGCGCGGGTGCTCGACGACCGCGCGCTCGAGCGCCCGGTAGGCGGCGACCGGGCGCCCGCCGGCGGCGAGCGCCGTGGCGCGGGCGTAGAGCGGATCCGGTGAGTAGGGATCGATGTCGCGTGCGCGATCGGCCTCGCGCAGTGCTGCGGCCGCATCGCCCTTCTCGGCCAGCGCGATCGCCTCGTCGGTGGCGGACTGGCTGCGCTGGGGCTGCCACACCGCCCAGGCACACAGCGCGGCGGTCACGGCGACAGCGGCCGCCAGGATCAGACGCAGCGGGTCGCGCTCCCGTCCGCGTGCGGTCGTTGCCGGTTCGGGGTCGCTCTCTCCGGCGGCCGGCAGCGGTCCCCGCCCGGCCAGGAATCCGGCGGCGGCCACGGCCGCGACGGTCGGTCCGGGGATGAACCAGGTCCAGTCGACGGCCGACTGGGTCCCGTAGGCCACCGCGGCCAGGCCCAGGCCGGTCAGCGCCACCCGTTCGGTGGTCCAGTCGGGCCCCACGCGGCCGCCCCGCAGCCGCACGCCGAGCGTGCGTCCCGCGGCGATCAGCCACGCCGCGAGCAGGGCGAGCGAAAGCAACAGCCCCACCAGCCCGAGGTCGGCCATGGTCTGCGGCAGGAACCCGTGTGCGTGGCTGGCTGCGCGCGGGTCCTCGCGGTACTCCAGCCGTGCGAGCGTGAAGCCGTCGGCGCCGCGACCGAGCAACGGGCGATCCTTGAACACGTCGATCGCCTGGCGCCAGTACTCGCCCCGTGACGAGGAGACCGACCCAAGGCGCTCGGCGCCCGAGCCCGACACGGAGCTCTTGTTCGCGGTCAGGTCGTCGATGCGCTGGCCGATGCCGCCGCCGGTGGCGCCGATCGAGACCAGGCCGACCACGGCCACGACCACCAGCCCTGCAGCCAGACCGATTCCCGCGCGCCGCCGCAGCTCCAGCGACGGCTTCATGGTCGCGCGGATGTGCACGGCGGCGAAGCCCGCGGCCGTCAGCGCCAGCACGGTCAGCACGCTCAGCAGGCCGAACGTGCCGGCCACGTCCTGACGCACGTCCAGCGGCTGGAGCGCGGCGGTGAACGCCTCCTGGGACAGCGCCCAGGCGCTGATCGGCGCGACCCCGAGGGCGGCCACCGCCAGCACCGGAGCTGTGCGCAGGCGCAACGGCACGAAGGCCAGCCAGAGCGCTGCGGCCAGTATCGCGGCGGCCAGCGCGCCGCGTGACTGCGTGAGCATGATCGTCAGCAGCAGCAGTCCCAGGGCGGGGTAGGCCAGGGCGGACGTCCAGCGGTTGCCGTCGCGCCGCGCTCCCATCCAGAGGGCGGCAGGCACGGCCAGCGCCGCCATTCCGCCGAGCGCGTTCCAGTAGTCGAACGGCTCACCCAGGCGCGCGCCCAGCACGTCGCCGCCCAGCGAGCCGGGCCAGATACGGGTAGCCAGCGCCCACAGGCACACGGCCAGCGTGGCCAGCAGGATCCCCGTGAGCAGCGGGCGCGCGCCCGCCGGAAGCCGCCTGGCCGCGACCACGGCCACCACGAAGACCGCCAGGTAGGTGAATGTCCGGGCCAGCTCCTGGAGGCTCAGGCCTGGAGCCACCGACCACGTCATCGAAAGCCCGGTCAGGATCGTCAGCGCGGTGAGCAGCGCGATTGCCCAGCCCCCGTACAGCGGCCGCCGGGAATCGAACCATGGGATCGACAGCGCGAGCAACCCGCCGGCCACCAGCACGACGATCGCCTCCGTGGGCGCGGCCCGGCCTACCTGCGTGCCCCCCGCTGCGCCGAACGCGATCGCCGCGAGGGCGATCGCGACCGCCGGGCTAGCGGCGGAGGAAGCCCGGAACCGGGACACGGCGCACAGCCTGGGCAAAGCCGGGATTGCGCCGTGCCAGGAAGAAGAACCCGGCCGCAAGGGCCAGGAGGGCTAGGGCCACGATCGCAGCGATCACCGGCGCGGGCATGCCGTTGCTGGTCTGGCTCGCGTCGATGGCGCCCACCTTCGTGGGGTCGGTCTTGCGGTCGCCGAGGCTGCTCTCGGTCCCCTTGCTCTTCGCGTCCCGCTTCAGCGCCAGGTTCGTCTTGGCGGCCGCGGCCTTCTCGGCGCTGGTCACCTTGCCGTCGCCGTTGGTGTCGGGATTGACGATCGGGACGCCCGAGCTGGAGCTGGTCGCGCCGCCACCGCCGCCGGACTTCTTCGAGCTGCCGGCCTTCGGGCCGCCCGCACCTATCGAGGCCGAGATGGCCGCGCGGCAGTCGCTGTACTCGTCCAGGTCGGCCGGGATCTTCTTGAGCGCGGCGCGCTTGTCGGCGTCGGAGTACTTGCCGTCCACCGAGCCGTCCTCGGCGCAATCGCGCACGACGGCACCGGGGCTGGCCTGGACGGCCGCCGGGATTGCCAGCGCCAGCAGAAGGAGGGCCGGCGCGATGAGATGTCTCATGCGACTGGTCATGGTCACTCGTAGGTCGGGAACGGCGTCGATCGTGCCGTGCGCATACGTCTACTGCACGGCACATGCCCCCTGCTGCGAACGCCGCAGGCTAGCAACTCGGTCCCCTGCTCGTCTCGACCGCCCGCAAGGCGGTTCCCATCCCCCGGGCCCAGGCCGGCGGATCCAGCGCCAGAGCGGCCTCGCGGGCGCGGAGGCCCATCTGCTCACGCAGCCGGGGGTTCTCCGCCAGCCGCCGCAGGCACGCGGCCAGCGCCTCGGGATCGCCCGCTCCGAATACCAGGCCGGTCGTGCCGTCGGCCACAAGGCCGGCGGCTGCGGCGCCCACGGCATCGCTGGCTATGACGGGAGTTCGCTGGAGCATGGCCTCGTTCACAACCAACCCCCACGGCTCTTTGAAAGTTGCGGTTGCCACCGAGGGCAGCACGAGCACGTCGGCGGCGGCGTAGAGGGCTGGCAGCCGGGCGGCGTCCACATGGTCCAGTGACCTGACACCGGGTCCCTGACTTGCGGCCTTGACCGCCAGCGGCCCAGCGCCCGCGACGGCCAGGCGCGCGCCGTCCAGGCCGGCGCCGCGCCAGGCGTCCAGCAGCAGCTCCACGCCCTTCTCGGGCTCGAGCCTGCCCACGAACAGGAACAGCACGTCGTCCGGCCCGGCCCCGGCCTGCTCGCGCGCGGCCTGGCGGTCGGCGCCGGGCACTTCCGCGCCGAAGTGGTCCACGTCAACCGCCTGGGGGGCCACGAACACCTGCCCGCGCCCACCGCGGTGGCGCTCGACATAGCGGCTGACGTGTACGCCGTAGGTGGCCACCGCGTCGGCATGGCGGTACAGGTGCCGGGTGGGCAGCCACGAGGCGCGGTGGGCCAGGCTGCGCGGGTGCTCCCAGATCGTGGCCCAGAGCACGAACGGGATCCCGCGCATGCGCGCTGCCGCGTAGGACCCCGGTAGCGCCAGGCGACCGCCGAGCCCGCAGATGACCGCCCGGTAGCGGCCACCCGCCACCAGTCGCACGGCGCCGGCCTGGCTCACCCGGCGGGCGGGCAGGCCCTCCAGCGGCGGGCCCGTGTCCTCGAATGCCAGCACCTCGACGTCCTCGGCCTGGGCGAGCAGCCGGAACGGCTCACGCCGGTACGGCGAGATCGTGCCCGTGATCAGGGCCGCCGGCCGGGGATCGCTTCGCACCGCGGGGACCCTACGCTCTGCGGAAGCCGTGACCGCCTCGCCCGACATCGCACTGGTCTCGCCGGGCCGGACGTTCGGCTGGCGCTACGCGGACGAGACGCTCGTGCGTCACCTGCGCGAGGCCGGCGCCAGCGTCCAGGTCGTGCCGGTCCCGCTTGGCCGCGCCGCGGCGCTGCGGCGCACCATGGCCACCACGGATCTGGTCGAGGCCCTGGCCGCGCGCCGGGCCGCGGCGGGCGTGGCCGCCGGGGCGGTCATCTACTCCAGCGTTACCGCCGCCCTGCTGGCGCCCGCGCGCGGTCGGCGGGCGGTGCGCTTCGACGGCGTGGCCGCCGTGAACCGCCCGGGCATCGGTGGTGCGTGGCAGCGCCGGCGGGAGCGGACGGTGCTGGCCGATGCCGATCTGCTGCTGCCCTGGAGCGGGCGCGCGGGGAGGCCGCCCTGGAGGCGGCGGGCTCGGTGCGCGAGCAGCTGGTGCTGGCTCCGCCCGTCGAGGTCGCCGACCCCGACCCCGGCGCCCCGACGGTGCTGGCCTACGCGGCCAATCCCGACAAGCGCGGACTGGACGTGCTCTGCGCCGCCTGGGAGTGCGCGCGCCCGCGTGACAGCGTGCTTGGCATCGGCGGCCTGGACCGCGACCAGGGCCGGCGCTGGCTGGCCAAGCTCGGTGGCTCGGAGCCCGAAGGGGTGCGCTGGCTCGGCGCGGTCGAGCGCCCGCGCTGGCTGGCGCTGGTGGCCGGCGCGCGGGTGTTCCTGAGCGCCGCGCGGATCGAGGACTGGGGCATGGCGCAGATGGAGGCGCTGGCGGCCGGGACGCCGCTGGTCTGCGCGCCCGCGCCGGGAGGCAACGAGGCGCTGGCGCTGGCGCGCGAGCTGGCGCCCGGGCTCGTGGCCGGCCGAGCGCTCCGCCGAGGCCGCTGGGCCGCGCGCTCTCCGCGGCGCTGGCGCTGGACGGCCCCGAGCGCGACGTCTACGCCCAGCGCGCCCGGGAGCTGCTGGCGCCCTACTCGGAGGAGGCGGCCCGGCGCCGCGTGGCCGACGAGCTGCTGCCGCGCCTGCTGGGCAGCTCGGCGTAGATCTCGGTCCAGCGACCGCACACCGCGGCATAGGAGTAGCGCTCGCGGGCGCGCGCCGCCATCGCCTGCGGGTCGAAGTCGCGCGCGGTGGCCGTGCGGATCGCGCCGGCCAGCGCCGCGGCGTCGCCGGGCTGCACCAGCACCCCGGACTCGTGCGTCCAGCAGCTCGGGCACGCCGCCGACGCGCGTGGCCACGGCCGGCAGCCCGCTGGCCATGGCCTCGATCAGCACGACCGGCAGGTTCTCGGCCAGGCTGGGCAGCACGAACAGGTCGGCTGCGCGCATCAGCCGCGCCACCTGCGTCCTTTGGCTGCTCGCCGAGAAAGGTCACGCGGTCGGCCAGGCCCAGCTCGCCCACCCGGGCCTCGAGGTCGGCCCGCAGCTCGCCGTCGCCGGCGATGTCCAGGTGCGCGCCGGGCAGTTCGGTCATCGCCTCCAGCAGGAACCGGTGACCCTTCTTCTCGGCCAGCGCGGCCACGTTGAGCAGGCGCATCCCGCCCTCCCGCGAGCGGCGGGCGGCTCGAACGCCTCGGTGTCGACCGTGTTCGGGACCACCACCAGGTTCGCCCTCGGCGCGACCGCGCGCAGGTGGCCGGCCAGCTCGTGGCTGACCGGGCGCCACCACGTCGGCGTGCTCGAACGCGAGCCGGGCCAGCGCAGCGCTCGCCGCCGGTGATGAGCCCACGGCCGAAGGCGGTGAAGTGCTCGGTCACGGCCACCGGCGCGCGGCTGAGCCGGCCGATGGCCAGCGCCGGTAGCGCGGCCGAGTACACGTGCGCGTGCACGACGTCGGGTCGCCAACCCTGGCGGCGGAGCACGACGCATCGCGGCCAGCATGCCGATCGTCTGGCACACCAGCGCAAGCGCGCCGCAGGCGCGGCCGGCGGTAGCGCACGCGCAGCACGCGCAGCCCGTCCTCGATCTCATCGGTCAGCCGGTACACGCGGAAGTCGGCGGTCCGGCGTGAACAGCGTGGCCAGCACGACCACGTCGTGACGGGTGGCCAGCGCCGCGGCGTGCTCGCGGCAGAACAGCCCGAACACGGGCTGCTCGGGCCACGGGTACCACTTGGGCACGACCAGGACGCGCATCAGCGCCGGCCCAGCGTTCGGACCGTGGCCAGCGTGCGCTGGGCCTGGTCGCTGCGCACGTAGGGCCGGTCGGCCAGGAACCGCGACGCCTCCTCGATCGCGTCGGCGTGCGTGTAGCCCGCCGCCACCGGCTGCCACTCATGGCGCACCGGCAGCGCGTCCACCACGCCCAGCCACCAGCCCCGCTCGGCCGCCACGGCCGACCAGTGGTTGTCCAGCCCCCAGCCCCAGCGCAGGTCGGGGAACGGCAGCAGCGCCTCCGCGGCGCGGCGCGAGAACGCGGTCACGGGCCCGATCTCCACGAACGCGGTGCGCCGCGCCAGCGCCGGCCGCCGCCGCGTTACCCGCCAGGCGGCGTGGCTGCGCCACGTCTGCGCGGGCTGGGCCAGGTCCAGGTCCAGGTGCTCGACCAGCGCCAGGAAACGGTCGGTGAAGCGCGGCGGCAGCGCAACGTCGTCGTCCACCGCCAGGGTCCAGTCCGCTCCGGCGCGGTCATGGAGCAGCCGGTTCAGGTTGGCGAACTTGCCCTGGCCCGCCAGTCCCGCGGCCACGGTCTGGCTGGCCAGCGCGGCGTCGGCCTGCGGCGCGGTCGCGCCGAGCGCGAAGCCCACGTCGTGGCGATCAGAGGCCAGGTGCTCCAGCGCGGCCGGCAGGCGCGAGTCGGGCCGGTAGACCGACACCACCGTCACCGACCGCCGCGGCGTGCGCCGCGCCAGCCGGTCCAGCCGCGGACCCGTCAGCGCCAGCGCTGACGCGGCGTCCAGGGCGGCGTCGATCAGCGGCCGCGTCACCCCCAGCCGCAGGCCCGTCACGGTGCCCGACTCGCCGGAGAGGAAGGTGGCGGGGTCGGCTGTGGTCATCGGCTCAGGCCCTGGACCAGGCGGCCCGTCGAGTGGGCCGCCATGACCAGCCCCTGGGGCGTCACGTTGCGCGCGCCGTGCCACAGCGAGCCGGCCACGTCGCGCGCTTCGCGCGCCGCCGGCGGCGCGACCCCGCGGCGCGCGTCGGTCCGGCGTGCGGCGCGGCCGCGGCGGTAGGCGGCGCGCATCAGCCGGCGCAGGCGGGCGTCGTCGCCCGCGCGCCGATGGTCCAGCCCGGCGCCCGCCAGGTAGACGATCTGCCCGCCGCGCGCGCCTCAGCGCCAGCAGCCACTCCTCCTCGTCGCCGTGGCCGCCGATGGCCTCGTCGAAGCCGCCCAGCCGCTCGATCGCCGCGCGGCGCACGGCGAAGTTCGCGCCCCAGACCATGTCCGCCGGGCGATCCGTCTGGCCGAGGTCCAGCGACGTGATCGGCGGCGCCTGGCGCCAGCCGGCGGGAGCGGGTCCCTCCAGCCGTACGTGGATCGGGCCGCCGAACGCATCGGCCTCGCTGTGCGCCGCGGCGCCCGCGGCCAGCGCCGCGAGCCAGTCGGGCGGAACCCACACGTCGTCATCCACGAAGGCGATCAGCTCGCCGGAGGTGGCGGCCACGCCGGTGTTGCGCGCCGCGTTCAGGCCGCTGCCGCGCACCAGCTCCACACGCACGTGATGGGCCCGCGCGACCGCGTGCGTGTCGTCGCTGGAGCCGTCGTCGACCACTACGACCTCGTGCTTCGGAGCGCCGCGCTGGGAGCGCAGCGAGGCCAGCGCCACCTCCAGATAGCGGGCACGGTTGCGCGTGGGCAGCACCACGGACACGGCCGGCGGCTCGGGCACGGCGCTAGGTTGGCAGCTTCGGTGACCGAAGCCCAGCATCCCCGGGTCCTGCTCGTGCACAACCGCTACCGCACGGTCGGCGGCGAGGAGCGCTCGGTCGCGCTGCAGGCGGCCGCGTTCGAGCACGCCGGCGTCCCGCATGCCCTGCTGGAGCGCCAGTCGTCGGAGGCGGGCCGCGCCCGGGTGGCGGCATCGCTGCTGCGCGGCGGCGAAGCCGGCGCACAGATCACGCGCGCCGTGCACGACCTCGGCGCGGACGTGGTGCACGCGCACAACATGCTTCCGCTGATCGGCCCGAAGGGCCTCCGGGCCGCCCGCGACGCCGGCGCCAAGGTGGTCATGCACCTGCACAACGTGCGCCTGTTCTGTGCCACGGGCTTCGGCGAGCGCGACGGCGCGCCCTGCACCCGCTGCCGCGCGCGCAACACGCTGCCGGGGCTGCGGCTGAACTGTCGCGGCTCGCTGCCCGAGGCTGCCGTCTACGCGGCCGCCCTCGCGGCCCACCAGCCCACGGTCGTGGATGCCGTCGACCGCTTCATCACCCCCAGCGCCGCGGCCGCCGCCCAGGTCGTCGAGCGCGGCCTGCCGGCCGACCGCGTGGAGTCCCTCGGGCACTACCTGCCCGCCGACGCCTTCGCCGGCGGATCACGCGCGGACCGGGGCCGCTACGTGCTGGTGGCATCCAGGCTCTCGCCGGAGAAGGGCATCGGCGACGCCATCGCCGCGGCCGACGCCGCGGGCGCACCGCTGCGGATCGTCGGCGACGGGCCGGACGCGGGCCGCCTGCGCGAGCGCGCGGCCGCCGCGCGCGTGCACGTCGAGCTGCTGGGCCGCGTCGAGCCGGCACGCGTGCGCGAGTTGCTGGCCGGCGCGGCCGCCGTGCTCATGCCGTCGCGCTACCACGAGTTCTCTCCCTACTCGGCGCTGGAGGCCATGGCCCAGGGCGTTCCGGTGGTGGCCACCGCCATGGGCGGCCTGCCCGACCTGCTTGGCCCGGGCCGCTGCGTGCCGATGGGCGACATGGACGCCTTCGCCGCTCGTCTGGCGGCGCTCTGGGCCGATCCCCGGAGCCGGCAGGTCGAGGGCACCGAACTGCTCGAGCGCGCGCGAGCGCGGCACTCCGAGCGGCCCTACGTTGAGGCGTTGCTGGACCTGTACGGGCGGCTGTAGGCGGTAGCCCAGCCGTGACCGCGAGGCGCGTTGGCCGATTGCCGCGCGTTGGCCGATTGCCGTTTCTCACCGTTTGGAACACGCTCGGATCTACGGCAAGAAGGTTGCCGGGACGACAAGAATGTTCCCTCGCCGGCACAGCGTCTTGCCCCGGTGGCAAGACTCCTGTCCCACCAGCACCCAACTTGCCCGCGGCACACGATTCTTGTCGTAGATCCCACCGTGCAGAAAAGGACGAGTCGAGTGCGCTCGGCGGCCCGGCTCGGCGGCCCGGCCCGCCCCGGAGGCCCGGCCCGGCCCGGCGACGCGGCGGGTCCGACGGCTCGCGGCGCTCTACGCCCGCGCCACCGTGATCAGCGTGCCGCCGCGGCGCGCGGCGGCAGCAGCCGCCTCGGCCGCCGCGGCCAGCGGCAGCAGCGGTAGCCCGGCCAGCGTCAGCGCCAGGTCGCGGCCGCGGCGGGGTGCGTTGCCCTTGAGGGCGTGGAAGGCGTAGGCGGGGCTGACGCCGGCGCGCGAGAGCCAGCCCATCCACATGGCCGCCGGGTTGTGCTCCCACACCATGTGCTCGCTGCGCACGGGCTCGAGCCCGGCGCGGCGCAGCAGTGCGGTCAGCCCGGCGGGGGTCAGGTGCAGCCGGTGGCGCGGGGCGTCCCAGTGCATCCATGCCGGTCCCGCGATACGGGCTTGGGCCGATGCGGCGTTGGGCACGCCGAGCAGCACCAGCCCCCCGGGCGCCAGCCAGCCGCGCACCCGTTCGAGCGCCTGAAGCGGGTCGTCCAGGTGCTCGACCACGTGCCACAGCACCACGGCGTCCAAGCCGGCGTCGCGGTGGTCGGCGATCGACTCCAGCGCCACGTGCGAGCCGGCCTGGCCGGCGCTCCGGCGGGATACGTCGATGCCCGTGGCGTCGAAGCCGCGGCGGCGCAGTTCGCCGACCAGCCGGCCACGGCCGGCGCCCGCGTCCAGCACGCGCGCGCCCGCCGGCAGGCCGGCCCGGACCAGGGCCCGCGCCGGCTGGCCGACAGTGGCGCGCTGGAACGCGCGCACGAGCGCGGGTCGCGCGGAGCTGGAGCCGTAGATGCCCTGCTCGTAGGCGTCGGGGCCCGGCGGCGCGCCGCCGGTCACGGCGCTGGCGCAGTCCGCGCAGCGCAGCAGATCGAAGCGTCGCGGGTCGGATGGCTCGCCCGCGGGGACCTTGATCCACGGCGCCAGGTCGCCGCCGCAGGCGGGGCAGGGGGCCACGCCGGGAAGTCTACGAGGCGGTCGCGCGCTCTCTGAGGTACTGGCGGCCCACGCCGATCAGAAAGCGCGGGTTGGTGTAGACGTATCGCGGCAGCAGCCGGCGCGGCTCCTGCGCGATCCGGTAGGTCCACTCCAGGCCGCGCTCCTGCATCCAGCGGGGCGCCTGGGAGACGCGGCCGGCGTTGAAGTCGAACGCGGCGCCGACGGCGCACATGACGGGCGCCTCGAGGCGGCCGCGCATGCGCACCATCCACTTCTCCTGCTTGGGCACGCCGATGCCGACCCAGATCACGTCTGGCCGGTCGCGGTTGATCTGCTCGGCGATGCCGTCGTCCTCCTCGTCCGTGAGCGCGCGGAACGGGGGCGAGTAGCCGCCGACGATCTTGATCCCCGGGTGGCTCTGGCGGAGGGTCAGTGCCAGCTGCACCAGCGCACCCTGGTCGCGGCCGCCGTAGAGCCAGACGCGCAGGCCGCGCTCGGCGCTGCGTGCGCAGTAGCGCTGCATCAGCTCGGGGCCGTAGACGCGGTTGGGCAGGTTCTCGCCCATCAGGTTGGCCGCCCACACCACGGGCATGCCGTCGGGCACGGTGATCGCCGCGTCCGTCAGCGCGGTGCGCATGCCGGGGTCGTCCTGGGCCACCATCACCGAATGCACCGCGGCGGCACAGACCCAGCCACGCTCACGTCGGTCGACCATCGCGTCCATCACGTCCATGGCCCCGTCGTAGTCGGTCATGGCCATCGGGATGCCCAGGATGTCGCGGGTGCGGATGCCGCGTGCCGCGGACGCGGGCGAAAGCCTGGACCTCGAGGCGGAGATGTGTGTGGGAGCGGGATCCATGGGAGGTAAGTCGGCACGAAACGGCGGTGGCCCTCCCTGGTCTCCTAGGCCGTGCGCGGCAGCCAACACGAGAGGGTAGCCACTGAGCGAGAATCCTCAACCGCCGGGTCCCCTCCGGCAGGCCTGCCAGACTCGCAGCGCGCCGTGCACGAGCCTCCCAGGACCGCACCGGACTCTCCCGACGGCGGGCAGGCCCGGCGCGTAGCTGCCGGCGCCCTGACCCAGCAGGCCGCGCAGGTCACGGGTCTGGTGGTCCTGCTGGCCATCGTCACCGTGCTGGCGCGGCGGCTGTCGCTGGCCGAGCTGGGCACCTACGGGCTGACGGCCACGCTGGCCACCTACCTGCTGATCCTCAAGAACAGCATCGGCGGCGCCGCCCAGCGGGCGATGGTGGCCGCGCGCGGCGACAAGCAGTGCGAGTCGGCGTTCTCGACGGCAGCCGTGCTCTATGCGGTGACGGGGCTGGCCACGGGCCTGCTGATCGCCGGCGTCGGCGCCGGGCTGGCCGCGGCCATCCTGGACGGCGACCTGCGCGAGCAGGCGCAGCTCGGGGTGATCGGCCTGGGTGCGGTCAGCGCCGTCGGGCTGGCCAGCACCGTGAACCTGGACGCG
Organism: uncultured Solirubrobacterales bacterium; assembly: GCA_963750365.1. Classification (GTDB taxonomy): domain Bacteria; phylum Actinomycetota; class Thermoleophilia; order Solirubrobacterales; family Thermoleophilaceae; genus JAAYBF01. The sequence continues at coordinate 1,078,795 of CAVVQE010000001.1, forward strand.
ATGCGGGCGGCGCTGCTGCTGACCCGCTCGGCCGCGAACGAGATCGCCGCGCTGCTGGTGTTCGCGGCGCTGATGCTGACGCTGGCGCTGTCGGACGCGCCGTTGTGGGCGCTGATCGCCGCCAGCGGCTCGATCCCCTTGCTGTCGGGCACGGTCAACCTCGTGGCGCGGCGGCGGCTGGGGCTGCCCTACCGGCTGCGGCGCGGCGGCTACGACCGCGCCCGGGCCCGGGCGCTGGCGCCCACCGCGGGCTGGCTGCTGCTGATCGAGGTGTCGACCCTGGTCATCTACGGGCTCGACCGCGTGGTGCTGGGCATCTTCGCCTCGCCCGCCACGATCGGCCTCTACGAGGGGCCGGTTCGAGCGCACAACGTGATCTACGCGCTGAACCAGTCGGTCGGGGTGACCACGCTGCCGGTCGGCGCGTCGCTGACGGCCGAGCACGACCGCCAGCGCCTGCGCACGCTGGTGCTGCGCGGCTCGCGCTACACGCTGGCGCTGTTCGTGCCGCTGACCGTGACCGCGATGGCCATGGCGGCGCCGGCGCTGGAGGTATGGCTGGGCGCGCGCTTTCGCGAGGCGGCGCCGGCGCTGACCATCCTCGTCTCCTACTGGCTGCTGTGGGGCTCGCTGGTGGTCACGCCGAACTTCCTCGTGGGTGCGGGACGCGCGCGCCAGGCCGGCACGGTCGTGGCGGGCATCGCGGCGCTGAACCTGGCGCTGTCGCTGGCGCTGACGCCGTCGCTGGGCCTGGAGGGCCCGGCGCTGGGCACGGCGATCGCGTACGTGGCGGGGTTCCCGTTGATGCTGCGGATCGGCCTGGGGGTTGGCGGGCTGTCGCTTGGCGAGCTGGCACGCGGCGCGTGGCTGCCCGCGTACGCGCTCGGGGCCGCGCTGGCGGCGGCACTGGTCGGGCTGAGGCTCGCCCTGGACCCGCATTCGCTGGCGCCGGTTGCGGCGCTGGTGGTGGCAGCCCCGCTGGCCTACTGGGCGGCCTATTACGGCCTGGTCATGGACGCCACCGAGCGCGCGTTCGTGCGCTCGCTCGTGCTCAGACGCTGAACGGGAGCTCGGTTGCGATCTCCGACAGCCGCGGCGCCGTGGCGTCGCGCTCGGAGTAGACCAGCTCCACGTCCGGCCACTCGATGCCCACCTCGGGGTCGTTGAACGCGAAGCCGCGCTCGACGTCGGGCGCGTAGTAGGTCGAGAGCTTGTAGGTCACGTCCGCCACCTGGCTGGTCACGCAGAAGCCGTGAGCGAAGCCGACCGGCGCGTACAGCATGCGCAGCGACCGGTCGTCCAGCTCGTAGGCCTCCCAGCGCCCGTAGTGCGGCGAGCCGCGGCGGATGTCCACCAGCACGTCGACGATCGATCCGCGGGCGCAGCGCACCAGCTTGGCCTGGCCCTGGCCGACGGCGAAGTGCATGCCGCGGACGACCCCGAGCGAGGAGCGCGAGTGGTTGTCCTGGACGAAGTCGTGGCGGACGCCCAGCTCGGCCAGGACGTTCGCGCGGAAGGTCTCGGCGAAGAAGCCGCGCGCATCGCCGTGCACGGCCGGCTCGATCAGCAGGGGGCCGTCGAGCTGGGTTTCGATGATCTGCATGGCTGGCGCAGGCTACGCGGCCATGGCGGCGCGGGCGCGCTCGGCGATCATGTCGGCGATGGCCAGCGAGGACGTCGCTGCGGGCGACGGAGCGTTGCGCACGTGCAGCGCGCGCGTGGTCTCGTGGATCACGAAGTCGTCCACGAGCGCCCCGTCGCGCCCGAGCGCCTGGGCGCGGTAGCCGGCGAAGTAGGGGCTGAAGTCCGACGGCTCCAGCTCGGGCACGTACTGCGCGGCCGCGTGGGCGAACTCGCTGGTGCGCACCGCGCTGCGCATCTCGGCCACGCCGGTGCGCCACCAGCGCCGGGCCATCCGCCAGGTCCCGGGCCACGTGAGGCTGCGCGCCCGCGGGGCCAGCAGCGCGGTCGGGCCCAGCGACACCTCGCCGTCCATGTGCAGGGTCAGGTGCACGCCCAGGAACGGCAGCGACGGGTCCGGCACGGGGTAGATCAGGCCCTTGACCAGGTGGCGCTTGCTCGGCGTCAGGCGCATGTACGCGCCGCGGAAGGGCACGATCCGCGGGTCCGGGTCCGCCCCCGCAAGCACCGCCATCCGGTCCGACCACAGGCCGGCGCACGAGACCAGCAGCCGGGCCCGCGTCTGACCCCGGCCATGGCGCGCGGTGATCCCGCCCGCCGTGGTCCACACCGACTCCACGCCGGCGCCGGTCAGCAGCTGCCCGCCCGCAGCCTCCAGATCGGCCGCCATCGCGGCCGCCACGGCGCCGAAGTCGACGATCCCGGTGTTCGGCGAGTGCAGGGCCGCCCGGCCCACGCAGTGGGGCTCGACCTCGGCGATCTGATCGGCGCCCAGCCGGCGCAATCCGGGCACGCCGTTGGTGGTGGCACGCCGCTCCAGGTCGTCCAGCGCCGCCACCTCGGAGGCGTCCTTGGCCACGATCAGCTTGCCGCAGCGCTGGTAGGGGATCCCGCGCTGGTCGCAGTACTCGTACATGCGCCGCGCGCCCTCCACGCACAGCCGCGCCTTCAGCGAGCCCGGCGCGTAGTAGACGCCCGCGTGGATCACGCCGCTGTTGTGCGAGGTCTGGTGGCGCCCGGCCCGGTCCTCGCGCTCCAGCACGGTCACGCGCAACGGGTCCGGGCCCGTGGCCAGGGCCCGCGCGACCGCGAGGCCGACGATGCCGGCCCCCACGACGATGACGTCGGGATCGCTCAGCGGCGCACGGGGTCGCGGACCTGTTCGCCGTCCATGGCCTGGTCCTCGCGCTCGGCCAGCTGGCCCTCCAGCTCACGCTCGCGCTCCTCGAGGATGGCCAGCCGCTGAGCCAGGATCTTGGTCTGGTCGGTCAGGCGCGAGACGGCGATCGAGAAGTGCAGCAGCAGCACGAGCACGAAGCCGAAGGCCGCCACGAAGAGGGCGTTCGCGGGGGTGGCCACGCCGATCGCCGACGAGACCTTGTCCAGCAGCCCGCCCCAGGCGGCCAGCGCCATCAGCGCCAGCGCGCTGCCCAGCCACAGCAGCGCGTAGCGCTCCAGCAGCCGGCGGCGGCGCACCAGGTCGAGCACCACCAGGAACAGCACCGCGATCGTGGCCAGGGCGACTATGCGAAGGCGAACGTCCATCTCAGATCCCGTGTCCCGCCATCACCGGGGCGTCCTCGCCGGGCTCGGGCAGCGGCCGGCGCCGCGCCAGCCCCACGAACAGCGCCAGCAGCACCTTGATCATGTAGTAGGCCGATTTGCCGGAGGTGATCGACGACACGCCGCCGCCGCGCTCGCGCATCTTCACCGGGACCTCGACCATCCGCAGGCGATGATGGTGGACCATCAGGATGGCCTCGACCTCGGGGTAGTCGTGCGGGTAGTCGCGGGCGAACAGCGCGATGCCGCGGCGGTTGTACAGGCGGAAGCCGGAGGTCGGGTCGCTGACGCGCTGGCCGACGATCCGCGACAGCAGGAAGGCGAAGATGTGGATGCCGGTGCGGCGGCTGATCGGCGCGGGGTAGCCGGTGTCGGAGATGAACCGCGAGCCGCAGACCATGTCCACGTCGGGGCGCGCGTCCATGGTCTCGGACAGCACCCGGATCTCGTCGGGTAGGTGCTGGCCGTCGGCGTCGACCTGCACCATGCGCTCGTAGCGATGCTCGAGGGCGTAGGTGAAGCCCGCCTGCACGGCGCCGCCGATGCCCAGGTTGAAGGGCATGCGCAGCACCTGCGCGCCGGCGCTCTGGGCCAGCTCGCCGGTGGCGTCGGTGGAGCCGTCGTCGACCACCAGCACGTCGAAGTCCATGCGCGCCTCGCGGATCGATGCGACGACGGCGGAGATGGTCGCGGCCTCGTTGTAGGCCGGGACGACGGCGAGATTGTCGGCTCGGGGGTTCACGTTCGTTTCTAGAGCGCTCGGAGGGCCCTCAAGTTGCGCACACCCGCTCATATACGGTGATGTGCCGCGCGGCTGTCTCGGCCCAGGTGAACGTCGCCGCGCGCTCGAGGCCCCTCGTGCGCAACGCAGAGCGTAGCTCGGAATCGGATGTGATCCGCGCCAGGGCCGCGGCGATGCCCTCCACCGATTCGGGCTCCAGCTCCAGCGCGGCGTCCCCGACCATCTCGCCAAGCGACGCGCGGCGCGAGGAAGCGACCGGGCAGCCGCACGCCATCGCCTCCAGCGGCGGCGAGCCGAAGCCCTCGTACAGGGAGGGGAAGACCATGGCCACGGCGCCGCGCATCAGGGCCGGCACCTGGTCCGCCGGGAGGTAGCCCAGGTGGTGCACGCGATCGCCCACGCCGGCGCGCTCGGCCCGCGCCATCAGGGCCGCCAGGCGCCCGTAGTCCTGCCCGGTCAGGACCAGCGCCAGATCCGGGTCGTCGACCAGCCCGAGCGCCTCCACCAGGCGCTCGTGGTTCTTGTGCGGCCAGAGGTTGCCCGGGTAGAGCACGTAGCGCTCGGGCAGGCGGGCGCGCAGGCGCCCGTCGGCGTCGGTCGGCTCGGGGGTGAAGCGGTCGTGATCGACCCCCATGTGGATGACCTCGATGCGCTCGGGGGGGACGCCGACAGCCTCCACGAGCCGTTCGGCGGAGTAGGCGCTGGTGGTGATCACCCGGTCGGCCCTGCGGGCGGCGCCGTCGTAGGCCCAGCGGCGAAAGCCGCGCTCGGCGCGCGAGAACAGCCGCGGCAGGTCGTGGTGCTGCAGGTCGTAGACGGTGCTCACGGCGGGGATGCCCGGCAGCCGCGGGATTGGCACCGTGACCGGGTGGTGCAGCAGGTCCAGGTCGCGCGGGACGTCGCGTGCTGCCAGTCGCGGTGCCATGGCGGCGGCTGTCATGGCCGCCAGTCGCGTGGGCCCGGACTCGCCGGCGCGGTAGCTGCGCACCCGGTGCAGCCGGGCCGGGCCATGGGCACGATCGGTATACGCGTCGGCCACCTGGCGGTTGGCCAGCACCGTTACCCGCTCGGGGCCGTTGCCGCGCGAGAACTCGCCCAGAAGCCCACGCACGTTGGCCTCCGAGCCCCCGACGCGCCCCGGGAACAGGGTGAGGAGGGCGAAGCCGAGGTGCACCGGTGCATTGTGGCGTCTAGGCTCTCCGGCCGTGCCCAAGGCGTTGATTACAGGTATCACTGGTCAGGACGGCTCGTTCCTGGCGGAGCAGCTGCTCGACAAGGGCTATGAGGTGCATGGGCTGACGCGGCGGTCGTCGTCGTTCAACACCGAGCGGATCGATCACCTCTACCGCGACCGTCATGAGGACGAGGTGCGGTTGTTTTTGCACCATGCCGATCTGTCGGAGTCCTCGCGGCTGGTGCGGCTGGTGTACGAGTTGCAGCCGGACGAGATCTACCACCTGGGTGCGCAGTCGCACGTACGCGTCTCGTTCGATGTGCCGGAGTACACGTCGGACATCACCGGGATGGGCACCGTGCGCCTGCTCGAGGCGATCCGCGACGCCCGCGTGCCGGCGCGCTTTTACCAGGCCTCCTCGTCGGAGATGTTCGGCGCCACGCCGCCGCCGCAGGGCGAGGACACACCGTTTCACCCGCGCTCGCCGTACGCGGTCGCGAAGGTCGCGGCGTACTGGATCACGGTCAACTACCGCGAGTCGTATGACATGCACGCGTCGAACGGGATCCTGTTCAACCACGAGTCCGAGCGTCGCGGCGAGACTTTCGTCACCCGCAAGATCACCCGCGCGCTGGCCGCGATCAAGCTCGGCCTGCAGGACAAGCTCTACCTGGGCAACCTCGACGCCAAGCGCGACTGGGGCTACGCGCCGGACTTCACCGACGCGATGTGGCGCATGCTCCAGCAGGACACGCCGGACGACTACGTGATCGCCACCGGTGAGATGCACTCCGTGCGCGACTTCCTCGACCAGGCCGGCAAGCACCTCGACCTCGACTGGCAGTCCCACGTCGAGATCGACCCCAAGTACTACCGCCCGGCCGAGGTCGACGCCCTCGAGGGCGACGCCTCCAAGGCCAAGCGCGTGCTGGGCTGGGAGCCCAAGGTCAAGTTCGCCGAACTGGTGCAGATCATGTGCGATGCCGACCTCAAGCGCCTCGAGGACCAACTGGCAGGCCGCGGAGTGCGCACGGGCGACCGTGGCTGAGCCGGACCCCGGCTTCTGGAACGCCAAGCCGGTCGTGGTGACCGGCGGCGCAGGCTTTCTGGGCCGCGCCGTGGTGGGCGACCTGGAGGCGCTGGGCGCCGAGGTCAAGGTGGTGCGCTCGGCCGAGCACGACCTGCGCCTGCCCGACCAGACGCGCGCCGCCGTGGACGGCGCCGAGGTGGTGGTGCACCTGGCGGCCAACGTCGGCGGCATCGGCTTCAACCGCCGCAACCCGGCGCCGCTGGTGCACGACAACATGGTCATGACCAGCAACATCTTCGAGCAGTCGCGGCTGGCGGGCGCGGAGAAGCTCGTGTCGGCCTGCACCGTGTGCGCCTACCCCAAGTTCGTGGACGCGCCGTTTCACGAGGACGACCTGTGGGACGGCTATCCCGAGGAGTCCAATGCCCCCTACGGGTTGGCCAAGAAGATGATGCTGGTGCTCTCCGACGCCTACCGGCGCCAGTACGGCTTCGACTCGTGCGCGCCGATCGTGGCCAACCTCTACGGCCCGGGCGACAACTTCGACCTGGAGGACTCGCACGTGATCGCGGCCATGATCCGCAAGTACGTGGAGGCCCAGGAAGGGGGCCAGGACACGGTGACCCTGTGGGGCACCGGCGAGCCCTCGCGCGAGTTCCTGTACGTGGACGACGCCGCCCGCGCGCTGCTGCTGGCCGCCGAGCGGTTGGACCGCTCCGACCCCGTGAACGTCGGCGTCGGGGTGGAGACGCGCATCCGTGACCTGGCCGAGACCATCGAGCGGCTGGTGGGGTTCGAGGGGGAGACCGTCTGGGACACATCGCGCCCCGACGGCCAGCCCAAGCGCTTCCTGGACACCAGCCGGGCACGCGAGTGGTTCGGCTTCGAGGCCAGCGTGCCGCTCGAGGAAGGCCTGGAGCGCACCATCGCGTCCTTTCGCGAGACGGCTGGCTGACGTGGCGCGGCGTGCGCTGATCACCGGCATCGCCGGGCAGGACGGCTCGTACCTGGCGGAGCTGCTGCTGGGCAAGGGCTACGAGGTGTTCGGCATCGTGCGCGGGTCGACCGAGGGCTGGTACCCCAACCTCGAGGGCGTGCGCGACCACGTGCAGCTGCTCCAGGGCGACCTGCTGGACCAGATGACGCTGCTTGACGCCATCACCACCGCCGACCCCGACGAGCTCTACAACCTGGCCGCCACCTCGTTCGTGCCGGTTTCCTGGCGTCAGCCGGTCATGACGGCGCAGTTCACCGCGGTGGGCGTGACCTCGATGCTCGAGGCGGTGCGCATCACCAAGCCCGAGCTGCGCATCTACCAGGCCTCCACGTCGGAGATCTTCGGCGCCACCACCGAGTCGCCGCAGACCGAGAGCACGCCGTTCTTCGCCCACAACCCGTACGCGGTTGCCAAGCTCTACGGGCACCTGATGGTGGCGGCCTACCGCGAGCGCTACGGCCTGCACGCCAGCTCGGGAATCCTCTACAACCACGAGTCGCCGCGGCGGCGGCCGGAGTTCGTGACGCGCAAGATCACGCGCGGCGCCGCGGCCATCAGCCTCGGCCTCCAGGACGAACTGCGACTGGGCAACCTGGACGCCACCCGCGACTGGAGCTTCGCCGGCGACGTGGCCGAGGCCATGTGGCTGATGCTCCAGCAGGAGCAGGCCGACGACTACGTGGTCTGCAGCGGGGTCAGCCGCACGGTGCGCCAGCTCGTGGAGACCGCCTTCGCCGCCGCCGGGGTCGAGGTGGACGACCGCGTGGTGGTCGACCCCGAGTTCGTGCGCCCACCCGATCCGGTGCCGCTGGTCGGCGACCCGGCCAAGGCGCGCGAGCGGCTGGGCTGGGAGGCCCGCACCAGCTTCGAGGAGATGATCGGCGCCATGGTGGAGGCCGACCTGGGAGAGCTGCGCGATGCTGCGCGGGTGGGGTGACCTCTACCGCCTGAGCCTGGCGCTGGGCGTCCGTGGACTCACCCGCCCGGGGTGCAGGAGGGAGGCGCTGATCCGCCTTGCGGCGCCGCTGGAGGACACTCGCCTGATGGAGCTGCCCCGCACCCGGGAGGCCCTGGCGCTGCAGCCGGGCGAGCGCGTGCTGGACCTGGCCAGCCCCAAGCTCCTGGCCGTGGCTCTGGCCCGGGCGGGCGCCCAGGTACATTCGGTTGACCTGCTGGCCAGCGAGGTCGAGCTGTGGCGCCGGCTGGCGGCGGGCACCGCGAACGTGGACTTCTCGGTGGCCGACGGAACGGCGCTCCCGTTCGACGACGCCAGCTTCGACGCCGCTTACAGCGTCTCCGTGATCGAGCACATTCCCGGCGACGGCGACGCCAAGGCGCTGGCCGAGCTGGCGCGGGTCACGCTCCCGGGCGGGCGGATCGTGGTCACCCTGCCACACGGCGAGGAAGGCGAGACCTGGCGCGACGCCCCCGCCTATTCCGACGACGACGCGGACGGTCGTGAACGGCACTTCTTCGCGCGCACCTATTCGCGCGATTCGCTCGACCGGCTCGTCGAGCGGACGCCTGGGCTGGAGCAGGAGTCGGTGCGCCTGTACGGCTTCGCCCCAAGCCGGCTCTACAAGGCCTACGCACGCAATCTCCCGCGCTCGGCGCCGCTGGCCCACGTGCTGCCGTTCGTGCTCGCCGCCGAGCCCGGGGGCGAGGTGGCCCAGCTGACGCTGCGCCGCCGCTGACCTAGATCGCGTCGCTGCGGCGCGCGTGCGTGTCGTACCACCCGGGCAGCGGGACGCCGATCGCGCGGCCGGTCAGGTGCAGCAGGTGGCGCCCGGCCGCGAAGCGCCCAAGTGGCGAGCGGTGGTCGAAGCGGCGGTGGCGCCGCACGATGCGGCGGTAGCGCTCGGTCGTCTGCGCCCGTGACGCCCAGCCTTCGACGTCGTCGCCGAAGGGACCCGAGGCGTTCAGCTCGAAGCGGTGGCGCACCACGGAGCCGTCCAGCCCCCGCGTGGTGATCTGGCTGTCGGGGATGTTGTCCTGCGGGACCGCGACGAAGCTGTCGAAACCCAGTTCCTCCATCAGGTCCAGCTCTCCCTCGATGGCGGCCATGCTGCCCAGGTCGGCCTCCAGCGAGGCGTAGACGGGGCGAGCGGGCGCATGGCGCAGCGATTCCAGGCACAGCAGGTCCGCGCCCTCGATGTCCACCTTGAGGTAGTACGGCACGCCGTGGCGCTCCAGCTGCTCGGGAAACGCCACGGTGGGCACGGTGATGCTCTGGCTGGCGCCGATCTGGTCGTTGCGCGCCGCCCAGTCCGGATCGGTCGTCCCCCACACCGAAAGCTCGGAGTGGCGGTAGAAGGTGATCGACTCCTGCCCGGATTCGGTGATAGCCCCCTCCACCAGCGTCAGGCGGCCGTCGGCGATGGCGTCCGCAAAGCGCGCGCGACACGCCTCGATGAGCTCGGGGTTGGCCTCGAAGCCGACCACGCGGTAGCCCAGCGCCAGGTAGTACTCGGTGTCCTCCCCGCGGTGTAGGCCGACGTCGAACACGAGGTCCCGGACCGGGCGGGGCGGATGGGCGCGGGAGGCCATCGACCGGCGCAAGGTACCGTCCCCGGTCGCGCCATGCCCGCCGCCGACACATCCAAGGCGCGCGTCACGGCCGTGGTGGTGGCCAATGCGCGCGCGGAGAGCCTGCAGGACGTGTTGAACGCGCTGGCGGGGCAGACGCGCCCGCCCGACGCCGTGCTGCTGGTGGACAGCGCGGCCACGGCTGAGGTCCGGCAGGTGCTGGACCGCGCCGCCGAGGCGCCCGACGTGGAGGTGCTGGTCCTGGGACGCAACGGGGGCAGCGCGGGCAGCTTCGCCGCGGGCCTCGAGGCCGCCGCCGCTGATCCGGTGACCGAGTGGGTCGTGGCCTTCGATGACGACGCGGTGCCCGCGCCGGACTGCCTGGAGCTCCTGCTCGCGGCAGCCGGTGGGCGACCGGACGCCGGCGCCGTCGGCGCCACCTCCTGCACGCGCGATGGCCAGCTGGCCTGGGGCCTGAACGTGGCGAAAGGGTCATCGTGGGATGCGGTGGCCGACCGCGGGCAGCTGCGGGCGCTGGCCGGCGGGGACCAGGCCGTGCGCGTGGCCGAGCTGGCCTGGCACGCACTGCTGATCCCATCCGCCGTGGTCCGCGAGCTTGGCGGTCCCTGGACGGATCTGTTCATGTGGTACGAGGACGTCGAGTACGGGCTGCGCCTGCGCACCGCAGGCAGGGCCATGTACGTGGTGCCCGAGGCCACGGTCACACACCCGCCGCCGCCGCGGACCGTGCGTCTGGCGCTGCCGGGCCTGGTTCTCGAGGGTCCGGTCACCGATCGCCGCCGTGCATACCTGATGGTGCGCAACACGCTGGTGGTGCGCCACCGCTACTGCGGCCGGCGCTTCTGGTGGGTGGACATGCCCCTGACTCTGGCTCGCGCGTTGCTGGTGGCGCTGGCGCTGCCCGGGTCGCGTGCGGGCGCGTTGCGCGACGTGCTCGGGCGCGGCGTCGCGGACGCGATCCGTGGCCGCCTCGGCCCCCCGCCGTTCGCATGACCGACCAGCTGGACGTGGTCATCTGTACCTGGGCCGGCGAGGACCGGGACGTGGCCCTGGCCACCCTGCGGGCGACCGCCGCCCAGGCGCCGGTGGTGCTGGTGGACATGTGCCCCGACGAACGGATCGTGGCCGGCGCCCGCGAGATCGATGGGGTGAAGGTGCACCACGTGCCGGGCTCGAGCGGCCTGGGCGAGTCGCGCCAGCGCGGGCTCGAGGCCTCCGAGCGCCGGCTGGTGGCGTTCCTGGACGCGGACGCCGTCCCCCGCCGCGGCTGGCGCGATGCGCTGCTGGCCGCCGTCGCCCCCGATGACGTGGCTGTGGCCGGCGGGCCGGTTCTCGCGGTGTGGCCCGAGCGAAGGCCGCCGGCGCTGTTTCGAACACAGGCCGCCGGCGACTTCCTGTCGATGCTCGACCTCGGCCCGGAACAGCTCGACGTGCCGCGGGTCCTGCCGGGCAACATGGTCGTGGACCGCGAGCTGACCGGCGCGGACGTCTTCGCGGCCGACCTGGGCCGCCGTGAGGGCGAGCTGCTGGGGGCCGAGGAGATCCAGATGATGGTGCGGGTCGTGGCCGAGGGCCGGCGGATCGTCTACACGCCGGGCGCCGCGGTGGATCACCGCACCACCAGCGACCGGATGCGCTGGCGCTGGATGTGGCGGCGGGTGGAAGCGGCCGGGCGCGAGTCGGCTCTGACCGAACACAGGCTGGAGCCGATCCCCCGGCCCGTCAGCGCGGGCGACCGCCTGTTCCAGGCGGCTGTGGCGCCCGCCTTCGTGCTGGGCCGGTGGCGGGCCCGGCGGCGCCAGCCGAAGCCGTAACCTTGCCCGCCATGTCTGCCTCCGAAAGCGGCTCGCTGCCCGCGCCCGCGCCCGCCCTGGACGCGGTCGAGCGCCTGCGCGAAGGCGGTCGCGAGCGCCGCGGCCATCTCGGGCTGGACCGCAACGAGCGGCTGGGAGCGCTGTCCGAGGATGTCTGCAGCGAGCTGCGCGACGTGGTGACCAGCGACCTGCTGACCAGCTACCCGATGCTGGAGGACCTCTACGACGAGCTGGCCGCCGACCTGGGTCTGGCGCGCGAGCGGCTGCTCTTGACGCCGGGCTCGGACGCTGCCGTGCGGGCGGTCCACCAATGCTTCGTGCGGCCCGGCGACTCGACCCTCTCGCTGGCGCCGAGCTACGCGATGTACGCCGTCTACGCCCAGATGTTCGGTGGCCGCGCCGTAAGCGTGCCCTTCGACGCCGAGCTGCGCGTCGACCCCGACGAGCTGCTCGGCGCCGTGGTCCCGGGGGTCCGGCTGGTGCTGATCGCCGAGCCCAACCAGCCGACGGGCACCACGCTCGGCCACGACCTGCTCCGAGAGCTGCTGGTGCGGGCAACGGACGCCGGGGCGCTGATGGTGGTCGACGAGGCCTACTTCCCGTTCAGCCAGACCACCGTCCTGCCGTGGGTGGCCGAGCATCCCAACCTCGCGGTCACGCGCACCTTCTCGAAGGCGTGGGGGCTCGCCGGGGTCCGGGTGGGCTTCGTCGCCGCCGCGGCGGAGGTGATCAGGACGCTTTACAAGGTGCGCTCGGCCTACGACGTCAACGCGTTCGCGGCGCAGTGCGCGCGCGTGCTGCTGCGCCACCCGGAGGTGGCGGCAGGCTACGCGCGCGAGGTGGCCGAGGGGCGCGCGCTGCTGGAGGCGCGGGTCCGCGACCTGGGCCTCGAGCCGCTGCCGAGCCTGACGAACTTCATGCTCGTGCGCGTAGCGCAGCTGATCCCTCCAGCCGACCTGGTGGAACGCCTGCACGAGCGCGGGATCATCGTGAAGGGCCCGTTCGCCCAGCCCGGGTTGAGCGACTGCATTCGTGTGACTCTGGGCCCCCCCGAGCTGATGGAGCGGTTCGCCGGCGTGCTGGCGGAGGTGCTCGATGCGGGCGGCTGAGGCGCGGGCACACGCCGAGCACCTGGTGCTCGGCGGGTCGCGGGTGGCCAAGGTGGTCGATGAGCTGATCGCCAACCGGCTGGCGGACGATCCCGAGCTGCGCAGGTGGTGGGAGACCATGAGCGACCAGCAGGCGCGCGTGCACGAAGGCGAAGAGCATCCGATCGAGGAGCCCCATCTGCGCTCGGCTCTGCGCCTCTGCCACGCCTGGCGCGTGCGGGTGCTCAGGCAGCGCCTCGGTGCCGGCCTGTCCGGCGCCCGGATCCTCGACGTGGGCGACGTGGACGGGCTCATGCTCAAAGCGCTGGGCCGGGAGGGGATCGGCTTCAACCTCTCCGCCGCGGCGGTCGAGCGGATCCGCGCGAACGGCGTCGAGGCCCGTCTCGGCGACGGCCACCGCATGCCCTTCGACGACGCCAGCTTCGACGTGGTCCTGTGCTTCGAGACCCTCGAACACGTGGAGAGCCCGGTGGCGCTGCTGGACGAGCTGGCGCGCGTATGCGCACCGGGGGGCCGGGTCTACGTCTCGGTGCCATGGGTCGCGGCCACCCGCATCTACCCTCGTGACCCGGCCCTGCCCCGGGGCCATGCCCACTGCTTCGAGCTCGATCGCGCCGATCTGGGGGCGCTGGTCTCGCACAGCCCGCTGGGGGTGTCCTGGGAAGCCGTCTGCGATGTCGCCGGCCACGCGCGTACACCGGCTCAGGCCGCCGTGCTGCTGGCCGCGCGCGGCGCGCGAACGGTGGCGGGCACGTTCCTGCGCTTTCAGTTCCTCGAGCTCTCCCCCGCGGAGCCCGGATGAGCCAGCCCTACCCGGTCGAGCACTGGCTCGGGGACGCGGAGGGAAGCGCGATCGGCTACGCCGGCTACTGGAACGACGCCGAGGCCGAGCGCGGCAAGCCCTTCGACGTCCGCGACGGTGACTACGGCGCGCTCGAGCGCTACCTCGGCGAGGTGGGGCTGACCGGGGACCTCAGGCACTGCCTGGAGGAGCTGGGCAGGCCCGTCGCCGGCACCGTGCTCGACGTGGCGGCCGGGACGCTCTGGGCGGTCCCGATCCTGCTGGAAGCCGGGGCGAGCAAGGTCTACTGCGTCGAGTACTCCAGGCACAGGCTGCTGGACATCGGCCCGCTGGTGCTGGACCACTACGGGGTGGCACGCGAGCGCGTCGTGCTTGCCTACGGCAGCTTCTACGACCTGCATCTGCAGCCGGGGTCGTGCAGCCTGGCGTTCCTGTCCCAGGCCTTCCACCACGCCGACGACCCCCACGCGCTGCTGGCACAGCTGGCGCGGGTGCTCGAGCCCGGCGGCGTCGTGGTCATCGTCGGCGAGCACGTGATCTCGTCGCGCGACGTTGCCCTGTACGCGGCCAAGGCCGTGCTCTCGGTGCTGCCGAGCGGGCTGCAGCGTCGCCTGATGAAGGAGCCGCTGGCCGGCCGCCCGCGGCTGAGGCCCGACGGAGCCCAGCTCGTGCCGGTGGACCCGCTGATGGGCGACCACGTCTACACGGCGCGCGAGTACCGCGAGCTGTTCCGGTCGGCGGGCTTCAGGCATCGCAAGCTGCGCCGTTCCGGGTCGCCCTACCAGTCCTTCGTCCTCGAGCGGGTGGCATGAGCGAGCCCTGGGTCGAGCACCCCAGCCTGGTCGAGTTCTACTCGACCGAGCGCAGCAGCCCCGGCGATCTGTATCCGTCCGAGGAGCGCTTTCTGCCCGACCTGGCGCGCCAGGCGGGGTCCGTCCTGGACGTGGGCTGCGGGGCGGGCGGGTTCGCGCGCATCTGGCGCCATTTCAACCCGGAGCTCGCATACACCGGCCTCGACGCCTCGCACGCGCTCATCGATACGGCACGCCGGCTACACCCGGAGTCCAGGTTCGCGATCGCCGACGGCGCCGGCCGGCTCCCCACCGAGGACCGCGCGTCGGATGTGGTCGCCGCGCTGGGCTGGCTGCATCTGGAGCCGCGCTGGCGCGACGCGCTGCCCGAGCTGTGGCGCGTGACCGCGCAGCGGCTGTTCTTCGACATGCGCCTGCACCCCGGGGAGGGCGACATCGTGGGCAGCCAGCGCCTGGCTCTGAGCGGCGACTGGGACGGGCACACCACGCTTCCGTACCTGGCCGCGTCGTGGCCGGAGGTGGCCGCCCGCCTGGCCGACCTGGGCCCTGCACGCATCCGTGCCTACGGCTACGAGGGCACCCCGGCCGATACCGTCTCCGGAATGTCCACGGTCTGCTTTGCGACATTCGTGCTCGAGCGCGGCGAAGGCCCCGCCCCCCTGGACGTCCAGGCCGAGCTGCCATACGCATGGCCTCCGGAGGTCGGCCGGTGATCGCCGCGTCTGCTGCTGGGCCGGGGCGGGTCAACGGGCCTGCCGGGCAAGAACACGCGGCCCGTGCTGGGCAGGCCGATGATGGCCTACCCGCTGATCGCCGCGTCCCGCTCGCGTCACGTCGACCGCGTCTACGTGTCGACCGACGACGCCGAGATCGCGCGCATCGGCGACGACTACGGCGCGGAGCTGATCGAGCGCCCGCCGGAGCTGTGCACCCCGGAGGCGCTGGGTGAGGACGCCTACAGGCACGGCTTCGAGGTCATAGCCGAGCGGCTTGCCGCGGAAGGCCAGGAGCTGGAGCTGCTGGCGCTGCTGTTCGCCAACGCCCCCACGGTCAGCGGCGAGCTGATCGACGAGGGCGTCGAAACGCTGCGCGCGGACCCGTCGATGGACAGCGCGGTCACGGTGTCGCGCTACAACATGTGGAGCCCGCTGCGCGCCCGCCGGCTCGAGGACGACGGCACGCTGCAGCCGTTCGTCCCGTTCGAGACGTTCGGCGATCCGGCCACGCTGAACTGCGACCGCGACTCGCAGGGCGATGTCTTCTACGCCGACATGGGGCTCTCGGTGGTCAGGCCGCGCTGTCTGGAGAAGATGGACGAGGGCCTGCTGCCGCAGAAGTGGATGGGGCAGCGGATCGCGCCGATCGAGTCGTGGGGTGGCTGCGACGTGGACTACGAGTGGCAGATCCCCGGCGTGGAGTTCTGGCTGCGCGAGCACGGCATGGCGGACGCCGACGCACCCGTCGCGACGGGTCATGGCCGCGGCTGAGCCGACCCGCGTCCTGCTGTCGGTCTCGTCGTTCGGCGCGGGAGGCGACCACGACCGCCGCAAGCTAGAGGAGGCCGGCATGGAGGTGCTGGACAATCCGCACGGCCGGCGGCTGACGCGGGAGGAGATCGCCGCCGCGATCCCCGAGGTGCACGCCCTGGTGGCCGGGACCGAGCCGCTGGACCTTTCGGTGCTCGAGCGGGCGTCACGGCTGCGGGTGATCTCGCGGGTCGGCGTGGGGCTGGAGAACGTGGACCTCAACGCCGCCCGTAGCCTTGGCATCGTGGTGCGCAACACGCCCGACGCGGTTACCGATCCGGTCGCGGAGTTGACCCTGGGCGGCATGCTCTCGCTGCTGCGGCACATCGGTGCGATGGACAGGGCGCTGCGCGCGGGCAACTGGGAGCGCAAGATGGGCAGCCTGCTGCGCGGCAAGACCGTCGGCATCGTCGGGCTGGGGCGAATCGGCCGGCGCCTGACCGAGCTGCTGGCGCCGTTCGAGGTCACGGTGCTGGCCAGCGACCGCGCTCCCGACGAGCGCGTGGCCCGCGAGCTGGGAGCCACCTACGTGGAGCTACACGAGCTGCTCGAGCGCAGCGACGTCGTGACCCTGCACGTGCCGGGCATGGCCAAGCCGTTGATCGGAGCCGAAGAGCTGGCGCGCATGCAGCCTCACGCCCTGCTGGTCAACGCCTCACGCGGCGGCCTCGTGGACGAGGACGCGCTCGTGGCGGCCCTGCGCGAGGAGCGGCTGGCGGGCGCATACGTGGACACCTTCGTCGACGAGCCCTATACAGGCCCGCTGACAGAGCTCGAGCAGGTGCTCGTGACCCCGCACGCCGGCTCCTACGCGCGCGAGGCCCGAGCTCGCATGGAGGCCGAGGCGGTGGACAACCTGCTGGGCGCGCTGGAGGAGTTCCGGTGAGGACGCTGGTGGTGGGGGGGTCGGGCTTCGTCGGCTCGCATGTGGCCGACGCACTGACCGACGCGGGCCACGACGTCACGATCGCCGACAGCGCGGAGGGTCGCTGGCGGCGGCCCGACCAGGCCTTCGCGACCGTCGACGTGACCGACCTTGAGGCGGTGGCCGCGGCCGTGGAGGGCCACGAGGTGGTTTACAACTTCGCCGGCATCGCGGACATCGACGAGGCCCGGCGGCGTCCGGTGGACACCGTGGCGGTGAACGTGCAGGGCAACGTGAACGTGCTCGAGGCGTGCCGGCGCGCGGCCGTGCGGCGCTACGTGTTCGCGTCCAGCATCTACGTGTTCAGCGAGTCGGGCTCGTTCTACCGTGTGTCAAAGCAGAGCGCCGAGCTCTACGTCGAGGAGTACCAGCGCGAGCACGGCCTGCCCTACACGATCCTGCGCTACGGCACGCTCTACGGCCCGCGCGCGGACGCACGCAACAGCGTGCACCGCTACCTGACCCAGGCGCTGACCGAGCGCCGGGTGGCCGCCACCGGCACAGGCGAGGAGCTGCGCGAGTACATCCACGTGGAGGACGCTGCCCGCCTGAGCGTCGACGTGCTCGGACCCGGCTTCGAGAACGAGCAGGTGGTGCTCACCGGGCAGCAGAGCATGCGCTACCGCGACCTGCTGGGCCTGATCCGGGAGATCGTGGGCGAGGACGTGACGATCGAGCTCCAGGAGCCCGACAACGAGGGCTCGACCCACTACGCCCTGACGCCCTACCACTTCCGTCCGCGCAAGGCCCGCAAGCTCGTGGCCAACCACTACGTGGACCTCGGGCAGGGGCTGCTGGACTGCCTGCACGAGATCCACGAGGAGACCGCTCCCCGGCCGTGATCCGGGCGGCGATCCTGGACTTCGACGGCGTCGTCCTCGAGTCCGCGGACATCAAGACGCGGGCATTCGAGCGGCTCTTCGACGGCGACGAGCGGGCGGTGGCCTACCACCTGGAGCACGCCGGGGTGTCCCGCTACGAGAAGTTCCGCCACATCACGACCGAGATCCACGGCCGCGAGTACACCGAGCAGGTGGAGCGGCGCCTCGGCGACGAGTTCGCGCGGCTCGTGCTTGACGAGGTGCTGGCCTGCCCGTTCGTGCCCGGCGCGCGCGAGCTGCTCGAGCGCCGCGGCGCGCAGGTGCCGCTGTACGTGGCCTCCGGCACGCCACAGGAGGAGCTGCGCGGAATCGTCGAGCAGCGCGGCATCGAGTCCTTCTTCAGCGGCGTGTTCGGTAGCCCCGACACCAAGGACGTGATCGCCCGGCGGGTGCTGGGCGGGCTGGGCGTCGAGCCCGCCGACGCGCTGTTCGTCGGGGACGCGCTGACCGACATGGAGGCTGCCCGCGCGGTGGGGATGCCGTTCGTGGGCCGTGTGCCGCCGGGTGAGGCGGATCCGTTCGGGCTCCCGCACGTCAAACGGGTCCCCGACATGGCCGGGCTGGACGGGCTGTGGGACGAGTTCGACTCCGATCCCCCGCCGGTGCCGTGACCGTCGCGGTGGCGTGGCAGCGCCGGCTGCGCCGCCCGCCCGCGGAGGCCCGGCGCTGGGTGTACTGCGGCGAGGATGCGGCCTGGCGGCTGCAGGCCGGCGGCGGCCCGCTGGCCGGCCTGGAAGAGGTGTCCACCGGTCCGGCACGCGAGCGGCTGGCCGCCGAGCTGCGTGGCCCGTACCTGGATTGGATCGCGGCGCTGGGCGTGGCGAACGACTCGCCCGCGTGGTGGTCCAGCCCGCTGGCCGCCAAGAACGTCTACGCGCACCTGTTCAGCCGGATCGTCGGTGTGGCCGCCGCGCTGGAGGGGCTGGAGAACGGGACGCTGGTGGTGGCGTCGACGCCGGCGGGAGCGGCCACCGTGGCCGCCGCCGCCCGCGAGCGCGGGCTGGACGTCCAGGGCTCACCCGGCCGCAACCTGGCTCGGCCGGCCTACATGGCCGCGTGGCGGGCGCGCCAGGCCGTGAGCCGCCCGCGCCTCCCGCGCAACCAGCCCGGTGACGCGACCACGCTCCTGGCCACCTGGGTCGACCAGCGCAGCTTCACGGAGGACGGCGGCTACGCCGACCCGCACTTCGGGCCGCTGCCCGAGATGCTGGAGGAGCGCGGCGAGCGGGTGGCCTTCCTGGCCCGCCTGCTGCCCGGCCCGGCCGGGCCCGAGACGGTGCGGCGGCTGGCCGCCACCGGCCGGACGGTTCTGTTCCCCGACGCGTGGGTGTCTGCCGCCGACCGGCGGGCGGCGCGAGCGGTCGCGTTCGGCTTCGCCCCGCGCCTGGCCGCCGACGCCCACGTGGGTCCGGTGCCGGTGGCCCGCCTGGCGCGCGAGCTGGTGGAGCAGGAGCGGGCCAATCACGCCGTGGCGCACTCGTACCTGGCCGTGGCCCGCAACCTGGCGTCCGCGGGCGCGCGCCTGCGGCGCGTGGTCCTGCCCTGGGAGGGCCACGCGTGGGAGACCGCGCTGACCGACGGCACGCACCGCCACCTGCCCGGCGCCCAGGTGGTGGGCTACGACAACGTGAACTTCTCGACGCTGGCGCTGTCGCTATACCCGGGCGCGGCCGAGCTGGGCGTCCGCCCGCTGCCCGACCGCGTGGTCACCAACGGGCGGGCGTTCGCCTCTGTGTTGGAGCGCCAGGGGTTCCCCGCCGCCCGGATTCGCGTCGGCTGCGCGCTGCGACACACGCAGCTGCACGAGATCGAGCAGCGCCCGGTGGCCGACGGCTTCGTGCTGGCCGCGGGGACCATCGACGCGGCGCAGACCATCGAGCTGGTGACGGTGGCGCACGCGGCGTTTGGCGACGACCTCACGGTCAAGCTCCACCCGGCCTGTGACGTGGCGGCAGTGCGGGCGGCGGCGCCTCCCGGGGTGAGCTACGACGACCGGCCGATCTCCTTGCTGCTGGGTCAGGCCCGGGCCATGCTCTACAGCTATAGCGTGGTGGCCTACGAGGCGCTGGCCGCCGGCGTGCCGCCCGTGTTCGTGCCGTCGGAGACCTACCTGGACCTGGACCAGCTCGAGCCCTTTCCCGAGCTGCGCCAGGTGGCGCGCACGCCGGAGGAGCTGCGCACGGCGGTGGCCCGATGCGGCGAGCTGGGCGACGACTGGCGCGACGGCGCCCGGGAGGCGGTGGCCCAGGCGCTGGCGCCCCCGGGCCCTGAGTGCGTGGAGGCGTTCCTCTAGCGAGAGGAGCGCAGGCGGCGGCCGGTGGCCGCCGAGCACCGCATCGACGTTCTCAGCCGGGGTTCGCCGCCACGGCCATGACCGTGTCGCACAGCCACTTCTCGCGCAGCACCCGGTGGTACTCGGCGTTCACGCCTTCGTCCAGCAGGTCGGTGTAGGCGCCGGCGCCGCCGGGCTTGCCCTTCCACAGCCAGTGGATGTGGTTGGAGATGTCGTAGCGCTGCACGGCGATCGTCTGCGCGTCGGTGAAGCCGGCCAGGCCGAGCACCATCTCCATGGTCTCGTGCGAGTAGTTGAAGTAGTGGGCGGCCTGCCAGTAGAAGCGATCGAAGGCCTCGACCTGCCAGTACTTGACCAGGGCGTCGTCGACGTTGGGGACCTCGAGTGCGAGCTGCCCGCCCGGCTGGAGCAGCTGGCGCCACTCGCCCAGCTCGGTCACAGGGTCGCGCATGTGCTCGACCACGTAGTAGCTCAGGATCAGGTCGAACTGGCGGCCCTCGATCCCGTCCCGGGTGGGGTGCATCTCGATGCCCAGCTCGGATTCGGCGAAGCCGCGGAAATCGTCGCCCGGCTCGATGCCCACCACCTCGCCGACGTGGGGGCGGATCTCGTCCAGCAGGAAGCCGGTGGCCGCGCCGATCTCCAGGACGCTCATTCCCTCCTTCAGGTACGGCTTGAGCAGCTCGTGGCGGCGGTGGCCCTCGGGCTTCCACTTCTCGTACGAGTCGCGCGGGTCCGCGCCGCCGGCCTGGCCGCGCTTGGCCATGTACTCGGCGAACTCCTTCTCGTAGAAGGCCTTCTCCTGCTCCTCGGTCATGATCGGGTGCAGGAACACGATCTGGCACTCGGTGCACTGGTACTCGGCGGCGCCGTCGGCCTGCCAGATGGTGTCGACCAGCCGGCGCACGGGGGCGTCGTGGCCCAGCGGGCAGGGCACGTCCTCCACGAGCGGAGCGTTCTCGGACCAGTCAGCCAACGGGCTCACCGGCCAGCGCGGAGCGCGCGGCGTCCAGGACGGTCAGGGTGCCCAGGTTGTCGCGGGCGGAGGCTGTTGGCTGTCGTCCGGTGGTCACGGCGGCGCGGAAGTCTCGCAGGATCGCCAGGTCGGCGATGTCGTACTGCGCCTGGTACTCGCGATCGCTCTCGGAGACCGCGGCGGTCAGGTCCTCCGGTGCGTCCGAGTCGCGCAGCGAGAGCCACACCGGCGGCTCGAAGTAGTCGGAGTCGTTGTAGAGCGTGCCCCGCTCGCCCTCGATCTGCAGCGACTCCTGCGGCAGGTGCGCGTTCCGGGAGGAGAAGGTGGCCACGTAGGAGATGGCCACGCCGCCCTCGGTCTCCATCCACAGCTGATTGACCGACGGGACGCGGTAGCGGCTCCAGGACGGCCGCGCCGCGTGGCCGTGCACGCGCACGATGTCCTGGCCGAGCAGGAAGCGGAACAGGTCCAGGTGGTGGATGCCCATGGCCCACAGGATCGGGTCGGCCTCGTCGAACAGGTAGTCGGGCAGGTGCGGCTTCTCGCGGTCGCGCAGGTACCGGAAGAAGATGTGCGAGACGGGCCCGATCCGGTCCTCCTCGAGGGCGCGCTTGAGCGCCTGCGAGTTCGACCGCGTGCGCCAGTTCTGCACGACGCCGAGCGTCAGGCCCCGCCGACTCGGCCAGCTCGGTCAGCTCGCGTGCCTCTCCGAGGTCGGTCACGAACGGCTTCTCCACCAGCACGTGGCAGCCCGCCTCCAGCCCGGCGCGCACCGCGGCGCCGTGGGCCTCGATGATCGGGCAGGCCAGCAGCACGTCAGGACGAGTGGCCGCAAGCATCTGGTCCAGCTCGGTGAACAGCCCATCGGTGGGCACGTGGCCCTCCGCGCGGGAGGCGTCCAGCGCCTCGGTGGAGGGGTCCATGACCCCCACCAGCTCGAAGCCCGGCTCGCCGGCCACGTGACGCTGCCACACGCGGCGCGAGCGCATCCCGCCGCCGCAGACGGCCACGCGGAGGATGGGCTCAGCGGACATCGGCGGCCCAACCTAGCATCGCCCCGAGGCCGTCCCGGAGCGTCGTCGCCGGCACCCACCCGAGCTGTTCGCGCAGTCGGGTGGTGTCGGCGAAGAGGGCGTGCTGGTCGCCGGGCGTAGGTGTGCCGCGCTCGCTCACCGGATGGTCCGGCCGCCCCATCTGGGTCAGCATCTCGGCGACCATCGCGTGGAACGAGGTGCCCACGCCGGTGCCCACGTTCAGCGTCCCGCTGACCTGCGGCCCGCGGAGCGCGCGGAGCCACGCCTCCACGCAGTCGTCCACGTAGACGAAGTCGCGCACCCGCTCCAGCGAGCCGTGCACCTCGATCGGGTCGCCGCGCAGCGCCATGGCCATGAAGATCGACACGACGCCCTGGCGCATCTCGTCCAGGTTCTGGCCCGGGCCGTAGATCGAGAACATGCGCAGCGAGGCGGTGCGCAGGCCGGCGTCCGCGGCCACCGCCAGCGCCCGCTCGGCGGCCAGCTTCGACGCGCCGTACCAGGACAGCGGCAGCGCTGGCGCGTCCTCGGCCACCGGCGATCGCTCGGGCTGGCCGTAGACGCCCATCGAGGACGCGTGCACCAGCGTGGGCACCTCGTGCTCCAGCGCCCAGGCGGCCAGGGCCACCGTGGAGCGCGCGTTGGCGTCCAGGTCGCGGCCGGGATCGTCGAAGGACTTCTCGCCCGAGGACTGGCCGGCCAGGTGGCAGACGGCGTCGTAGGAGCGCCCCGCGAGCGCCGCCGGCAGCGCGTCGCGCGCGCCCAGGTCGACCTCGATCAGGTCCGCCTCGGCTGGGACGTCGGCCGACGCGCCGGTGGACAGGTCGTCCGCCACGTCCACGATCCAGCCTTCCGCCAGCAGCGCACGCGCCAGGTGGGAGCCGATGAAGCCGGCGCCCCCGGTGACCAGCGCGCGCTCTTGCGACCTGCTCAGCGCGGCACCCGGAAGAGCCGCGCGCGGTAGCCCACGTAGCCTTCCTCGCGGGCGGACGGAAACGACTCGGCCAGCACGGGAGCCGTCCGGAGCTCCGTGCAGCCCAGGCGCTCGAACACGCGCCGGTAGTTGCGGGCGAAGATGTAGCTGCAGGTCACGTCCTCGGCCTCGAGCACGCACACGTGCTCGCCGGCCACGCGCACCATCTCCTCCATCACGCGGTGGCTGGCCGGATGCACGTGCAGCAGGACCGCCATCGAGAACAGCGCGTCGACGCTGGACGCCTCCATGCCGCCCAGCACCTGTTCGGCGTGACCCTCGTGGACGGTGGCGGCCTCGGTCAGCTCGGGAAAGGCCCGCCGCATCTCGGCGATCGCGTTCGGGTTGATCTCCAGGCCAGACAGGCGCTGGTAGCCAAGCCGGCGCAGCCCCTCGAGGTTGGGGCCCGAGTTGGTCCCCACCTCCAGCACCGACGAGGCCGGGCCGATCTCCGGGCTCCAGAACTCGTGCAACCACTCGATCACCTCGAGCGGTTTGCGCGAGTACGTGCTCGGGTTGTTGGGCTGGTCGGGATCGGCCTGCTCGGACCAGTAGGTGGCGCACTGGTCGGCGGACCACACCCACGGGGGGGTCACGCCGCGCTCGAAGAGGGCCTGGTTCAGGGCCAGGGCCGGGCGCCCCGCCGGCGGCACCACGGCGGGACGGCCGTGGTCGTCGGCGAGCGTGTCGTTGTAGAACACGCGGTTTGCCAGCGCCGCCAGCGCCGGCCCCGCGCGGCGGGGGATCAGATCTCGGACGGCCATGCGCAGAGAGACTAGTAACGCCGGACGGGGCCTGCGGACCGCTGTTGCTGCCAGGCTCCCGGGATGCGTCACGCCCCCGAGAACGTGGAGCCCACGGCGGAGGCCGCGGGCGATGCGCCGTCGCTTGGGACGCGGATGGCCCGTGGCACGCTGGCCCAGCAGGGCAGCCTCGCGGTGGCCATCGTGGCGAGCCTGGTCACGGCCACGGCGCTCGGCCGGACGCTGACGCTGGCCGAGTTCGGCATCTACGGCTTCGTGGTCACGCTCGCGACGTACCTGTACTTCGCGGCGGGCTCGGCCGAGACGGCGGCCGTGACGGCCATAGCGGGCGCGACCACGCCGGGCGAGTACGAGGCCGCCTTCAGCCGCTCGATCGTGGTGTTCGGCGCGTTCGGGTTGATCGCCGGGATCCTGATAGCGGCCGGCGGCTCGCTCCTGGTGGGCGCGTTCTCGTTCCCGGCCGAGCTGGTCCACCAGGCCCGGCTGGGAGTTCTGATGGTGGGCGCCCTGACGGCGGTGGGCTGGATGCTCAAGGTCTTCCAGGACCTGCAGCGGGCTACCGAGCGATTCGTGGCCGCCAGCATCAGCGAGGCGGTCGGCAACACCGCGGCGGTGGTAGGGGTGGTGGTGGCGCTGGTTCTGGACGCTCCCCTCTGGGTGATCATCGGCGCCGGATCGAGCATCGCCTTCTATGTGGGTGTCGCCGCCCTGGTCATGGTCACGGTGCGCCGGGTCCCGTGGAGCTTCCGGGCCTCGGCCGTCCGCGGAGCCGACCTGCGCAGCTTCCTGGGCTTCTCCGGGGCCATGTTCGCGGTCTCCGCCAGCGACCTGGTCATCAACTCGATGGACAGGACGGTCGTGGCCGCGCTGCGATCCGCATCGACGCTGGGCCTCTACGAGGCCGCCAGCCGCGTGAACACCCTGATCCGCCAGTGGACCGGCACGCTGAGCGTGACGCTGCTGCCGGTGCTCAGCCGGACCAAGGCGCACGGCCAGGCGGACGTCGAGCGCGACCTGCTTCTGCGCGGCACGAAGTACGTGCTGGCCGCGGTCGTCGGCCCGACGGTCGTACTGATGGTGCTGGCCGATCGAATCCTGGCCGTGTGGCTGGGCGAGCGCTTCACGGACGCCGCGCCGGCTGCGGTGATCTTCCTGGCGCTGTGGCTCGTGGCCCCCAACCTGACGGTCGCGAACACGGTCGTCGTGGTCGAGCGGCGGATGCGCCAGCTGCTCATCTACTCGTGGGCGACCGCTGCCGTCAACCTCGTCCTCTCGGTCGTGCTGACCGCGCTGCTGGGCCTGGTCGGCGTGGCCATCGGCACCACCGCCGCGTACCTGCTGCTGATGCCCTACTTCGTCTCGTTCGCCTTCCGGGGCAAGGACGTGACCGTGGCCGATTTCGCGCGAACGGTATGGCGGCCCGTCTACGGCCTGGCGCTGGCGCTGGGGGCGGCGCTCGGCGCGCTGCGGCTGATGACCCCCCTGGACCACCTGCCGGTGGTGCTCGGGGTCACGATCGTCGCGACGCTGGGCTACTGGGGCGCCTTCTACGCCCTGGCCCTCGACGCCGGCGAGCGGGCGCTGATCCGCACCGTGATCGGCCGCTGACGTCAGGCCTCCGCGCGCGGCGAGGCCATCGAGCGCAGGTGGCGCGACCACGCCTCGAGCCAGTCGCCCGCCGGGGCCAGCGCGTCAACGAAGTTGCGACGGGCGGCGGCCACATCGGAGCTGGCCCACCAGGCGGGCGCATCGCGGTAGACGTCGACCACGCGCGCGGCGGCCTCCTCGGGCGTGTCCGCGATCAGGCCGGCGCCGCGCAGCCGCTCGAACAGCGGCCGCACCGACTCCCTGAGCTGCCAGTGACGTGGGTTCCAGAGCCCGATCGTGGGCACCCCCATGACCATCGCCTCGATCAGCGGGGTGTCCGGATACGCCACCACGGCGATGCGCGCCGCGCGCATCGCGCCGATGGCGCCGGCGCCCTGCGACGGCGCAAGCCGCTCGAGCGCGGGCGGGCGCCGTGCCCCCGAGCGCGGAAAGCGACTGAGCGCCAGCGGCACTGCGCCGTCGACGGCCTCGGCCAGCCGCCCCAGCATCTCGGCCGACTCGTAGCCCTGGTTGGCCAGCGGGGTGCTGGCGAACCGGACCACGAACGGGTCCGGCGGGTTCAGGCCCTCGACGAGCACCACGTCGTCCCCGCCCTGGTGGGTGTCGCGGATGCGCTCGAGGTGCGGGCTCGGCGTGTCGCGCCAGGCCAGGAAGGTCGAGCCCTCGCGCAGCTCCAACCGCTCCTGTGCGTTGACCTGCGCCTGCAGGTAGAAGCCACCGTGCTGGGCGTGGTCCACGCGATGACCAGACGCCGCGCACTCCGCCATGTGCGTGTTCATGTCCTCGTCGGCGCCGTAGTTGCCCACGACCACGTGCGAGGGGACGCCGTATGCCGCCCGCGCCCGGGGGCGCAGGTCGGCGGCGCCCTCGAGCACCGAGCGCGGCAGCAGCTGCGGGAGCAGACGGCTGACCACGGCCGCCAGGCCCTGGCCCTGGATCGCGGCTCCGGCGAGCGTGGCGCGGGCCTCGGCGGAGGCTGCAGGCACCGGGCCCGACGACGGCCGAGCGGGCACTACGCGCGCGCCGCTGGCCCGGCGCAGCGCGATCGCCTGGCGCCCGGTCATGCCCGAGTGGCCGATCACGGCTGCCGCGGCCGCACCGCGCTCCAGGAGCAGCCTGCTCAGCCCCTCGCGCGCGAGCGCCATCGGCGGGCGCCGCCCCCGGACGGCTCCCTCGGACTCCTGGGCGTCGGCCCGGCTACGAGCCTCGTCGGCCTGCTGAGCGTCGAGCCCGGGCAGCCCGAGCTCCGCCGCGACCTCCCCGGCCAGGATCCGGTGATGGCCCTCCGACCGCAGCTGCGCCACGCTCACCCCCATGGTCGGCGGCGGGCCCTCTGTCCTGGCGAAGCGGACCAGCGGCGCCTCCGGCGCCGCGTCCGCCGCGGCCCGGGCGAACACGCGGCAATCCTCGACCACGGAGGTCACGTAGACCAGCCAGGGCAGCAGCAGCCAGCGCCACCACTGCTCGTCGTGATGGCCGAGCACCGGGGCGAGCGCGCGCGCGAGCTCCCCGCACGCCTCCCATACGCGCTGCTCGGCGGCGGCGACCTGTTCCGGGTCGTCCCACGGGTTGGGGAGCCAGTCCAGCTCCGGCGCAGTCTCCGGCAAGGCCCACCACGAGCCCACCAGCGGCCCGCCGTAGTCACCCAGCGGAGCCTGCACGTCGGGCCATATGCCGACCGCGCCGGGCACGCGGTCACACTACGGTACGAACCGCGATGGGCGCCGCTCCGGACACCCGGCTGAGCACCGTCCCCGCCGTGTTGGCGCGCCACGCGTCCGACGACGACGGGGCCGAGTTCCTGCGCCTGATGCACGCCGGCGCCGAGGACCAGGTGTTCGCCTACGCGGAGCTGATCGAGGCTGCCCGCAGCTGGAGCGCGCGCTTCGCGGCCGATGGCCTCGAGGCAGGCGACCGGGTGATCGTGATCCTGCGCCACTCGGCCGACCTCTACGCCGCCTACCTGGGCGCGCTGCTGGGCGGACAGGTGCCGGCCATGTTCTCGTTCCCGTCGCCCAAGTTCAGCGAGGAGCAGTACTTCGAGAACGTGGGCGCGCTGATCGCCGGGGCGGGCGCGCGGATGGTGGTGGCCTACCCCGAACTGGCGGCCAAGCTCGCCGATCGCGAAGCAGGGGCACTGGGTGACGCCCGGCTGCTCACGCCCGGCGATCCCAGGCCGCCGGCCGCCGAGGCGCCGGAGCCGGCGGATCCCGATCCCTCGGCCGCGGCGTTCGTGCAGTACTCCTCGGGCACGACCGGCCTCAAGAAGGGCGTCGTGGTCAGCCACAGGGCGCTCCTGGCCCAGATCGAAGCGTACGGCGACGCCATCGCGGCGGGCCCCGGCGACCGGATCGTCTCGTGGCTGCCGCTGTACCACGACATGGGGTTGATCACCTGCCTGTTCCTGCCGCTGCTGCGCAAGGTGTCGCTGGTGGCCATGTCGCCGTTCGACTGGGTGGCGCAACCCGCGCTCTGGCCCCAGGCCGCCAGCACCCACCGCGCCACGCTGTCCTGGTTGCCCAACTTCGCGTACGCGTTCATGGCCGCGAACGTGCCGGATGCCGCGCTGAGCGGGGTCGACCTGTCCAGCCTGCGCGGCGTGGTCAACTGCTCAGAGCCGGTCACGGCCGCCAGCCACGACGCGTTCGTGCGGCGGTTCGCCGAGCACGGGTTCGAACGTGACGCGCTGGCCAGCTCCTACGCCATGGCCGAGAACGTGTTCGCTGTGACCAGCGGCGGCTTCGGCACGCCGATCCCGGCCGGGCCCACCGTGGTCAGCTCCGGTCGCGCGCTCCCGGGCACCGAGATCCGCATCGCCGGACCCGACGGGCGCGACGTGGAGGGCGGCCAGGTGGGCGAGGTCGTGCTGCGCTCGGACTGCCTGATGGAGGGCTACGACGGCAACCCCGAGGCCACGGCCGAGGCCATGCGCGATGGCTGGTACTTCTCGGGCGACCTGGGCTACCTGGACGGCCGGGACCTCTACGTGACCGGCCGTGTGAACGACCTGGTGATCGTCGGCGGGCGCAACGTCTACCCCCAGGACGTGGAGCAGGTCGTACACGAGGTTGACGGCGTGACCGCGGGCCGCGTCGTGGCCTTCGGTGTTCGTGACGAGCGCCAGGGCACCGAGGGCCTCGTGGTCATGGCCGAGACCGACGGCGACGACGACGACGAGATCCGGCGGGCCATCCACGCTGCCGTGGCCGAGCGCACCGAGGTGGTGCCCGCCGACATCCTGCTGGTGGAGCCGCGCACACTGCTCAAGAGCTCCTCGGGCAAGCTCGCCCGCGGCGCCAACCGCGAGCTCTACCTCGAGCGCCGCCCGCCCGAGCCCGTCGCCCGCGCCGCCGGCGGCAGGCAGCCCTCCGACCTGCGCGGCGCAGTCCGCGACGCGGTCACACGGGTCGCGCGCGTGGCCACGGTGGCCGACGACCAGTCGATCCTGCGCTCGGGGCTGGTGGACTCGTTCGGCATGGCCGAGCTGTTCGCCGAGCTCGAGGCGGCGACCGGGGTGCGCCTGACCGCCGACCGCCTGAGCCGGCTGGACCGGCTGGACACCGTGGCGGCGCTGGCCGAGCTGCTGGCCGCCGAGGCCGGCACCGAGCTCGCCGGCCCGGCGCTGGAGCCCGCTGAGATCCCGATGACGGCGGGTCCGGCGCAGGCGCCACGCAGCGGTGGCGCGGGCGGGTGGACCATGCTCTACCGGCTGCTGATGCGCCGGCGCGGCATCCGCTTCGGACCGGGCCTGCGCGTGCTCGGGCCGATCCACCTGCAGATCGAGGGCCGTGGCTCGAACGTGGTGCTGGGCCGCAACGTCACGCTGATGCCGGGCGCCCACATCAAGAACCGCGAGGACGGCCGGGTCGTGCTGCACGACGGGGCCCGGCTGGACTCGGTCGCGCGGGTGGTGGCGGCCAACGACGCCACGATCGAGCTGGGCGAGAACGCGGCGCTTGGGCTGGGGACCGTGATCAACGCGGGCCGCGACGTGCTGATCGGGCGCAACTCCTTCACCGCCGCGCACTGCGTGATCAACGCCTCCGACCACGGGCTGTCCGCCGGGACGCCGATGCGCCAGCAGCCCTACGAGCACGCGCCGATCCTGATCGGCGAGGACGTCTGGCTGGGAGCGGGCGTGCTGGTGTCCAAGGGCGCCCGGATCGGCCACGGCGCGGTTGTCTCCGCAGGTGCGGCGGTGGCCGGTGATGTGCCCGCCGGCGCTATCGTGCACGGGCGGCCGGCGCGCGTGATCAAGTTCCGCGAGTAGATCGCCCCGGCCGCTCCGACCCCGGCCGGAACGGACGTTCCTCTTGAAGTACTGCCGCCGCTGCCTGATTCCCGATACCAAGCCCCACGCCGTCTTCGGCCCCGACGGCGTCTGCAACGCGTGCGTGGCGCACGACCGCAAGAACGACCTGGAGGCGGGCATCGACTGGGCGGCCCGCGAGCGCGAGTTCGATGAGCTGCTGGAGCGCACGCGCGAGAAGAAGGCGCCGCTCTACGACGTGCTGGTGCCGGTTTCGGGCGGCAAGGACTCGATCACCCAGGTGGCTCGGCTGCTGGACCGGGGGCTGCGGATCCTGGCGGTGAACGTGGACTACGGGCTCAAGACCGAGGTGGGGGAGTGGAACCTCAGCCGCGTCCCGGCAATGGGCGCCAGCCTGATCACCTACAGGCCCGAGGAGGAGCTGCACACGCGGCTGATCCGGATCGGGCTGGAGGACTACGGCGACCCCGACCTGATGAGCCACACCATGCTGCACGGCTACCCCCAGCGGGTGGCCATCCGCTTCGAGGTGCCGCTGGTCATGCTGGGCGAGAACTCCGCGGCCGAGTACGGCGGTGCCGAGGACGTGGCGGCCGAGACCACCATGACCAGGGCGTGGTTCGAGAAGTACGCCGCCAACGCGGGCCACGACGCCCGCCACGTGGCCGAGAAGTACGACATCCCGTTCGAGCTGCTGGTCACCTACGACTTCCCCGACGAGCTGGAGGCCTCGGGCACGGCGTCCACCTTCATGTCGCACTACTTCCACTGGGAGTCCGAGCGCCACCTCGAGATCGCCCGCCGCCACGGCTTCCGCACGCTGGACGGGCCGGGCGAGGGCACATACCGCGACTACGTGGGCATCGACGAGCGGATCAACCGCATCCACCAGTACCTGAAGGTGCTCAAGTTCGGCTACGGCCGGGCCACCGACCACGCCTGCGAGGACATCCGCAATGGGCGGATCACCCGCGACCAGGCCAAGGAACTCGTGCGCAAGCACGACCTCCAGCCACTGGGCAAGGCGTTCACCGAGCCGTTCTGCCAGTGGCTGGGCTACGCACCGGACCAGCTGGATGCGATCCTTGAGGGCTTCCGCAACCACGACATCTGGACCCGCGACGCCTCCGGCGCGTGGACCATCCCCCACCACCTGGAGGACGAGATACCCGCATGACGCAGCTGACCCGCCCCGAGGAGATCACCACGATCGTCTTCGGCGACACCTTTGCCCTGTACTCCGACCAGGAGTTCCAGGAGTTCATCGAGTTCCTGCGCACCCGCCTGGCCGCCAACGGGATCGCCGAGGACGCCTTCGCCGGCAAGCGCTGCTTCGACGCCGGCTGCGGTGGCGGGCGCGCCACGATCCTGATGGCCGAGGCGGGCGCCAGCGAGGTGGTTGCGTTCGACCTGTCCGAGACCAACGTGAACACCACCCGCATGCGCGCCGAGCAGCGGGGCCTGGACAACGTGACGGTGGTGCAGGGGTCGCTGCTGGACATCCCCTACGAGGACGAGAGCTTCGACGTGGTCTGGTCCAACGGCGTGCTGCACCACACCGGCGACACCGACGGCTCGCTGCTGGAGTTCGCCCGCCTGTGCAAGCCCGAGGGCTGGATGTGGCTCTACCTGTACGGCTCGGGCGGGATCTCGTGGCACCTGGTGGACTGGGTGCGCCAGACGCTCGAGGACGTCCACGTGTCCGAGGTCATCGCCCACCTGCGCCTCCAGGGCGTGGAGGTGCGCCGGATCGCCGAGTGGATCGACGACTGGAAGGTCCCGGTGCTCCAGCGCTACACCCGCGAGGACGTGCGCAAGCGGCTCGTCGAGCTGGGTTTCGCCGACGCCCAGCCGCTGGACAGGGGCACGCACTTCGACACCTCGCAGCGCCGCATCGGCGCCTCCGAGCAGGAAGTCGAGCTGATGGGCGACGGCGACGTGCGCTACTGGTGCCAGAAGACGGCCGAGCCCGCGCCGGCCAACCCGCTGCCCGAGGCGCCCGACGGCAAGGGCTCGTTCTGGGACGACGGCGAGGCCGTGTTGTCGGTCGACCCGATCCTGGACCGCATCAGCCAGGCGCTCGAGCGCCTGGAGTCCGCCCGCGGTGCCGAGGGCGGCGCCTACCGGATCATGGTCTGCAGCCGCGTGCACACCGCGGCCCGCACCCTGGTCGAGAGCGAGGGCGAGTTCGACCTGGACGAGCTCAAGCGGCGGCTGGAGGACGTGGCCGCCCTGTGCGACGCGTTCGCCCAGCTGAAGACCTGACCGCCCGTGTGCGGGATCGCCGGCATCGTCGCGCCCGCCGGTTCGGGGTTCGCCCCCGCGCTGGTGGAGCCGATGACCCAGGCGCTGGCCCACCGCGGGCCCGATGACTTCGGCTTCGCATCGTTTGCCGCCGAGGACGGCCGGGCGGCGGCCTGGGCCGCCGAGCGCCAGGGCCCGCAGGCGCCCGCCCGGGTCGCGCTGGGCAACCGCAGGCTGAAGATCCTGGACCTCTCGCCCGCCGGCCACCAGCCCATGTCCGACCCCAGCGGGCGCTGGTGGGTGGCCTACAACGGCGAGGTCTACAACTACCTGGAGCTGCGCGCCGAGCTGGAGTCCGCCGGCCACCGTTTCAGGTCGGGTTGCGACACCGAGGTCATCCTGGCGGCGTACGCCGAGTGGGGACGCGACTGCTTCGCCCGCTTCAACGGCATGTGGGCGATCGCGCTCTACGACAGCCGTGAGCGCACGCTGGTCCTGTGCCGCGACCGCTTCGGGGTCAAGCCGTTGTACGTGCACCGCACGCAGGCCGGGGGCGTGGTCTTCGGCTCGGAGGCCAAGGCCGTCCTGGCCCACCCGGATGTGCCGCGCGCGCCCGACCTGCACACGGTCTACAACTACGCGGCTCGCCACTACCGCTGGGTCGACGGCCACCGGCCCACGTTCTTCGCCGGCCTCGAGCAACTGCCCGCCGGACACCTGTGGACCGTCGCGCCTGACGGGGCAATCGACGAGCGCGCCTACTGGTCGCTGGATCCGTCACGGCTGGATGACGGCCTGAGCGACGAGCAGGCCCTGGAGGGCTTTCGCGAGCTGTTCGAGGACTCGGTGCGGGTGCGCCTCCGGGCCGACGTGCCGGTGGCCACGCTGCTGTCCGGCGGCCTCGACTCGTCGTCGGTCACTGTTATGGCGGCGCGCCTGAGCGACCAGCCGGTGACCACCTTCTCGGCTCGCTTCGAGGAGGAGGGCTTCGACGAGGGCCCCTACATCGACGCGACGGTGGCGGCGGCCGGGGCCGACGGGCGGATGATCCATCCCCGCGCCGGCGAGCTGCTGGAGACGCTGGACACGATGCTGGCGTTCAACGACGAGCCCATCTGCACCGCCACCTGGTACGCCCACTGGCTGATCATGGAGCAGGTGGCCGACCGCGGCTTCCCCGTGATCCTGAACGGCCACGTGGGCGACGAGCTGTTCGCCGGCTACTGGGACCACTACATGTACCGCCTGGCCGACCTCGAGCGGTCGGACCCCGGCGCCTTCGCCGCCGAGATGGAGGCGTGGCGGGCCAACCACGGCCGCTCCGAGCAGGAGTACCCGCGGACGCTGGCGCGGATCGAGGCGCTCGAACGCGGTGAGCAGGGCCCCGCCGACTCGCTGACCCTGTACGACGCGGCGGTGACCGCGGACGTCCGCGCCGCCGCGTCGGTGCCCGAACGGCCCGACCCGTTCGATCGCGACATCCTGACCTCGCGGCTCTACCAGGAGCTGCGCTACGAGACCGTGCCCGCCACGCTCAGGCCCGAGGACCGCAACTCGATGGCGTTCTCGATCGAGTCGCGCTCGCCCTTCCTGGACTACCGGCTGGTGGAGTACGCGTTCGCGCTGCCCAGCCGCTTCAAGGTCCGCGGCGGCCTGGGCAAGTGGGCCATCCGTGAGGGCATGAAGGGGATCCTGCCCGACGTGGTCCGCAACCGGCGCGACAAGCAGGGACTGGTGGCCCCGACCGAGCGCTGGTTCCGCGGCGACAACCGCGAGACGGTGCGTGAGGTGCTGGCCTCACCCGAGCTGGGCGGTCGCGGCCTGCTGGACCAGCGCGAGGTGCTGCGCTGCTTCGACGAGCACGTGGCCGGTCACGCCAACCACTACCTGCAGATCTGGCAGTGGCTGAACCTGGAGCTGTGGATGCGCAAGGCCTTCGACGACGCGGCCGCGGCTCCCGCTGCCGCCGCGGCCTGAGCCCGTGTGCGGCATCGCCGGCTACGCCGGCCCCGATCCGCTGGACGAGGCGCGCGTACGTGCGGCCCTGCTCCAGATGCGCCACCGCGGCCCCGACGACGCATCACACAGGTCGTTCACGACCCCGGCCGGCGGCCACGTGCACCTGTTGCACACGCGCCTGACGATCATCGACCTGGACGAGCGTGCCAACCAGCCGTTCCGCGACGGCGACCGCTGGCTGGCCTACAACGGCGAGCTGTACAACTACCTGGAGCTGCGCGGCGGCATGGAGGGCCTGCGCACCGAGTCCGACACCGAGGTGCTGGCGCGGGTGCTCGAGCGCGACGGCTGGGACGGCCTGGATGCCTGCGAGGGCATGTGGGCATTCGCCTCATACGACCAGGCGTCCGGGCAGCTGGGCCTGTGCCGCGACCGCTTCGGCGAGAAGCCGCTGTACGTGCTGCGCGACGGCGAGCGCCTGTTCTGGGGCTCGGAGCCCAAGTTCCTGTTCACGCTCGCGGGCCGCACCCCGCCGGTGGACCGACGCCAGCTTCAGCGGCTGCTGGTGAACGGCTACAAGTCGCTCTACAAGAGCGGGGCCACCTTCTTCGAAGGGCTCGAGGAGGTGCCGCCCGGCGCCGTGCTGTGCCTTGAGGCCGACGGCAGGCAGGTGCTGCGCCGCTTCTGGGATCCGCCGGCGCCGGCGGCGAACGAGGACATGACCTTCGACGAGGCGGTGGCGGGCACGCGCGAGCGGCTGATCCGAGCGGTGCAGTGGCGCCTTCGCTCCGACGTGCCGCTGGCCTTTTGCATGAGCGGCGGGGTCGACTCGCTGTCGCTGATCGCAATCGCCCGCCGCGTGCTGGACCACGACGTGCACGGCTTCACGATCCTGAACACCGATGCGCGCTACGACGAGAGCGGGATCGTCGACGCGGCCGTGACCGAGCTCGGCCTGCGCCACACCTACGTGACGCCGGACACCACCGACTTCCTGGACCGCCTGCGCGGCCTGGTCCGCGGCCACGACTCTCCGGTGGCCACGATCAGCTACTACGTGCACTGGCTGCTGATGGGCGCGATCAGCGACGGCGGCTACCGGGTGTCCATCAGCGGGACCGCCGCCGACGAGCTGTTCAGCGGCTACTACGACCACCACCTGCTGTACCTGGCCGACGCCCCCTCCGACGCTGCCCGCGCCGCGTGGGAGGAGCACGTCAAGCCGATCGTGCGAAACCCGTTCCTGCAGGACCCGCGGCTGTTCGAACGCGACCCCGGCTTTCGCGACCACATCTATCTGGACCGCGATGTCTTCGCGGCGATGCTCGCCGAGCCGTTCGACGAGCCGTTCGCGGAGGCCGAGTTCGGCGGCGGCCTGCTGCGCAAGCGGATGCTCAACGAGCTGTTCGCCGAGTCGGTGCCGGTGATCCTGCACGAGGACGACCTGAACGCGATGGCGTTCTCGATCGAGAACCGCTCGCCGTTCCTGGACCGCGAGCTGTTCGAGTTCTCGCTGTCGATCCCGACGCGCCACCTGGTACGCGACGGGCGGGCCAAGGCGGTGCTGCGCGAGGCGATGCGCGGGATCGCCCCCCAGGACGCCATGGACAACCGCCGCAAGGTGGGCTTCAACGCCCCGCTCGACGCGTTGCTGGACCGCTCGGACCCCACCGTCCGCGCGGAGGTCCTGGCGGACTCGCCGGTCTGGGAGCTGGTGCGCCGCGACGCGGTCGAGCAGGTGATGGACCTGCCCGAGCTGCCCAACTCGCGCTCGAAGTTTCTGTTCAACGTGCTCTGCGCGAAGCTCTTCATGGAGGAGTTCGCGGCATGAGGTTCGACCCACGACAGCCCCCCCGGCGCTTCACCGTCGCCGGTGTGACCATCGAGCACGTGGCCGATGTCCAGCTCGAGCCCGGCGAGCAGGTCACGTTCACGGCCGCGGGAAGCGAGTGGGACGTGGTGCGCAAGGAGTGGGGCTACTACGCCACACCGTCGCTGAACCGGCGGCTGCGCGACCACGGTCTGCGCGGCGCGCTGACCGCGAACGCCGACGGCCGCGTGGCGCTGCTGCTGGTCGAGCCGGACAAGCAGGACCAGTTCGAGGCCTACTGCCAGGAGCAGTCCATGCGCGTGCTGGCGTGGCTGGACGGCGACGACGCGGTGGAGGCGCTGGAGTGAGGGTCGGGGCGGTGGTGCACGCCCGGATGAGCTCCGCTCGGCTGCCGGGCAAGGTGCTGGCGCCACTGGCCGGCCGTCCCGCCCTCGGCTGGGTGCTGGAGCGCCTGGAGCACGCGGAGCTCCTGGACGCGCTGGTCGTGGCCACCTCGGACGACCCGTCAGACGACCCCGTCTCGGCGTACTGCGAGGAGCGTGGCACCGCGTGCCACCGCGGCTCCCTGGACGACGTGGCGGCGCGGGTGCTCGATGCGGCGCGCGAGCATGAGCTGGAAGCGCTGGTGCGGGTCAGCGGCGACAGCCCGCTGCTGGACCAGCGCCTGGTCGACCGTGGCGTGCAGATCATGCGGGTCTCGGCGCCCGACCTGGTGACCAACGTGCGCCCGCGGACCTTCCCGCCGGGCCAGTCGGTGGAGGTGGTGGACGTCGACGCGCTCGAGCGCGCGCACGCCCCGGGGGCCAGCGCCGAGGAGCGCGAGCACGTGACCGGGCCGCTGTACGCCGGCGACTTCGCCATCGTGCGCTTCGCGGCCGAGACCCCCTGCACGGAGCCGCCGATGACGCTGGACACGGCGGCCGACCACGCCCGCCTGGAGGGCATCCTCCTGGCCATGGACCGCCCCCACTGGGAATACGCGTGGGACGAGCTGGCGTGAGCCTGCGAGCGGCCGTGATCGGGCTCGGGGTGGGCCAGCGTCATGTGGCCGGCTACGACGCGCACCCGCAGTGCGCGACGGTGGCAGTGTGCGACACCGACGAGTCCAAGCTGGCCCCCTACGGGCACCTGCGCACGACCACGGACGCGGCCGAGCTGCTCGGCGACCCGGACATCGACGTGGTCTCGGTGGCCTCCTACGACGACGCCCATTTCGAGCAGATCCGGATGGCGCTGGCGCACGGCAAGCACGTCTTCGCCGAGAAGCCACTGGTCCTCTACGAGGATCAGGCGCGTGAGCTGGCGGCCATGCTGCGCGAGCGCCCGCAGCTGGTCCTGTCCACCAACGTGCCGCTGCGGCGCAGCCCCCGCTTCGTGAAGCTGCGTGAGCTGATCCGGTCCGGCCGGCTGGGCCGGCTGTTCCTGCTGGAGGGCGACTACGAGTACGGGCGCCGGCACAAGCTGGTCGACGGATGGCGCGGGCAGATCCCCTACTACTCGGCGTTCCTGGGCGGCGGCATACACATGGTCGACCTGCTGCTGTGGCTCACCGGCGAGCGCGTGACCGAGGTGGTCACGGCGCAGGGCAGCGCGATCGCGACGCAGGGCAGCGCCTTCCGCCACCCCGACCTGGTCACGGCCACGATGCGCACGGCGTCAGGCGCTCTGATGAAGGTCAACGCCAACCTGGGCAGCGTCGGCCCGCACTTCCACGCGGTGCGCATCTACGGCACCGAGGGGACGTTCGTGAACGGCCTGCCCGACGCGGTCCTGTACCGCCCCGACGGGGACAGCCAGAGCATCGACGACCCCTACCCAGGGGTAGGCAAGGAAGTGCTGATCGGATCCTTCCTCGACGCGATCCTGACCGGGGCGCCGGCCGCTGTCAGCGCCGTCGACGTGTTCGAGACGCTGTCGGTGTGCATGGCCGTCGAGCAGGCGCTGTCCACCGGAGCGGCCGTCGAAGTGGACTATCTCCTACCCTCGTCGGCCTGATGGCCACCCAGCACATGATCCCCTTTGGCAAGCCGATGGTCGGCGACGCCGAGCGCGCGGCCGTGGCCGACGTGCTGTCCGGCACCACGCTGACGCACGGTCCCAAGGTCAAGGAGTTCGAGGCCGCGTTCGCCGAGTTCACCGGCGCGCCCCACGCGATCGCGGTGGCCACCTGCATGGCGGCGCTGCACCTGAGCTATCTGGCCATCGACCTCGGTCCCGGCGACGAGGTCATCGTCCCCGCCCAGACGCACGTGGCCACCGCCCATGCGGTCGAGCTGTGCGGCGCCAGGCCGGTCTTCCTGGACTGCGAGCCGCGCACTGGCAACATCGACCTCGACCAGCTGGAGGGCCTGATCACCGAGCGCACGCGGGCCATCGGGCTGGTGCACTACCTGGGCCTGCCCGTGGACATGGGCCGACTGATGGACGTGGCGCGACGGCACGGCCTGTACGTGGTCGAGGACGCCGCCGTGGCGCTGGGCGCGACGGTTGACGGCACCCACGTGGGCCTGCTGGGCGATGTCGGCTGCTTCTCCTTCTACCCCGTCAAGCACATCACCACGGGCGAGGGCGGCATGGTCATCACCTCCCGCGACGACCTGGCCGACCGGATCTCCAAGCAGCGCGCGTTCGGGATCGACAAGAGCGTGCTGGCCGACCGCCGCCACACCGGCGCCTACGAGATCGAGCACGTGGGGCTGAACTACCGGATGGGGGAGACGGGCGCAGCGATGGGCGTGGTGCAGATGGAGCGGCTGCCGGGGTTCCTCGAGCACCGCGAGCGCGTCTTCGGGATGCTCGAGCACGGTCTGGCCGACGTCGCCGCGCTGGATCTGGTGCGCTCTGGTCACGATGGCGACCGCCGCGCCAGCCACTACTGCCTGGTCGCCCGCCTGGCCGACGACGACGCCGACCGCGAGCAGGTGATCGAGAGGCTCAAGTCCGCCGGGGTCGGTACCAGCGTCTACTACCCCAAGGCGCTGCCGGACACGGCGTACTACGCCCACAAGTACGGCTACGCTCCCGGATCCTGCCCGAACGCGACCAGGATCAGCACTCGCTCGCTGGCCTTCCCGTGCGCCCCGCACGTGACCGAGGCCGACGCCGAGCGGATAGTCCAGACCGTTAAGGAGACCCTCGCATGAGCGCCCTGTCCGACCAGCGCATCGCCCTGATTGGCGGCGCGGGCTTCATCGGCCACAACCTGGCCCTGGAGCTCAAGCGCCAGGGAGCCGAGGTGGCCGCCATCGACGGGCTCGAGGTCAACCACCTCGTGCACTACGCCGCCTCCTCAGACCCCAACCGCGACCTGTACATCAAGATCCTGCTCGAGCGCCTCAAGCGCCTGGAGGACGCGGGCGTGCCGCTGGTGCGCCAGGACGCCCGTGACTACAACGGGCTGTCGAACGCCCTGAATGAGTTCGCACCCACGTCGATCGTCCACCTGGCCGCGGTTGCCCACGCCAACCGCTCGAACAAGGATCCCTTCTCCACCTTCGACCACTCGATGCGCACGCTCGAGAATGCGCTCGACTGGTCGCGCGGCTCGGGCCTCGAGCGGTTCGTGTTCTTCTCCAGCTCGATGGTCTACGGCAACTTCCAGACCGAGGAGATCACCGAGGACCATCCGCTCGAGCCGATCGGCATCTACGGCGCCCTGAAGCTGGGCGGCGAGAAGCTGGTGATCGCCTACAACCAGGTCTTCGACCTGCCGTACACGATCCTGCGCCCGTCGGCCCTCTACGGGCCGCGCTGCGTGTCGCGCCGCGTAAGCCAGGCGTTCATCGAGAGCGCTCTGGTGGGCAACACCCTGCGCGTGGACGGCGAGGGCGAGGAGCGGGTGGACTTCACCTACATCGACGACGTGGTCAACGGCGTCATCGCCTCGCTCACCCATGACGGCGCTCGGAACGAGATCTTCAACATGACCGCCGGCAAGGCGCGCTCCCTGAAGGACCTGGTCACGCTGGTCCAGGATCACTTCCCGGAGATCGAGGTGGAGTACGTGGAGCGCGACAACCTCCGGCCCTTCCGCGGCACGCTGCTCATGGGCAAGGCGGCCGAGAAGATGGACCACCACCCCGCCACCGAGCTGGAGGACGGCCTGGCGCGTTACGTGGAGTGGTACCGCGAGATCACCGCGACACCGGCCGAGGGCGTGCTGCCGTAGTGCTGGAGGACGGCTGGCTGGCGGAGCAGCTGGGGCGGCCGGCCTACACCGTCCAGGAGGGCGACAGGCGCCTGGACGCGGGGCCGGGCTTCTACCAGGTCAAGGTGGACTGCGCCGACGTGCACAGGGTGGGTGCGCTCGAGGACGCAGGGATGCGGGTCGTGGACGTGAGCGTGACGCTGCGCCGCCCGGCGGCCCCCCCGCGGGTCGCCGCCGAGCACGTGCGCGACGCCGCCGAGTCGGACCGTGAGGCCGTCCTGGAAATCGCCGAGCGCGACTACGCGGCCTCGCGCTTTCACCTGGACCCCCAGGTCCCCGACGCCCGTGCCAGCGCGCTCAAGCGGGCCTGGCTGGACAACTTCTTCCGCGGCGCGCGCGGCGACCGGCTGCTCGTGCACGGTGAGCCGCCCGACGGCTTCCACCTCGTGCTGGAGGGCGCGGAGGCGCGCACGGTGGACCTGATCGCCGTGGCCGCCGACGCGCGCGGGCGCGGTGTGGGCAGCGCGCTGCTTGGCGCGCTGTTCGCTGCCGAGCCCCTGCGCGACGTGATCGTGGGCACCCAGGCCTCCAACACCGGGTCGCTGCGCCTGTACGAACGCCTTGGCTTCTCGGTGCAGTCCACGCGCTACGTCCTGCACGGGCACGTCTCATGAGGATCGGGGGCGCCGACACGGCTCGGCGGGTCGTGGTCATCGCCGAGATCGGCAACAACCACGAGGGCGACGCCGGCCGCGCCGCGGAGATGGTGGCCGCCGCCGCCGAGGCGGGCGCCGACGTGGTCAAGTTCCAGGCCATCGACCCGCGTCGCCTGGTGCGCCCGCAGGAGAGCGCTCGGATCGAGCAGCTCGAGCGCTTCCGGCTCTCCCCCGAGCAGTTCGCCGCGCTGGCCGAGCAGGCCCGCGGCCTTGGCGCTGGCTTCGCGTGCACGCCGTTCGACCTGGATGCCGTGACCTGGCTGGAGCCGCTCGTGGACGTGTTCAAGATCGCCTCGGGTGACAACGACCTGGACGCGCTGATCGCCGCCTGCGCTCGTACGGGCAAGCCGGTGATCGTCTCGATGGGCATGACGGGCCTAGAGGGAGCGCGCCACGCTGCCCGGGTGGTCGCGGCCGAGGGCGCCGAGTTCGCCGCCCTGCACTGCGTCAGCGCCTACCCGACCGCGCCCCAGGACGCGTCGCTGGCGCAGATCGGCGTCCTGGCCGCCGCGCTGCCTGACGCCACGATCGGCTACAGCGACCACACGCTCGGCCTCGACGCCTGCGTGGCCGCGGTGGCCTGCGGGGCGCGCATCCTCGAGAAGCACTTCACGCTCAGCCACGACCTGTCCGACTTCCGCGATCACCAGCTTTCGGCGGAACCCCGGGAGCTGGCTGCGCTGGTGGCGAAGGTGCGGCAGACCGAGACGCTGCTGGGTTCACCGCGGACCGAGATGGCCGAACCCGAGGCCGCGGTGGCGGCGGCCGCGCGGCGGTCGATCGTGGCGGCGGCGGACCTGCGGGCGGGGCAGGTCGTGTCCGAGGAAGACCTCTGGTGGCTGCGGCCCGGCGACGGCATGGCGCCGGGCCGCGAGCGCGAGCTGGTGGGCCGCGCGCTGGTGCGCGACGTGCGCCAGGGCGAGCCGCTGGCACCGGAGGACGTGGGCTGACGCGGCCGGGCTACAAGTACGTGGACAGCGGTCACACGCACGTCGACCACGCCCCGGAGGAGTTCGCGGCCACGATGGGCTACGGCGCGCGCCGCTACCCCAGCGCCGCCGCCTTCCTGGACGCCCACGACGAGCGCTGGGTCCACGAGCTGCACGCCGCCTACACCGAGCTGCTGGACCCCGCCCGGACCGTGCTGGGGGTCGGCTCGGGCGAGGGTGAGCACGAGGTGCTGCTGCACCTGGCGGGCTACCGAGTGGTCGCTTCGGACGTGGTCCCAGGAGTGCTGGACGTGACCACCGAGCTGTTCCCGGGCCTCGGTGCCGCCAGCTTCGACGCCTTCGACCCCAGCCCGATCGCGTGCGACGACGTGCTGGTCGGCGGCCTGGACTTCTACTTCGACGACGCCGCGGTCGGCCGGCTGCTGCGAAACCTGGCCGGCGTGGCCGGCCCGCGGGGCCGCGTGGTGCTCACGTTGCGCTACCGGGCGAACATGGTCACGTGGGCGATCGACAACGCGATCCTGCCCGTGGTGGCGGCGCTCCAGCGTCGCCACGGCCGGCGCCTGGAGCGCAAGGCGCACGGCTTCCGGCGCTCGGTGCGCGACATCCGCCGGCTGGCTGAGCCCGCGGGGCTACGGGTCGGGCGGGTGCTTCACGCCGCCTTTGCCATGGAGGTGGCGCGGGTGGCGCCCGTGCCGGGGTGGCTGGTGGCGCTTGACCGCAGAGCGCACGCGCTGAACAGCGCCGTCGTGGTCGAGCTCGTGCCCTCGCGCTAGCTGCGCGCCATGCGGCGGCGCGCGCGGTAGGCCAGCACGATGCCCCGGCTGGCCATGCGGTTGAGCGCCACCGGCAGCGGGTGCCCGGCGCCGTGCTCGCGCGCGTTCTGGGCGTGCTCGCGGAACTGCTGCTCGAAGCCGGTCAGGCTGAGCGAGTCGCCGGCCATGCGGAAGGTGGCCAGCGGGCGGTCCAGCACCACAGGGGGCCCGCGCCGGCCCAGCTTGAGCCACATGTCGTAGTCGGCGGAGTAATGGAAGCGCTCGTCGTAGCCGCCGACCGCGCGCAGCGCCGACAGCCGCGCGAAGGTGGAAGGCGCCGACACGTAGTTGTTCACCAGATGCACCGCGAAGCGATGACGGCGCAGCAGAAAGTCCTTGTAGGCGCTCACACCGGGCCGGATCTCGTGGCCGTCGGCGTCGACGATCAGGCAACGGCCGGTCACCCACTCGCGCTTGGGGGTCGCGGCAAAGGCGCGCCCGACCGCCGCCAGCGCACCGTCCAGATAGGTGTCGTCGGAATTCAGCGAGCCCACGACCTCGTGCTCTGCCATGGCGATGCCCTTGTTCAGGGCGTGGGTCAGGCCGCGGTCGGGCTCGGACACGTAGCGCAGCCCCGCGGCACGGACGATGTCCAGCGTCTGGTCGCTGGAGCCGCCGTCGACGACGACGTGCTCCAGGGGGCCCTCGTAGCGCTGATCGCGCACGCTGCGCAGCGTCTCGGCGATGGTGCCGGCCGAGTTCAGCGAAGGCGTGACGATGGTGATCGAGGGCAGGTCCATGGGGGCTCGGTCGCCGATACTGCCAGCTATGATGCGGCGCGCGTGAGGCCGGGCCCTGCGGCCCGCTGCCCGGTGTCGACCGGCCCGCGCGCCCTTATGCCGTCCCAGACTCGAGCATCCCGCCGGGGCCTGCGCGCGTGCCGCGCGCTTTAGCCCGATGACCC
Organism: uncultured Solirubrobacterales bacterium; assembly: GCA_963750365.1. Taxonomy (GTDB): domain Bacteria; phylum Actinomycetota; class Thermoleophilia; order Solirubrobacterales; family Thermoleophilaceae; genus JAAYBF01. The sequence goes on from CAVVQE010000001.1 coordinate 1,121,842, forward strand.
AGCTGCTGGCATGGGTCTGGGCCCCGCTGCTGCTGTTCGCGGTGGCCCTTGGCGTCGGCCTGCTGGTCGATCGGCTGCTGCGCGCCGAGCTGCCGGGCGCCCTGGTGATCCCGGTGGGCCTGGCGACTACGGTCCTGCTGGCCACGCTGGCGTACCGGGCGCGCCTTCCCGGCCTGGTGGCGCCCGCGCTGGCGCTGACCGCGGCGGCCGGGCTGCTGCTGGGCCGCGCCGAACTGCGGCGTGCCCTTGCGACGGCGCCGCTGATTGCGGCTGGGGCGGTCTACGCCCTGTACCTCGCGCCGGTGGCCCTGTCCGGGACAGCCACCTGGCTGGGCTACAACTTCGTGAACGACACGGCGTCGAACTTCATCCTGGTCGACCTGCTGGAGTCCAGCGGCGTCAAGGCCCCCACCGAGGTCTCGGGTGGGGACAACATCGCCAGATACCTGATCGGCGTCGGCTATCCGCTGGGGTCGTTCTCGCTGGTCGCAGGCCTGCGCCCGCTCACCGGCGTCGCGCTTGAGGCCGTCTACCAGCCGCTGATCGCCGCCACGGCCGCGGTGGGGGCCATGTCCCTGACCGAGCTGGCGCGTCGGGTGGGATTGCGCCCGCTGGCCACGGTGGTGGCGTCCGCGCTCCCGTTCGGGGGCGTGCTGCTGTACCGCTACGCGCTCCACGGCGCGGTGAAGGAGGTGCTGCTCGTGGCGCTGTTGATCACCGCGGTGGCGCTGGCGTGCGTGGCGCTGGAGCGCCGGCTCGAGCTGCGCGTGGTGGTGCTGGTGGCGCTGGTCAGCATGGTCATGGTGCTGGTGTTCAGCTCGGCGGCGGGCCTGTTCGCGCTGTGCCTGGTCCTGGCGGCGGTGGCGGCGGTGGCGCTGTCTCCCGACCGCCCGAGCACCAGGCAGGTGGCGCGGCTCGCCGGGGTCTCGGCTGTGGTCGGGGCAGTTGCGCTGATACCGCTGCTGGGGTCGGTCCTGGACTTCACCCAGAACATCCGTGGGGTCTTCGACGCCTCCAGCGGCGCCTCCACCGGGGCGCTGGGGCAGCTGGCTCGCCCGCTCCCGGTCACAGAGGCCGCGGGGGTCTGGGTCAGCCGCGAGTACCGCTACCCGGCCGACGGGCCGCTGAACGATCCGCTCGTGGCGGCCGCCGTGCTGGCGGCGGCGGTCGGGTTGGTGCTCTGCGTGGTCAGGCGCTGGGTCGCTCCGCTGCTGCTGGTGGCCGCCACGCTGGTTCCCGCGCTGCTGATCAGCCCGCTGGCGTCGCCCTACATCGACGCCAAGATGCTGGTCCTGCTCACCCCCGTGCTCGTGTTCCTGGGTGCGATCGCGGGCCTGAGCGGGCTGCAGGCGACGCGGCCTGCAGCCAGAGTCGCCGGCGGCCTGCTTCTGGCCGCTCTGGTCGTCGGGGTGGGACTGTCCGATCTCTACAGCTACCGCGAGGTGCGGATCGCCCCCGCCAAGCGCATCGAGGCGATGAAGGACGTCGCGGCCCACGCGCCCGGGCGCGGGCTCTACCTGCTGAACGAGTGGGAGGAGTACGGCAAGGTGTTCATGGACGCCGCCCGGATAAACCCGGCCGCCGAGTCCGACGCGCCCCGCAGGGTCCGCCTGCGAGCCGACCAGAACCTGAGCCAGAGCGCACCCAGGACGCCGGTCTTCGGCGAGTGGTTCGACCTGGACCTGCAGACGCTGGACTACGTCGACAGCTTCGCGGGCGTGATCATGCGCCGCTCGCCCTCCGCCAGCCGCCCCCCGGCCAGCTTTCGCAAGACATACGCGAACGACTTCTACGAGCTGTGGCGCCGAGACCCGTCGGTTCGCGTCCGCGAGCACCTGAGCCTGCAGAGCCGGGACCGCGCCACGGCGGTGCCCGACTGCGCGGCGCTGCGCCAGATGGCACGTCGCGCCCGCCCGGGGGACCGGCTGGTGGCGGCCGGGCACGCGCGCGTGGCGCGGCTGAGCCCGCTGCAGGTCGAGCGCCCGCCCGGCTGGCCGGTCTCGGGCGATGCCGCGGGCACGGTCACCACCGCTGCGCCGGGGACCCTGCGCGGGACGCTCGGCGCCGCGGGACTCCAGCGGCTCTGGGTACGAGCCAGCGCCAGCAGGGCGCTCAGCTTCTACGTGGACGGCCGCAGGGTGGGGCAGGCCAAGCAGGTCAACACGCCCGGTCAGTGGATCGACGTCGGCCTGGTCAGGCTGCGTCCGGGCGCGCACCGCATCGAGGTCCGCCGCGACGGCGCCTCGTGGCGGCCCGGCGACTCCGTCTACGGCTACCTGGGTCCGATCGCGCTGGAGGCGCAGGCGCCCGAGCGGCTGGTGTCGGTGCCGCCGGGGCGCGCCGGCGAGCTCTGCGGGCGCAGCTGGGACTGGGTCGAGCGAGTGGCCGGAGCGCGGTGAGGCCCGCCGGCACTGCGGCCGATCCCGGCGCAGGTCAAGATGCTGGGCCATGTCCGAGCCGCTGACAGCCCGTGACGCCTGACCTGGAACCCACCGGCGAGCGCCTGCTGCCCGAGCACTACCGCGGCCAGCTGGTGCACGCCGAGCACCTGGCCCGCTACCGCCTGGCCGCCCAGCTGGCATCCGGGAGGCGCGTGCTGGACGTGGCCTGCGGTGAGGGCTACGGCAGCGCGATGATGGACGCCGCGGGCGCCGAGTCCACGACCGCGGTGGATGTCGACCAGGGCACGGTCGACCATGTGCGCGAGCGCTACGGGCTCGAGGCACGGCAGGCCGACATCGCCTCGCTGCCGTTCGAGGACGATGCGTTCGACCTGGTGGTCAGCTTCGAGACGATCGAGCACGTGGCCGCGCCCGAGGCGGCCCTGGACGAGCTGGCGCGCGTGCGCGCCCCCGGGGGGCTGGTGCTGATCTCCACTCCGGTCGCCGGCCAGTACCAGGTGCGCAACGAGTTCCACCTGCGCGAGTTCGGACACGAGGAGTTCACGGCGATGCTGCGCAGCCGGTTCGAGTCCGTGCGCTTGCTGTTCCAGCACAACTGGCTGACGTCGGCGATCCTGGAGGCGCAGGCCATGGAGCTGGACGACGGCAGCACGGCCCTGGAGCTGGAGCTGTCGAAGGTGCGGGCCGTGGCGCCCGGCGGCGAGCTGTACCTGCTGGCGCTCTGCGGCGAGGACGTGGGGGCCGACCTGCGCCAGGTGGCCGTCATGGCCGGCACCGACGAGGCCCACGACCTGGCCCACCGCCTCGACGACGCCCAGCGCACCCAGGAGCACTACGCCCGCGAGCACGAGAAGGTCTCGGCGCTGCTGGCCGACGCGGTGGAGGCCAAGGAGCAACTCCTGGCAAGTCCCTCCTGGCGCGTCACGCGGCCGCTCCGCGCGCTCGGCCGCCTGCGCCGCGGGCGATGAGCACCGTGACCGTGGCAATCCCCGTCCTGAACGGGGGCCCGCTGCTGGGCCAGACGCTGGCGGCGGTCGGCCGCCAGGCCGTGGACGCGCAGGTGGAGCTGCTGGTGGCCGACTCCGGCTCCACGGACGGCTCGCGCGAGCTTGCCGAGCGCGCCGGGGCCACCGTCATCGACATCCCGCGGGGGCAGTTCTCGCACGGAGCCACGCGCAATCTGCTGGCCCAGCGCGCCGGCGGCTCGCACGTCGCCTTCCTGACCCAGGACGCCACCCCCGCCGACGAGCGCTGGCTGGCGCGGCTGCTGGAGGGCTTCGAGCTCGACGAGCGCGTGGGCCTGGTGTTCGGCCCCTACCGGGCCCGGCCGGGGGCCTCGCTGATGGTGCAGCGCGAGCTGGACGAATGGTTCGGCTCCTTCGCACCCGACGGGCAGCCGCGGCTGGACCGCGGCGGCGAGGGCGGCGACCGCGCGGCGTTCTTCACCGACGCCAACGGCTGCGTGGCACGCGAGGCATGGGAACAGGTGCCGTTCCGCCCGGTCTCGTACGCCGAGGACCAGATGCTGGCTCGCGACCTGATGTCCGCCGGATGGGCGAAGACCTACCATCCGGCGGCCGCCGTGATCCACTCACACGACTATTCCCCCGCGCAGCTGCTGCGCCGGTCCTTCGACGAGTCCCGCGCCCTGCGCGAGGTGCGCGGCCATCGCGCCCACGGCGGCCCGCGCCGGTCGGCGCTCGTGGTGCAACGTCATGTGCGCGACGACCTGGCGCTGGCCCGGCGCCAGGGCACCAGCCGCGTGGCCCTGGCGCCCCGCTCGCTGGCGCATCACGGGGCGCGCACGCTCGGCGAGCTGCTGGGCTCGCGGGCGGACCGCCTGCCCGAGCGGGCACGCCGGGCCCTGTCGCTCGAGGGCCGCGGGGGCTTCGACCCGCAGTGATCCACAAGCTCTTCAAGGACCTGCCGCGCCGCGCGCGGCTGACGGTGCAGGCCTACGGCTGGGGCAACCTGGCGCTCCGAGTCGTCACCGCCCCGCTGCGGCCGCTGGGGCTCGACAAGGGGGTCCGGCACTGGCTGGCCGAGCGCGGCCGCGCCCGCCACACCGAGCGCTGGTACAGGGCCAATGGCCGCCCCGCGCTGATCGTGGTGCCCAGCTACGGCGATCCTGGCCTGGTGCTGGCCGCCGTGCGTGCGCTGCGCAAGACCACCGACGGCGCACGCACGCGCATCCTGGTGGTCGACGACGCCAGCCCGGCCGAGCACCAGGACCGCCTGAAGGCCGAGCTCCAGGGCGCCGAGCTTGTGCTGGCGCCGACGAACGGGGGCTACGCAGCGGCGGTGAACCTGGGGATCGAGCGCGCCGGCGCAGGCGAGGACGTCGTGGTCCTGAACAGCGACGTGATCGCCCACCGCCACTGGCTGGCCCGGCTCCAGCAGGCCGCCTACGACGAGGACGAGATCGGCATCGCCGGGCCGCGCCTGCTGTACGAGGACGGGCGCATCCAGTCGGCCGGCTCGTACCGGAACCCGGCGGCGGCGGAGTGGTTCGACCATCGCCACCGCTTCCGCGCGGCCGACTTCGGGCCCGCCCAGATCAGCACGAACGTGATCGCCGTGACCGGAGCCTGCATGTACCTCAAGCGGGACCTGATCGACTCGCTGGGCGGCATGGACGACGGTTACCGGATGGGCTACGAGGACGTTGACTACTGCCTGCGGGCGTGGTCGGCCGGCCGGTCGGTCAGGTACGCGGCGGAGCCGACCCTGACGCACCTGGAATCACCCACCCGCGGCACCGCTGTCGGCGAGCGCGAGCTGAGCTCCCAGCGCCGCTTCTGGGACCGCTGGGGGCCTTTCTTCGACGATCGCCCGGTGCGCGAGGAGGGCGGCGCGCTGAAGGTGATCTACGTGACCGAGGACACCGGTGTCGGCGGCGGCCACCGCGACATCTTCGAGCACCTCAACCGCCTCAGCCAGCGCGGGCACACGGTGTCGCTCTACTCGCTCGGCGGCCAGCCGGACTGGTTTCCGTTGGACGTCCCGGTGCGCACCTTCGCCGACTACGACGAGCTGGCGGCCGCCCTGGCGGACCAGGACGCCATCAAGATCGCCACCTGGTGGGTCACCGGCGCGCCGGTGTGGCGCGGGTCGCTGGAACGCGGCAGGGCGGTCTTCTTCGTCCAGGACATCGAGACCTCGTACTACGCCGGCCGCGACGTCGCCCAGGAGCGGATGCGCAACGCCGTCCTGTCCGGCTACCGCGAGGAGTTCCGATACATGACGATCTCCCAGCGCAGCGTCCAGAAGCTGGCCGAGCTGAACCTGAGCGCCGAGCTGGTGCCGCCGGGCATCGACCTGGACACGTTCAAGCCGCTGGGGATCGAGCGCCGTGACGACATGCTGCTGGCCATCGGGCGGTCGAATCCGCTCAAGAACTTCCCCCTGACCGTGGAGGCCTGGCGGCGCGTGGCCTCGGGCCCGGAGCTGCGCCTGTTCGGTGTCGAGCCCGAGCTGACGCCCGAGGGCAACGCCAGCTACGTCGAGCGTCCCAGCGACGAGGGCGTGAACGAGCTGCTCAACCAGGCCACCGTCTTCGTGCAGACCTCGATCCACGAGGGCTTCTGCCTACCGCCGCTGGAGGCCATGGCCGCCGGCACGCCGGTCGTGTGCACCGACGCCAACGGCAACCGCGACTTCTGCCGCCACGAGCAGAACTGCCTGATGGTGGAGCCCGACGCCGCATCGGTGGCCGCGGGCATCGAGCGCGTGCTGTCCGATGGCGCCCTGCGGGAGCGGCTCGTGGCCGGCGGTCTGGAGACGGTCAGGGAATACGCCTGGGAGCGCCGCATCGAGCAGCTGGAGGCGTTTCTGAGCGACGTCGCCGACCACCGGCCCGCCTTCAGCGGCGCGCTGCCAGGCGCGCGCGTCGGCGAGTCGCGCTAGACGTCCTCCGCGATCCGCGGCGCCTGGCGGGCGAACAGGTACAGGCCCAGCACGCAGACGACCGCCGAGATCCCGATCGGGATCAGCATCAGCGCCCAGCTGCCGATCGCCTGCGGGGCGCTTGGCGCGCTCGGGTCGATCAGCCAGTGCCGGCTCTGCACCAGGATCGTGGCGATCGGGTTGCACATCACGGCCTGGCGCGCCGTGTCGCTGGGGATGATCTCGATCGCGTACAGGATCGGCGAGCCGTAGAACAGCAGCTGCAGCACGACCTCCCACATCGGCCGCACGTCACGGAAGCGCACGTACAGCGCGGAGACCAGCATCGACGCTCCCACCGCCAGCGCCACCAGCAGGAACAGCAGCAGCGGAAAGCCGAGCCAGGTCCAGTTGGGTCGTACCCCGGTGGCCACCACGAACACGGCCACGGCGCCCAGGTTGGTGATCAGGTTGAAGAACGCGTTCAGCACCGTGGCCAGCGGCACCACGATGCGCGGGAACTGGATCTTGCGCACCAGGTTCTCGCGGTCCAGCACCGAGGTCACGGCGGTGCTGGTGGCGTCGGAGAAGAACGTGTAGAGCACGATCGAGCTGAGCAGCACGGCCGGGAAGTACTGCACGCCGGCGTTGAACTTCACGAACTCGGTGAACACCACGTACAGCACGCCGAACAGCATCAGGGGCCGCACCAGCTGCCAGAGGTAGCCCAGCGCGGAGCCGAAGTAGCGCACCTTGAACTCCATCAGCGCCAGCGACCAGGTCAGCGCGGCGAAGCGGGTCAGCTCACCCGATCCGAAGGCCGACGGGCCGCGGATCTCGCGCAGCGGAGGATTGTCCGGGAGGGCGCTCACGGGCTGGTCGCGCTCGATGCCGATGTCGTGTGCCAGGTCGACCAGGCCGCCGCCGGGACGGGCGCCGGTGACCACCACGGACGAGAAGTTCTCCAGCCGGTCGACCGCCGCGTTGCCGGCCCCGCGGCGGGCGATCATGGTGGACAGCGCGTAGCGCCCGGGCGCCAGCGCGTTGTCGAAGCCCACGCTGAACACGGCCTCCTCGCCGGGCTGGAAGGTGCCGGTGGCCTCGCGGTCTGTCGACGTGTTGGCCACGAAGACGTTCTGGCGGTCGGCGTTCACGAACGCCACGGAGAAGTCCGGATCCCGCAGCTCCCGCTCGAAGCGCACCCGCGCCTTGAAGACGCAGCGGGCCCCCTGCGGGAGGGCATCCGAGCGCCGCCCCTGTGCATCCTCGATCCAGGCCTCGGTCACACGCGCGGAGCCGTCGCCGCCGCGCTCGCCGCCGAAGGCGGCGGGGTCGCCAGCCGTGCCGGGCTCGAAGTTCATGTCCAGGTAGCGGTCGGCGACCTTGGATGGGTCGCCGAGGGTGACCACGCGGCCCTCCTCCAGCAGCACGGCGCGGTGGCAGAAGCGGTCCACGGAGGCCATGTCGTGTGTGACCAGCACGATCGTCTTGCCCTCGTCGCGCAGGCGGAAGAACACGTCGAAGCACTTCTGCTGGAAGGCGGCGTCGCCCACGGCCAGGATCTCGTCGATGAGCAGCACGTCGGCGTCCACCTGCACCATCACGGCGAAGGCCAGCCGCACCTGCATGCCCGACGAGTAGTTCTTGAGCTTGAGCTCCACGAAGTCCTCGAGCTCCGCGAAGGCGATCACCTCGTCGACCCGCTCGCGGGCCTGGCGCGGTGTCAGGCCGAGCATCACGCCGTTCAGGATGATGTTGTCGCGTGCGGCCATCTCCTGGTTGAACCCGACGCCCAGCTCGATGAACGGCGACACGCGGCCGGCGATCTTGATGCTCCCGCCGTCGAGCCTGTAGATGCCGGCCAGGCACTTGAGCAGGGTGCTCTTGCCGCTGCCGTTGCGCCCGACGATGCCGAAGAACTCGCCCTGCTGGACGTCGAAGCTCACATCGCGCAGTGCGTGCAGGCGGTCGTGGCTGCGCGCTGCGCGGGGATGCAGCAGCCGCTCCTTGAGGGTGGAGTAGCGCTGGTGGGGGAGGCGGAAGGTCTTGTCGACGGCCTCGATCGAGAGCGCCGTGGCGGTACTCGAGGCGGTCCGCTCCTCCGCATCGTGAGAAGCGATGGCGGTCAAGTGCGCGAACGCTAGCAACGGCTCGCGGTCGCTGCCCTCCGTGGCTGCTGTAATGCTGGCGGCACGTCAGCCAGCGAGGAGGAGCTCTAGATGGCCCAGCAGAAGAAGGCGGCGCGTACGGCGTCCGCCAAGAAGGCCGCATCGACGCGACAGAGGAACACCGCGACCAAGGCCGCAAGCAAGGCCAAGACCCAGGCCAAGGCCGGCAACCCCAAGGCAGCGGCGAAGGCGACCGGCAAGGCGCTGAAGTCCGCGGCCAAGTCGGCCCGATCGGCGGCCGAGGCCGCCACGACCAGGGGCAAGCCCAAGGCCACGAAGGCCAAGGCCAAGCCCAAGGCGGCCGCCACCAAGGCCAAGCCGAAGGCCAAGTCAGCGGGCACCAAGGCGAAGGCCAAGCCCAAGGCCGCCGCCAGCAGGGCCAAGCCGAAGGCCAAGGCCACCACCACCAAGGCCAAGCCGAAGGCCAAGGCCAAGGCCAAGCCTGCCGCGCGCAGCCGGGCCAAGACCAAGAAGTAACGAGCTGCGCCCGGGCGGCCGGCCGGCCGCCCGGGTCCTCCCGCGGGCACGATGGTGCATCATGCGCCGGGCATGGTCGCGGTAATCACAGGAGCTTCCAGCGGCATCGGGGAGGCCGTGGCCCGCCGGATCGCCGCCGAGCCTGGCGCGAAGCTGGTGCTGGTCGCTCGCCGCGAGGATCGCCTGCGCGAGCTGGCGCAGAGCCTGCCGGCGCCCACCACCTACGTCGCGTGCGACGTGACCGCCGGCGACGCCCCCGCGCGCGTGCTCGAGCACGTGGAGTCCGAGCACGGCCGGCTGGACCTGCTGGTCAACAACGCTGGGGCGGGCTTTCGCGGGGCGTTCGCCGAGGCCGGCTACGCGAACGTCAAGCGCACGATGGAGCTGAACTTCGATGCCGTGGTGCGCATGACCGAGGCGCTGCTGCCGCTGCTGCACCGCTCGGCGCCGAGCTCCATCGTCAACGTGTCCAGCACGGCCGGCCGCGTCGCCCGCGCCGGGTCGGGCGCGTACTCGGCCAGCAAGTTCGCGCTGGCCGGATGGACCGACTCGCTGCGCGCCGAGGAGCAGGCGCACGGGGTGCACGTGGGCAACGTGCTGCCCGGCTTCATCCGCACCGAGGGCTTCCCGGCCGCGGAGCTCCTGGCCAAGCCCACGACCCGCTGGATGGTCTCCACCCCCGAGAAGGCCGCCGAGGCCGTGTGGCAGGCCGGGCCGGGCGGCAAGGCCGAGCGCTACGTGCCGCGTCCGTACGAGCTCGTCGGCGTCCTGCGCATGCTCGCGCCGGGACTGCTGCGCCGGTTCATGTCCGGCGGCGCGGCCCAGTCGCTGACCACCAAGACCGGCTCAGACTGAGTCTCCCGGCTGGGTCAGCCGCGCGGCCTGGGTGTCCAGCCCGGTGCCGCGCAGCAGGTCGGTGGCGGTAGCCCGCACCTGGCCCACGACCATGTTCGTGCGCAGGTCGCTGCGGTCCGCGAGCACGGACGTTGCCTGCGCGGCCGCCTGGCGGGCCAGGTAGCGCGTCTCCTCGTCCTCCTGGCCCGGGGTGCCCAGCTCGCGGCCGAGCGCCCGCACCGCGTCGGCCAGGATCGAAACGGCGTCGGCCAGCTCCTGGTCCGGCGGCCCCGAGCGGGCGGCCAGCGCCGCGTTGCGGGCCAGGATGCGCGTATTGCGCACGGCGTAGTCCACCTGCCTGGCGGCGTCCGAGTAGGCGCGCAGATGGCCGAGCGAGCGCCGCCGCCGCGCGGGCGAGAGCCACGCGTTCTCGCGGCCGACGGCCACGGCGTCGTAGAACGCGCCGATCTCGTCGTCCAGCGCCCGCACGCGGTCCAGCGCGTGCTCTGCGGGCCCCTGCTCCGCGTCGGCCAGCGCCACGGCCGTCTCCTCGAGCGCCAGCGCCAGCTGGTCGAGCACCTTGCCGGCGGCGCGCCCCATCTGACGCACCGGGTCGCGCGGGAACAGCACCTGGCTCAGCACCAGCGCCACGCCGGCGCCCACAAGGGCGTCGAACAGCCGGTCAAGCGTGCCGCCGGCGCCCATTCCGGGCAGCGTGATGACCAGGATGGCCGAGATCGCCGCCTGGTTGACCAGCAGGATGCCCGCACCCACCAGCAGCGCCAGGCTCATGGCCATCACGACCACCACCCCGATCTGCCAGGTGCCCGTGCCCAGCAGCTGCACCAGCAGGTCGGCGATCAGGATGCCCACGGCCACGCCCAGCGCCAGCTCCACCGCGCGCCGGCGCGGCTGTCCGCGCGACAGGCCCAGCGCCAGCACGGCGGCCACCGGCGCGAAGAACGGCCGCGGCTGGCCCACGATGAGCTTGGCCAGCCTGCCACGCCACACCGGCGGCCACGCCGGTCTGCAGGATCTCGAACCACGCGCCGGCCACGCGGTCCACGCGCCGGCGCGCGGACGAGCGCACCACGGCCACGGCGTGGGCCTCGCGCAGGCGCTGGGTGCGGTCGCTCACGGGCCTACCGTGCGAACAGCTCGCGCGCTCGGTCGGCCACCAGCTCGGGCTTCTCCTCGCAGATGAAGTGCCCCGAGTCGGGCACCAGCTCCACCGTCAGGTCGCCGCCGCGGCGCTCGATGCCCCTGAGCACGTGCGGGGTGATGGCGCCGTCGGCCAGCCCGAACAGGAAGCGGGTCGGTCGCGTCAGGCGCATCTGGCTCACATCCGGCCCCTCCGTCCGCCCGGCCATGGCGCGCACGTAGGTGCGGTACAGCAGCTTGGTGGCCCTGGCTCGGGCGGGCTCGCCCAGGCGCAGCGCGTAGGCCATCGCGTCCCGCTCGGTCATGCCTTCCGGGTGCACGGCATCGCTGCGGATTCCCGCGGCCAGGCGCTCCGGGTGCCCGCGCACCACGCGGTCGCCGATCGCCGCCATCAGCAGCGCGTACCAGCTGCGCCACGCCCCGGCCGCCAGCTGCGGGGACGGCTCGATCCATGGCGCGACCGTGTTCAGGATCAGCATCCGCTCAACCCGCTCCGGCGCGCTCAGCGCAAGCGCGAACGCCGCTCCGCCGCCCCAGTCGTGGCCGATCACGTGCGCGCGCTCGATCTCCAGGGCGTCCAGCAGCGCCAGCGCGTCGGCGGCGAACGTGAGCGGGTCGTAGCCGCCGGCCGGGCAGTCGCTCCAGCCGAAGCCACGCAGGTCGGGTGCGATCAGGCGGTGGTCGCCTGCCAGCAACGGGATCACGTGGCGCCAGCACCACGCGTGCTGGGGCCAGCCGTGCAGCATCAGCACCGGCGTGCCCGCGCCGGCCTCCAGCACGTGCAGGTCCAGCGGGCCACTGTCCGCGGTCGCGATCGTGACCGTGCGGTGCTCTGCACCGGGGACGTCGGGGGGATTGGCTGGCACGTTCACGGGCAGCGCGGGCGGGTACGGTCGATCCTATGACCAGCAAGCTAATCCACACCTGCGTGCGCGTCCTGGACATCGACGCCTCGATGACCTTCTACCGCGCCCTGGGTTTCGAGGAGCGAGGGCGGCTGAACTTCGACAGCGCCTACAACGTCTACATGGGGCTGCCCGGCGACGGCGACAGCCTCGAGCTCACGGTCAACGAGGACCGCTCCGAGGCCTACGACCTCGGCGACGGCTACAACCACATCGCGGTCACGGTTGATGACCTCGATGCCCTCCTCGGCGAGCTGGCCGGCCAGGGCATCGAGCCCGAGAAGCCGCCATTTCACCCGGGCGACCGCGAGGAGTACCGGATCTGCTTCGTGCAGGACCCCGACGGCTACCGGGTCGAGCTGATCGACGGCGGCGCGTTCCCCACGCCACAGGACCCGCCGAAGCGCTAGCGGGCCGGGCGACAGCCAGCAAACGTCGTCGCCCCTAGACACACGGTCGGAACTACGGCAAGAAACGTGTCGGGTGAGCGCAACGCTTGTGGGGGCGGCAACGCGCTTGTCCGACCGGCAAGCGCTCGTGCCGGGGACGCAACGAACTTGCCCGGCCGGCAACAAATTTGCCGTAGATCCGACCGCATCGAAAAACAGATGTCGGGCTCGCCGCCGGGACGAGCGTCCCGACCCGAGCTCACCCGGTCTTGGTGCCGACGAAGCCGAGCGAGACCTCGCCGCGCACCAGCAGCCGGTAGAGGCGATACGCGCGGCGGCCGAGCGACGAGCGCTGCAGGCGCCGCAGCCCGGCGATCTTGAGCGCGTCGAAGCGCGTCATCGACTCGTCGGCCGGGTCCAGCGGGTCGGTGAAGAAGCGCAGGTTGGGCGGGTCCATGAGCTCCACGGCCAGGCCGGCGCGGCGGGCGGCGCGCAGGTAGGTGGGCGCGAAGTAGATGTTCTCGTTGCCCTCGAACTGAGCCACCTCCTCGGCGTGGTGGCGTTGGAGATCGCGAAGGGTGCGCAGCGGCTCGTTGATCGCCAGGAGCAGCCCGCCTGGCCGCAGCACGCGGTGGATCTCGGCAAAGGTGCGGGTCAGCGTGTCGGGGCCGTTGTGGTGCAGCACCTCGCAGCAGAACACGTAGTCGAAGCTGTTCGACGCGAACGGCAGCTCGAACATGCTGCCAAGCACCCGCTCGAAGTGGGGGCAGCCGTCGTCCAGGAAGTACTGGGCGGTGCGCAGGCCCTGCATCTCCGCCAGCGCGATGTCCAGAGCCACGGTGTCCAGCCCCCGCCGGGCGAACAGGTTGGAGGCCCAGCAGGTGTTCGAGCCCACGTCCAGGATCCGCGCGCCCGCGGGCGGATCGAAGCTGGCGATCATGTGGTCGAACGCCGTCCTCTGCATCCACCAGTAGCTGCTGGGATCGTGCGGGAGCGCCAGTATCCGCTCACGGTCCCAGCCGTCGGCCCGCATCACGTCGGCAAAACGCTCCAGCCCCGCCGCCTCGCGTGCGATCACCTCGCCGGGGTCGGGCATCAGCTGAGCGATGCCTTCATCGACCCGATACTCGAACCCACACACACCGCACGTGAGCGTGCCCGCGCGGACCTCGCGCGCGTCCTCCTCGGCGACCGCCAGGCTCAGCGAGCCGTCGCTGGCGCAGGCGGTGCAGCGTAGGTCGCGGGTGAGCCCGGGGAGCATGCGGCGTTCAGCCGGCGTCGGATGCCTTGGCCCGCTCGGCCACCGCATCAACGATGCGCGGCCATACCTGCGGCGGCAGGTCGTGGCCCATCCCCTCGATCATCATCAGCTCGGCGCCCGGGATCGCCGCCGCCGTGGCCTTGCCGCCGGAGGGGCGCACGAGCGTGTCCGCGGCGCCGTGGATGACCAGCGTGGGGGTCGTGATGCCCCGCAGCTCGCGCGTGCGGTCGCCGGACTTCAGGAGGGCCGCCATCTGGCGTCCTATGCCGGCGGGGTTGCGGGCGCGGTCGAAGGCGCGGCCGGCGCGCTCGCGCACTTCGGCTTCGTCCACGTGGAAGCCCGGCGAGCCGATCGCGCGCCACAGCAGAACGGTGTGGTCCAGGTAGGCCTCGCGCTCGCGCGGCGCGGGCCGCAGTAGGAAGCGGTAGCGGCTGGGCACGGGCTGTCCCTTGAGCCGGTGTCCGGTGGTGGACATGATCGATGTCAGCGTGCGGACGCTTTCCGGGCTGCGCGCGGCCACCGTCTGGGCCACCATGCCGCCCAGCGAAGCGCCGACGATGTGGGCCGGTGCCAGCTCCAGCTCGCGCAGCAGGCCGATCGCATCGGCGGCCATGTCGCCAAGGTCGTACTGGCGCGAGTCGAAGCGCCGCGTGACGAGCTGGGTCAGCCCGGGAACGGGGGCGTCGACCGACGTCGACAACCCGGAGTCGCGGTTGTCGAAGCGCACCACATAGAAGCCGCGCTCGGACAGCATGGCGCAGAAGCGCGCGTCCCAGCCCAGCAGCTGCATGCCGAGCCCCATGACCAGCAGCAGCGGCGGGTCGGCCGGATCGCCGAAGGTGTCGTAGCAGAGGCGGATCCCGCCGCCGACGTCGGCGAAGCGCTCACCGGTGGCGGAGGCGGTGCTCACGGCTGCTGCACGTCGACGATCGTGATCGCGCGCTCGCCGCCGGGGGTCTCGAGCGTGCGCTGGTCGCCCTTGCCGGCTCCTGCCAGCGCCTGGCCCACCGGCGAGTCGATCGAGATCCGCTTCTGCGACGGGTCGGCCTCGGTGGCCGGCACGAGCGTGAAGGTCATCTCCTTGCCTGCCTTGGCGTCGGCGTAGGTCACCGAGGAGTACATCCCGGCCCCGTCGCCGTTGGCGGCCTCCACGATCTCCGAGGTGCGCAGCTGGTCGCGCATGCGGGCGATCTTGGCCTCGAGCATGGCTGCCTCTTCCTTGGCGGCGTGGTACTCGGCGTTCTCCTTCAGATCGCCCCACTCACGGGCGATCCCGATTCGCTCGGCGATCTCCCGCCGACCCTCGCCCTCGAGGCGCGTGACCTCCTCCTCCAGGCGCTCAGCGGCCTCCGCGGTCAGCTTGTGGGTCTCGCTCATCACGCGAGTCTGGCAGGGTGGGGTCATGAACGACATCGTCGTGTTCGGAGCTACGGGCTTCACGGGGAAGCTGACGGCGCAGTACCTGGCGGGCGCCCTGCCGGCGGGCGCCTCGTGGGCGCTGGCGGGCCGCAGCCGCTCGAAGCTGGAGGCGGTGGCGGCCGATCTGGACGGCGTCAGCGACCCCGAGCTGGTTGAGGCCGACGCGACCGACGAGGCCTCCCTGCGGCGCGTGGCCGAGTCCGCGCGTGTGGCCATCACCACCGTCGGGCCCTACCTCAAGTACGGCGATCCGCTGGTGTCGGCCTGCGCCGCCACCGGCACCCACTACGTGGACCTGACCGGCGAGCCCGAGTTCGTGGATCGCACGTACGTGCGCCATCACGCGACGGCGGAGAAGTCCGGCGCCCGGCTGGTGCACGCCTGCGGCTTCGACTCGATCCCCCACGACCTCGGCGCCCTGTTCACCGTCGAGCAGCTGCCCGAGGGCGTGCCGCTGAAGGTCGAGGGCTTCGTGCGCGCCGGCGGCACCTTCTCCGGCGGCACCTACCAGTCGGCGCTGGGCCAGTTCTCGCGCGCCCGGCAGATGGTCTCGGCCGCATCCGAGCGCAAGAAGGCCGAGCCGGCGCCGGCGCCGGGGCGCAAGGCGCGTGGGATCAAGGGCCATCCCCACCGCGAGAGCGCCGTGAACGCATGGGCGGTGCCGTTCCCGACCATCGACCCGCAGATCGTGGTGCGCTCGGCGCGCGCGCTCGAGCGCTACGGCCCGGACTTCTCCTACGGCCACTACGTGGCGGTCAAGCGCCTGCCGCTCGCGCTCGGCGGCATGGCCGGCGTGGGGGCGCTGATGGGCGCGGCCCAGATCCCGCCGCTGCGCAAGCAGCTGGAGCGGCTCAAGCGCTCGGGCGCGGGACCTGGCCCCGAGGAGCGGGCCAAGGCCTGGTTCAAGGTCACGTTCGTGGGCGAGGGCGGTGGCAAGCGGGTGGTGTGCGCGGTCAGCGGTGGCGACCCGGGCTACGGCGAGACGTCCAAGATGCTGGCCGAATCCGCTCTGTGCCTGGCCTTCGACGATCTGCCCGAGACCGCAGGCCAGGTGACCACCGCCCAGGCCATGGGCGGGCCGCTGACAGCGAGGCTGCGGGCGGCGGGAATCTCCTTCGACGTGCTCTGACCGCTGCGCTCAAGTCGTGACGGTGCAAACCCGATAGTCGTCTGAGGTGAAATTCTCCCGCGAGCCCATGCCGCTGGTCCCGGCAGGCGCCCTCGCCACCGCTCAGCAAGCGCGCGACGAAGACGAGCGCCTGCTGATGTGGCGCCTGAGCGTTGTTTCCTTCGTCATCGGCGCGCTCACCGCGCTGTCGGTGGTCGTGGCGCCCGATCCCGATCCCAGCGACCACACCGCGATCGCGGTCATCGCCGGCGTCCTGGTGCTGAGCAGCGCTGCGCTGGCGCTGAGCGGTCCGCGCGGCCGGCTGGTCGCGCTGACACCCCTCTGGGGCGTCCTGTGCGTGAGCGCGCTCGTCGTCGTGGCGCGGCCGCTGGGCGCCATGCCGCTGTTCTACTTGTGGCCCCTGCTCCAGGCCGCGTACTTCCTGGACCGCCGCCCGATGATCGCGGTCGAGGCGACGATGCTGGTGTCCTACGCCGTGGCTCTCCAGTGGTCCCCGCCCGGGCAGCGGATCGCATACTTCGTGGCCGTGGTGGTGTGCACGCTGATGGTGGCGGTCGTGGTCGGCCACCTCCAGCGCCGCGTCGCGCGCCTGGTGGCCAGGCTGGACACGGCGGCCAGCACCGACCCGCTGACCGGGCTGCTCAACAGGCGGGCGTTCGAGGCCGAATTCGACCGCGAGCTGGTGCGCGCCGACCGCTACCTACGCCCGCTGACGCTGGCCGTGTTCGACCTCGACCATTTCAAGGGCGTCAACGACGAGTTCGGCCACGCGCGCGGCGACCAGGCGCTGCGCCGGGTGGCCGAGATCCTGGACAGCGATCGGCGCGGTTCGGATGTCGTGGCCCGCCTCGGCGGCGAGGAGTTCGCGATCCTGTTCGCCGACACCGGTCAGGCGGAGGCGCACCGGGCGGTTGTTCGCATTGCCGAGCTTCTGGGGGACGACCGTCCCGATGATGGCGTGCGGCTTTCCGTCAGCGCCGGCCTGGCCGAAAGCGACGGCGGTCTGCTCGAGCGGGCCGACCTCATGCGCGCCGCCGACGCGGCGCTCTACGCGGCCAAGGTCGCCGGCCGCCGGCGCGTGGTCTCGCACGGAGGCCAGACCACGGTCGTCGGGAGCTTCAGCTCGGAGCCGTGGCCCGCTCCCGAGCCGGACGCGCAGCTCGCACCCTGACCAGCCGCACGCGTACGCCCTTGCCGGGCACGTAGACGATGCTGCGGCGAAGGCCCTTCTCCGGCGCCCCGACCGGCTCCATGTCCACCCGCTCCAGCAGGCGGCGGATGACCGTCCGCATCTCGAAGCTGGCGAAGCTGGCCCCCAGGCAGCGGCGGGTGCCACCCCCGAACGGAAGCCAGGTGTAGGTGTCGGGAGCGTCGTCGCCGTCGTAACGGCCGGGGTCGAACTCGTCCGGGCCGGGGTAGTGGTCGGCCCGGCGGTGGATGCCGGCGATCGACGGGTTGATCTCCATCCCGACCGGGAGCGTGTAGCCGCCCAGCTCGAACGGGCGCTCGCGGATAACGCGTCCCACGCCCGCGATCACGGGCCGGATGCGCAGCGTCTCCTTGACCACGGCGTCCAGGTCGGCGTCGGTGTCGGTGGCCGTGCCGGGGTTGCGCAGTAGCAGCTCGAAGGCCCAGGCCAGCGCGGTGGCCGTGGTCTCGTGCCCGGCCACCAGCAGCGTCAGCAGCTCGTCGCGCAGCTCGCCGTCGGTCATCGGCTCACCGTCCTCGTCGCGCGCGCACAGCAGCATCGACAGCACGTCCGTGCGCTCGGCCAGGTCGGGCTCCTGGCGACGGCGGGCGATCTCCTCGAACAGCAGCTCGTCCAGCTGGCGGCGAGCGCGCGTGAAGTCGTCGCCCGCGGCCGCCCCGCGGCGGCCGCCGGTCAGCACCAGCAGCAGCACCTGGGCGCGCGAGTTCACCGGGTCGAGCAACGCCCGCACGCGCCGGGTCAGCTCCTCGCGCCGGTGGGCATCGGCCACCCCGAACACCGTTCGCTCGATGACCTCGAGCGTCAGCTCCTGCATCGCGGGCAGCAGCGTGACCTGCCGGCCCGCGCTCCAGCCATCGACCACCCGGTCGGTGGCCTCGATCATCACGCGCTCGTAGGCGCGCATGCGCTCGCCGTGGAACGGGGGCAGCAGGAGCTTGCGCTGGCGCATGTGCTCGCGACCGTCCAGCAGCAGCACCGAGCGGTCGCCCACGATCGGGCCCAGCAGCGCGTTGGCTTCCCCGGCGCGCAGCTGATCGGGGGGTGCGCGGAAGACCTGCTTGACCAGCTCGGGGCTGAACACCATCACGAAGCAGCTGTCGAACAGGCTGCGGAACGTGACCACGTCACCGTGGCGCCGCCGCGCCCAGTCCACGAAGCGGCGGTTGAAGAACATGAAGCCCAGCGTCTGCACCCAGCGCGGCAGTCGGGGTCCGGGCGGAAGCGACACAGACAGACAGTAGGCGTTTCAGCCGCCTACGGCGGCCAGTCGTTCGTACAGCTCGTCGACGCGGCGCTTGGCGTCCGCGTGGCGCTTCTGGGACTTGGCGGAGGCGCGCGGGTCGTTCCAGGCTGAGGGGTCGGCCAGCTCGTCCTCGAGGCCGGCCAGGGCGGCCTCTGCCTCCTCGATCTGGCGCTCGAGCTTGGCCTGGTCGCGCTGGGCGTTCTTGGACGGCCCGGACCCGTTCGCCTTCTTCGCCGCCGGCTTCGCCTTCGACTTGGGCTTCGGCGCCGGCGCGGCTGCCTGGAGCGCGGCGTCGCGCCGTTCCACGTACTCGGCCCAGCCGCCCTCGTAGGTGTTCAGCTCCCCGTCCTCGATGGCAACGGTGCGCGAGCCCACGGCGTCCAGAAGCGCACGGTCGTGGCTCACCAGCAGCAGCGAGCCGGGAAACCCCCGCAGCGCGTCCTCCAGCGCCTCGCGGCTGTCCAGGTCCAGGTGGTTGGTGGGCTCGTCCAGGACCAGCATGTTCGCGCCGCTGTTCACCAGCACGGCCAGCGAGAAGCGCTGGCGCTCGCCGCCCGACAGGCCCGCCACGGGCTTCTCGGCCTCGTCGCCGCTGAACAGGAACATGCCCAGCAGCGCGCGCGCCTTGCCAGGCGTCAGGCCGGTGGCGCGCTGGGTGGCCTCCAGCAGCGTGCCGTCCTCCGACAGCCCCTCGGCGTGCTGGCTCACGTAGCCCAGGTGCACGTTGTGGCCGGTGCTCAGCTTGCCCTTGGGCAGCTCGGCGCGGCCGGTCAGCGTCTGGATCAGGGTGGTCTTGCCCGAGCCGTTGCCGCCCACCAGCGTCACGTGCTCGCCGCGCTCCACGTGCATGTCGGCCTTCTCCAGCAGCACGCGGCCGGGCACCTCGATCCTCCCGCCCTGGAGCTCGAAGACGGTGCGGCCCGAGCGCTCGGGCTCCTTGAACGAGAACGTCAGCGTGCGCGTGTCCTCGGGCGGGCGCTCGATCTTCTCCATCTTCTCCAGCCGCTTGACTCGCGACTGGGCCTGGCGGGCCTTCGTGGCCTTGGCCCTGAAGCGCTCCACGAACCGCTCCAGCCGTTCGATCTCCGCCTCCTGCCTGGCGACCGCCTTGCCCAGCGCCATGTCGCGCATGGCCTGCTCCTTGCGCCAGGCGGTCCAGGTGCCGGGGAAGAAGCGCGCGCGGCCGGCCTCCAGCTCCAGCACCGAGGTGCCCACCGCCTCCAGGAACCAGCGGTCGTGGGCCACCAGCACGATGGCGGCGTCGAGCGCGTTCAGGTGGTCCTCCAGCCACTCCAGCGAGGCGATGTCCAGGTGGTTGGTGGGCTCGTCCAGCAGGAGCAGGTCGGGCTCGCCCGTCAACGCCCGGGCCAGTGACCCGCGCGTGAGCTCGCCACCCGAGAACGTGGACAGCGGGCGGTCCAGGTCGGCGTCCACGAAGCCCAGGCCGTGCATCGTGGCCAGCGCCTGGTCGCGCCACCGGTAGCCGCCGCGCAGCTCGAAGCGTTCCTGGGTCGAGGAGTACGCCGCCAGCGTCTTCTCGCTGCCATGGCCGTCGGCCATCGCCTGCTCCAGACGCACCAGCTCGGCCTCCAGCGCCACCGCCTCCTCGGCGCCCGCGAGCACGTAGTCGCGCAGCGTCAGGTCGCGCTCGCGCGGCGGGCGCTGGTCGTGCAGCGAGACCTTCGCCCCCTTCTGCAGGCTCAGCTTGCCGCCGTCGTGGCCGGTCTGCCCGGCCAGGATGCGCAGCAGCGTGGTCTTGCCCGAGCCGTTGCGCCCCGACAGCGTCATGCGGTCGCGGCGCTCGAGCTTGAACGACACGCCCCGGAGCAGGGGCTTGCCCGCCATGTCCTTGCCCAGATCGGATGCCGTCGCGACCGCCATTACGGCGGTCGATGTTAGGCGCGTCAGGCCAGGGCCAGCGAGACCGGGTTGCCCTCGGGGTCGGCCACGTACGCGGTCCGCTCGCCCCAGGGCTGGTCGGCGGGCTCCTGGAGCACCGGCGCGCCGCGCGCGCGCAGCGCCTCGACGGTCTCCTCCAGGTCGTCCACATAGATGAACATCTCGAAGCGCGGCTCGGTGCCCATCTCCAGGCTGGTCTGGCGAGCCGGCCACTCGGCGTCCACGATTCCCAGCTCGGCCTCGTCGCGGCCCATGGTCACGAAGCCCGCCTCGCCCTCCTCGGGCAGGCGGAAGCTGATCGAGAAGCCCAGCTCCTCGTAGAAGTCCACCATCGGCTGAACGTCGTGGGCGTAGATCACCGGGAAGGCGCGCAGGCTCATCGCGCGCCCGACATTAGTCCCCTACATTCCGCCCGATGGAAGGCGAAGAGGACATCGAGACGCGCGCGCTGCGGCGTCAGCAGGCAGAGAACGCAGATGCCGCCCGCGTGGACGCCGAGCACGCCTCGACCGAGGAGGAGGCCGACACCGCCGAGCGCCGCGTGCAGAAGGCCGAGTACCTCAAGCAGAAGCTCGAGGAGCGCGCGAAGGCCGAGCGCGACGACTAGGCACGCCAGAAATCGATCGATGCCTTTGGTGCGCCAGGGCGCACCAAACCCGTCGATGGATCTCTAGGAGCCCCGCAGCGCCGCGGCGAACTCGCGGCTGAGCTCGCCGCCGTCGAAGTGGCCCCGGCGGGCCAGCTGGCGCATCCGCCACAGCGTCAGGCGGTCCAGCAGCCCGCGCGGCAGCAGCCGCACCAGCGCGTAGTTCACGGTGCCCGAGCGGGTGGTGGCCAGGTCGCGGATCGGCTTCTCCGACAGGGCGGCGCGGGCGAACGCGCGGCCGGCCTCGGCGATGTCCTCGGCCGGCACGGCGCCCTCGAGGCCCATGCCCTGCTCCTTGCTCGCGTCGTGGATGGCGGTGCGGATGTAGCCGGGGTAGACGGTGGTCACCGACAGCCGGCCGGCGTGCTCCAGGCGCAGGCTGTCCGAGTAGCCCACCAGGCCGCGCTTGGACATGGTGTAGGCGGTGGCGAACGGCGAGGTCACGTGGGCCAGGCCCGACGCGATGTTCACAACGCGCCCGCGCGACTCGTGCAGCGCCGCCAGCGCCGCCGAAGTCACGCGCCAGGCGCCCACCAGGTTGATGTCGATCACGGCCAGCGCGGCGTCGTCCGGCGGGGCGCCGGCGCTCTGGGGGTTGCCAACGCCGGCGTTGTTGATCACAACGTCCACGCCGCCGCCCAGCTTCTCGATCGCGGCGGCCACGGCGGTGTCGACCGACGCCTGGTCACGCACGTCGCACTGGATGATGTCGTCGCCGTTGCCGTGCAGGTCGAGCCCGACGACCGTGGCGCCCTGGCGGCGCAGCTCGGCCGTGGCCTGGCTGCCCAGGCCGCCCGCGGCGCCGGTGATGATCACGCGCTTGCTCACGCTGCCACCGGCTCGCGCTCGGGCGCCTGGTGGGTGGTCAGGTCGTACTTGTCCGGGTCGAAGCTGGCCGTGCGCCGGCGAAAGCGGAACGTGAAGTCGGGCCACAGCGTGGCGTTGCGGCCGGTGTCGTCCAGGTACCACGACGAGCAGCCGGTGCTCCATACCGTGCCCTCGTGGCGCCTGTCGATCTCGGCGTTGAAAGCACGCGCGGCGTCCTCGCGCACCTCGACCGTGTCGGCGTCGCGCCGGCGCATCTCGCGCAGGGCGTCGATCACGTGCTCGATCTGCGACTCGATCATGTAGATCATCGAGCTGTGGCCCAGGCCGGTGTTCGGGCCCAGCAGCATGAACAGGTTGGGAAAGCCCGGAATCGAGGTGCCCAGGTAGGCGTTGGGGCTGCCCTGCCAGACGTCGTCAAGGGTCTTGCCGCCGCGGCCGGTCACCGCGCTGCCCACCGGCATGTCGGTGACCTTGAAGCCGGTGCCGAAGACGATGGCGTCCACCTGGCGCTCGACGCCGTCGCTGTCCACGACGCCGGTCGCGGTGGCGCGCTCCACTCCGGCCGTGACCAGCTCCACGTTGTCCTGGCCCAGCGCCGGATACCACTTGTTCGACGGCAGGATGCGCTTGCAGCCGATGGTGTAGTCGGGCGTGACCTTCTCCCGCAGCGCGGGGTCGGGCACCTGGCGCTCGATGTGCTTGCGGGCCAGGCGCTCCACCAGGTTCATCAGCTTCGGCCGCTTGACGAAGCCCAGCACCAGTAGCTCACGCCCCGCGTACACGCCTGCGCGCACGACGCGCTCCAGCGCCGGGAACGCGCCGTAGAGCCTGCGCTCGAAGCCCTGGGTCGGGCGGTCGGTGTGGGGCATGATCCACGGCGCCGTGCGCTGGAACACGTGCAGCTGCTCGACGTCGGGCTGGATCGACGGCACGTACTGGATGGCCGAGGCGCCGGTGCCGATCGAGGCCACGCGCTTGCCCTTGAGGTCCACCGAGTGGTCCCAGCGGGCCGAGTGCATGACGTCGCCCTGGAACTGGTCGAGCCCTTCGATCTCGGGGATGCGCGGGTCGGCCAGCGGTCCCATGCCGGGCACGAGCAGGCGGGCGCGCACCGTGCCGCGGTCCGTCTGGACCAGCCAGCGGCCGGCATCCTCGTCCCAGGTCGCCGAGGTCACGTTCGTGTTCGTGCGCACGTGCGGGCGGACGCCGAACTCGTCGGCGGTGCGCTGCAGGTATTCGCGGATCTCGGGCTGCTTGGAGTAGGTGCGCGTCCAGTCGGGGTTGGGCGCGAACGAATACGAGTACAGGTGCGAGGGCACGTCGCAGCCGCAGCCCGGGTAGGTGTTGAAGTGCCAGGTGCCGCCCACGTCGTCACCGCGCTCGAGCACCGCGAAGTCGGTGTAGCCCTCCTGCCTGAGCCGGATCGCGACGCCCAGGCCGGAGAAGCCCGCTCCCACGATCAGCACGTCGACCTCTTCCGGCAGCGGTGCGTCCCCGTTCAGACTGCTCATGCGCGTGCTTCCTCTCCCGTCGGGCCAGTTACAGCAGCGTAAGTTACGGTGGTGTAAGGTGAATGTCAAGCGCATGGCGGTGACCACCTCGAGATCCCCCCGGATGGCCGCCGCCGAGCGGCGTGAGCAGTTGCTCGACGTGACCAAGGCGATCGTCTCCGCCGACGGCTTCCACGCCGTCTCGATCGAGCGCGTGGCGCGCGAGGCAGGCATCACCCGGCCCGTGATCTACGGCCATTTCGGCGACCTCGACGGCCTCCTGGAGGCGCTGGTCGACCGCGAGACCAGCCGCTCGATCGCCCAGCTGGACGAGGTGCTCGAGTACGACCTGGCCGAGGGCGAGGCGGTCGAGACGCTGCTGGGCTCGCTGCGCGCCTACCTGGAGGCGGTGCGCACGGACCCCGCGACGTGGCGGCTGGTGCTGATGCCCCAGGAGGGCGCTCCGTCGAGCCTGCACGAGCGCATCGCGGCGGGGCGCGCGGCCATCGTCGCCCAGCTGGCGGGCAACGTGCAGCCCGGCTTCGGCTCCGGGCGCGAGTCGCCCGACCCCGAGCTGACCGCGCTCACGCTGAGCGCGATCGCGGACGAGGGCGCGCGGCTGCTGCTCACCGACCCCGGGACCTACCCGATGGAGCGCATCCTGGCCCACGCGCGCTGGCTGCTCGAGCAGCTCGACCGCTAGGACACGCGTCCAGATTCGCCGCCGGGGCGAAGGGCCCGGGCACGCGCCGCCGATTGGCAGCGGATGAGCCCCCGGATACCCGTGGCCGCACTGGCCGCCACCGCGTTGCTGACGATCCTGGCCGTCGTGCCCTCACCCGCTTCGGCGGACAAGGGGGCCAAGCGGGCAGTGGTCCAGCTCAAGGGCACGGTCGTTTCCGTGAAGGCCGGTGGCAGGTCCTTCCGCCTGAGCCATGCCGGCGGCGGCTCGGTGACGGTGCGCGTGGCGCGCAGGACCAGGGTTGCCAAGAACGCCAGGCCGCGCGCCGGCCGCAAGCTGGTGATCAGGGCCATGCGCACCCGCCGCGGCTGGATCGCGCGCAGCATCAGGGCCGTGGGGCCGGCCCGCGGTCAGAAGCAGACCGGGGCGGGCAAGGGCAAGCCGAAGGCCGACGACGATGACGGGGCCGACGACGAGGCCGATGACGGCACCGACCTCGAAGACGAGTTCGGCGACATGCTCGACGACTCATCTGACGAAGAGGAGTAGCCGCTCCGCCTCGGCGTCCACCTCGCGCCGCTGGGCGCGGGTGAGCCGGTCGAAGGGCTCGATCTCGCGGCTCACGGCGCGCAGCTTCCCAGGCAGGGGATGATGTGGGCGTGGCCGACGACGCGCCCGAGCGGGAGATCGCTGAGCTGCTGGAGAGCCTTGGCCTGCCCGAGGAGGCGGTGCGGCGCGCGGTCGAGCGGGGCTCGCCCGAGGACGCGGTGTTCGACTCGGTGCTCATGCCCGAGATCGCCGAGCGCACCGTCAGCGCGCGCCAGATCAGCGATGCCGGCGGGCCGCCGCTGGCGATGATGCACATGTTCTGGGAGGCCTTCGGCCTGCCCATCGACGACGACGACGAGCCCGCCTTCACGGAGGAAGAGGCGCGCATCTTCCGGCTGCTGTACGAGATGCAGGACACCTGGCCGCCGGAGGTGGGCCTCCAGGTGGCCCGCGTCTACGGGCGGCTGCTGGCGCGGATCGCGCAGACCGAGGTGCAGCTGTTCCGGCTCTACGTGGAGCCCCGCCTGCGACACGACGACGACCCGTACGCGTCGCTGGTGGCCACGCGCGACGCGTTCGCCGAGCTGCTGCCGGTGACCGGGCCGCTGCTGCTGGGCGTGCACCGGCGCTGGCTGGAGCACCACATCGCGCAGGAGGTCGTGCGCGAGGCCGAGACCGAGGCCGGCGGCCTGCCCGGCGCCGTGACCGTCTGCTTCCTGTTCTGCGACCTCAAGGACTTCACCGCCTTTGCCGCCGAGCACGGCGACCAGGCGGCGGTCAGCGCCATCGACCGCTTCGCCGAGGTGATCAGCCGCGAGCGCGGGCGCGAGGTGCGCTTCACCAAGGGGCTCGGCGACGGCTACATGCTGGTCTACGCCGACGCGCCCACCGCTCTGGACGTGGGGCGGCGGGTGGTGGCCGCCATGCAGGAGCCCGCCCTTCCGTCCGTGCACGCGAGCGCACACCTGGGCACGGCGATCGCACGCGAGGGCGACTACTTCGGCGGCGCGGTGAACCTGGCCGCGCGGCTGCTCAACGTGGCCGAGGGCGACCAGCTCGTGGCCACGACGTCCACCGCGGCGGCGGACCCGGACGGGGGCAGCTGGGAGCCGGCCGGGTCGGTGCGCGTGCGGGGCATCAAGGGTTCGGTCGACGTTGTCCGCCAGCGCCTCTGACGGGGGCTAGCCCCACCGCGGGCGCCGGGTGGCCCCCGTGACGGCGGAGCGGCGGGACTGGCGAGTCTGTAGGGCGTGGGCGAGACGACAGCACGTGTGGGATCCGCGCAACCGGCTGATGGTTCTCGCACCTGGGAATGGTCTGGCCTCGCGGCGGTGCTGGTCACCGGCGTCTGGGTGGCCACCGGCGCGCCGGGCTTCTGGCCGGTGTGGGTGTGGTTCGGGCTCGGCCTGTCGCTGGGGGTGCACGTGGCCGTCGGCGTCGCCGCCAGCCAGCCGCGGGGCCACCGCCGCTGGCTGGCGGTGCACGCGGCGGTGTCGCTGGGAGCCGATCGTGATCATGTCCGTGGTGTGGCTGCTGGCCGACCGCGGCGTGCTGTGGCCGGTGCTGCCGTCGGTGATCCTGCTGATGCTGCTGGGCAGCCACGCCGCCGTGGCCGCGCTCTGGCAGCCACCTGGCCGGCGGTGAGCGCGAGCAGCAGCTCGAGCAGCGGGTGGACGTGCTCACCCGCACCCGCCGCGGGGCGCTGGAGGTGCAGGCAGCCGAGCTGCGCCGGGTGGAGCGCGACCTGCACGACGGCGCGCAGTCGCGGCTGGTGGCGCTGACGCATGCAGCTGGGCCGCGCCGAGGAGCGGCTGGCGGGCGAGCCCGAGGCCGCGGAGCTGGTGCGCGGCCGCCCGCGACGAGGCCGGCGCCGCCATCCGCGAGCTGCGCGACCTGGCTCGCGGCATCGC
The DNA here is from genome assembly GCA_963750365.1 of uncultured Solirubrobacterales bacterium. Taxonomy (GTDB): domain Bacteria; phylum Actinomycetota; class Thermoleophilia; order Solirubrobacterales; family Thermoleophilaceae; genus JAAYBF01. Next base: position 1,148,329 of record CAVVQE010000001.1, read on the forward strand.
GCCGCCGGTGCTGGCCGACCGCGGCCTGGAGGCGGCGCTGGAAGCGCTGGCCCAGCGCTCGGCGGTGGACGCGTCAGGTGCGCGTGGCGCGTGCGCGCCGGCGCCCGCCCGCCGTGCTGGAGACCGCCGCCTACTTCGTGGTGGCCGAGTCGCTGACCAACGTGGCCAAGCACGCCGGACGCGAGGGCGGCGTGGGTCGACGTGCACCAGGATGGGGACATGCTGGTGGCCACGGTCAGCGACGACGGCGGCGGCGGCGCCGACCCCGCCGGCAGCGGCCTGCTGGGCCTGCGCGGGCGGGTCGAGGCGCGTGGACGGCACGCTGTCCGTGAGCGAGCGGCCGGGCGGCGGCACCGTGGTCAGGGCGGAGATGCCATGCGGGCAGTGATCGCCGAGGACCAGGCGCTGCTGCGCGAGGGCATCGTGGCGCTCCTGCGCGAGAACGAGGTGGACGTGGTGGCCCAGGCCGAGGACGCCGAGGGCCTGCTGCGGATCGTGAACGGCCACAAGCCCGACGTGGCCATCGTGGACGTGCGCCTGCCGCCGGACTTCACCGACGAGGGCGTGCGCGCGGCGCTGACGCTGCGCCGCACCCACCCGGAGGTGGGCATCCTGATCCTGTCCCAGTACGTGGAGCCGGTCTACACGGCCGAGCTGCTGGCCGCCGGGGACGGCGGGATCGGCTACCTGCTCAAGGAGCGCGTTGGCGACGTGCCCGGGCTTCCTGGACGCCGTCCGCCGCGTGGCGGGCGGCGGCACCGCGCTGGACCGCGAGGTGGTGGCCGAGCTGGTCGGCACGCGCGGCGAAGCAGGGCGAGAGCTCGCTGGGCGAGCTCTCACCGCGCGAGCGCGAGGTGCTGGGCCTGATGGCCGAGGGCCGCACCAACGCCGCCATCGCCCGCGCGCTGGTGGTCACCCCCGGGCGCGGTCGAGAAGCACATCTCCAGCATCTTCGGGAAGCTCGGCCTGACCGCCACCGACGACGACCACCGCCGCGTGCTGGCGGTGCTGGCGTACCTGCGCGGGTCAGCCGTCCCTAGCCCAGCCGCGACTTCACCACCTTGCCCATCGCGTTGCGCGGCAGCTCGTCCAGCAGGCGGATCTCGCGCGGGCGCTTGTGGGGAGCCAGCAGCGCGGCCACGTGGTCGGCCAGCTCGGCCGGGTCGGGCGCGTCCGCGCGGGGCACCACCCAGGCCACGATCCGCTGGCCCAGGTCGGCGTCAGCCTCGCCCGTCACGGCCGCCTCGGCCACGCCCGGGTGGTCCAGCAGCGCCACCTCCACCTCGCCGGCGCCCACCTTGTAGCCCGCGGTCTTGATCAGGTCCTGCGAGCGCCGGCCCACGATCCGCAGTTGCCCGTCGGGCTCGCGGGCGGCTACGTCGCCGGTCATGAACCAGCCGTCGACTTCCAGCGCGCCTGGTCGGTTCAGGTACCCGCTGAACAGCGTCGGCCCGCGCACCGCCACCTCGCCGAGATCCTCGCCGATGTCGATCAGCTCCAGCTCGACGCCGGGAAGCGGCCGGCCGACGCACCCGGGGCGGCGCTCGTCGCCGGCGCCGACCGCGGTCACGATCAGCGTCTCGGTCAGCCCGTAGCGCTCGGCGATGCGCTGCCCGCTCAGCTCCTCGATGGCCGCGAAGTCGGGCGCGGGCAGCGGCGCCGAGCCGGACACCAGCAGCCGGGCCGAGCGCAGGCCGGGAGCGATCGAGGTGTCGCCGCCCGTGGCCGCCTCGGCCAACCGGTGGTACATCGTCGGCACGCCGAAGGCCATCGTGGCTCCCGCGCTCAGCGCAGCGGCCAGCGCGGCCGGGTCGAAGCGGCCGAGGTGGTGCAGCGCGCCGCCCAGGCGCAACGGGCCCAGCAGCCCCAGCACCAGGCCATGCACGTGGAACAGCGGCAGCGCGTGCGCCAGCGTGTCGTCGGCCGTCCACTCCCAGGCGCCTGCAAGCGCGTCCAGGTTCGCGTCCAGCGCGCGGCGTGAGAGCAGGGCGCCCTTCGGCGGCCCGGTGGTGCCCGAGGTGTAGACGATCAGCGCGGTGGCCTCGTCGTCGCCTCCGGCACGGGGCAGGTGGCCGCGCCGGCCGACGTCCACGCTGACGCTGCCGTGCGGCCCGCCGACGATGACGTCGGGCGTGCTGTCCTCGAGCACGTGGCTCAGCTCGGCGCTGCCCAGCTTGGGGTTCAAGGGCACCAGCTCGATACCGGCGGCTAACGCCGCGGTGACCGCCACGCAGGTCTCCAGCGTTGGCTCGGCCCAGACGGCCACCCGCTGGGCGCCGGCCAGGTCGCTTGCCACCGCGCCCGCCGCGGCGCGCAACTCGGCGTAGCTCAGCGCACGGTCGCCCACGCTCACGGCCGGCTCGTCGCCCAACTCGTGGACGGGCTCCAGCAGGCCGCTCAAGCTGCCGGGCGCCGCTCGCCGACCCAGTAGCGCGGGCCGCTGCCGGTGCTGGCCACCCTGTCGTCGGGGTTGGCGAGCTTGCAGCGGGCCAGCGACAGGCAGCCGCAGCCGATGCACTCCGTCAGGCCGGCCTTCAGCCGCTCCAGCTCGGCTATGCGCTCGTCGATGCGGGCCGACCACCCGGCCGAGAGCTTGGCCCAGTCGCGCCTGCGCGGCACCCGGTCGGCGGGCAGCTTGCGAAGCTCCCGGCCGATCTCCTCAAGCGTCAGCCCCACGCGCTGGGCGAAGACGATGAACGCCACACGGCGCAGCACGGCGCGCTGGTAGCGGCGGTGCGACGCGCTGCTTCGCTCCGGCGAGATCAGCCCCCGCTCCTCGTAGTACCGGAGCGCCGAGGCGGCGACCCCGCTGCGCTGCGCAACTTCGCCGATGCTCAGTGTCTCCGGCACGACCTCAAGCGTACTTGAGCCCGAACGCCAGAGAAGGGTCTGACCCACCGCTGAGTTAGCGTCGCGCCCTGATGCCGCGCACGGTCGCCGCCACCCGCTACGTCGCGCCGCTGCGCCAGGGTGGTTCGCTGCCGGCTCTGGTCGAGGCCGACGACGACGGGCTCTACGTGGTCAAGCTGCGTGGCGCCGGCCAGGGGCCGCGCGCGCTGGTCTCCGAGCTGGTGGCCGGCGGGCTGGGCGCCGCGCTGGGGCTGGCGGTGCCCGAGCTGGTCCTGGTGGACGTGGACCCGCACCTGGCCGACGCCGAGCCCGACCCCGAGATCCAGGAGCTGCTCCAGGCCAGCTCGGGCCTGAACGCCGGCCTGGACTTCCTGCCGGGCGCGCTGCCCTACCTGCCGGGCGGCTCGCTGGCGGTGGACGCCGAGACGGCCGCGGCGGTGGTCTGGCTGGACGCGCTGACCGAGAACATCGACCGCACCGCCCGCAACACCAACCTGCTGGTCTGGCACGGGCAGCTGTGGCTGATCGACCACGGCGCGGCGCTGTACCGCCAGCACGCGGGGCTGGACCCCGCCGGCGCCGGGAGCCGCTTCGACGCCATCGCCGACCACGTGCTCCTGCCGTGCGCCGGGTCGATCGCCGACGCGGATGACAGGCTGGCGCCGATGGTCGATCGCGAAATGCTCACGCAGCTGCTGGCCGGCGTTCCCGGAGACTGGCTGCTGGGCACTCCGCCGGAGCTGTACGTGGACTACCTGGCCGCACGGCTGGCCGAGCCCCGCGCGTGGGTCGCGGCGGCCGAGGAGGCGCGCGTCCGTGCCTGAGAGCTTCCAGTACGCGCTGCTGCGCGCGGTGCCCTCGATAGAGCGAGGCGAGGCCCTGAACGTCGGGGTGGTGGTGCACTGCCGGCGCGGGCACTTCCTGGAGCTGCGCTGCGCGGTGGACGCCGATCGCCTGCGCCTGCTCGACCCCGGCCTGGACGTGGCCGCGGTGGAGGCGCACCTGCGCGTGATCGCAGCTGTGGCCCGCGGCGAGCAGCCCGACAACCCGATCGCCGCCATGGATCGCTCCGACCGCTTCGGCTGGATCGTGGCGCCGTCCAGCACCTCGGTGCAGCCCTCGGCCGTGCACACCGGCTTGACCGACGACCCGGCCGCGACGCTCGAGCGGCTGTTCTCGGAACTGGTGCTCGCGCCGTGAGCGACATGCCGCCCGGCCCGCGACGGCCGGCGCTGGCCCAGACCCTCCAATGGGTCTTCGACCCCGAGCGCTTCATGCGCACCTGCCACGCGCGCTACGGCAGCACGTTCACTGCGCGGCTGGGGCCCAGCGCGGACGTGGTGTTCCTGTGCGAGCCCGAGGACGTGAAGACCGTCTTCCGAGGCACCCCCGAGCAGACGAACATGGGCGACATCAACGGCCTCTTCCGGCGCGTGCTGGGCAGCAACTCGCTGCTGGTCATCGATGGCGACGAGCACCTGCGCCAGCGCCGGCTGCTGCTGCCGCCGTTCCACGGCGAGCGGATCGCCGAGCACTACGGCGCGATGCTCCAGGCGGCCGAGGAGGCGGTGGCCGGCTGGCAGGAGGGTCAGGCGCTGACGCTCCAGCCGCACATGCAGGCGATGACGCTGAACGTGATCCTGGCCGCAGTGTTCGGCCTCGGGCCGGGCGAGCGCCGCGACCGCTTCCGTGTGCTGCTGGCGCGGCTGCTGGAGCTGAACACCACGCTGGCCACCACGCTGCCCCAGCTGCGCATCGAGCTCCGCGGGCACAGCCCGTGGGGCCGGCTGATGCGCTGCACGGCGGAGGTCGACGAGCTGCTCTACGACGAGATCGCCCGCCGCAGGACCGAGAGCCAGCGCCCGGGCGACGTGCTGTCGCTGCTGCTGGAAGCCCAGGACGCCGACGGCCGTGACGCCATGACCGACCGCGAGCTGCGCGACCAGCTGCTGACGATGCTGGTGGCCGGCCACGAGACCACCGCCACCGCGCTGGCCTGGGCGTTCGAACGGCTGCTGCGCCACCCGACCGTCCTGGTGCGGGTCACCGCCGAGCTGGCCCAGGGCAGCACCACGTACCTGGACGCCACGATCAAGGAGAGCCTGCGGCTGCGGCCGGTCGTGCCCATCACAGCACGCAAGATCACCGTGCCGTTCGAGGTGGGGGGCCGCACGTACGAGCCCGGGACCGTGCTCATGCCTTGCATCTACCTGCTGCACCGCCACCCGGGCATCTACGAGCGGCCGGACGAGTTCCTGCCCGAGCGGTTCGTGGGCCAGAGCCCGCCGGGCTACAGCTGGATCCCGTTCGGCGGCGGCGTGCGCCGCTGCCTGGGGTCGGGCTTCGCGCTGGCCGAGATGCGGGCGGTCATGCACACGGTTCTCACGCGGGTGGAGCTGCGCCCCGAGTCAGAGCGCTCGGAACGGGTCGTGCGGCGCGCGTTCACGATCTCGCCGCGCGAGGGCGCGCGGGTGGTGGTGCAGCGGCGCCTGGCCTAGGCGCTGCGGCGGCTGAGCCTGCGAAGCGAGCGCTTGACGCCCGCGATCACCGACGCCAGCACCAAATCCGCGGAAGGTCCGGAGAGAGGGGTCATGGTCCCCTGTTCGTCCGATCTTTGCCTGGAGCTTGAGTAAGACGGACACATGGACGATAGAAGTGGGGTGAGCACGGCAGGACAAGGACGTCCCCATCCCGATAGCCGGGGGCTGACCCCCGGGTTGGCCGCGAAGACGCAGGCCTACCTCTTCCTGACCGCCGGAGCGGTCGGCGCGCTGGGCGTGCTGTTGCCACACCCGGAGCAGTTCAACGAGCTGGGCATGCTCAGCGTGCAGGTTTCCTCGATCGTCTGCGGCTTCGTCCTGTTCGCGCTGGCCCACAGGACCGCGCCGTGGGTCACGCGCGTCGGTCCCTACGGGGCGGTCCTGGCCACGTCGGCGGTGATGGTGTTCAGCAGCTCGGGCGCCAGTCCCTACCTGCTGTTCTACCTCTGGGTCGCCTTCTACGCGTTCTACTTCCTGCACACACGCGCCGGCCCTTCTCCTGGCGGCGTTCGCCGTGCTCAACTTCTTCTTGGTGCTGGCCGCCTTCCGCATCGGCCTCGTGACCCAGATCGGCGATACGACCGAGGAGGACCTGTCCGCCTTCGTGCTCCTGACCGGCACCGTGGGCGTGGCCGGAGCATTCATCGTCCTGTTGCGCGAGCGCGTCGAGCGCCTGATCCGCCAGCTCACCGACGCGGCGAGCATCGACCCGCTGACCGGACTCTTCAACCGCCGGGGCTACCAGGGCGCCATCGAGCGCGAGGTCTCACGCGCGGAACGCAGCGGGCAGCCGATGAGCGTGCTGCAGGCGGACTGCGACCTGTTCAAGATCTACAACGCCCGCTGCGGTAGCCGATGCCGCCGACCTCGCGCTGTTGCGCATCGGTCAGATGCTCGAGGACGACCGCCGGCGGGTCGACGTGGCCGCGCGGATCGGCGGCGAGGAGTTCGCGCGTGATACTGCCCGACACCGACCAGCACGAGGCGTTCCTGGTGGCCGAGCGGCTGCGCATGCGCATCGCGGAGATGTTCGCCGGCGATCCGGTACCGCTGACGGTGAGCTTCGGGGTGGTCACCTTCCCCGTGCACGTCGCCGACAGCGACGAGCTCCAGTCCGCCGCCGAGAACGCCCTGTACGCGGCCAAGGTGCTCGGACGCGACCGCAGCGTGCTGCACAGCGACGAGGTGGCCGAGATCCTGACCGCCGGCGGCGACGGCTCCCATACGCGTGACGAAGCGCAGCTGGCCACGGTGCTGAACCTGGCGGAGGCGCTGGACATGCGCGACGAGGGCACCGCCCGTCACTCACAGACGGTGGGCCGTTACTGCGAGATGATGGCCCGCGAGCTCGGCTTCGACCGCCCGCACGCCGACCGGGTGCGCGTGGCCGGCGTACTGCACGACATCGGCAAGATCGGCGTGGCCGACTCGATCCTGCAGAAGCCCGGCCCGCTGACCGACGCCGAGTACGACGCCATGAAGAAGCACCCCGAGATCGGCGCGCGGATCCTTGGCGGCTCGGGGCTGGCCGACATCCGCCAGTGGGTGCTGGCTCACCACGAGCGCCCCGACGGGCGCGGCTATCCAGGCGGCATAACGGGCGAACGGATCCCGTTGGAGGCCCGCATCCTGGCCGTGGGCGACGCCTACGAGGCCATGACCAGCGACCGCGTCTACCGCAAGGCCATCGGCCCCGAGGCCGCGCGCGACGAGCTGCTCAAGTGGTCGGGCCACCAGTTCGACGCCGAGGTGGTCGACGCATTCCTGCGCGCGCTCGAGGCCAACAGCCCGGCACGCGCCTCCCAGCGCGCCTGAGCGCGGCCGTCAGCGCGCCTGCTCGGTCGGCCTGATCAGCAGCTCGTTCACCGCCACCCGCCGCGGCCGCGTGACGATGTAGGTGATGGCGTCGGCGATGTCCACCGCCTCCAGGCTCTCCATGCTGTTGTACATCTTCTCGACGCCCTCGCGGACGCCGTCGCGGCTCTGGGAGGCCAGCTCGGTGTGCACGGCGCCGGGCTCCATCAGCGAGATCCGCACGTGCCGCTCGGTGACCTCCTGGCGCAGCGACTCGCTGAACGCCCCCACCGCGAACTTGGTGGCGTTGTAGACGCCGCTGCCCTTGTTGGCCGAGCGCCCGGCCACCGAGCTCACGTTCACCAGGTCGGCCACCTGCCTGGGCTCGTCCTCGGCCGCCTTGATCAGGTGCGGCAACGCGGCGTGCGCGGTGTACAGCAGGCCCTTGATGTTCAGATCGACCATCGCGTCCCACTCGTCCAAGGGAGCGCCCTCGATCGGGCCCAGCAGCATCACCCCGGCGTTGTTGATCACCGTGTCCAGCCGGCCCAGCTCGTCGACGGTGCGCTGGACCGCGGCCTCGGCCTGGGCGCGCTCGGTCACGTCGGTCTCGATGGCCAGGGCCTTGCCGCCGGCCGCCTCGATCTCGGCGGCCAGCGATTCCAGCCGGTCGGCGCGGCGGGCGGCGATGGCGACCGCGGCGCCGTGGGCGGCCAGGTCGCGCGCGCTGGCCTCCCCGATGCCGCTCGAGGCCCCGGTGACCAGGACGACGGTTCCCTGAAGTGCGTTGTCGGAAGGCATTGCCTGACCCTACTCACGGCCGGGCGGGCGGCCGGGCGGGGCGGCCCCGGGAAACACACCGGCCCCACGGTCGGACCGCAGTGCCCGGGTCTCTGGCCGCGTGGCGTGGTGAGCGCCGTTGGCCGCATGCCGGCTCGGGGTGGGGTCGCTGGCCGTGGGGCCAGTCTGTACCGGACGATAACGCCTTGTGACGATCGTGGCTAGGTTTATTTCCCGTCGCGAGCGCGGCGGACCGGCGCCAGGGGCGCAGCCCAGCCGGTGCAGGCCCCACACGAGCACTGCCAGCAGCGACAGCGCGATCGCCACGACCACCAGGTAGGCGGCGGGGGCCAGGCCCGGCGCCGCGGCTTTCTGCTCGCGCTGCAGCAGCTTGTGGTCCGCCACGAAGCTGCGGGTGAAGCGCTCGCGGGCAGGCACCTCGGTCGCGGGGATTGCCTGGTCGCGCGGCAGGAACAGCGGCACGGCGGTCAGCGAGTTGCCGTTGTGGAGGCGGATCAGCGCCTTCCAGTTGCCGTGTACGGGAATCGGCTCGGTGGTCCGGTAGTGCCCGGGGCCGACGCGGCGCAGGCGGTCCACCACCAGGCCGTCGCCCTGCCAGGCGGTGGCGGTCAGCCACTCCGCGTGGTCGGCCGCCGTGGCCGGCGTCAGGCGCACGTCGGCGCTCACGGTGCGCTCGGAGCCGCCGCGCACGTCGGTCAGGGCCACCTGCGCGCTCACGCCCTGGTCGGCAGGCTTGTAGAGCGCAAAGGCCACCAGCGCGGCCACGCCGGCGGCGCCCGCCACGGCCGCGCGGCGCAGCCACGGCCGGTGCGGAGCCGGGGTCAGCGACAGCCGCGAGCCGGCCCAGGCGCCCAGCGGGGCGCCGGCCATCGCGGCGGCCAGGCCGAGCAGCGCGGCCTCGGGGAACAGCTGGCCCGGCCACGGCAGCGGCATCCACGCGTGCGACCAAGCCCACTCGGCGGCCAGGCCGACCGTGCCGATGCCCAGCCCGGCCCACAGCCCGAACGCCAGCGGGCGCCGGCTGGCCGACACCCGCAGGGCGACGGCCTCCACGATCAGCGCCTCGACCACGTAGAGCGGCATGTGCGGCGTGCTCTCGCCAAGCAGCGGGCCCACCAGCAGCGCCAGCGCGCCGCGCACGGCCAGGAAGAAGGCCACGGTCCACAGCGCGGCGCCGCGGCCCGCGAACACGCGCGCGGTCACCAGGCCCACGCTGGCGGCCAGCATGATCAGCATCGGCTGGAACACGAAGCGGAACTGCGGAACGCCGAAGTCGAACTCGGCCTGGAAGGTGGACAGGCCCAGCAGCAGGCCGCCGCACAGGGGGGCGGTCAGCGCCAGCGGGACACGGCCGCGCGCGTTGGCCACGCGGTCGGCCCCCACGGCACGTGCGCCCTCGACCAGCAGCACCGCGATGCCCACCAGCGTCATGGCCGCGCCGCCGATGAGCATCAGGTGGGTGGGTCCCCACAGCGTCACGTCCTGGCCGAAGAGCCGGTGCCAGACGTCGTCCAGCGGGAAGCCGACCAGCGAGAACGCGCCGCTGGCGCAGATCAGCACGCCGCCCAGCGGGGCGTGCCAGTCGTTGGCGATGCGCACGGCCGTCGGGCCCGGCCTCTCCTTGGGCATGGCGATGGCGAAGAAGCCGGCCGAGAAGATCCCGAACAGGCCGGCCAGGATGAAGTAGTGCGCGGGGTTGGCCAGCGGCCCCTGGTCGCGGCCGACGCCGATGTGCAGCGCGATGTCCCAGTACATGCCGATCACGGCGGTCACCAGCGACACCGTGGCCAGCGCGGCGGGCAGGGCCACCCAGCCCGGCAGGCCTGTCACGCGGCGCCCGATGCGGCCGCCCAGATCGAGCACGCCCACGCGTCCCGAGCGGTGCCCCATGCCCAGCACCAGCAGGGCGATCGTGACCACCGTGGCGGCGCCGGTGGCGATCATGATCTCGCCGGTCGCGGCGCCTCCGGCGGGCTCGGTGCCCTGTGCGATCAGGGTGGTGGCCAGGCTCAAGATGCTGTCCCCTCGTCTTTCGGGTTGACGATTACTCCGTACAACGTTACCTCGGACGAGGTTACATACGTTCGGTAGCGTTGCCAACCGTGAGTTCCGACACAGAACCCGGGATGACGGTCGAGCAGCTGGCGCACGCGTCCGGGATGTCGGTGCGCAACATCCGCAACCACCAGTCACGCGGGCTGCTGCCGCCGCCCGAGGTGCGCGCGCGCACTGGCTACTACGGCCCCGAGCACGTTGCCCGGCTGCGGCTGATCCAGCAGATGCAGGCCGAGGGCTTCAAGCTCAGCGCCATCCAGCGACTGATCGGCGAGGAGGGGCCCGGCGCCGACCGCTTCGCAGCCATCCGCGAGCTGATCACCGACCCCGGGACTGTCGAGAGCGCGGAGGTGCTCAGCGCGGAGGAGCTGGCCGAGCGCTTCGGCCCGCTGGACGCGAAGCTGCTTGGCCGGGCGTTCAAGCAGGGGGTGCTGATCGATCTGGGCGACGGCAGCTTCGAGGCGCCCAGCCCCGCCCTGCTGCACGCGGCCGACGAGCTGCTGGCGCGTGGCGTGACGCTCGAAAGCGCCCTGGGCGTGCTCGAGAAGGTGCGCCGTCAGTCCCAGAGCACGGCGCGCGTGTTCGTCGAGCTGTTCCTGGAGGAGGTGTGGAAGCCGTTCGACCGCGAAGGCCGGCCAGAGGCGCGCTGGACCGAGATCTCGGAGTCGATCGAGGGCCTGCGACCGCTGGCCTCCGACGCCGTGCTGGCCATCTTCCGCCAGGTGCTGGCAGCCGAGATGGAGGACGCGTTCGGCAAGCTGCTGCGCAGCCAGGGCAAGGCCAGGCCCAAGGGCTGACCGCAACCCCGCCGCGGTGGTGTGGATCGACCTTCATATTGGGGGTCAAACCACACCACCGGCCGCCGGCGGTTGATACCCCTAGGGGGTATATGTTAAGGTGGCACGCATGAGCACTCACACGCAAGAGATGCCTACCTCCGGCTCCGCGTTGACGGCGACCGCCGTCAGCGCCACGCTGCACTGTCTGACCGGCTGCGCCATCGGCGAGGTGGCCGGCATGGCCATCGGCACCACGCTGGGATTCTCGAACCTGGGAACGATTGCGCTGGCCGTGGCTCTGGCGTTCGTGTTCGGCTACGGGCTGACCAGCCTGCCACTGCTGCGCGCGGGGCTGGCGCTGGGATCGGTGGCGTCGATCGCGCTGGCCGCCGACACCTTGAGCATCGCGACGATGGAGATCGTGGACAACGTGGTGATGCTCGTCATCCCGGGCGCGCTGCACGCCGGCCTCGGCGACCTCCTGTTCTGGGGCTCGCTGGCATTCGCACTCGCCGTGGCGGGCGTGGTGGCCGTGCCCGTGAACCGCTACCTGATCGCTCGCGGCAAGGGCCATGCGAAGGTGCACGAGACCGGCATCCACGGCGGCCCGCCGGTGAAGCTGGTTGGCGTGCTGGCCATGGTGATGTTCGTCTTCGGGGCGGCGGTGCTGGGCGCCCAGGCGTTCTAAAGCAGCGAGCCCGCGGCGGTCAGACCGACTGCGGCTCGGGCGGCGGCGCGCGCCGCACGAGCAGGTACGACAGCCACAGGCCGAGCGCGAACAGCGGCAGCCCCATCGCCGTACGCGCCACGCCCAGCGCCACCACCGCGCCGGCCAGGTACAGCGGCAGCTGCACACTCAGCCGCAGCACGAACAGCCCCGACCACATCCAGCTGGCGCGGTTGAACACACGCATGCGCGCGCGGTCGGCACGCCAGTTGGTCTTGGCCGAGCCGTCGATCTGCGTGGCCAGGTAGCCCACGATCGGCCAGCGCACCAGCACCGAGACCGCGAACGCGGCCGCGTAGCCGGCGTTCAGGATCAGGCCGGGCAGGAAGAAGTTCTCGGCCTTGCCGCTGCGGGTGGCGATGAACGCCGCGATGGCCACCCCGAACAGCCCCGACAGCGCGTGCCGTGGCGTCTCGCGGCGGGCCAGCCGGGCGGCGGCCAGAGCCGCCGCCAGCCCCAGCGCCACGTACGCCGACAGGTTGGTGTCCTGGCCCGTGACGGTGTAGGCCACCACGAACGCCAGACCCGGCAGCGCCGTCTCGGCCATCCCGAGCGGGCCCCCGGCAGCCTCGATCACGCTCGGGGGTGCGGGCTCGCTGGTCCTGTCCTGCGGCTCGGTCAAGCGTCCCATGATGGCGGGTCGCTACCGGCTCGGCTTGGTGACGAAGATCACATAGCCTGGGTGTGTCCTGCGGTAGGACCCAGAGCAGGACGATCGAGGAGAGGACAGACATGCGCGCAGAGCTTCCGCCCGGCCCCCGCCTTCCGCCGCTGATCCAGGGGATGGGTTTCTGGTCACGGCCGCTGGCCTGGCTCGAGCGATGTCGCGCGAAGTACGGCCGGCGCTTCACCACCCGCTTCCCGCTGTCGCCCTACTTCGTGATCCTGTCCGACCCCGACGAGGTCAAGCAGGTGTTCACCGCGCCGCCCGACGTCCTGCATCCCGGTCAGGGCGCGCGCATCCTCGAGCCGCTGGTTGGCAGCAACTCGGTCCTGCTGCTGGACGGCGACGCGCACATGGGCCAGCGCAAGCTCATGCTGCCGGCCTTCCACGGCCAGAAGATGGCGGCCCTGTCGGGGCTGATGGCCGAGGTCGCCGAGCGCGAGGTGGGCTCCTGGCCGCGCGGCGAGACAGTCGAACTGCACCCTCGGATGCAGCGACTGACGCTCGAGATCATCCTGCGCGCCGCCTTCGGCCTGGACCCCGGCCCGCGGCTGGACGCGCTGCGCGACACGCTGGCGCCGATGCTCGAGCTTGGCGACAAGCCGATCAGCCTGGTCCAGCTGCCCACCGAGGGGCCCGTGGCCGCCGCGCTCTCGCGGCTGCCCACGCTGGCGCGCTTCGAGCGCCTGCAGGCGGCCGCCGACGCGCTGATCTTCGAGCAGATCGCCGAGCGCCGGGCCAGCGACGATCAGGACCGCGACGATGTCCTGGCCATGCTCCTCGGCGCACGGCACGAGGACGGCTCGCCGATGTCAGACCAGGAGCTGCGCGACGAGCTGATGACGCTGCTGATAGCCGGCCACGAGACCACCGCGTCGTCGCTGGCCTGGGCCTTCGCCATCCTGCCGCGCCACCCCGAGGTGCTGGCCACGCTGACCGACGAGGTGCGCTCGGGCGCCGGCGAGGACTACCTGGACGCGACCATCCACGAGACGCTGCGCGCCCGCCCCGTCCTGCCCAACGCCGCGCCGCGCCTGGTGGTCGAGCCGATCGAGGTCGGCGGCTTTTCCTACCCCGAGGGCGTCTGCCTGGTTCCGAACGCCTACCTGATCCACCACGACCGCGAGATCTATCCCGACCCCTACAGCTTCCGCCCGGAGCGGTTCCTGGACGAAGGCCCCGGCACCTACACCTGGATCCCGTTCGGCGGCGGCCGCCGCCGTTGCCTGGGGGCCAGCTTCGCGATGGCCGAGATGCGCCTGGTCCTGCGCGAGGTGCTGGCCTCCTGCGACCTGCGCGCCGGCGGAGCGACCGAGCGCCCGCGCCGGCGCAGCATCACCATCTATCCGGGGGGCCGGGCGAGCACCGTGCTCAGCCCGCGAGTGGCAGAGCCCGCGCTCGCGTGACCGCGTGGGCCCCGTCATGTGCAGATGGTCCCGTAAGGGGGCATCATCTGCGCATGGGGGTGGCCCAGCCACAGCCCGATCTGGTTCAGGACGTCGGCCGGCGTCTGGTCCGGGCCGGCTGGCTGGCCCACATCGCCGGCGGGTTGGTGGTGTTCCTGGCCGTCGGCTTCATGATCCCGATCTTCGCCGACCCGGGCGAGCGCGGCGAGCTCGCGCTCCTGAACGGGCCGCCGGTCCTGGTCTACTTCGTGCTGGCCGGCGTGCTCATCGAGCGCTACTTCAAGGGCCATCTCGAGCGCACGCTTGCGTGGATGACCGAGGGGCGCGAGCCTGACGAGCGCGAGCACCGCGCGTCGCTGCGGCTGGCGGTGCGGGACGTCAAGGCGGCCGCCATCGCCTGGGCGCTGGGCGTGGTGATCTTCGCCGTCTACAACGGGCTCTTCCACTCGTGGGAGTTCGCGCTGATCTCTGCCGCAACCGTATGGCTCGGCGCCGAGACCACCTGTGCGCTGAACTACCTCGTGGCCGAGCGCATCCTGCGCCCGGTCACGGCGCGCGCGCTCGGGGCCAGGCCGGCCGTGGGCATGGTCGCCCCCGGCGTGCGCGGGCGGCTGACGGGTGCCTGGCTGCTGGGCACCGGCGTGCCCCTGCTCGGCGTCGTCGTGGTCGGCTCGGCCGGCCTCCTGCGCGCCGATGCCCAGGCCGAGTACGTGGCCTCGGCGGTTGTCTTCCTGGGCGTCGTGGCCATGATCTCGGGGGTCGTGGCCACGATGTTCGTGGCCAAGGCGATCTCGGGGCCGGTGATCGCCGTGCGCCGCGGGCTCGAGCAGATCGAGCGCGGCGAGCTGGACGTGGCGCTGGCGGTCGACGACGGCAGCGAGGTGGGCCTGCTCCAGGCGGGCTTCAACCAGATGGCCGAGGGCCTGCGCGAGCGCAAGCGCATCCGCGACCTGTTCGGCCGCCAGGTCGGCGAGGACGTGGCCGAGGCCGCGCTGGTGGCCGAGACTGCGGAGCTCGGCGGCGAGGAGCGCGAGGTGGGGGCGATGTTCGTGGACATCAAAGGGTCCACCTCGATGGCCACCGAGCTGCCGCCCACGGAGGTCGTGGCGGTGCTCAACCGCTTCTTCCACGTGGTCGTGGAGGTGGTTCAGGCCGAGGGCGGCCTTGTGAACAAGTTCGAGGGCGATGCCGCCCTGTGCGTCTTCGGCGCGCCGGTCCCGCGCGCGGATCCGGCGGCGGGCGCCCTGCGAGCTGCGCGCATCATGGCCACCCGCCTGGACCGGGACGTGCCCGAGATCGCGTTCGGCATCGGGGTCTCGGCGGGCGTGGCGGTGGCCGGCAACGTGGGCAGCGAGCGGCGCTTCGAGTACACGGTCATCGGTGATCCCGTGAACGGCGCCGCGCGGCTGTCGGATCTGGCCAAGCAGCGCTCGGAGCTGGTGCTGGCCTCGGAGGCCGCCCTGGAGCGGGCGGGGAGTGCGGAGCGCGCCAATTGGTCGATCACGGGCACCGCCGTGCTGCGCGGACACAGCCAGGCCACGGCCATGGCGCGGCCGGTGGCCCCCGAGCGCCTGCGCACATCCGTGACCTCCGAGACCGTCTGAGCGCAGCTGGACAGGTACCCCCAGGGGGTGTATGGTGCCCGCCATCAGTACCCCCAGGGGGTATCAAGGAGACCGAAAGGCAGCCATGTCATCGATCGCTCGAATCACCCGTTCCTCGAGTCCCAACGTCCGCTTCGCCCGTCACTACGGCGAGATGCTCCTGGCCATGTTCGCCGGCATGCTCGTGCTCGCCGGGCCGGCCGGGCTCGTGGTCAGCTTCTCCGACCTACTGGACGACGCCCCGGCCGCCGCGCTGGCGCTGATGGCGGTGAGCATGACCGTGCCGATGGTGGCCTGGATGCGCCACCGTCGCCACGGCTGGCCCGCCAGCGTCGAGATGGCCGCGTCGATGATCGCGCCCACGCTGCTGGCCATGGCCCTGCTGCCCGCCGGCGTGGTCACCGACGGGCATGCGCTGATGGGCATCCAGCACACGATCATGTTCCCGGCCATGCTCGGCGTGATGCTGCTGCGACGCGACGAGTACTCGCATTGACCGCGTCGGCCCGGAGGGCGGCCAGGCCGGGTGGGGCGGGCTGGACGCCTATGCTCGCCCGGTGAGCTACACCTCCGCCGAGGGGCGCCAGCAGGTGCTCGACGACCTGGCCGCCGCGGTCGAGGAGATCGCCTACGCGCTGGCCTCGCTCGGCGAGGCGTACGAGCAGGTGGACGAGATCACCGCCGACACGCTCGAGCAGGAGCTGTTCGGCCCGGTGCAGAAGGCGTTCGGGCGCGTGCGGCGCACGCACGCCCAGTTTGCCGAGCGCCACGGGCTGCCCGGGCGCGAGTTCGAGCAGCCGTCGGCGGGACCGCCGTCCCTGCGGGCGCGCGGCTTCGTGGAGAACGCGTCCGGGGCCGTCAGCTCGGCTGGCGGGATGCTGGCGTCGCTGCAGGACTCCGACGTCGCGCTGGAGGTCGGCGACCAGGAGCTGCGTGCCGGGCTGGCCGACGTGCGCGCGCTGCTGGACCCGGTTCCCAGCCGCGCCCGCGAGCTCGTACGGCGGCTGGGCCGCTAGCCACGCCGGCTTTGCATCACGACTAGCCTTGGGGGATCGACCAACCGTCCCCCGAGCGGGGTTCTGCGCGCCAGCCGCGCCGGACGCCGCCACAGCTGGCCCGTGCGGTGCGCGATGGCCGCGGGGTGGCGGAGGCGCTTCGCCACCTGGACGAGCACGGGTCCGAGCCGGGCGCTGCGATCGTGGCCGACGCCCTGGCCCGCTTCCTGGTGGCGCGCTGCGAGTCGCACCACAAGGGCTGGCAGATGGTGCGCCAGGTAGTGGTCGACTCGCCTGCTCATACGCCGTGGGAGAAGTGCGCGCGGCGGGCGATTCCGGATACCGCACAGGAGCTGCTGGCCCTCTCCGCCGGCGGCGGACGCACCCCGCTGCACCGGGCCCAGCACGTGGCGGCCCGCAACCGTGCGCACCAGATCGCCCGCCACGTGGACCAGCGCGCCCTGCTCGGCGACCTGGGCCTGCGCCCGCGAGCGGTGAGCGACGAGCGCTGGTCGAAGGCGCTGGGCAGCGCGGTGGAGGCCAAGTCCCGCGAGCAGGTTGCTCGCGCCGTCGAGAAATCGCTGGACCACTGACGCCGTCGCGGCGGCCCTACTAGCCTGAGTCCATCGCCTCGCCGCTGCTGACCCGGTCGAACGCACGTGGGCGACCCGGCCACGGTCGCTGGCGCCGCTTGCTCCAGAGCGGCTGGCCCGAGCGGTTCCCGCTCGTGCAGTTCCCGAATCCGCCGTTGGCGGTGGCCCTCGTGGCCACGCTCACCGCGCGCTTCACCGACGGCAGCGTGCATGACTACGCCTACGCCATCGCCTCGGTCGGCTTCGCCGCGTGGGCCTACCTGGAGCTCAGCGCCGGCTCGAACTGGGTCCGCCGGCTGCTCGGCCTGGCGGGCCTGGTGTGGGTCGTCACGCGGCTGGCCTAACGGGCCCCCGGCCTACGGTCTGAGCGGCTTGTGCACCTTGGGCGCGGGGCCGGAACGCGGGACGGGTGCGGGGGTGCCCGGCGTGGGGGCGACTGCCCCGCCGGCTGGCTGGTGCCTGCTTCGCCCGTCCCGGCGGAATCGCCGGCCTGGCGGGCGTGCCAGCCGGATTGGTCTTGGCCGGGCGCCTGGCCAGGCCTGGCGGACTCACGCCCCGGTCGCTGCGGCTGCGACCCCGGGCCCCATCCTGTCCGCCAGGAGCCTTGGCCCTGCGGCCCGGAGCCGCGCCAGGGCCCGCGGGCGCGCGCTTTCGCGGCGCAGCTGCCGGGCTCTGCGCGTCGGCGGGGACGGGCGAGGCGATCGCTGGAGCCACGCCGGCGGACTTCACGGCTGGTGCAACCGCAGGGGCCTGGCGGCCAGGCGCGCTGTCGCGCTCCTGGAGGACCCGCTCGCCCGCCACCCCCGCGCCGCCGGCGAGCACGCCCACCAGCGCGACCTTGGCGACCACGCCGCCCAGCACCGACCCGCCGGCAACGGTCAGTCCCCCGGCGCTCCCAGCGCCGCCGCCGGCGCCCATTGCAGCCAGCACCGCGCGCTTCAGGCCGGTGCCGGGTACGACGGGCAGTATCAGCGCCATCATGCGGCGCTGACGGCGTACCTCCTCGAGGTAGTCGGAGCAACCCTGGCAGCCGGCCAGGTGATGGCGCAGGCGGCCGCGGCGAAGCCCACCGCGGCGGGCCGTGGCCAGCTCCGCGCGGATGTCCTCGCACGGAGCCAGGCGGGCGTCCCGGCGCTCGATCAGTCCCTCGCGCGCCCTGAACACCAACCCCTTCACCTGCCCGGGCTCGCAATCCAGGATCGACGCCACCTCGGCGTGGGGCAGGTCTTCCAACTCGGTGAGCAGCAGCGCGGCGCGCTGGTTGTCGGGCAACTCGCCGAGGTCGGACACCAGTTGTCGTAGCTCCGCCCGGTCCTGAACCTGCTCCTGGAGGCCAGAGGTGACGGACTCGACCTCGGGATCCGGGTGCTCACGTCGAGCCCGGAGCATCGACAGGCATCGGTTGCGGGCGATGGTGTAGAGCCACGGCTTGAGGTCGATCTTGCGCTGGTTGCGCCCGAGATCGGCGTGCGCGGCGGCGAACACCTGCTGGACCGCGTCCTCGGCCTCGTCCGACCGGCCGAGCATGTGTCGGCAGAAGGACAGCAGGGGCGCTGCGTAACGGTCGTAGAGCACCTCGAACGCTGCCTCGTCGCCCATGCGCAGGCGCTCCACGAGGTGCCCCTCGCCGCGGACGGCCAGCAGCCTCTTCGGCAGGCGCGGCCGGGCGGAGCCCAGAGCGGGATCGAAGGCCTGGTCCATCGCCACATTGTCCCTGAAACGCAACATCGGCTCGCAGGTTCGCCTGTAACTCGCGAACCTCGGCACTTCCGCAGCGTTCACGCATGTGCAAATCCGCAACGGAAGGACCCATCGTGAAGCGACTGCTCGTAGGAGTTCCGGTGCTCGTGGCGCTGGCGCTGCCTGGCGCCGTCCAGGCCAAGGCCACACACAGCGACAAGACCAACGCAGCTAAGGAGTGCCGCGCCGAGCGTGGCACCAGCGCCGCCACCCGCGAGGCGTTTCGCGTGCGCTACGGCACGAACGCCAAGGGCCGCAACGCGTTCGGCAAGTGCGTATCCAGGCGCTCCCGGGCCGAGTCGCGCCAGCGCGCGGCCGCCGTCAAGAACGCGGCCAAGCAGTGCAAGGCCGAGCGCATGGAACTGGGCGAGGCCGGCTTCGCCGCCAAGTACGGCAGCGGCAAGAAGGGCAAGAACGCGTTCGGCAAATGCGTCTCGCAGACCGCCAAGGCCAACAAGGCCGCCGCGGACAAGTCCGACGCCCGTGCCATCGCCAAGCGCAAGTCCGCCGCCAAGACCTGCGCCGCGGAGCGCAAGGACGATCCGGCGGCATTCCGGGCCAAGTACGGCACCAACCGCAACAAGCGCAACGCATTCGGCAAGTGCGTCTCAGCCACTGCCAAGAAGGACAAGTCCTAGGAGGACGCCCCCGCGTGCCGCGGATCGGCACCGCTCCTAAGCGCCGGGAGACCCGCCACGGATGGCGGTTCTCCCGGCGGTCGCGCTCTCGTAGCATCGGTGTTCACCGATCGAGGGAGCGGCCATGACAGCACCTACAGGAGCATTCACCGTCGGCCCGGGCCAGGGCCCGACGATCCAGGGGCCTGCGGGCGGTCCCCTGACCTTCAAGGTGCGCGGCGATCAGGCGGGCGGTGCTCTGACCGTGATCGAGAACACCGTCGCGCCGGGCGACGGCCCGCCCCATCACGTGCACGCCGCCGAGGACGAGGCGTGGTGGATCGTGGAGGGCCAGCTGCGCTTCAAGCTCGGCGACGAGCTACACGAGGCACCGGCCGGGTCGTTCGTGTTCGTACCGCGCGGGGTGGCGCACAGCTTCCAGAACTCGGGCCAGACGCCCGCGCGGATCCTGGTCATGTTCACCCCGGGTGGGATGGAGACGTTCTTCGACTCCTTCGGCCAGCTGGAGGAGTTCGACCCCGAGGCCTTCGCCCGGCTGGGAGCCCAGGTGGGAATGGAGGTCGTGGGCCCGCCGCTGCGCCAGCCGGGCTGATCAGAGGAAGCGCTGGTCGGTCGCCGGGTCGTAGCATTCGATGCACACGGTGTTCGACGGCTGGTCGGTCATCGACGGGATCACGCGCCAGCGGGCCACCTCGGGATTGGCCACCGAGTTGCGGTGGCAGCGCGAGCACTCGATCACGTAGTCCTCGGCCAGCCAGCCGCGCTCGCGGCGCACCTGGCACTGCGGACACAGGTGGGCCTCAGGGCCCGCCTGCATCGGAATCCGCTGCCAACCGTCGAAGTCCGGCGGCGCGAAGCTGACCACCGCCCGGCAGCCGTCGCAGGTCACGGCGCCGTCGGGCGTGGTCGTCATTCGCGCTCCATCGCCACGACGTTAGTCCAGTAGCGACGTCAGGAACCCGATCGGCATCGCCGCCCACCCCTCCGGCACCTCGGCCGGTGGCATCGCGCCAAGCACGCGCTCCCATGTCAGGGTGTGGGCGATCAGCGCCAGCCGCCGGGCCAGATGCAGCGTGCGCAGCAGGTCGGAGCGCGACGCCAGATCGGAGAAGCCGTCCAGGTAGGCGTCGCGCAGGCGAAGCAGGCGCGGGTCGTCGGGTGCGCATTCCAGCCTGTTCTCGCGCATGAAGTGCAGCGCCCCGAGCATCGTGGCGAACGGGTGCGCCACCACGCTGTCGCCCCAGTCGTACACCCGTGGGGGTGGGCCCAGGAATACGTTGTCGGCGCTCAGATCATTGTGGTCGATGCTGGACGCGCCGGGCGCCTGGGCCAGCTCCTGACACCAGCGGGCCACGTCGGGCCGGAGTGCTTCCACGCGCCGTAACCGCTCGCGGCCACCAGCGCTTCCGGCACGGTCCGCGTAGCGGTACATGGCAGCCAGCGCCTGCTCGAAGCGCTCGGGCAGCACAGCCGGCCGCATGTCGGTGGCGCCCAGGGCGACCAGCTCGCCAGCGTGGGGCGCAGCCAGGCGCTGCAGCTCGGCGTAGCGCCCCAGCGCCAGCGCCATCGTGTCCAGGAGCTCGTCGCCCTCCAACCGGTCGGCGACCGTGTCGCCGCCGTCCTCGAGCAACATCCAACCGCGCTCGGCGTCGGTGGCGATCGCGCGCAGCAGGTGTCCGGGCGCCACCCGCCCCAGCACCTCGTACAGCCCGGCCTCGAATGCGGTGGCGGGCCCGGCCGCCTTCATCCAGACCACGCCACCTGTGGTGGGCGCGCGCAGCGCCGTCGCCCATGGGCGCAGGTGCGGCTGTGCCACCGCGCCGGTCCTGCGCATGCCGGCGGCGCCCAGCCGATCGTCCAGCCACTCCACCGCCGTTTGCCGCCAGGCAGCCGTGGACCACAGTGCGATTCCGTAGCCATACGTGTCCTGCATGCCACCAGCCTGGTCGATCGTCACGACTTCTGTCCTTCCTGTGGACGCAACTCGTGACGCTGCGGGTCTCGCCGGCTTGGCCGTGGGCCATGCGTACGCTGAGCGCATGTCCGAGCCCGAGGTCACCTTCGCCGAACTCGATCCCGACAGCGGAGAGCGCTTCCAGCGCCTTCGCCGCGAGCTGGGGGTGCAGAGCTTCGGCATCAATTTGGTGGTGCTCCAGCCCGGCCAGCGGAGCCGTGTGCACGTGCACGAGCACCAGGAGGAGGTCTACCTGGTGCTGGCGGGGGAGCTGACGCTGATCGTCGAGGGAACCGAGCACGTGCTTGGCCGCGGCCGGCTGGCCCGCGTTGGCGCCGCCGTGCGGCGTCAGCTGGTCAACCGCGGTTCGGAGCGGGTCGAGCTGCTGGCGCTCGGCGGGGCCGGCGAGCACGAGTCTCGCGACGCGCTGGCTTGGGAGTCGTGGGACCAGGACGGCCCCGGCCGCTCGCCGACCGAGGTGCCGCTGCCGGACGATCTGCCCTAGCCGGACCGCAGAACGCCCGACTCTCGAAAACCGTCAATCACCATGTTCAGAAAATCCTTGCCATGGGGTGCAAATCGCAACCACCGGGTGGCAGGGATTTTCTGAAAGCACCGAGCGGCGGTTACGGGGGAGATGCCTGCTCCTTACCTCTAGCCTCGAAGCCGTGCCCGTCGCCGACTCGCTCACCCTGCGCTACGCGCTCCATGAGTTGCCGCCGGGCCGGCTGCCGTTCAGGCGCTGGCGGTGGGAGCTGTGGCACGGCCAGCGGCTGGAGGGCACGGGCTGGCGGATCTCAGAGCGCGAGGCCGCGCGCGCCGTGCGCCGCCGCGGCGCCCAGGTCAGCCAGCGGCTGCTCGGCCTGCCTGCGGCCACGCTGCCGCCGCCGCGCCAGACCGAGCCGTTCCCGCCCGGCGCCACCGTCCACGTGCGCGACGGCGGCGTGGTATTCGCCCTGGTGCCGCTGCACCTGGAGCTTCCGGAACTCAGCTGAAAAGTTCAGGGGGTGACCCTGACGCGGGCGCCGCGAAGCGGTGCCACCCTGATCCGTACGGGCGTCCCGTGTTACAGCAGCCGGATCTCCGGCCGCTCGTGTTGAGCGAGATACCCGCGTCATCCCTCCCGGCAATTACCCAGGTGCGTCTCGGTCATGGCCTGGGCACATCGCTCGCGCTGTCGACCAGCAGATCGCGGTCGACCTGCTCGAGCGAACTGAGCCCGCACATGGCCAGCGTCAGGTCGATGTCGGCCAGCAGGCTGCGCGCCGCGGCCTCGACGCCGGTGTCGCCCCCGAGCGCCAACGCCCAGACGTACGAGCGGGCCACCATCACGGCCTGCGCACCCAGCGCCACCGCCTTGAGCACGTCGGATCCGGTGCGCACGCCGCCGTCCATGAGCACCGCGGCCTGGTCGCCGACGGCGGCGACCACGGCCGGCAGCTGGCCCAGCGGTGTCGCCGAGCCGTCGATCTGGCGGCCGCCGTGGTTGGACACCACCACGCCCTGGGCGCCCTGGTCCAGCGCGCGGAGCGCGTCGTCGGGGTGCAGCACGCCCTTGACCACCACGGGCAGCGAGGTCCACTCGCGCAGCCGGGCCAGGTCGTCCCAGCCCAGTGTGGGGTTGGGGAACACCTGCGCCCACTGGCCGATGGCGGCCTGCATGTCCTCCTCTGGCGCCTGGTCCAGGCGCGAGCGGAAGACCGGATCGCTGGTGTAGTTGGCGATGCCCTCGCCGCGCAGGAACGGCAGGTAGGCGCCGCTCAGATCACGCGGTCGCCACGGCATCATGCGCGTGTCCAGGGTGACCACGATCGCCTGGTAGCCCGCCGCCTCGGCGCGCCGCACCAGCGACTCGGCCAGCTCTTGGTCGCTGGGCCAGTACAGCTGGTACCAGCCGGGGGTCTCGCCGAGCTCGCGGGCGACGTCCTCCATGGTCGAGGATGCCGCGGTGCTCAGGCACATCGGCACTCCGACGCGAGCGGCGGCGCGTGCCACGGCCAGCTCGGCGTCGGCGTGCATGATCGACAGGACCCCCACGGGCCCCAGCATCAGCGGAGCGGGCAGGGGCGTGCCGAGCACGGTGGTGGACAGGTCGCGCGTGCTCACGTCGCCGAGCATCCGCGGCAGGATCTGCCAGCGGTCGAAGGCGGCGCGGTTGGCCTTCATGCTGCGGCCCTCGCCGGCGCCGCCAGCGGCGTAGTGAAACGCTTCGGGCGCGAGCCGCTCGGCGGCCAGCCGCTCGAGGTCGTCGTAGTCGATCGGCAGCGCCGGGGTCTGGCCGCCCAGGCCCTTCAGGTAGATCTCGAACTGGTAGTTGCCGAACGGGACGGCCTGCTCCTCGGTGCTCATGCGCCTGCCACCTCGTCGATGAAGTCCGCCACCGTGGCGATCACCTCGCTCTGGTTGGTCTCGTTGAACACCTCATGGCGCGCGCCGGTGTAGATCCGCTCGCGCAGGTCGGTCAGCCCGAGCCCCTCCACACCCGCGCGCGACGGACCTACCGGCACCAGCTGGTCCTCCTCGCCGTGGACCCACAGCGTGGGCAGGTCACCCAGGGGCGGTGCGGCCGCGACGGTCTCGAGAGCAGCGCCCAGGGACTCCAGCGTTGTGCGCTTGAACGGGCCGTGCCACACCAGCTCGTCGGCCTCGTAGGCGGCGCCCACGGCGGGGTCGCGCGACAGCGTCGCGGGATCCAGCGGCACGTCGGGGATCTCATCGAGCGCCAGCAGGTCGGTGGCCTGCGTCCAGCTGCCCAGCACCGGGCCGCTCAGGACCAGGCCGGCCAGCCCCTCGCCGTGGCGCTGCGCGTATCGCGCGGCGATCAGGCCACCCATCGAGTGCCCGACCAGCACGACAGGGAGCCCCGGGTGGTCGGCGGTCACGGCGCCGACGACTGCGTGCAGGTCGTCGATCACGTGCTCGTAATCGCCCACCAGCACGCGCTCGCCCGCGGACCGACCGTGCCCCAGGTGGTCGGGCCCGGCCACCACCGCACCGCGCGCTCCCAGCGCCGCAGCCACGTGGTGGTAGCGGCCGATGTGCTCGCCGTACCCGTGGGCCAGGATCACCACGCGGGCGGGATCGCCGTGCGGCCAGACCGTGTAGGCGATCTCGCCCTCGCTGCCGTCAAGGGTGTGCTGCTGGGCCATTCACGCTCCTGGTCGGGTGCACTGAGTCTTACCCCAACACGGGCAGCGCCCGCGCCCGCCGCGCCATGCCCTTCCACGGATCGCCCTCCGAGTCGATCCGGTCGCCGATCGTCTTGACCGTCCAGCGGTCCGGCCGCAGCTTGCCGTCGGACAGCTCGTCCCAGTGGATCGGGACCGCGACGGGCGCACGCGGGCGCGGGCGCACGCCGTAGGGGGTCACCGCGTGCTGGGCGTAGGCGTTGCGGTTCACGTCCACGTAGATCTTGGATTCGCGGTTGGCCTTCTTGTACTCCAGCGTCAGGTGACTCGGGTCGGCGTCCACCATGTCCTCCGCCATGGCGCGAGCGAACTTGTGGCTGTCGCCGAAGCCGGGCCCGCGGCGCAGCGGGCAGACCACGTGGATTCCGCGTGAGCCCGTGACCATGGCGTAGGTGGCCAGGCCGGCGTCGCGCAGGCGCTCGCCGGCGTCGCGGGCCGCGGCGCGCACGTCGGCGAAGGACCCGCCGTCGTCGGAGGGATCGAAGTCCACGATCAGGCGGTCCGGCTGCCGCGGCTCGTCCGCGCGCGAGAGCCAGACGTGGGGGGTGACCACGTTCTGGCCGGCCAGGAAGACCATGGTGGCCGCATCACCGGCCAGCGCATGGGTCACCGTGCCGCCGCGCTTGGGCACGGTCACGCGCTGCACCCAGTCCGGGAAGTAGTCGGGCACCGCCTTCATGAAGAAGCCCTTGGCGTCGATCCCGCCCGGGAACGACTGCAGCGCCAGCGGGCGGTCCTTCACATAGGGCAACATCACCGGCGCCACGCGCTCGTAGTGGCGGGCCAGGTCGAGCTTGGTCAGCTTCGCGCGGGCGAACAGCACCTTGTCGGGGTGGCTGATCGTGACCTCGCGGCGGCCGACCTTCATGGCCGGGAGCATGCCTGCTCGGGCGGCCCCCTGCACAGGTCGATACGCGAAACCGCTTCGTGTTTAGGCCCGGTGCCACCCGGGGGATAAGCCGGGCCGGGCCGCGATGGCAATCGCGGACGGGTACTACGGGAGGTTCCATGGGTTTTCGCCGCAAGCTGATCGCCTCGTTCATCGCCGCTCTGGGCACGCTGGCCGTGACCGCCGCACCGTCGTCGGCCATCGTGGGCGGGAGCAATGCGGGCCCCGGTGAGTACCCCTCCGTGGCCGAGATCACCTTCGGCGGCTTCGGCTGCACCGGCACGCTGATCTCCCCCGACACCGTGCTCAGCGCGGGCCACTGCGGCTCGTTGACCGGCGCCGCCGTGGCCAGCCCGGCCGCCTACCCGCCACAGCTGGTCACCGTCAGGATCGGCAGCAACAAGTCCGGCCAGGGCGAGCGCGTCCCGGTGAGCAGCGTCACCGTGAGCCCCGACTACCTGCTGACCGACGGCAACGACGTGTCAGTGCTCAGGCTCGCGAGCAACTCGACCAAGGCCCCGACCAAGGTCGCCGGCTCGGGCGAGCGCGGGCTCTGGGCGGCCGGCACGCCGGCCACGATCGCCGGCTGGGGCGTGACCTCCGAGGGAGGCGACGCGCCGGACACGCTGCAAAAGGCCCAGGTCCCGATCACCACGGACGCCTACTGCGGCTCGGCGTACGACAACTTCGACGCCTCCACGATGGTCTGCGCCGGCTACCCCGAGGGCGGAGTGGACACCTGCCAGGGCGATTCCGGCGGCCCGATGTTCGCGGGCGGCCGCGTGGTCGGCGCCACCAGCTTCGGCGAGGGCTGCGCGCGCCCGGGCAAGCCCGGCGTCTACGCCCGCGTGGCCGACGCCCCGCTGCGCGAGTGGATCCGCGGACGGGACGCCGACGGCGTGAACTAGCCGGTCTGCGAGGTGGTGCGGATGGCGATCGCGCGGGCGTACTG
This sequence comes from uncultured Solirubrobacterales bacterium, assembly GCA_963750365.1. Classification (GTDB taxonomy): domain Bacteria; phylum Actinomycetota; class Thermoleophilia; order Solirubrobacterales; family Thermoleophilaceae; genus JAAYBF01. The sequence continues at coordinate 1,174,498 of CAVVQE010000001.1, forward strand.
GATCACGTAGACCTTCGAGCCCTTCTTGCGCAGCACCTTGGCCTCGGCGCGGTAGAAGGCGACGCCGCGCAGTGCGGTGCTGTCGAACTTGATCGTGTAGTTGCCGTCCTTGTCGGGCCGGGCCGAGCCGACGGTGCGGTAGCGACCGCAGACCAGGCGGCGGATCACGACCTTGCGGCGGCTGCCGAGCACCGACTTCTTGACGCGTCCCTTGACGGTGATCGTGCCGGCGGCCGACTTGACCGACTTCGACGTCAGCGACTGCGGCAGCTTCAGCGACGGCGACTGGATCTGCCCGACGCGGGCACGGTAGCGCACCCAGATCCGCAGGCGCTTGGGCGGCGCCGCCACGGTGGTGGTGAACGCGCCGGTGGTGCTGGAAGCGCGCACCGTCTTGGTGTCGGCGAACCGCGACGCCCGCGGGCCCCTGACGTCGGTCTGGATCGTGACCGTCTTGCCGTACAGGCTGGCACCGACGAGGCCGGTGAGCTTGACCTTGTTGCCCTTGCGGTCGGCGCGCACGAGGCTGATCGCGCGGCGCCCACAGGTGGGCGGCACCGCACTCGGCGTCACCGGGGTCGCGGTCGCGGGCGGGACGACCGCGGCGGGCTTGCCCGAGACCTCGACCGAGCCGATGTCGGTGCCGTCCGAGGCGTTCGACGGGGCCAGGTCAACAGTCCTGACGGTCTTGCGCTGTTCGATCGTGAGCCCGCTGGAGGTGCCCTTGTCGATCGCCGGGCTGGTCTCGGCGGGTAGCTTGGTCTGGGTCGGTCCGCCGTTGGCGCCCAGGGCGCCGAGCTGGGGATCCTGACCGGTGATCGTCGGTTTGGCAGCGTCGGTGTTCAGAGTGGCGCCGCCCGGCGTCTCCACCAAACTGAACGTCGAGTTGAAGCTCTCGGATTCGGTGGTCGACAGGTCCTTGTCCGGCGTGCTCGCGGTGTTGTCGCCCACAATGGTGCTGGTCAGTCCCACGCCGGCGCCCAGGAAGAACGTGGCGTTGTCCTCGAGCGCAATTCCGCCTCCGGTGTCCGATGCGTCGTTTGCGGCCACCGTCGTGTTATTCACGTCGAGCTTGCCGTCGAGGAGGCGCTCGTCGGCGCGCGCAATTTCGATCGGGGGTAGCTCGTCGGAGCCGCCGGCGTGGATCCCCCCACCCACCGCGGCGGAGTTGCCGGCGATCGTGGAGTTGCTGATCAGGGCGGTGCCGGCGATCGGGTTGTCGAAGTCGATGCCGCCGCCGGTGCTGCTCTCGTTGAGCGCCTGGTTGCCCGAGACCGTCGTCCGCTCGAAGGTGGTGTACTTCGTGCTGGAGGCGTCGACCAGGACGCCGCCACCGTTGCCGTCGACGGCCTTGTTGCCGGCGATCGTGGTGTCGAGCGCCGAGAGCACGTACTTGGAAACATCTCGGTTGGCTTGTTGTGCCACACCACCACCGCCGCCGGCAGCCGTATTGCCGGACACGGTCGAGCTGGTCAGCGTCAGGTTGGCGCCGCTCTCGATGCCGCCACCGTTCCCGTCGGCCTCGTTGCCGTTCACGTGACTGTTCTCGAGGATGACGTCGCCAGAACCGCCCGCGCTCGCGATACCGCCCCCGTCGCCGAGCGTTGTGTTGCCGGTCACGACGCTGTCCACGAGCGTTAGCTCTGTGCCGGTGAGGATCGCGCCGCCGTCACCCGCGGAGACCCCATTGGTCAGCGTCAGGCCCGAGATCCGGACCGCGCCGCCGCCGGTAAGCCTGAACACCCGTGCTGTTGACGTCGGCTGAGACGGTCAGCGCCGAGGCGCCGGGACCCTGGATCTCGAGCGCGTCGGCGGAGTTGACGGGCAGCTCGCCCTGGTTCAGCTGGATCGTGCCGGTGACGCCGGGGCCGAAGGTGATGACGTCGTCCTCGGCGTTGGCGTTGGCCAACGTGATGGCTTCGCGCAGGTTGCAGTCGTTGGCGGTCCCGGCGTCGCAGGTTCCCACGGGCGCGCCGTCGCCGGTGTTGTCGACCTGGAAGGTTGCAGCGTTCGCGGCGGCGGGCGCGAACAGGACCACGGCGCCCACGGCGCCGGCGGCGGCAACCCCGGCCCGCCGGCGGCCCGCACTCCCGGCGACCAGCTGCCTGTCGCCGCTGCCGTGCTGCGCGCTCGAACTTCCGCTGTGACATCTCGCTTCCCCGCGATCTCTCGTTCCGTGGTGTTCCCGCTCGGGCGATCCTGCCCGCTGCGGGAACCACCGTAGACCCGATTGCGGGATCTCGCCACAGCTCCTGGCCGGGGTCACCGGCGTGCTTGGATCGGGGCGTTGGAGGGCAGCTCAGCCGGTCTGTGAGGTGGTGCGGATGGCGATCGCGCGGGCGTACTGGATCACGTAGACCTTCGAGCCCTTCTTGCGCAGGACCTTGACCTCGGCGCGGAAGAACGCCACGCCGCGTAGGCCGGTGTTCTTGAACTTGACGGTGTAGCGGCCGTCCTTGCCGGGGCGGGCGCTGCCGACGATGCGGTAGCGGCCGCAGACCAGGCGGCGGATGACCACCTTGCGCCGTTTACCGAGCACGGAGCGGTTGACGCGTCCCTTGATCGTGATCGTGCCGTTGGACGACTTGACCGACTTGGAGCTCAGCCGCTGGGGCAGCTTGAGCGCGGGTGACTTGGATCGTCCCGCGACGGCGCGGTAGCGCACGCTGATGCGGTAGCGCTTGGCCGGTGCGCGCACGGTCGTGGTGAACGCGCCGGTGCGGCTTGAGGCGCGGATCGTCTTGGTCTTGGTGAACTTGCTCGACTTGGCGCCACGCAGGTCGGTCTGGATCGTGACCTTCTTGCCGTAGAGGCTGGCGCCGACAAGGCCGGTCAGCTTGACCTTCTTGCCCTTGCGGTCGGCGCGCACCAGGCTGATCGCCCGCCGGCCACAGATCGTCGGCGTCGCACTCGGCAGCACCGGAACGGGAGTCGCGGGCGGAGTGCCCGCCGCCGGCGGCACGGGTGGCTTGCTTGCGATCTCCACCGCTCCGATATCCGTCCCGTCGGATGCGTTCGCGGGGGCCAGGTCGACCGTGCGGGCGGTCTTGCGCTGCTCGACGTCCAGGCCGTTCGCGTCGCCTTGGTCGATCGCCGGGCTGGCCTCGGCCGGCAGCTTGGTTTGTGTCGGTCCGCCATTCGATCCCAGCGCGCCTAGCTGGGGGTCCTGGCCGGTGATCGTCGGCTTGGCCGGGTCGGTGTTCAGGGTCGCTCCGCCAGGCGTCTCCACCAAGCTGAACTCGGAGTTGAAGTCGTCGCCCCCAGGGTCGTTCGACAGGTCTTTGTCAGCGGAGGTCGCCGTGTTGTCCCCCACGATCGTGCTCGACAGCTCCACCGCCTCGTTCGCGACCGCGTTTGCCTCGATGGCGATCCCGCCGCCGGTGGTGTCCGAGTCGTTGTCCGCCACGGTTGTGTTGTCGACCCCGAGCGTCCCGAACGACGGTCCGCCTTCTTCCTCCGCGCGTCCGGCCGCGCTGCCGCGGCGCTCGACCACGAAGTTTGACCCGACGTGGATCCCTCCCCCGGCGCCGCCCGACTGGTTGGTGGCGATCGTGGAGTTGATGATCTGCGCGAGGCCGTAGACCGTGTTCCTGAAGTCGATGCCGCCGCCGGTGCCGCCCTGGCCGACGGCCTTGTTGCCCGAGACGGTGGTGCGCTCGATGAAGGTGTACTTGGTGGTCTGAGCGTCGATCAGGACGCCGCCGCCGCTGCCGTTGAACGCCTCGTTGCCGGCGACCGTGGTGTCGCTAGTCGAGAGCGCGTACTTCGGGTTGTTGCGGTCGGGCTCGGACTGCTGGGCCACGCCGCCGCCACCAGTCGCAGCGGTGTTGCCGGAGACGGTCGAGCTGGTCAGCGTCAGGTCGTCGCCGCTCTCGATCCCGCCACCGGTGCCGTCGGCCTCGTTGCCGTTCACGTGGCCGTTCTCGAGTGCGACTTCGCCGGAGCCGTCGGCGCTCGCAATGCCGCCTCCGTTGGTGGCCTTGCTTCCGGTCACCACGCTGTCGACCAGAGTCAGCCCGGCCTCGGTGAGGATCGCGCCCCCTTCGCCCTGAGCGTCCGCGCCGCCGGCATCCGGGCTTCCGTCGCCATTGGTCACGGTCAGGCCCGAGATCTTCACCGCGCCACTGCCGGTAAGGATGGCGAACACCCGCGACTCGTCGGCGCCGGAGATCGTCAGTGCGTTGGCGCCCGGGCCCTGGATGTCGAGCGCGTCGGCGGCGGTGATGGGCAGCTGGCCCTGGTTCAGCGTGATCGTGCCCGTGACACCGGCACCGAAGGTGATGGTGTCATCCTCGGCGTTGGCGTTCGCCAGCGTGATGGCGTCGCGCAGGCTGCAGTCGCCGGCGGCTCCCGCATCACAGGCCCCGCCCGGCGCCCCGTCAGTCGTCTTGTCGACCTGGAACGTCGCGGCGTTGGCGGCGGCGGGCGCGAACAGCACAACGGCGCCAACTGCGCCGGCGGCGGCAACCCCGGTTCGCCTGCGGCCCGACTCCCGGCGGCCAGCTGCCAGTCGCCGCTGCCGTGCTGCTCGCTCGAACTTCCGTTGTGACATCTCCGCTCCCCGCGCTCGTCCCGCGCTGTTCTGCTCGGGCGACCATGCCCGCTGCGGGGACCAACCTAGACCCGATCGGCAGATCGCGCCACGGCTGCTGCGGCTAGCATCGGCGCGTCCATGCGTGAGCCACCGACGGGCAAGATCGAGACGGTGCGGGGCCGCCTGGGCGACCAGACCGCGCAGGAGATCCTGCGCTTCTGGGCCGAGCACGGCGCGCTGCACGGCCAGCAGGCACGGGACCGACTGCCCCAGGTCGTCTGCGTGCTGCGCGGCCAGGACGGAGGCGTGGCGGGCGTGAACTCGGTGTTCGCGGACGAGGTCGAGTTGGTGGCAAACCGCCGGTTCTGGCTCTACCGCAGCTTTCTGGCGCCCGGGTCCGAGGATGCGGGACCGGCGATGCTGGCACATGCCTTCGCCGCGCTGGACGAGCAGTTCGAGCCTGGCGGTGACGATCCGATCGGCCTCTGCCTGCTGATCGGCGACCGGGCCGAGATCGAGCGCCGGCCCGAGGCCGAGTGGTCGGATCCGCGCCTGCTGTACGCCGGTTACGACGCCGACGGGGCGCAGGTGCGGATCGGATATTTCGCCGGCGCGACCATCTGAGGAGGCTGTCCGATGGCTGACTCCGACCCCAAGCTGCCCAGCGGTTACGAGGTCGAGCTGTTCGCCGAGCAGGGCGTCGTCAGCCACGAGGATGTGATCGAGATGTGGGAACGCGACGGGGCGGTTCCGCCAGAGATCTCGGCCCGGCGCGTCCACGAGCTCCTGCTCGTGGCCATCGGCCCCGACGGTGAGCCGGCGTCCGTGAACACGGCGTACCTGGAGCGGGAGGCCAAGCTGAACATGGACCTCTGGTTCATCAGGACCTTCACCGCGCGCGATCACCGCATGAAGAACCTCGGCCTGATCCTCCTGCTCCGCGGCCGCGACCATCTGGAGCGTCAGTTCGCCGAGGGCCGCGACACGCGCGGCTCCGGGCTGGGCTTCGAGATCGAGAACGTGGGGTTGCGCGTCTACGGAGACGCCACCGGCTACCCCGTCGGCGCAACATTCGTCGGGATCAACCACCGCGGCAACCCCCTCTGGGTGCGCTACTTCCCCGGGGCCCGAGCACCCGCGCCGCCGGCATGAGCCACCAGGACATTGCACCGCTGCCCGACGGCTACCGGCTGGCGCTGCTGGGCGAGCTCGAGGCGCTTGGGGCGGACGAGGTGCTGGCCTTCTGGGCCGACCAGGACGCGATGCCGGCCCACGAGGCCGCCCTGCGCGTACACCAGGTGCTGTTCGTGGGCCTCGGGCCCGATGGGCAGATCGCCGGCGTCTCGACCGCCTACCTCCAGCGCAGCCGCCAGCTGCGGATGACCTTCTGGTACCAGCGGATCTTCGTGGCCGCCGATCACCGCATGGGCAACCTGGCCTTCCGGCTGTTGCTGGCCGGCCGCGATCACCTGCGCGAGAGCTATCTGTCGGGCAGCGACCGGCGCGCGGCCGGGACGATGGTCGAGGTACAGAACCGTGGGCTGCGCGGGCACCTCGTGAACGCCACGTGGCGCTCGGACTTCACCTTCGTCGGGCAGAACAGCGGCGGTGACCACATGCGGGTGCACTACTTCCCCGGCGCGCTTGCGCCCACGTGATCGCGGCGCCGGCCACCACCTGGATCACGGGGCTGCCGGCCGCGGGCAAGACCACGCTGGCGCTGGCCCTGGCCGAGCGGCTGGGCGCGGCCGGCATGGACGTCGACGTGATCGACGGCGACGTGCTGCGCCAGGGCCAGAGCCGCGACCTGGGCTTCACGCCCGCGGACCGCGGTGCGCAGGCCACGCGCGCCAGCGAGCGGGCGGTCGGGTTCGTGACCCGCGGCGGCTTCGCGGTCGTGGCCCTGGTGTCGCCCTACCGGCGCGATCGCCTGGCCGCCCGCCAGGCCCACGACGAGGCCGGGCTCGGCTTTCTGGAGGTGTGGCTGGACACGCCGCTGGCGGAGTGCCAGGCGCGGGACCCCAAGGGCCTCTACGCACGGGCGCGCGCCGGCGAGCTGTCCGGCCTGACCGGGGTCGACGCTCCGTACGAGCCGCCCGAGGGCGCAGAGCTGGTGATCCGCCCCGACCGCAGTCCCGCCCAGGCGGCCGAGCAGGTCGCGGACGCCCTGGGGTTGAATCCCCGGCCATGACGCCGCCCGTGTTCGTGATCGCCGCCCCCGGCGCGGGCGGCCGTGAGCTGCGTGACGCCCTGGCGCTGTCGCCCGACCTTGGCACGCTGCCGGGCTCCGCGCACGAACTGCTGGAGGCCGAGCCCGAGCTGCACCCCTCGGGGCGGGGATGGGACAGCAACCGGCTGGCCGCGGGCGACAGCGACCGCGAGCTGGCGGAGCGGCTGCGGACGGCGTTCGCCGGCCCGCTGCGGGCCGTGGTGCACAGCACCCACGACACCCTGCGCGTGCCGTTCCTGCACGCCGTGTTCCCGAACGCCACGTTCGTGTTCCTGCACCGCGACCCGGCCGCCGCGGTGCCCGCCTCGCTGGCCGAGTGGGAGGCCGGCAGCGCGGTCACCTACGCCGAGCTGCCCGGCTGGAACGGGCCGCCCTGGTCGCACGTCCTGACGCCCGGCTGGCGCGCGTTTCGCGACCAACCCCTAGAGGAGGCGGTGGCCGCCCAGTGGGAGGCGGCCACGCGGATCGCGGTCGGTGAGCTGCAACGGCTGCCGCCCGAGCGCTGGTCGGTGGTCGACCACGCTGCCTTCGCCGCCGACCCGGGCGCGGAACTGAGGCGGCTGTGGACGTTCCTGAACGTGACCGCCGGAGACGGCGAGCCGCCGGTTGTGCACACCGATCCGCCGGCGCCGGACGCCGCGGTGCGCGCGGCGCTGGCCCGCACCGCCGAGACCGCGGCGGTGGCCCGGACCGTGTTCGCCGGGCCCCCGGAGCCCACCCCCACCGCCGAGCCCCTGCGCAGCGTGTCCACCACCAGCCTGGCCGGCCTGCTGCAGGAGATCGGCGGGTCGGTGCTGGTGTCCACCTATCAGACCAACAAGGTGGTGGTGGCCCGCCGCGCCGGCCGGACGCTGAACACGCACTTCCGCCCCTTCGACGGTCCCATGGGCATGGCCCACCGCGACGGGCGCCTCGTGATCGGCACGCGCTCCCAGATCCACGAGTACCGCGACGTGCCCGCCGCGATCGAGCGCCTGGGCGGGCCGATCGATCACGACGCATGTTTCCTGCCGCACCACTCGCACCACACCGGCGACGTGCGCATCCACGACCTGGGCTTCGCCGGTGACGAGCTGTGGTTCGTGGCCACGCGCTTCTCGTGCCTGGCCACGCTGGACGATCAGCACTCGTTCGTGCCGCGCTGGACGCCGCGGTTCATCTCCTCGCTGGCAGCCGAGGACCGCTGCCACCTGAACGGGATGTGCGTGATCGACGACCAGGTGCGCTACGTCACGGCTCTGGGGGCCAGCGACGAGCCCGGCGGCTGGCGCGAGGGCCGCGCCGACGGCGGCATCGTGATCGACGTGCCCAGCGGCGAGATCGTGGCCTCGGGCCTGTCGATGCCGCACTCGCCGCGCTGGCACCGCGACAAGCTGTGGCTGCTGGAGTCGGGGGAGGGCGGGATCGGCACGCTGGATCCGCAGAGCGGCCGCTACGAGCAGATCGCCCAGGTGCCCGGGTTCACGCGCGGGCTGTCCTTCCACGGCTCGCTGGCCTTCGTCGGCCTGTCCGAGGTGCGCGAGGCCACCACGTTCGGCGGCCTGCCGCTGACCGCGCGGCTGGAGGAGCGCCAGTGCGGCGTGTGGGTGATCGACATCGACCGCGGCCAGACGGTGGGCTTCCTGCGCTTCGAGGACCTGGTGCAGGAGCTGTTCGAGGTGCTGGTCCTGCCGGGCGTCGCGTTCCCCGAGATCGCCGAGCTGGGCAGCGACGCCGCCAACGGCTCGTTCGTGCTGCCGCCCTAGATCCGGTCGCCGTCTGCGACGGGTGAGGCGAGCACCACGCGATCGCGCCCGGACTCCTTGGCCTGATAGAGCGCGTGATCGGCCCGCCCCGCCAGGCGATCCACCTTTTCGGCCATGTCCCATTCGGCCACGCCGGCCGAGCAGGTGATGCCCGAGGGGGTGGCGGCGCGCACGCGCTCGAGCACGCTGTGTGCCTCGTCGAGCCGGCAGTCGGGGAGCAGCACGGCGAACTCCTCGCCGCCGTAGCGCGCGATCAGGTCGACCTCGCGCAGCGCCGAGCGCCATGCAGCCGCTGCGGCCTTGAGCAGCCGGTCGCCTGCCTGGTGCCCGAACTCGTCGTTGAAGTCCTTGAAGTGGTCCAGGTCGATCAGCGCGATGCACATCGGTTCACGCGAGCGGCGTGCGCGGCTGGCCTCCCGCGCCAGCGCGTCGTCCCAGGCGCGCCGGTTCAGCAGCCCCGTGAGCCCATCGGTGCGCGCCATCTCCTCCAGGCGCTGGAGCATGTCGTAGCGCTCCAGGGCCACGCCGGCCTCCAGCGCGAACAGGCTCAGCGCACTGCCGACGGCTCCCTCCAGCGTGGTCATGGGCTGACTCCAGCCCGTGACCAGGACGCCGATCGGGCGGTCCTCGTCGCGGATCGGCTCAAACACGACCGACGCGATACCAAGCGCCTCGCGCAGGCGCTGTGACACCGCGGGATGGTCGACGGCGTCGGGCACGAAGAAGCGCTGACCTGACGTGAAGGCGACCGCCGCGCCGGATGCCTCGCCGCCGAGCTTGATGGCCACGGCGCCGGGATCGGCACCGGAGCAGGCCGTCATCACCAGCTGGCCGTCGCCGTCGTACTCGAGCAACATGGCCAGGTCGGCCTGGCCCACCTCGCGCGCGCCCGAGCAGATGCTCTCGCGGGCGTCGTCGCTGACGGCCACGTCGCGCGTGACTTCGGAGACGATCTTCAGTGCCTGTTCGGATTCCAGCGCGGCGCGCTCGGCCTGCCGGCGGGCGGTCACGTCGCTGGCCACGCCGATGAATCCGGTGACCTTCCCGTGGCCGTCGCGGATGGCGGACACCGTCAGCTCGACCGGCACGGTGCCCCCGTCGCGACGGACATAGGTCCATTCGCGCGTCTCGCTCTGGCCGGCGCGGGCCGCGGACACGAACACTTCGACTCCGGGCTCGATGCCCAGCTCGGCGGCGCGCGCGGCCACCTCGCCGGGATCGTGGATGTCGGCCGGGGTCCGGCGGCCGATCATTTCGCCTGCGTCGTAGCCAAGCATCCGCTCGGCACCCCGGTTGAAGACGGTGATCAGCCCATCGGCATCGGTGCCGATGATGGAGTAGTCCACGGCGGCCTCAAGCACGCCCTCCAGGCGCTCGCGGGCCTCACGCTCGCGCGCCTCTTCGCGCTTGCGTTCGGTGATGTCGTGCAGGAACGCGTACAGCTGCCACTCGTCCTCGACCAGCACGCCCGACACGCTGGCCTCGATCTCGAACTCGTGGCCGTCGCGATGCAGCACGTGCAGTTCACCTCTCTGCCGGGTCTCCTCGCCCTCGGGGGAGGCGGCCATGTGGGCCAGCACCGCGCGCAGGCGGTCGCGGGTCTGCTCGGGCACGAGGGTGGCGAACGCGTCCCTGCCCATCAGCTCCTCGCGGGTCCAGCCGAACAGGCGGGTGGCCTCCGGGTTCCATTCGGTGATGGCCCCGGCGGCCGTCATCCCCAGGCATCCCTCGCCGGCGGCCTCCATGATCGCGCGCAGCCGCCGCTTGCCGGCCTGCACCGTCTGCGCGTGCTTAGCCAGCTCGGCCGTCATGCGCCGCTCGCGATCGACCAGGCCGTGCACCGTGAAGCCGACCACCATCGTCACGGCCAGCCAGACCAGGCCGATCCTGGTGTCGATGGAGGGAGCCACGTCGCCGGGGACCAGCACGATTGGCGCCACGAACACCAGCGCCACCCCGCCCAGCGCCGCCAGTAGCTCGCGCCGCGTGCCGTACAGGGCGAACCAGAACACCGGCAGCATGACCAGCGGCACGTACACGGTTGCGGCTATGGGACCGCTCTCGCGCAGGAGCACCACCACCGCGAAGTAGGCCAATGGGGGGAGCGTCTGGGCGCGGTCGGGGAGGCGTTCCCACGGCAGGGCCAGCGTGGCCGCTATCAGCAGCAGGGTCAGGATGCCCGCTGCTATCTGCGTGCTCGGGCGCTGGGCCAGGCCCTCCGCGGCCCCGGCCGCGTAGCCCACGCACGCGGCGGCGGCGAAGGGGAACACGCGGGCCCACAGGCCCTCCCGGCGCAGCGGCCGGTAGTGCTTCGGCGTCATCGTGGCGGCGCGATCGTCATGCCCGTCACGGACTGCGTTGCCAGGACCACGCGGTCGCGCCCGGCCTCCTTGGCCTCATACAACGCGTCATCGGCACGCGCGGCCAGGCCGTCGGCCTTCTCGGCCAAGTCCCATTGGGCCACGCCGGCCGAGCAGGTGATGCCTGCGGGCGTTGCCTCGCGGACGCGCTCGAGCACGCTCTGGGCCTCGCCGACCCCGCAGCCGGGAAGCAGCACGGCGAACTCCTCGCCGCCGTAACGCGCCAGCAGATCGACCTCGCGCAGAGCTCCGCGCCAGGCCGCGGCGGCGGCCTTGAGCAGCCGGTCGCCTGCCTGGTGGCCGCGCTCGTCGTTGAAGTCCTTGAAGTGGTCCAGGTCGATCAGCGCCAGGCACAGCGGTTCGCCTGAGCGGCGCGCGCGGCTGGTCTCCCGCGACAGCGCCTCGTCCCAGGCGCGCCGGTTCAGCAGGCCGGTCAGGCCGTCGGTGCTGGCCATCCGTTCCAGGCGCCGGAGCATGTCCGAGCGCTCGATGGCCGCCCCGGCCTCCAGCGCCAGCAGATGCAGCGCGCTGCCCACGGGACCTTCGAGCGAGGCCATCGGCTCGCTCCAGCCGGTGGCCAGCACGCCGATCGGCCGGTCCTCGTGGCGGATCGGCTCGAAGGCGACCGACGTGATACCGAGTGCCTTGCGCAGGCGCTGGGACACGGCGGGACTCGACGCGGCATCGGCTACGAAGAAGGGCTGCCCGGAGGTGAAGGCCACCGCCGCGCCCGAGGCCTCCTCACCCAGCCGGATGCGCACCTGTTCCAGCTCGAAGCCGGCCCGGGCGGTCATGACCAGCTGCCCGTCCCCGTCGTGCTCCAGCAGCATCGCCATGTCGGCCCGGCCCATCTCCAGCGCGCCGGCGCAGATGGTCTCACGGGCGTCATCGCTGACCGCCACCCCGCGTGCCACCTCGGACACCGCCTTCAGCACCTGCTCGGACTCCTGCGCGGCGCGCTCGGCGCGGCGGCGGATCGCGACGCTGGTAGCCAGCTCTTCGGTCATGCGCCGCTGGCTGGCCACCAGGCTCTGAACGGTGAAGCCGACCACCATCGTCACAGCCAGCCACACCAGTCCCAGGCGGGTTTCGGTGTCCGGGGAGATGCCGCCGGGAGCAATGGCCACCGGGGCCACGAACACCAGCGCCACCCCCACCAGCACGATCCCCAACTCGCCGCGGCTGCCGTACAGCGCGAACCAGAAAACGGGCAGCATGATCAGCGGCACGTACACCGTGGCGGCCATCGGACCGCTTTCGCGCAGCAGGACGACCACGAACAGATAGGCCAGCGGGAGAATCGTCTGGGCGCGGACCGGAAGGCGCTGCCAGGGCAGGTACCTGCCCGCGACGATGATCGCCAGCGTCAGCACCCCGGCGGTGATCTGGATTCCGGGGCGCATGGCCAGGCCCTCGGCTGCGCCCGCGAGGTAGCCCACGCAGGCGGCTGCTGCGAACGGTGCGGCGGGGGACCTGAGGCCCTGCCGGCGGGGCGGCCGGTGGCGCGACATACGGTTGCTATCGGCAGCCAGGGGCCTTCCATGAGCCCTTTGGTCGGTAACCGTCAGTACCTGTTTTGCCCGTCGTGGAGCGGGCTCCGGACTCGATCGCGTCGGCTGCGGCCGACGCCCCGCCGGCGGCCGCCAGCGCTGCGGCCACGCGCCGCGCTCCCGCCGTCCTTGCCACCGCCTCGCGCACGGCGCCGGCCACCCGCTGCGCGCTCAGCCGCGACTTGGGTAGCCGCACTCCAGCCCCGGCCAGCTCGACCCGCCGCGCCACCTCGAGCTGATCGCGTCCGAAGGGCACCGTGACCACGGGCACACCGGCGGCCAGCGCCTTCTGGACGATGCCCATCCCGCCGTGGCAGACCACGCAGGCCGCGCGCTCGATCACGGCCCCGTGCGCGAGCCAGCGCTCCACGCGCGCGTTCGGTGGCGGATCGAAGTCCGCCGCGTCGGCCCCGCCGATCGTGACCACAACGCGGAGCCGCTCGGCAGCGAGCCCCTCCATGGCCGCCCGCGCGAGGCGGGCATCGTCCTGGTACTCGGTGGACAGCGTGACCATCACGATCGGGTCGCCGGGCTCCGCCAGCCAGGGCGCAACCGGGCCGGGCGGCTCCCAGACGCCCGGGCCGACCATGTGCACGCACGCGGGCCAGTCGCTGTGGGGGTACTCGAGCGGCTCGGCCGTGTAGCTCAGCACCAGCGGCGCGCGGGCGACCATGTCGGTGGCCCGGGTCAGCTCAGGCGCCCCAAGCGCGGCCCGCAGGGGATTCAGGCCGGGGAGGGCGTGACGGTCATAGACGCCACGCACCGCGGCGCCCACGACCAGATCGCGCATCCGGCCCGCCGGACCCCGCCGCGGCACCAGGCCGAGACCCCACGGCGGGGCGTCACGCGACGGCAGCGGCAGCAGATACGGCGCCCAGATCGCCCACGGACGGGCGCCCGCGTCCGCCGCGGCGATCGCCCCCCAGGTGTTCACGTCCACGAGCAGCGCGTCGGGCTCCTCGGTCCGCACCGCCCGGTCGAGGTCATCCGGCTCGAGCGCGGCGCGGCGTGCGAACGTGTCGATCGAGCGCGCAAGCGCGCCGAGCGGCGTCCGGGCGCGCCAGTCGGCCAGCGCCTGTTTCTCGATCGCCGGATCGATCACGTCTGCGGAGAATCCGTGCTGACGCAGCATCGGGACCTCGCTGGAGAGCGTCCTCACCGCCACGTCGTGACCGCGGCGGCGCAGCTCAAGCAGCGTCGGCATGACCGGGTAGAGGTGGCCGCGGGCCGGGGAGCTGTAGACCAGGAGGCGCATCCGCCGGCCTCTACCCGACCCGTGCCCTGAGTGCCAGCAGCAGCTCCTCGAGCGCCGCAGCCGTCTGCGCCTGGCTGAGCCCGAGGTCCAGGCGCATCACCTTCCAGACGTACACGTCGCAGATCGCGACCAGTTCCGCCAGCAGCCGCCGCCGCGGCGCGCCGCGCCGGCGCGCCAGCAGCGGCGCGAACACGTGCTCGACCCATTCGCGGTGGATCGCGCGCGCCTCGTCGGTCAGCGCCTTGACCGTCGGGTCGCGATCCTCCTGCGCCAGCAGCTGCAGCGAAACCGGCCGGCCCCAGCGCTCGTAGTGCTCGACCAGCACACGCACCGCTCCGGGCACATCTCCGACGGGGGCCTCCATGCGCTGCGAGACCACCAGCTCGCGGACCTGCTGGAACGTCGCCGCCAGCAGCTCCTCGCGCGAGCCGAAGCGGCGTATCACGGTCCGTACCGTCACGCCAGCCCGCTCCGCCACCGCGTCCAGGGTCACCTCGTCAAGCGGACGCTCGCCGAGCAGGGCGGTCGTCGCGTCCAGTACGGCCTGGTGCGTGCGAGCGGCCCCCTCGGCGCGGGCGCGCATCCGGTACGGGCGCGGCGATGGATTGCTTGACGGTAGATTCATGTCAGTCTATAGTGACACGAATTATGAGAGCGCGCATCCCCCTCTCCTCAGCAACCGCCGCGATCGCACTGACCGCCCTGGCCGCCGTGCCCGGGCACGGTCCGATCGTCCCGGACGCCGCCAAGGCGTCCGGTCCCGCCGCAGCTGCGCGCCTGGGCAAGTCGGCGTGGACAGGTCGCGACGGGATCTGCGTCAGCCGGCGCTGGCGTCTGGGCACGCGCTACCGGGCCACCGGGGTGGACGAGGCCAACTGCCGCGTGATAGGCCGGATCGGCGCCGACACGCGGGAGCGCCGTTTCGTGGTTGCGGCACCGCGCTCCGCGCTGCGCCGCCGGCGGGCGCCCGTGGTGTTCTTCTTCCACGGCACCAGTGGCACCGGCGAGCAGCACTGGAACATCTCACGCTGGAAGGAGCTCGCCGACCGGCGCGGCTTCATCGCGGTGTTCCCGTCCTCGCTCGGCTACGACCTCAAGGCGAACCCGGGCCATCGGAAGACCAACGTCTGGAACTCGATCGGTCAGGCCTGCGACCTCCAGTTCCAGCGCGGGATCGCGGACGACGTGGCCTTCGTCAGGCGGATCCACGCCGACCTCGACCGTACGCTGCGGCTCGACCGCCGTCGGATCTATGCCGCCGGCTTCTCGAACGGCGGCCAGTTCGTGCACCGCCTCGCGGCCGAGGCCGGTGACATCTTCGCGGCCGGCGCGGCATGGGCCAGCGTGCCGGCCGAGGGTGACGACGACGGCGCCCAGCAGTGCGCGGCCGACCGCTACGGGCGCTCGCGCCACCCGATACCGGTCTGGAACGGCATGGGCTCGCGTGACGACCGCTTCGTGCCGAGGGCGCTGGCAGGACTCCCGCAGCGCCTCAGGCAGCTGCCGCTGCGCCCGGCGCTGATCGAGCAGGCGCTCCCGCACGTGTTCAGCGACGCCTCGCTGCTGTACTCCGTCGCGTCGACGCACTCGCGCGAGCTGAGCATGCGACAGCTGGTCGGGCGAACGGCGCTGCCCGGCTACTCGCCGGTGTGGTCGCCGGTCATGGCCTTCGAGCCCCTCCAGGGCAACCCGTGGCGCAACCGCTACCTGTTCGTGGTCCTCGATGAGCTGCCCCACCACTACCCGAATGCCCGCCCAGGGCGCAAGTACCGCGCTGCCACGAGCAGGTCGCTCGGGGTGACGATGGCGGAGCTGCACTACCGCTGGCTGCTGCAGAACCCCAAGGCCCGCTAGCTACGCCACCGCGGCGCCCGCGTGCATGGCCCGGCTCGATCGCCTGAGCTGCGTCAGGTCCCGGGCTCGGTCGCCGGCGACGGTGCGCCGGTGACCGGGCGCGACGGCCGGCTTTCGAGTTGCGCGAGTGCGCGCGCCGCAGCAGTGCGGAACGCGGTCGGCTTGACGCCGAAGACCGGCTCGAGCGCGTTGTCGGGGACGCGCAGGTCTTCGTGCATGCCCTCGAGCAGCGGCTCGAGCACCTCCCGGTCGGAGTCCGCGACCAGGGAGGCGGCTGCGGACTCGAGCCTGCTCGAACTGAACGGCAGCGAAAGCGCAGGCCGCTCGTTGCCCTGCAGCTCCCCGATTATCGCGCACATCTCCTTGATGCTCATCTCGTCGGGGCCGGCGACGTTGTAGGACCCCGGCTCGACGCCGGGGGCCGCAACAAGAGCAGCCACCACGTCATCGATGCCCACGGGCTGGGTGCGGTTGTCGCGCCAGGCTGGCAGCGCCAGGACCGGTAGCCGACCCACGATCATGGCCAGCGTTCGAAAGGAGTCGCTGCGCGCGCCGACGATCATCGACGCGCGGAGGGCCACCAGACGGGGCCCACCCTGGCCAAGTGATTGCTCCACTTCATTGCGCGACCTGAGGTGCGCGCTCGTCTCGCCGTCGGGCAGCACACCGCCTAGGTAGACCAGCTGCTCGGTCCCCTCGGCTTCGGCTCCCGCCAAGAACGTCTCGGCCAGCTGGCGATCGCGCTCGGCGTACTCGCCGTCGCCGGGCTCCATCGAGTGGACGAGGTAATACGCGATCCGGGTCCCGGCCAACGCTCGCCGCACCGCCTGCGGGTCATCCAGATCGCCCTCGACGACCTCGATGCCGTCGTCCGCGTCCAGGCGGGTCGCGTCGCGCACCATTACTCGCACGCGACCAGAGGGTCGCAGTGCCTCCAGGAGGGCAGCGCCGACGAAGCCGGTCGCGCCGGTTATCAGTATGTCGGCGTTGCTCACGGTGGGTTCATACGCTGCGGTACCGGGTCGGGATCATCCGGGCGTGGAGATCCGTCAGCTGCCGGGCGGCCCGCCGAGCACCGTCACGGACAGCACCAGATACGCGGCCACCGCCGTGACCAGCAGGGCGAACCCGCGCCCCAGCGTGCGCTGGGGGATCCGGTCCGCCACCCGTACGCCGACCAGCGCTCCCACCAGGCAGCCGGCGGCGATCGTGGCGGTCACGCCCACGTCCAGCGCACGGCCGGCGGCCAGGTGCGTGGCCAGCCCCAGCAGCGAGGTGGCGGTGATGATGGCCAGCGAGGTGCCCACCGCTGTGCGGAAGGTGAAGGCCAGCGCCACGGCCAGCGTCGGAACGATCAGAAAGCCTCCGCCGACGCCGAACAGGCCGGTCAGGAAGCCGATCGCGGCGCCCGCTGCCAGGTCGCGGGGCATGCGCAGCGGTGGACAGGTGTCCTGGCGGCCCTCCCACTTGCCCTCTTCCTGGCCGTCGTCCGTACTGGCCTTGCGCCAGGTCGCGGCGGCTGCGGCCAGCATGATCAGCGCGAACGTGCCCAGCAGGAGCGGCCCGCTGACCGTCTCGCCGAGCAGCGTGCCCAGCACGATCCCGGGCAGCGCAGCGGCGGTGAAGGTGGCGGCGTGACGCCAGCACACCCGGCCCTCACGCGCATGGCCCACGCCGCCGGCCAGCGCGGCGACGATCACGATGACCAGCGATGCCGTGGTGGCCTCGGACACGTCCTGGCTGAACACGTACACCAGCACCGGCACGGCCAGCACCGAGCCGCCGCCCCCGAGCATGCCCACGGCCAGGCCCAGCACCAGGCCGAAGGCGATGGCCAGGAGGATCACGGCTCAGGCCGCGGACTGCTCAGGCTGCTCGATCGGCCAGTCGTTGCGCTTCCACAGCGGCACGCCGCCGTCGACCACGTGGATGACCTCGCGGGCGCCGGCGCGCTGGAGCAGGCTGGCGCCCACGGCGGCGCGCTGACCCGATCCGCAGACCACGGCGACGGGGCGGCTGGGATCGACACCGTCTGGCAGCTCGCGGACGTCGTGGTAGGGCTCGAAGAACGCGCCGGGGATGTGCCCCGCCTCCCACTCGGAACGCTCGCGCACGTCCAGCACCTGCAGCTCGTCGGCCTCCCAGCGCTCGTGCAGCTCGGGCACGGTCAGCCGCGCGGTGCCCTGCACCGGGCGCTTCTCCTCGCGCCACGAGGTCATGCCGCCGGCCAGGTAGCCGGTGATGCTGGTGATGCCCACCGCCGCCGCAAGCGCCACGGCGTGACGCGCCTCCTCGTCGTCGCGGCCCACGATCACGACACCGGGCTTGGCCACGTCGGCCAGCCAGGCCAGCTTTGACCCGAAGCCGGCGCGCAGCGCGGTCAGGCACACCGCACCCGGGATGTGGGCCTCGTCGAACTGGAGCTCGGTGCGCACGTCCACCACCAGCGCGCCGTCCTTCTGGTGCTGCTCGACCTGGCGCGGCGCCAGCGGCTGGGGCTCGATGCTGTCGCGCACCAGCGGGCCGCGGTTGGCCGCCACGATGTTCTCGAAGTTGGGCGGTTGCGGACCCAGCGCCGCCGTGGTCTTCTCGACGAACTCGCCCTGATCGGTCACGGCCAGCAGGCTCTGGTGCTCGCGCTCGAACCCGATCGTCGAAGAGACCTTCATGTCCATGCCGGGACCGCCGCACAGCGATCCGCCCAGGTGCCCGGGCCAGACCTCGCAGTCGTCGGGCAGCGTCAGCAGCCGCTCACGCAGCGAGTCGAAGATGCCCGCCGCGCCCTCCTGCTTGTCGACTGCCAGGTCGGGCCTGGCGATGTCGCCAACGAACAGGCTGTCGCCGGTCAGCACGGCCCACGGCTCGGGCCCGCGCTCGCAGTCCACAAGCACGAACGCCGTGTGCTCGGGCCGGTGGCCCGGGGTGTGCACCGCGCGCACGCGCAGCGAGCCCAGCTCCAGCTCGAAGCCGTCATCGAACGGCTCGTGGTCGTACTCGGCCTCGGCGATCCGGTTCACGTGGATCGTGGCGCCGGTGGCGGCCGCCAGGCGGCCGTGCCCCGAGACGTGGTCGGCGTGGTTGTGCGATTCCAGGATGTGCTCGATGGTCACGCCGAAGTAGCGCGCCAGCCGCAGGTACTCGCCGATGTCGAGCTTGGGGTCGACCACCGCCGCCACGCCCGCGCTCTCGTCGCCGATCAGGTAGCTCGCGCAGCCTAGGTCGTCATGGGTCACCTGGCGGAAGATCATCGATTCCCTTCGGTCTGGTGTGGGCCTCTGTGGCGCGGCTCAGGCATGGCCGAACCGGATCTTGGGCAGCACGCGGCCGAGCGGACCCGGCAGCCACCACGCCTTCTCGCCCAGCAGCCGCAGGGCCACTGGGAGCAGCAGCAGGCGCACGAGCGCGGCGTCCAGCAGCACGGCGACGCCCAGGATCACGCCCATCTCCTTCGGCGGCAGTGGCCCGCTCAGGGCGAAGGTGAAGAACACGGCGACCATGACGGCGGCGGCCGCGAAGACCACCCGGCCCGAATGTGCGACTCCGCCGATCATGGCCTCCTTGGCTCCTTCGCCTCGGTCCCGGTGCTCCTTGGCCGACGACAGCAGGAACACCGTGTAGTCCATCGAGATCGCGAAGATCATCGCAAAGAAGAAGACCGGGCCCCACGCGTCCAGGAATCCCTGCGGCTCGAAGCCGAGCAGGCCGGCCAGGTGGCCCTCCTGGAAGATCAGCTGGGCCACGCCGAATGCGGCCCCGGTGGCCAGCAGGTTGGTCAGCACGCCGACGGCGGCTATCACCGGTGCCTGCAGCGCCACGAGCAGGAGCAGGAAGCCCAGTGCCAGGACCACGCCGATGACCAGCGCCGTCTTGCCCGCCAGGGCCGTCTCCAAATCGTGATTCTCGGCCACGGACCCGCCGATCGAAACACCCGCGGGCAACTCCGTGCGCAGCCGGTCGATGGTCTGGCCGACCGCCTTGTCGGAGGGGTCCTGCTTGGGTACCGCCCCGATCAGCGCCAGCCGGTCGCGCCCAGGCTGCGGCGGCATGACGCGGGCGATGCCGGAATCGCGCTGCAGCGTGGCCGCCACCTGGCGGCTCTGACCGGCGGGTGCCACGACCTGCAACGTGCCTGGCGCGCCGCGGCCGAAGGCGGCCTGCACCTGCTTGTAGGCCTCGCGCGAGCTGTCGCCCTTTGGCACCACCTTGATCGACGGCATGCCGGTCTCCAGCTTCAGCACCGGGACGGAGAGCGCCACCAGCAGCACCAGCGCCAGCGCGCCGTAGCCCAGCGGCTTGCGCCAGAGCCGCTCGGCCCAGGCCGCGAAGCGTGGCGAGCGGTGCTCGCCCGCGCGCACCCAGGGCAGCGACAGGTTGTCCACCTTCGGCCCCAGCTTGGCCAGCACGGCCGGCAGCAGCGTCAGCGTGGCCGCCAGGATGAAGACCACCGAGAGCATGATGCCCAGGGCCATCGACCTGAACGCCGGGCTGGGCACCAGCATCACCGCGCTCAGCGAGATCAGCACGGTCAGCCCGCTGAACAGGACCGCCTTGCCCGCGGTGTCCATCGTCTCGGCCACAGCGTCCTCGGGCGAGCGGTCGCCGCCCGCAAACGCGCCGCGGAAGCGCATGACGATGAACAGCGCGTAGTCGATGCCCAGCGCCAGCGCGAACATCAGCGCGAAGTTCATGGCCCAGATCGAGATGTCCAGCAGCTGGGTGCCCAGATAGAGCGAGCCCGCGGCGGCCACCAGTCCGAGGATCGTGAGCATCAGCGGCAGGCCGGCGGCCACGAGCGATCCGAACGCCACCACCAGGATCGCAAGGGTGACCGGCCAGGAGATCAGCTCGGACTTCAGCATCGCGGTCTTGTTGGCCTCGTTGAAGTCCGACCACATGCCGGAAGCGCCGGTCAGGTTGGCCTCCACGTTGCCCTGGCCGACTCCCGCGACCTCCGTCTTCAGGTCGTCGGCGGCGCGGACCATCTCGTTCGAGTCGGCGGCGGCGCCGGCCTGGACCACGGCCGTATGGCCGTCGCGTGAGATGGACTGTCCGGGACGCGGCGGCACCACGCTGCTGACCCGGTCGTCGGCGCGGAGCACGCGCTGCGTCCGCGCGATCGTGGACTTGAACGCGGGGTCCGAAACGGTCTTGTCCGGTGAGTGCACCACGACCTGCAGGGCGCTGGAGGACAGGCCGTCGAAGTTGCGGTCCACCAGCGCGCGGGTCTCGACCGACTCCGAGCCGGTGGCCTCCCAGCCCGCGCCCGAGAGCGCGTGCTCCACGCGCGGCGCCAGGACGCCGAGTCCCACGGCCACGACCAGCCAGACGATGGCGACCAAGCGGAAGTGGGTTGCGGTGTAACGGCCGAGGCGGCCGACAGCGCCCGTCATCGTGCTTCTCCCACTGCCGAAAGGACGTGGTCCAGTTCGGTCAGCTGCTGGCGCATTCCTCCGCACACCAGCTCACACAGCTCGAACACCGTGTCGTCCGTAATGGCGTAACGCACTCGCGTTCCCTCCTTGGTGCGCCCGACCACGCCGCCCATGTGCAGCATGTTCAGGTGCTTGGAGATGTTCTGCTGGGAGCCGCCGAGGGCGGCGGTCAGCTCGCCGACCGTGGCGGGACCGTCGCGGAGCGCGTCCAGCAGCTTGATGCGCGTGGGCTCGGCGATCACCCGGAAACGGGCGGCGATCAGCTCCACGAGCTCGTCGGGAAGTGGGTGTGGGACGTTCATTCGCGCAACTATACAACAGTAGAGTTGTAAATGCGGCTCCCCCCCGCCGATGGCAGACTGAGAGCACCGATGGACTCGATCGCACGCGGTTGGGATCACTTCGCCGAGGCCGAGTGGGAGGCCGCGCGCGAGGCCTTCGCCGCGGCGCTCGAGCACGACGCCGGCGATCCCGACGCCCTGGATGGGCTGGGTCAGTCGCTGTGGTGGCTCGGCCGGCGCGACGAGGGGATCGAGCGCCGCCGCGAAGCCTACGCCGCCTACCAGCGCCGTGGCCGCAGCCGCGACGCGGGCCGGCTGGCCGTGTACCTGGCGGGGGAACAGCGGATCGACGGACACGCGGCCACGGCGGCAGGGTGGCTGGCGCGCGCCAGGCGGCTGCTGGCCGGCGAGGGGTCGGTGCCCGAGCTGGGCTGGCTGGCCATCGAGGAGGCCAAGCGCGCGGGCGATCCCGCCGAGGCCGAGCGCCACGGGCGGGACGCGCTGGCCGTGGCGCACCAGCTGGCAGACCCCGACGTGGAGTGCATGGCGCTGGCCCAGATCGGCAGCGCCGTGGTGCGGCAGGGCGGGGTCGAAGAGGGGATGGCGCTGCTGGACGAGGCCATGACGATCGCGCTCGGCGGCGAGGGCAGCGACCCGCTGGCGTGCGGCGACGCATGCTGCACCACGCTGGTGGTCTGCGAGGGCCTGGCCGACCTGCGGCGCGCTTCCGAGTGGTGCGAGGCGGTGGTGGACTTCACCGAGCGCCGCCGCTTCCTGCCGGTGCAGTCGTGGTGCCGTGCCATCTACGCCGGCGTGCTGGTACGCGCGGGCGACTGGCAGCGAGCCGAGGCGGTGCTCACAGACGCGCTGCGCGCACCCGCCGACCGGCGCCGCGGGGCGGGCCGCATCCTTCCGCTGACCGTGCTCGCGGGGCTACGCCTGCGCCAGGGCCGCGACCGCGAGGCCGAGGAGCTTCTTGCAGGCCTCGACCAACAGCCCGCGGCGGTCGCCGTGCTGGCGGAGCTGCATCTGCGCGCCGGCCGGGCCGCGACGGCCACGGCACTGCTCCAGGGCCGCGACGACCACGGACCCGAGCTGCTCGGGCTGCGCGGGGCGGTGGCGCTGGCGGCCGGCGACCTTGACGGCGCCGCCGCTGCCGCGGCCAGCCTGCGCGCCGCCGCCGAGCGGCTGGCGCGCGATGACCTGGGCGCCGAGGCCGCGCTCCTGGGCGGGCGCGTCGCCGCCGCGCGGGGCCACGCGGACGGGGCGGCACGCCAGCTCCAGGACGCGGCGCAGCGGTTCGGCGCGCTGGCCTTCCCGTTCGACGAAGCCCGCGCGCGGCTGGCGCTGGCCGAGGTCATGGCCGGTGCCGGCTCGCCGCTCGCGCTGGCGTCGGCGCGCGCCGCGTGCGACGCCTTCGAGGCGCTGGGAGCCAGTCACGAGGCCGACCAGGCAGCCGCCCTCCTGCGCGGGCTGGGTGCGTCAGGGCGCAGCGCCAGACGCGGCGACCGCGACGAGCTGACCGCGCGCGAGCGCGAAGTGCTGGCCCTGATCGCCGAGGGGCTGACAAACGGGCAGATCGCCGAGCGCCTGGTCATCGCGCCCAAGACCGCCGAGCACCACGTCGGCCGCGTGCTGGCCAAGACCGGCGCCCGCAGCCGCACGGAGGCGGCCGCACAGGCCGTGCGCCAGGGCCTCTAGCCGATCCCGTTGCCGCGCAGCAAACCGTCCGGGTCGTAGCGGTGCTTTACGGCCACCAAGCGCTCCCAAACCGCGTCGTCGTAGGCCTCGCGCACCGAGCGCTCGGCGTTCAGCGCGTTCACGTACACCCCGCCGCGCGCAAAGCGGGCGGTGCTCTCCCAGGTGCGGCGCACCCACTCGGCCGCGGCGTCCAGCGGCTCCTCGCCCGAGCAGCCGATCAGCCAGGTGAACGCACGCGCGTCGCGGTGGCCGAACGCGCTCGCTCCCGGCGCCACGCGGTCGATCGCCCCGCCCATCCAGCCGGTCATCACGTGCGAGTGGGGGGTCGGCACCTGCTCGAACGCCGCCACCAACTCGTCGATGAAGCCATCGCCGATCTCCGGCAGGTAGTGCATGCGGTCGTAGTAGCGCCAGTGGTGGGGCGCCGTGGCGTCGAGCATCGACTGGAGCGCCACGTACGGCATCGGGGCCACCAGGTCCAGCGCCGGCGGGCACGCCGCCCGCAGCGGCGCGATCACGCGCTCGCCCTCGTCGGGGTCCCCGCTCCACGCGATGCCCACCACCGCGGCCTTGCGGCCCTGTAGCTCGGCGGGGAACGGGGCCTCGGGCGGCGCGGTCAGCAGCACGTCGAAGATGGTCAGCGCGTCCGGGGCCGTGGCCATCAGCTCGCGGCTGGCGCGGAACACGGCCGCCGCGTCCTGGAACGGGTAGGCCAGCATGCCGCCCAGCACCATCGGCCCGACACGGTGGGCCCGGAACTCGAAGCTGGTGACCACGGCGAAGTCGCCACCGCCGCCGCGCAGCGCCCAGAACAGGTCGGGGTGCCGCTCGGCGCTCGCGTACAGAGTGCTGCCGTCGGCCAGAACCACCTCGGCGCCCAGCAGCGAGTCGATCGTCAGGCCGTGGTGGCGCATCAGCCATCCGAGCCCGCCGCCCAGGGTCAGTCCGCCCACGCCCGTGTGGGAGATCTGCCCGGCCGGCACCGCGAGCCCATGTTCCTGCGTCGCGGCGTCCAGCTCACCCAGCAGCGCGCCGCCGCCGACGCGCACCGTCGCGCGCACCGGGTCCACGTCGATGGCGTTCAGGGCGCGCATGTCGATGCACAGAGCGCCGTCGCGGACCGAGCGACCGGTCACCGAGTGCCCGCCGCTGCGGATGGTGAAGGCCAGGCCGTCGGAGCGCGCCGCGCGAATGGCCGCGGCCACGTCGTCCGCGTCGGTCGCGAACGCCACGGCGGCCGGATGACGGTCGATCGCGCCGTTCCAGCCCGCCCGGGCGTGGTCGTAGCCGGCGTCGCCGGGCGCGCTGATGGCGCCGACGAAGCCGGCGCTGCGCAGGGTGGGGGCCACTGAGATGGTGGGGCTCGAGCTGGTCATGGCTCCACCGTGCCGCGCGCCCGCCTCCGGGGCGTCGGGGGGACCCCCTATCTGCGGCCCCTATCTTGCCGCCGCGCCGAGCTAGTCGCGCCGGCGCTCGGCCGCGCGCTCGCGCATCTGGCCCTTGTCCTCGATGCTCATCGTGCCGGGGTGCCCGTCCCCGGGCCAGGGGGTCAGCAGCAGCAGCAGGCGTGCGTCGCTGACGGCACGCACCGCGTGGCGCTCGCCGGGCTCGAACTCCAGCAGCATCCCCACGCCGCCCTCGACCTGCTCGCCCTCGGGCGTGCTCACCTGCACCTGGCCCGCCAGCACCGATACCCAGGCGCGCTCGTGCACCTGATGGTCGTCCAGGCTCTCGCCCGCGGGTATGGCCAGCGTGATCGCGCGGCCCTCGTCGCTGGACGACAGGACCCGCGGGGAGTGCGGCTCGACATCGAGTTCCGGTACGGCCCAGCTCTTCATCAGGCCCCTAGGTTCGCATGGAACCCGGGACCGCGTGGTCAGGCGCTGGTGGCGCCCGCGTCGGCGACCTCGTGCGCGCCCTCGGCGTACTCCTCCACGATCTTGGCGCAGAAGGCGGGCAGGTCGTCGGGGCTGCGGCTGGTGACCAGGCCCTCGTCGGTGACCACTTCCTCGTCCACCACCGTGGCGCCGGCGTTGCGCAGGTCGGTGCGGATGCTGGGGTAGGAGGTCAGCGTCCGGCCGCGCGCGACGTCGGCCTCCACCAGGATCCACGGCGCGTGGCAGATGGCGCCCACCGGCTTGCCGGTCGCGAAGAAGTCCTGGATGAACGACACAGCGTTCTGGTCCACGCGCAGGTTGTCGGGATTGGCCACGCCGCCCGGCAGCAGCAGGCCGGCGTAGTCGTCCACGGACGCGTCGCCCACGAGCTTGTCGACCGCGAAGGTCTCGCCCTTGTTGATGTCGTGCTCCATGCCCTGGATCTCGCCCTCTGCGATCGACAGCAGCTCGGTCTGGCCGCCGGCGTTCTGGATGGCTTCGCGCGGTTCGGTCAGCTCGATCTGCTCGACGCCGTCGGCGGCGAGGATGGCGATGGTCTTTCCGGTCAGATCGTCAGCCATGCGGGCTTCCTTTCAAGGCGGGTACGTGAATCCCGGCTATCCGGAGCGCCCCCGGCGAAACGGCCCCTGGCGCCGCCCCGCTCAGTCCACCAACGGGGTGTCGGCCAGGTTCGCGCGCAGCTCGCCGAGCGAATCGAATACGGCCACGGCGCCCGCGTCCTCGAGCTCGGCGCTTGAGAAGCCGCCTGTGGTCACGGCCACCGTGGGCACCTTGGCCCGCTTGGCGGCCTCGATGTCCCACGGCGTGTCGCCCAGCATGGCCGCCTTGCCCCCGCCCGCCTTCTCCTTGGCTGCCTCGACCAGATCCGGCTCGGGCTTCGTGCTCTGCACGTCCCCGGAGCTCGTCCAGGCATCGGCCAGGTCACGCACGTCCAGCAAATCCAGGTAGTGGTCCACCTCGTCGTCCTTGGCGGAGCTGGCCAGCACGATCGTGCTGCCGCTGCGCTTGAGGTCCTCCAGCAGGGCGCGCGCGTCGTGCATGGGCTCGACGTCGCGGATCAGCGTCATGTACAGGGTCTTCTCGGCGCTCCGGGCCGAGTCACCATGGTCGGCTTCGAACTGTTCGCTGGTCAGCGCGCCCACCAGCTGGTCGCCGCCCATGCCGATCGAGCGGTGGATGCGCCAGATGGGAAGCACCACCCCCTCCTGGCGGAACGCCCAGAACCACGCCAGGGCGTGGTGGTAGTTGGTGTCGACGAGCGTGCCGTCGATGTCCAGGATCGCGGTGGTGGCCATTACTGCGCGTTACCCGGAAACGGCCGTCTGATCCGCGCTCAAGCGGCCTTGCCGGGGGGCGCGGCCTCGGCGGCGTCGACCTCGGTGCGGCTGTCCTCGCGCGGTCGCGCCTGCTTTTCCACCAGCTCCTTGAAGGCTTCGAGGGAGCGCTGCACCTGGTCCTCGGGGTCCTTGAACAGCTTGGCCACGATCTCCCCTGCGGTACCGCCCGGGGGGTCGAACTCCATGCTGAACTCCAGGTCGGTGGCGCCGTCGCGGTCGTCAAGGCGCACGGCGCCAGAGGTCGATATGTCACCGCCCACCGACTTCCACGCCAGCCGCTCACCGGGCCGGTCCTCGACGATCTCCGAGTCCCACTCCACGCTGGTGCCGGCGATCCCGGCGACCTTCCAGTGCCAGCTGTCGCCCTGAGCCTCCACAGCCTGCACGTCCGGCATGAAGTCCGGGAAGTGCCGTGGGTCGCGCCAGAGCGAATAGACCTGCTCGGGCGGCGCTTCGATGCGGATGTACTTGCTGACGGCTCCCATTGCCTGCTCCTTGATCGATTGCACCCCGGGTACGGGGCCGACGGCCAAAGCGACGACGTCCGTTGTGTTAAGGGCACAAGATCCGGGATAGGAACAGGTCCTTAATGGGACTGGTAGCGAAGCAGCGATAGGATCGGCTTGATGGCAGACGACCCCGCGGACATCCTCCGCGCACGAAACCTGCGCGTGACGCCGCAGCGCAGGGCCATCCTCGGGGCATTCTCCGACACGCCAGAGGAGCACCTGGCCGCGGACGAGGTACACGCCCGCGCCGCGGCCTCGGTGCCCGAGATCGGGCGCGGGACGGTGTACGCCACGCTGGCCGAGCTGACCGAGCTCGGCCTGCTGGCCGCCTACGGGTCGCCCGAGCCCGTGCGCTACGAGGCCAACCTGGACACCCACGACCACTTCCGCTGCCGGCTCTGCCTGCGGCTGTTCGACGTGGACCTGGCTGCCCCGCAGACCGACGGGCTGGCCCGCCAGGGCTTCGAGGTCGAGGTGCTGGCCATCCTGGCCGAGGGCGTGTGCGCCGAGTGCCACGACTACGAGCGCGGCCTCAGCGACGGGGTCGCCTCGATGCTCAAGCGGCCGCAGCTGGCCCCGGATACCGTCGGCTCCATCGCCTGCGTGCGCCACGAGGGCGCGCTGGGCCCGCTGATGGTGGCGGCCAGCGACGACGGCATCGTTCGGGTGGCGTTCGAGGAGCACGCCGACTACGGCGCGCTGGGCGAGCGCGCCCGCTCCCGCCGTGGCTCGAAGGCCTCGCGGACCCGTATCGCGCACGTCACCGAGGCGCTGGACGCTTTCCTGGGCGGCTCCCAGGACCAGGCCGACGACCTGGTGGACTGGGACACGGTCGGCAACGTCTCCGCGGAGGCGCTCGAGGCCACCCGCAAGGTCCACTGGAACACCCACCGTTCCTACGAGCGGCTGGGGGTCGACGCGTCCCCGTACGACTGCGGCTACGCCATGGGCACCAATCCGATGCCGCTGATCCTGCCCTGCCATCGCGTGACCCGCGGGTCGGCAGCCCTCTCCGGCTACATCGGCGGGGAGCAGCGGCGCAAGCAGCTGCAGGATCTCGAAGCCGCGGCGTAGTAGTAGCCAGAGGGACTCCTAGTCAGGACGAAGTCTCACCTAGGATCTGCGATGATTCAGCAGTGATGGAGGCGGCCACCCCCAGCGATACGGAGCTGCTTCACCGCTACCAGGCGGGTGACGTGTCGGCACGCGACCTGATCGCAGAGCGGCACATGCCGATGGCCCGCTGGGTGGCCCGCCGCTACTTCGACACCAGCACGGCCCAGGAGGATCTGGAGCAGGTGGCCTACGTCGGGCTGCTCAAGAGCATCGATCGCTTCGACCCCGGGCTCGGCGCGTTCCGGACCTATGCCATCACCACCATCCGCGGTGAGCTGCGGCGTCACTTCCGCGATCACGGCTGGGCCATGAAGGTGCCGCGCCCGCTACAGGAGAACTACGTGGCCGTGACCGAGGCCCTGCGCGGCTTGGACGTGCAGCTGGGGCGCGCGCCGACCCCCAAGGACCTGGCCGACAAGACCGGACTGACCCTGGAGCAGGTGGCGGAGGCCCTGGACGTGGGGCAGGCCTACGCGCCGCCCTCACTGGACGCCCCGCTTGCCGGCGACGATCCCGAGTCGCGCAGCCTGGCCGACGCCGTCGGATCCGAGGACGGCGGCTTTGCCTCTGTGGAGCACCTGGACCAGGTGGGCGACGCGTTCGGCAAGCTGCCGCGCGTGCAGCAGCAAGTCGTGCGCATGCGCTTCGTCGAGGACCTGACCCAGAGCCAGATCGCCGAACGGCTGGAGGTCTCGCAGATGAGCGTCTCGCGCTGGCTGCGCCAGGCGCTGACCCAGCTGTCGGAGGCCGCGTTCCCGGCGTGACCCGGATGGGCCGTTTACCGGTGGCCCGTCCGGGGCAGTTAGCGGGTCCCCTTGTCCGGGGCGACCGGTCCCCTGCCCGAACCGAGGATCTGCCCGCCATGAGCGCCAGCGCCGTCGTCACAGCCCAAGAGCCTGCGCCAGCCGCCCCAATGTCACGGCAGCGGGGGCTGGCCGACCGCGTCCACCTGACCTTCGATGACGGCCCGGATCCTGACTGGACGCCCGCGGTCCTGGACGCCCTGGAGGCCGAGGGCGCGCAAGCCACGTTCTTCGTGATCGCGGGCCGCGAGCCACAGCTGCTGCGCGAGATTGCGGCGCGGGGCCACGAAATCGCCTACCACTGCGGCACCCATGTCCGCCACAGCCGCCGCGCCCGCGACGAGGTCCGTCGCGAGCTGCTGTCCGACCTGGCCTGGCTGGCCCAGGCGGGCGTGTCTGCGCGCGCATGGCGGACGCCATGGGGGGACCTGGCTCCGTGGACGGCCGACCTGGCCCGCGAGGCGCAGCTGGAGCTTTGGCACTGGAGCGATGACAGCCAGGACTGGGCGGGTCATTCCGCCGCGCAGATGCTGGACCGGCTCGAGCCGGGCCTGGCCGGCGGGTCGGTGGTGCTCATGCACGACGGCCTCGGTCCCGGCGCCACCCGCGCCGGCTGCGACCAGACGGTTGAGCTGGTTCGGCCGCTGTGCCGCCTGACCGCGTCGATGGGGCTCGAGGCGACGCCGCTGACCGCAGGCGGGGCGGCCTGATGCCGGCCGAGCAGAGCCACCTGACGCGCACGCTGGACCAGGCGCTGGCGCAGATCGCCGCCGGGGCCGCGGAGCTCGATCGCCGGCCGCGCTTCCCCGCGGAGGCGCTGCGCGCCCTGGCCGAGAGCGGGGCGCTGTCGCCCGAACGACCGGAACGCCGCGAGCGGGCGCCCGAGGACTGGGAGCTGCTGCGCCGGATCGCCTACGCCGACGCGTCGGTGGCGCGGATCGCCGACGGGCACCTGAACGCCATGCAGCGCCTGGCGCTGTTCGCCGATCAGGATGCCGGCTGCCGGACCCGCCTCGGCCGCGCTCAGGCGGGCGATTGCCTGCTGGGCGTATGGGGCGCGGACCCGCGTCCGGGCGAAGGAGAGCCGGCACGGATGGCCGGGACCGCCTCGGCGCCCGTACTGTCGGGCGTGAAGACCTTCTGCTCGGGCGGCCACGGTCTGGACGCCGCTCTGGTGCTGGCCCGCACCGAGGCCTCGCCGGCGCCGCAGCTGTGCCTGGTGGACCTGGACGACAGCGTCGAGGAGGACCGTTCCTGGTTTCGCGCGGCGGGCATGCGCGCCTCCGAGAGCCACCGCATGGTCTTCCACGACACGCCGGTGGTGGCGCTGATCGGGGAGCCCGGGCACATCGGCGCCGAACCATGGTTCGCGCTCGACGCCCTGCGCACCGCATCCACCTGGGCCGGGATGGCTGACGCCGCCGCTGACGCCGCCGCCGTGGAGCTTGGCGCCCGCGACGCCGACCCGCTGGCCGAGCTCGCGGCCGGCCGGATCGCCGCCGCGCGCGGCACGGTCGACGTCTGGTTCGAGTCGGGCGCGCGCCGTGCCCGCGGCAGCGGCCAGCTGGGCGGTATGGCCATCGCGCTGCGGGCCGAGGTCATCCGCGCGATCGAGCTGATCCTCGACGAGGCCGCGCGCGGCTGCGGGTCGGGGCCGTTCGCGCGCGGTGGCCGCCTGGACCGAGCCCGGCGCGACCTGGAACTGTTCACCCTCCAGCACCGGATCGATCCGCTGCTCATGCGGCTGGGGCGCGCCGGCGTCGCCGGCTCGCCATGAGCGCCGGTTCGGTCGACGCCCGCTTCTTCGAGGCGCTGTACACCCGGTCGCCTGATCCATGGGGCTACCAGACCAGCGCCTACGAGCGCGACAAGTACGCCCACACGCTGAACAGCATTCCGTTCCGCTCCTACTCACGGGCGCTGGAGATGGGCTGCTCCGGTGGGGTGTTCACGCGCATGCTGGCGCCGCGCTGCCGCGCGCTCACGGCGGTGGACTACAGCGTCGCGGCGGTGGAGCGAGCACGCGCCCAGACCGCGGACCTGGTGAACGTGCAGATCGAGCACCTGGACCTGCGGGCCGAGCTGCCGCCGGGGCCGTTCGACCTGATCGTGTGCTCCGAGCTCCTGTACTACTGGGAGGCGCGGGAGGTCGAGCGCGCAGTGACACGCATCCAGGCCGCTCTGGCCGACGGGGGCGTGCTGGTGGCGGTGCACTGGACCGGCCACGACCCGGATGCTCCGCTGGACGGGCTGAAGGTCCACCAGCTGGTACGGGACACGATCGGCCTGGCGTGCACCGCCCGCGAGCGCCGTTCGCACTACGTGCTCGAGCGCTACGAGGCAGCCAGGTGAGGGCCGACGTCTTGATTGCAGGGGCGGGTCCCGCCGGCCTGGCGTGCGCGGAGCGCTACCGCGAGCTGGGCGGGGGCGGCACCGTGGTCATGGTCGGCGACGACCCCCACCCGCCGTACGAGCGGCCGGCGCTGAGCAAGGGCCTGCTGCGCGGGCAGACCGCGAAGAGCGAGATCGGGCTGCGCAGCGCCGACCAGCTCCAGTCGCTGGACATCGATCTGCGCACCGGCGTCCGGGTGCTCGAGGCCGACGCCGATGCGCGTTCCGTTGCGCTCAGCGACGGCAGCACGCTCGACTTCGACCGCCTGGTCCTGGCCACCGGCGCCCGCGCGCTGCGGCCGCCGTTCGCCTCGGCGCCGGGCACGGGCGTGATGACCCTGCGCACCGTGGCCGACGCCCAGCTGCTGCGCGACGCCGCCCGCGGGCGCCACGTCCTGGTCGTGGGGTCGGGCTTCATCGGCTGCGAGACGGCGGCGTCGCTGGGTCCCCAGGCCGCGAAGGTCACGCTGGCCGCCGACGAGGAG
The DNA here is from genome assembly GCA_963750365.1 of uncultured Solirubrobacterales bacterium. Lineage (GTDB taxonomy): Bacteria > Actinomycetota > Thermoleophilia > Solirubrobacterales > Thermoleophilaceae > JAAYBF01. The sequence continues at coordinate 1,205,979 of CAVVQE010000001.1, forward strand.
CTGCCGCTGCAGGCCCGCGCCGGGGCCGAGGCGGGCCGGATCGTGCAGGGCTGGCTGGCCGACGCGGGCGTCGAGTTCCGGCAGGGCCTGAGCCTGGAGGGCATCCGCCAGGAGCAGACGATGACCGCGCTGTTCGACTCCGCCTCGATCGAAGCCGATCTGGTGCTGCTGGCGCTGGGGATCGAGCGCAACACCGAGCTGGCGAGCCAGCTCGGCCTGCCGGCCGACCGGCGCGGGGTGCCCGTGGCCGCCAGCACCGCCACTGCGCTCCCGGGCGTGTTCGCCGCCGGCGACGCGGCCTTTGCCTTCAACGCCAGCGCGGGCCGGCACCTGGCGGTCGAGCACTGGGGGGACGCGCTCTCCCAGGGGCAGGTGGCCGGGGCGCGCCTGGCCGGCGACGACGACGCCGTATGGAGCCAGGCGCCGGGGTTCTGGACCACGATCGGCGAGCGCACGCTGAAGTACGTGGGCTGGGGCGACGGCTTCGACCGCGTCAGCCTGACCAGGCACGACGGCCGCGGCTTCACCGCCCGCCAGTACGCCGGCGACGCGCTGGTCGGAGCGCTGTGCCACGAGGCCGACGGCGACTACGAGGACGCGCGCTCGGTCCTGGAGGGCCAGCGCCCGTGAGACCCGGTCACCCACCGCCAGAGCGCGGCCTGGACGCGGTCGTGGTCATACCCGCGCGCGACGAGGAGGCGCTGGTAGCCGACTGCCTGGACGCCCTGTGCCGCCAGCAGGATCTGCAGGGCCGGCGCTGGGAGGTGATCCTGGTGCTGGACTCGTGCCAGGACCGGACGGAGCGCAACGCGCTCGAAGCGTGGCGCGCCGAGGTTCCGCTGCTGATCGAGCCGGTCGCCCTCGATGGCGCCGGGCGCGCGCGGGCCTGGGGCATGGACCTGGCCTGCCGGCGCCTGCGCGCCGCCGGGTCGCCTGAGGGGCTGATCGCCACCACCGACGCCGACACCCAGGTGGCCCCGGCGTGGCTGGCCGCGCAGCTGGCGGCCGTAGGCGACGGGGCCCAGGTCATCGGCGGCCGGATACTCACCTACGCCAGCTCGCCCGCGGGCCGCTTCGCCCTGGCCCGCCGCGACCAGGAGCTCGAGCACCGGCAGCTGGCGGCGCTGTCCGAGGGGCCGGCCGACCACCCGTTCTTCGGCGGCGCCTCGATCGGCATCACCGCGGCGGCCTACCGGGCGGTGGGCGGCATGGAGCCGGTGGCCGCGCTCGAGGACGAGGACCTGGCCCGGCGCGTGCGCTCGCACGGGTTCCGGATCCATCGCCCGGGGTCGGTCGAGGTACGCACCTCCAGCCGCACCACTGGCAGGGCGGCCCGCGGGCTTGCCCGCGACCTGGCGCTGCACGAGTGGTCCTACACCAACACCTGGGACGGCTCGGCGTTCGACGTCCACGAGCTGGTCGCGGCCAAGCGCGAGCGCGTCACGGTGATCCTGCCCGCCAAGGAGGTGGCGCAGACCATCGGCCAGATCGTCGGCCAGACCGAGCCGTTGCGCACGGCCGGGCTGGTGGACGAGATCCTGGTGGTGGACGCCGCCTCGCAGGACGGAACCGCCGACGTGGCCCGCGCCGCCGGCGCCACGGTCGCGCAGGAGTCCGAGCTGATGGCAGGGTTCGGGCCGTGTGGCGGCAAGGGCGACGCCATGTGGCGAGCGGCGGCTCGCGCCGATGGCGACCTGCTGGTGTTCTGCGACGCCGACACCACCGACTTCGACGCCGCGTTCATCTCGGGCCTGCTCGGCCCGCTGCTCACCGATCCGGAGGTCGACCTGGTCAAGGGCGCCTTCGAACGCCCGTTCCGGGCCGGGAGCGAGTTCCTCGCGGCCGAGGGCGGCCGCGTCACAGAGCTTGTGGCCCGCCCGCTGCTGAACCTGCACTTCTTCGAGCTGGCCGGGCTGGAGCAGCCGCTGGCCGGCGAGATCGCCATCCGCCGCTCGCTGTTCGAGCAGCTGCGCGTGCCGGTGGGCTACGGCGTGGAGATCGCGATGCTCATCGACGCCCTGCGCCTGCGCGGCGCGCGCGCGATCGGCCAGTCGCGGCTGGGCTCGCGCCAGAACCGCCACCAGCCGCTGCGGTCGCTGGGCACCATGGCCTACGAGGTCATGGTGGCGGCCCAACGCCGGCTCTCGGACGCCGAGGTGGTCCCGGGCCCGCTGGTGCAGCCCGCGACGGGCACGCGCGCGCGCCCGGTCACCGAGGAGCGCCCGCCGCTGTGCGAGTTGCGCGATCCGGTTTCCCCCGGCGTGCGCCGGACAGAAGCAACACCATGAAGATTCTTCGAGCCATCCTGAACACCATCGCCGACATCGTGATGCTGCCCTTCCGCGCCATCGGGCGGCTGCTCGGCGCAGGTGAGTCCACCGCCAAGCGCCGGCGCTGACGCGCATAGGTGCGGGACGACGACCCCTGGGAGGTCTGTCGCCCCACACAGCTGATCGACCCGGAGGGCCGGACGATCGAGCCGGTTTTCAGATATCCCGGATCGTGCGCGTGCAAACAGCGCCGCCGGACGGCTGTTTGCCGATCGTCCGAGCGGGTTAGAACCGCGTGGTCCCCTCCCCCTACGAAAGGTCCCGAATGGCCGACACCCCCAAGAACGCAGACGACGCGAAGGGCAAGCTCAAGGAGGGCGCCGGCGCAGTGACCGGTGACGATGAGCTCAAGAACGAAGGCAAGGTCGACCAGGCCGCCGGCACGGTCAAGGACGGCGTCGACAAGGTCAAGGACACCGTCACCGGCGACGACGACTAGCCGCCCTTGACCGCCCAGCGAGCCGCGGCGTAGATTGGACCATCCGACAGAGGAGGATCCGATGTACGCGCGCGTAGCTCGCTGGGAGGGTCAGACGGGGGAAGAACTCCGCGGCATTGCCGACTACATCAACAAGCAGTCGGGTCCGCCCGAGGGGGTCCCGTCAACGGGGATCATGATGCTCATGGACCCTGACAACGGCCGCAGCCTGATGATCGGGCTGTTCGAGACCGAGGACGACCTGCGCAAGGGGGACGAGACACTGAACGCGATGGACCCGCCCCGGGACGACGCGGGCGAACGCGCCTCGGTCGAGCTGTACGAGGTGGGGGTGGACCGCCGCCTCTGACCCCGGGCCTCAGCCCAGGCGGGTCAGCCGCGGGCGGCCAGCCACTGCTCGAACGTGGTCGGCGCCACGATGGCGCCCGGAGCGGGCTCGGGCGCGGGCTTGGTCTCCGCGTCCCCGCTCTCGATCTCGACCGGGTCGCCGGCGGCCTCCATCGTGCGCTTGGCCATGTCGGCCAGGTTCTGGATCTCCGGTCCGACCACCTCGCGGATCCCGTTCGCCGGGTCGTCCAGCGCCACCTCGGCCAGCGCCCGGCCCACGTCGGCCGCCGATGCCGCGCGTGTCTCCCAGGCCGGCACGGTGGCCCGGCCGCCATCGCGGGTCCAGCCAACCATCATCTCGCCGAGCTCGTAGAACTGGGGAGCGCGCAGGATCGTGAACGGCAGCGGCCCCGCTCGGACCAGATCCTCCTGGTACAGCTTGCCCACGTAGTGGCCGAGGTCGGGTTCGCTCTCCATGCCGATGATCGACAGCGCCACGTGGTGGCCCACCCCGGCCCGCTCGCCCGCGGCCAGCAGGTTCTCGGTCACGGTGCCGAAGAAGGCCCGCGTGGCCTCGGGGTCCTGGTCGGCCGTCGAGGTCGTGTCGGCCACGGCCTGCACGCCGGCCAGCGCATCGTCAAGGCCGTCTGCGCTGAGCAGGTCCACGCCCTCCGAGCGCGTCAGCACCACCACTTCGTGCCCCGCGTCCTGCAGGGCCTGCACGGTCGCGACTCCGACCCGTCCGGTTCCGCCCGCAACAGCGATCCGCATGGCCGATCTGTACCCCTTGGCGTCAGCGGCTACACGTGCGGCGGGGACGCCGCGTCTCCTCGTCGATGCATTTCAACCAGCCGCCGCCCTAGCTCTACCCTGACACCCGTGAACCAGCCGGCAACCGACGACCTCCCAGCGCTCGCCGACGTGGAACGCGCCCTGCGCGCCGGCTGGGACCGCGACACCAGCGACGATCCCGAGCGCTGGAGTCCGGACAACCGCGCGCTTGGACAGTGCGCGGTGTCGGCGCTGGTGGTCCGCGCCATCTACGGCGGCGACCTCGTGATCGCCACCGTCCTGGACCGCCAGGGCAACCGCACCGCCGACGGCCACGCCTGGAACATCCTCCCCTCCGGCCTGGTGTTCGACCCCGCCATCGACCAGTTCCGCGACGGCGAGCAGATGGCCCCGCCGATCGTGACCGAGCCCATCATCGCCGGCGACCCCCACCGCGCGCACCGGCTGGCCGAGCGCGTCTCCCGCACGCTCGGCATCGCGGTCGAGCTGCCGCCCGTCGACTAGCCCGCCGCGATGCCCGGCCAGCGCTCGATCGGGTCGGTCGAGCGCACCACGTGCATGCCCGCCGCGACGAAGCGCTCGAACGCCGCGTCGGCTTCGCCGCTGTAGTCCACGACGCCGGGCACGACGATCGGCGACGTGCAGTCCTCCAGCAGGTACGTGCGCTGCGCCAGCCGCTGCTCCTGCGCGCTGTGATGTGCCAGCAGGTCGTCGATCGTCCAGGCCAGGCAGTGGCTCTTGGCCTGGCCGGCAACGATCACCATGTCGAAGCCCAGCAGCGTCTCCACCAGCGCGTGGTCGGTGGCGCCGATGGTCTCGCCGTCCGGGCCCTCGGTCACCTCGGGGCCCAGCATCGAGTAGTGCTCGGTCAGCGCCAGCTCGCCTTTCACGCAGAAGCGCGGCGAGCTGCGCCGGGCCAGCCCGTGGAAGAACACCGCCTCCTCCACCGCCGACACCAACGCGTGGCCGATGCCGCCGAGCATCGCGTGGTAGGGCCACACGGTCAGGTCGTACTTGCCGCGCTCGGCCAGCTGGCGCGTGTAGTGCTCCAGGTGGCGCTGGGCGTAGCCGGGGTCCACGCCGGCGGCGCGCGCCACGTCCGGGTCCACGCGCCAGCGCCGATCGGCCGCATCCTGCGCACTCACCAGCGTCATCGGCTCGGGCCGGTTGCCGTCCGCGTCCACCAGCCACGCCGCGTGGAAGATCTGCATCGCGTGGTGGGTGTCCAGGCTCGGCACGATCTGGGTGATCGACCCCAGGTTGCGGTAGATGAAGTCGCACAGCCGCCGGTTGTCCTCCACCGCAGCGGTTCCCGACGCGCCACCCACGAACAGCTCGAACCCGGGGATGCAGAAGGTGTTCTGGACGTCGACCAGGAGAAGGCCGACGCTGGGGTCGTCGCTGGCGGCGGCTTGCAGCCCGTGCCGCGCCGCCCACGTCTCGGCCTGGCCCGCGCGCTCCTGGTAGGGCACGCGCCACACCTCGCCGACGCGGTCGGGGTCGAAGTGGTCGGGGAGCGGCAGCTCGGCCATCGGGTCGTCGAGGCTAGCCGTCCGGGTGGTCACTGTAGGGTCCGCCCGCATGGGGGTCGACGCCTTACCGCAGCGCGCGATCGGCCGCCGGATCGGCGCCGCCTTCATCGACCTGATCCTGTTCTGGGCGGCGTTCTGGCTGGTGTTCGTGCTGGTGGCCGACTCGGCCCCTTCGGGGCTCGACGTGAGCGGCAATCCAAACCTCAACGTCAGCCTCGGCGACACCACCTACTACCTCACCGGCGGCGGAGCGTCGGGATACCTGCTGGTGTGGGTCGGCGCCGCCTTCCTGTGGTTCGGCGTGCTGCCGGGCATCACCGGCTGGACGCCGGGCAAGCTGCTCACCGGCCTGCGCGTGGTCGGTGAGGATGGCTCCGGCGCCGGGGTCGGGCGCAATCTGCTGCGCGCGCTGGCGTGGCTGGTCGATGGCTTCCCGTATTTCCTGCCGGGGCTGGTCGGCTTCATCCTCGTGCTGGCCGGCAAGGGCCGCCGGGTCGCGGACCGGATCGCCCACACCTACGTGATCAAGTCCGGCGACCTGGGCCGTCCCATCGCGCCCGAGGCACCGGCTCCGGCGCTGCCGGCGGCCGGCTGGTATGCCGACCCCGAGGGGCAGGGCCGGCGCTGGTGGGACGGCGCCGCCTGGACCGAGCACCGCTCCTGAGCATCGCGGAGCGGGCGCGCCCGAGCCGTCGCCGGCCATCCGCATGAGCGACCGCCTGGTCCGGGGCTAGCCCGGCGGGCGCCCGGCCTCCTGCGCGGGGCGGCTCGGCGCTGGCACCGGCGTTAGTCGCGTGCTTTGATCGTCGAATGCCCGAGCTCACGATCCACGGGCGCCGGCTGGCCTATCGCGAGGCGGGCGCCGAGGGCAAGCCGACGCTGCTGCTGGTGCACGGCATCACCAACAGCTCGGCAACCTGGGCGCCCGTGACCGAGCGCCTGGCCGCCCGCGGCATGCACGTCCTGGCGCCCGACCTGCCGGGACACGGCGACTCCCAGCGCCAGCGCGGCGACCACTCGCTGGGGGCCACCGCCTCCATCCTGCGCGACTTCCTGAACGTGCTCGAGGTGGACCGCGCCACCATCGTCGGCCACTCCCTCGGCGGGGGGGTGATCATGCAGTTCTCCTACCAGTTCCCCGAGAACGTGGAGCGCATGGTGCTGGTGTCCAGCGGCGGCCTGGGCCGCGAGGTCAGCGCGGCCATCCGCGCCGCCACCCTGCCGTTCGCCGAGGAGGTCATCGGCCTGGGCACCAGCTGGCCTGTCACCCGCGTCGCCAGCCTGGTGGGCAGCGTGCTGGGCCGCGTTGGCATGAAGCCCGGTGGCGACTTCGACGAGATCATGACCGGCCTGGCCTCCCTGTCGGACAGCGAGCGCCGCAAGGCGTTCGTGCGCGCGGCACGGTCGGTGATCACGCCACGGGGCCAGCGCGTGGCCGCCACCGACAAGCTCTACCTGGCCGCCGATCTGCCCCTCCTGCTGGTGGCGGGCGAGCACGACACGGTCATCCCGGCCGCGCACACGCGCGAGGCCGGGGCCCTGGTGCCGGGCAGCCGCGTGTGCATCTTCGAGGACAGCGGTCACTTCCCCCACCTGAACGAGCCGGACCGCTTCGCCGACCTGGTGGCCGGCTTCGTCAAGGACACCGAACCCGCCCGCTTCGATCGCGCCGCCGCCCGGCGCCGGATCGCCGACGGGCCGGGGCCGTCGGTGCCGCCCACCTGACCGGGGCCTAGCGGTCGATCTCGCTCGCCTCCGCCCGTTGAGGGGCCCCGGCCGTGCGCCACACGTCGATGGTCACGCCCGACGGCGTCTTGGTGTGCCACGCCGACTCGAGCCCCACCGGCTTCGCGCCGCTCTCGAACAGCCGCTTCCCGGCGCCGACGACCACGGGGAACGTGAGCACGTTGTACTCGTCCACCAGCCCGTGCTCGTTCAGGGTCTGGATCAGGTTCGCGCTGCCGTGCACCTGCAGCTCGCCGCCGTCGCGCGCCTTGAGCTCGGTCACCGCCTGCACCACGTCGCCCTCCAGCAGCGACGAGTTCTCCCACTCCACGCTGGTCAGCGTCGTTGACGCCACGTGCTTGGGCAGCGTGTTCAGCCCGCTGGCGATCGGGTCGTCGGGATCGGCCGCCTCGGGCCAGTGCGCGGCAAAGATCTCGTAGGTCTTGCGCCCCAGCAGGAACGCCTCGGTGCGCTCGAACACGCTGTTCATGAACGCGCCGGTCTCGGCGTCGAAGTGGGGCGCCACCCAGCCGCCCAGCTCGAAGCCGCCGCTGGTGTCCTCCTCGGCGCCGCCCGGCGCCTGCATCACGCCGTCCAGGGTCTGGAACGTGGTCACTGTGAGCTTCATCTCGGGTCCTCTCGTTCGGGTCTGTGCTGGGGCGTCGAGCGAGCGGCGGCGATTTCGACACTGAGGTCTGAACGCCTACCCGGGGATCGTCCGCGGCAGGCCGAAGTACGGCAGCACGCCGGTGTCCCCGAAGCGCGTGATCGTGGTGATGCCGGCGTCGTCCAGCGCCAGCACCAGCACGCCGCCCGCGCGGGCGATGTCGCAGCGCGCGTCGGTCACGTAGTAGCCGAACGCCGGCTGGCCGTTGGCTCGGGTGGGCACCAGCCGGATTCCGTTGGGGCCGTGCCAGATCGGGCGGCTGCGCAGGAAGTTCGCGATGGCCGCCCGGCCCTGGTACTCGTGGGGCTGCGGGGGCATGCGGATCCACGCGTCCTCGGTCAGCAGCTCCACCACGGCGTCCACGTCGCCGCCCTCGAACGCCTCCATGAAGCGGTTCAGCACGTCGCGCGCCGCGGGCGAGGAGGGCAGCGCGCCGCCGATGGGCAGGGGCGGAGCCGCCTCCACTGCCGCCCGCGCGCGCTGGAGCGCGCTGTTCACCGACGCCTCGGTGCTGTCCAGCATGGCCGCGACCTCGGCGGCGCGGTAGCCCAGCACGTCGCGCAGCACCAGCACGGCTCGCTGCGTGGGCGGCAGCCGCTGGAGGCCGGACACGAACGCCAGGCCCACGGCCTCCTTGGTCTCGTAGCGGGTCTCGGGTCCGTCGGCGCGATCGGGCACGCCCTCCAGCAGCGCGTCGGGGTAGGGCTGCAGCCAGATCGGCTCGCCCAGGCGTGTGGGCTCGGGCATCGGCGACCAGCCGTCAGAGCCCTTCATGGCCTCGGGCCGCCGTCCGCTGTCGCGCAGCGCGTTCAGACAGCGGTTGGTGGCTATCCGGTAAAGCCACGTGCGCACCGAGGCGCGCTCCTCGTAGCCGTCCAGCCCGCGCCAGGCGGCCAGCAGCGTCTCCTGCATGAGGTCCTCGGCGTCCTGTACCGAGCCCAGGATCCGGTAACAGTGCAACTGCAGCTCGCGCCGGTACGGGTCGGTCAGCGCCCGGAAGGCCTCCTCGTCGCCCGCGCGTGCGCGCTCGAGCGCGGCGTCGGTCATGGCTCCATCCTTTCAGCGTTCGGGTCATGTCCCTGTGGGGACACCGCTCGCCGCGCGAACTCATCGCTCAGTTTCGCGGCGGCCCCGGGTCTGCACCGGCATGACCACCACACAGAGATGGATCCTCGCCCTGGCCGCTCTGGCCTCGTTCATGACCGCCCTGGACACGTTGGTGGTGACCACCGCGCTGTCCACCATCCGCACCGACCTGTCCGCGTCGGTCGAGGGGCTGGAGTGGACGGTGAACGCCTACAACCTCTCCTTCGCCGTGCTGCTCATGACCGCGGCCGCCGTCGGCGACCGGCTGGGCCGGCGACGGTTGTTCGTCCTGGGCATCGCGGTGTTCGGCCTCGCCTCCGCCGCGTGCGCGCTGGCGCCCTCGGTGGGCGCGCTGATCGCTGCGCGCGCGGTTCAGGGGGTGGGGGCGGCGCTTGTCACCACGCTGGCGCTGACGCTCATCGCCAGCGCCTTCCCGCCCGAGCGGCGGGGATCGGCGCTCGGCGTCTTCTTCGCCGTCAACGGCCTGGCCGTGGCCGGCGGCCCGCTGGTGGGCGGGGCGATCACGGAGGGCATCGCGTGGGAATGGATCTTCTGGCTCAACGTGCCGATCGCCGCGGCCCTGATCCCGCTGGTGCTGGCCCGCGTGCCCGAGAGCCGCGGCGGCCACACCGCGCTGGACCTGCCCGGCCTGGCGCTGGTCACCGGCGGCATGTTCGGCGTGGTGTGGGCGCTGGTGCGCGGCAACCCGGCAGGGTGGGCCAGCGCCGAGGTACTGGCCGCGCTGCTGGGCGGGCTGGGCCTGATCGCCGCCTTCGTGGCCTGGCAGCTGCGGGCCCGCGAGCCGATGTTGCCCATGCGCTTCTTCCGCTCGCGCGCCTTCTCGGCCGGCAACGCAGCCATCGCCGCCGCCGTCGCCGGGCTGTTCTGCGCGGTCTTCTTCGTCTCCCAGTTCCTGCAGGTCGGCCTCGGCTACGGGCCGCTGGAGGCGGGTCTTCGCCAGCTGCCCTGGACGGCCACGCTGTTCTTCGTGGCGCCGGTGGCGGGCAAGCTGGTCGACCGCTTCGGCGAGCGGCCGTTCCTCATCGCCGGCCCGCTGCTCCAGGCGGCGGGTATGGCCTGGATCGCCCTGATCGCCGACGCCTCCATGACCTACTCGCAGCTCATCGCGCCGATGATCGTGGCCGGCGCGGGCATCTCGATGACCTTCCCGGCCGCCCAGAACTCCGTCGTCTCATCGGTGCCCGAGTCGGCGCTCGGCAAGGCCTCGGGCACGAACTCCACGATGCGCGAGCTGGGTGGGGTGCTGGGCATCGCCCTCGGCGTGGCCGCCTTCGCCGCCGCGGGCAGCTACGCCTCGCCTGGCGCGTTCACCGACGGCTTCAGCGCCGCCCTCGGGGTGTCGGCCGCCCTGTCGGTGCTGGCCGCCCTGGCGGGCTCGTTCCTGCCCGCGCGCGCACGCCTGGGGCTCGCGCCCGAGGCGCCACCGGTTCGGGCGTGATCCCCGCCATGCCCGAATGGACCAAGAAGCGCTTCGACGACATCGAGGATCGCAGCCCCGACGACGTGGACATGCAGTGGCGCTTCGCGCGCCGAGAGCTCGGCTTCAGCCAGATCGGCGTGAGCCGCTTCACCTTCGAACCCGGTGTGCGGTTCCCGTTTGCTCACCGCCACCGGGAGCAAGAGGAGGCCTACGTGGTCGTGGGCGGCTCGGGCCGGGTGAAGCTGGACGATGAGATCGTCGAGCTGACCCACTGGGACATCCTCCGGGTGCCGCCGGCCGTGGGCCGCCAGGTCGAGGCCGGCCCCGATGGGCTTGAGCTCATCTGCGTCGGCGGCCCCGTGCCCGAGGGCGGCGACGGGGAGCGGGTCGAGGGCTTCTGGGACTGACGGCTAGTTGTCCGCGGGTCGCGGGTGAGGGCGCCGACGCTAACCGGCGTCTGACTGGCGCCAAGGGCATTCTTCGGCGCGAGGCCCTTGGCTTCTCTTATGTCAAACGGTTGTGCTTGGGACTTCGCCCCAAAACAACTAACGGCGCTCTAGCCCTCAGCCACACCCCGTGTTATTGCCGCAGCTCGAGCACGTGTAGCAAGAGCCCGTCCGCTGCATCATCCCGCCGCACTGGCCGCAGGCCGGCCCGAGGTCCAGGCCCTGTAGCTGTGCCGGCATCGCCGGCGGCTCGTCGGTGAAGGCCTCGGCGGCTGCCTTGGTCGTCGCCGGCTTGATGTCGGTCGAGTCGGGCTTGGTCACCGACGCCTGGGGCTTGGCGGCCTCGCCGTTCGAGTGGCCGTTGCCACCGTTCCCGCCACCATTCGCCGGCCCGGCCGTATCCCCGCGCATCAGCGCCTCCTGCGACGCCTTCCGCGCCCGGACCTCCGGCGTGAGGATCCCCAGCTCCTCCTGGCAGTCGGCGTCCAGGAAGCGGGAGGCCAGCCAGCGCATGATGTAGTCGGGCATCGACTTGGCGAAGGGGATCTCCGGGTTGCCGGTGATGCCCTCCGGGTCGAAGCGCATGTAGGAGAACTTGCGGACCAGGGTCTCAAGGGGCACGCCGTACTGGAGCGCGATCGAGACCGAGGTGGCGAACGCGTTCATCATGCCGCGGAGGGTCGAGCCCTCCTTGCCGACGTCGGTGAGGAAGATCTCGCCGACGGTGCCGTCCGAGTAGGACCCGGCCGTGATGTAGCCCTCGTGACCGGCGATCGAGAACTTGTGGGTCAGCGAGCTGCGCTCCTTGGGCATCCGGCGCCGCTTGGGCGGGGCGGAGGCGAGGGCGTCCTTGACCGCTGCGTCCACGCGGGCTGTGGCCTCGTCCTCGGAGATCCCGGTGGTGGGCGAAACCGCCTCACCCTCAGAGTCCTGGGCGTCGGTGCGCAGCGCCTGCGCGGTCTTCGACCCGTCGCGGTAGATGGCCAGCGCCTTCAGGCCCTGCTTCCAGCCCTCCATGTAGGTCTCGGCGACGTCCTCGATGGTGGCCTCGGCCGGCAGGTTCACCGTCTTGGAGATGGCGCCGGAGAGGAAGGGCTGGGCCGCGGCCATCATCTTCACGTGGCCCATGTGGTGGATGGCGCGCTTGCCGACCGCCACGTCGAACACCGGCAGGTGCTCGTCCTTGAGGCCGGGGGCGCCGATGCAGGTGCCCTGCTCGTCGATGTAGGCGACGATCTGGTCGACCTCGGCCTGGTTGTAGCCGAGCTTGACCAGGGCGGCCGGGATGGTGCGGTTGACGATGGTCATCTGACCGCCGCCGACCAGCTCCTTGAACTTGACCAGCGAGAAGTCCGGCTCGATGCCGGTGGTGTCGCAGTCCATCAGGAAGGAGATGGTTCCCGTGGGCGCCAGGACCGTGGCCTGGGCGTTGCGGTAGCCGTGGTCCTCGCCGAGCTCGACGGCCTCGTCCCAGCTGCGCCGCGCGGCGGCCAGCAGGCCCGACTCGACCAGCTCCTCGTCCAGCACCTTCCACGCCGCGTCGCGGTGCTTGCGCATGACGTGGTTGTGCGGCTCGCGGTTGAGCTCGTACTGGGCGTAGGGCCCCATCGCGGCGGCCACGCGGGCCGACTCGCGGTAGGCGCGCCCGGTCATCAGCGCGGTGATGGCGCCGGCCATGGCGCGACCCTCGTCCGAGTCGTAGGGCAGGCCCTCGCTCATGAGCAGCGCGCCCAGGTTGGCGTAGCCCAGGCCCAGCTGGCGGAAGTCACGTGCGTTCTTGCCGATCTCCTCCGTGGGGTAGGACGACGGCGAGACGACGATCTCCTGCGCCAGGATCATCACGTCGACCGTGTGCTCGAAGGCCGCGGTGTCGAACGTGCCGTCGTCCAGGCGGAACTTCATCAGGTTGATCGAGGACAGGTTGCAGGCCGAGTCGTCGACGTGCATGTACTCGCTGCACGGGTTGGACGCGTTGATCCGGCCCGAGTTCGGGCAGGTGTGCCAGTCGTTGATGGTGGTGTCGTACTGCATGCCCGGATCGGCGCAGCGCCAGGCGGCGTCGGCGATCTGGCGCAGCACGTCGGCGGCGTCGTGGGTCTTGACGACCTCGCCGCCGTTGCGGGCGGTGAACTCCCACTCCTCGCCATTGGCGGCGCGGGACATGAACTCGTCCGAGACGCGCACCGAGTTGTTGGCGTTCTGGTACTGGATCGAGGTGAAGCCGTCACCGTCGATGCTCATGTCGAAGCCGGCGTCGCGCAGCGCGCCCGCCTTCTCCTCCTCGCGCGCCTTGCACCAGACGAAGTCCAGGACGTCGGGGTGGTCGACGTCGAGCACGACCATCTTGGCCGCGCGGCGGGTCTTGCCGCCCGACTTGATCGTGCCGGCCCACGAGTCGGCCCCGCGCATGAAGGAGACCGGGCCGGAGGCGGTGCCGCCCTTGCTCAGGTGCTCCATCGAGCCGCGGATGTTCGACAGGTTGATGCCCGAGCCCGAGCCGCCGCGGAAGATCTTGCCCTCCTTGGTGTTCCAGCCGAGGATCGACTCCATCGTGTCCTCGACGGACAGGATGAAGCAGGCCGAGCACTGCGGCTGCTCCTCGAAGCCCACGTTGAACCAGACCGGCGAGTTGAACGCCGCGATCTGGTGCAGAAGGATGTGCGTGAGCTCGGCCTCGAAGGTGTCGGCGTCTTCGTCGGAGGCGAAGTAGCCGGCGTCGCGGCCCCAGCCGGCGATCGTGCCGGCCACGCGGCCGACCATCTGCTTGACCGACGACTCGCGCTCGTCGCTGCCCAGGCGCCCGCGGAAGTACTTCTGGGCCACGATGTTGGTGGCGTTCTGGCTCCAGGTGATCGGGAACTCGACGCCGCGCTGCTCGAACGCGGGCTTGTCGGGGTTGCCGATGACCGCGTCGCGGATCTCCCACTCGACGGCGTCGAAGGGGTGTAGCCCGGGTTCCGTGAACCGCCGCTCGACGACCACGCCGTCGGTGCTGACATCGGTTGCGGCGGTGCTACGGCTGTCGGGCATCAGGACCTCTCCTCAGAGACTGTTTCGTGTGGTTCCGCCGGGCTGACGGGGGAAGCCATGCTGGACCGCGGGTCGGACGTAACTATGTCCTCAAAAGGCATCTGGTCGACCCCCGGATCGGGCTCTTCCCGCAACTTCCGGACGACGGCTTCCAGCTCGTCCAGGTCGGCGATCCGCCGATAGACCGAGGCGAACTGGATCGCGGTCACGGGATCGAGGCGCGCGAGGCCCTTCTCGGCCAGGTCGCCGATCCGCGAAGCCTGCACCGCGGCCCCCTTCGCCTCGCTTCGCAGCTGCGCCGCGATCGAGTCCGCAAGCTCTTCGAGCTGCTCGCCTCCCACCGGCCGGCCACCGGCCGACCGCACGAGCCCTCGAAGCAGCTTGCGGCGATCGAAGCGCTGGGTGGAGCCGTCGCGCTTGACCACGTCGACCGGCACCTCCTCCGCCCGCTCATGCGTGGTGAAGCGATTGCCGCACTGCGCGCACTCGCGGCGGCGGCGGATCGAGTCGCCCGGGTCGGTCAGACGCGAGTCGACGACGCGGGTGGAATCGAATGAGCAGAACGGACAGCGCACTACGTCCATTCTACTACCAGTTGTGGGCGATTCCTGCCCGAAACACAAGATGTTGTGGTTTGGGCGGGGCCGCGTGTGCCGCCGCCTGGGCCGGCGCCCGAAGGCGCCGGACCCGAGGCGGCTGCAGCGATCAGGGGGCCAACCGCTACAGCTCTGCGCGCACGCGTGCGGCGGCGCGACTGAGGGCCTTGAGCTTCTCGCTCGCGACGAAGCGTGGGAGCGCCTTCAGGCCGCAGTCGGTGGAGAGGTAGACGCGCTCGGGCTCGATGTGCTCGAGCACCTTGTGGATGCGCTCCACGATCTCGTCGTCGGTCTCGATGTACAGGGAGCGGATGTCGATCACGCCGGCCTGTACCTCGCGGTCGGGCTCGAGCTCCTTGAGCGCGTGCACGTCGACCATGTCGCGCAGGGCGAAGTCCAGCGCGTGCTGCTCGACCTTGACGGCCTGCCAGCGCTCGAGCACGCGCGGCAGCGCGTCCTCGACGGAGCGGAACGTGTTGCCGTAGCCGGCGCCCGAGGCAGGAGTGCCAGGCGATCTTGGCGTCCACGCCCTCGATCCAGCCGTTGAGCACGTCCATGATCCAGCCGGCGTCGTCGTCCCAGGCCAGCTGCCAGCCGCCGAGGTCCTCGATCTGGATGAACTCCGCGCCGCGCGCGGCGAGGTCCTTGAGGTCCTGCGTTGAAGATCGGCACGAGCGCCTCGGCGATCTCGCGCTGCGCCTTGTAGCTGGAGCGCGGGTGCTTGAGGTCGATGTGGAAGGTGAGGTTGGCCGGCCCGGCGCCGACGGAGGACCTTGAGCGGCTTGTCGGTGAGCCCGCGGGCGACGTCGTACATCTCGCCGAGGCGGCGCCGGGATGCCCTGCGAGATCTCGCCGGTGACGGCGGTGCCGCCCCAGTCGTGCATCCAGGCGGCCTGGCTGAGGTCGGAGGTGTCGCCCGACTCCTCCATGCTCCTGCGCGATCGGGTTGGGGAGCTTCGCCTTGGTGAACCCGCCAAGGCGCTCGTACCAGTACCAGACGAAGGAGCCGATGGCCCCGCCGTACTGGTCGAAGTGCATCTGGCCGTCGGTGACGATGTCCAGCCCGGCGATCTCCTGGTCCTTGATGCACGGCGGCGGTCGCGTCGCTGCCAGGCCTGGAAGTTCTCCTCGAGCTTCCACCACTCGAGGAGGTCCCGGCCCTCGACGTTGTACTTCGGTCGAACCACCGGGGCTTGGGGTAGGAGCCGATCATGGTCGTCGGCAGGATCGTGGTCGGTCACCTTCGTGGGCATCTGATCTCTCCTCCTAGTCGTCGAGCATCGCGACGGCGCGGACGGGCGAGCCGTGGCCGCCCGCGGATGCGCAGGGGGAAGCCGAAGAACGTGAAGCGCTCGGCCCACGACCTCGCCCGAGGTTGGCCAGGTTCTCGTAGTGCGTGATGCCGCGTCTCGCGGCTGAAGAGGTGGACGGGGTAGATGCGGTCGCCGGGGGTGTCGGGGCTGGGCGAGTCGACGCCGAACACCCGCACGGGGTGCGCGCGCAGCCAGTCGGCGGCGGACTGGTCGAAGCCGGGGTACTGCGTCGTGTACTCGGGCGTGCCGCCGAAGCGCTCGGCGGTGCCGGTGCGCAGCAGCAGCACGTCGCCCTCGCGCAGGTCGCCGCCGGCCTCCTCGAGCGCGCGCTCCAGGCGCTCGGCGGTGATGTAGTCGCGCGGCTCGACGTCCGACACGTCCAGCGCCGTCCCGGGGCCGCAGAAGGTGTCCAGCGGCATCTGGTCGATGGTCGGCCGCGTCGGGGTCGGTGTCGAGATGGCTGATGCGCGTCGACGTGCGTGGGCCCGTGGTCGCAGACCTGGATGCCCAGGCTCTGGTAGCTGAAGCCGCTGTCGAAGTTGGGCGCCGTATCGGCGTGCGTGTGGTGCTGCCAGATCTTCGTCTCGAGATGCCCGGCGTAGACGGGCATGCCCTCGTAGATCTCCTGGGTCAGGTCGACTAAACGGCTCATGCATACGTAGTCATATCCAACCGCGTCCCCACGAGTCAAGCGCGGTCGGGCGGCGGCCCGTGGGTGCCCCGGGCCACCAGCTGGACGGGCACGCAGACCCGCTCGTGTGGGCGCGCGGGGTCGGCGATCCGCTCCACCAGCAACGCTGCCGCGGTGCGTGCCATGCGCTCCATGTCCTGGCGCACGGTGGTCAGGCCGATCAGGTCCCAGCCGGCCATCTCGATGTCGTCGAAGCCGATGATGCTCACGTCGCTTGGCACGTCCACCCCACACGCACTGGCCGCGTTGAGGGCACCGAGCGCCACCACGTCGTTGCCGCAGAACAGGGCGCTGGGCAGGTCACCAGCATCGACCAGCGCGGACAGCTCGCGGTAGCCCGACCGAAGCTGAACTGGCCGCGGCGGGCATGGGCGTCCTTCATCTGCAGTCCATGTTCGGCCAGGCCGGCGCGGAACCCGGCTTCGCGGTCGCGGCCGGTGCTGGTGTGGGAGGGGCCCAGGATCGCACCCACGTTGCGGTGGCCCAGGCGGGCCAGCTCGGCCGCCACCACGCGCCCGCCCTCATGGTTGTCGGCCACGCAGCAGTCCGCCTGGGCGCCGTCGACCTCGCGGTTGAGCAGCACGAACGGGAAGCCGCGGCGCTCCAGCTCGGCCGGGGCGGGCGAGCCGATCCGGGTCGTGGTGAGCACGGCGCCGTCGATCGAGCCGTCCACCAGCCGCTCGGCCCGCTCCTGTTCGTCAGGGGGCGAGGTGAGCATGACCATTTTCGTGTCGTTGCTCTCGAGCTCGCGGTGCAGGGCGTCGAGAAGCTGGAGGTAGAACGGGTTGGACAGGTCATCGACCACGACGCCGACGCTGCGGGTTAGGCGGGTGGACAGGCTGCGCCCGCGCTCGGAGGGGATGTAGCCGAGCTTGGCCGCGGCGTCGCGCACGCGGCCCCGCGTGGCCTCGCTGACCCGCGCGTCGCCGCGCAGCGCGCGCGAGACAGTGGGCTGGGACACTCCCGCCAGTGCCGCCACATCGTGACTCGTGACGTTGCGGTCGCGGCTCTCGATGGGCTGGCGCTGCACCACGAACGCGCATCATCGCATGTGGCGCGGCGTGAGCATACGTATGCGCAGTTGGTACGGTCGTCGTAATGCGAGCGTGGTGGAGGAGAGCCCTGTGACCACCTACCTGAAGCCCCCCAATCCTCCGACGCTGGAGGCCACCGACGAGACCGCGCGAGCGCGTGAGCCACATGCTCCGCGACATCGAGCGCGGCGGCATCGACGCCGTCCGGCGCTGGTCGTCCGAGCTCGACGACTGGGCACCGGATGACTTCGTGGCCACCGATGCCGACCTCGACCGCGCCGCCGCCGAGCTGGACGACGAGCTCAAGCGAGCACATCGCGTTCGCGCAGGAGCAGGTGCGCGGGTTCGCCCAGGCCCAGCGCGACACGCTCTCGGACCTCGAGGTCGAGACGCTGCCGGGCGTGGTGCTCGGGCCACCGCCACATCCCGGTCGGCGCGGTCGGCGCCTACGTGCCCGGCGGGCGCTACCCGATGCTCGCCTCGTCGTTCATGACCGTGGCCGTGGCCAAGGTCGCCGGCGTCGAGCAGGTCGTCGCGCTGCGCGCCGCCCGCGCGCGGCGCGGCATCCACCCGGCGATGCTCCACGCGATCGCGCACGCTCGGGCGCCGACGCGGATCCTCTGCCTGGGCGGCGTCCAGGCGCTGGCCGCGATGGCCTTCGGGCTCATCGACGGCAGCCGAACCGGTCGACATGCTCGTCGGGGCCGGCAACGCGTACGTGGCCGAGGCCAAGCGCCAGCTGTTCGGGCGCGTCGGGCATCGACCTGCTGGCCGGGCCCGACCGAGATCGCTGGTGATCGCCGACGACACGCGCCGACCCGGAGCTCGTGGCCGCCGACCTGCTCGGCCAGGCCGAGCACGGGCCCGACCTCGCCCGCGCGGCCTGATCACGACGTCGGCGAGGACGTCGGCGCGCGCGGTCCTGAGCGCGGTCGACGACGCTGCTCGAGACGCTGGCCGACGCGCCGACGGTGGCGGGCGCGGCGTGGCGCGACCACGGCTGCGATCGCCGTCGTCGGCCGACGACGACGAGGCCATCGCGCCTCGCCGACGATGCGCGCCACCGAGCACCTCGAGGTCCAGGTCGCCGAGGACAAGCTCGACGTCTACCTGGCCCGGCTGCGCAACTACGGCTCGCTGTTCCTCGGCGACGAGGCGACCGTGGCCTACGGCGACAAGGCGATCGGCACCAACCACGTGCTGCCGACGCTGCGCGCCGCGCGCTACACCGGCGGCCTGTGGGTCGGCAAGTTCCTGAAGACGTGCACCTACCAGCGAGCTGACGCAGGAGGGCACGCGCCGGGTGGCGCCCGGCGGTGGCGGCGATCTGCGCTGCCGAGGGCTTCGCCGGCCACGGCGCTGACGGCCGCGATGCGCCTGCGAGCGCGCCGAGCGGGGATGACGAGGGCCGCTGGTCGCTGTCCGGGAAGGTGGCGCTGGTCACCGGCGCCGGGCGCGGCCTGGGGCCTGGGGCTGCGCGCACACGCTGGCGGAGGCCGGCGCGGCCGTGCTGGCGGTGGCGCGCACCGCGGACGAGGTCGAGCGCGCGGCCGCCGACATCGAGGCCGCCGGCGGAACGGCGCGCGCGTTCGCCGCCGACGTGACCGACGAGCAGCAGGTGGCGGGCGCTGTGCAGGCGGCCCGGGAGCTCGGTGACCTGCGCGTGTGCGTGAACAGCGCCGGCACGAATCGCCCGGCCCCCGCCCGCGACTACCCGCTTGACGACTGGGACGCGCTGTTCGACGTGAACGTGCGCGCCACGTTCCTGGTCTGCCGCGCCGTCGGCGACGCGCTGCTGGCCGAGGGCGCCGGCGGCTCGATCGTGAACATGTCGTCGCAGATGGGCGTGGTCGGCTATCCCGGCCGCGTCGCCTACTGCGCCACCAAGCACGCGGTCGAGGGCATGACCAAGGCCCTGGGCGTGGAGTGGGCGCCCGAGGGCATCCGCGTGAACGCCGTGGCGCCCACCTTCGTGGAGACGCCGCATGACGAAGCCCATGCTCGCCGACCCCGAGTTCGGCGCCGAGGTGCGCCGGCGGATTCCCACGGGCGAGGTCGCCACGATCCAGCAGGTGGCCGACGCCGTGCGTTACCTGGCCTGCGAGGCGTCGGGCAGTGTGACCGGCAGCATCCTGCGCGTGGACGGGGGCTGGACGGCCTGGTGAGAGCACCCGTGAGCTGACGGGCTGCTTGTATTAAACCGACTGGTTGAGTAGGCTCGCGCCGGCATGGCCACCGACCAGCTCTCCACCACCTACGCCGCGCTCTCGGACCCCACGCGCCGGGCCATCCTGGCCCGCCTGGCCGAGGGCGAGGCCTCCGTGAACGAGCTGGCCGACCCGTTCCCGATGTCCCTCCAGGCCGTGTCCAAGCACATCAAGGTGCTGGAGCGGGCAGGGCTGGTGGCCCGGGGCCGCGACGCCCAGCTGCGGCCGTCCCGGCTGGAGGCCGCCGCGCTGGAGGAGGCCGCCGGATGGCTGGACGGCTACCGGCGCTTCTGGGAGGACAGCTTCGACCGGCTGGGCGACCACCTGGCCGAGGGCCGCGATGGCTGAGCGGCGCCAGATCGAGATGACGCGCACCTACGACGCGCCGCGGGCCGAGCTGTGGGCCGCCTGGACCGAGCCGGCCCGCCTGGCTGCGTGGTGGGGCAAGCGCGGCTGGCACGTGGACCCGTCGACGGTGGAGATGGACGTCCGCCCCGGCGGGCGCTTCGCGCTGACCTCGGTGGACGGCAGCGGGCAACGGATGTCCCAGTGGGGCCGCTACCGGGAGGTGGTCGAGCCCGAGCGGCTGGTCATCGACGAGCCCGCGCAGGACAACTGGCACGACGGCGCCGTGACCACCGTGACCTTCACCGACCTGGGCGACGGGCGCACCCGGATGGACTTCCACGCCGCCATCGCCACCACCGAGGAGATGGCGCAGACGGCCGCGGGCGGGATGGCCAGCACGCTGGACCGCTTGGCCGAGCACTTGACCACCGAACACACCGAGGAGCAGACCGCATGACCACCCAGACCCCGCTGGTGACCGGCGTCGACTTCGCCATGGTGCCCACCACCGACATCGAGCGCGCCGTGGACTTCTACGAGAAGACCCTCGGCCTGCCGTGCACCGCGCGCTATGGCGAAGTCATCGGAGCCGAGTTCGAGACCGGCAACCTGACCATCGCCGCGTTCGACTTCAGCGCCGTGGGCATGGAGCCGCCGTCGGCCAACGGCGGGCCGATCGCCTTCCGGGTGGACGACGTGGCCGCCGCCAAGACCGAGCTGGAGTCGCGTGGCGTGCGAGTTCCAGCCCGACATCGTGGACTCGGGCGTGTGCCACCAGGCCTACTTCACCGACCCCGACGGCAACAACCTGATCCTGCACCATCGCTACGCGCCGCGGTCGGACTAGCATCGCCAGATCGCCGCGCCGCGCAACCTGGTCAACCTCAAGGACGTCGAGAAGGGCTACGGCAGCCGCTCGGTGCTCAGTGCCATCACGCTGGGCGTGGCCGCGGGCGACCGGATCGGCGTGGTTGGCCGCAACGGCGATGGCAAGTCGACGCTGCTGCGGCTGATCGCCGGCATCGAGCCGGCCGACGCGGGCGCGGTGACGAGGGTGAACGGGCTGCACCTGGACCTGCTGGGCCAGGGCGACGATCTGGACGAGCACAGGAGCGTGCGCGACGAGCTGGTGGGCGGCCGCGCCGACCACGAGTGGGCCGGCGACAGGACGTTCCGGGGGGTGCTCGACGGCCTGCTCGGCGGCGTCGAGATGCGTCGCTTCCCGCTGGGGCTGGACACGCCGATCGGACCGCTCTCGGGCGGCGAGCGGCGCCGGATCGCGCTTGCGAAGCTGCTGCTGGACGGCCCCGAGCTGCTGCTGCTGGACGAGCCCACCAACCACCTGGACGTGGAGGGAGTCGACTGGCTGGCGCGCCACCTGGCCGCGCGCCGCGGCTCGATGATGGTGGTGACCCACGACCGCTGGTTCCTGGACGCCGTGTGCACGCACACGTGGGAGGTGGCCGACGGCGCCATCCACCAGTACGAGGGCGGTTACGCGGCCTACGTGCTGGCCCGCGCCGAGCGCGACCGCCAGGCCGCCGCGCGCGAGGACCGTCGCCAGCAGCTGATGCGCAAGGAGCTGGCGTGGCTGCGCCGCGGGGCGCCCGCGCGAACTTCGAAGCCGAAGTTCCGGATCGAGGCGGCCAACGCGCTGATAGCCGACGAGCCCGAGCCGCGCGACCGCGCGGAGCTGCTGCGCTTTGCCGCCGCCCGGCTGGGCGACCGCGTGCTGGACGCGGTGGACGTCTCGCTGGCCTACGGCGAGCGGGTGGTGCTGCGCGACGTGACCTGGCGGCTCGGTCCCGGCGACCGGCTCGGCCTGGTGGGCGTGAACGGCTCGGGCAAGACGTCGCTGCTGAAGGTGATGGGCGGCGAGCTGGAGCCCACCGGATGGGGTGGTCGAGCGCGGCGCCACCGTTCGCCTGGCGCACCTGTCCCAGGACACGGTCGAGATAGCCGGGCACCTGCGCGTGCTGGAGTCGCTCGAGCAGGTGCGCGGGGTGGCCACGCTCAGCGCCGGCCAGCAGATCACGGCCGGCATGCTGTGTGAGCGCTTCGGCTTCCGCGGCGACCGCGCCCGCACGCTGGTGCGTGACCTGTCCGGCGGCGAGCGGCGCCGCCTGCAGCTGATGCGCCTGCTCATGGGCGAGCCCAACGTGCTGCTGCTGGACGAGCCCACCAACGACCTGGACATCGACACGCTGACCGCGCTCGAGGACCTGCTGGACGCGTGGCCGGGCACGCTGGTGGTGGTCAGCCACGACCGCTACTTCGTCGAGCGCGTGTGCGACAACGTCTACGCGCTCGGAGAGGACGGCGCGATCCGCCACCTGCCCGGCGGGATCGAGCAGTACGTGCGTGCGCGTGAGGGGGCGGCGGCGCCCGCACCGGCGGCGACGCCGCCTTCGAGCGGCGGCGCCACCCCCGGCGCGGCCCAGCGCGCCGGCCGCAAGGAGGCCGCCAGGCTGGAGCGGGCGCTGGACAAGCTCGCCGAGCGCGAAGCGGCGCTGCACGAGCAGATGGCCGCCAGCGCCACCGACCCCGACCGCCTGCGCGAGCTCCAGGCCGAGCTGACGGCGCTGGTCGGCCGAGCGCGAGCGGGCCGAGGCCGCCTGGCTGGAGGTGTCCGAGGCGCTGGAGGGCTGAGGCGCGAGACCGTACAGTCCGCCCGATGGAGAAGGTCGACGAGTTCCTGATCGCCGAGCGCACCTACTGCGACGACGAGTCCAAGCTCAGCGTGGGGCTGGCCAACATCCACGCCGAGGTGCCCGACGTGGACGCCAACAAGGACAAGATCCTGCGCGCCACCAAGATCTTCAAGGAGCGCGGCGTGAACGTGGCCGTGTTCCCCGAGTTCTGCCTGTCGGGCTACTTCTGGGACGCGCGCGAGGACTGCCTGGAGTATCTGGAGGGCGCGGTCAGCGAGGCCAACCGCGACTGGATCGAGCACGAGCTCGGCGGGCTGATCGGTGGCGAGCTGGAGATGGTGCTGCTGAACAACCTGGTGGCGGGCGAGGACGAGGGCCGCTTCCTGAACCGCAGCTTCGCGGTGGACGGCGAAGAGGACTACCTGGTGGACGAGGCCACCTACGACAAGGTGTTCCTGCCGGGGATCGAGAAGGACTACACCGACAGCGGCCGCGACGACCGGCTGGTCATGAACACGCGCCACGGCCGGCTGGGCTTCACCACCTGTTACGACTACCTGTTCGCCGAGCTGCTGCGCGAGTACTCGATGGTCGAGGAGGTGGACGCGGTGGTGCAGATGGCCTCCTGGCGCGCGGCCGGGGGCCGCGACTACCCCGGCATGAACCTGCGCACCGACCACTACTACGGCCAGCTGTGGGACTACGTGATGCCGGCGTCGTCGGCCACGAACCAGTTCTGGACGATCGCCTGCAACGCCGTGGGCGCGCACGGCGTCAGCGGCGCGCAGTTCTGGGGCGGCTCGGGCATCTGGGCGCCGTCGGGCATGTGCCTGGTGCAGGCCTCGCGCACGAGCGAGGAGCTGGTGATCGTGCACAACGTGGACATCGAGGGCGCCCAGGCGTACGAGAAGGAGGACTTCGACTACGCCTTCGACTTCAAGCAGATCTACCGGCCCATGGACGACGGCAGCCGCGCGTTCACGCGCGACGTCTCGTGACCATCCGCGAGGCCACGGAGGCCGACGGCGCGGCCTGCGCCGCCATCTACGAGCCGTACGTGCACGACACCGTGATCACCTTCGAGACGTTTCCCCCGACGGGGGACGAGATGGGCGCGCGGATCGCCGACAGCCAGCGCGAGCACGCGTGGCTGGTGGCCGAGGACGGGGACCGCGTGGTGGGCTACGCCTACGGCGGCCGGTACATGGTCCGCGCCGCGTACGCGTGGGCCTGCGAGGTCAGCGTGTACCTGGAGATGGGCCGCCGCCGCACGGGCCTGGGCCGCGCGCTGTACGAGGCGCTGTTCGCCCGCCTGATCGAGCGCGGCTTCCTGACCGCGGTCGCCGGTATGACGATGCCCAACCCGGCAAGCGAGGGCCTGCACCACGCGCTTGGCTTCGAGCTGGTGGGTGTCTACCGCGACATCGGCTTCAAGCACGGCAAGTGGCACGACGTGGCCTGGGCCCAGCGCGAGCTGGTCAGCCCGCGCCCGGCCGAGCCGGCGCCGCTGCGCTAGCCGTGCTGGCCGGGCGAGCCGGCGCCGTTGCCCCGTGCGGCCGGGCTGTCCTGGATAGGTGGGCCCATACCCCACCAGGGCAGGAAGACTCCGCCCGCGCTGTCAGCGCCAGGCGCTCAGCGCCCGAGGCGAACGCGGTCCCACAGGTGGGCCATGGCGTCGCCGCTGCGCTCGCCGGCGTCGCGGAAGGCCGCGCCCAGCGGGCGGGTCAGGCGAGCGGTGTCGGTGCCGAGCACGCGCACGGCGGCGATGATCGCGGCCAGCGCGATCGCCGCCAGGAGCAGCGGCAGCACCCAGCCGGGCACGTCCTGGCCTGGCTTCGAGCTGACCGCCGGCGTGGACAGGTCCGCCAAGCGCAGACGGGTGCCCACCACGGGCGCCGGCGGAGCCTTGATCCGCGCCTTCGGCGCGGCGCCCGGACCGCTCCCTCCGCCGCCGCCGCCGCCGGCCGCGGCGGGAGCGGGCACGGCCTCGCCGCTGCGCGTCTCGGTGCCGCCGGGGGCGGCGCCGCCGCAGCCCTCGCGGCCCTGGTTGAGCTGGTCGGCCAGGCCGGGCGCGTACTGCTCGACGTCGGGCGGCAGGTTGCCGATCCCGCGCCGCAGCTGGCCGTCGGAGTACTTGCACGGATCGATGGTGCCGTTGCGGCGGTAGTCGTCGATCGGGTTCTGGGCCACGGCGCTGGCGACGGGGGCCGCCAGCACGGCGGCCAGGACCAGGATGAAGATCGAGCGCCTCACGCCCGGGAGCGTATCGTCAGAATGGCGCGCGATGGCCGCCACCACCACACGCCGCCCGGCGTCCGCGCACCGGGCCGCAGTGGCTGCGTGACTACCGCGACGAGGGCGGATCGCCGTCGTCGGCGCTGCTGGGCCTGGCGCTGCTGGTGGCCGTGGTCTACGCGGCGTTCGCCAACGGCTCGATCGGCATCCCGGAGGAGAGCTGGCTGCAGGCGGGCGTCGCGCTGGTGTGCCTGGGCACCCTGGCCGTGCTGCTGTACGGCTCGGGCCTGCGCGCCGACGCCGGTCCCGCGGCGCGCTGGGGGATCGGCCTGCTGGTGGGCTTCGCGGCCTGGGCGGCGCTGTCGATCACCTGGTCGGTGGCCCCGGATGCCAGCTGGCTGAACGCCAACCGCGCGCTGGCGTACGCGCTCGTGGCGGGCCTGGGCATCGTGCTGGGCTCCAGCGTGCCGCGCGCCGCCGAGCGGGTGGCGCTGGCGCTGCTGGCCGTGGCGACCCTGGTCGCCGCCTACGCCCTGGGCGGCAAGCTGTTCCCGTGGCTGCACGTGGGCGGCGTCATCGACTTCAACCACACCGCCGAGTTCTCGCGCCTGCGCGCGCCGCTGGACTACTGGAACGCGCTCGGGCTGGTGTGCGTGGTGGCGGTGCCGATCGCCATGCGCGTGGTGGTCGAGCCGCGCTACCGCTCCGCGCTGCGCGTGGCCGGCTCGCTGTCGATGGTCCTGCTGCTGACCACGCTGGCGCTGACCTACTCGCGCGGAGGGCTGCTGGTGCTGGCGGCCGCGGTGGCGCTGCTGATCGCGCTGGGGCCCGAGCGGCTGCGCCTGGCCGCCGCGCTGGGCGCCGGCCTGGTTGGCGCGGTGCCGCCGGTGCTGACCACCTTCCTCAGCGACGACCTGACCACCGACGGCCTGAGCGTCTCGGCCCGCACCGGCGACGGGCTGGTGCTGGCGCTGACGCTGCTGATCGGCCTGGCGCTGGCCGCACTCGGCGCGCGCGCCATCGCCCGCGCGGGCCAGGACCTGCGGCTGAGCGCGGCCGGGTCGCGGCGGGCGCGGCGCGCGGCGCTGGTCGTCGGCGCCGCGCTGGTGGTGGCGTTCCTGGCCGGCCTGGCGCTGTCCGACCGCGGCGTCGGCGGCACCATCTCGCATCAGGTCGACCAGTTCACCGAGCCCAAGCTGGATCGCCAGAACGACCCCGCGCGCGTGCTTCGCACGAACTCCGGCAACCGCTGGGTGTGGTGGCAGGAGGCCGCGCGCGGCTTCTCCGACCGGCCCGTGACCGGCTTCGGGGCGGGCTCGTTCCCGCTGACCCACAGGCGCTACCGCGAGAACACGATCGAGGTGCTCCAGCCCCACAGCGTGCCGATGCAGTTCCTGACCGAGACGGGTCTGGTGGGGGCGCTGCTGGCCCTCGGCGGCCTGGCGCTGCTGCTGCTGGCCGCCGTGCGCGGCCTGCGCGCCCGGGCGCCCGGGCCCGAGCGCGCCTTCGCCGCGGCGCTGCTGGCCGGCGTCGTGGCCTGGTCGCTGCACCTGTGGGTGGACTGGGACTGGGACATCCCCGGCGTGACCACCGGCGTGCTGATAGCGCTCGGCGTGCTGGCGGCCACGCCGCGCGCAGCCACGCCGGTGGTGGCGCCCCCGCGCGGCGCGCGCGGGCTGCGCCTGGCGCTGGGCGCTGCTGCCGCGCTGGTGGTGGTGGCCCTGGCCGCGCTGCCGGCAATGGCGCAGAGCCTGACCAGCGCCGCGTTCAGCGAAGCCGCCGGCAACACCGCCTCCGACCTGCGCTCGGGCGAGCGCAAGGCGGCGCTGGCCAAGCGGCTGAACCCGCTCTCGGTGGACCCGCTGTTCGCCCAGGCGTCGATCGCCGAGCGCGGCAACCAGCCGCGCAAGGCAGCGCGGCTGCTGGTGGACGCCGTCGACCTGCAGCCCGACAACCCCGACACGTGGAACCGGCTGCTGCGCTTCCAGGCGCTGCTCGACGACACCAGCGCGGCGGTCGCGTCGCTGAACGTGCTGTTCGAGCTCGACCCGGTGCTCGGCTATCGCCGCGCCGTGGTGTTCCCCGTGCTGGCCTACGACCCCGATCGCTCGGCCAGCGCCACCGGCACGCCGCTGCCGGTGAAGGTCAAGCGCCGCCGGGCGCCGAAGGGCGGCGTGCGCGACCGGGTCACGCGCCAGTTCGGCGGCGCGGCGCCCAGCACGCCCGCTGCGCCGACGCCGGCGCCCACGCCTGCAGCGCCGGCCCCCACACCCGCGCCCACGCCGAGCCCGTCGCCCGCGCCCGCCCCCAAGGCGCAGCCCAAGCAGCCGTCGGCGCCCCAGGGCGACCCGTTCCGCCTCGAGGGCTAGGCGGCCGCGCTCAGCGCAGCGAGGCCAGCGTGCGCTGCAGGCCCTGGCCGAGGTCCACCCGCGGCTGCCACTCCAGCTCGCCGCGCGCACGCGCGGCGTCCAGCGCGATGTGGCGCACCTCGCCCGGGCGGGCGGGGGCCAGCTGGGCCTCGAACCCGTTCTCGCTCTGCTCGGCCAGCGCGGCGACGATGTCCAGCACGCTGGACTCCACGCCGGTGCCGATGTTGATCGACCCGGTGGCGCTGGCGTCGGCCGCCGCCAGGTTGGCGTCGACCACGTCGCCCACGTAGACGTAGTCGCGCGTCTGCAGCCCGTCGCCGAAGACGGTCGGGTTGCCGCCCTCCAGCAGCAGGCCGCAGAAGATGGCCACCACGCCCGCCTCGCCCAGCGGGTCCTGGCGCGGGCCGTAGACGTTGCCGTAGCGCAGCGACACGGTCGACAGCCCGTGCATGCGCGCGTAGATGTCGCAGTAGCCCTCGGCGCAGAACTTCGACAGCCCATAGGGCGACTCGGGCGCGACCGGGTGATCCTCGGGCGCGGGGATGATCCTGCCCTCGCCGTAGATGGCGCCGCCGGTGGAGGTGTTGACCACCCGCGCGGACGCCCGCGCCGCGCGCGGCCTCGAGCACGTTGATCGTGCCGCCGACGTTGATCTGCATGTCGTTCACAGGGTCCGCGGCCGACTTGCGCACGTCGATCTGGGCGGCCAGGTGGAAGATGACCTCGGGCGTGGCGCGCCCGACCACCTCGGCCACCGCGTCGCGGTCGCGCACGTCGACCTCGTTCAGCTCGGCGCCCGCCGCGATCGCCCCATCCAGGTTCTGGCGCCTGCCGGTCGACAGGTCGTCGATGACCGTGACCTGATCGCCGCGCGCGACCAGGGCGTCCACGAGGTTGGAGCCGATGAAGCCGGAGCCGCCGGTGACCAGAGCGCGCATTGCGCGCCACCCTAGAGCGTGGTCGCGCCAGCGGCGACAAGTAGCATCGCGCCAATGACCTGGCTGCTCACCGGGGGCGCCGGCTACATCGGCTCCCACATCACCCAATCGTTTCGGCAGGCGGGCACCGAGGTGGTGGTCCTGGACGACCTCTCCACCGGCTATCGCAGCTACGTGCCGGACGATGTGCCGTTCGTCGACGGCTCGATCGCGGATCCGGACGCCGTGGCAGCGGCGTTCGACCAGCACCAGATCTCGGGCGTGGTCCATCTGGCCGGCCTCAAGTACGCGGGCGTCTCGGTCGAGCAGCCGCTGGCCTTCTACCGGGCCAACGTGACCGGCACGCAGGTGCTGCTTGAGGCCGTGGCCGAGCGCGGCATCCAGAACTTCCTGTTCTCGGGCAGCTCGTCGTGGTACGGCACGCCCGCGGTCGAGCTGGTCGGCGAGGACGCCGAGCCGCGACCGGAGAGCCCGTACGGCCAGAGCAAGGTGATCGGCGAGTGGCTGCTGCGCGACCTGGCCGCCGTGACGCCCGGGCTCAGGCAGTCCTCGCTGCGCTACTTCAACGTGGTCGGGTCGGGTCCACCCGAGCTGGCCGACCACAGCCCCCACAACCTGTTCCCGAAGGTGTTCCGCGCGCTCTCGCGCGGCGAGCCGCCGAAGGTGTTCGGCACCGACTACGACACGCCCGACGGCACCTGCGTGCGCGACTACGTCCACGTGGTCGACCTGGCAGACGCGCACGTGGCCGTGGCCAAGCACCTGGAGGCGGGGCGGCCCGCCGCACCCGCCTACAACGTCGGCCGCGGCCAGGGCTCGTCGGTGCTGGAGGTGGTCGATGCCATCCGCCGCATCACCGGCCACGACTCCGCGCCCGAGCTGCTGCCCAGGCGGCCCGGCGACCCGGCGCGGATCGTGGGCGCCGTGGACCTGATCGCCGCCGACCTGGACTGGCGCGCTCGCTTCGACCTCGACGACATGGTCTCGAGCTCCTGGACCGCGTGGCAGCACCAGCTCGACGTCCACGGCGGCCCGCCGCCAGACGGCGCGCGGCTGGCGATCGCCCGCCCCTGATGGCCGGGCTGTTCGTCACGCTCGAGGGCATCGACCGTTCGGGCAAGAGCACCCAGGCCGCGATGCTGGCGGACGCCCTGGGGGAGGGGGCCGTGGCCGTACGCGAGCCCGGCGGCACCGCCGCCGGCGAGCGCGTGCGCGACATCCTCAAGGATCCCGACGTCCAGCTCAGCGCCGAGGGCGAGGCGCTGCTGTTCGCGGCGGCGCGGGCCGAGCTCGTGCGCCAGGTCATCCGGCCGGCGCTCGACGACGGCCGCACGGTGGTGTGCGACCGCTTCCTGGACAGCTCGCTGGCCTACCAGGGCGCGGCACGTGGGCTGGGGGTGGACGCGGTGGCGCAGCTGAACGCGGCTGCCGTCGACGGGCTGACGCCGGACGTGACCGTGCTGCTGGAGCTGGACACCGCAGCGGCCGGCGCGCGCGGCGCCGAGGACGACCGCTTCGAGCGCGAGGGCGACGCGCTCCAGCGGGCCGTCGCGCAGGGCTACTCCGCGCTCGCCGACGCCGAGCCCGGGCGCTTCGTGCGCGTGGACGCCGGCCGCGATCCCGAGGACGTGCACCGAGACGTGCTGGCCGCCGTGCGGGGGGCCGGGCGGTGACGACCGCGCTGGCGGGCACCGAGGACCACCCGCACGCGCGCGTGAGCCTGGCGGCGTCGCTGGCCGCGCGGCCCGTCGCACGCCTACCTCTTCCACGGGCCGGCCGGGGTGGGCAAGCGCACGGTGGCGCTGGCGTTCGCCACCGAGCTGCTGGCCGAGGCCGCCCCGGAGGCCGACGGCGTGCGCCACCGGGTGCACGCCGGCACCCATCCCGACCTGACCTGGGTGCGACCCACCGGCGCGCACGTGATGCGCCGCTCCGACGTCGCCCAGGCCGTGATCGACGCGGCCGGCCGCACCCCGTTCGAGTCCTCGCGACGGGTGTTCGTGCTCGAGCGCGTGGACGCGCTCAACGACGAGGCGGCCAACAGCTTGCTCAAGACGCTGGAGGAGCCCGCGTCGTTCGTGCACCTGATCCTGCTCACGGACTCGCTCGGGCAGGTCATGGACACGGTGGTCTCGCGCTGCCAGCTGGTGCGCTTCGACCCGTTGCCGCCGGCCCGCATCGCCCAGGCGCTGGAGAGCGAGGGTGTCCCCGGCGAGCGCGCGCTGGCGTGCGCGCGCCTGGCGCTGGGCAACGGCGAGCGCGCGCGGCTGCTGGCCGGCGACGAGGGCCAGGGCCTGCTGGGCGACGCCGACGCGATGGTGCGGGCGGCGCTGATGCCGGACGACGACGGCGCCGGCGGCGAGCCGTGGCGCGGGCTGCTGGCGCGTGCCGAGCTGCGCCGCGGGCAGGCCGAGGAGGCGGTGGCGGCCGAGCGCGACGCGCGGCTGGAGGGCGAGCCCAAGGGACGCGAGCGCACCGCCCTGGAGCGCCAGTTCGAGGAGACCGCGAAGCGCGAGGGGCGCCGCGCCCGCACCGATGTGCTGGACCTCGGCCTGACCCTGGTCGCGCTGACCCTGCGCGACCTGATCTGCCTGGCCGAGGGCGCGCCCGAGGCCGCGCTCGATCCCGACCGCGCCCAGCGCCTGGCGCAGGCCGCCGGCCGGCGCGACACGCGCAGGCTGCGCGTGGCGGCCGAGCGCTGCGAGCAGGCCCGCCTGGCGCTGTCGGTCAACGTGACCGAGGACCTGGCGCTGGAGGCGCTGGGCTACCGCCTGGCCGCGCTCGTCGGCCCCCGCTGACGCGGGGCCGCACCGATCTGGCGGGGCGCACCGCTCCTGGCGAAGCTTCGCCCCCCTTCCGGCGGAGCGTCACGACTTCCGTCCACAGCGCGGACGGAAGTCGGGTCGCGCCCGCGTTCGGTGTCCAGATCGCGCTCTCGGACCGACGCGATCGCCGCCCAGACCGCCGCCGCGCACCGACCTGTTACGATATATCGCGATAGCATCGAGATACACAGATTAGGAGCAGCGATGCGACACTCACACCGATGCGGGCGCCGATTCGGCGGACCCGCCTACTTCGACACCCGGGAGGACAGGCCGATGCACGGACGCAGAGGCGGCTTCGGCGGCTTCGCCCCTCGTGGCCGTCGCGCGCGCCGCGGCGCCGTGAAGGCAGCCGTGCTGGTCCTGCTGGGCGAGGAGCCACGCAACGGCTACGCGCTGATGCAGGAGATCGAAGCCCGAAGCGAGGGCGCCTGGCGCCCGAGCCCCGGCTCGATCTACCCGGCGCTGGCGCTGATGGAGGACGAAGGGCTGATCAAGCCCGTCGGCAGCGGCGACGAGCGCAAGTACGAGCTCACCGACGAGGGCCGCAAGCGGCTGGCACAGCGGGCCGCCGATGCGCCGGCTCCCTGGGAGCCGGCAGCGAACGACGTGGCTGACGAGGCGGTCCAGATGGGCCGCACGATGCGCCAGGTGGGCATGGCCGCCCGCCAGATCGCCGAGATCGGCACAACCGAGCAGCTCCAGCAGGCCGAGGAGGCCCTGGCCGCGACCCGGCGGTCGCTGTACGGGATCCTGGCCGAGGAGCCCGAACCGGGCGTGGAGCCCGAGGACGGCTGACGCTTTCCCCGCGCACCCCGAACGAGCGGTTCGACGGTGCGCGGGGCCGGCATCTGCTGTACCTTCGCCCGATGCCGGGAGGAAGGATCCGATCGCTGCTGCTTGCGTCCGTGGCCGTCACGGCCCTGGCGCTCCTCCCCGCGGGTGGCGCCGGCGCGCAGAGCACGACGAGCGCCGCCTGCCCAGGCAGCTTCCAGGTGCTGCACGACGACAGCATCGGCTCGCTGCGGCTGAAGGCCGGCGCGTACCGGATCACGGTGGCGAACCCGGCGCGGTTCTCGTGCGCGCAGGCCGCAAGCGACCTGGCCGAGTTCCTGCAGGACTACAACGGCAAGCTGCGCCGGCCGTGGGAGGTCAGCGCCCGCGCGGCCGCCTTCCAGCGTGGCAGCGACGCCGCCGTTCGCTTCTCGCTGGCCCGGATCGGCAACCCCGGCCGCGGGGGCGGTAGCGGGCCGAGCCCGAATCCGACCGCCAACGCCTGCCCGGGCTTCTTCGACGTCCTGCACAACGACCACATCGGCAGGCTGGGGATCCCCAAGGACGCCTACCAGCTGACCCTGCTGAACGGCAACGCCCTGAGCTGCGCCGGCGCGGCGCGGCTGTTCAGCTCATTCCTGCGCGACTTCGACGGGCGCCTGCCCAGGCCGTGGGTGCTGAACACCTCCACCGCCAGCTTCACCCGCCGCGGCTCGCCCACGGGCTTTCGCATCAAGCCGGCGGTGGGCCGCGAGCCCAAGCCCAGCAGCGGCAACCGCTACCCGGCCAAGGGCCAGCGCGGCGAGTGCCCCGGCACCTTCCGGGTGCTCAACCGCGACCGCATCGCGGGCCTCGCATTTCCGGCCGGCCCCTATCTGACGTTCGTCTACCGCGGCACCGGGGTCAGCTGCCGCGAGGCGTCGCAGCTGTTCAGGACCTTCCTGACCGGCCAGAACGTGCCGCGCGGCTATTTCGTCGCGCCCGCGAGCGGCGTGTTCAGCAAGGGCAAGCGGCCGGTGTTCCGGGTCAAGCCCACATCGCCGCGCAGCACCAAGGCCCGCTGAGCAGCGCCTCCGCGCCGCCTGCCGGCAACTCCAGCACGGCTTCCGCTCCGCGCCGATGCGCGACCCGCCAGGGCCGCAACGCCGTGCGTACGTCCAGCACCGCGCCGCGCGCGTCCAGGAACACGACGTCGATCGGCATGCGCATCCAGGCCGTGTGCACCGAGTCACAGCCCGGGATCAGCAGCGCCGAGCCGGGTGGAAGCGCGGCCAGGCCCATCAGGCCCAGCAGCCGCTCGAGCGCGCTGCGAGCCACGTAGGCCGTCCCACCGCCGGGCAGCGCGAGCCGCTCCATTTTCCTCAGCCGCCTGGAAATAGTGCTCACGCCCGCTCTAGGCGCGCGATCGCGCTGATTCGCCCCCCCGAGTGGCAACGCGCCAGCTTCCCCGGCCGCCCGAACCTTTACCCCGGCGCTCGCGATGGGGGAGGTACTGCCGCGGTGGCAGGGGGCTCTCACAACCGCGGCCACTCCCGAAATGTCCCCCCAAAAGGAGGACCATCTCAATGAAGCTGAAGCGATTCCTGAAACTGCCGTCACCGGCGATGGCCGTCGCATCCGCGGCGCTCTTCGTCGCCCTCGGTGGCACGTCGTACGCAGTGGCCACCGGCTCGATCGACAGCCGCGAGATCAAGAACGGCACGATCGAGCAGCGCGACGTGAAGTTCCGCGGCCTCGAGGGCTCGGACATCAAGGACGGCGCCCTGGCCGCGCGCGACATCAAGGCCGGCTCGCTGACCGCCGACCGGTTCGACAAGAAGGAGCTGCCCAAGGAAGCGCGCTGGCTGTTCGTGAACGACGCCGGCCAGATCTCCGCCCAGTCGGGTGGCTTCACCGTGAAGTCCGCCTTCCAGGGCAACCCGGCCTCGGCCGCCGGCAACGTCTACATCGACTCCGGCGAGGATCTGACCAACAAGGCGATCGTGGTGTCCAGCGGGCTGCAGAACGCGGTCGACGCGAACGCCGACGGGATCCAGAACGGCCGCGCCCCCGGTGCGGACAACAACCCGGAGTTCAGCGGCGAGATCGCCGCGATCCGGTGCGCCATCCCGAACGTGGTCACGTGCGCGCCTCCGGGGACCAACACCAACACGCATTTCGTGGTCAGCCCTCGCAACAGCGACGGCACCGTGACCGCGGGTGCTGAGCGCAAGCCGTTCTACGTCGTCGTCACCGGCTAGAGCGGCATCCGGCAGCGGGCGGCACCGGGGCTAGACTCCGGTGCCGCCCACGCCGCCGTAGCTCAGTTGGTAGAGCACGTCTCTCGTAAAGACGGGGTCATCGGTTCGAATCCGATCGGCGGCTTCGCGCTCACCCTCCGAGCAGCCCGGCCAACCGCGAGTTGCGCCGGAACGCATCGGCCCGGCCCACCGCCTTGGCCACCGCGGCACGCTGGCCCACCAGCACACACGCCGTCCGCGCCCGCGTGACCGCCGTGTACAGCAGGTTGCGCGACAGCATGCCGCCGTGGCTGGAGTGCACGGGCACGACCACGACCGGCATCTCGCAGCCCTGCGAGCGGTGCACCGAGATGGCGTAAGCCGGTCGTAGCGAGTTCGTGCGCTCGGCCGGGATGGCCAGCTCCTCGCCGGCGTCGGTGGCCACCAGCAGCTCCTCGCCGTCGGCGTCCTGGCCGCGCACCACCACGATCTGCCCGTTCATCAGCCCGGCCACGTAGTCGTTGCGGGTCTGCACCAGCTTGTCGCCGTCGCGCAGCGGGCCGTCCAGCAGCGCCGCCCCGTCGGGGTTCAGCTGCGCGCGCAGGCGCTCGTTCAGCGCGTCGACGCCCACCGCGCCGCGGTACACGGGCGAGAGCACCTGTACCTCGCGGATGGCGTCCACGCCGTAGTGCTCGGGGAGCCGCCGGCAGGCCAGGTCCACGATCTCGTCCGCCGCCGCCGAGTCCGAGCCCTGCTCGATGAAGAAGAAGTCGCGCTGCTCGCCCTGGCCGGCCCGGGTGCGCGGCTGGCCGCCCGCGTTGATGGCGTGGGCGGCCTGCACGATCAGCGACCGCGCCGCCTGGCGGAACACGTGCGTCAGCCGCGCCACCGGCACGGTGTCGGAGTCGATCAGGTCGGCGAACGGCTTGCCGGCGCCCACGGGCGGCAGCTGGTCGGCGTCGCCGATGAGCACCACGTGCGTGCCGTCGGCCACGGCGCCCAGCAGCATGGCGGCCACCTCCAGGCTGAGCATGCTGGACTCGTCGACCACCAGCAGGTCGCACTCGATCGGGTAGCCCGCCCCGCGCAGCGGGCCCTCGCCGGGCAGCCATTCGACCAGCCGGTGGATGGTCACCGCCGCGTGCCCGGTGGCCTCCTCCAGCCGGCGCGCGGCGCGGCCGGTCGGCGCGCACAGCGCCACGTCCACCTTCGCCGCGCCCGCCCGCTCCACGATGGCCCGCACCAGCGTGGTCTTGCCCGTCCCCGGCCCGCCGGTGACGACCGACAGCGCACGCCCGAATGCGGCAGCCACCGCGTCGCGCTGTTGCTGGCTGAGCTCGGCGTCGCCGCTGGCGGACGGCTGTTCCAGCGCCGGCTCGGCGGCGGCCAGGGTGGCCAACCGGTCGGCCGTGCGCTGCTCCATGGCGAACAGCGCGGCCAGCGCGATCGTGCCGTCCTGGCGGACCACGGTGCCGTCGCCGTCCAGGCCGGCCAGGACCTCCTCGTCCAGGTCGCCGACCAGCTCGCGGGCGCGCCCGCGCAGCGCCGCCTCGGCCAGGTAGGTGTCGCCGCGGCGCTCGGCCTCGCGCAGCAGGTGCACCACCGCGGCGCGGCGGCGGCCGGGCGAGTCGGCGTCCACGCCGTTGGCACGGGCGATCGTGTCGGCCGTCGTGAAGCCAACACCGTGCTCCTCGGTGAGCAGATAGGGCTGGCCGCGGACCACACCGGCCGCGCCCGGGCCGTGCGTCTCGTGCAGCTGCGAGGCCAGCCAGCCCGCTCCGTGCGGCGCCAGCAGCAGGTACAGCTCGCGCAGCGCCCGCCGCTCGCGCCAGGAGTCGGCGGCCCGGGCCGCGCCCTTCGCGCCCATGCCCGCCAGCGCGCCGAAGGCACCCTCGGGGTCGCGGTCGATGGCCTCGAACAGATCGTCGCCGTGGCGCTCGATCAGCGCGGCGGCGCGCGACTTGCCGACGCCGCGGATGGTGCGCAGGTACCTGCGCGTGCCGTCGGCGTCGTCGGGGTCGACCTCATAGCCCAGCTCGGCCTGGACCTGCGGCCCGTACTTGGGGTGGTCGGCCCACCTGCCCGCGATCCGCGCGCGCGTGCCCGCGTCCAGGTGCGCCAGCGGCCCGGCGGCCGTGATCGTGTCGCCGTCCGGCGCGGTGGCCAGCAGCACGGCGAAGTCGGAGTCGTCGGCGGCGAACAGCTGTCGCGCCACCACCACAGTGGCGTCGAACTCTTCCTCCAGCGCCGGGTTCGCCATCGCCGCCGGAAGCTACCGGCCGCGCCCCCCGGCCCCACGGGCGCCCCGGGGCCTGCTCGGCAGATTTGGTTCGCATAGCGAACCGAACTTGCCGCGCGCGCGGGTGGGGGCGGCGAATCGCCGACGAACGTGACGGATTGGTGACCGCGATCACCCCCGATCGTTACGCTCGGACCACCTTGGCCACGACCGCTGCGAACCCCGGCGCCCAGGCCCTCGGCCTGTTCTTGGACGGCCCGCACGCCCAGGTGCGCGACGAGGTCCGCGAGTGGCTGGGCCGGGAGGGCAACGCCCCGCGCAGCGACCTGGCGATGCCTGAGCACCGCCAGCAGGTGCTGGCCTGGTTAAACGACCTGGCCGCGAGCGACCGCACCACCATGGGCTACCCCGTCGAGTACGGCGGTCGCGGCGACCTCGGCGGCTACATCAGCGGCTTCGAGACGATGGGCTTCGGCGACCTGTCGCTGCTGGTCAAGTGCGGCGTGCAGTTCGGGCTCTGGGGCGGCGCGGTGCAGCACCTGGGCACCGAGAGCCACCACGAGGCCTACCTGCACGACATCGCCACGATGAAGCTGCCTGGCTGCTTCGCGATGACCGAGCTGGGTCACGGCTCCAACGTGCAGGACATACGCACCACCGCCACCTACGACCCCGACGCCCAGGAGTTCGTGATCCACACCCCGGACGACTGGGCGCGCAAGGAGTGGATCGGCAACGCGGCGTGCGACGGGATCATGGCGGCGGTCTTCTGCCAGCTGGTGGTCGGCGGCCAGGACCGCGGCGTACACGCGCTGGTGGTGCCCATCCGCGACGCGAAGGGCAAGACGGCGGACGGTGTGCGGATCGAGGACATCGGGCCCAAGCTGGGGCTTGACGGCGTGGACAACGGACGGCTGTGGTTCGACCAGGTGCGCGTGCCGCGCGAGGCGCTGCTGGACCGCTACGCCACCGTGTCGGCCGAGGGCGGCTACACGAGCCCGATCGAGAATCCCGCCAAGCGCTTCTTCACCATGCTCAGCACCCTGATCCAGGGCCGCGTGAGCGTGTGCGGCGCGGCCATCAACGCGTCCAAGGTGGCGCTGACGATCGCGGTGCGCCACGGCAACAGCCGGCGCCAGTTCGGCCCGCCCGGGGGCGAGGAGGTCACGCTGATGACCTACCGCACCCACCGCCGCCGGCTGCTGATTCCGCTGGCGGAGAACTACGCGCTGCACTTCGCCCAGGAGGGGCTCGTGGCCGGCCTCGTGGAGGTGTTCGGCGAGGGCGAGACCGACGACGAGACCCGCCGCGAGCTGGAGACCCGCGCCGCCGCGCTGAAGGCGCTGGGAACCTGGCACGCCACCGCGACCATCCAGGGTTGCCGCGAGGCCTGTGGCGGCCAGGGCTACCTGAAGACCAACCGCTTCGCCGCGCTGAAGGCCGACACCGACGTGTTCACCACCTTCGAGGGCGACAACACGGTGCTGCTCCAGCTGGCGGCCAAGAACCTGCTGACCGACTTCCAGCACGAGTTCAGCGAGCTGGACCCGTTCGGCACGATCGCCTTCGTGGCCGAGCAGGTGGCGGGCACGGTGGCAGAGCGCACCGCGGTCCGCGAGCTGCTGGGGCGGATCGCCGACGAGGTCCTGCCCGGCCGCGACGACGAGGGCGACCTGCTCGAGCGCCAGACCCAGCTGGAGTTCTTCCGCTGGCGCGAGCAGCACGTCAAGGCCTCGGCCGCCCGCCGCCTGAAGGGCGGCATGGACGCGGGCCTGGACCCGTTCGACGTGCTCCTGGACTGCCAGGACCACGTGGTGCTGGTGGGCCGGGTGTACGCCGAGCGCGTGATCATGGAGGCGTTCGCCGACGCGGTCGAGCGCTGTCCCGAGCAGTCGCTGCAGGCCGTCCTGGCCCGTCTCTGCGACCTGTACGCGCTCAGCCGGATCGAGGCCGACCGGGGCTGGTTCCAGGAGCACGGCCGGCTGTCGTCGACCCGCTCGAAGTCGGTGATCAAGGGCGTGAACACCGCCTGCGACGAGCTGGCCGAGCACGCCGCGCTGCTCGTGGACGCCTACCGGGTGCCCGACGCCGCCCTGGGTGACGCGCGCGACATCCAGGGCGTGTAGAACGGCGACCATGCCCGACGCCCACTTCGACCATCTGCTGATCGGCGGCGGCGTGGCCGCGGCCGCCTGCGCCGAGGCCCTGCGCGCGAACGGCGCCGAGGGCTCGATCGTCCTGCTCACCCGCGAGCTGGAGCCGCCCTACCACCGGCCGCCGGCCACCAAGGACCTGCTGCGCGGCCAGTCGGCCCGCGAGGACGCCTACGTCCACGGCGAGTCGTGGTACGACGAGCACGACATCGACCTGCGCACGCGCACGGCCGTCCGCTCGGTCGACCCCGAGCTCGAAGACGGTCAAGCTGCAGGGTGGCGACGAGCTGGGCTACACCAGCGCGCTGCTGGCCACCGGCTCACTGGTCAACCGGCTGCGCGTGGACGGCTCCGACCTGGACGGCCTGCACTACGTGCGCGCGCTGGGCAACGCCGAATCGATCCGCGAGGACGCCGAGCACGCTGAGCGCGTGGTCGTCGTCGGCGGCTCCTACATCGGCTGCGAGGTGGCCGCGTCGCTGACCGAGCTGGGCAAGACGGTGACCGTGCTGATGCAGGAGGACGAGCCGATGGAGACCGGCTTCGGGCCCACCGTCGGCCGCTGGATCCGCGGCCTGCTCGAGGGCCACGGGATCGAGTTCATGGGCGCGAGCCAGCTCGAGCGCTTCGAGGGTGACGGGCGCGTGCAGCTGGTGGTCACCGGCGGCGGCGACGAGCTGCCGGCCGACATGGTGGTGCTGGGCACCGGCGTCAAGCCCGACGTGATGCTGGCCAAGGCCGCGGGCCTGGACCTGGGCGAGTCCGGCGGCGTGAAGTGCGACGCGCGGCTGCTCACGTCGGCAGCCGACCTGTATGCGGCCGGCGACATCTGCGAGTACGACAGCGTGGTGCACGGCCGCCGTATCCGCGTGGAGCACGAGGCCGTGGCCGAGGCCCAGGGCGCCGCCGTGGCGGCGGCAATGCTCGGCTCCCGGACGAGCACACCGAGGTGCCCTACTTCTGGACCGACCTGGCCGACTGGGGCTCGATCGAGTACGTGGGCCCGGCGGCCGGCTGGGACCAGGAGATCGTGCGCGGGTCGATGGACGCCGGCGAGTTCAGCGTGCTCTACCTGGACGGCGGCCGGCTGGTGGCGTGCGCCTCATCCGGCCGCGGCGACGACCTCGAGGCTGCCACCAAGCTGATCGCGGCGGGTGGCGAACTACCCGCCGACCGCGACGCGCTGGCCGACGCCGACACGCCGCTGCCCGCCTGAGCGCCCGCCGCGCGGCGCCAG
Organism: uncultured Solirubrobacterales bacterium; assembly: GCA_963750365.1. Taxonomy (GTDB): domain Bacteria; phylum Actinomycetota; class Thermoleophilia; order Solirubrobacterales; family Thermoleophilaceae; genus JAAYBF01. The sequence continues at coordinate 1,245,623 of CAVVQE010000001.1, forward strand.
CATCAGCCGCGCCACGCCACGCAGGTCCGCGAGCGCGGTAGGCACGATGTCCACGCGCGAGTCGGCGTCGTCGACCCAGTCCACCGGCACCTCGTGGATGCGCATACCTGCGCGCTGGGCGCACACCAGCAGCTCGGTGTCGAAGAACCATTCTTCGTCGTCGACCTGGTCGAGCAGGTCGTCCAGCACGTCGCGGCGGACGGCCTTGAAGCCGCACTGGGCGTCGCTGAAGCGGGCGCGAACCGTGGCCCGCAGGATGCGGTTGTAGCTGCGCGAGATGAACTCGCGCCGGGGACCGCGCACCACCTGCGCGCCCCGCGCCAGGCGACTGCCGATGGCCACCTCGCTGTGACCCGAGAGCAGCGGCGCCACCAGCGGCATCAGCGCACGCAGGTCGGTGGACAGGTCCACGTCCATGTAGGCCACCACGCGCGCGTCGCTGGCCGACCAGGCCGCGCGCAGGGCGCGGCCACGGCCCTTCTGCGCGAGGCCAAGGTAGGACAGGCCGGCGAGCTCGCCGACCATGCTGCGCACGATGGCGCCGGTGGCGTCTGACGAGGCGTTGTCGGCAACCACGATCCGCCAGCTCAGCGGCAGCTCGGCGGACAGGAATCGGTGCAACCGGCGGAGCTGGCGCTCCACTGTGGCGGCTTCGTTGTAGACCGGCACGACCACGTCCAGCTGCGTGTGGCGGGCGGTCGGCAGGGGGAGGGCGGGAACCCGGACGAGTGTGGTGGAGGAGGTCATGCGGCCACCCTGGGGCGCAACCGTCAGAACTTGGTGGGACCGTCCTGGGAGGCGCCTGAGAGCGGCAGCCAAACCGAGAAGCGCGCGCCGCCGCCGTCCGCGTCGCCTGCGCCAACGCGTCCGCGGTGGGCGGCCACGATTCCGGCGACGATGGCCAGCCCCAGGCCTGCCCCGTGGCCACGTTCGCGTCCCGCCTCCGCGCGCCAGAAGCGCTGGAACAGGGCGTCCGGCTCGCCGGGCGGCAGGCCCGGTCCGTGGTCGCGCACATGCATCGCGCCGGGCTCCAGCTCGACCTCGATCGGCGTGCCGGGCGGGGTGTGCACCAGCGCGTTGCGCAGCAGGTTGGCCAGTACCTGGCGCAGCTGGTCGGCGTTGCCATCCACCGGAGGCGGGTCCGCGGCGCTGCGCAGCTCGATCTCACGATCGGGCGCGGCGGCGCGGGCGTCGTGTACCGCGTCGGCCGCCACCTGCGCCAGATCCACAGGGCTGTGCGGGGCGTCGGCCACCTCGTCCAGGCGTGCCAGCGTCAGGAGGTCCTCCACCAGCACGCCCATCCGCTGCGCCTCGTCCTCGATCCGCGTCATCGCCTTCTCGACCTCGGCCGGTTCGCGTGCCGCGCCGATCCGGTACAGCTCGGCGTAGCCGCGGATGGACACGAGCGGCGTGCGCAGCTCGTGCGATGCGTCGGCCAGGAAGCGGCGCAGGCGGTCCTCGCTGGCCCGGCGCTCGGCGAACGCCTCCTCGAGCCGCTCGAGCATGCCGTTCAGCGCCCGGCCCAGCCGGCCTACCTCGGTGCGCGGATCGGTGGCTGCCACCCGCTGGGACAGGTCGCCGCTGGCGATGGCGCCGGCGGTGTGGCCCATGCGGTCCAGCGGCAGCAGCCCCACGCGGACCACAAGCCAGGCCAGCGAGCCCACGAGCAGCAGCACCGCCCCGCCCACCAGGGCCTGCACCGTCAGCAGACGGTTGAGCGTCTGATCGGCCTCGCGCAGGGGCAGCGCGACCACGGTCGTGCCCGACCGGCCGAGCGGCCTGGGCACTGCGAGCACCCGGTAGGCCGAGCCGCCCGCGCCCACGGTGATGGGGCGGTTCACGGCGATCCGGGCGGGCAGGTCGGGCTTCGAGCCCGTGCTCTGGCCGTAGCTCAGCACGACATCGTCCACGACCTTGCCCGAGGCGTTGCGGCGCTGGCCGTAGGTGCCCGGCGGCAGGCCCACGCCCGGGCCGCCCGCGCCGGCGCCGCTGCCACTGGGCTGGCCCAGCGGCCGGCCCTGACCGCGGTCGTCCAGCGCGCGGTCCACGGCCGGCGGGGCCTGACGCAGCTGCTCGTCGGTGCGGTCGGTCAGGAACGAGCGCTGCTCGAGGTAGGTGGTCACCGCCAGCGCCGCCAACCCCGCCGCGGTCAAGGCCAGCAGGCCCGCCACGAGCCGGCCTCGCAGTGAGCGGGGCATCAGCGCGGCTCGCGCAGCGCGTAGCCCACGCCGCGCACGGTGTGGATCAGCGACGGGTCGCCGAGCTTCTTGCGCAGGTAGCTCACGTACGTCTCCAGTACGCGTGCGTCGCCGCCGAAGTCGTACTCCCAGACGTGGTCGAGCAGCTGCCCGCGGGTGAGCACCCTGCGCGGGTTCAGCAGCAGGTACCGCAGCAGCCGGTATTCGGTGTCGGTGAGCTCGATCGGGCGGCCGCCGCGCGAGACCTCGCGCATGTCCTCGTCCAGCTCCAGGTCGGCGAACAGCAGCCGGCCGGAGTCGGGCTCGGACGCACCCGAGCGGCGCAGCAGCGAGCGCACTCGGGCCACCAGCTCCTCGAGGCTGAACGGCTTGGTCACGTAGTCGTCGCCGCCGAGGGTGAGCCCGCGCACCTTGTCCTGGGTCTCGTCGCGGGCGGTCAGGAAGATGATCGGCAAGCGCGCGCGCTGGGCGCCCAGGCGCCGGGCCACGTCGAAGCCCTCCATGTCGGGCAGCATCACGTCCAGCAGCATCAGGTCGGGCTTGAAGCGGCTGACCGCCGCCAGCGCCCCGGCGCCGGTGCCGGCCGCCTCCACCTCAAAGCCCTGGAAGCGCAGGGCCATGGTGATCACGTCGACGATGTTGGGCTCGTCGTCGACGACGAGCACGCGGTGGATGGCATCGGTCACGCGGTGAGTATCCCCAGCCCGCCTCAGAGATTCCTGAGAGCGGGCTGGGGAACTGCTGTGGTCAGCTGGCGGTGCCCGACGGAGCTTGCCCGCCCGCGGCGGGCGGCTGACCGCCCGAGGGGGGAGCGCCCGACGGCTTGTTGGCCTCCAGGGCCTTCTTGACCTTGGCCTCCGACAGCCCCAGCTGCTTGGCCAGCTTGGCGGCCATGTCGCCGGGAGCACCGGCGCCCTTCTGGCCCGGGGTGCCCGACGGGCGGCTGGCCTGCATCGCCTTCTTCAGCTTGGCGGTGCTCACGCCCAGGTCCTTGGCCAGCGCCGTGACGTTGGCGGCCGAAGGGCCGCCGCCGCCGGGCATGCCCTGAGCTGCCGGGGCCTGGCCCGAGGAGCTCGAGCCCTCCTTCTGCGCGCTGGCCACTCCGAGGCCCGTTCCGGCCAGTACGGCTGCGGCCCCGATGGCGGCGATGGTGGTGCGCATCTTGGTCTTCATGGTGTGACTCCTTCGATTCGGGATGGCCGTGTCAGGCCTGATCCGTGGCGATGGTGGGGTCACCGGCTCGGAGCGCCCTGGGCCCAGGCTGAGAGATCCGTGAGTGCGCCCGCTCAGGTTTCTCTCAGCCCACTCCGAGCGGCTTCCAACGCGATGGGCGCAGCATCGCCGGAGTCCATCGACCCAGAAGGAGTTGCCGTGTCCGCCACCGCCCTGCTCAGATCACCGACCCGCCCGGAGGCCGCGCCCCGCGCCGGCCGCCTGCGCGGCTTCGTCCGCGGCCGCCCCGCCGATCCCGCCTGGGTGCGGCCGGCGCTGATTGCCGTGCTGGCGCTGGCCTCGGCGCTGTGCCTGTGGAACCTCACCGCCAGCGGCATGTCCAACGAGTACTACGCGGCGGCCACGAAGTCGGCCAGCCAGAGCTGGAAGGCGTGGTTCTTCGGCTCGCTGGATCCCGGCAGCTTCATCACCGTCGACAAGCCGCCGCTGGCCACCTGGCTCTCCGGCTTGTCGGCGCGCGTGCTCGGATTCTCGAGCTTCTCGATCCTGCTGCCCTCGGCCCTGTGCACGATCGCGGCGGTGGGAACGCTCTACGCCACCGTGCGGCGGCTGGCCGGCCCGGCCGCGGGCATCGCGGCCGGCGCGGCGCTGGCCATCACGCCGGTCACGGTGGCCGTCGGGCGGGTGAACAACCCGGACGCGCTGCTGGTGGCCCTGATGGTTGGCGCCGCCTACTTCACCGTGCGCGCCATCCAGGCCGGCCACACCCGGCACCTGCTGTACGCCGGGGCGCTCGTCGGCCTGGCGTTCATGACCAAGATGCTCCAGGGCTGGATGGTCGTGCCCGCGCTGGCGCTGCCCTACCTGGTGGCGGGTCCGCCCGCGCTGGGCAGCCGCGTGCGCCAGCTGGCGCTGGCGGGTGTGTCGATGGTGGCCGTGAGCGCCGCCTGGCCGCTGGCCGCCACGCTGTGGCCGGGCTCGAAGCCGTACATCGGCGGCTCCACGGACGGCGGCGTCTGGAACCTGATCCTGGGCTACAACGGCCTGGGCCGGATCTTCGGCGAGGGCGGCGGCGGACGGGGGGCCGGCTTCGGCGGCCTGCCCGGCATCGCCCGCATGTTCAACGAGCAGGTGGGCGCGCAGATCGCCTGGCTGATTCCGCTGGCGGCGCTGTCGCTGGCGGCGGGCATCTGGCTGACCCGCGACGCACGGCGCACCGACCTGCGCCGCGCGGGGCTGATCATGTTCGGCGTCTGGGCGCTGGTGCACGTGGGCGTGTTCTCGACCCAGCAGGGCATCTTCCACCCCTACTACGTGAGCGCGCTGGCGCCCGCGGTGGCCGCGCTGTGCGGCATCGGCGTGGTCATGCTGTGGCGCTGGGCCACGCAGTCGTGGGCCGGCGTGGCTGCGCTGGACGCGGCCGTGGTGGCGTCGGCCTGGATGTCCGTGCTGTTGCTCCAGCGCACGCCCGAATTCATCCCGGCGCTGCGCGTGGTCATCCCGGTGGCCGCCGCCGCTGCGGTGCTGGCCTCGTTCGCGCTGCGCACGACTTGGCTGCCCGGGCGACGGCTGATGGCCGTCTGGGCGGTTGCGGGCGTGCTGGCCGTTGCGGGCGGTCCGGCCGCCTTCGCGGCCAGCAACGTCACGCACGCGCTGAACGGCAACAACGTGCTGGCGGGCCCGTCCAGCACCGCCGGCATGGGCGGTCCCGGTGGCGGCGCGGCTGGGTCGGGCGGCGGCCTGTCGGCCAAGGCGCTGTCGTATCTGCGCGCAAACCAGGACGGCGCGAAGTACCTCGTGGCGGCCAACGGCTCGCATGCCACCTCGTCAATCATCGTGGCCAGCGGCCAGCCGGTGGTCACCATCGGCGGCTTCTCGGGCAGCGACAACGCCCCGACCACGGCGCAGCTGGCGGCCATGGTCGCGGACGGCCAGCTGAAGTACGTACTGGTGTCCTCCCAGGGCGGCGGCCCCGGCGGCGGCGGCAACCAGGCCATCACGACTTGGGTCAAGGCGCACGGCAAGGCCGTGAGCGGCCTGGGGCTGTCGTCGGGGACCACGCTCTACGCGGTGTCCGCGTAGGGCGCGTCACCGCGCTCGTTCGCCGCCAATCGCCGCCCCCGCCGCCGATCTGTGCACCGGATGTCGCGTTCTGCGCACCATCCGGTGCACACGTCACCGGCGATCGCGGTGCGTGCACCAAACGAGCGCGGCGCCGGCGGGGCGGCGGCGCCTAGGCGGCCGGCTGGACGGGCTGGCGCGCCTGCGCCAGCCGGCGCCGGTGCTGCTCGACCGCGTGGGCCACGTGCTCGGGACCGATCCGGTCGGTCTGCCAGGCGCTGGTGGCGCGCCCGGCGGAGGCCAGCGTGGCCTCGAGCTCGTCCTCGCGCACGCCGGTGTCCTGCAGGCAGCGGACGCCCAGGCCCACGTGCCAGCGCTCGTCGGCCTGCACGTTGGCCACGCCCTGCCGGGTGGCGGGCAGCGTGCCGGCCTCGTCCAGCAGCTCGAGCGCCGCCGTCTGGCCCACGCTGAACACAACTCCCTCCAGCACCAGGTGGTAGAGCGTCACGGCCTGCGACAGGTCGCAGCGGCCCTCGGCCAGATCGCGTGCCTTGGCCGGCAGCTCGTGCTCGAACAGGCGCACCACGCCTTCACCGGCCAGCTCGCGGATCTCCGTGTCGGGATCGACGCCGAGCACCTCGGACAGCACGCGGTCGAAGAAGCGGGCGTGGCGGCGCTCGTCGTCGGCCTGGGCGGCGAAGCAGGCGCGCAGCCCCGGATCACCGGCGCCGGCCTCGAACGGCTCCAGCTGTTCGGACACCGCGCGCTCGGCCAGGCAGAAGCCGGCCATCAGCCGGGCGAGCGGCACGCGCACGTACTTCGCCAGCTTCGGCCAGGCTTCGGCGTCGCCGGAGAGGTCCAGCTCGGCCTCATCCCAGCGCAGGCGGTCCGCGGCGCGCAAGAGGTGTCCGTACCCCGCGAGCATCCGGCCAGGGTAGACCCGAACCCGGCGTTTGTCGGCCCCTGCATGTGACAGTGAACACAGTGCGGGCGAATAGCCTGGCATCCATGCCCGAGATCAGCCTGGACCGCGCGGACGGCGTGGCCACCATCACCCTGGACGCGCCCGACCGCCGCAACGCCTTGACGCTGGAGATGGCCGGGGAGTTGGTCGCCGTGTGCGATCAGATCGATGCCGACCCGTCCGTGGGCGCCGTCGTGGTCACCGGCGGCGAGTACTTCTGCGCCGGCGGCGACCGCCAGACGCTGGCCGATGCCGGGCAGGACCCGGCTGCGCCCGACGCCTGGGACGGCATCGGGCTGGTCTACCGCTCGTTCGCCCGGGTGGGCGAGCTGGAGCCCCCCACCGTGGCCGCAATCCGCGGCGGCGCGGTGGGCGCCGGCGTGAACCTGGCCTTCGCCACCGATCTGCGGGTGGTGGCCTCCGACGCCAAGATCGTGTCCGGGTTCCTGCAGATCGGCCTGCACCCGGGCGGCGGGCACGGCGTCCTGCTGGGGCGCACCGGCGCGCGCGAGGCCGCGGCGGCCATGGCCATGTTCGGCCAGGGCATCGACGGCGCCCGGGCCGCCGAGCTGGGCCTGGCCTGGGCGGCGGTCGACGACGCCGAGGTGGAGCCCACGGCCCGCGCGCTGGCCGAACGCCCGGCCGCGGACCCCGCGCTGGCCCGCCGCGTGGCGCGCTCGCTGCGGACCGAGCTCGGCCCGCCGGCGCTGGCATGGCCGGCGGCGCTGGACATGGAGCGCGCCTCGCAGATGTGGTCGATGCGGCGCAAGGACCTCAAGGGGTAGATGGACTACTTCACCGCGATCCGGCTCTACTCGGCGTTCGAGCTGTGCCTGTTCGCGGCGCTGTGCGTGGCGGCCGTCGCCGGACACCACACGGCGTCCCAGATTCTGGGCTGGACGCACGGCGTGGGCTGGATCCTGCTGTGCCTGCTCGTGCTGCGGGGTTGCCTGAAGCGGGTGTTCCCGTGGCCGCTGTTCGCCGCCACCGTCTCGCCGGCCGGCCCGCTGGGCAGCACCCTGGGCCTGGAGTACCTGGCGCGACAGCGGCGGCGCAGCCCGGTGGCCTAGACGATCTGCTGCACGGCCCAGCGGTTGCCGTCGGGGTCCGCGAAGAACACGAACCGCCCCCACGGGAAGTCCGAGATCTCCGACACCTCGATCCCGCGGCCCGCCAGCTCCTCGCGCGCGGTTTCGATGTCGTCGACCACGACCTGAAGGCCCTCCAGCGATCCGGGCTCCATCTCGCTCAGCCCGCGTCCCAGGGAGATCGACGCCTTCGACCCCGGGGGAGTGAGCTGCACGAAGCGGATCTCGTCGCTGACCGCATGGTCGTGGTCGGCGCTGAAGCCGGCCTGCACGTAGAAGTCCTTCGCCCGGTCCACGTCGCTCACGGGGACGGAGATCAGTTCCAGTCGCATGTCCACGTCGTTACCTCCATGTAGACTCTCTCTTGTGCTGAATATCTTAGCAACTAAGAGACTATGACGCAAAGGCAAACGAAGAAGCAGCTGGTGGGGGAGCTGATAGCGCGCTACCGGGCCGCCACCAGCGCCGACGCGGCCTTCGATGGCCGTGCCGCAGCCCGGCTGGGCATCAGCGTGACCGACCTGCAGTGCCTGAACGTGGTGGAGCGCGGGGGCGGTGTGACCGCCGGCCGGCTGGCCGGCGAATCGGGCCTGACCACCGGCGCGGTCACTTCCGTGATCGATCGCCTCGAGCGTGCCGGGTACGCACGCAGGGTGCGCGACCCCACCGACCGCCGCAAGGTGCATGTGGAGGTCACCCCACGCTTCTACGCGCGCGCGGAGGAGATCTGGGGGCCGGTGGCGGCCGACTGGGAGCGTGAGCTCATGGCGGCCTTCTCGGCTGAGCAGCTGGGCACCATCGCTGACTTCCTCGAGCGCGCGGGCGACCTGGCAGCGCGTCACTCCGAACGCCTCCGGGGGTAGCCTCGGCAGGCCGCCGTGTTCCCCCTGAACCTGCCCAACGTCCTGACGCTGCTGCGCATCCTGCTGGTGCCGGTGCTCGTGGTGGCGCTGACCGAGGAGATCGCGGGCGGGTCCACCATCGCCGCGATCGTGTTCGTGGTGGCATCGCTCTCTGACGGCCTGGACGGCTACATCGCGCGCTCGCGCCAGTCGGTGACCACGTTCGGCAAGGTCATGGACCCGATCGCCGACAAGCTGCTGATCACCGCCGCGCTGCTGTCGCTGGTCAGCCTGGACCGCGTCGACGCGTGGGTGGCCATGGTGGTGGTGGCGCGGGAGTTCGCGGTCAGCGGCCTGCGCGTGGCGGCGGGGCAGCAGGGGGTCGTGATCCCGGCCAGCGGGCTCGGCAAGATCAAGACGATCTTCCAATCGGCCGCGGTGCTGGCGCTGATCGCCGCGCCGGACGCCGGGGCCTGGTGGGTCCAGGCGCTGGTGTACCTGATGGTGCTGGCCACCGTGGTCTCGGGCGCCGACTACTTCCTGAACTTCAGGCGCCGGCTCGAGGAGCTCTCACGCCAGGGCCCGGCCGCGGGCGAGACCGGCTAGCTCGGCCGGTTGGCGGCCACGAGGGCCTCGAAGACCTGGGAACGGGTGATGCCGTGCATGAACAGCGCGCGGTCCATCGTGCGCCCGTAGATGTCCAGCAGCGCGAAGAACAGGTCGGCGGTGCCGGTGGTCTGCCCCCCGCGGGCCACGGTGAACTCGGCGGCCGAACGGGCCACGCGCTCAACCACGTCGCCGTCGGGGACCGGGGTGCCCGTGCACAGGCGGGCAGGCACGGCGCGGGCGATCAGCTGCTCCTCGCTCATGCCCAGGCCGGCCAGCGCCTTGCCCACGCCGCCGTGCAGGCGCAGCGTGCGCAGCCAGCTCTCGGACTGATCCTCGGCGCTGTGGGAGAACGGCATCGCCGTGGCGGCCAGGCCGAGCACCAGCGCGGCGTCGCCGCTCAGCCGGGTGGTCGTGGGGGTCGATGTGGATCTGGAAGCGGACTCCATGCCCACGGCTTCGTCGCCGGCCCCCGAGCCCGGTAGCAACGCGCCAGGATCTGGCCGAACGACCGACCCCGTCCGGGGGGCAGCTCAGCCCAGCAGCGGGCGGTCTTCGAGCCACTCGCGGCGCGTCACATGGTGGGGCACGGTGACCTGATCGGTCAGCTCGCGCGCCAGCTCGCCCATCAGGCCGTGGCGCTCGGCCACGACGTTGTGGCGGTGGATCGTCTCGAGGTTCTCCTGGCGGGCCAGCAGGAATGCGTCGTCGCCCAGCTGGCCGAATTCCTCGACCGCCTGGCGAATCATCTCGCGCACGCAGTCCTCCACGAAGCGCGGGTGCATGTGCGCGCGCTCGACCACCTCGACCTCGTCGCTGCGCTTCATCAGCTCGTAGATCTCCGAGCTCATCGAGCTCTCCACGATGCGCAGCAGCGTCTGCGCCTCGATGCCCTCGGTGCAGCTCTCGGGGCAGCCGACGTGCAGGCGGCCGATGCCGCGCTGGTTGTGCGTGGCCACCGGCACGTCGCTGAAGATGCGCTCGATGTCCTCGTCGGAGAAGCCGTCGGCGCGCAGGCGCTCACGCGAGCGGTCGGCCACGAGCTCCTGGGCGCAGGGGCAGGCGGTCATGCCGTGTGCCTCGACGCCGATCAGGCGGCGCGTGCCGCGGGCGGAGGCCACCGCCGAGCCCAGCAGCGTGTAGATCTCCTGCGTCTGCGAGCCCGACGCGGGCGTCAGCTTGCGCTCGGGGTAGCGGGCTTTGATCGAGACCTCGGCGCGCAGGCCGTCCTGGCGGTCGCGCACGCGCTCGGCGATGTGCGCGGCCAGGTTCTCGGCCTTCAGCGCCTCGCCCAGGATCACTTCGTCGATGGCCTCGTTCACGACCTCCTCGAAGCGGGACATGTGGGCGCCCTTCTGGCGCGGGCCGAGGTCCACGAAGCACTCCAGCTCGGCGTAGAACAGCTGCTCCGAGTGGTCGGAGTCGATGCGGATGACCTTCTCGACGCCGGTCACGCCGACGCGCGTGAGGCTCACGTGGGTGGCGGGCCGGCGGGCCTGGACGTCCTCGTGCGTGATCGCGGAGAGATCCGTCATGCGGCTGGCAACGATACTCGGCCGCCGCCGCGGCCCCGGCTGGCGGATTTGCGCTGCCTACCCGATAGTGGGCACAGCTATATCCGAACGGTGGGGGTTGTGATGAGGTCGCACGGGTGGTGGGTGCCGCTGACGGGGGTTGGCGCGGTCGTTCTCTTGATCATCGGCTTCGTGGTAAGCGGTGAGCCGCCGGACCTGAGCGACAGCTCGGCGCGCGAGATCGCCGACTTCTACAAGGACAACAAGGATGCGCTCTTCGTCGGCGCCGCGCTCCAGGCGGTCTCGCTCACGTTCCTGCTGTTCTTCGCCGCGCACCTGGCGCGGATGATCCGAGCGCTGGAGGGCGATGGCGGCCTGCTCTCCCGCGTCGCCTTCGCCGGTGCGGTGATCTTCGCCGCGGGCGGTGCCTTCGACGCCACCCTCACGTTCACGATGGCCGAGACCGCCGACGACATCAGCCCGGCATCGCTGCAGACCCTCAGCGCGCTGTTCAGCAACGACTTCGTGCCGCTGGCCCTGGGCATCCAGGTGTTCCTGCTGTCCGTCGGCCTGGCCGCGATCAGGCTCGGGACGCTGCCGAAGTGGCTCGGCTGGGTGGCGGTGCTGGTGGCGGTGCTCGCGATCACCCCGATCGGGTTCGTGTCGTTCATGGCCCTTGGCCTGTGGATCCTGGTGGTCTCCGTGCTGCTGACCGTTCGCGGTCGCCGGACGGGTGCCGAGCCGGCCGCATGAGCGAATCCGCACGATCAGAGGTATATTGGCCGCGGTTCGAAGCCCCTGGAGGCTCAGCCCCTCGCGCATAGCCGCGAACGCAGGACACAAGTGAGAGCGGGAATCGGGAACGGCAACGGCGCTGCTGTGTCTGCAACAGGTTTGGAGGAGCGAGGGTGGAGGTCAAGCAAGAGGGAGTAGGGCTGCTGGAGGTACCGGCCGACGTGCCGGCGCTCGAGTCCGAGGAGCTGCGCAGCCTGGTGGCCGGGGGGCGCGAACGCGGCTCGCTGACCTTCGAGGAGATCGCCGCCTGCCTCGAGGAGGTCGAGGTGACCAAGGAGCAGGTGCAGGCCCTGCACGCCCACCTGGTCGAGAACGGCGTCGACGTGGTCGCATCCGACGGCGCGCGTCCATCGGCGCCGGTGCCCGACGGCCAGCCGGCCAGCTCCGACGCAGCCGCTGCCGCAGCAGAAGAAGCCGCAGATCGACCTGACGGTCGAGCCCAGCCTGGACTCGCTGCGCCTGTACCTGCGCTCGATCGGCGGCGTGGACCTGCTCACAGCCGAGGAGGAGGTGTCGCTGGCCAAGCGCATCGAGCGCGGCGACATGGCCGCCAAGACACAGATGGTCGAGGCCAACCTGCGGCTCGTGGTGTCCATCGCCAAGGGCTACCTGGGCCGCGGCCTGTCGTTCCTGGACCTGATCCAGGAGGGATCGCTCGGCCTGATCCGCGCGGTCGAGAAGTTCGACTACCGGCGCGGCTTCAAGTTCTCGACCTACGCCACCTGGTGGATCCGCCAGGCCGTGACCCGGGCCATCGCCGACAAGGCGCGCACGATCCGCATCCCGGTGCACATGGTCGAGAAGCTGAACAAGGTCGTGCACGTGGAGCGCCAGCTGGTGCAGGAGTACGGCCGCGAGCCGCAGCCGGAGGAGATCGCCGCCGAGCTGCAGTGGACCACGCGCGAGGTCAAGGACATCCTGCGCATCGCGCAGCTGCCGATCTCGCTGGAGAAGCCGATCGGCGAGGAGGACGACTCCGAGCTCGGCGACTTCGTGGAGGACGAGCAGGCCGAGTCGCCGTTCGAGACCGCCTCGGAGAACCTGCGCCGCGAGAACGTGAGCGCGGCGCTGGAGGCGCTGCCCCAGCGCGAGCGCGAGGTGCTGGAGATGCGCTACGGGCTCAAGGGCCATCAGGCGCGCACGCTCGAGGAGGTCGGGCGCGCGTTCGGCGTCACCCGCGAGCGCATCCGTCAGATCGAGAACAACACGCTCAAGAAGCTGGAGTGCCTGCCCGAGGCCCAGCGCCTGCGCGAGGCTTCCTAGGCCAGTTCGTCGCCCGTGCGTCCGCCGCGGCGGTGCGGCTTGGCTTCGTAGAGGCGTGCATCGGCCGTCTTGAGCAGGTCGTCGGCCAGCAGCCCGTCGTTGGGACAGCTGGCGATGCCCACGGACGCGCCCACGCGCGGGTCGCAGGCGCGCCCCCGCCGCGGCCGTGCGCAGCAGCGCGGCGCGGGCCTCGTCGGTGTCGGTGTTGGTCATCAGCATGGCGAACTCGTCGCCCCCCAGGCGGAACACCGGTCGGTGGCGCGGCCCATGCCCTCCAGCGCCCGCGCGACCTCGCGCAGCAGGTCGTCACCGGCGGCGTGGCCGTCGCTGTCGTTCACGCGCTTGAAGCCGTCCAGGTCCAGCAGCGCCACGCTGAACGGCGTCTGGTAGCGGGTGAAGCGCAAGCACCTCCGCGGCCAGCGCCTCGTCGAACGCGCGGCGGTTGCCGATCGAGGTCAGCTCGTCGCGGCGCGCCATCTCCTGCTGGGCCCCGTACAGGCGGGCGTTGCCCAGCGCCACCGCGGACTGGGCCGCGTACGCCTCGATCCAGTCCAGGTCCTGGGGCAGGAAGGTGTCGGGGCGGCGGGCCAGGGCCACCAGCACTCCCGCCGGCCCGGAGACCCCGGTCAGCGGCGCCGTGCACAGCGAGGCCAGTGGCGACTGGGCGTCCAGCAGCGGCGCCAGCTCGGGCACGCTCTCGACTTCGTCCAGTATCTGGACGGCCTCGCGGTTCACGGGGCGCTCGTCCAGCCACTCCTCCAGGGCACGCTGGCTGTTCGCCTCCAGCGCGCCGGCGCGCTTGACCACCATGCTGCCCTCTTCCTCCAGCAACAGGGCGAAGGCGTCGGCCTGCAGAGCCCGGCGGCCGCCGTCGGCCACCACCGACAGAAGCGCCTCCAGGTTCAGCTCACCCGAGAGCATCCGCAGCGATCGCCGCAGGGAGTCGGCTGAACTGCACCCGGCTCTCCAGCTCGGCTTCCAGCTCGCGGCGGCGGCGGGCGTTGCTCACCGCGCTCGACCCGGCCCAGCCCAGCACGCCGGCCGCGGTCACCCCGGCCCCGCTCAGGGTCAGCGGCCACAGCGATGCCACAGCGCCGCCCGCGGCGGCCGCCGCGCCGGCGAAGGCCGCCGTCGGCGACCAGCGGGCCACCCTGCCGCGCTGATCCCAGCGCACCTCGTAGACGCACTCGTCCGCGCCGTCGAGGATGCATTCGGTGTGGCTCACGCGCGCGGGCGCGAGGCCGAACAGCGTCGGACCGCAGCTCAGGATGCCCACGTTGAACAGGCAGTCCAGCCGTGTCGGGCGCACGTCCACGACGTGGCGGAAGGAGATGGTCACGTGGCCGTCGCCGCGCGACTGCACCGCCATCACCGAATGGCGGTTGAACTTGTGGTTGGCGCGCGCCACGTTCGCGTACACCAGCTCGGGCGAGCCGAACGCGCGCAGCGCGGCCTTCAGCGCCGTCGCCGACGCCCGCCTCGAGCGCGTACGCCCCGGCGCGCACGGTCACCTGCGGGTCGTCCAGCACGTCGGCCGCCGCGTGCAGCAGCGCCTGCTTGTGCACGAACGTCCACCACGTGGACTCGTCGCGCAGCTCGCTCTCGCGGCCGAGCAGGCCCGCCAGCTCGAGCGTGCGCTCCACCGCCGCCCGCCCGCCGCGCCGCTCGACGTAGGACATCAGGATCGCCGTGGTCACCCCCGAGGTCTGGGGCTCGTGCTCGGCCGGGTGGTCGGTCGAGCCTTCGAGGGCCTTCTGCAGGTAGGGGGCCGGGACCGCTGCCATCCGGCTTGGCATCGGCCTCGCGCGTAGGAGACTTGAGGCGGTCGCCAGCCCGCCGGACGGCTGCGGCTCTACAATCCCGAGCCTCTCGGCGGGATGTCCGAGTGGTTAAAGGAGACCGGCTGTAAACCGGTTGGCTACGCCTACGCAGGTTCGAATCCTGCTCCCGCCACTGCCTAAGGTCGCGCCGCCCCGAGCGCCGATCGCGCGACCCCCGCTAGGCTCTGCGACCCTGCCCTCGTAGCTCAGTTGGTAGAGCACTTCCATGGTAAGGAAGGGGTCTCCGGTTCGAGTCCGGACGAGGGCTTGGGGTGGTAGAGCGGAATCCGGAGGGACTGTCTTACGCTCGCCGCTCTCGTAGGGACGTTATGGGGATGTTCTGGACCGCCCGTGGGGACGTCCCGGGGACGCCGGGCCTCCTGGATCAGCTCCTCGATCGGCCGCTGCTGCCCCGACAGTTCGGCGACTACATGGGCGTAGTTGTCCAGCAGCGTCTGCACTGAATGGCCCATCTGGGTGGCGATCTCGATCAGCGTGAGGCGGCCCTCCTGGATCAGCAGGGAGGCCCAGGTGTGACGCAGGTCGTAGGGCCGGCTGATGTCCACGCCCGAAGCCTTGGCCGCCGGCAGGAAGTGCCGTCGGTGCCAGTTCTTCCACTGGTCGCGGTTCCAGGCCGTGCCGGCTGTGTCAGGGAACACCGGGCCCGCACTCGGACGACCGCACGCGAGCTGCCAGCTGGCCAGGTCGCGGGCTAGCGGTGTGATCAATCGGACCGTGCGTGGCGCGCGCTGGGTCTTGGGCTGGCGGTAGACGAGGCTGCGCTGGAGGACGTCGGGCCAGGTCAGCGGTGCCTGCAGGAGCTCGCCGGGTCGGGGGCCGGAGTAGGCCAGACAGGACACGATCGTTGCGTCCCTGTGTTCCATCTCGGCGCGGAGCGCTTCTACCTCTCTCGGGGAGAGGACGCGCACGACGTGCTGGCGAACGACGGTTGGCTTCCGGACGCCCTTGACCGGGTTGCTCGGGATCCGTCCCCACTCGACGGCGCGCGCGAGGACGCCCTGGAGGAGTCCGAGCGTCTTGCGGATCGTGGGGCGGCCAACGCCGTCGCGCTCCAGGTCGGAGGCCAGCTGAACGATCACCTGTGGTCTCAGCTCGCGCAACCGGTAGCCACCAACCCGGTCCACCAGGTGTCGCTCCCACATGATCTTGTAGTTCACGAGCGTGGCGTGGGCGAGGTTGGCGTCGGCGTATGTGCTCCACCACTCAGCGACGAAGGCGGCCAAGGTCTCCATGCCCGCATCAATCTGGTCGAGCTCGCCGGTCTGTGCAGCTTGCTTGACCTTCGTCTCCCACTGTTGCGCCTGCTTGCGCGTGGTCCCCCGTGGGAGGGTGCGATCGATGCCGGCGGCGCGTACGCGGTACACCGTGTAGGTCCGCCCGTCTCGGGCCTTGCGCTCGCGCTTCTCGATCATGCGGTCTTGCGATCCCGTCCCATGTCGGGTGTGAGAGGCAAGGTACCGCCGGCGAGTGAGGAGGACGACGGTTGTGGCAGCGTGCCACGCCGCGGCCGGCGGTTCGGGATGACCGCCCCGAAGATCCACTCGTCAATCCATTCAGGCGCCACGCCGTACGGGCCACGGTCGGTGCCCGATAGACGGGCGGCGCGAAGCCGGCCGTCGCGGATCGCGCGCTCAACGGTCTTCGGGTGCTTGCGCACGCGCGCTGCAACCTCGGCGGTGGTCAAGAGTTCAGGTACCTGGGGGCTCTCTCGAAGCGGAGTCTCTTTCGTTTCGGCACTCACTACTTCCCAGACGCGAGCGGCCCGGTTTCGCCCCCTGCCGTGACGAGGCTGGTGCGAGACCAGGCGGGTGGTTCCTGCGCCTGTGCGCGCTACGTTCTCTGCATGGCGGGGGGACGCTGGCTGGCGATCGTCGCGATGGTGGGAGCCCTGGCTGGCTGCAGCAAGGAGAGCCGCGAGCTTCCACCTCCGTTGAAGGCGCGCGATCTGCCTCGCTTCCAGGACTCTCTTTCCAGCTACGCCTGTCCCGTTTACGCATCCAAGACGGACGCGCAGCGATCGCGCGAGCGCTACCGCGGCTGGCTGCGCGCCTTGCGGCGTGAGTACCCAGGCGGATCACAGCGAGAGATCCGGGCGAGGCGCCAGTTCGTTGATTCGGAAGTGGCCTCGGAGGTGCAGACAGTCACGCTGCGCCAGCTAGTCGATGACTACATCCGCTTCGGCCAGGCCTCCGCCGACGGCGCGCCTACACGGTCAGCCGCCCGTTGCTACCGCCGCTTCGTACAAGACATGGAGGGCCTTCAGCGATGACTCCCGAGGCACCGGTGCGAGTGTCGCTGTGGGTGACTCTGCTGGTAGCGCCGCTGCTGGGTTTGGCGGCCACAGTGTTTCTGGCCATCGTCGCGCGGGAACCCGGCCCGCTCTACCTGGCAGGGCCGTGGATCGCGCCGGCGACCGTGGCCCTCGCATCGGGGCGGGGCGCAGAGTCGAAGTTGTGGCTTAGCGCTTTGCTCTCGCTGACCGTCGCGACGGCGCTAGCGATGGGCGCGCTCTCCATGCTGGCTGAAATCCCGCCGATCGACTGAGCTTCGCACTCGCTCGGTTGCCCGACCTCGACTGTTGCTCCCGCTTGCGGCGTCTCTCGGCCGATCATCTGGAAGGCCCCCCTCCGACCGCTTTATCTCCTCCTCCCGCTCCTTGCTGCTCGCTCGCATCCTTTGGTCGTTGTTCCGGTCGTTGCCCACCCCGCCTCTCACTCCTCGTGCTCAGCCCTCTGACCCACCCGAACCGATCCACCTCACTCCGCGCTCGCTCCCTCGGTTGCTGACCACCCACACGTAGTTCAGCGGAGGGTGGGTGGTCAGCAACGCCGAGGCGAAGCCGAGGCGAGAGGCAGGGAGCGCGGATTCGGTTTGCTAGAGCGGTACTGGTGGGGTCGTGGGCGGGCTCGTGAGGTAGCAAGCCGGTTATCACCGGGTGGAGAGGGCTTGCTAAGGGGCTTGCTACCACCGCCAGGTCGGGATCACCCCTGGTGCCTTCGTCGAGCGCCGCGGTCAAGGCGCTCGCTGCGCTCGGCCTCGCAGCTTCGCTGCGCCCTGCCGGGTGACAGCGCCGCTTCGACTCCGGCGATGGGCTGGGTATCTCGGCTGCGCCGCCGAAGACGTCGCGTAAGTGCGTGATCCTGTCCTGGGCGCGTGAGCCTCCAATATCCGTTGAGGGCCGGTGGGCGGATACGGATCGCGCGAATACGGTGCGTGCGCCGCGCGAGAGCGCATAAACGAGGGGAAAACGTTGCGACCTTTTTATCGTCAGGTGGTATCGGCCATCGCCTGGATCGTTCGCGGGAGGGCGGTGGGCTGTCTCCTGCCGCGGCTCGGCAATGCCGGGAGGCTGGCACGGCTGCTGGTAGCAGGGTGCTTGGCCGTGATGGGTGAAAGTGCGCTGCCGGCGACCGCCGCAGCTGACGACCCCGCACCGAGCCTCGTGTCGTTCGAGTCCGCCGATCCGTCCGTGCGGATCCCGGACCGGACCACCGTGACGGCGACAACCAACTTCGCTCAGTCGGGCTACTCAATTTTGATCGTTGATGCCGATAACAACCAAGACCTTGCTCGGTGCTACCTCGGACCGTTCGGCAGCTTGGACAACCAGTGCAGCTACCAAGCGGGACGCGGTTGGGAGTCCAATCCTGACCCGGCCCCACTGCACCTGCGGGCCTATGTCTTTAAGAACTACGTCGGCATAGTCGGTGAGGGCATGGATCTGTCGATCGGGGTCCAGCGCCACACGTTTGGCGTTTCGCTGTCCGCCGAAGATGAGTCGCTTCGGGTTCCGGAGCAGACGCAGGTGACGGCCACGGTAGATGAGCCACTAGCCGGCACTGACTATGAGATCGTCATGGAGTACGCGGACTCGAACCAGACGCTCAAGACATGTCCCGGCGAGCAGTCATGCACCGCCACAGTCGGCCGCAGCTGGGACGACAACGAAGACCCGAAGCCGATCCAGCTGCGCACCTTTGTGAGGAAGTCGCGGGGGACCGACATAGCGAGCAACACGGCCACCACGTACATCAGTGTTCAGCGGCACACCTTCGGCATCTCCCTTTCTGCAGAAGATGAGTCGGTGCGCATCCCCGAGGACACCCAAGTCACGGCTAGCGTGGATGAGTCGTTGGCCGGCACCGGCTACGAGATCGTCATGGAGTACGCCTCGAACCAAACGCTGAAGACGTGTCCTGGCGAGCAGTCATGCACCGCGACCGTCGGTCGGGGCTGGGACGACAACGCTGACCCCGAGCCGATCGAGCTTCGCGCGGAGGTAAGGAAAAGCCGATCGCTCAACCCAGCGAGCAACAGGGCAACCCAAACAGTCGATGTGGAGACCCACCATTTCGCTCCTGAGATCTCCTTCCCTGAGCATCCTGACGCGACTACCTGGATGGCGAAGGCGACCTCGGGCGAGCCGCATCCTTACTCCCTGGCGATCGAGCGGCACTCGTCCAGCTTCGCCGCTAGCTGTTACAGCGAAGAATGCACCCAGAGCGTGGGGCCTGGGACCTACCGGGCCACAGTTGTCGATCGTAGCGGCCGCTCATTTGGCCACAGCGGCTGGTATCGGCTCGATGAAGACGGCGTGACCTCGCTGAGCAACGCTGACGGAACGGATCTGGTTGCCGTGGCAGCGATGTTCGCTGGCCCGGCGGCAGTCTGCGATGCGCTCACCGCCAACCGGTATCCCGGCACCCACTACGCCAATGCGACGACCTCTGACCAACTGATCGCCTGCCTCGCGGCTGCGGCTGTCTTTGGGGCAACCACCGTCGAAGTGCTGCAAGCCGTAGATGAGGCGGCACCAGGGGATACAGTGATCGACTTCCTTGAGGACTACGGCGAGACCTCGCAAGATCCAGATCAGGCCAATAGTCCGCGACCCCTGCCACCACCCCCGGCAAACTCATCGCCGTCCCAGGAGTCGGACGAGGATCAATTGCTGGAACAGAACCCGAACATTGAGGCAAAGCTGGGTAGCCACGCAAAAGCGAAAGCTGCGGCTCACGAAATCCTCCGAAGGTGCCAGCAGTCTGCAGGGTGGGCCAGCCAACCAGACACGGACTGTTTGAGCGCGCCGATCTTCTTCTCAGGGGACGACGTGCGCGAGGCCACCGGGCATGACTACGCAGCGATGTTTCGCCAGCCCGCATGGCGAGGGCTTAACTACTTGCCTAGAGGTGATGCGGGCCGGGGTTGGTACAGCGGAAAGCAAGAGTGTGCGTCGCGGACGTCCGAGCAAGACTGCGACGAGTACCCGTTCTACTCAACCGTCCAGGGGGGCGGTAGCGCGGTGCCCCAGCCAAGCTTGCGGCCGATCGCTCGCACCGACAATCGGCGTCAGGGTGGGTTCTACGGGGCGTTTTCGCGGCGATGCCTGAAGAGCGTTCCCAGTTCCCCGTTCCTCGTTGTGACGGCACCTCGCAACTCGGGGATACCTACCATGAGCATCTGCAACTGATGCCGTACGGTCCTCCGGTTCTGACGCCAGCGTTGCTGGAAGCTCTCGAGCGCGCTCTGGGCGAACAGCTCGCGCCGATTACCCATTGCCTGCAGCCCGGACTAGGCGACGAAGAGATCGACCAGGCGGTCGCCCCGCTGGGCGTGACCTTGCCGGCCGAAGCCAAGCGGTGGTGGGGATGGCACGACGGGGCGGTCATGCCCGGCGACGCTTATCCAGCTCTGGGCCCCAAGTTCGCTTTCCGTCCGCTGGCCGATCGAGTGCGCGAATACGAGTTTCAGCGGATGTTGGCCGAGGAGGTGGCGGAAGGCGATGAGCGCGAACGAGAACGCGCCTGGCCAGCCCACATGTTCCCGTTCGTCGATGTCGTGGATGGCTCAGTGCTGATGCTCGACTGCTCCACAGAAGGAGAAGCGGCCACTGTTTGGCTGAACCCCGTCGATGGGCTCTACGACGACCATGCGCCGGCAGCGCCAACAGTCGGGCAACTGGTGAGTTGGTGGGTCGACGCACTTCAAGGCGGAGGCTGGCTCTTCGATCAAGACCAGCAGTTGTGGGTTATCGCGGCTGACGCCCTGCCGGCCCAGGCCCAAGCTGTAGGGCTCGTTTAGCGCGGGCGAACGAACCGCGGGACGACGCGACTCCTTCGGGCCTGGGGTGAGTCGCCTAGCAGCACTGCAGCTCTACTCACCCGTTAGGCCTGCGATGCGTGCCCGAGAGCAGCGCCGCTCCGTCAAACCCCAGGTGTGGAAGGGCTAGTCCTGCTTCTTGCTGATTCGACACCACCGCTGGTCAAGCTCGCCCTGATCGGCACCCCGACCATCAGCTTCGCTCTGGGGCTAGCGCCAACCCCGCGCTGGACCATCTCTTTCCCGGTGGCGATGATGGCGTTCTTCAGCACGCGCGCACCCAGCAAGTCGCCGAACGGGGCATCGCCCCGCCGCCATGGGGACGTTACGGGGATGCTCCACCGCGATCCGGTCGCTCCGCGACCTTCCCCGCTACCCCTCGATTCCGCTTGTTAGAGGCACATCGGGGGATGGCCAGGCACACCAAGCCAGCATGGTAAGGAAGGGGTCTCCGGTTCGAGTCCGGACGAGGGCTTGGCTTGGTGGCTGCTTGCTCTTGGTTTCCCGCTCCTGCGCCTGCTTGCGCGTTGTTCCGCGTGGGAGAGTCCGATCGATGCTCGCGGCGCGTACTCGGTAGACGGTGTAGCTCCGACCTTCTCAGCCCTTGCGTTGGCGCTCCTCGATCATGCGAGGCAAGGTACCGCTGGCGCGGTGAAAGCAAGACGATCAGGGGGATGTCCAGCTCGCGGCCAGGCGCGTGCAGATGGCGTGCTGCTGGTCCTCGTCCAGGCCGTGGGTGAGTAGTCCCTCGATCGTGAAGATGCCGATCTTGACGTCGGAGTCGATGGTCGCGCTCGATGCCCCGGCGTGCTCCAGGGCAGAGCGCAGGAGCCCTTCGGCCATGACGTGGAATCCGTCGTGCCAGTCGTTCAGCGCTGGTGATCGTCCGATTCGGGCGTGCACGGTGCTGACGAGGCGTCGCATCTGCTGCAGCTGCGCGACGACCCATTCGAGCTGAGCGTCGAGAGCCTTCTCGGCGGCGAGGGCCTGGTACTCGGTCCATGCGTCGCGAAGGACCGCGTCGAGCACCGCGACCAACAGCGCGTCCTTGTCCTGGAAGTACCAGTAGACCGTGTTGGCTGTCACGCCGACGGTCCCGGCGAGCTGGGCGATCGATGTCGCCTCATAGCCGTCGGTGATGAACAACTCTCGTGCTGCGGCGACAAGTTCCTCGCGTTTCTCGTCGCGGGCCTGGAGGGGCTTGGTCGACGGCACACTGCGATCCTACCGCTCTTAAATGCCGATCAAGAGCTGCTACCTTGCGGCCCCCAACCCCTTGAATGCCGTTTAAGAGATCGGAACAGGAGCCCAGACATCGCCACGAGCGCCTACACCCGCGAAGACACGACGTTCGATTCGCACGGCGTGTCGTGTGCCGCATGGCTGTATCGACCCGAGGGCGTCGTGAACCCTGCGATCGTGGTGATGGGCCACGGGTTCGCCGCGACCCGCGAGATGCGGCTGGACGCCTACGCCGAGCGCTTCGCGCAGAGCGGCCTCGCGGTACTTGTCTTCGACTACCGCGGCTGGGGCGACAGCGCGGGTGAGCCGCGCCGCGTGCTGGACATCTCGATGCAGCATCAGGACTGGCGCGCCGCGATCGCGTGCGCTCGCTCGCTTGCCGGCGTCGACTCGCAGCGCGTCGTGGCATGGGGGTCATCCTTCGGGGGCGGGCACGTGCTGCACCTCGCCGCCGAGGACCATGACCTGGCGGCGGTGGTCGCCCAGGTGCCGCACGTCAGCGGCCCGGCCTCAGCATTCTCGGCCGCGCTACCCCACACGTTGCGGCTCGCCGCCGCAGCCCTGCGCGACCAGCTCGGCGCGCTGCTGGGCCGGTCGCCACACCGCATAGCGGCCGTAGGCGAACCCGGCAGTGTGGCGATGATGACCTCGCCGGACGCCTACCCGCTGGTCATGCAGATGGTCGGCGACAACGTCGAGAGGTTTACGCGCGAGAACGAAGTCGCGGCGCGCATCGGGCTACGGCTCCCGCTCTACTCCCCGGGCCGAACAACCGGCAAGATCACCGCCCCGACGCTCGTCCAGATCGCGACCCAGGACGTCGTCACCCCCGTCGCGGTCGCCACGAAGGCCGCGAAGCGGATCCCCCGCGGCGAAATCCGCACCTACGACTGCAGCCACTTCGCGCCATACCTCGACCCACACTTCGACACCATCGTCGAAGACCAGATCGACTTCCTCACACGCCACCTCGCGACGACCACCTGCACCCCAGGCCGCGATGGTAAGGAAGGGGTCTCCGGTTCGAGCCCGGACGAGGGCTTGGGCACGCCGCGCTGACCGTGCCGCGGCCGCCTAGCGGATCAGCCCTCTGCGCATCCCCTCCGCCACGGCGTGAGCGCGGTCGTGGGTGCCCAGCTTGCGGAAGATGTGCTCGAAGTGGGTCTTGATGGTGCTGGGAGCCACGCCGAGGCGCTGTGCGATCGCTTCCATCGTGCCGCCATTGGCCGCCAGCTGGAGCACCTCCTGTTCGCGGCCGGTCATCGGGCCGGGGCCGAGGTCGCCGCCCTGGCCGGCCAGGAAGTCGCCGACCTGGCGCCCGATGGCCTGCAGGGAGCGCTCGGTGATCTCGGTCAGCCGGCTCAGCGGCGGGGTCTCCATGACCAGCGTGCCCGCCAGGCGCTCCCCGGCGATGAGCGGCAGCGCCAGCGCGCCGTCGGGATCGAGTACCGGGCCGCCGGCCATGATGCCGCTGCCGGTGACGCCGTGCTGGCGCGAGCGGCGGTCGCCCACGGCCGCCCGCTGGAGCCCCTCGGCGGCATCGTAGGTGGCTCTGCAGACCAGCGAGTTGGCATCGGCGAGCGTCCACAGGCTGACGTGCGACCAGCCGGTGCTGCGGCCGATGTCGCGCACCAGCCCGCCGGGACCGCCACGGTCCGAGTGCCATCGCATCAGCGACTCCGAGACCGCCGTGTGCAGGTTCAGCAGCGGGCGCGCGGCCTCGTCGGCAGCTGCAGGGTGGCTCTGGTGCATCATGGCGACAGCGGCCCCGGCCGGCCGATCAGATAGCCCTGCGCGTAGTCCACGCCAAGGCGTTTCAGCAGCTTGAGTGTCGGCTCGTCCTCGACGCCCTCGGCGATCGTCTGGTGGCCGAAGTCGGCTGCCACCCGGACGATCGTCTTCACGATCCGGCGGTCGGATTCGCTGGTGAGCAGGTGGCGGACGAACTCCCGGTCGATCTTGAGGTAGCGCGCCGGGAAGTTCTTGAGGTAGTTGAAGGAGCCGAAGCCGGTGCCGAAGTCGTCCAGGGCCAAGAAGCATCCAAGCTCGGTGAGCCGCGTGGCGAACCCGCGCGCCACGTCCAGCTGGTCGACCGCCGCCGTCTCGGTGATCTCGAAGACCACAGCGGACGGGTCGATGTCGCTGCGCGCGATGCCGTTCTCCACGGCCGCGAGCAGGGCGGTGCCGGCCAGCGAGCGCATCGAGAGGTTGACAGTCACCCGGCGGCCGCCCCGCACCAGTGCCAGCGCCTGCTCGACCATCCAGACGTCGATCTGCTCGATCATCCCGTAGCGCTCGGCGTCGGGCAGGAACGCGGCAGGCGCGATCACCTGGTGGTCATCGTCACCCTTCATTCGCACCAGCAGCTCGTGCATGACGGTGCCCTCGGTGCGCAGGTCGATTATCGGCTGTCCGTAGACCAGCATCCGGTCCTCACGTAGCGCGGCGCCGAGGAAGCGCCGGGCCTCGTCGCGGTAGGAGCTCTCCTTCTCGAATGCGTCGCGACCGCTGATGTCGGCGAACACGCACACGGCGCCGCCGATCTGGCCTTCGTCCCGAAACGGCGCGCTCGTGTAGTCGACGGGGAAAGACGTGCCGTCCTTGCGCCAGAAGACCTCGTCGACCACGCGGGTGACGCGGCCCGTCCGGGTGGCGTTCCAGATCGGGCTCAGCTCGCGCCGGTAGGGCGTGCCGTCCGCGTGCGTGTGCTGCATCAGCTCCAGCGCGTCGGCGCCCACGAGCTCGGAGACCGGTCGGCCCAGCAGCTGCCCGGCGGCCGGGTTCGCGAACACGATCGTGCCGTCACGGTCGATGCGGTAGATACCGTCGCCCGCGCAGTCCAGGATCAGCTGGTTGTCGCGCGCGAGCGCTGCCAGGTCGCGCTCGGCGCCGACCTGGGCGGTCACGTTCTCCAGCTGGATCAGAATGCGCGCGGGCTCCAGGCTCAATGTCGAGAACGCCGCTCGGCAGACCAGCACGCTTCCGTCCGCGGTACCAAGGCGCCAGGTCTGCCTGCCGGTGTGAGCCAGCGGTCCTTCGGCGATTGTCTCGCGCACGAGGTGGGAGTCCGCGGTGGCGAACAGCGAGTCGGCTGAGCGCCCGGGCAGCTCGGCGGCGATCAGTCCGAGCATCGTGCCGAGCGCGCCGTTGGCGTGGACGATCCTGCCGTCGCGGTCGGCGATCAGGCTGGGGGTGCTGGATTGGCCGAACGCGGTCATCAGGCGCCTGTCGCCCGATCGGGCCTGCGTGGCCAGACTGTGGATGACCAGACCGGTAATGCCCACCGTGGCGGTTAGCCAGACCCACAGGACGACCACGCCGACGGCGTCGGCCCCGGCGGGCGGAACGAGCAGCAGCGTGGTCGCAAAGCAGGCGCTGGCCAGGAGCGAGAGCAGCCAGGCCTGGGTGCGCGAGAAGTAGATGTAGGCGTACGGCAGCAGCCAGAGGTAGAACACGGCGGCAAGTGATTGCCCCGGACCCGCCAGCACGAGCCCGACCGAGACCGCTACGACCCCCGCGGCCACCAGCAGGGCGAAGACGCCGGGCCTCTGATGATCCAGCGCGCCGAAGCGCAGCGCCAGGCCGATCGCAAGTACGCACAGCAGCAGCGCAGCGAAGGCCAGCGGCCGATCGTCGAGCTGGCCGGGCACCGCCAGGAGCAGCCCCCCGGCCGCGGGTCCGGCCAGGAACGGCAGGCTCAGGGCGCGGGCCACGTCGCGCGACGCGGGCGCCACCGTGCGGGGCGCCATCGGCGCCGCCACGTCAGCGGGCTTGGTCGACGTGACATTGGCAGCCTGGCTCATCACGAAGAAGGGTGAACGCCGACGTGGCCCGCGTCCTCCCCTGATTGGTGGAGCTAGTGGATGAAAAGACCCCTACTCGAGCAGACCCAGCCGCATGGCTCCGGCCACCGCCCCGGCCTGGGTGGAGACCCCGAGCTTTTCGTACAGGCGCTGGAGGTGGGTCCGTATCGTCGCTGCGCCCAGGTGCAGCTCTTCAGTCATCTGGGGCACGGTCAGTCCCTGGCCCAGGAACCACAGCACCTGCTGCTCCCTGGAGGTCAGCAGCGGCCGGTCGCCCACCCGCCGCCGGCGGATCTCCTCCAGTAGCGCGGGCTGTATCTCGGTGGGCAGGACGGTCTCACCCCGCGCCACGGCCTCGACGGCCTCGCAGACACGGTCACCGTCGGTCAGCTTCGAGAGGTAGCCGCTGGCGCCGCTGGACAGCGCCTCGTAGACGATCGAGCTCTCCACGTGGGCGGACAGGAACAGCACGGCGGTCGGGAGCGTGTCGCGCTGGATGGCGTTCATGATCGCGGTGCCGTCCAGTTCCGGCATCCGCACGTCCAGCACCGCCACCTCCGGTTTCTGGGCGACCACGGCCTCCAGCGCCTCGCGCCCGTTGTCCGAGTAGCCGATCAATTCCAGCTCGGGTCGCGAGCGGATCGATCTGACCAGGCCCTCCAGGTAGATCGGATGGTCCTCGGCCACGTAGACAGAGACGCGTGAGCGCGCCATCAGCCTGGCACCACGGCGCGGCACGCGGCCATTGCCGTCAGTAGCTCGGGGATGTCGATCGGCTTTGTCACGTAGCCGTTGGCGCCCGCGGCGGCGAACGCGCCGCGGCGCTCCTGCGAGCTCTCGGCGGATACCACCACCACCGGAATCGCGGCCGTAACGGGGTGCGCTCGCAGACGGCGCAGGACCAGGGTGCCAGGCAGGTCGGGCAGCCGTGAATCCAGCAGGATCAGATCCGGGCGCAGCCCCTCGGCCAGCTCGATCCCCGTGACGCCGTCGGAGGCCAGGACCAGCTGGAGGCCGTCGACGGGATCCAGGAGCGCCGCGATCAGGGCCTGGCTGCCGGGGTCGTCCTCGATGCACAGCACCGTTCCCTGCCCCGGCGCCGGCACCTCCCGGGACCGCGGCTCGCCGGCGTCCGTGGTTCTGCGACGGGACCGTCACGGGTCGACCGCGCCGTAGTCGGATCCGGAACGTCGCGCCCCGGCCGGTCCGGCTCTCCAGCTCCAGCGAGCCGTCCATCGCGGCGATCAACCGTCGTGAGATGGCCAGCCCGAGCCCGCTGCCCGGCGCGCTGTCCGCGCCCACCCGGGCCATCGGCTCGAACACGCGCTGTTGGTCGTCGGGGTGTATCCCCGGCCCGGTGTCTGAGACCACGTAGGTCAACCAGCGCTCGTCCGGACGTTCGAAGGCCACGCTCACTTTCCCCCCCTTGTAGTTGTGAATCACTGCATTCCCGATCACGTTGATCAGAACCTGCCGCAGCCGCCGTCTGTCGGCGATCACGGTGGTGAGCAGCCCGGCGTGGGCGTCCACGACCATCTCGATCCCGTGCTCCTGTGCCAGCGGACGCACCAGCTCGAGCGCCTCGGCCAGCACCGCCGCGGCGTCCACGTCCGCGGTCGAGACGATCGGGTCCCCGCGTTCGATCGTCCCGATGTCCAGCAGGTCCTCGATCAGGTCCGACAGGTGCCGGCCCGCGTCGGTGATGTGTCCCGCCAGGTCGGGACGGGCGCTCTGATCGGAGCTCAGCAGCTGGCCGAAGCCCAGGATCGCGTTCAGCGGCGTGCGTAGCTCGTGGCTCACGGTCGACAGGAACTCGTCCTTGGCGCGGTTCGCGCTATCGGCCTCATCCCGGGCCGCCCGTAGCTCGGCCGCGCCCCGTGCGCGCTCATAGTGCAGGCCGATCTCGGACGCGATCGTCGCCATCAACCCGGTGAGCGCGTAGTCCTCTTCCCGCGGCGCGCTCGAGAACAGCTGCAGCACCCCGACCGGCTCCTCGGAGCGGCCCCGCAGCGGCAGGCAGACCCCCGAACGCAGTTGCCAGGCGGGGCTGTCGCGAATGGCCCGCGTCTGGTCGGTCATCCCGTCGTAGTCGCGCAGGTCTGTCACCCAGACCGAGCGGTCGTCGCGCCACGCCGTGCCGCACATGCCCTCGCCCGGCGCCATCCGCAGGCCGGCCACGGCCTCGGAAAGATCCGGATCGGCCTGGGCTCCGGCCCAGGTGGCGGTCGGGCGCAGCAGACCGTCCTCGGCCATCCACAGGATCCCCATCTCCCACCCCATGCCGGCTGTCGCGGTGTGCACCGCACGGCTCAGCGCCAGGTCCAGATCGGGTGCCTCGGCCAGGTCGGCCATAAGCCGCTCACGCGTGTCGTGATGGCGGGCCCGCAGCCGTTCGCGGCTGACGTCGCGCGCCACGAGCAGGTACTCCCCGCCGGGCATGGTGTCGCTCAGGGCCGTCACGGTCACCGCCACCGGCACATGGGCCCCGTCCTTGCGGACCCATGTCCACTCGCGCTCGCCGGCAGGGGAGGGTACGGGCGCCACGACCGCCTCCGGGCCTGCTGCCACTCCCAGAGCAGCGGCGCGCTCGGCGACCTCCGCCTCGAGGTGGAAGTGCGTGGGTGCCAGCAGCCCGACCACCTCGTCGGCGCCGTAGCCGAGCATCCGCTCGGCACCGTCGCTGAAGAAGGTCACCCGCTTCGTGGACGTGCCGACGATCGCGTAGTCGGTCACGCCGTGCAGGACGGCTGCGAGCCGGGTCGCCTCCCGCCGAGCGGTGCGCTCACTGGCCTGCACGCGCCCGGCGGCCCGGCGCAGACCCTCGATCAGCTTCGACACGCTCACGGCCATCGCGGCCGCCACGATCGCGGTCTTCAGGGCGATTCTCCAGGTGGCGTCCGCGTCCACCGGACCGGGGCCGAGGGCCAACGGCGCGAGCATGGTCAGCAGCGCCCCCAGCACCGCCAGCGCCGCCGCGGTGGGGGTGCCATAGAGCGCAAACCAGAGCACGGCGGCCAGGCACAGCACCGCCTGCGCGCCGGGGTTGCCGGAGGCCACGCCGAGCAGGTACACGGCGGCGAACGCCGTGCACCCCAGAACGACTTGCCCAGACGCCGAGTCCGTGACCCAGGGGCTGAGTCCTATCGCCACCACGATGACCACGATCAGGGCCGTGGCCACGGCCAGCGCAGCGGGGTGCGTGACTCCGAAGCCCGCGGTCACCGCGGCGTTCAGGAGGCCAAGCAGTCCGAACGGCGCCGCCCTGAGAAACCGTTTCCGACGATCGGGTGCCTCGGCGGATGCGAACGCCAAGGACTGTTTCACCGCACCGAATCTAGTCCTATCGGCCGCTTTCGTGCAGGATCGGTGCGCTAATGCGCTGGATCACACCCGCGAGCGCCTGGCGCAGGGTCAGCGTTTCACCACCGGTCGCACCTCGATCGAGCTGCCGCGTACGCTGGAAGCGATGGCCAGGACCATGCGCCGCGACCCGATTCCCCTGACCGTGATCGGCGGCTTTCTGGGCGCCGGCAAGACCACCCTGCTGAACCGGCTGCTCGAACGTGCCGGCGAGCGGCGGCTGGCGGTCCTGGTCAACGACTTCGGGGCCATCAACATCGACTCCGAGCTGATCGCCTCGCGTGCGGGACAGACGATCAACCTGACCAACGGCTGCGTGTGCTGCACCCTGGAGGGCGAGCTGCTGCAGACGCTGGCCGGCCTGCGTGACGGCGCCGATCCGCCTGAGCACATCGTGATCGAGGCCAGCGGGATCAGCGATCCGTCGGCGATCGCGGCGTACGGCAACATCCCGGGCTTCCAGCTGGACGGCACAGTGGTGCTCGTGGATGCGCACAGCGTGCGCGAGCGGGCCGGCCACGACCAGATCGCGCCCGACGTCCAGCGCCAGCTTCGATCGGCCAACCTGCTGGTGCTGAACAAGCGGGATCTGGTGGACACGGCAGCGCTGGAAGCCACCCGTGCGTGGCTGCGTGAGCTGGCGCCGTACGCCGGCGTGGTCGACGCCGCTTACGGCGACGTGGCGCTGGAGATCCTGCTCGGAGCGGGCGACCAGGGCACCCCGGCCGCCGCCGAAGTTCACCATCGCGACCACGCCCACGGCTCGTGGGACAGCTGGAGCTGGGACGGGCCCGAGCCGGTGGACGGCACCGCCCTGGCCCGGGCCCTGCCCGAGCTGCCCGAGGGGGTCCTGCGCGGCAAGGGCGTCCTGCACCTGGCCGAGGAGCCGGACACGCGCTTCGTCCTGCAACTGGTGGGCCGCACCTTCTACATCAAGCGCCAGGGTGGATGGCAGGGGAGCGCGCCAGGCTCCAGCGTGGTGCTGATCGGGTTGCCGGGATCGGTCGAGCACGCGCGTCTCGACGCGATGATGGCCGGGCTCACCGGGCACTAGGGAGCCGGCGCCTCAAGTCGGCCGCCGGTGCGGGCGATACAAACCCGGTGCCCTCATGGTGACCGGGTAGTGACATTTGCACGCCTGCTGGCCGCGGGAGCCTGCGCGCTCGCGGCTGCCCTGGCGGCGCCCGCCGCTGCCGCGGCGACGCCCTACTCGTCGCACTCGCAGCTGTACGCCTGCTGCACCGACAGCGCCACGAAGGAGGCCATGTTCCGCGAGGCCAAGGAGAGCGGCGCGGCCTACATCCGGCTGGACTTCGAGCTGGAGACCATGTTCAGCCGCGGCGGCCCGACCGACTGGACGGGGCCCGACGAGGTGGCCGAGCTGTCGCGCCGCTTCGGCCTGCCGGTGCTGGCGACGCTGCTGGGCACGCCCCGCGAGAACACCGACTGCCCGAGCGTGCCCTGGCCGGATCGGTACATGTGCCCGGCCGCCGACGCCGCCGAGTGGGGGGAGCAGGCAGGCCGGATCGCGGACCGCTACCAGGGCGTGATCGACCACTTCCAGATCGGAAACGAGCCCGACGGCGGCTGGGCCTTCCTGGGCCAGCCCGAGGACTACGCGCGGATGCTGTCCGCCGCCTACGACGGCATCCACGCCGGCTCGCCAGCCGCGACGGTTGTACTGGGCCCCACCATGCGCTTCGACACCCAGGGCAGCGACTGGCTGGAGCGGGTGTTCCGCACGCCCGGCGCCGACGCGGCCGACAAGTTCGACGTGGCCTCGATGCACATGCGCAGCTACACGTGGCGGATGGTCGAGGCCATGGGTGAGCGGCAGGCCTTCCTGCGCGGCTGGGGCCGCAACGTGCCCATGTGGATCACCGAGCACGGCTACTCGGCCGACAGCGGCTACCAGTTCGACCCGGCCTACCGCGGCGGCGAGCCGGCGCAGGCCGCATACCTGGCGCAGTCGCTGCCGGCGCTGGCCAAGGCGGGCGCCGACCAGGTGTTCGTGACGCTGCGCGACGGCGGCGACGGCCAGTACGCGGCAGAGGGCATCCTGGGCGGGACCGACGCGTCCGCCTTCAGGCGCAAGGCGGCGTGGTGGGCTGTGCGCCAGGCCGTCGACAGCTGGGGCCTGCCGGAGCCCGCGCCCGCGGTGGCTGCGCCGCTGCCCGCGCCGGTCGCGCAAGTGGCCACGCTGGCGCTGCGCTTTCGCTCCTCGTTCTTGAGCTCGCGGGCCAGCGTCCGCCGGGTCAGGCGCACGACGCACAAGGTCACGGTCAGCGGCCGCTTTCGCGGACGCGGGTGCTCGGGCAAGCTGGCCCTGAGCTACCGCCTGCGCGGCATGAAGACGGTCCGGCGGACCGTCCGCGTTGGCCGCACCTGCCGCTTTCGCCAGGTGGTCAGCCTGCGCGCGCCGGCTCGCCTGCGCAGCCGCGACCGGCTCAAGGTCGCCCAGCGCTTCGCCGGCAACGGCGCCACTTCCGCGGGCAGCGGGCGCACGCTGAGCCTGAAGCTCAGCCGCCCTCGACGTCGTTCTTGAGCTTCTCGGGCATCGATTCGACCAGCTGCTTGCGCATCACGTCCACCAGCGGGCCGCGGATCACGGCGCCCAGCATCCGGCCCAGGTCGACGGTCATCGCGTAGGTGGCGCGCGTGCGCCCGTCGCCCAGGTCCTCGAGCGACCACGACCCGTCCACGGACTTCAGGTCGCCGTCCTCCTGGTGCCAGGTCATGCCGGTCGGCTCGTCGTAGGAGAAGCGCAGGTCGGCGCCCAGCGTGCGCACCTTGGCGTCGGTCTCGGTATGCACCAGCACCTGGCGACCGTCGGCGTCGCGCTCGATGACCTCGGCCTTCTTGATCTCGGGCTGCCAGCGCGGTGACTGCTCCACGTCGGCAGCCACCTCGAACACCTCCTCGATCGGCGCGTCGATCTCGATGCTCGCGGATCCCTCGATGGCCATCGCTTCTCCCTCGCTCGGTTGCGGCTCTGTCAGCTCAGAACCTATTGCCTCGGCTCGAAACGCACGGGAAGCGCGGTCAGCGAGTTGGCCCAGGCCGACGACAGCCGCTCGGGCTGGCCGGCCAGCTCCAGCGAGGGCAGCCTGCGGGTCAGCTCCTCGAACAGGATCCGCAGCTCCAGCCGGGCCAGGCCGGCACCCAGGCAGAAGTGGCGCCCACCCCCGCCGAAGGCGCTGTGTTCCACGCGCTCGCGGGTGACGTCGAAGCGGCCGGGGTGGGCCACGGCGTCCCGGTCGCGTGAGGCCGAGGCGTACCACAGCATCACCCGGTCGCCGGCGGCGATCCGCTGGCCGCCCAGCTCGGTGTCCGCGGTGGCCGTGCGGCAGAAGTAGTTGACCACCGAGGTCCAGCGCAGGATCTCCTCGACCGCGGCGGGAATGCGCCCGGGCTCGCGGCAGAGAAGCTCCCACTGGTCGCGGTGGCCAAGCAGCGCCAGCAGGCCTGAGGACGCGGTGTTGCGGGTGGTGTCGTTGCCCGCGAAGACCAGCAGCGCGAAGAACACCAGGATCTCACTCTCGTCCAGCGGGCGGTCGTCCACGCGTCCCTGCCCGAGCCGCATGACCAGGCTCTCACCACCGTTCTCCCGCTGGGCCGCGATCTGCTCCTGCAGGTAGGCGCCCATCTCGGTGAACACCGGCAGCGCGGTGCCCCCCTCGTCGTCGAGTTGTGCCCGCTCGATGCGATGCGTCCAGTCCAGCAGCCGGTCGATGTCCTCCTCCGGCAGGCCCATCATCTCCACCAGCACCCCCAGCGGGACCGGCACCGCCACATCGGCCACGAAGTCGGCCTTGCCGGCTTCCGCGATCCGGTCGATCACGCGGATCACACGCGCCCGGATCTGGTCCTCCATGGCGTTCACCGTGTTCGGGACGAACGCCGTCTGCATGACCTTGCGGTACTTCGTGTGCGGCGGCGGGTCCATGTACAGCAGCAGGTTGCGCGCCAGGTCCAGCGGAACCACCTGGTCGGGGTTCACGAAGATGCCCTTCTCGTAGGAGGAGAAGGTGGCGTTGTCGCGGCTCACCGCGGCGATGTGCTCGCCGCGCGTGACCGACCAGAAGCCGCCGCCGTCGCTTGTCTTGTTCCAGCGCACGGGCGCGTCGCGTCGCATGCGCTCGAACAGCTCGTGCGGAGGCCCGGCGGCGAACAGCCTCGGCTCCAGCACATCGATCTCGTCCAGGTCGAGCGCGTCTGAGTGGCCGGGCTCTCCCACGCCGTCCGTCAGCCTTCGACGCGGCGTTTCAGCTCGCCGGGGCGGCGCTCGATGATCACCGCCCGGACCTTGTCGGCCACCGGGCCGCGGGCCAGCATGCCCAGGATCCGGCCCGGGTCGCCGCGCAGCGAGTAGGTGGCCCGCGTGCGCCCGTCGCCCAGATCCTCGAGCTCCCACGAGCCGACCACGTGCTTGAGGTCGCCCTTGACCTGTGTCCAGGTCAGCCGCCGCTCGGGCTCGTACTCGAAGCGCACGGTGCTGCGAACCGTTCGCGGACCCACGTCGGTGGCGGTCTCGCACAGCTCGGCGCGACCCTGGGTGTCGCGCTCGCGCACGTCCATCGAGTCCATGCCGCCCTGCCACTGCGGCGCCGTGGCCACGTCCTCGACCACCGCCCAGACCTCTGCCAGCGGGGCGTTGATCTCCGCGCTGGCGCTGCCGTCCATCCCACCCATGCGCGGCAGCCTATTGCGCGGCCGGCGCGCGCGGCTCACCCAGCCACGCGCGCGAGAGGCGCTCGACGAACTCCTGCTCGCTGGGCCAGCCCATGCCGGTCCGGGCGTGGCTCAGGCTCACGTAGCCGTGCAGCCCCGACCAGATGCCGCGGGCCAGCAGATCGACGTCGTTCCTACGCGGATCCTCTTCGCCGAGGTAATCCAGGACCAGCGCCACCAGGTCGTTGAACGAGTCGTCGGCCGCGCTGGGCTTTTCCGGCGCGTCACCCTCGGCCGGCTTCACGAACACGAAGTTCAGCGCGTAGCGAGCGGGCCACCGCCGCGCGAAGGCGGTGTATGCCAGGCCCGCCCGGTTCAGCCGCCCCGCCGGGTCCGAGCCCTGGGCGGCGCCCTGGCGCACCGCGTCCCTGAACTGTGTGAAGCAGCGGGCGATCATGGCCCGCAGCAACGCGTCCAGGCTCTCGAAGTGCAGGTAGAACGCGGTGGGCGACACGCCCGCGCGCTTGGTGACCGACCGGATCGACAGCTGGGCGGGCTCGATGCCCTCGTCGACCATGGCCACGGCGGCGTCCACGAGGCGCTCGCCCAGCAGCTCGCCCTGGCCGCGGGGCGTCCGTCCGGAGGCTGTCTGCGTAGACATGGACACGAATCTACACGGCTACTTGACAGATGTACATGTACAGCTGTAACTTTACGTCCGTCAAGTCACCGGACCGAGGTAGACCCAAATGCTCTCCGCACTTTCTGACCGCATCTTCGCCCGTCCCCGGCGCGTCCTACTGGCCGCGGCGCTGTTCACCGTCCTCGCGGCCGTGGCCGGCGGGCCCGTGTTCGGTCTGCTCGATGCCGGCGGCGGCTTCACCGATGAGTCGTCCGACTCCGCGCAGGCGGTCAAGCGCCTGGACGCCGCCACCGGGCAGCGGTCCGACAACAGCGCGGTACTGCTTGTGCGCCCGGGCGGCCAGGTCGGCGCCGGGACCGCACGGGCCCAGGTGCGCCTGCTCACACGCCAGGCGGACGCCAGCCCCGGGGTTGCGTCTGTCTCCTCACCGGCAACCAGCGGCGATCCCCGCTTCGTCTCCCGCGACGGGCGCGCGGCCTACATCGCCGTGTCGCTGGCGGCCGGGGCCGACGAGGACGCCGCCCGGTCAGCACTCGAGCGCCGCTTCGGCGACCGCGAGGGGGTGACCATCGGCGGCGCGCTGTTCGCCAACGAGCAGCTGGGCACCAAGATCTCCGAGGACCTCGGTCACGCCGAGCTGCTGGCGTTCCCGCTGTTGATCCTGCTCTCGCTCTTCTTCTTCCGCGGGGCTCGCGCGGCGGTCCTGCCGCTGGTGGTCGGAGCGACGACGGTCCTGTCCACGTTCCTGATGCTGCGGGTGGTCGACGAGTTCAAGGACCTGTCGATCTTCTGCCTGAACCTGGTCATCGGCCTGGGGCTCGGGCTGGCCATCGACTACACGCTGTTCCTGCTGCACCGTTACCGCGAGGAGCTGGAGCGCAGCGGCCCCGGCGCCAAGGCGGTGCGCGACACGATGGCCAGCGCCGGGCGCACCGTGGTCTTCAGCGCGGCCACCGTGGCCATCGCCCTGGCCACCCTGCTGCTCTTCCCGCTGAACTTCCTGCAGTCGATGGCCATCGGCGGCGCCGGCGTGGCCCTCGTCGCCGCTGCCGCGGCGTGCGTGATCGCGCCGGCGTTCTTCGCGCTCTGGAACGTCAAGCTCAAGGCCCGCGATCGCGCCGAGCGCGCGGACGCGCGCTGGTACGGCGTGGCGCAGGCGGTCATGCGCCGCCCCGGCGCCGTGACCGCCGTCACCGCGCTGGTCATGGTCGTGCTGGCGCTGCCCGCGCTTCGTGCCGAGTGGACCCCGGTCGACATCAAGACCGTGCCGCAGGGGCTGAGCGCCCGCACGGTCGGCGACCAGCTGGCGCGTGATTTCCCAGGCCAGGACAGCAGCCCGGTGCAGCTGGCCGTGCAGGCCGGGCCGGGCGACGGCGCCAAGGTGCGCGCCCTTGCCGGGCGGGTGGCCCGCGAGCCGGCCATCGCGGCCGTCGGCACGCCCCGCCGGCTCGACGGCTCGACCTGGCAGATCGAGGCCGTGGCGCGCGGTGATGCGGCGGGCGAACCGGTGCGCTCGGCGGTCGAGTCGATCCGCTCGTATCGCACCGAGCTGCCGGTGCTGGTCGGCGGCGAGGCCGCCGAGTTCATCGATCAGCAGAGCGCGATCGGATCGCGCCTGGTTCCGGCGATGCTGTTGCTGGCCGCGCTCACGTTCTCGGTCCTGTGGGCCATGACGGGCTCGGTCGTCCTGCCGGCCAAGGCCCTGCTGATGAACGTGCTCACGGTCGGCGCGACGCTCGGTGCGCTCACGCTGATCTTCCAGGACGGCCGGCTCGAGGGGTTGCTCGGCTACCAGGCCAACGGCGGCATCGAACCGACGGACTTCCTGGTCACCGCGACGCTGGTGTTCGCGCTGTCCACCGACTACGGCGTGTTCCTGCTGGGGCGGATCAAGGAGGCGCGCGATCGCGGGCTCTCCGACCGCGAGGCCGTGGCCGCCGGCCTGTCGGTCACCGGAAGCGTGGTCACGGCGGCCGCCATCCTGCTGGCCGTGGCCATCGGCGCGTTCGTGACCTCCGATGTGCTGTTCATCAAGCAGATCGGCCTCGGCACAGCGGTTGGCGTGCTCATCGACGCCTTCGTGGTCCGCGCCCTGCTGGTGCCGTCGCTGATGGCGCTCCTGGGACCGTGGAACTGGTGGTCGCCGCGACCGCTGCGGTGGCTGCACGGGCGGCTGCGCATGCGGGAGCCCGCGCCGTCCGCTGGTTAGCCGACCCACAGCTCCTCGCACGACATGACCGGCCAGACCTTCGAACTCGGTCTGGCCGGTCCCTGTCGGCTGAGGCTCCTAGGCCTGGCTGTCGGCCTGGTCGTCCTGCGAGTTGCCGCTGCCGGACTGCTCGTCCTTGCCGCGGCAGTTGCGTCCGTCGGTCGACTCGGACCGTGAGTTCGAGTCGCCGTCGGACTCCGACTGGGCGCCGGTGCGCTGAACGTCCTCGCACGACCCGTTCGGGTCGTCCGCGGTGGCGTCGGCGATCACGTCGGTGGCATCCAGCTTCGCAGTGTCGTCGCCGGAGCCGCAGACGACCTTGTCCTTGATCGATGCCTTTGGGGCGCCAGAGCGCACCAAACGCGTCGATCGATTCCGACCTCCCTTGAGCGGCGCGCTACTTCAGCTCGCTGGAGCTCTTGTCCAGCAGCGCCCGCGCGATGATCAGCTGCTGGATCTGCTGGGTGCCCTCGAACAGGTCCAGGATCTTCACGTCGCGGGCCCACTTCTCCAGCAATTCGCTCTCGGTCAGCCCGAGCGTGCCGCACAGCCGCACACAGCGCAGCGCGATGTCCGTGGCCGCGCGGCCGGCCTTGGCCTTGGACAGCGACGCCTCGACCGAGTTGGGCTTCGAGTTGTCGGCCATCCAGGCCGCCTGCATCGTCAGCAGGCGAGCCGACTCGAAGTCGGCCTGGAGCGCCACCAGCTCCGCGGCGGCCGCAGACTGGCTGGCCGCCGGGCGGTCGTAGTCCACGCTCACGCCCGCCGCCGCCAGGTGCTTCTCGGTCTCCTCGATGCACGCGCGCGCCACGCCGACCGCCATGCCCGCGACCAGCGGTCGCGTGTTGTCGAACGTCTTCATGGCGCCCGCGAACGACTTCTTGGTGTCGATCTCCGGTGAGCCCAGCAGGTCCTCCTTGGGCACGCGGCAGTCGTCGAGGATGAACGCCGCCGTGTCCGAGGCGCGGATGCCCAGCTTGTGCTCCAGGCGATCCAGCTTCAGGCCGGGGTTGTCGCGGTAGACCACGAACGACTTGATGGCCGCGCGGCCCTGGTCGCGGTCCAGCGTGGCCCAGACCACCAGCAGGTCGGCCCGCTCGCCGGAGGTCACGTAGATCTTCTCGCCGTTGAGCACGTAGTCGTCGCCGTCCAGCTCCGCGGTGGTGCGGATGGCGGCGGAGTCCGAGCCGGCCGCGGGCTCGGTGATGGCCATCGCGGCCCACTTGCCGGCGTAGCGGGCGGCCTGCTCGGCGTCCGCCACCGCGGCGATCGCCGAGTTACCCAGGCCCTGGCGCGGCATCGACAGCAACAGGCCGACGTCGCCCCAGCACAGCTCCATGATCCCCAGCACCGTGGACATGTTGGAGCCGTTGCGGTTGCCGCCGTCGCCGTTGGCGCTGCGGCTGGCGCCGCTGGCTCCCGCGCCCGACGAGCCGCCGCTCTCGTCCATGCCGTCCAGCAGCGCGGCCAGCGCGTCCAGCTCCTTGGGGTACTCGTGCTCGGCCAGGTCGTACTTGCGCGAAATCGGCCGGAACATCTCGGTGGCCACCTGGTGGGCCTGGCCCACAAGCGGCTTGAACTTGGTCGGGATCTCGAGGTTGATCATCAGGCAACTCCTCCGGGGTGGATGCAGCCGAGGGTGGGCCGCTGAACGTGGGCGGCCGAGCGGGCGCCGGCCGGCCGGGGGGCGACGGTGGGTGCGGGGGGCGCGAGCCCTCCGATGGCATCAGACAAGGAGTCCCCCCTCGTAGATACCGGCACTGCGCAGGTCGCGGTACCAGCGCTCGACCGGGTACTCCTTGATGTAGCCGTGGCCGCCCAGCAGCTGGATGCCGCTGGAGCCGATCTGCATCCCGCGCTCGCTGACCAGCTGGCGCGCGATCGTGGCCTCCTTGGCGAACGTCTTGCCCATGTCGGCTCGCGAGGCGGCGCGGTAGGTGGCCAGCTTCAGCCCCTCCAGCTCGATGGCGATGTCGGCCACGGTGAACGCCACCGCCTGGCGGTTGGAGATCGGCTCGCCGAACGCCTGGCGGTCGTTCACGTACGGGATCACGTAGTCCAGCACGGCGCGGCCGGTGCCGATGGCCAGCGCCGACCATGCGATCCGCGAGCGTTGCACGCACTCGGAGTACACGGCGCGGTCGGCGCCGCCCAGCAGCGCGTCGGGCCCCAGGGTCACTCCGTCCAGCACGAGCGTGCCGGTGGCCGCGGCACGCACGCCCATGGCGGGCTCGGCCTGGACCGAGAGCCCCTCGGCGCCCGCCTCGACTATGAACAGGGCGGGGCCCTCGCCTGCGATCAGCGCGGCCACCACGAACAACTCGGCGTCGGCAGCGCGCAGCACCAGCGACTTGGTGCCAGACAGCCTGAAGCCCTCCGGGCTGCGCTCGGCGACGGTGTCCAGCTCCAGCGGGTCGAACAGGACCTTGGGCTCCTGGATGGCCAGCGCGGCAGCGGGAGCGTCGTCCTCGGTGAAGGGCGGCAGGTACTTGGCCTGCTGGTCGGCGTCGCCCCACAGGGAGATCGCGGTGGCCACGGCCCCTGGCGCCAGGATCGCCGCCGCCAGGCCCATGTCGGCATGGCCGAGCTTCTCGGCCACCAGCACCGACGTCACGGCCGAGCGCTCGGCCATCACGCCGCCGAGCTCCTCGGGCACGCCCAGCATGCAGGCGCCCAGCTCGTTGGCCTGGGCCAGCAGCTCGTCCGGCGCCTGGCAGGCGCCGTCGGCGTCCTGGGCGATCGGCCGCAGCTTCTCGGCGCCGAAGTCGCCAAAGGCCTCCTGGAGCATCTTCTGCTCGTCGTCGGGCTCGAGGTCGAAGAGCTTGCCCCCCGACGGCGTGGCCTGCCGCGCGGGCTTGCCCAGCTTGGTCACGGCGCTGAAGGTGCGTCCGGCAGTCGTGGCCGTGCGAAAGCCGTTCTTCGAGCCCTCGTAGATCAGGCGCTCGACGGGCTTGCGCAGCCCCGCGCGGTCGATCATCTCCAGGCCGGCCAGGGCCCTCAGGCCCCGGAGGCCGAGCCCCATGCTGCGGTCGGCGACGCTCACGATGTCTTCCTTCCGTTGGACTTCTTCGCCGGACGGACGGAGCCGTCCAGGTGGGGTGCGCCCTTGCGGTCACGCACCGAGAACTCGATGACGCGCCCGCTCTTCTCGGCGGACCCGAAGGTGACCGCCGCGGGCAACAGGATCGGCTTCTTGAACGCCACGTCGACCTCGTAGGCGGCGGGCAGGCGGCCCTCCAGCGCGGCCAGCGCGCGGGCCTTGGTCCACATTCCGTGCGCGATCGCGCGCGGGAAGCCGAACAGCTTGGCCGAGAGGTCGTGCATGTGGATCGGGTTGCGGTCGCCCGAAGCCGCCGCGTAGCGCCGGCCCAGGCCGCCGTCCAGTTTCCAGTCCGCCGAGGGCGGCGGGGGCTGCCTGCGCGAGCCCTTCGCAGCCTCCTGGCCCGCGCTCTTGCCGCGCCGCAGGTTGGTGGAGAAGTCCTCCCACACCAGCTCGCCGCCTGCGTGGGCCTGGGTCACCAGCGTGAACTGGCGCCCCTTCGGATGGTCCTCCAGCGGCGTCGCGCGCACGCTCAGATCCAGCCGCTCGCTGACGCGGATCGGACGGTGCTGGACGATCCGGTTCTGGATGTGCACCAGCCCGACGGCCGGGAACGGAAACGACGAGTCGGTCATCAGCGCCATGTGCAGCGGGAAGGCCAGGATGTGCGGGTAGGTGGCGGGCAGCGTCTCGGCCAGGCGAAACCCGCACACGCGCGCGTATCTGGCCAGCGACTCGGCGTCGACCTCGACATCGCTCAGGCGCAGCTCGGTGTCGGGCACCTGGCCGCCGCCGCCGCCGACGAACGGCAGCTTGGACGCGCCGGGCACGAGCGGGATGGCCGCGCGGGCGTACAGGCCCAGCGACCCGGGTGGTGAGCTCAGCTGCTTGGTGGTGGCCATGCTCAGGCTCCCAGCAGGTTCTGGCCGCACACGCGGACCGTGTTGCCGTTCAGGGCGCCGGAGGCCGGGGAGGCAAACCAGGCGATGGTCTCGGCCACGTCCACCGGCAGCCCTCCCTGCGAGAGCGACGACATCCGCCGACCGGCTTCGCGGACCGGCACGGGCATGGCCTGGGTCATCTGCGTCTCGATGAACCCGGGCGCGACCGCGTTGATGGTGGCGCCGCGCCTGGGCGAACACCGGCGCCATCGAGTCGACCATGCCGATCACACCCGCCTTCGACGTCGGCGTAGTTGGTCTGGCCGTTGTTGCCGGCGATGCCGCTCATCGACGACACGGTCACGATCCGGGCGCCCGCGTTGAGCACGCCGTCGGCCAGCAGCACGTTGTCGATCCGCTCCTGGCTCGAGAGGTTGATGTCGATGACCTGGCGCCAGCGACCCTCGTCCATGCCCGCGATCGTCTTGTCGCGCGTCACGCCGGCGTTGTGCACGACCACGTCCACGCCGCCATGCTCGGCCTCGCAGGTGGTCGGCGATGACCTTGGGCGCGTCGTCGTCGGTCACGTCGACCTCCAGCGCCGATCCGCCCAGCTCCGACGTCACCGTGCGCAGGTCGTCCCCCAGCGCCGGGATGTCCAGTCCGACCACGTGGGCGCCGTCGCGCGCCAGCACGTCGGCGATGGCCGCGCCGATGCCGCGCGACGCACCGGTGACCAGCGCCACCTTGCCGTCCAGCGGCACGTCCCAGTCCACAACCGGCGGTTCGTCCGCCTGCCCGATGCGAACCACCTGGCCCGAGACGTAGGCCGACTTGGGCGACAGCAGGAAGCGCAGCGTGCCCTCCAGCTGGTGCTCGGCTCCGGGCGCCACGTAGACCAGCTGCACCGTGCCGCCGCCGCGCATCTCCTTGCCAAGCGAACGGGTGAAGCCCTCCAGCGCTCGCTGGGCGGTGTGCTCGGCCGGCGTGGAGGTGTCGGCCGGCACGGTGCCCAGCACGATCACACGCCCGTTGCGACCCACCGTCCGGATCGCGGAGTGAAAGAAGCGGTGCAGCTCCGCCAGCTGCCCGCTCGCCGCGATCCCGGAGGCGTCGAACACCAGCGCCTTGAAGCGAGCGTCCGAGGGCGCGTCCGCGTTCCAGACGGCGGCGTCCAGGTCGGCGTCGGCCGCGGCCTCGCGCAGCTCCGGCGCCATCTCGGTCGAGGTGGCGATGCCGGCCGCGCCCAGCACGGCCACGACGGGAGCACCGAGCCGGCCGCCCGGCGCCGCTCCCACGAGGGCGCGCCCGTCCAGCACCGGCGAACCGGGCGCCCACCGCTCCAGCGGCGTGGGCACCGGCAGCCCCACGTTGCTTGGCCAGGAAGTTCCCGACCGGGGCGTTCACGATCTGCGTGTACAGGTCTGCCATCAGCTTGCCTTCCTTCTCGAGAATGGCCACCACGCCCTGACCGCCCGCGGCGCAGATCGAGATCAGCCCCCGGCCGCCGCCGCGCTCGTGCAGTGCCTTGGCCAGCGAGGCCAGGATCCGGCCGCCGGTGGCGGCGAACGGGTGGGCGGCGGCCAGCGAGCCGCCGTTCACGTTCAGCTTCGACCGGTCGATCGAGCCCAGCGGCTGATCGAGGCCCAGGCGCTCCTTGCAGAAGACCGGGTCCTCCCAGGCCTTCAGGGTCGCCAGCACCTGGGCGGCGAAGGCCTCGTGGATCTCGTACAGGTCGAAGTCCTGCAGCGTGAGCCCCTGGCGGGCCAGCATCCGCGGCACCGCGTAGGCGGGCGCCAGCAGCAGCCCCTCGCCGCCGTGTACGTAGTCCACCGCGGCAGTCTCGGCGTCCACGAAGTGGGCCAGCACGTCATGGCCGTGCGCGGCCGCCCACTCGTCGCTGCCCAGCAGCACCGTCAGAAGCGCCGTCGGACAGCGGCGTCGAGTTGCCGGCGGTCATCGTGCCGCCCTCGCCGCCGAACACCGGGCGCAGCTTGGCCAGCTTCTCGACGGTCGAGTCGGCGCGCAGGTTCTGGTCGCGCTCCAGGCCCAGGTACGGGGTCATCAGGTCGTCGTAGAAGCCGCGGTCGTATGCGGCGGCCAGGTTGCGGTGCGACGCCGCGGCCAGCTCGTCCTGGTCCTCGCGCGCGATGCCCCACTCCTTCGCCGTGATGGCGGTGTGGCCGCCCATCGACTTGCCGGTGCGCGGCTCCTCGTTGCGCGGGATCTCGGGCACGATCTGCCCGGGGCGGAGCTTGGCCACCAGCTTCAGCCGGTCCACGTTGGACTTGGTCCGGTTGAGCTCCAGCAGCACCTCGCGCAGCTCGTCGTTCACGGCGATCGGCGCGTCGGAGGTGGTGTCCGCGCCGCCGGCCACGCCGGAGTCCACCTGGCCGAGGGCGATCTTGTTGGCCACCGCGATGGCGGCTTGCAGCCCGGTGCCGCAGGCCTGGCCGATGTCGTAGGCGGGCGTCTCGGGAGCCAGGCGGCTGCCCAGCACGGTCTCACGCGTGAGGTTGAAGTCGCGGCTGTGCTTGAGCACGGCGCCGGCCACCACCTCGCCCATGCGCTCGCCAGCCAGCGAGTAGCGCTCGATCAGCCCCTCCAGCGCGGCGCTGAGCATGTCCTGGTTGGAGGCGTTGGCGTACACGCTGTTCGATCGCGCGAACGGGATGCGGTTGCCGCCGAGGACGGCGACTTTGCGGCCGGCGTTCATCTGGTCTCTCCTGGTTCGAGGGAAGCGGTGCGCGCGCGGAGGCCGGGGACCACCGTCGCGATCAAGAGCTCGGCGGCGTCCGCCGCGGGAATCTGCTCACCGGTGCGCAGCCACCAGCGGGCCAGCGCCTCGGCGGCGCCCAGCACGGCGGTCGACAGCGCCTCGACCTCCACGCGCGCCTTCTCGCGTGCGCGCGCCGGAAGTTCGGCCAGCAGCGTGGTGGCCACCAGCGCCACGATCCGCTCGCGGTGCTCGTGCACGCGCTTGGCGATCTGGCCGCCGGATGGCAGCGTCTCGTCGAACAGCACGCGGAAGGCGCCGCTCTCCGAGGACACGAAGTCGAAGAATGCGCGCAGGCCGGCCTCGGTGGCGTCGGCGGGGTTCGGGGCCGAGCCCACGGCGTCCCCGACCGTCTGCAGCAGGCGCTCGGCGTCGCGCTCCAGGCAGGCCAGGTAGATGCGCTCCTTGTTGCCCCAGTACGCGTACAGCAGCGGCTTGGTCACGCCCACCTCGCCCGCGACGCCGTCCATCGTCACGTTGGCGTAGCCGTCGCGCGCGAAGCGCGCATGGGCCACGTCCAGGATCTGGCGTTCGCGCTCGGCCCGGGGCAGGCGGCGCGGGGAGGGAGCGGCGGCGGCGGC
This sequence comes from uncultured Solirubrobacterales bacterium, assembly GCA_963750365.1. Taxonomy (GTDB): domain Bacteria; phylum Actinomycetota; class Thermoleophilia; order Solirubrobacterales; family Thermoleophilaceae; genus JAAYBF01. The sequence goes on from CAVVQE010000001.1 coordinate 1,289,273, forward strand.
CATCCCGGCGTAGTTTATACAGGTAGAAACTTCTATGCGGGTAACGTCGGCTGCGACACCGGCTCGGGGGCCTTGCGCAGCCACTCGAGCATCACCTCGTACACGCGCGGGTGATTGAGCAGATGGAAGTGGGTCAGGCCGCCCAGGTGGCGCGTGTTGTCCAGCTCGAAGGCGATCCGGCGCCCGCTTCTGCTTTGGCCGGCCGAGCTCGGGTACAACACCAGCAGGTCACCGATCACGCGTCCCAGGGGGTGGCGCGAGTCCCGCGTGACGGTGGCCCCTATGACGTAGTGCGCCGCGCCATCGAGCAGCGGTATGTCGCCGCAGGGGTCCGGGCCCCAGGCGTCGGGGTCACGCTGCTGCCAGTCCTCGTCCACCAGCGCGCCGTAGCGCATGTCCTTGATCCCGGCGCTGCGCTGGGCGAGCGCCCGGGCCAGCGGCCGTGACTCGGGCATCCAGTTCAGCGCCACGCCCGCCCGCGCCGCCGCTTGCTCCAGCGGGGCGCCCAGGTGCGGAGCGCCGAGCATGACCACGTTGCGCACGCGCTCCACCCACGGCAGCGAGTCCTGCATCCCGTAGTGGCAGGCGCTGCGGTTGATCAGCCCGCCCATCGAGTGCCCGACCAGCAGCAGCTCCTGGACCGGCACCGGCCAGCAGTCCTCGAGCCGGGCCAGCAGTGTGGCCAGCTGGCGGCCGTTGTCGGACACGTGCAGGCCGCTGTTCAAGCGCATCGTCACGGGGGTGAAGCCAAGGTCGTCGCGCAGCCGTGAGCCGTGCCACTGTGGGGATCGCCGTAGTGGCGCTCGGCCGCCAGGCGCCAGCCGGCCTCGGACTCGCACAGGCCGTGCGTGAACAGCGCAACGCGTGGCGTGGCGTCGGGAAACGCCCGTGCCATCGCCTCGCTGTCCATCGGCACCTCGCGCCCTCCGTCGCGGACGCCCATGCGCACCGCGAGCGGGCTTGCCTCGCGCTCGAGCGCGTCGCCGAAGGCGCCGCTAAGGGCGGCCAGCACATGGGTGCCGGCCGGGGTCTCGGACAGCGGCGGAGCGTCGGCCGCCTGGGCCAGCGACGCCGCGCTGCCCGCCGCTCGGATCAGCGCTCCGCCAACACCGCGCACGGCCGCGTATACGCCCGCGCTGATGGCGTCGTGCGCCACCCGTGCCGGCGTCCCACCCGGGCCCGACGCGCCGAACGAGCGGTCGGCTACGGCCTGGTGGATCTCCGCGATCCGGCTGGCCGCCTGGCCGAAGCCGGTGGCGGCCACGGTGCCCGCTGCCCGCAGTTCCTGCGACCGCGAAGATTGCATGGCTTCATGTAACACGAGCACATGGTTCACTTCAACCTAGAATCGTCGTTGTGGCCAACAGCGCGGGGCCGACCCTGACCATCGACCAGCTGGCCCAGCGGACCGGCATGACCGTGCGCAACATCCGCGCGCATCAGTCGCGCGGGCTGCTCGAGCCACCCGAGGTCCGCGGGCGCACCGGATTCTACGGGCGCGCGCACGTGGAGCGCCTCGAGTTGATCCGGCGCCTGCAGGCCGACGGCTACAGCCTCGATCTGATCGGTCGCATGATCATCACCGCGGGCGACCAAAGCCCCGAAGCCCTGCGCTTCACCGAGGCACTGCGCCAGCCGTGGGCCGACGAGCAGCCGCGCGTAGTTGACGCCACGGAGCTGGCCGCCCGCTACGGCAGCGATGACCCGGAGCTGCTTGGGAAGGCGGAGGCCCTGGGGCTGGTGCGTGCGCTCGGCAACGGGCGCTGGGAGGAGATGAGCCCGCGGCTCGGGCGGGCCGGCGCCGAGCTGATCGACCTGGGCATCCCGGCCAAGGAGGCGCTGCGGGTGGTGGCGCGGGTGCGCCGCAACGCCGAGAGCGCGGCGCGCACCTTCGTCCACCTGTTCGTCGAGGAGGTCTGGAAGCCGTTCCAGCGTGACGGCAGCCCCGAGGAGCGCTGGCCCGAGGTGCTGGACGCGCTGGAGCGGCTGCGCCCGATGGCCTCGGACTCGCTGATGGCCGTCTTCCTGATGGCCATGGACGAAGAGGTCGAGGAAGCGCTCGGCCGCGAGCTCAAGCGCGCAAGGCGGAGGCGGCGCTGACCTCGCTATCCTCTCGCTTTGCCCTGCGGCCGGCGGGGTTTTCCTTTGCCCCCGGCCGTTTACCACCGAGGAGTCGAGGAGCCATGGCTCGCGGAGACGTACGAATCGCCGCCACCCTGGAGTGCCAGGAGTGCAAGCGGCGCAACTATCAGACGCAGAAGTCCAAGCGCAACAATCCGGACCGGATCGAGCTGCGCAAATACTGCCGCTGGTGCAGCAAGCACACCCCCCACAAGGAAACCCGCTGACGGGTTCGTCGCTGCGTGGCCCGGAATCGTCAGAAGGCCAAGGAGCGCCAGGCTCGCCGTAAGGCCCAGCAGAAGGGCAACGGCGCGCCGGGCGCAGACGCGCGCCGAGCGCCGCCGCGGCGGTGACCCGATCGCCGACGACGTGGTCGACGAGCTCGAGCGCGAGGTCACGACCAACGCGGGCGCCGATCCGCCGCTGACGCCGCCGCTGAGCGGCTCCGAGCGGTTGCGCACCGGTGACGGATCTGCCGCCGCCGAGATCGAGCCCGAGCCGGGCTTCCCGGACATCGAGAACGACCCCGCGCACTTCGATCCGGCCGAGGACCAGCCCGAGGACGTGGAGGATCTGGCCCCCGCCCCGCATGGTCGCCGCGGCCAGGAGCAGGAGGCGGACAGCGGGGGCGGCTCGCGTCTCGTACAGTTCCTCAAGTCCGTGGTGGCCGAGCTGCGCCGCGTACAGTGGCCTGACCGCCAGGCCCTGACCACGCTCACGGGGGTCGTCCTCGGCTTCGTCCTGATCGCCGGAGGCTACCTCGGGCTGCTGGACGCGATCTTCTCCCGCGTGGTCGACCTGATCATCTAGTTGCACCCACCAATCCACAGAGAGTCACGACAATGTTCCGCTGGTACGCCGTAAACACCTACTCAGGGCACGAGAAGAAGGTCAAGCAGAACCTCGAGCACCGGGTCCAGTCCCTGGGCCAGGGCCCGGCCGTGCGCCAGGTGGTCATCCCCACCGAGCAGGTGCAGGAGATGAAGGACGGGCAGAAGATCCAGAAGGAGCAGCGGACCATGCCCGGCTACCTGCTGGTGAACATGAACCTGTCCGATGACTCGTGGGGCCTGGTCAAGAACACACCCGGCGTGACCGGCTTCGTCGGCGCCTCGCAGAAGCCCGTGCCGCTCAGCCAGACCGAGGTCGACCGCTGCTCAACCGCGAGACCGCGGAGCGCCCGCGCACCCGCGCACAGTTCTCGATCGGCGAGTCGGTCAAGGTCGTCTCCGGCCCGCTGTCGGACTTCTCGGGCGAGATCTCCGAGATCAACGAGGACGCCGCCAAGCTCAAGGTGCTGGTGTCGATCTTCGGCCGCGAGACACCGGTCGAGGTGGGCTTCGACCAGGTCAAGAAGATCTAGACGGCGCTCGGCGCTACGATCGACGACCGCTCATGGCCAAGAAAGTCCTGACACTCATCAAGCTGCAGGTGCCCGGTGGCGCAGCCAACCCGGCTCCGCCGGTGGGTCCCGCGCTGGGCCAGCACGGCGTGAACATCATGGAGTTCTGCAAGGCGTTCAACGCGCAGACGCAGAACGACCAGGGCACGATCATCCCGGTCGAGATCACGGTCTACGAGGACCGCTCGTTCACCTTCATCACCAAGACGCCGCCGGCCGCCGTCCTGATCAAGCAGGCCATCAACCTGGACAAGGGCTCGGGCGAGCCCAACCGCAACAAGGTGGGCAAGATCAGCTCGGCCCAGATCCGCGACATCGCCGAGAAGAAGATGCCCGACCTGAACGCCAACGACCTGGACGCGGCCTCGAAGATCATCGAGGGCACCGCGCGGTCGATGGGTGTCGAGGTCCAGGGCTGATGGCGGCCAAGCGAGGCAAGCGCTACCTGGCCAACCTGGCCAAGGTCGATCGCGAGAAGCAGTACACGCCCGACCGAGGCGTTCAGCATCCTCAAGAGCTTCGAGACGGCCAAGTTCGCCGAGACGGTCGAGGTGCACATCCGCACCGGGCTGAACGTGCGCCACGCCGAGGAGCAGCTGCGCGGCACCATCTCGATGCCCCACGGCCTGGGCAAGGAGATGACCGTTGCCGTGTTCGCCAAGGGCGACAAGGCCCGCGAGGCCACCGAGGCCGGCGCCGACCACGTCGGCGACGACGACCTGGCCAAGAAGGTCGAGGAGGGCTTCACCGACTTCGACGTGGCCATCGCCACCCCGGACATGATGCCGGTGGTCGGCCGCCTCGGCCGGGTGCTCGGGCCGCAGGGCAAGATGCCCAACCCCAAGGTCGGCACCGTCACCGCCGACGTGGCCAAGGCCGTTGCCGAATCGAAGGCAGGCAAGGTCGAGTACCGCACCGATCGGCACGCCATCGTGCACCTGCCGATCGGCAAGACAGACTTCGAGGAGAGCGCGCTGCGCGAGAACTACACGGCGCTGATCGACGAGATCGTCCGCGCCAAGCCGGCCGCGGCGAAGGGCCGCTACCTGCACACGGTCACGATCACGACCTCGATGAGCCCAGGCGTGAAGGTCGACCCCGGCGCGACCGCCAGCGTGGCCGACGTCGAGCCGGCCGGCGCCGCCGCGTAGCTCTCGCTACGCTGGCTGCTGAACATCAGCCCCAGACCACCGGCGGGTTGTCCGTAAGCCCGGTGCAGGCGACGCTTCGAAGCTTTCCTTCCGAGCCCGCCTGCGTGCGGGCTCTTTGCGTCTTACGAGACATAGGTAGGCACCAAGCGTGAACAGAGAAGAAAAAGCAGCGGTCATCGATCAGGTGGCCACGCAGATACAGGAAGCCGATGCCATCTACGCCATCGACTACCGCGGGATCTCCGTGACCCAGGTCGCCGAGTTGCGCGGCAAGCTGGCCGAGGCGAACGCCTCGCTGCGGGTGGTCAAGAACTCGCTGACCGAGCGCGCCGCCGACCAGGCCGGCGCCGAGCACCTGAAGGAGCACCTGGAGGGCCCGACGGCCTTCACGTTCGTGAACGGTGATGCCGCGCTGGCCGCCAAGGCCATCGCCACGTTCCGCAAGGAGCACGAGATCCTGTCCTTCAAGGGCGGGGTCATGAACGGCGACCCGCTGACCGTCGACCAGATCGAGGACATCGCCAAGCTGCCGGCGCGCGAGGTGCTCGACGGCCGCCTGGTCGGCATCCTGGCCTCGCCTATCACCGGGCTGGTCAACGGCCTGAACAACCTGATCCAGGGCCTGGCCACGCAGCTGGGCCAGATCGCCGAGCAGGGCCTGGTCAGCGGCGAAGCCCCCGCGGCCGAGCCGCAGGAGGCTCCGGCCACCGAGGCGGAGGAGGCTCCGGCTACCGAGGCGGAGGAGGCTCCGGCTCACCGAGGCGGAGGAGGCTCCGGCCGCCGAGGCGGAGGCAGCGCCGACCGAGACCGAGACTGCGGACGAGGGAGCGCCAGCTGATGCTGATGCTGAAGCCGATGCTCCCGCCACCGAAACCAAAAGCAACGACGAGCCCTCTGAGGGCGACGAGAAGGAGGGCTAGTCATGGCCACCAGCACCGAGAAGTGGATCGACGAGCTCAAGGGCATCTCCGTGCTCGAGCTCTCTGAGCGAATCAAGGCACTGGAGGAGGCGTTCGGCGTCTCAGCGACAGCGGTCGCGGCCGCGGCTCCCGCCGCCGCCGGCGCGGGCGGCGACGGCGCCGCCGAGGAAGAGGTCTCCAGCACGGTCGACGTGGTGCTCACGGGCGCCGGCGACAAGAAGATCCAGGTCATCAAGGTCGTCCGCGCGGCCACCGGCCTGGGCCTGAAGGAGGCCAAGGCGCTGGTGGACGAGGCGCCGAAGCCGATCAAGGAGGGCGTCGAGCGCGAAGAGGCCGACAAGCTCAAGGCCGACGTCGAGGAGGCCGGGGGCACCGTCGAGGTCAAGTAACCGCTGCCGGGGCCCGCGCCGCGGGAACCCAGCTACTGCTCCAGAAGGGCCGGCCTCGCGCCGGCCCTTCTGCGTTCGAGCGCCGCAGCCGGACGAGATGAGAGCCTTGTGTGTGCCCTGGCAACTACAAGGCTCCGCCGAATCTCCGGGCGCGCGCCGTGAGGGCAGCGACTCCGCCTAGATCACAGAGGCGACTACGAGCTCCCAGAACGCCGCGCCCAGGGCGGCGGCGCTGAAGCCCCAGAGCAGCGACCACTGGATGCGCTCCGCGGGCTTCATCTGGGGGCGCGCGAGGCCGAAGATCAGCACCAGCTCGACCACCACGCTGAGAGCCACGAACGGAACGAAGTCGATTCCCCCGGCGATCGTCGCCGCGATCAGGAGGAGGACCGGCACCACGACCGACGCGCCGGCCGCCGAGACCACGAACACCACGAGCTCGTTGAACGGATCCCGGTAGATCCGCTGGCGCGGGTCGAAGGCGGCTCCGAGTGAACTGTGCTGGCGGCTGCTCTCCATGGGCGGATCATATGTCGAGCGGATGCCGAGCGGATGCCGAGGGGAACGTCGGTGGCAGACCGGCCGGCCGCGGAAACGCCCGCCGCCGTTTGCGAAGGGGCAGGATGGCTCCGGAGCCTGTAGGATTCCCCTCAGGCCTATAGCCGCAGCCGTCCCTCTGTAGTAGCCCCGCCACATATCGTGGGGCCTCGGGACGGGGTCCGTGATGGCCCGAGCAGGACCCCTGAGGGGTCCGCGCCCGCCTCCTCGGAGAGGCGGGCTTCGCTGTGCTATCTTTGCGGGTCGCGCTTTTTTCGCGCCCCCGCGCTGTCCGCCGAAGAACCCTGAAGGAGCCGCTGTCTTGGCACGTGTTGATGCCTCCAAGGTGCGCCGTAGTTTCTCGCGCCTGGAGAACCGCCTCGAAGTCCCCAATCTGATCGATATCCAGCGTCGCTCGTTCGAGTGGCTGGTCGACACCGAGAAGGGGGGCCTGCGGGAGACGATCGATGACGTCTCGCCGATCGAGGATTACACCGGCAACCTGGCCGTCGTCTTCGAGGAGATCACCTTCGACGACCCGGTGGCCACCATCGCCGAGTGTCGCGAGAAGGACCTGACCTACGCGCGCCCGCTGACCGTGAAGGTCGCGTTCCAGAACCGCGAGACGGGCGAGATCCGTGAGCAGTCCGTGTTCATGGGCGACTTCCCGTGGATGACCGACTGGGGCACGTTCATCATCAACGGCACCGAGCGCGTGGTCGTCACGCAGCTGGTGCGCTCGCCGGGCGCCTACGTGATGGAGCCCAAGGACCGCGAGAAGCAGGTCTTCGCGGCCAACCTGATGCCGGCCCGCGGCTCCTGGCTGGAGCTGGAGATCGACAAGAAGGGCAAGGTCTTCGTCCGCATCGACCGCAAGCGCAAGCTGCCGGTTTCGGTGCTGCTGCGCGCGATGGGCGAGGTGCTGCGCGAGAGCGGCGTGGCCGAGGGGTGGACGGGCAGCGACGAGGACATCCTCGGCCTGTTCGACAACTCGCTGTACATCCGCAACACGATCGAGGCCGACACCGAGGCGACCAAGACCGAAGAGGGCGCGCTGATCGAGCTGTTCAAGAAGCAGCGCCCGGGCGAGCCGCCCTCGGTCGACGCGGCGAAGAACCTGCTCAACCAGCTGTTCTTCGACCCCAAGCGCTACGACCTCACCCGGGTGGGTCGCTACAAGCTCAACTCGCGACTGCACTCGGACGAGCCGCTGGACACCCGCACGCTCACGCCGCGGGACATCGTCGCCCTGATCAACGAGCTGGTCACGCTGCCCAGGGTCCTCGGCATCCCCGAGAGCGGCGAGTTCGACGGCGAGCCGATCAAGGACTACGCGGCAGAGGCGCAGCTGCTCCCGCGTGAGCCGATCGAGGACCGCCTTGACGAGTACGAGCACTTCGGCAACCGCCGCCTGCGCACCGTCGGGGAGCTGATCCAGGAGGCCTTCCGGATCGGTCTGTACCGGATGGAGCGTGTGGTGCGCGAGCGCCTGACCACCGAGGACTCGGACACGATCACCCCGCAGACGATCATCAACATCCGGCCCGTGGTGGCGGCGCAGAAGGAGTTCTTCGGCTCCTCGCAGCTGTCGCAGTTCATGGACCAGACCAACTCGCTCTCGGGCATGACGCACCGCCGCCGCCTGTCGGCGCTGGGCGCTGGCGGTCTGACGCGCGAGCGCGCGCCGATCGAGGTGCGCGACGTGCACCCGACCCACTACGGGCGCATGTGCCCGATCGAGACCCCTGAGGGCCCGAACATCGGCCTGATCGGAACCCTGTCCTCCTACGCGGAGGTCTCCCACCACGGCTTCGTCACTACCCCCTACCGGGTGGTCAAGGACGGCGTGGTCAGCGACGAGATCGTCCACCTCGACGCGAACGAGGAGGAGGGCAAGGTCATCGCGCAGGCCAACGCCGAGATCGACGAGAAGACCAGCAAGCTCAAGGGCCCCGGCGTGACCTGCCGCTCGGGCGACTCCGAGCTGGCACTGCAGACGCCCAAGGACGTCGAGCTGATGGACGTCTCGCCGAACCAGATCTGGTCGGTGGCCGCGGCGCTGATCCCGTTCCTCGAGCACGACGACGCCAACCGCGCGCTGATGGGCTCGAACATGATGCGCCAGGCGGTGCCGCTGCTGAAGACCGAGGCGCCGCTGATCGGCACCGGCATGGAGGTCCGCGCCGCGCTGGACACGCGGCGACGTGGTCCTGGCCGACGAGCTCCGGCGAGGTCACCTTCGTCGACGCCGAGAAGGTCGTGGTCGACAAGGCCGAGTACCCGCTGCACAAGTACATGCGCTAGCAACCAGGGCACGATCATCCACCAGCGGCCGCTGGTCTCGGTGGGCGACAAGGTCAAGGCCGGCGATCCGCTGGCCGACGGCTCCTCGACGCGCAACGGCGAGCTGGCGCTGGGCAAGAACTGCCTGGTCGCCTTCATGTCCTGGGAGGGCTACAACTTCGAGGACGCGATCATCCTCTCGGAGCGGCTGGTCAAGGACGACGAGCTGACCTCGATCCACATCGAGGAGTACGAGGTCGACGCCCGCACCACCAAGCTCGGCGACGAGGAGATCACCCGCGACATCCCGAACCGCAGCGAGGAGTCGCTGCGCAACCTCGACGACCGCGGCATCGTCCGCATCGGCGCCGAGGTCGGCGTCGGGCGACCTGCTCGTGGGCAAGGTCACGCCCAAGGGCGAGACCGAGCTGACGGCGGAGGAGAAGCTGATCCGCGCGATCTTCAAGGAGAAGGCGCGCGAGGTCCGCGACACCTCGCTCAAGGTCCCGCACGGCGAGGGCGGCGTCGTGATCGACGTCAAGACCTTCTCGCGCGACGACGAGGACGACCTGTCCCCGGGCGTGAACGACCTGGTGCGCGTCTACGTGGCCAAGAAGCGCAAGATCGCCGAGGGCGACAAGCTGGCCGGCCGCCACGGCAACAAGGGCGTGATCTCGAAGATCGTGCCCGAGGCCGACATGCCCCACCTGGCCGACGGCACCCCCGTCGACGTGATCCTGAACCCGCTCGGCGTGCCGAGCCGCATGAACATCGGCCAGATCCTGGAGACCCACCTCGGGTGGGCCGCCGGCATGGGCTGGTACGACGACGGCTCGGAGGCCTACAAGCACGCCCAGAAGAACGGCGGCCGCGTGAACATCGCCACGCCGGTGTTCGACGGCGCGACGCTGCAGGACGTGGACGAGGCGCTGGTCAGGTGGCAGGAGGAGCACCCCGAGCGCGGCATCGACCTCGGGATCGACATGAAGGAGATCCCCGGGCGCCGCGCCACCGGCAAGGCGCAGCTGTACAACGGGCGCACCGGTGAGCCGTACGAGGAGACCGTCACGGTCGGCTTCATGTACATCCTGAAGCTGGCCCACCTCGTGGACGACAAGATCCACGCCCGCTCGACCGGCCCCTACTCGCTGGTCACCCAGCAGCCGCTGGGCGGCAAGGCGCAGTTCGGCGGCCAGCGCTTCGGCGAGATGGAGGTGTGGGCGCTGGAGGCATACGGCGCCGCGTACACCCTCCAGGAGATGCTCACGATCAAGTCCGACGACACCGTCGGGCGCGTGAAGGCCTACGAGGCCATCGTCAAGGGCGAGAACATCGCCGAGCCGAGCATCCCGGAGTCGTTCAAGGTGCTGCTGAAGGAGATGCAGTCACTGGCGCTCGATGTGGACGTCCGCTCCGAGGAGGGCGGCGACGTCGAGCTGCGCGACGAGGACGACGACCTGCTCCGGGCGGCGGAGGAGCTGGGCATCGACCTGTCGGGGGTGCGCGCCGAGAACGGCGAGGCGGCCGACGAGGGCGAGGAGAAGACCGAGGCCAAGGGGAGGGCGGACAGACGGATCGAGTCCGAAGCCGAGCCAAGACGCAGAAATGATCGCAGAAGGACTGAGGGCCCCACCAATGATCGACATCAACAACTTCGACAAGATCAGCATCGGGCTCGCTTCGTCGAAGCAGATCCGTAGCTGGAGCTCGGGCGAGGTCACCAAGCCCGAGACGATCAACTACCGCACGCTCAAGCCCGAGAAGGACGGCCTCTTCTGCGAGCGCATCTTCGGTCCGACCAAGGACTGGGAGTGCTACTGCGGCAAGTACAAGCGGGTCCGCTACAAGGGCATCGTCTGCGAGCGCTGTGGCGTCGAGGTCACCCGCTCCAAGGTGCGCCGTGAGCGCATGGGCCACGTGGACCTGGCCGCCCCGGTCAGCCACATCTGGTTCTTCAAGGGCGTGCCCGTCGCGCATCGGCTACCTGATCGACATGGCTCCCAAGGAGCTCGAGAAGGTCCTGTACTTCGCGGCCTCGATGGTCACCTGGGTCGACGACGAGGCGCGCGCCAAGGACGTGCCCGGAGCTCGAGGGCGAAGTCCAGAAGGTCATCGACGCCTACGAGGCCGAGAAGGAGCAGCAGGTCCAGGAGCTGCGCGAGTCCCTCGACGCACCGCGTCGAGTACCTGAAGTCCGGCAAGCAGACCGGCTTCAGCGACGAGGACCACCTGTGGGCCGACTCGCTGGACGTCAACCTCAAGAAGCTCGGCGACGACGAGCGCGAGAAGATGGTCAAGGAGGTCACCAAGACCTTCGAGTCCGACATCGCCGACACCGAGGCCTACATCGAGGACGCGGCCGAGCGCATGCGTCAGGTGTGGGAGCTCTTCCAGGAGATGAAGCCGAAGGACGTGGTCACCGACGAGACGCTGTTCCGCGAGCTCAAGGACCGCTTCGGCTCGCCGTACGGCTTCGGTGAGTACTTCCGCGGCGGCATGGGTGCCGAGGCTGTGCGCGACCTGCTCGAGCAGGTCGACCTGGACGCCGAGCAGGCCGAGCTGGAGGACCAGGTCAAGACGGCCAAGGGTCAGAAGCAGAGCCGCGCCGTCAAGCGCCTGAAGGTCGTGTCGGCGTTCATCAACTCCGAGCAACAAGCCGCAGGACATGGTCCTCGAGGCCATTCCCGGTGATCCCGCCGGAGCTGCGCCCGATGGTGCAGCTGGACGGCGGTCGCTTCGCGACCTCGGACCTGAACGACCTCTACCGGCGCGTGATCAACCGCAACAACCGCCTCAAGCGGCTGCTGGACCTGGGCGCGCCGGAGATCATCGTCAACAACGAGAAGCGGATGCTCCAGGAGGCCGTCGACGCGCTGTTCGACAACGGCCGCCGCGGCCGGCCCGTGACCGGGCCGGGCAACCGTCCGCTCAAGTCCATCAGCGACATGCTGAAGGGCAAGCAGGGACGCTTCCGCCAGAACCTGCTGGGCAAGCGCGTGGACTACTCCGGCCGATCGGTGATCGTGTCCGGCCCGTCGCTGCGCCTGCACCAGTGCGGCCTGCCGAAGCTGATGGCGCTCGAGCTGTTCAAGCCGTTCATCATGGCCCGGCTGGTCGAGCGCAAGGCGGTCCAGAACATCAAGGCCGCCAAGAAGATGGTCGACTCGATGATCCCGGAGGTCTGGGACGTCCTGGAGGAGGTCATCCAGGAGCACCCGGTGCTGCTCAACCGCGCACCGACGCTGCACCGCCTCGGGCTCCAGGCCTTCGAGCCGGTGCTGGTCGAGGGCAAGGCGATCCAGGTCCACCCGCTCGTCTGCTCGGCGTTCAACGCCGACTTCGACGGCGACCAGATGGCCGTGCACCTGCCGCTGTCAGCCGAGGCCCAGGCCGAGGCGCGGCTGCTGATGCTGTCGTCCAACAACATCCTGTCCCCGGCGCACGGCGGCCCGCTGGCCACCCCGTCGCAGGACATGGTGCTGGGCACCTACTACCTGACCTACGGGCCGGGCGAGGAGGAGCTGGCCGAGCTGGAGAAGAAGGTCCAGTCGGGCAAGTGGGACGAGAAGAAGGACGGCAAGCGCCCGCACGTCTACCGCTCCGCCCAGGAGGCCGAGCTCTCGTACGACCTCAACATGGTCGAGCTGCACGACCTGGCCGAGTACCGCCGCGTCCACGGCCAGGGCCACATCCTGACCACGGTCGGCCGGATCATCTTCAACGAGCGCATCGAGCGCGCGCTGGAGGAGGTCCTGGAGGACAAGTACGACCCGGCCACGAGCTACACGTTCGTGAACTCCGCCCTGCGCAAGCGGGACATGGGCGCGGTCATCGAGGGGCTGGTCGAGCAGCACGGACCGCACGCCACCGCGCAGGTGCTCGACGCCTTCAAGGAGCTGGGCTTCCACTTCGCCAGCCAGGCCGGCATCACGGTGTCCAAGAACGACGTCGTGATCCCGCCCAAGAAGGAGGAGATCCTGGAGCGGATCGAGTCCGAGGTGGCCGACATCCTGGACCAGTACGACATGGGCCTGATCTCCCAGGAGGAGCGCAAGGAGGCCGTGATCGACAAGTGGAACGGGGCCACCGACGAGGTCGGCGAGGCGATGCAGGAGCACCTCGAGGAGCTGAACCCCATCTTCATGATGGCCAACTCCGGTGCACGTGGCTCGTTCAAGCAGATCCGCCAGCTGGCGGGCATGCGCGGCCTGATGGCCAACCCGAAGGGCGAGATCATCGAGCGCCCGATCAAGGCCAACTTCATGGAGGGCCTGACCGTGCTCGAGTACTTCATCTCGACCCACGGTGCGCGTAAGGGACTGGCCGACACGGCTCTGCGTACGGCCGACTCGGGCTACCTGACCCGCCGTCTCGTCGACGTCGCGCAGGACGTGATCGTGCGCGAGGAGGACTGCGGCACCAAGGAGGGCATCGACATGCCCGTCTTCGGTGCGGACGGCAAGCCCAACGAGAACCTGCTCGGGCGCCACACCAGCGTCAAGTTCGGCGACCTGAAGAAGGGCGAGCTGATCTCCAAGGCCGTGCCTGGCCGGGATCGTCGAGGGGGCCGGCGAGGACCAGGCCGCCACGGCGCCCGTGCGCTCGGTGCTCAAGTGCGAGGCCGACACCGGCATCTGCCAGAAGTGCTACGGCATCGCTCCGGCCACCGGCAAGATGGTGGCCATCGGCGACGCGGTCGGCATCATCGCCGCGCAGTCGATCGGCGAGCCGGGCACGCAGCTGACGCTGCGGACCTTCCACACCGGCGGTGTGGCGGGCCTGGACATCACCCAGGGTCTACCGCGAGTGGTCGAGCTGTTCGAGGCGCGCAAGCCCAAGGGCCTGGCCAAGCTGGCCGAGGTCGACGGCAAGGTGGCCATCGAGCGCACCGACAAGGCGATCAAGGTCACGGTCACCGACGACGCCGGCGAGGAGCACGCCTACTCGTTCCCGGTGCGCACGCGGCTGTTCGTGGCCGAGGGCGAGAAGGTCACGGCCGGCACCCAGCTCAACGAGGGCTCGATCTACCCGCACGAGCTGCTGGACATCCGCGGCCGAACCGACACCGAGGTCTACCTCGTGCAGGAGGTCCAGAAGGTCTACCGCTCCCAGGGCGTGGACATCAAGGACAAGCACATCGAGATCATCGTCCGCCAGATGATGAAGAAGGTCCGCGTGGACCAGAAGGGCGACTCGGACTACCTGCCGGGCGCCTTCGTCGACCGCTACGAGATGGCCAGGGTCAACGGTGACCTCAAGAAGGCCAAGTCCGAGCAGGCCCAGTTCGAGGAGATCATCCTCGGCATCACCAAGGCCTCGCTGGCCACCGACTCGTTCCTGTCGGCGGCCTCCTTCCAGGAGACCACCAAGGTGCTCACCGACGCCGCGCTGGAGGGCAAGACGGATCGCCTCCAGGGCCTGAAGGAGAACGTGATCATCGGCAAGCTGATCCCCGCGGCCACCGGTCTGAAGCACTACCGGCGCCTGGAGATCGAGCCCACCGAGCCCGTGCGCCGGCACTCGCCGGAGGAGCTGGGGCTGCTGGACGAGAACGACCTGGCGGCCGAGCTCGGGCTGACCGAGGACGGCGAGCTCGAGGGCTTCGGGTTCGGCGGCCAGACCGGCGGCGGCAACGGCGAGACCAGCGCGTTCGGCGACGAGCTGGCCGAGCTGCCGGCCGACAAGAAGGACGACTAAGCCTGCGAGATGTGGCAGGGAGCGGTGTGGTCTGACTAGACCACACCGCTCTCCGCTGCCACATCGTCGGCCCAGAGCCAGTAGCAGGTCCACGTGGTCGTCGGTCAGGCCCGTCGGGGGCTCGGTGCGCACCAGCAGCGTCGGCGCCTCGCGGTGGTCGGCCCAGATCTCACAGGCGCTGTCCATGTTGTCGTCGACCCAGGCCGCCGGCCGGTCGCCCGCGTACGCGTTGATGGCGTCGAGCTTCCAGTGCGAGGAGCCGAACACGGCGCGGCCGTCGAAGGTCAGCACCGGCAGCTCCCTGAACGGCAGGCCCAGGATCCGCGGCAGGTACTCGTTTGCCTTCTCCTCCCAGCCGGTGGCCCAGACCAGCTCGAATCGCTCGTCCAGCCGCTCCAGCATCGGGCCCGTATGCGGCGGGAATGCAGTGCGCGATCCCGTCGACCCAGTGGAACGGCCCCGGCAGCTCCGAGCCGGCCGGGAAACCGAACAGGCTCAGTACTCCGTCCACGTCCACGAACAGCACCGGTTTGTCGATAGGTGTGGGCATTACGTTTAGTCCCGCTACCCTGCGGGGAGTTCTCTAATGCGACCAGCTTAAGCGGGCAGGCTCTCTGGTCGATGTAGCGAAACACGGAGACGGCGCCGTCGCCGCATCCGTTCTTCTATGACGCTCGAACTAGGCATCCTTCTCGCGCTTCTGTGCGCGCTCTTCACCAACTTGGGCTTTCTGCTCAAGCATCGTGGCGCCTGCGCGGCCCCGGACGTCCAGCTGCGCCACCCGGTCCGTAGCGCCGCCGGCCTGTTCCGCTCGAAGTGGTTCGCCATCGGCATGCTCGTCGCGGCCGGCGCATGGATCCTGCACGTGGCCGCCATGGCCCTGGCCCCGCTGTCCCTCGTCCAGGCGGTCATCTCCGGCGGCCTCGTCTTCCTGACCGTGCTGGCCGACCGCTTCTTCGGCTGCAACGTCGGCCCGCGCCAGTGGGCGGGCGTGGCCCTGACCGCCGTCGGCCTCTCGCTGATCGCCGTCACCCTGCCCGCGCACGCGGGCGCCAGCTCTGGTTACTCGGTCGCCGGCATGATCGCCTTCGAGACCGGCCTCCTCGGCGTCGGCGCCTTCCTGGTCTTCTCGCCCCACCTCGGCGCGCACCACCCCCACCACGGCGCGCTGCTCGGCGTGGCCGCCGGCTGCCTCTTCGGCGTCTCCGACGTGGCCATCAAGGCCCTGACCGGCAGCGTCGGTTCCGAGGGCCTGCTGGGCCTGGTCTCGCCCTGGATGGTCACCTGCCTGCTGGCCTCCGTGCTCGCCTTCTACGCCTCTGCGCGCGGCCTGCAGCGCGGTGAGGCCGTTCCCGTGATCACCATGACCAGCGCCGCCGCGAACGTGTCGGCCATCTCCGGCGGCATCCTGGTCTTCGGCGACCCCATGCCCGGCGACGCGCTCGGCGTGGTCGTCCAGGCCATCGCCTTCGTGCTGGTCATCGTGGCCGCCACGCTGACCCCCGCGCCGATACGCGCCGCGGGCGTCGCTCCGGCCCACTAGGCGCGGGCTCCGGCCGCTTCGCCACTGCTACTATCGCCCGTCGCATGCCGAGCATCAATCAACTCGTCCGCAAGGGACGCACCTCGCCGAAGAAGAAGACCGCCACACCCGGACTCAAGTCCGGGCAGGGGCGCAAGCAGCGCGTCGCCGCCCCCCAGCGCCGCGGCGTCTGCACCCGGGTCTTCACCGTTACGCCGAAGAAGCCGAACTCGGCGCTGCGCAAGGTCGCGCGTGTTCGCCTGACCAACGGCATGGAGGTCACCTCCTACATCCCGGGCGAGGGGCACAACCTGCAGGAGCACTCGGTGGTGCTCGTGCGCGGCGGCCGCGTCAAGGATCTTCCCGGCGTGCGCTACAAGGTGGTCCGCGGCTCGCTCGACGCCTCCGGCGTCAGCGAGCGCAAGAAGGGCCGCTCCCTCTACGGCGCCAAGGCCAAGTAGTCCGATGCCACGCCGAGCAGCAGCCGGGGCCCGCCCGATCGACGCCGACGCCCTGCACGGGTCCAAGCTCGTTCAGCAGCTGATCAACAAGGTCATGATCGACGGCAAGAAGTCCACCGCCGAGCAGATCGTCTACGAGGCGCTCGACAACGTCGCCCAGAAGTCCGGCGAAGAGCCCGTGGTGGCGCTCGAGAACTCGATCAAGGTCCTCACCCCCGTCCTGGAGGTCCGCTCCCGCCGCGTCGGCGGCGCCACCTACCAGGTCCCGGTCGAGGTCCCCGCCGCCCGCGCCCGCACCCTCGCCGTCCGCTGGCTGGTCGAGTTCTCGCGCCGCCGGCGCGAGAAGTCGATGTCCGAGCGCCTGGCCGGCGAGCTGCTCGACGCCCAGTCCCAGCAGGGCCTGGCGTACAAGCGCAAGGACGACATCTTCCGCATGGCGCAGGCCAACAAGGCCTTCGCCCACTACCGCTGGTAGCCGGCGGCGCGATAAGCGTCGCTCTGCTGCGTCATCGGCACCTCGTGTGCGCAGCACACTTCGGTGCCTGCTTCCTTGCATAGCTCGCTTCTCGCGCCGCCGCCGCGGCCGGCAGCCGCCCGCCCCGCGGGCGGTGGTGTGGTTTGACCTTCATATAGAGGGTCGAACCACACCACTGTCCTCTGTGGAGGGCGATCTCGGGCGGTGGTGTGGTTTGACCTTCATATAGAGGGTCGAACCACACCACGCGGCCGGGCCGTCAGTGGGTGCGGCTGGCGGAGAACGCCGCGGCGCAGGCGCCCAGGACGATGTAGACGCCGCCGGTGAAGCGGCGCTGGCGCCGCCGCGCCCGGGCGCTCGCTCGGAGGCGGTCGCCGAGCGACCCCGCCGCCACGGCCCAGAGTGAGCTGACGGTGATCCCGACGCTGGCCAGCACCAGGCCCAGCACCAGGATCTGCGTGGCGGCGGGGCCGCGGTCCTGGACCACGAACTGGGGCAGGAGCGCCAGGAAGAAGATCGCGACCTTGGGGTTGGAGAGCTGGACCAGCAGCGCCTCCCTGTAGGCGCGGGCGAGCGACGCGGGCGCCGGCGCGGGCCCCACTTCCCCTTCGCGCGCTCGGAGCGTGCGAAGGCCGAGGTAGAGCAGGTAGGCCGCGCCCGCGTAGCGGAGGACATCGAAGGCCACGGCGGAGGAGGCCAGCAGCGCCGACAGCCCGGCGGCCGCCGCACCGGCCCAGACCAGCGTGCCGGTCTCGACCCCGAGCACCGAAGCCAGTCCGGCCCGGCGCCCGTCGGCCAGCGCCCGGTTGGCGATGTACAGCAGGTTGGGCCCCGGCACGATCACGAGGGCCAGCGCCGCCAGCGCGAACAGGCCGAGCGTTTCCGGCGCGGGCACGGCGCCTACCGCTCCCGCGCCCCCGGCGATCCGCGCCCGCGCGCCAGCCGCAGACCCCCCGCCAGCACCAGCAGCGCGCCACCGGCGAACTCGAAGTAGAGCCCGCTGCCGGGCCCGGCCTTGGCCTGCTCGTACTGGATACCCACCAGGCCGGTGTCGTTGGTCTTCGGCAGGTCGCGCGCGACCGAGAAGGCCAGCACCACCACGCCGATGGCAAGCAGGGCGGCAGCCGCCGGGCGGCTGGCCCCGCGCCCGGCGCCGACGGTCATCAGCAGGGCCAGCAGCCCGAGCAGGATGAACGCGCCGCCGTGCTGTTCGATGCCGCTGGTCTGGCAGGCGTCGCGGGCCGCCGGGTCGGCGATCTCCTGGCAGGTGCCGGAGGTCAGCACGTCCACGGAGACGATCGTGCTGAACTCGGTCAGCAGGACCAGGACCGCGCCGGTGGCGCCGAGGAGCGTGATCAAGATTGCCATCGGGCCGGCCGTGCGGAGGGTGCCGGCGAGCCGTCCGGCCAATGTGCGCAGCACCGCCATCGGCGACGCAGCGTATCCGGCGCGACCGCTGGGAGGCGGCTGTGTGACCCCTCGCTTGCAGGGGTTTGGGGTCGCCCGCGCAAACCCGCTCCGGGCGCGGAAAAATCCAGAAACCCTCTGCTACCATCGGCTGCCGCTTCGATGCAGCTCTCGCGTCGAGGTGTGCAGTGCGGTTCGGGCACCGGATGCTCCGGGGTACCGACCGACCAGACACGTCAATGGAGAACTCCCCCACATAGACACACTCCCGGGCAGGAGAGCCGCGCTGCACCGGGCCCGCTCAGGGCCTTTTTTCTGCCCGAACCCACCAGACCAGGACGCTAAATGCCACGCAAGGTTTCACTAGAGAAGACGCGCAACATCGGAATCATGGCCCACATCGATGCGGGCAAGACGACGACGACCGAGCGCATCCTCTTCTACACGGGACGCACCCACAAGCTGGGCGAGGTCCACGAGGGCGCGGCCACGATGGACTGGATGGAGCAGGAGCAGGAGCGCGGCATCACCATCACCTCCGCCGCCACCACGGCGTTCTGGGACGACCACCGCATCAACATCATCGACACGCCCGGCCACGTGGACTT
The DNA here is from genome assembly GCA_963750365.1 of uncultured Solirubrobacterales bacterium. Taxonomy (GTDB): domain Bacteria; phylum Actinomycetota; class Thermoleophilia; order Solirubrobacterales; family Thermoleophilaceae; genus JAAYBF01. The sequence continues at coordinate 1,308,246 of CAVVQE010000001.1, forward strand.
CACCGTCGAGGTCGAGCGCTCGCTGCGCGTGCTCGACGGCTCGATCGCGTGCTTCGACTCGGTCGCCGGCGTGGAGCCGCAGTCCGAGACCGTCTGGCGCCAGGCCGACAAGTACCGCGTCCCGCGCATCGCCTACGTGAACAAGATGGACCGCATGGGCGCCGACTTCGAGATGTCGGTGCGCACGATGCACGAGCGCCTGGGCGCCGACGGCAAGACCGAGGGTGCCGGCGTGGCCGTGCCGATCCAGCTGCCGATCGGCTCCGAGGCCGACTTCCGCGGCATCGTCGACGTGGTGAAGATGGAAGCGATCGTCTACCACGACGAGCTCGGCCAGGAGTGGGACATCGAGGAGATCCCCGCGGCTATGAAGGATGCCGCCGACGAGGCCCACGACCACCTGCTGAACGTGCTCTCCGACTACGACGACGCGATCGCCGAGGACTACCTCGAGGGCAACGAGATCTCGTCCGAGCGCCTCCAGACAGTGATCCGCGGGGCCACCCTGGACATCGCCATCTTCCCGGTCATGTGCGGTTCCTCGTTCAAGAACAAGGGCGTGCAGCCCCTGCTGGACGCGGTCGTCGCCTACCTGCCGAGCCCGCTCGACGTGCCCCCGATGGAGGGCATCGTGCCGGCCACCAAGCACAACGAGGAGACCCGCGAGGTCCGCGCGCCCGAGGACGACGGCCCCTTCTCGGCCCTGGCCTTCAAGGTCATGTCCGACCCGTTCGTCGGCAAGCTCACCTACTTCCGCGTGTACTCCGGCACCCTCGAGTCCGGCGCGCGCATCCTGAACTCGACCAACGGCAAGACCGAGCGCGTTGGCCGCATCCTGATGATGCACGCCAACCACCGCGAGGAGGAGGAGACCGTGTACGCCGGCGACATCGCCGCGGGCGTGGGCTTCAAGCAGACCTCCACCGGCGACACGCTGTCCGCCCCGGACGCGCCGATCCTGCTCGAGAACATCGTTTTCCCCGAGCCGGTCGTGCACGTCTCGATCGAGCCGAAGACCAAGTCGGACCAGGAGAAGATGGGCGTGGCCCTGTCTCGCCTCGGCGAGGAGGACCCGACCTTCCACATCCGCACCGACGAGGAGACCGGTCAGACCGTGATCTCCGGCATGGGCGAGCTGCACCTCGAGGTCATCGTGGACCGCATGAAGCGCGAGTTCAGCGTCGAGGCCGGCGTGGGCCGCCCGCAGGTCGCATACCGCGAGACCGTGCGTGGCGAGGCCACCAAGGTCGAGGGCAAGTTCATCCGCCAGACCGGCGGCTCGGGCCAGTACGGCGTGGTCTACATCAACATGGAGCCCGCGCCCGGCCAGGGCTTCGAGTTCGTGAACAAGATCAAGGGTGGCTCCGTGCCCTCGGAGTACATCCCCTCGGTGGCCAAGGGCATCGAGGAGGCGCTGGAGTCGGGCGTCAAGGCCGGCTTCCCGATGGTCGACGTCCGCGTGACGCTGACCGACGGCAAGTACCACGACACCGACTCTTCTGAGATCGCCTTCAAGGTGGCCGGCTCGCTGGCCGCCAAGGAGGCCGCCAAGCGCGCCAAGCCGGTGCTGCTGGAGCCGATCATGGCCGTCGAGGTGACCACCCCGGACGACTTCCTGGGTACGGTCATCGGCGACCTGTCCTCGCGGCGCGGCCGTGTGGAGAGCCAGGGCGAGCGCGGAAACGTCAAGGTCGTCCTGGCCAGCGTCCCGCTCTCGGCGATGTTCGGATACGCCACCGACCTGCGCTCCAACACGCAGGGACGGGCCAACTACTCGATGCAGTTCGACCGGTACGAAGAGGTGCCGGCCAGCGTCGCGGAAGAGATCGTCGAGCACCGCACCGGCGAGCCGGTCGGAGCGGGCACATGAACGATCGGACACGGATGGGCGAGCGTTCGCGAGGCAATCCGTAGGAGAATTTCAAAGCCAGTATGTTTGACAGGTTCGCCTTCGCCCAAAGCGTCGCGCGGCCGTAACCGATGCGACCGATTTTGCTTCCATGCACGGTCGATCAAAGTTTTTGAAAGGAGCACCCCCAAGTGGCGAAGGAGAAGTTCGAGCGCGACAAGCCGCACGTGAACGTCGGCACCATCGGTCATGTCGACCATGGCAAGACCACGCTGACGGCTGCCATCACGACCATCCTGGCCGAGTCCCAGGGCGGTGAGGCCAAGAGCTTCGCCGAGATCGACAACGCTCCGGAGGAGAAGGAGCGCGGCATCACGATCGCGACCTCCCATGTCGAGTACCAGACCGACAACCGCCACTACGCGCACGTCGACTGCCCCGGGCACGCCGACTACGTCAAGAACATGATCACCGGCGCCGCGCAGATGGACGGCGCGATCCTGGTGGTCTCGGCGGCCGACGGCCCGATGCCCCAGACGCGCGAGCACATCCTGCTGGCCCGCCAGGTAGGCGTTCCGTCGATCGTGGTGTTCCTGAACAAGGCCGACATGGTCGACGACGAGGAGCTGCTCGAGCTGGTCGAGGAAGAGGTCCGCGACCTGCTCACCGAGTACGACTTCCCGGGCGCCGACGTGCCCGTGATCACCGGCTCCGCGCTCAAGGCGCTGGAGGGTGACGAGGACCAGAAGGCCAAGATCATGGAGCTGGCCGAGGCGCTGGACAGCTACATCCCGCAGCCCGAGCGGCCGCTGGACAAGCCGTTCCTGATGCCGGTCGAGGACGTCTTCTCGATCACCGGCCGCGGCACCGTGGCCACCGGCCGTATCGAGCAGGGCGTGATCAACACCGGCGAGACGGTCGAGATCGTGGGCATCCACGAGAAGACCGACAGCACCACCGTCACCGGCGTGGAGATGTTCCGCAAGATCCTGGACCAGGGTCAGGCCGGCGACAACGTGGGCTGCCTGCTGCGTGGCACCAAGCGCGAGGAGATCGAGCGCGGCCAGGTGCTGTGCAAGCCGGGCTCGATCACGCCGCACACCAAGTTCAAGGCCGAGGTCTACGTGCTGAAGAACGAGGAGGGTGGACGTCACACCCCGTTCTTCAACGGCTACCGGCCGCAGTTCTACTTCCGCACCACCGACGTGACCGGCGTCGCCACCCTCCCCGAGGGTGTCGAGATGGTCATGCCGGGCGACAACGTCCAGATGGAGGTCGAGCTGATCCAGCCGATCGCCATGGACCAGGGCCTGCGCTTCGCCATCCGCGAGGGTGGACGCACGGTCGGCTCGGGGGTGGTGTCCGAGATCGTTCAGTAGTTCCTTTCCAGGGCTACTAGCAGCTCAATGGGGGCCGGGCCGGTGTGGCCCGGCCCCCGAGTCTGTCTCCAGACACTGAAACTTCATGGCAACGCTCACCCAAAACAAGATCCGCATCCGGCTCAAGGCCTATGACCATTCGGCCATCGAGACCGCCGCGCGCGAGATCGTCGAGACCGCCCAGCGGACCGGGGCGAGCATCTCTGGGCCCGTGCCGCTGCCTACCGAGAAGAACGTCTACTGCGTGATCCGCGGCCCGTTCAAGGACAAGGACTCGCGCGAGCACTTCGAGATCCGCACCCACAAGCGGCTGATCGACATCCTGCAGCCCACCCCGAAGACGGTCGACTCGCTCCAGCGCCTGGATCACCTCCCGGCCGGCGTCGACATCCAGATCCAGCTCGTTTGAGGTCGTCGTGGCTGCGCTTCTAGGCAGAAAGCTGGGCATGACCCAGGTGTTCGACCCCGAGGACGGACACGTCGAGCGCGTGACCGTGCTCGAGGCCGGTCCCTGCTTCGTGACCGCCATCAAGGAGGGCGAGCGCGACGGCTACGACGCCGTGCAGCTGGCCTTCGGCGCCGCCACGCGAGAAGAGCCTGACCAAGGGCCAGCTGGGCCACCTCAAGACCGCGGGCGCCCCGCCGCTCAAGCGGCTGGCCGAGTTCCGCGACGAGGCCGGCGAGCTCCAGGTGGGCAACGAGGTCAAGGTGGCCGACGCCTTCGAGAAGGGCGACAGGGTCAAGATCTCCGGCACCTCGAAGGGCAAGGGCTTCCAGGGCACCGTCAAGCGCCACAACTTCTCCCGCGGCCCGATGTCGCACGGCTCGCACAACAAGCGCGCCCCCGGCTCGATCGGCGCCTCCGCCACGCCCTCGCGCGTGTTCAAGGGCATCCGCGGCCCCGGCCAGATGGGCAACGAGCGCGTGACCCAGAAGGGCCTCGAGGTCGTGGACGTGCGCGCCGACGAGAACCTGCTGCTCGTCCGCGGCTCGGTGCCCGGCCCCAAGGGCTCGATCGTCGAGATCCGGAGCGATTCCTGATGGCCGCCGCGTCCGCTGGCGTACATCGGCTCGAAGAGCGGCAAGGTCGAGCTGGACGAGGTCGTGTTCGGCGAGTCCTTCCACGAGCCGCTGGTTCATCGCGCCGTGGTGGCCGAGCTGAACGCGCGTCGCCAGGGCATCGCACTCCACCAAGACCCGTGGCGAGGTGGCCATGACCGGCGCCAAGGCATGGCGCCAGAAGGGCACCGGCCGTGCCCGCGTCGGCGCGCTCTCGGCGCCCCAGCGCACGGGCGGCGGCATCGCCTTCGGCCCCAAGCCGCGCCGGTACACGGTCAAGATCAACCGCAAGGAGCGCCGCCGCGCGCTTCGCGCCGCGCTGTCGATGCACGTCGAGCGCGGCTCGCTGGGCGCGCTGGATGCCGAGGGGTTCTCGGCTCCATCGACCAAGCAGGCGGCCGAGGCGCTGGCCGGATTCGGTGACGGCGGCCGCGCGCTGGTGGTGCTGGTGGAGGGTGAGGAGAACGCGCGCCTGAGCTTTCGCAACCTCGAGCGCGTGAAGGTGCTGCACGCCGCCGACGTGGGCGTGGCCGACGTGATCGGCGCCGCCCGCCTGGTGGCGTCACCGGCCGCGCTGGAGACCCTGACCCGCATGGCCGCCGCGCCCTCCCCGAAGGGCGAGTCGAAGTGAACCCGCGCACCGTGATCATCAAGCCGGTCATCAGCGAGAAGAGCTACGCGCTGCTGGCGGCCAACAAGTACACGTTCCGCGTACACGACAAGGCCACCAAGACGCAGGTGCGCCAGGCCGTCGAGCAGATCTTCGGCGTCCGCGTGCAGGGCGTGCGCACCGTGAACGTCAAGCCCAAGCCCAAGCGCCGCGGCTTCCACTCCGGCTACCGCCGCCAGTGGAAGAAGGCAGTGGTCACGCTGCACCCCGAGGACAGCATCGAACTCTTCGAAGGTCAGGAAGCCTGATGGCAGTCAAGAAGAACAAGCCCACCAGCCCCGGACGGCGCTTCGCCACCTACGCGGACAACGCGGAGGTCACGAAGAGCAAGCCCGAGAAGTCGCTGGTCGAGGGCATCAAGAAGTCCGGCGGGCGCAACGTCCACGGGCGCGTGACCTCACGCCACCGTGGCGGCGGGGCCAAGCGGCTGTACCGCAAGATCGACTTCAAGCGGGTCAAGGACGGCATCCCGGCCAAGGTCGCCTCGATCGAGTACGACCCCAACCGCACCGCCTACATCGCGCTGCTGCACTACGCCGACGGCCACAAGGCCTACATCCTGGCCCCGGCGCGGCTGCGCGTGGGCGCCGAGGTGTCCTCGGGCCCGGATGCCGACATCACCACCGGCAGCGCCCTGCCGCTGTCGAAGATCCCCACCGGCACCACGGTGCACAACGTGGAGCTCACGGCGGGCCGCGGCGGCCAGATGGGCCGCAGCGCCGGCACAGCGATCCAGGTGGTGGCCAAGGAGGGCAACTACGCCACGCTGCGCCTGCCCTCGGGTGAGATGCGCATGGTGCGCGTGGAGTGCCGCGCGTCGATCGGAGCCATCGGGAACGCCGAGCACCAGAACATCGAGCTTGGCAAGGCCGGCCGCTCACGCCACAAGGGCCGCCGCCCACAGACCCGCGGCACCGCCATGAACCCGGTCGACCATCCGCACGGCGGCGGCGAGGGCTCCACCACGTCCGGCCGTCACCCGGTCACCCCGTGGGGCGTGCCGACCCTGGGCTACCGCACCCGCAAGAAGCAGAAGCAGTCCGACCGTTACATCGTCCGAGGCCGCAGGCGCGGCAAGAAGGGTGGACGCTGATGTCGCGCTCCTCCAAGAAGGGCCCGTTCGTCCAGGACCGCCTGATGACGCGCATCGAGCGCATGAACGAGGCCGGCAACAAGCAGATGATCAAGACCTGGTCGCGCACCTCGACGATCTTCCCCGAGATGGTCGGCCACACGATCGCCGTCCACGACGGCCGCAAGCACGTGCCGGTGTTCATCTCCGAGTCGATGGTGGGCCACAAGCTGGGCGAGTTCGCGCCCACGCGGATGTTCCGCGGCCACGCCGGCAGCGACAAGGTGAAGATGCGCTGATGGCAGCCGACGAGACCGAATACGCAGAGCTCACGGTCGACGAGCTCAAGGCCGAGCTGGAGAAGCGCGAACTGCCCAAGTCCGGCAAGAAGGCCGAGCTGATCACGCGGCTCGAGGACGACGACACGGCCCAGGGCGGCACCGCGCCCGAGAACGAGGGAACCCCCGCGGAATCGGACATCGTGTCCGATTCCGAGACGGCGGCCGCTTCCGAACCTTCGGCTCCCGCGGCCGATAAGCCCAAGCGGCGCGGATCCGAGGTCACCGCCGGTGCCAAGCGCCGCGACAAGTCCGAGTCCGCCGGTGAGGCCCCCCGCGACAAGGCCGGCGCCGTTGCCGTGCGCGCGCAGGCCAAGTTCGTGCGCAGCGCCCCGCGCAAGGCACGGCTGGTCATGGACCACATCCGCGGCAAGGAGGTCGCCGAGGCCCGGGCCATCCTGCGCCACACCACGCGCAGCGCGGCCACCGACATCGCCAAGCTGCTGGAGTCCGCCGTGGCGAACGCGGAGAACAACTTCGAGCTGGACCCCGAAGAGCTCAAGGTCGGCACCGCCTTCGTGGACGAGGGCCCGACGATCAAGCGCTTCCGGCCGCGCGCGCAGGGCCGGGCCACCCCGATCCACAAGCGCACCAGCCACATGACGATCACCCTCACCGGGGAAGGACGCCTAATGGGCCAGAAAGTGCACCCAGAGTCGATGCGCGTCGGCTACATCCACGACTGGAAGTCCACCTGGTTCTCCGAGAAGGACTTTGCGGACTACCTGCTCGAGGACATCAAGATCCGCGAGCACATCGACAACAAGCTCTCGCACGCTGGCCTGTCCAGCATCACGATCCGCAAGAACGCGGGTGAGGTCGAGGTGAACATCCACACGGCCCGCCCGGGCATCGTGATCGGCAAGTCGGGCAGCGAGGTGGACGCTCTGCGCAAGGAGCTCCACAAGATGACCAACAAGGCCGTGAAGGTGAACATCCTCGAGATCAAGCGCCCGGAGCTGGACGCCAAGCTCGTGGCCCAGTCGATCGCCGAGCAGCTGGTCAACCGCGTGGCCTTCCGGCGCGCGATGAAGCGCTCGCTGACCTCGGCGATGCGCTCCGGCGCCAAGGGCGTGCGGGTGCAGGTCTCCGGCCGCCTGGGCGGCGCCGAGATGGCGCGCACCGAGGGCTACTCGGACGGGCGCGTTCCGCTGCACACGATCCGTGCGGACATCGACTACGGCTTCTTCGAGGCCAAGACCACCTTCGGCCGGATCGGCGTGAAGGTGTGGATCAACAAGGGCGAGATCATGCCCAAGGGCTTCGCACAGGACCTGACCGAGCTCGAGGCGCCCCAGCAGGCCCAGGGCGGCGGCGGACGCGGACGCGGCGGCCAGGGTGGCGGCGGACGCGGCGGCCAGCGCGGCGGCGGCCCCCGGGGAGGCCGCTGATGCTGTCCCCCAAGCGCGTCAAGCACCGTAAGCAGCACCGTGGGCGCCGGGCAGGCTTCGCCACCGGCGGCACCCGGGTCGAGTTCGGCGAGTACGGCCTCAAGGCCACGGGCCGCGGCTGGGTGACCAATCGCCAGATCGAGGCCGCCCGTATCGCGATGACGCGCAAGATCAAGCGCGGCGGCAAGGTCTGGATCAACGTCTTCCCGGACAAGCCCGTGACCAAGAAGCCGGCCGAGACCCGCATGGGCTCGGGCAAGGGCTCGCCCGAGGGCTGGGTCGCGGTCGTCAAGCCCGGTCGCGTGATGTTCGAGCTCTCCGGCGTCGACGAGGAGCTGGCTCGCGAGGCCATGCGCCTGGCCGGCCACAAGCTTCCGATCAAGACCAAGTTCGTGATGCGCGAGGGGGCCGGACAGCAGTGAAGGCCACCGATGTGCACAATCTTGATGACCCGCAGCTGGTGGAGTTCGTCGACCGGTCGCGCCAGGAGCTGTTCAACCTGCGCTTCCAGCACGCGACCGGACAACTCGAGAACACCGCCGGGGTCAAGGGCGCGAAGAAGGACCTGGCCCGGGCTCTGACGGTTGCCCGTCAGCGCAACCTCGACGTCGACGCGGAACTCCGCAAGCAGAAGGCAGCCAACGCATGATCGAAGAACCCGAAGAGAACGCCCCAGCGGAATCGGACGTCGTGTCCGATTCCGAGACGGCCAACGCCGCCGAGGAGCAGGCTCCCGTGGCCGACGAGCCCACGCCGGAGGCCGAGCCCGCCGGCGACGCAGCTGATGCTGATGCTCCGTCGCAGCCGGAAGCTGACGCCGAGCCTGCCGAGCCCGCCGAGCCCGCCGAGCAGCTGTCGCCCAAGGAGCGCAAGGGCCGCGCGCGCCGCGTCCACACGGGCGAGGCCAAGCCCCAGCGCAGCATCGAGGAGCGCACCGCCGAGCGGCTGGCCAAGCGCAAGAAGAACGCCGACGAGCGGCGCAGCTACCGCGCCCGGAGTCGCCAGAAGCGCAAGGGCTCGGGCGAGGGCACCCCGCCCGCAGACCGCGCCGGCACCGGGTCACCGCGTGTGCTGCGCGGCATCGTGGTCTCGGACAAGTCGGACAAGACCATCACCGTGCGCATCGACGTCGCGCGCCAGCACCGGACCTACGGCAAGATCGTGCGCACCTCGTCCAAGATCGCCGCACACGACGAGCGCAACGAGGCCAACGCGGGCGACACCGTGCGCGTGGTCGAGAGCCGGCCGCTGTCCAAGAGCAAGCGCTGGCGTCTGGTCGAAGTCGTGGAGCGGTCCCGATGATCCAGCAGGAGAGCCGCCTGCGCGTGGCCGACAACACCGGCGCGCGTGAGATCCTGTGCATCCGGGTGGCGGGTGGGTCGCACCGTGCCTACGGCGGCGTCGGCGACGTGATCACCGCCACCGTCAAGCAGGCCATCCCGCACGGCTCGGTCAAGAAGGGCGAGGTCGTCAAGGCGGTGATCGTGCGCACGCGCAAGGAGTTCGGCCGCAACGACGGCACCTACATCTCCTTCGACGAGAACGCGGCGGTGCTGATCGACGCCAACAACGCTCCGCGCGGCACCCGCATCTTCGGCCCCGTCGCGCGTGAGCTGCGCGACCGCAACTTCATGCGCATCGTCTCGCTGGCCCCGGAGGTGCTCTGAACGTCATGGCTTCGCGCATGAGAATCCGCCGCGACGACACCGTCAAGGTCATCTCGGGCAAGGACCGCGGCAAGACCGGCAAGGTCCTGCGCGTCGAGCCCGCGCGCGACCGCGTGGTGGTGGAGGGCGTGAACGTCCAGAAGCGCCACCGCCGTCCCGTAGGCCTGACCGGACAGCGCCAGGAGGCCGGCGTGATCGAGGTCGAAGGCTCGGTGCACGTGTCCAACGTGCAGCTGCTCGATCCCAAGAGCGGCGATCCCTCGCGGGTGGGCATCAAGCGCACCGACGACGGCCGCCGCGTCCGCGTGGCCAAGAAGTCCGGGACGGAGATCGACTGATGCCTGTCGCCGAAGCGAAGATCGTGCCGCGCCTGAAGACCCGCTACGAGCAGGAGATCGTCCCCGAGCTGACCAAGCGGTTCGGCTACGCCAACCCGATGCAGGTCCCGCGCCTGACGAAGGTCACGCTGAACATGGGCGTGGGCGAGGCCAAGCAGGACTCCAAGATGCTCGAGGCGGCCGAGGAGCAGCTGGCCACGATCGCCGGTCAGAAGCCCAGCATCCGCCGGGCGCGCAAGTCGATCGCCGCGTTCAAGCTGCGCGAGGAGATGCCCGTCGGGCTCTCGGTGACCCTGCGCGGCGCGCGTATGTGGGAGTTCGTCGACCGGCTGGTGTCGATCGCCCTGCCGCGCGTGCGCGACTTCCGCGGGCTCAGCCCGCGCTCGTTCGACGGCCGCGGCAACTGGAACGTGGGCATCCGCGAGCAGATCATCTTCCCCGAGATCGACTACGACGCGATCGATCAGGTGCGCGGCCTCGACGTGGCGGTGACCACCACCGCCACCAACGACGTCGAGGCGTTCGCCCTGCTCGACTTGCTGGGCTTCCCGTTCCAGGCCGAGGGCCGGCCGGGCGAGGAGGAGGTCCGCGACGAGGCCGAGGAGCAACGGGTCGCGGACGAGGCGCGCCAGAAGGCCGAGGCCGAGGCCGCAGCGCTGGAACAGCTCAAGGAGGAAAACCCGGACGCCTATGCTCAGCCCGAGCCGGCCGACGAAGACGGCGAAGAAGGCGGCGAAGCCGCCGAGGAGAACGACTGATGGCCAAGACTTCACAACGCGTGCGCCAGCAGCGCACCCCCAAGTACAAGACCCGCGGTTACAACCGCTGCCGCAAGTGCGGACGCCCGCGCGCCTACATGCGCAAGTTCGGCCTGTGCCGGATCTGCCTGCGCGACCATGCGCACGAGGGCGAGATTCCCGGACTGACGAAGTCGAGCTGGTGATCTGGAGCGTGATGCGAAAGCAGAACATCAGGACGCCAGGCTGGATGCCTCGCGGAGGTAACCACCGATGAGCGTCGATCCGATCGCAGACTTCCTGACCCGCGTGCGCAACGGCCTGCAGGCCGACCACGACGACGTGGTCATGCCCACCTCCGGCCTGAAGGCCGAGATGGCGCGCATCCTCACCGAGCAGGGCTACGTCGAGTCGTTCGCCGTCGAGCCCGGCCGCGTGGGCCCCAACCTGCGCGTGACGCTGAAGTACACCGAGGACCGCAAGCCGGTGATCATGGGCATGCAGCGCGTGTCCAAGCCCGGCCGGCGCCAGTACGTGGGTTCGAAGCAGGTGCCCAAGGTGCAGGGCGGCATGGGCACCACGATCATCTCCACCTCGCGTGGCGTGATGACGGGCCACGATGCCCGCCGCAACGGCGTCGGCGGCGAGCTGGTAGCGAAGGTCTGGTGATCTGGAGCGTGACGCGAAAGCTGAACATCGGAACGCGGGCCCGGATGGCCCGCGGAGGTTGATATGTCGCGAATCGGACGACAGCCAATCCCGGTCCCGGAAGGGGTGATGGTCAACATCGAGCCCGGCCTGGTCACCGTGAACGGCCCCAAGGGCGAGCTGCACGAGCGTGTGGCCACCGACCTGACCGTCGAGAAGCAGGACAGCGGCGAGATCCTGGTCACGCGCCCGACCGACCGCGGCGAGCACCGCGCGCTGCACGGCCTGACGCGCAGCCTGATCTCGAACATGGTCGTGGGCGTGACCGACGGCTTCGAGAAGCGCTGGAGATCCAGGGCGTCGGCTACCGCGCCCAGCAGCAGGGCAGCAAGCTGGTGCTCAGCCTGGGCTTCTCGCACCCGGTCGAGATCGAGGCCCCGACGGCATCGAGTTCGAGGTCCCACCCCGACGGAGGTCGTGGTCGGGGCGCCTCCAAGCAGCTGGTCGGTGAGACCGCCGCGCGTATCCGCAAGCAGCGCCCGCCGGAGTAACCACGATGAGCGTCGATCCGATCGCAGATTTCCTGACCCGCGTGCGCAACGGCCTGCAGGCCGACCACGACGACGTGGTCATGCCCACCTCCGGCCTGAAGGCCGAGATGGCGCGCATCCTCACCGAGCAGGGCTACGTCGAGTCGTTCGCCGTCGAGCCCGGCCGCGTGGGCCCCAACCTGCGTGTGACGCTGAAGTACACCGAGGATCGCAAGCCGGTGATCATGGGCATGCAGCGCGTGTCCAAGCCCGGCCGGCGCCAGTACGTGGGTTCGAAGCAGGTGCCCAAGGTGCAGGGCGGCATGGGCACCACGATCATCTCCACCTCGCGTGGCGTGATGACGGGCCACGATGCCCGTCGCAACGGCGTCGGCGGCGAGCTGGTAGCGAAGGTCTGGTGATCTGGAGCGTGACGCGAAAGCTGAACATCGGAACGCGGGTCCGGATGGCCCGCGGAGGTTGATATGTCGCGAATCGGACGACAGCCAATCCCGGTCCCGGAAGGGGTCATGGTCAACATCGAGCCCGGACTGGTCACCGTGAACGGCCCCAAGGGCGAGCTGCACGAGCGTGTGGCCACCGACCTGACCGTCGAGAAGCAGGACAGCGGCGAGATCCTGGTCACGCGCCCGACCGACCGCGGCGAGCACCGCGCGCTGCACGGCCTGACGCGCAGCCTGATCTCGAACATGGTCGTGGGCGTGACCGACGGCTTCGAGAAGTCGCTGGAGATCCAGGGCGTCGGCTACCGCGCCCAGCAGCAGGGCAGCAAGCTGGTGCTCAGCCTGGGCTTCTCGCACCCGGTCGAGATCGAGGCCCCCGACGGCATCGAGTTCACCGTTCCCAGCCCGACAGAAGTCGTGGTCCGGGGCGCCTCCAAGCAGCTGGTCGGCGAGACCGCGGCGCGCATCCGCAAGCAGCGCCCGCCAGAGCCCTACAAGGGCAAGGGCGTGCGCTACAAGGGCGAGTACGTGGCCCGGAAGGTCGGTAAGCGGGCATGAGCGTCAAGAGCCGCCACGCCAAGCGCCTCAAGCGCCGCCGCCGCGTGCGGGCGAAGGTGCGCGGCACCGCGGAGCGCCCGCGGCTGTCCGTGTTTCGCTCGAACCGCGGCGTGCAGGCCCAGCTCATCGACGACGTACAGGGCCACACGCTGGCCGCGGTCGTCTGGACCGAGGACGACCTCAAGTCGCTGCCCCGCATGGAGCAGGCCAAGAAGGCCGGCGAGCTCGTGGCCACGCGCGCCAAGCAGGCCGGCGTCGAACAGTGCGTGTTCGACCGCGGCGGCTATCGCTACCACGGCCGCGTACGCGCGCTGGCCGAGGGCGCCCGCGAAGCAGGACTTAACTTCTAGCTACCCTCGAGGGACTCTCTTATGGCACGTGACGGTGGAAACAGGCAGCAGGGCGGACGCGGGCGCGACAGCGACCTCCAGGAGCGCGTGGTCGAGATCAACCGCGTGGCCAAGGTGGTCAAGGGCGGCCGCCGCTTCTCGTTCACCGCGCTGGTCGTGGTCGGCGACGAGAAGTCCAAGGTCGGAGTCGGCTACGGCAAGGCCAACGAGGTCCCGGTGGCCATCCAGAAGGGCGTCGAGCGCGCCCGCCGCAACATGATGGAGGTGCCCATGCACGGGTCCACCATCACCCACCAGACGCTGGGCGTTCACTCCGCTTCGCGGGTGCTGCTCAAGCCGGCGTCGGCCGGTACCGGCGTGATCGCCGGTGGCGGCGTTCGCGCCGTGCTCGAGCTGGCCGGCATCCACGATGTCCTCTCGAAGTCGCTGGGCTCGCAGAACCCGATCAACCTGGTCAAGGCCACCATGGTGGCCCTGCAGGAGCTGCGCCGGCCCGAGGATGTGGCCGCGCTGCGCGGGCTGACCGTGTCCGAGGTGCTGGGCCTGGACTCCAAGGCCGGGCACTCCACGATCGCCGCGGAGCCGGTCCAGGCCTGATGGCCGGCAAGCTGACCATCACGCAGGTCAAGTCGCCCAACGGCGCCAACCCGGCGCAGCGGGGTGCCATGGCCAGCCTCGGCCTGGGCAAGATCGGCAGGAGCACCGAGCGCGCCGACGACCCCGTCGTGCGCGGCCAGATCGCCACGATTGCCCACCTCGTGGAGGTCAAGTGATGGCTGAGCGAACGGATTCGAAGGATTCGGCCCTCAAGGGCCTGCACAACCTGAAGCCCGCCAAGGGCTCCACGCACAGGCGCAAGCGCGTCGGCCGCGGCGAGGGCTCGGGCATGGGCAAGACCTCGGGCCGCGGCCAGAAGGGCTACGGCGCGCGCTCGGGCTCCAAGCGCCGCGCCCGCTTCGAGGGCGGCCAGAACCCGATCCAGTCGCGCCTGCGCAAGCTGCGCGGGCCGCACATGAAGAAGTCGATGCCCTTCGAGCAGTTCCGCACCGCCACGCAGCCGGTCAACGTCGAGGATCTCGAGGCGCGCTTCGACGCCGGCGCCGAGGTCACGCCGGACAGCCTCAGGGCCGCCGGGCTGGCCACGCGCCGCGATGTCCCGGTCAAGATCCTGGCCCGCGGCGACATCAGCAAGGGCCTGACCGTGCACGCACACGCCTTCTCCGCCTCCGCCAAGGAGAAGATCGAAGGCGCCGGCGGCAGCGTCCAGCTACTTTCGGACGGGAGCGCAGACCGGGACCGTTGATCCCGGGGAGCACCGCGCCACCCCTTCGCCATGCTCAAGACGTTCGTCAACTCCTTCCGCGTTCCCGAGATCCGGAAGAAGCTGGCCTTCACGGCCCTGATGCTGCTGATCTACCGCTTCGGCGCGCACATTCCGGCGCCGGGGGTGGACACCCAGGTGCTCAGCGACATCAGGAACAGCTTCAACGACGGCGGCGCGCTGGGCCTGCTCAACCTCGTGTCCGGTGGCTCGCTGCAGAACTTCGCCATTTTCGCCCTCGGCGTGATGCCCTACATCACCGCCTCGATCATCCTCCAGCTGATGACGGTCGTCGTGCCGTCGCTCGAGAAGCTGCGCAAGGAGGGGGAGGTCGGACAGCAGAAGATCACCCAGTACACGCGCTACCTGACCGTCGGGCTGGCCTTCGCCCAGTCGATCGGCTTCGTGTTCGTCATGCGCTCCCAGGCCACCGGCGGCCAGGAGCTGCTCAAGAGCTTCACCATCGGTCACGTCTTCGTGATCGTGACCACCCTGACCGCGGGCTGCGTGTTCATCATGTGGCTCGGTGAGCTGATCACCCAGCGCGGGATCGGCAACGGCATCTCGCTGATGATCTTCGCCAGCATCGTCTCGGGCCTGCCCAACGGCATCGGCTCGTGGTGGCAGTCCGGCGACCAGGTCTTCAAGGTCATGATGCCGTTCATCTGCCTGGCCGTGATCGCCGCCGTGGTGTTCATCCAGGAGGGCCAGCGTCGCATCCCCGTGCAGTACGCCAAGCGCGTCATCGGGCAGCGGATGACAGGAGGCGGCTCCACCTACCTGCCGCTGCGCGTGAACATGGCCGGCGTGATCCCGGTGATCTTCGCCGCGTCGATCATGGCCTTCCCCGCCACCCTCGGCCAGATCTCCAGCGCGCCCTGGGCCCGCGAAGTCTCGGCCGCTTTCCAGGCCCAGAGCATGGGCTACGTGCTCGGCGAGACCATCTTCATCATCCTGTTCACCTACTTCTACACAGCGGTCACGTTCAACCCGGTGGAGCAGGCCGACAACCTCAAGAAGTACGGC
>CAVVQE010000002.1:0-1828409 GCA_963750365.1 uncultured Solirubrobacterales bacterium
AGCGTCCAGCTACTTTCGGACGGGAGCGCAGACCGGGACCGTTGATCCCGGGGAGCACCGCGCCACCCCTTCGCCATGCTCAAGACGTTCGTCAACTCCTTCCGCGTTCCCGAGATCCGGAAGAAGCTGGCCTTCACGGCCCTGATGCTGCTGATCTACCGCTTCGGCGCGCACATTCCGGCGCCGGGGGTGGACACCCAGGTGCTCAACGACATCAGGAACAGCTTCAACGACGGCGGCGCGCTGGGCCTGCTCAACCTCGTGTCCGGTGGCTCGCTGCAGAACTTCGCCATTTTCGCCCTCGGCGTGATGCCCTACATCACCGCCTCGATCATCCTCCAGCTGATGACGGTCGTCGTGCCGTCGCTCGAGAAGCTGCGCAAGGAGGGGGAGGTCGGACAGCAGAAGATCACCCAGTACACGCGCTACCTGACCGTCGGGCTGGCCTTCGCCCAGTCGATCGGCTTCGTGTTCGTCATGCGCTCCCAGGCCACCGGCGGCCAGGAGCTGCTCAAGAGCTTCACGATCGGTCACGTCTTCGTGATCGTGACCACCCTGACCGCGGGCTGCGTGTTCATCATGTGGCTCGGTGAGCTGATCACCCAGCGCGGGATCGGCAACGGCATCTCGCTGATGATCTTCGCCAGCATCGTCTCGGGCCTGCCCAACGGCATCGGCTCGTGGTGGCAGTCCGGCGACCAGGTCTTCAAGGTCATGATGCCGTTCATCTGCCTGGCCGTGATCGCCGCCGTGGTGTTCATCCAGGAGGGCCAGCGTCGCATCCCCGTGCAGTACGCCAAGCGCGTCATCGGGCAGCGGATGACAGGAGGCGGCTCCACCTACCTGCCGCTGCGCGTGAACATGGCCGGCGTGATCCCGGTGATCTTCGCCGCGTCGATCATGGCCTTCCCCGCCACCCTCGGCCAGATCTCCAGCGCGCCCTGGGCCCGCGAAGTCTCGGCCGCGTTCCAGGCCCAGAGCATGGGCTACGTGCTCGGCGAGACCATCTTCATCATCCTGTTCACCTACTTCTACACAGCGGTCACGTTCAACCCGGTGGAGCAGGCCGACAACCTCAAGAAGTACGGCGGTTTCATCCCCGGCGTCAGACCCGGCCGGCCGACGGCCGAGTACCTGGACCGCATCCTGGCCCGCCTGACGCTGCCCGGTGCCATCTACCTGGCCGCGGTGGCGGCGCTCCCGACGCTGCTCCTGGCCCAGACCTCCACCAACATCGCCTTTGGCGGCACCTCGCTGCTGATCGTGGTCGGCGTGGCCCTGGACACGATGAAGCAGCTGGAAGCGCAGATGATGATGAGAAACTACGAAGGTTTCCTGAAGTAGCTCCGCCGGCGCGATAGGCGCCGGAACGGCCACTTGGGCCAAGTGGGTCGACCTGCCTGGCGCCTCGGCGCCTGACCAGTAGCCTTACCGATTCCGTGAGCGAGCTGAACCTCATCCTGCTCGGCCCGCCGGGTGCCGGCAAGGGCACCCAGGCCGAGCGGCTGGTCGAGGATTTCGACCTGCCCTACTACGCCACGGGCGACATCCTGCGCGCCGCGGTGTCCGAGGGCACCGAGCTGGGTCAGACCGCCAAGGAGTACATGGACAAGGGCGACCTGGTGCCCGACGACGTGATCACCGGTGTGATCGCCGAGCGCGTCGACAGCGACGAGGCCCGCGACGGCTTCCTGCTGGACGGCTTCCCGCGCACGGTCGGCCAGGCCGACGAGCTCCAGCGGGCGCTGGACGACATGGGCCGGCGGCTGACCGCGGTGCTGTGCATCGAAGTGGACGACGCGGTGGTCATCCAGCGCTTGTCGGGCCGGCGGGTGAATCCCAAGACCGGGCGCACCTACCACCTGGAGTTCGACCCGCCCAAGAACGGCGAGTTCGACGACGTGGACGGCACCAAGCTGGTGCAGCGCGACGACGACAAGGAAGAGACCGTCAAGCGCCGCCTCGAGGTCTTCCACGAGCAGACCCGGCCGCTGGTGGACTACTACGAGGAGCGCGGGGTGCTGCGCCGCTTCGACGGCACGCGCGCGCCGGACGAGGTCAACGACCACATCCGCGCCACGCTGGCCACGCTGCGCCTCGAGGAGCAGATGTAGTGGCCATCGTCCGCAAGAGCCCCGACGAGATCGAGGCGATCGCGGCGTCGGGGCAGATCCTGGCCCGCTGTCACCGCCTGCTCCTGGGCAAGGCGCGGCCGGGGGTGACCACGGGCGAGCTGGACGAGGCGGCCGAGAAGTTCATTCGCTCGCAGGGCGCCACGCCCGCATTCAAGGGCTATCGCGGCTTCCCGGGCTCCATCTGCGCGTCGCCGAACTCGATGGTCGTGCACGGCATCCCCGGTGACTACGAGCTCCAGCGCGGCGACGTGCTGTGCGTGGACATCGGCGTGGTGCTCGACGGCTGGGTCTCCGATGCGGCGGTCACGCTGGCGATCGGTCAGATCAGCCCGATCGCCCGCAACCTGCTGGACAGCACCCGCGCGTCGCTGTTCGACGGTCTGGAGCAGGCCCGTCCGGGCAACCGCCTCGGTGATGTCTCGCACGCCATCCAGGCGCGCGTCGAGGCCGACGGCTTCTCGATCATCCGCTCGCTGGTCGGCCACGGCGTGGGGCGCGACATGCACGAGGACCCCCAGATCCCCAACTTCGGCCGTCCCGGCACCGGCCCCGAGCTGGAGGAGGGCATGGTGCTGGCCATCGAGCCGATGGTCAACGCCGGCCGCCACGAGGTCCGGATGGGCAGCGACGGCTGGGCGGTCTACTCCGAGGACGGCTCGCTGGCCTCCCACTTCGAGCACACGGTTGCCATTACGGCCGACGGGCCGCGCATACTCACCCCCTGGCACGAACAGGAGGGCTTTGCCGCTCCCGCCGCATCCGGCGCCGCAGCGCGGGCCTAGAGCGCCCTGCGGGCGTTTTCGTCGCCTGCTAACTTTCCCCGTTGGCGAATTGCCGTCTCCTGGGCGGTTCGCTGGTTCTCTCTATAAGGAAGGTAGATCCAACGGATGAAAGTCCGAGCCTCGGTCAAGCCCATGTGCGAGAAGTGCAAGGTCATCCGGCGCAACGGCGCGGTCCTGGTGATCTGCCCCAATCCACGGCACAAGCAACGGCAGGGCTAACCGATATATGGCACGTATCTCCGGCATCAACATTCCCCTCAACAAGAGGGTCGAAATCGGACTCACCTACATCTTCGGCATCGGGCGCTCGCAGTCGCGGGCCGTCCTGGCCAAGGCGGGGGTCGACGCCGACACCTACGTCAAGGACCTGACCGATGACGAGGTGCTCAAGCTCCGCGCCGCCATCGACGAGGACCTGACGGTCGAGGGCGACCTGCGCCGTGAGCGCTCCACGAACATCAAGCGCCTCCAGGAGATCGGCTCCTACCGCGGCCTGCGCCACCGGCGCGGCCTGCCGGTGAACGGGCAGCGCACCAAGACCAACGGCCGCACCCGAAAGGGGCCCAAGCGCATGCAGGTGGCCGGCAAGAAGAAGGTGTCGAAATAATGGCCGCTCAGCGACCCGCGCGCGCCCGTGGACGGCGCAAGCCGCGCAAGAACGTCCCGCACGGGCAGGCGCACATCAAGACGTCCTTCAACAACACGATCGTCTCGCTGACCGACCGCGAGGGCAACGTGATCGCTTGGGAGTCCGCCGGCGGCGCCGGCTTCAAGGGCTCGCGCAAGTCCACGCCGTTCGCTGCACAGGTCACCGCCGACGCTGCCGCCAAGAAGGGCATCGAGCAGGGCCTCCAGAAGGTCGACGTCTTCGTGAAGGGCCCGGGCTCGGGCCGCGACACGGCGATCCGCTCGCTCCAGGCCGCCGGCCTCGAGACCGGCGAGATCCGCGACGTGACCCCGCAGGCCCACAACGGCTGCCGGGTGCGCAAGCGGAGGCGCGTCTAATGGCCCGCGAGACCGGCCCCCAGTGCAAGCTGTGCCGCCGCGAGGGCGAGAAGCTCTTCCTCAAGGGTGAGCGCTGCCTGACCGACAAGTGCGGAATCGAGCGGCGCAACTACCCGCCCGGCGACCACGGCCGCGGACGCTCGCGCCAGTCCGAGTACCGCGTGCAGTTGCGCGAGAAGCAGAAGGCGCGGCGCTACTACGGCGTGCTCGAGAGGCAGTTCGCCACCTACTACGAGCGCGCCTCGCGTTCCGGTGGGGTCACAGGCGAGAACCTCCTGCGACTGCTCGAGACGCGCCTGGACAACGTCCTGGTGCGCCTGGGCTTCGCCGCCTCGCGCCGCCAAGCGCGCCAGATGGTCCGTCACGGTCACTGGCAGGTCAACGCGCGCCGCGTCGACATCCCGTCGTACCAGGTGCGACCGGACGACGTGATCACCGTCAAGCCCGGGTCGGCAGCCGACCCGAAGATCCGCGAGGCCACCGAGCTCGTCTCGGTGGTGCCGGCGTGGCTGCAGGCCGACCACGACGGCCTGACGGCGAAGGTGCTCCGCCACCCCGAGCGCGACGAGATCGCCGCTCCGGTGCAGGAGCAACTGATCGTCGAGCTGTACTCCAAGTAAGTAGTCCAAGACGCGCCGGCCGCCATGGCGGCCGTGCGCGCATCAACGCGAAGGGCAGACATGATCGAGTTTCAGACTCCCCAGATCTCAGCCGAAGACGTGAAGGAAAACCGCGGCACGTTCACCATCGAGCCGCTCGACCGCGGCTTCGGCTACACGTTCGGCAACTCGCTGCGGCGGGTGCTTCTGTCTTCGCTGGGTGGTGCTGCCGTCACGAGCGTGAGGATCGAGGGCGTCGCCCACGAGTTCTCCACCATCACCGGGGTCACGGAGGATGTCACCGACATCGTCCTGAACCTCAAGGAGATCGTGTGCCGGATGCACTCCGACGCCGCCGAGGTGGAGGCGCCGCTGGTGGTCACCGGCCCCGGCGACGTGACCGCGGGTGACATCGACCTGCCCTCGGGCGTCGAGATTCTCAACCCCGAGGCGCACATCGCCACGCTCGAGAAGAAGACCAAGCTCGAGATCTACCTGACCGTCGGCCACGGGCGCGGCTACTCGCCGGCCGAGGACAACAAGACCGCCGACCAGCCGATCGGCGTGATCCCGATCGACTCGATCTTCTCGCCCGTCAAGCGCGTGGCGTACGAGGTCGAGTCGGCCCGCGTCGGCCAGCGCACCGACTACGACAAGCTGACGCTGGACATCGAGACCGACGGGTCGCTTGACCCGCACTCCGCCCTGCGTGAGGCCGCCGAGATCCTGATCAAGTACCTGGCCATCTTCAGCGAGCCCGAGCGGGTCGAGTCCCTGCGCGAGGCCGGAGCGGCCCTGGTCGGCGCCGGAGCCGTGAACGCCGGCGGCGACCTGTCCTCGCTGGGCGGGGGCGCCCCCGGTGGCGGCGGCGACGGCATGGACGACATCCTGATCGAGGAGCTGGAGCTGGGCGTGCGCTCGTACAACTGCCTCAAGCGGGCGGGTGTGCAGACCGTGGGCGACCTGGTCCAGAAGTCCGAGTCCGAGCTCAACGCGATCCCCAACTTCGGTCGCAAGTCGATCGAAGAGGTCAAGGAGACCCTCGAGGCGCGCGGGCTCTCCCTGCGCCTCTGATGATGTCCTCGTGCGGTGCTCGCCGGACCACCGGTCCGGCTCCGCTCCTTCGCTACGCTGCCTAGCCCATGCGCCACGGAAAGCAGAAAGGCAAGCTCAGCCGCGACTCGGCTCATCGCAAGTCGCTGATGATGAACCTCTCGCGCGAGGTCATCGACCATGAGCGCATCCAGACCACCGAGGCCAAGGCCAAGGCGGTCAAGCCCGAGCTGGAGCGGCTGATCACGCTCGCCAAGCGCGGCGACCAGCACGCGCGCCGGCAGGCCATGTCGCGCCTGGGCCAGGACAAGTTCATCGTGTACAAGCTGTTCGAGGAGATCGCCCCGCGGTATGCGGAGCGCCCGGGGGGCTACACCCGGATCCTCAAGCTCGGCCCGCGCAAGTCGGACGCGACCGAGATGGTCTTTCTCGAGCTGGTCTGACGGTTTAGGCCCGGGCCGCGCTGCCGCGGGTCCTGTCTCCGGTGCGGCTTTCGGACCGAACCGCTGCGCCTCGACGCGCTGGCCCTCCGACTACCGTCTGCGGGCAAGCTTGCTCGGCTGCGCGCTCCGATCCGATAAGCCGCCACCGTCGCCACCCGCGGATGGGACCTGGGCCGCGCTGCCGCGGGTCCTGTCTCCGGTGCGGCTTTCGGACCGAACCGCTGCGCCTCGACGCGCTGGCCCTCCGACTACCGTCTGCGGGCAAGCTTGCTCGGCTGCGCGCTCCGATCCGATAAGCCGCCACCGTCGCCACCCGCGGATGGGACCTGGGCCGCGCTGCCGCGGGTCCTGTCTCCGGTGCGGCTTTCGGACCGAACCGCTGCGCCTCGACGCGCTGGCCCTCCGACTACCGTCTGCGGGCAAGCTTGCTCGGCTGCGCGCTCCGATCCGATAAGCCGCCACCGTCGCCACCCGCGGATGGGCGTTGCGAGTGGTCGGTACCTTTTCGCGTAGTGGTTACGGTCGTGACCCTGCTGTGACACGGATCGGCGCATGCTGGCTGCATGGACATCGCCAGGCGGCGCAAAGAGGCTGAATCGGCGTTCTTGAAGCTTGTGGAGGAGGCCGATCTGGAGCCACCGGATGATGTGGAGCACGACGGGCACGAGGTCGTCTTCCTATGGCGTGCGCGCAAGGTCGCGGTCGTCGTCGACTGCTCAGAAGCGGCGCCGGAGTTCCCCGTCGCGGGGATCGCCGGGGGGTGGGGGCAGGCGTAGGAAGACGCCCAGCGCCGTCTCGGCGCCGCCCACGATCGTCGCCTCACAGCCGCCAACCCGGCGCCGGGCGGCCAGCTCGGCCAGCCGTGGGCTCCAGGCGGGCGCCAGCTCGCGCGGCAGGTAGCCGATCTTGGCGCCGTCGATCTCCACCCGGACCGCGTTCGGGTCGTGCTCGTTCTCGGGCTCGGCGATCAGGTGGGCCTCGGTGTCGAAGCGAACGTCGCCCGGGCCGGCAATTGCGCGCAGGGCCTCCTGGTAGTGCGACTCGCCGGCCACGTTCACGGACTCGCGGCCGCGCAGGAAGGTCACGCGGGGCTCGGGCATCGGCCCGGAGGCTAGCCAGCCACCAGGTCCGCCGCCCGGTAGCCCTCGGGCACCCCTTCGACGATGATCGCCGAGCTGTCGGAGTTCTCCGTGCGTAGGGGCAGGATGGCCTGGTAGGCCTCGGAGGCGTACCAGGCATGGGCAGCCTCGAGGTCGGGGAACCCGATCAGCACCACGACGCCCTCCCATGGTTCCTCGATGACCTCGGGCTGTTTGCCGTGGATCAGGAAGCGGCCGGAGAACGGCTCCAGCGTGGAGTCGATCCGGGCGATGTACTCGGTGATCGCGTCGTTGAAGTCGACGGTGCGCAGGTGTGCGATGGCGTAAGCGGACATGAGCGCAACGTACGCCGGGCCGGGGCGGGCGATCGATTACCCGGCGGGTAAATAGGATCAAGGTCGTGGATCCCGAGGCGGCAGCCCAGCAGACGGCCAAGATCTGGAGCGCCGGCGACTACGCGGATCTCTCCGAGCGGCTGCGACCCGCCGCGCAGGCGTTGGCCGACGCCTGCGCCGTGGGTGCCGGCCAGGAGGTACTGGACGTGGCAGCCGGCGACGGCAACTTCGCCATCGCCTGCGCCGCCGAGGGCTGCGCCGTGGTGGCCTCGGACCTGGCGCCCGGCATGGTCGAGCGCGGCCGGGCACGCACCGAGGCCGAGGGCTACGAGGTCGAGTGGGTGCAGGCAAACGCCCAGGAGCTGCCGTTCGACGATGACCGCTTCGAGTGCGTGGGCTCCGTGTTCGGCGCCATGATCGCCCCCGAGCCGGAGATCGTGGCCAAGGAGCTGTTCCGGGTCGTCCGACCGGGCAACACCGTGGGCATGACCGCCTGGACCCCCGACAGCAGGGCGGTGCAGATGTTCGACATCGGCCGGCGCTACGCGCCCGGGGGGCCGCCGGAGCACTCGCCCGACCGCTGGGGCAACGAGGACAGCGTCAGAGGCTGGTTCGACGGCCTGGCCAACTCGATCGACTTCGAGCGGCGCAGCGTGCTGTGGGCGGGCGACTCGCCGGAGCAGTTCGTGGCGATGATGGAGCATTCGGCACCGCCGCAGGCAGCGGCCAAGGCATCGATGCCGCCCGACACGTACTCCCAGATGCGCGCCGAGATGGTGGAGCTGGCCCGCAGCTGGGCCGGCGGCGACGGGCCCTTCTCGGTCGACGCCGACTACCTGCAGATCGTCGCGCGCAGGCGCGGCTAGAGCCCTGGCCGCGCGGCTGCTGCTGGAGTACCACGGCGCCGGCTTCTCGGGCTGGGCCACGCAGCCGGGCAGGCGCACCGTGCAGGAGGAGCTGGAGCGGGCCCTGGCGCGCGTGCGCCCCGAGCCCGTGCGGCTGACGGTGGCGGGGCGCACCGACGCCGGCGTGCACGCCCGCGGGCAGGTGGCCAGCCACGCGGGCCCGCCCACCCCTGCGCGGTCGCTGAACGGGGTGCTGGCGCCGGACGTGCGCGTACTGGCCTCGGATGCGGTCGACGATGGATTCGACGCGCGCCGCGACGCCGTGTCGCGCACCTACCGCTACCGGGTGCTGGCCGGGCCGGTGGCGCGGGTGCACGAGCGCGGCCGCTCGCTGTGGTGGCGCTTTCCGCTGGACAGGGCGGTCCTGCACGAGTGCGCGGCCATGATCGCCGGCGTGCACGACTTCACCGCCTTCACGCGCACCCAGACGATCCACCGCCACTTCCACCGCGCCGTCACGAAGGCCGAGTGGATCGAGGAGGGCGACGGGGTGATCGCGTTCTGGATCGAGGCCGACGCGTTCATGCGCAACATGGTGCGGGTGCTGGTCGGGACCATGCTCGCGGTCGCCGAGGGCCGTCTGCCGGTGGACCACTTCGCCGGGCTGCTGGAGGGCCGGCCGAGGGTCGACGCTGGCGACACCGCGCCGGCGCACGGGTTGTACCTCGAGCGCGTCTCCTATCCTCGTTGACCGCATGAGAGTCCTCCTGACCAACGACGACGGCATCGGCGCCACCGGCCTGCACGTTCTGCGCAAGGCTCTGCTGAGGGTGCCGGACATCGAGCTGTCGGTGATCGCCCCGGACTCCAACCGCAGCGCGACCGCGCGCAGCATCACCACCCGCAGCCCGCTGTGGGTGGAGGAGGTCGACCTCGACGACGGCACCCCGGCCTTCGCCACCGACGGCACCCCCGTCGACTGCGTGCGCTTCGCCGCGCTGGGGTTGATCGACTCGCAGGTCGAGCTGATCGTCTCGGGCATCAACCACGGCTCCAACCTCGGTGACGACATCACCTACTCGGGCACCGTGGCCGCGGCGCTCGAGGGAGTGGTGCTGGGTCTGCCCGCCATCGCGGTTTCGCAGCAGGCCGATCACGGCAACATGGACTTCCGCGAAGGCCGCCAGTGGGAGGCCGCCGACTTCGAGGAGGTAGCTACGTTCGTAGCCCGCATGGTCGAGGAGCTGGACGACGTGCCGATGCCCGCCGGCACGCTGCTGAACGTGAACGCGCCCGCCGGCGACGCCACCGGCGCCGTCGCCTGCCGGCTGGGAAAGCGCATCTACCGCGACCGGATGAAGCTGACCGAGGAGGCCGGCGGGCGCAAGCGCTACCGCATCTACGGCGACCGGCCCGGCTACCAGGAGGAAGAGGGCACCGACTTCGCGGCGGTGGCAGCCGGGGTGATCGCCGTGACCCCGCTGCACTTCGACCTGACCGACCGCGCCGGCGTGGACGAGCTGGCCGGGTTCGACCTGGACGCGCTGATGCGACCGGCGGCACGCGAGGTCTAGGCGTGGCGGCGAAGCCGGCGGAGCGCGCCGCTGAGCTGCGGACGCAGCTGGAGCACCACAACCACCGCTACTACGCGCTCGACGACCCGGAGGTCTCGGACGCCGACTACGACGCATTGCTCAACGAGCTGCGCGAGCTGGAAGCAGCGCACCCCGAGCTGGCGACCCCCGATTCGCCGACCCAGCGCGTGGGCGGCACCGTGCTGGAGAAGTTCGAGCCCGCGCGCCACCGCCAGCCCATGCTCAGCCTGGCCAACGCCCGCAACGAGGAGGAGCTGAAGGCCTGGCTGGTCCGCTCCGAGCGCTACCTGGAGCGCGAGGAGGGCGCGGCGAAGGCGGACATCGAGTTCGTGACCGAGCCGAAGATCGACGGCCTGGCCATCTCGCTGGTGTACGAGGACGGAGTGCTCACCCGCGGCGCCACCCGCGGTGACGGCGAGGTGGGCGAGGACGTGACCCACAACCTGCGCACGGTCAGGGCCATACCGCTGCGGATCGACGATGCGCCGCCGCTGCTCGAGGTGCGCGGCGAGTGCTACCTGCCGCGCAAGGCGTTCGCCGAGCTGAACGAGCGCCGTGCCGCCGCCGGCGAGCCCACCTACGCCAACCCGCGCAATACCGCGGCGGGGTCGATCCGCCAGCTGGACACCAAGCTCACCGCGCAGCGGCCGCTGTCCATGTGGAGCTACGCGATCGGCGCGCTGGAGGGCATCGCGTTCGACAGCCACTACGAGTCGCTCATGTGGCTCAAGGAGCGCGGCTTCAAGGTCAACGACGGGATCGAGCGCCACGCCGATCTGGACGCCGTGGTCAAGGCCTGCCGGGGCTGGGAGGAGCGGCGCGAGTCGCTGGACTACGAGATCGACGGCGTGGTGGTCAAGGTCGACGACCTGGACCTACAGCGCCGCCTGGGCGTGGTCGGGCGCGAGCCGCGCGGCGCGATCGCCTGGAAGTTCCCGCCGATGACGGCCACGACGACGCTGGAGCGGGTGATGTGGAACGTGGGCCGCACCGGCCACATGGTGCCCTTCGCCCAGCTGACCCCCGTCCAGGTGAGCGGGGTCACGGTAAAGCTGGCCACGCTGCACAACGAGGAGGACATCGCCCGCAAGGACGTTCGCGAGGGCGACGAGGTCATAGTCACGCGGGCCGGCGACGTGATCCCGCGCGTGGTCTCGCCGACCGCCAAGGCCCAGAAGCGCAAGAACCGCTCGCCGCTGCCGCGGGCGCCCGAGCGCTGCCCAGCGTGCGACACGCCCACCGTCCGCCCCGACGGCGAGGGGGTGTGGACCATCTGTCCCAATCGCGCCGGCTGCCCGGGGCAGCTGTTCCAGGCGGTCAAGCAGTTCATCTCGCGCGGGGCGATGGACATCGAAGGCCTGGGTGAGGAACGCGCGCTGCAGTTCCTGCGCGACGGCCTGATCGACGGCATCGCCGGGATCTACGACCTCAAGGCCGAGCAGCTGACCGGCCTGGAGGGCTTCGGCGAGATCTCGGCGGGCAAGCTGATCGAGGCCATCGAGCGCTCGAAGGAGCGGCCCTTCAGCCGGGTGATGTTCGGCCTGGGGATCAACGGCGTGGGCTTCACCAACGCGCGCGCGCTCACGCGCCACTTCCGCACGATCGACGCCCTGCTGGAGGCCACGCCCGAGGTCATCGCCGAGGTGCCCGGCGTGGGCCCGATCATGGCGCAGCAGATCTTCGAGACGCTGTCCGAGGACAGCATGCGCGACCTGATCGCCCGCCTGCGCGAGCACGGGCTCCAGTTCCAGGAGGAGGGCCCCGACCCGCGCGAGGCCGATGGACCGCTGAAGGACAAGACGCTGGTGCTCACCGGCACGCTGCCCAACCTCACACGCGAGGAAGCCACCGAGCGGATCGAGGCCGCGGGCGGCAAGGTCACCGGATCGGTGTCCAAGAAGACCGACTATCTGGTGGCGGGCGCCGACCCCGGCTCGAAGATGGCCAAGGCGGAGAAGACCGGCACCGACGTCCTGGACGAGGATGGCCTGCTGAAGCTGCTGGGCTGAGGTCGCCGGCGGGCGTCGCCGGTGCGGCTAACGGATCGCGGCGATGGTGTTCAGCATCCGGTCCTGCAGGCCGCGCGCCCCGTAGGGGTTCACGCCGTTCATCAGGATCGAGAACACGTACACCTCGCCCGATCGCGCGGTGCAGTAACCCGACACGGCGGACACGCCGCTCAGCGTGCCCGTCTTGCCCCGGCAGCGCCTGCGTGCCGCGCCGCGGCGCATGCGCGGTCCAAGCGTGCCGTCCCGGCCGGCGATCGACAGCGAGTCGTAGAAGGCCTGGAACTCGTCACGTCCGCGCATGGCCTGGAGCAGCCGGGCCACCCGGTAGGGCTCGGCGCGGTTGCCGCGCGACAGCCCGGAGCCGTCCGTGAGCCTGGCCGGTCTGGCGCCCAGCCGCTTGGCGAAGCCGGCGGCCAGCCGCGCTCCGTAGCTGGTCGTGCCCTTGCCGCGCGCCTGCAGCGCCAGGTCCTTGACCAGCATCTCGGCGAAGAAGTTGTCGGACGGCTTGTTGGTCAACCTGGCCAGCCGCGCCATGGTCGGCGACTGCGAGTTCACGAGCTGGACGGCTCCGGCGGGGGTCCGGCGTGAGCGCGGCGAGCCCTTGACCGAGATCCTCAGCCGGGCCAGGGCGCTGTCGAGCCGCGCCGCGGCGAAGGCCGGGGGGCTGGACTGGTAGCCGCGCCCGGTCTCGCTGGCCAGGCCGCGGTTGTAGGAGAGCCCGCTCAGCGGACCCACGTAGGGCGAGACCCGGTAGCGCGAGTCCGGCCCTCCGCGGCGCGAGTCGAACTTGGACTCGTCGCCGTAGACCCGTCCGGTGACACGCCGCACGCCCACCCCCTTGAGCGCACGCGCCAGCGTCTGCACGCTGGCGCCGCCGCCGTAGGAGCGACGGGCGAACGCCGAGGAGCCGAAGGTCGGGTCACCACCCCCGACCAGGTAGAGGTCGCCGCGGTAGGTGCCGTCCGCGTCCAGGGTGCCTGTGCCGCGCACCTCGGTGGTCAGCCGGCCGGCAACGCCGTAGCGGGCCAGGGCGGCTGCGGTGGTGAAGAGCTTGGTGTTCGAGGCCAGGATGCGCGGCGTCCTGTGCCGGTAGCGAAAGACGGGCTTGCCGGTAGTGGCGTTGACCACGTAGGCCCCGGAGGAGCCGCCTGCGGGCCGCATGGCCGCAGCCAGGCGCTTGCTCAGGCTGGCTGCCGAGGCGGCAGCGGGCAGCGCCGCAAGCAGAGCGGCGGTGGCCAGGCAGGCCAGGATCAGAGCACGGCGTACGGGAGGCATCGAGTGCCTGAACACGCTATCCAGGTCACCGGAGCGGTCACCCGCACGTCCCGATGGTCGATAATGCGCGGATGGGCGAGGTCGTCGAGCTCCAGACACCCAAGGGCAAGGCGCGCAAGCCCGCCCCGCGGCGTGGGCGCAAGGGCGGCCGGCGCTCGCGCACGGCGCTCGTGCTCGGCGGCGGCGGGTTCACCGGCGGCGTGTACGAGATCGGCGCGCTGCAGAGCGCTCGACCTACTGGCCGTGAATCGCACGGTCAACGAGTTCGACATCTACGTCGGCACTAGCGCGGGGTCGTTCATAGGCAGCCTGGTGGCCAACGGCGTGACCCCGGAAGAGATGATGCGGGTGGTCAACCAGCAGGTGCCCACGCCGTTCCCGGACCTGAACCGCAGCGCGCTGATGCGCCCCAGCTACACCGACTTCGCGCGCAGCGCCGCCCTGCTGCCGCTGCGCATGGTGGGGGTGGCGCGCACGGTGGTCAGCCAGCGCGGACGGGTGGCGCTGATGGACCTGGCGCTGCAGCTGGCGGAGGCGCTGCCCTCCGGCCTCTACGACTCGACCGCGATCGAGCAGTACCTGGCGCCGGTGCTGGCCGACCCCGACCGCACAGATGACTTCCGCATGCTCGACAACGAGCTGTTCCTGACCGCGACCGACCTGGACACCGCGGAGCGGATCGTCCTGGGGGGCGAGGGCTGGGCGGACGTGCCGATCACCCGCTCGGTGGCCGCCTCGACGGCGTTGCCGATGGTCTACAAGCCGGTCGAGATCAAGGGCCGCCAGCTCATCGACGGCGGCATCCGCTCGACCACCAACGTGGACATCGCGGTGGAGCGCGGGGCCAAGTTCGTGGTCGTGGTGAACCCGCTGGTGCCGTACGTGAACGACTTCCAGAAGGTCATCCCGACCATGCTGGGCAGCCGGGTGCGGCGGGTTGCCGACATGGGCTTCCCGGAGATCGGCTACCAGACGTTCAAGCTGCTGGCCCACCAGCGCCTGCACGAGGCCATGAGCCACTGGCGCGAGAAGTACCCCGGCGTGGACTTCGTGGTCATCGAGCCCGCCGAGAACGACGAGCTGATGTTCGAGACCAACATCATGAACTTCACCAAGCGCGTCGAGATCGCCAAGCACGGCTTCGAGTCGGTGACGATGAAGTTGGCCGCCGACTACGACGAGCTCAAGGCCGTCTGCGCCCGCCACGGGATCGAGATCTCCGCCACCCGCGTGCGCAAGGTCATCAGCCGCTTCGCCGAGGAGCGCGAGCAGACCGCCGGCTGGCGCCGGATCCTCGAGCAGACCACGAACGCGCTGGTCCGCCAGAGCGACTCCTAGCGCCGCGCTCCCAGCCGGCGCGCGCGACTAGCTAAGCGATGAGCGCAGCGCCGCCACCAGCCGGTCGGTGGCCGCCGCGTCGCGAACGGTGGCACGCACGTGGTCGTCGGCGCCCAGCGGGCCGCCGGGGGCCACGACCACGTTCTCCGCGCGCAGGGCGTTGGCCAGCGCCAGGCCCGAGACGCCGTCCGCCGACAGCCAGACGAAGTTGGCCTGGCTGGGATCGGCGCGGATCGGCAGGGCGGACAGCGCGTCCATCAAGCGATGGCGCTCGTGGATCACGGCTTCGCGACGGCGGGCGATCTCGCCGGCGCCGATCTTCAGCGCCTGGGTCACCGCCGACTGGCTGAGGGCATTCACCCCGAGCACGGGCGAGATGGCGTCCAGCAGCGTCGTCGATGCCGTGGAGCCCACCGCGTAGCCGGCACGCAGCCCAGAGAGGCCGTACACCTTCGAGAAGGTGCGGACCACGAGCAGCCGCGGGAAGGCGTCTGTCAGGCGCAGGACCGCGTCCATCGGCTCGGCGTCCTGGAAGTGCACCAGCGCCTCGTCGACCACCAGATGGACGCGCTCGGGCAACGACGCGGCCAGCTCGGCCACGCGCTCGGCGGGCGTGTAGTGGCCGGTGGGGTCGTTGGGGTTGCACAGCACCACCAGCCGTGTCCGCGGCCCGATGCCCTCCTCCAGCCGCCCGTGCCAGTCGACCGCCACGGGCCGCCCGCCCGCCCGCGTGGCCATCAGCGGATACAGCGGGTAGGAGGGCCAGGGCGTCAGCAACTCGTCCCCGGGCTCGAGGAGCGCCATCGCCGCGGCCTGGAGCAGCTCCGCCGCGCCGTTGCCCACCACGATCCGCTCGGGCGCTACGTCGTGCAGCTGCGCCAGCGCGTTGCGGATCCCCTCGGCGTGGCGGTCCGGGTAGCCGTTCACCCGTCCGCGGGCCGTGTAGATCGACGCGTTGACCACCTCGGAGTTCGGGAACTCCGGCCACTCGGTGCCGGACAGGTCCAGGTCGGGCACGCGCTCCAGCTCCAGCGCGCGCTCGCGATGGCGCCGCTCACGCCGGACGCGGTTGTCCTCCTCGCGGTCGACGTCCGTCGAACTGGCGGTAGTAGTCGAGCAGACCCATCAGTTGCTTGGTGCCAGCGTCGGCCCCGGGCCCTGGATGATCAGGAACCAGAACGTGAAGGCCACCAGCGTCACGCCCACGCAGATCGCGAAGATGATCTCGATGGCGCCACGGTCCTGCTGGTAGCCGGCTGCGCGGCGCACCAGCTTCCACCAGTGGTCCAGGCGCTTGGCCAGGACCATGGTCAGCATCAGCGAGGCCAGGCAGCCGAGCATGATGGCCGAGATCCCCGCCGTGACCGCGCCGGTCTGGTACTGGACCTGCGAGCCCACCCACAGCCAGCCCAGCGGCTGGGGGCCAAGCAGGCTCAGGCACAGGACGACCTCGATCGCGAGGATGAAGGCGGCCAGCGCCTTGTCGGTGCGCTGGCGTGCAGAGCCCACGGGCGCGCGCCGGTAGCGCGGCGGTCCGGCGGGACGGCCGGTGAAGAGTCCGCCGCTCTCGGTCGGGTCGGTGCGGGCCATGACCAGGGAACGCTAGCGGCCGGAAAGCGCGGCAACCGGCCGAGGTGCACGGCGCCGCCGTGCGGCCCGCGGGTCAGCCATACATGGCGTCGATCGCCTCGGTGTTCTTGTCGTTGACCACGTTGCGCTTGACCTTCAGCGTCGGCGTCAGCTCGCCCGTCTCCTGGCTCAGGTCGTGGGGCAGGATCGTGAACTTCTTGATCTGCTCCACGGGCCCGACCGTGGCGTTCACGCGGTCGACCTCGTCCTGGACCACGGCCCGCATCTGCTCGGAGCCGGCCACCTCGCTCTCCTGCAGGCCGTGCTCCTGGGCGAAGGCGCCGAGCTCGTCCGGATCCAGCGTGATCAGCGCCACCAGGTAGGGACGGCGGTCGCCGATGACCACCGCCTGGGAGATCCAGCGGTTCTGCTTGAGGCCGTTCTCGAGGTTGGCCGGCGTGATGTTCTTGCCGCCGGCGGTGATGATGATGTCCTTCTTGCGGCCGGTGATGAACACGAAGCCGTCGTCGTCGATGCGAGCCCAGGTCGCCGGTGTGCAGCCAGCCGTCGACCAGCGTCTCCGCGGTGGCCTGCTCGTTCTTGTAGTAGCCCTTGAAGATGTTGGGCCCCCGCAGCAGCAGCTCGCCGTCCTCGGCGATCTTGGCCTCCACGCCCGGGATCGGCTTGCCGACCGAGCCGAGGCGGAACTCCTCGGGCGTGTTCACCGTGGCCACCGTGGCGGTCTCGGTCATGCCGTAGCCCTCCATGACCGGCACGCCGCAGGCGTAGAAGAACTCCAGGATCTCCCTGGCGATCGGCGCGGCGCCGGTGACGCACTGGCGGATGTTGCCGCCGAACAGGTTGCGCACGTTGGCGTAGAGCTTCTCCTCGGCGGCGTCGAAGCCCGCCTGCAGCTCTGCCGGGACGTCCTGGCCCGCGGCCTGCAGCTGGCGCACCTTGACGCCGACGGCCACCGCCTGCGCCAGCTGCTCGGGATCCTCGGCGTTGCTGGTGGCCAGCGTGTAGATCTTCTCGAAGATCCGCGGCACCGACGGGAAGTAGGTCGGCTTGATCTCCATCAGGTTGGGGATGATCTTCTGGGGGTCCTTCTCCCAGTACGCCATCACCCCGCCCAGGTCGAGCGTCAGGAACTGGATCAGCTTGGCGAACGCGTGCGCCAGCGGCAGGAACAGGTACACGACCTCGCCCTGGCCCAGGATCCCCTGCTCCTCGGA
Organism: uncultured Solirubrobacterales bacterium; assembly: GCA_963750365.1. Taxonomy (GTDB): domain Bacteria; phylum Actinomycetota; class Thermoleophilia; order Solirubrobacterales; family Thermoleophilaceae; genus JAAYBF01. Next base: position 17,319 of record CAVVQE010000002.1, read on the forward strand.
CATGCTGACCACGTCGCGGTAGTTGCCGTGGCTGAGGATGCAGCACTTGGGCGGCCCGGTGGTGCCCGACGTGTAGATGTAGATGCAGACGTCGTCCTTGGTCACGGCCGCGGTACGCGCCTCCAGCTCGGCGGCGTCGCGCGCAGCGGCCGCGCTCGCGCAGCTCGTCCAGCGTGATGGCGTCGTCGGCGCCCTCGACGGGCTCGAACAGGACGATCTGGCGCAGGTTGGGCAGCCGGTCGCGGACCGCGCGGATCTTCTCCAGCTGCTCGGCGTCCTCCAGGAACACCACCTCGGACTCGGAGTGCTCGAGCACGTAGTGGCACTCCTCCGCGGAGTTGGTCTGGTAGATCGAGACCGAGACGGCGCCCGCGGCCAGGATGCCGAAGTGCGCGTAGGTCCAGTCGGCGCGGGTGTGGGCCACGATGGCCACCCTGGCGCCCGGCTGCACGTCCAGGTCGATCAGGCCGCGGCCGATCTCGTCCACGACCGAGCCGAGCTCGGCGTAGGAGACGTCGGACCACTCCTCGCCGGCCTTCTGGCGCAGCGCTGGATTGTCGCCGTAGCGCAGCGCCGCCAGGCCGATCATGTCGGCCATGCGTCTTCGAGCCGGTGCCGCGCTGGGCCGCCGTGCCTGCTTCCATTGTCCTGCTCCCTCTTCCGCTCAGCTTCCGAGGGGGATAGTACGGCGCTCGCGCCTCCGGCGGGTGCCGTCGGTCAGGCCCGCGCCCACCCGGGCGCCGGCTCCGAGGCCCCCTCGTCGTGCTCGACGGTGGCCGCGAACAGCTTCTTGTCGATCTTGCCCTGGAAGATCGGCACCCCCAGCTCGACGCACTTGGCGATGACCTCCTCGCGTTCCAATCCGGTCTCGCGACTGAGCTCGGTGGGCGTCAGGTGATTCGCCATGTATGTGCGCTCCTCTGGTGGTTGCTGGTGTGCCCTGGAGCGTACCGCTCGGCTAGATCGGATTCGGAAAATCCACGAACTCGTGATGGACGCCGAACCGGTCGGCAAGCAGCTGGCCCAGCTGCTTGACCCCGAAGGTCTCCGTGCCGTAGTGCGAGCCGGCGATGAAGTGGATGCCGGCCTCGCGCGCCTCAAGCATCGTGTGCTCAGCAGGCTCGCCGGTGAGGAACGCGTCCAGCCCCGCTGCCACCGCCTCGCCGAGCGATGACGCCGCCGCCCCGGACACGATGCCGACGCTGCGCACCAGCTCGGGGCCGTACTCCCAGACGAACGGATCGGTGCCGAACGCGTCGGCGCAGCGCCGGCGCAGCTCGGCGAAGGGCACGCCCGCCGGCGAGCGCCCGACGAAGCCCAGCGCCGCGCCCTTGTAGGCGCCGAACGGCTCGGCGCGCTCCAACCCAAGCGCCTGGCAGATCTGCGCGTTGTTGCCCAGCTGCGCATGCGCGTCCAGCGGCAGGTGGTAGGCGGCCAGCGACATGTCGGCGTCGAACAGCGCCTGGAGCCGCCGCTTGAGCGCCGGCGTGATGTGGTCGGGCAGGAAGTCGCCAAGCAGCCCGTGGTGGGTCAGCACCATCTGCGCGCCACGCTGCGCGGCGGCCTCGATCAGCGCCAGACCCGGCGACACGCCGGTGACCACCAGCTCGACCGTCTCGGCGCCCGGGACCTGGAGTCCGTTCGGGGTCATGTCGGCAAACGAGCCCACGTCCAGCAGGTCATCGAGGTAGGAGACGATCTGGTCGCGCTGCGCCACGCGGGAAAGGTACCCTGCCCGCCCATGGGCGCGGAGTCGAAGAAGACGGGCGAGAGCGAGTTCCTCGAGTCGCTGACCGACTCCGGCCTGTACTCGATGGGCGCCTACTTCTGTGACGAGCACCCCGACCTGGTGGACGACGTGATCGCTCAAAGTGAGGCGATCGAGCAGGCCGGGATCCGCGACTACGCCGCCGAGCACGAACTGGCGCCGGAGGCGTGCTTCGAAACGCTGCTGACCGGGCTCGCGGTCCGCTACTACAACGCCGTCGCGGCGTAGCCGCGGCAGCTAGCGGGCCAGCGCCGGCTGCTTCGACAGCGTGCTGTGCAGCTCTTCGCTGCGACCGTTCAGGCCCGTGATCCGGACCTCCACGCCGTGGCGGGCGTAGTGGGTCTCGATGGCGTCCAGCGCGGCAACGGCTGAGGCGTCCCAGACGTGCGCGCGGGTCAGGTCGATCAGGACCGTCGGCGGATCGCCGGCGAAGTCGAAGGCGTCGATCAACTCCTGGTCGGAGGCGAAGAACAGCTGGCCGGTCACCGAGTAGATCGTGCTGGTGCCGTCCGGGTCCACGACACGCTCGACCTCGACCAGGTGCGCAACCCGGCGGGCGAACAGCGCCATGGCGGTCAGCACGCCCGCCCCGACCCCGATCGCCAGGTTGCTGGTCGCGACCGTGCCGCCCACGGTCACGACCATGATCACGGTCTCGCCCGCGGGCATGCGCCTGAGCGTGGTCGGCGCGACGCTGTGCCAGTCGAAGGTCGACGCCGCGACCAGGATCATCACGGCCACAAGCGCGGCCATCGGTATCACCGCGACGATGCTGCCGAGGCCGACCACGAGCACCAGCAGGAAGGCGCCCGCGCAGAAGGTCGAGAGCCGCGTGCGCGCCCCCGAGGACTTCACGTTGATCATCGTCTGGCCGATCATCGCGCAGCCCGCCATGCCGCCGAAGAACCCGGTGACCACGTTGGCGATCCCCTGGCCGCGCGCCTCGCGCTCCTTGTCCGATGGGGTTTCGGTGATGTCGTCGACGAGCCTGGCGGTCATCAGCGACTCCAGCAGGCCCACGGCCGCGAGCGTCAGCGAGTAGGGGGCCACGATCGTCAGCGTCTCGAGCGAGAACGGGACGGCTGGGATGCCCAGCAGCGGCAGCGCGTCGGGCAGGGCGCCCTCGTCGCCTACCGTCGGGATCTCGAGCGCGCCGGCAAGGGTTGCGATCGTCAGCACCACGATCGCGACCAGCGGCGCGGGGACGGCGGAGGTCAGCTTCGGTACCACGAAGATGATGGCCAGGCCGGCGACCACCAGGGCCAGGCCGAGCAGGCCGCCCTTGGTCAGGTGGGGGACCTGTGCCAGAAGGATCAGGATCGCGAGCGCGTTCACGAAGCCGGTCATGACCGAGCGCGGCACGAACCGCATCAGGCGCGGGACCTTGAGCAGGCCCAGCACGACCTGGAAGCCGCCGGCGAGGATCGTGGCAGCCAGCAGGTACTCGACCCCGTGCTGTTCGACCAGGCCCACGACCACGAGCGCCATGGCGCCCGTAGCGGCGGAGATCATGGCCGGGCGCCCGCCGACGAAGGCGATGGTCACGGCCATGGTGAACGAGGCGAACAGCCCCACGCGCGGGTCGACACCGGCGATGATCGAGAACGAGATCGCCTCTGGGATCAGGGCCAGCGCGACCACCAGGCCGGCGAGCATTTCGATGCGCAGCGTGGAGAGCGCCGGCAGTTGTGGGCGCGGCAGGGTGAGGCTCATCGGAACGTCCTTGAAGTGGGGGTTGCTCGCGCTGGGCGCGAAAGCCGCGGGGGCGGCGAGGGAATCAGCCGGGCTCGGCCGGCGGCCACGTGGGAGCGGCGGCGGCGAAACGGTTTCCCGAACGGTGGCTGACCCTACATCAAGAAAGCGTCCATAACGCCTGTGTGACGAGGCTCACACTGGACCCGCTGTCTATCGGGCTGCCCAGATTTGAACTGGGGACCTCTCCGACCCGAACGGAGCGCGCTACCAGGCTGCGCCACAGCCCGTGGCAACCGCAAGCGTACTAATGAACCTTTGCGTCCCGCTCTTCGGCCACGGCCTTGCGCAGCGCCGCGTCGATGCCCATCGGCTCGATGTCGCCGAACAGGGCGGCGCCCGACGGGTCGGTGATCACCGTCTCGGTCGACAGGCCCTCGACCAGCGGCTTGGCCACGCCGGCGTCGACCGGGGTGACCAGGCCGATCCAGTGTGAGGACAGCCACGGCGAGAGCACGGGCACCGGGAGCTTTGGCCGCGGCCGGCGGTCCAGCGCCAGCGCCATGCGGTCCAGCATCTCTGCGTACGAGACCACGTCCGGACAGCCGATCTGGACCTCGCGGCCTGCCGCCTCCCCGATCTCAGGGGCTGCGGACAGGTAGGCCAGGACGTCGTCGATGGCTATCGGCTGCGTCTTGGTCTTCAGCCACGACGGAGCCAGCATCACCGGCAGCTTCTGCACCAGGTGGCGGAGCGTGAGGTAGGACTCGCTCTTGGCGCCGACGACCATCGACGCCCGGAAGTAGGTCAGCGGCGGGCCTTCCTCGCCCAGGATCCGCCCGGTCTCGTTGCGGCTGCGCAGGTGCTTGGAGCCGGGGTTGTCGCCCAGGCCGCCCAGGTAGATCACGCGCTCCACGCCTTCGTCGCGGGCCATCCGCGCGAAGTTGCGCGCCGATTGGCGTTCGCTCTCCTCGAAGTCGCCCGCGGAACCGCGCCCCATGCCGTGCACCAGGTAGTAGGCCACGTCGACGCCCTCACCGGCGCCCGCCAGCGACCCGGCGTCGGTCACATCACCCTCGTGCAGCTCGACGCCCGCAGAGCCCAGGTCGGACGCTCGATCGCGGTCGCGCACCAGCCCGCGCACGGTGTGCCCCTGGTCGATCAGCTTGCGAGCCAGCTTGCCGCCCACGAAGCCCGTTGCGCCTGTAACGAGAGCTTTCACGAAGCAGGTACGTACCCGGCACCAGCGAAGCCCACCCTGAACAACCGTCCGCTGGACTGGCTGAAGTCCGACACGTGGACTACCTTAGCTCCGCGCTGCCCCTTAGTTATGCGGGACAAGCGGCGAAATTCGACTCGACAAAGGAGCCGCATATATGGCCGAAGTTATTCAGATCCAGGGGTCCAGCCATCAGGGCAAGATCCGCAACCCACTTGGCGTGATCGGCCTGAGCATCATCACCCTCGGGATCTACGGGATCTTTTGGTACTACTTCGCGAACAAGGAGCTTGCCGAGATCGGCAAGGCCCACAACACCGATGAGCTGGGCGATTCTCCCGGCACGTCGGTGCTGGCCGTGACCCTGGGCGCGCTCATCATCGTCCCGGCGGTCGTCTCGATCTACAAGTTCTGCAAGCGCCTCCAGGCGGCCGCCCCGCTCACGGGCGCGGACGAGGGCATGGAAGCCGGCCTGCTGTTCATCATCTACCTGTTCGTCTCGCCGGTGGGCGCGTACATCGCCCAGGCGAACCTGAACAAGGTGCTGCAGGCTCAGGCCGGCGGCGCGAGCGCCCTGTCCTCCGGGACCGGCGCAGCCGTGGCCGCCCCCGAGTCGCCGGTGGCTCCCCCCGCGCAGTAGAAGCTCAGCTGCTGAGCTGGACCTCGATCGCCCCCAGCGGGCCGAGGTCCAGCTTCAGCGCCTGACCGGCCGCGACGTCCGGGGGTGGTGCCAGCGCGCCGGCGATGATCCGGTCGCCGGCCTCCAGCCGCTCGCCGGCGGCGTCAAGGGCCTCGGCCACGGCGTCGATCATCGCCGCGATCGGATAGTCCGACACGTCGGCTTCCCTGGCCTCGGCGCCGTCGACCGAGAAGGTCATGGCCACCCCCTCCAGGGAATCGACGCGCTTGGACGGGCCGATGGCCACCGCGCGGTGGAAGATGTTGGCGGCCACCACGTCGCCCACCTCATCCGGACCCGACGGCGGCCGCGGGATGTCCACGAGCTCGATCGCCGCTGCCAGCCCGGCGATGGTCCTGTCGGGGCCGATCTCGATGGCCACCTCGGGCTCGGCCTTGGGTGCGGCGGCCCCGGCCAGCGAATGGGATCCGTCGGCGCCCACCAGCGTGGCCGAGGTCAGATGGCCGACCACGGGGCCCGAGAGCCCGAGCTTGGCCTGGACCTCGGGCGGGTTGAAGCCGACCTTCCAGCCCAGGCGGTTGGCCCCGCTGTCCAGCGTCGCGCGCCAGTGCGCGAGCTGGCGCTGGTAGGCCTCCTGGAGCTGCAACTCAGGCCTTCTGGGCGCGGGCCAGCTGACGCTCGCGCGGAACGCGCTTGACGTCCCAGGCCAGTCCCAGGCGCTCCAGCAGCCAGATCACGGCGGCTGAGATGTCCAGCTGCCACCAGCGCAGACCGTGTGCGGCCGAGGTGGGGAAGGCGTGGTGGTTGTTGTGCCAGGACTCACCGAGCGTGAACGGAGCCAGCCAGAGCAGGTTGCGCGACTGGTCGTCGGTGTCGTAGGCCCGGCGGCCGAAGAAGTGGCAGAGCGAGTTGATGCTGTAGGTCATGTGATGAAGGACCAGCATCCGGATCAGGCCGCCCCAGAGCAGCCCGGTGAAGGCGGCGAACAGCGTCCCGCCGATGGCCCAGCCGAGCAGGAAGGGGAGCGCGAGCCCCGTCACGACCCAGAGCAGGAAGGTGCGGTCCACGAAGCTGACCACGGGGTCGTTGATCAGGTCGCGGGCGTAGCGCTGCTTGTTTCCGCGCTGGGTGTGTATGAACAGCCAGCCCCAGTGGGCGTGCCACAGGCCGCGCAACGCGCCCTTGAGCCCGTGGCCGTGGTCCACGTGGGGGCTGTGGGGGTCGCCGTGCTGGTCGGAGAAGGCGTGGTGCTTGCGGTGGTCGGCCACCCAGGCCGTGATCGGGCCCTCGATGGCCATCGACCCCATCGCGGCGATCACGCCGCGCAGCCACGGCTTGGTCTGGAACGCGCGGTGTGTGAACAGCCGGTGGAAGCCGACCGTGATGCCCAGCCCGGTGATCAGGTAAAGCGTCGCGAACACGACCACGTCGTGCCAGTGCAGCGCGCTGCCCCACAGCTGCCAGCAGGCCAGGCCCAGCCCCACGAACGGCAGCACGGTGATGGTGCCGGTCAGGAAGCGGTCGAGCGTCTCGTTTGCCGTGGGCTGGACGTCGTCGGCGCCGGGTGCCGGGGTCGCGGGATCGGTGGCTGGGGTAGCTGCGACCGGTCCGCTCATCGTCCTGAGGGTACCCACCCGAGCCGTTGTCTGACACACGGAGCCGATCCGGTTTCCGGCTTTCGGGTGTAGGTTCGATGGTGGCGGTCGTGCGGGAGCGGCCGCCCTGACAAGGAGAGGAGGGAGACCGATGGCCAAGCACATGGACCGCCTGAGTTCCGTAGACGCGTCGTTCCTGGCCCAGGAGCGCGAGGGCTCGCACATGCACATCGGCAGCGTGCTGCTGTTCGAGGGCTCGGCTCCCCACGCCGACGAGGTGGTCGCCCATGTGCAGTCGCGCCTGCACCTGGTGCCGCGCTACCGCCAGAAGCTGTCGTTCCCGCGCCTTGAGATGGGACGGCCGCTGTGGGTCGACGACCCGAGCTTCAACGTGGGCTACCACGTGCGCCAGACCGCGCTGCCTGCGCCCGGATCGGTCGAGCAGCTGCGGCTGCTGGCCGGGCGGATCTTCAGCCAGCGGCTGGACCGCTCCAAGCCGCTGTGGGAGCTGTGGCTGGTGGAAGGCCTCGAGGACGGCCGCTTCGCCGTGATCAACAAGACGCACCATTGCCTGGTCGACGGTGTCTCCGGCGCCGACCTGACCGCCGTGATGTTCGACGTCGACGCCAGCGGCGGCGCGCCCGCGCCGGCGCAGGACTGGGAGCCGGCACCCGAGCCGGGCGAGGTGGACGTGGCTGCGCGTGGCGTGGCCGACCTGGCCGCTGCGCCGATCGGCCTGGTGCGGCGCGCGGCGGCGGCGCTGGGCAACCCGGGCCGCACCGTCGCTCAGGCGCGCGAGGCGGCCGCCGGCGTCGGCGAGGTGGCGTGGAAGGCCGTGGTCAGCGCACCCGAGACGCCGCTGAACGGGCCGATGGGTCCGCACCGGCGGCTGACGTGGGTGCGGATCCCCCTGGACGAGCTCAAGCAGGTCAAGCGCCAGCTCGGGGGCACCGTCAACGACGTCTTTTTGACCGTGGTCTCCGGGGCGCTGCACCGCTGGCTGCGCTCACGCGGCGTGGTCACCGAGGGCCTGGAGCTGCGCTCCGCCGTGCCGGTGTCGATCCGCGCCTCCGGCACCGAAGCCGACCTGGGCAACCAGATCACGATCATGATCGGCCGCCTGCCCACCTACGTCGAGGACCCCGTCGAGCGCCACCAGCTCGTGGTGGCGTCGATGGCCGACCTCAAGGAGTCGAAGCAGGCCATGGGCGCGGAGCTGATCGCCGGGCTGGAGGACTTCGCGCCGCCGACGGTCTTCGCCCAGGCCTCGCGCCTGCACTTCTCGACGCGCATGTACAACCTGCTGACCACCAACGTGCCCGGTCCGCAGTTCCCGCTCTACCTGCTGGGCCGCGAGATGGTCGAGCTCGTGCCCGTGGCCTTCCTCGCGCCGGGCCAGCGGCTGGCCGTGGCCATGATGAGCTACAACGGCTCGGCCGCCTTCTCGCTGATGGGCGACTACGACGCCATGCCTGACCTGGAGCGCCTGGTGGAGTTCGCGCAGGACGAGCTCACCGCGCTCGGGGAGGCCGCGGCGGCCTCTACCGTGGCCGGCGCCAGATAGCGACGGCGGTGCCCTACTTCGACGACGGCGACGAGGTCTACCGCTATATCGGCGGACTTCTGACGGGCGTGATCGCTTCCGAGGAGCTCGGCGAAAAGCTCAAGCACGCCGACACCATCGTCCAGTTCCGCTACCACGAGCCGGAGGCCGTGATCACCTTCAAGCTGGTGGAGGGCGAGGAGATCCAGGTCGACCTCGGCGAGTCCGACCTCGAGCCCGAGATCGTGATGACCGCCGATGCCGACGTGGCCCACCTGTTCTGGCTGGGCCGGGTGAACGTGACGGTGGCGCTGGCCCGCGGCCAGATGCGGGCGACCGGCCCGGTGGCCAAGATCCTGAAGCTGGTGCCGCTGATCAAGCCGGTGTTCCCGCTCTACCGCGAGCTGCTGGAACGCGAGGGGCGCCAGGACCTGCTGGACGTCTGAGCGAAGGTGCGAAGGCCGCGCAGGGCCCTCGCACCTTCGTCCGTCAGCCTCGTCCTAGCGCAGCGTGAACCTGATCGAGTTGCCCTTGGTCAGGTTGCCCGCGCGGTCACGGGCGCTGAAGCGCATCGTGGCCCGCTTGAAGCCGCGCTTGAGCTTCTCCTGTCCCGAGCTGGTGGCCCTGATCCGGATCCGCGTGCTTCCCGCCCGCGTGTAGATCTCGGCCTTGCCGCGCGCCACCAGCGTGCGGCCGATGCGCATGTCCACCTGGATCCGGCCGGACTCGTTCAGGCTGACCTTGCCGAGGAACGACCTGCCCCTGGACAGGTTCACCCGGTTGGCGCTCCTCGGCGAGTCCGCCACGAGCTTGGGCCGCGACCTGTCGTCGGCCACGCTGCCCAGGGTCGCGATGGCCACCGTGTCGTCGGCCGCCGCGCGGGTGCCGATCCCCGGCTGCGAGGCGGCATTGGCCACGGTGCCGCCGGCCAGGTTCACCTTGTACAGGTTCACCGAGCCCTGGCCGCCCGGCTTGAACGACGCCCAGCCGGCGTTCGCGGTGCTGATGTCAAAGCCCGACGGTCCGCCGATGGCCTGGCCGAGGCCTTTGCCGACCGTGGTCAGCTGACCGGAGTTGGCAGGGTTCTGGGTGGTCAGCGCATCACGCGTGGCCTCCAGGTCGAACAGCTGGGTCGTCGTGGCGGTGGGAACCGGGTTGGTGTAGGCCACTCCGCCGACGGCCGGGGCCACGCCGCCGCCCTGGCCGGGCGCGTAGGCCAGCGGTGTGTCCACCGCGACGGTGCCGTCATCGGGGTTCACGCGCAGGTTCTGGCGCCTGTCGGTGGTGATGCGGATGCGGTCGACGGTGGGGTTGAAGTTGAACCCGAACGCCGTGCCGACCGGCACCGGGTTGATCGGGCCGGCCACCGATCGGGTGGCGCCCGAGGAGGGGTCGATCACGTAGATGCGGCCGGTCTTGCCGAGGCCGTAGAGCTGGCCGGTGGCGGGACGGGTGTCCAGGCCCACGATCCTCTCGCCAGAGGCCAGTCCGGCCAGCGGGTAGGCGCTGTCGATGTTGCCCGGCGAATCCGAGGCGAACGTGAGGATCTTGTTCGAGTTGGTGACCGCGGCCATCTGCTCGGCCGCTGAAGCGGCGGCCGGCACGGCCAGGGCCGTGACGGTGGCGGCGGCCGCCACGAGGCGTCCTGATCTCATTATTGGCTGTCTTCCTTCGCTGTCGGGGAGGGTCGGGATCGCATCCGACACGGGCGATCTCCTGCCCAAACAACGCCTCAGGTGAACATTTGGATCGGTGTTGGGCGGGATCGCCCAGCTTCCGGCTAGCGCGCGGCCGGCTCGCCGGCCCGCCGCGCCGCGACCATCTGCTTGAGCGCGGCCTTGGCGGTGTGCTCGGGCTTCCACTTCAGGCGGTCGCGCGCGTGGTCGACCTTCATCAGCACCGGCCGCCGGACCGCGTGGATCCAGGACACCGACTCGGGCGCCAGCGGCAACCGGTCGACGATCTCCGCGGTGGCCCCCACGGCCGCGTCGGGCACCGGGATCGAGTACCAGCCCAGCTCGTCGGCCACGTCGGACATGCGGATCGTGCCGCGGCCGGCCAGGTTGTAGGCGCCCGGCTCGCCCTGCCCGCGCACTCCGGCCAGGAAGGCGGTGGCCACGTCGTCCTCGTGCACCAGCTGGAAGCGCACGCCGGGGTCCGGGATCACCGGCTTGAGCATCGGCATCGACGCCAGCAGCCCCATCACGGCGTCGGGCATGGCGCTGGAGAGGCGGTAGTAGGGCATCTCCTCCAGCAGCATCTGCGCGCGCGGCCCGGCCACGATGCAGGGGCGGAACACGTAGGCGGCGGTGCGCTGCTTGCGCAGCAGCACCTCGGCCAGCACCGACTCCACCTCGGCCTTCTGGGCCGAGTAGAAGTGCTCCGCGGTGCCGCGAGCGGGCACGTCCTCGGTCAGCCACACGCGGGTTGTCGGCGTGGAAGCCGTAGGCAGCCACGCTGGACGCGTAACAGATGCGCTCGACCCCGGCCTCGGCCGCGGCCTCGAACACCGTGCGCGAGCCGTCCACGTTGATCGCGCGCGTGCGGTCGCCCTCGCCCATGACCGAGAAGGCCAGGTGGATCACGACGTCGGCGCCCTTGACGGTGTCGCGAACGCTGGCCGCGTCCTGCACGTCGCCCTGGCGGTACTCGGTCTTCTTCCAGCCCTGCTCGGCGGGGTCGAACGGGCGACGCGCCATACCCACGATCTTCTTCACGCTGCGGGCGCGCTCGAGCCTGTCCACGACCGCCAGGCCGAGGTCGCCGGTCGGCCCGGTCACCGCCACTGTCAGAGCCTGGGCCGCCATGCCCCTCTTCTACCAGGCTCAGGCGGTGCGCGGCGCGACTTCTTCGCCCATCGGCGGCGGCGTCAGCGACGCGGCCGTGATGACCAGCGCGAAGGCCAGCAGGCGCAGCGTCAGCGCACCGGTGTCGTCGGGCAGCGGCTCGCCGAACACGATCGGGCCCGACGCGATCGTGGCGATGTTGGCTGCCGCGCTGGTCACCGCGATCACCGGGACGGCCTTGCCCAGCTGCAGGCTGCGAGCCGATACCGCCAGACCCACCAGCGAGGCCACCAGGATCACCAGCGCCAGCGGGTGCGCCAGCACCCCCAGGCCGTCGCCGGTGTGCTTGCTCAGCGCCTTGATCGAGACGTCGGAGGCGCCCCAGATCAGACCGGCGGAGGCGGCCAGCACCGTGGCGCCACGCAGCGGCAGGCGGGCGGCGACCGCCGCGGCCAGCAGGCCCAGCAGCGACAGCCCGCCGACGTAGGCCGTCAGGGTGGGGATCGCCCAGTCGTTGTGCGCCGAGTTGGCCGCGCCTTCCAGCGTCGCGGCCAGGAAGGCCAGCCCGGCGGCCGTCAGCGCCACGCCGATCCACTCGCGCCGGCTCACGCTGAAGCCGAACAGGCGGTCGGCCACCACCCCCAGCAGCACCAGACCGCCGGCGATCACCGTCTGGACGATCGATATGGGCGCCAGCGACAGCGCGGCCACGTGGAAGCCCCACGAGACCATGGCCACGGCGATTCCCAGCAGCCACCAGCGCGAGCGGAACAGGGCCGCCGTGCTGGACACCGGCTCGCGCAGCGAGATCGGGGGCGACTCGACCGCGCCGCGGTGCTTGTACAGGAAGCCGAGGATCGACGTGAAGGCGCACAGCAGGGCCATGACCAGGCCGATCTGGACGGACGCGGACATCCGCGCAGCCTAGTCCGCCCCTGCTCAGTCGTCGTAGCCGGGCTCGCCCGGCAGCACCACGTTGGCCACGCCGCCGTCGATCAGCACCCGGGGCTCCACCGGCTGGACCTTGCGGCCCCGGGCAGCGGCCATGGCCGCTTCCACGTCGGCGTGCTCGGCCAGCTGTTCCAGGTGCTTGACGGTGGGGAAGACCAGCAGCAGCTCCTCGCTGCGGCCGGCCTCGAGCGCGGCGCCGGGCCGCAGCCAGCGGGCGTCGACGCACTCGCTGCCGTCCACCACGGCCTCGGCGCCATCGGGCGCGCGGGCCACGAAGAAGTGGGTGTCGAAGCGAACCTTGACCTGGGCCGGCGTGATCCAGCGCGAGTAGCGGGCCAGCTCGCTGCCGGCCGCCAGCTCGATGCCGGCCTCCTCGGCCAGCTCGCGGATCGCGGTGTGGCGCTCGTCGCTGTCGCCGTCGTCCAGGGCGCCGCCGGGAAAGACCCAGGCGCCGCCCATGAACCGCTGCTCGGGATTACGCTGGACCAGCAGGACCTCGGGGCCGCTGGCGGCGTCGCGCAGCAGGATCAGCGACGACGCGACCCGGGCTGCGGTCACGTCGCCGGGGTTCCATTCCTCTCCCGGCCCTGGCCTCTCGGCTGACACAGGCGCGAGCCTACTTCACTAGATTGGCGGCCCGTGAGCGCCACCGACACCACCGCCCAGTGGATCTGCTCCTCGTGCGGCTTCATCTACGACCCCGCCGAGGGCGACCCCGATGGCGGCATTCCCGCCGGTACTCCGTTCGAGGAGATCCCCGACGACTGGTTCTGTCCCGTCTGCGGTGCGCGCAAGAAGGACTTCGAGCGCTTCGAGGATTAGAGCCGGCGCGTCAGCGCCGGCACCGGCATCAGCTCTCGCCCAGTGCCTCGGCCAGCGCGTCGCCAAGCTCGTCCACTACCTGTAGGTGCTCGGGCTTCAGCAGGCAGCAGCGCAGCGCGGTGCCGCTGTCCGTTCGCAGCGTTGCCACGTGCCAGCCGCCAGCGGCCAGCGATGCGAATGCCCGCTCGGCTGCCGCGCTGGCGTCGTGGCGGTTGGCCTTCACGCACACGATGTCCAGCTCCGGCGGGACCAGTAGCTCGACCCGTTCGTCCGCGTCCAGACGCTGCGCCAGCGCCAGCGCCGCGGCGCGGCAGTCGGCCAGCCCAGCCCCGAGTCCGGCGCGGGTCAGCGGCAGCGCCCTCAATGTGGCCCACAGCGCCGCCGCCGACGCGCCGGCGCGTGAGCACTCCAGGCTGATCTCGCCCAGGTGCAGGTCGGGGGAGGTGAAGTAGGTGTAGGGCGAGTCGTGCGCGTACAGCCGGCCCACGTCGGGGTCGGCGAACAGCACGCAGCCGCAGCCGTAGGGCTGGAGGCCGTGCTTGTGGGGGTCGATGACCACCGAGTCGGCGCGCGCGACGGCCGCGTAGGGAGCGGTGGACACGCCGGGTGCCTCGCCGTCGGCCAGCAGCGCGAAGAAGCCGCCGTAGGCGGTGTCCACGTGCAGCCGTGCGCCGTGCTCGTCGCAAAGGTCCGCGATCGCCGCCACGTCATCCAGCGCTCCCAGCGAGGTGGTGCCGAGCGTGGCCACCACCGTGCCGACCCCGCCGCGTGTCAGTCGCGCGGCCAGCGCGCCCACGTCCATGCGGCCGAGGGCGTCCTGGGCGATCGCCTCGTGCTCGACGCCGAGCACCCCGCACATGCGCGCGTGGGTGTAGTGCGCGGCCTCCGACGAGACCACGGCGGCGCCGCCGCTGAGCTCGCGCGCCACCCACAGCGCCTCGAGGTTGGCCACGGTGCCCGACGACGTCAGGTGGCCCAGGCCCGGGGCGGGCACGCCCAGCATGACCCGCAGCTGCTCGACCGCCTCGCGCTCCAGCTCGGCGGTGGCGGGGCCGCCGTCGAGGGCGTGGTTGTTGGGGTTCAACAGCATCGCCGTGGCGTAGGCCGCCCACGCCACCGGCGCAGGCGGCTTGAGCATCTGGCCGGCGTAGCGCGGGTCCGGGTAGGGATAGTTGTTGGCCAGTCGCTCGGCCAGCTCGGCCAGCGCCTGGGCGTCGCCGCCGGCGGCGGTTCCGTTCAGCGTTCCCAGCTCCAGTAGCGCGCCGGCATGCTCGTGGAGCTGCGCCGCCATGGCCGGCGGCAGACGCACGTCCTGGGGTCGCATGCGGCGAGGCTACGACAAGCTAGCGTCACGCTGGATGCCGCCGCTGCCGATCTTCGTCTTCGTGGTCGGTACCGGCAGCCTGGGCGCCGAGATCGCCGCGGTGCGGTTGCTGTCGCCCTACTTCGGCGCCTCGACCGTGGTCTGGGCCAACACCATCGGCGTGGTGCTGGTGGCGCTGTCGATCGGCTACTGGCTGGGCGGACGGTTCGCCGACCGTCACCCGGACGCGCGCAGCCTGTGCCGCATGACCCTGGTGGCCGCGGTGCTGCTGGCCGCTGGTCCCGTTCGCCGCCGACCCGTTCCTGAACCTGGCCGTGAAGGCACTCGACTCGGTCTCGGCGGGCGCCTTCGTGGGCTCGCTGATCGGCGTCCTGGGGCTGATCGCAGTGCCGATCCTGCTGCTGGGCGCCGTGTCGCCGTGGGCGATCAGGCTGGCGGTGAGCACGGTCGAGGAGGCCGGTCAGGTGGCCGGCCGGCTGTACGCGCTGTCCACCGCGGGCAGCCTGGTCGGCACCCTGCTGTCGGCGCTGGTGCTGATCCCGGCGGTGGGCACCCGGCGCACGTTCCTGATCTTCGCGCTGGCCATCGCCATCGTGGCGTCCCTCGGCCTGCGCCCGGCGTGGCGGTACGCGCTGGCGCCCGCCGCGATCGCCCTGGCCATGCTCATTCCCGTGGGCACGCTCAAGGCCCAGACCAGCTCCGGGCGGGTTATCTACGAGACCGACACCGAGTACCAGTACGCGCGGGTGATCGAGGCAGACGACGGCTCGCGGCGGCTCGAGCTCAACGAGGGCCAGGCCGTGCACTCGCTCTACCGGCCCGACACCGTGCTCACCGGCGACTACTGGGACGGTCTGCTGGTGCTGCCGTTCACCTCGCGGCGCGATCCGCCGCGGCGGATGGCCATCCTTGGCAACGCTGCCGGCACCACCGCACGCGCCTACGGACGCATGTTCCCCGGCACGCGTATCGACGGCGTGGAGCTGGACTCCGAGCTGTCGGAGATCGGGCGGCGCTACTTCGACATGCACAACCCGCGTCTGACCCTGCACCACGAGGACGCTCGGCCGTTCCTGCGCAAGGTGGACACCAGGTACGACGTGATCGAGGTCGACGCCTACCGCCAGCCCTACATCCCGTTCTACCTGACCACCAGGGAGTTCTTCGCGCTCGTACGCGACCACCTGACCCCCGACGGGGTGGTGGTCATCAACGTGGGCCAGCCCGAGGGCGAGACCAAGCTCGAGCGGGTGCTCACGGGCGGCCTGCGCAGCGCCCTCCCGCACGTGGTCCGCGACCCGATCGAGAGCACCAACACGCTGCTGGTGGCGGGCCGCTCACCGCTGTCGGCGGCCAACCTGCGGCGGGCGATCCCGTCGCTGCCGCTGGCACTACGGGGGACCGCCCGCGACGCCGCCCGTCGCGTGGGGCCGCCGCTGGCGGCCGAACGCGCCTACACCGACGATCGCGCGCCGGTGGAGTGGCTGGTGGACAAGTCGATCGTGCAATACGCGGCCGATGGGGAGTGACGGTGGAGCTGTGCTGACTTTGGCTGGCGATAGGAGCCAAAGGCAGGACAGCTCGAGAAGCCCGGCCGAGGAGCGTGACGGGCCGTCCGTGTGAGCGCACCCGACCTGCTAACCATCAGTAAGTGAGAACGCTGGAACGCCGCTCTGCCTTCGCGCTGATGGCCGTGACCCTGGCCGCGCTGCTGTTCGCCTCGAGCGCCCCCTCGCCGCTGTATGTGATCTACCAGGCCCAGTGGGACTTCTCGGCGCTGACGCTGACCGGCGTCTTTGCCGTCTACGCCATCGCGCTGCTCGGCGCGCTGCTGGTGGCCGGCTCGCTGTCGGACCACCTGGGCCGCCGGCCCGTGCTGCTGGGCGCGCTGGCGGTTGAGGTCGTGGCGATGCTGGCGTTTGCGCTGGCCAGCGGGGTCGGCTGGCTGTTCGCGGCCCGGATCCTCCAGGGGCTGGCCACCGGCGTGGCCATGGGATGCATCAGCGCCGCCCTGCTGGACCTCCAGCCCGAGGAGCGCCAGTGGCAGGGCGCCCTGACAGGGGTGGTGGCCCCCCTGAGCGGCCTGGCAGCCGGAGCCGTCTTCGCGGGGCTGCTGGCCGACCACGCCGGCGACCCCACCGGCCTGGTGTTCTGGGTGCTGGTCGGGGTGTTCGCGGCGGCTGGCGCGATGGCCTGGCTGGTGCCCGAGACGGTGCAGCGAGGCAACGGCTGGCGCCGTTCGCTGCGGCCGCAGGTCGGCGTGCCCGAGCACGTGCGCGCGCCGTTCGCGGCGGCGCTGCCGTCGTTGGTGGCCACCTGGTCGCTCGGCGGCCTGGTGCTGTCGCTGGGCCCGTCCGTGTCGGCCGAGCTACTGGGCGCCGGCAGCCACCTCGAGGCCGCCCTGCCCATCTTCGCCCTGGCGGGGATCAGCGCGGTCGTGTCGTTTCTGGTCCGCGATCTGGACCCGCGCACGACCGCGCGTGGCGGCCTGACCGCGCTGATCGCCGGCGTGGTCACCGTGCTGGCGGCGCTAGCCGCGTCCTCAGGCGGCCTGTTCCTGGCAGGCGCCGCCATCTGCGGCCTGGGCTTCGGCCCGTCGTTCGCGGGCATCTTCCGTGCGCTGACCGACCTGGCGGTAGCGGACCGGCGCGCCGAGCTGGTGTCGTCGGTGCTCACCGCGGCCTACCTGGCCTTCAGCATCCCCGCGCTGGCGGCGGGCCTGGCCGTGACCCAGTTCGGCCTGCGCGGCACCGTCGAGGTTTACTCGCTCACGCTCATCGCCGTGGCCACGACCGCGCTGGCGCTGACCGGGCGCCTGGCGGCAGTGTCGGTCCGTCCCGCAGCGGGTACTAGCCTGACCTGAGAGGAATCCGCCCGGTGCTCGACCAGCATCCGGCGGCCGGATGCCAGGCGAGGAGGAGGAGCCGTGACCCTGTACGGATCGATGCAGGAGTTCCCGCTGACCACGGGCCACATCCTGGACCGCATGGGGCGGATCTACGCCGACTCCGAGGTGGTCACATTGCGCGAGCCCGACCGGACAACCCGCGCCAGCTTCTCCGCGGTAGTCGAGCGCGCCGAGCGCCTGAGCGCGGCGCTGGCCGAGCTGGGCGTCGGCGATGGCGACCGCGTGGCCACCTATGCCTGGAACACGCAGGAGCACCTCGAGGCCTACCTGGCCGTGCCGACCATGGGCGCCGTGCTGCACACGCTGAACATCCGCCTGTTCGCCGAGCAGCTGGTCTACGTGGCCAACCACGCCGAGGACAAGGTCGTGCTGGTGGACGCCTCGCTGGTCGGGCCGCTGGCCAAGCTGGCCGGCCAGCTCGAGACGGTCGAGCATTTCGTGGTCATGGGCCAGGGCGCCGAGGGCGAGCTACCCGGCCAGCTGGACTACGAGGAGCTGTTGGCCGCCCAGAGTCCGGGCTATGACTACCCCGTCCTCGAGGAACGCCAGGCCGCCGCGCTCTGTTACACCAGCGGCACCACCGGCAACCCCAAGGGCGTCCTCTACTCGCACCGCTCGACCGTCATGCACGCCATGGGGGCCGGGATGGCCGAGTCGATCGGCATGACCTCAGCGGATCGGGTGTTGCCGGTCGTGCCCATGTTCCACGCCAACGCGTGGGGCCTGGCGCACACGGCCGGGCTGGTCGGCGCCGACCTGATCATGCCGTCGCGCTTCCTGCAGGCCGAGCCGCTGGCCGAGCTGATCGAGGGGGAACAGGTGACGCTCGCGGGCGGGGTCCCCACGGTGTTCATGGACGTGCTGCGCCACGCGGACGAGCACAAGGTGGATTTCTCGTCGCTGCGCAAGGTCACGTGCGGTGGGTCGGCCGTGCCGCTGTCGCTGATGCAGGCCTTCGAGGAGCGCCACGGCGTGTACATCGAGCAGGCGTGGGGCATGACCGAGATGAGCCCGCTGGGGACGATCGCGCGGCCGCCCGCGGACGCCGAGGCGACAGGTGTGGGACACCGCGCCAGCGCCGGGCGGATCTCGCTGGTCGAGGTCGTGGGCCAGGGCGCGGAGGCCGAGCTGCCGAACCAGCTGGACTACGAGGAGCTGCTGGCCGCCCAGAG
The DNA here is from genome assembly GCA_963750365.1 of uncultured Solirubrobacterales bacterium. GTDB lineage: Bacteria > Actinomycetota > Thermoleophilia > Solirubrobacterales > Thermoleophilaceae > JAAYBF01. Next base: position 35,739 of record CAVVQE010000002.1, read on the forward strand.
CCCGGGCTTCGACTACCCCGAGCTGGAGGAGAACCAGGCCGCGGCGCTCTGTTACACCAGCGGCACCACGGGCAACCCGAAGGGCGTCCTGTACTCGCACCGCTCGACCGTGCTGCACGCCATGGGCGCCGGGCATGGCCGAGTCGATCGGCGCCAGCTCGGCCGACCGGATGCTGCCGATCGTGCCCATGTTCCACGCCAACGCCTGGGGCCTGGCGCACAGGCGGGCCTGGTGGGCGCGGACCTGATCATGCCGTCGCGCTTCCTGCAGGCCGAGCCGCTGTGCGACCTGATCGAGCAGGAGAAGGTGACGCATCGCCGGCGGCGTGCCCACGGTGTTCATGGACGTGCTGCGCCACGCGGACGAGAACGACGTGGACTTCTCGACGCTGCGCAAGGTCACGTGCGGCGGCTCGGCCGTGCCGCTGTCGCTGATGCAGGCCTTCGAGGAGCGCCACGGCGTGTACATCGAGCAGGCGTGGGGGATGACCGAGATGAGCCCGCTGGGCACCATCGCGCGCCCGCCCGCCGGACGCCGAGGAGCGACCAGGTGTGGGACTACCGCGCCAGCGCCGGGCGGATCAATCCGCTGGTCGAGGCCCGGATCGTGGCCGACGACGGCAGCGAGGCCGACTGGGACGGCCAGGCCACCGGCGAGCTGGAGGTGCGCGGGCCGTGGATCGCGGCCGCCTACTACCGCGACGACGGCGACGACAAGTTCGACGACGGCTGGCTGCGCACCGGCGACATCGCCTCGATCGACCCGCGCGGCTACGTGCGCATCACCGACCGGGCCAAGGACGTGATCAAGTCCGGCGGCGAGTGGATCAGCTCGGTGGAGCTGGAGAACGAGATCATGGGCCACCCCGACGTGGCCGAGGCGGCGGTGATCGCCATCCCCGACGAGCGCTGGAGCGAGCGGCCACTGGCCTGCATCGTGCCCGAGGAGGGCAAGGACGTCAGCGCCGCATCGGTGCGCGACCACCTGGGCGACCGGGTGGCCAAGTGGTGGCTGCCCGACACCTACGCGGTCATCGACGAGGTGCCCAAGACCAGCGTCGGCAAGTTCGACAAGAAGGTGTTGCGCCAGCGCCTGGAGGACGGCGAGCTGGAGACCGAGCAGGTCGAGGAGGTAAAGACATGAGCTTTCGCAAGTACGAGGTGGGCGACTACGAGGACATGCGCGCGGCCCACCAGTGGGACGTGCCAGAGCGCTACAACATCGCCGTCGACGTGTGCGACAAGCACGACCGCGACCGGCTGGCGATGGTCTGGGAGGACTACAACGGCGACCAGCGCGAGGTCAGCTTCGGCGAGCTCCAGGACCTGTCGAACAAGTTCGCCAACGTGCTGGAGGCGCACGGCATCGAGCGCGGGGACCGGGTGGCCACGCTGCTGCCGTCGCTGCCCGAGACGGCGGCGGTGTTCCTGGGCACCTTCAAGCACGGCGCGATCCTGCTGTCGATGTCGGTGCTCTACGGCGACGAGGGCATCCAGCACCGCCTGCGCGACTCCGAGGCGCCCGCGTGCTGGTGACCGACGCCGAGAACCGCGACCGCATACCCGACGGGATGGTCGAGCACGTATGGGTCATGGAGGATCTGGTCGGAGAGCTGGAGGCGGCCTCGGCCGACTACGAAGTGGTGGACACCGCCGCCGACGACCCGGCGCAGCTGTACTACTCGTCGGGCACGACGGGGCTGGCCAAGGGCATCCTGCACGCCCACCGCTACCTGCTGGCGCACGAGGAGTTCGAGTTCTGCCACGACGTGCGGGACGGCGAGCGCTTCCACGGCATGGGCGAGTGGGCCTGGGCCGCGGGCATCGCGCCGCTGCTCGGCCCCTGGCGCTACGGCGCCGTGGCGCTGGTGTTCGCCCGCAAGGGCGGCTTCGACCCCAAGGAGCAGCTGGACTTCCTGGCCCGGCACGGGGTCCAGAACATGTTCACCACGCCCACGGCGCTGCGGGCCATGACCGCCATCGCCGATGCCGGCACGGACTACCCGCTGCCGGACCTGCGCGTGGCGTGCTCGGCGGGCGAGCCGCTGAACCCCGAGGTCATCCGCTGGTTCCGCGACCAGTACGGGCTGACCGTGCTGGACTACTACGGGCTGACCGAGAGCTATCCGCTGTGCGGCAACTTCCCGACCGTCGAGGTGCGCGAGGGCTCGATGGGCAAGGTCATGCCCGGCTGGGACGTGCAGATCCTGGACGAGGACGAGAAGCCGGTCGAGCAGGGCGAGCGCGGCGAGATCTGCCTGCGAGCGCGCTCGAACCCGCACTACCCGCTGCGCTACTGGAACAACGAGGAGGCCACGAAGGAGGACTTCGAGGGCGACTGGTTCCACACCAAGGACGCGGCGCAGATGGATGAGGACGGCTACGTCTGGTACGCCGGCCGCGCCGACGACGTGATCATCTCGGCCGGCTACAGGATCGGCCCGTTCGAGGTGGAGTCGGCGTGCGTGGAGCACCCGGCGGTGCTGGAGGCGGCGGCGGTGGCGTCGCCGGACCAGAAGCGCGGCGACATCGTCAAGGCGTTCATCCGCCTGGCCGACGGCTACGAGGCCAGCGACGAGACCGCCGACGAGATCAAGCAGTTCGTGCGCGGCCACCTGTCGGCGTACGCGTACCCGCGCGCGATCGAGTTCGTGGACGACCTGCCCAAGACGCTGACCGGCAAGATCCGCCGGATCGAGCTGCGCGAGGCCGAGCGGGAGAAGGCCGCGAGTTAGCTCGCGGTGTGGTCCAGCAGCGCGGTGGTGAACGCGTCCCACGCGCGCGGGGGCAGCTCCTGGCCCACGCCGGGCAGACGCAGCAGGCGCGCGCCGGGGATCTCGCGCGCCAGCGCCTCGCCGTTGCCGATCGGGAAGAACGGGTCGTCCTCGCCGTGCACCACGAGCGTGGGGGCGGTGATCTGGCCCAGCCGGTTACGCCAGCGCCCGCCGCTGTTCATGGCGGCGAACTGCATGCCCTGCTGGCTGGCGCGCTGGGCAGCGCCCAGGTCGACGCCCTCCGGCAGCGCCGCCGCGGTGCGGTCGAACACCGCCCCGAAGCGCTCGCGCGCAGCCTGCTCGTCGAAGCCGCCTGAGCCGGCGGACGCGCGCGCGCCGGCCAGCATCGTCTCGACTACTGCGGCGCGGTCGGCCCAGTCGGGCTGGGGCCTGGAGAACAGCGCCGCCATCAGCTCCGGTGCGTGATCGGGCAGGTCGTCGTCGGCCTTTCCGGGGGAGGTGGGGCGCGTGCCCACCAGGGTCAGGGTGCGCACCCGGTCGGGGTGGTCTAGCGCCAGCAGCTGCGCGATCCAGCCGCCTGGGCCGCGGCCGGCCACGTGGGCGTCCGGCAGCCCCAGCCCATCCACCAGGGCGTCGGCGTCGGCGGCCAGGTCGCGCAGGGTGTAGTCCGGGGCGTCCGGGTCGACGGTCGTGGATTGTCCGGTGTCGCGCAGGTCGTAGCGGATGACCAGTCGATCCCCGGCCGCCAGCAACACGCACAGCTCCCGGTCCCACTCCAGCATCGAGTTGCCGATCAGCAGCAGGGGCGGGTCACCGGGGTTGCCGAAGGACTCCGCGTGCAGCTGGACGCCGTTGCCCTCCAGAAGCGTTCCATTGTCCATTGGAAAAACCTACCATACGATACGAAGTGCCTACGAATGTCGCTTTCGAAACGAGGACCGTTGGGCGGATCGGGGAGATAAGGTCCTGCCCGTGCCCGAGGCGCTGACCCTCTACGCGATCCACGGCTCCCACCCGTGCGCGAGCGTGGAGGCCGGCCTGAGGGTCAAGGGCCTGGCGTACGACACGGTGTACCTGCAGTTCGGGCTGTCGCAGGTCACCCAGTCCGTGCGCTTTGGCAAGCGCACCGTGCCCGGCCTGACCGTCGGGTCGCAGAAGGCGGCGGGCTCGCGGCTGATCCTGCGGGCGCTGGACGGCCTGTCGCCGCAGTCGCCGCTGCTGCCCGCCGAGCCGGAGCTGCGCGCGGCGGTCGACGAGGCCGACCTGTGGGGCGACGAGGTGCTCCAGCACCAGGTGCGCTGGATCGCCGTGGACACCATCCGGCGCGAACCGTCGGTGGCGCTGGCCTACGGCGCGAAGTCGGCGCCGCCGCTGCCCGCGGCTGCGATCCCCGGCGCGACGAAGGCGCTGTTCACCACCGAGATGAAGCTGCTGGGCCAGACCCCCGAGCGCGTGCGCGACGAGTACGTGCCCGCCCTGGCCGGCCACCTCGATCACGTCGACGCCTTGATCGCCGACGGCGTCCTGGGTGGCGACCAGGTGAACGTGGCCGACTGCCAGGTGGCAGGCAGCATCCGGCTGTTGCAGACCTTCGAGGACCTGCGCGAGGCCATCGACGCGCGGCCGTGCGGGGCGCTGGCACGGCGCCTGTGCCCCGACTACGACGGCAGCATGGCGCGCGGTGTGATCGACTCGCCGCTGTGATCGAGGGCGACACCAAGGCCGTCCTGCTGGCCGCGGGCCTGATGTTTCTCTACGCCCTGCTGCTCGGCGTGCTCAAGTTCCGGCAGATGGCCGCCTCGCCGGAGGGCCGCGCGCATCCCTACGTCGACACCGCCCACCGGGCCGCGCTGCTGTACGCGTTCGCGACCGCCCTGATCGCGGCGTTCGTCCAGTTCAGCGGCTTCGCGCCGGTGGTGGACCTGCTGGCGGCGGGGGCGCTGATCCTGTTCTTCACGGCCGCGGTGGTGGGCTACAACGTCCAGGGCCTGCGCAAGCAGACCGACAACCAGTTCCGCGACGGCGACCAGCCCCCCGGTCTGCACGCGTTCATGTGGCTGCTGATCGCCGGCGAGATCGGCGGGTTCGTGGTGCTGCTGGCCGGCTTCGTCGACGGCCAGCTCCTCTAGCTGCGAGCCTTCGACCGATGGCATCCTTCTTCAGCCGCCCCGTCGGCGGCAGGGACATCGCCGTGGACCTCGGTACCGCGAACACGCTGGTCTACGTCCGCGGCGAGGGGATCGTGGCGTCAGAGCCCTCCGTGGTGGCCCTGGACGAGAACACCGGCGAGGTGCACGCGGTGGGCCAGGAGGCCCGGCGCATGATCGGTCGGACCCCGGCCACGATCTCGGCCGTGAGGCCGCTGCGCCACGGGGTGATCGCGGACTTCGAGGTCACCGAGGCGATGCTGCGCTACTTCATCCGGCGGGCGCACCAGAGCCGCTTCGCGCACCCGCGCGTGGTCATGTGCGCGCCGTCGGGCATCACCGACGTGGAGCGCAACGCCGTGCGAGAGGCGTGCCTGGCGGCCGGGGCGCGCAAGGTCCACCTGATCGAGGAGCCGATCGCCGCGGCCATAGGCGCCGGGCTGGCCATCGGCGAGCCCACCGGGCGGCTGGTGGTGGACGTCGGCGGCGGCACCAGCGAGGTGGCGGTGATCTCGCTGGGGGGCATGGTGGTGTCCAGGTCGCTGCGGGTGGGGGGGTACGAGCTGGACGAGGCCATCGCGTCCTACACGCGCAGCGAGCACAACCTGGCCGTCGGCGAGCGCTCCGCCGAGGAGATCAAGCTCGAGCTGGGCACCGCGGGACCGCTGGCGCGCGAGGAGTACACCGAGCTACGCGGGCGTGACCTGGTCTCGGGGCTGCCCAAGAGCCTCACGCTGAGCAGCGCCCAGATCCGCGAGGCCATAGCCGAGCCGGTCGGAGCCATCGTCGGATGCGTGCGCGAGACCCTCGAGGAGACGCCGCCGGAGCTGGCGTCCGACATCACCGAGCAGGGCATCCTGCTGGCGGGTGGCGGGTCGCTGCTGCGCGGCTTCGCCGAGCGGTTGACCGAGGAGACGGGCATCGAGGCCTACCTGGCCGAGTCGCCGCTGACCTGCGTCGCGCTGGGGTCGGGCTATTCGCTGGAGGAGTTCGAGGCGCTCGACCGCGCGTCGGCCCGCTAGAGCGGTCCCGGCAGGTCGTAGAGCACGACCACGGCCACGGCGCCGGCGGCAGCGAGCACCCCGGCGACCGACATGGCGGCCTTCTGGCGCGGGCTGGCTGCCTCGGCGCGGTCCTTGGCGTTGTCGGCCCAGATGATCGCCTTCTCCAGCAACCTCTCCGCACGGTCGAACTCCAGCGCCAGGAAGCTGAGCCCCACCAGGATCACCAAGATGCCCGGGCCGGGCACGCCGGGGCCGGACATGACGATGCCCGCCAGCACGAGCACGACGCCGACGAGCACGACGCCGACCCGCGCCACGATGCCGCGCTCGGCGTGGCGGGCCTTTCGCTCCTCGAGCTTGCGCAGCAGCTCGGGCCGGTCGTCACCGGGCTCGATGTCGGGCTCTGCCGCCACTGGGCGAACAGCGTACGGCACCTCCGGGCGGCTCTAGGCGGCTTCGGCCAGCCCGTCGAACACGCCGCCCGCGCCGGGCCGGCGCCCCTTCCCGGCCTCCAGCGCGCCGCGGGCCGCGGCCTGGCGCACGGTGGCGGGCAGCGCGCGGGCCAGCGTCCGCGCGGCCTGCGCCAGCTCGGACTTGGTGTGCGAGGCCATCACGGCCAGCCGCAGCACGGCAGACCCGCCGCTGGTGGTCACGCCTACGAACAGGCCGTTCTCCAGCGCGCGCTCCACCAAGGCCGCGCTGCCCGCGGCCGGCCCCGCGTGCACGGCCACGACGTGCGAGTCGCCGGGCAGCGGCGGCAGCCCCTCGGAGGCAAGCGCGGAGCGTAGTGCCGCCGCGTTGCGCTGCAGCTTCTCGACCCTGCGCGGCTCGTCGCGAAGCAGCCCCAGCGCAGCCATCGCGCCGGCGATCGCCGGCGGCCCGGGGGCCGTGGAGTCGGTGAAGGTGCGCGCCGCGCCGGCCAGATAGCGGGCCAGCTCGCGGTCGCAGGCCACGTAGCCGCCGTAGGAGCCGAAGGCCGTGGCCAGCGAGCCGACCAGCACGTCGACCTCCTGGGTCACGCCGGCCGCCGCCGCGGCACCACGGCCGCCCTCGCCAAGGGCGCCGACGGCGTGCGACTCGTCGACCATCAGGCGCGCGTCGTGGCGCTGCGCCAACTCGGCGATCGCCTCGAGCGGCGCGCGGTCACCGGCGGCGAACAGGCCGTCGGTCACGATCAGGCTGCCGCTGCCACGGGCCTGCAGCAGGCCCCATTCCAGATGTTCCATGTCGCCGTGGTGGTAGGCGAAGACCTCCGCCTCGGCCAGGCGGCAGCCGTCGACGGCCGCGGGGTGCGCAGCGGCGTCCACGAGCACGACCTCGCCGGCCCGCGCGAGCGCCGGTATCACGCCCAGCAGCGCCAGATAACGCGAGCCCATGAGCAGCGCCGCCTCGTGCTCGTGAAAGTCGGCCAGCCGCTCCTCGAGCCGCCGGTGGATGCGCATCGTGCCCGCCACCGGGCGCGTCGAGCCGGCGCCGGCGCCGTAACGCATGGCTGCCTCCGCCGCGGCCTCGCGCACCCGTGGATGGTCGGCCATGCCCAGGTGGTTGTCCGAGCACAGCAGCAGCACCGGCCGGCCGTCCAGCAGGACGCGTGGGCCCTGTGGTCCGGAGATCAGGCGGATGCGGTTCACGATCCCGCGGTCCTCGATCTGCGCCAGCGCTCGTTCGACTTCGGTCACGGCGGCTCCGTCCCTTGTTGGCGACCCTCGGTGACGCCACGGTAGGAGCGGCGCCGGACGGAGTTCTTGGCGCGCCGCGCGGCGCCGGTCTAGCGCCCCTGCCAGCGCGGCGCACGCTTCTCGGCGAACGCGCGGACGCCCTCGGCGAAGTCCTGGCTGGCGAAGCAGGACTCGCGCAGGGCGATCAGCTCCTGTTCGACGTCGGGTGTCATCCGCGCCGCCTCGGAGCGCAGCACGCGCAGGATGCGCTTGTTGCCGGCCAGCGACAGCGGTGCCCCGGAGGCGATGCCGGCCGCCATCTGCACGGCGCGATCGTCCAGCTCGCCGGGGTCGAGCAGCTGGCCGACGAGGCCCATCTGCAACCCGCGCTCGGCGTCCACGTTCACGGCCGTGAAGAACAGCTCGGCGGTGTTGGCCGGACCGCACACCTCTACGAACCGGCGCAGCCCGGTGTGCGAGTAGATCAGGCCCAGCTTGGCGGGCGGCATGCCCAGCTTGATCTGGCGGGCGGCCAGGCGGATGTCGCAGGTCAGGGCAAGCTCCAGGCCCCCGCCGATGGCGTGCCCGTTCAGCGCGGCCACGACGGGATAGGGGTATGCATCGAGCGCCTCGATCGCGGCGTGGAAGGGGTGGGCCACCAGCTTTTCGGCGGCCTGCTCGAACTCCTGGCCCTGGAGGTTGCCCAGGTCGTAGCCGGCGGAGAACACCGGGCCGGTGCCGGTGAGCACAAGGCAGCGCGCGTCCAGCGAGCGCACCGTCTGCGCCAGCGCGTCCAGGATCTCGTGGTCCAGCGCGCCGCGCCGCTGGGGGTTCGCGATCCGCAGGCGGGTGACCCCCTCGGCGGGCTCGTCCAGCATCAGCTTGCCCGACGCCAGCTCGGTCACTCCAGCACCACGAGCACGTCGCCCTCGGTCACCGACTGTCCCTCTGCGCAGCGGATCTCCTTGACCGTGCCCTGCTCCTCGGACTCCACCGGCATCTCCATCTTCATCGACTCGATGACGGCCACGGTGTCGCCGTCGGCGATCTGCTGACCGACCTCACACTCGACCTTCCAGACGGTTCCGGTGATGTGGGCCTCGACGTTGGGCACGCGGCCACGTTACCCGGCCCGGTACAGCGGCAGCCCTACGGAGGTGAACACGTCGCCGCCGATCTGCAGCACGATGTGCGGGTGAAAGCAGCCCTGGGGATAGTGCAGGCGGCGCCCGCGCCTGACCGCCTTGTTGGCGAACGACTCCGCCGAGATGGTGGTGTCCAGCGGCTGTAGCAGCGTCAGGCCACTGGGCTCGACCAGCTCGGAGATCAGCTCCGGCTCGGTGAACAGCTCGCGTCGCAGCCAGCGGCCGCCGCTGGCGCGGCTCACGGCGTCGCGGGCTCGTCGCAGCGGCGCGGGGGCCGCTTCGAGCACGAGCTCGGTGGCCAGGTACGCGTAGCCGCCGGGTCGCAGGACCCGCCCGATCTCGGCCGCTGCCGCGCGGATGTCGGCGGGTGAGCCGAAGTGCTCGATCGACGACAGCGAGTACACGGCGTCGAAGCTGGCGTCGGCCAGCTCGGTCATGCGGCGGGCGTCCAGCGAGCGCACCTCGAGGCCGGGCAGCGGCCGGCCGAACGGGGAGTAGCTCGCGGCATCGGTGAGCATGCCCGCCGGCGCATCGCTGCCCGCGAAGCGGCCTTGGCCGTACACGTCCACCGCCACCGTGCGCGCGGTCCGTTCGGCGATCCAGAACAGCACCGCCTCGCGCCCGGCGCCCACCGACAGGATGTTCCCGCCGTGAAGCACGCCAGCCTCCTCGAACATGAGGGTGGCCATGACCGACTCCCAGGTCTTGCGGTCGAACTGCCAGGTCAGGTCGATCTCCGGGCGCAGTTGCTGGGCCCGCTCGCGGAACGCAGGGTCGCCGAAGTCCGCGACGTCGCAGACCTTGGCGTAGTTGCGGCGCAGGGCCACCGGGTGGCGCACAGCGCGCGAGCGTAACGGCGCTGGCCTGATCGGGTAGGCAGGTAGGGATGGCCGATCAAGGGGCAAAATCAGGTGGCCTGAAGGCGCAGGTCTACAAGGACCCGCGCCCAGCCGAGCATTTCGAGCGCTTCCACGCCCGTACGCGCGTGAAGGAGCCGAACTGGATGTACGAGGCGGTGCGGCTGGTACTGACCCCCTACCTGCTGCTGGTCTTCCGCGCCCGCGCGATCGACGCCGACAAGGTCCCCCCCGACGGGCCGGCCATCGTGGCCCCGAACCACTTCTCGTTTCTGGACCACTTCTTCGTGGCGGTCTACCTGCGGCGAAAGGTGCAGTTCATGGCCAAGTCGCAGCTGTTCAAGGCACCGCTGCAGACCGTCTACCACAACGGCGGCGTGTTCCCGGTGCGGCGCGGGCAGCGCGACGAGGAGGCGTTCAAGACAGCACATGCGGTGCTGGCGCGGGGCGGCATAGTGGTCATGTACTGCGAGGGGGGGCGCTCGCGCACGGGTGAGCTGGGCGAGGCCAAGCCGGGCATCGGCCGGCTGGCGCTGGAGTCCGGAGCGCCCGTGGTCCCCGTGGCCCTGGTCGGCTCCGAGGGCGTGCGCAACTGGAGGCGGCTTCAGTTCCCCAAGGTCACCGTGCAGTTCGGCGACGCGATCCGTTTCGAACACACGGGCGAGCCCACGCGCGAGCAGCAGCAGGCCGCCTCCGAGGAGATCATGGTTCGCATCCGCGGCCTGTGGGAGGCGCTACGCGAGCGCGGCCGGTCGGCGTCGATCAAGGCGGCCCGCGCCGCGCGCCGCGGGAAGGTCGTGAGCGATCGCCAGGGCGCCGACGCCTAGTACGCCCGGTCGAGCCTGCGCATGACCGCCAGCTCGTGGCCGGGCACCACCAGCGCGCCCGGCGTCTGCTCGAGGTACAGCTGGATCTCACGCAGCGACCGCTTGTAGTTGTGCACGTCGTCGACGATGTAGGGCACGGTGGCGTTCTCGATCGCGTCCTCGGTGTAGGCGGCGTCGCCGCACAGCAGCGCCTCACGATCTTCCAGGCGCAGCACCACCGACAGGTGGCCCTTGCTGTGGCCGGGGGTGGCCACCAGGCGCACGCTGCCGTCGCCGAACAGGTCGATCGAGCGGCCGAAGCTCGTGAACGAGTCGGTGGCGGGGCCTTCGAAGTCCACCAGGCGGAAGTCGAAGCCGTGGTCGAACTGGCGCCGCACGTAGCCGTCACGCTCCGAGCCGCCGGCCGCGGCCGCCCATTCGCGCTTGTCCAGGACGAACATGGACGCCGGGAACTCGCTGATGGCCCCGGCGTGATCGGCGTGCAGGTGGGTCATGACCACCGTGCGGATCCTCGCGGGGTCGGTCCCGAGCGCGCGCAGCTGCGCGGGCACCGAATCCTCGGTGTCCATGCGGATGTCCTTGAACAGGAGCCCGCCCCAGCGCCCGAGCGCGTTCTTGGGCTCGACGGCCACCGACGGATGCAGCCCCGTGTCCACGAGCAGATCGCCCGCCGTCGGGTGGCGCACCAGGAACGCCACCACCGGGATCTCCACCAGCTGGTCCTCGGGCGTGCGCGAAACCAGCGTCTTGAGCGGGGCCAGGCGCCCCTCGGGCCGGTCCAAAAAGCCCGGAGCGCATGACATGCGCGCGCAGATCAGGGGGTGCAGGCGGACCGATGCGCCCTTCGAGCCGCCCGGCAGCGGAAGCTGCACCGGCTGGGGCTCTGCCGCGGTCGCGCTCATGGCGGCACCTTAGATGTCCGCGTCCGGGCGCGGCGTCACAGGCGGGTTCGCGCCAAGCGGCGAGCGCGGTGATCCGGGCGCCACGCGGCTGCGCCATGGATGGCGAACCGGCGGCTTCCTCCTAGGGTCGCCACGCCGAGAGGGCGCCTTCGGGCGCCCTCTTCGCTTCGCGGCCTCGCTACGGTCGGCCCGATGGCCCGCCCCCGCTTGCTCGCGCTCGGCGCGATCGTGGTGCTGATCGCCGCCGGCGGCTGGTTCGCGCTGCGTGATCGCGGCCTGCCGCCGCCGGACCCGACCGCGGTTCTCAAGGACGGTGCAGCGGACCCGTTCGCCTACTCGGACTCGCGCCGCGCCGAGTTCGAGCGTCGCGCGGCGGACGGCTTCGCCCACGTGGTCTACGCCAAGAGCCCGGGCGGGGTGGTGGCCACCGCCGCCCGCGTGGCCGCCTACCGCGGCCGCATCGAGCGCGTGGCAGCGGACAGCGGGCTTGCGGCCGACACGCTGGAGGCGATCGTGTTCCTCGAGAGTGCAGGCCGCCCGTCGGCGGCCGCCGACCCAAAGCTCGAGGGCGCCGTGGGGCTGACCCAGATCCTGGCCGAGACCGGGCGCAACCTGCTGGACATGCGCGTGGATCCCGAGGGCGCGCGCAAGCTGACCAAGCGCATCGACCGCGCCGAGCGGCGCGGGCAAACAGGCCGCGCCGACCGGCTGCGCGCGCGCCGCCGCAAGGTCGACCAGCGCTTCGATCCGGACGCCTCGCTGCGAGCCACCGCGCGCTACCTGACCCTGGCCAGAGACCGTCTGGGCGGGCGCCTGGACTACGCGGTCGCCGGCTACCACATGGGCATCGGCAACCTGCAGTCGGTGCTGGGCGACTACGGCGGCGAGCCGGGCAGCTACGCGGCGCTCTACTTCACCAGCACTCCCTCGAGCCACGCGGCGGCCTACCGGCGGTTGGCTGGGCTGGGCGACGACTCGTCCACGTACCTCTGGCGCGTCATGGCATCCGAGCGCATCATGAGCGGCTACCGCAAGGACCGCGGCGCGCTGGAGCGCCGGGACGAGCTCCAGCGGGCCAAGAACTCGTCCGAGGAGGTGCTGCACCCCGGCGATGACACCGAGGTGTTCGGCGCACCGGGCGACCTGAAGGCCGCGTACCGCGACGAGAAGGTGCGCTCGTTCCCCAACGCGCCGGAACGCCTGGGGTTGCGCCGTGATCCGCAGATGGGCGAGCTGGCCCGGCGCCTGGAGCAGCCTCGGCGCCTGTACCGCGGGCTGCGCCCGGAGGCCTACGTGCTGGCTGCCTACATGGCGCGGATGGTCCGCCAGGCGGGCGGAGGTCGTGCGCCGCTCACCGTGACCAGCACCGTGCGCGATCGCGAGTATCAGCGCGAGCTGGTGGGCCGCAACGGCGAGGCCACGCAGAACTACTCGCTGCACACCACGGGCTACGCCTTCGACGTGCTCCGCCGCTACAGCGGCGGCCGCCAGGCGCAGGCCTTCCAGTTCGCCCTCACGCGCCTCCAGGCGCTGAACCTGATCGCCTGGGTGCGCGAGCCCGCGGCCATACACCTCACCGTGTCAGGCGACGCCAAGCTGCTGGTGCCGCTGCTGCGTGAGGGCTGAGCTCAGCTCAGGTGATCATGCCGCCGAACTGGCCGCCGGTGATGTTCAGCACCTGGCCGTGCACGTAGTTCGACCACGGCGAGCACAGGAAGAAGATGCCGCCGGCCGCCTCCTCGGGGGTGCCCGGGCGGCCCAGCGGGATGATCATCGAGGCCATGGCGCGCATCTGCTCGGGGATGCCCAGCTGCACCTTCTCGCCGCCGATCTCCATGGTGTTGTCCGACTCCTTGGCCTGGGTCAGACGGGTGTCGATGAAGCCGAACGCGACCGCGTTCACGTTGATCTTGAACTGGCCCCATTCCTTGGCCATCGTCTTGGTCAGGCCCACGACGCCCGACTTGCCCGAGGAGTAGTTGGCCTGGCCGGCGTTGCCGAAGGTGCCGGAGATCGAGGACACGTTCACGATCTTGCGGAAGACCTCGGTGCCCTCCTCCTTCTCCTTCTTGGCCGGCTCGCGCAGGTGCGGAGCGGCCGCGCGCAGGACCCGGAACGGCACCACGTTGTGGATGTCGATCATGCGCTGGAACTGGTCGTCGGTCATCTTGTGCAGCGGGGCGTCGATGGTGTAGCCCGCGTTGTTCACGATGATGTCGATCTTCCCGAACGAGTCGATCGCGGTCTGGACGAGCTTGTCGGGCGTGTCGCCCTGGGTCAGATCGCCACTGAAGACCGCGGTCTCGCCCTGGATCTCACCGGCGGCCTGCTCGGCCACGTCGCCATCCAGATCGTTGATCAGGACCTGCGCTCCCTGCTCGGCCAGCAGCTCGGCGGTCGCGCGGCCGATGCCGCGTGCCGATCCGGTGACGATGGCCGACTTGCCGTCCAGTACTCCCACGTTGATCGCTTCTCCTTGGTCAGACTCGAAGAACTCGCGGGAGACTATTGGCAGGTGTATAAAGGCGCGCATGACCCGCCGAGCGCTGTTCTCACTCGTGGTGGCCACGGCGTTGCTGGGGGCGACCGAGGCCCAGGCCTCGCGCGCGCCGACCAAGGCCGAGTCGAAGGCGATCAAGAAGGGCTTCCTAGAGGGACGGTCAAAGGCCGCGACGAAGATCCGCAAGGTCCGGGTATCCACCGTCAGCCGCCGGTACGCGGCGGTGACCTACAGCTCGGACGTGCGCACCAGCAAGGCGTACAAGGCGCCCTCCCCGGTGGTGCTCAAGAAGGGCGGCAAGACCTGGAAGCCGGTCGGGCCGGGCAAGGTGCCGGGCAAGGTCAAGAAGGACCTCAAGGCCAAGACGCCGGTCAGCGACATCACGATCAGTGGTGAGCTGAGCGCCCGCATCACCCGCCCCGCCCGCTGTGACTCGTCGGGGGTGAGCATCTACGACAAGGCCAGCGACCTGCAGTTCAGCATCCAGCAGTCCAGGTACAAGGGCAACGGCTTCCGCCCGGCACGGGCCGTGTGGACTGTCGTGGCGATCTACCGCAACCGCGGCACCGAGCTGGCGTACGAGTCCGGCCAGCCCGGCGACGCCACCGCCCCGTCCGGGTTCTTCTACCGCGACCCCGGCGGCTGGGGCCTGGTGGACGCCGACCTGTCCGCGCCGCCCGTGCCTACGCTCATGCCGCTCGCGGTCAAGGTCAAGGGTTTCTGGGTCTGCGGCTAGCCCTCAGCGCCTGACGGCCCACGTCCAGACCGAGCGAACGGGGCGACCGGGGCGCCCGGGCGTGTGCGCCCAGGACAGGTGCAGGTGGTTGCCGCGGCCGTGGTTGTAGTCGCCGTTGTAGCCCACCCAGCGAAACGGCAGTCGCGGCCGGTTCTGGCGCGGCTCGGCCCACTTCGCCAGCCGGTCGACCTGCTTCCAGCTGCCGCCGGCGCCAGGGTAGATGTCCACCGCCAGCCCCAGCGGGTGCTCTCCCTTGGCCTTGTGGTTTCCCCCGACCTTGTAGCCGTCGCCGAGTCGAACGTGGTAGCGGCGCACCAGGAAGAGCACGTCGGCCAGGATGCGACGATCCACGCGGGCGCCGAACTGGCCCGGCACCCCGACGAACCGGCCGCCGCCCGTCCTGGTGGTCAGGCGCCCGACGCTGCCGGTGCGCCCGTAGTCCACGACCTCGCAGGTCACGTCCAGCTCGTCCAGCACCTCGGCACGCACGCGATCGCGACCCGGGCCGCACACGACCCCGTCGGCCTTGCGGTCGCGCATCACGACCCGGTCGTTGCCCGCGCCACCGTCGGCCGTGTCCGTGCCGTTGCCCCCGTCGAGCGTGTCGTTGCCCGCGCCGCCGTAGAGCTGGTCGTCGCCGTCACCGCCGCGCACCCGGGCGCGTAGCGGCGCCAGCACCGAGAAGGAGTCGTCCTGGTCGCCCAGGTCTGCCTGGACGCGCGTGATTCCGGCCGCGGGACAGGTGACCGCCGCCGCGTCCAGCGTGGGCAGGCACGGCGCCACCGTAGTCGGAGCCGCGCCGTCGTCGCGTACGGTCAGCATCGGGGGCGCGCCCGGCGCGCTGAAGGATGAGATCGACACCGCGTTGGCCTCGCCGGCGGTACCGGTCACGCGCAGCGTGCCGCCCGCCACCGAAACGGTGGCGGCCGATGCGCTCGGCGCCGCCACGGCCAGCGCGGCTGCGAGCGCGAGTGGGGTCCAGCGGGCGGCTCGCATCATCAGGGAGTCGGCAGGCTTCGCCCGGGCCTTGAGCGGGCGGCCACGCCCGCCTACAGACCCAGCTGTTTGCCCAGGATCTCCTTCATGACCTCGTCGGTGCCGCCGCCGATCGGGCCGAGGCGCAGGTCGCGCGCCACGCGCTCGATCTCGTACTCGACCATGTAGCCGGCGCCGCCATGTATCTGCAGCGCGTCGTCGGCCACCTCGAACGCGGCGCGCTGGGTGGCCAGCTTGGCCATCGTGACCTCACGGATCGCGTCGTGGCCGTCGTGGAAGAGGCGCAGGGCGTGGTAGGTCAGCGAGCGGCCGGCCTCCAGCTTCACGGCCATCTCGGCCACCTTGTGCCGGATCGCCTGGAAGTGGCCGATCTGGCGGCCGAAGGCGTTGCGCTCCAGCGCGTAGGCCACCGTGGCGTCGATCACCCGCTGCATCGAGCCCACGGCGCCGAGCGCCATCAGCAGCCGCTCCCACTGGAAGTTGGCCATGATCAGGTAGAAGCCCTGGTTCTCGGCGCCCAGCAGGTTCTCGTCGGGCACGAACACGTCCGCGAAGGCCAGCTCGGCGGTGTCCGAGGCTCGCCAGCCCATCTTGTCCAGCTTCTTCGAGACGCTGAAGCCCTCCATGTCGCTCTCCATGAGCAGGAACGACAGGCCCGAGTGCCCGCCCTGGTCGGTCGTCTTCACGGCGGTGACCACGAAGTCGGCGCGGACGCCGTTGGTGATGAACGTCTTCGAGCCGTTCACCACGTAGCCGCCGTCCACCTTCTTCGCCCGCGTCTTGATGGCGGCCACGTCCGAGCCGGCGTCCGGCTCGGTGATGCCCAGCGCGGCGATCCGCTCGCCCTTGATGGCCGGCACCAGGAAGCGCTGCTTCTGGTCCTCGGTGCCGAACTTGAACACCGGCGGGGTGGCGATCCCGATATGGGCGCCGATGCCCGCGGCCACGCCGCCCGAGCCGCAGCCGGCCAGCTCCTCGGTGAGCACGGCATCGTGCAGGTGGTCGCCGCCCTCACCGCCGTAGGCCTCCGGGTATTTCAGGCCCAGGAACCCGTTGGCGGCCAGCTTGGAGAACACCTCACCTGGGAACCACTCCGCCTGTTCCCACTCGGTGGCGTGGGGGCGCAGCTCGTTGGTTACGAAGCGCCGGATCGATTCGCGCAGCTCGCCGTGCTCGTCGGCGAAGGGCGGCAGCGGCCGGGTGGGCGCGGCGGTCGGGACGCCCTTGGTGAACTCGCGAGTGCTCGTCGCCACGATCCGCCGATCGTCGCAGGTCCGGCCGGGCCGGACCCCATCAGAGGACGGGAGCTGTCCTGGATAGGTGGTGCTGTGGCCCCGCAGAGCAGCACGGCTCGGGGCCCAGCCGGGCTTGCACGCGCGTCCGGCCGGCTCAGCCCGGCTTGCGCACGCGCACTTGGTAGAGCCCCGTGAAACCGGTCTCGAAGCCGTTGCGCGCGGCGCGCAGGTACAGCCGCCAGACGCGGACCCGCTCGGGGCCGCCCAGCCGCTCGGCCTCGGCCAGGTTGGAGTCGAAGCGCTCGGCCCAGTGGCGCAGCGTCTCGGCGTAGTCCATGCGGAAGTCCTCGGCGTGCTGCAACGGCATGCCGGCCCGCTCGAACGAGTCGATGATGCGTGAGACGTGGAGCGGGTCGGCGTCCGGGAACACGTAGCGCTCGGAGAAGTCGCCGGCGTCCGGGTCGCTGTGGCGCAGTCGGGCGATGCCATGGTTGAGCACCTGCCCGCCGGGTCCGACCAGCGATGCCAGCTTGCGC
Organism: uncultured Solirubrobacterales bacterium; assembly: GCA_963750365.1. Lineage (GTDB taxonomy): Bacteria > Actinomycetota > Thermoleophilia > Solirubrobacterales > Thermoleophilaceae > JAAYBF01. The sequence continues at coordinate 53,017 of CAVVQE010000002.1, forward strand.
GTGTACTCGTCGATCCGCTCCTCGCCCACGTGCTCGACCATGCCGATGCTGGCCACCGCGTCGAAGGACTCGCCCGACATGTCGCGGTAGTCCTGGACCCGGAACTCGACCTTGTCGGCCACCCCGGCTGCCCTGGCGTTCTCGGTGGCGCCGTCGGCCTGATTCTGCGACACGGTGATGCCGGTCACGTGCACGCCGTAGTGCTTGGCGGCATGGATGGCGAAGGCGCCCCAGCCGCTGCCGATGTCCACCACGCGCATGCCCTCCTGGAGGCCGAGCTTGGTGCAGACCAGGTCGAGCTTGGCCACCTGCGCCTCCTCCAGCGTGGTGGCGCCGCGGGAGAAGATCGCGCAGCTGTAGGTCATCGACTCGTCCAGGAACAGCCGGAAGTAGTCGTTGGACACGTCGTAGTGGTGGCGCACGGCGCGCTGGTCGCGTACGCGGCTGTGGCGCCTGCCCGTGGGCTTGAACTCGGCCGCGGGCGCGCGCGGCGGGAGCGTCACCCCGGCAGCACGTACCGCGCCGGCCATCAGCTTGAGCTTGTCGGCGCTCTCGATCGGCGGCGGCGACCAGTCGCGCAGCATGCTGGTCACCGCGTCGATGTCGTCCACGGCCAGATCACCGGTCACGTAGGCGCGGCCAAGTCCCAGCTGGCCGGGCGCGGCCAGCGCCTGGGCCACGGCCTTCGGCGATCGCACGGTGAACGTGGGCCCGCCGCCGTTCTCGGTGGCCGGGAGGGAGGTGCCGTCCCAGAAGTCGACGCGGAACGGCCGGGAGGGCACTACCCGGTCGATCTCCTCTTTCAGCCGTGAGGGGTTCGCGAATGCCACCAGCGGCACGTTACCCACCTTCCGGGGTAGGGTGCCGGCGTGATCGAGCGCTACCGCCGCGGGCTGGCTGCGCTGGCGCTGCTGGGCGCCCTCGCCTGTGTGGCCGCCACACCTGCGCCGGCCGCCTCGGGACCCACGAAGCCCACGAAGGGGCAGTGCAAGGCGCTGCGGGCCGACCGGACCGTGAGCACGAGGGTGGCCGCTGCGCCACGGCGCGGTGCGCCGCGGGTGTTCGCCATGCAGGTCAAGCTGGACGCGAGCCAGGTGCGCAGGATGGACAGCTTCGCGCTGAAGGTCGAGTGCCTGCTGCGCGAGCATGTGCTCCGCCATCGGGCCAAGGGACGGCCGAACGTCGTGCTGTTCGACGAGAACGCCGGATTGCTCTCGGGTGCGTCGGGCCCGCGCGGGGCCGAGGCGCGCCGGATCGCAGCGAACCCCGCCGGCGATGTCAGCTGCCGCGGGCAGGGGTTTCCCTGCCGCACGTTGAACCTGCTGGGCCGGCTCGGCGACGCGTACGGACGCGAGCGCCGTTTCTACGCCCCAAGGCTGCGCGGCCTGGACAAGCCCGCGACGCCGTTCGCGCTGGCTACCGACACGATCGCGCGCACGTTCATGCGCGCGTTCTCGGACGCGGCGCGCCGGCACAGGCTGTACGTCGTGGCCGGCAACATGCAGGCGCCGTTCCGCCAGACGCGCTCGAGGGCCGCGATCCGTGCGCTGCGCCCGCCGGGCACCCGTCCCAGCTCCGTGTACCAGGCCACCAGCGCCAGGGTCTACAACGAGGTGTTCGTCTGGGGCCCGCGCGACGTGCGGCGCGGGGGCCCCGACGTCATGCGAAACGTGGTGGCCCGCAACCGCAAGGTGCCGCTGACCGGCATCGAGCAGGCCATCGGCCTGGCGGCGGGACCCAACTCCGGCGCGTCCGCGCGGCGCAACCTGCGTCCCTACCGCGTGCCGGGCACAAAGGCCAGGCTGGGCTTTGCCACCAGCCTGCCGGCCTTCCGCTACGGCCAGCCGCCGGCCGGCACGGACCCATGCTCGAACGTGACCGAGTACTACATGCGCTGCCTGGACCGGCTGGGTGCGAACGTGGTGGTACAGGCCGATGCCAACCCCGGTGACTGGACCGGGCCGGATGGCGACGGGATCCAGCGGTGGCAGCCGCTGTCGTGGATGACCTCAACCTGGCGGGCGGTGGCCGACCCCTCGGTGCGCTTCGCCTACAACGCCACGCCCATGCTCACCGGCAACGTCGGCGACCTGACCTTCGACGGCCAGAGTGCGATCAGCCAGCGCGGCCGCGCTCGCGGGCGGGGCTGCCACTACGTCGGCGACCGCAGGTGGATCGCGGGCGAAGACCGCCCCGACCTGACCGATGAGGCCGGCCGCAAGCGCCAGTTCCTGGCCATCGCGCCGTGGGTGGTCAGCGACCGTTCGCGCGGCGCGCTGCGCGCGGTCAGTCGCCGGCTGGCACCGCTGTCGGGCGACAAGATCGAGAACGACTACGTGGAAACCGCGGTGGCGGCGGACATGCCGTTCCCGGTCAGCACGTCGCGGCGCGGCTGCCGCTAGCCGGCCGAGCGCTCCCAGTCCAGGATCGCCTCGGCGATACGCTCGCCGCGATCCTCCTGGAGGAAGTGGGCCGCGCCCTCGATCGTGACCTGATCGGCCGCGCCGGGGATCAGGTCGCAGAACACCTGGCCCGCCCGCGGGTGCGGGAACACCGGGTCGGAGTCCGAGAAGGCCACCAGCGCCGGCTTGTCCCAGCGCGAGAGCTCATCCGACACGCGCTTCATCGCGTCGGCGCCCGGGGCGTCGGACTCGGTCGGAACGAGCAGCGGGAACTCGGCAGCCCCCGCCTTGGACTCCGGTGTGGGAAACGGCGCCTCGTAGGCGGCCACGACCTCGTCGGGCAGGTCGGTGTGGGTGCCGCCGCCGATCACGAATCCCACGGGCAGGTCCGGGTTGCGCTCGGCGAAGTCGCGCCACGCCATGAAGCCCTTGCTGACCTGGCCGGTGAACAGGCCGGTGTTCAGGATCACCAGGCCGGCGACGCGGTCGGCGTTCTGGACGGCCCAGCGCAGGCCGATCGGGCCGCCCCAGTCCTGCACCACCACCGTCGCCTGGCTCAGATCCAGGCCGGCCAGCAGCTCGGACATCACGTCCACGTGACGGTCGTAGGAGTACCAGCCACGGTCGGTGGGCTTGTCCGAGCGGCCGAAGCCGGCGTAGTCGGGGCAGATCACCCGGTGACCGCCAGCAACCAGAGGGCCGACCAGCTTGCGGTACAGGAACGCCCAGGTGGGCTCCCCGTGAAAGCACACCACGGGCGCGCCCTGGCCCTCGTCGACGTAGTGCAGTCGCAGGTCGCCCACCTCGGCGTAGTGAGGCTCGAAGTCGTAGCCGGGAAGGTCCTGGAAGCGCTCGTCGGGTGTGCGGAAGATGTCCATGCTCAGCCGAGCTTCGCCACGGCGGCCGCGAACGCGGCGGGGTCGCGGAGGGCCTTGCCGTGACCGAAGCACACGAGCGCCGGCTCCAGCTCGGCCAGCCTGCGCGCCGATGCGCGGTTGAGCTTCGGATCCGGGCTGAACGAAGTGAACGGCTCGCGCATCGGCCCGCCCAGGCGGAAAGGGTTGTAGCCCCACATCACATCGCCGCACAGCAGCACGCGGTCGGACTCGCGCCAGTAGGACACGTGGCCGGGCGAGTGGCCCGGAGTGTCCAGCACGGTGAAGCCGGCCACCTCGTCGCCCTCGGACAGCGCGCGGCTGACCGGGTGGGCCTTCGCGGCGGGCAGCATCCTGCCGCCCTTCGCGACCATCTTGCCCGCCTCCACCGCCGCCACGTCGGCGCTGCCGCACCAGAGCGGGATGTTCAGGCGCTCACAGATCGCATGGCTGGCGCCGTAGTGGTCGAAGTGGGCGTGGGTCAGCGCGTGGGCGCGTACGTCGCGGCCCTCGAGGTCGCGGGCGATCCGCTTCGCGTCCAGCGGCGTGCCGGCGTCGATCAGCACGTCGCCGACCAGATACTTGTTCACGTTGTCCGCGGGAAAACCCGAGAGCTGCCACACGTCGTCGGTCAGCTGCTTCATGCGACGACCCTAGACGGCCGCGGCCCGGGGCACTACTCGAAAGCGACAGAGCGGGGTCGGGCCGCCGGCCCGGCATTGCGCCAATTCGGCCGCGTGCCTGATCCGCGCACACCCCTCTGAGCGCAGGCCTGCAGACGAAGCTCGCCCGGCGCGGCCGTGGCCGTTGCTCCGTCGATCTACCACCGAAACAGAGGAGCAGCGCTTCCAATGTCAGATTTGATCACGCTCGAGACCGTCGACCAGGACGGCGCCATCCGCGAGGCCGCGGAAGACGCCGGCCTCGAGACCCGCGGCGACTTCTTCCGCAAGGCAGCCCTGACCGGGGGAACCGCAGCCCTGGGCGGCGGCTTGCTGCTTGGCGGCTTTCCCAGCATCGCGCTGGGTGCGGCCAAGCCCTCGAAGAAGGGTGACGTCAAGATCCTGAACTTCGCCCTCACCCTGGAGTACCTGGAGTCGGAGTTCTACAAGGAGGCGCTTGTCAAGGCCGGCCTTACGGGTGACCTTCTGGCCGCCACGAAGATCGTCAGCCGCCACGAGGACGCACACGTCCGCTTCCTCAAGAGCGGGCTCGGCAAGGCTCGCATCAAGAAGCCGAAGTTCAACTTCTTGGACACCACGGACAACCCGCAGAAGTACCTGGCCACGGCCATCGTCCTCGAGGACACCGGCGTGAGCGCGTACCTCGGCCAGGCGGGCAACCTGAAGTCGAAGAAGTTCCTGGGCGCCGCGGCGTCGATCCTGACCGTCGAGGCTCGGCACGCCTCGCGTTTCCGCGCGTTCGCTGGCAAGAACTTCGCGCCGAACACGTTCGACAAGGGCGCCACGGCGGCCAAGGTCCGCTCCAAGGCGGGCGCCTTCATCGTCTAGCACCCAGCCGCATGCCCACGTCGGAGGGGGCGCCCACCCGGGCGCCCCGCTCCGGCGCCGGCGCTAGAGCCCGTACGAGCGGCCGATCACGTCCAGCATGATCTCGTCGGTGCCGGCGCCGATGCGGTTCAGGCGCATGTCCCGCCACACGCGCTCGACCCCGTACTCCTTCATGTAGCCGGCCCCGCCGTGGATCTGGATGCACTCGTCGGCCACCTCGACGGCGATGCGCGAGGCGTACAGCTTGGCCATCGAGATCTCGCGCACGGGGTACTCGCCGTTCTGGAACCGCCAGGCGGTGGTGTAGGTCAGCTGGCGCGCCGACTCGATCTTCGTGGCCATCTCGGCGAACTTGTGTCGGATGGCCTGGAACTTGCCGATCTGACGGCCGAACGCGTTGCGCTCCATCGCGTACTGGAGCGTCTTGTCGAAGCAGCGCTGGGCGCCGGCCACGCAGCCCGCGGCGCCGATCAGCCGCTCTCCCTGCAGCTCCCACATGATGTGGTAGAAGCCCTTGCCCTCCTGGCCCAGGATCGCGGTCTCGGGCACGCGTACGTCCTGGAAGGCCAGCAGCGCCGTGTCGGAGGCGTGCATGCCCAGCTTCTTCAGGCGCTCCTCGCGGATCACGCCCTCGGCGTCCATGTCCACCAGGAACAGCGTGAAGCCGTCGTAGCCGGCGTCAGGGTCCGTCTTGGTGACCAGCACGATGAAGTCGGAGCGGTGGCCGTTGGTGATGTAGGTCTTCGAGCCGTTGATCACGAACTCGTCGCCGTCGCGCACCGCGCGGGTCTTGATGCCCGACACGTCCGACCCGGCGTCCGGCTCGGTGATGCCCAGCGAGCTGATCTTGGTGCCCTTGATCGACGGCACCAGGTACTCCTGCTTCTGCTCCTCGGTGCCGAACAGGAACACCGGCGGGGTGGCCATGTCGGTGTGCACCGCGATACCCATGGCCAGACCGCCGGAGTTCGAGCGGGTGATCTCCTCGGCCAGGACCAGGTTGCAGTAGTAGTCGCCGCCCTGACCGCCGTACTCCTCCGGGTAGGACAGTCCCAGGAAGCCCAGCTCGCCCATCCGCTCGAAGACCCAGTCGTCGAACGTCTCCTCCTCCCAGCGCTCGGCGTGGGGGGCCAGCTCCTTCTCGACGAACGAGCCGATCGACTCGCGCAGCGCGTCGTGCTCGTCGGTGAAGATGAAGTGCTTCTTCGCGGTGCCGAACTCGGGCTTGATGACCTGGTCGGTGGGGGCCATGCGGCGGCTTCCTCTCCTCGTGGCAGCGGTGGGCGGACGGTAGCAAAGTAGAAAGTGGCGCTTTCTACTTCTCAGATGACGAGCCCGCGGGCGCGCAGGTCCGCCAGCGCCTGGTCACCCCGCTCCACCGCGTCCTGGGCGGCGACCCAGCGCGCCAGCGGCGGCAGGCCCTGCTCCAGCGGCACGGCTGCCTGGAACCCCAGCAACTCGCTCGCCAGCGCCGGGTCGGCGACGCAGTGGCGGATGTCCCCGGCGCGGTAGCGGCCCGTGATCTCGGGCTCCAGCGGCGAGTCCAGCGCCACCGCGATGCGCTCGGCCAGCTCGCCCACCCGCACTCCGCGCCCGGTGGCCACGTTGATCGCCCGCCCGGGCGCCCGCGGCGCGTCCATGGCGGCCGCCGTGGCGCGCGGCCACGTCGGAGACGTGCACCAGGTCACGCAGCTGGCGGCCGTCCTCGAACAGCATCGGCCGGCGGCCGGACCGGATCCGCGCGGCGAAGATGGCTGCCACGCCTGTGTAGGGGTTGCCCAGCGCCTGGCGCTCGCCGTAGGTGTTCAGGTAGCGCAGCGCCACGGTCTCCAGTCCGTAGGCGCGGCCCAGCACCAGCACCAGCTCCTCCTGGTCGCGCTTGCTGATCCCGTACACGCTGGCGGGAGCCAGACGCGCGTCCTCGCGGGTGGCGACCGGGTCCAGCTCGCGCGCCGCAGAGAGCACACACCGGTTCCCACAGCCGCCGGGCGATCTGCTCGGCGCTGCGCAGCGGCGGAGCGCCGTGGCCGTGCTCGGCACAGAGGTAGGCGCCGTCGCCGTAGACCACCATCGACGAGGCGCACACCAGCCGGCGAACGGAGTCCCGGCGCTCCAGCACGGCCTCGAGCAGCGTCGCGGTGCCCACGCAGTTCACGTCGACGGCCTTGCGTACCTGCACCATCGACTCGCCGTTGCCCACCACTCCGCCCAGGTGGAACACGCGGTCGACGCCGGCCAGCGCGCGCTCCACGGCGTCGCGGTCGCGCAGGTCGCCGATCACGTGCTCGGCGCCGGGGTTGGCGTGCGCCGGCAGCTCGCCCGACGGATGCGCCAGCGGGTCCAGGTTGTCCAGCACCCGCACGCGCTCGCCCGCCGCCACCAGGGCGTCCACCAGATGCGAGCCGATGAAACCCGCGCCGCCGGTGACCAGGACCGTGTTCACCACACCGTGTAGAACAGCAGCTCGGTGGCCAGGGCCTGCGCGGCCAGCGCGGCCAGCACCGGTCGCAGGCGCCCGGGCGGCAGGGCAGTGGCCGCGGCCACGCACAGCACCGGGACCAGGAACAGGTAGATGCGCTCGGTCTCGGACTTCGTGAAGCCCAGCACCGCCGAGACGGCCAGCACGGCGAAGAGCGCGAGCGCGGTCTTCTCCCCGGCCCCCAGCGCGCGGAGACCGAGCCAGGCCAGCGGCAGTCCCGCGGCGATCAGGAACGCCGCGGGCGAGCCCAGCACCCAGTACGCGTACGGGCGACCCGACGCAACGCCCTCGCGGTACACGCTTTCGGCGGCGCGGATGGCGCCGATCGGGTCGAAGCCCGATGCCCAGAACAGAACCCCGTAGAACGCCGCAAGCCCGGCGCCGCAGGCCAGCGCCAGCGCCAGCGCCGCCCGCCACCCTTCGCGGCGCCATACCAGCAGCGATGCCAGCGCGCCGACGCCGAGGTTGGCCCACGAGAAGAACGACGCCAGCGCCAGCGCCGCCGCGCCCGCGCTACGCGCCACCGCCGGGCGCGCCAGCAGCAGCACGGTGGCGGCCACGGCCAGGGTGGCGTAGAGCGCGTCGGCCGAGGTGGCGCCACCGAGCACCGCCGAGGGCGCGAAGGCGTACAGCAGTGTGGCCGCCCGCGCACGTGGCTCATCGGTAAGCCGCCGGGCCATCACGTAGGTCAGCGGCACCGACAGCACGCCCACGCCGATGGTCAGCGCGGCCATGCCCTGTGCGCTGGAGATGCCCAGCAGGTAGAGCGTGACCAGCAGGCCCGGCGGGTGGCCCACCGCGTTCACGCTCAGCGCCGTGCCCACCTCGGCGAAGGTGTCCAAAAAGAAGCGCAGCCCCAGATCCAGGGCGCCCAGCGCCGGCAGGTACTCGCTCGCGGACTCGGGCTTGGGGACCTCGAACACCGACCACAGCGCGCTCGGTCCGCCGCGGCCCATGCCTAGACCCAGCCGGAGCGCCAGCGCCAGCGCCAACGCAGCCAGCACGAAGCGCGCCGGCGACAGCGCGGGCGAGGTCAGCCGCGGCGCCGCCACGGCCGCCACGGCCAGGCCCAGCGCCAGCAGCGGCGTGGTGGCCTGCACGCGCGGGCTCCACTCGTACAGCAGCGGCGGCGTCGCCGCCCCAAGATCGTGGCCCGTGGTCAGGGCGATCAGCCCCCACGCCACGGCGGCGGTCAGCGCCGCCGCGCCTGCCACGGGCACCAGCGTCCGGGACCAGGCGGCTGGCCGCGCTTGCATCGGCCGAGCGTACGGCTCGCCGTCGAGCCGCGGTCACGCCGTTCGTGATCTGTAAGGCGGCTGCCGTACGTTGCCCCTCGATGAGTCAGGTCGACCTGATCCTGCCGGTGCTGGACGAGGCCGAGGCGATTCCATGGGTACTGGCTCGCGTACCCGCGGACGTACGGGCGATCGTGGTGGACAACGGCTCGGGCGACGGCTCGGCCGACCTGGCGGCGCGGCTCGGGGCGCTGGTGGTGTCCGAGCCCCGGCGTGGCTTCGGCGCGGCCTGCTTCGCCGGCCTGCAGGCGTCGGACGCGCCGGTGGTGGCCTTCATGGACTGCGACGGATCGCTGGACCCCCGCGACCTGGATCGGGTTACCGGACCGGTGCTGGCCGGCCGGGCCGATCTGATGCTGGGCGCCCGCGCCGCCGCCCGCGGCGCGTGGCCGCTGCACGCCCGGGTGGCCAACCGCGCCCTGGCGTGGGAGCTGCGCCGGCGCTCGGGCATCGTGACCACCGACCTCGGGCCGATGCGCGCGGCGCCGCGGGCCTCGCTGCTGGAGCTGGGAATCCGCGACCGCCGCTTTGGCTGGCCGCTCGAGATGGTGCTGCGAGCCGCCGGCGAGGGCTGGCGGATCCACGAGGTGTCCGTGCCCTATCGGGCACGAGCCGGGCGGTCGAAGGTGACCGGCACCGTCCGCGGTACGGCCCGCACGGTGCGCGACATGGCCGCGGCGCTGCGATGAGCGCCCGCACCCTTCTGGTCATAGCCAAGGCGCCCGTGCCCGGACACGTCAAGACGCGGCTGACCCCGCCCTGCACACCCGAGCAGGCCGCCACCCTTGCGGAGGCGGCGCTGGCCGACACCCTGGCCGCGGTCCGGGGCGCCGATGCCGACCGGCGCATGCTGGTGCTCGACGGGACCATGGCCGCGCCGGCCGGCTTCGAAGTGGTCGGCCAGCGCGGCGCCTGCCTCGGCGAACGGCTGGCGGCGGCGTTCTGCGACAGCGGCGGCACCGGGCTCGTGGTGGCCATGGACACGCCGCAGCTGACGCCGGGCCTGCTGACCGCGGCGCTGGACGCGTTCGCTGCGCCAGGTGTGGACGCGGTCATCGGCCCCACCCCGGACGGCGGCTACTGGGGCATCGGCTTCTCGCGGCCGGTTGCGGGCGCTTTCGCCGGCGTGCCCATGTCCACCGCGGGCACCTGTGCCGCGCAGCGTGCACGGCTGGCGGAACTGGGACTGGGCGTGGCCGAGCTGCCGCTGCTGCGCGACGTGGACGCCATCGGGGACGCGCGTGCAGTGGCCGCGCAGGCTCCCCGAACGCGGTTCGCGGCGGCGCTGGCGGCTTCAGGGCACGCGCGCGACGACCATCAGGCCGTGCCCGAAGCCGCCGCCTGAGCCACGCTCGAGCGCCCAGATCTCGCGAGCGAGCGCGCGGGGCGGGCCCGGGTGACCTGTGACCAGCTCGCGGCGGTGCGCGGCCAGCCGCTGGTGCGTCGCGGCCGGAGCCCCCGCGGGCAGCGGCGGCAGCGCCGCGGTCAGCGCCGGGCCGGCAGGTCGCCCGGCAAGTAGCGCGGCCAGGTCGGTGCGCAGGCTGGGCAGCCCCGGCCAGTAGTCGCCGCCACCGGTCTTGGGGCCGGCCTGCACGGTGCGGTCGCACGCTTCCAGCACCCGCATGCCCGTCGTCTCGACGAGCCCGGCCAGCTCGGCGGGCGCCCACGGGTGCACGGGCACCTCGTCGCCCAGGCGGTAGGTCAGCGTGCGGGCGGGGCCGACCGGACGACCCCACACCCGCGGCCACTCCAGCGAGTACAGCCCCAGCGCCTCGAGCGCGACGATCGACCCCGGCCGTCCGTGGCGGGCGATCTGCGCCAGCAGCCGGCGCAGCTGGGCGGGCGTCAGATGCGAGCCCAGGCCGAAGCCGGCCAGGTACAGGTCGAACGGCATGCGCCCGACGGGACCCAGACCGTGGCGCAGGTCATGCCGCACGTGCGGGCCCGGGAGCTCGTCCGGCGGAGCGCGGAAGTCCAGGCCGGTGTAGTCCACCGGACCGAGGTCCGCGCCCACGCCCGCACCACAGCCAAGCTCCAGCACCCGGGTTCCACCGGCGCTCACCAGCAGGCGTCGCGCCAGGCGCGCCAGCCACGGCGTCTCGAGCTCGCGCCGGACGGCGTCGATCGGCATCTGCTGGTACGCCGCCGGTAGCTGTCCCGCCTCCATGCCGCGACCAAGGTACGGCGGTGGGGAGACCCTGTGGGGCCGCCGCGCGCGGCCGTAAGGAAGCCGAAAGCTCACTCGTGTCGAATGCAGGACCGTGACCTGCCGTGCCCTGTCCGTCGTGCTTGTCTTCCCGCTGCTGCTGTCGGCGTGCGGCGGCGGCTCGGGCGACGGGCTTGCGCCGGCCGCCGAGCCGTCGCGCTCGCCGGTGCCCGCCACGAAGCCCGCCGGCGACACGATCCCCCTGGGCCACAAGCCGGAGGGCATGGTGGCCGACCCGCGCACCCGGCTGCTGGCGGTGGGCCTGACCAACCCCGACCTGCTGGCGCTGGTGGACATGGACACCAGGCGCGTGGTCAAGCGCATCCCGCTGCCCGAGGCTCCCCGCCACCTGGCGCTCGTCGGGCCCGGCGGTCCCGTGCTGGTACCGGCCGAGAAGGCCGGTGAGCTGGTCACGGTGGACCTACCCGGCGGCCGGCTGCGCCGCATCAAGGTCGACCGCCAGCCCCACGACGCGGCCGCCGCCCGCGGGCGCGTGTTCGTGGGCAACGAGGGCGGCGACACGCTGTCTGTGCTGCGCGGCGGCCGGGAGGTCCGGCGGCTACGTGCCCCCGTCCAGCCGGGCGGCGTGGCGGTCTCCTCCGATGGCCGCCTCGTGGCCGTGGTTGGCGTCAGCGAGCGTGCGCTGGAGCTGCGCGATACGCGCACCCTGCGCTCGCGCGGGAAAATCGACGTCGGCGTCGGCCCCACGCACATCGCCGCACGCGGCCGGCGCTTCTTCGTGGTCGACACCCGCGGCGGCGGGCTGCTGGAGGTGCGCACCGAGCGCGGCGACCTGCGCATCCACCGCCGCACCAACCTGCCGGGCGGCCCGTACGGCTTGACCTACGACCCACCGCGCAAGCGCTTCTGGGTCACGCTGACCAAGACCAACCAGGTGGTGCAGCTGACCGAGCGACGCCGCCTGCGCGTTTTCCCCACGGTGCGCCAGCCCAACTCGGTCGCGGTGGATCCGCGCAGCGGTCGCGTGTTCGTGGCCAGTCGCGCTGACGGCACGCTGCAGAGCTTCCTGCCGCCGCGCTTGGCGGACGGGCGGCGGTGACAGCTCCCTTACGGCTGGGCCCGGGCCCTTGAGCGACAGCGCCCGCCCGGCCATGCTCGGACGGGATGGATCAGGTCCGCCGCCCACCGCAGCCCCCGGTGCCCGAAGTAGGGCCGTTTCGCCGTTCGTTCTGGCGCAGCCCGCTGCGCGGCCCGTGGCTGGCTTCGCTGCTTAGCTCGGCGCTCGCGCCGCTGGTGCTGGCGTGCTTTCTGACCGGCCTCGCCTCGCACGCGGCCTACGACACCGCGCTCGGGCGCAACGGCCTGTTCGACCCCGGCGTGGACTTCTACTTCTTCGACTGGCCCACGCGGCCCAGCTGGCTCTATGCGCTGACCCAGGGCGTGCACATCGTCAGCGGGCTGGCCGCCATCCCGATCCTGCTGGCCAAGCTGTGGGCGGTCATCCCGCAGCTGTTCGAGCGGCCCGCGGTGCGCTCCCTGGCGCACGGCCTGGAGCGTCTTGGGCTGGCGCTGCTGGTCGGCGGCAGCCTGTTCGTGTTCAGCACCGGGATCCTGAACATCCAGCTCTGGTACCCGTTCGGCTTCTCGTTCGTGCCGGCGCACTACTACGCGGCCCTGGTGTTCATGGCCGCGCTGGTGTTCCACGTGTTCACCAAGATCACCGTGGCCCGGCGCGCTTTCGCCGAGCGCGGCGTCCTCGCGCCGTTGCGCGACGACCTGGAGCACACCGAGCCCGAACCGCCGCTGGCGGGGCTCGAGACCACCGCGCCGGTGGACGCGGCGCCGCCCACCATGAGTCGCCGGCTGCTGCTGGGCACCGTGGGCGCCGCATCGCTCGGGCTCGGGCTGATGGGCGTCGGCCAGACCGTCGGCGGCCCCTTCCGGAAGCTGGCGTTCCTGGCCCCACGCGGCGACGGCTTCGGCGACGGACCGAATGACTTCCAGGTGAACAAGAGCTTCCGCTCGGTGCAGATCCCGCGTGCCAAGGTCGGCGGCGACTGGCGGCTGACGCTGTCGCTGGACGGCGCCGAGCGGTCGGCGTTCTCGCGCCCGCAGCTGCTGGCCCTGGCCCAGACCGACGCCAGCCTGCCGATCGCGTGCGTGGAGGGCTGGTCCACGACGCAGCGCTGGACCGGCGTGCCGATCGCCACGCTGGCCCGGATGGCGGGCGCAGAGGGGCGCGAGCTCGAGGTGCGCTCGCTCCAGGAGCGGGGCACGTTCAAGCGCGCCTCGCTGAACCAGGCGCAGATCGCCGACGAGCGCTCGCTGCTGGCGCTGAGGGTCAACGGGGCCGACCTGTCGCTGGACCACGGCTTCCCGGCGCGGCTGATCGTGCCCGCGATGCCCGGCGTGCACAACACTAAGTGGGTTGCCGAGCTGGCATTCGGAGCGGCGACGTGAAGCGCCTGCGCTACGAGTACGGAGCGGGGCCCGCCCACCTCGTGGTCGGGCTGGTGTGCGTGGCGGTGGCGGTCTGGGCGCTGGCTATGGCCATCGGGGTGCTCGGACGCCCGCAGAACTTCGTGCGCTGGTTCGTGGCGTCGATCGTGCTGCACGACCTGATCGCGGTGCCGTTGTACTCGGCGCTGGGCGTGAGCATGGCGGCGCTGGTCGTGGGCAGGAGGCGCACGCCCGTGCGGATCGCGCTGCTGAACCACCTGCGCGTACCCGCCCTGCTGGCCGGCATGGCGCTGCTGGTCTGGTTCCCGCTGGTGCTTGCCAAGGCGCCAATCACGTTCGCGCGCGCCACCGGCTACCGCCCCGACGCCTTCATGGGCCGCTGGCTGGCGCTGTGCGCGGTGCTGTTCGGGCTGTCAGCCATCATGTTCGTCGTGCGCCTGCCGCGGCTGAGAGCCCGAGCATGAGCCGAGGGAGCGTGCTCGTGGTGGACGACGAGCCCACGATCGCCGAGGTGGTCTCGCGCTACCTGGAACGTGCCGGCTACTCGGCACGCGTGGCGGTCGACGGGCCCGACGCGCTGGCGCAGATCGGCGCCGAGCGCCCGGACCTGGTGGTGCTGGACCTGATGCTGCCCGGGATGGACGGGCTGGAGGTCATGCGCCGGATGCAGGCCAGCGAGCACGTGTCGGTGATCCTGCTGACCGCGCGGGGCGAGCCCTCCGACCGCATCGTCGGCCTGCGCCAGGGGGCCGACGACTACGTGGTCAAGCCGTTCTCGCCCGCCGAGCTGGTGGCGCGGGTGGACGCGGTGCTGCGCCGCGTCACGCCCGAGCCCGAGCTCGAGGAACCGATCAGCTTCGACGAGCTGAGCGTGGATCCGGTCGCGCGCCGGGTCACCGTCCGCGGCCAGGAGGTCGGCCTGACCGTGCGCGAGTACGACCTGCTGCTGCACTTCGTGCGCCACCCGGCCCAGGTGTTCTCACGCGAGCAGCTCATGGACACCGTCTGGCAGTACACCTTCTACACCGACACCTCGACGGTCACCGTGCACGTGCGCCGCCTCCGCGAGAAGATCGAGGTCGATCCCTCCGAGCCGCGCTGGCTGCAGACCGTGTGGGGCGTCGGCTACAGGTTCCAGCCGTGAGCGGGCTGCGCTCGGGCATCGTGCTGCTGCTGGGCGCTGCGGTGGCGGGCGGCGCCGCCTTCTGGCTGGTCTACGGCCCGAGCGAGGGCCTGCTCACCGGCGCGCTGATGCTGGGATTCGGGGCCCCGGCGGTGGCAGGAGCGCATCTGCTGGCCGCTAGGCGGCGGCGCCTGGGCAGCCTGTCGCGCCAGTTCTCGGCAGGTGTGGCCATGACCGTCGCCCTGGCCACGACCGGCGTCGGCGTGATCGCCCTGCTCATGTTCGTGTCGGCCCACGACGCGTTCACGATGGTCGTGCTGCTGGTTTTCGCCGGCATCCTCACGGCCCACTCGGCGTCGGTGCTGGCCGCGGGGATCAAGCGCGACATCGATTCGGTCGGCCGCGGCGTCGGCGCCATCGGCGCCGGCGAGCGGTCGGTGGAGATAGCCACCGAGGCCGACGACGAGATCGCCGGGCTCGCGGCGTCGGCGGAGCAGATGGCGGCGCGGCTGGCTGCCACCGAAGCCGAGCGCGAGCGGGCGGAGGGCGCGCGTCGCGATCTTGTCGCCGCCGTCTCCCACGACCTGCGCACGCCGCTGACGTCGCTGCGCCTGTTGGCCGAGGCGATCGAGGACGGTGTCGCCGATCCGGAGACGACCGCCGGCTACCGGCGCCAGTTGTCGCTGCACGTCGCCTCGCTGTCGGCGCTGGTAGACGACCTGTTCGAGCTGTCGCGGATGGAGGCAGGCGAGATCAGCTGGTCGATGCAACAGGTGGCGCTGGCGGAGCTCGTGCAGGAGACCGTCGAGGCCATGCGACCGCAGGCCGACGATCGGCGCGTAGCGGTGCTGGCCCGCGTCGACGATTCCGCGGCCACCGCGCAGGCCGACCCCGAGAAGGTGCAGCGCGTCCTGTTCAACCTGATCCAGAACGCGATCCGGCACACGCCGGCGGACGGCAGCGTGACCGTGGCGGCGCAGGGACGCGGCGCCACCGTGGAGATCCAGGTCGCGGACACGGGCGAGGGAGTGGCGGCGGAGGATCGCGAGCGCGCCTTCGAGCCCTTCTACCGCGGTGACGGCGGCGCCCGCTCGGGCGAGGGCGCGGGCCTGGGTCTGGCCATCTGCCGTGCGATCGTCGAGGCCCACGGCGGCAGGATCTGGTTCGCCGATGCCTCGGCTGGGGCGTGCGTGCGCTTCAGTCTGCCGGTGGCGGATTGAGCCAGCAGGCGCCGCGTCACGCCGGCGATCGTGGCGCGCCCGAAGTTCTCGTCGGTCCCGCCCTCGGTCAGGACCGCGACCGCGACGCGGTGGCTCCCGCGCTCCAGATAGGCGGCCTGATGCTCCAGCAGCGTCCCGCCCTCGGGCCGCCAGCCGCCCTTGAAGAAGGTGCGCCAACGTGGCCGCGCCGCGCGGGGGATTCCCCAGGTCTGAAGCGGGCTCACCGTCTCCAGCAGCTCCCGCTCGAACTTGCGGTAGCGCGGCGGCGTCAGATCGTCCAGGGCCAGGAAGAAGCGTGCCTGGTCGGCGGCCGTGACGGTCGCGGCTGCCCACTCGCCCGCGATCGCGAAGTCACGCATGCCGGCCGCGCGGGCCAGCTCGCGCATCGGGCCGTCGCCCAGCCTGGCGTAGATCGCATCGGCGGAGCCGTTGTCGGACAGCCGGATCATGTAGCCCAGGCTCTCGCGCTCGCCCGCCGTCGGCGGGCTGCCCAGCCGCTCGGCCCGGCGCAGGAACGCCACCAGGATCATCGCCTTGCTCAGGCTGGCCGACGCGTAGGGCCGGTCGACGGCCAGCCCGGCCACCGCGCCGCGGCCGTCGGCCACGGCGAACGAGACGTGGCCACTGCGCGTGGCGGCGTAGCGGGTGGCGGCGCCGAGCGCGGCCGGGCCCGGGAACACCAGGTCGGCCGGCGCGGTCAGCGCCGGGTAGACACCGACCCCCGAGTCGGTCTGGTCCGGTCCGGGCGACGACAGCTCGACCACCGGGCGCAGGCCCGGGTAGACGCCCAGCGCCGCGGTGCCCGGCAGCGCTGGCGCCGTGGCCGCGGGGCCGGCCAGATGGGCCAGGGCGATTGCCAGGAGCGAAGCACGCAACACGGAAGGGTGAAAGCTACGCCGGAGGCGCCAGGCTGGCCATCCCAGCTTGCGCCGCGAGTAAGACTGCACGTATGAGCGAACGCGAATTCGACGTTGTAGTGGTGGGCGCGGGACCGGCCGGGGAGGTGGCGGCTGGGCGGCTGGCCGACGCCGGTCTGGCCGTGGCCATCGCCGAGGACGACCTGGTTGGCGGCGAGTGCTCGTTCTGGGCCTGCATGCCCTCCAAGGCGCTGTTGCGCCCGGGCGAACTGTTTGCCGAGACCGGCCGCGTCCCCGGAGTCGCCGAGGCGGTCACCGGTGAGCTGGACGCCCGGGCCGTGCTCGAGCGCCGCGACGAGGTCATCCACGACGGCGACGACACCGGCGCCGTCGGCTGGCTGGACGACAGGGGCATCGAGCTCTTCCGCGGCCACGCGCGCCTGGACGGCGAGCGCAGGGTGGTGGTCGATGACGACACCCTCGTGGCACGCAGGGCCGTGATCCTGTCGCCGGGCAGCGGCGACAACTTCCCGCCCATCGACGGGCTCGCGGACGCTCGGCCGTGGGGCAACCGCCCGGCCACGACGGCGAAGCAGGTGCCCGAGCGGCTGGCCATCCTGGGCGGCGGCGTGGTGGGTGTCGAGATGGCCAACGCGTGGGGCTCGCTGGGCGCGCAGATCACCCTGATCGAGACCGAGGAGCAGCCGCTGGTCAACGAGGAGCCGTTCGCGGGCCAGCAGGTGCAGGATGCCCTGCGCGAGCGCGGCGTGGACGTGCGCTGCGACTCGAAGGCAACCGCGGTGCGCCGGGATGACTCGGGTGCCGTCACGGTGACCGTCGAAGGCCAGCCCGACGTTGTGGCGGACGAGCTGATCGTGGCAACAGGGCGCAGGCCCCGCACCGCCGACCTCGGGCTGGACACGATCGGGCTCGAGGCCGGCGCCAGCGTGGAGGTGGACGACCAGATGCGCGCCAAGGGGGTCGACGGCGACTGGCTCTACGCGGTCGGAGATGTCAACGGCCGGGTGCTCCTGACCCACATGGGCAAGTACCAGGGCCGAGCTGCGGCCGACGTGATCCTGGGCGGTGACTCCACGGTCGATTGGGACGGACCGATCTCGCCTCGCGTCATCTTCACCGACCCCCAGGTCGCCGCGGTCGGTCACACCCTGGCCAGCGCTCGCGAGGCAGGCCTGAACGTGCGCGCGGTGGACCGCGACGTCTCCGCGAACGCCGGGGCCAGCTTCTACGGGCGCAACACGCCGGGCACGGCGCGCATGGTCGTCGACGAGGACCGCAAGGTCATCGTGGGCGTGACCTTCACCGGCTTCGAGGTCGCCGACTTCCTGCACGCCGCCACGATCGCTGTCGTCGGCGAGGTGCCGATGGACCGGCTCTGGCACGCCATCCCCTCGTTTCCCACCCGGAGCGAGGTCTGGCTGAACCTGTTCGAGGAGTACGGCTACTGAATGGCGATTCAGGCACCTATTCGGTGCATGAATCGCCATTCACCTTCGCCGGGCTAGGCTCAACCCATGGACGTCGTCGTCGCCGGAGGACACGGGCAGATCGCACTTCACCTGATGCGGCTGCTGACCGAGCGCGGTGACAGCGCACGCGGGCTGATCCGCAACCCCGACCATGCGCCCGACCTCGAGCGCGTCGGGGCGGGGGCGGTGATCTGCGATCTCGAGCGCGAGACCGACCTGCGCCCCTTCGTCGAGGGTGCCGACGCCGTGGTCTTCGCCGCCGGCGCCGGCCCGGGCAGCGGGCCCGAGCGCAAGCGCACGGTCGATCTGGGCGGCGCGGTCAAGCTCATGGACGCGGGCGTCTCGCGCTACGTGATGGTCAGCTCGATCGGCGCCGACGACCCGGCCTCGGCGCCGGAGTCGATGCGCCCCTACCAGGAGGCCAAGGGCGAGGCCGACCGGACGCTGGCCGCCAGCGGCCTGGACTTCACGATCGTCCGTCCCGGCCGCCTGACCGACGGCGACGCCACAGGCCATGTGGCCGCGGGCCCCGAGGTGGAGCGCGGTGACATCCCGCGCGCCGACGTGGCGCTGGCGCTGCTCGCGGTCCTGGACACGGGCACGACGGTCGGCAAGACCTTCAACCTGGTGTCCGGCGACGAGCCGCTGGACCGCGCGATCGCGGCCCTCTGACTGTGGAGCTGGGCGACCCGCGGGTCCACGCCGTCCTGGAACGCGTGCGCGACATCCCCACGGGCCGGGTGACCAGCTACGGCGAACTGCTGCCCGGGCGGGCCCGCTTGGCGGGCTCGATACTGCGCCGCGTCGATCAGCCGGGCCTGCCCTGGCACCGCGTGGTGCGCGCCGACGGCAGCCTGGCCGTAGGTGAGCGCCAGCGTCGGCTGCTGGAGGCCGAGGGCGTGCCGTTCCGTGGTGCGCGCGTGGACATGCCCGCCGCCTGGGTTCCCGCGCAGAGATAGGTGGTCTAGGCTCGGCTGACCATGGCCGCGTCGCTCGTAGGACTGCACTGCCGCACCTCGGACCGCACCGCCGCGGCCGAGCGCGGCGTGACCGAGCTGGAGACGCTGGTGGCCAAGCGCCTGGGCCGCGAGCCGCGCGCCATCGGCTCGTTCGCGGGACCGCGCGAGGGCGGCTGGGAGGACGACCTGCGCGACGGACGCGGCTGCCTGCTGGAGGCCGGCGGGCAGGTCGAGGATGCGCTCACCGGTGGCAACGTGCCGGTGCTGCTGGCGTCGGAGTGCTCGATCGGGCTGACCACGCTCCCCGCCTTGCATCGTCACCGGCCCGATGCGCGGATCCTCTGGCTGGACGCCCACGGCGACTTCAACACCCCTGACACCACCCCCAGCGGTTACCTCGGCGGGATGGCCCTGGCCGGCGCCTGCGGGCGCTGGGATGCCGGGCTCGTGCCCGACAAGGCCGACCCGGCCAAGGTGGTGCTGGCAGGCGTGCGCGCGCTGGACCCGCCCGAGCGCCAGGCGCTGGAAGGAGGCTCGGTCACGGTGATCGGCGCCAGCCCGGTGGAGACCCTGGTGGCGGTCAGCAACGCGCTCGATCGTGCCCCGGTGTACGTGCACCTCGATCTGGACGTGATCGACCCGGCGGAGATGCCGGCCCAGTACCCCGAGGCGGACGGCCTTAGGTCCGAGAAGCTGTTCGACGTCCTCGAGGCCGTGGCCGAGACCTCCGAGCTGGTGGGACTGGAGGTCACCTGCTTCGAGGCTCCCGAGGACGCCGACGAGCGTCAGGCGCTGGCCGAGGTCGTCATGCACGTCCTGGAGCCGCTGCTGGCGGTTGTGCCCGAGGAGGCCGGGGTCGGAAGCTGACGCCCGGCGCCGGCCGCCCGGCGCCCGTGCCAGACTGCGGTAAGTGACGCTTCCTACTTCCCGCAGCGGATGAGCGCCCTCGAGGGCGTCACGGTCCTGGACCTGACCCGGCTGCTGCCGGGACCGTTCGCCACCATGCTGCTGGCGGATCTGGGCGCCGACGTGCTCAAGGTCGAGGACACCGGCATGGGCGACTACGTGCGCTGGGCGCCGCCTTACCACGAGGGTGTGCAGGACTCGGCCAAGTCGGCGCTGTTCCTGGCGCTCAACCGCGGCAAGCGCTCGATCCGGGTGAACCTCAAGGAGGACCAGGGCCGCGAGGTGCTGCTGCGCCTGGTGGCGGACGCTGACGTGGTCGTCGAGGGCTTCCGGCCGGGCGTGATGGATCGCCTCGGGGTGGGCTACGAGGCCCTGCGCGAGCGCAACCCCGCGCTCGTGTTCTGCTCGATAACGGGCTACGGCCAGACCGGGCCCTACACCGCGCGCTCCGGGCACGACATGAACTATCTGGGTCTGATCGGCATGCTCGACCTGAGCGGTTCGCCGGACGGCGCGCCGGTGCAGGCCGCGGGCCAGATCGCAGACCTCGGCGGCGGCGGGCTGATGGCCGCCTACTCGATCCTGGCCGCCCTGCGCGAGGCGGAGCGCAGCGGGCAAGGTCAGGCGCTCGACGTGTCCATGGCCGACGGCGCGCTGTCGTGGCTGACCATGGTGGCGGCCCAGTACCTGGCCGACGGGCGGCTGCCCGCCCGCGGGTCCGAGAGCCTGACCGGGGGCTTCGTCTGCTACCGGCCCTACGCGTGCGCCGACGGCTACGTGACGCTCGGCGCGCTCGAGCCGAAGTTTTGGGGTGCCTGGTGCGCGGGCGTGGGTCGCGAGGACCTGATCGACAAGGCGTTCGAGCCTCCGGGGTCCGACGCGCACACCCAGGTCCAGGGCGTCTTCGCCCAGCGCACGCGGGCCGAGTGGAAGCAGTTCGCCGACCAGTACGACTGCTGCCTGGAGCCGGTGCTCGACCTCCGCGAGGCGCTGGCCTCCGACCTGGTCCGGGAGCGGCAGATGGTGGTCGACGTCGATCAGCCGGGCGCGCGGGCGCCGGTCCGCCTGCTCGGCCACCCGGTCAAGTTCTCGGGGACCCCGCCCGACGCCACGCGCCCTGGGCCGGCATTCGGCGAGCACACCGCCGAGGTGCTGGCGGGCCTGGGCTACTCACCCGAGCAGGTGGCCCAGCTGGAGGCCGCCGGCGCCGTGGCAGGTCCGCCCGACGGCGCCGCCGGGTCGTTCCTGGGGTGAGCCGATGAGCCGCGACGGCCTGCTCAAGATGAGCGAGCTGGCCGATGCCAGCGGCGTCAGTGCGGGCACGATCAAGCACTACCTGCGCGAGGGGCTGCTGGGCCAGGGCGAGGACGTGGTCCGAACGTCCCGCAACATGGCTTACTACCCACCGGGCTTCGTTGAGCGCATCCGGCTGATCAAGCAGCTCCAGGAGGATCGCTTCATGCCGCTTCAGGCGATCCGGCGCGTGCTCGAGGACGATCCGGCCCGCGCCCGCGCACTGGTGGAGCTCGAGGACCGGATCCTCGACCGGGCGCTGGCCGGTGACGAGAGCCGGGTGTCCGCCGCCCAGCTCTCCAGGCGCTACGAGATCCCGCGCGAAGCGCTCGAGCGGATGGTCCAGATCGGGCTGCTGACCCCGAACAGCCGCGGCTTCTCGCCACGCGACGTGCAGGTGGTCGAGGCCATCGGTCGCTTCCGCGCCGGCGGCTACGACGAGCAGATCGGCTTCACCGTCTACGACACCCTGCGCTACAAGCGGGCCATGGAGTCCCTGGTGGCCGAGGAGGTGGAGGTCGTGTTCGACCGGCTGGCCGGCGAGCTCGAGCCCGACGCCGTCGTCGATCTCCTGGAGGCGGGCGTGGAGCCGCTGCGCGACTTCATAGCCGCGCTGCACTCGAAGCTGCTGATCGAAGAGCTGCAGCGCCAGCGCGAGTCACGCTGACCGCGACGGGGGGCGAACCCCCGGCGGGGCGCGCGAGCCCCCGGCCTGCTGCGGAGGCGAGCGGTCGGACCCTGAACTGTGGCCGTCGGCAGAGAACGTGGCGGCGCGGGGGCTCCGGGGGGCGCGAGCCCCCGGCCTGCTGCGGAGGCGAGCCGTCGGACCCTGAACTGTGGCCGTCGGCAGAGAACGTGGCGGCGCGGGGGCTCCGGGGGGCGCGAGCCCCCCGGCCCACTACCAGTAGACGTCGTGGTCTTCCATGACGCCGCGGCCCTCCGCCAGCTCGAGCCCGCCCGGCAGCCGGCCGCTGAAGGTCCCGAACGGCTGGCGGTAGCGCGTTTT
Organism: uncultured Solirubrobacterales bacterium; assembly: GCA_963750365.1. Lineage (GTDB taxonomy): Bacteria > Actinomycetota > Thermoleophilia > Solirubrobacterales > Thermoleophilaceae > JAAYBF01. The sequence continues at coordinate 75,060 of CAVVQE010000002.1, forward strand.
GACCAGGCCGTAGTCGGTGTCTTCCTCGCGCGTTGCCCACTCGCTGAAGTCCAGCTGCCCGTCCTCGTCGAATGCGACCGATGACAGGTCGGAGGCGAAGCGGTTGGGGCCGAGCTCGCGTGGTTCGCCGTCCACCCAGAGCGTGCGCTCGCTGACGCGCGGATCGTCGTGGATGCCGTCGACGAGGTTCCAGGCCACGGCCTGCCCGTCGACGGTGGTGCCCAGGCCGGCGCTCCAGCGCCACGCGGTGTGGCGGTCGTGGTAGCCGGCCGAGTCGTCGACGAAGCCGAACGGGCCGTCGAGCTGGTGCCTGGTGGGGCCGATCGTGACCACGCCGGTCACGCCGACCGGCGCGCGCTTGGCCGTCCAGACGTAGCCGCCGTGGGCCGGGGAGATGGTCTCGACGGCGGCGGGCTCGTCCAGCTGGAGGTCGATGCGCACGTCGCCGGACTGGACGCGCACGCGCGCGGGCTCCATGCGCACACCGCCGCGCCGGATGGTGGTTCGCTCGCGCAGCCGGCCGTCGGGCCAGGCCAGCGCCCACCAGCGCCGGCGCGCGGGGCCGATGCGCGCGTCACCCACGCACAGCATCAGCTCCGGGGTGTAGACGCCCAGGTAGCGCCATGCCTTGAGCGGCCGGCCGCGGCGCCAGCCGGGCATGGCCTGGGGTGGAAGCGGCAGGCCCAGGCTGCGCACGCCGGGCCCGCGTAGGGGTGCTGGGAGCACCGGGCCAGGCTATCCGCCGCGCCAAGGCGGGCAAGAAACTGGCTGGCTGGCCAGCCCGGTAGGATCCCGGCCGTGCCGTCCGCGGTTCCCGCAGCGCCGAGCCACAACCCGTTCGTGCGGATCGCGCACGACCTGCGGCAGGAGGCTCTCCCAGTGGGGCAGGTTCCCGCCGGGCGAGCTGGGGTTCAGCGTCGCGCCGCACGCACCGGCTGGCCACCGACCCGCTGCCGGTGCTGCTGTCGATGTACGAGCGCTTCGGGCCCGTGTTCACGGTGCGCACGCTGCACGTGCCGGAGGTGTTCGCGCTCGGCCCGGAGGCCAACCACTACATCACGGTCTCGCACGCGGCCAACTTCCGCTGGCGCGACGGCGGCTTCGCCGAGCTGGAGCCGCTGCTGGGCGACGGGCTGCTGACCATCGACGGCGACTACCACCGCCGCGCGCGCAAGATCATGCTGCCGGCGTTCCACCGCGCACAGATCGCCGCCGCGGCGGAGGTCATGGTGGACGAGATCGCCAAGGCGCTGGACCACTGGCGTCCGGGCATGTCGTTCGACCTGTACTCGTGGGCGCGCACGCTGGCCATGCGCATCGCCATGCGAGCCTTGATGGGGCTCGATCCCGACGGCGACGGGCTGGGCGCGCGGGCCGCCGGGAATTCGAGAAGGCGCTGGCCTTCTACGGCACCGACTACCACGTCCGGGTCGTGCGCGGGCCCGGTTCGCCGTGGGCGAAGATGCACCGCGCCAAGGCCGAGCTGGACCGCCTGCTGTACGGGGAGATCGAGCGCCGGAGGCGAGCGGGCCGACGGCCGCAACGACCTGCTGGACATGCTGCTGGCCGCCACCGACGATCGAGGAGCACGCCGCTGACCGATCGCGAGGTGCGCGACCAGGCCATCACCCTGCTGTTCGCCGGGCACGACACCACGACGTCCACGATCAGCTTCCTGTTCTACGAGCTGGCGCGCCACCCCCATGAGCGGTCGCTGCTGATCGAGGAGCAGCAGCGCGTGCTGGGCGACAGGACGCCGACGGCGGAGGACCTGGCGGGAGGGCTGCCGCGGCTGGAGATGGTGCTGGACGAGATCCTGCGCCTGTACCCGCCGGCGTGGATCGGTCCGCGGCGCGGCCGTGGATCCTTCGAGCTGGCCGGGGTGAGCGTGCCCGCCGGCGCGCCCGTGAACTACAGCTCGTGGGCCAGCCACCGGCTCCCGGACGTATGGGACGACCCGGAGGCCTTCGTGCCGGAGCGCTTCGCGCCCGAGGCGAAGGCCGCGCTGCCCAAGGGCGCGTACGTGCCGTTCGGCGGCGGCTCGCGCACCTGCATCGGCATGCGCTTCGGCCAGATGGAGATCCGGGCCATCGCCACGATGGTGCTGCAGCGCCACCGCCTGGAGCTGGTGCCGGGCCGGACCATGACGCATCCGCCAGATGCCCACGCTGAGCCCGCGCCACGGGCTGCCGGTCACCGTCCGTGAGCCCTCTCCGGTCGCCTGACCCCGCGGCCACGTCCCCGCGCCGGCGTCCCGGTGCGGTCCGCCATCCGGGGGACCTTCGCTCTACACTCGTTGACTGACCAGTCAATCTGTGCGCACGAACCGGGGAGGGTCATGCGCGCGGCAGCAGTCCAGCTCAACTCGACGGATGACAAGGCGGCCAACATGGCGGCCGCCGACCGGCTGACCCGCGCCGCCGCGGCCGACGGCGCCGACCTGGTCGTCCTGCCCGAGAAGGTCAACCTGCTGGGCCCTGACGCCGATCCTGCGCGACGGCGCCGAGCACGCTCGACGGCCCGACGGTGACCTGGGCCGCGGGACGGTCGCCGCCGAGCTGGGGATCGACCTGGTGGCGGGCTCGTTCGCCGAGCGCCGCGAGGGCCACGACAAGCTCTCGAACACCAGCGTGCACGTGGGCCCCGACGGCCAGGTGCGCGGCGTCTACCGCAAGATCCACATGTTCGACGTGACCGTGGAGGGCAAGGAGTACCGCGAGTCGGCGGCCCAGGAGCGCGGGCGAGGAGATCGTGCTCTCCGAGGCCGGCGGCATGCCCGCCTGGGGCTGACCGTCTGTTACGACCTGCGCTTCCCCGAGCTGTACCGGATCCTGGCGCTGCGCGGGGCCCGCGTCCTGGTGGTGCCCGTCGGCGTTCACCCGCGCCACCGGCGCCGCCCACTGGGACACCCTGCTGCGCGCGCGGGCGATCGAGAACCAGGCCTTCGTGGTGGCCGCCGACCAGATCGGCATCCACCCGCCCGACAACGAGAGCTTCGGCGGCTCGCAGATCGTGGACCCCTGGGGCGACGTGCTGGCCCGCGCCGAAGACGAGGAGGGCTTCGTGGCCGCCGACCTGGACTTCGATCGCCAGGACGAGGTGCGCGCGACGCTGCCCAGCCTGGCCAACCGCGTGCCCGCGGCCTATCGCTGGGAGCAGGCCGCCGAGCAGGTAGGCGTCTGATGGCGGCCCGGCCCCGCAACGGCGGGAGCGTGGACAAGCGCCGCCTGATCCTGGACGCGGCGATCACCGTGTTCGCCCGCCAGGGCTTCTACAACTGCCGCGTCTCCGACGTGGCCGACGAGGCGGGCGTGGCCTACGGCCTGGTCTACCACTACTTCGACTCCAAGGAGGAGATCCTCAACGAGCTCTTCCTGGAGCGGTGGCAGATCATGCTCGACGCCATCGCCGAGATCGACCGGCGCGGCGATCTGACCGTCAGGGACAAGCTCCAGCTGGTGGCCAGCTTCATCATCGACTCCTACCGCAACGAGCCCGATCTGATGAAGGTGATCATCGTCGAGGTCACGCGCGCGGCCAACTCGTTCGGGCGCATCCACCTGGACAAGATCCGCGAGGCCTACCGGGGCATCGCCGAGATCGTGGAGGCCGGGCGCCTGGAGGGCGACTTCAAGCAGGACATCTCGGCCGAGTTCGCCGCGATGTGCTTCTACGGCGCGATCGAGCAGCTGCTGTCCGGCTGGATCTTCGATCTGCTGCCGCCGACCGAAGAGGAGTTTGAGCGGGCCAAGGGCCAGGTAGTGGAAGCCATATGCGACGGCCTGGCCACCCCGGTGGCCGACAGCCGTGGCGTGTCTGGTTGAATCACCGCCAATGGAGAACGAACTGGTAAAGCGCCTGGTGTGGAGCGGCCTGCTGGCCGGCGTCGGTGCCCTGAGCACGATCGTGGCCAACAAGGTCGCCACCGCCGTGTGGATCCGCGTCTTCGACGAGGACCCGCCGGACTACTGATGGAGGCCTCGAAGAGCAGCAGCGGCTCGGCCGCGCCCTGGGCGACCGAGCAGTCCGCGGCCCAGCCGCCGGACTCCGGCGGCGGCGGTGAGGGCGACACCTTCGCCGAGCGCCCCGAGGTGTTCGTGGGCGCCGCGTTCGCCGGTGGGCTCGGCGTGGCGCTGGTGCTCAGATGGCTGGGCAGCCGATGAGCTTCGCGCCCGAGCCCGAGCCCGACAAGTCGCTTGGCGAGATCGTCTCCGAGGCGTCGGAGAAGGCCTCGCTGCTGGTCCGCGAGGAGATCGAGCTGGCCAAGGCGGAGATCACCTCCAAGGTCAAGACCATGGGCAAGGGCGCCGGGGTCGGGGCCGCCGCGGGCGTGTTCCTGATCTTCGCCGTGGTCATGTTCCTGTTCTTCCTGGCCTTCTTCTTCAACGACCTCTTCAACGTCGTCGAGGCGATCTGGCTCGGGTTCCTGATCGTCTTTGCGATCCTGGTCGTCATGGCCGTGGTCGCAGGGCTGCTGGCCAAGAAATGGCTCTCCAGCGGGCCGCCCACGCCCGACATGGCGATCGAGGAGGCCAAGGCCACCCGGGAGCAGCTCGAGCAGGTGGCCGCCGACACCCCCAAGCCCGCCGAGGAGGCCACCTGATGTCCCACCTGCCGGCCAATCGCAGCCCCGAACAGATCCGGTCGAACATCGAGAACACGCGCAAGGAGCTGGCGGTCTCGGTCGACGACCTGCGCTCGAAGGTCGGCGAGCTGACCAACTGGCGCAAGCAGCTGGCCGACAACCGCCAGGCCGCCCTGGCCGGGGCGGCCGTGGCCGGCTTCGTGCTCGGTGGCGGCGTGGCGGCCACCTTCTCGCTGCTGCGGCGCCGGCGCGGGCGTAGCTAGGCGGGTGCCGGCTCGGCCGGCGCATCCGGCGGCGGCTCGGGCGGCTCCTGCTCCTCGGCGTGCTCCTCGCGCGGCCTGATCCCGCGCTCGTCCATGTACTCGCGGATGGCGATCTGGATCGACGCCGCCACGGGCACGGCCACGATCGCTCCCAGGACACCCAGCAGCGTTCCCCCGAAGAGCACCGAGACGATCACGAGGAACGGGTTGATCTCGACGGCTCGCTTCTGGATCTGCGGCTGGACCAGGTTGTTCTCGACCTGTTGGTAGACGATCGCCCACACGATCCAGACGATCGTGTCGGTGGGAAAGTCGTTGAACAGCGTGACCACGGCCACGATCACGGCGCCGATCGTGGCGCCGACCATCGGGATCAGGTCCAGGAAGAAGATCGTCACGGCCAGCGGCGCGGCGAACGGCACGCCGAGCAGCGACAGGATCAGGTAGGCCAGGATCCCGGCCGTGGCGGCCTGGAACAGCACGCCGGCCACGTAGCTGCCGACGGCGCGTGAGGACCGCGCGAGCACCCGTTCGACCCGCTGGGCGCGCTCCTCCGGCAGGTAACGCAGCCAGAGCTCGATCCAGCGCCGCCCGCCGCCGAGGATGAACGCGGTCATGATCAGGATCGTCACCACCGCGAAGATCGAGTTCACGATCCCGAAGCCCACGTCGCGCAGGACGGTGGCGGCGTCACCGAGACGCTTGGGCAGCTGCGCGGCCTCCTCCTCGAGCTTCGACGTGATGTCGTAGTCCTCGTTGAGCTTCTTCAGCCGGGGGTCGTCGCGGACGAAGTTGGCCACGTCGTTGGCATACGCGGGCGCGTTGCGGGCCAGGTCGTCCGCGCCGTTCACGATCGGCGGCAGCACCACCGCGCCGATGGCGATCGGGGTGACCAGCAGACCCAGGAAGACGATCGTGATGGCCAGGCCCCGCTTCATGTGGCGCGAGAGCAGGTTGACCGGGCCGGACAACGCCACCGCCAGGAAGGTTGCGATCAGCAGCCAGCTGATGGGCTTGCGCACGAGGTAGATCACGTACAGCGCCAGCACCACCGCGACCACGATCAGAACCGTGCGGGTGACCACCTTGGACAGCGGCGGAAGCGGGCGCGGCTCCATCGCGGGGATTGTGCGTTCCCGCCCGGACGGCCCCCGCCGTGCCGTGGCCGCCGCGTCAGGCGGGTACGAGGTGGCGCGGCACCGAGCCCACGCCCAGCATGCCCGGCCCGGTGTGCGTGGACAGCACCGGCCCGACCTCGCTGACGAAGATCGGATCGCACTCGAAGACCTCGCGGCAGCGCTCGATCAGGGCCTCGGCCTGGTCGGGGGCCGAGATGTGCTGGACCACCCAGCCGTCGGCGCCCGACTCATGGCGCTGGCGGGCGTAGTCCACCATCCGCTCGAACGAGCGCTTGCTCGTGCGCACCCGCTCGACCGGCACCATCTCGCTCTCCACCGTCAGGATCGGCTTGATCTTCAGCGTCGAGCCGATCCACGCGTTCGCGGCGCCGATGCGCCCGCCGCGGCGCAGGAACTCCAGCGTGTCGACGGCGAACCACATCTTGAACTCGGCCCGTGCCGCCTCCATGTGGGCCTGGACCGCGTCCAGGTCGCCGCCGTCCTCGGCGGCCTTCGCGGCAGCCAGCACCATGAGCCCGGTGCCACCGGCCGCGGTGCGTGAGTCCAGTATCCGGACGCGCTCGCCGCCCTTGCCCTCGCGCGCCAGCTGCTCTGCGGCCTGACGCCCGGACTGACCGGTGCCCGAGAGCCCCTCGGAGATGTGCACCGACGCGATGTCGTAGCCCTGCTCGAGCAGCGGCTGGTAGGCGCTCACGAAGTCGCCGACCGATGGCTGCGAGGTGCCGGGCAGCGATTCCGCGCCGCGCAGCTCCTCGAAGTAGGCCGGGTAGTCGGTGATCAGATCCTCGCGCTGGGTGCGCTCGGAGCCGAACACGACGTAGAGCGGGACCACGGTGATCGAGTGTCGCTCGATTCGCTCGGGTGGCAGGTACGCCGTGCTGTCGGCGACTATCGCGACGGGGGGCATCGGCGGGAGAGTACCCAGTGAGGGGATCCCGGCTGTACTCCTCGCCCACGCCGGTGCGCCGGCGCTGTGCATAATCGCCGCCATGGCCTGCACCCTCCTCACCGGCGCGAGCGGTTTCGTGGGCGCACACCTGGCGCGGGCGCTGACCGAACGCGGCGACCGGCTGCGGCTGGCGATCCGCGAGACGTCGGACACGCGGGAGATCGACGACCTGGACGCCGAGCTCGTGAACTGCAACGTCCTGGACCGGCGCGCCGTCCGGCGCGCGCTGAAGGGCGTGGACCGCGTGTTCCACGCGGCCGGCGTGACGTCGATCCGCCCGGCCGACGCCGACCGCATGTTCGAGGTCAACGTGAGCGGCACGCGGATGGTGCTCGAGGAGAGCCTGCGCGCCGGGGTCGAGCGCGTGGTGTTCGTGTCCAGCGCGGCCGCGCTGGGCCCGGCCCCGTGGGGCGGCGCCGCTGACGAGGCCCAGCTGTACACCGGCGCCCCGCTGCGCATCCCCTACGTCAGCTCGGTGCACGAGGCCGAGGGCGAGGCCATGCGCCTGGCCGCGGCCGGGCTGCCGCTGGTGTGCGTGAACCCGGCGGGGGTGTTCGGGCCGGGCGACCTGAAGGCCACTTCCACCCGGCTCGTGCGCAGCTTCATGCTCGGCCGCGTGCCCGTCTACGCCGACGGCGCCATCAACATCGTCGACGTCCGTGACGTGGCCCGCGGCGCGCTCCTGGCCGACGTCCGCGGCGAGGTGGGCGAGCGGTACATCCTCGGCGGGCGCAACTTCACCTTCGACCGCCTCTTCGCCGACCTGGGACGGCTGTCGGGGGTCGAGCCGCCGGTCAAGGTGCCGCGCGGCCTGGCCGCGGCCGGGGCGGGCGTACTGGGCCTGGGCCCCGGCCGCACGGTGCTGGCGCCGGCAGAGGTCGTGGCCGCCGGCCAGTACTGGACCTACCGCTCGGGCAAGGCCCGCCGCGAGCTCGGCTGGCAGGCCCGGCCGCACGAGGAGACGCTGGGCGACACGGTGGGCTGGTACCTGGATCACGAGGGCGACCGGATCGCCCGCTCGCGGCGTTCGCAGCAGCTGCAGTACAAGGCCGCCGGCGCGTTCATCTCGGCGGGCGAGGGAGTGGTGGCCGGCGGGCGCAAGCTCCTTCGCGGGCTGAGCCCCCTGCGGCGCTAATCTGAGCTCGTGGCGACTCTGTACCGCTGCAAGGCCCCCACCGACCTCGTCTGCCGCTGTGGCAAGGTCGCCCGGCGCCTGCGTGCCGCCGGCATCGAGTACGACGAGGTGCGCGTGCCGTTCCTCAAGCGAGATCGCCCCGAGGTCGAGGAGCTGTCCGGGCAGCGCTGGGTTCCCGTACTGGTGCACGGCGACCAGGTCATCCACGAGTCGCACAGGATCATCGAGTACCTGGACCGCCACGCCGGCGAGCACGCCGCCCAGGGCGCACGCAGCGGAGCATCGACCTGATGGCGCCCGGGGGCTCGAAGGGCGGTCGCCTGACGCGCGGCCGTTCGGCCGCCAAGCGGGCGTGGCCCGTGGTCCTGATGGCCTGGGAGCGCTGGCAGGCGCTGCCCGAGCAGGACAAGGAGCGCTATCGCCGCCAGGCGCGCCAGTACGCCGAGCGCGGACGGCGCGCCTTCGTCGAGTTCAGCCGCCGGCCGCCCGGCCGCCGCTAGGCCGCCCGTGGCCCTCGACGTCCAGCGTGGTGACGCCGATCCGCTGGCGGCCGCTCGGGAGCTGGCGCCGCTGGCCCGCGACGGGGCGGAGCACGCCGACGCCGAGCGCCGGCTCGCCCCCGAGCTGGCCGAGGCGATGCGGGCCAGCGGTCTGTTGCGGATGCTGGTGCCGGCTTCGCTGGGCGGAGGCGAGGTGGCGCCGGACCGGATGGTGGCCGCTGTCGAGGAGCTGGCCCGCGCCGACGGCGCCGCCGGCTGGTGCCTGGCGGTGGCGGCGACCAGCGGGGTCCTGGCTGCGTTCATGGAGCCGGACTCGGCCGGCGAGGTCTACGGCGATCCGCGCGGCTGGGTCGGCGGCGTGTTCGCCCCCAAGGGCCGCGCGACCCCGGGCGACGATGGCGCGCTCAGCGTCACGGGGCGCTGGCCGTTCGCCAGCGGCAGCGCTCACAGCGATTGGCTGATGGGCGGCTGCCTGGTCCAGAGCGGCGACGACGTGCGCCGCTCCGCGAGCGGCGCGCCGGACGTCCGCCTGGCCCTGCTCCCGGTCGCCCAGACCAACACGATCGACACCTGGGCGGTGTCCGGGCTGCGCGGGACCGGAAGCCACGACTTCGAGGCGTCGAACGTGGTCGTGCCCGAGGCCAGGAGCGTCTCGCTGGTGTCGGACTCGGCCCGCGAGCAGGGACCGTTGTACGCCTTCCCGGCCTTCGGCCTGCTGGCCCTGGCCATCGGCGCCGTAGGCCTGGGAATCGCCCGCGGAGCCGTCGAAGAGCTCGTGGACATGGCCGCCGGCAAGGTCCCTGCCATGGCCACCAAGACGCTGGCGGACCAGCCCGACACGCAGATGCGGCTGGCCCGCTCGGAGGCGGCCCTCCGCGCCGCGCGGGCCTACATGGACAGCGCGATCCACCAGGCCTGGCAGCAGGCCGCGGATCGCCACGACGTGGACCTCGAGCGTCGCGCCGGCCTGCGGCTGGCGGCCAGCCACGCCATGGGCACCGCGGCGCGCGCGGTCGACGAGATGTACTCGCTCGGCGGTGGCAGCTCGGTGTACCAGAGCAGCCCGCTCCAGCGCCGTCACCGGGACATCCACGTGGCCACGCAGCACATGCTGGTCAACCCCTCGACGTGGGAGTTCGCGGGGCGGGTGCTGCTCGGAGCGCCGGTGCGCGCGGAGCAGTTCTGACACCTCAACCCTTCAGGTTGTTCTCCAGCGGGATGTTCGTCTGATGCTGGGGCAGCTCGGCCGGCTCCTCGGCCACGGCGCCGCCGTCGTCCTCGGGCATCTCGACTCCGAGCAGCTCGGCCAGCTCGCCGTTCTCGTACATCTCGACGACGATGTCGCAGCCGCCCACCAGCTCGCCCTTCACGAAGAGCTGCGGGATCGTCGGCCAGCCCGATAGGCCCGACAGCTCCTCGCGGATGCGCGGGTCGGGCAGGATGTCCAGCGCGGCGTAGCGCACCCCGAGGGCGTTCAGGGCGCCCGAGGTGCGCATCGAGAAGCCACAGGCGGGCGACTCGGGCGTGCCCTTCATGAAGAGCATCACCTCGTTCTCCTTGATTGCGCCGTCGATGAAGTCGCGGATCTCAGCGTTGTCCATGGTCAGCCTTCCGGTGTCGAAGTCTTGATCGAGAGGGCATGGATGGCGCCGCCCACCTCGTCGCCGAACACGCCGTAGACCAGCTGGTGTTGCTGGATCCGGCTGAGCCCGTCGAAGCGCTCGGACACGACTTCGGCCCGGAAGTGGTCGCCTCCCCCGGTCAGATCCTCAACCAGGACCCGGGCGTCGGGAAACGCCTCCTCGATGCGCTCCTTCAGGTGCTCTGCGGTCGGCACGACCACGAAGATAGCGGGGCCGCAGCCGCTGCTTTGCCAGATCAGGCCCCATTGCTACATTTGTTGAAGCATGGTGACCATGACCGACATCGCAGCGGACAAGGTGCGTGGCTTCCTGGCGCAACAGGACACGGAGGCCCAGGTCGGACTGCGCATCGGCGTGCGCGGCGGAGGTTGTTCGGGCTTCCAGTACGCCCTGGCGCTCGACGAGAAGCGCGACGACGACCAGGTCTTCGAGCACGAGGGCATCCCGCTGATCGTCGACCCCGCCAGCATGCGCTACGTCGACGGCTCGCAGGTGGACTACACCGAGAGCCTCATGGGCTCGGGGTTCGAGGTCAAGAACCCCAACGTCGTCGCCTCGTGTGGCTGCGGCTCCTCGTTCCGCATCGCGGACGAAGATCCGTCGTGCGGCTCCACCGTCTAGGTGTCCCGTGGCACAGCCCGGCGACGAGCTGCTGAACCCGCATACGGGACAGACCATCCGGTTCGTCTCGATCGAGTCCGAGTTGCTGGTCATGGAGAGCTCCTACCGGGCGGGGGGCATGCCAGCGCCCGCGCATCTGCACCCCTCGCAGGAGGAGCGCTTCGAGGTCCTCGAGGGCGGTGTCCGCTCCGAGCTGGACGGCGAGCGGCGTGACCTGGCCGCGGGTGATCGGCTGATCATCCCGCCCGGTGCCCCGCACAGCTTCGGCGGCCATCCCGATCGCGACGGCAGGGTCCGCTGGGAGGTGCGGCCGGCGCTGCGCACGGCCGAGCTGTTCGAGCTGCTGTTCGGCCTGGCCGACGGCTCGCGCGCCATGCCCGAGGACGGCTCGAACCCACTGGACCGGTTCGCCGCCGAGTTCCAGCTGGCGCAGTGACCGCCGCCTACGCCGGCGCGTTGCCCAGCGACTCCCAGAGGTAGACGCAGGCCAGCGTCCGGTGGGGCCGCCACGGCCTGGCCAGCCGCTTCAAGCGGTCCGGTGTGGGCAACTTGCGCAGGCCGTACTCGATCTCAGCCGCCTTGCGGATGCCCAGGTCGCCAACGGGTAGGACGTCCCGCCGGCCCAGGTGGAACATCATGAACACGTCCGCCGTCCACTGGCCGATCCCCTTGACCGCGGTCAGCAGCTCCGCCACCTCGCGATCCTCCAGCTCCGGGAAGCGCTCCGGGTCCAGCGCGCCGCTCTCGATCCGCTCGGCCAGGTCGCGCAGGTACGCCGCCTTGCGGTAGCTCAGGCCGACGGCGCGGAGGTCGGCGGGGTCGGTGGCGATCAGCTCGGCGGGGGTCGGCGTGCGCCCGCCGTAGAGGTCGGCCAGGCGCAGGTAGATCGTCCGCGCCGCCTTGACCGACAGCTGCTGACCGGTGATCGAGCGCACCAGCGCCCCATAGGAATCGTCGGGTCGCCCACGGGTGCGCGCCTCCAGATCGAGCGGCCCGACGCGCTCGACGATCTGCGCCATGACCGCGTCCGCGGCCACCAGGTGCTCCATCGCCTCGGTCGAGAAGGGCAGCGCCACGCGCCGGCTGCTCAGGCCGCAGCCTGGCCAGGGCCGTAGAACTCGGCCTCGCGCTCGCCCAGCTCGGTGGTCGGCTGCTCGCCGTAGAGCCACTCGCGCCAGATCCGGTGCCAGTTGGCCGTGCACTCCAGCCGGCCCAGCACGCCGACGGTCAGGCCCTCCATCCGCCGGCCCAGCAGCGCCTCCGGCGGCAGGTTCTCGTGGCGCAGCATCTCCCAGAAATCCGAGCGCGGGTCGCCGAAGTCGATCAGCACCTGGCTGACCACCGACTTGTCGATGGTCACCTCGCGGTCCTCCACGTACCAGCTGGTCACCGCCCGGAAGTGCGCCAAGACCTTGTCGGGATCCATCACCGGGTCGGCGGGATCGAAGAAGCCCATGCGCCGCCAGCTGGTCGAACAGGCCCTGGGCGTCGCCCTCCATGCCCAGGCGCAGTACCTGCGCCTCGTTCTCGATGTGCTCGCGGTGCACGACCTTGGTCATGCCGAAGTCCAGGAAGGCGATGCGCCCGTCGTCCATGAAGCGGAAGTTGCCCGGATGGGGGTCGCCCGAGAAGTGCGCGTTGCGGTGCATCGAGCCGAAGAAGAAGCGGAAGATCATCTCGCCGTAGCGGTCGCGCTCGGCACTGGGGCAGCTCGCGCACCTCCTCGAAGCCGATGCCGTCGACCCACTCGGTGACCAGCACCTTCTCGCGCGACAGCGAGGTGACCACGTCGGGGACCACCACGAACGGATGGCCGCGGAAGGCGCGCGCGAACGCGCGCTGGGCCTGGGCCTCCTGCTCGTAGTCCAGCTCGTCGGACAGGCGCTCCTTGATCTCGGCGGTCATGGCCTTGGCATCCATGCCCGGCGCGATCTTCTTCGCCACGCGCATGATCAGGCCCAGGTTCTGCAGGTCCGAGCGCACGGCCTGGGCCACGCCCGGGGTACTGGACCTTGACCGCCACGGTGCGGCCGTCGTGCAACTCGGCCTTGTAGACCTGCCCGATCGACGCCGCGGCCAGCGCGTCCTCGTCGAAATCGGCGAAGGCGTCGGAGAGCTTCTCGCCGAGCTCGGACTCGATCACCTTCTTCATGTCCTTGAAGGACACCTTCGGCGCCGAGTCGCGCAGCTCCGCCAGCTTGGCCTGGATGCGGTCCTGGAACTCCTCGGGGAAGGCGCCGGTGTCGATGAACGACGCCACCTGGCCCACCTTCATGGCCGCGCCCTTCATGTTGCCGAGCACCTCGAGGATCTGCTCGGCGGCCTCGGCCTGGCGCTTGGAGGCGGCGGCCCGGCGGCCGTCCTCGTCGCGCGTCAGGTTGGCGGCGCGCGTCGCGTAGTTGCGGGCGGTCTGGCCGCCGGCCAGGCCGGCCACCTTGGCGGTGCGCCGGATCCTGCCCGTCGGGATCGAGCTGTCCTTTTCGCGAGCCACGCCCCTAGGGTACGGTCCCGGGCCGAATGCGGTTCGTGACCTTTGACGCAGGCGACGGCGCGCAGGCCGGGCAGCTGCTCGACGTCGCGCGTGGCCCCGTTGACCGACCCGGGTCAGGGCGACCTCGGTGACCTGCTGCGCCGCGGTCCGCTGCCCAGCGGGCACGCAGAGACGGCATACGCCCTTGACGCCGTGAAACTGCTGCCGCCGATACCGCGTCCGGGAAAGATCATCTGCATCGGCCTGAACTACGCGGCCCACGCCGCCGAGCAGGGCAAGGACCCGCCCGAGTACCCGACGGTGTTCGCAAAGTTCGCCAACGCCCTGGCGCGCGCGGGCGCCACCGTGACGCTGCCCGCGTTCAGCCAGAAGGTGGACTACGAGGCCGAGGTGGCGTTCGTGATCGGGGACCGCTGCAAGGACGTGCCCGAGGCCGAGGCGCTCGAGCACGTGGCCGGCTACACGCTGCTCAACGACCTGTCCGCGCGCGACTACCAGCGCATCAGCGCGCAGTGGATGCCCGGCAAGGTCTTCGACGGCGCCGCCCCCTGCGGCCCCGCCCTGGTCACGCCCGACGAGGCCGGGGCCGCCCGACGCCATCGGAGATCGCGCTGACGCTGAACGGGGAGCAGATGCAGGCGGGCTCCACCTCCGACCTGATCCACTCGGTGCCGGCGCTCGTGGCCTTCCTCTCCAAGCTCATGACGCTCGAGCCGGGCGACATCGTGTCCACCGGCACCCCGTCCGGGCGTGGGCATGTCGCGCGACCCGCGCGTCTGGCTGCAGCCCCGGCGACGAGGTGGTGGTCTCCTCGCCCCAGCTGGGCGAGCTGCGCACGACCCTGGCCTAGCCGGCCGGCGTGATCTCCACGTCCCGGCCGATCGCCTCGGCCAGCAGGTCTGAGTTGCGCTGAGCCGCCCACACCGCAACGCTCGGATCCGAGCCCGAGCCGTCGGTGCTGGCCACCAGCCGCACGGTGTCCTTGCGCTGCTCGAACGCGACGGAGGCCACCGAGCGGTCGCGGCTGCGCTCCAGCTGCTCGGCCAGGCGGATCACGCCGCACAGCAACTTCAGGCGCTTGCCGTCGCCCTTGCGCTCCAGCGCGCCCAGGCGCGAGGCGTCCGGCGCTCCCTTGCGGTGCCAGCGGGCCACCAGAGCGATCAGCTCAAGCTCGCGCGGCGACCAGCCGGGCAGGCCGCTGTTCAGGATCAGGTAGTGCGAGTGGCGGTGGTGGTCGTCGTAATCGATGGCCACGCCGATGTCGTGCAGCATGCAGGCGGCCCACAGCACCTCGCGCTCGTAGCTGCCCAGGTCGTGCAGACCGGCGTCCCCGAGTGCGTCGAATGCCTCCAGCGAGAGCTTGGCCACGTGCTGCACGTGCGCATGGTCGCTGTGGTAGCGGTGCTCCAGGTTCTCGACCGACGCTCGCCTGACGTCGTCGATCAGGGGTGGCTCGCGGCCGTCGAGCATCCGCTCGAACAGCACACCCTCGCGCAGGCCGGCCTCGGTGACCTCCACGCGGTCAAATCCACCCTTCTCCATCGCGGCATCCAGCACCAGGGCACCGCCCAGGATCACGTCGCCGCGGTCGGGCTTGATGCCGCGCACCGATCCGCGCTTCGCCGCCGGCCGCGCTGCCAGCTCCTCGATCAGCTCGCCCAGGGACTCGCGCGTCAGCAGGAACCCCTGCACGTCCAGGTCGGTGACCTCCATCTGCTTCTGGACCGCCGCGGCGAGATTGCGGATGGTCCCGCCCAGGCCGGCCAGACGCACCTGGTCGCCACCCTCCCACCACTCGAACTCGCCCAGCGTGCGCGCCACGTGCTTGCGCAGCGCCTTGATCTGCTTGGCCGTGGCGTCCTCGTCTGGCAGGTACTCCTCGCTCACGCGCACGGCGCCCAGCCGCACCGATTCGGCCTCGTTCAGGCGCCGCCCGTGGAGCTGCATGACCTGGACGCTGCCGCCGCCGATGTCGATGCCGAAGCCGTCGCCAACGGTGGTGGAGTTGGCGATGGCAAGGAACCCGTACCAGGCCTCCTCGGCGCCGCTGATCACGCGTACCTCCAGCCCCGTGCGCTCGGTTATCTCGGCCAGCAGCTCGTCGCGGTTGGAGGCGTCGCGGATGGCGCTGGTGGCCACCGCCACCACGTGCTCCACGCCCGAGGCGCGCAGGAAGTTCGCGAACACGGTGGCGGTCTGCACGGCACGTCTCATCGGCTTGGGCTGCAACGCGCCCGACTCCGCCATGCCGGCGCTGACGCGCGTGGCCTCGCGGATCTCGTCCACGAGGCTCCACCAGCCCGTCGGCTCGTACTCGAAAACCACCAGACGGAAGGAGTTGGACCCCATGTCGATCACGGCCATGCGCTGCATCGGTGGCCCCATGTTGCCCAGAGTGGGCGCAACCGTGTGCTCAGGGTGGTTTCAGGGCTAAGGATCGCCGCGGCCCCTGCCGATACCCGACCCGATGGCCATGCCCACTTCGCCCACGCAATCCTCCGCCGGCCCCGCCCTGGACAACCGTCGCATCGCAGCGGGGCTGATCGACCTCGCCGCTCCGGCGCTGGCGCTGGTGGCCCTCAATCTGACCGGTCTGCTCACGCCCGCGGTCGCGCTCGTCCTGGCGGGCTGGACCCTCTACTACTTCTTCGCGCTCGAGAGCAGCGGCGGTCAGACGCTTGGCAAGCGCGTCATGCACCTCCGCGTGGTCTCCGACGACGGCCGCGAGCCCACCATGCACCAGTACGCCACCCGCACGCTCGCGCGCGTGGTCGACACGCCGGTGGTCGGCCTGGTGGTCATGCTCGTCACGCGCGAACGCCGCCAGCGCCTGGGCGACCTGGCTGCCCGTACCTCGGTCGTGGATGCCCTGGCGGCAGAGGCGGCCGGCACGCAGATCGACGCGTTCGACGCCGCCCACCTGCACTCCAACGCGCTTACCCACCCCGACGCTGGCGAGAGCAAGCCCAAGCGCTCGCGCCGCAGTCTCGGCGGGCCGGAGCTCAAGCTGCCCTCGTTCGGGCGCTCGAAGCAGCCGAAGCAGCCGAAGCAGCCGAAGCAGCCGAAGGCGGCCAAGCCGCCCAAGGCTCCCAAGCAGCCGAAGTCGCCCAAGCCCGCCGCGTCCGGTCGCCGGACCCTGGGTGGCCCCGAGCTCAAGCTGCCGTCGTTCGGTCGCTCGAAGACACCCAAGGAGCCGAAGCCGGCCAAGCAGCCGAAGCCTGCCGAGCAGGGCCGCCGCACGCTCGGCGGCCCCGAGCTCAAGCTGCCCTCGCTGCGCCGCCGCAAGCAGCAGCCGGTCGCGCCGCCCGAGCCCGCGCCGGCTCCCGAGGCCACCATCCCCGAGCCCGAGACCGGCCCCGAAGCCTTCGATCCCTTCTCCGAGGAAGCGTCCGTCCCATCGGTCGAGGTGATCGCTCACGGCGATCTCGAGCTGCCGGCGGACGAGGAGTCCGAGGAGCCCGAGTTCTCAGAGCAGGACGTGCCGGACGTGGAGATCGTCGTCGACGCCCCGGACGAGCCGCTGGCTCCCGAGGTCACGCCGCACCCGGCCGCCGACTCGCGTCCGCCGATCCCGGCCGTCGAGCCGGTCCCTGCCGATGAGGAGCCCGAGCCCGAGCCGGTCCCGGCTGCCGAGGAGCCCCGGCACGAACCTGAGCCCGAGCCCGAGCCGGAGCACGTGGACGGCGTTCGCGACGACGGCTCGTCGCGCGTGAACGTCAAGCCCATCGAGACGGTCTCGGCCATGGACCTGTTGATGGGCGAGGCCGAGGAGCAGGACCGCAGCAGCCACTAGGCGGGGCGCCGCTATGGTTGCCCGCCGCTGTGGCGGGCACCCCCGACAACCCCCTGCGCGTAGCCGTCGTCGGCTCCGGACCGGCAGGCTTCTACGCCACCGGTCACCTGCTGGCCGCGAAGGACGTCACGGTCTCGGTCGACCTCTTCGACCGCCTGCCGACTCCGTTCGGCCTGGTGCGCGCCGGCGTGGCGCCCGACCATCCCAAGATCAAGTCCGTGATCCGCGTCTACGAGAAGACCGCGGCGCGCGAGGGCTTCCGCTTTCTCGGCAACGTCGAGGTGGGGCGCCACGTGACCCACGACGAGCTCAAGCGCCACTACCACGCGGTCATCTACGCGTACGGCTGCGAGCGCGATCGGCACATGGGCATCGAGGGCGAGGAGCTGCCGGGCAGCTGGGCCGCCACGGAGTTCGTGGCCTGGTACAACGGCCACCCCGACTACCAGGACCTGGACTTCGACCTCTCGTCGAAGCGCGCGGTGGTCATCGGCAATGGCAACGTGGCCATGGACGTGGCCCGGATGCTGGTTCTCCCGCGCGAGGAGCTCGCGGGCACCGACGCCACCGATGCCGCCATCGAGGCGATCGCGTCCAGTGGGGTGGAGGAGGTGGTCGTGATCGGCCGGCGCGGGCCGGCGCAGGCGGCGTTCACCAACCCCGAGCTGCGCGAGCTGGGCGAGCTGACCGACGCCGACGTGATCGTGGATCCCGCCGAGGTCGAGCTCGACGAGCACAGCGCGCGCTCGATCGAGGGCGACGGTGAGATCACCCACCGGCGCAACGTGGAGATCCTTTCCGGCTACGCGCAGCGCGCGCCCGAGGGTAAGCCCAAGCGCGTGGTGCTGCGTTTCTTGCGCTCGCCCGTGGCCCTGCACGGTGACGGCAGGGTCGAGTCGATCGAGCTGGTGCGCAACGAGCTCGAGCACGGCGGCGACGGCGGCCTGCGGGCCCAGGCGACGGGCGAGCATGAGAGCCTGGAGACGGGGCTGGTGTTCCGCTCGATCGGCTACCGCGGGGCACCGGTCGAGGGTGTGCCGTTCGACGACTGGCACGGCACGATCCCCAACGAGGAGGGGCGCATCGTGGACCCCGACAGCCAGAGCTCGATCCCGGGCGAGTACGTGTGCGGCTGGGTCAAGCGCGGTCCGTCCGGGGTCATCGGCACCAACAAGCGCGACGCGCAGGAGACGGTCGAGCACGTGCTCGAGGACCTCAGCGAGGGCCGCCTGCCCGAGCCGCCCGAGGCGGACCCGTCTGCGGTGGAGGCGCTGATCCGCGAGCGCCAGCCCGACCTCGTGACCTACCAGGGCTGGGAGGCCATCGACGCCGCCGAGAAGGCGGCCGGCGAACCGCTCGGCCGCCCGCGGGTGAAGTTCACCTCGGTCGCCGACATGCTGGATGCCGTGCGCACCTCCGCGTGACTGCCAGGCCGCGGCCCGGCCGGGTCAGCCGGCCAGCTCGAAGGCCTCGCCGTCGAGCGCGCCGAGCGCGCGCTCGGGCGAGGCAGAGATGCAGGTGAAGATCGGCGTCTCCGACTCGGTGTAGGCGCTGGACTCGGTGCCGCGCAGCTCCTGCACCAGGTCCAGGAACTCGCTCGGATCGTCGGCGTTGAAGGAGACCACGAACTCCTGGTCGTCCAGCCCGTACGAGTAGGCCGTGTTGATCTCGATGCCGCTGTAGCGGCGGCCGGTCTCGATGTGTCCGCTGCATGATCCGCCATGCGCTCCTCCGGCGTCCAGCAGGTACCACTCGCGCTTCTTCCACATCGGGTAGACGATCAGGTACTTGGCGTCCGAGCCTGGGCGCGGCTCGAGCGGCGTGGGCTCCTCGGAGTACACCGACTCCTTGGTCATGGCCAGGTAGGAGTGGCTGATCTCGGCGTAGCGCATCAGCCCGCTCTGGTTCAGCAGCACGTGGAAGTCGTGGATCGGCTCCAGGCTCGGAGCGACCGTGCGCACCATCAGGTCGCAGTCACCGCGGGTGCCCACCAGCGAGTAGGTGCGCAGCAGGTGGTCCTCGGCGAAGTCCCTGCAGGCTGCGGCGAACTCGCGCTTGTCCTGGGCGCGCTCAGCGGCTTCACGGCGGCGCCACTCGGGCTGGACACGGATGAAAGTGAACTTCACGTAGGTACGGGTAGCCACACAGTGAGTGTGGCGCATCCGCAGGGGTGGTCTACGATGCTCTCGTGCGCGTAGGGCTCGTTTCTCCGTACTCGTACACGTACCCCGGCGGTGTGGGTCGGCATGTCGAGGCACTCTCCGACGAGCTGACGGCGCTCGGACACGATGTCCGGATGATGGCGCCGTATGACCCGGATGACCGCCTGGCTCGTGTCATGCATCGCGGCGCAAAGCCGGATAGCCGGCCCCTGCCCGACAACCTGATCGCGCTCGGCCGGAGCACCGGCTTCCCCGCCAACGGCGCGGTCTCCAACCTGGGCATTTCGTCGCAGGCCGTCGGCACCCTCGGCCGCGAGCTGCGGCACGGCGGCTACGACGTCATCCACGTGCACGAGCCCAACGCGCCGTTCGTGAGCTTCTTCGCCACCGAGTTCTCGCGTGTGCCGCTGGTCGGGACCTTCCACTGCTACTCCACGAGCACCCTTGCCAACGGCTTCGCCTCCAACGTGGTCGGCGCCCGCTGGCTCTACAACAAGCTCGGGGTTCGCCTGGCGGTGTCCGAGGCCGCGCGCTGGACGGCCGAGCGCTACTACGGCGGGCGCTACCGGGTCGTGCCCAACGGCGTCGACCTGTCCGCCGCGCGACCCGACCACGCCGCTCCCGGCCACGGCCCGCTGGAGCTGCTGTTCGTCGGCCGGGCCGACGCCCGCAAGGGCCTGCCCGTCCTGCTGCGCGCCTTCGAGGCGCTGCGCAGCGCCGGCGTCGACGCCCGCCTGACGGTCGCCGGCGCCTCCTGGGAGGAGGTCGAGCCGGTGCTCATGGATGCCGAGGGCGTGCGCGTGGCCGGCCGCGTCAGCGATGAGGAGAAGTGGCGCCTGCTGGGCCAGGCCGACGTGCTCTGTGCCCCCTCGCTGGGTGGCGAGAGCTTCGGCATGGTGCTCACCGAGGCGTTCGCCTCGCACACCCCGGTCGTGGCCTCCGACATCGTCGGCTACCGCGACGTGGTCCGCCACGGCCACGACGGCCTGCTGGTCCCGCCCGCCGACCCGGCCGCGCTGGGCGAGGCACTGCGCGAGTTGGCGCTCGACCCCGGTCGCCGCGCCCGCATGGCCGCCGCCGCGCGCGAGCGAGCGGAGCGCTTCTCGTGGCCGCACGTGGCCGAGGAGGTCGGCCAGGCCTACCAGGACGCCGTCGAGCTGCCGGCGCCGGCCACCCGTCCGCAGGCGGCGGCCCGCCGGCTGGGCTTGGCGTCCGCCGACGGCGAGCCCGTGGTCAAGCCGCGGCGGATCCCCTCGATCGAGCCCAAGGTCCCGCACAGCGGCCGCCGGCGCGCCGTGCGGGTTGCGCGCCGCGCCGCCATCGCGGGCGCGGCGGTGGGCGGAGTCGGGCTGGCCGCTCTGGCCGTCCAGCACCTGGGCATCCAGTCGATCGGACACGCGCTGATCGCGGCCACGCCGGTCTGGGTCCTGGTGGCGTTCGCGCTGATGTGCTCTTCGATGCTGCTCCGCGCCGAGGCATGGCACGCGATCCTGCGCGCCGCCCTGCCCGGCGTGCCGCTGCGCCGGCGCGACACCGCGCGGGGCACGATGATCGGAGTCTTCATGTCGGCCACGCTGCCCGCGCGGCTGGGTGAGCCCTCGCGCGCGCTGATCGTGGCGCGGCGCGCGGGTCGCGTCCGCGACCGGCTGCCCGTGGTGCTGGGCACGCTGATCTCGCAGACGCTGCTGAACCTGCTGGCGCTGGCCATCCTGGGCAGCGTCATGTTCGCCACCGTCGGCATCTTCCGCGGCGGTGAGGACGCGCTGGTGTTCGCCACCATCGCCCCGCTGGTGGTGATCCTGGCCCTGCTGGCCGTGCCCGCCCTGCTGCGCCGGGGCAAGCCGTCCCGTTTCGCGCGCGTGCAACAGGCGCTGGCCACGTCGCGCGCCGCGATGGTGCGCGTACGCCGGGGCCTCGAGGTCTTTCGCCACGCCAAGCTCGGCGGCTGGGCGATCGTGACCCAGCTGGCTGCCTGGGGCATCCAGTGGATGGCGTGCTACGTGCTGCTGGTGGCGCTGGGCCTGGACGGCCAGGCCGGCATCGGAGCGGCCGCGGCCGTGCTGTTCGCCGTGAACGTGACGGCGGCCCTGCCGGCCACCCCCTCGAACCTCGGCGTCTTCCAGGCCGCCTGCGTGGCGGTGCTCTCCGCCTACGGCGTCGGCAAGACCGATGCGCTGGCCTACGGCATCATCCTCCAGGCGGTCGAGATCGCCACCGCGGTTGCGCTTGGCATGCCCGCGCTGGTACGCGAGGGCATGTCCTGGAAGGACCTGCGCCTGAGCGCGCTGCACGCCACACCGGTGCAGCTGGCCGGCGCCGGGCGGCGCGGGCACGACGGCAGCGCCGAGGCCGAGACGTACTGACGACGCCACGGTCGCTCCGCGGTTGGACGTACGTGGTCGGCAGTCTCCAGTAGCCGTTCGCAGAGCTCCCGGAAGTGCGTCACGACTTTCGTCCGCCCAGTGGGCGGAACTCGTGACGCAGGACCGAGGCACCTCGCGGAGGTGACGGGCTGGTTACGGATGTGACAGCGCGGCGAGCGCCGTTAGTGGCACTTGACACGAAAGCGGGCCGGTGTTTTATTGGACACGTCCGAGCGGATCGCGTCCGCGCTGGCTGGGGGTTCCGCGTTCTGGCCCGAACGAGAGGACCCCAAATGGCTGTCGCCGCGATCAACGAGCAACGACTCGAGGACTTCATGAACCGCGCGGTCGGTGACATGAGCGCGGCGGTCAGCGCCCCGCTGATGCTGCTGGGGGACCGCCTCGGCCTCTACCGGGCCATGGCTCACTCCGGGCCCCTGTCCGCAAGCGAGGTGGCTGAGCGCACCGGCTGTGACGAGCGGATGGTGCGCGAGTGGCTGGCCAACCAGACCGCCGGCGGCTACGTCACCCACGACCCCGACGCAGACCGCTATGAGCTGCCCGAAGAGCAGGCGATGGCGCTGGCGGATGCGGACAGCCCCGTCTACCTGATGGGGGCGATGGAGTTGCTGGCCTCACTGTGGGCCGACGAGGACAAGCTCGCGCGCAGCTTCCGCGATGGGCGCGGGCTGGGCTGGCACGAGCATGACCATCGCCTCTTCCAGGGCACCGAGCGCTTCTTTCGCCCGGGCTACCGGGCGCACCTGACCACCGAGTGGATTCCCGCGCTGGAGGGCGTGGAGGGCAAGCTCAAGGATGGGGCACGCGTCGCCGACGTCGGTTGTGGCCACGGCGCCTCGACGATCGTGATGGCGCAGGCGTACCCGAAGTCGACGTTCGTCGGCTTCGACTACCACGCCGAGTCGATCGAGCAGGCACGTGCTCGCGCGGCGGAGGCGGGGGTGGCCGACCGGGCGTCGTTCGAGGTCGCGCGCGCCCAGGACTTCGGCGGCGACGCGTTCGACCTGGTGTGCAACTTCGACTGCCTGCACGACATGGGCGATCCGGTCGGGGCGGCCCGCCACACCGCCGAAATGCTGGCCCCGGACGGCACGTACATGATCGTCGAGCCGTTCGCCGGCGACACGCTCGAGGACAACATCAACCCGGTCGGGCGGATGTTCTACGCCGCGTCCACGATGGTCTGCACCCCCGCGTCGGAGGCGCAGGAGGTCGGCCTGGCGCTCGGGGCGCAGGCAGGCGAGGCGCGACTGGCCGAGGTGCTGCACGAGGCCGGCTTCAAGCACGTACGGCGGGCGACCGAGACGCCCTTCAACCTGATCCTCGAGGCGCGCGTCTAGGCCGGCGCGCGCGGACGGGGTAGCCCCAACCTTCACACGAGCGTGTCAAGGTTGTAGTAAGCTGGCCCGATGGCCCGCGATTACGTCAAAACCGTCCATGAGCGCGTCGTCGTCTTCGACGGCGGCATGGGCGCCACGCTCGAGCAGTTCGACCTGACCCAGGAGGACTACATGGGCCTCCAGGGCAAGTGCCACGAGGCGCTGGTCCTGCAACGCCCCGACGTGATCGAGGGCGTGCACACGTCCATGATCGAGGCCGGCGCCGACGTGCTGGAAACCGACACCTTCCAGGCCAGCCGGATCAAGCTCGACGAGTGGGGTCTTGCCGACCACACCGCCGAGATCAACCAGAAGGCCGCCGAGATCGCCCGCAAGGCCGCGGGCGAGCACAACTTCGTGGCCGGCTCGATCGGCCCGACCGGGCACCTTCCCGCCTCGGACGATCCCACGCTGGGCAAGATCCTCTTCAGCGAGCTGGTCGAGGTCTTCGCCGAGCAGGCCGAGGGCCTGATCAAGGGCGGCTCGGACCTGCTGATCGTCGAGACCGCCCAGGACATCCTCGAGGTCAAGGCCGCCATCTTCGGCATGCGCGAGGCCTTCAAGACCACCGGCACCACGCTGCCAATCCAGGCGTCGGTCTCGCTGCTTCCCAACGGCGGCAAGATGCTGCTGGGCACCGACATCGAGGCGGTGCTGACCACCCTCACCGCGCTGGACGTCCAGGTCATCGGGCTGAACTGCTCGACGGGCCCGGAGGACATGCGCGACGCCATCCGCTACCTGGGCCAGAACTCCACGCTGCCGGTGCACTGCATCCCCAACGCGGGCATCCCCTACCAGGGCCCGGACGGCGAGACCATCTTCCCGGCCGAGCCCGATCCGCTGGCCGACGCGCTCCAGGAGTTCGTGGAGAAGAGCGGCGTGTCGATCGTAGGCGGCTGCTGTGGCACCACACCCGAGCACATCGCCGCGATCGTGGACCGCGTGGGCGGCAAGACGAACGGACCGCGGCCCGAGAAGGGCCCGCTCATGGTCAGCTCCATGATGAGCGCCACGCCGCTGGCCCAGGAGCCCTCGCCCACGATCGTCGGCGAGCGCGTGAACTCCCAGGGCTCGCGCAAGGCCAAGGCCATGCTGCTGGACGACGACTACGACGGCCTGATGGAGGTCGCGACCAACCAGGTCGAGGGCGGCGCCCACGTGCTCGACCTGTGCGTGGCGCTCACCGAGCGCGAGGACGAGGACGAGCAGATGCGCGAGATCGCCAAGCGCGTGTCGCTGTCGCTGCCCGCACCGCTACAGATCGACTCCACCGAGCCCCACGTGATGAAGCTGGCCCTGGAGCAGACGCCGGGTCGCGCCATCGTGAACTCCGTGAACCTGGAGGCCGGGCGCGAGAAGCTCGACACCGTCGTGCCGCTGGTCAAGGCCCACGGCGCCGCGCTGATCGCGCTGACCATCGACGAGGTGGGCATGGCCAAGACGCGCGACCGCAAGGTCGAGATCGCGCAGCGCATCCGCGACATGGTCGTGGACGAGCATGGGCTCGACGAGGAGGCGCTGATCTTCGACGTCCTGACCTTCACCCTTACCACGGGTGACGAGGAGTGGCGCCCATCGGCGGTCGAGACCATCGAGGGCATCCGCGAGCTCAAGAAGGCGCTGCCCAAGGTCAAGACGTCGCTGGGTGTCTCGAACGTGTCGTTCGGCGTCTCGCCCAAGGCCCGCAAGATCCTGAACTCCGTGTTCCTGCACCACTGCGTCGAGGCCGGCCTGGACCTGGCGATGGTGCATCCCGCGGACGTCACGCCCTACGGCGAGATCTCCGAGGAGGAGCGCAAGCTCACCGACGCGCTGGTGTTCAACGAGTCCGAGGACGCGCTGGAGAAGTTCATCGGGCACTTCGAGTCCCAGGGCGAGGAGGCCGAGGACGAGGCCGCCAACCCCACCGAGGGCATGGAGCCCGAGGAGGCCCTGCACTGGCACATCCTGCGCCGCAAGAAGGAGGGCGTAGAGGACTGGATCGACAAGTGCAACGAGAAGATCGGCGCCGTGCCCACGCTGAACACCGTGCTGCTGCCCGCGATGAAGGAGGTGGGCGACAAGTTCGGCTCCGGTGAGCTGATCCTGCCGTTCGTGCTTCAGAGCGCCGAGGTCATGAAACGCGCCGTGGCCCAGCTCGAGAACTACCTCGAGAAGATGGAGGGCCACACCAAGGGCACCGTGGTGCTGGCCACCGTGTTCGGCGACGTGCACGACATCGGCAAGTCGCTGGTGAACACGATCATGACCAACAACGGCTACACGGTCGTCGACCTGGGCAAGCAGGTCCCGGTGGACACGATCATCAGCGCGGCCGAGGAGCACAAGGCCGACGCCATCGGCCTGTCCGCCCTGCTGGTCTCGACCTCGAAGCAGATGCCGATCTGCGTCGGCGAGCTGCACGACCGCAGCCTGGACTACCCGGTGCTGGTGGGAGGCGCGGCCATCAACCGCGACTTCGGCCGGCGCATGCTCTACCCGCTGGGCAAGGAGTCCGACGACATCTACGAGCCCGGCGTCTTCTACTGCAAGGACGCGTTCCAGGGCCTGGACACGATGGACGCCCTGATCGATCCCGACCAGCGCCCGGAGCTGGTGGACAAGATCCGTGTCGCAGCCAAGGAGCTGCGCGAGAAGCCCGAGGTCAAGGACGACTCGCCACCGGTGACCGACGACTCTGTGCGCTCATCGGTGCACACCGACAACGAGGTACCGGAGCCGCCGTTCTGGGGCGTGCGCGAGATCGAGGCCGACCTTGACGACGTCTACCCGCACCTGGACCGCCACGTGCTGTTCAAGCTCCACTGGGGCGGGCGCGGCAAGAAGGGCGAGGAGTGGCGCCAGATCGTGGAGGGCCACGGCGACGACGAGGGCTTCCAGCCCAAGCTCGAGCGCATGTGGTCCGAGCAGGACTACCTGCAGCCCAAGGTCAAGGTGGGCTACTTCCCCTGCAACAGCGACGGCAACGACCTGGTGATCTTCGATCCCGAGGATCGGGACACCGAGATCGAGCGCCTGACCTTCCCGCGACAGCCCAAGCACGACCGCATCTGCCTGGCCGACTTCTACAAGCCGATCGACTCCGGCGAGCGCGACGTCGTGGCCCTGCAGGGCGTGACCGTCGGGCCCGACTCGACCGAGCGGCTGGAGCAACTGGAGAAGGCCGGCGAGTTCTCCGAGCAGCTGTTCACCCACGGCCTGGCGGTTCAGTCCGCCGAGGGCCTTGCCGAGTGGAACCACCACGCGGTGCGCGACGCCCTGGGCATCGACCCCGACCAGGGCCGCCGCTACTCCTGGGGCTACCCGGCCTGCCCCGACCAGTCCGAGCACGAGAAGGTGTGGCGCCTGCTGGGCCTCGAGGACATCGGCATGTACCTGTCCGACGGCCACGCAGTGATGCCCGAGCAGTCCACCGTGGCCATCATCGCCCACCACCCGCAGGCCGTGTACTTCGGCATGAAGTCCGGCTTCGTCCCCGAGGGCAAGACACCGGACGAGCTGATCGCGGGCACCGAGCGTGGCGGCGAGCTGCCGCCCGAGGGCGACCCGACCGAGAGCGCACGCGAGGCAGAGGTCGAGGACGAAGGCGCGGGCGCGCCGACGCCTGCCTGAGCTTCGGCTCTGCAGAGCTGAATCCGACCGGGTGTCCAACCCCGGATCGACAGGCGGGAGAAACGGGCCTGCCAAATACTCGACACCTGGCTAAAGATCGCCCGGCCGCCCCGGCCTAGGTTGCCCTGGTCCCCTTTGAACTTTGCGATCCGGCGCCCTGGCGGCGCCGGGGACTAGGAGAAACTCGCGACAATGAGATCCCTGAAGCGGGCCGGTCCCCTGGCCCTGGTGGCGGTGTTTGCGCTGTTGCTCACTCCGGCATCGGCGCTGGCCTCGTCCGACGAGCTCAGGCAGTCGATCGACGGCACCTTGGGCGACAGCGTCCCCATCGACACAATGTGGGTCGTCATCGCCGCGGTGCTGGTGCTGTTCATGCAGGCCGGCTTCATGTTCCTCGAGGTCGGTTTCGTCCGCGCGAAGAACGCGGGCACGATCGTGGCCAAGATCCTGACCAACTTCTCGATCGCGGCCATCTGTTACTGGGCGGTGGGCTTTGCCTTCGCCTTCGGCAGCGGCGACGTGTTCGGCGGCAGCGAGACGCTGGCGAAGATCATCGGCAGCAACGGGTTCTTCCTGGAGGTGGCCGGCACAGGTGGGGTGGACGACCTGCCGGGCAACTCGGGCCTGCCGGTGCTGGCGTTCTCGAGCGCTTCGATCGACGCCAAGTTCCTGTTCCAGTTCGCCTTCTGCGCGGTGTCGCTGGCCATCGTCTGGGGCTCGACGCTGGAGCGGATCAAGTACGGCGCCTACGTGATCTACGCCGTGGTGTTCGCCACGATCATCTACCCGATCGGCTCGCACTGGGTGTTCGGCGGCGGCTGGCTGCAGAACGGCGACACGCCGCTGCTGCCAACCGGCATGCAGGACTTCGCCGGATCGACCGCGGTGCATCTGATCGGTGCCACCGGGGCCCTGGCCGCGCTGCTTCTGCTCGGCCCGCGCAAGGGCAAGTACGGCTCCGACGGCAAGCCGAGGGTCATCCCGGGGCACTCGATGCCGCTGGTGGGCCTGGGCGTGCTGATCCTGTTCATCGGCTGGTTCGGCTTCAACGCCGGCTCGACGCTTGGCACCGGCGACGGGCGCCTGGCGGACGTGGCCGTGATCACGATGCTCGGGGCCACAGGCGGCGTGCTCGGTGCGTTCCTGGTCGGCAACCTGCGGCTGAAGACGATCGACATCGGGATGGTCGGCAACGGCATGATCGCCGGCCTCGTGGCCATCACGGCGCCCTCGGGCTACGTGGAGACGTGGGCCGCTCCGATCATCGGCTTCGTCGGCGGCGTGATCGTGGTGTTCGGCGTGATCGCCATCGACAAGAAGATCGACGACCCGATCGGCGCCACCTCCGCCCACGGCCTGGCCGGCATCTGGGGGACGCTGGCCTGCGGCCTGTTCACCGCGCCACGCCTGGCGCAGTACAACGCGTTCGGCGATCCGAACGGAGGCCTGCTCTACTCGGGCTCGTTCAAGCAGCTGATCGCGCAGGGGGTGGGCGTGCTGATCGCGTTCACGTTCGTCTTCGCCCTCAGCTACGGCACGTTCTGGGCGATCAAGAAGACGATCGGGCTGCGCGTGACCGAGGAAGAAGAGGATGCCGGCCTCGACATCGTCGAGCACGGCATGTATGGCTACCCGGAGCAATTCATCCCGCTGCCGGAGACGGGTGCGGCCTCGACCGGCCCGGCGTCGGTGTTCGGGGCCGATGCCCCGGCCTCGGCACAAGGCAGAGGCGACGCAGTGCCCGGAGAGGTGACAGCATGAAGAAGGTAGAGGCGTTCGTCCGCCACGAGGCGTTCGAGCCGATCCGCATGGAGCTGCTGGACAAGGGTTTCCCGAGTCTGTCCATCGCGGAGTACAAGGGCTCGGGCCGGCAGAAGGGCATCACGGAGCGCTATCGCGGCTCCGAGATGACCATCCATCTGCGGCCCAAGCTCAAGCTCGAGATCGTGGTCGACGACACGGATGTCTCCGTAATCACGGAGACCATCCTCAAGCACGCCAGAACGGGCCAGGTCGGAGACGGCAAGATCTTCGTCATCCCCGTGGAGGCGGCCATCCGCATCCGCACCGGGGAGGACGGGGGCGAGGTTCTCCAGGCCCACGAGTCGGAGGAGATCCCGGCGGGGGCCTGATCCCTCCTGCGGAACGTGGCCGGGTGGATAGCCCTCGATCGAGTCGGCGTCGTTCCGAGCTCGATCAGGCGCCGCCCGGCCACCCGTTCCCCGCCGGGGCCACCATGTCCATGACGGCACCCGAACCCCTCCCGTCCCCGCGCGGCGCCCATCTGGAGATGGTCGGGGCGGTCCTGGCCGGCGACGGCCTGGACCGGGTCGCCGAGATCGCCACCCAGCACGCGCGGGCGCCGGTGGCCGTGGTGGTGCCACGCCTGGGGACGCCGTCGGAGGCCTGGGCCGGATACGAGCGCTACGTGGCCAAGCGGATGGCGGGCGGCAAGCCCGAGCGGCCGGCGGACGTGGTCGCCGAGGTCCCGATCGTCTCCGGCGGGCAGGAGCTCGGAGCCGTGCTCATGATGGGCCCCGGCGGCGCCGACGCCGGTGAGTACCTGCACGTGGCGGCGGTGGCCGCTCTGACCGAGGTCGCGGTGGCCGAGGCCCGCGACGAGACCGAGCAGAACCTGCGCGGGTCCTTCCTCGAGGAGCTGCTGACCAGGGACGACCTGGACCCGGGCGACGTCGTCAGGCGTGCACGGCGGCTGGGCTGCGACCTCGATGAAGGGGCCGTCGGGCTCTGCGCCGACCCTGGCGACCGCTCACCCGGCCGGCTGATGGCCGCGATCTCCAGCGAGCTGCCGGGCGCCTTGGCGCAGGTGATTCCCACGCCCGGCGGCGCCCGCGTGTACGCGCTGCTCCCGGGAGTTGCCGGCAAAGCCCGCCAGGTGGCCAACCGGCTCGGTCGCCAGGCGCTGGTCGGGCTGTCCTCGCACTACTCAGCGCCCGCCGACGTGCGGCGCGCGCTGGAGGAGGCCGAGCTGGTGCTCGGCGTGACCGCTGCAGGGGGCGAGCCACCGGGCGACGAGATCGGCGGTGGCACCTACAGGCTGCTGTTCCGGGTCCTGGCCAGCCATCCAGAGGAGGTGCGCAGCTTCTACGAGGACACGATCGCGCCGCTGGTCCGTTACGACGAGCAGTACTCCACCGACCTGGTCGGCACGCTCGACTCCTATCTCGGGCAGAACTGCAACATGAACGCCACCGCCGCGGCCATCCACGCGCACCGCCACACGGTCAGCTACCGGCTGGAGCGCGTCAAGGAGCTCAGCGGCCTGGACCCCTTCACGTCCGAGGACCGTGAGCGGCTGGGACTGGGGCTGAAGGCCTACCGAATCATCCAGCCCCGGCTACCGCGCTAGAACAACGGCGCTCCGCCGGACTCCAGCTCCAGCAGCCGGCGCTTGGTCTCGAGCCCCCCGCCGTAGCCGACCAGCTTGCCGTCGGCGCCGATGACCCTGTGACAGGGCACCACGATCGGGATCGGGTTGCGCCCGTTGGCGGCGCCGACCGCCCGCGGCGAGCCCGGCCGGCCGACGGCCTCTGCCAGCTCGCCGTAGCTGGTGGTCTGGCCGTAGGGAATCCGGCCCAGCTGCTCCCACACCGCCTGGTCGAACGGGCCGCCGGCGGGCGCCAGCGCCAGATCGAACCGGCGCAGCTCGCCGGCGAAGTAGCGCTCGAGCTGGGCTATCGGCTCCGCGAACGCCGACCGGTCGTCGGTGGCGCCGCCGGAGGGGCCGAGCCGTCCCGGCAGCTCGAGCCGCGTCAGCGACTCACCGTCACCGAACAGCTGAAGCTCCCCGATCGGCGTGGACAGGCGGGTGAAGAGCATCGTGGCGATCATGACCAATGAACGCCGACGGGCCGCGCCGTGTGAGAGGGGAGGCCCCAAAAAGGTCAGTTGACGTGCCTGGGAAGGACACGACGTTCTTCCCAGGCGCAGGCTCTCCTCGTGCCTGGGAAGGACACGACGTTCTTCCCAGGCGCAGGCTCCCCGCTTATTTGATGAACAGCATCTCCGAGTACTTCGGCAGCGGCCACAGGTCGTCGGCCACGTACTGCTCCAGGCGGTCGGCGGTCTCGCGCACCGCGGCCATCGCGCTGAGCTGCTCGTCGCGGGCGTACTCGGCCAGCTTGAGCAGGTCGTCCTCGATGCCGTCCGGGTACTGGTTGGCGATCTCGAGCGCGCCGATGGCGCTCACGAACGCCTGGATCTGCTCGCGCGTCTCCACCTGCAGATCCTCGAAGCCCGTGTCGTCCACGAGCTTCTGGTGGCGCAGCGCCGCGGGCAGCAGCAGCGTGCGGGCGATCGTCGACGTGGTCTCGGCCTCGATGTTGGCCTGGACCGCGTACTGCTCGAGCCATACCTCGTAGCGCGATTCCAGCTCGCGCCTGGAGAGCACGTTGTACTTCTCGAACGCCGTCACGGTGTCCTCGGCGATCACCTCGGGCATCGCGTCCGGGGTCGTGCGCAGGTTCTTCAGGCCGCGCTGCTCGGCCTCGGCGTGCCACTCGTCGGAGTAGTTGTCGCCACCGAAGATGATCTGCTTGTTGGCGCTGTAGGCGCCCTTGACCACGTCCATGACGGCATCTGCCACGGGCGTGCCGCCGCTGGTCTTGGCCTCGAGCTGGTCCGTGAGTTCGTCGATGGCCTCGGCCACGATCGTGTTCAGCACGCTGTTGGGGAAGGCCAGCGACATGCTGGAGCCAAGCGCGCGGAACTCGAACTTGTTCCCGGTGAAGGCGAACGGCGACGTCCGGTTGCGGTCGCCGCCGTGCGTGGGCAGCGGCGGCAGCACGGGGGTGCCGAGGGTCATGGAGTCCCCCGCCGCCGTGCTGTCCAGCTCGCCGGCGGCGATGCCCTCGAACGCCGCATCCAGCTCGGCCCCGAGGAACACGGAGATGATCGCCGGGGGCGCCTCGTTGGCGCCGAGCCGGTGGTCCTGGCCGATGTTGGCCACCGACGCCCGCAGCAGGCCCTGGTGCTTGTTCACGGCCATGATCACCGCGGTGCAGAAGAACAGGAAGTTCAGGTTCTCGCCCGGCGTCTCACCCGGATCCATGAGGTTGTGGCCGGTGTCGGTGCTCATCGACCAGTTGTTGTGCTTGCCCGAGCCGTTGACACCCGCGAACGGCTTCTCGTGCAGCAGGCAGACCAGGCCGTACTTGCGGGCCGTGTTCTGCATCACCTGCA
Source organism: uncultured Solirubrobacterales bacterium (assembly GCA_963750365.1). GTDB lineage: Bacteria > Actinomycetota > Thermoleophilia > Solirubrobacterales > Thermoleophilaceae > JAAYBF01. Next base: position 106,921 of record CAVVQE010000002.1, read on the forward strand.
TGGTCAGCTGCTGGTGGTCCGAGCCCACGTTCGAGTTCTCGAACACCGGTGCAAGCTCGTACTGCGCGGGCGCGACCTCGTTGTGGCGGGTCTTGACCGGTACCGCCAGGCTGGCCAGCTGCTGCTCGCAGTCCATCATGTAGGCCAGCACGCGCTCGGGGATGGAGCCGAAGTAGTGGTCGTCCAGCTCGTGGCCCTTGGCCGGCTTGGCGCCGAACAGGGTCCGGCCGGTGGTCACCAGGTCGGGTCGCTCGAAGTAGTACTGCTCGTCGATCAGGAAGTACTCCTGCTCGGGCCCGACGGTCGTGAAGACCCGGCTGGACTCCGTGTCGCCCAGCAGCGCCAGCGCGCGGACGGCCGAGCCCGACAGCGCGTCCATGGAACGCAGCAGCGGGATCTTGGCGTCCAGCGCCTCACCGGTCCACGACGCGAACGCCGTCGGGATGCACAGCAGCGTGCCGTTGGGGTTGTGCAGCAGGAAGGCGGGGCTGGTGGGATCCCACGCCGTGTAGCCGCGCGCCTCGAAGGTCGCGCGCAGCCCTCCGGTGGGAAACGACGAGGCGTCCGGCTCGCCCTGGATCAGCTCCTTGCCCGAGAACTCGGCCAGCGAGTTGCCGTCATCGGTGGGGTTGAAGAAAGAGTCGTGCTTCTCGGCGGTCAGGCCGGTCAGCGGCTGGAAGACGTGGGTGAAGTGGGTGGCGCCGTTCTCCAGCGCCCACTCCTTCATGGCCAGGGCCACCGCGTCGGCCAGGGACATGTCCAGGGCCTCGCCCGACTCCAGCGTGCGCTGCAGGCGCTTGAACACGTCCTTCGGCAGGCGCGAGCGCTGGACTGACACCGAGAACACGTTCGAGCCGAACGGGTTGTTGGCGGGCTGGGTCAGGTCCACCGATCCCAGCGAGTCCCCGTTGGGGCTCCACTGGGCGGCGGTCACGTTCTTCTGGCGGATCTTGGCCATGGGTCTCTGAGAAGCCTCCTGCATCACGGCACGCCCGGGTGGCGGGCGCGCGCGACGGGACGGGGGAGTTTTAAGGACAGACCCAGCCTAATCGGGCTCCGGGTAGGGGGTCTTGTACCTCTGTCCAAAGAAAACGCGTAAGGGTTCGCCATGCGGGATAGCCTGCGCCGGAGAAGGACGTCGTGTGTCGCATCCAGGCGCAGCCACGAACCTCGCATGAGCCCGCTCAGTCCCCGCTCTGGCGCCCCGCCCGCCGGGCTGTGCGATTCCTGTCGCCACCAGAAGGTGATCGCCAACACGCGGGGGAGCAGCTTCTCGATGTGCGGTCGCGCCAAGGACGACGAGCGCTTTGCCAAGTACCCGCGGCTACCGGTCGAGCGCTGCGTGGGGTGGGAGGAGCGGGAGCGCTAGCGGGTGCCTTCGATGACGGTCTTGCCGTCATCGGCGACGCGCGTCTGCGGGGCCTTGCTCGAGATCTTGCCCTCGAAGCTGCCGCTGATCTTGTTGTCGCCCACCACCGAGACCGCCTTGGCCTTGCCGTTGAGGCCGGCGGCGACGCGGTAGGAGAGCTTGTACGGGCCCGGGCGCACGGCGGTCACGCGCCAGCGGAAGGTCTTGGTCTTGCCGGGACCCAGGGGGCCCAGCGCCCAGGTGTTCACGTAGGCGGTCTCGCCCCCGGCGGGGCCGTCCTCCTTGGTCTCCGGGAAGGTGCCGATGCTCTTGGGCCGGCCGTTGATCACGAACACCGGCCGCTCGGGGTCGGCCACGCCCTCCTGCTTGATGCGCGTGTCGAAGCCGTCCACGGTCACGGCCACGTTGGGGATCGAGCGCCGGTTCTCCTCGTTGCGCACCTTGATCACCAGCTCGGACTCCTTGGCCAGCTTCTGGCTGGACGGGAACGACGCGTCGGTCACGCTCATGCGGAACTTGCCGGACGGCTCGTCGGCGTCCTGGCGCGGATCGCCCCCGCAGGCGGCAAGCCCGACCGCAGCCAGACCAGCGAGAAAAGCATGCAGTCTCCTCCGCCCCAAAGCGCGGCCAACATACCACGGCTCACACGCCCCCTGACGCGGTTGCGCCCACACGCCGGTTGTGGCTTGTCAGCGCCATCGCGCATGGCGTAGTGTTCAACCGGAGAGTGGTGCGCTCGCGTGAGCGAGTCAGAGAGAGCAGCGTGAACGCCGGGAGGAGGAGTTAATGGTCAGAGCCGTCGCGGATCGGGCATTCCTCCCGACCAAGAACCTGCTCGAGCAGGTCGGCGACATGATGATCCTGACCGGCAAGACGCTCTTGTCGGCCATCCGCCCGCCCTACCCGTTCGGCACCGAGTTCGTTCAGCAGTTCCTGTTCGCGCTGCGCCTGTGCTGGTTCCCGCTGATGATCTCGACGATCGCCTTCGGTTACGGCGCCCCCGGTCTCCAGGCCGGCAACTTCCTGATCATCTTCGGCGCCATCGATCGCCTCGGCGGCTTCTTCGTGCTGGCCTCCGTGCGCGAGTTCGCGCCGATCGTGACCGCCATCATCGTGGCCGGCGTCGGCAGGCACGGCCATGACCGCCGACCTCGGCGCCCGCAAGATCCGCGAGGAGCTCGACGCCCTCCAGGTGCTCGGCGTCGACCCGATCAAGAACCTGGTCGTGCCGCGCTTCCTGGCGCTGATGATCGTCACGGGGCTGTTCAACATCTACGCGCTGATCTTCGGCATCATCGGCGGCGTCCTGGCCACGCTCACGTTCCACGCGCCGCTCGGGCCGTTCTTCGCGACGCTGCTCAACAACGCGACCACCACCGACCTCTGGGGGTCGGTCGTCAAGACGACGCTGTTCGGCGCCATCATCGCCATCGTCTCCTGTTACAAGGGGATGACCGCGTCAGGCGGCGCCGAGGGCGTGGGCCGAGCGGTCAACCAGGGGGTCGTGGTCACCTTCCTGGCCATCTTCGCCTTCAACTACGTCTTCACGCAGACGCTGCTGGCCACCCATCCCGAGATCTCGGTGATCAAGTGACCACGCGCGTCTGACGGGCTGGCTCGCGGTCCCGAAGGACTGGATCTCGTCGTTCGGCGACATCGCCAAGTTCATGGCGCGCGTCATGGGCGAGGTGTACTCGCTCAGGGTGCTGCAAGTTCTTCGGCGAGGCGCTGCGCCAGGCGGGCATCCTGATCCTGGGCTCGGCCATCGTCATCTGGGGCCTGGCCTTCATCCTCGGCCTGACCTGCGGCATCGAGGGCGCCTACTTCAACCGCTCCGTGGGCGCGCCCGCGTACGCCGGCGTGTTCAGCGCCTGGTGCGACCTGCGCGAGATCATGCCCTACGCCTTCGGCTACATGATGTCGGCCAAGGTCGGCACCGGCCTGGTGGCCGAGATCGGCGCCATGCGCATCTCCGACGAGATCGACGCGCTCGAGGTCATGGGCATCAGCTCGCTGACCTTCCTGTGCTCGACCCGCCTGCTGGCCGCCTGGCTGGTGCTGCCGTTCATGTACATCGCGGCCGTCGGCGCCGGCTTCTTCGCCTCGTACCTGGCGGTGGTCCAGCAGATCGGCGAGGTCTCCTCCGGAGGGTTCTTCCTCATCTTCTGGATGTTCCAGAACCCTCCCGACCTCTTCTACAGCCTGATCAAGGGCATGGCCATGGCCACGGTGATCGTGCTGGTGGGCTGCTACTACGGCTACACCGCCAGCGGCGGGCCGGTGGGCGTGGGCACCGCCACGGCCAAGTCGATGGTGCTGAACACCGTGCTGGTGCACATCATCGGCATGGTCGGCACCCAGATCTTCTGGGGATCGAATCCACGAGCGCCAATCGGCGGCTGAGCGAGAAGGAGCGAGCGAGTGGCTGACGACGAACAGCGCGAAGACCCACCGTGGGGCAAGCCCCTGCAGCCCGACGACGTCGAGGGCGAACAGCCCACGGCCGACCAGCAGACGGCGGACCAGGGGGGCAACTACCAGGACGAGGCCTACCGCGACGAGCCCGAGGCGGCGGACAGCGGCTCGACCAAGCGGGACGTGATCACCCAGGACCCCGAGGGCGAGCCCGACGAGCCGGACATGCGCGTCACGGGCGAGAACGTGCCGGACAACATCGTGGAGCAGACGCGCGAGGGCGAGGAGCCCTACCAGTGGCACTCGGGCACTCAAGCGCGATCACGGCTCCACCGACGCCATCGAGTTCATCGACGTCAAGAAGTCCTTCGGCCGCAACACGATCCTGAACGGCCTGAACCTGGGCATCCCGGACAACCAGATCTCGATGATCCTGGGCCCGTCGGGCACCGGCAAGTCGGTGTGCATCAAGCACATGGTCGGCCTGCTCTACCCGGACGAGGGCGACGTGCTGGTCCACGGCGAGTCGGTGCCCAACATGGCAGGACGACGAGCTGTTCGAGATGCGCAAGAAGTTCGGCGTCCTGTTCCAGGACGGCGCGCTCTTCGGCTCGATGAACGTCCTGGACAACGTGGCCTTCCCGCTGCGCCAGCACACGGACAAGGGCGAAGAGGAGATCATGGAGATCTGCCATCGCCGCCTGGCCGAGGTCGGCCTTGCCGGGCGCCGTGGACAAGATCCCCAACGAGCTCTCGGGCGGCATGCGCAAGCGCGCCGGCTTCGCCCGGGCGCTGGTGCTGGACCCGGACATCGTGCTCTTCGACGAGCCCGACTCGGGCCTGGACCCGGTGCGCACCGCGCTGCTGTGCGAGCTGATCCAGGAGGTGCACGCCGAGAACGGCGGCGCCTACGCGGTGATCACGCACGACATCATGTCCGCCCGCCGCGTGGCCGACTACATCGCGGTGCTGTGGAAGGGCCGGATCGTGGAGTCAGGCCCGGCATCGGAGCTGTTCAACTCGCCGAACCAGTTCGTCCGGCAGTTCCTCTCGGGCGAGGCGCGCGGCCCGCTGGGCATGGAATAAGCGCCTAACCCCGAAGCGGGATACGCCCGCGCCGCTTTATTGAGTTGGTTCTAAGACCACGGCAGGGTCAGCGGACCCATGGGATACTGGCGGCGCGAGGGAGGCGCCGGTCTACCGGCTAGCTTGACGAACGCGAGTACCAGAACGACGCACGGAGAGGGAGCCGGCCAATCGAGCTCTTCGATTGCCCGTTTCCTGGGACTGGCGGCCCTGATCGGCGCCATCGTGCTGGTGGCGCTGCTGCTGTTCGCGCGCGGCGGGGACTACAAGGTCTCGGCCACTTTCGAGAACGGCGGCCAGCTGGTGAAGGGCAACCAGGTGCGCGTGGGTGGGCGCGCGGTGGGCGTGGTGGACGGGATCAAGCTGAACGACGACTCCCAGGCCGTGGTGGACATGAGCCTGGAGAAGGGCTTCGGCGACCTGCACCGCGGGACCACGGCCACGATCCGCAGCACCTCGCTGTCGGGTATCGCCAACCGCTACGTGTCGCTGGCGCCCGGTCCCGACAACGGGCCCAAGGTCCCCAGCGGCGGGCAGATCCAGGCCGACGCGACAAGCGCGCCGGTGGACCTCGACCAGCTCTTCAACACGCTCGATCCCAAGACGCGCAAGGGCCTCCAGCAGCTGATCCAGGGGCAGGCCACCTACTTCGGCGGGCGCTCGAAGGATTACGCCGAGGCGCTCAAGTACACCGGCCCGGCGCTGGGGGCCACCTCCAACCTGACGCGCCAGCTGGTGGCCGACGACGCCAACTTCGACCGCTTCCTGGTGGACACCTCGCGCGCGGTCGGAGCCATCGCCGAGCGGCGCGACGACCTGTCGTCGCTGGTCAGCAACACGAACACGGCTGCCGGCGCGATCGCCGACGAGAGCGAGTCGCTGGGCCGCACCCTGGAGCTGCTGCCCGACACGCTCCGCAAGGGCAACACCACCTTCGTGAACCTGCGCTCCACGCTCGACGGACCTGGACAGCCTCGTGGCCGAGTCCAAGCCCGCCACCAAGCGCTTGGCCACCCTGTTCGAGCAGGTCAAGCTGCTGACCGGCGAGTCGCGCCCGACCGTCCGCGACCTGCGCCAGCTGATCCGCACCCCGGGAGGCGGCAACGACCTGACCAACCTGGCTGCCCGCCTGCCGCGCCTGCAGCAGCTGACATCACGGGTGTTCCCGCGCACGATCCGCACGTTCGACCGCTCGCAGAACTTCGTCAACGCGCTCCGGCAGTACACGCCCGACCTGACCGGGGCCGTGACCAAGCTGGGCCAGGTCACCAACTCGTATGACGCGAACGGCCACTACGCGCGCGTCCAGCCGATGTTCCTGCCGTTCTCAGCCGACCCGTCGAACGGTGAGCTGACCGCGGTGCCGCCGGCCGAGCGCGGCGCCGGCTTCCAGACCAAGCGCTTCCGGCGTTGCCCGGGCGGCACGATGCAGGCGCCACCCGACGGGTCGGCGCCGTTCGTGGTCGCCGGCTGCCTGCCGTCCTCGAGGCCCGACTGATGCGTCGCCTGCTGGCCATCATCGCCCTGGGCCTGGCGCTGCCCGTCGTGACCGTGCTCGGCCTGGGCGCCGGCGGGGACAGCGGCTCGGGCTACGAGGTGCGCGCGATCTTCGACAACGTGGCATCCGCCGTCCCGGGCGAGGACGTGAAGGTGGCCGGGGCCAAGATCGGCGTGATCAAGTCGATGGACGTGACCAAGCAGAAGAAGGCTGCGGTCGTGCTGCGCATCGACGACGCCCGCTTCACCCCGTTCCACGCCGACGCCACGTGCACGGTGCGCCCGCAATCGCTGATCGGCGAGAAGTTCGTGGAGTGCAACCCGGGCACCGCGGCCAGCCCCGCGCTGGCCCGCATCGAGGACGGCGCGGGCGCCGGCGAGCACCTGCTGCCGCTCAAGCAGACCAGCTCGCCGGTGGATCTGGACCTGATCAACGACATCAACCGCCGGCCCTACCGCGAGCGGCTGTCGATCTTGCTGAACGAGTTCGGCACCGGCCTCGCGGGCCGTGGCAAGGATCTGAACGAGGTCATCCACCGAGCGAATCCGGCGCTGCGCGAGACCGACAAGGTGCTGGCCATCCTGGCCCGCCAGAACCGCGTCCTGGGCCGCCTGGCCGTGTCATCGGACCGGGCGCTCGGGCCGCTGGCGCGCGAGAAGCGTCAGCTGACCGGATTCATCGACTCGGCGGGTCAGACCGCCACGGCCACCGCCGAGCGACGTCAGGACATAGCCCGCGGCTTGCAGCGCCTGCCGCGCTTCCTGCGCGAGCTCGACCCGCTGATGGCCGACCTCCAGGGCTTCGCCAAGCAGGCCACGCCGGTGGCCACCAACCTGAACCGCTCGGGCCGAGACGTCAGCCGGGTCTTCAAGGCGCTGGGGCCGTTCTCGCAGGCGGCCCGCCCCTCGTTCGAGACGCTGGGGGACGCGCTGCGCCGAGGCCGGCCGGCGGTGTTGCGCACGCGGCCGCTGGTACAGGACCTGGGCCGCTTCGCCAAGCAGGCCCGGCCGGCCTCCAGGAACCTGGACAAGCTGACCGCGAGCGTGGACAAGAACGGCACGATCGAGCAGCTGATGGACACGATCTACTTCACGACGCTGGTCATCAACGGCTTCGACGACAAGGGCTACTACCAGCGCGCGAACCTGCTGAACAACCTGTGCTCGACTTACCAGACTTCCACGCAGGACGGCTGCAGCGCGCGCTTCGAGGGTGGGGCCTCCGCGTCCGCCGCCGCGTCGGGCGGGTCGCTCCAGTCGGCGCTCGCGCCCGAGCCGTCCAAGAACGACAGGGCCGCGTCCACCGGGGCCACGTCGGGCGCGCCGGTGCTTGACGGGCTGCTGGGCAACACCGTGGGCAAGCAGGGGCGCGACGCCGCCGAGGGCGTTCGAAAGCGCGCCGCCAGCCCGGGGCCGAAGACCCCGCCAGCCGACGCCGCGCTGGACTACCTCCTGGGCGGCGGGCGATGAAGCGCGGCTCGGCAGCCTCGACGCTGACCGCCAGCCCGGTGCTGGTGGGCGCGGTGACGCTGCTGGTCACGCTCGTGGCCGTCTTCCTCTCCTACAACGCCAACTCCGGGCTCCCGTTCGTGCCCACCTACGACCTGAAGGCCGACGTGCCCGACGCGGCCAACCTCGTGCGAGGCAACGACGTGCGGATCGGCGGCGCGCGCGTGGGCACCGTGAGCAAGATCAGCCCCGTGCCCAGCGACAGCGGCAAGCCCGGCGCGCGGCTGAGCCTGAAGCTGGACCGCGACATCCAGCCGCTGCCGGTGGACACCACCTTCATCGTGCGCCCGCGCTCGGCGCTGGGACTGAAGTACGTGGAGTTGGCCCCGGGCAGGGCGAAGGCGGGCTTTGCGGCGGGCGCCACCATCCCCGCGCGGGCGGCGCGGCCCGAGCCGGTCGAGATCGACGACGTGTTCAACATGTTCGACGCGCGCACGCGGCGCGGAGCGCAGCGCTCGCTCAACGGCTTCGGCACCGGCTTGGCTGGCCGCGGCGGGGACCTGAACGAGGCCATCCAGGCCTTCAAGCCGCTGCTGGACAACCTGGAGCCGGTGGCCCGCAACCTGTCCAGCCCGGCCACGCGGCTGGACCGGCTGTTCCCCGCCCTGGAAGCCACCGCGTCCGAGGTGGCGCCGGTGGCCGAGACCCAGGCGGCGCTGTTCGGCAACCTGAACACGACCTTCACCGCGCTGGCGTCGGTGGCGCGGCCGTTCCTGCAGGAGTTCATCTCCGAGGGGCCGCCCACGCTGGACACGGCGATCCGCGAGTTCCCGCGCCAGCGGCCCTTCCTGCGCAACAGCGCCGCGTTCTTCCGCGAGCTGCGGCCCGGGGCGGCCACCCTGCCCGCTACCGCGCCGGTCCTGGCCGGCGCGCTCGAGGCCGGCACGCGCACGTTGCCCAAGACACCCGCGCTGAATCGCCGCCTGGCCGACGTGTTCGACTCGCTGGCCGAGTTCGCGGCCGATCCGCTGGTGCCGCGCGGCATCAGGCGGCTGCGTGACACGGCCGCTTCACTGCGGCCCACGCTGGCCTTCGTCACGCCCTCCCAGACGCAGTGCAACTACGTGAGCCTGCTGGTGCGCAACCTGGCCAGCGTGAACTCCGAGGGCGATTCGAACGGCACCTTCGAGCGCTTCATCATCGTGGCCTCGCCGCAGGGCCCGAACAACATCGGCAGCCCCTCCAGCGCGCCCGCCAACGGGCCGCAGGCCGACAACTACCTGCACGCCAATCCGTACCCCAACACGGCGTCGCCGGGCCAGCTCAGGGAGTGCGAGGCCGGCCAGGAGCCCTGGGTCCAGGGAAGGCGGGTGCTTGGCAACGTGCCGGGCAACCAGGGTCTGATCAGCGAGGGCAAGGCCAAGGCGAAGGCCACGACCAGTTCAGCCGGCGGGAGCTCGCCGTGAACGCGACGCGCGGCATGACGCCGCTGCGGGCCGGTGTCATCGCCCTGGTGGCGCTGGCGATCTTCACCTTCTTCGCCTTCGCCAAGGACATCCCGTTCACCAAGGGCTACGAGATGAAGGCGGTGTTCCAGAACGCGTCCGCGCTGCAGCTGAACTCGCCGGTGCGGGTGGCGGGGGTGGACGTCGGCAAGGTCGCCAAGGTCCAGGCGCTCGGAAGCGACTCGACCCTCACCGAGGTCACGCTGAAGATCGACGACGATGGCCTGCCGATCCACAGGGACGCGCGCCTGAAGATCCGCCCGCGGATCTTCCTCGAGGGCAACTTCTTCGTGGACGTGCGCCCGGGCACGCCGGGCTCGCCCGACCTGCCCGACGGCGGCACGATCGGCCCGACCCAGACCGCGGCGCCCGTGCAGCTGGACCAGGTGCTGGGCGCGCTCAAGTCCAGCGCCCGCAGGGACCTGCAGAAGCTGGTCCAGGGCTACGGCGAGGCCATCAACGGCAAGCCCACCGCCGCCGAGGACGCCACCCAGGATCCGTCGACGCAGGGCCAGCGGGCCTCCGAGTCGCTGAACGACTCGCTGGAAGATGCGCCCGACGCGCTGCGCCAGACGGCCATCGTGAACGAAGCCCTGCTGGGCACGTCGCCAAGCGACCTGTCCAGGCTGATCAGAGGCAATCAGCGCGTGGCCGCCGCGCTGGTGCGCAGCGAGGGCAACCTCAAGGACCTGATCACCAACTTCAGCACCACCACCGGTGCCCTGGCCGCGCGCCAGAACGACCTGCGCGCCACCGTGCGTGAGCTGCCGCGGGTGCTGGAGGCGGCCAACCCCGCGTTCGACTCGCTGAACGCCGCGTTCCCTGACACGCGCGCGTTCGCACGCGAGATCATTCCCGGCGTTCGCGAGACGCCGGCCACGATCGAGGCCTCGCTGCCGTGGATCGCTCAGACGCGCGCGCTGGTCCGGCCCAGCGAGCTGGGTGGCGCGATCGGCGACCTGCAGCCTGCCGTCCGCGACCTGGCCAAGTTCACCGACGGGACCGTGCGATTCCTGCCCCAGCTGGACGCCTTCAACCGCTGCGCGCTGAACAACCTGCTGCCGACCGGGGACGCAGTGATCAAGGACGGTGCGCTGACCACCGGCGTGCCCAACTACCAGGAGTTCTTCCAGAGCCTGGCCGGCCTGTCCGGCGAGTCGCAGAACTTCGACGGCAACGGCAACTACGTGCGCTTCACCACCGGCGGTGGCTCCAACACGAAGTCCTCAGGCCCGATCAACGGCGGCGCCAACCTGTTCGCCAACTTCATCGGCAACCCACTGGGCACGCGCCCGGCGCGACCGGCTAAGAAGCCGCCGCAGCGGCGCGGCACCCCCTGTTACACCCAGAAGCGCCCCAACCTGAACAGCGCGAAGACCGGCGGGGGGCCCTGATGAGGATCGTGCGCAAGCACGCCCGTGACTTCGTCGCGCTGGTCTTCGTGGTGCTGATCGGCATCGGCGTGGGCGGCTACATCCTGTCCAACCAGCGCTTCTACCCGCCGGAATGGGTGCCGCTGGTGGGCTCGGACTTCGTCGACGTGGACGCCCAGCTCTCCAACGCCCAGGCTGTGGTCCCGGGGCAGGGCCAGACGGTGAACATCGCAGGCGTGAAGGTGGGCGAGATCGGCAAGGTCACGCTCAAGGACGGCCGCGCGACGGTGCAGATGAAGATCCGTCGCAAGTACCTGCCGCTGTACAGCGACGCCAGCATCCTGCTGCGCCCCAAGACCGGCCTCAAGGACATGTACCTGGAGCTGGACCCGGGCACGGCCGGCGCCGGCAAGCTGGCGAAGGGCCGTCCGGTGCCGCTGGCCCAGACGCTGCCCGACGTGAACTCCGACGAGTTCCTGTCCGCGCTGGACGGCGACACGCAGGCCTACCTGCGGGTGCTGCTGAGCAGCGGCGCCGAGGCGCTCGATGGCGATTCGCCGGCCCAGCTGCGCCAGACGTTCAAGCGGTTCGAGCCCACGGGCCGCGACATCAGGCGGATCACCGGCCAGGTGTCGCTGCGGCGCCGGAACGTGCGCCGCGTGATCCACAACTTCCAGGAGCTGGTCACGGCGCTGGGCGAGCGCGACCGCCAGCTGTCGCAGTTCGTGGACTCCTCCAACGCCAACTTCCAGGCGATCGCATCGCAGGAGCAGAACCTGCGCCGATCGCTGGAGCTGCTGCCCGGCACGCTGTCGCAGACCAGCGACACGCTCACCGACGTGGACGCGATGGCCTCGCAGCTGGGCCCGGCGCTGCGCAAGCTGCGTCCCGGCGCCCGCGCCCTCGGCCCGTCGCTGCGCCAGACGCGGCCGTTCCTGCGTGCCACGACGCCGGTGATCAAGAGCGAGCTGCGCCCGTTCGCGCGGGACACGCGCCCGGCCACCCGCGACCTGCGCTCGGCGGCCAAGGACCTGGCGGTTGTGGCGCCCAGCCTCACGCGCACCTTCGGCGTGCTCAACTCGCTGGTCAACGAGCTGGCCTACAACCCGCCCGGCAGCGAGGAGGGCTACCTGTTCTGGCTGGCCTGGGGCAACCACAACCGCTCGCTGCTGTACGGCAACCAGGACGCACACGGCCCCGTGCGCCGCGGACAGATCTTCGTGGCCTGCGCGGTGCAGCCGGTGCTGGACACGCTGCTGCTGAACAACGAGGCGCTCGGCGTCCTGATCGAGCTCCTGAACCGGCCTCCCACGGCGCAGGTGTGCCCGGGCCAGGGCTTCTCCGCCAACGCGGCCGAGGCCAAGACCGAGCGCGAGAAGAAGGCGAGCGGCGCGCAGAGCCCGGATCCGAAGGCCGCCAAGCCCGGAGACAGCGACGAGGCGTCGGCGCCCGCCAAGCAGCAGGAGCCCGCCGGGACGGTGGTGGCCCCGTGATCAAGCAGAGCCCCAGCCTGGGCAAGATGGCCGCGATGGTCGCGTTCGCGCTCTCGTGCGTGGCGATCCTGCTCTACCTGTGGCTGACCTTCGGCGGCTCGGTGCCGCTGCGCTCGGAGGGCTACCGCTTCACGATCAAGTTCCCCGAGGCCACCCAGCTGGCCCAGGAGGCCGACGTGCGCATCTCGGGCGTGAACGTGGGCAAGGTCAAGACCAAGACCCCCGACCGCGCGACGGGTTTGACCTCCGCGGTGCTGGAGGTGGACAGCCAGTACGCGCCGATCCCGCGCGACACGCGCGCGATCCTGCGCCAGAAGACGCTGCTCGGCGAGACCTACGTGGAGCTGTCGCCGGGTCAGAAGAGCGCTCCGAAGCTGCCAGACGGAGGCACCCTGAGCGTGGCGCAGGTGGCGCCGACGGTCGAGCTGGACGAGATCTTCCGCACGTTCGACCCCAAGACCAGGCGCGCGTTCTCGACCTGGCTCGACGCCCAGGGCCGCGGCGTCGAACCCGCTGGCGCGGACCTGAACCGCGCGCTGGCCCAGCTGACCCCGTTCGCCGAGGACGTGGACGACGTGCTGCGCATCCTGCGCCGCCAGAGCGGCGCCACGCGCGGCCTCGTGCGCGACACCGGCGTGGTGTTCGGCGCCCTGAGCGAGCGGCGAGGCCAGCTGAGCGGCCTGATCACCAACTCCAACCGGGTGTTCGAGACCACGGCCGCCCGGGACCGGCGGCTGGCCGACACGTTCGTGGCCTTCCCGACCTTCCTGCGTGAGGCGCGTACCACCACCCGGCGCCTGAGCAAGTTCGCCGACGACACCAACCCGCTGGTGACCCAGCTGCGCCCGGCCGCGCGCCAGCTCTCGCCGGCGTTGCAGAACGTCCAGGCGATCGCGCCCGACCTGCGCGGCCTGTTCACCGACCTGGGCCCGTTGATCCGCGTTTCGCGCAAGGGGCTTCCGGCGCTGGACGGGGTCCTGGACGACACCCGCCCGCTGCTGGCTCGCTTCGAGCCCTTCCTGCGCACGTTGCAGCCCACGTTCGACTATCTGGGCCTGTACAAGCGCGAGATCACCGCGCTGCTGGCCAACGCGGCCGCGACCACCCAGGCCGTGGACCCCGGGACCAACACCAGCAAGCTGGTCCACTACCTGCGCACCACCAACCCGATCAGCCCGGAGGTCCTGGCCACCTACCAGAAGCGCCTGCCCAGCAACCGCTCCAACCCCTATCCCGCGCCGGGCGCGTACACCCAGCTGGCCAAGGGGCTGCCCACCTTCGGCGGCTACCTGTGCGCCAACCCCGGCCCGGCCACATCGCTCGCTCCGCCGGAGCGCAACCCGCTGCTGACCGCCAACGTGCGCCGGCTGGTTGAGAAGTACGCCTACACCGACCGTGGCCCGGTGGCGCCGTCGTGTCGCGAGCAGCCCAACCTCGGCCGCCTGGTCGGCCAGGCGGGCAAGTTCCCCCAGCTGAAGCCCATCGAAGCCCCCTAGGAACCGGCTCCCTAAGCTGCGCCCGGTGAGGAGGGACTTCTTCGGCTCGTTGGCGCGGGCGGTCACGCGACGGCCCACCATCGTCCTGGCGGTCGTGGCGATGCTGGCCCTGGGCGGCCTGGCCCTGGCGCTGCGCCTGGAGCCGCAGACCGGGGTCGACACGCTGGTGTCGGGCTCGTCGGACCGGGCCAAGGCCAGCGAGCGCTTCAAGCGCGACTTCGGGGACGACGCGGTGGTGGTGCTGGTCAAGGGCAAGAAGGGCAAGGGCGACCTCCAGCGCACGCTGCTGAGCCCCGACCTTGGGCGGCTGATCAAGCTCGAGGGCTGCCTGTCGGGCAACGTGCCCCCGGAAGGGCTCAAGCAGCTGCCGGCGCCGTGCCGCGAGCTCGCCAAGCTGAAGCCGGCGAAGGTGGTCTACGGGCCGGGCACGTTCATCAACACGGCGGTCAACCAGATCAACGACCAGCTGGTCCAGCGTCAGCGCGCCACCACGCAGCAGGCCCAGCAGGCGGCGGACGCCGCCCGCAAGCGATCCGCCCGCCGGGGTGATTCCAAGGCGCGCCAGCGTCAGGCGGCCGCCGAGGCCAAGAGCCAGGTGCAGAACCAGTTCACCCAGGAGACGCTGCAGCTGGCGGCGCGCTACGGCCTGACCGGGCTGCCGAAGCTGGACAACCCCGACTTCATCTCCACGTTGGTCTTCGACAACAAGCGCGGTGTCGGCCAGCCCAAGACCCGCTTCGCCTACCTGTTCCCCAGCGCCACGTCCGCGCTCGTCCAGGTGCGGCTGCGGCCCGGACTCAGCGAGGCCGAGCGCGAGCGCACGATCGAGCTGATCCGCCAGGTCACGCGCGAGCGTTCGCTGAAGCCCACCGCCGGCGCCGAATACGTGGTCACCGGCATCCCCGTTGTGGTGCAGGGGCTGGCCGACGCCGTGCGTAGCGCCATCTTCGTGTTGCTGGGCGCCGCGCTGCTGCTCATGGCGGCCACGCTGGCGCTGGTCTTCCGGACGCGGCTGCGGCTGCTGCCGCTGGTGGTGGCCCTGCTGGCGGCCGCGCTGACGTTCGGCGCGCTCTCGCTCGCCGGCGGCAGCCTGACCATGGCCTCGATCGCCGTGCTGCCCGTGCTGATCGGCCTGGCCGTGGACTACTCGATCCAGTTCCAGGCGCGCCACGACGAGGCGCGCATCAAACGCGGGCTCGACGACCGCGAGGCGGCCATCGCGGCGGCCACCGCCGGCGGCCCCACGATCGCGGCGGCCGGGCTGGCCACGGCGGTGGGCTTCCTGGTGCTGCTGCTCTCACCCGTGCCGCTCGTGCGCGGGTTCGGTGCGCTGCTGGTGCTCGGGGTGGTGGTTGCGCTGGTGTGCGCCGCGACGGCGGGCTTGGCGGCCCTGGTGCGGCTGGCCCCGGCCGACGCCGGTCCCCGGCTCCCCCGCGCACGCGCGCGGGTGGCGGCAGGCTGGTGGCGGCTGGCCGACTCGTGGCCGGGCCGCGCGATCGGCTTCCGCTGGGCGCGGCTGCGTCTGTGGGGCATCGAGACCTCCGAGCGGGCGCTGGCCCACGCGGTACACCGCCCGCGGCGGGTGCTGGCCGTCGGCCTCGCGGTCGCCGTGCTGGGACTGGCCGTGGACACACAGAGCGAGGTCGTGTCCGACGTGCGCGAGCTGGTGCCCCAGGACCTCCAGGCGCTCCAGGACGTGAACACCCTGCAGAAGGAGACAGGCGTGGCGGGCGAGATCGACGTGGTGGTCAGGGCCAAGGACATCACTGACCCGGCTGTGGTGGCGTGGATGACCAAGTTCCAGGACAGCACGCTCAAGTCCGCGGGCTACAAGGCGGGCGACAGCTGTTCGCAGACCCGCAACCCGCCCGACCTGTGCCCGGCGCTGTCGCTGCCCGACCTGTTCCGCACGGTGGACACGCGCCAGGCCACCCAGACGCGCGCCCTGCTGGACACGGTGCCGGCCTACTTCTCGCAGGGCGTGATCACGCGCGACCGCACCACGGCCAACCTGGCCTTCGGCGTCCGGCTGCAGTCGCTGGCAGACCAGAAGCGCATCGTGGAGTCGATCGAGGAGCGGCTGGATCCGCCGCCCGGCGTGAGCGCCGACGTGGTCGGCCTGCCTGCGCTGGCCGCCGAGGCCAACGCGCAGCTGTCTTCGCCGCTGAGGCGTGGCTTCACCCTGCTCGCGGCGCTGGCTGCCGTGTTCGCGGTGCTGCTCGTGCGTCCGTCGCAACAGCCGTGAGGCGGCGGTGCCGCTGATCCCGATCGCGTTGGCCACCGGGTGGGCGGCCGGGCTGATGTTCCTGCTGGGCCTGCTGCCCGGTCCCTTGTCGGTGAAGCTGAACCCGATGTCGGTGACCCTGGGGGCGCTGGTCATCGCCATCTCGACCGAGTTCAGCGTGCTGCTGTCGGCGCGCTACCGCCAGGAGCGCGAGGCGGGCAACCCGCCCGCGCGGGCCATCGAGCTGACCTACCAGTCCACCGGCGCCGCGGTGATGGCCTCGGGCGCCACCGCCATCGTCGGCTTCGCCGCCCTGATTGCCTCCGACATCCGGATGCTGCGCGACTTCGGCATCCTGACCGTGGTCGACCTGGGGGTGTCGCTGGCAGGCGTGATGCTGGTCCTGCCCGCCGCGCTGGTGTGGGCCGAGCAGCACGAGCGCTTCACGCTGCGGGACCTGAACCCACGCCCGCTGCTGGGCGAGCTGGCCGGTGCGGCCCGCGACCTGGCCGCCAGGCTGCCGCTGCCGCGCCCCCGTCTGAGGCGGCGCGGTGCCTGAGGACCGCTTCGGCGACCTCGGCGAGCCACGCAAGCCCTCGGCGGCGGAGCGGTTCGAGACCGAGGATCGCGTGAACCCCGAGCCCGATGCCCCGGAGCGGCGCAGGCCGGAGGTGCCGCGGCCCGGCAACAAGTACGCCTGGGTGGTGGGCATCGTGGCGCTGATGGGCATCAGCGTGCTGCTGTTCACCACCAGCCTGCCCAACAAGGGCTCAGGGGTCAGGGGACCGGCAGCGGGCGAGAAGCTCCCCGCCTTCGCGGCGCCGCTGGCCTCGAGCAACGTGAGCGATGACGCCGACGCCAACGTGTTCCAGTCACGCGCGGCCGCGCGCAGCGCGGGCAGCCGCCTGGCCGCCTGCCAGGTTCGCACCGAGTCGGTCCTGAACTCGTGCCAGCTGCGTGAGCGCCCGTCGGTGCTGACGATGATCGTGACCGAGGGCACCGACTGCGAGCCGCAGGTGGATCGCGTCGAGCGCATGCGCAAGGAGTTCCCGCAGGTCAATTTCGCAGTGGTCATGAGCGGCCAGAAGCGCAGCGAGGCCGAGCGGATCGCCCGGCGCCGGGGATGGGGCATGCCGGTCGGGGTGGACCGCGACGGCGCCGTGACCAACCTCAACGGCGTCGGTGTCTGCCCGACCACGGTGTTCAGCGATGGGCGCGGCATCGTGCGCCGCACCGAGCTGGGCAACCTGACCGAGAAGCAACTGCGCGCGCGCACGCGCGCCCTGCTTCGCCGGCGATGACCGGCGAGCCCGACCCAGAGCTCGAAGCGGGCTGGGTCCAGGGCGAGCTTGCCGAGGAGCTGCCCGGGCTGGGACTGTGGAGCATGCGGGTGCGGGCCGGCTCGGGACGCACCCCGCAGAGCGTTCGCCGGCGCCTGCGCGTGATGGCGGGCCGGATCACCGGCGGGCACGTGGTGCACATGCGCCAGGACCCGGTGCCCTGGGCCTACCGCGTGCTCTGGCGCCAGGTCGGCCTCGACCCGGATGTCGATCGCCCGCCGGCGGAGCGCATCGCCGTCGAGCGCCTGCGGGCGGGGACGCTGCAGAGCCAGAACCTGCTCGACGACGCCATGGTCATCGCCACGCTCGAGACCGGCGTCCCGGTCATGGCGTTCGATGCCGAGCGCGTCGGCTCGGAGCTGGGCCTGCGCACGACCGCTCGCGGCGAGCGCCTGGGCGGACCAGACGGGCGCGCCCTGGGCTCGCGCCAGATCGTCGTGGCCGATCGCGAGAACGTGCTGGCGACCCTGGACGGCCAGGTGGCGCCCGACCGCGGCGTCACGCCCGCCACGACCGCCATGGTCATCTGCGCCCTGGTGGCCAGGGGGGTGCCGCAGATCGCCGCCGAGGAGGCGCTCTGGATCGTGGCCGAGACCCTGCAGGCGCGCGAGTGATTGGCGCAGCGGAGGGCTGACCGCGGGCTGTCGCGCTGGTATCGTGGGCCCACGTCTTCGAAGCGAGAGGGGAGCAGTGGCTGACGTCCTGGAGCGCAGCACGGAGCATGTCCCGGCGCTCGCGCCGCGGGTTGCGCCGGACGAGCGTCCTGCTCGCCGTACCCTCCTCGATCAGGTCGGGCGGCTCGAAGGCGAGCTGACCGGGATCGCCGTGTCCACATGGCCGCGGAAGGGGTTCGACTTCTCGGTGTCCGCGCGCGGCGGCCCCAGGCTGCTCAGCTTCGGCGAGCTGGAGCAGCTTCGCGACGACTTGGCCGAGAAGGTCGAGGTCGCTCGCCGCGAGTTCAGCGCGCGTACGGACATCGAGGAGCAGCAGCGCTGCCGCATCGAGGAGATGCTGCTGGCGCCCGACCAGCACAAGTGGGTGCGGGTCAGCAACGAGGACATCGGCGAGCCAGGCTGCAAGCACTGGCACGTGCAACCGCGATGGGGCATCTTCGGGATGCTCCTGAACTGGTGGCGCGTCAAGATCTCCAGCGGTTGTCCGTTACCCGGGGGCTGCGGCTGACGCCGTAGCCCGCCACCGCTCCAGGATGGGAAAGCGCAGCCGCAAGCGCAGCGGCCAGGCCCAGGACTCGGCCCCGTCGGCGGGAAGCACCCGCGCCGAGCGCGATGCCGCGCGGGCACGCCGGGCACAGGCCGAGCGCCGCGGCCAGCACGCGCCCGAGCCCAGGCCGCGACCCGGGCGGGTGTCGGCCGAGCAGCGCCCGCCGCCGCTGTGGGCGCCCTTCCCGCTGACCGAGCTGGTCATCCTGGTCGGCATCGTGCTGATGGCGTGGGGCCTGCTGTCGGGCGGCGGTCAGGCCGGAAGCCGCCGGCTGGCGGCCGGACTGGCCATCGCCTCGCTCGCCGGGCTGGAGCTGGCCGTCCGGGAGCACGTGACCGGCTTTCGCTCGCACAGCGCGCTGCTGGCGGGCGGCGCCGCGATCGCGGTCATGGTGGCATCGGGCCTGGGGCTCCGGCTGAACCCGCTGGGGCTCGTGCTCATCGCGGGCGCCGTCACGTTCGTGGCGGCCTTCTGGGCGCTGCGCAAGCTCTTCCAGGCAAAATCGGGCGGCCTGAGCTTCCGCTAGCTGGCGCGGTGGGCTTGGGTTCGGCCCGCTGGCGCTCCCCGTACAGTGGGCGCATGACCGACCCCACCGACGCGCCGCAGCGGCGCCTGCGCATCGCCGGCCTGCACCATCTGACGCTCCTCTGCTCAGACCTCGAGGCCTCGACGGCGTTCTACCGCAACGTGCTGGGCATGCGGATGGTCAAGCAGACGGTGAACGAAGACGACCAGGGCGCCCGCCACCTGTTCTTCGGCGACGACGAGGGCAGCCCGGGCACGCTGATCACCTGCCTCGAGTACCCCAACCTGGAGCCCGGGACCGTGGGCGTCGGCTCGACCCACCACTTCGCGCTGGCGGTCGAGACCGAGGAGGAGCTGCGCGCCTGGGCCCAGTACCTGGCCGCCCAGGGCGTCGCGGCCACCGAGGTCATGGACCGCACGTTCTTCAAGTCGCTCTACGTGCGCGACCCGGACGGCCACATCGTGGAGCTTGCCACCGTCGGCCCGGGCATCGTTCCCGACGCCTAGGCCGACGGTGAGCGCCCGGCGCGGCTAGGCGCTGGACAGGGTGCGGAAGGGCGACTCCGAGCGGGGCGCACTCGGGCGCTTGGATCGCAAGACGGCGGCCACGGCCGCGCGCTGGCGGTCGGTCAGCGTGCCGATCGGCTTGTTCTCGGGGATGCCGATCGAGGTCAGGAGCCGTCGGCAGCGGGCGCGTCCCCACCGCTTCTGGCTCATCAGCAGGTCGCTGATCGACATGCTCGCGGCCTGCCAGGGGCAGTCGACGATCACGTCGGCCACACCCAGGTGGCCGCTCGCGATGCCGCGTTTCATCTCTGCGCGGGCCAGGCGCACTCGGTTGGCGTGCTCCAGCGCCCTCAGGTGCTGCTGGCCAGCGTCCATCACGGCGGTTTCGCCCATAAATAGTCCCTCCCGCACTCCGGTGCAGATCCCAGGTTTGCTTAGAAAGTGAGGCTTGGCGGCCTGGGCTCCCGGCTCCCTCCGTCCGGTGAGCTCCATTGATGTCCGCGGCCGAGACCCAATTAATCCGAGCGCGCCCCGAGCGTCAACGGGGGAGGGCGCCGGCCCTTCGCTAAGAGCGGGCTTTTCCCGGATCTTGTGCGAAGCTGGCGCCGGCCGGCAGGTCAGGCATCCGAGCGGGCCCGCTCGCGGTAGGCCCGGGCCTTCTGCTGGTTGCCGCACGTGGCCATCGAGCACCAGCGACCGGAGCGGTTGCGCGAGTGGTCGTAGAAGGCCCAGCGGCAGCCGTCGTCGGCGCAGGCCTTGAGCCTCCGCCAGTCGCCGTCGGCCGCGGCCGTGGTCACGATGGCCAGCAGTTCCGCGAGCCCGGCATCCACACCCCCGCAGACCGGCGCCAGCCGTGGCTGCTCGCCGCTGAAGGTGGCCCGCAGCGAAGCGTGGCCAGCCGCGGCCTCCAGGGCGGCCACCGCATCGGGGTCGGTGTCGGCGCCGTTGTGGCCGTCGAGCAGGGCTCGCAGCCCTTCGCGCACGACCAGCGCGCGCTCAAGCTCGGCCGCGGTTGCAGGGCGGGTCCCGTCCACCAGCCCCGCTCCCGTCAACCACGTGATCAAGGCCTGAGGGCTGTCCAGCTCGTCGTCTCCGGTTTCGAGATCGAGCGTGTTCAGAAAGCGCTGCACCAGCTCCAGCCGGCCCGGCGCCGCCTTCTCGGGGGGATCCTCAGCCATCAGCTCGATTTGGAGGGTAGGTGGGGGCTAGCAGCATGGCTTATGGAGCGTATCAGCTTTCGTAACTAGCTATCAAGGTTAGCCGGTGATACTATGTAACCAGTGTTCAGGTAAAGAAGGTTATGCAGAGGGGAAGCAAAATGCACAGCGAGATCACAATCCGACACGCCACCACCAATGACGTGACCGCTGTCCGCCATCTGGCCGCGCTCGACGAGACCAACGCCCCCGAGGGCGACGCCCTGCTGGCGTTCGTCGACGGCGAGCTCGTCGCCGCTCGTGAGCTCCAGGGCTCGGTGGCCGTGGCCGACCCGTTCCGCCGCACCCGTCACGTGCTGGAGCTGCTGGACCTGCAGCGCCGCCAGGAGCAGGCAGCATGAACGCCCTGCTCAGCTGGGACGTGGCCTCCGAGCGCCGCGACGAGGCACGCCGGGTCACGTCGACCCGCCAGGCGCTGCACCGTAGGTTCTTCCGCCGCTTCTGACGTCCCCGCGGCGCCCGCCACCCCTCCTAGGATCAGGCGGGCGCCGGGGCGTCGGAGGCGTCCTGCACGGCCCCGCGGGCCGACTCGAACGCCTCCAGCGCCCTGTCCAGATGTGAGCGCTCGTGGGTGGCCATCACGCTCGTTCGCAGCAGCGCCCCGCCGCGCGGCACCGCCGGGTAGAGCGCCACGTTGGCGTACACGCCCTGCGTCGTAGAGGGCGCGCCAGAACAGCACGGCCCGCCAGTCATCGCCGATGGTCACCGGCACGATCGGCGTCAACACGTCGCCGCCGCCGGGCATGGGGGTGGGTTGCACCACGTCGAACCCGCGCTCGTGAAGGCCCCGCTGTAGGTAACGCGCGTTGTCCAGCACCCGCGCCAGCAGCTCGCGTCCCTCGTCCGAGCGGATCACCCTGAGCGCGGCCAGCGTGGCCCCGACCGCCGCCGGTACCGCGGAGGCGGTGAACATGAACGCACGCGACTGCACGCGCAGGAAGTCGATGATCTCCGCCGGCCCCGAGATGAAGCCGCCGCAGGAGGCCAGTGACTTCGAGAAGGTGCCCATGCGCAGGTCCACCTGGTCGGCGACGCCGAAGATCTCGCAGGCTCCGGTGCCGCTGGCGCCCAGCACTCCGACGCCGTGGGCCTCGTCCACCATCAGGCGGGCGCCGTAGCGCCGGCACAGCTCCACGATCTCGGGCAGCGGGGCAAGGTCGCCCTCCATCGAGAACACGCCGTCGACGACCACCAGGACGCCGCCGCCGTCCTCGCCCGCGCGGTCGAGCATCTTCTCGAGCTTGTCGAGCTTGTTGTGGCGGAACGGGCGGACCCGGGCCCGCGACATCATCACCGCGTCCATGATCGAGGCGTGGTCGCCCGAGTCCACGATCACGGTGTCCTCGGGCCCCAGCAGCGTGGCCACGCAGCCCACGTTGGCCTGGTAGCCGGTGGTGAACACCAGCGCGTCCTCGTCACCGGTCCAGTCGGCCAGCTCACGCTCCAGCTCCAGATGCAGCGGTGTGGTGCCGTTCATGAAACGGGACCCCGTCAGCCCCGTGCCGTAGTGCTCCAGCGCGTCGCGGGCGCCCTGCTTGACCTGCGGGTGGGTCGTCAGGCCGAGGTAGTTGTTCGACCCCAGGGTGATCCGCTCGCGGCCCTCCATGACCACCACCGGCCCGGGCTCGCCGTCGACCTCGCGGAAGTAGGGCAGCAGGTCGTGCTCGCGGGCCGCCCGCAGCTGGTCCAGCGCGGTCATGGGAACGGGCTTTCTCGAACAGGTCCATTAGGGTCTCGCGCCGTGTCGATCGAGGTCACACCGGTCCGCTCTTGGCGCGACCGGAGGGAGTTCATCGAGCTTCCCTTCCGCCTGCATGCTACAAGCGAGCAGTGGGTGCCCCCGCTGCGAGTAGAGCGGCACGCCTTCCTGAGCCCCCGGCTGAACAAGTGGTTTCGCCACGCCGAGGCGCAGCTGTTCCTGGCTCGTAGCCAGGGGCGGGTGGTAGGGCGGGTCAGCGCCCAGATCGACCGGGCGTTCAACCAGCACCAGGGCAACGCGTGGGGCATGTTCGGCTTCTTCGAGAGCGAGGACGACCCGCGCGTGGCCGCTGCCCTGCTGGACGCCGCGGCCGGCTGGCTCGGCGAGCGCGGGCGCGACCGGATGGTGGGGCCGGTCGACTTCACCATGAACGACGAGGCGGGGCTGCTCATCGAGGGCTACGACCGCGAGCCGTTCATCCGCCAGCCCTGGCACCCGCCGCACTACCGCCCGCTCCTGGAGGGGGCCGGTCTGACCAAGGCCATCGACCTGTGGATGTGGGAGCTCTACATCTCGGACCGCTCCTCGATCGTCCAGCCGATCGTGGACATGGCCGCTGCGCTCGAGCCCGAGCACGGCATCCGCATCCGGCGCATGAGCAGGAGGCGGCTGCGCAAGGAGCTGGACGTGTTCGCCGAGACCTACAACGAGGCGTGGGCCGACAACTGGGGCTTCGTCCCCTACGGGCCGGACGACCTGGACACCTACGCCAGCGACCTCCAGCTGGTCTTCGACCCGAACTGGTTCATGGTGGCCGAGAAGATCGACAGCGGCGAGAGCGTCGGCGTGGCGATCACGGTGCCAGACATCAACCAGGTGCTGCGCAAGATGAACGGGCGCGTGCTGCCGCTGGGGTGGTGGCACTTCCTGCGCCGGCGCCGGACCATCGACCGGGTGCGGGTGGGTTTCCTGGGCGTCAAGCGCGACTACCAGCACACGGGGGTCGCCGCCGCCTTCTACATCGAGCACTTCGACACCGCTGCCCGGACGCCGCAGAAGTGGGGCGAGATGGGCTGGATCCTCGAGACCAACGACGCCATGAACCGCGGCATGGAGGGCATGGGCGGCCGCGTGGTCAAGAAGTACCGGATGTACGAGCGCGCGCTCTAGAGCGGCGAATCCCCGCTCGGGCTGTCGGCGTCCAAGATGCGGGGTAGACTGGCCTCTTCGTGCCCGAGCCGGCCGACAACCAGCCCGACGAAGAGACGCTGGACGGCGAGCTGGTGGCCGAGGTGCGCCATCTGCCCGCGCCGGCCGATCAGCCCGGCGAGCAGCTCGAGGTCCGCAGGCCGGTATCGCTGCCCGCCACCGTGGCCGCGGCCACCGGCGGGTTCATGCTCGGGGTCGCCGCGTTCGTGCTCATACGCGTGCTGCGCCGTCCCCATGGCGGCCGCGCGCTGGCCCAGCGGCGGGCGCGAAAGCTGGCCAAGGCCCGCGGGCTGGACGTCCAGAGCAGCCGCTCGTTCCTGGTCGACGTTCACCTGCTGCGCAGGTGAACCGCCTCCCGGCGTCGCCGGCAGGTAGCACGTACGAGGTCGACGTGGTACCGCCCGGGCCGTTCCGGATGCCCTCAGCGGGCCGCGACGGGGTGATGCGCCGCGCCGACGGCGTGCTCACGCGGCTGCTGGGCGCGGGGGGCGCACCAGCGGTGGTGGCGGCGTGGCCCACCGGCGGCGCGGTGCGCATCCGGGCCGAGGCCGGCACGCGTGATGCTGCCGCCGCGGCGGTCGGGCGCATGCGCTTCGCGCTTGGCGTGGACCAGGACCTGTCGGGCTTTCACCGCCGCTTCTGGCGCCACGAGCTACTGGGGCCGGTCCTGCGGCGAAAGCCGTGGCTGCGCCCGCGCCGGCGCCCGGAGCCGTGGGAGGCACTGGCGTGGGCGGTCACCGAACAGCTGATCGAGGGCGGGCGCGCCGCGGCCATCCAGCGCCGCCTCGTCTTCGGCCACGGATCCAGCCACGGCGGTCTGCGCGATGTCCCGGACGCGGCCACGCTGGCGGCGCTGGCCCCTGCCCAGCTGGAGGCCTGCGGCCTGTCCCCGTCCAGGGCGGTGACCATGACGCGCGCCGCGCGCGAGGTGGCCCGCGGCCGGGTGGATCTGCGCGACGATTCCCGCCACGACCACGACTGGCGCCGGCTGCGGTCCATCCGCGGCATCGGCTCGTGGACGGTCGAGTACCTGGCACTGCACGGCCAGGGCCGCGACGACGTCCTGCCCTGCGGTGACCTGGCCTACATCAAGCTCGTCGGCGTCCTGGCGGGGCTCGGCCGGCGCGCCACCGAGGACGAGGTCCGCGAGTACTTCGCCCCGTACGCACCGTACGCCGGGCTGGCGGGCACGGCGCTCGCGCACGCCATGGCCGGCGGCGCTTTCGGGCCCTCGCCACGGGCGTCGTCGGCGTTACGGCCCGGAAAGGCCCGCCGCCTAACATCAACTGCATGAGCGACACCAAGGTCACCAAGAGCGACGAGCAGTGGAAGTCCGAGCTGGACCCCGAGCGCTACAAGGTGCTCCGCGAAGCGGGCACCGAGCCGCCCTTCACCGGCGCCTACACACACTCCAAGGCCAGCGGCATGTACAAGTGCGGCGCGTGCGGCGCCGACCTGTTCAGCTCGGACACCAAGTTCGAGTCGGGCACCGGCTGGCCCAGCTTCACCGATCCGGTCGTGGCCCAGGCCGTGGAGCTGCGCGAGGACAAGTCGCTGTTCATGAAGCGCACCGAGGTGCTGTGCGCGACCTGTGGCTCACACCTCGGCCACGTGTTCCCGGACGGACCCGGTGAGGGCGGCCAGCGCTACTGCATCAACAGCTTGGCGCTGGACCTCCAAGAAGAGGAGTAGGCGGGCCGCCGGGGACGTCCCTGTCCCCGTGACCGGGCCGGCTCTGCCGGCCCTCCTACTGGGTCCGCAGCTTGCCGCCCGGCAGGCCCGCGCCAAGGCCGAGTTGCTGGAGCAGCAGCGCCAGCGGCTTGGCGTCGGACGGGGCGGTGATGCTGACCTTCTCGTTGACCTGGGGCAGCTCGTACTCGAATGCGACCGTGCCTCCGCTCAGGCCACGGGCGTTCACGTCGCCCGGCACGTGGAACGTGGCCGAGAATGCGACCCTGCGGGCGACGTCGTCGTCGTCCACGTTCACCTTCAGCGTGGCGTCCTTGACGGCGTCGATCACCTTCTGCTTGTCCGCATTCGAGACGTCCGGGACCGGCCGCCCGGTGCCCTTGAACTGCTTGCGCAGCTCCGGGCTCTGTAGCGCCTTGACGATGTCGTCGACCATGCGCCTGACATCGATCTTGCCCGTGACCTGGCGTGTGGCGGAGCCACCGATGCGCCGGCCGTCACCCACCTTGGCGCCGGTAAGCCACTTGGAGGGGTCGATGCCCAGGTCGGTGACGTTCTGTGGTCCCGCCTTGCTCTGGCGCTCCTGCCGACGCAGGAACTGCTTGTAGGCCTGCGCGCCGACCTCGTAGGTCTGGCCGCGGAACTTCACGTACGCGTTGTCCTCGGTGGCCACGACGCCGCCCGACAGGTTCTGGCCCGCGCCCGAGACGCTGATGTCCCAGTCCAACAGCGGCAGCTTGTTCTTCCCGCGCGACTTGAACGGCCCGGCCAGCTTGAACGACACCGGCCCGGACACCTTGCCCGAGCCCTTGGCGTCCAGGCCGAGCTTGAGCTTTAGCTCGCCCGAAGTGGGGTGTGCGGCGAACGCCTTCTTCAGCAGCGCCGCGGGGTCCTCGGACTTGGTGCCCGCGCTGCCACCGCTCTTTTCCGAGCTCCCGCACCCGGCGAGCACGCCTACCGCGATCGTGGCGGCCAGGGCGAACAGCGTGTGAAGGCGCAGGTGCCGGAGCATGCGGCGGTTTATAGCCCACCGCCAGGCAGAAAGCGGTTGTCGAACGCGCCGCGGGCGTCGGGGATCTTGGTGATCAGCCGGTTGTCGCGCATCCAGGCCGCGAACGCCTGCCACTCGCCCGGGTCCTGGTAGCCGAACGGCTTGCCCTTCGCCGGCAGGAACAGTGGCAGCGTGGCCTTGACCGACGCCCGCTGGAGTTTGGGGTCCAGGTCCGGGTTGGCCTTCAGCAGGCCCGCGATGCCCTTCTCCGGATCGCGCTCGAGGGCGTTGGTGCCGCGCGCGACAGCCCCCACGAAAGCGCGGATGCGCTTGCCGTCTCGCTCCAGCGCGTCCTGGTTGGCCACCAGCACCAGCTCGTCGTAGGTGGGCACGCCGGCG
The DNA here is from genome assembly GCA_963750365.1 of uncultured Solirubrobacterales bacterium. Lineage (GTDB taxonomy): Bacteria > Actinomycetota > Thermoleophilia > Solirubrobacterales > Thermoleophilaceae > JAAYBF01. Next base: position 133,625 of record CAVVQE010000002.1, read on the forward strand.
CGGTCCACGCGGATGATCCGCGGCTTGCGCTTCTGCTGGCGCAGCTGCACGCCCTCGTAGTTCCAGAAGGCGCCCAGCGTCGCGTCGACCTTGCCGCTGGCCAGCGGGGCCACGAGGTTGAAGCCCAGGTTGCGCTTCTTGACCGTCGACGGATCCACACCGGCGCGGTCGAGGATCGTACTGCAGGAACGCCGCCTGGTAGTCGATCCCCGCGGTGCCAACGGTCTTGCCCTTCAGGTCGCGCGGCGAGCGGATCTTGCCCTTGGGCAGCGAGATGATCGACGTCAGCGGCTTGCGCACGATCGCCCCGACCGCCACCACGTTCAGGCCCTGGTCGCGCGCCCGCAGCACCTCGGGCTCGTAGGAGATGGCCAGGTCGGCGCGGCCGGCAGCCACCTGCTTGATCGGCGCCGCCGGGTCCGGCGGCTGGCGGATGGTCACGTCGAGGCCCGCCTGCTTGTACAGTCCCGCCTGCCTGCGCCGCGTAGATGCCGGCGTGGTTGGCGTTGGGGAAGTAGTCCAGCATCAGCGTGAGCTTGGTCGAGCCGCCCGGGCTCAGCGCGTCCTTCTTCTCGCCGCAGGCCGACAGGATCAGAGCAGCGGCCAGCAGGGCGAGCAGGGCGAGCGAGGCGAGTCTGGGGCGGGTCATGCGGTCCTTTCTCGAGCAGGGCGGTTCCAGGGGCAGGCCAGGCGCTCGGCCAGCCCGGCCAGGGCGAACAGCGCCACGGCCATCAGGGTAAGCAGAACGATGCCGGCGTACGCGCGCGGCGTGAGCAGCTGGTTGTTGTCCATCAGCACCAGGCGGCCAAGGCCGCGGTCGGCGCCGGCCCACTCGCCGAACACCGCGCCGATGACCGACACGGTGGCCGCGACCCGCAGGCCGCTGAAGAACGACGGCAGCGCGGCGGGGATCTCGACGCTGCGCAGGGTGCGTAGGCGCGAGGCGCCGAACGAGCGCATCAGCTTGAGCTGCTCGGGATCCACCGAGCGCAGGCCGTCAAGCACGTTCACCGTGATCGGGAAGAAGCAGATCAGCGCCACGATGGCCAGCTTCGGGCCGATGCCGTAGTCGAACGCCAGCACGAAGATCGGGGCCAGGACCACGATCGGCACGGCCTGGGAGGCCACCAGCAGCGGGTAGGCAGCGTCGCGCAGGGTGCGGCTCAGGTGCATCGCGAGCGCGGCGCCCGACGCCGGCCGACGACCGCGATCGCCAGGCCCAGGAGCACCTCGTACAGCGTCACCCAGGCGTTGTCCAGCAGCAGCGACGCGGTCGTCGGCGAACGCGTCCGACGGTCTCGCCGGGCGAGGCCAGCGTCAGGTCGTCGACCGAGCCCCAGCGAAGCCACCCAGGCCCACAGACCCATGAACGCCGCCAGCAGCGCGGTGGCCAGCAGGACGCGCCTCACCGCGAGCGCCTCCAGCGCCCGCTCGCGCACGCCGAGCAACAGCGGGTCGGACACCGCGAACGCTGGCGCCCGCGGCACCGGCACATCCAGCTCGGCCACCACCCGGCCGGGGCGGGGGCTGAGCACGGCCACCCGGTCGGAGAGGCGCACCGCCTCTTCGACGTCGTGGGTCACCAGGACCACGGTCCGCGGCTCGGCCGCCAGCGCGTCGGCGAGCCAGTCGTGCATGTCCGCGCGGGTGATGGCGTCCAGCGATGCGAACGGCTCGTCGAGCAGCAGCACGGGTCGTCCGGCCAGCAGCGTGCGCATGAACGCCACCCGCTGGCGCATGCCGCCCGACAGCTCGCGCGGGGCGGGCGGACTCGAACTCGGCCAGCCCGAAGCGCTCGAACAGCGGCCGGGCGCGGTCGCGCGCCCCGGCATCTCGAGACGCCCTGGCACTCCAGCGCCAGCGCCGCGTTGCCGACCGCGTCGCGCCAGGGCAGCAGCAGGTCGCGCTGGGGCATGTAGGCGCAGCCGTCGCGGCGCCCGCGCGCGTCGCCGGCGCCGCCGACCTCGACGCTGCCGGCGTCGGGCTCCTGCAGGCCGGCCACGCAGCTCCAGCAGCGTCGACTTGCCGCAGCCCGAGGCGCCCACGACGCCGAGCACCTCGACCCGGCTCGACCGCCAGCGTCAGGCCATCGAGCGCCGTCACCGACGCCGAACGCGCGGGTCACCGCATCCACCGCCACACGCGCGACCCGATCTTCGTTGAGGCCGGCTCCGTGTCCGGAGCCAGTTCGACCTTGGCCATCGCTCCCTCCGCGGGCATTACCCCACAGGTTCGAAGGGTCTGCGCCGGGCGGCCGTGGCCGGGGGCGTCATCTCAGCCCGCGTGCCCGCGAGCTCCCCTGTTGTCGACTGGGACTGTATCGCTATGGTCCCGGTCCGTCGCTGCGCCGGCGTGCGCTCAGCAGGTCGATCGTTCGCGCGCACACGAGGCTTCGTATTACGGTTGGCGAAGTCACGTCTTGCAGCGTTCCGCAACCCTGGCCCCGATGGAGTGTTTCCCCACGCAATGATCAAAAGAGTTTCCATCCTGTCCGCGCTGCTGGTCCTGGCCGCCATGGGCCTGGCCACGGCGGCCCAAGCGAAGCCGGCCATCGGTCTCGCCGACCAGTCGGTCGAGACCCTCAAGGATCCGCGTTTTCAGAAGTCCAAGCTGAAGCGCTTCCGGATCGCGGTCTCCTACGACCAGGTCCGCAAGGGCGGCCCGCTGTTGGCGCGTCAGGACGAGTTCTTCCGCCTGGCCAAGCAGCAGCGGCTGGACGTGCTGGTGTCCTTCTACCGGACGTCGTCGCTGAGCGCCAAGCGCGCAGCGCGCTCGCTGCCGTCGGTCAAGGGCTTTCGCTCTGACTTCCGCCGCTTTCGCAAGCGCTACCCGCACATCAAGAAGTTCTCGACCTGGAACGAGATGAACTTCCCGCTGGCGCAGCCGACCGGGCGCAACCCCAAGCGGACCGGCCAGTTCTACCTGATGCTCCGCAAGGAGTGCCGCAAGAAGGTGCGCGGCGGCGGCAAGTGCAGCGTGCTGACCGGTGACTTCCGCGCCAACGGCAGCCGCGTTCGACAGGAAGTGGCTGAGCACGTTCACGAAGCGGATCGGCAAGGGCCGCCACAACTGGGGCCTGATCGCCTACCCGGATGTGAACAAGTACCAGACCAAGTACACCAAGCAGTTCCTCAAGGCCACCAGGAGGGGCAACGTGTACGTGACCGAGGTCGGGCCGATCAACGTGTTCGGCCGCTTCTACTCCGAAGAACCTCGAGCGCCAGAACAAGGCGATGAAGTACACGATGACCAAGTTCCCGCGGGTCTCGCGCCGGATCAAGGCGATGTACATCTACCACTGGAGCGAGGCATCCACGAGCGAGGCGTTCGACTCGGGGCTGATCGACAAGTTCGGCAAGCCGCGTCCGGCGTACTTCACGTTCTTCAAGTACCTGAAGCGCAAGGCACCCCAGTAGGCGGCGTCACAGGACGCAGACCAGCGGCGGCGGGGCCCGGACGGCCCGCCGCCGTTGCTCGTCTCGGACCGGCGCGCCGCAGCGCCGACGCCGGTAGCTTGCGGTCGGTGCGCCTCTCGATCGCGATACTCGTCGCCCTGGCCGCTCTGACGTGGGCGAGCCCGGCGCTGGCGGGACCAGGCTCAGGGCCCAGCGCCGCCGTGTCGCTCGGCGACAGCTACATCTCGGGCGAGGCCGGCCGCTGGAACGGCAACAGCATCACGCCGTCGGGCGACAAGGACGGCACCGACCGCGCCTGTCTGCCCGCCGGCCCGACGTGCCAGGTGGACAAGACGCGGGTCTACGAGCCCGGCACCGAGGACGGCGGCTGCCACCGCTCGGACGCGGCCGAGATCCGCAGCGCGTCGCTGCCTGTTGACGTTCGCGTGGACCTGTCCTGCTCGGGCGCGGTGACCAAGAACATCTTCCGCGCGGCCAGCGGCGGCCAGGGCCAGAACGGCGAGCCGCGCGCAGGCCGACAAGCTGCTGCCGGTCGCGAGGAGCAGGAACGTGAAGCTGGTCATGCTCTCCATCGGCGGGAACGACCTGGGCTTCGCCAGCATCATCGCCGCGTGCCTGCAGGCCTACGTGGCCAAGACGGGGCCGTGCGAGCCCTCGCAACAGCCGAAGATCGACGCCAAGGCGCCCCAGGTCAGGCTCGACGTGGGCAAGGCCATCGCCGAGATCCGGGCCGTGATGGCCCAGGCCGGCTACGCCAACACCGACTACCGGCTGATCCTGCAGACCTACCCGTCGGTGGCGCCGCGCGCGGCTGAGCTGCGGTACCCGGAGTCGGGACCCGAGCGCACGGCCAACGGCTGCCCCTTCTACGACCAGGACGCCACCTGGGCCCGCGACCGCGCGGCGGCTCAGATCGGCGCCGTCTCCAAGGCGGCGGCAGGCGCGGCCGGGGTGGAGACCCTCGACCTGCTGGACGCGTTCCAGGGCCACGAGTTCTGCTCGAAGACCTCTGCGCAGTCCACGCCGTTCTCGCGACCGCTGGCCTCCGGCGCGGAGTGGGGGCGGTTCCTCGGTGGCAGCACCGTCCAGCAGGGCGAGCTGCAGGAGGCCTTCCACCCCAACGCCTACGGACAGCGGGCCCTGGGAGCGTGCGTGACCAGGGCGTTCGCGGCTGCCCCCGGCACCTTCCGCTGCAGCGGTGGCGCCGGCATGGACCCCGCCGCGCTGCCGGTCGCGCGGGTCACTTCGTTCCCCCGCCGGCCGCGAATCACCAGCTGCCTGGCCGCGCGCTCCTCGATCGGCCGCAAGGGCATCGGCCGCCTGGGCCTCGGCGTGACGCGGCGGCGGCTGCTGGCCTCGCGCCGGCTGGCCTCGATCAGCGCCCTCAGCCGCAGCTCGCGCCGTTACCGCTATTGCGTGAAGACGAGCAAGGGCAGCGTCACGGCGGTATTCGGCAGGCGCACGAAGGTCGAGCTGCTGCTGGCCACCGCGGGACGCTATGGCAACAGGCGCGTCGTGCCCGGCTCGCGCCTGCGCACCGCGAAGCGCCGCTTCCGCGGCCTGACGAGGGTCAAGGGCACCGGCGTCTACCGCCTGAGCAGGCGCAGCCGCCGCATCCTGGGCGTACGGCGCGGGCGCGTGAAGTACGTCGGCGTGGCGTCCAAGCGCGTCGTGGGCAGCAGGCGGCTCCTGCGCATCTACGTCGGACGCGCTTTTCGCTGATCTCTACCCTTGCGCGCGATGGCCGGCACACGGACTGCACATCCCTACGACGACACGACGGTGATCGACCAGCGCGCCCCGCGCACGATGCAGGTGTTCACCGGCATCGTCTCGCTGCTGGTGCTGGCCACGGGCCTGTGGTGGCTGATGGCGCTGCTGGCCCTTCAGCTGCTGCTCGGCCTGACGCTGGGAAGGCGCTGGTGCCTGCCCTGCCGCTTCTACTACGAGGTGATCCAGCCGCGCCTCGGCGAGGGCCCGCTCGAGGACTCGCGTCCGCCGCGCATGGCCAACCAGATGTCGCTCTCGTTCACGACGCTGGCCGCCGCGCTGTTCGCGACCGGGCTGACCGGCGCGGGCACGGTCGTGACCGCCCTGCTGGCCGCGGTGGCGCTCTTCTCCGGGCTGTCCGGCTTCTGCGTGGGCTGCGCCCTGCACCGCCGCATCTACGGCGGCTGCGAGGTCTGCGACATCCGGCCCGACCTGGCCTGAGGTCCTAGGTCCGCACCGGGCCCAGCTCGGCGATCGCGTTCACGAAGCCCTCGAGCTGCTTCGTGGTCCAGCACTCGAAGACGCCGTCGCAGTAGGGCTCGTAGGCCTGCATCACCGAGTCGCCGTAGTTCCAGTAGAGCTTGGGCTCGGGGTTCATCCAGAACGTGCGGCCGGCACGCTCGGACAGATGGGCGAACACGTTGGCGTGCGGCTCGCGGCCGTTGGTGCGCGCGTCGCCCAGCACGATCACCGTGGAGCGCGGGTCCAGGTCGTCCACCACCAGGTCCAGGAACTCGACCCAGACGCGGCCGTAGTCGGTGTACCCGGACACGTCGGCCACCCCGGCGTCGCTGCCGATCGCCCGTGATACGTCCGCGAAGTCGCGCTCGCGCTCGAACACCTCGCTGACCTCGGACACGCGCTCTACGAACACGAACGAGCGCAGCTTGCGAAACGAGTCGTGCAACGCGTGCAGCATCGACAGGAAGAAAACCGAGGCGCTGGTCACCGACGTCGACACGTCGCAGAGCACGAACAGCTCCGGCCGGCGCGGGCGCTTGGGCCGGTAGCGCAGGTCCACCGGCACGCCGCCGGTGGACAGCGACGCGCGCATGGTCGAGCGCACGTCCACCACCGACGTGCGCGAGCGGCCGCGGTTCTGGCGGCCCTGGGTGGCCAGCCGGCGGCGCAGCTGGGCCACGACCCGGTGCACGTCGGCCAGATCCTGGGCGGCGCCCGTGGGCAGCGCCCGGTCCAGCTCGTTCAGGGGCCGCGACGGCGGAAGCGACTCGGTGCGCTCGATCAGCGCACGCTCGAGCTCACGGCGGATGTGGCGCTCGAACTCGCGCAGACGGTCGCGCGGGACGGCGTCGGGGTCGGGCTGGTCCTGGGCGCCCGGGCTGCTGGCCCTTGAGGTCCAGCGTGCGGCGGATGCGCTGCACGTCCACGCCGATCACCCCCGAGCCCTCGCCCTGGCGCCCGAACGCGGCTATGGCCAGCCGCGCCAGGTCGCGCATCTGGCCCTCGGCCGCGTCGGAGGACTGCAGCACCTCGCGGATGGCCTGGCGCAGCTCGTCCAGGTCCATCCGGTCGCCGCCGTCCGAGGCGGCGTGGGCGTCGGCCTCGCGCACGCCCTGCTCGACGGCTTCGCGCTCGGCGGCGCGGAAGAAGAAGCGATCGAACACCAGCTCCAGCACCCGCCGGTCCTCCTGGCTCTTGGCCAGCGTGGCCGACAGCGCCTCCAGGAACTCGGAGCGGTCCGTCCAGCTCACCGCCTCCAGCGCGCGGAAGCCGTCCAGCAGCTCGGAGGTGCCCACCGCCATCCCCTCGCTGCGCAGCTCGTCGGCGAACTCCAGCAGCCGCGGTGCCATGCCGGGCGGGCCGGACGGCCCGCCGGTGCCGCCGTACAGCTTGGGGTTACCGGGAGCCGATGAGGCCATCGGTCAGCTTCACCCCGACCCGCTCGGCCACCAGGTCCAGGTCGGTCCGGTGCTTGACGATCACGCTCATGGTGCTCTTCAGCGTCTCGGCGTCCACGTCCTCGGCGCCCAGCAGCAGCAAGGCGCGCGCCCAGTCGATCGACTCCGCTATCGACGGCGGCTTCTTGAGATCGAGGTTGCGCACCATCTGCACAACCTCCACCAGCTTGCGCGCCATCGCCTCGGACAGGTCCGGGGTGTGCAGCCGCACGATCTGCAGCTCGCGCTCGACGTCCGGGTAGTCCAGCCACAGGTACAGGCAGCGACGCTTGAGCGCCTCGGTCAGCTCTCGCGAGTTGTTCGAGGTCAGCAGCACCAGCGGCTGCGTCTTGGCCTCGACGACGCCCAGCTCGGGGATCGACACCTGGAAGTCCGACAGCACCTCGAGCAGCATCGCTTCGAACTCCTGATCGGTCTTGTCGATCTCGTCGATCAGCAGCACCACCGGCTCGGTCGCCGAGATGGCGCTGAGCAGCGGGCGCGGCAGCAGGAACTCCTCGCCGAAGATGTCGTCCTTGACCTCCTGCCAGCCGGCGTCCGAGGCCTCGACCTGGATGCGCAGCAGCTGCTTGCGGTAGTTCCACTCGTACAGTGCCTTGGCCTCGTCCAGGCCCTCGTAGCACTGGAGGCGAACCAGCTTGCGCTCGGTCGCGCGCGACAGTGCCTTGGCCAGCTCGGTCTTGCCGACCCCCGCCGGTCCCTCGACCAGCACCGGCTTGCCCAGCCGCGCGGCCAGGAAGGAGACCAGCGCTGCGGAGTCGTCGGCCAGGTAGCCGGCATCGCGCAGCGCGTCGCGGGTGGCTTCGATGGATGTCAGCTCGCTCACGAGGCCGGAGGATATTCGCTGGGGGGCTCGCGCCCCCCAGGCCCCCCCGGCGATCCTTGGCCGGTCTCGCGAGGGACCGCCCCCCTACGCCCCGGCCCCCCGGCGATCCTTGGCCGGTCTCGCGAGGGACCGCCCCCCGGGCCACCGGCGATCCTTGGCCGGTTTCGCGAGGGACCGCCCCCCGGGCCCGCGTCACGACTTCCTTACGTGGGGCGGGCGAAAGTCGTGACGCTGCCCGCGAGCGACCCCGGACCGACCCGGCGGCTACGCTGCGTTGCCGTGCTGGCCGCTCTCAACCTCCTGGCCCAAGGAGGCCTGCCGGGCCTCGGCCAGGATGGGCCGGAGGACCTGCAGCGCCTGCTGAAGGTGTTCTACGTGCTGTTCGCCGGCGGGGTGGTGGTCTCGGGGGTGGGTTACGCGATCCCGTCCAAGATGCTCCAGATCGTGGGCATCGGGATGATCTTCCTGAGCACCGCCGTGTTCATGGCCGCCGTCAGCGGCTACGGCTGAGCGACGATCTCGTAGAGCTGCATCAGCTCGCCGTAGGCCCCGCGCCGGCCCGCGTCACGCAGGCCCGCCTTCTCCAGCACCCGCCGGGACGCCGCGTTGGCCGGCTTGACCACGGCCACCAGCCGTTCCAGCCCCAGCGGACCGAGCGCGGCCTCGACCACTGCCGTCGCCGCCTCGGTGGCCAGGCCCTGTCCCCAGACATCGGGGTGGAGGTCGTAGCCGAGCTCCACCTCCGGGCCGCGGTGCTCGAGCGGCTGGAGACCGCAGTCGCCCAGCAGGCAGTCGTCTGCGCGCCGCTCCACTGCCCAGACCGAGTAGCCGCGCTCCGCCTGGGCAGCCACCTGGTAGTCGATCTCCTCGGCCACCCGAGCGGGGCTGTGGGGACCGATCCACGCCTCGACCAGCGGATGCGTGTACACCCGCAGCAGTGCGTCCTTGTCGTCCGGGCAGAGCGGCCGTAGTCGCAGCCGGTTCGTGCTCAGGCCGTCCATGGGCGCAGTCTGGCCGACTGCGGTCCTGGCCGTTCGCAATACTCGGCCCCATGGCTGAGGAAGAGCAGACCCCCGGCGGCGAGCCCCGTCCCAGGCGTGTGCGCAGGCGCAGCGCGGCGGACGGCATCCGCGCCAAGGAGTTCCCGCCCGCCATGCGCGGCTACGACCGCGCGTCGGTGGATGCCTGGCGCGAGGAGGTGGCCGAGCTGGTGATCCAGCTCGAGGAGCAGGCGCCGCGCGACGCGGCGGTGAAGCGTGCGCTCGACGAGGTCGGCAAGGAGACGTCCGCCATCCTGCAGCGGGCACACGAGGCGGCCGACGAGATCGCCTCCCGCTCGCGCTCGCAGGCCGAGGGGCGCCTCCAGCGAGCCGAGCGCGAGGCCGAGATCACTGTCTCGGAAGCCGAGGAGCGGGTGCGCGAGCTGGACGAGGACTACAGGCGGATCTGGGACGAGCGGGCGCGCCTGCTCGAGGAGATGCGCCAGTTGGCCGACGACGTGCTGGGCGTGGCCGACGATGCCGGCGACCGCATCGATCCACCGCGCGAGGCGGATCCGGTCACCGAGGAGAACGAATCGGTGGCGGCCGCCGCGGCAGACGCGGGGGTGCAGGCCAAGCCGCCTGAGTCCGGCGAGCAGGAGACCCGGGTCACGGCGCCCGACGCCGGCACACCCGCCGGCCTGCAGAGCGCGCCCGGCCAGGTCCCGCCCAAGCCTTCCTGATCACGGGCGGCTGGCCAGCAGCACGCCGTCACCGACCGGCAGCACGGAGGCCCGCCAGCTGCCGCCGCCGACCACGGCCTCGTTGAACGCGCGCTGGCCCGCCACCGCTTCGTCCGACCAGCGTCCGCCGGCCGCTGGGTCGGCTACCTGGCCGGACATCAACACGTTGTCCACCGCCAGCAGCGCCCGCGGGGCCAGCAACGGCTGCGCCAGCTCGAGGTATTCGCGGTACTCGCCCTTGGTGGCGTCCAGGAACAGGAAGTCGAAAGGCCCGGCCAGGGTGGGGATGGTCTCCCGGGCGTCGCCCTCCACGATCTGGACCTTCTGGCCGACACCGCCGCGGTCCAGATAGTCGCGCGCCTGGGCTATCCGGTCCGGGTCGCGCTCCAGCGTCGTGATCGCGCCTTCCTCCAGCGCCTCGGCCATGTGCAGCGCCGAGTAGCCGATCGCCGTTCCCACCTCCAGTATGCGGCCGTCGGTTCCGCCAGCCAGCGCCGACAGCAGCCGGCCGGTCTCCCAGGACACGATCGGGATGTTCTCGCGCTCGGCCAGCGCTTCCATCTCGGCCATCACGACGCCGCGCTCGGGGCGCAGCTCGCCCAGGTAAAGCTCAACCGCTTCGGTCCTGATGCCCATCCGGAGCTAGTCTCCCATGCAATCTTGATCCAGCCTGAGGAGAGCATATGGCCGAGGTAGCCGAGGTCCAGTCCGGACTCGAGGGGGTCGTCGCGTTCGCGACCGAGATCGCCGAGCCGGACAAGGAGGGTGGCTCGCTGCGCTACCGCGGCGTGGACATCGAGGACCTGGTCGGCCAGGTGCCCTACGAGAAGGTCTGGGGCCTGCTGGTCGACGGGTCGTTCGACAAGGGGCTGCCGCCCGCCGTGCCGCACGCGCTCACGGTGCGCACCGGCGACCCGCGCACCGACCTCCAGGCGTCCCTGGCCATGCTCGGCCCGGAGTGGGGCCTCGAGCCGGTCATCGACATCGACGACCAGACCGCCCGCCATCAGCTGGCGCAGGTCTCGGTAATGGGCCTGTCCTTCGTCGCCCAGTCCGCGCGCGGGATCGGCAAGCCGCCGGTGCCGCAGACCGAGGTCGACAAGGCCGGCTCGATCCCCGAGCGGTTCCTGATCCGCTGGCGCGGCGAGGCCAACCCGGACCACGTCAAGGCCATCGACGCCTACTGGATCTCCGCCGCAGAGCACGGTATGAACGCCTCGACGTTCACGGCCCGCGTGATCACCTCCACGGGGGCCGACGTGGCCGCCGCACTCTCCGGGGCCGTCGGCGCTCTGTCGGGGCCGCTGCACGGCGGCGCGCCCTCGCGCGTGCTCTCGATGCTGGACGGGGTCGAGGAGAAGGGCGACGCCGAGGCGTGGGTAAAGGAGGCCCTGGATCGCGGCGACCGCCTGATGGGCTTCGGCCACCGCGTCTACCGCGCGGAGGACCCACGGGCCCGGGTGCTGCGCGAGACCGCGCGCGAGATCGGCGCGCCGCGCCTGGAGGCCGCCGAGGCGCTCGAGGCGGCCGCCCTGGCCGAGCTCAAGGCGCGCAAGCCCGACCGCGTGCTGGCCACCAACGTGGAGTTCTGGTCGGCGGTGGTGCTGGACTTCGCCGACGTGCCGTCGAACCTGTTCACGCCGCTGTTCGCCTCTGCCCGCGTGGGCGGCTGGGCCGCCCACATCCTCGAGCAGAAGCGCGAAGCCCGGCTGATCCGGCCGACCGCCAAGTACGTGGGCGAGGACCCGCGGCCGGTGTCGGAGGTGGAGGAGGCCTAGCACCGCCGTGAAGCCGGAGCCGATCAAGCGCTTCGAGCTGGCCGAGCTGTCGGTCAGCCCCACGGCCTTCCTCTTCGAGGGCCGCGCCCGCGCTGGCGTGGACATCTCGATGTTCGTCACGCGCACGCCGCCGGGCAGGTGGGTCGAGCTCCACGTCCATCCGTACCCCGAGACGTTCCTGCTGCTCGAGGGGCACGGGCGCTGGACCGTTGGCGGCCAGGCGGTGGAGCTAGAACCCGAGCAGATGGTGGTGGTGCCGCCGGACACTCCCCACGGCTTTCGAAACACCGGCGATCAGGCGCTGCTGGTGGTCTCGGTGCACGAGCGCGGCACCCTCGAACAGACCTGGCTCGGCGAAGAGCCGCTCTAGCTGCGCGTCGCGGCGAAGTCGCCGGCCTGCTCGCGCAGGCCGTCCAGCAGCGACGCGACCTCGCCCAGCTGCCGGTCGTCCAGGCCGTCCAGGCCGAAGCGCGCGTCGTGCAGCGCCGCCGTGGCCTGCTCGGCCACCCGCCGTCCGGCGGGGGTGATCGAGGCCAGCGTGGTGCGCCGGTCGTGCTCGTGGGGCTCGCGGCGGGCGAGGCCCATGGCCTCGAGCCCGTCCACCAGGCTCGTGACGCTGGTGGGGTGGACCTGCAGCCGGGGCCCCATCTTGCCCAGCGGCAGCGACCCGCGGCGGCTGTAGAACAGCAGCATCAACGCCTCGTAGCGCGGGAACGACAGCTCCCACGGTTTGAGCGCGGCGTTCAGGCGCGCCAGCAGGATCTGCTGCACGCGCATGATCGAGGTCACGGCGGTCATCGCGGCGACCGGCTGCGCCCCCCAGTGCGCCTCCCACTGGCGGGCCGCCTCGGCGATCGGGTCGAACGGAAGTGGCGCTGACACGTCGTTGCAGATACTAGGACATCCGACTATCGTGCACCCGACGATGACCCAGGCCTACCAGCAGACGCCCCTCGAGGGCTGGGAGGAGGCGTACGCCGCCACCCCCGAGCGCGACGCCGAGTTCTCGACCATGTCGGGCGTCCCGATCGAGCCGCTCTACAGCCCCGGCGAGGTGCCGGAGAAGATCGGCTTCCCCGGCCAGTATCCGTACACCCGCGGCGTCTACCCGTCGATGTACCGCGGCCGGCTCTGGACGATGCGCCAGTTCGCGGGCTTCGGCACCGCCGAGGAGACCAACGAGCGCTTCCGCTACCTGCTCGACCACGGCCAGACCGGCCTGTCCACGGCGTTCGACATGCCGTCGCTGATGGGGCTGGACTCCGACTCGCCGCGCTCGCTCGGCGAGGTCGGCCGCGAGGGCGTGGCGGTGGACACGCTCGACGACATGGAGGACCTGTTCGCCGGCATCGACCTCAGCCAGGTCTCGGTCTCGATGACCATCAACGCGCCGGCGGCCATCATGCTGGCCTTCTACGTCGTGGCGGCCGAGCGTAAGGGCATCGGCCCCGAGCAGCTGGCCGGCACGATCCAGACGGACATCCTCAAGGAGTACATCGCCCAGAAGGAGTGGTGCTTCCCCGTCGACCCGGCCATGCGGCTGGTCGGCGACATGATCGAGTACTGCTCGACCGACATGCCGCGCTGGCATCCGATCTCGATCTCGGGCTACCACATCCGCGAGGCCGGCTCGACCGCCGCGCAGGAGCTGGCGTTCACGCTCAAGGACGGGCTGACCTACGTGGAGCAGGCCGTCGCGCGCGGCCTGGACGTGGACGACTTCGCGCCGCGGCTGTCGTTCTTCTTCAACGCGCACATCGACTTCTTCGAGGAGATCGCCAAGTACCGCGCCGCCCGCCGGATCTGGGCGCGCGAGCTGCGCGAGACGTTCGGGGCCAAGAACCCCAAGTCGTGGCTGATGCGCTTCCACAGCCAGACCGCGGGCGTTTCGCTGACCGCCCAGCAGCCGCTGAACAACATCGTGCGCACCGCCATCGAGGCGCTGGCCGGCGTCCTGGGTGGCACGCAGTCGCTGCACACCAACTCGTTCGACGAGGCGCTGGCGCTGCCCACCGAGAACGCGGTCCGGATCGCGCTCCGAACGCAGCAGATCATCGCCCGCGAGACCGGCGTGACCAACACGATCGATCCCCTCGGCGGCTCCTACTTCGTCGAGGAGCTGACCGACGAGATGGAGCGCCAGGCCTACGGCTACTTCGCCAAGATCGACGAGCTGGGGGGCATGGTCGAGGCGGTCAAGACCGGCTACCCCCAGCGCGAGATCGCCGACGCCGCCTTCCGCTTCCAGACCGAGCTGGACGCCGGCAGGCGCTCGATGGTCGGCGTGACCGAGTTCACCGAGGGCAACGAGCACGACGACACCGAGCTGCTGCACATCGACCCGGCGTCCGAGGGCAAGCAGACCAAGCGCTTGGCCGCCGTGCGCGGCGACCGCGACGGCGGGCCCGTGCAGGCGGCCCTGTCCGAGCTGCGCGACCAGGCCGCCCGTGAGGACGTGAACCTGATGCCCGCGCTGCTGGAGTGCGCGCGTGCGCACTGCACGGAGGGTGAGATCGTGGAGTCGCTCCAGCAGGTCTGGGGTCGCTACACCGAAACGCCGATGTTCTAGGCGCCGCCGCCGGCCCAGTCCACAGGGCCTGCGGTCAGCAGGTGGCTGCCCAGCGGGCGCCCCAGCTGCTCCTGGACCGCGCGGGCGCAGGCCAGCAGCGCCTCCAGGTCGATGCCGGTGTCGTGACCCATCTCGTGCAGCATCGAGACCAGGTCCTCGCTGGCCACGTTGCCGGTGGCGCCGGCGGGCACGGGGCAGCCGCCGAGCTCGCCGAAGGACGACTCGAACGAGCGCACGCCGGCCTCCAGCGCCGCGAGCGCGTTCGCCAGCCCCTGTCCGCGCGTGTTGTGGAAGTGGGCGGTCAGCTCCACGCCCGGCAGGCGCTCGAAGGCCAGGGCGAAGAAATCGCGCACCTGCGCCGGGTTGGCCATGCCGGTGGTGTCCCCGAAGCCGATCTCGTCCACGCCGGCGGCCGCCAGGCGCTCGGCGATGGCGAACACGGTCCCGGGCTCGACCGGTCCCTCGTACGGGCAGCCGAAGGCCACCGAGATCACCGCGGCCACGCGCAGATCCTCGGCCCGCGAGCGCTCGATCACACGTTCCAGTCCACCCAGCGACTCCTGGACCGACCGGTTCACGTTGGCCCGGTTGTGTGACTCGGTGGCGGACATGAAGAGGTTGGCCTGCTGGAAGCGCTCACGAAGGCCCAGCGCGTTGTCCAGCCCGCGCTCGTTGGGTATGAGCACGGACAGCTCTACGGACTCGGGCACGTCGATGCCGCGCAGCACCTCGGCGGCGTCGGCCAGCTGGGGGATCACGTCGGGACGGACGAAGCTGGTGACCTCCAGCCGGCGCAGGCCGCTGCGCGCGAGCTGGTCGATCAGGGCGATCTTGGCCGCGGTGGGGATGACCTCGGGCTCGTTCTGGAACCCGTCACGGGGCCCGACTTCGCGGATGGAAACCTCGGCCGCCATGGCCTGAGGATATGTCCGCCACAACGAAAACGGCCGGCCCCGATAACGGGACCGGCCGTTTGTCTGACAGGAGGGAGGTTGAGAGAGACCGCCGGGTGCGGGCGAAGCCCGTCCGAGTGCCGCTCTAAGCCTGCATATCGGCGACAACCCGGCGAAGCTTGAGCGGGCCGGGATACTGAGGGCAGATGCCCGCTCAGCTCAGCGATCATCGAAAGCAGCTCGTGCTGGTGGCGTGCATCCTGGGCTCGACCGTGGTGGCGGTCGATTCGACGGTGGTCAACGTGGCCCTGCCGGCCATACGCGCCGACCTCGGCGGCGGCTTCGCCGGACAGCAGTGGACCGCCAACGCCTACCTGATCACGCTCGCGTCTCTGATCCTGGTGGGTGGCTCGCTGGGCGACGTCGTGGGCGAGCGGCGGGTGTTCTCGGCCGGGGTGATCGGCTTCGGCGTGACCTCGCTGCTGTGCGCGATCGCTCCGACGATCGAGGTGCTGGTGCTGGCGCGCGCCCTCCAGGGCGTCAGCGGCGCGCTGGTGTCGCCCGCGGCGCTGGCGGTGATCGTCACGGTCTTCCCGCGCGAGGAGCGGGGGAAGGCCGTGGGCTCGTGGACGGCGTGGGGAGCCATCGGCGTGGTCATCGGCCCGCTGATCGGCGGACAACTGGTGGACTCCGCCTCGTGGCGCTGGATCTTCGCGCTGAACGTACCGCTCGTGCTGGTCACGCTGGCATTGGTGGCGCGGGTCGTGCCCGAGGGCCGCGGCGGCGGTGACGACGCGCGCATCGACGTGACCGGCGGGCTGCAGTGCGCCGCCGGCCTGGCAGCGTTGACCTTCGGCCTCGTGCGCGCGCCCGAGGCGGGGCTTGCCGACCCGTCGGTGGCCGGGCCGCTGCTGGCCTCGCTCGTGCTCCTGACCGCGTTCGTGCTTCATGAGCGCCGGAGCGACCACCCGATGCTGAAGCTGGACCTGTTCCGCATCCACAACTTCGCCATCGGCAACCTGCAGACGCTGTCGATGTACGCCGGGCTGTCGCTGCTGTTCTTCTTCCTGGTGATCTTCCTCCAGCAGGGGGCCGGCTACAGCGCGGTGGCGGCCGGGACCGCGTCGCTGCCGGTCACGCTGACCATGTTCGCCCTGTCCTCGCGCTTCGGTGCCCTGGCCGATCGCTACGGGCCGCGCCTGTTCATGGGTGTGGGCCCGCTGGTCTCGGCCGCCGGATTGGCGCTGATGACCACCGTTGGCGCCGACGTGCGCTACTTCACCGGCCTGCTGCCGCCGCTGCTGGTGTTCTCGCTGGGCCTGGCGATGACCGTGGCGCCGCTCACCGCGACCGTGCTGGCGGCGGCCGACGAGGGCAACGCGGGCACGGCCAGCGGCATCAACAACGCGATCGCGCGAACCGCCGGGCTGCTGGGGATCGCGGTCGTCGGGGCGGTGGTGGCGGGCCGCTACGGCGCCGAGGCGGACACGTCGGTCGGCGCGTTCCACCTGGCCATGGCCATCTCGGCCGCCCTCGTGGCCCTCGGCGGCGTGGCCGCGCTGATCGGCATCCGCAACCCCGAGCGCGAGGTCCAGGCCGAAGGCTGCCCCGGCGGCCAGCTGGCGGGCACCCCGCGCGAGACGGCGCGCGTCAGCGGGGGCGTGGCGGTTCCTGCGGGCGCGGCCCCCGCGGGGCGCGCGCCGTAGTCCGCGGCAGAGCCGCGGTGGCGTCCTCGTCGCGCGCCAGCGGGACGGTCTCCGGCTCCTCCGCCGGCGGGGACCCGGCCGGTTCCGGCTGCGGCCCGGGCCTGACGTCGTCGTGTGGGCGGACGGCGCGCTCGCGCAGCCCGGCGGCAGCCAGCAGCGCCGCGCAGGCCAGGGCCAGCACGTTCTGGCCGAAGGGGCGGTCGAACAGGCGGGTCACGATCAGCAGCGCGGCCCAGCCGGCCGCCGCCAGGATCACGCTGCCGTCGCCGAAGGGCAGGTGGAACCGGCGCCCCTCGGCACGCGCGCGCAGCAGGGCCAGCACGCCCCCTGCGGTCAGGATCACCGCCGCCTCCACCAGCGAGAACGGCCCGAAGGTGCTCACGATCAGCAGCACGGCGGCCACGGCGGCCACCTTCTGCTCGATGCCCAGCCGGCGCCAGAGTCGGACGAGCCCGGCCACGTCAGACGGTGCTGGGCTCGCTGGCGGCCTGAGCGATCCGCTGCTCGAGCAGCGCGGCGTCAGCCACGGAAACGGTCCGTAGCTGGCCCTGAAAGGCCAGCGTCCAGTGCTCGGCCGGCCACTTGGCGGCGTGCTCGAGCCGGCCCACCAGCTCGGCGGCCGGCACGAACGCCTCCTCGTCCAGCACCAGGATCGGCTCGGTCGCAAAGCGCCAGGGGTAGGCGTCGGCCTTGCCGGGCTTGCCCGGCCAGACCTTGGTCCGGTCCTCGAACATCTCCGAGGTCACCCGGACGATCGCGCCGAACGCCTTCAGCACCGTCACGTAGAACACGATCCGGTCGCCGGGCTCGATCTGCTCGGCCATGCCCCTGCGCCGCTCCTTGGCGCCGATCAGCTCGAAGCCGCGGGCGCGCGTGGCGCGGAAGTTCTCCAGGGAGCCCGTGAGCACCCACGTCTGTGCCGAGTCGGCCACGCCCGAAGGGTACGCAAGGGCT
This sequence comes from uncultured Solirubrobacterales bacterium, assembly GCA_963750365.1. Taxonomy (GTDB): domain Bacteria; phylum Actinomycetota; class Thermoleophilia; order Solirubrobacterales; family Thermoleophilaceae; genus JAAYBF01. The sequence continues at coordinate 151,179 of CAVVQE010000002.1, forward strand.
CAGCGTCTGCGGGCGGGGCGCCGCGAGCGCTTGTGGTGCTTCTTCTTGCGGGCCACCTTGACCTTGCCCGCGCGGGTGGCCAGACGCCGGCCGGACGCATCGTAGGCCGAGACCCGGAAGCGGTAGCGGCCGGTGCGCAGGCGCAGGGTCCGCCGCTGCGAGGACATCTTGGCCGTGTTGGACGTGCGCACCGCGAACGAGCGCCGCCCGACCTTGACCTCGTAGCGCGCCACCGCCGCGACGGCGCCACGGGCGCGCCAGCGCACGGCCACCCGGCCGGTGCGTGAGCGGATCAGCCGGCGTGAGGCCAGCCGCACGCGTGGGCCCGCGCCGGGGATCAGGCGGCCCATGGCCCGCGATGCGTCCAGGGAGCCGCCCGCCACCATCCCGGCGTCGAGCTTCATGCGGCGGGCGCCGCCAACCAGGGCGTCGCGAATCTGGTCCGGCGTCGCGGCGGGCCGGGCCGCCGCAAGCAGCGCGGCGGCGCCGCTGACCTGCGCGGTGGCCACCGAGGTGCCCGAGCTGTCGGCGTACGAGCCGCCACGGGCGGTGGACAGGACGTTCTCGCCCGGGGCGGCCAGCAGGACCGACCTGCCGTGGGCGGAGAACGAGGCCAGCCCGCCGTCCTGGGACAGCGCGGCCACCGGCAGCACCTGGCCGCCGGGGACGGAGGCCGGGTAGGAGGGTGTCGCGTCGCGGTTCGCGCCGTCGTTGCCGGCGGAGGCGACGACCACGGTCCCGGCGGCCTTCGCGGCCGACAGCGTCTCCTCCAGCGCGAGGCTGCGCTCGGGGCCGTTGAGGCTCAGGTTGATCACGTCGGCGCCGTGGGCGACGGCGTAGCGCACGCCCTCGATCACCGAGCTGGTGTTGCCGGCGCCGTCGTCGCCAAGCACCTTGACCGGCATGATCTTCGCGCCGGGCGCGACGCCGGTCACACCAACGGTGTTGGCCGCGGCCGCGGCCGCGCCGCTCATGGCCGTGCCGTGGCCGTAGCCGTCCTGTACGGCGCCGTTGCCGCTCAGAACGTTGGCGCCGTTCACGTCGTCCACGTAGCCGTCGCCGTCGTCGTCCAGGCCGTTGCCGGCCACCTCGGCCTGGTTGACCCAGAGGTTGGGGGCCAGGTCGGGATGGGCGAGGTCGATCCCCGTGTCCACCACGGCTATGACCGCGCCCGCGCCGTGGCTGGTCCACCATGCGCCGGGCGCGCCGATACCGTCTGCGCTGGCCAGAGCCCACTGGCGCGAGAACAGCCGGTCGCTGGGCACGGTCGAGGCGCTGGCCGCCACCTTGAAGGTTCCGTTGGGCTCCACGAAGCGAACTCCCGCCTGATCCTCGACGCGCGCGGCCTCGGCGCGGTCGACCAGCTTCACGCGCGGAGCCACGCGCTCGCCGTTCACGTCGTGTGCGCCGCGCGTGACGCCCACCAGGACGTCATCCGCCGGCGAACCGGCGCTGGCGGCGGCGGGGGCCAGCGCGGCAAGCGCGGCGCCCAGCAGCAGGGTGCGGCGAAGGAACGTGATCGGGGCGGACACACGACCCTGGCTCGACCCCGGCCGGGGGCGCGGTGAGGCCGCCCGTGCGGCCCTGGACGCTTGGCCGATTTCGCTCTAGTGAGGGAAATCTGCCGGAACTGGACGTTTATTCGATGGGGATGTCCTCGACCTCGGGCTTCTGCTGCGGCTGGTCCATGTGCTCCAGGTACCAGTCGATCAGCGCACGCAGGGTCAGCAGCACCTCGCGGATGAGCGACGAAGTGCGCTCCTGAAGCTCGGCGGGCGCGGCATGGCGCAGCGTGTCCAGCAGCACCAGCAGCCCGGACAGGTCCGGCCCGGCACCCGGCGTGGCACGCGGCCCGGCTCCCGGTGGGTCCCAGCCGCCGGCGGCGCCGCGCTCGTGCTGCTCCCCGCTCTTGTGCTGCTCCCAGGCCTGGCTGGCACGCTCGAACTCCTCGCGCGCCTGCTCCCACGACGCCCGCGGCGGCGGCGCGCTGCCGCGCCGGCGCCGGCCCCAGTCCGCCTCGGAGTTGTCGTCAGTCGGTGTCGTGTGCCCGTGGTCCATCGGCTGCCCTCTCGAAGTCCACTTCCAGCGCGCCGTCGGCGAAGCGCGCTCCGCTGGTCTCGTACTCCGCCAGCGAAGGGGGCAGGATGATAGTGCGCTTCTGGCCGGCCACCCGCACCACGACCTCGAGGCCGATCTTCTTCAGCTCGATGTCCCCGCGCTCGGCCAGCGGCAGCGGAAGGCGCAGGCGGGCGTGGCCGTTGCGGGCGGTCAGCTCCTGGGCCAGCTCGCCGTGCAGCACCGCAGCGGCGTCGGCGCCGTCGAACACCGCCGCGCCCAGCTCGTCCAGCAGCGCGGGCCCCGACACCTCGGTCGGCAGCCACGGGGCCGTCAGCACCGGGACGGGCGCGAACGCCGAGCGCACCAGCTCCATGTGCTCCTGCTGCGCGTCGCGCCAGGCGGCGAAGTAGCCCTCGGCGGCCGCTTCGGGCAGCACGCGGTTCACCACGACGGCGTCGGTCAGGTAGCCGTACAGGTTCAGGTAGGTGAACGTGCGCATCGACTCGCGCACCACCATCCGATCGGGGTTCATGACCAGGCGCACGCTGGTCCGTGCCCCGTCGCGCAGGATCGCGTTCATGTCCACCAGGTTGCGCACCAGACGCTCGACGTCGTCGAAGACCGCCGGGCCCGGCAGCGGTACGCCGCGCGCCAGCGGCCGCGCGGCGGCCATCAGCTTGCCCTGCCACGGGAACACCTTCTCCAGCCACCAGCGGCACACGTCTGGAAACGACAGCAGCCGCAGCGTCTCGCCGGTGGGGGCACAATCCACGATCACGACGTCGAATTCGTCCGCGTCGTGGTGCTGCTTGATCTGCAGCAGGCTGAACAGCTCGTCCATGCCGGGCGGCACTGTCAACTCCTCCGCGGAGATCCGATCCACGCCCTGATCGCCGAGCAACCGCCCCAGCCACTCGGCCACCGCCCCCCAGTGGCGCTCCATCTCCTCCTGGGCCTTCAGCTCCTGGCCGAACAGGTTGCGGTCCACCTCGGTCGGTTCGCTGCCCAGCGGCGCCTCCAGCGAGTCCGACAGGCTGTGGGCCGGGTCGGTGGACAGCACCACCGTGCGCAGCCCTGCGGCTGCGCAGCGCCGCGCGGTGGCGGCGGCCACGCTGGTCTTGCCCACGCCGCCCTTGCCCGTGTAGAGGATGGTGCGAGGCGCCATCGGAGGATGGTACGGGGCCGAGCGTCAGCTGCCGCGCCCAGGGCGCGCCTGTCGCGCTCGGGCTACTGCGAGTCGATCTGGCCCGAGACCCGCGTGCGCAGACCGCTGCCGGTGCGCAGCTCCTTGGCCGCCAGGCTCACGCTGTACACGCCGGTGCCGCCAGGCTTCCACGTGAACGAGCGCGTCCCGCGCCGGAACGTGGCCGTCTTGTTCAGCGAGGTCCTGCCGTTCTCGTGGGTGATCACGATCTGGACGGCCGAGAGCTTGTCGACGCTGAAGCTAACCCGGGTCTTCTGGCCCTTGGTCACCGTGGCCGGCCCGAGCAACGACAGCGTGGCCGGCCTGCGCAGGTAGTTGCGGAAGTTGCGTGTAGTCGTGCAGTACTGGTCGATCTTCAGGCGGTGGCACATGCCGGCCGAGACCTCCAGCAGCAGGTCGTAGTACTCGCGCGTGGACTCGCGGCCGCGATAGGAGTAGGTGGACCAGTCGCCGGTGTCGTTTGCCGGCAGCTCGCGGCGGGCCTCGGGCTCGGCCGCTCGCCAGAGCCGGGCGGCGGTGCGATCGCCGGTGATCTCGGCGTAGTCGTAGAGCCCGATCACCGACTGCAGCAGCGCGTTGATGATGTACAGCCGCGGCGCGAACGAGTACTGCAGGTAGTGGTTGCCGCCCTTCGGGCCGCGGGTGAGTACACCGGTCGGCGCACGGGTCGTGAACGCCCTGAAGGACGCCCGCACGTACTTGCGCCACTTCGTGGTGTTCAGCAGCTGGCCCGCTCGCCCGAAGGCCTGGATGCCGGTGGCCGTGGCCATCCCGCTGATCCACGGCGGGCGGCCGCCGAAGTCGAAGTAGTACTCCCAGGCGGTGAACCTGCCGCGGCGCACGCGGGTGGCCACCATCTCGTTCAGCAGCCGGTCCAGGCCGGCGCGGTCGCAGGGCGTCTCGCTGGGCTTGACGCACGCGCCGTGCAGGTTGTTCGCCTTCTTGAAGTTGGCCAGCGGCTGGAGCTGCAGTCCCTTGCCCCGGTAGTACTCGAACAGCATCTGGCTGCCGCGGAACTGCACGTAGCCGCGGTTGGCCGGGTACGGGCTGCGCAGCCAGAACTGGGCGTTGCGCTTGACGATCAGGAACAGCGGCCGCATGCGCGACGAGGTCAGCTGGCGGCGCAGCGCGATCGCCTCGAGCGTGCTTACCACGTAATCCAGCTCCCGCTTGCGCTGGCCCTTGAGGCGGTCGCGGCGCGAACGCGCGACCCGATAGGTCCTACGGTACGAACGCTCGGTTCGGCTCGAGATGTTGCGGTGCTTGCGAGCTGCCTTGAGCGCCTTGTCGACGGCCTTCTCGCCCTTGGTCGGGCCCTTGCGCTTGCGCTTCTTCTTCTTGCTTTGCGCGGACGTGGCGAGCGGTGCGCGGCGCCCCGCCGGCATACGGCCCAGATCGCTGCTGTCACGCGCGGCCACCGCCGGATCGTCCACGCGGGTGACCTTGGAGCCGTCCACGCGCATGACCGTGCCCGCCTCGGCGGCGGGAACGGCTACGCACAGCAGTGCGGCGGCCGCCGCGAGGGCCGCCAATGAGCTCTGAAGCAGGCGCATCTTCAGGCTCCAACTCGCGCAACGTGCGGAAGTTGCGTGCTGCAGGCTTGCTCTCGCTACTCTGCGCCCGGCTCGCACGATGTCAACCCGGCCCACTAAAAACCTGCTTCGCCGCCGCGCCGCCGCCCTCCTGCTGGCGGTGGCGGTGCTGCCCGCCGGAGTAGCCGTGGGCGGCTGCGGAGGCGGTGACGAGGGGGGCAACAGCGACGACGCCACAGCGCTGATGGACAAGGCGTTCAGCAACTCGATCAAGAGCGCCGACGTGAAGCTGGAGGCCGAGCTGAAGCTGCAGGGCCTACAGGGCGTGGACACGCCGATCCAGCTGTCGGCATCGGGCCCCTACATCGCCAGCAAGGACCGCCTGCCCCAGCTGGACATGGACGTGAAGCTGGGCGCGCGCGGCCAGGGCCAGTCGCTGGAGACGGGCCTGGTGTCCACCGGCGACCGCGCGTACGTGAAGTTCGGCGGCGAGTTCTACGAGCAGCCGAAGGCCAACGTGGACGCCGCCAACCGCGACCTGGCCAAGCGCCCCAAGGGAAAGAAGAACGTTCTGGGCATCAATCCCGGCAACTGGGTCACCGACGCCAAGACCGAAGGCGACAAGAAGGTGGCGGGCGCCGACACCACGCACGTCTCGGCGCGCGTGGACGTGAAGAAGCTCCTGGCCGACCTGAACGACCTGGCCCGCAAGAGCGCGGGCGCCGTGGGCGGCGCGACGGCGCCCAAGCCGCTGACGAAGAAGCAGCTGGCCGACGCGACCAAAACGGTCAAGGACCCCAGCTTCGACATCTACGTGTCCAAGGACGACCAGACGATCCGGCGGATGTCGGGCAACATCGAACTCTCCGTCCCCGACGCCGAGCGGACCAAGACCAAGGGCATCAGCGGCGGGTCGCTGCGCTTCACGCTCGAGCTGGGCGACGTGAACGGCAACCAGAAGGTGGACAGGCCGGCCAAGTCGCGGCCGATCTCCGACCTGGCGCGCCAGCTGGGCGGCGCCGCGGCGCTGGGCCAGCTCGGCGGCGGCGCGGGCACCACGACGACGCCGGGTACCCCCGCCACGCCGAGCGTGCCGGGCGCCGGCTCGGCCAACGATCCTGACGCCATCCGGCGCTACATCGCCTGCCTGGATCGCACCAGCCCGAGTGACGGCGCGGCGCGCGAGCGTTGCCGGTCCGAGCTCAAGTGAGCGCCGGGCGGCTGCCCGTGCCGCCCGCCCGGTAGCGTCAGACGGCCGTGGACCTGATGGCGATAGCCCCGTACGCGGGCCTGGTGGCGGCGCTGCTGGTCTTCCTCTGGCTGGACCTGCATTTCTTCGCGCGCGGGCGTGAGCCGGACTTCAAGGAAGCCGTCTGGTGGTCGATCGGCTGGCTAGTGCTCAGCCTGTTGGCGGCGCTGGTCGTGTGGGCTCTGGAGGATGGCGAGCACGCCGTCCTGTACACGACGGTCTACCTGATCGAGCGCTCGCTCTCGCTGGACAACCTGTTCGTGTTCATCCTCTTGTTCACGTACTTCGGCGTGCCCGAGATCCGCAGGGCGCGGCTGCTGTTCTGGGGCATCGTGGCGGCGCTGGCGCTGCGCGGCGTGTTCATCCTGGCCGGGATCACGCTGATCGAGCAGTTCCACTTCATCATCTACGTGCTGGGGCTGGCGCTGCTGGTGCTGGCCTACAGGATCTTCAGCGGCGTCGGGGAGAACGTGGAGCCCGACAAGAACCTGATGGTCCGCCTGGTGCGCAGGGTCTTCCCGGTCAGCTCCGAGTTCCACGAGGGCCATTGGTTCGTGAAGCTCAAGGGCGCGCGCCACGCGACGCCCCTGTTCCTCTGCCTGGTGGCCATCGTGTTCGCCGACATCGCGTTCGCCATCGACTCGATCCCGGCGGCGTTCGCGATAACCCGTGACGGGTTCCTGATCTGGATGGGCAACGTGTTCGCGCTGCTGGGCATGCGCGCCCTGTTCGTGCTGGTCGAGGGGCTGATCGCGCGCTTTCGCTACCTCGACCAGACCATCGCCGTGGTGCTGGGAGTGGTGGGGGTCAAGCTGCTGGCCGAGGACCTGTACAAGGTCGGCCCGGTGCTGAGCCTGGTGGTGATCTTCCTGCTGTTCTCCGTCGGCATCACGGCCTCCCTGATCGCCGACTCGCGCGACCCGGACGCGGAGGCCAAGCGCGAGGAGCGCAAGGAGAACCTGCAGCCCTCCGAGGAGCCGGAGTCCGAGCCGGCTACTCCTCCAAGCGCTTCCTGAGGTCGGCCAGCCTGGTGTCCCAGCGCCCGCCGACCGTGGCCATCCAGGCCATGGCTCCGGAGAGTGGCTCGGGCGTCAGCCGGTAGCGCACCTCGCGGCCCTCGCGGGCGGGCTCTACCAGCCCCACGGCCGCCAGCGCGGACAGATGCTTGGCCACCGCCTGCCGGGTCACGGGCAACTCGGCCGCCAGTTCGGTGGCTGTGGCGCTCTCGCGCTCGCCCAGCACGCTGAGCATCCGTCGCCGCGTGGGGTCGGACAGGGCGTCGAAGACCTGCTCGCGGTCGTCGACCGAGAGGCTCACGCCAGCGCCATCGCGGTGGGGACGGTGAGACCGGCCAGGGGCCGCGTCTCGGTCACCCGCAATGCGCTGCCGTGGCCGCGCTCCACGATCTCGAACTCCACGCGGGAGGACTCCCCGTCGCCGTCGCCGCTCCACCAAACGGTCAGCCGCCGCTCGGGCTCGACCTCCTCGACCCAGCCGGTTCGCCGGCCCTCCTCGCGGTCGGTGAACGCCAGGTCGCCGCCGGGCTCGAGCTCGATCACCGGGTCGTCGCCCAGCCAGTCCGATTCGGTCAGCTCTCGCCACACGTCGGCGGGCTCCGCGTCCAACTCGATCTCGCGTTCCACTTCCTGTCGCATGTGCAACTCCAAGGTTGCGCTACTGTGATGAGCAACTGACCGGTTGCACGATAGCAAGGAGACGGAACACATGCCCGGACTGGTCCCCATGGTGGTTGAGCAGACCTCGCGCGGTGAGCGCTCGTTCGACATCTACTCGCGGCTGCTGAACGAGCGGATCGTCTTCATCGGCCAGCAGTTCGACGACGACCTGGCCAACGTGGTAGTCGCCCAGATGCTGCACCTGGCGGCCGAGGATCCCGATAAGGACATCTCCATCTACGTGAACTCATACGGCGGCTCGGTCACGGCAGCCCTGGCCATCTACGACACGATGCAGTACGTCCCGTGTGACGTGCAGACCATCTGCTTCGGGGTGGCCATGTCGGCGGGGTCGCTGGTCGTGATGGGCGGGGCCGAAGGCAAGCGGCTTGCGCTGCCTAACGCACGCCTGCTCATCCACCAGCCCCTCGGGGGATTCCAGGGCCAGTCGGCCGACATCGAGATCCACGCCAAGGAGATGCTCGAGACCCGGCGCCGGCTCGAGGAGCTGTACGCGTCGCACACCCGCCAGAGCGTGGAGCAGCTGCGCAACGACATGGACCGCGACCGCTTCTTCAGTCCCGACGAGGCCATCGAGTACGGCCTGATCGACCGTGTGGTTCAGAGGCAGGAGCTGCGCCGCCGGCCGAAGGGGTTCGAGGCGAGCTAGCCGGCCCAGGCCACGTCCGGCGCGCGGTCGATTCCTCTGGCTATCCGAGAGACATCCCCCGCGCGTTCCGGAGCGGTTACGGAAAGACGCAAAACGTCACAGGCATCGCGCCGGTGACCGGCCGCGCCCTGCTCGACCCCGGCCCCGGAAGAACACCTACGCGTAGAAGAACACGAGGCCGAGCACGGCGTAGAGCGCCAGCAGCTGTGCGCCCTCGAACCAGTTGGACTCGCCGTCCTGGGTCACGAAGTTGGCGATCAGCACGGCGAACACGAGCCCGGCCAGCTCGTAGCCGTTGAACACCAGCGCCAGCGGGTTGGGGCCGACCACGAACGAGAGCAGCACCAGGACCGGGGCCACGAACAGCGCGATCTGGGCGCTGGAGCCGATGGCGATGCCCACGGCCAGATCCATCTTGTCCTTGGCCGCCACCAGCACGGCCACCCAGTGCTCGGCCGCGTTGCCCACGATGGCCACCACGAACACGCCGACGAAGAACTCGCGACAGGCCGATGTCCTTCGAGGCCTCGGAGATCGACCCCACCAGCACCTCGCTCATCACGCCGACCAGCACGGCGGCCACGCCCAGCGAGATCAGCGAGCGCTTGATCGACCAGCCGGCCTCGTCTTCGCCGTGCTCGTCCTCGCCGTAAGGGTTGAAGAGGGCCTTGTGGGTCTTCTGCGAGAACACGAGCCCTGCCACGTAGCTGATCATCAGGATCACGGCCACGCCCAGCGACAGGTGCTCGAGGTCGGTGCCGAAGTCCACGCGCTCCTCGCTGACTCCCGGCAGGCCGCCGCCGTGCACCAGCTGGAAGACGGCCGGCAGGATCAGCGCCGTCAGCGCCAGTAGCAGCATGCCCGACTGGGCCGTGGCCGCCGTGCGGTTGAAGGTCTGCTTCTTGCGCTTGAGGCCGCCGACCAGCATCGCCGCGCCCAGCACCAGCAGCACGTTGCCGATGATCGAGCCGACGATCGAGGCCTTGACAACCTCCTGCAGCCCCTCGTTCAGGGCGAAGAAGGCGATGATCAGCTCGGGCGCGTTTCCGAACGTCACGTTCAGCAGGCCGCCGAGGCCGGGGCCGGTCTTGGCCGCCAGGTGCTCGGTGGACTCGCCCATCAGCGCGGCCGTGGGGATCACGCCAAGCGCCGCGGCCAGGAAGATCAGCGTCGGGGCGGCGTGCGCCAGCTCCAGGGCGACCGCGACCGGGATGAAGATGCCCAGGCCGTAGATGGGGCGCACTGCGCGCGAGCCTACTTCGCCGAGCGGTTACTCGTCGTCTTCGCCGACCGGAACGACCGCGGGCGGCGGGTCGTCGTCCACGTCCGGATCGTCGGCTTCGCCGGCGGGGTCCTCGACGGTGGTGGCACGCACGGCCGCGTCGCCGTGGAAGTTGGTCTGGAAGTCCTCCAGCAACTCGTCGCGCTTGGCCTCGTCGACCGGGAGCTCGTCGGAGATCAGCACCCAGTCGGCGCCCTCGAACTGCTCCATGTTGAAGATCTCGGACTCCAGGGACGCCGAGTCGTCAACCGTGACCAGAACCTCGGTCTGAGGGTTGAAGTACGTCCCGGGCCGCACCAGCAGCTCGTCGATCTCGAAGCGTCGGTCGTCGGCCATCCGGACTACCTATATCAGCCGCTGGAGCTCGCGATCGATCTCGGCCTCCACGTCCATGGGCTCCTCGCCGCGGCGCATCCGGCGCTCGTTGCGGGCCACGACCAGCTGGCGGACCTCCTCGCGCAGCGCGGGATCGGCCGGCGCTGGGGCGGCGCTGAGGGCCGTCATCTCGGCCTCCACGTCGATCGGGCCGTCCCCGCGGGCCTCCGAGCGGGCCGACTTGGCCTCGAGCATCTGGCGGATCTCCTCCTGCGCCTCGGCAATTGCGGCGGGACTGCCGGCCATCGGCTCGGGCCGCAGCTCGGGCTCGTCCAGGGACAGGCCCGTGCGGCCCAGGCCGCGGTAGATGGCCCCGCTGCCGATGTAGCTGAGGCAGGCCACGACCACGCCGACCAGCACGATCACGATCAACACCGTCCCGAACTCCACGCCCATAGGGTACGTCCTGATGTTCGACCGACTGCGACGGCGGACCATGGCCCCGAGCCGGCCGCTGCTCTACCCCGAGCAGGTCGGCCTGGCGCTGTTTTCCGTCCTGGCCATCGCCGGCGGGATCTACATGGCGTTCCGGGTCGTGTTCTAGGGCGCCGCCCCGGCGCTGAGCGGCTGGCTCGGGCCGCTGCTGGCACCCCGTGAGCCCATGGGCTACCCTTGTCCGTACAGCGTTGACTGACGAATCAATCGGGCGCCGCGCGACCTGGCTCCAGCGCTGATTCTCGCCGCCGCCGAACGACTTCCCACAAGGAGACGACCAGTGGTCGATTTCACGCTTACCGATGAGCAGAAGGACATCCAGGCGATGGCCCACGACTTCGCGGAGAACGAGATCCGCCCGAAGGCGTGGGAGTACGACAAGGAGGGCACCTGGCCCGCCGAGATCTTCGAGAAGGCCTGGGAGCTGGGCCTGATGAACAACCACGCCCCCGCCGAGTACGGCGGCCCGGGCCTGGACTACCTGACGGGCGCCATCATCGAGGAGGAGATTTCCTGGGGCTGCTCGGGCATCGGCACCTCGCTGGGCGCCAACGGCCTGGCCACCGCCCCGCTGGCCCTCGGCGGCTCCGAGGAGCTGCAGAAGAAGTACTTCGGCATGCTCACCGAGGCCCCGCTCTACGCCTCGTTCTGCCTGACCGAGCCGGACGCCGGCTCCGACGTCTCGGGCATGAAGACCACGGCCGTGAAGAAGGGTGACAAGTACGTCATCAACGGCTCCAAGTGCTTCATCACCAACGGCTCGTACGCCAGCTTCTACACCGTCTACGCGAAGACGGACAAGGAGGCGGGCCACCGCGGCATCTCCGCGTTCATCGTCGATCGCGACCTGCCGGGCGTGAGCGTGGACAAGAAGGAGGACAAGCTCGGACAGCGGGCCTCCAACACCGCCACGATCTCCTTCAGCGACGTCGAGATCCCCGCCGAGAACATGCTCGGCGAGGAGAACAAGGGCTTCAAGCTCGCGATGATGACGCTGGACCGCACCCGCCCGGGCGTGGCGGCCATGGCCACCGGCATCTCGCGCGCGGCCTTCGAGTTCGCCACCGAGTACTCCAAGGAGCGCGTGCAGTTCGGCGTGCCGATCGCGATGCACCAGGCGATCCAGTTCATGATCGCCGACATGGCCACCAAGGTCCACCTGTCGCGCATCGCCACCTGGAACTCGGCTGTGCTGCTGGACCAGGGCAAGCGCAACACGCTGGAGTCCTCGCACGCCAAGCGCTTCGCCGCCGACTCCGCGATGGAGGTGACCACCGACGCCGTGCAGGTCTACGGCGGGTACGGCTTCATCAAGGAGTACCCGGTCGAGAAGCTGATGCGCGACGCCAAGATCATGCAGCTCTACGAGGGCACCAGCCAGATCCAGCGCCTGGTCATCGCCCGCGAGACGCTGATGCCGCGCCGCGCCGAGACGCCGGCCGCCGCCTAACCCGCACCACAGGGGGTCAGTCACCGTGCGGTGCGCACCGCACGGTGACTGACCCCTCGTGGTGCGTTAGGTTTTTACGATGCGGTCGGTGGTCATCACCAAGGCGGGGCCACCGGAGGTTCTGCAGGTGCAGGAGCGCCCGGACCCCACTCCGGGCCAGGGCCAGGTACTGGTGGACGTGCGCGCCGCAGGCGTGAACTTCGCCGACCTGATGGCGCGAGTGGGCCTGTACCCGGATGCCCCCGAACTCCCGGCGGTGGTTGGCTACGAGGTGGCCGGCACCGTCGCCGAGGTGGGACAGGGCGTCGACCGCTTCGCGGTCGGCGACCGCGTGATGGCCGGTACCCGCTTCGGCGGCTACTCCGAGCGGGCGGTGGCCAAGGCAGTCGACGTGGCGCCGCTGCCCGACTCGCTGTCGTTCGAGCAGGGCGCCGCGGTGCCGGTGAACTACCTGACGGCGTACCTGGGCCTGCGCCGCTTCGGGGCGCTGGAGCCGGGCGAGCGGGTGTTCCTGCACGCAGCCGCCGGCGGCGTGGGCATCGCGGCCACCCAGATCGCCAAGCACCGCGGCGCCGAGGTCTGGGGCAGCGCGTCGCCCGGCAAGCACGACGCCATCCGCGGCTTCGGGGTGGACCACGCGGTCGACTACACGCAGCCTGGCTGGGAGAAGGGGCTGCCGCCCATGGACGTGGTCATGGACGCCCTCGGCGGCAAGAGCTTTCGCCGCAGCTACGACATGCTGCGCGCCGGCGGGCGGCTGGTGGCCTTCGGCGCCGCGGGCGTGGTGTCGGGCGAGAAGCGCAACCTCCTGGCGGCTGGGAAGACCGCGCTGACCATGCCGCGCTTCAACCTGATCAAGCAGATGTCCGCCTCCAAGGCCGTGATCGGCCTGAACATGCTGACCATCTGGGACGAGCTGGGCTCGCTGGAGCCGTTCATGGCCGCTATCGAGGGCCTGCTGGCCGAGGGCGCGCTGGCGCCGGTCGTGGCCGAGTCGTTCCCGTTCGACCGCGCCGGCGAGGCCCACCGCTTCATCGGCGAACGCCGCAACGTCGGAAAGGTCGTGCTGACCCCGTGAAGGGACCGGTCCTGATCACCGGCTGTTCGACCGGCATCGGCCGCGCCACCGCGGAGCGCCTGGCGGCAGCCGGGCAGACGGTGTACGCCACGGCGCGGCGGGAGGAGTCGATCGCCGATCTCGAGGCGAAGGGCTGTCGCACGCTGGCGCTCGACGTGACCGACGAGCGTTCGATGCAGGCCGCCGTGTCCGCCGTGGAGGAGTCCGACGGTCCCGTCGGGGCGCTGGTGAACAACGCCGGCTACAGCCAGTCCGGTGCCGTCGAGTCGGTGAAGCTCGACGATATCCGGGCCCAGTTCGAGACCAACGTGTTCGGGCTCATCCGCATGGCCCAGCTGGTGCTGCCGGGCATGCGCAAAGCGGGTCGCGGGCGGATCGTGAACGTGGGCTCGATGGGCGGCAAGCTGACCTTTCCGGGTGGCGGCATCTATCACGCCACCAAGTACGCGGTCGAGGCCCTGAGCGACGCCATGCGTTTCGAGGTCAAGGGCTTCGGCGTGGACGTGGTGCTGATCGAACCAGGGCTGATCACGACCGAGTTCGCCTCCGCCGCCAGCGCGGCGATCGACGCGGGCACCGTGGCGGAGGGCCCGTACGCCGACTTCAACCGCGCCGTAGCCGAGGGCACCAGGAGCGCGTACGAGGGCCCGACGGCCAAGCTGGGTGGCCCGCCCGAGACCGTGGCGAAGGCGATCGAGAAGGCCTTGACCGCCCGCCGGCCCAAGACGCGCTACCCGGTCACGCCGTCCGCACGGCTGATCATGGGCCAGCGGCGGTTGCTCAGCGACCGCCTCTGGGATCGCTTCGTGGGCACGCAGTTCCCGCGGCCCTCGTAGCGGGCCCATGCGTCAACATTGCCCGGCATGGCCGAGCGATCCAAGCCCGAGCGCAGCCGCGACGCGGCACGCGAGGCGGTGGCCCAGGCGGGCGGGCGAACCCGCGCGCCGCGCCCGCGCCAGGGCCAGGACCCGTTCAGCGCGGAGATGCGCCGGCGCCAGGTGCTGCCACTGCTGGTCTTCCACCTGATCGCGCAGGGCCCGTCGTACGGCAACCAGCTGATGGAGCGCATCGGCGAGCTGACCGAAGGGGTGCTGTCGGTGAACCCCAACACCATGTATCCGCTGCTGCGCAAGCTCGAGGAGGACGGCATGATCGAGGGGCAGTGGGAGCACCCGGAGCGCCGCTCGCGCCGGTTCTACTCGCTGACCCGCAAGGGCCGCGCCGAGTACAAGCGCCTGCTGGAGGAGGTGCGCCCGTTCCTGGAGAGCGTGCAGCACTCGGTCGACGGGATCCTCGGCGAGGTCTACGACTGATGTCGCGCACCGTCGAGGCGGCAGGCGACGTGGCGCTGCAGCCCGACGCGGCGGCCGCGCTGTGGCGCGACCCGCGCCGCTGGTCGGCGTTCGTGGAGGGCTTCCAGCGCATCGAGCAGGTGGCCCCGGAGTGGCCCGAGCCTGGCGCCAAGCTGATCTGGGACTCCGGCGCCGGCGGGCGCGGGCGGGTCACCGAGAAGGTGGCCGAGAACGCGCCGACCCGTTTTGCCACGAAGGTCTACGAGGAGCGGCTGTACGGCACCCAGACCGCCATGTTCGCGCCGAACGCCGACGGCGGGGCCGCGGTGGTGCTGACGCTGGAGTACGAGCTGACCGCCGACAACCCCTTCAACCCCGTGACCGATCTGCTGTTCATCCGCCGGGCGCTGCGGGACGCGCTGGGCCGCACGCTGCGCCGCTTCGCGGTCGAGGCCGAGGAAGAGGCCGCACTCCGGTAGCGTCCTGGCCGGACAGCCAGTCCTACGAGCTAACCCCAGGAGAGAGCCTTGGCCAAGAAGGAGCCCAGACAGCTGCGAGGGAAGGTCGTCGCCATCACAGGCGCCGCACGCGGGATCGGACTGGCCACGGCGCGCGCCTGCGCCGCCAAGGGCATGAAGGTGGCCATCGGCGACCTCGAGCTGAGCGAGTCGCAGAAGGCCGCCGCGTCGGTCAACGGCGCCGAGGGCTTCGTCCTGGACGTGACCGACAGTGAGTCGTTCGAGCGCTTCCTGGACGACGCGGAGGCCAAGCTCGGGCCGGTCGACGTGCTGATCAACAACGCGGGGATCATGCAGCTGGGCCCGTTCCTGTCCGAGACCGAGGCAACCGCGCGGCGCCAGGTGGACATCAACGTGCACGGCGTCCTGAACGGCATGCGCCTGGCGTTGCCACGCTTCACGGCCCGGGGCCAGGGCCACCTGGTGAACATCGCCTCGACGGCCGGAAAGGGCGGCTTTCCCGGCGGCGTGACCTACTGCGGCACCAAGCACTTCGTGGTCGGCGCATCCGAGGGCGTGCTGGCCGAGCTACGCGGCACGGAGGTCGAGGTTTCCGTGGTCATGCCGGTTGTGGTCAAGACGGAGCTGGCCGCCGGGTTGCAGGAGACGCGCGGGGTCAAGCACGTGACCCCCGAGGAGGTGGCCGACGAGATCGTCGGGGTGCTCGAGCAGCCGCGCTTCGACGTGTTCGTGCCGCGCTCGGTGGCCCACATCACGCGGGCGATGGCCGTGCTGCCGCGTGGTGGGCGCGAGGCCATCGGGCGGGTGCTGAAGGCCGACAAGGTGCTCTCGCAGGTCGACGACAAGGCGCGCGCGGCCTACGAGCTGCGCGCCAGTCGCTCCGAGCCCAGCCTGGACGCGGGTGACGAGCAAAAGCAGCTGACGAAGTGATCGCGTGAGCGTCGCCAAGGCCGCGGTGGTCGGGGCGGGCACGATGGGCGGCGAGATCGCCCAGGTGCTGGCCGCAGCAGGCGTGCGGGTGCTGCTCAAGGACGTCGAGCAGCGCTTCGTGGACGCCGGGCTCGAGAAGGCGCGCGAGGTCACGGCGGCCGGCAAGCTGGACCAGGACGGCCAGGCCGAGCTGCTGGAGCGGATCGTGGGCACGACCAGCTACGACGGCTTCGGCGACGTGGACTTCGTGATCGAGGCGGTGCCCGAGGTCATGGACGTGAAGCGCGCGGTCTTCGCCGAGCTGGATGCCGCCACGCCCGGCCACGCGATCCTGGCCTCGAACACGTCGTCGCTGTCCATCACCGAGATGGGCGAGGCCACCACGCGGCCCGACAAGGTGGTGGGCTTCCACTTCTTCTACCCGGCGTCGATGATGCGGCTGATCGAGGTGGTCGAGGGCGCCGACACCTCCGACGAGACGGCACAGGCGGCCGTCAACTTCGTGGCCCAGATCCGCAAGAGCGCCATCCGCTGCGGCGAGGCGCCGGGGTTCGTGGTCAACCGGATACTGAACTCCGCCAGCGTCCGAGGTGTGGCGGATTGTCGACGAGGAGGGCATCGACTACGAGCAGGCCGACGCCGCCGTCAAGGACTCGGGCGTGGCGCCGGTCGGGCCCTACCACCTGGTTGACCTGCTGGGCCTGGACACCGTCCTGCACGTGGCCGAGCACCTGCACGACAGCTACGGCGAGCGCTTCTACGTCTCCGAGGCCATGCGCCA
Organism: uncultured Solirubrobacterales bacterium; assembly: GCA_963750365.1. GTDB lineage: Bacteria > Actinomycetota > Thermoleophilia > Solirubrobacterales > Thermoleophilaceae > JAAYBF01. The sequence continues at coordinate 167,670 of CAVVQE010000002.1, forward strand.
GCTGGTCTCCGACGGCCATCTGGGCGTGAAGACCGGGAAGGGCTTCTATGAGCATTGACGAGCTACCCGAGCGCCTGGCGCTGAAGACGCTGGTGGAGGCGTGCCTGGTCCTGGAGGAGGGCCAGGCCTCGGCCAAGGACATCGAGCTGGGCATGATGATGGGCGCGGGCATCCTGCCAGGCCCCTTCGCGCGCGCCGACGAGCAGGGGCTGGACACTTTGCTCGAGGCGCTCGAGCGCGCCCACGTCCAGTGGGGCCGGTCGTTCGCGCCGCCGGTGGTGCTGCGCCGGCTGGTGGCCCAGGGGCGGCTGGGCAAGAAGGCTGGTCAGGGGTTCTTCGCGTACCCGCGCCCCGACGACGGCCAGTCCTTCGAAACGGTGGCGCTTGAGACGCGCGCGGACGTCGGGATCGTGTGGCTGAACCGGCCGCCGGCGAACCCGCTGTCGCCGGCCCTGATCGCCGAGCTGACCGAGCTGTGGGACGGCGTGGACGGCACGCTGCGGGCCGTGGTGTTCGCCAGCTCGAACATCTTCACGTTCTCGGCGGGCGCCGACATCAAGGAGTTCACCAAGATGTCGCCTGGAGAAGGAGGGGCGCCAGCTGCTGGACGCCGCGCACGGCCTGTTCCGATCGTTCGAGCGCTCGTCGACCGCCACGATCGCGGCGGTGAACTCGCTGGCCTTCGGCGGCGGCTGTGAGCTGGCCATGGCCTGCGACATCCGCCTGGCCGCCGAGTCCGCCAGCTTCGGCCAGCCCGAGGTCGACCTGGGCATCATCCCCGGCTTCGGCGGCACCCAGCGGCTGCCGCGGCTGGTGGGGGAGGCCAAGGCGCTGGAGATGAACCTGACGGGTGACCCGATCGACGCCTACGAGGCCGCCCGCGTTGGGCTGGCCAACCGGGTGGTGCCCGACCACGAGCTGCTGGACACGGCGCTGGCGTGGGCGCGCAGGCTGGCCGCCCAGCCGCCCCTGTCCGTCGAGCAGATCAAGCGCGTGTCGGCCGCCGGCGACCTGGATCAGGGGATCGAGGCCGAGAAGGAGGCGTTCGGCGCCGTTTTCGGCTCCGAGGACGCGAAGGAGGGGATCGCGGCATTTCTGGGCAAGCGCCAGGCGAGCTTCAAGGGGAGGTAGCCGCCGAGCGGCTGGCCGGGCTGCTGCGCGACGCGCGCTCGGCGGTCGTGCTGACCGGCGCGGGCATCTCGGTGCCCTCCGGGATCCCGGACTTCCGCACGCCCGGCACCGGGATCTGGGCCAACGTGGACCCGATGGAGGTCGCTCACATCGACGTATTGCGAAGCGATCCCGACCGCTTCTGGCACTTCTACGGCGCCCGTTTCGCCTCGTTGCGCGAGGTGCGGCCCAACCGAGCGCACGAGGTCGTCGCCGAGCTGGAGCGCCGCGGCCTGATCGACGGCGTGATCACCCAGAACATCGACCGCCTCCACCGCGCCGCCGGAAGCCAGGAGGTGGTCGAGGTGCACGGATCGATCGAGTGGAGCCGCTGCCCGGTGTGCGGCGGGCGCGTGGGCCTGGAGCGGGTGGTCGAGATGCTCGAGGCCACCCCCGGCGCTCCCGAGTGCCCGGGCTGCGTGACGCCGCTGAAGCCCGAGGTGGTGCTGTTCGGCGAGATGCTGCCGATGGAGGCCATCACGCGGGCCGAGGACATGGCCGCCGGGGCCGACCTGATGATCTGCATCGGCTCCTCGCTGGTGGTGCACCCCGTGGCCGCGCTACCCGAGCGCACGCTCGCCGGCGGGGGCTCGCTGGCGATCATCACCGAGAGCGAGACCCCCTACGACGACCACGCCGCCGTCCGGATGGGCGGCGACGTGGTCGCTGAGCTCGAGGCCGTCCTGGCCGTGCTTTGAGGGAGTCGTCGGCCCCAGTCCGTGCGGCTCGACGGCTGGTCCTGTTGCCCGCTCAGCCGCGGTAGCCCACGCGGTGCGCGCGCAGCGCGCCCTCCATGCGGCCGATCGCCGCCTGGACGGCATCGGCGGCGTCGCCGTCCACGGGGCCGCGCAGCGCATCGTTGGCGGCCCTGCCCACGGCGTCGCGGTCTGCGTCCAGCGCCTGGCGGCGGCTGTCCGGCAGCTTCTCGAGCTCGCTGAGCAAGCTCTCCAGCGCGATCCGGGCCTGCAGCGCCGCCTCGCGCGTGCGGCCGGCGTCGGCGTCCGCCCGCGCGCGCAGCACCAGCTCCTCGCAGGCCAGCGTGGCCTCGCGGCCGCCCAGCAGGGCGGCGAAGCGCTGGTCCGGGGCCTCCATCGTGCGCTTGACCTTGCGCGCGCCGTGGGGGAGCTCCCAGCCCTCCGTGAAGCGTCCCTCCGCTACCTGGTCGCCCGCGCCGAAACCGATTCGCGCCACCAGGGCGGAGTCTCGCGTCACGTCGCGCGCGGACGGGTCGGCGCGCGACGCGCGGTGGGCGTGCAGGGCCCGGTTCAGCGACCGCCAGCGCGGCGTCCAGTTCGGCCTCCTGGCGCGCCTCGTCACGCCGGCTCGCCGCCAGCCAGGCCTCGGCCCGACCGGTGTCGGCGAACGGCTCGGGCCGGATCACCGTGGCGCGCGAGGTAGGCACGGGCTCGGCCTCGGCGCGCTGCACAGCTCGCCCTCGGCGGCTGCGCAGAAGGCGCCGCTCGGGGGCCCCCAGCGTCCGCAGCACCAGGATCCGCTCCACGTCCTGGCGCCCGGGCTCGCGGACGATGTAGCGCCCGTCCGCCGGCCCGAGCAGGTAGCCGAACTCCAGCTGGACGAAGCCGAACGGGGCGGCTTGGCTACTCGCCGCGATGCGCGTCGGAGGCGCGCTTCACGGGCAGCGCGTACTTCGATGGCTTGGTCGGCACGACCGGGTTGTCGATCGCCCGCAGCTGCTTGAGCAGGTCGGACCACTGCCCGGGCTTGAGCACGGCCATGGCCTGGCGGCCCAGCTTCTTGTTGTCGCCGAACAGTGGCTTGAAGCCCACGTGGATGTGGTCGGCGTGGTCACCCATGGCCAGCGTCGGCCCGCCCAGCTCGAGCAGGCTGATCACCTGATGCGGCGCCATCGTGCCCTGCAGCCGCATCACGCGGCGCACGGTCTGCTCGGTGATGCCGCCGGACTCCTGGTGGCCGAGGATCGGGGTGCCGTTGATCTGCGAGATGTCCACGGCGTTGCCCGAGGAGTGCTCGGAGACGTTGCCGGAGGCCGTCAGGAGGCCGTGGTTGCCCTTCAGCGACGAGACCGTCGGCTTTAGCCCCGACTCGGCCAGGTAGGCCAGCGTGGCCAGCACACGCCGGTCGATCTGGCCGGTCTTGATGTCCTGGCGGCCGCTGTCGTAGAGGTCGATACGGGTGTCCGAGAGCACCCGCTTCTCCAGCAGCGGCTTGGGCAGGAGCAGCACCTGGCCGATCGACAGGCCGTCGGAGTCCTCGCCGCCGTAGAGCACGTTGCGGCCCGACGCGCGGTAGACCGCGGTGGCCTCGAGCAGCTTCCAGCCGTCCAGGATCGGCTTGGGATCGATGTTCGGCGCGCCCTTGCCGGCGGGACGGATGCCGAACGTCATGTGCGCGGCCTTGCCCTGGTCGTTGCGGCCCGATGCGGCCGAGGATCGTGCCGCCGATGACCCGCGCGCCGACCTTCAGGCGGCGCAGCCGGACGTCCTTGGCGTCGGCGCCGAACGGGCGCGAGAAGTAGTTGGCGTAGGTCTCGAAGCCCTTCGCCCTTGGCGTCGAGCAGCTGGTCCAGGCCGCCGTTCTCGCGCGAGATCGGCATGTCGGGGTGCGCGAACAGGCGCTCCTTGATCGGCACGCTGGCGGCCGGAGCGGGCTCGGGCGCCGGGTTGGCCTTCTTGCGCAGCTTCGGCTTCGGGCGCGACTTGCCTGCTCTGGCTGGTTGACGCCCGGCCGAGGCCGAGGCCGTGGGCTTGGGGTCCTTGGCCTTGTCGTCGCCGTTGGCCTTGACCGCCTTGGCGGACAGCTTGGGGTCGGCAGCGTCCTGCTTGGGCACCGGGTAGTACTTGGCGGTGGAGCCCAGGCCGGAGTACGTGTAGCGGTTGCCGTACACGTCCTGCAGGGTCACGTAGCGGCCGAGCTTCTTGGAGACGCCGATCTTCTTGATCTCGCCGTCGTTTGTGGCCACGACCGGTGCGCCCCGCTTGGAGAAGATGTCGATGCTCTCGCGGTCGTCCTGCGAGGCCACCACGTTGGCGGCGTTCTGGCCGCGCTTGACGCGCTTGGTGGCCTCCTTCTCCTTGAGGTCGTCGGCGTAGCGGGCGCGGGCGGCGACGGGGAAGCGGCCTTCGGTCAGGCCGGTCAGCGAGCCGACGAGGTCGGCGGGCACGCCGGAGATCAGCCGGGCGCGCAGCATCACCGAGTCGACGTACCAGTCGGCGTGGTTGTAGGCGAAGATCGAGCGGCGCACGTCCTTCTCGTAGCCGGCGGCCTTGAGGTAGCGCGCGGCGGCGAAGATCGCGTCGACCGGGTTGTAGGGGTCCTTCTTGCCGTCCTTGTTCGCGTCGACTCCGTACATCCGCCACGACGAGGGGATGAACTGCATCCAGCCGAGCGCGCCGGCGGACGAGACGTTCAGGTTGCGCCCGTAGTCGGTCTCGATCTCGTTGATCGCGGCCAGCACCTCCCAGCGCACCCCGTACTGGATCCCCGCCGCCTGGTAGATCGGCAGCAGGAACACCGGCACCCGGAACTTGCGGATCACGAAGTTCGGAACGCCCGAGGCCGTCGAGGGCCCCGGCAGCGCGTCGACGAACCCGGGGTTCGACGGGGTGGGAGAGCCGTCCGGGTTGCGGATCCCGCCGCCGGCCTTCTTGCGCTTGCCCTTCCGCTTCTTGCGATCCTGGGCATCACCCTCGACCTCGGCCTCAGCCTTAGACTTCTTCTTCGTCTTGCTCTTCTTCTTGTCTCCGGAGTCCTTGCGCTTGGCGGGCGTCTTCGATCCGCCGCGCTCTTGCTCCTTGCCCGCACCGGGCTTCGGCGCCACCGGGGCGGTCGGCGCGGGCGCCGGCGCTGGCGCGGTCGGCGCCGGCGCGGCCGGGGTCGGTGCGGCCGGGAGCTGGTCGCATGGCTTCTCCACGGCACCGGCCGGCAGCACCGGCTGGCCGTTCACCAGCGGCACGCTGATCTGCTGGACCACGCCCCCGATCTCGACGCAGAGCGTCCGGCTCTGCGCCTCGGCGGAGCTCGCGTAGGTAAAAGAGGTCGCGACGGCCACGGCGAGCACCACGATGCTCGCGACGAAATAGGCCAGCCGGTTCTTCATCCCCTCGATCAGTTCCTCCCAGCGCGGCGCTCCCAGGTGGAGCACCTCAGACGCGGGCAAGCTATCAGACCCTTTCCGGGCGGCGCGCCGCATCTGCAGGCAATTCATCCCAGCACAACACTCAACGCAGAGCGGAAAACGCCAGATCCCCGACGGTGACTCTCGGGTCGAGGGTGAGACCCCGTCCACGGGCTCCCCGCGCGCCCTCTCGGTGCATCAGCGTGCGGTAGCCTCCGGCCGGTGACCGACGAGAACGATCAGAGCTTCGTGGACCGCCTCTCCCAGCAGGGCGAGGAGGCCCTCGGGCGCCTGGCCGAGGAGCTTGTGGGCAATCCCGTGGTGAGCGGGGCCATCGGCAGGGCGCTCGAAGCCCGCGAGAAGGCTGTTCTGGCGCAGGAGGCGGCCATGGGCGCGCTCAACCTGCCCTCAGCTGCCGACATCGAGCGGCTGACGCGCCGGTTGCGCTCTGTCTCGCAGCGGCTCGAGGGCATCGAGGACGCACTCGACCGGCTCGAGGAGAAGGCGACCGCGGCGGCCGCCGCCGCGCGCGCGTCGGGCGAGGGTGACCGCGACGACTTGAGCAAGCGCCTGGACGAGATCGCCAGCGACTTGTCCAAGCTCCGTGATGCCGTGGCGCCCGGCGCCGAGCCGGTGCCGCGCGCCCAGGAGCGCCTGACGGTCACCGAAGCCGGCGCCTAGGCGCCTGCCAGGGCGGCCCAGCCCGCCTGCCCAAGCCGCACGCCCAGCTGCTCATACTCGCCGGCGCCGATTCGCTCGCGCGATCCCCGGCCGAGACGGTCCGTGACGCCCAGCAGCACCGCGGCGGGTACCCCGCGCCGCGCCGCCACCGCCAGCAGCGCCGACGCCTCCATCTCGACGACGCGGCGCGCCGGCCTCGACCCATTCGCCGAGGCGCGCGCCGCCGTCGTAGAACAGGTCGGTGCTCACAGCCGTCACGGGTAGCGCCCCGGCCGCACGGACCGCCGCGCTCAGGCCCGGATCAGCCGCGACGCTGCCGTCCACCCCGAGCGCGCTGCTGGTGCCGTCGGCGGCCAGCACCGTCTCGGCGCCGACCAGCCGGCCCAGTTCCAGGCCGCCGTCCAGCGCGCCGCAGGTGCCGATCCGCAGCAGCATCCGTGCCCCCAGGTCGATCAGCTCCTCGGCGACGATGGCCGCGCTGGGGCCGCCCATGCCGGTGGCCTGGACGGTCAGCATCCCGCCGTCCGGCGCTCGGCCGGTGTAGCCCCACAGGCCGCGCGTGTGGTTGAACATCCGCGGCTCCTCGAGCACATCCTGGGCCACGGCCAGCGCGCGGTGCGGGTCGCCCGGAAGCAGCACCCGCTCGGCCAGGGGCGCGGTGGGCTTGAGGTGGATCGCACGCGGGAAGTCTGCGTCCCCTTTCGGCCCGTGCCCGATCGCATCGCTCTCCCGCACGGGCGCACCATAGACTCAGACCCGATGCCCGAGCGCCCAGAGATCCCCGACGCCCTGCGCGAAGCCGTGGAGCGGACCGTGCAGGCCACCGTCGAGACGCGGGGCAAGGCCCAGGGGGCCGTGGACGATCTGACGGGGTCGGTGGACGAACTGGTCAAGGGCGCCGAGAAGGGGCTCACGGCCCGCCGCCGTAGCGTGCGCGACGCCGTCCAGGAGCGGCTGCCCGCCACGCACGAGGACGTCCGCGACCTGCGCACGGAGCTGCGCCGGATCGCCAAGCGGCTGGACGCGATCGAGCAGCACCTGGGCGAGGCGCCGGCGCCACCGAAGAAGCCCGCGACCAAGAAGCGGACCGCCGCTCGGCGCACCCCCAAGAAGTCGTGACGTGCCCGGCCGTCGCGTCCTGATCACCGGCGTCGGGAGCTATATCGGCTCGGCTCTGGCCCGGCGGCTGCAGGCCGACCCAGCGGTGGAGTCGCGTGGTGGGCCTGGACATGCGGCCTCCCGCTGAGCCGATCGAGGGCATGGATTTCATCGAGGCCGACCTGCGCGACCAGGTGATCGCCACGCTGATCCCGCAGCAGGATGTCGACATGGTCGTGCACAACCAGATCGTTCGCCGGCCCGGGCCGGGAATGTCCACCCGCAGCATGCACGACATCAACGTGATCGGCACGCTGCAGCTGCTGGCGGCCTGCGAGCGCTCGGAGACCATCGGCGCCATCGTGATCCGCGGCTCCGCCGGCATCTACGGCTCCGAGCCCCAGGCGCCGCAGTTCTTCAGCGAGGAGCTGGCACGGCTGTTCCCGCTGCGCACCCGCTTCCAGCGTGACGTCGGCGAGATCGAGAACCTCTTCGAGACCTACGCCCGCCGCCACCCCGACGTGATCTGCACGATGCTCCGCTACCAGCCGGCGGTGGGGCCGATGCTGGACACCCAGGTCACGCGCTACCTGCGCCCGCCGGTCGCGCCGACCTACCTGGGCTTCGACCCCCGCATCCAGGTCGTGCACGAGGAGGACGGCCTCGGCGCGCTGCTGGCCGCGGTCCGCACCCCCGTGCGCGGAGCGGTGAACGTGGCCAGCCCGGGCACGATCGGCCTGACGCGGATGATCAGGATGGCCGGGCGCGCGCCGCTGCCGCTGGCCGGGCCGCTGTTCGCGAGCGCGACCAACGCCCTGACCCGCGCCGGCCTGCCGGCGCTGTCGGCCGACTTCCGGCGGCTGCTGCGCTACGGCCGGGCCGTGGACACCACCAGGCTCGTCGAGGAGGTGGGCTTCACGCCGGCCTACACCACCCCCTCGGCCATGGAGGAGTTCGCCGATGCCGCCTGACGACGGCGGGACGGGCCGCCCCGCAGAGGTGATGTCGGCGGCCACCAGCTTCCTGCGCGTGCTGCGTGAGGGGCTCGACCAGGGCCTCGAGCTGCCGGAGGCGGTCGTGCGGTCCACCGGCGTCCTTCCCGGCGGCGCCACGCGAGTCCTCAACCGCCTGGACGGGCGCTACAGCGAGGACGAGTGGGGCTTCGACGAGGACTTCGCCCGCGCCGTCGAGCCGCTGCTGGACTTCCTCTACGACCAGTGGTGGCGGGTCCAGGTGACGGGGGTGGAGAAGGTGCCGGGCCACGGACGCGCCCTGCTGGCCGGCAACCACGCGGGCATCCTGCCCTGGGACGCCACGATGATCTCGATCGCGGTGCTCCGAGAGCACCCGCTCCCGCGCTACCCGCGCTTCCTGGTGCTGGACTGGGCCTTCGAGCTGCCCTGGATCTCGACCGCCATCCGCAAGGTGGGCGGCGTGGTGGCCTCCCCCTACAACGCGCTGCGGCTGCTTGAGGACGACCAGCTCGTGGCCGTGTTCCCCGAGGGGATCAAGGGGACCGGCAAGCGCTTCTCCGAGCGCTACCGCCTGCAGCGCTTCGGCCGCGGCGGCTTCGTGGAGCTGGCGCTGCGCACCGGCGCGCCGATCGTGCCGGTGGCCGTCGTGGGCAGCGAGGAGATCTATCCGATGCTCGGCCAGTCCGGCCTCGCCGCCCGCGCGCTGCGCACGCCGTACTTCCCGCTGACGCCGACCTTCCCCTGGCTGGGGCCGCTCGGCGCCGTCCCGCTGCCGTCGAAGTGGCGGATCGAGTTCTGCGACCCGATCCCCACCGAGCCCTACGGCCCCGACGCCGTCGACGACCGCAGCCTGGTGCTGGAGCTCTCCGAGCGGGTGCGGTCGACCATCCAGGAGAAGGTGTACGAGAACCTCGTGGCGCGCGGCGGGGCGTTCGTCTAGCCGGCGAAGCCGCCCGATCACGGCGTCAGGACGGCGCCAATCGCCTAAACGCGCGGCCAAGGATGGCCCGCAAGATCTAGAAGTGCACGCCCTTCAGCAGGTACGCCATCGCGACCGCCTCGGTGGACATCTCGTTGTCGCCCGAGCCGCCCTCGCCGCCGGCCTCGACCTCCTTCTTCTTGCCCTTGGCCGCCGAGGAGTCGGGGAAGAGGTTGTAGGCCTGGTTGAGGACGATGTCCATGGTCTGCGGCGACAGCGCGTAGAGGACCTCGCCGAAGGTGCCGAGCTTCGATGCCTTGCGCTTGGGCTTGTCGATCATCGCGTCGCACGAGCATCTCGCCGGCCTCTTCCGGCGACATGGTCGGGAACGCCTTGTACATGTCGGTCGGCGCGATCATCGGGGTGCGCACGAGCGGCATGTAGACCGTCGTGAACTTGACGTTGTCGGCCACGCACTCGGGCGCCGCGCAGCGTGAGAACGCGTCCAGCGCCGACTTCGAGGCCACGTAGGCCGAGAAGCGCGGCGTGTTGGTCTGCACGCCGATCGACGACACGTTGATGATGTGGCCGCTCTTGCGCTCGCGCATGCCGGGCAGGAAGGCCATGATCAGCTTGAGCGCGCCGAAGTAGTTCAGCTGCATGGTGCGCTCGTAGTCGTGGAAGCGGTCGTAGGAGCGGGCCACCGAGCGGCGGATCGAGCGGCCGGCGTTGTTGATCAGCACGTCCACGCCGCCGTGCTCGTCGACCACCTCCTGCGCCATCCGGTCCAGGTCCTCGAGGTCGGACAGGTCGGCTGGGTGCACGTGCGCGGTGCCGCCCTTCTCCTCGACCTGGCGCGCCACCTCCTCCAGCTTCTCGCGCGTGCGCGAGACCAGGATCACGGTGCCGCCGGCCTCGCCGATGCGCAGCGCGGTCTCGAGCCCGATGCCCGATGAGGCGCCGGTGATCATGACCCGCTTGTCCTTGATGGCGGTGGCCAGCGAGCGGTCCCGGAACAGCGCCGGGTCCATGTTGCGCTCCCAGTAGTCCCACAGCTTGCCGGCGTAGGAGTCCAGCGGCGGCACGGCGATGCCGGTGCCGGCCAGCGCACGCTGGGTGTCGCGCGCGTCGAAGGTGCACTTGAAGTCGCGCACCTCCATGGCCGCCGGGCGGGATGCCCAGGTCGCCGTAGACCTGGTCGCGGATCTTCTTCACCGTCGGCAGCGCCATGACCCCCGAGCGCACCGGCGGTGGGCACGGCCTTGGTCAGGTTCTCGTCCACGCGCATCGCCAACTGCGGCGCGTGCGCGGCCTTGGCGAACGTGTTCAGCGCGCCGCCGGTGGTCATCGGGCTCGGGGTCGACCAGGTGGTAGGTGTCGCCCGGCAGGTCGGCGTCGTCCAGGTGGGCGATGTGGTCCATCGCCTTGGCGACGAAGTCGACCGGCACGATCGTGGTCTTGCCGCCCTCGGGGCCGGCCAGCGGGAACCACGCGGGCAGCGCGCCGCGCAGCTTCTTGAGCAGGTTGAACATGTAGTACGGGCCGTCGACCTTGTCCATGACGCCCGTCTCGGAGTGGCCCACCACCATTCCGGGGCGGAACACCAGCGTCTTGGCCTGCACGTCGCGGCGGACCATGGCCTCGGACTCGTACTTGGTGCGGTGGTAGTGGTGGGGCAGCTTCTGGTCCTCGTCGAACATGTCCTCCTGGAACACGCCCTTGTAGGAGCCGGCCACGGCGATCGAGCTGATGTGGTGGAAGCGGCCGACGTCGTTGCGCGTTCGCGAACTCGATCACGTTGCCGCGTGCCCTCCACGTTGGCCTTCTCGCGGCCTCCTCGTCGGCCTCCATGTCGTAGACCGCGGCCAGGTGGAACAGGTGGTCGATCTTCTCGGCGAAGTCCTCGACGCCCAGCTTCGTCCTTGAACAGGTCGCCCGACACGGGCACGATCCGCCCCTCGGGCGCGTCCAGCCGCTGGACCAGCGCGTCGACCTTGCCGCGCGAGCCCTCGCGCACCAGCACGTAGATGGTCCCGTCGCGCTTGAGCAGCTCCTCGACGAGGTGCCGCCCGATGAAGCCGGTCGCACCGGTCACGAAGTAGTTCACAGTCCAGCCTCTCTCTTCCCTCTATGGCCGGCGCGAGCATATCCAGCCCGGGGCGCCGGCGGGACGCGGGCGCGGTCGGGTAGCTTGCCCGGGGCGTGGCAGAACAGACGCTGACCCTGAATGAGGCTGCGGAGATCGCCGGGGTGTCGCCTGCCACGCTGCGCCGCTGGCGGAGCTCGGGCCTGATCCCGCAGCTGAAGGGCCGCAGGGCCGCGTCCTGGACAGCGGAGGCCGCCAGCCACGCGCGCCTGGTGGCCCGCCTGCGCGAGCGCGGCCACCGGCTGGACGACATCCGCTCGGCCACGGACGAGGGCCGCCTGGCCTCGCACCGGATCGAGCAGCTGTTCCCGGAGGTGCGGGGCGACCGCACCGTCGACGACGCAGCCGACCTGACCGGCCTGGAGCCGGCGCTGATCGAGCGTTTCTGGGCCAGCCTGGGCCTGCCGACCCAGGGCCTCGAGACGATGACCGACGAGGACCTCCAGGCGCTCCAGTACGCCGCCTCGATGCTCTCGACCGGGTTCCCGCTCGTGGCCTTTCTCCAGCTCGCGCGCGTCTACGGGCAGGCGCTGCGCCAGATCGCCGACGCCGAGGTGCGGCTGTTCCACCTGTACGTGCACGAGCCGCTGATGCGCGAGGGCGTGCCGGGCATCCAGATGGCCGAGCAGATGGAGCACCTGGCGCGCGACCTGCTGCCGATGGCCTCGCCGCTCATGGACTTCGTGCACCAGCGCTTCCTGCAGCACTACATCGAGCAGGACGTGGTCGGGCACATGGAGATCGATCGCCGAGGACGGAGAGGACCTGGGCCGCGTGCGCGTGGCCATCGCGTTCTGCGACCTGGCGGGCTACACGCGCTACACCGAGGAGGAGGGCGAGGAGGAGGCGGTCTCGTTCGTGGAGCGGTTCGTCGAGGCGGTGGCCGACACGCTGCCCGACGACGCGCGCGTGATCAAGACGATCGGCGACGAGGTGATGATCGTGGGCCAGGACGCCCAGGCCCTCACCGACTGGGCCGTGGGCTTCCAGCTGCTGTTCGAGCGAGCGGCCCGAGCCGCGCATCGGCATCCACTACGGCGCGACGCTGTACCGCGACGGCGACTACTTCGGGCGCGAGGTCAACACTGGCCTCGCGCGTGGTGGCCCGGGCGCGCGGCGGCGAGGTGCTGGTCACCGATGCGGTGGTCGAGCGCGTCTCGCAGTCAGACAGCGTGGAGTTCGAGGGCGTCGGCCAGGTCAAGCTCAAGGGCTTCGACGAGCCGCGCCGCCTGTTCCGTGCGGCGGTCCCGGGCGCCGACGGGGACTGAGGCCGGTGGACGAGCCCGCGCTGAGCGCCGCCCGGGCCAGCGGGCTGGTGCCCGCGGGCCGGCCGCTGCTGGTCATGCTCTCGGGCGGCGCGGACTCGGTCTGCCTGCTGGACGTGGCGCTGCGGCTGGGCGCCGAGGTTTCCGCGCTGCACGTGAACTACGGGCTGCGCCCGTCCGCCGAGCAGGACGAGGCCCACTGCCGGTCGCTGTGCGAGCGGCTCGAGGTGAAGCTGACCGTGGAGCGGGCCTGGCTGCCCGGCGAGGGCAACGTCCAGGCCCAGGCGCGCGACGCTCGCTACGCGCTGGCCGAGCGCGTGGCCAGCGCCGACTACGCCGCCGCGCACACCGCCTCGGACCAGGCCGAGACCGTGCTCTACCGGCTGGCGGTCTCGCCGGGGCGGCGGGCGCTGCTGGGCATGGAGCCGCGCCGCGGGCGCCTGGTGCGCCCGCTGCTGGGCGCCACCCGCGCGCAGACGCGCGAGTACTGCCGCACGCGCGCCCTGCCCTGGCGCGAGGACGAATCCAACGACGACCCGCGCTTCGCGCGCTCGCGCGTGCGGGACGGGCTGCTGGCCGCGCTGCTGGACGTGGCGCCCGCGGCGGAGGCGGCCGTGGCCGAGACGGCCCGCCAGCTGCGCGAGGAGGCCGAGGTGCTGGACGACGTGGCGGCCGAGGCGCTGGCGGGCCTGGGCGGCGGGCCGGCTGTCGAGCTGGGCGCGCTGCGGGATCTCCCGCGGGCGACCGCTCGGCTGGTGCTGCGGTCGCTGGCCGAGCAGGCCGCGGGCGGGTCGCACTCGCTCAGCCGCGAGCGGATCGAGGCGGTGCTGAGCCTGGGCGACGCCGGTACCAGCACGCTCGACCTCGGCGGCGGGCCTGCGGGCGGTGGCGCGAGTACGGCACGGTGCGTCTGCGCCGCGACGATCGCCCCGCCAGCCCCGAACCCGTGGGGCTGGCCGTGCCGGGGTCGGTCCGCTTCGGCGCCTGGGAGGTGCGGGCCGGCGCCGGCGGCGAGGTCAGCGTGGCCGTGGCCGGTGCGCTGACAGTGCGCGCCTGGCGCGAGGGCGACCGGATCCGCCCGCAGGGGCTGGGCGGCGCCAAGACGCTCCAGGACCTGTTCACCGACCGCAAGGTGCCGCGCGAGCTGCGCCGCACCCTGCCGGTCGTGGTGGCCGGCGACGACGTCGTCTGGGTGGCCGGGGTGGCGCTGGACGAGCGCTTCGCCGCCGCCCCCGGCGCCGAGGGTGCGATCGGCCTGTCTGCTCGGCAAGTTCGGTCCGCATAGCGACCCAAATCTGCCGCGCACCCGCGCGGAGGGGCCGGGCCGCTAGCCTCTCGCGCCCGTGAAGGATCCCCGTATCGGCGAGATCCTCGTCCAGCAGGACGAGCTTGCGCACCGCGTCGACGTGCTCGGCGAGCAGATCTCGTCGGACTACGCCGGGCGCAGCCTGCTGCTGGTGGGCGTGCTCAAGGGCGCCATGTTCTTCCTCTCCGACCTGATGCGGCGCCTGGACGTGGACTGCGAGGTGGACTTCATGGCCGTGGCCTCCTACGGCTCGTCCACCGACTCCAGCGGCGTGGTGCGCATCCTCAAGGACCTGGACGCCCCGATCGAGGGACGCGACGTGCTGATCATCGAGGACATCGTGGACTCGGGCCTGACGCTGTCATACCTGCTGCGCACGCTTCGGGCACGCGAGCCGGCGTCGGTCGAGGTCTGCGCGCTGCTGACCAAGCCCGAGCGCCGCAAGGTGGATCTGCCGATCCGCTACACCGGCTTCGAGATCCCCAACAAGTTCGTGATCGGGTACGGGCTGGACCACGCCGAGCGCTACCGCAACCTGCCCTATGTGGCCGCCCTGGAGGGGCCTCCCTGAGCTAAAGAGGGCGTGCTACCCCCTTGCTAGGCTTCGGTTTCAGCCGCTTCGCGGCTTTTTTCATCTCATGAGCAGATTCTTCAAGAGCGCCGCTTTTCCGATCCTGATCGTGGTCGTGCTGGCGTTCTTCGCCAACAAGGTCATCAGCCCGGGGAACGAGCAGAAGGACCCCGACTACTCCCAGTTCCTGGGCCAGGTCGACCGGCGGCAAGGTCGACCGGGTCACGCTCAACACGAAGAACAACAGGCTCGACGTCGAGCTCAAGCCGGCCGGGCGCGCGCAGACCAAGAAGAAGTACGAGACCGCCTACCCGGACAACACCGAGCAGGGCCTGGTGAACACGCTGCGCGTCGGAGAACGTGAACGTGGACGTGAAGACCAAGTCCGGCAGCGCCTGGTCCACGGCGCTGATCTACATCCTGCCGTTCGTGATCTTCCTGCTGTTCTGGCTGTTCATCATCAACCAGATGCAGGGCGGCGGCTCGAAGGTCATGTCCTTCGGCAAGTCACGCGCCAAGCGCATGTCGGTCGACGCGCCCAAGATCACCTTCCGCGACGTGGCCGGCGTGGACGAGGCGGTCGAGGAGCTCCACGAGATCAAGGAGTTCCTGGAGAACCCGAAGAAATTCCAGGCGCTCGGCGCGCGCATCCCGAAGGGCGTGCTGCTGTACGGCCCGCCGGGCACCGGCAAGACGCTGCTCGCCCGCGCCGTCGCCGGCGAGGCCGGCGTGCCGTTCTTCTCGATCTCGGGCTCGGACTTCGTCGAGATGTTCGTGGGCGTGGGCGCCTCGCGCGTGCGTGACCTGTTCGAGCAGGCCAAGCAGAACAGCCCCTGCATCATCTTCATGGACGAGATCGACGCCGTCGGCCGCCACCGCGGCGCCGGCATGGGCGGCGGCCACGACGAGCGCGAGCAGACCCTGAACCAGCTGCTGGTGGAGATGGACGGGTTCACGATGACCGACAACATCATCCTGATCGCGGCCACCAACCGGCCCGACATCCTGGACCCGGCGCTGCTGCGCCCCGGCCGCTTCGACCGCCAGATCGTGGTCGACCGGCCCGACCGCAAGGGCCGCGCGAAGATCCTCGAGGTGCACACCCGCGGCAAGCCGCTGGCCAAGGTCATCGACCTGGACAACCTGGCCGCCCAGACCCCCGGCTTCACCGGCGCCGACCTGCAGAACCTGGTCAACGAGGCCGCGCTGCTGGCCGCCCGCCAGGGCAAGCGCGAGATCGACCACCTCCAGCTCGAGGAGGGGATCATGCGCGTGATCGCCGGCCCGGAGAAGAAGACCCGGGTCATGAGCGAGAAGGAGCGCCGGATCACCGCCTTCCACGAGATGGGCCACGCCATCGTGGCCCACTTCCTGGAGAACACCGACCCCGTGCACAAGATCTCCGTGATCTCGCGCGGCCAGGCGCTGGGCTACACCATCTCGCTGCCCACCGAGGACAAGTTCCTGACCACCCGCGCCGAGCTCCAGGACACGATGGCCATGACGCTGGGCGGCCGCGCCGCCGAGGAACTGGTCTTCCAGGAGGTGACCACCGGTGCGTCCAACGACCTGGAGAAGGTCACCGCCTCGGCCAAGCAGATGGTCATGCGCTTCGGCATGTCCGAGAAGCTCGGGCCGCGGGTGTTCGGCCACGACGTGCGGCCAGCCGTTCCTGGGCCGTGAGTTCTCCAACGAGCCCGACTACTCCGACGACGTCGCGCGTGAGATCGACAGCGAGGTGCGCCGCCTCGTCGAGGAGGCCCACCAGTCCGCGCGCGACATCCTCGATCGCTACTCCGAGCCGCTGCACTACACCTCCGAGATCTTGCTCAAGCGCGAGACAATCGAGCGCGAGCAGTTCATCGACCTGCTGGCCGGCAAGAGCGAGGAAGAGGTGTTCGGCCCCGACGAGCCGATCGTCCCGCGCGGCGCGCCGCCGGCCGCCCCCGAGGTCCCCGCACGCCAGCCCGACCGGGCGCCGAAGCCGTTGCCGCGGCCCGGCCTGGCCGGCGGCTCAGCGGACATCCGCGGCCTCGAGCAGCCCGAGAAGCCCGACATCAGCTGACCGCCGCGGGCGCCTTCGAGCGTTACGTGTCCGCCTGGAACGAGGGCGACATGGATGCCTGGCTGGCCACGCAGACGCCCGACGTGGAGTACGTGTCGCTGGCCGCGGGCGACGCCCGCGTGTTCAGCGGGCACGAGGGCATGCACCGCGTGTGGGCCGAGAGCGGCGCCAACTGGGAGGCCTTCCGGTTCGCGCTGCTCTCAGAGCAGGACGGACTGCTCGAGGTCGGCTTCACGGGCATCGAGCGTCTCCAGCGGAGGCGGATCAGTGGCGCGCTGTGGTTTCGCCTCGAGGAGCGCGACGGTCGGATCGCCCGGCTGTGGTCGGCGGCCGAGGCCGCGGATCTGACGTGACTCAGCGCCGGTAGCCGAAGTCGACCGTGAAGGTCGCGCCGCGGCGGCCGTAGGGGCTGCCGGCGGTCGGCCCGATCCCAACCTCGTGGAAGCGCCGGTCGAGCATGGCCGCCCGGTGCGGCGTGCTGCGCATCCATGCGCGATGCATGCTCACCGGGCGGCTCATGCGGCCCCGCCCGAAGCCGATGTTCTCGCCGATCAGCCAGGTGCCCCCGCGGCGGGGGATGTAGCGGGCCATCCGAAGCCGGGCGGCCAGGTCCAGCGACCCGGGGCCCACGTGGGCGAAGAACCGCCGCCGCACCATCGTGCGTGAGTGCCCCACGGCGGCCCGCACCAGCCGGCCGTTGCCGCGCACGGCGCGCAGGCCGCGCCGTCTGCGCTCGCGGTTGAGCAGGCACAGCAGCGCGCTGCGCGCAGCACGCTCACCGGCTCGCGTCGCGCGGAAGCGCTGGTAGGAGCCCGGGCACGCGGCGGCGATCCGCACCGGCGCCGGCGGCGCCAGAGCGGGCAGCGGGATGTCCGCGCGGCTCAGCGGCAGCGATCCCAGGCCCGGCAGGGCCGGGATCGGCTGGCCCAGCGGGATGATCCGGGGAGGCAGGATCTGGATCGGGCGCGGCGCCTGGCCGCGCGGCGCCACCTTGACCACCAGGCGCTGCACGGTCGAGGGCTGTCCGCCGGTGCAGCCAGCGGACGTGACGCGTGCTCCGATACGGCGGCTACCGGGGGTGGCGTATTCGTGGGGGGCGAACAGCGTCACCCGGCGACCCGGTGCAGCTACGGGTGCGAACAGGCGGCCGGCGGAGTCGGCCGGAAGGCAGGCGCTGAGCCCGAAGCCCGACTCGCCACGGCCGAAACCCACGACCAGACCCGTGACCGGCGCCTGCGCGTCGACCGCGCGGATGCGCAGCTGGGCCTGGCGCCCGGCGACTGCGGAGTCCAGCCGCGTGGATTCGATCTGCGGCGCGGCCTGCACGGCCGTCGCGGTTCCAGCGACCGCGATGAGCCCGCCCAGAGTCGCCACCATGAGCCGGGCCGCCGTGCCCGTATTGCCAGCATCCATGCTGTCCCCCTAAAGCGTCTTGCGTCGGGAATTCCCTGCGTAGGCGGGCCAAAGTAGGCCGGGTCGTCCGAACGCGCCAGCACCGGCAGCAATCGCACAGGTTCTTGCACCAAAGCGGTCGCGCAGGCCGGCGCGGTCAGCGAACGATCGCGAAGTCGGCGGTGAACGTGGCGCCGCCGCGGGAGAACGGGTTGCCCGGGTAGATCCCGAAGCCGACCTCGCGGAAGCTGCGCGAGAGCATCGCGGCGCGGTGCGGGGTGCTGTGCATCCACGCGCTGTGAATGCTTTTCGGCCGCGTCAGCGAGCCGGTGCCGAAGCCGATGTTCTCTCCGATGGCCCACCTGCTGACGCCCGAGAGGTAGCGCGCGGCGCGCAGCCGGCGGGCCGGGTTCACCGATCCAGGCCCCACGTGCGCGAAGAAGCGCCGTTTGACCATTGCTCGCGAGTGCGTCTTGGCCGCGCGCTCCAGGCGGCGGTTGGCACGTAGCGAGCGAAGGCCCCTGCGTTTGCGCTCGCGGTTCAGCAGGCACAGCAGGGCCGCCTTGGCTCGGCGGTCGGCGGCCCGGCTGCGGCGATAGCGGCTCGAGGAGCCCCGGCAGGCCTTGCGGCGAGCGCGGGCCGGCAGCGCCGGCACGGCTGGGAGGGCCGGCACGGTCGGCACGGCCGGGAGCTGCACCGTGTTGGGCACGGTGACGCCGGGGACCTGAGGCAGCGGTACGTTCAGCCCGCCTGCCGGCAGCTGGCCAAGGCCTGGCAGCGCTGGCACGGTCGCGCCCGGCGCGACGGTGACCGGCGGCAGGGTCACGAGCGGCCGCGGCCGAGTGCCGGGTCGCACCACCTCGACCTGCGCCGCCTGCAGCGTCGATGCCTGGCCGCCCGTGCAGCCGGCGGATGTCACGTTGGCCAGCAGCGCCCGCTTGCCGGGGGAGGAGTACACGTGGGGCGCGGCCAGCGTCACCCGGCGCCCGGGCGCGGCCACCGGGCCGAACGACCTGCCCCGGTAGTCGGGCGGCAGGCAGCTGCTCAGGCCGTAGCCGGACTCGCCGCGGCCGAAGCCCACGACCATGCCGCTCACCGGCGCGGCCGGGTCGGAGGCCCTGATGCGCAGCTCGACCGTCCTGCCGGTCACGGCGCTCCCCTTGAGCAGCGTCGAGTCGATCAGCGGCGCGGCGTGAGCCTGGCCGGCCGCGCACAGGCACAGACCGACGGCGAGAGTGGCCGACGTGGACAGGCGCAGTTTCCGGGGGGCGTTCATGCCGAGCGGGGAGGGGCCGCTTGCGGTGCGTCGCGGACAACCTATCCGGGCTCGGGCTGGCGTGCCCGGAAAGCCCGGGGGCATCCATACTTGGCCGATGGAGCCGGCCCCGCAGATCATGGGAGTGGTCAACGTGACCCCCGACTCGTTCTCGGACGGCGGGCGGTACCTGGATCCGCAGGCCGCGATCGAGCACGGGGCGGACCTGCTGGCCCAGGGGGCGGCGATCCTGGATGTGGGGGGCGAATCCACCCGGCCGGGCGCCAACCCGGTTGGCCTCGAGGAAGAGCTGCGGCGAGTGCTGCCCGTGGTTGGCGGCCTGATCGAGCGCGTTCCGGGCGCGACCGTGTCGATCGACACGACCAAGGCGGAGGTCGCGCTGCAGGCCGTGCAGGCGGGGGCCACGATCGTGAACGACGTCACCGCCCTGCGCGGCGACCCCGAGCTGGTGGACGTGGTGGCAGGCGCAGGGGTGGGCTGCTGCCTGATGCACATGCTCGGGGAGCCGCGGACGATGCAGGACGCTCCGAGCTACGACGACGTGGTTTCCGAGGTCAAGGGCTTCTTGGAGCAGCGCCTGGAGTTCGCGGTGGCGGCCGGGGTCAGCGAGGACGCCATCTGGCTGGACCCGGGCATCGGGTTCGGGAAGACCGCGCGGCACAACCTGGAGCTGCTGGCCCGCCTGGACGAGATAGTGGCCCTGGGCCGTCCCGTGGTCGTGGGCACGTCGCGTAAGAGCTTCTTGGGCAGGTTGGCCGGTGGCCGCGAGCCCGACCAGCGGCTGCCGGGCACGATCGCGACCAACGTCATGGCGCTGGAGCGGGGTGCGTCGGTATTCCGCGTGCACGACGTGGCGGCCGTGGCCGATGCGCTGGCGGTGGCAGGTGCTACGGTCGCGGCCCGAGGAGGGCGCCGTGTCTGACCCGACCGATCCCGATGACGACCTGGACGAAGGCGCCTTCGACGAGGGGGAGGGCGCGTTCGAGCCCACCGTCACGGTGGCCATCGCGGGCCTCTCCCTGTACACGCGCCACGGCGTGTCGGACGCCGAGCGCGAGCTGGGCCAGCGGCTGGTGTTCGACATCGAGTTCGAACTGGCCGACTGTGACGCCACGGTCACCGACCGCGTCGAGGACACGGTCGATTACGCCGAGGTCTGCGAGCAGGTGGCTCTGGCTGCGCAGGAGCGCTCGTACCGGACGCTCGAGCGGCTGTGCTCCGCGGTGGCCGATCGGCTCATGGAGCGTTATGGCGCCCACTCGCTGAGCGTCAAGGCCACGAAGCCCGAGCCCCCGATCCCGTTGCCAGTTGACGAGGTCTCGGTCGAGGTGCTGCGGGAGGGCTGACGGTGCGCGGTGTCAGCGAGGCAGGATGCCCGTGACCGTGTCCAGTGCACGCCCGGTCAGCGGGCCGACGGGAGCCGGTAGCGACCTGGGAAGGTCCAGCAGCGGCTGGACCGGGGCCGGGGCGGCGGGCGCCTGGGGGGTCTGGGGCAGCGACGGGGTCTGCGGCACCGCCGGGGCGGTCTGGTTAGACGGAGCCGGGGTCGAGCCCGGCTGTGGCTGTGCGGGCGCGGTGGGCGACCGCGGGCGGGTGGGAGCAACGGTTCCCGGGGAGGTGGCGCGCGGGCTCCGGGGCCTGCCGACGGGAGCCACCGAGCGCACCTGCCCGCCACCGCTGCCTGTGGTCGCGGACGGCCTGGCTGCGCCGGCTGCCACTCGGCTGGCCAGCGCCGCGACCGGTGTCGCCGTTTCCGCCTTTGCGCGGGCCGAAGGGAGCTGGCCCTGCTCGAACGACGGAACCTGCGGACCGGCCGCAACCTGCCCCAGCGAGCCGAGCCCGCCAAAGCCGGCTCCCGCGGCCAGGACCACCGCGGCGCCCAGCAGGACGGCGGGCGCGAGCGCGGTCATCCCGGCAGCCTTGGTGGCTTGGCGTCTCCAATCCGTGGTCAGCCGCACACCCTCATGGTAGAGCCGTCCGAGCCCGCCCGCAGGAACGATCGGGCGCCGTCCAAGCGCCCCTCGCTGGCGCGCAGCCTGACCGTGGCCCTGGTCGGGCTGACCCTGGTTCTGACGCTTGCCGCGGCGGCCGGCATCGGCGGCATCTACTCGGCCCGTCAGGACTACGAGGATGCCCTCTCGCGGGCCTATGCCTTGGAAACGGCTTCGTCAGCGCTGTTCGCCTCCGGGGTGGTCGAGCAGGCGGCGCTCCAGGGAGGTGCGCGCGCGAACGCTGGACTGCGCAGGCGTGCGCGCGCGGCTTATCGGGAGCGGGCCCGGCGGGCGCGCGCTCTGGCCGCGGGTGACAGCGCCAGTCGCCGGCTGGTGGAGCGCGCGGTGGCCGGCCAGGACGACATCGTGCGGCTGAGCCGCGGATCACGCAAGTCGGCGGCGGCTCGTGCGCGCCGCACGCGGGCCGCGCTGGCCCGCGGCCAGCGGATCGAAGCCGCGCTCGCGGTGCGCCAGAGCGCCCGGCGCGACGCCGCGCGGACGCAGGCGCGCGACGACACCCGCTCCGCCGCCCTGCTGGCCGGCGGAGCCGGGCTGCTGGCGCTGCTGGGGGCCATCGGCCTCGTGGTGTCGCTGGCCGGCACCATCCGCAGGCCGCTCGACGAGCTGGTGGAGGCCACCCGCAAGCTCGCCGGCGGCGACCTGCACCAGCGCGTGCGGCCCGGCGGCCCGCGCGAGATCCAGGAGCTGGACAACTCGTTCAACGAGATGGCCGAGCAGCTGCAGCAGGCACAGGTGCGCCTGGAGGCCGAGCGCGCCCGCCTGGCCCGGACCATCGAGAGCCTCGGCGACGCGCTCGTGGTCACCGACGGCGATGGACGCGTCACGGCGGCAAACCCGCGCGCGGCCGAGCTCGTGCCCACGCTTGTCGTCGGGGCGGACGCAACCGCTGCCGACAGCCCGCTGCCCACGCCCGACCGCGGCCTGGCTGGTGATGTGGCGATCGAGGTGGACGGGCGATCGCTGGCGGCCACCGCGGGGCGGCTGCCGGCCGGTCCGGGGGCGGGGCTGGTGTGGACCATCCGCGACGTCTCCGAGCGCGCGCGCCTGGAGCGCATGAAGAGCGATTTCGTGGCCACCGCGTCGCACGAGCTGCGCAGCCCCCTGACCTCGATCAAGGGCTTCGTCGAGCTGCTCGGCCGCTCCGAGGCGCTGGGCGACCGCGAGCGCGAGTTCGTGGACGTCGTGCTGCAGAGCACCGATCGGCTGGTGGAGCTGGTCAACGACCTGCTGGACGTCGCCCGGCTCGAAGCGGGGCGGATGGAGATACACGCGCGGCTGTTCGACCTGCCCGGGTTGATCGACGAGGTGGCCGTGCTGATGGGTCCGCGGATCGAGGAAAAGGAGCAGACCCTGCGCCTGGATCTACCTCCGGGTCTGCCCAAGGTCCTGGCCGACCCGGTGCGGGTGCGTCAGGTGCTGGTCAACCTGATCTCCAACGCCCATCTCTACAGCGATGCGGGCGGCACCATCACCGTGACCGCCGACGGCGACGGCCAGGAGGTCGAGATGTCGGTGGCCGACGACGGCCACGGCATGACCCAGGAGGACCTGGAGCGCGTGTTCGATCGCTTCGTCCGGCGCGACGACACCACGGGCGGAACCGGGCTCGGTCTGAGCATCGTCCAGTCCCTGGTCCACCTCCAGGGTGGCACCGTCGACGCGCGGAGCCAGGTCGGAGAGGGCACGGTGTTCAACGTGCGCCTGCCGGCCGAGGGTTCGGGATCGCGTGCGTCGCACCGCGCCGCCGAGGGCAGCTCGGTGCTCGTGGTCACGCCGCGAGCCGACCTGGCCGGGAGCTTGGTCGAACGGGTCGAGGCCGGCGGCGCCAGGGCGTCGGCGCCTGTGATGGTCGAGCCGGCGCTGGACGACCTGCGCGGACAGCACTACGACGTCCTGTTGCTTGACGCCGAGGGCTTGGGCGAGCACGGGCTGCACCTGCTGGCCGAGCTACGCGAGGACCCCGACCTGGGCAGCAGACCGCTGGTGGTGGTGTGCTCCGAGCGCCAGGATCTGGCGCTGGCCGGCGAGTGGCGCGTTGGCGCCGACGTCGACGCCGACGCGCTGGCGGGCACCCTCGGCGCAGCCATCGTGGCCGAGCGCTCGACCATCCTGGTGGTGGGCCGGTCCGCCCTGAGGGATCGGGTCGAGGAATCGCTGCTGGCCGCCGGCCTGGACCACCAGTGGGCCACCACGGCAACGGCGGCGGCGCAGGCGTGCCGCGCCGAGCGCTTCGAGGTCGCCCTGGTCGACGCGGGCATGCGCGCGGTGGACCAAGTGATCGGCGCGCTGGATCTCCGTGGCAGCCGCGGCTCGAAGGCTGTGGTGCTGTTTACGTCGGAGGGACACGAGAACGGACCGAGCGGCCCCGGGGAGCACGCCGCGGTGCGCGCCACCGTCACCCTTGACCAGGCGGCTGATGCGGTCGTCCGGGCGCTCAGCCAGGCGCCAGACGCTACATTCGACAGAGGCCAGGCATGGGGATGACGGTTTTCAGACACGGTGTGCGCATCGGCGATCAGCCGGCCCGCGTCGCCGGGCTGGAGGCCGGGCGCGCATCGATCCGGGCGGAAGCCGGGTAAGGGGCCCGCCCATGTCCGCAGTCCTCGTCGTCGACGACGATCCCTTCATCCGCCAGCTGATCTCGTCCACGCTGGAGGAGAAGGCCCGTGACCGCCCGTCCGAGGCGGCCGACGGCATCGAGGCGGTCGAGGCCGTCGCGCGCGAGCAGCCACAGATCGTGTTCATGGATCTGAGCATGCCGCGCATGGACGGCCTGGAGGCGGTCCGCCGCGTGCGCTCGTCGCCTGGTCGCCAGCCGACCATCGTCATGCTCACGGCGTTCGCGGCCGACGAGAACGCGCGCGCCGCCGAGGAGGCCGGGGCGGACCTCTTCCTGACCAAGCCGTTCAGCCCGCTGGAGCTGCTGAACCTGGTCGACGACCTGAAGCCCGGCTAGCCGCCTCGGTGCGCGGCTTCCTCGGCCTGGGCGCGAACGAGGGCGACCGGCTCGGCGCCCTGCGCGCGGCCCGGGACGCGCTGGCCGGACACGGCATCGCGGTGGTGGCGTCGTCGTCGGTCTACGAAACCGCTCCCCAGGGCCAGGTCATCGATCAGCCCGACTTCCTCAACGCCTCCCTCGAGATACAGACCGAGCTAGATCCCGAGGCCCTGCTGGACGTGTGCAAGCGGGTCGAACATGAGCTGGGCCGCCGGCCCGGCGGGCAGCGGCACGGACCGCGCCCGATCGACGTGGACGTGCTGCTGCTCGGCGAGCTCGACCAACGCGGGCCCCGCTTGACGCTTCCCCATCCGGAGGTCACGAGCCGGCGCTTCGTGCTCGAGCCGCTGCTGGAGCTCGATCCCTCGCTGGCCCTGCCGGACGGCCGATCGCTGGCCGGCTTCGCCGGAGCCGTTGCCGATCAGCCGGTGACCCGGTCGTGCGCTTTCTGACCCCCCCAACCGGGTGGACTCATGGTCACCGGGGTACGAATCCCGGACCCCGCCGGGAACACTGGGTTCATGGGCGCAACCACACTTGAGACCGCGAGCTTTCGCGGCGACGACGACGTCTGCCTCGTGGAGGCCTCGCTGGCCTGCTGCGTGTGCCTGTCCGGTGACGTGGAGTGGAGCCTTCGCTCGGAGGAGTGGGACGCTCAGGTGCACTGCCGCTGCGAATCGTGCGGTCACGTACGCACCGTCTGGCTGACGGGCGAGCAGGCGCTGCGGCTGTCGCTGGACCGCCGCCCGGCCGACCCGGCCTAGCCCTCCCGGCGTCCGCGCCGGCGGGTGCGACCATGTGCCAGTGAGCATCTCCGAGGAAGCTCAGCCGCTGGACGTGATGGTGGAGCTGATCTCGCGCGTCGACGGGGCGGCCGACGAGTCCCCGCGGGTGTTCTACGACCGCTTGTGCGACGGCCTGTGCGAGCTGACCTCGATGACGCGTGCGGGCCTGCTGCTCTACGACGACCTGCACAAGCTGGTGCTGCCTGCCGGCAGCCATGGCGTGGAGCCCTGGCTCCTGGACCAGGTGCACGGCACGCTGGAGGAGACGCCGGTGGCGCAGACTGCGCTGGCCGAGGATCGGGTGGTGGTGGTCCGCGACGACCTGGCCGCGCAGATCCCCGCCCGCTACGCCGAGCTGGCCGGCTTCACCACGCTCACCTGTACGCCGGTGTCGGCGGGCGGACGCTGGCTCGGGGTGATCTTCGCCGACCGTGGCGGCGGTCCCTTCGACCTGACCGATCGCGAGCGCCGCACCATGTGGACCTTGGGCAAGACGGCCGCGCTGGCGGCCAGCGTGCGCACGGGCACCACCGCGCACGAGCGCTCGCGGCTGCTGGCCCAGCGCGTGGAGGTGGCGCGCGAGGTGCACGACCGCGTGATGCAGCGGCTGTTCGGCGTCTCGCTGGTGCTGGGGTCGGACATCGAGCTGGGCCGGGCCGAGCGCGAACGGGCGGCCGACGAGCTCCAGAAAGCCGTGGCCGACCTGCGCACCGTGCTGGCGCGCTCGCCCGAGGACCAGTACACGCGCGTCGACGCCAAGCTGCGTGACGAGCTGGACCGCCTTGCCCGCCATTACGAGCGCCCGGTCGAGGTCCACTGGCAGGAGGGCCTGGAGGTGCCCGCCGAGCTGGAGGGGCTGAGCCAGATGGTTCTGGCCGAGGCGCTGCGCAACGCCGACAAGCACGCGCGGCCCGAGCTACTCACGGTGCGCGTGGCCGCGCCCGACGGCGCCTTCGTGCTGGAGGTGACCAACGACGGCGTGGTTCCCGGCCGGGCGGCCACCGGCGCGGGCATGGGCCTGCGCCTGGCGGCACTGGACGCCCTGGCTCGCGGCGGCGTCGTGGAGTTCGGCCCCGCAGGCGAGGGGCTGTGGCGGGTGCGCATGCTGGTGCCGTTAGAGGAGGCCTCCTGAGCGACACCCGCAAGCTCTGCGTGCTGGTGGTCGACGACCACGACGTGGTCCACTGGGGCTTTCGCCTGCTGCTCACCGAGCAGCCATGGGTCAAGCGCTGCCTGACCGCGCGCGACCACGAGGAGGCGCTGGACCTGGCGCGGCGCTACCAGCCGGACGTGGCGCTGGTGGACCTGTTCCTGGGCGAGCGCTCGGGGACCGAGTTGTGCACCTCGATCACCACCGAGCTCCCGTCCACGAAGGTCTTGCTGATCTCCGGCGCCGGCTGGATATCGCCGCAGGCGGCGCGGGTGGCCGGAGCGTCGGGCTTCGTCTCGAAGGATTCCAGCGCCGCCACGGTGACCGCGGCGGTGCGGGCGGTCGGTGCCGGCAAGCTGGTCTTCCCGCGCAGCCCGCGCGAGCCGACCGCTGCGCTGACCCAGCGCGAGCGCGAGGTGCTGTCGCTGATGGCGGGCGGGTCGACCAACCGCGAGATCGCAGCGCGGCTGCACCTCTCACCCCACACCGTCAAGGAGCATACGAGCGCGCTCTACCGCAAGCTCGACGTGCGCAACCGCGCCGAGGCGGTCCGGCGCGCCGAGCGGCTGGGGCTCGGCGGCTAGCCCCGGCGCCGCGAGGAGATCACGACTGGGATGATCCCGCGTGATGCTCCTGGCCGTCGACGTCGGAAACACCCAGACCCACGTGGGGCTCTTCGATGGCGAGGAGCTGCTCGAGCACTGGCGCTTTCACACCTCGCGCACCGCCACCGCGGATGAGCTGGCCGTGTCCGTCAGCGCCCTGCTCGGCTTGCGCGGCCAGGACCTGGCCGACATCGAGGCGCTGATGGTGTCGTGCGTGGTGCCGGCGCTGGCCCAGGAGTACGACCAGCTGATCGTTCGCTACCTCGACCGGCGCGGAGCGCTGGTGGGCCCCGACATGCGCACCGGCATGCCGATCCGGATCGACAACCCGCGCGAGCTTGGCGCCGACCGGCTGGTGAACGCGGTGGCTGCCTACGACCACATCGGCGGGGCGTGCATCGCGGTGGACTTCGGCACCGCCGTGAACTACGACGTGGTCTCGCGCGCGGGGGAGTACCTGGGCGGGGTGATCGCGCCGGGCATCGAGATCTCGCTGGAGGCGCTCAGCCAGCGCGCCGCCGCGCTGCCCAGGATCCGCCTCGAGGCGCCCGGGGTCGGCCATCGGCCGGAGCACGCTACAGGCGATCCAGTCGGGCGTGATCTACGGCTACGCCGGACAGGTCGACGGCCTCGTGGCCCGGCTGCGCGAGGAGCTCGGCGAGGAGGCTCCGGCGATCGCGACCGGCGGCTTCGCAGCCGTGATCGCCCCCCACTGCGACCAGATCGACGAGGTCGACGACCTGCTCACCCTGAAGGGGCTGAGGCTGATCTGGGAGAGGAACCGCAGCTGAGCGGGGTCTGCCTGGCTACTCTGCACTCGTCGTGCCCGTCGCCAACATCCTGGCTCCGCTGACCAACGTCGAGGAGTGGGTCCTCGAGAAGCTGCATTCCGTCGGGGTCGGCTGGGGCCTGGCCATCGTCGGCCTGGTGGTGCTCGTGCGCCTCAGCACGCTGCCGCTGGTCGTGCGCCAGTTCCGCTCCCAGCGCGAGCTGCGCGAGCACATGCCCGAGATGCGCAAGCTGCAGACCAGGCACAAGGACGACAAGCAGCGACTGCAGAAGGAGCTACAGGCCTACTACAAGGAGCACGGGATCAACCCGCTGGCCAGCTTCGCGCCGCTGTTGATCCAGATCCCGATCTTCATCTCGCTCTACTACCTGATGCGCCAGGACGTGAAGAGCGGCCTGTTCGGCGACGCCGGCTTCCTGTTCATCCCGCAGCTCACCGAGAAGCCCGTCGGCGGCGTGCTGGTGGCGCTGATCATGTGCTACCTGACTTCGCAGATCGCGGGCAGCCTGATCGCCACGCGCGCCATGAAGGGCGGACAGAAGGGCCTGATGCTCGCCCTGCCGATCCTGTTCGTGGGGATCGTCGCCCGCTTCCCGGCGGGCCTGGCCGTGTACTGGATCACCACCAGCCTGTGGACGCTCGGCCAGCAGGTGGTCATGTGGCGGCTACAGCCGAACATGGCGCCAACCAGCCTGAGCTCGGCCATGTCGATGGAGGGCGGTGGCTCGCTGGCGCCCGACGACTTCGGCACGCCTGAGAGCGAGACCCGCAACGGCGACGGGGCCACGGCGCGCAAGCGCCCACCGCCCCAGAAGCGCAAGAAGAAGAAGGCACACGGGCGTAGGCGCTGATGCGGGCAGCGTGCCTGCGAGCATTGCGGTCATGGCGACCTCGCTGAACGACAGCTGGCAGCTGGCCGGCCACACGCTGCCCAATCGCCTGGTGCTGGCGCCGCTGGCGGGCATCGGCAACTGGTTCGTGCGCCTTCAGGCAAAGCGCTACGGCGCCGGCTTCGTGGTCTCTGAGATGGTCTCGAGCTTCGGCCTCAAGCACGGCAACGAGCGCACCCTCCGCGAGTTCCTGCGCATCCACCCCGACGAGCACCCCGTCTCGATGCAGCTGTTCGGCCACGACGCCGACGTCATGCGCGAGGCCGCGGCCGTGGTGGCCGAGGCCGGGGCCGACATCGTGGACCTGAACATGGGCTGTCCGGTGCGCAAGGTCTGCAAGACCGGCGCCGGCGCCGCGCTGCTGGACGACCCCGACAAGGCGGTGGCCATCGCCAAGGCCGCCGGTGAGGGCAGCGGCCTGCCGGTCACGGTCAAGCTGCGTCCCGGCCAGCGCCCCGGCGACCGTGCGGGAGTCGAGCTGGCCCGGCGCCTGGTGGACGAGGCGGGCGTGGCGGCCATCGCCTTCCATCCCCGCCACGCCTCGCAGCAGCACAAGGGCAAGCCCGACTACGACCTGGCAGCAGAGCTGGTCCAGGCGCTGGAAGTGCCGCTGATCGTCTCCGGCGGCCTGCTCTCCGACGAGCGCGCCACGCAGGCGCTGGAGCGAAGCGGGGCCGCGGCGGTCATGCTGGCGCGGGGCTCGTTGGGAAACCCGTGGCGGTTCGAGCGGCTGCTGGGTCGCCGTACCGGCGAGCCGAGTGCGGCCGAGGTGCTCACCGAGCTGCGCTGGGTGATCGACCGCGCCGAGGAGCACCTGGGGCCCGAGCGCGCAGGACGCTACCTGCGCAAGCACTACCCCTGGTACGGCGAGCGCCTGGCGCTTGACAAGGCCACCCAGCAGGCGCTCGTGACCGCGCCCGGCACGGCGGCCGTACGCCAGATACTGAACGTAATCGAGCGCGACGGCGCCGCCGTGCAAGCGGCCTGAGCAGCCGGACGGAGACGGCCAGCGCGATTGCTAGACTGCCGCGTCCTTCCGGGCGTCGGGCCCGCGGGAGAGAGACCAGGATGCCCAGAGAAACCCTGCTTACACCACAGGGCCTTGAAGACCTCAAGGCCAAGATCGACCACCTTTCCAACGATCGTCGCCGCGAGGTGGCGGACCGGATCCGCGACGCGCGCGACTTCGGCGACATCGCCGAGAACTCCGAGTACGACGACGCGAAGAACGAGCAGGCCATGCTCGAGAAGCAGATCTCGGACCTCGAGGACAAGCTGCGCAACTCGCGTGTGATCGACGAGTCCGAGGTCACCTCGGATGCCGTGGCGGTCGGCGTGACCGTGCACGTCAAGGACCAGAAGACGGACAAGTCGACCAAGTTCAAGATCGTCGGCTCGGCCGAGGCGTCCCCGTCGGACAACAAGCTCTCCAACGAGTCCCCCGTCGGCAAGGCCCTGATGGGCCACAAGCGCGGCGAGACCGTCTCCGTGCCGGTGCCCAAGGGCCCGGCGCGCAAGCTCAAGATCACCAAGATCGAAGCCGCCTGAGCGCCGGCGGCGGCTGGGCGCGCCTGCCGGCGTCCTCGCTCGTCACGTGCCCCGGCACGCTCCTCGCTGCGTCCTCGGCAGCCACGCCCAGCCGCTCGCCGGGCGCTCAGGCGCCCGCGCTAGCCGGTCCGCATGCGGGGGCGCGCGGCCGACGCCTGATACCTGACACCTGAAACCCGGCCCCCTTCACGTAGGCTCCCGCGCGATGGACGACGACCGCCGAGGCAAGCTCACAGCGCTGCGCGAAGCCGGGATCGACCCGTACCCGCATGCCTACGAGGGCGTGCAGCCGGCGCAGTCCGTGGCCAGCGCGCACGCCGGCCTCGAGGCCGGCGACGAGACCGATTCCGCCTACCGGGTAGCCGGCCGGCTGACGGGCCGGCGCGAGTTCGGCAAGGCCGCCTTCCTGGACGTGACGGACCGCTCGGGCAAGATCCAGATCCAGGCGCGCAAGGACGACCTCGGCGACGAGTCGTTCGCGCGCATCACGTCGCTGGACCTCGGCGACATCCTGGGCGTGGACGGCACCGCCTTCAAGTCACGCCGCGGCGAGCTGACGCTGCGGGCCAGCGAGTGGAAGCTGCTGGCCAAGTCGCTGGCGCCGCCGCCGGACAAGTTCCACGGCCTCGAGGACGTCGAGACGCGCTACCGCCGCCGCGAGCTCGACCTGATCGCCAACGAGGAGGCGCGCCGAGCTGTTCATCCTGCGCTCGAAGGTCGTGTCGGCGATCCGCCGCTGGCTGGACGAGCGCGGCTTCCTGGAGGTCGAGACGCCGGTGCTCCAGCCGCTCTACGGCGGCGCGCTGGCGCGGCCGTTCACCACCCACCACAACGCGCTCGACCGCGACCTCTACCTGCGCATCGCCACCGAGCTGTACCTCAAGCGCCTGATCGTCGGCGGGCTGGAGCGCGTCTACGAGCTCGGCAAGGACTTCCGCAACGAGGGCCTGTCGCCACAAGCACAACCCCGAGTTCACGATGCTCGAGTGGTACGAGGCCTTCGCCGACTACGACGACATCGCGCGCGAGCTCGAGGAGCTGGTGTCGTTCGTGGCCGCCGAGGTTGGGTACGACGGCGACGTCGACTTCGCCACCCCGTGGCGGCGCGTGACGCTTCCGTGACGCCATCCACGAGCAGACGGGCATCGACGTGCTCGCGCTGCGCGACCGCGACGCTCTGGTGGCGGGGGCCAAGGAACAGGGCATCGAGCTCGACCCGACCGAGACCTGGGCGCAGCTGGCGGACGAGCTCGTGTCCAAGCACGTGGAGCCCGAAGCTGAAGGACCCGACGTTCATCATCGACTACCCGGTCGAGCTGTCGCCGTTCGCCAAGGACCACCGTCGAGAGCCGGGCCTGGTGGAGCGCTTCGAGTGCTTCGCGGCGGGCATGGAGTTCGCCAACGCCTTCACCGAGCTGAACGATCCTGACGAGCAGCGCGCGCGCTTCGAGGCAGCAGGCGCGCCACGGCGCCGAGGGCGACGACGAGGCCCAGCCCTACGACGAGGACTTCGTGCGCGCGCTCGAGCAGGGCATGCCGCCGACCGGCGGCATCGGCGTCGGCATCGACCGGCTGGTGATGTTGCTCTCGGGGCGCACCACGATCCGCGAGGTCGTGCTGTTCCCGGCGATGCGCTCGTAGCGGAGCCGTCGTTTCGCGAGTTGACTGCCCATTTGGCAGTCAAGTCGCGTAGATCCTCGTACGGCTACCCGTAAAGCCGACCGGACCCCGTTGGTAGACTGACCCATGGTCGCGGAACGAGATCCGGAGTTCATCCCTCACGGCGTAGATGCCGATGAGAGCAGGGATGGATCGCCGGAGGAGTCGGCGACCCGCCAGAACCCGACACGAGAAGGATCCGCAAGATGTTCGAGCGCTTTACAGAACGGGCCCGCCAGGTGGTTGTCCTGGCCCAGGAGGAAGCCCGGATCCTGAAGCACAACTACATCGGGACCGAGCACATCCTGCTCGGGCTCCTGCGCGAGGAGGAGGGCCTGGCGGCCCGAGTCCTCGAGTCGCTCGACATCACCGTGGAACGGGTGCGCGCGCAGGTCGTGCGGATCGTCGGATCGGGTGAGGAGGTCACCTCCGGGCAGATCCCGTTCACGCCGCGCGCGAAGAAGGTCCTGGAGCTCGCCCTGCGCGAGGCGCTGAGCCTGGGCCACAACTACATCGGCACCGAGCACATCCTGCTCGGGCTGGTGCGCGAGAACGAGGGCGTCGCCGCCCGCATCCTGCTCGACTTCGACGCCGACTCCGAGAAGATCCGCAACGAGGTCATCCGGATGCTCTCCGGCCCCGGCGGCCGCCAGCGCTCCGGCTCGGGCTCGGGCTCGGGTGCACAGGGCGAGGGCAAGAAGTCCTCGAAGCTGCTCGACCAGTTCGGCCGCAACCTGACCAAGCTGGCCGCCGAGGGCAAGCTCGATCCCGTCGTCGGTCGCGAGACCGAGGTCGAGCGGATCATGCAGATCCTCTCCCGGCGCCAGAAGAACAACCCCGTCCTGATCGGCGAGCCCGGCGTGGGCAAGACCGCCGTGGTCGAGGGCCTCGCGCAGCGCATCACCGCCGGCGAGGTGCCCGAGCTGCTCAAGAACAAGCAGATCTACACGCTCGACCTGGCCGCCCTCGTGGCCGGCTCGAAGTACCGCGGCGAGTTCGAGGAGCGCCTGAAGAAGGTGATGAAGGAGATCACCCAGCGCGGCGACATCATCCTGTTCATCGACGAGCTGCACAACCTCGTCGGCGCCGGCGCCGCCGAGGGCGCCATCGACGCCGCCTCGATCCTCAAGCCGGCCCTGGCCCGCGGCGAGCTGCAGACGATCGGCGCCACCACGCTCGACGAGTACCGCAAGTACCTGGAGCGCGACTCCGCCCTGGAGCGCCGCTTCCAGCAGATCAAGGTCGACCAGCCCTCCACCGAGGAGACCGTGCAGATCCTCAAGGGCCTGCGCGACCGCTACGAGACGCACCACCGCGTCGGCATCACCGACGAGGCGCTGGAGGCGGCGGCCGAGCTGGCCGACCGCTACATCTCCGACCGCTTCCTGCCCGACAAGGCCATCGACCTGATCGACGAGGCCGCCTCGCGCGCCCGCATCAAGTCGATGACGGCGCCGCCCGTGTACAAGGAGCTCGAGGAGGAGATCGAGACCACGCGGCGCGACAAGGAGGCCGCGATCGAGGCGCAGGAGTTCGAGAAGGCCGCGAACCTGCGCGACACCGAGCGCCAGCTGACCAACAAGAAGCGCGACCTCGAGGAGCAGTGGCGCTCCGGCGAGTCCGGCGAGCGCCCGGAGATCGGCGAGGAGGAGATCGCCGACATCGTGTCCATGTGGACCGGCATCCCGGTCTTCAAGCTCACCGAGGCCGAGACGCAGAAGCTGATCCGCATGGAGGAGGAGCTGCACAAGCGCGTCATCGGCCAGCAGGCCGCCATCGAGGCCGTGTCCAAGGCCATCCGCCGCTCGCGCGCGGGGCTCAAGGACCCCAAGCGGCCGACCGGCTCGTTCATCTTCCTCGGCCCGTCGGGCGTGGGCAAGACCGAGCTGGGCCGCACGCTGGCCGAGTTCCTCTTCGGCGACGAGGAGGCCATGATCCGGATCGACATGTCCGAGTACATGGAGAAGCACTCCGTGTCCCGGCTGGTCGGCTCGCCCCCCGGCTACATCGGCTACGACGAGGGCGGCCAGCTCACCGAGGCCGTGCGGCGCAAGCCCTACAGCGTGCTTCTGCTCGACGAGATCGAGAAGGCCCACCCGGATGTGTTCAACATCCTGCTCCAGATCCTGGAGGACGGATGGCTCACCGACAGCCAGGGCCGCAAGGTCGACTTCCGCAACGCGATCATCATCATGACCTCGAACATCGGGGCCGCCGAGATCGCCAAGAACACCGGCATCGGGTTCACCATCAGCGACGACGAGGGCGGCGTCAGCTACGACGACATGAAGACCCGGATCATGGGCGACCTGAAGAAGGTCTTCCGGCCCGAGTTCCTGAACCGGATCGACGAGGTCATCGTCTTCCACAAGCTCACCAAGCCGGAGATCCGCGAGATCGTGGACCTGCTGCTCAAGCGGGTGCGGGCATCGCTGGCCGAGCGGGAGCTGTCGCTGAACCTGTCCGACGACGCTGCCGACCTGCTGGTCGAGAAGGGCTGGGACCCGTCGATGGGCGCCCGCCCGCTGCGTCGCGCCATCCAGCGCTACATCGAGGACCCGCTGGCCGACGAGGTGCTGGCCCAGAACCTTCCCGAGGGCTCGACGGTGGAGGTCGACCGCGACCACTCCGACGACCCCGCGAAGGAAGTCGACATCAAGATCACCAAGCCGGCGCGCAAGCGCGAGGCGGTGGGTGTCGGCGCCGAGGGCGGCGACAAGCCGGAGCTCGACGGCGGCGACCACGCGGAGCAGCCGTCCGGCGAACTTCCGGACGAGCCGGCGGTTCTGCCGGACGTGCCGGACGCGCCGCCCGAGCCGGCCGCCGGCGACGAGAACTAGGCAACCGTTCCTGGCCCTGACGGGCCGCGGCATCGCGGCGGCGCAGGTCGAAAGTTCAGGGTGGCCCCCTGAGGCGAGGATGCGGAACGCCTGACACGGTGGCCCCGTGCGAAAGCTGGCCGGCATCACCGCAGGGCTGCTCTGCCTGGTACTCGCCGGGATGGCCCTGGCGGCGCCCGCTGCGACCGCGCTGACCGCATCCGACTTCGCTGATTGGACCGCGGTGACAGACCCCCCGGGGCCCGGTGACTCCTTCGCTACCGGCACGCTGCATGGCGCCTCGATCTCGCTCACGGGGAATGTCTTCGCCGTCAATGCCTTCGACAGCAACACGTCGGGCACGTACACCGGCTTCAACAGTCCGGCGTTCACGCCGTCGCTGGCCGCGAGCGACGTGGTGGCGATCGGGTCGTCGTCCGATCCATTCGTGGTGCAGTTCGGCTACGCGGTGTCGAATCCCGTGTTCCACGTGGACGGGCTCGCGTACTCGCTGCGTTTTCCCTCGGGAACGCAGGTGACGAAGCTGAGCGGTGACATCACCGTCTCAGGCCGAGATGTGATCGGGGCCGCGGGCCCGCCCGAGGCGAAGGGCACCTTCCGGCTCGAGGGCACGTTTTCCTCGGTCTCGTTCCAGACGATGGCGTCGTGCGCCTGCGGCGAGCAGATCCCGATGCAAGTCGGGGCGGCAGCGCCGCCCGCATCCCAGCCGCCCGCCGATCCGAGCCCCGCACAGCCGGCGGCGCCGGCGGGCCCGTCCGGCGCCGGGTCGAACTGCCCCGCAGGCACCTCGCCCGGCGTGAGCTGCCAATCCACGGGCGCCGGCACCACCGTCACGGGCACGGCGGGCAACGACAAGATCGTCGCGCCCCCGGGGGCCAAGGTGAACGGCGGAGCCGGCAACGACAAGATCGACTGCAGGGCCACGAAGGCCGCGTGCCAGGGCGGCGCGGGCAAGGACTCGCTCACCTGCCGGGAGTCGCAGGCACGGTGTGACGGCGGGGCCGGCAACGACAAGCTTGACTGCAAGGAGACCAAGGGGGTCTGCGCGGGTGGCAGCGGCCAGGACGATGTGAACTGCCAGAAGGCGCAGTCAAGGTCCGCCTGTGCGGGCGGCACGGGAAACGACAAGCTCGACTGTCGTGAGACGAAGGGCCGCTGCGACGGTGGCAGCGGCCAGGACAATCTGAATTGCCAGAAGGCGCAGGCGAAGTCCGGCTGCGCGGGCGGCACGGGGAACGACAAGCTGGGCTGTCGTGAGACGAAGGGCCGCTGCGACGGTGGCAGCGGCCAGGACAATCTGAGCTGCCAGAAGGCGCAGGCGAAGTCCAGCTGCGCGGGCGGCTCCGGTCCGGACACCCTGAACTGCAGCGACCCCAGGGGCAAGGCGACCTGCGCCGGCGGGAGCGGTAACGATCGGCTCATATGCGAGGACCCGAAGTCGAAGCTGTGTGTCGGAGGGGCCGGCAAGGACCGCCTCATCGACCCACGCGCCGGCTGAGGGGCCTTACCCTCAAGCTGAGAGTGAGGGTTGCCCTCCGAAAAGTTCAGGGTCACCCCCTGAGGCGGAATCGCCGCCGCCATGAGATTGTGGCGCGATGCGCAGGGGTGTCACGTTGGCTGCCGCCATTTTGGCCTTCGCATGCGCATCATCCACCCCGGCCGTAGCAGCCGATTCGCTGTGGACCCAGGCGCAGGATCTGTCTGCGGAGCAGAACGACGGCGAGGCTCCCCAGGTCGCGATCGCAGACGATGGGAGCGCGGTGGCCGTCTGGCTGATCAATGACTCCAACCCCGCCGTCAACAAGAAGCGGGTCCAGTTCGCGGCACGTGAGCGCGGGGAGAACTTCGTCGTCCCGGGCCCTCGCCAGCCTGGCGAGTCGGAAGCCGACCACATCGCGAGGGTCGAGCCCACGTATCTCTCCGGCACAGCGGTCGCCGCGACACCGCACATCCGGATAAAGATGAACAAGGACGGCGACGCGATCGTCGTGTGGCAGGCCGACGATGGCAGCATCCGATCGTCCTACAAGCCAGCCGGTGGGGACTTCGGCGACGAGCAGGTGGTGACCGCGGGCAACGCCGCTGAGCCCGAAGCGGGGATCGACGGCCAGGGCGCCGCGACCGTGATCTACCGGGGGACCGGTTCCAGGGGGAACTCCGTCTACAAGTCAGAGTCCCGCCCGGCAGGGGCGGCAGCCGTCTGGGGTGACCAGATGACGCTGATCGGGCACCCGTTCGGCTTCGGTACCCCGGAGATCCCGACGAGCTACACCGAGATCCACGGATCGCTCGCGGTGGACGAGGCGGGGAACCGCTCGGCCGTGTTCGCCTCGGATGCGGATCCCGACGCGGTTCCGGGCGACCCGACGGCGCATCGGATCTACGAGGTGCTGCGCGGCGCGGGCGACCCGGCCTGGACGGTGGAGAACAAGGAGGATCCGTCCGGCCAGCCCGACCATCACTCAACTCACGCGCTGATCCGGGGCGGCGAGCACCTGGCGGGGTGGGCCCGCGCGGGGGTGCTCCATGCCGTCAGCAGTCCTGGTAACCCCACCGGGGTCGGGGACAGCCCAAGCGACCCGATCGCCGGACCCACCACCACATCCGGCTCGACCTTTTCCCTCGACGGCAGCGGGCTGGCGCTCTGGAGCACGGGCTCCCTGCTCCACGCGAGCTACGTGCAGAACAGCATCAACTTCGATCCCGAGCCCGATACTGACCCGGTTGCGGGAAACGCCGGCGCGATCCGGACACGTCCGCGCTTCGCGGAGGACGATGCGGGCTCGATCCTGACCGTGTTCAAGCAGCGGCGGGGCAGCGAAGAGAGCATCCAGGTCGCGCTGCGCCCGCCAGCAGGTGGCACCAAGTTCGACGAACCGGTGGCCGTCCGCGGCGCCGACGGAGCGGAGCGGTCCGGCGCGCCGGTGGCGCTGTCGGAGCCCTGCGACGTTGCGGGAGCGGTCAACTGCGACCTCGAGCCGGACGCCGGCAAGGTCGATCCCGGGCCGACCATCGCCATGAACAGCGATGGGGAGGGCGTCGCCGCGTGGTCGCAGGGCGACGGCTCGGGGAACCTCGTCGTGAAGGTTTCGCTGTTCATTCCACGGCCTGATCCGGGGCCCGGTCCGGGCACGGGCGTGCCGGACATCCCCGAGCCGCCGCCACCGCCCGCCCGCCCCAAGCCGGCGGTCCCGAGCCTGATCGAACTCGCCCGCCCGCTCGGACGCGGGCAGGCCACGGTCCTGACGTTGAAGGCCGGCGAGCCCGGCAGCAAGTCCACATCAGACGGTGCCGACAAGCTCGACTGGGGCTTCGGCACTCCGAACGAGCCGCCGGTGGCCGGCGAGGTCGTGGGCGGCCAGTTGGAGCGCAGCGTGCGCCTGCGACTGCCCGACCGCTCGTTCACGGCCACGGTGCAGGCGCGGACCCCTGAGGGGTTGCGCACGTTCACCCGTACCTTCACGGCGCCGTCGCCTCCTGACACGGGTGATGCCGGAAAGGTGCTGGATGGGCTCAAGAAGGTGGCGGCCCCGCCGGTCTTTGCCGTCGGCGCGACCAACACCCTGACCACCGTGAGCAAGACCTGCTCGCAGATGAAGGTCTGGTCCGGTGAGCAGAAGACGTCCGGCTGCTTCAAGCCGATCGAGAACCTGGTCGACGTGCCGAGCCTCGAACGCGGCGCCCTGCACGAAGTGGCCAAGGAGCTCAAGCTCGACGAGACCAAGAAGGAGGTCATGCAGAAGGCCACCGAGCTCACGGACGGTTACGTGGCGGAGGGCCGGACGCTCCTGAACGACGAGTTCCCGGTCATTCCGAGCGGGGCGGCGGACGTGGTGTCCTTCCCGCAGGCCAAGACCTTGGTGTCGGCCAAGGCCACCCTGCCGGTGGGCAGCGCCAGTTACGACCCCAAGAACGGTTTCAACCTGAAGGTCGACCCGAAGAAGATCAAGATCCCACTCGGCAAGCTGCCCAAGCCGCCCAAGTTGCCCAGCCTCGGCGGCCTAGAGGTCGTGGGCGACTGGGACGTGGACCTGGACAAGAAGGAGGCCAAGATCAGGGCCAGCATCGTGTTCCCCAAAGAGATCACGAAGGCCGGGATCAAGCTGGAGAACCAGATCGTCCTGCGGGCCACCGCCGACCGGGTCATCGTCGATTCCGCCCGGATCGGCCCGATCGACGCGGACATCGGTGCGCTCAAGGTCACGGCGTTCAAGATCGAGTACCAGCGCGAGGGCGACGAGTGGCTCGGCCAGGCCAAGGCCTGCATCATCAAGGCCAGCTGCTTCGACATGTCGCCCCCCAACGGCTCGATCAGGGTCAAGGGCGGACGCGTGGTCTTCGCCGGCGCCAGCCTGTTCTTCCCACCGCCAGGCATCCCGCTGTTCACCGGCGTCGACCTGACCAAGGTCGGCTTCGGCATCGGGTTCGACCCCACCCGGATCATCGGCAGCGCCCAGATCAAGGCGCTGCAGCTCGTGGCCATCGAGGGCCGGTTGGTGCTGGCCTTCCCGACCTCCGGCAAGCCCTTCATCCTGCGCCGGGAGGAGGTCGGTCCCGACTTCCCGGCCGGGTTGTACGGCAAGTCGTTCACGGGCCCGACCGTCGGAGTCACCGGCGCCGCGGCGA
The DNA here is from genome assembly GCA_963750365.1 of uncultured Solirubrobacterales bacterium. GTDB lineage: Bacteria > Actinomycetota > Thermoleophilia > Solirubrobacterales > Thermoleophilaceae > JAAYBF01. The sequence continues at coordinate 206,532 of CAVVQE010000002.1, forward strand.
TCAGCATCCCGGAGGTTGGCGACATCGAGGTGGCCAAGGGACACGTGCTGTACGAGTACCCGGGGTACGTGGCGTTCGGCGCCGGCTTCGACATCGATCTGGTCAAGGTCGTCCAGCTGCGTGGTGGCCTGTCGGGCGAGTTCGACCTGGACCGCGAGATCTTCAACGTCCACGGCGACATCGAGGCCTGCGTGTTCGATGTGGCCTGCGGTGGCGCGGTCGCGAACATATCGCGTGGCCAGAACAGGGCGGGCGGCGCAGGGGCCTGTATCTCGCTGCTGGGTGTGTCGGTCGGCGGTGGCGTGCAGTGGCGGCGCCTGGACGACCCGTTCATCTGGCCGTTCGACGGCTGCAAGTGGTCGCGCTTCAAGATCGATGTACGCGCCTCGAAGGCCCAGACCGCGGCCGGCGACTTCGTCCTGAACGTGCGCAAGGGTGAGCCCAGTCCGGCGATCAAGCTGTACGGCCAGGGCGGCGCTCCGACCGTGGTGGTGCGCGGGCCGGACGGTCAGGTGCTCAACAGCGATTCGCCCAAGAACATCGACGTGTCGGCCGGGGGCAAGATCCGCATTATGCGGTTCGGCGGCAACCAGTACGCCGGGCCGTTCACCGTCGTCGGCCTCCAGGACGCCAAGCCCGGGCGCTACACCATCAACACGCTGCCAGGCTCCGTGCCGGTCACCAAGACCGCGCAGGCCACCGACCAGCCCGACGCGAAAGTCTCTGGCAAGGTCACCGGCAAGGATCGGCGGCGGGTGCTCACCTACGACGTGCGTGGGCGCGAGGGCCAGCGAGTCAGCTTCGAGGAGGTCGCAGCCAACGGAGCCACGAAGACGATCGGCTCGACCACGCGGGGCGGCAAGGGCCGGCTGCGCTTTGACTCCGCCCCCGGCCGTGGCCGGCGCAGGGTCTTCGCCCAATTCGAGCTCAGCGGCGTGCCCGCGGAGCGCAAGCTCGTCACGAGCTTCAACCCCGCGTCGCCGCGCCTGCGCAAGGTCAAGGGCGTCCGCGTGCGCCGCAAGGGCAGCCTGCTGCTGGTCAGCTGGCGCAAGGTCGCCGGAGCCACCAGCTACGAGGTCGGGGCGAGGCTGTCAGGGCGCCGCATGACCTTTGCCCGCACCTCCAAGCGGGGAGTCCGGTTCAAGGTGCCGAAGTGGTTCGCCGGCCGCCTGACCGTGCGGGCCATCGACGACCTCCGCCAAAGCCCGGTAAGCGGCGCCGCGCGCTTCAAAGCCATCAGCGCCGAGCCCAGCCCGTTCCGGTCGCTCGAACAGTGCAAGGTGGGCAAGACCTCGATCCGCTGCCTGCCGCCGAAGCGCTACTGCGCCGGCCGTAGGGCCACCATCGTCTCAGAGCCCGGCCGCCGGACCGTCGGCACCGGGAAGGCCGACGTGATCGTCGGCACGCCGGGCGCCGACGTGATCGACGGTCGCGGCGGCAACGACCTGATCTGCGGTGGCGGCGGCGACGACACCATCAAGGGCGGCTCCGGCAACGACCGCATCCGTGGGGGCGCGGGTGGCGACACCCTGTCCGGGGGTCGCGGCAACGACCGGATCAGGGGCGGCCCGGGCGACGACGTGATCCGCGGCGACATCGGCAACGACCGCCTCCGTGGCGACAGCGGGAACGACTCGATCACCGGCGATTCGGGCCGCGACAAGCTCTCGAGCGGCCCGGATCGCGACATCCTGGCGGGCGGCCCGGGCAACGACCGGCTCAACGGCGGCAAGGGCAAGGACCGGCTATCCGGCGGCAAGGGCAAGGATCGCCTGCGGGACGGTTCGCGCCGCCCCGCTCGCGTCAGCGGGCGGTAGCTTCCGGCGCATCGTGCGCGTCGCGATGACCGCCCGCAATGCCACGAGAAGTAGCGCTCAGTCCTCGACCAGCGCCTGGGCCAACCGCCCGCGCGCCCCTGCACCTGAGAGTCCGAGCTTCGCGTAAGCGTGGGTCAGGTGGGTTTCGACCGTCTTGGCGCTGACCACCAGCGCCTGGGCGATCTCGGCCGTCGTGGTGCCGCCGGCCGCCAGCCGCGCCACGCGCAGCTCGCTCGCGGTGAGCGCCGCCGGGCCGGTCGCGGCTTGCCGGCGTGGCCTGCCGCCCGCCGCGCGCAGCTCCTCGCGCGCCCTGGCGGCGAGACGGTCCGCGCCGCACGTGCGCGCCAGCTCCATCGCCTCGGCCAGCTCCTGGCGGGCGTCCAGCCGTGCTCCCGACCGGCGCAGCTCGCTCCCCAGCGCCAGCAGCGAGCGGGCCTTCTCCACGCGCGCACCGCAGGAGTCCAGCAGGGTGATCGACTCGCGCAGCATGGCTACTCCCGCCTGCTCCCCCTCCATGATGCCGGCTGCCCGGAGCGAGAGCCCGAGGGGCCGTTCCAGCCCCGTCGCGCGTGCCTGATCCAGCTCCTCGGCCACCAGGCGAGAGGCCTCCGCCCTCTGGCTGGCAGGCAGCGCCAGCGCCAGCAGCGAGCCCAGCGGCGCGACGGCCGGACCCATCGAAAGGCCGCGCGCGATGGCGTACGCGGCGCGCAGGTCGGTCACCGCGGCGGCCGAGTCGAGCTCCGCGGCGCTCAGCCGGCCCCGCACGGTCAGCACCATCGCTCCCATCCAGGTGCCGGCCAGGCCCACGGCGTCGATGTCCAGCGTCCTCGCGATGGACACCAGCCCGTCGAGCCCGCTCCGTTCCAGCAGGGCGTCTTGGAGGTAGAAGAGCTGGGCGGCCACGAACGTGGGGTTGCGTGTCCGCATGGCCTCTTCGATCAGGGACTCGAGCGCAGCCACCGCCTCCGTCAGCTCACCCTGGCGGGCCTGGATCCACGCCCGGTGGCTGATCGCGGCGATCCGGCTGTTCATCGAGCCGTCGCGCTCCGCCGCCATCTCGATCTCGGCGGCCACCGCCAGCGCGCGCTCGTTGTCGTCCAGTTCGGCCATGGCCACCAGCAGGTGCGAGGTGGCCCAGATGCCGCGTTCCCGCTCGGACAGCAGCGTGCCACCCTCCAGCGCCCGATTCACCAGGACGCGCCCGAGGGCGGTCTGGCCGGTGTGCACCGCGTAGGCGGCACGCATGGCCGCCAGCGCGTGCGCGGCCCAGCCATCGCCCGCCCCCAGGGCCTCGAGTCGCTCCGGCTTGATTGGCACTCGGTCCACGAGGGAGAGCGAGTAGCCGGTGATCAGCAGGCCGATCCCCGCCAGTTCCGCGGACGCGTCACGGTCGCTGTCGCCGAGCTTGGCGTCCGCGGCCTCGACCACGTCGGCGGCTTCCGTCCACCGTCCTGCGGCGAACAGCGGCGGGGCCAGGGTCACGGCAACACGTGCGCTCAGGGCGGGGTCGGTCGACGCGTCCAGCGCTTGGCGCAGGTGATCGAGCGCGGCGGGGTCCAGCAGCGCCACCTCGGCAGCGCCCAGCGCGGCGAGCAGCTCGGCCCGCGAGGGTTCCGGCGCGCCCTCTGCCAGGGCGCGGCGGAGCCAGCGGACCGCCTCGTCCGGCGCGCCCCGCGCGGTCGCGTCGGCTGCGGCCCGTGCCATGGCCTGGGCGGCCGGGACGGATTCGGCCGGCCGCACCGCGGCGTGGTGGGCGGCCACGACCTCGGGGGCGGCGTGCTTGGCCTCGAGCACCTCCGCCGCTGAGGCGTGGTGGGTATCGCGCTCGGAAGTGCTCAGTGAGTCGTAGACCGAGCGGCGGACCAGCGGGTGCACGAACATGAACGGGTCCTCGGCATCCAGGATCTCGATTCGCCGCAGGCGGTGGGCGATCTCCCCGGCGACGACCGGCGACACCGCCGCCAGCTGACCCGCGATGGCCAGCGGGCTGTTGTCCCCGAGTACGGCCATGGCAGCGGCCAGAGCGGGAGCGTCACCGGCCACTCGCGCGATCCGGCGCGCAACCCGATCGCCAAGCGAGGGCAGGGCAGCCTGCTGGATCGACTCGGCCAGGTCCGGCCGTTCGCCCTCCGCCGTCACCGAGCGCAGCAGCTCGGTCAGATAGAGCGGGTTGCCCGCGGTGGCCTCGGCGGCCGCCAGGCAAGCGTGATCGTCGGCCTCCGGGAGCCGCTGGCGGACCAGCGTGGCCACCGACTGCGGGCTCAGCGGAGTGGGCGCCAGCCTCTCCACGGCCGGTTCGCAGCGCAGCTGATCCAGCAACTGCTCCGGGGCACCGGGCTCGTCCGGCCGGATCGAGACCACCAGCGCGATCGGGATGGCGGCCAGACGCCCGGCCACATAGCTCAGGGCACGCAGCGAGGACGTGTCTCCCCACTGCGCATCGTCAACACACATCAGCAGCGGCCGGTCCTCGGCCAGTGCTGCGGTCACCAGGAACAGGGCATTGAGCATGGCGAAGCCGTCGGGCGGTGCGGTCTCCTCGACGCCGCGCTCGGGCGCCACCACCAGGGCGGCGGGGTTGGCGGGACCGCCAAGGATGCGGTCGCGCGCGGCCGGCTCCAGCGCCGCCAGTGCGGGCTCCAGCATCTGGCGCGTCAGGCCGAAGGCGAACTCCTGCTCGATCTCGCTCCCGCGGGCGGTCAGGAGCCTGAGGCCGTGCTCGGCGGCGCGCGATGCAGCGGTCCTGAGCAGCGCCGTCTTCCCGCTACCGGCCGCCCCCTCCACAAGCACGGCGCGCCCCGCTCCGGCCGCAGCGTCGGACAAGGCGCCGTCCAGGGCGTCGATCTGGCTGTCTCTTTCCAGGAGTGGTTGGTAAGCCTGTTCCACGTCCGGTCCCCGGCGTTCGGCTGCACGGTGCAGGCCAGGAGTACCCCGACGCGCCCATACGGAGCCCAAGTACGCTCGGGCCATGCCCGAGATGGAGATCAAGGTACGCGAGAACGGCCCCTACAAGGTCACCGGGCCGATCACGCTGATCGATGCCGACGGTGAACGCTTCGAGCTGCCCGACGACGGGCGCCCCGTGGCCCTCTGCCGCTGCGGGGGGTCGACCACCAAGCCGTTCTGCGACGGCACCCACTCGCGGATCGGCTTTCAGGCGGCGGAGCGGGCGGTGCAGCGCGCCGGCTAGGCGCTGGCGGTCATCCGCTCGGCCTTGGGCAGCAGGTCGCGCATGTTCTCCACGAACACGATTCGTTCGCCCGCGGCCAGCTCGAAGCCCTGCCAGCCCGCGCCCCCGAGCAGCACTCCCACGGCCGGCTGGGCCGCGATCAGCCGCGAGATGGCGTCACGGATGTCGGCAGCCGGGGCCCACGAGCCTGTGCAGGTCATGGCCACCAGCGCGGGCCGGTCGCGCTCGGCCAGCGCCAGCAGGGATTGGGTCGGCACGTCGGCGCCGGCGTACTTGACCGCGTAGCCGGCGCCCTCCATCACGTCGTTGGCCATGTGCAGCGCCAGCACGTGGCGTTCACCCTGGGCCGCTGCCATCAGCACCCGAGGGCCCGAGCGCGGCGGCGTGGTTATCAGCAGCGGCGCCAGGCGGTTGAGCACGCGCGCGGCCACCGAGGACGCCAGGTGCTCTTCCCCTACCCCGATCGTCCCCAGCTCCCAGAGCCGGCCGACCTCGTGCATGGCCGGCGTGATCACGTCGTCCAGCAACCCGATCGGGTCGACACCGCGCTCCAGCGCGCCCTCGATCACCTCGGCGGCGTCCACCGCGTCGGCGCGCAGCAGCGCGTCGAGCAGGGTGTCGGCCGCTCCGGCCGCGGGGACCGGCTGCATGTACCTGAGCCTCCCCGGCGCGTGGGTGGCTGTCAAGCCCGCCGGCTTGAGATGGTGATCAGGGGGAACACCGCAGGCATGGAGCACATCGACACCCAGGTCGCCATCGTGGGCGCCGGACCGGCGGGGCTGGTGCTGTCGCACCTGCTGGACCGAGCGGGCATCGACTGCGTCGTGCTGGAAGCGCGTGACCGCTCCTACGTCGAACGGCGGGTCCGGGCCGGCGTGCTGGAGCAGAACACGGTCGACCTGCTGGACCAGCTGGGGCTGGGGGAGCGGATGCACCGCGAGGGCCTGGTCCACGAGGGCATCGAGCTTCGTTTCGGCGGTCGTAGCCACCGGATCGACATGGCGAGGCTGACCGGCGGCCGCGCCATCACGGTCTACGGCCAGCAGGAGGTGGTCAAGGACCTGATCGGAGCACGACTCGAGCGTGGCGGCGAGCTGCGCTTCGAGGTGAGCGACGTGCGCCCCCATGGCTTCGATGGCGATTCGCCTGCGGTCGCGTTCACCCATGACGGCACCGACTACGAGCTGGCGTGCCAGGCCATCGCCGGCTGCGACGGCTTCCACGGTGTGTGCCGCGACTGCGTCCCCGCCGAGGCCCTGACCCGGCACGAGCGCGAGTACCCGTTCGCCTGGCTGGGCATCCTGGCCCGCGTCGCACCTCCGAGCGAGGAGCTGATCTACACCCACCACGACCGCGGCTTCGCGCTGGCCAGCATGCGCTCGCCCGAGATCACGCGGCTGTACCTGCAGGTGCCGCCGGACACCGACGCGGATGACTGGCCCGATGACCGCGTGTGGCAGGAGGCAGCTACGCGGATGGAGCTGGACAGTGGCTTCTCGTTGCAGGCGGGGCCCGTCTTCGAGAAGGGGGTGACACCCATGCGCAGCGTGGTGTGCCAGCCGATGCGCCACGGCCGGCTGTTCCTGGCCGGCGACGCGGTGCACATCGTGCCGCCGACGGGCGCAAAGGGCCTGAACCTGGCCGTGGCCGACGTGCGCGTGCTGGCCGAGGCGCTGACGCGCTGGCTCGCGGATGGGCGCCACGACCTGCTCGACGCCTATTCCCAGACATGCCTGCGGCGGGTGTGGCGCACGCAGTACTTCTCGCACTGGATGACCTCGATGCTGCACCGCATGCCAGACGACGCCGACGGCTTCCAGGCCCGGCTCCAGCGCGCCCAGCTGGACTACGTGTGCTCGTCGGAGGCCGCGGCGCGCTCGCTGGCCGAGAACTACGTGGGCTTCGACTCGGTCTGAGCCTCCACCCGGCGGGTCAGGGCCAGCGTGGCGGCCGCGCCAAGCGCCAGCGCGGCGCATACCACCCACGCGCTGTCGAAGTGGCCGTGGTCGGCCAGCAGGCCGACCACGAGCGGGCCGACCACGGCGCCTGTGAAGAGGCCGGTCATCATCACCCCCACGGCCCAGGCCGGCGCATCGGGGCTGCGCTGGACCACGGCCAGGTTCAGCCCGCCCGGCCACGCCCAGCCCAGCGAGCCGGCCAGCAGGGCGGCAACCACGATCAGCGCCGGCTGGTCGGCCATCAACAGCAGGTAGCCGCCCACGCTCAGGGCCAGCATCAGCGCCAGCGGCGCGAGCGCGTCCACACGGCTGCGGTCCAGCGCCGCGCCCAGGACGATCCGCGACAGCGCCGAGGCCAGGCTGACCCCGCCCAGCAGCAGCCCGGCCGCGGCCTCCGAGATGTCGTTGTCCACCGAGTACGAGACCAGGAAGGACACGAAGCCGACGCCGGCCGCGCTGGCCAGCGCTGCGGCCACCGCGATGCCGTGGATGGGCGTGAACCCCCGCCGCCTGCCGACCCGCGCAGAGGGCGGCGGCGCCGCTACGCCGGGCGGCGCGAACGCGGCGGCCGCCACGCCAAGCGCGGCCGCGGCCGCGAACGCCCAGCGCCAGCCCAGCGGTATGGCGATCAGCGGCAGCGCCAGGCCGGCCAGCAGCGACCCCAGGGGCGCGCCGGCCTGCTGGGCGCCGAACGCCATCCCCTGGCGCCGCTCGGGGATCAGCCGCTTGAACAGCGCCGAGACCGTCGGGCTGCCCAGCCCGTTGGCCACGCCGGCGATCACCAGGGCGCCGGTCAGGGTCGCGGCGGAGCGTCCGGCCAAAACCACCGCCAGGCACGAGACCCCCGTCAGCGCCGCCGCCAGCCGCATGCCCCGCACCGGCCCGACTCGCTCCAGCAGCCGGCCCGCAGGGTTCGAGCTCACCGCCGACACCACGTAGAACACAGCCACGGCCAGGCCCAGCGCCGAGTTGTCGAACGCGAAGTCGGCGCGGATGCGCGTGGCCATGCTCGCGGTCAGGAAGCCGGGGAGCACCGTGGCCACGATCAGGCCGACGCCGGTGGCGAGCGCGCGGGCGCTGCGGTCCTGCCCTGTTTGTTCGCTGGAGAACACGAGTCGAAATAAAAAGTCTGGTCTATGGGTACAGGTGCCCCAGAAACGGATCTCGTACCGAGTCGGAGGAGAGGGAATGCGCAAGCTGAGGATTACGGCGGTCGGCCTGGTGGCGCTATGCGCGGCGATCTTCGCCGGTTGCGGCGGGGGCGGGCGGCGGCGGCGGGGCCGGCGCCGACGAGCCGGCGACCCTGAAGGTGGGGGTCATCCCGATCGCCGACGTGGCGCCCCTCTACCTGGGCATGCAGAAGGGCTTTTTCAAAGAGCAGAAGCTGACCATCAAGCCCCAGCTGGCGGAGGGCGGAGCGGCCATCACGCCAGCCGTGATCAGCGGCGACAACCAGATCGGCTTCTCGAACAACACCTCGCTGATCATCGCGGCGTCCAAGAAGCTGCCGATCCAGATCATCGGCCAGGGCGTCCTGGCGGGCAAGACGGAGAAGGAGGCCTGGGCCGACCTGATGGTGCCCAAGGGCAGCCCGATCAAGACGCCCAAGGACCTGGAGGGCAAGAGCATCGCGGTGAACACGCTCAAGAACGTGTGCGAGCTGACCATCAAGGCCTCGCTGGAGAAGGAGGGCGTGGACGTGAGCAAGCTGAAGTTCTCCGAGCTGCCGTTCCCCGACATGAACGCGGCCCTCGAGGCCGGGCGCGTGGACGCTGCCTGTGAGGTCGAGCCGTTCGTCAGCCAGGCCAAGGCCGCCGGGTCCACCGGCATCGACCCGTTCTACGTGAACACGGCCCCCGACCTGAGCGTGGCCACCTACTTCACCTCCAAGCAGTACGCGCAGAAGAATCCCGAGGTGGTGGACCGGTTCGTGAAAGCCATGAACAAGTCGCTGGACTACGCCCAGGCCCACCGCGAGGAGGCTCGCGGCGTGCTCACCGACTACACCAAGATCCCGCCCGAGGTGGTGGACAAGATCACGCTGCCGGTCTGGCGCTCGGACCTGAAGCAGGACACGATCAAGCTCCAGGCCGAGCTGGCGGTCAAGTACGGCCTGGCCAAGTCGCAGCCAGACCTGGACGAGCTGATCCGAGAGCCGGGTTCGTGACGGCGATGAGCCATTCCGGCGGCCGGCCGCGGGCGCGCGTGCCCGACGCCCTGCTGCCGTGGTTGGCGGTGGCGGGGGCGCTGGCGCTGTTCGAGCTGGCGCCCCGCGTCGGCCTCTTGCCCGCGGAGCACTTCCCGCCGATCAGCGATTCGATCAGGACGCTGGGCGGGCAGCTCACGGAGGGCAGCTTCTGGGCGGCGGTTGGCAACACCATGCAGGGGTGGGCGCTGGGCCTTGCCATCGCCGCCGTGCTGGGCGTGCCGCTGGGCATAGTGATCGGCTCCAACCGGCTGCTCTACCGGGCCTGCCGCGGGCTGATCGAATTCCTGCGCCCGATCCCGTCCGTGGCGCTGATCCCGCTGGCCATCCTGATCTACGGCACCGGGTTGCAGAGCAAGGTCTTCCTGGCCGCGTTCGCATCTTTCTGGCAGGTCATCGTGGCCACGCTGTACGGGGTCCAGGACGTTGACCCCGTGGCCACCGACACCGCTCGCTCGTTCGGCTTCTCGAAGCTCAAGCGCCTGTTCCGGGTCACGCTGCCCAGCGCGGTGCCCTACATCGCCACCGGGCTGCGCATCGCCTCGGCGGTGTCGCTGATCCTGACCGTGACCGCGGAGCTGGTCATCGGCGCGGCGGGGCTGGGCCGCTCGATCAACGTGGCCCGCTCGGGCGGCAACGAGGAGCTGATGTACGCGCTGATCCTGACCACCGGCGTGCTCGGCCTGCTGTTGAACATGGTGTTCGTGCGCGTCGAGCGGCGCGTGCTGCACTGGCATCCGTCACACCGTGGGGAGCTGCTGTGAGGCGCTGGACCGGCGCCGCGCTGGAGGTGGCCGTCCCGATCGCCGCGCTCGGCCTGTGGGCGCTCCTGTCCGCCAGTAGCCAGACCTACTACTTCCCGCCGCTGACCGACATCCTGTCCACGTTCAACGACACGTGGCTGTTCGAGCGCGTGGGCAGCGACGTGGTGCCCAGCCTGACGCGCATGTTCGCCGGCTTCCTGATCGCCGTCGTGCTGGCCGTGGTCGCCGGGCTGGCGCTGGGCGCATCGGCCCGCGCACGGCGCGCGTTCTCGCCCATCGTCGAGTTCCTGCGCGCGATCCCGCCGCCGGCGCTGCTGCCGTTCGCGATCCTGGTCATCGGCGTGGGCGACTCGATGAAGGTGTTCATCATCGCCTTCGTATGCATCTGGCCGATTCTGCTGAACACCATCGACGGCGTCACAGGGGTGGACCCGACGCTGCGCGAGACCGCGCGCGTCTACGGGATCCCGCGCGCCCAAGTGGTTCGCCGCGTGATGCTGCCCGCGGCCACGCCGCAGATCTTTGCCGGCATGCGCACGAGCCTGTCGCTGGCGCTGATCCTGATGGTGATCTCCGAGATGGTGGCCTCCACCAACGGGATCGGGTACTTCGTGCTGCAGTCACAGCGCACCTTCGCGATCCCCGAGATGTGGTCGGGGATCATCCTGCTGGGGCTACTCGGCTATTTGTTCAACGGTGTGTTCGTACTCATCGAAAAGCGCGTCCTGCGGTGGCACCGCGGCGCCAGGGCAAGCGCCCTGAGCTGAGGGAGACCGGATGCTGAAGATCGACCACCTGGGCAAGACGTACGGCCACGGCGACGACGCCGTGGAGGCCATCGCCGACCTGGACTTCGAGGTGGCCGAGAAGGAGCTGGTGTGCGTGGTGGGGCCCTCCGGCTGCGGCAAGACCACGCTGCTGAAGTGCATGTCCGGGCTGCTTGCGCCCAGCAGCGGCCAGGTGCTGCTCCACGGCGAGCCCATCGACGGCCCGCCGGACAAGATGGCGCTGGTCTTCCAGGAGTACAGCCGCTCGCTGTTTCCGTGGATGACGGTGCGCCAGAACGTCTCCTTCCCGCTGGGCGGAAAGCAGCTGGGAAAGCAGGAGGGCGCCGCGCTGGTGGAGCAGGCGGTCGAGTCCGTGGACCTGACCGCCTTCATGGACCGCTACCCGTGGGAGCTGTCGGGCGGCATGCAGCAGCGTGTGGCCATCGCCCGCGCGCTGGCCTACCAGCCGGAGATCCTGCTCATGGACGAGCCGTTCGCCTCGGTCGACGCCCAGACCCGCGCCGACCTCGAGGACCTGGTGCTCGAGGTGCGCGAGCAGTACGGGGTGACGATGGTGTTCGTGACCCACGACATAGACGAATCGGTGTACCTGGGCGACAGGATCGTGGTGCTCACGCCGTCGCCGACCGAGGTGCAGGAGACGCTCGCTGTCGAGCTGCCGCGGCCACGCGACCAGATCGACACCAAGGAGCTCCCCGAGTTCGCCCGGCTGCGCGGACACGTCTACCGCTCGATCAAACGCAAGCAGCACGGGGCCCCCGACGCCGGCCGGCCCTCGAGCCAGGGGTCCCCGGCATGACCGGCGCGGCGCGCCTGCGCGAGCTGCTGGCCCTGGTGGCCGAGAGCAACCCGTTCCAGCAGGCCCGGCTGGCGGGACTGGACCTGGACTGCGACACGCCGCTGGAAGTCCTGCCCACGACCAGCAAGGAAGAGCTGCTGGCCGACCAGGCCCGCAACCCCCCGTTCGGCAGCAACCTGACCTACCCGCTGGAGCGCTACACCCACGTGCACCAGACGTCGGGCACCACCGGGCCGCCGCTGCGGGTGCTGGACACCAGCCAGGACTGGGCGTGGTGGGGCCACTGCCTGGCCCACTCGTTCCGCGCTGCCGGCATGGAGCCAGCCGACCGTGCCGCGCTGGCGTTCTCGTTCGGGCCCCACGTGCACTTCTGGGCCGTCCGCGAGGGGCTCGAGCGGGTGGGCGCCATGGGCATCCCGATGGGCGGGATGACCTCGGTGCAGCGGCTGCAGACGATCGCGCAGATGGAGGCGACGGTGCTGCTGTGCACGCCCACCTACGCGCTGCGGCTGATGGAGGTCGCGGTGGCCGAGAGGCTCGAGCCGGCGCTGGACTCGATCCGGCTGGTGGTGTGCACCGGCGAGCCGGGCGCGTCGCTGCCCGCCGTGCGCACGCGCATCGAGGAGGACTTCGGGGCCCGCTGCGTGGATCACGCCGGGCTGACCGAGGTCGGCAACTTCGGCTATCCGTGCGTGGAGGGTGGCGGCCTGCTGGTGGACGAGAGCGAGTTCATCTGCGAGATCCTGGGCCCCGACCTGCAGCCCGTCGGAGCGGGCGAGCGCGGGGAGCTGGTGCTGACCGCGCTGGGCCGGACGGGCTTCCCGGTGATCCGCTACCGCACAGGCGACGTGGTCGAGAACAGCATGGCCCGCCCGCCTGGCGAGGGCACCGGCATCGGAGCGCAGGCGGGTCGGCGATCCGCCGAGCACCGCATGAGGCCTCACCGCTGGCTGCCCGGGGGCATCCTGGGACGCACCGACGACATGGTCGTGATCCGCGGCATGAACGTGTTCCCCTCCGCCATCGAGGAGGCCGTGCGGCGGCTGGAGGGCTCAGGCGAGTTCCGCGTGACCTTCTACTCCGAGCGCGGCGGCATGGACGAGATCAAGCTGGAGGTGGAGCTGGAGCACGGCGCGCAGGCCCGCTCCCTGCAGGAGCTGATGCGCCAGCAGCTCGGCCTGCGCGTGCGCGTGGTGCCGGTGGCGCCCGGCACCCTGCCGCGGGCCGAGCGCAAGTCCCGGCGGGTGGTCGACGAGCGCCGCGAGTCATGGGCCGTCCGGTGAGCACGGGGCGGCGCACGCGCGCTCGGTCGCGTTCGCGCGGGCAGCGGGTGCGCGGCGCCAGCGAGCAGGTGGCCGTCCAGATCCAGCACGCCATCCAGGCCGACGGCATGGCTCCGGGCGACTTCCTCGGGCGCGAGGAGGATCTGGCCAGGGACTTCGGCGTCAGCCGCCCGACGCTTCGCGAGGCGCTGCGGATCCTGGCCAGCGGCAACCTCGTCCGGGCCAACAAGGGCCCAGGTGGCGGGATCTTCGTGGCGCACACGGCCGACGAGGGCATCAGCGTCAGCCTGAGCAACGCCATCGCGATGATGCTGGAGACCGGGGCCGCCACCCTCGAGGAGCTGCTGGACGCGCGCCTGATCCTGGAGGCGCCGCTGGCCGGGCTGGCGGCCTACAACGCCGACGACCAGGCCAAGGCGCGCCTGCGCGCTGCGGTCGAGGCCGAGGCGGCTACCGACCAGGGCGACCGCGAGGGCTTGGGCGCTGCCGACGCCGAGATCCACCGCACGGTGGCCGCGGCGTCGGGCAACCGGATGCTCCAGGCGCTGGTGGGCTGGATCTTCGAGGTGCTCCAGCCCCAGCTCGTGGCCAAGGTGCACGGCACCGTGGTGCAATCAGCGGTGGTCGAGCAGCACCGGGCGCTGCTGCGGGCCGTCGAGCGGGGCGACTCCGCCCGGGCCGAGCGGGCGATGAAGGACCACCTGCTCTACCTGCGCGACGTGCTCAAGATGGTCGAGGAGGGTGAGGGCTGATGGACGGACAGGAGCTGGGTGCGCGGGCCACGCTGCTGGGCTACGACCGCCGCAACGCCGACCCGCCCTACCTCCACCACGACTACGTGGCCACCCGTAGCCGCGCGCCCGCGCGGCCGCTCGTTCCGATCGCCCACACGCTCTCGGAGATCACCGGGCCGGTGTACGGGCACGAGCGCGTGGGGCAGAACGACCACGACCTGACACGCCAGTTCGCGGGCGAGCCGCTCGGCGAGCGCATCATCCTGCACGGGCGCGTCGTGGACGGCGACGGCCGCCCGGTGCCACGGACGCTGATCGAGCTGTGGCAGGCCAACGCGTCGGGGCGCTACCGCCACGTGGTGGATGGCCACCCGGCGCCGCTGGACCCCAACTTCGCGGGCGCGGGACGCGCGGTCACCGACGGCGACGGCCGCTACCGCTTCATCACGATCAAGCCGGGCGCGTACCCGTGGCGCAACCACCACAACGCCTGGCGCGCGGCGCACATCCACCTGTCGCTGTTCGGGCACGCGTTCGCCCAGCGGCTGGTGACCCAGATGTACTTCCCGGGCGACCCGCTGTTCTTCCAGGACCCGATCTTCAACTCGGTGCGTGACCAGGACGCGCGCGAGCTCATGGTCGCGCGTTTTGACCTGGAGCGGACGATGCCCGAGTGGGCGCTGGCGTACGAGTTCGACATCGTCCTGCGCGGGCGTGATGCCACGCCGGTGGAGGCCTAGCGCGTGCTGCCCACGCCAGCGCAGACGGTCGGGCCGTTCTTCAACATCGGCATGCCCGGCGACCAGTCCGAGCTCGTGGCGGCGGAGGCGCCGGAGGCAGTCAGGATCGAGGGCGTGGTCTACGACGGCGACGGCGCAGCGGTGACGGACGCGCTGGTGGAGCTGTGGCAGGCCGCGCCGAGCGGCCGCTACGACCATCCCGACGATCCACGCGACGCGCTCGTGCTGACCGACGGCTTCCGGGGCTTCGGCCGCGCCGAGACCGACGCCGGCGACGGCAGTTACTCGTTCGTGACGCTCAAGCCGGGCCCGGTGCCCGGTCCGGGCGGCAGCGTCCAGGCGCCGCACCTGCTGGTGTCGATCCTGGCCCGTGGCCTGCTCAAGCGCCTGGCCACGCGCATCTACTTCGCGGACGAGGCAGAAGCCAACGCCGCGGACCCCGTGCTGGCCGCGGTCGAGCCCGAACGGCGCGACACGCTGGTGGCGCGGCCGGTCGCTGGCGCGTACCGTTTCGACGTGCGCTTGCAGGGCGACGGCGAAACGGTCTTCTTTGACGTCTGAGGCGGACGATCTCTTCGGCCCGCTGTTCGTGCCCGAGCGGATCCGGCTGGCCGTGTCGGGGCGCGCCTGGGTCCAGGCCATGCTCACGTTCGAGGCGGTTCTGGCCTCCGCCCAGGCCGAGGCCGGGCTGATTCCCGCCGATGCCGCCGAGGCCATCGCCACCGCCGCCGCCATGCCGGACCGCTTCGACGTCGCCGAGCTGGGCGCCGCCGGCCGCTCCACGGCCAACCCGGCGGCGCCGCTGGTGCGCGCGCTCACCGCCGCCGTCGGCGGCCCGGGCCGCGCATACGTGCACCACGGCGCCACCAGCCAGGACGTCATGGACAGCGCCTGTTCACTGATCTCGCGCCAGGGGGTGGCGCTCATCCGGGAGCAGCTCGACGACGCGTGCCGCTACGCGGCGCGGATGGTCGACGCCCACCGCGATACGCCGATGGTGGCGCGCACGCTGGGCCAGCAGGCGCTGCCCACCACCTTCGGCCTGCGCGCCGCGGGCTGGCTGGACGCGCTGCTGGACGCGCGCGACGAGCTGGACGCCGTGCCGTTCGCCGCCCAGCTGGGCGGGGCGGCCGGCACGATGGCGTCGCTGGGCGCCGACGGCCCGCGCGTGCTGGCGCTACTGGCCGCCGGGCTTTCCCTGGACGAGCCGGTGCTGCCCTGGCACACCGCCCGCGGCCGCGTGGCCCGGCTGGGCGGAGCGCTGGCGCTCACGGCGGGCACGCTCGAGAAGATCGCCGGCGACGTGGTGGCGCTGGCCCGCACCGAGATCGGCGAGGTCGCCGAGGGCGGCCAGGGCGGCGGGTCCTCGACCCTGCCGCACAAGCGCAACCCCGCGGGCTCGGCGGTGGCCATCGCCTGCGCGCACCGGGCGCGCGGCCAGGCCGCGGTGCTGCTTGGCAGCATGGGCCAAGAGCACGAGCGCGCCGCCGGCGCGTGGCAGGCCGAGTGGCAGGCGGTCAGCGACGGGCTCGCGGCCACCGGCGGCGCGGCCGCCGCGGTCCGCGGCGTGCTGCGCGAGCTGGAGGTGCGGCCCGAGCGCATGGAGGCCAACCTCGAGCTGACCGGGGGCCTGGTCATGACCGAGGCGGTGGCCGGCGCGCTCGCGGGGGCGGGGATGGAGCGCCAGGAGGCGCACGACCTGATCGCCCAGCTCGCGGGCGGAGCTGGCGGTGCGCTGCGCGACCGGCTGCTGGCCGAGCAGCGGGTCACGGACCTGCTGTCCGCCGACGAAATCGATCGGGCCCTGAACCCTGCGAACTACCTGGGCGCCACCTCAGAGCTGATCGACCGCGTGCTGGCCCGGCACGGCGGCGAGGAGGAGCGATGAGTCACGAAGACGGCATGCGGACGCGGCGCGAGGTGCTCGGAGCGCGAGTACGTGGACGACGCGGTCGCGGGCGCCGACGAGTTCACCCAGGAGTTCCAGGACCTGATCACCCGCTACGCCTGGGACGAGATCTGGAACCGGCCAGCCCTGGATCGGCGGATGCGTAGCGCGGTCACGCTCACGGCGCTGGTGCACGGCGGCCACCTGGACGAGCTTGCGATCCACGTCCGCGGCGCTCTGAACAACGGCCTCAGCCCCGACGAGATCAAGGAGATCCTGCTCCAGACCGCGATCTACTGCGGGGTGCCGGCGGCCAACTCGGCGTTCAAGGTGGCGCAGCGGGTGCTGGCTGAGGGGTAGGCGAAGGTGGGCCCGGGTCAGGCGCGACGCCGGCCGTCCGGGCCGACCACCCACCACAGGCCGCCGTTCAGGTTCACGTTGTGGCATCGAACCTGGCCGGGCTCCTCGTGCGCATAGAAGTAGAGCGGCTGCCCGGCATATGTGACCTGCCGCCTGCCGTCACGGCGCTTGACGGTGCCGAGCAGGCCGTCCTTGACCCCTTTGCCCGCTTCCGGGTCTGCGTCGGTATAGACGGGTGGCCACTCCTCGGCGCACACGTCGTAGCAGACGGTCTGGCCCTTCGGATCCTTCTCGAAGATGTAGATCGCCTGCTTTTTCGAGTCGAACAACATCGAGCCGAACTCCGAGTTGCCCAGGGTGATGGTCGTGCCCTCGGCAGCGGCTTTCGGCTTGGCGTCCTTTTCAGCCTTTGGCGAGGTGTCCGCCTGCTTCGCTGGGGCCGGATCGCGGGCGGGCGCGCTGGACTTGCCCGAGTCGTCGTTCCCGCAGCCGGCGAGCGCGACCAGGAAGCAACTCAGCAGGAGGGCGGCTCTCACCATTCAAGACGAGTCTCGCGCCCCGAGGTTAAGCGCGGCTTACGGGATCGATCACCACTCGGCTCCGGCCACCTGCCGCGTCGCCACGTTCAGGCGGTTCCAGACGTTGATCGAGGCGACGGCCGTGACCAGCCCGGCTAGCTCCTGCTCGTCGTAGTGGCGTGCGGCCTCGTCCCAGATCTCGTCGGGGACGGGGTCGGCCTTGTCGCTCAGACGTGTGGCCGCTTCGGTCAGCGCCAGCGCCGCGCGCTCGGCGTCGGTGAAGAACGGCGCGTCGCGCCACGCCGCGACCGCGAGCAGGCGGTCGTCTGACTCACCCAGCTTGCGCGCGATCTTCGGATGCTGCAGCGCGCACACGCCGCAGCCGTTGATCTGGCTGGCGCGCAGGTTGATCAGCTCGAGCAACTTCGGGTCGAGCCCGGTTCGGTGGATCGCCTTGTTCAGGCTCTGAAGCGCGTCCATCGCTCCGGGAACGACGAAGGCGGGGTTGTCGATTCGCGCCTGAAGGGTCGTGGTACGCATGGTGTTCCTCCTCTGTACGAGAGCCGTTTGCGATCTGTCACCAGGGGTGACGCGATGGAACGCGAGAATGTGACCGGTCAATGCATCGCGCGGCGTGACCCGTCAGGCATGCGCGCCGAACAGGCCCAGGAAGCGGCGCGCCGCGCGGCGGCTGCCCTCGATCGCCAGCGTGCCGGCGCGCTCCGCCCGCTCGACCGTCAGATCTCGCCACAGCAGCTCGGGCAGGGTGGCCGTGTCGGTGGCGATCACCGCTTCCGCCTCGTCGGCGCTGCCGCGGGCGACGTGTAGCTCGCCCCCCTCGACCCGAGCCCGGAACGCCTGCTCGCCCAGCCGCACCCCGTAGGTGGCGTCCATCCCGTCCGCCCGGGCGGAGTCGAACGCGGTGGGCAGGGCCAGCATCATCGCGTCAGGGCTGAGCGGCGCGTCACCGGGAGGGAACGGCGCGCGGCTTCCCCAGCGCCCCAGGGCCAGGATCACGGGCCGGAGGTCGTAGCCCCAGTCGGTGAGCTCGTACACGCGCGCGCTCGCGGGCGGGGGGAGGGTGGTGCGCCGGACCACGCCCTCCTCCTCGAGCTGGCGCAGCGCGCTGGGCCAGGGTCTCGGCGCTCATGCCCGGCAGGCCGGCACGCAGGTCGCCGAAGCGCTTGGGCCCGAGCATCAGCTCGCGCACCACCAGCAGCGCCCAGCGCGTGCCCACCACGTCAAGGCCGCGGGCGATGCCGCAGGGATCGCCGTATCCGCGTCGCTCGGCCATCGTCGAAGTCTAGCCGATCTGACCAATAAGTCAGCTTTTCTGACTAGACGTGA
Organism: uncultured Solirubrobacterales bacterium; assembly: GCA_963750365.1. Lineage (GTDB taxonomy): Bacteria > Actinomycetota > Thermoleophilia > Solirubrobacterales > Thermoleophilaceae > JAAYBF01. The sequence goes on from CAVVQE010000002.1 coordinate 224,924, forward strand.
TACCGTGCCCGCATGAGCGAACGTGATGACATACCCCGCCGGAGTGCCCTGTTGGGTTGAGGGCCTGCATCGTGATCCCGACGCCGCGCGTGACTTCTACGGCGCGCTGATGGGCTGGGAGTTCGAGGGCTCCGGCGGCCAGCCGGAATACTTCGTCGCGCGCCTGCGCGGTCGCGACGTTGCCGGGCTGGCGTCCATGCCCGAGGCGGTCGAGGATGCCGACGGCGTCTGGATGACCCACGTGGCGGTCGACGACGCGGCGGCCGCCGCCGAGGTCGCCGCCGCGGCGGGCGGCCACGTCCTGGCCGGGCCGCTGGACTTCCCGCCGGCGGGGAGGATGGCGGTCATCGCCGACCCGAGCGGCGCCCGCTTCTGCCTCTGGGAGGGTCAGATCCGGGCGGGCGCGCAGGTGATCAACGAGGCGAGTGCCTGGGCCATGAGCTCGCTCCACACGCCCGATGCCGACGGCGCCGACGCGTTCTACGAGGCTCTGTTCGGCTGGAAGGCCGAGCCGTTCGGCCCGCCTGAGGCGAACATCGCGCTCTACCGGCTGCCCGGCTTCTTCGGCGGCGAGCCCAGCCAGCCCGTCCCCCGCGACGTGGTGGCGGTGCGGATGCCCCTCCAAGAGGGTGAGCCGCGCTGGCGCCCGGACTTCTGGGTGGCCGACGCCGCAGGCCGCGGTCGCGCAGGCGGGCGAGCGAGGCGGCGCCGTGGTGACCGGCCCCTACGACGCCCCGCCGTTCAAGCAGGCCGTCCTGTCCGACCCCCAGGGGGCCACGTTCTCGGTCAGTCAGCTCATGGCCGACCAATGAAGCGCGCCATGACGAACGGGTCGGCTACGTAGCTACCGGGCGTCCGGTCGGCGTAGGATCGCGGCCGTGCCGTTCACGCTCAGGAACCTCAAGGCGGATCTGGAGGATCTCGGGTCCAACTTCGACGGCGCACCGGACCTGGAGTTCCGCCTGGCAAGCAAGGCGCTCGAGCTCGAGCGGTCCGGCCTCGGCTATCAGCGCATCCCGCCCGGCTATCGCTTCCCGTACGGCCACACGCACAAGGAGCAGGAGGAGGTGTTCGTGGTCGTGGGCGGGAGCGGGCGGATGAAGCTCGACGACGAGATCGTCGAGGTCAAGGAGTGGGATGTGGTGCGCGTCCCACCCGGCACGTGGCGAGGCTACGAGGGCGGGCCGGAGGGCCTGGAGATCCTGGTCTTCGGTGCCCCCAATCTCGGCGAGGATCCACGCGGAGACGTGGAGGGTCAGCGCGGCTGGTGGGCCGACTGAGCGCCCTGGCGTGATTGGTCGCCTTCGAAACCTGGTCTCGCGCCAGCTCTCACACCCCGCCGGTCCCGGCGGGAAGCTGGTCGCCCGTCTGATGAACCGCGGCAACCGCAAGATGAACACGCGTGCGATCGAGTTGCTCGGCGTCCGGCCCGGCGCTCACGTGCTCGACCTCGGGTTCGGCGGCGGCCTCGCGATCGAGATGCTGCTCGCACGTGGAGCGCGCGTAACGGGCGTCGAGCGAGCAGCCGACATGGTCGCCGCAGCAAAGACGCGATACGCGCATGAGATCGCGAGCGACCGACTCTCTCTCCTCGAGGGCGACGTCGCGGCGCTTGCACTCCCGGACGCGTCGGTCGATCGCGTGCTGACCATCAACACCATCTACTTCTGGCGCGATCTTCCGCTGGCGCTCGGCGAGATCCATCGCGTGCTGGCCCCTGGCGGTGCTGTCTTGATCGGTATCCGCGACGGTTCGGAGATGAAGAGCGTAAGCCGCGAGATCTTCACCATCCGGCCAGCTGCCGAAATCGCTCAGGCGCTCGGCGAAGCGGGGTTTACGGACACTCGGGTCGAGTCGCCGTCAGACCACAAGGTCCACTACATCGTGTCGCACGTCGCCGACTAGCCCACGCTCGGTGGTCCGTTTCGACAGAACATGATCCTCTCGGCCAGCGCCTGAAAGACGTCCCTGGTCGCGCCGCCTGATCTACCCGGGCGGCGGGTGCGCCGCGCCGAGCAATGCCGGGTCCCCGGCCTTCAGCAGCTCGGCCGGCATCGCGTCGAACGCGTGGATCAGCCGCGCGAAGAAGCGCACGTCGGCGTGCATGCGCTTCGGGTCGAGCTTGTCGAGATGCCCGCCGTCGGCGATCTGGAGCAGATAGTTCGGCCCGCTTAGGTAGCCCACGGTCGGCACTCCGGCCTCGTGCAGGTGAGTTCCCTCCCCGAAGAAGCTGTTCCCCTTTAGCGGGCGCAGCACGCCGGTGCGCCGCAGATCCTCGGCCCGGACCGCGTCGATCACGGGGGTGACGATCGGGCTGTTCGAGCAGAAGGCGGCGTAGAACTCGAGCTTGCCGCTCGCGTGGTAGCCGTTCGCGTCATCGAGCCACTCGCGCGTGCCGAGGTGCTCGGGCACTATCCCGGCGACGGCATTCTCGACGATGTTGGGATGGCGTTCGACGAACCCGTCGACGCCCGGTACCTCAGCGGTCATGTGGCCGGGGGAGAACACGAAGACCAGCGGGCGCCGCCGCGCTGAGCGCGGCAGCGCGGCGAAGTAGCGCGCGAGCGCGACCATGCCGAGGTTCCCGTTCTCCTCGACGCCGTTCTGGCCATCGGTGTGGTTGGCGATGATGATGGGCTCACCTGAGATCTGACCGGGGAGGGTGGCAATCAGCGCGTCGACCCGCGCCTTCGGATCCACGGGCGCGTCCAGCTTGAGCCGTGCGCGCGGCTGCGACGACGCGCGCTTTCGCAGCGCCGCGCGCAGCGCCGCACCCGTCTCGCGGTCCACATGTACGGCGGGGAGGCTCCCGAGGAGCTGGCCGTGGGGCGTGTACTGGTCGGCCGCGTTCGCCGACGAAGCGTCGAGGATGAAGACGGCCCCTTTCGCGCCCCTGGCCTGGAGGGCATCGAGCATGTGTGGGAGCGTGAGCGCGTAGGTCCAGACCCGTCTGTAGTCGTCCAGCGGGCTGCTCTCCCCGTCCGGGTCGTGGAAGTACCAGAAAGACGGGTAAAAGAATCCCAGCGAGAGCGGGGGCAGGGGTGCGTCTACGAGCACGATCTTGCCGTCCAACTCGGTCGCGCCCGCGATGGTTTCGGGCGTCGCGGCACCAACGTCGATGAACTCGGCCTCGAACCCCTGCGGCGGCGTGGACCCGGAGTAGGGATAGTACGAGGCGAGCGGCACGCGCTTGGGACCGCCGGGGCCGAGGAGCTCGAGCGACCAGCGCCTCGCGTCCCACCGTCGGAAGGTGTACGGATCGCGCTGCACACGCAGCCCGGCGTCGCGCAGCCTCCCCTCGAGCGAATCGATGAAACGCAGGTGGGCGCGGTTGCCGGTCAGGCGCGGCCCGAGCGCGACCATCTCCTCGGTCCAGCGCCACAGTGCTCGCCTACTCGGAAGCAGCGAGAGATCGACGCCGTCATCCGTGGCGGCGCGCGCAAGTGTCCCCCGCAGCCCGCCGGCAAGCGTGAGCGCCGACCCGGCAGCGGCGTTGCGTAGGAGTAGGCGGCGCGTCAGTTCCATGCCCTGATGAATCCCCTGAGCACAAGCAGCAAAAACCGCCCGATCGGGTGCCCTTTCCCCTAGAACGGGTGGACTCAGTCGAGCAGACCGAGCCGGCCGGCCTCGGCGACCACCTCTGCGCGGTTGCTCGCGCCGAAGCGAGCGATCAACTTCCCCACGTGGTCCTTGACGGTGTTGGGGCTCAGGTGGACGCGCTCGGCGATCTGGCGGTTCGTGCACCCCTGAGCGAGCATGCGGACGATCTCCAGGTCCGTGGAGGACAGCCCGAGGTTGCTGGCCGTCACCGCGCTCACCGAACTCCTCACCGCCTGCAGCGTGCGCTCGGCGGTGGCTGGGTCCGTCGGGTCGAGCGTGAGCTGCGCCACTCGCGCGTACAGCTCCATCGCGGCGCGCGCCTGCGCCTCCAGCAGAGCCACCCGCTGCGATTTCTCGCTGACCGCGGCCTGCAGGGCCTTCAGCTCGCTGATGTCGCGCGCAATCCCCTGACGGCCTACCACCTCGCCGTCGTGGTAGAGGCTGCCGGCGCGGACCTCCAGATGAACGGTGGAGCCGTCGGGCCGCACGGCCTCGACCTCGAAGAACGGCGGGATGTCCTCGCCCGCGACGCCGCGGGTGAAGTGGTCGACCGCGACGTCGCGGCTGTCGGGCGCCAGCACCTGCGCGAAGTGGCGACCGACGACCTCGTCGGCGCGGCTGTAGCCCAGCACCCGCACGAACGCCGGGTTCACGAACGTGAAGCGGCCTTCGGTGTCCAGTGTGTAGATCAGATCCCCGGCCCGCTCAAACAGCTCGCGGTAGTCGAGCTCGGGCGGGCGCCCCGGGACTTGCGCGCCGCCGCTCGCGCGTCGTGCGGCGCCGGAGCGACCCGCGGGTCCGGACACCGGACGGAACTCCCCGGCGGCGGCGCGGGGGTGGAAACCGAGCGGGGCGTCGCCCGGCGGCCTACGGGCGGGCCGGGAAGTCACGCGCCGAGCATAGGGCGTCGTGTCGATTTCTCCGCCACCCGGTCTCAGCACGCGCTATCAGCGCCTACACCCCCGCGCCCGCGAGCGGGAAGCTCACCCCCGTGAGCTCTTCAGACAGCTCCCACAGGCGCTTGGCCACATCCGGGTCGCTGGCGCGGCCGCTGCGGCCAACCAGCGTGGGGTGCCCGCGCTGCTCCTGGAAGCCGTCGGGCCCCACGTAGCTGCCGCCCGGCAGGTCCTGGGTGGCCGCGTAGAGGGTAGGCAGGGCGCCCATCTCCTCGCTCTGGGCCAGCACCTTGTTGCCCAGCGCCATCAGCGTGTTCTGGACGACGTTGCCGGTGTGGCTCTGCAGGTTGGTCGAGGCGTAGCCCGGGTGGGCGGCAAAGGCGTGAACGTCCGAGTCGGCCTCGGCCAGGCGCTTCTCCAGCTCCAGCGTGAACAGCAGGTTGGCCAGCTTGGTCTGCCCGTACGCGGGCCAGCGCTGGTAGTCGCGCTTGTCCCAGTTCAAGTCGTCCAGGTCCATCTTGCCGATCCGGTGCGCGCCCGAGGAGACAGTGACCACGCGATCGGTGACGGCGGGCAGCAGCAGGTTGGTCAGCGCGAAGTGACCGAGATGATTGGTCCCGATCTGCATCTCGAAGCCGTCCTTGGTGCGCTTCTCGGGCACGGCCATGACCCCGGCGTTGTTGATCAGCACGTCGATGTCGCCGCTCCACTCGTCGGCGAACGCGTGCACCGACCCCAGATCCGCCAGGTCCAGCGCGCGCACCTCGGTGTCGCCGGCGATCGTGCCCGCGGCGCTGGCGCCCTTCGCGGTGTCGCGGACGGCCATGACCACCCGCGCGCCCGCGCCAGCAAGCTCGCGCGCCGCCACCAGGCCGATGCCGCTGTTGGCGCCCGTGACCACGATCGTGCGGTCGGACTGGGAGGGCAGGTCGGTCGCGGTCCACTTGTGGCTCATGCTCTGAGCCTACGCAGTGGTCGGATCAAGGGGTTTGGCATGGTGCTGGCGGGTACGTCGGCAGCATGGGAAGAGCAATTGCGGCCGGCGCTGCCGCCACGATCAGCGCGCTCGTGCTCGCCGCCTGCGGCGACGACGGAGGCGGTGGGAAGGCCACGGGCGAGCAGGCTACGATCAAGGTCCAGGACACCGCCGGCGTGCCCGCCGCCTTTCTGCAGTACGGCGTCAAGAAGGGCTATTTCAAGAGCCGCAAGCTCGACGTCAAGGTCCAGCCCAGCCAGGGTGGTGCCACCGTGATCCCGTCCGTGGTGTCAGGCGACACCGACATCGGTGGCTCCAACACGGTCTCGGTGCTGCTGGCTCAGAGCAAGAAGGTGCCGGTCAAGATCGTCGCGCCCGGCACCTTCGTTCGCGACAAGCCGTCTGAGGACTTCTCGGGCATCGTGGTGGCCAAGGACAGTGCGATCCGGTCGCCGAAGGACCTGGAGGGCAAGACCCTGGCGGTGAACACGCTCAAGAACGTGAACGACACCACCGTCAGCGAGTCGCTGCGAAAGCGCGGCGTCGACGCCAGGAAGATCAAGCTGCTGGAGGTCGACTTTCCCGACATGACAGCCGCCGTCGAGGGCGGCCGGGTGGACGCCGCCATGGTCATCGAGCCGTTCCTGAGCGGCGCCGTCAAGGGCGGCGCCCGGATCATCGACAGGCCCTACACCGGCACCAGGCCGGGCCTGCAGATCGGGTCCTACTTCGCCACCGAGCAGTACATCGCGAAAAACGGCGACGTGATCAAGCGCTTCCAGGAGGGCGTGGCGCAGACGGCCGGCGCCATCGAGCAGGACCAACGGGCGTTCCGCGACTTCCTGCCCACAGCATCGAAGATCCCGCCGGCCGCCGCACAGAAGGCGCAGCTGCCGATCTGGAAGGCCGAGAGCGACCCCTCGTCGATCGAGCTGACCGCCAGGCTGATGAAGAAGTACGGCGTGAGCAAGACCGAGCCGAACGCCGGAGAGGCGCTGGCCAAGTGATCATCGACGCCTTCTGCCACGTGCTGCCGCGGCCCTACTACGACCGCCTGCAGGCCATCCAGACGGCGGGCGCGGCCAACCTGCTCAAGCGCACCGCGCCGATCACCTCGCTGTACGACATGGACGAGCGCGAGCGGATCGTTGCGCCGTTCGGCGACGACTATCGCCAGATCATCAGCCTGGCCGCGCCCCAGATCGAGGCGCTGGGCGAGCCGTCCGAGACGGTCGAGCTGGCCCGCATCGCAAACGACGCGATGGCAGAGCTGGTGGGCGGCAACGATCGCTTCGTAGGCTTCGTCGCAGGCCTGCCGCTGAACGACGTGGACGCGTCGCTGGAGGAGATCGACCGTGCAGTCGGCGACCTGGGCGCGCTGGGCATCCAGATCTACACGCACGTGAACGGGCTGCCGCTGGACGATCCGGCGTTTGCACCGGTCTTCGCCAGGATGGCCGAGTTGGACCGGCCGATCTGGGTGCACCCGTCGCGCAACTCCTCATGGCCCGACTACCCGCTGGCAGAAGACAAGTCCAAGTTCGAGATCTGGTGGACGCTGGGCTGGCCCTACGACACATCGGTGTTCATGGCCCGGCTGGCCTTCTCGGGCGTGTTCGAGCGCCATCCCGGCCTGCGCGTGATCACCCACCACGCGGGCGGCATGATCCCGTTCTTCTCCGGTCGGGTGGGACCTGGCTGGGACCAGTTCGGCGCGCGCACGCCCGACGACGAGGCCGGCCTGGTGGACTCGCAGCTGAACGGCCGCCCGCTGGACACGTTCCACAAGTTCTACGCCGACACCGCCGTCTTCGGCGCTCCGCACGCGCTGCAGTGCGCATACGAGTTCTTCGGCGTGGACCACATGCTGTTCGCCAGCGACATGCCCTTCGATCCGGTCCAGGGCCAGTTCATCCGCACGACCATCGACGACGTGAACGCGCTGCGCTGCAGCGAGCAGGAGCGGGCACAGATCTTCGCGGGCAACGCGCGGCGGCTGCTGCTCGGAGAGGGCGTGCCGGGCTAGGCCGCCCGCACCTCGAACTCCGTCAGCGTGACCGGCCCGAACGACGTGAGCACCGCCACGTCGACGGCGTCGCGGCCGCGCCCGACCACCACCCGGCCCACGCGGCGGCGGTTGTTGCGGGCGTCGAAGGTGTGCCAGCGGCCGTCCAAGTAGACCTCGAACCAGGCGGCGAAGTCCATCGGCTCCACCGGTGGCGGCACGTCGATCTCCGGGATGTAGCCGCAGACGTAACGGGCCGGGATGTTCAGCGCCCGGCAGAAGGAGATGGCCAGATGCGCGAAGTCGCGGCAGACGCCCTGCCCCGCGCGGAACGCATCCGCGGCGGTCGTCCAGGGGTTCGAGGCGCCCGCGACCCATTCCAGGTGGCCGTGGACGAAGTCGACGATGGCCTGGACGCGCTCCCAGCCGGGGGCCAGGTCGCCGAAGCGTTGCCACGCCTCGTGCCCGAGCTCGTCGGGCAGGCAGAAGCGGCTGGGCATGAGAAAGCCAACGTACTCGTCGGGCAGGGCCATGATCGCCGTCTCGGGTGTGCCGGGCGCGATCCGGTCGCGTGGAGCGGGCAGCTCCACGTCGGCCTCGTAGACCAGGCGCGACGTGCCCGCCGGGATCGTGAGCCGCTCGCAGCGGTTGCCCACCAGGTCCACGTAGCCGTGATGGTCGGCGCCGTCGGTGTCCCAGCGCTCGGCGCGCAGCTGGGCGGCGTCGTCCGAGGGCGCCACCTGCAAGACCGCCGACACCGCTTGCGGTGTCTGCAGGCCCAGGGTGCAGCCCACGGTCAGGGCCAGCGGCGTGTGGTCGTCGATTCGAACGCCGACGAGGCTATTCGCCGGCGGTCGCGGCGGCATCGGGGGCCAGGTCGGTCTCGACCTCGAAGCAGCGCTCGACCGGGAGGCCGAGCTCGGCGGCGTGGGCCAGCACGCTTTCGCGGTCCGGCGACTCGTAGACGCAGAACGCCTTGAGCCCCTCGTCGGCGCGCACGACGTGGGTGTGCTCCCATTCGATCTGCGGGAAGCGCTCCAGCCTGATCGCGGTCGAGTGGGCCGCGATGCGGTCCAGGTCCTCGCGCGAGACATCGCCGACGGTTCGTTCCAGCAGGTACCTGGGCATGTCCGCATCCTGGCAGACCGGCAAACGCGGGCAGTAAGATCGCCTGCCCCCGTGAGCATCGACATCCGCCTCCTGGGCAAGCCACGGATCGAGCGCGATCGGGTACCGGTCCCGGGCCCACGCGGGCGCAAGACCTGGGCGCTGCTGGCCTACCTGCTTCTCAGCGAGAGCGAGCCGCCTCGCAGCCGCGTTGCGTCGCTGCTGTTCTCCGAGGCCGACGATCCGCTGGGGGCGCTGCGCTGGACCCTGGCCGACCTGCGCCGCACGCTCGGCGTGGCGGACAGCGTCGCCGGCGACCCGCTGCGGCTGAGCCTTCCAGCCGGCGCCCGCGCCGACGTGGTGGCCCTGACGGCCCCAGCCGAAGGGGCCTCCTTCCCGTATCCCGCGGGGGAGCTGCTGGAGGGCATCTCGTTTCCCACCAGCCCCGTCTTCGAGTCGTGGCTCGGCATGATGCGCCGACACCTGGCCGGTGCGGCCAGGGCCATGGCGCGCGACGAGGCGCTGTCGTGCCTGGCGGCGGCCGAGACGGGGCGTGCCGAGGAGCTGGCGGCCCAGCTGGTCGCCGACGACCCGCTCGACGAGGCGGGCCAGGAGCTGCTGATCCGCTGCCTGACGCGGGCCGGCCGGCGCGAGGCGGCAGCCCAGCAGCTGGCCGACTGCGACGCGCTCTTCCGGCGCGAGCTGGGCCAGGCCCCGAGCCCCGCCCTGCGCAGGGCGGCGGACGAGACCGATCTGCTCGGCGCCGACGCGGTCGGCGACAGCGCCGTGGCCCTGGCTCAGCTCGAGGCTGGGCAGGCGGCATTGGACTCGGGCGCGGTCGAGCCCGGGGTCGAGATTCTGCGCCAGGCCTGCTCTGAGGCCCTGGCCAGCGGCGACTCGCCGCTCGCGGCGCGCTGCCTGGCCGCGCTCGGTGGGTCGCTGGTCCACGCAGTTCGCGGCCGCGACGAGGAGGGAGCGGTGCACCTGCACGAGGCGCTGCGCCTGGCGGAGGCCCACGGCGAGCGTGCCATCGCCGCGGCGGCGTGCCGCGAGCTCGGCTACATCGACGTGCAGGCCGCGCGGGCCCCCTCCGCCGGGCGCTGGCTGACCCGGGCCACAGAGCTCGCGGAGGGAAACGAGGAGCTCTGCGCGGTCCTGGCCGTGCGCGGCATGGCGCTCTCGGACCGCGCACACTACGGCGCGGCGCTGGACCTGCTGAACAAGTCCGTCGCGCGGGCGGAGCGCTGCGGGCACCGTCGCCAGGCGGCCTTCTCGCTATCGCTGATCGGCCGCGTGCACATGCTGCGGGGAGATCTGGCGCTGGCCGTGCCCCCGCTCGACGAGAGCCTGGCACTGGTGGCCGCCGAGCGCTGGAGCGCGTTCCAGCCCTGGCCACAGGTGCTGCGGGCCGAGGTCTCGCTGCTGACGGGTCGGCCCGATCAGGCCGCCGAGGGGCTGGACCACGCCTTCCGGCTGGCCTGCCGGCTGGGCGATCCCTGCTGGGAGGGCATGGGGGCCAGGCTCAAGGGCCTGCTGGCCGCCGCCGAGGGCGACGACGCCCGGGCGTGTGCGCATCTGGCCGATGCGCGGGCGCGGGCGACGCGGGTATCGGACGCCTACGAGTGGGTCCACGCCCATGTGCTGGACAGCGCCGCCACGCTGGCCGTGGACAGGGGCGCCGGCGACGCGGCGGCGCTGGTCGACTCGCTGGCCGTCCTGGCCGAGCGCGGCGACCTGCGCGAGCTGGTCGTGCGAGCGCACGTGCTCCGCTCCCGCCTTGGTGTCCCCGGCACGCTGGCGCCGGCCCGCCTGCTGGCAGCCGAGATCGACAACCCAGCGCTGGATGCGCTGGTTGGGCTCGAGCCGGCCGTCTGACCCTCACACGCTGGCTCACACGCCGGGGAGATGTAGTGGCCGGGTCAACCACCGAGGGAGGCCTCAGATGCCGTACATCAACTGTCGCGTAATGGAAGGCGTACTCACCGACGACCAGAAGGCGGACATCGCCGAGCAGATCACCGAGACGTTCGCGTCGGTGGCCGGGGAGCCCGTTCGCGGCCTGACCTGGGTCGTCATCGATGACATGTCCAGCGGCAACCTCACGATCGGCGGCCGCCCGGTCACCACCGAGGGCGTGAAGGAGATCCTGGCCGGCGCCCCGGTCTGAGGCACGCGCCGGCCGGGGCGGCGGCGCGCGCCGCCGCCCGGCCCGGCCCGGCCCGACGGCCGGCCTAGATCGGGTAGTGCCTGGACCCCTCCTGCACGGTCAGCCAGCGCAGCTCGGTGAACTCCTCGATGGCCGCGCTGCCGCCGAAGCGCCCCCAGCCGCTGGCCTTGACGCCGCCGAAGGGCATCTGCGGCTCGTCGTGCACCGTCGCGCCGTTCACGTGGCAGATGCCGCTCTCGATCCGCCGTGCCACGTCCAGCGCGGTGGGCACGTGCGAGCCGAACACTGCGGCCGCCAGGCCGTATTCGGTGTCGTTGGCCACGCGCACCGCCTCGTCGATGCCGTCGACCGCGGTCACGGCCACCACCGGCCCGAATGACTCCTGGCTGTAGATGTCCATGTCGCTTGTCACGCCGTGCAGAACGGTCGGCGGAAACAGCGGCCCATCGGCCCGGCCGCCACAGAGCACTTCGGCACCCTTCGCTCGCGCGTCCTCGACCAGCGCGCCGACGCGCTCGACGGCGGCCTGGCTGACCAGCGGGCCGATCTGCGTCGCGGGGTCGCGCGGATCGCCCACCGACAGCTCGGAGGCGCTCTGAGCCAGCGCCGACGCGAACCGGTCGGCCACCGACGCGTCGGCCGCCACCCGTTCCGTGGACATGCAGATCTGGCCCTGATGCATGAAGGCGCCGAACTTGGCGGCGGCGACCGCCTCGTCGAGATCGGCGTCGGCCAGCACCACCAGCGGGGCCTTCCCGCCCAGCTCCAGCAGCACGCGCTTGAGGTGGCGGGCCGCGTTCTCCGCTATCAGTCGCCCGACCCGTGTCGACCCGGTGAAGTTGACCCGGCGCACGGCGGGGTGGGCGATCAGCTCGTCGACCACCTCGGCTGCCGCTTCGGCCCGGTGGGTCACCAAGTTGACGGCGCCGTCCGGCAGCCCGGAGTCGTGCAGCGCCGATGCGATCGCCGCGTGGGTGCGAGGACACACCTCCGAGGCCTTGAGCACGACCGTGTTGCCGAACGCGAGTGGAGTGGCCACCGCTCGCGTGCCCAGGATCACGGGCGCGTTCCACGGCGCGATGCCCACCACCACGCCGGCCGGGCGGCGCACGCCCATGGCCGTCAGGCCCGGCACGTTGGACGGGATCACCTCTCCCGTGGCGGCCGTGGTCTGCGCAGCAGCCTCCTCGAGCATCCCGGCGGCCAGGTCGCAGTTGAACATGCCCCAGCCGAAGGTGCCGCCGGTCTCGGCGGTCACGATCGCAGCGATCTCCTGCGCCCGCTCGCGCAACAGCGCGCCAGCCTTCTGCAGTGGCTCGCGGCGGGCCGCGGGCGGCATGGCCGACCACTCGCCGAACGCGGCTGCGGCCGCGTCGGCTGCGGCCTTCGCGTCTTCACGGCCGGCCGCGGCGGACAAGCCGGCGGAGTCGCCCGTGAACGGGTCGGTGCGCTCGAAGGTGGCGCCGCCCGCGGCGTCGGTCCACTCGCCGCCGATCAGCATCTGCTGGGTGTCGTATCTGCCGTGGCCATGGCTTCTCCTCGTGGGTCAGGGATTGAAATCGGGGTCGGGGGCCACCACCGCCTCCATCACAAAGGGGTGGGCACGCCGCGCCAGCCCGGGCAGCTCGCGATCCAGGAGCTGCGTGAGCTCGGCGTGCGATTCGACTCTTGTCGCGGGACACCCGAGCGACCGCGCCGTGTCCGCCAGGCGTACATCCTCGAACGACGGCCAGGGGCCGGTGCCGCCCGCGCCCTCGGCCAGGCGGTCCATGATTCGGTAGCCGCCGTTGGCCAGCACCACGATCAGCGCTCCCGCGCCGTAGTGGGCGGCACTCCACACCGCCTGCACCGAGTACAGCGACGAGCCGTCGCCGATCACCGCCACCACGGGCCGGTCGGGCAGAGCCATCCGCAGACCGGCCGCCGCGGGTAGCGCAAAGCCGAGGCCGCCCATGGCCGCGCTGACGAAGCCCAGCGGTGTGCGCGCCGGCAGACGTTCGTTCAGCTCCTGGCGGGTAGAGGGCGCCTCCTCGAGCAGCACCACGTCGGCAGGCAGCCGCGCGGCCAGCGCGTCGAGCACGTGGGCGGCGCGCAACGGCTGACCTGCGACCGGCGGGGTGGGGGAGGCTGGGAACCGGCGCTCGGCCGACCGCGTCCGCGCCTGGCGCGCCGGCACCAGCTGGGCCAGAGCGGCGCACGCCGGGCCGATCGGGCCCAGCAGGGTCAGGGCCGAGGGGCTGCGGTGTGCCTCCGCCGGATCGTCGCTGATCACCGCCGCCCGGGTTCCTTCCGGCAGCAGCCGGCCGGGCTCGAAGGGGTATTGGCGCAGCACCGGTGCACCGGCGGCCAGCACCAGGTCGTGGCCTGTCAGGGCGTCGCGCACGCGCCCGCGGCCGGCGGGCAGGTGTCCGACGAAGCGGGGGTGGTCCTGGGGGAATCCCGGGCGCGCCCCGAACGGCTCCTGCCAGACGGGACAGCCCAGGTGCTCGGCCAGGGTGGTCAGGGCGGTCCAGGCCTGGTCCGAGGCGGCCCCGGCGCCGACGACCAGCGCCGGCGAGCGGCTGGCGCTGACCAGATCCGCCAGCCGGCGCACGGCGTCACCGTCCACGGCCCCGGCGCCGACCACGAGGTCCGGGGCGGCCAGCTCGCGGTCGGTGTCGGCGGGCGCCCGCCAGTCGTCCATCGGCACCACCACGAGTACCGGCCCGCGCCCCAGCGCCGCTTCGTGCCAGGCGCGCTGGACCGTCCCGGGCAGGTCCTGCGCGCGGGCCGGCTCGTGCACGGCCACCGGGTAGGCGCCCGCCAGGCCGGCCAGGCGGCCCGTCAGGAACGGCTCGAAGGCCAGGTGGCGGCGATCCTGCTGGCCCACCAGCACCACCAGCGGCGCGCGGTTCATGCGCGCGGTCGCCAGGGCCCCGACGGCGTTGCCCAGTCCAGCGGTGGTGTGCAGCAGCACGAGCGCGGGTCGCCCGGCGCCGAGCGCGTGCCCGCTGGCCATGCCCACCACGGTCGCCTCGTGCAGGCCCAGCACGAAGCGCACGTCCGGCGGCAGGTCCACCAGGAACGGCACCTCGGTCGAGCCGGGATTGGCAAAGACCGGGATCAGCTCGCGGTCGCGCAGCACATCCAGGACGGCGTCCCGGACGGTGAGGTCACTTGTCGCCGGCGCCATTCCAGATCAGATCGTCCACTTCGGGCTGGCGGGTGACGAAGCCGAACTTCTCGGCCTGGTCGGATACCAGCTCGATCGAGCTCGGGTTCAGGTCGCTGCTCCAGAGCGAGAGCTTCATGGCCTGGGCGGCCTTGACCTGGGATCTCCGTGTAGCCCGTGACGGCCTTGCGCGCTTCGTCGGGGTGGGTCTGGGCGTAGTCCAGCGACCTGTTCATGGCCTTGGCGAAGCGCTTGGCCACGTGAGCGTTCTTCTGGATGTATGGCGTCGAGGAGAAGTAGGTGCCAACGGTGAGCTTGGGCTCGAGGCCCGTCAGGTAGGAGCCCAGGCTGCGCGCGCCGCCGGCCCTGGCCTGGGTCACGAACGGCTCGACCGCGGTGGCGGCATCGACGCGGTCGCCCTCGAGGGCCGCAGTCATCTCCGGAAAGGGCACCTCGATGAACTTGACCTTGTCGACGTCCACGCCCTTGCCGTCCAGGAACGCACGGGCGGTCAGCTCGGGCATGCTCTTCAGGGCGTTCACGGCCACCGTCTTGCCCTCCAGGTCTTTGACGCTACGGATCGACGAGCCCTTCTTGACCATCAGGCCATCCCACGCGGCGGCCTCGGTGGCAGCGGCCTGGTTGCCCTGCGTAACGATCTCCACCGGCACGTTCTTCGACTTGGCCACGATCAGTGGGGAGGTGGCCGAGAAGCCGAAGTCCACGTCGCCGCTGACGACGGCCGCCGTGACCTCGGCGCCGCCCTGCAGCACCTGGGGCTTGATCGTCAGCTTCTGGTCCTTGAAGAAGCCCTTGTCGACGCCCAGGTATAGGGGCGCCACGTCGGCGATGGGCAACACGCCGACCTTCAGGGTCACGGGCTCGCCCTTGCCGGCCCCACCGCCGCTCCCGCTGCCCCCGCAGCCTGAGGCGCCCACTGCAGCCACGAGCGCCAGCGCCATCACCATCGATCTGGCTCTCACCCCTCGCTCCCTCTGCGTCGCCTTTCAACAATATGTCAGCTGTTTTCCCGCGCTCACCCGGTTCTACCCATCGAGGCGGCACAGCGTTGGCGAGGTCAGCAGCGCGAGCAGGCCGACGCACAATGCGGCCACGGCCAGGGCGGCCACGCCCGGCCACTGCACCCGCTCCCAGGCCAGGCCGGGCACGAACCCGGCCACCGCGCCGGCCGTGTAGTAGAGGCTGAAGTACACGGCGCTGGCCACGCCCCGATCCGAGTTGCCGGCGCCCGAGACCCCCAGCTGGGCGGCGGTCACGCCGGTGAACATGCCCAGCACGATCAGGGCCAGCGCCGGCACCAGCGTCAGCGCGTTGGCGGGCAGCGACAGCAGCACGCCCCCGATGGCCAGCAAGGTGCCGGTCACCGCCACAGCGCGCCAGCCGTGGCGGTCGGCCAGGCGTCCGGCCAGCGGCCCGATCCCGCCCATGACCCAGAGGCCGAACAGCAGGCTGGTTGCCGCTGTGCCGTACCGAAACGGCGGCTCGGCCAGGCGGTAGGTGGCGAACGAGAAGACGCTGGTGAAGGTGAAGTAGAGCGCGGCCGCGGCCAGCGCCGGGCGCAGTACCGCGCCACGCAGGGCCCCCAGAGCGGCCGTTGCGCCTCGCCGGCTCGGGCGACGGCAGCGGCGGGTCGGGCAGCGCACGGTGCATCAGCACCGCCCCGGACAACGGCAGCACCACCAGCGCTCCCAGCGCCCAGCGCCAGCCCGCGACCGCGCGTGAGCAACCCCACGCCAACCCGGCCGACCACGCCACCGGTGACCAGGGCGGCCACGTAGTAGCCCATCGCCCTGCCGCCCAGGCCGGGGGTGAACACCTCGGCCACGTAGGGCACGCCGACCGTGATCAGCCCGGGCATGCAGAGTCCCTGTAGGGCACGGAAGAACAGGAGCAGGCCGAAACTCGGCGCCAGCGCCGCGCCCAGCGTGGGCAGCGCGATCAGGGCGCTGGCCAGCACCAGCGAGCGCTTGCGCCCGATGCGGTCTGACAACGGGCCCCAGATCCAGCCGGCGGCGGCCACGGCAACGATCACGACCGACAGCGTGAGCCCGGCCTGCGACGGGCTCACGTGGAAGGAGCGGCTGAGCTCGGGCAGGATCGTCTGCGTCGAGTACATGACGGCGAACATGGCCGCGGCCCCGGCCAGCAGCCCGGCCATGTCCAGCGCTCGGGGTGGTGCCTGGCGCGTGGCCACGCCCTTCAGGCCAGGCCGGCGGCTGCGAGCAGCGAGCGCACCGGGCGGTCGCGGTCGTCAAGCGTTCCCGCCAGGTGCTCGGCGCCCAGATCGCGAAGCTTGGCCTGGAGTGCGGCCTGATCCAGCGGCCGCTCGGGCGATCCGCGCGCGGCCCGGACGCGCCACCGGCCTCCTTCGGCGCTGAGCACCGCTTCGGACTCCAGCCAGCTCCGCGTCGGCCTGCACGCTGATCCGCCGCGCGCCGGCCACTACCGCCGGATCCACGGCAGCGAAGCCCGCCCGACCCGGACCGCCGCCGCGCAGCGTCAGCGCCGTGCAGTAGGGGATCGAGAACTTGGCCTGCAGCCCGTCGGCCACCTCGGGCCCGTACGCAGCGGCCTTCAGCGAGATCGGGTGCACCGCCACGCGCACCTCGGCGTCCGGGTCAAGGCCGTCGGCGCGTGCGCTCTCGGCCGCCTCGATCGCTCCGTGCGTCTGTAGGCAGCAGGGCCACGCCTTGATCCAGTTCTGGGCAACCGCGAGCTCCCCCGCCGGCTCGGCGAAGGCGGCGCCGAACGCGGCGTCGAAGCCCGCGGCGTGGCGCGCCGCGCGCTCGAGCGGAACCGACGCGCCGCCGGCCGCCAGCCGTGCCGCCGCCAGGCCGCTGGCAGCCGCCAGGGCCACCTGCAGCGCCTTGCCGTCGGAGCCGAACGCGGCGCGCAGGCCGCCGGCTTGCAGCAGCGCGATGGCGACCGCGGTCTGCTCCGCGTCGCGGCCGAGGGCGAGCAGCCGTGAGGCGGTGACCGCCGCGCCCACCGACCCGCAGACGGCGGTCGGGTGCCAGCCGCCGTCGTAGAGCGCCGGGTGGCAGGCACGGGCCATGGCGCCCATGGCCTCGAAGCCCGCCGCGTACGCGTCCAGCGCGGTTGCGAGCGCCGCCCCCTGCTCGGCCGCGAGCGCCAGCGCCACCGGAGCGGTCGGCGCGCTCAGGTGAGCCAGGCCGGGCAGGTAGGTGTCGTCGTAGTCGAGCACGTGGCCGGCGGTCGCCAGCGCCAAAGTCTGGTCGCCGGTGCCGCGGGCGGCCCGCACAGCGGGCTGGTCCCACCCGCCGAGTGCGCAGGCGAGCCAGTCCAGCAGCGCCGTGGCGTACGCCGGATCGTCCACCGGGCAGCCGTCAGGTGACCCCGAGATACGCCTCGCGCACCTTCGGGTCCTCCTGAAGCTCGGCGCTGGGGCCCTGGGAGACGATCCGGCCGGTCTCCAGGACGTAGCCGCGGCCGGCGATCCGCAGTGCCGCGTCCACGTCCTGCTCGACCAGCAGGAGCGCAGTGCCCTGCGCCGCTACCTCACGTAGGCGCTCGAGCATCTCGTCCACGAGCTTGGGCGCCAGGCCGAGGGACAACTCGTCGACCATCAGCAGCTTCGGCCTGCTCATCAGGCCGCGGGCCACGGCGCACATCTGCTGCTCGCCGCCGGACATGCTGGCCGCGATCTGGCCCAGGCGCCCCTTCAGGTGCGGGAAGAGCTCCAGCGCCCGGTCCAGGTCGGCGTCCTCGGAGCTGGCGAACGCTCCGGCCATCAGGTTCTCGCGCACGGTCAAACCGGAGAACAGGTGGCGCCCCTCGGGCACGTGGGCGACGCCGCGCTTGACCACCTGCTCGGGCTTGCGCCCGCCGATCGGCTCACCGTCGAAGCTGATCGTGCCGGCTGTAGGCGTGAGCAGGCCGGACACGGTGCGCAGCAGGGTCGTCTTGCCCGCGCCGTTGGAGCCCACGAGGGCCACGATCTCGCCATCGTCGATCTTGAGGTCGACGTCCCACAGCACCTCGACCTGCCCGTACCCCGAGCTCACTCCCGCCAGCTCCAGCATCACGCCTGGCCCCGCGCGCGCTCGGCGTAGCGCTGGCCCAGGTAGGCCTCGATCACGCGCTCGTCGCCCATCACCTCGTCGGGGCTGCCCTGCATCAGCTTCTGGCCCTCGTGCATGACCAGCAGCGAGTCCGAGACGGCGGTGATGGCTCGCATCACGTGTTCAACAACCAGGATCGTCACGCCCTCGTCGCGCAGCGAGCGGATCAGCTCCAGGGCGGGGTCGATCTCGCTCGGGCGCAGCCCGGCCATGACCTCGTCGAGCAGCAGCAGGCGCGGACGCATGGCCAGCGCCTTGGCCAGCTCCAGCCGGCGGGCGTCGGCCACCGACAGGTCGCCGGGGGCGTCGTCGGCGCGTTCGGCCAGGCCCACCCGCTCAAGTGCCTCGTCGGCGCCTTCGATTGCCGCGCGCGCCGAGCGGGCGTGCTCGGGCCCGAACATGCCACCGATGGCCACGTTCTCGCGCACGGTCAGGTTGCGGAAGGGCTTGACGATCTGGAACGTGCGCGCAACGCGCGCCTTGGCGATGGCCCACGGCTTGGCCCCCGTGACGTCCTGGCCGGACACCATGACCGTGCCCTCGCTGGGGGCCACGTGGCCCGTGATCAGGTTGATCAGCGTGCTCTTGCCCGCCCCGTTGGGCCCGATGACCCCGAGGACCGTGCCCTCGTCGAGCGTGAACGAGACGTCGGACACGGCCTTCACGCCGCCGAAGCGGCGGGTCAGCCCACGGGTTTCGAGCACCGCGCTCATAATCGGTAGGCGCGGATCGCGTCGAGGAACGCGAGCCGCCTCCGTCGCCAGGCGTCGCGGGTGAAGTTCACGAGCCCCATCGGTACGACCATCACGGCCACAACGATCAAGGCCCCGAAGATGAACGTGTGGTAGTCGGTCACGTGGTCGCGCAGCCACTCGGAGAGGAACTGCAAGAGCACGGCGCCGATCATCGGACCGAGGACGGTGCCCGCGCCGCCGAGCACGGCCATGATCACCATCAGCACCGTGATGTCCACCGAGAACAGCCGCGTGGGGTAGATCGAGACCTGCTGGAAGGCGTAGATCGATCCGGCCAGCGAGGTCAGCACCCCGGCGATCGCAAACGCCGCGATCTTGGCGCGGGTGGTGTTGATGCCGGCCGCCGCCGCGGCCTCCTCGTCCTGCGAGATGGCCCGCAACGCATAGCCGAAGCGGCTGCGGGCGACGCCCCAGACCACCACCATCGTGATCACGGCAAGCGCCAGGAAGTAGAAGTAGAAGCCGGTGTTCCCGGGGTAGGACGTCGTGGCCTTTTCGCCGACCGCGGGGATCGTGATCCCCTGGTTGCCGCCCGTCAGCCCCGGCAGGTTGATCACCACCTCGCGGATCCCCTCCGCCACGCCGAGCGTGGCGATCGCGAAGTAGTGCCCGCGCAGGCGCAGGATCGGGATGCCCATGAGCACGGCAAAGGCCAACCCGACGGCCGCCGCGGCGGGCACGGTCACGAAGAAGCCGGCTCCCGCCTTGGCCATGAGCACCGCGGTCGTGTAGCCGCCGAGGCCGAAGAAGACCACGTTGCCGAAGCTGGGGTAGCCGGCGAAGCCGCCGATCAGGTTCCAGCCCTGGGCCAGGACCACGAACATGAAGACGCTGCCGAGCGTCCGCTGCTCGGCGTCCAGCAGCACGTAGGTCGGCGCCAGGCAGAGCGCGAGCACCACCAGCAGTGCCGCGGCCCAGCCCAGCGTCGCGCGGCCGCGCAGCGCAGCGGGCAACCCGGCTGCCGTGACGCTGGCGGCGCTCACGCCTCGGCCCGGGCCTCGTAGTAGGGCTTGCCGATCAGCCCGGCCGGGCGCACGATCAGCACCAGCACCAGAACCCCGAAGGCGATCGCGTTGACCAGGGTGCCCGACAGGTACTGGCCGCCCCACGCCTGGACCAGGCCCAGCAGCAGGCCGCCGGCCAGGGCGCCCCACATGTTGCCCAGGCCGCCGAGCACCGCGATCACGAAGCTCTGCAGCGTGAAGCCGCCCGCGGCGGACGGGTTGAAGGTGTTGATCGTGCCGATCACGCCGCCGGCCAGGCCCGCCAGAGCGGCCGCCAGGCCGAACGTGAACGCGTAGACGTGGCGCACGTTCATGCCCATCAGCCGGGCGGCGGCACGATCCATCCCGGTCGACCGGATGGCCAGGCCGATCTTGGTCCGCGACATGAACAGCACCAGCCCCACGGTCACGGTCACGGCGATGCCGAAGCCGGCCAGCCGGCCGTAGGGCACGCGCACCCCGCCGACCGAGAAGCCGTCGGACGCCCAGCCGGTGTGGATCGCCCGGAAGTCGGCGCTGAAGATCAGGATCAGGGCGTTCACGATCACCAGGCTGAGGCCGAACGTGAGCAGCAGCGTCATCCAGATCGGCGCGTTCACCACCTGGTTGATCAGCAGCCGCTGCACCACGTAGCCCGCCGCGAACAGCGCGAAGGCGGCCGCCACGGCCCCGAGGTAGGGGTCGATGCCCATAGACGTGTTCAGCTTCCAGGTCACGTAGGCGCCCACCACCACGAACGCGCCGTGGGCCAGATTCACGATGTTCATCACGCCCCAGACCAGCGAGAAGCCCACGGCCACGAGGGCCAGCAGGCCTCCCTCCAGCAGGCCGTAGACGGTGGCCTGCAGGAACTGGGTCACGGCTGCGCGCCCGGGCGCCGGGCTACTTGGCGGGCCATTGCAGCGGCGCCTGGGCCTGGTTCTTCGGGTACACGGTCACGACCTCGCCGTCCTGGATCTGGATCGCCGACATCGGCTTGGTCACGTTCTGGCCGCGGTCGTTGAACTTGATCGGCCCGAAGAACGAGTCGATGTCCAGCGCGGCCATGGCGTCGCGCACCTTCGCCGGATCGGCGCTGCCGGCCTTCTCCACAGCCTGCGTGAGCGCCAGGCAGGCTGCCGCCGCCTCCGCGCTGTGGTACTCGGCGGTGGCCCCGAAGCGCTTCTTGAAGTCCTGCGCGTACTGCTTGGCCGAGCCGAACACCGGACCGCTGCCGTCGGCCGCAGGGGTCCACTGGCTGGAGCCGACGACGCCGTTGGCCGAGCTGCCGAGCGCCTTGGCGAAGTCGGGTGTCGGGGGCGCCACCGTCTCGCCGAAGCCGCCCGCCGGCTTCACGCCGAGCTCCTTGGCCTGCTTGATGATGGCTATCCCCTCCTCGACGTGGACGGAGCCCAGGATCAGGTCCGGGTTCTTGGCCTTGGCCTTGGTCAGCGCCGAGGAGACGTCGGTGGTGTGCTCGGGGAAGGACTCCTGGGCCACCACCTTCATGCCCTGCTTGCGCGCTTCGGCGGCGCCGCCCTTCGCGCCCGTCTTCGAGAAGCCGTCGTCGGCGCTCAGGATCGCAACGGTCTTGGGCTTCGGCTTGGCGCCGTCGGCGACCGCCTTGACCATCGTGGCCACGTACTGGCTGGCGGGGGAGAGCACCGCGAAGGTGTTCTTGTAGCCCTTGGTGAAGATGTTGTCGTCGGCGCCCGAGCTGTCGGCCATGACCTGGCCGTTGCGCTCGACGGCCGCGGCGGCGGCCTCGGTGCTCGGCGATCCATAGGGGCCGAGGATGAGCTTGACGCCCTTGTCGTTGAACTTGTCGACCAGCTGAGCCGCGGTGTCGGGCTCGGACCGGTCGTCGCTGTAGGAGATCTTGAGCTTGAGCTTCTTGTCGCCCGCCTTGACCCCGCCGGCGGCGTTGACCTTCTCCTGGCACAGCTGGTAGCCCTGCTTGGTCAGCAGGCCCTCCTTGGCCAGCGAGCCGGTCAGCGACAGAGCGGCTCCGAGCTGGACCTTGCCGCCGCTCACGCCGGCCGAGCTCTCCTGGTCCTTGGCCCCCTTGCCGCAGCCGGCCGCGGTCAGGGCGCCAAGCAGGACGCTCGCGGCGGCGACGGCGGTCAGTGGCCTGCTGCGCAGATTGAACATCGATCTCTCCCTCGGTTCGCTTCCTGTCGGTGGTACCCGCGCTGGCGCGGTCGCATTCGCCTGATTGCCGCTCAGGCCCCCACGGGCTCGGCCACGCGCTGCTCGCCAAGCTCCTCGTAGTCCCCGGCAGCCGTCTCGTCCCGGCCCCGCCGCAGCCCCAGCGCGGGCAGCACTAGCGTCAGCGCCCCGGCCACGACCAGGTTGACCGCGAGCGCGAAGATGCCCTCGTAGGCGGTGATCGAGACCCCGAGCAAGTCGAGCTCGTACACCGAGGACTTCAGGTCCGAGGAGGCGGCCATGAGCGTGCCGCAGGTCATACCCGCGGCCCAGCCGGCAACCAGCGCCCACGCGTGCATCCAGCGGGTGTAGAGCCCGATCACGATCGCGGGGATGGTCTGCAGGATCCACACGCCGCCGAGCAGCTGGAGCTCGATGGCGTACTTGGTTGGGGCCAGCACGATGAACGCCACCGCCCCGGCCTTGACCAGCAGCGACGTGATCTTGGCCACCCGCGTCTGCTGCGCGTCGGTGGCGTCGCGGTTCAGGTACTGCTTGTAGACGTTGCGGCTGAACAGGTTGGCGGCGGCGATCGACATGATCGCCGCGGGCACCAGCGCGCCGATCGCGATGGCCGCGAACGCCACCCCCAGGAACCACGACGGGAAGTACTTGTCGAACAGGACCGGCACCACCGAGTTCACGTTCTGGCCCGGGTCGATGCCGGCGGTCACCGCCATGAAGCCCAGCAGCGCGATCAGCCCCAGCAGCAGCGTGTAGACGGGCAGGACGACGGCGTTGCGGCGGATCACGTTGGCGCTCTGCGCGCTCAACGTGGCCGTGATCACGTGCGGGTACATGAACAGCGCCAGCGCCGAGCCCAGCGCCAGCGTGGCGTACGCGGTCTGGCCGGGGCCAAGCTCGAGGATGAACGAGGCCGGCGCGCCGGTGGGGGTCGTCTTCTTCGGTATCTGCTCCGCCGCGGCCCCGAAGATCGCGTCGAAGCCGCCCAGCTTGCTGGGGATGTAGATGACCGCGACCAGGATCACGATGTAGATCAGCGTGTCCTTGACCACGGCGATCAGGGCGGGAGCGCGCAGCCCGCTCTGGTAGGTGTAGGCGGCCAGGATCAGGAAGGCGATGACCAGCGGCCACTCGCCGTCGATGCCCATGGCCAGCAGCACCACCTGGATGCCCACCAGCTGCAGCGCGATGTAGGGCATCGTCGCCAGCAACCCCGTCAGCGCCGTGACCAGGCCGAGCGTGTCGCTGCCATAGCGGCCCTTGACGAAGTCGGCCGGGGTCACGTAGCCGTGCTTGCGGCAGACCGCCCACAGGCGCGGCATGAGCACGAACACCAGCGGGAACACGATGATCGTGTAGGGCAGGGCGAAGAAGCCCTGCGCGCCCACGCCGTAGACCAGCGCGGGCACGGCCACGAAGGTGTAGGCCGTGTACAGGTCGCCGCCCAGCAGGAACCAGGTGACCACGGTGCCGAAGCGGCGGCCGCCCAGGCCCCACTCCTCCATCTGCTCGAGGTCACCGCGGCGCCAGCGCGCGGCCACGAAGCCCAGCACGGTGACGGCGGCGAACAGCACGATGAACACGGCGAGCGCCACGCCGTCGACCGAGTGACGCACCTAACCCACCTTCCTGTACACGATCCAGGTGAGCAGCGAGGTGACCGGTATCCAGGCGAACTGGTACCAGTAGAAGAACGGAAAGCCCGCCAGCTCCGGCGTCGCGCTGGCGTAGAACGGCACCCACAGCAGGCCGACGTAGGACGGCGCCAACAGCAGGTACCACAGGCGCGAGCGCGCCGGCCGGCGGCTGGCGGCGGTTACCTCGTGCGGACGGTCCAGGTCCGCGGCCGGGTCGTCTGGTTGCTGATCCATCCCTCTCTCGGGCCGCCCGTACCCGCTGAGGTCAGGACCACACCTCTTCCGCCAGCTCCACCAGCAGCGCCAGCTTGGCCTTCTCCTGTTCCACGCTCAGCGAGTTGCCTTCGAGCGTCGACGAGAAGCCGCACTGCGGCGATATGCACACCTGATCCAGGTCCACGTACTGCGAGGCGTCGTCCAGGCGGCGCTTCAGGAAGTCCTTTGACTCCAGCTCGCCGTTCTTGGTCGTGACCAGGCCGAGCACCACGAGCTTGCCCGCGGGCAGGTGGCGCAGCGGCTCGAAGCCGCCCGAGCGCTCATCGTCGTACTCCATGAAGAAGCCGTCCACGTTCAGGTCGTTCAGCAGCGCCTCGGCCACGAAGTCGTAGCCGCCCTCGGCCACCCACGAGTCGCGGAAGTTGCCGCGGCACATGTGGGTGGTCACGGTCAGCCCCGCAGGCCGCCCGTCGAGCGCCTCGTTCAGATGCCGGATGTAGGCCTCGTGCAGGTGCTCGGAGTCCTCGCCGCGGTCGGCCATGGCCTTGCGTTGCTCGGGGTCGTTCAGGTAGGCCAGCGACGTGTCGTCCAGCTGCAGGTAGCTGCAGCCCAGCTCGTGCACGCGCCTGATCTGCTCGCGGTAGGCGGCCGTCAGGTCGGCCCAGAACTCCTCGGTGTCCGGGTACACGTCGTGGTCGATCGCCGCCGCGCCGCCGCGGTAGTGCACCATGCTCGGCGAGGGGATCGTGAGCTTCGGGGTGGCGCCGTCGGCGTTGTCCCGCAGGAACTCGAAGTCGTCCCCGAAGATCGTCTCGGACAGGCCGAGCTTGCCGTCGACCTTCAGCGCGGCGGGGGTGAAGTCCAGCTCGCCGTCGGCGTTCTTGAAGTGGACCTTCATGTCGTCCTGCGCCTTGCTGATCCCATCCAGGCTGTAGATGAAGTCCATGTGCCACGAGGCGCGGCGGAACTCGCCGTCGGTGGCCGACTGCAGACCGGCCTCACGCTGGAGCGCGATCGCGTCGCGGATGGCGTCGTCTTCGAGCTGGCGCAGCTCCTGGTCGCCGATCTTGCCGGCGGCGTTGTCCTCGCGCGCCTGCAGCAGGCTCCGGGGGCGCAGCAGGCTGCCCACGTGGTCGGCGCGGAACGGCGGGGTGTCTCTGAGCATCTCTCTCCTCGGTCGCCGGGGGATACGTCTGACTTGTTACCCCGGCGCCCCGGTCGCTACGCGCAGGAACCGCTCCACCCGGTCGGGCTCGACCGCCTCGGTCAGCGACAGCTCGGGCGGGCGGTGCTCGGCCATCCACGCCGACGCGATCCGCACCTCGTCGACGTCGGCGGCCGGCACCGAGGTGCGCTCGGCGCGGGTGGCGGCCTCCAGCACGCCGCGGCTGCGGCGTGCCACCTCGTCGGCGTGGCCAGGCAGCGGGCCCCAGTCGGCCACGCGGCCGTTGACCATCCAGAGCGCGTCGAAGCGCGGCTGGACGGGGTGGCGGGCCAGCACCAGGCGCGGATCGGCGTGCACGGCGCGGAGCACGCCGTCCAGGCGCCCGAGCAACTCCTCGAGGCGCTCGCGCCGGCGCAACAGCGCAGCGGCGCGCTCGTAACGCCGCTCTCGCGACGCGGCCTGCATCCGCGCGTCGATCTCGCCCAGCAGCGGCTCGGCGGCGCCGTGCTCGTGCTCGAACAGGGCCAGCACCTTGTCCACCTGGCCGCGGTAGGCGTTCGGGTCCAGGTCGCCGAGGCAGGGCGAGCAGCAGCGGCCCATCTGGCCATAGATCGAAGGGTGCTCGCGGCGGCGCATGCGCCGGCCGCAGTGGCGCAGCCGGTAGAGCGAGCTCAGATGGTCGGCCAGCTCGCCGGCCGGCTTGCTCCCGCGCACCGGCCCGATGCTCACGGCGTGCCCCGATGCGGGCTCGGAGGACACCTCCAGCACCGGGTACTCGACGTCCAGGCGACACAGCACGTAGGCCCAGCGGTCGGTGCGCTTGAGCGCCTTGTTGCCCGGTGGGCGCCACTGCTTGATCAGCCGGTTCTCCAGCACCAGCGCGCCCAGCTCGGAGTTGGTCGGCCGGTAGTCGGCCACCTCGGCGCGCTCGGTCCAGCCCGCCGGGGCGCAGAAGTGCGCCCGCGCGCGCGTGCGCAGCGAGACCGACTTGCCAACGTACAGCGGCCGCCCGCGCTCGTCGCGGAACACGTACACGCCGGGGTCCTTGGGCAGGTGCTTGAGGTCGGGCCGGTCGCCCGGGGGGCGCCGCGGGCGCGGCTTGTCGGTCTGCTTGCGCCCGCGCCTGCGCGTGGAATGCAGCGCCGCCACCGCGTCGGCCACCGTTGGCGCGGCAGCGCACAGGCGGGGAAACAGCGCACACAGGATCCGTGCGCACGTGGTGGCGTCGGGCAGGGCGCGGTGCACCACGTCCACGTCGATCCCGAGCGCGTCCGCCAGCAGCGCCAGCTTGCGCTGGCGCACCAGCGGGGCGCACTTGCGCGCCAGCGCCACGGTGCACAGGACGGGCGGGTCGGGCCAGTCCAGCCCGGCCCGCTCGAACCCCTGCGCCAGCACGCGGGTGTCGAACGAGGCGTTGTGGGCCACCAACACGCGCCCGTCCATCCACCCCGCCAGCTCACGCAGCACATCCGCAGCGGGCGGCGCGTGGTCGACCATCTGCTGGGTGATGCCGGTCAGCCGCTCGATGCCGCGCGACAGCGGGCGCTCCACCGCCACCAGCGAGTCGAAGCCGCCGTGCAGTTCGCCGCCGCCCACCAGCACGGCGCCGACCTCGGTCAGCTCGCACAGGTCGCCGCCGCGGCCGTTGGTCTCGGTGTCCACCACCAGGTACTCGGCGTGCGCGCAGGGCTGGTCCAGCAGTTCCACGGCCAGCCATGCAAGCGCGGGACCCGGACGGGCTGGGCGATCGCTTGCGCAAGGGGGGCGAGAACGTCCACTCCCGGGCCTAGATTCAGCGCATGGCCAAGTCCGCCACCGTCTACGTCTGCTCGGCGTGCGCGCACGAATCCGCCAAGTGGCACGGGCGCTGCCCCGCCTGCGGGGAGTGGAGCACGCTGGTCGAGGAGGCGCGCCGCGCCCCCGCGCCCGCGGGCGGCCGGCGTGCACGCGGCGACGGCGGGGGCGCGGCCGTGAAGCCGGTGGCGCTGCGCAGCGTGCAGTCGCCGCAGGTGGCGCGCTTCTCGACCGGCATCGGCGAGCTCGACCGCGTCCTCGGCGGCGGCGTCGTGCCCGGCTCGCTGGTGCTGCTCGGCGGCTCGCCGGGCATCGGCAAGTCCACGATCACCACGGCTACGCTCGGCAACCTGGTTGCCGCCGGGCGCAGCGTCCTGTACGTGTCGGGCGAGGAGTCGGCTGCGCAGGTGCGCCTGCGTGCCGAGCGCCTGGGTGGCGGGGCGCTGGACGTGCCGATCATCGCCGAGACCGACCTGGACGCGGTCGTGGCCACCATCGACGCCGAGCGCCCCGACGTGTGCGTGGTCGATTCGGTCCAGGTGCTGCACGCCGCCCAGCTGACCGGCGCGCCCGGCTCCGTCGGCCAGGTGCGCGAGGTGGCCGGCCGTCTGATGCGCTGCGCCAAGGAGCGCGGCACCGCCGTGATCCTGGTGGGCCACGTGACCAAGGAGGGTGCGCTTGCGGGGCCGCGGGTGCTCGAGCACCTGGTGGACTGCGTGCTCAGCTTCGAGGGCGAGCGCGAGCGCACCTACCGCACGCTGCGGGCGCTCAAGAACCGCTTCGGCTCGACCAACGAGGCCGGCGTGTTCGAGATGCGCGACGAGGGCCTCGTCGAGGTCGAGGACGCCTCGGCCCGGTTCGTCGCCGAGGCCACCCGCGCGCCGGGATCGGTCGTGCTGGCGGCCATGGAGGGCTCGCGGCCGCTGCTCGTTGAGGTTCAGGCGTTGGTGGCGCCGACCGAGCTGGTGCCGCCGCGCCGGATGGCCAACGGCGTGGACCGCAACCGTCTGGCGCTGGTGCTGGCCGTGCTGACTCGCCACGCCGGCATCGCTCTCGGCGGCGCGGACGTGTTCGTCTCGGTCGCCGGCGGGGTGCGCGTCGACGAGCCCGGCGCCGACCTTGCGGTGGCGCTGGCCGTGGCCTCGGCCGCCCGGGGCGCCGTCCTGGGCGACGGCCGCACGCCGCTGGCCGCCTTCGGCGAGCTCGGCCTGACCGGGGAACTGCGGCACGCGGCCCACCCCGACCGGCGGCTTGCGGAGGCCAGGAAGTTCGGCCTTACCTCCGTACTCCATCCCGGGGACGCGCTGTCCGATCTGCGTAGCGCGCTCAGGCGCGGCTTGGGCACGGCCGAGGGGGCGCAGCCCCGCGCCGCATAGGGCACCCCGCGCTTTTCCCGCAATAGAGCCAAATCCGTGCCGCGGTTTCCGGCCCAGTGCCGTACAATGCTTCGGATGGCCTACGCAGGTAACGAGGGAGCGGAGCTCGAATCTAGGCAAGAGCCCCGCCTCGTAAGGGCCCTCGAGATGATCGCGCCGGGCACGGCCATCCGCGAAGGCGTGGACGCCATCGTGCAGGGCCGCACCGGCGCCCTGATCTGCATCGGCGACAACGAGGAGCTGTCGTTCCTCTACTCCGGCGGCCTGAAGCTGGAGGTCGACTACACCCCCGCGCTGCTGTTCCAGCTGGCCAAGATGGACGGCGCCATCATCCTGTCGTCCAACGGCACGAAGATCGGCTGGGCCAACGTGCAGCTGATGCCCGATCCCACGATCCTGTCGCTGGAGACCGGCACCCGCCACCGCACGGCCGAGCGCGTGTCGAAGCAGACCGACGCGCTGCTCATCTGCGTGTCGCAGTCGCGCAGCGTGGTGTCGCTGTACCTGGACGGCGCGAAGTACATCCTCGAAGAGATCCCGGTCGTGCTGGCCAAGGCCAACCAGGCCCTGGCCACCCTCGACAAGTACCGCACCCGCCTGGACCAGGTGACCACCCGGCTGACCGCGCTCGAGTTCGAGGGCGGCGTGACCCTGCACGACGTGCTCACCGTGCTCCAGCGCGGCGAGCTGGTCACCCGCATGGCCGTGGAGATCGAGCGCTTCATCGTGGAGCTCGGCGCCGAGGGCCGGCTGATCGAGATGCAGCTGGAGGAGACGCTCGTGGGCGTGGCCGCCGACAAGGCCGCCCTGGTGCACGACTATCTGGTCGAGCCCAACGAGGACGCCTTCGCCAAGGTGCTCGACTCGCTCGTGCGCCTGGCCCACCAGGACCTCCTGGACTTCGGCCGCCTGGCCGAGCTACTGGGCTACGACCGCAAGCTCAACACCCTTGACCACCCCGTGTCGCCACGGGGCCACCGCGTACTGGGCCGCATTCCGCGGCTGCCCAAGCTCGTCGTTCAGAGCATCGTGGGCGAGTTCGGTGGGCTGGACGAGATCTTGGCCGCGTCCGACGGAGAGCTGGAATCCGTCGAGGGGGTGGGGGACATGCGCGCCAAGGACATACGCGAGGGCCTGCGCAGGCTGCAGGAGATCAACCTCGTGGATAGGTATCTGCAAACCTGAACTGGCCGCTGGGTGCACGACGCAGCCCGGCTATTCACTAGGAGGACGTCATTTCCGAGACGGCGATTGAGCAAGAGATCGAGGACCTCGAGATCACGAGGGAGATCCCCCACATCGAGTACGAGATCGGTGATCACGTGGTCTACCCCCACCACGGGGCGGGCAAGGTCCTCAAGAAGGAGCAGAAGGAGGTGCTGGGTGAGACAGCGGGAGTACCTCACCATCAAGATCCTCCACAACGACATGACCGTGATGGTCCCGTGCGAGAACGCGGGCCGGGCGGGGCTGCGCCGGGTGATCGGCGAGGAGGCCGTGACCAAGGTGCTCGGGGTCCTGCGCGACGAGGTATCCGAGATGCCGAAGAACTGGAACCGGCGCTTCAAGCACAACCGGGAGAAGATCAAGACCGGCGACGTGTACGAGCTGGCCGAGGTGGTCCGCAACCTGGCCATCCGCGAGAACGAGAAGGGCCTCTCGACGGGCGAGAAGCAGATGTACACGCGCTCGAAGAAGATCCTGGCCTCGGAGCTCATGTACGCCCTTGAGATGGGCGAGGACGACGCCGAGGACCACCTGGACTCGATCATCGACGACGCCCACGCGGGTCGCGTGGAAGCCGCGACGGCCTGATCGAATCGACATGTCCCTCGTGGGAATAGTTCCCGCGGGCGGAAGCGGCGAACGCCTTGGCGCCCAGCGGCCCAAGGCGTTCGTCGTTCTGGCCGGCCGCGTGATGCTCGAGTGGAGCGTCCAGGTCCTGCAGCGGGTCTGCGACCGGGTGATCGTCGCGGTGCCCGCGGCATCAGCGTCAGCATCAGCGACGGCCGAGGTCGTGGTCGGCGGTCCCTCGCGGTCGGAGTCCGTTCGGAACGCCGTTCAGGCGGCGCCCGAGGCCGACGTGTTCGTGGTGCACGACGCGGCGCGGCCGCTGGTGACCGAGGAGCTGGTGCGGCGCTGCGTGCAGGCGCTGACCGAGGGGGTGGACGGCGCTGTGGCGGCCGCGCCCGTGACCGACACGATCAAGCGGGTGGGCGACGACGGGCGCGTCGTGTCCACGCTCGAGCGCGCGTCGCTGTGGGCGGTCCAGACGCCGCAGGTGTTCAGGGCCGACAGCCTGCGCCGGGCGCTGGACGCGGACGCCGCCACGCTGGCCGCCGCCACCGACGACGCGTCGCTGGTCGAGGCCGCCGGCGGCCGCGTGGACGTGGTCGCGGCGCGCGCCGAGAACTTCAAGGTGACCACCGCGCTGGACCTGCGGATGGCCGAAGCCGTCCTGGAGGAGCGTTGCTGACCGACTACCACGTGCACCTGCGCCCGGACGAGTACGACGCCACGGCCGAGCGCTACTTCACCGAGGCGAACGCCGAGCGCTACCGCGCCGCCGCCACCGAGCGGGGCATCGCCGAGCTGGGCGTCTCCGAGCACATCCACCGCTTCACCGCGGCGCTGGATGTCTGGCGGCACGAGTGGTGGGAGCGCAACGCCGTCGACGACATCGACGCCTACAACGCCTTCGTGCGCGCCAGCGGGCTGAAGGTGGGCATCGAGGCCGACCTGGTGCGCGGCCGCGAAGAGCAGACCGCCGAGCTGCTGGACGCGCGCGACTGGGACTACGTTGTCGGCTCGGTCCACTTCCTCCAGGATCAGGCCGTGGACATGCGCGACAGCGAGTGGGACATCTGGGAGTCGGCCGACCCGGACGCGGTCTGGGAGCGCTACTTCCAGACGCTCGGCCACGCCGCCGCCAGCGGCATGTTCGACATCCTGGCCCACCCGGACCTGGTCAAGGTGTGGGGCAAGGGCGCGCCGCGGCCCGGCGGTGAGCTGCGCCGCTTCTACGAGCTGGCCATGCCGGGCATCGAGGCCGCCGACATCGCCATCGAGGTGTCCACCGCAGGCCTGCGCAAGCCGGTCGGCCAGATCTACCCCGATGCCGAGTTCCTGCGCATGTGCCTGGACCTGGGCAAGCCGGTCGCGCTGTCCAGCGACGCCCACGTTCCCGAGGACCTGGGCCACGGCTACGACCAGGCCGTCGCCTTCCTGCGCGAGCACGGCGTGACCGAGCTGGCGGTGTTCGAGGGCCGGCGGCGGCGGATGGAGCCGCTGGCGTGAGCGCGCGCATGGGTATCGGCTACGACTCGCACCGCCTGGACGCCGGGCGCCCGCTGATCCTGGGCGGCGTGCTCGTGCCCGGCGCCGCGCGCGGGCTGACCGGCCACTCCGACGCCGACGTGCTCACGCACGCGATCATCGACGCGCTGCTGGGCGCAGCGGGCCTTGGCGACATCGGCCACCACTTCCCCGACACCGATCCGCAGTTCAAGGACGCCGACTCGATCACGCTGCTCGAGCAGGTGCGAACGCACCTGCAGGGGGCGGGGCTGAGCGCGGTGCACGTGGACGCCACGGTCATCGCCGAGGCGCCCAAGCTGGGCCCGCACCGCGACGCGATGCGCGCTCGCCTGGCAGGCGCCCTGGGCGTGCCCGTCGGCGCGCTGAACGTGAAGTTCACTACCAACGAGGGCATGGGGTCGATCGGCCGCGGCGAGGGCATGGCCGCGATGGCCGTGGCCACCGTCGCGCCCGCCTGATCACGCGGGCGGCTCGGGGACTCGAACCGCCAGCTCGCCCACGACCTCGATCAGCAGGTCGATGTGGTGGTCCCGCCCAACGCCCTCCCCGGCCCATGGCGGACCCAATACGCTGCTCCCGTGCCCGAGCAGACCGACCGCCCCGCCGCCCAGTCCACCGACATCGCCTTCGCCGGCGCCGCCCGCCAGGCCGAGCTGATCGCAACGGGGGAGCTGAGCTCGCGCGAACTCGTGGAGCTGTACCTGGGCCGGATCGAGCGCATCGACCCGAAGATCAACGCCTACCGGACGGTGATGGCCGACCGGGCGCTCACGGAGGCCGACCAGGCCGACCGCCGCCGCGCCGGCGGCGACGAGCGGCCGCTGCTGGGCGTGCCGGTGGCCATCAAGGACACCGCCGACGTGGCCGGCGAGGTCAGCACGCAGGGCACCGCCGCCCACGGTGGGCCGGCCGCCGAGGACGCCGAGCTGGTCCGTCGGCTGCGGGCGGCCGGCGCGGTGATCATCGGCAAGACCAACCTGCCCGAGCTGGCCATCACCGGGACCACCGAGTCGCCCAACTGGGGCGTGACGCGCAACCCGTGGGATCTGGACCGCACGCCCGGCGGCTCCAGCGGCGGCAGCGGCGCCGCGGTGGCAGCCGGCCTGGCCGCCATGGCGCACGCCACCGACGGCGCCGGCTCGATCCGCATCCCGGCGGCCTGCTGCGGGCTGTTCGGCCTCAAGCCCCAGCGCGACCGCGTGTCGCTGGCCCCTGACAGCCAGCACTGGTACGGCATGAGCGTGGCCGGCGCGGTCACGCGCACCGTGATCGACAACGCGATCTTCCTCGACGCCGTGAGCGCGGACACCGGCGTCCGCCCGTTTGCCGAGTCGGCGCGGCGCTCCCCCGGAGAGCTGCGGGTCGCGGTCTCCACGCAGTTCGCGCTGCCCAATCCAGGCGTGAAGGTTGCGTCCGAGGTGCGCGCGGCGATCGACACCACGGCGGAGGTCATGCGCTCGCTCGGGCACAAGGTCCAGGAGCGCGACGTGGACTACGGGCTGATCGGCGCCGTGTTCCTGCCCCGCTTCCTGAAGGGCATCCAGGCCGAGGCCGACGGCATGGCCCGGCCCGAGCGCCTGCAGCGCCGGACGCGCGGATTCGCGGCCCTGGGACGCGCGATGCCGCAGGCGGCGGTGGACCGGGCCCTACGCGACGAGGCCGATCAGGCGGCGCGGGTGAACCGCGTGTTCGACGATTTCGACGTGCTCATGACGCCGATCGCCACGGTCCCGCCCGTCGGCGCGCAGGAGTGGGAGGGCAAGAGCGCGCTCCGCACGGTGATCGAGATGGGCCGCGTCTACCCCTACACGGGCGTGTGGAATGCAACCGGCCAGCCGGCCGCCAGCGTGCCGGCGGGCTTCACGGCCGATGGGCTGCCGCTGGCCGTCCAGCTGGTGGGGCGCCCCGACGACGAGCACACGCTGCTGTCGCTGGCCGCGCAGATCGAGGCCGAGCGGCCGTGGGCGGACCGCCTGCCGCCGGTCTGACCACGACCACGATCGTTCCGCATCAACCATCTAGCCTCCCCGTCGTGCGCCAGGTCCGCATCCACGACACGCTCTCGGGGGAGCTGCGCCCGCTGGAGCCGCGCGAGCCGGGCAAGGTCGGCATCTATGCCTGTGGGCCCACCGTCTACGCGCGCGTGCACGTGGGCAACGCCCGCCCGTTCGTGGTCTTCGCCCTGCTCAAGCGCTTCCTCGAGCAGGAGGGGCTGGAGGTCACGCTGGTCGAGAACATCACCGACGTGAACGACAAGATCTACGACGCCGCGCGCGCGAGTGGCCGGCCCAGCGCTGAGCTGGCGGCCGAGATGACGGATCACTACGTGCGGGACACCTCGCGCCTGGGGCTGGGCCGCCCCGACCACGAGCCCAGGGCCGCGGCAACGGTGGAGGCGATCGTGGCCCTGATCATCGGACCTGATCGATGCCGGCCACGCCTATGAGGCCGGCGGCGACGTGTACTTCCGTGTGGACAGCTTCCCGGAGTACGGCAAGCTGTCCAACCGGCCGCCGCTGGAGATGCGCCAGGGCGAGGGCGACGACGCCGCGCAGCTCAAGGAGAGCCCGCGTGACTTCGCGCTCTGGAAGGCGCACAAGGAGGGCGAGGACACCAAGTGGCCCGCGCCCTGGGGCGAGGGCCGCCCCGGCTGGCACATCGAGTGCTCGGCCATGGCCGAGCAGCTCCTGGGCACCGACTTCGAGATCCACGGCGGCGGCTCGGACCTGGTGTTCCCCCACCACGAGAACGAGATCGCCCAGACCGAGGCGGCGCGCGGCCGGCCGCTGGCCCGGATCTGGATGCACAACGGCATGGTCCAGCTGGGCGACGGCGAGAAGATGGCCAAGTCGGTGGGCAACATCCACCTGCTGCACGCGGCGCTGGACGAGTTCGGCCGCGATGCGCTGGTGGCCTACTTCACCAGCGGCCACTACCGCCAGCCGATCGGCTATTCCGCGGGCGCGCTGTCCGAGGCGCAGCGCTCGGTGGACCGCCTGCGCGAGCTGGGCCGCCGCCTGGACCGCGACGCGGGCCCGCCCGAGGGCCTGGACGCCTACGCCGGACGCTTCTTCGACCATCTGGCCGACGACTTCAACACGCCCGCCGCGCGCGCGGTCCTGTTCGACTGGGTCGGGGAGGCCAACCGCCGCCTGGACGCCGGCGACCGGGTCGGCGTAGGGGCGCTGGACCAGATGCTCGGCGTGCTGGGGCTGGAGCAACCTGCTCGAGGATGACGCGGGCGACCGACCGGACGCCGAGGCCGAGCGGCTGCTGGCCGAGCGCGAGCAGGCGCGCGCCGACGCGTGACTTCGCCCGCGCCGACGAGCTGCGCGACCAGCTGGCCGCCGACGGCTGGGTGGTGCGCGACACCCCCGACGGCGCACGGCTCGTGCGCGCTTGATCCTCTACGGGCGAAACCCGGTGCGCGAGGCCCTGCGCGGGCGGCGGGCGGTCCAGCGGGTCTGGGCCACCGAGGCGGCTCAGCGCTCGGAGGACTGGCTGGCCGAGGCCGGCGAGCTGCACAGCGCCGACGCGGACTGGATCGCCGAGCGCGCCGGGAGCGACGAGCACCAGGGCGTGTGCGCCGAGGCGGACGCCTACCCCTACGCCGATCCCGGCCGCCTGCTGGCCGCCGAGCAGGCGCTGGTGGTGGCGCTGGACGAGGTGCAGGATCCGCACAACCTGGGCGCCGTCTGCCGCGTGGCCGAGTCGGCGGGGGCGGCCGGGGTGGTGATTCCCGAGCGCCGCTCCGCGGAGGTCACCGCGGCCGCGGCAAAGGCCTCGGCCGGCGCCGTGGAACACCTGGACGTCGCCCGCGTGCGCAACCTGGCCGACTGGCTCGCGAAGGCCAAGGACGCAGGCGCCTGGGTGTACGGCGCCGCGGCGGGGCCGGACGCGATCCCCTACAGCCGGCCCGACTACCGCGGGCGCGTGGTGCTGGTGCTGGGATCGGAGGGGCGGGGGCTGCGCCCGCGGGTGGCCGCGGGCTGCGACGAGCTGGTCGCGCTGCCCCAGCGCGGGCGCGTCGGATCGCTGAACGTGAGCACGGCCGCAGCCGCGCTCGTGTACGGAATCTTGCAGTTGCGCGAACCGGCACTTGACAAGGGTCCATAACTCTCAGATACTCGCGCCATAAGGCTGGACTGGAGGTTGAGATCGAGGATCGAGACCCAACCGGAACAGCGTGAACGCGGCGCCAGGGGAGGTAACGCGTCACATGGCCTTTAGGCCCCGAGGGAGGGGTCTGAGAGGAGCATCGTGGCTGCACTCACCTCGGTTGCACCCGCCGGAGCAGCGGCGGCATCGCGTAAAACTAACTCTCAACCTGAGCTTGAGGATACGTACCTCATTGCTCTCGCCAAGCAGGGCAGGCCCGACGCCTACCACACGATCCTGAAGCGCTATCACGGCTTCGTGCGGCTGAAGGCCAGCTCGTACTTCCTGATCGGCGGCGACGCCGACGACCTGATCCAGGAGGGCCTGGTGGGCCTCTACAAGGCCATTCGCGACTACCGCAGCGACCGGGAGTCGAGCTTCCGCAACTTCGCGGAGCTGTGCATCACCCGCCAGATCATCACGGCGGTGAAGACGTCGACCCGCAACAAGCACACGCCGCTGAACGAGTACGTCTCGTTCTCCCAGACGCCGGCGTCCTCGGGCGGCGACGGCGATCCGACGCTCGACGAGCTGCTGCCGGGCCCGTCGGTGCACGACCCCGTGAACCAGGTGATCTCCAGCGAGGAGCTCAAGAGCCTGGTGGCGTGCCTGTCCAGCGTCCTCTCCGAGCTCGAGAGCTCGGTGCTGTCGCTGTACCTGGACGGCTACTCCTACGAGGTCATCGGCGAGCGCCTGGACTGCGACACCAAGACGGTCGACAACGCCCTCCAGCGGGTCAAGCGCAAGGTGGGCTCACACCTGGACTCGCGGGCGGTGCCTGCTTGAGCGCCGGCGGGGGCCGCTGCCTGCCTCAGCGGCGCCTGAGGTCGAAGTTCGCCGAGCCCTGGCAGGTCAGGATGCGAAAGCCGCCGAAGTCGCCGGCGCCGATCCGCGAGTAGTTCACGGCCAGCTTGCCGATCAGCCGCCTGCCCTTGCGCCTGGTCTTGACCGTGTAGTGCTTGGTCGGGTTGCCGTTCACGGTGACCTTGGCCACCCTGCCGACCTTGAACGCGTACGGCGGGTCGAAGCTGGTGGGCAGGACGACCGGGTTGCCGCCCTGGGCGGAGACGCAGCTGGCGGGCACCGTGGTTGTCACGGCCACGAACCCGTTCTTCTGCATCCAGACCGAGATCTTGTCGCCCTGGTCGGTCTTGCCCTTGTACGCCGGTGGGGCCGCGGCTGCGGTCGCTGGGACAGTCAGCATCATGGCTGCCAGCGAGGTGGCGATCGTCGATCTCATGCGGGTGCTCCCTTCGCGTAGTCGGCAACGGCCTCGAGTTCGGCCACGGCCAGGTCGGTGGTGGTCTCCCGCCTGATCGCCGCGGCCATCCGGCCGGCGGCCTCGCGGTAGCGGGGATCTCGCAGCAACTGGGCGACCGCCGATGCGATGGCCTCGGGGTCGGCGCCGCGCTTGAGGCTCAGACCCGCGCCCGAACTGGCCAGCCGGGCGGCCACGTCGGGCTGGTCGCGCCCAATCGGCAGGGCCAGGGCGGGCACCCCGGCTGCTAGCGCCTTGATCGTGGTGCCGTGGCCACCGTGGCTGACGGCCACCGCGGCCTGCTCGAGCGCGCGGGTATGCGGGGCGGCGCCCACCACGGTCACGTTCGGCGGGGCCTCCAGGCCCGGGGTGTCCACGGCGGGCCCGAGCGTGATCAGCCCTCGCACGGGCAGGCGGCCCAGCGCGGAGGCGATCCGCTGGAACAGATCCTCTTGTGCCATGTAGGTCGAGCTCAGGCCCACCAGCACCAGCGGCTGGTCACCCGGGGGCGGGGACCACGGCCCGGCCCAGTCCGGGTCTGCCAGCCGCGGTCCCACCCAGCGAACGTTGGCAGGCGCTTCAGGCACGGCGAAGTCGAAGCTCGGGCTGGTCAGGACCAGGAACCGGGGCGCGCGGTCGAACTGCTCGAAGGGGTGGTCCACGGGCTCCAGGCCGACGGCGGCACGGGCGGCGTTCAACGCCGGCGACCCCGTCTGCCAAAGCCGCATGGCCAGGCGATCCATCGCCGCCTGGCGCAGCCGTGCCGGCCCGCTGTCCGCCGGCCTCAGGCCGGAGCCGTAGGGCGCCGCGCCCGTGCCGGCAACCACGTACACCGTCGTCAGGATCGGCACGGCCGGCACGCCCGCGGCCTCGGCTCCCGCCTGGGCGCCGAAGCCGATCGCGGTGGTGATCACCACGTCGGGCCGGTCGCGCCCGACCTGATCCACGACGTCGCGTGCGTACTCGGTCGAGGGGCCGAAGGCCATGTGGTCGCGAAAGCGCCGGAACTTGCCGAGCGGGGTGCGGGGCTCCCAATCGCGTGCGAAGTCCTCGTGGGCCGCGAAGGTGGTGCGCACGTGTGCGCTCGGCCAGGGCGCGTAGCCGACGCCGGCCTGCTCGACCGCGGGCCGCAGCACCGGGTCGGCAAGCGCGGTGACCTCGTGGCCGGCGGCCGCCAGCGCGCCCGCGACCGACACCAGCGGCGGGCTGTCGCCGCCGCCCTCCTGGAGAGCCATCAGGAACTTGGCCATCAGGCTGCCTCTCCCAGGGCGCCCGCCACCAGCCGGCGCATGGCGGCAACGGTGTCGCCGCGCGAGAGGCCGATGTCCCGCCGCAGCAGCTTCCACGTGTACAGGTCGGTGGCGGCCACCAGCGCGGCCAGGGCCGGCTCTCGGTCAGCCGGCAGCCGGTCGCCGTAGGTAGCCACCAGCCACTCGCGGTGCGAGGCCCGGCCCGCCGCCAGCAGCGGGCCGAGCGCCGACACCCGCTCCTCGAGCGCCAGGAAGCGGAATGTCGCGTCGCCACCGACCTCGTAGTCGGCGACGACGCGTTCGACCGGGTCGGCGTCGCCGCCGGCGCGGCGGTGGCGCTCGGGGCCGATCCGCTCGACCGTGCTCGCCAGCAGCGCCTCCTTGGTTCCGAAGTGGTTGATCACGGTCTGCTGGGTCACGCCGGAGGCGTCTGCGATCTGCGCCAGCGTGACCTCGTCGTACCAGTGGGCCAGGAAGTGATCGGCGGCCGTGTCGAGGATTCGCGCACGGGTGGCGTCCGTGGACCTGGCCCGTGCTGACATCTGGTATTGGCGGCTCGGCGCTTTCATTTGAATAAGACTAAAACGAAAGTCGAAGACTGTCAAGGCGGTTTGGCGCGCCCGCGCCGGGTACCTCACCTCCTGCCGCGCCGAGCCTCGGCCGGCAATCGAGAGGAGAGGAAATGAACATCGCCGGAATCCTCGTCACCGTCCTGGTGGCAATCGTCGTATATCTGCTGCTGTCGTTCATCTCGCCCATCGTGGGCATCATTGGGGCGATTCTCGTCCTGCTGGCCGGCATCCCCAGCGGAGGCTTCGGCCTGGGTGGACGCTTCGGAGGGGGAAGGGCCGCACCGCCTCGCTGACGTGACGGCGCGGCGCGCGTGCGGGCGCGCGCCAGAGCCGGCGCAGCCAGCGCTTTGCGGCTACGAGCGGAATCTATGCTGTGCCGGTCGTGCCCGCGTAGCTCAACTGGCAGAGCACTTCATTTGTAATGAAGGGGTTCTCGGTTCGAATCCGAGCGCGGGCTTGGGCCGGCGCTAGGAAGCTTCGCCGGCGCCGACGGCCAGCTCGATGTTCCCGTGCCCGTTGGAGGACACCGGGATCTCCGGCGGCTCGTCCTCGCCCTCGGGGTTCAGCCGCCGCTCCAGCTCACCCAGGACCAGCCCGAACAGCAGGTGGCGCCAGGCAGCCTGGGCGAACGCGCGGCTGTTGCCGGTCAGGGTGGTCAGGTCGCTGCGCGCCGGGTGGTGGCTGTCTACCAGCCGCCCCAGCGGCCAGAGCGCCACGTGCTCGATCATCGCCATGGTGACCGCACGCCCCACCAGCGGCCCCGGCAGGAACGGGCGCAGCGCGCTGTAGGTTGCGCCGAACGCCGCGCCGTTGGCCACATGCAGCGCCAGGCCGGCGGCGGGCCACGCGTCGCCGCGGGTAACGGCCTTGCCCAGCAGCTCGACGTCGTCGTAGCCGGAGGCGAACGCGCGCTTGTCGGCGGGCTGCTGGGCGGCCCAGGTGGCCGCGGCGACCGCGCCTGCCAGGGCCCCGTTCAGGCTGCGCTTGAAGTCGACCATCGGGGCAGCGTAACGCGCCGGTCGCATCCGGGTAGACCACACACATGACGCAAGCGGCGAACGAGGAGTTGTCACTGCACCACCGCCGCATCCGCGAGCGCGGCGTGAACCCGTGGGTCTACTGGCCCGCGCGCGTGGTCCTCAAGTCGTTCCTGATGGTCTACTTCCGCCTTCGCCGCACCGGCCGCGAGCACGTGCCCAGCCAGGGCCCGGTGATCCTGGCAGCCAACCACCGGAGCTTTCTGGACCCGTTCGTGATCGGCTGCTGCGTCAAGCGGCCGATCTATTTCGTCGCCAAGCGCGAGCTGTTCGACCGGCGCATCGCCGGCTGGTTCCTGAACTGCCTCGGCGCCTTCCCGATCAAGCGCGGCGAGTCCGACGAGGAGTCGATGGGCACCGCGCTCGCCCTGCTCGAGCGCGGCGAGACCGTGATGATCTTCCCCGAGGGAACCCGGCACCGCTCCGGGCCCCTGCACTCGCCCAAGCGCGGCGTCGGCCGACTGGCCCTGCAGAGCGGCGCGCCGATCGTCCCGATCGCCGTCAAGGGCACCGAGCGCGCGCGGCGCGGCTGGGTCATCCGCCCGGTGCGGGTGGACCTTCGCCTGGGCCCCCCGCTGACCTACCCGCGCGTCGAGGACCCGTCGAAGCACCTGGCCAACGAGGTCACGGCGCGCATCTGGCCCTGCGTGGAACTCCAGTGGGCCTGGCTGGGCGGCCCGATGCCCGAAGAGCCGGCCCGCCGCGAGGAACCCGTGGAGCATGCTGCTGCGTGAGCGCCCAGCGGCGTAGGCTCTTCATGAGTGGGCGATGATGCCGACAAGCGGCGCCTGGATGGCGAGTTCACCGATCTTTATCGCGCGCACCTCCGTGACGTGTACAGCTACTCGTATTACCGGGTGGGCAATCACCACGACGCCGAGGACCTCACCGAGCAGACGTTCCTGCAGGCCTATCGGCACTTCGAGCGCGCCCAGCGTGAATCGAACGGGCGGCCGCTGCGGCCGTGGCTCATCCGCATCGCCCACAACCTGGCCGCCAACTACTACCGCGACCGTTCGCGCAGGCCCCAGACCCAGCTCGAGGACGCGGCGGTGGTCTCGGCGCCGCATGACACCGAGGACCTTGTCGAAGGGCGCCAGGAGCTCAAGGACGTGCTGGCCGGCGTCTCGGCGTTGCCCGACGACCGCCGCGAGGCCCTGATCATGCGCTTCGCGCTGGGCATGGACAACCGCGAGATCGCACGTGCCCTCGACCGCTCCGAGGGGGCGACGAAGGTGTTGATTCATCGAGCGATCAAGCAACTCGAGCAGGGGTTGAAGGAGGAGCCCGCCAATGGCTGAGATGAACGAAGTCGAGGCCCTTCTGCGCTCCGCGCTGGTTCCCGTGGAACCATCCGAGGCGCTCAGCGACCGGCTTCAGAGCACGCTGTCGGAGATCACCGACCTGGCCGTCGGTGAGCTGGCCGACTGGGAGCTGTCGACCATGCGCGACCCGCGCAACTGGGGCCCGACCGTGGCCGCGGTGGTGGTCGGCGGAGCCGCCGCCACCGGGCTGGTGGTACTGAGCGCCCGCCGCCAGCGCCGCCGCGGCCGCGGCGGCGATCCGCTCAACGCGCTCGAGCACGGGCTGCGCGAGGTCTCCTCCGACCTGCGCTCGCGGCTGGGTCGCTGACCGAACGGCCCCGGCCCGGGGTGATCCGATCGCGCGCCCGCTGCGTTGAAGCGGGTGATCGTGGGTTCTAATGA
Organism: uncultured Solirubrobacterales bacterium; assembly: GCA_963750365.1. GTDB lineage: Bacteria > Actinomycetota > Thermoleophilia > Solirubrobacterales > Thermoleophilaceae > JAAYBF01. The sequence goes on from CAVVQE010000002.1 coordinate 266,326, forward strand.
CGAGATGGCCCAGCTGGCCGACGAAGAGGTCATGCACCTTGTGCAGGAGGGCGACCCGCGCGCCTTCGAACTCTTCTACGACCGCCACAGCGGCCCCGCGTTCTCGCTGGCCTACCGGATGGTGGGCAATCGCACGGTGGCCGAGGACGTCTCCCAAGAGGCCTTCCTATCGATCTGGCGCAGCAAGCTGCGCTACCAGTCCGAGCGCGGCAGCGTGCGCACATGGGTGCTGGGCATCGTGCACCACCGTGCCATCGACGCCCTGCGCCGCAACACGGTGCACGACAAGCGCCGCGCCAGCGCCGAGGGCATCGAGGAGCGTTTCGAGGCGCGCGAGCGGACCGATGTCGAGGTGGCCCGCCGCGACGAGGCGCGCACCGTCCGCGCGGCGCTCGAGGACCTGCCCGACGAGCAGTGCAAGGTCATCGAGCTGTCCTACTTCGGCGGCTTCTCGCACAGCCAGATAGCCGATCAGCTGGGCATGCCGATCGGTACCGTGAAGGGCCGCATGCGCCTGGGCCTGGACAAGCTGCGGCGTAGCCTCGCGGGGGATCCGGAGCCGGCATGAGCGTCGAGCGCCACGAGATGCACGAGGAGGACACGGCGCCCTACGTGCTGGGTGCGCTGTCCGAGGAGGAGCACACCCGCTTCGTCGGTCACCTGCGCGAGTGCCACGTCTGTCGTGACGAGGTCGACCGGCTGCAGCACGCGGTCGACGCGCTGCCGCGCTCGGTCACGCCGCTGGCCGCACCGGCCGCGCTGAAGTCGGCCATCATGGCCGAGGTCGAGGCCGACGTGCGCGAGCGCGAGCCGGCCTCGCTGGGCCGGCGCCTGCTCGAGCGACTGCCGCGCCTGCCCGCCGTGCGATCGCGGGTCGTCACGGTGACCGCTGCCGCGCTGTTGCTGGTGGGCGTCGCCGGCGGCTTTGGGCTCAGCCAGGTGGTCGGCGGCGGCGACGAGCGCACCCTGAACGCCAGCTTCGACAGTTCCCGGGTGGCCAACGGCAGCGGCAACCTGGTCATCGGCGGCGCCGACAAGGCCGGCGGCACGTTGCGGGTCCACGGCATGCCCAGCCTTAGGAGCAACGAGACCTACCAGGTATGGCTGCAGCGGGACGGCGAGGTCATACCCAAGGCCATGTTCACCGTCAGCGCCGACGGAGACGGCCTGACCGCGGTCGACGACCTCCGCGGAGCCGACCGCGTGATGGTCACGCGCGAGCCCGCCGGGGGGGCACGCTCGCCCAGCGGACCCCCCGTTGTGACCGTCAAGCTCTAGGCCGGTCGCGCCCGCCAACTACTCTGCGTCGCGGATGACGACGTGCTATCGCCACCCCAGCCGGGAAACCGGCGTGTCCTGCTCGAACTGCGGCAACCCCATCTGCCCGGACTGCATGACGACCACCTCGGTGGGCATGCGCTGCCCCGACTGTGCGAGCCAGAAGACCAAGGTGCGCACCGCCGGCTCGCTTCAGCCCGAGCCCACGCTGACCTACGCCCTGATCGCCGTGAACGTGATCGTGGCGCTCGGCAGCCTGCTCAGCGGCGGCGGGGCCACCAGCGGCGGCAGCACGCTGATCGGCGACGGCGGTCTGTCGCGGTTCGGCATCGAGCAGGGTGAGTACTGGCGGCTGCTCACGTCGGGTTTCCTGCACGCGGGGGCGCTGCACCTGCTGTTCAACATGTTCGGCCTGTACATCCTCGGGGGCCTGCTGGAGCCCGCGATCGGCCGGCTGCGGTTCGGCATCATCTACTTCGTATCGCTCCTGGCCGGCGCCTTCGGGGCGTTGCTGATCCAGCCCGAGGGGCTCACGGTGGGGGCGTCGGGGGCCATCTTCGGGCTGATGGGCGCCGCCGTGATCATCATGCGCTCCCGCGGGATGAACCCGATGGAGAGCGGCCTGGGCCTCTGGATCGGCCTGAACCTGCTGATCACCTTCACCATCCCGAACATCTCCATCGGCGGTCATATCGGCGGCCTGCTCGGTGGCGCGCTGGCGGCCTTCGTGATGGTTGATCTGCGTGAACGCGTGCGCATACCGCCGGTCGCCGGGCTGCTGCTGGCGGGCGCGATCGGAGTGGCCGCCGTGGTCGGCGCCATAGCCGTGTCCAGCGCGTCCGCGCTCTAGGCAGGCACCGCCCGCCGGGACGGCGGCCGGGACGGACGCCGCCACGGCGGTCAGCGGGCCAAACCGAGTGAGGTCCGGAGGGCCGCCTCCCATACTGCCAGCCGCAGCAGGTGCCCGCCTCGGGGGGTCACCCCGAACTTTGGCGCTCGTCCGCGGCCAGCTCGTCGTAGAGCGCCTGCAGGCTCTCGGCCATCCGGGCGCTGGAGTGTTCGGCGGCCACCACCTGCGCACCGGCGCGGCCCATCCGCGCAGCCTCGCCCGGATCGGCGGCCAGCCGCGCCAGCGCGGCGGCCAGCGCGGCCGGGTCCCCGGGCGCCACCAGCAGCCCCGATACGCCGTCCCTGACCGCCTCGGCCACGCCGCCGGCGGCGCTGGCCACCACCGGCAGGCCCGCGGCGCCCGCCTCGAGCGCCACCAGGCCCAGCGGCTCAGGACGCGTCGAGGGCACCACCAGCGCGTCGGCGGCGCCCAGCACCGTGTCCACGTCCTCGCGGAAGCCCAGCCGCACGAGCCGATCGTCCACGCCCAGGGAGTGAGCCAGGCGCTCCAGCTCGGCTGCGGCCCCGCTGCCGGGCAGCTCGTCGCCCGCCACCACGGCCACGGCGCCGATCTCCGCCAACGCCGGATCGGCCAGGGCGCGGGCCAGCACCGCGTGGCCCTTCCAGCTCAGGAGCCTGCCCACCAGAGCCACCGTAAAGCGATCCGCGGGCAGGCCGAGCGCGCGCCGCGCCTGGGCGCGGGCCGGGGGGTCGGGCACGCGCGGGAGCCCGTCGGGCAGCAGGGTGGCCGCCCCGGCGGGGAACTGGGCGCAGACGGCCGCGGAGATGCCAACCAGCGCGTCGGCGCGCAGCAGGCGGCGGCTCATCAGCGGCCACAGTGCCCGCTCGACCCGGCCGCCCGAGGCCCAGATCTCGCGCACATGGGTCACGTGGGCCGCGCCGGCCGCGCGCGCCACGGCCGCGCCGCTCAGCACCACCGAGGTGTTGTCGTGGACTACGGCCGCGCGGTGCCCGCGCGCCAGCGAGCCGAGCACGTGGCCATCGCGCCGTAGAGCGCGCGCCAGGCCCACCGCGCCGGCGGGCGTGGCCAGCGCTCGGCGCAGGACCGCAAGCGGATGGACCACGACTTCGGCGCCCGCCTGCTCGAGCAGCGCCACCAGGCGGCCAGGCTCGGGCAACACGCACACGGCCCGCCAGCGCTGGGGATCCAGGCCGCGGACGATGGCCAGCAGCTGTACGTCGGCGCCGTAAAGCCCCGCCGAGGAGTGCAGCAGCAGGACGGTGCGCGGCACGCGGGCGCCTACGCCGGCGAGCTCGAGCGGTCCAGCTCCAGCCAGGCGAACCGGTCGGCGGGAGGCTCGGGCACCAGGCCGGGGTGCAGCAGGTGGGCCAGCAGCTCGACACCGTCCACCAGCCGCGGGCCGGGGCGCGAGAAGTAGGCGGAGGCGTCGACCGCCGCGACGCGGGCGCCCAGCGCCGCCAGCCGGTCGGCGTGCGCCAGGGCCTCGCGGGCGGCGCGTGCGGTGTCGTATCCGCACGGCATCGAGAGCACAACGGCGGGCGCAGCTGCCTCGACCTCGGCCCAGGCAGCGGTGCGGGACTTCTCACCCGCCAGCCCCAGCACGTCGATGCCGCCGGCCAGCTCGATCATCTGGGGCACCCAGTGGCCGCCGATGAACACCGGATCCAGCCACTCCAGCGCAACCACCGGCAGCGGCTCGGCCGAGCCGACGGCATCGCGCACGTCGTCCAGGCGCTCGGCCGCGACCTCGACCAGCTGCTCGCCCTCGTCGGGCACGCCGGCTGCCTCGGCCAGACGCGGCACGTCGGCCAGCATCTCGCCGATCGTGGTCGGGTCCAGGGAGATCACCTGCGGCCGCGAGGGCAGCCGCTCGGCCACGGCGCGGACGTCGTCGTAGGACACGGCGCACACCTGGCAGACCGCCTGGGTCACGATCAGGTCGGGCTCCTGGCGGGCCAGGGTCGCCTCGTCGAGCTCGTAGAGGGCCTGACCGCGGCCGACGTGCTCGCGCACCGCGGCGTCGATCTCGGCGGCCGCGAGCCCCTCGGGAATCACGCTGGCGGTCAGGTGCGGCAGCTCCGCGGCCGCCGGGGGGTGGTCGCACTCGTGCGTTACTGCCACGATGCTGTCGCCCAGGCCGAGCTCGAAGAGCATCTCGGTTGACGAGGGCACCAGGGAAGCGATTCGCATGGGAGGGAACGATGGCACGTCTGAGCGAAGAGGAGATAGGCACTGCCCTGGAGGAGGTAGAAGGCTGGTCGCGTGAACGCGAGGCCATAACCAAGGACTTCGAGCGCGGCGACTTCATGGGTTCGGTTGGCTTCGTCAACGACGTGGCCCCGCTGGCCGAGGAGATGGGCCACCACCCCGATCTCGCGATCTCCTGGGACACGGTCACGGTGAGCATCTCGACCCACTCCGAAGGCGGCCTGACCGCGGCGGACTTCGACCTCGCGGCGCGGATCGACGGCGTTGCCTAGCGCTACAGTGTCGAAGTTCCTCGGATGAGCGACGGCGAACCTCCTCGAAGTAGGCCCGTAGGGCCTAGATGACTCAGCTTCTGCTGCTGATAGGCGTGGGCGTGCTTGTGGCCGCCAACGGCTTCTTCGTGGCCGCCGAGTTCGCGCTCGTGCGCACGCGGCAGGGCCGGATCGACCAGATGAAGGACGAGGGCGTGCGCGGCGCCGCTCTGGCCGCCCGCCAGGTCGATCAGATCGACGAGTACCTGTCCGCCTGCCAGCTGGGCATAACGATGGCGTCGCTTGGCATCGGCTTCATGGGCGAGCCCTCGATAGCCAGCCTGATCGAGAAGCTGCTCGGGGAGTCGGTGTCGCACGGCGTGTCGCTGGCCATCGCGCTGTTCTTCGCCTACCTGATCACCACCGCGCTGCACATCACGGTGGGCGAGCAGGTGCCCAAGATCTACGCGATCACCCACCCCGAGGCCGTCGCGCGCCGCGCGGCGCGGCTGCTGCAGGCCTTCAGGGTGTCGCTCAAGGCCGCTGATCTGGGCGCTGAACACGGCCTCGAACGCGATGCTGCGGGCCATCGGCGTGGACCCCAAGGCCGAGTTCGAGGAGGTCTCCGGGGCCGACGACCTGAAGATGATCATCGCGCGCAGCCAGAGCGGCGGCAAGCTCGACCCGGGCGAGGCGGGCATGCTCTCGGGCGTGTTCCACCTGCACGAGCAGGAGGCGCGCCAGGTCATGACGCCGATCCCGGCGGTGGTCACCGTGGACGTGGCCGAGAGCGCCGAGGACGCGCTGCGACGCTGCGTCGACTCCGGCCACACGCGGCTGGTGGTCACCGAGGACGGCAACACCGACCGCATCCGCGGGATCGTGCACAACAACTCGCTGGCCCGGCGGCTGATGAACGAGGGCCCGGGCGCGTCGATCGAGTCCAGCGTCAAGGACGCCCTGATCGTGCCCGAGACCAAGCCGCTGGACGATCTGCTGGCCGACCTCCAGCGCGAGCGCGCCTCGGTTGCGGTGGTCGTGGACGAGTACGGCCGCACGGCCGGGATCGTCTCGGTGGAGGACATCGTCGAGGAGGTGGTCGGCGAGATCGCCGACGAGACCGACCCCGCCGTGGCCGGCGTGCGCCGGCTGGGCAACGGCGACTGGTGGGTGCGCGGGCACGTGCCGATCGACGACCTGGTGGACTACGGCATGGAGATCCCGCACGACTCCGATGCCTACAACTCCGTCGGCGGCTTCGTGTTCGGCGAGCTGGGGCGGCTGCCCAAGCGCGGCGACATGGTGCGGGTGAACGGCTATTCGCTGCGCGTGGAGTCGGTGCGCGAGAACCGGATCGAGGCCGTGCGCATCCGCGACCACGGCAGCCAGGCGCCGCCGCCGGGCGCGCAGCTCGAGGCCGACGAGCCCCGCGAGGCCACCGAGGGCGCCTAGGCCGGCTGCGACCGGGCGGGCCGCGCGAGCAGCGCCAGCAGCGCCAGCGGGATCAGCACCGTCAGCCCCAGCGCGACCACGTTGCCGATGGTGTCCGCGGTGTCGTAGGGGCCCAGGTTGGCCAGGTGGTAGGCGGTATGGGGGACGGCGAACAGCAGCCACGTGACCAGCGCCGCAACCACGAGCGGCCGTTGCAGCCATGCCGCTGCCAGCAGCATCAGCACGCCGGTGGCCAGGAACAGCGCGCCCACGTCGGCCATCAGGTGCGGGTTGTAGGCCGGGATCGCCTGCACCCAGCCGCGCCCGGCAGGGAAGTCGTCGTAGAACCCGCGCGGGCTGATCAGCGCGTACAGGCCGTTGGTGGCCTGGATCAGGCCCAGGGCCGCAAGGCCCAGGCGGAACAGCGTCGGATGGGGCACGGGACGCGGGCTCATTGCAACCTCCAGACGATTGCGCCCCGCCTGCTGTCGCGCGGGGCTACTTCTTGTCGTACTCGTAGAACCCGGCGCCGCTCTTGCGACCCAGGTGACCCTGGTCGATCAGGTCGTAGACGCGGCGCGGCACCTCGGCGCCCACCTGCTCGCCGATCGCGGCGGACACGTCCAGCCCCACGAAGTCCAGCAGCGCCAGCGGGCCCATCGGGTGGCCCGCGCCGAGCTTCATGCACGAGTCGATCGCGGCCGGCTTTAGCCCGGTCTCCTCGGCCAGCAGCACCGCCTGGAAGGCGAATGGGAACAGCAGCCGGTTGACCACGAAGCCGGGCACGTCGGGCACCTCGACCACGGTCTTGCCCATGGCCTCGCACAGCTCGGTCGAGGCGGCGCGCGTGGCGTCGTCCGCCTCGTCCGGGAACGCCAGCTCCACCAGGTCCATCTTGTGCACCGGGTTGAACACGTGCAGCCCGGCGAACTTCTCGGGCCGCCCGCTCTGCGCGGCCAGCTCGTTCACGCTCAGCGACGAGGTGGTGGACGCCAGCACGGCGTCCTCGGCCAGGTGGGTGTTGATCTCGCTCAGCAGCGTGACCTTGGTCTCCAGGTCCTCCGACGACGGCCTCCACCACGTAGGTGCGGTCGCCCAGCTCGCCTATCTCGGTGACCACCCGCACGTTGTCGTCCAGCCGCCCGCGGGCTCGCTCGGCGGATTCCTGGCTGCGGGCGCGCAGGACGGTGTCCACGCTGGGCCCGGCGGCCTTGGCCAGCCCGATCGCGATGGCGCCGCTGCCCGCGATGCCCAGCCGTATGTTGGGATTCGGTTCGCTCATGTCCGGCGGGGACCCAATCACACCCCGCCGCGGGGCGCGCCCTGGTTCAGGCGTCCACGGGCTCGAGCTGGCCCGCGACCGCGTAGCCAAGCACCGCCACGACCTGCTCGGGCTCGCGACAGACGGCCAGCGCGGCGCGGTCGACCTCCTTGAGCGCGTGGTCGTGCTCGGTGGGGTGGAGGGTGATCAGCGGCTTGCCTAGGGCGGACGCGTACCCGGCGTCGAACGCGGCGTTCCACTGCTTGTATTGCTCGCCGAAACGAACCACCACGATGTCGGCCCGGGCCATCTGCGTCCGCGTGCGCACGGCGTTCACGCCCGCGCCGATCTGGTCGCGGAAGAACTGCTCGGCCGGCTCGCCCAGGATGGCCGCGCCGCAGTCGTCGCTTGCCGAATGGTCGGTCACGGGTGTGGTGAAGGCCAGCTCGAGCCCCGCGGCACTGGCGCCGTCCTCGATGCGCTCGCGCCAATCGGTGTGGATCTCTCCTGAGAGGTGAACGGTCCAGGTCATGCCTCAAAAACTAGCCGGGGGATGTGCGCCCACGCGGCCCCCCGGGTACCTAGGCTGTCGCGGATGACTGCTGATGACCTACTGGCCGGGCGCTACCGGACGCTGCGCGTGATCGGCAGTGGCGGCATGGCGCGCGTGTTCCTGGCCGACGACGAGCGCCTGGGCCGCCGGGTGGCGGTCAAGCGCCTGCACGCCGAGAGCCCCGAGGACACGGCCAGGCGGTTTCAGCGCGAGGCCCGCATCGGAGCGTCGCTGAACCACCACAACCTGGTCACCGTCTACGACGTGGACACCGACGGCGAGTCGGTGCTGATCGTCATGGAGTACGTGGAGGGCACCACGCTTGCCGACGAGCTGCGCTCCGGGGCGCTGCCCGAGGAGCGTGTGCTGCAGATCGTCACGGACATCGCCGCGGCGCTGGACTACGTGCACGCCGAGGGCATCGTCCATCGCGACGTTAAGCCCGCCAACGTGCTCCTGCGGGCCAAGGACGGGGCCGCCAAGCTGGCCGACCTGGGCATCGCCACCGCCGCCGAGAGCACGCGCATCACGGTCAGCGGCACGGTCATGGGCACCGCCGCGTACATGGCTCCGGAGCAGGTCGAAGGCGCCGAGGTGGGTTCGCCGGCCGACATCTACGCCCTCGCGGCGGTCGCCTTCGAGGCGCTGGCGGGGCGCAAGGCGCGCCAGGGCGACACTCCGATGGCCATCGCCCACGAGGTGGCCTCCGGGCCCGCGCCGGACCTGCGTGCGCTGTGGCCGGGTGCCGACGCCGGCGTCGTCGAGGTGCTCGAGCGCGCGATGAGCCGCCGCCCCGAGGACCGGCCTCAGCGCGCCGGCGAGCTGGCGGCCGAGCTGGGAGCGGCGCTGGCGCGCTCCGAGCGCACCACATACGCGCTGCCGACGCCGGCTCCGCGGCGCCGCTTCGGGGCCCGCCGGCTCGCACTGGCCACGGCGGCGGTGCTCGCGGCGGTGGCCGTGGTGGTCTTCGCGACCCGCGACGGCGGGACCTCTGACAGCGGCGCAAGCGGCCGGATCCAGGCCCAGACGGCGCCGAGCGAGCCCCAGCGCACGCAGACCCAGCCGACCACCAGCACAGCCGCGCCGTCGCCGCGCACGACCACCTCCCCGGCGCCGTCCGGCGAGCCGGTGGCCGCGGACGGAGCCAAGCTCAACCAGCAGGGCTACGCGCTGATGCAGCGAGGCGACTACGCCGGCGCCGTCCCGGTGCTCCAGCGGGCCGTGGCCGCGTACCCGTCGGACGCCAACGACGTGAACTACGGCTACGCCCTGTTCAACCTGGGCAGCGCATTGCGCCAGGCCGGGCGGCCGGGCGAGGCGATACCGATCCTGGAGCGCCGGCTGGCCATCCCCAACCAGACGAAGACGGTCCAGAAGGAGCTGGACAAGGCGCGCAAGGAGGCGAAGAAGAAGGAGAAGAAGGAGAACGGCGGCGGTTAGTCGACCGTGGGCTGGCCGCTCTCGAGCCGCTTGACCAGCTCGTCGAGCTTCAGCTCCTCGAGACCCTGCCCGACCGCTTCCAGCTCGGTGGCGCAGTAGTCCACGAGCTCGCGGCCCTCCCGCACCAGGTCGAGCGTTTCGCGCAATCCGGCCTCGCCGGAGTCCAGCCGCTTGATGATCGCCTCGATCCGCGCCGCGGCGGACTCGTAGCTGGGGGGCTGTTCGTCGCTCATCGGTCTTCGATCCTCGCCCGCACACGATCGTCGTGAAAGCGGACGGACACATCGCCTGCCGCGCGCGCCGCCGCCGCCGTGGTCACGAGCTGGCCGTCGGGCCCCTCCACCAGTGCGTAGCCGCGCGCCAGGGTGCGCTCGGGGTCGTGCGCGGCCAGCGCCATGCGCAGCCGTTCCAGGTCCTGGCGCCGGCGCTCGGCGTCAGGGCCGGCGGCCGCGCCCGCCTTGCGCCCGAGCACCATCAGCCGGGTGCGCAGATCGCGCCGCCCGTCGGCTGCCCGGCGAGCTCCTACCGCACGCAGCTCGCGCAGCTGCTGGTGCAGCCGGCGGCGCTCGCGGGCCAGGTGCTCGGCCGGGGCGCGGGTCAGCTCGGTCAGCCGCCGCGCCCGCTGGACCACGGTGCGGCGGCCGCTGTCACGCAGCCGCGCGCCGGACCGGGTCAGTTGCGTGCGCGCCTCGTCGCAGTGGATGCGCACCGCCTGCTCGGCGGCGTGCGTGGGCGTCGAGCAGCAGACGGCCGCGACGTCGTCGATCAGGGTTCGATCGGTGTGGTGGCCGACCGACGAGATCACCGGCACCGGCAACAGCGCGACCGTGCGGCACAGGGTCTCGTCGCAGAAGGCGAACATGTCGGCCAGCGAGCCGCCGCCACGCGCCACCACGATCGTCTCGACCTGGCCCGTGGCGGCCAGATCCTGCAGCGCCCGGGTTATCGCCGGGGCGGCACGCCGGTCCTGCACCGGCGCGAAGGCCCACACCAGGCGCCCACGCCAGCCTCTGCGCGCGAGCCCGGCCAGCACGTCGTCGCGCGCCTTGCCGGTCTGGCCGGTGACCACGCCGATGGTGCGCGGCAGCGCCGGCAGCGCCAGCCGCTTCTGGGGGTCGAAGAGGCCTTCGGCGTCCAGTTGCTTGCGTAGTCGCGCCAGCTGGGCCAGCAGGTCGCCCTCGCCGGCCACGCGGAGGTCCCGGACCAGAAAGGTGAACGAGGGCGACGACGTGCGGCTGCCCTCGTAGTAGTCGGTGCCGCCGCCGACCACGATCTGCGCGCCGTCGGCCAGCGTCTCGCGCTCCAGCTTCAGCTTCTCGAAGTCCGTGCGCCACATCGAGCACGGCAGCGCCCCGCGCTCATCGCGCAGCTCGAAGTACACCTTGGCCTTGGAGCCGCCCAGGTTCCACACCTCTCCGAACACCTGCACGGAGGTGAACTGACGCAGGCGCCGCTTGAGCTGAGCGGCGTAGCTGCCCACCGGGTATGGCCCGGGCAGCGTGCTGCCGTCGATTCCCGCGGGGGGCTGCGAGGCACCCGGCTCGGCCGGGTGCGCACGACGGTCTCCAGTGTCGCGCGCGCTCATCTGGTCAAGACTAGGTGTGGTGAGGACGACTTTCATCCCGCTTGCGCTGGTCCCGCTCGTCCTGGCCTGCGCTCCGGCGGGCGCAGGGGCCGCGCCCTGGACGCCGGATGTCGGCGCTGCGCGCGAATACGCCGGCACCCGGGCGGGATCGGTGTCGTTCAGCGTGCGCACGACCCGCAACGCCTGGCACTACCGCGGCGCGCGCGTGGACCGGTCGGGCAGCGTGGTCAAGGCGATGTTGATGGTGGCCTACCTGAACCGCCCGGAAGTGCGCTCACGGCGCCTGCGGTCCGCCGACCGCGCGCTGCTGTGGCCGATGATCCGCCGCTCGGACAACCGCGCCGGCTTCCGGGTGCACGCGATCGTGGGCGGCGGCGCCCTGCGGCGCCTGGCGCGGCGCGCGGGCATGCGCCGCTTCGTCGCCGCGCCGTACTGGGCCGACTCGCGCATCAGCACCGCCGACCAGACGCGCTTCTTCCTGCGCCTGGACCGCTTCGTGGCCCGGCGCCACCGTTCCACCGCGCTGCGGCTGCTCGGCTCGATCGTGCGCTCCCAGCGGTGGGGGATCGCGAGGGCGCGGCCCCCGGGCTGGAAGCTGTACTTCAAAGGCGGCTGGGGGGACTACGGCGAGCGCGACCACCAGATGGCGCTGCTCACGCGCCGCGGCCGGCGCGTGGCGGTGGGGATCATGACCACGCGCACGCCGACCAAGGGCTACGGCGATCGGACCCTGGAGGGCGTCGCCCGGCGCCTGCTGCGCGGGCTGGGGCCGGAATCGGTGCCCCGCTAGCGGCTGGGCTGGCCGCGCGGCCAGGAACGGTTAGAGTCCGCGCCCGGTGGATCTGACGCTGTCTCCCAACGAGCAGGCCTTCCGCGACGAGGTGCGCGGCTGGCTGGCCGAGAACCACCCGGGTGAGCCCCCGCGCGGCGACGACGCCAGCTTCGACTTCCTCAAGCAGTGGCAGCTCAAGCTGCACGAGCAGGGTTACGCCGGCCTGTCCTGGCCCGAGGAGTACGGCGGCCGTGGCGCCACGCTCATCGAGCAGGCCATCTTCGGCGAGGAGCTGGCGCGCGCCAAGGCGCCCGGCCCGGCCAACGTGCTCGGGCTGGTCATGGGCGGCCCGGTGGTCATCGCGCACGGAAACGAGGAGCAGAAGAAGCGCTACCTGGAGCCGATCCTGTCCGGCGAGGAGATCTGGTGCCAGGGCTTCTCGGAGCCTGACGCCGGCTCGGACCTGGCGTCGCTGAAGACCAAGGCGGTCAAGGACGGCGACGACTGGGTGGTCACCGGCCAGAAGGTGTGGACCACGCTGGCGCACGAGGCCAAGTGGTGCATGCTCGTGGCCCGCACCGACCCCGATGCCCCCAAGCACAAGGGCCTGACCTACTTCCTGATGGACATGGAGCAGGACGCGGTGCAGATCAACCCGCTGCACCAGATCACCGGCGAGGCCGAGTTCAACGAGCTCTTCATCGAGGAGGCGCGGATCCCCGACGCCAACGTGATCGGCGGCGTGGGCAACGGCTGGGGCGTGGCCATCACCACGCTCATGAACGAGCGCGCCGGCCTGGGCGCCGGCGCCGCGGCCACGATGAAGATCGCGCTCGGGCAGCTGATCGAGCTGGCCAAGGAGCGCGGGGTGGACGACGACCCGCTGGTGCGCCAGAAGATCGCCTCGCTGCTGATCGAGGTCGAGGCGCTGCGGCTGAACGCCTGGCGCGGTCTGACCGCGATCATGAAGACCGGCATCCCCGGCCCGGAGGGCTCGCTGCCCAAGCTGCAGTGGTCGAACGCCAACCAGGGCCTGACCGAGCTGGCCATGGAGATCCGCGGCGAGGAGGCGGCGGTCAAGGACTCCGACTGGACCTACCGCTTCCTGCGCGCCCGCGCCAACTCGATCGAGGGCGGCACGACCGAGATCCTCAAGAACATCATCGCCGAGCGCGTCCTCGAACCTGCCAAAGCTGCGATAGCACCGGAGCGCCCGATGAACTTCGACTATTCCGACGACCAGCAGGCGATCAAGCGCACCGCGCACGACCTGCTGGTGGCCCGCTTCAAGCCGGACACCGTGCGCGAGCTGGCCGAGGGCGAGCGCTACGACGATGCCCACTGGGACGAGCTGTGCGAGCTGGGCTGGCCGGGCATCTTCATCGCCGAGGAGCACGGCGGCCAGGGCCTGGGCACGGTGGAGCTGGTGATCCTGATGGAGGAGCTCGGCTACACCCTCGCGCCCGTGCCCTTCCTGTCCAACGTGGCCGCCGGGCTGGCGCTCCAGCACGCCGGCAGTGACGAACAGAAGTCGCGCTGGCTGGAGGGCATCGCCAGCGGCCGAGGCGCGCGGCACCGTCGGCACGCTGAGGAACGGTGTGGCCGCGCTGGTGCCCGACGCCGACAGCGCCGAGCTGATCGTCTTCCTGGACGGCGACGAGGCCGTGCTCCACAGCGCCGCGGACTGCGACATCGAGCCGCTGGAGACCATCGACCAGACGCGCCGCTACGCGCGGGTCGTGCCCGGCGGCGACGGCGAGATCCTGCCCGGCGACGTGGCCGCGGCCTCCGACCGGATGGCCGTCGCGGCCTCGGCCGAGCTGGTGGGCGCGGCGCAGCGGGTGATGGAGATGGCCGTGGATTACGCGCGCGACCGCAAGCAGTTCGACCGCCCGATCGGCGCCTACCAGGCGGTGGCCCATCGCTGCGCCGACATGCTGCGCGAGACCGAGAGCGCGCGCTCGGCCACCCTGTGGGCCGCGTGGGCCGCCGAGGCCGAGCCCGAGACGCTGGCGCTGGCCTCGTCGATGGCCAAGTCGCTGGCCTCCGACGCCGGCTGGAACGTGACCTCCTCGGCGCTGCAGGTGCACGGCGGGATCGCCTTCACCTGGGAGCACGACCTGCACTTCTTCCTCAAGCGGGCCAAGGTCGACGGCACGCTGTTCGGCTCAGCGCGGGCCCACCGCGACCGCGTGGCCGACATCCACGGGCTTGGCGCAGCGGCCTCGGTCGCCTGACCAAACGGGCAATAGCCTCGGCCGCGTACTTCACGCGACGAGAGGATCACCATGCCCAACACCGCCAACGCCGAATGGAACGGGAACCTCAAGGAGGGCCACGGGCGCTTTGACACCGGCGACGGCTCGATCTCCGGCTCCTACAGCTACCTGTCGCGCTTCGAGGGCAAGAGCGAGGGCGGCGCGAACCCGGAGGAGCTGATCGCGGCCGCGCACGCCTCCTGCTTCTCGATGGCGCTGAGCGCCATCCTGGCCGACCACGGCCACGAGCCCGAGTCGGTCAAGACCACCGTGGACGTGACGCTCAAGATCGTCGACGGCGAGCCAACCATCACCAAGTCGGCGCTCAAGACCGTCGGCAAGGTGCCGGGCATCGACGCCGAGCATTTCGCCGTGCACGCCGAGGAGGCCAAGAAGGGCTGCGTGGTCTCGCGCGCGCTGGGCGCGATCGGCGAGATCACCCTGGAGACCGAGTTCGAGGGCTGAACCACGAGCAGCCCCGCCACAGGTGGTGTGGATCGACCCTCACATGGAGGGTCGATCCACACCACCGCGGGGTTGGTCCGGTGGCGCGACTAGGGTGACCGCCCGCATGGAGGCCGCCAGCACCGCACGACGCGCACGGACGCTCCCGCCCTGGCCGGCGGCGCGGCCGCTGCGTGCGTGGCAGGAGGCGGCGCTGGCCAAGCTGCTGGAACGCCCGTCGGGTCACTTCCTGGTCTCGGCGACCCCGGCCGCCGGCAAGACCACCTTCGGTCTGCGCGCGGCGTACGAGCTGCTGCGCCGCGGCGTCGTGACGCGCGTGTGCGTGGTGGCGCCGACCACCCACATCTGCCGCCAGTGGGCGGCTGACGCCGCTCGCTACGGCCTGGACCTGGACCCCGGCCGCGCCAACGCCGACGGCCCCGAGCCCGCCGACCGCCACGGCGTGGCAGTGACCTACGCGACCGTGGCGTCGGGCCCGCAGGTGCACGCGGCGGCCGCAGCGCGCCGGCGCACGCTGGTGATCGCCGACGAACCGCACCACATGGGCGAGCTGGCGGCCTGGGGCCGAAGCGCCGCCCACGCCTTCGACCGCGCGGCTTTCCGGCTGCTGCTGTCGGGCACGCCGTTTCGCTCGGACAACACCGCCATCCCCTGGGTGTCGTACGACGACGAGGGCATCAGCGCCGCCGACCACGCCTACACCTACACCGACGCCCTGGTCGACGGCGTGTGTCGGCCGATCACCTTCCTGGCATACGGCGGCGAGATGGAGTGGGTCTCCGACGGCAGGACGCGCACGGCGGAGTTCGAGACCCTGCTGCCGCGGCAGGAGTCGGCCCGCCGGCTGCGCACGGCGCTGGCTGCCGACGGAGACTGGATCGCCCAGGTGCTGCGCGACGCCGACGAGCGCCTCGAGGAGGTCCGGGCCGACGGCCATCCGACGGCGGGCGGCCTGGTGGTGGCGGCCGACAAGGAGCACGCGAACGCGCTGGCCAACCGGCTGTCGCGTATCACCGGCCGGCGGCCGCCCGTGGTCACCTCCGACGATCCCGATGCGTCCGACGGCATCGATCGCTTCGCCGGCTCGGACGAGCGCTGGCTGGTCTCGGTGCTGATGGTCAGCGAGGGGGTGGACATCCCGCGCCTGCGCGTCGGCGTGTATGCCACGCCGGCCCGCACCGAGCTGTTCTTCCGCCAGGTCGTGGGCCGGTTCGTGCGGCGCACGCCCCAGCCCCGGCGCCAGATGAGCTACCTGCTGATGCCGGCCGATCCGGACCTCAAGCTGCTGGCGGCACAGGTGGAGGAGGAGCGCCGGCACGCGCTGGAGCTGGACGAGGCCCTGGAGGAGCGCGACCAGCCGCTCGAGCGCGCGGAGGCGGGCGGCGGCTTCACCGCGCTGTCATCGAACGCGCACCTGGAGGATGTGATCTCCTCGACCACGGCGCCCGGCGACGCGCTGCTGCTGTTCGCCGACGAGGGCAGCCCCGAGATGTCCACGGCGGCTCCGGTGAGCGCGGTCGCGGCCGAGCCGGACGAGGTCGTGGCCGCGCCCGCGCCCGAGGCCGCGTTCCAGAAGCGCCGCCGGCTGCGCGACGAGCGGGCGGCGCTGGTGTCCAAACTCGCGCGCCGGGGCGGCAGCGACCACCGGGCGGTGAACGCGTGGGTGAACCGGGCCGTGGGCGTAACGTCGGTGGCTGACGCCACGGCCGATCAGCTGCAGCGGTCGATCACGGTGCTCGAGGCCGAGTTGCGCAAGTAGCGACCGGTTGCCGCGCCTGTCCTCGCTTGGCACAATCGGCACAGGCGACGGAAGGAGCTCCTATGGAGTCTGTGAAAGGCACGCGTGTGCTGGTGGTGGCCAACAAGACGGCGGCCACGCCGGCACTGATCGAGGCGGTACGCCGGCGCGCCGGCGAGGGCCCGGCCACCTTCACGCTGCTGGTTCCGGCCGCGGCCCACGGGCTGCACAAGGTCGCCGATCCCGAGGACCAGGACTCATCGGAGGCCGAGGCGGTGATCGCACTGGCGGTGCCCCTGCTGGAGGAGGCGACGGGCGCGCCGGTGGAGTCGCTGGTCGGCGCACCCGAGCCGCTGGCCGCCGTCGAGGATGCAATGAACGTGCACGGCTTCGACGAGATCATCATCTCGACGCTGCCCACCAGGGTCTCGCGCTGGCTGCACCTGGACCTGCCGAGCAAGGTGGCCGGTCTCGGCGTGCCGGTGACCACGATCAGCGCCAAGGGGGCCGCGCCCGCGGCGGCGGGCTCGTAACCGCCGCCGGTACTAGTAGCGGGCCTCCCGCGCCACTCCGGTGTACTCCTCCAACCGGTCCGCGGCCTTGCGGCGGACCGCCGCCCGCATCATCGGCGTCCAGCCCAGGAGCAATCCGGCCGGCCCGAGCGCCTGTCGCGACCAGCGGTGGAAGTTGAACCGATCGTGGTGCTCGCTGATCAGCCCGTCCCTGAAGGCAAAGGTGGCCTGGACGTCGTTCGTCACCGGTCGCCCGGTCTGGCTGAACACGTAGTGGGCTCGCCAGTGCGCCGAACCGGCGGCCTGGTCGGCGTGGTGCTCGAGCAGCTCGATCCGCAGCTCTCCCGGGGCCTCCGTGAGCATCTGCCACATGGCTCCCGCGCGGGGCCCGCTCAGGTCGGGGAACACGGGGTCGGAGAAGTGCACATCGGGCGCGTAACACGTGGCCATGGTGTGGCCGTCGGATCTGCCGAAGGCATCGTAGAAGCGCTCGATCAGGAGCTGGTTGGCCTCCGCGCTCATGCCAGCACTCCACCAACGAACTGGGTTGTGCCGCTGAGCAGCCGCCGCACGTCCTCGAAGCCGTTGGCCTCGAGCGCGCCCGTCAGCTCCTCCTGGGCGAACATCGTCATTCCCGACGGCGCCGTGGCCAGCGCCTGCCAGAGCCGTAGCCCGGGCGTGCGGAACTGGGCGCTCGTGAACAGCGCGATCCGCCCGCCTGGCGTCAGCACGCGCGCCATCTCGGCGATGGCCGCGTGCGGGTCGGCCATCAGGTTCAGGCCGGCGAAGCAGCAGGCGGCGTCGAAGGTGCGGTCCAGGAACGGCAGCTGCTCCGCGCCGGCGCGCGCGTAGGCCGCCTGGTGGTCCAGCCCCGCCGAGCGGGTATCGCGGACGGCCCGGGCCAGCATCGTCTCCGACAGGTCGACGCCCACCACAAGGCCCTGGGGGCCGACCGCGCGGGCGAAGCGGCGCGTGAAATTGCCGGTGCCGCAGGCCACGTCCAGAACCGCGTCGCCGGGGTGGAGCTCCAGCAGCCGGCGCGCGATGCGGTGCTCCTCCTCCATGCTCGGGCCCAGCGCGCCCTTGGCGATCCGTCCCCAAGCCGGCCGCCACCAGCGCTCGTAGACCTTGGGCAGCGCTCCGCTGAGCATGATGTCCTGGACGCCCGCCGTGGACTCGGGCCGGCGGTCGCCGATGGTGTCCAGGTAGCCGTCGCGCTGTTCGCTCGCGCCGCCCGTCTCGGGCTCGAGCAGCGCAACGACGCGCTCCAGGGCCCGTCCGCCGATCTCGGAGGTGGTGGCCACCACGTCAGGCGGCGCCGGTATCGGTGCCCGATTCCGGAACGTGGCCCTGGCGCAGGCTGGGCATGGCGGGTTCGCCGTGGCCCTGGGCGCCGCGCCGCTCGGAGCCCAGCGCGACCTGGTCCAGCCGGGCGATCTCGCGCTCGCCGAGGATGCGCGCCGGGTGATCGGGGGCCAGGCCCCGGATCAGCGACCCGATGCGGTTGCGCAGGTGGGTGGCGAAATGCGGTGTGGAGGCGCCCATCAGCTGGCGCACGTCCTCCACGGTGGGCTCGCGGCCCATCCGCCCCGGCTGCTCGAACTCGCTCACCCGGCGAACCCTACTGCGCGCGCCCTCCGGCGAAAGCACGCCGGCACGGTCGCGGGCGTCCTAGGGAGCGTTCGCCTGAACCGGGATCAGCTCGGTGATCTGGTCGATCCGCGCCTGCTGGGCAACCGAGATCTGCTTGTCGTCGCCCAGCAGCCAGACGCGGTTGTACACGGCCTGGCCGGGGTCGTCCTCGTAGCCGGGCTGCACGCTCAGCAGGTACTCCTCCAGGGCCTTGGGGATCTCCTTGGCCTGGTCGGTCAGCAGCAGCGGGGCGAACACGCCGCGCGTGGCCAGCGCGGCGGACGCGGCGGCGTCCAGCGGCCGCGAGGTGCCGGCCACGGTGAAGTTGTAGCCCGGCACCACAACGCCCCAGCCAAAGCCGCGCTTCTGGTAGCGGGCGAAGGCGATCGCGTTGGTCACCGGCGTGCGGCCCTGGATGCGGACCACCTTGCCCAGCTTCTTCAACTGCGAGACGACCTTCGACGAAACGGCCGCCGGAGGCCCGAGCACGTAGATCGAGGCGTCCGGATGCGCCTTGATGGCCTTCGTCGTGGCCGCCGGTAGCGAGTTGCGCTTGGTCAGAAGGACCGAGTCGCCCGACCGCGCAGCCCAGGCGGCCGCTGGCATCGAATACTCGGCCTTCTCGCCGGAGGCCACGACCACGTTGGCGCTGGGCTTGCCCCGGGCGGCCGAGAAGAAGCGGTCGATCGCGGCGGCGCGCTCGTAGGGGTCCTTGCCCTGGAGCACGGCGGTCTTGAGGCCCTCGGGCCTGGCGGGCTTGTCGCCGATCCGGATGACCTTCGCGTCCTTGGACAGGTCCGAGCCGGTCGGCTTGAGCCGGTCGATCGTGTCCTTGGTCACGGCGGGCAGGTCGCTGCCGTCGGAGATCAGGATCGGCGCGCCGATCGGGCGCGAGGCCAGCACCGACGCGGTCACGCCACCCTGCCAGTCGTCCTTGTCCACGAGCACCACGGCCGTCGGCCGGTTGGCGTTGCCGGTTGCGGGGAAGACGGCGCTGGCCACCCCCGCGGCGTCGGTGATCGCATCCGCGCCGCCCACGCGGATCGTGTTCTTGGTGGCCGAGGACGGGAAGCCGAGCTTCACGGCGGCCTCCTTGTCGTCGGACTTGGCGCCCAGCTGCGGCGGGCGGTCGGACTGGCCGCCAAGGCTGCAGCCGGACAGACCGGCTGCGCAGGCGAGGGTCAGGGCAGCGCTTGTCCTCAGACGCACGCGGCGCACTGTAGCCGGACCGGCGGAGGCCGCTGCCGGCAGTCGCGGCTGGGCGGCCGGTGAACTAAGCTCGTTGACTGACGAGTCAATCGCTGATTCCGGGAGGCAAGGCAATGGACTTCACCCTCAACGACGAGCAGATCGAGTTCCAGCGCAAGTGCCGTCGCTTTGCCACCGAGGTCATCCGCCCGATCGCGGACAAGTACGACCGCGAGCAGTCCGTCCCGTGGGAGGCCATCAAGGCCGCGCGCGAGTGGGGCCTGCACGGCACCGAGCTGCTGATGAAGATGGGCAGCGACTCCGAGGGGCTGCTGGGCGTGATCTACGCCGAGGAGATGCACTACGGCTGCGCGGGAATCGCCCTTGCCATCTCCGGCTCGTCGCTCGCGGCCGCGGGCATCGCCGCCTCCGGCACGCCTGAGCAGGTGGGCCGCTGGGTGCCCGAGTGCTTCGGCGAGGGCGACCAGATCAAGCTCGGCGCCTACGCCGTGACCGAGGCCGGCGCCGGCTCCGACGTCAAGTCGCTGCGCACCACGGCCAAGCTGGACGAGGACACGGGCGAGTGGGTCCTGAACGGCACCAAGGTCTTCATCACCAACGGCGGAATCGCCGACGTGACCGTGGTCGTGGCCACCGTCGACCCCGAGCTGGGCCACCGCGGCCAGGCCTCGTTCATCGTCGAGAAGGATCGCGAGGGCCACACGCAGGGCAAGAAGGAGGACAAGATCGGCATCCGCGCCTCGCACACCGCCGAGGTAGTGCTGGACAACGTGCGCGTGCCGATGGAGAACCTGCTGGGTGGCAAGGAGAAGCTGGACCGCAAGCTCGAGAAGGCCCGCTCGGGCCAGAAGAGCGGGCCGTCGAACGCCCTGGCCACGTTCGAGATCACGCGCCCGATGGTGGGCGCCTCCGCGCTCGGCATCGCCCAGGCGGCGTACGAGTACACGCTGGAGTACCTGGAGGACAAGTCAGACGAGAACGGCCCGCTGATCGAACAGCAGCACGTGCAGCAGGTGCTGGCCGACGTGGCCACCGAGATCGAGGCCGCCCGGATGCTGGTCTACCGCGCCGCCTGGATGGGCCGCTCGGGCAAGCCGATGACCGGCGGCCAGGGCTCGATGTCCAAGCTCAAGGCCGGCGATGTGACCATGTGGGCCACCACCACGCTGATCGACCTGGTCGGGCCATACGCCCAGAGCACCGACTGCCCGCTGGAGAAGTACTTCCGCGACGCCAAGATCTACCAGCTGTTCGAGGGCACGGCCCAGGTGCAGCGGCTGGTGATCGCGCGCATGCAGCGCTCGGACTACCGCGAGCGCGTGGCGGCCGAGGCCGAGGTGCGCGAGCAGGCGCCGGGCAACCCCCAGGGCGACCCGGTCGCTGCCGCCTAGCCGCGCCGGTACAGCCGCGTGGTCAGCGGCGCGAACACCAGCGTCAGCGCCGCGGTCACCGCGAGCACGATCACGATGTCGCCGGCCTGGGCGTTGCCCTCCATCAGCCCGCGCGAGGCGTCGGCCAGGATCGAGATCGGGTTCACCTCCACGAACGCCTCCAGCCCCTTGGGCAGGGTCTCCGGCCTGACGAACACGTTGGACAGGAAGGTCAGCGGGAAGATGCCCATGAAGCCCGAATTCATGACCGCGTTGGGCGAGCGCAGCACCAGGCCCAGCGTGGTGAACACCCACGACAGCCCGAACGAGAACACCACCACCAGGGCCAGGGCGGCCACAACGCCGGGCACGCCGCCGTCGGGCCGGTAGCCCAGGATCACGCCGAGCACGATGATCACAGTGCCCGCCAGCACGTAACGGACGCTGTCCCCGAGCAGCGAGCCCACCAGCGGTGATGGACGCCAGATGGGCAGCGAGCGGAACCGGTCCACTACGCCCTTTGTCAGGTCGGTGTTCAGCGCCACGCCCGAGTAGACGGTGGTGAACACCACCGACATGACCAGGATTCCCGGGACCAGGTAGTCGCGGTAGGCGCCGGTGGACCCGGCTATGGCGCCCCCGAACAGGTACGTGAACATCAGGACGAACATGACCGGGGTGACGGTCACGTCCAGCAGTTGCTCGGGCACGTGCTTGACCTTGAGCATCCCGCGCCACGCGAACGTCATCGAAGTGCTCAGCGGGCCGGCCGGGGCGGGGCGCGCCGTGGAGGCGATGGCGCTGCGCACGCCCGCCTCGTCGACTGCGGCCGCCGGCGTGGTCGCGGTGGCGCTCATGCGGCCCGCTCCTCCTTCTCGGCTGACTGCTGCTCCTCGGCCGGGCGCCCGGTCAGGGCCAGGAAGACCTCGTCCAGACTGGGCTGGCCCAGCGAGAAGTCGGCGATCTTCACGCCCTGCCGCGTCAGCGCGGCCACCGCCTCGGCGCCCTTGTCCGCGTCGGCGCACTGCACCGACAGCGCAGCTGGGTCGGGCTCCAGGGTCACGTCGCCGAGCTCGGCAGTCAGCACCTGCTGGGCCTGCGGCCTTTGCGAGGGCTCGAGCAGCCGCACGTGCAGCGCTCCGGTGCCCACAGAGGACTTCAGCTGGCCCGGCGTGCCCTCGGCGATGACCCTGCCGTGGTCGATTACCGCGATTCCATCAGCCAGCTGATCGGCTTCCTCCAGGTACTGGGTGCAGAGCAGGATGGTGGTGCCGCCCGCCTGCAGCGCCCGGATGATGTCCCAGACCTGGTTGCGCGAGCGCGGGTCCAGCCCGGTTGTGGGCTCGTCCAGGAACATCAGCTCCGGGGTGACCACGATGCTGGCCGCGATGTCCAGGCGGCGGCGCATGCCGCCGGAGTAGTTCTTGACCAGCCGGCCGGCGGCTTCGTCGAGCCCGAACGCCCCCAGCAGCTCGGCGGCCCGGGACTTGGCCGCGGGGCGGCCCAGGCCAAGGAGCCGGCCAAGCAGGATCAGGTTCTCGCGCCCGGTCAGGTCCTCGTCGACCGAGGCCAGCTGGCCGGTCAAGCTGACCGCGCGCCGCACCTGTGCATCGTTCTCCACGATGTCGTGGCCCAGCACGCGGGCGCTGCCGGCGTCGGGACGAATGAGCGTGGCCAACATGCGAATGGTGGTGGTCTTGCCGGCGCCGTTGGGCCCCAGCACTCCGTACACCGATCCGGTCCGCACGGCCAGGTCGACTCCGTCCACCGCGCGGGTGTCACCGAAGTGCTTCACCAGGCCGGCCGCGTCGATCGCGAGCTGATCGGTCACAGGTCCACCGTAGTGCCCGGGCGCTCGGCCGGGGTTCGGATAACACTAGGAGTGCAGGCAGGCACAATCCATGTGTGGACTTCACGTTCGATCCCGGGGCGGCTCTGGCGCTGCTGGTGGCCGAAGCCCTGTACCTGCGCGCCTGGCGGGTGCTGGGCCGGCGCGGCTACACCGTGCCGCGCGGCCAGCTGGCGGCATGGCATGCCGGGCTGGGCGCGATGGCGGTGGCCCTGTTCTCGCCGATCGGGGGGCTCAGCGACCAACTGCTGATAGCGCACATGGGCGAGCACCTGATGCTCGCCGACCTGGGCGCGCCGCTGCTGCTGCTGGGCATCCGCTCGCCCGTCTACGCGTTCCTGATCCCGGCGCCGGCGCTCAAGCGGCTGGCCCGCCGACGGCGCCTTCGGGCGGTCTTTCGCTGGCTGCGCCAGCCGCTGGTGGCCGTCCCGCTGTGGATCGTGATCCTGTACGGCTGGCACTTCACGTTCATGTTCGAGAACGCGATCCGCCACGACTGGGTGCACCTGCTCCAGCACCAGAGCTTCATCGCCGGCTCGCTACTGGTGTGGTGGTCGGTCATCGAGCCCAAGCGGCGCCGCTCTGGCGGCGACCTCTGGAAGGTGCCCTACCTGATCGGTGCGCGCCTTCCCGGAATGCTGTTGGGCATGGGCTTCATCGTCATGGGCAGCGTCGCTTATGCCGATCCCTACGCTGTCACTGCACCGCGGAACGGATGGTCAGCCCTGACCGACCAGCAGGTCGCCGGGGGCATGATGATGGCCACGGACCTGGTCGTGATGCTCTTCGCGTTGATGTTCTTCTTCTACCGCTCAGCCCAGGATCACGACCGCGCCGAGGCGGCTGCGGCGGTATGAGCCGGGTCACGGCCGCGGCAGCGTGCGCGCTGGTGCTGGTCGTGACCGTCGGCGGCTGCAGCCTGGGCGGCGGCAGTGACAAGGCGGCCGACAAGGGCGGGGCCACCGCCACCGGTCCCGAGCTCCCGGGCGGCAAGGTCAAGCCCGGTGAGCCGCCGGAGGCCGCCGCCATCCGTGGCTGGAGCGACGCGCTCAACGCCCGCCGCTTCGAGCGCGCGGCTTCCTATTTCGCCCGCGATGCGATCGTCGAGCAGGGCCAGCGGATCAGGCTGCCCGACCGCAGCGCGGCGGTCGCGTTCAACAAGAGCCTGCCCTGCCGTGCCACGGTGACCGACGTCAAGGACGAGGGGCGCACGATCGTGGCGGCCTTCAAGCTGCGGCCCGGCAGCGGGCCCAAGCGCGCGTGCGACAGCAACGCGCGTGTGCGATTCAGGTTCTCGGGCAACAAGTTCACCGAGTGGCGCCAGCTGGTCGAGCCGGAGCAGGCTCCCGGCCAGAGCGTCTGACCACCACCAAGGAGCGAGATGGAGCATCGGCAACTGGGCACCAGCGGCCTGCGCGTATCGACGATCACCCTGGGCACGATGGGGTTCGCCGGCGCCGGCATGTTCGAGAGCATCGGCGACATCGACGTGGACGGCGCCCGGCGCCAGCTGGACCTGTGCATCGACGCCGGTGTGAACCTCGTGGACACCGCCAACATGTACTCCGACGGTGCCTCCGAGGAGGTGCTGGGCCAGGCGCTCGACGGGGGCAGGCGCCAAAGGCTGATGGTGGCCACCAAGGTGCGCTTCGCGATGGGCGAGGGCGCCAATGACGCCGGCTTGTCGCGCTGGCACATCGTCGAGTCCGTCGAGGCGTCGCTGCGTCGCCTGCAGGCCGACCACATCGACCTGCTCCAGGTGCACGAGTGGGACGGCCAGACGCCGCTGGACGAGACGCTGTCGGCGCTCGACGACCTGGTTCGCGCGGGCAAGGTCCGCTACATCGGCTGCTCGAACTACACCGGCTGGCAGCTGGTCAAGGCCATGGGCGTGGCCGAGCGGCGCGGCCTGGAGCCGTTCGTCAGCCAGCAGATCCACTACACGCCCCAGGCCCGCGAGGCCGAGTTCGAGCTGCTGCCGGCCGGGCTGGACCAGGGACTGGGAACGCTGGTCTGGAGCCCGATCGCCGGCGGGCTGCTGTCGGGCAAGTACCGCCGCGGCCAGGACGGCCCCGCGGGCGCACGCCACCTGGGCGACTGGGACGAGCCGCCCGTGCACGACCCCGAGGCGCTGTACGACCTGGTCGAGGTGCTGGTGGAGGTTGGCCACGCCCACGGCGTGTCCGCCGCCCAGGCCACGCTGGCGTGGCTGCTCACCCGCCCGGGCGTGACCTCGCTGATCGTGGGCGCCCGCAACGAGGAACAGCTGGCCGACAACCTGGCCTCGGCCTCCCTGCAGCTCACGGCCGAAGAGGTCGAGCGCATCGACGCCGCCAGCCGCCCACAGCTGCCCTACCCGCTCTGGCACCAGGTGGCCTCGGCTTCCGACCGCCTCGGCGACGCCGACCGGGCGTTCCTGGCGCCATACCTGGGCGAGTAGCCGCGCCCCTAGCGTCCCTCTTCCAGCTGCTCGCGCTCGCCCAGCCGGTTGTCGCGCCGGACCTGAGCCTCGCGGGCACGGCGGTGCTCGTCCTCGGTCTCCGGCTCGATCGGCGGCACGTCGGCGGGGCGCCCGTCCTCGTCCAGGGCGACCATGGTGATGTAGGCCGTCGAGGTGTGCTCGATCGCGCGCGTGCGCAGGGTCTCCTTCTCGACCCGCACGCCCACCTCCATCGAGCTGCGCCAGGCCGCGTTGACCGTGGCGCGGACCGTGACCAGCTCACCGACCAGGACCGGCCGCTGGAAGGTCATGCGGTCGAAGCCGACGGTCACCACGCGCTGGCCGCAGTGGCGGATGGCGGCGATGCCCGCCACCTCGTCGCACAGCTTCAGGATCACACCGCCGTGGGCGTTGCCGGCGGAGTTCGACTCCGGCAGGCCGATCCAGAGGGCCAGTTCGGAGCGGGACTCAGAAGGAGGGCGCGCCTGCAAGAGCCACTAAGGTAAAGCCTTCTGGTAACCAACCGTCGCTCAAGCGTTCACGAGGATCTGAGGAGGCAGCACGACATGGCAGGACTGGGTGGGCGGATGTCCACGGTCATCAAGTCGAAGATCTCGAGGCTGCTGGACAGGGCCGAGGATCCGTCGGAGACGCTCGACTACGGCTACCAGAAGCAGGTCGAGCTGCTGCAGAACGTGAAGAAGGGGATCGCCGACGTGGTGACCTCCAAGAAGCGCCTGCAGATGCAGTCGACCAAGCTCGAGCAGTCGGTGGTCAAGTTGGACACCCAGGCCCGTCAGGCGCTGTCCCAGGGCCGCGAGGACCTGGCCCGCGCCGCGCTGGAGCGCAAGACCGTGGCGCAGACCGAGCTGCAGTCGCTGGACACCCAGATCAACGAGCTGGAGGCCCAGCAGGAGCAGCTGACCGCGAACGAGAAGAAGCTGCGCACCAAGATCGAGACCTTCCGCACCAAGAAGGAAGTGATCAAGGCGCAGTACTCCGCCGCCGAGGCCCAGGTCAAGATCTCCGAGGCCGCCAACGGCGTCGGCGAGGAGATGGCCGACCTCGGCCTGGCCATCCAGCGCGCCGAGGACAAGACCGAGACAGATGAAGGCCCGCGCCGGCGCGGTCGAGGAGCTCGAGGCAGCAGGCACCTTCGACGACCTGACCCAGCTGGGCGGCGGGCAGGACGACATCGACCGCGAGCTGGCCTCCCTCGGAGCCGGCGCCCAGGTGGACGACGAGCTGTCCAAGATGAAGGCCGAGCTGGGCTCGGGTGAAGGCGGCGGCGAGTCGCCCCAGCTCGAGGACGGGAAGGAGGGTCAGTGATCGTCCGGTTGTCGGGCGAGGGCCAGTTCAACCTTCCCGACGAGGACGCCGAGCGCCTGAACGAGCTGGACAACCGCGCGGTGGCAGCGGTCGAGGCCGACGACCGTGAGGGCTTCGCCGAGCTGTGGGCGCAGATGCTCGAGCTGGTCCGAAGCGACGGTCAGCCGCTCGGCGAGGACGAGCTCGAGGGCTCCGACGTGATCCTGCCGCCGCGGGACATCACGTTCGAGGAGGCCCAGGGCGAGTTCACCGGCGACGGCCTGATCCCTGACTGAGCCCGAGCGACCGGACCGCGGCCGACCCGCGCCTAGAGCGGGATCTCCCAGAGCGGGAACCAGCGCGCGATCTCGGCCTCCCAGGGGATGCCCTCCTTGTCCAGCTGCGCCTTTACGCGTAGCTCGGTCTCGTTGTCGCGCTGCTTGTCGCCCGGCCCGGGCACGAACGGGTAGAACGCCCCCCGCTTGTAGTTGTAGATCAGGTAGATCCGCCGGCCCTTCTGCTCGAACGAGAAGACGGCTGCCAGCAGGCGGTCGCCGTAGCCACCGCCCTGGAGCTCGGTCGAGAGGGTGTTCAGTGCGACGACGATGTCGTCGAAGTCGTCGTCGGCCAAGATCAGCCAGCGGTAGCCGAACTCGTCGTCGGCCGAGCGGATCTTCGACTCGGTCTCCTCGGCCATGCCGGTCAGGAGCTCCTGTGCGGAGGACAGGATCTGGTCGAAGTCGGCGGTCGCCAGGGGCTGGAAGACGATCCCGGCAGAGCCCGTGTGCTTCATGTCCAGCCCCGTCTCCATGGCCACGTAGGCCGTGGTCATGGCGAACAGGCGATCCGGCGCGGCCCCCTTCAGCTTCTTGCCGCCCCCCAGGAGCGAATCGAAGAACCCCACGCGCTAGGAGGCGGTGCCCTGCAGCTGAGCCTCGAGCTGCTGGAGCTTGGCGATCCGCTGTTCCATCGGCGGGTGGGTGGACAGCAGCCCCTTGACGGAGTTCTTGACCTTCGCGGGCACGATGAAGAAGGCGTTCATCCGCTCGGCCTCGCGCAGGTCGTGCTGGGGCACGCGCTCCATGGCGCCGGAGATCGTCATCAGGGCCGAGGCCAGCGCGCTCGGGCGGCCCGGTGACCAGCGCGGCGCCACGGTCGGCGCTGAACTCGCGGTATCGCGAGAGCGCCAGCAGCAGGACGAACGAGATGGCGTAGACGAGCGCCGAGGCCACGAACACGATCAGGCCGGCGGGGCTGTCGTCGTTGTCACCGCCGAAGAAGAAGGCGAACTGCATGATCATCGCGGCCACGCTGGCGAAGAAGCTGGCCACGGTCATGATCAGGACGTCGCGGTTCTTGATGTGGGAGAGCTCGTGGGCCATGACGCCCTCAAGCTCGGCCGGCGAGAGCGTGTTCATGATCCCGGTGGTGGCGCACACCGTGGAACTCTTCTGCGAGCGCCCGAGGGCGAACGCGTTGGGCACGTCCGTGTCGGCCACGGCGATCTTCGGCTTGGGCAGATCGGCCTGGATGCACAGGCGGTCGATCATCGCGTGCAGCCCCGGGGCCTGTGCGGGCGAGACCTCCTTGGCGCCCATCGAAGCCAGCGCCAGCTTGTCCGAGGTGAACAGCTGCAGGAGCGCCAGGCCGCCGATGACCACGGCCATGACGGCGGCGCCGGTGCCGGCGGCCAGCAGCGCGCCGGCAAAGGCCACATACAGCAGTCCGAGCAGGAACATGGTGACCAGCATCCGGAACTGGAGACCTGGATCGCGCTTGAATATCGCCTTTGAAGTGGCCATCTAAAGCCAAGTGTAGGGGAGGGGTGCACGATCCCTTGCACCCCCCGGGAAAACGCTCCGGACCACGACGACGCCATGCTACGGTCCCCCCTCTGGCGACCCCGGAAAGCCCTGCATAACCGCAGTAAACGCGGCATCGGCAGGGCTCTGGCAGCGCCTCCTCACCGCCTATGCGCAAGTACTTCTGGATACCCCTCCTGCTGGCCGTTGCGGCCTACGTGCTGCTGCCCCTGCCCGGGCAGTCCAAGCCGTCGCTGTCCAAGCGCATCGCGGGCAAGCGCGCGCAGGTCCAGAAGGCCAAGGCCAAGGAGGGCGTTCTGACCACGGACATCGTGGCCTACAACAACCGCATCCGCGGGCTCCAGGGCCAGATCAACGGGACCCAGAAGCGCCTCGGCGTGGTGCAGGACGATCTGGATGGGGCGCGCAACGAGCTGCTGACCGTGCGCGACAAGCTCGAGGTCGCGCGCGACCGGCTGGTTCGCACGCGCTCCGAGCTCAAGCAGGCGCGGACGGGGCTGGAGGACAGGCTTGTGGAGCTGTACAAGGCCGACCAGCCCGACGCGCTGACGGTGATCCTGGAGGCCGACGGCTTCAACGACCTGCTCGAGCGCACCGACTTCCTGGAGCGCATCTCCGACCAGGACGGCGCGGTGATCCGCAAGGTGCGCGTGCTCAAGGCGCGGGCTGAGA
This sequence comes from uncultured Solirubrobacterales bacterium, assembly GCA_963750365.1. Lineage (GTDB taxonomy): Bacteria > Actinomycetota > Thermoleophilia > Solirubrobacterales > Thermoleophilaceae > JAAYBF01. The sequence goes on from CAVVQE010000002.1 coordinate 295,252, forward strand.
AGTCCGAGCGCCAACTGGCCGGGCTCGAGCACCGGCGCCAGGTCGCTGCCGAGACCATCCTGCGCCGGCGCAACGACATCGCCGCCAGCCGCGACCGGCTGGCCACCGCCCAGGGCGACCTGCGCAGCGCGCGCTCGGGGCGCCGCACGATCCTGGCCCGGGTGCGCAACGACCGGCGCCGAGCGCAGGAGAACCTGGCGGCGATGGAGCGCGAGCAGTCGCGTATCCGGAGCAAGCTCGCCAGTTCGGGCACGGGCGTGAGCGCCGGACCGATAAAGCGCGGCTCGGGTCGCCTGATCTATCCCATCAGCGGTACGTTCACATCGCCGTTCGGCAGCCGCTGGGGCCGCCTGCACGCAGGCATCGACCTGTCGGCGCCCACCGGGACGCCGATCCGCGCTGCCGACTCGGGCCGTGTGGCCATCGCCGGCCCCACCGGCGGCTACGGCAACTACACCTGCATCCAGCACAGCTCGAGCATGTCCACGTGCTACGGGCACCAGTCACGCATCGGCGTGTCCGTGGGCCAGTCGGTCAGCCAGGGCCAGGTCATCGGGGCGGTGGGCAGCACCGGACACTCCACCGGACCGCACCTCCACTTCGAGGTACGGATCGGCGGGAACCCCGTGGACCCCATGGGCTACCTGTAGGGCAAACGCCAGAGCCGGCGGCGGCGAGGCTGAAGCCCGCCCCTCACTACGCTCCGAGCCGTGCAGCCCGAACTTTCCCTCGGCCCGATCACGCTCCAGACCTTCGGCATCTGCTTCGCGCTGGGCTTCCTGACCTCCGGCGCCCTCCTGGCCAAGCGGCTCAAGGAGCTCGCGCTGCCGGTGGACTGGTCCTACGAGATGATCTTCGCCGGCGCCATCGGCGGCCTGATCGGGTCGCGAGCCGACTACGTGATCCAGAATTGGAGCCAGGTCTCGGACGACCTCCTGGGCAACCTGTTCTCGGGCTCCGGGCTGGTGTGGTTCGGCGGCATGGTCGGCGGCGCCGCGGGCGTGATCCTGTGGGCCTGGTGGCGGGGGTTCCTGGAGTGGCGGATGTTCGACGCCTGCGCGCCGGCGCTGGCCATCGGCTACGCGGTGGGACGCATCGGCTGCCAGCTGTCGGGCGACGGCGACTACGGCAAGAAGACAGACATGTTCTGGGGCATCTCCTACCCCGACGGCACGGTGCCGACCACCGACCAGGTGCACCCCACGCCGGTCTTCGAGACGGTGGCCATGAGCGCCGTCGCCCTGCTGCTGTGGCGGCTACGCGATCGCTATAGGCCCGGGGTCCTCTTCGGCATCTACCTGGTGCTGGCAGGTGTCGAGCGGCTGCTGGTCGAGTTCATCCGTCGCAACGAGGTGGTGGTGGCCGGACTGACCCAGCCGCAGCTGATCGGCATCGCGATGGCGATCGCCGGGGCGCTGCTGGCGGGCCTGCTCGTGCGGGCCTCAGGCCCGCGCCTGGACGTGCGCTCGAGCACCCCGTAGCCGGACCCGCATCCGGCCAAGCAACGCGCCGCCGCCGGCGGCCGCGCACAGCGCCAGCGCCACCGAAGCTCCGGCGGCCCCGCCCAGGTGGTAGGACGAGTACAGGCCGACGACGCCGGCCCCGACCGCCACCGCCGCCCCCGCGCACATGGCGCGTCCCGGGCTGCGCACGCGGTCGCCGACGGCCATCGCCGGGGCCACCAGGATGGCCAGCACCAGCAGGCTGCCCAGGCCCTGCACCGCCACCGCCACCGCCGCGGCCAGCACCAGCAGCAGCGCCAGCCGCACCGGCCCGGCTCGCAGGCCCAGCCCGGCGGCGCCGCCGGCGTCGAAGGCCACAGCCGTCAGAGGCCGGTGAAGCACGGCCAGCGCGACGCCGCCGACCGCCGCCAGGGTCGCCGCGGCGAGCAGATCGCCATCCGATACGCCGAGCGGGTCGCCGAACAGCAGCTCGCCGAGCCGCGCCGGCGTATCCGGCCGCAGGGCCAGCAGGACGCCGAGGCCGAACGCGCCGGAGACCACCACGGCGGTGGCCGTGTCGGCGTCGATGCGGCGGTCGCGCGAGGCCAGCGCCACCGCCCCTGCGGCCAGCGCCACTCCGCCCGCGGCGCCGGCCAACAGCGGTGCTCCGGCCAGCGCAGCAACCACCAGCCCGGGCAGCAGCCCGTGGGCCAGCGACTCGGCCGGGTACGCCAGCCGGAAGCTGCGGACCCAGAAGCTCAGCGGACCGCACGCGAGCCCGAGCAGCACCACCTCGAGCAACGCGCGGCGATCGATGCCGGATTGCAGCGGGCCGGTCAGGAACTCGCCCATCAGTGCGCGTGGTGCTGGACGGCCACGGCGCGAACGCCATCGCCGCCCGGGCCGTCGGGGAGCACGATCAGCTCGCGGCCGTAGGTGGTCTCGATGACGCGGGTATCGAGCACGGCTGCGGGCGGGCCGTACGCCACCTGGGTGCGGTTCAGGCACAGCACGCTGTCGAAGGCGCGAGCGCCCTCGACGTCGTGCGAGGCCACCAGGAGCGTGCGGCCGTCGGCGCGCAGGTCGGCGAACAGTGCGCGGATCGTCTCCGCGCTGGCTGGATCGACGCCGGCCAGCGGCTCGTCCAGCAGCAGCACGGCGGCGTCCTGCACGAGCGCGCGGGCGATGAGCACTCGCTGACGCTGACCGCCGGACAGCGTTCCGAAGGCCTTGCGCTCCTGAGCGGCCAGGCCCACACGCTCCAGCGCGCGCCGTCCGCTCTCACGGTCACGGCGGCGCGCGGGCAGCCACCAGCGCCCGGCCAGCGACCCCATCACGGCCACGTCCAGGGCGGTTACGGGGAAGTCCAGCCGGGCGTGGGCGCCCTGCGCCACGTGGGCCGGCCGGCCCTGCAGCTCGATGCTCCCGTCCGCCGCAGGGAGCTGGCCGATCAGCGCGCGGAAAAGGGTGGTCTTGCCGCCTCCGTTGGGGCCGAGCACGCAAACCGAGCTGCCGGCCTCCGCGCTGAACGAGACGCCGCTGAGCACCGGCTGGCCTCCGTAGCCCACGGCCAGGTCCCGGACCGTCACGGTGGCGCTCACGCCGGGACCTCCCGTGGCTGGTGCGCCGGTCCGAGCGCCAGGACGCCGGCGACGATCGCGTATGCGCTCGCTCCGACGACCGCGATCGCCGGGCCCGGTGGGACGTCCAGCCACAACGCCACGTACAACCCGGCCAGGCCCTGGGCGGCAGCCACCGCGGTCGACGTGGCCACCAGGGTTGCGACAGACCCGGTGACCAGCCGGGCGATGGCGGCGGGGACGACGAACAGGGACGTCACCAGCAGCGATCCGACGGCCGGCAGGGCAGCTACGGCGGTTGCGGCGACGATCACGAGCAGCGCCAGGTCCGCGCGCCCGCCCGGGACTCCCAGCGCCGGCGCTTCCTCGGGCTGGAAGGCCACGGCGGTCCATGCGCGCCCAAGCAAGAGCGTCGCCACCAGCGCCGCGGTGGCCGCCACGCCCGCGACCGCCAGGTCGCCGCCGCCGAGCGCGACCACACTGCCGAACAGCAGCCGGTCGACCCCGGCGCCGGAGCTGAACACGTCGCTGGCCAGGACGGTGCCGACGGCCAGGGCCAGCACGAGCATGATCCCGGTGGCGGCGCCGCCGGGATCACGCCCGGCGCGTCCGGCGCGCTGCACACCGCCCGCGTAGGCCACGGCCACGGCCAGCGCCGCCAGGCGCGGAGAGATGCGCGCGGCCTGGGCCAGCACCAGCCCGGGGAAGGTGGCGGTGCCGACAGCGTGGGTATAGAACGCCAGCCGCCGGAGCACCACGTGCGCGCCGAGCGTGCCGCCGGCCACGGCCAGCATCAAGAGCTCGGCCACCGCGATCCGCGTTGATCGCAGCTCGAGCAGGTACAACGGGTCGGGCAGAGACGCGAGCGTCATCCCGCGCAGTCTAAATGAGAGCGTTTCTCGACAGTGGCCGCGTGCCGCCGGTACGTGTGGGTCCCCGCGTTGGGGTCTAAAGCGAATGCGACGGCATGCCGACGCATGAATAGGGGGTTTCCCCAGCCGTGCGTCCCGCCACCGCCTACATCTCCGCCGCTGCCTCGGCAGCGCTCATCCTGGCTGCGCTGGGCCTGCTGTACGTGCTCACCGCGGGCATGCTGCCCTTCTCGGACCTGGGTCGTGCCGCCCCCGGCGAGGCGACCACCACCATCCGCGCGCCCGCGGGCCGCTCTCCAGCGGCCACCACGCCGGCCTCGGCGAGCTCTGGCGCCGTCCTTGGAGGACGCGGCGCGGACGGCGCCGCCGCTCGCCGCCGCGGGCCGGCCGCTGCCCCGCGCGGTCGCGGCGTGGCCGATGCGACCCCCGTCGGCGCTCCGGACCTCCCTCCGGCCACCACGCCGCAGGAGCCCTCGCGGCCCGCTCCACCGGCGGAGCGGCCCGCGAGCCCCGCCAGCCCCGCGAGTCCCGCCAGCCCCGTCAGCGCGTCGCCGAGTGCCAATCCCCGGCCGAACCCGGTGCAGCCCGTGACCAACGGCCTTGCCAACACGACGCGTCGGCTGACCGACCGGACCGGCAACGCCGTCAAGCGCATCAGCCCCCCGCTCGGCCAGGCGGTCACCGAGACCGGTCGCGACATCTCGGTCGTGCTCGGCGGGCTCGGCGGCCCCGAGCGGCCCTAGCCGGCGCCCGCCGCGAACGCCCGCTCAAGGAACTTGGCCGTCAGGTTCTGCACCTCGAGGTCGTGCTGGAGGGAACGGTGGTGTCCCCCTGGGAACACGACCAGCCGCTTGGGCTCCCCGGCGGCTTCGTGCAGGTCGCGGCTGACCGTGTGAGGCACCCGCTCGTCGCCCTGGGCGTGCAGCAGCAGCAGCGCCGTGCGCGGTGACAGGGCGGCCACCGATGCGCTCAGGTCCAGCGTGCCGAGCCAGCGACTGGTCGCGTCGGCGTCCACGCGGGCGTCCATCAGGTCACCGCCCGCGATCGCTCGCGCCAGCAGATCCGGGGGCGCCGGGCAGATGGCGGCCACGGCCGCGATCGAGGGCTCGGCGGCGGCGGCCTGGATGGCCAGGAAGCCGCCCATGCTCGACCCGCGCAGACCGATCCGCGGCGCGTGGCCGGCGAGCACATCGCAAATGGCCAGCACGTCACCGACCGCCGCCGGGCCGAAGCGGCCCTCCGACCGCCCGTGCCCGCGGGCGTCGAAGGCCAGCGCCGCCAGCCCGCGTGCGCGGCACACGCGGGCGAAGTCGAAGTGGCTCTCCTTGGCCGACCCGGCGCCGTGCAAAATCACCACGCCTCCGGCGGGGGGAGCGTCGGGCAGGAACAGCGCGTAGGACAGGCCGTCGTGCTCGGAGAGCACGGGCGGTGCGGGCGGCTCGTGGTGCTTCATACTCGCGGACCCTATGTCCACCGATCGCACCCTGGCCCGGCGCGGGGGCGCGCTGCCCCGCGGGCTCGAGCGCGTCTACCCGCTGGGCTCCGACCTGGGCCCCGACGGCGGCCTGCGCGTGGCCGGCTGCTCGGCGCTTGATCTGGCGCGCGAGTTCGGCACCCCCGCGTACGTGTACGCCGAGGACGACCTGCGCGCCCGCGCCCGCTCGACCCGCGAGGCGTTCGCCTCGCGCACCGACCGCTTCGAGGTGCTCTACGCCTCGAAGGCATTCCCGTGCACGGCCGCGCTGCGGATCTTCGCGGAGGAGGGGCTGTCGGTGGACTGCGCGTCGGGTGGCGAGCTGCACCTGGCGCTCGGCGCGGGCTTCGACCCCGAGCGCATCTACCTGCACGGCAACAACAAGTCCGAGGCCGAGCTGGAGCAGGCCCTCGCGGCCGGCGTCGGGCACGTGATCGTGGACAGCTTCGACGAGATCGAGCGGCTGGAGCGCGTCGCGGCAGGTAGCGCGCAGCGGATCCTGCTGCGGGTGACCCCCGGGATCGAGACCGCGACCCACAAGGCCATCCGCACCGGCCAGGAGGACTCGAAGTTCGGCATCCCCATGCGCGAGGTCGAGCGCGCGCTGGAGCGGCTGGCAGGCTCGCCGCTGGAGCTGCGCGGGTTGCACGCGCACATCGGCTCGCAGGTGTTCGACCTGGATGTGTACGAGTCGCTGGCCGACGTGCTGCGCCAGATCGGCGACTACCCGCTGCTGAACCTGGGCGGCGGGTTCGCCATCGCCTACACGCGCGACGACCGGCCGCCGCCGGCCGGCGAGTACGCCGAGGCGATGCTGGCCAACGCGCCCGAGGGGGTGACCGTCCTGTGCGAGCCGGGACGCTCGCTGGTCGGGCAACGGCGGCCTGTCGCTGTACACGGTGGGAACCGTCAAGGAGATCCCTGGCGTGCGCACCTACGTGGCGGTCGACGGCGGCATGGCGGACAACATCAGGCCGATGCTCTACGGCGCCGTCTACGAGGCCGACGTGGTCGACCGCTTCGGCGATTCGACGCCATGCCGGATCGTGGGCATGCACTGCGAGTCGGGGGACGTCCTGGTGGACGAGGCCGCGCTGGAGGACCCGCGGCCGGGCGATGTTCTGGCCGTGCCGGCCACCGGCGCGTACGGTCACGCGATGGCCAGCAACTACAACGCGGTGCCGCGCCCGCCGGTGGTGTTCTGCAAGGACGGCGACGCCCGGGTGGTCGTGCGCCGGGAGACCTACGACGACCTCACACGCCGCGATGCCTGAAGCGGCTGCATTCCGGATCGGGCTGCTCGGCCACGGCACCGTCGGCACGGCGTTCGAGGAGCTGTTGGCCGAGCGCGCCGACGCGATCGCCGAGGAAGTCGGGTTCCGGCCCGAGATCAGCGGGCGTGCTTACGACGAGCCGCGGTGACTTCGAGGACATCCTGGAGCGCAGCGACCTGATCGTGGAGCTGATCGGGGGCACCGAACCGGCGCTGGACTACGCGCTGCGCGCGATGGAGTCGGGCAAGCATTTCGTGACGGCCAACAAGCAGCTGGTATCGCGTCATGGCGAGCAGCTGTTCGAGGTCGCGGGCCGGGTCGGTGTGCAGCTGCGCTTCGAGGCGGCCGTGGGCGGCGTGGTGCCCGCCATCCGCGTGATCTCCGAGACGCTGGCCGCGGCCCACATCGAGCGCGTTCACGGGATCGTGAACGGCACCACCAACTTCATCCTGACCGCCATGGAGCGAACCGGCGCCTCCTATCAGGAGGCGCTGGCTGAGGCGCAGCGGCTGGGTTACGCGGAGGCCGACCCCACCGACGACGTGACCGGCGCGGACGCGGCGGCCAAGATGGCCATCATCGCGCGGCTGGCCTTCGGGGCGCCGGTGCACATCGACGAGGTCCCGCACGAGGGCATCGAGCACATCACCGCCGAGGACATCGCCTACGCGCGCGAGCTGGACCTGTCGCTGAAGCTGATCGGCAGCGCCGAGCGCGTGGACGGCGGCCTGTCGGTGCAGGTGTACCCCGCGTTCCTGTTCGCCGACCACCCACTGGCGTCGGTGCACGGGTCGTTCAACGCGGTGACGATCGAGTCCCCGGCCATCACCGAGATCACGCTCTCGGGACCGGGTGCCGGCGGGATCGCAGACCGCGTCTGCGGTGCTGGGCGATGTGATCAGCGCCATGATCCCGCCGCCTTTCAACCCGCCGCCCGCCGAGCCGGTCCCGCTGGTCACCGACCGCGAGTCGGCGTTCTACCTGCACGTGGAGGTGGCGGACACGCCCGGCGTGCTGGCCCAGGTGGCGGAGATCCTGGGCCTGCAGGGAGCCTCGATCCGCTCGGTGGTCCAGAAGGGGCTCGGCGAGGACGCGCGCCTGGCCATGGTCATGCACCCGGTGCTGGAGTCGAAGTTCCGCGCGGCGGTGAGCCTGATCGGCCGGCTGGACTTCGTCCGCTCGCCGCCACGCGTGATCCGCGTCATCGGCGAGACGTTCGAATGACGGGCGAGGTGGCCCGTTGAGCCTCTGGCGCTACGCCGACCGGCTGCCGGTGGAGCCGCTGGTCACGCTCGGGGAGGGCGACACCCCGCTCGTGCCCGCGCCGCACCTGAGCGAGCTGACCGGCTGCGAGGTCTACCTGAAGATCGAGGGCGCCAACCCAACCGGGTCGTTCAAGGACCGCGGCATGACCGTGGCCGTGTCGGCGGCCATCGCCGAGGGGGCCGAGGTGGTGGTGTGCGCTTCGACCGGGAACACCGCTGCCAGCGCCGCGGCCTACGCCGGCCGCGCCGGCCTGCGCGGCGCCGTGATCGTGCCGGAGGGCAAGATCGCGACCGGCAAGCTGGCCCAGGCGCTGATGCACGGCGCGCGCGTGATCGCGCTGCGCGGCAACTTCGACCAGGCGCTGGCGCTGGTGCGAGAGCTGGCCGACCGGCACCCGATCGCGCTGGTGAACTCGGTCAACGAGTACCGGATCGAGGGTCAGAAGACGGCGTCGTTCGAGGTCTGCGACGAGCTCGGCGAAGCGCCCGACGCGCTCTGCATCCCGGTGGGCAACGCGGGCAACGTGACGTCCTACTGGCGCGGCTTCGAGGAGTACGGGGTGCGTCCGCGGCTGTACGGGTTCCAGGCCGAGGGCGCGGCGCCGCTGGTGCACGGGGCGCCGGTGCAGGCGCCGGAGACGGTGGCGTCGGCGATCCGGATCGGCAACCCTGCCCGCTGGGAGGAGGCCATGGGCGCGTTCACCGGCTCGCGCGGGCAGGTGCGTGCCGTCAGCGACGAGCAGATCCTGGCCGCCTACGACCTGCTGGCCGCGCGCGAGGGCGTCTTCTGCGAGCCGGCCTCGGCCGCGTCGGTGGCCGGGCTGCTGGCCTACGGGGCCGAGGGCCGCGTGGTGTGCGTGCTCACCGGCCACGGTCTGAAGGACCCGCAGACGGCCATGAACCGGGCCGCCTCGGTGATCCCCTGCGAGCCCGAGATCGCCAGCGTCGAGGCCGCGGTGCTGGCGTGAACCGCCATCGGATGGTGCAGGTGCCGGCGTCGTCGGCCAACCTCGGGCCAGGCTACGACGTGCTGGCCGCCGCGCTGTCGCTCGAGCTCGAGCTGGAGGTCAGGGAGACGGGCGAGTTCTCGGTGACCTCCGACACGCCGGGCTTCCCGCTGGATCGCTCGAACCTGTGCGTTCGCGCGTTCGAGCGCCTGCACAGCGCCGACGGGCTGTCGTTCGAGATCCGCTCGGAGATCCCGCCGGCAGGCGGGCTCGGCTCCAGCGCGGCCTGCATCGTGGCCGGCCTCTGCGCCGCCGACCACATGTTCGAGCTGGACGCGCCGATCTACGACCTGGCGCGCGAGCTGGAGGGCCATCCCGACAACGTGGCCGCCGCGCTGCACGGCGGCTTCGTGATCTGCGGGCCGGGCGACCCGGTGCGCATCGAGCCGTCCGAGGGGCTGGAAGGCATCGTGGCCATGCCGCCGGTGCCGGTGTCGACCGGGCAGGCGCGCGCGGCGCTCCCGGCCGAGGTACCGATCGAGGAGGCCAGCTTCAACATCGCCCACGCCACGCTGCTGACGCTGGGGCTGGCGCGCTCGGACTTCTCGCTGATCGGGCGCGGCCTGGACGACCGTCTGCACCAGCCGCGCCGCGCCGCGCTGTACCCGCGCTCGATGGAGCTGCTGCACAGGGCGCGCGAGCTGGGGGCGATCGGCGCCACGATCTCGGGGGCGGGGCCGGCGGTGCTGTTCTGGTGCCAGTGGCAGCAGACCGGCGACGTCCTGGCCGCGCTGCGCTCCGAGGCGCCCGACTGCGACGTGCGGCGGGTGAACTTCGCGCCTGGCGGCGCCGACGTGAGGGAGCTGTGAAGCGGGTCCAGGCGGCGGGAGGCGTGATCGTGCGCCAGGGTCCCGACGGACCACTGGTGTGCGTGGTGCACCGGCCCCATCGCCAGGACTGGTCACTGCCGAAGGGCAAGCTGGACGCAGGGGAGGGCTTCGAGGATGCCGCGCTGCGCGAGGTGCGCGAGGAGACCGGGCTCGAGTGCTCGCTCGGCCCGGAACTGGCCACGACCGAGTACCACGACCAGAAGGGTCGCCCGAAGGTGGTGCGCTACTGGCGCATGGAGGTTCTCGCGGACCCCGGCTTCACCCCCAACGACGAGGTCGACGAGCTGCGCTGGCTGGATCGCGCCGGCGCTGTCGAGCTGCTCTCCTACGAGCACGACCGAGCCCTGATCCAGGACCTGTGAACGCCTCGTTTCGGCGCGGGGTCCGGGAGGCGGTGCCGTTCGCGATCGCGGGGGGCTTGCTGGCCGTTTCCTTCGGGGTGCTGGCCAACGAGACCGGCCTGGGCGGGGTGGGGGCGGTCGTCATGTCCGCGCTGGTATTCGGCGGCTCCGCGCAGTTCGCCTCGGTCGGCATCTACGCCACCGGCGGCGGGCTGGGCACGGCGCTGCTTGCGGCCACGCTGGTGAACTCCCGCTTCCTGCCGATGGGAGTGGCGCTGGCCCCGTACCTGCCCGGTGGGCCGCTGAAGCGCGCGCTGCAGGGCCAGCCGCTGGTGGATCCGTCCTGGATCCTGGCTCGCCAGACCGACGGCGCCTTCGATCGTCACGTGCTGTTCGGCGCTAGCGCGGTGCAGTACGTCACGTGGATCGGCGGCACCACCCTTGGGGCGTTCGTGGGTACCGGTGACATCGACCCTGACACGCTCGGGGTGGATGCCATCTTCCCGGCCTTCTTCCTGATCCTGCTGCTGGACGAGCTGCGCCGGCCGGGCATGCGCTCGGTGGCCTTGGCGGGCGCGCTGATCGCCCTCGCGCTCGTCCCGCTGACGCCCATCGGCGTGCCCGTGGTGGTGGCCAGCCTGGCTGCCCTGGTTGGTCTGCGGCGTGAGCCGCCCGAGCTGACTCCCCATCCGGAGACGCCGTGACGGGGCGCTGGGCGGAGCTGGTGGTGGGCTGCGCGCTGATGGCGTTCACCGTGAAGTCGCTGGGGCCCGTGGTCTTCGGGGGCCGGCCGCTGCCCGAGCGTCTGCGCGCGGTCGTGTTCCTGGTGGCGGCGCCGTTGCTGGCGGCGCTGGTGGTCACGCAGGCGCTGGCGGAGGGTGACCAGCTCAAGCTCGACGCCGAGAGTGTTGGCGTCGCCGCGGGCGGCCTGGCCGGGTGGGTCAGGGTGCCGCTGACGCTGTGCCTGGTGCTGGCGGCCGCGGTCACCGGGGGGCTGCGCGCGCTGGGCTGATCACGCTAGGCCGGCCCCGAGCCGTCCTGTCTGGGTGGGGCAGCACCCCAGTGATCCAGCATCGCTTCCCACCCGGCCCTGCCGTGGCGGGCGCGAGTAACGTCGGGGCATGGCGCCGATCAAGCTCAGCGTCCTGGATCAGTCGCCCATATCCGAGGGGTCGACCGGGTCGCAGGCGCTGCACCAGACCATCGAGCTCGCGCGGCTGGCCGACCGGCTGGGCTATCACCGCTACTGGGTGGCCGAGCATCACGGCGGGGCGATGCTCGCCGGCCCCAGCCCCGAGGTGCTGATCGGGCCGATCGCATCGGCCACCGAGCGGATCCGCGTTGGCAGCGGTGGGGTGATGCTGCCCCACTACAGCCCGTTCAAGGTGGCCGAGAGCTTCAGCCTGCTGGCCGGCCTGTTCCCGGAGCGGATCGACCTGGCGCTGGGCCGCGCCGCTGGCACCGACCCGATGACCGCCCGCGCGCTGCAGCGCGACCGCACCCAGCCGATCCCCGACGACTTCCCGAACCAGCTGACCGAGCTGTTGGCCTACCTCGAGGACCGGCTGCCGCCGAGCCACCCCTTCGCCCGCCTGGCGGCGGCGCTGCCCGGCCTGCCCGAGCGTCCCGAGCCATGGCTGCTGGGCTCCTCGCAGCAGAGCGCCGTGTGGGCCGGCGAGCTGGGACTGCCCTATGCCTTCGCAGACTTCATCAACCCCGACGGGGCGGCCATCGCGGATCTCTACCGCGGCAAGTTCGTGGACTCCGAGCGCCTGGCGGCGCCGCGGCTGGCCATCGGCGCCTGGGCGCTGGCGGCCGACAGCGAGGAGCGGGCGCGCGAGCTGGCGTCGTCGTCGCGGATGGCCATGCGCGAGCTTCGCTCCGGCCGGCTGATAGCCGTGCCACCGGTGGAGAAGGCCCTGCGCTACCTGGAGCGCCGAGGCGACGATCCGGCCGCCGGCGGCGGCCGCCGGATGACGCTGGGCACCGGCGAGCAGGTACGCGCGGGGTTGCGGGAGCTGGCGGCGAGCTACGGCGCCGAGGAGGTGGTCGTGGTCACGATCACGCACGACCCCGAGGCGCGCCGGCGCTCCTATGAGCTGATCGCGCAGGGCGGTGCCGACCTGGGAGACGACGACGCCGCACCCGGCGTGCCCGTCCACGGGTCCTCGCAGCAGCGCTAGAAACCGAGGCCGCGGATGAGCGCGGCGGCCTTGCGCCGCGTGGAAGCGCGTCGCTTGTCCGCCAGGCCCATCTGGCGCACCTTGCCGCGGCGGACCTCGACCACGATCCGTGCCCTCGAAGCCCGCGCCACGTACCACGTGCTGGCGCCGCTGCGAAACGCGCGCTCGCCACGCAGGCGCTTGCGCACCGTCTTGGTTCGCGAGCCCACCTTGATCCCGCTCAGCCGGTTCGACTTGTTCGAGCTCAGAGCGAGCACCGAGCGGTTGCGCACGTAGCCGACCCGCAGGTTGCCGCGGCCGACCAGGCAGTAGCGGTCGATCCGCGAGGACTTGGCCCTCAGCGCGTACTTGGTCACGGTCCGGCGCACGGTGCTGCGCTTGCGGTTCAGGACGGCGCCGTTGACCGTCCGGCCGGTGGTCTTCCGGGTCACGCCGGCGCAGAGGCCGGCGCCGCGCCCGGCGAACGGGTCGCGGACCATCAGCTCCACGTTGCGGTCGCCCTTTCCTCCGCCCGGGTTGCGATAGCCGCGCGGGTCGTTGGCGGCCAGCGTGCGGCTGAGCGAGGCGAACTCGTCGTTGGTGATCAGCGACGTGCCGCCCGCGTCGGGGGTGGGAGCGGGCGCCCGTACGCCGCCTGCGTGGTCGACCTGCGTGCCAAGGATCGACAGCGTGCCGTCCTGGTTGTCCATGACCTCGATCAGCTTCGCCTGCTGGGGGAAGTCGGCCACCGACGCGGTCTCGACCGACCACCAGTTGCCCTTGCGGCAGCGGGTGGCGCAGGGGCGGATGCGGTTCACGTGCGTATGGCCCGACAGGTAGGCCACCATGTTCGCGTTCGCGTTGAACAGCCTCTCAACGTCCGCGCGCAGGTGGATCGGCGACGAGTTGCGGGGATCGGAGTCGCAGCCGACCGCGTCTGTGCAGGCACCGGCGGTCTCGTCCGAGGTCGACGCGATCAGCCGCCGGATCGGATGGTGGCCGAACACGACCACGATCTGCTTGGTCGCCTTGGCGCGGCGCAGCTCGCCGCGCAGCCACTGGAACTGCGGATCGTCCAGGTTGCCCTCGGCGCCGCCCCGGGCCGCGCTGCCCTCGGAGACGGTGTCCAGCGAGATGAAGCGCAGGCCCGGCTTGGGGCTCCACGCGTAGTAGGAGGCGTTGCCTCCCGACGCCGCGTTCTGCGCCGGGTCCACGAATGCGAAGCCGTGCGCGTCGCCCTGGCTGCCACCCGCGAAGATGCGCTTGACCTCGCCGCGATCCACGAACCGCCTGCGCGGGTCGGGCGGCACGGTGAAGCCGGTGGGCGCCGCGAACACGTCGCCGGCCGGGGGGTTGCCGGTGGGGTTGGAGATGAATGGCTTGAAGCAGCCCGTGGCCACCCGGTTGGCGTCCTGGGTGCCGGCCACGTAGCCCTGCACTTCGCCGTCGTGGTTGCCGTTGGTCACGTAGGTGGGCACCGGGGCGCCGCCCTTGCGCAGGCCCGCGGGCACGAACGCCCGTTGCGCCAGATCCATCAGCCCCGGGTAGGCGGGCCAGGCTCCGTAGGTGCCGGCCGGCTGGTCGGGGTCGTAGAAGTTCCCGTCGGGGGCGCCGCCGTTGTAGTCGTCGTAGTCCTGGACGCCGGTGTAGCGGGCGGCCTCGCCCGGCCGCGACGCCAGCTCGGCGCGCTGCGCGGGGGTACAGGCCGACGTGTCGTCCACGCCGCTGTTGGGATCCAGGGCCTGGCCGCCCTCCATCAGCTGCCGCGTCCAGACCGTCTCGTTCTCCTGCTGGTTGTCCGCCTGATCGCCGCCCATCAGCGCCATCGACATGGTCGCGCGCTTGCCCTTGGCGCCGCGGTTGGGGCTGGCGGCGGTGAAGGCATTCAGCCGCTTGAAGACGGCATCGATGGTCTGCGGCATCAGAGCCTCCTGCGGACGCCAGGCGCTGGTATTGGGCTGCACGGGCGCCAGCGAGTCGATCCGCGCGGGCGACTCCTCGTCGGCCAGCTGGAGGTCGTTGATCTGCGCCAGGTACACCAGCGACGTGCGGCGCTTCGTGCGCCCGCGCTGAGCCCGGGCCTTGCCCAGCTCACGCAGGTACTGCTTGCGCGCCGACGCCGGCCCGAGGGCATTGAAGCCCGGCTTGGCCGGATCGAAGGCGCCCGCTGCCGCGATCTCGCCCTGCGCGGTGGTCTGGCGCGGAGCCTGGGCCAGGGCTGTGCCGCCGGCGGCAAGGGCCGCGGCCAGCACCATCAGGAGCGCGCGGAAGGGATGTCGTCTCAGGGCAGTTCGCATGGCTACGCCGCCCCGGGGGCAACCCGGAGCAACGTAGCAACCAACACGCAGGGGAGGGAGTCGGTGCGGTGCTCGCCCGGACGGCGACCGGGCTGCGCTCCTCCCGCGGGAGTCGGTGCGGTGCTCGCCCGGACGGCGACCGGGCTGCGCTCCTCCCGCGGGAGTCGGTGCGGTGCTCGCCTACGCGGCGGGCTCGGGCGGCACGCGGTCCGCCCACGGGCGCGCCTGCTCGAGCTGGGCGGCCAGGGCGAGCAGCGTGCCCTCGTCCTCGGGCCGCCCGATGATCTGGGTACCCAGCGGCAGGCCTTCCTCGCTCTGGCCCAGCGGGAGCGAGATCGCGGGCTGGCCGGTCACGTTCATCCCGGCGGTGTAGGGCGTGAACTGGCCGGACTTCTTGAACTCGAACGCCGGGTCGTCGCCCATCGGGTCGACCTCTCCGTGGCGGACCGGCAGCTTGGCCAGCGACGGCGTGATCAGCACGTCCCAGTTGCCGAAGAAGCCGACGACGCCCCGCGCGAAGGCCTGCAGCTGGCCGACCGCCAGCAGATAGTCCGGCGCGGTGATCGAGCGGCCGGTCTCGTAGAGCCACATGGACAGCGGCTCGATGGTGTCGGCGCCTGGCTCGGCCCCGCCGAGCATGCCGCTGAAGGTGGCGCTGGCCGACACGTTGGCGGCCCACAGCACCGAGAAGGTGGGCAGCAGGTCCACCCCCTTCCACGGCGCGTCGACCTCCTCGACATGGTGGCCGAGCTCCTCGAGCAGCTTCCCGGTGTCGCGGGCGGCCTGCTCGTACTGTGGGTCGAGCTCGGACTCGATCGGCAGATCGAACGTCATCGCCACGCGCAGCTTGCCCGGGGCCCGGGCGGCCAGCTCGGCGAACGGCGCCGCCGGCGGCGAGGCCCAGGTGGCGTCGCCCGGCTCGTAACCGGCCAGCAGGTCAAGCAGGGCCGCGGAGTCGGCCACGGTGCGTGTGAGCACACCGTCCGTCGAGAGCATGTGATCGCCCAGATCGGGCGCGCGGGAAATCCGGCCGCGACTGGGCTTGAGCCCCACGAGGCCGTTGCACGCGGCGGGGATCCGGATCGAGCCGCCGCCGTCGCTGGCGTGGCCGACCGGCACGGCGCCGGCGGCCACGGCACCGCCGCTGCCGCCGCTGGAGCCGCCGGTGGTGCGGTCGGGGTCCCAGGGGTTGCGGCAGGCGCCGAACCGGCGCGGCTCGGTGACCGGCAGGATCCCGAACTCCGGCGACTGCGTGCGGCCCATGAACACGAAGCCGGCTTCGCGGAAGCGCCGGACCACGGCCGAGTCGTAGTCGGGCACGAAGTCAGGGACCAGGTCGCTGCCCTGGGTCAGGCGCATGCCCTTCACCGGCGTGAACAGGTCCTTCAGGCCCAGCGGCACTCCGGCGTACGGGCGCTCGTCGCCCGGCTCGATGGCGTCGGCAGCGGCCAGCGCCCCCTCGGCGTCCACCAGCGTCCAGTGGTTCAGCGGCGCGGTGGCCTCGATGCGGTCAAGCGAGGCCTGCGTCAGCTCGCGCGCCGAGAGCTCGCCGCTGCGGACCATCGCGGCTAGTTCGTGGGCGGGCCGGCGAAGGAGATCTGCGGTGGTGGCGGGCATGCCCGCGAGCCTAACTCAGCGCAGCTGGGCCACGGTGGCGCGCTGTTCGCCCAGCTCGAGGCGGTCAAGCGCCTCCTCGGCCAGGTCGAGGTAGTCGGCGGCCAGGTCGGGCCGGCGGTCGACGATCGACACCCCCCGTTCAGCCGATTCCGCGTACGCCACCGAGCGCCGGATGACCGCGTCGAACACCTTGTCGCCAAAGCGCTCCTGCAGTTGCTTGAGCGCCTCGCGCGAATGCACCAGGCGCATGTCGGCGATGTTGAGCACCACGCCCATCCATTCCAGATCGGGGTTGAGCGAGTCCTTGGCCAGCTCGACCACCTCGAGCGCCTGCTCGACACCCTGCAGGCTGAAGTACTCGGCCTCGCTTGTGATCAGGGCCCGGTCGGCTGCCACAAGGGCGTTCACGGTCAGCAGCCCCAGCGACGGCGGGCAGTCCACGAGGATCAGGTCGTAGTGCTTGCCCGGCTCGCGCAGCGCGCGCCGGAGCGTCATCTCGCGGCCCATCTTGCCGCCCAGGACCAGCTCGGCCTCAGCCAGGCCCAGGTTGGCCGGCAGCACGTCGTCGTGGATAGCGTCCATGGCCTTGGCCTGGCCGGTCAGCACGTCGGCCATCGTCGGCGCGGCGTCGGCCGGGATGTCGAAGTAGTCCGACAGGTTGCCCTGGGGGTCCAGGTCCACGGCCAGCACCGACAGGCCCACGCGGCGGAAGATGTCGGTGAGCGTCCGGGTGGTGGTCGTCTTCCCGGTGCCGCCCTTCTGCGACAGGATCGTGACGGTGGTAGCCAAGGGCGCGACGATACCTAGCCTGCCCCGCACTCGGACGGCCGATGCTTCCCGGGCGCCACGGGGCAGGAGCGAGACGCCGGTTGGCGAACCACGATCCATGCCCGATCTGGCTGCGATCCTGCTCCGCCGAAGCGTCGGCTCACTGGACAGCGGACGACCACGCTGCTCGAGCTGCCACCGAACGCCCTTGACGGGCGAGCGCCTGCACGAGACCGACGGCGGACGGCGTTACTGCGAGCTGTGCCTGGACGAGGTGCCCGAGCGCGACCGCGCCACCATCCGCATCGAGCGCGTGCACGCCACCGACCGGCACATCTCGGCAGCGCCGCGGGCCGCCTGACGGCCCGATCGCCCGCACAACGCAACACGTAGTATCTGGCCGGTGCGTCAGGTCACGGTCGAAACGGTCATCTCCGCTCCGCGCGAGGACGTCTTCGACTTCGTCGGCGACCTGTCGCTGCGCCCCTCGTTCGCCGACCACTACCTCAAGGACTACCGGCTCGCGCGCGCCAACCCGGTCGGCCTCGGAGCCGCCGCGCGGTTCCTGCTGGACGCCCCGGTATTCAGCGAGCGGGCGGGCATCCAGATCACCGAGTTCGACCGGCCCCGGCGGATAGTCGAGGAGGGCGGCGTCGGCCGCCGCGGGCGCTCGCGGCTGGTGGCCGTCTACGACTTCGCCAGCGAGGCGGGCGGCACCACCCGGCTCGAGATGACCACGTTCAGCGAGCCGGCCAACTGGGTCGACCGCCTCAAGCAGCGTGGCGCCCATCGCTGGATCCGGCGCCAGTCCAAGAAGGCCCTGCGGCGGCTCAAGGAGCAGCTCGAGGAGCCCGGCCGCATCGAGCTCAAGCGGGTCACCGTGGCCGGCTACGAATCGGGCAAGGCGCCGCGCTTCGGCGCTCACGTTCCAGTCGATCACGAGGCCGCTCCGGCCGACGGGTAGACTGCCCGCCCCGATGGCCCCGATTCGCGTTCTGAGGATGCTCGCCGCGTGCGTTGCGGCGCTGGCTCTGGCCGGCAGCCTGGCCGCCTGCGGCAAGCACGACCTGGGCACCGAGGACGAGCCGGGGCGCGAGGGCCTGTCCCTTCCGCTCGACGGCATCGACTACAACGTCTTCATCACCCGCGAGCTGAACCTGAAGATCACGCCCGACAAGGCGTACTACAAGGGTCCCGCGGCGGCGCCCGGCAACCTGCTCTACGGCGTGTTCGTCAAGGTCTGCGGCGGCGAGCAGGGCAAGCGCGCCAGCAGCGTGCCCGCGCGCAACTTCGTGGTCAGGGACAACCAGGGCAACGAGTACCGGCCCAAGCCGCTGCCGGCCGACAACCCCTTCGCCTACCAGCCGCGGCCGCTGTCCTTCGAGGAATGCATCCCCCAGGCCGGCAGCGTGGCCCAGCAGGGCCCCACCGCCGGCTCGATGCTGCTGTACGAGTTCCCGCTGCAGAACACCGAGAACCGCCCGCTCGAGATGGTCATCGAGGGCCCGGTCAAGGACCTGGTCCACCCCGAGCGCGACGAGCTGCACATCGAGCTGGACATCTAGCCGGCTTCGCCGGCCGGCGTCGGCGAGCGCCGATGCCTATTTGCCCAGCGCGCGCCCCATCACGATCCGCGCCGCCGGCGCCGCCGTGGCCCCACCGGCCCCATTGCGCACGAACAGCACCCCGACCGCGATGCGTCGGCTTCTTGGTCGGGCGCGAAGGCCGTGAACCACGCATCGGTGTTCTCGGGCCCGGACTCGGTCGCATCGACCCCGCGCGTATTGCCCAGTTCCGCGGTGCCGGTCTTGCCCGCCACCTGCACGCCCGGGATCTGGGCGGCGGTACCGGTTCCGTAGCGCACGACGCCTGCCATCAGGCCCTCGAGGGTGTCGGCGATGCGAACCGAAATCACGCGCTTCGGGACCTGGCGCATCCCCGGGATCAGCGTCGGCGCGATCCGCAGGCCGTCGTTGGCCACGGTCTGCGCCACCGACGCCATCTCCAGCGGTGTGGCCAGGACGCGTCCCTGGCCGATGGCGCTCGATCCGACGTCCAGCGGCGACTTGATGTCCTTCGCCGCTGGGATCGTGCTGCGCTGCGCGCCGGCCAGCGACGGCTCGGTGTTCCAGCCAAAGCGCTCGGCCATCGAGACCAGCTCGGCGGCGCCGACCTTCACGCCCAAGGGGGCGAACACCGAGTTGCACGAGTGGGCGAAGCTGTCGGCGAAGCTGCCGCCGCACGATTCGCCGTTGGCATTCTCCAGATCGACGCCGTCGATCACGGCCTTGGTCTCGACCGGGAACTCGTCCTTGACCTTGACCTTGTTCTTCTCGAGCGCCGCTGCGGTGGTGATGATCTTGAAGGTCGATCCGGGCGGCTGTGGCGCCGAGAAGGCGATGCCGGCCAGGGCTCGCACCTCGCCCGTCTTGGGCTCCAGCGCCGCGATACCGCCCAGGCGGCCGGCCAGTGCCTGGACCGCGGCCTCCTGGAGGCGGCTGTCGATCGTGGACCGCACGTCCCGTGCGGCCCTGGCGCGGACCCTGGCCAGAACGGTGCGCCCGGCCAGCAGGGTGCCCCCGGGGAAGCCCTCGACCTGGATCTGCAGGGCTCGCTCGAGCCCGCTGACGCCGACGGGCGTATCGCGGGCGAAGCCGCGCCTGTAGAGCGCCTCCTGCACGTCCTTCTGGTCGCTGGGCTCAACCGTGCCGGCGATCGAGGATCCCACGCCCTCGGGCGAGCTGCGGGCGCTCGCCGGGCCCTCGGCCAGGACCTTGCGGTCCACCGAGACGATCTTCGCCCTGGGTGGCGGCTCGGTCTTCCGGGTCAGCTTCTGGCCCTCGGCAAGGCCCGGAAAGGCCAGGTCGGGAGCCCAGGAGAGGCTGGTCTGACCTACCCGCAGCATGACCCGGCCGCGCACCTGGCCGAACACGCGCGTGGACACAACCACGGGCACGCGGACGCGACCGTCCTTACTGCCGCCCGGCCTGCCCACGCGGACAGCCGTGGCCGTGGCCGTGGCGGCGTCGTCCTCGTAGGCCTTGCGAAAGTCCGCCAGCGGGTAGCGCCGGCGCGATTCGTCGTCCAGCAACCCATGCATGGCGGCATAGTCCTGGCGGTCCCAGGCCGCCGCGAACTGCTTCGCCGCGCGTTCGCCGTCCGACTCGCCGTCGGCTCCGAGGACCAGCCCGGCGCCGAGCGCAGCGGCCGCGATCACGATCAGCGGAATCGCACGATGGGTCAGGCGCCTACGCCTCTCGATCGAAGTCTGCAGGTAAGGCACCCTGCCCTCAGGCTACCGTCCGGCCCCGTGACAGCGCTGGATTGGGGAATAATCGCGTTCCTCCTGCTGATGGCCCTATGGGGATACATGCAGGGATTGATCGTCGGCTTCTTGTCGCTGGCGGGCTTCGCGGCGGGGGCGTTCATCGGCTCCCGGGTCGGGCCCATGCTGCTCGAGGAGGGGTCGAACTCGCCCTACGCGCCCGTGTTCGCGCTGGTCGGCGCCCTGCTGCTTGGCGGCATCCTGGCCTCCGCCCTGGAGCTGCTGGGCTTTCGCCTGCGCCACCGGCTCGGCGAGAGCCTGGGGGTGCTCGACGGCCTCGGTGGCGCCGTGCTGGTGGCCTGCCTGGGGTTGGCCCTGGCGTGGGTTGCCGGTGCGGTGGCGTTGCACACCCCGGGCGCCCCGGGGCTGCGCGAGCCGATCCAGCGCTCGGCCCTGCTGACTCGGCTGAACGAGCTGCTGCCGCCGTCGGGTCCGCTGCTGAAAGCGCTGGCCCGCTTCGACCCATTCCCCACCATCAACGGGCCCGACCCCGGGGTGGCAGCGCCCGACTCGGCAGTCGCTCGCGACCCGGAGGTGCGCGCCGCCGGGCGCAGCGTGGTGCGGGTGCTGGGCACGGCCTGCGGACTGGGTGTGCAGGGGTCGGGCTGGGTGGCGGGCGACGGGGTGGTGGTCACCAACGCCCACGTGGTGGCCGGCCAGGACGACACGACCGTGCAGCTGGGCGGCCAGGGCGACCGCCTGGACGCCCAGGCGATCCATTTCGACGTGCGCAACGACCTGGCCGTGCTGCGCGTGCCTGGCGTCTCGGGGGTGCGGCCGCTGGCGTTCAACGTGAACGCCCGGCCTGGCACCGGCGCGGCGGTCCTGGGGTACCCCGAGAACGGACCCTTCGACGTGGAGCCCGCCCGCGTGGGGCGGACGCGCACCGTGCTCAGCCAGGACGCGTACGGCCGCGGGCCGGTACAGCGCCGGATCACCGCCCTGCGCGGCCTCGTGCGCTCGGGCAACTCGGGCGGCCCTGCGGTGGACGGTCAGGGGCGGGTGGTGGCCACCATCTTCGCCGCGGCCCGCGAGTCGGGCAGCGGTAGCGGCTTCGGGGTGCCGGACACGATCGTCCGCGACGCGCTGGCCGCGAGCCGCGGGCCGGTGTCCACGGGCCCCTGCTCACGCTGAGAGGAAGCCGCGCGGGTTCGCAGGGGGATCGCTATAGATGGGCCCGTGCTCCTCCGCTGCCTCCTCGCGCCGGCCGGTGTGCTCGCGGCCCTCACCGTCATGGTTCCCGCCGCTGACGCCGAGAAGCCCGCCAACCCGTGCCTCGACGCCGCCCAGCGTGCCGCGCTGCGCTGTCCCGACCTGCGGATGCGCCGCCCGTTCGGGCTGCGCATCGACCCGTTCGTGCGGCCCGGGCGCGTAATGCTGCGAGCTGGCAACTCGATCGACAGCGTCGGAGCGGGCCCGGCCGAGCTGTTCGGCGTGCGCTCGTCGCGGATGCATATGAAGGCGCGCCAGCGGATCTACCGCCGCCACAGCCGCAGCCGCCTGGGCATCACGACGGGCGCCCGGCTGTACTACAAGTACGTACCGCGCCGCGGGAGCTACTGGAAGTTCCTGCACGCGGCACGGTTCGACCTCTACCGGCTTAAGTCGAACGGGACGCGCGGCAAGCACCTGCGCCGCGGCCCGAAGGTCAGCTACTGCCTGCGTGACCTGGAGCGCACCCACCCGCGCAAGGCCCGCTCGCCGCGCCGGCGGGTGTATCCGGGGTGCAACCAGAGCCCGCGCACACGCAAGGTCCGCCTTGGCACCTCGGTCGGCTGGTCCGACGTCTACCCACCCGCCTATCCCGAGCAGTTCATCGACGTGACCGGCCTGCGCGGTTGCTTTGCCTACGTGCACACCGCCGACCCGCGCGACGGCATCTACGAGTCCAACGAGCGCAACAATTCGTCGACGGTGGTGGTCCGGCTGCCGTTCAGGGGCGGGCGCCAGCGCTGCCCGGGCCCCCAGGCGGCAAAGGCCCCCGATACCCGCAACTACGACGCCGAGTACTCGGACGTGTATCGGTGAGCGCTCCCTGAAGCTTGCTGACGCCCTCTACCATCGGCCGCGCCCCGACGCCCTAAGGTTGCCTAGCTGATGTCCAAGACGCTCATAGTTGCCGAGAAGCCCTCCGTCGCCCGCGACCTCGCCGGCGCGCTGCCCGGCTCGTTCAAGCAGTCCAAGGACAAGACCAGCCTCGAGGGCGAGGAGTACGTGATCACCTGGGCGGTCGGCCACCTGGTCGGCCTGGCCGAGCCCGACGCATACGACCCGAAGCTGAAGAAGTGGCGCTACGCCGACCTGCCGATCGTGCCGGACAAGTTCAAGCTCGTGCCCAACGACGAGCGGGCGAAGAAGCAGCTGAACGCGATCCACAAGCTGATGGCGCGCGAGGATGTCGACCAGGTCATCAACGCCTGCGACGCCGGGCGCGAGGGCGAGCTGATCTTCGCCTACATGTACGAGACCTCCAAGAAGAAGCCGCCGGTCAAGCGGCTGTGGCTGTCGTCGATGACCAAGAAGGCGATCGCCGACGCGTTCGAGACGCTGCGCCCGGGCGAGGAGATGCACTCGCTCGAGGACGCCGCCCGCTCGCGCTCGGAGGCCGACTGGGTGGTGGGCATGAACGCCACCCGCGCCGCCTCGATCCGGCTGCGCGCCGCCTTCGACGGCGCCGTGTCGCTCGGCCGCGTGCAGACGCCGACGCTGGCGCTGGTGGCCCGCCGCGAGGAGGAGATCCGCGCCTTCAAGCCCGAGCCCTACTGGCTGGTCGAGGCCAAGCTTCGCGGCCTCGGGGCAGCGCGCGTACGCCGGCCGCTACATGGGCGGCAAGCGGATCGCCGAGGACGAGGCCGCCACGATCGTCAAGGCGGTGGAGGGCCAGGCCGGGCACGATCACCAAGCTCGAGAAGAAGGAGGAGCGCGAGAAGTCGCAGCTCCTCTACGACCTGACCTCGCTCCAGCGCCACGCCAACACGCTCTACGGGTTCTCGGCCCGCCGCACGCTCGTCGGCCGCGCAGAAGCTCTACGAGGAGCACAAGGCGCTGACCTACCCGCGTACCAACTCGCGCTTCCTGACCGGCGACATGGTCCGGCGAGATCAAGCCGATCGCCGAGCTGGTGGGCGCACAACGGCCAGTACGCGAAGGCGTCCGAGTACGTGGTGGCGCTGGACAAGCTGCCGCTCGAACAAGCGTGGTCAACGACGAGAAGGTCGAGGACCACCACGCGATCATCCCGACCAACGCCGACACCGCACGACCTGTCGAAGATGGGCGCGGACGAGCTGAAGATCTACGACCTGGTGGCCAAGCGCTTCCTGTCGATCTTCCACCCCGACGCCGTCTTCGAGCGCACGCGCGTCGAGACCACGGTCTCCGAGCACGTGTTCCGCACCAGCGGCCGCGTGCTGATCGAGGCCGGCTGGCGCTCGGTCTACGGCGAGGAGGTCGACCCTCAGGGCGACGCCGAGGACGACTCCGGCGGCGACCAGAACCTGCCCAAGCTCGAGCAGGGCGAGGACGTGGACACGCTCGAGGTCGAGTCGCTGCGCAAGGAGACCCAGCCGCCGCGGCGCTTCACCGAGGCGTCGCTGCTCGGCGCGATGGAGGCGCGCCGGCAAGGACATCGAGGACGCCGAGCTGCGCGAGGCGATGAAGGAGTCCGGCATCGGCACCCCGGCCACCCGCGCGTCGATCATCGAGCGCTGATCGCGGCGCGAGCTACATCGAGCGCGACGGCCGCGCCCTGCACGCCACCGAGAAGGGCGTGCAGGTCATCCGCCTGCTCGGCGAGCACCCGCTGACCTCGGCGTCAGCTGACCGGCGACTGGGAGCAGCGCCTGGGCCTGATCGAGCAGCGGCAAGGACTCGCGACCGGCGTTCATGAAGGACATCGCCAAGTTCACCACCGAGACGGTGGCCGAGCTCGACAAGCTCAAGGGCGTGAAGATCGAGCGGGCCAAGCTCGGCCCGTGCCCGGTCTGCGGCACGCGAGGTCAACGAGAACCGCAAGGGCTACTCGTGCTGGTCCAAGGAGGACCCGGGCTGCGGCTTCGTGATCTGGAAGAAGAAGGCGGGCAAGAACCTGCCGGTCTCGGTGGCCAAGGAGCTGATGGCGACGCTCAAGGCGGCATTGGAGCGCGGCGACGAGCCGCCTATCGGCCGCACCGAGAAGCAGGTCACGGGCTTCCGCGGCCGCTCCGGCCGCTCGTTCCGCGCCAAGCTGCAGATCGAGCCGCGCGACGAGGGCAAGTGGCGCTGGAAGGTCGAGTTCGACGAGGAGTGGGCCGATCGCCCGCGCGCCGAGCCCTCCGAGGAGCAGGCCGAGGCCGCCGCCACGGACGCCAGCGCCGACAAGCAGACGGCAGCGGCGGGCTAGGGCGCACATGGGGGCGGTGCTCTGGCACATCGAGCTCTCGCACTACAACGAGAAGGTGCGCTGGGCGCTGGACTACAAGGGCGTGCCGTACGAGCGGCGCGTGCCCATGCCCGGACTGCACGGCGTGAGCGCCCTGGTCGCCACCCGCGGAAAGCAGCGCCGCCTGCCGGTGCTGGAGCTGGAGGGACGGCGGATCGGTGACTCCACGGCCATCATCGCGGCGCTGGAGGTGCACACGCCCGAGCCACCGCTGTACCCGGCCGACCCAGACGACCGCGCCCGGGCGCTGGAGCTCGAGGACTACTTCGACGAGCATCTGGCGCCCGAGATCCGCCGCTTTGGCTGGCACCACATGCTGCGCCGACCGCGACGCCGTGGGTGCGGCCCTGTTCCGGGGCGACAGCCCGGCACGCGAGCGGATGCTGCGGCTCACGTTCCCGATGGCCCGGGTCTTGACCAGGCGCGACTACGGCGTCGATGCCACCAGCGACGCCGAGCCGCGGGCCGCGATCCTGGCGGCCATGGATCGCGTCGAGGCCGAGCTCGGCGGCGGCGACTACATGGTCGGCGACTCCTTCAGCGTCGCCGACCTGACCGCCGCGGCGCTGTTCACGCCCATCGTCCGCCCGCCGGAGCGCCCATTCCTGCCCTCGTCGGGGATCCCGGTCGCCGTCGAGGAGTTCGGCGACGAGCTGACGGCGCGCCCGGGCGGCCAGTGGGTCCTCGAGATGTACCGCCGCCACCGCGGCGCCTACGCCGGCGTTCCTGCCTAGGTGGGGTAGGACCCCACCAGGACAGGACGGCCGGGGGACACCGCCGCCCGACCGGGGCCCTGGTGCTAGAGCTCCAGCCCCTCCAGCACGTTCTCGAACTCCGGCGGCCCGTCCTCGCCCACCCAGGTGACCCGCCCCGGCCAGTAGGGATTCGCGGGGCCCTCGGCGGCGGAGAAGGCGGTCTCGAGCAGCCAGCTGCCCGTGTTGTGCAGGCGAACGCCACCGCCGGGCCACCAGCCCTCGACCTCGCCCGGCAGCGGGCCGGCCCTGTGGGTGTGGCCGAAGAGCACGTGGGCAGCCTCCACGTCCAGGTCCCGCACGACCTGGGCCATGGCGCGCAGGCCGCCGCGGCGCAGCTCGAGCGCCGAGATGTCCGCGCGGAAGCGGCCGATGCCCAGGTGGTTCAGGGCGCCGACGGCGGCGGGGATGGCCACCCGCCCGATCGCGAAGCCGGCCGGGCCGCCTCCCACGGCCTTCGACCAGACCTCACGCGAGGTGTTGCCGCCCCTGATGGCCCGCTGGGCGGGCGCGCTCTGCGCGATGGCGTGCGAGAAGGCGTACACCGGAGCCACGGTGGCCTCGTAGGTCTCCAGCGACGGCCCGCGCTTGCCCGCGCCGACCATGCGGCCGACGGCGTGGGCGAAGATCGACTCCAGTCGGGGCACGGTCAGGTGCAGATCGGCGTAGTGGCCGTGGGTCGCCCAGACGTCGTCGCGCAGCCACAGCCCGGGGTAGGCCAGGGTCACGCGGGCGGGCGCGAGCAGCTCGGCGACGCGCCGCGACAGGTCCCCGGCGTCCGGTTGCGTATGTGCCCTCGCGGGTCAGCTGGCCGCCGTTCAGCCGCGCCCCCTCGAGCGCGGGCGAGACCAGCTCGTAGTCGTGGTTGCCGGGCACGAGCACGATCTCGCGCCCCTCGGCTGCCCGCCCGATCGCGGCCAGCGCCGGAGCCGCCCGCTCCAGCACCTCGTCGGCGCGGCGCTCACGCAGCTCGAGCAGATCGCCAAGGACCACGACCCGGTCCGCGCGTGCCAGCGCGGCGGCCAGACGCTCGAACGCGGCGGGACGGCGGGCCACGTCTGCCTCGGAGACGGCGCCCAGGTGCAGGTCGGAGATCACGGCGGTTGCCATCGGGCGCATATCCTCACAGGCCGTGTCCCTGTTCTGCCGCCACAACCGCTTCGTGGCCGACTGCCCGATCTGCTCCAAGGGCACCGTGCTCGAGGACAAGCCATCGCGTCGATCGCCCTCGGGCGGCGGCAGTCGCCGCCCGGGAACCGTGAAGCAGCCGCCCGCGCCGCACGGTCCCAGCGTGGCCACCCCGGCCTACCAGGACGGCGACGGGCAGCCCTACGTGGTGCGCCTGGAGCGGGTGCCCGGCGGCCTCCGGCTGGCCGAGTGGTCGGGCTCGACGCTGCGGCGCAGGGCGCCGGTGCTGGCGGCGCCGGACCTGGCCCATCTGGCCGGCAGCGCCGCCCAGGCGCTGGCCCCGGCGGACGCCGCCGCCCTGGCCGCGGCGGCCGGCGCCGACCCGGGCGAGCAGGCCTCCGGCCCCGCCGTCAGCAAGGGCCGCGCGGGCGACTTCAAGGAGGAGCTGCGCGTCGAGGCACTGGACGAGGGACGCGTCCGGGTGGGTCGCTGGGTGCTTCGCCCCGCCCAGGGCTGGCAGCTTCAGGAGGCTCCCCCGATGCTTCCCGCCAAGCGTTACGCCGAGGCCATCGCCGCCGCGGTGCGCGCGGGGCTGGTTCCGCAGGTGTCAGGGTCCGCCGCCGAATGACGACCCCCGTCTCGTCCTGACCACGTCCTACAACTGACGGGCTCGTGTCCCTGACGCTCGTCACCGGTCCCGCCAACGCCGCCAAGGCGGGCGCCGTGCTGGGCCCGCTGCGACAGCGCCTGGACGAGCAACCGGTGCTGGTGGTGCCGGCGTTCCAGGACGTCGAGCACAGCCGCCGCGAGCTGGCCGACACCGGCGCCACGTTCGGCGCGCAGGTGGTGCGCTTCGCCCAGCTCTCGCGCCTGATCGCGCGGCGGGCCGGGTACCGCGCGCGGGTGGCCTCCGAGCTCCAGCGCCGGCTGCTGGCCGAGGACGCCATCCGGCGCGCGGACTTCAGCGTGCTTGCCGCCTCGGCCGCGCGGCCCGGGTTCGCACGCGCCGCGCTGCGCTTCATCAGCGAGCTGGAGCGCTCGATGGTCGAGCCCGCGCGACTGATCCAGGCGCTGCGCACGTGGGCGGGCGACGGACCCCGGCGCCAGTACGCCGAGGAGGTGGGTGAGCTCTACCGCCGCTACCGCCACGGCCTCGAGGCCGCGGGGCTGGTGGACGGTGACCTGTTCGCCTGGGGCGCGCTGGCCGCGCTGCGCGCGCGGCCCTCGGCCTGGGCGGGCACGCCGGTGTTCGTCTACGGCTTCGACGACTTCACCGAGCTCGAGTTCCGCACGATCGAGGAGCTGGCCGCGTACGCGGAGGCCGACGTGGTGGTCTCGCTGCCCTTCGAGCCCGGGCGCGAGGCGTTCAAGGCCACCGCCACGCTGCGTCAGCGCCTGACGGAGATCGCGACCGCCGAGCGCGAGCTCGAAGCGGTCAGCGACCACTACGAGAAGGGCTCGCGTGACGCGCTGCATGCGCTGGAGCGCACGCTGTTCGAGCCCGCCGGCGCCGGCGCCGACCCCGGCCCGGCGGTCAGCCTGAACTCCGCCGGCGGCGAACGCGCCGAGCTCGAGCTGTGCGGCGCCGAGGTGGTGTCACTGCTTCGCGACGGCACGCCGGCGGGCGACGTGGCCGTGGTCTTCCGCGATCCCGCCCGGTACGCCTCGCTGGTCGAGCAGGTCTTCGGCGCGTACGGCATTCCCTACTCGATGGACCGCTCGGTCCCGTTCGCCCACACGGGGCTGGGCCGCGGCCTGCTGGCGCTGCTGCGCTGCGCCTCGCTGGACGGCAGCGCGGACGACCTGCTGGCCTACCTGCGCACGCCCGGCCTGCTGCGCGAGCCGGGGCTGGCCGACCGCCTGGAGGCCGACGTGCGGCGCATGGGAGAGCGCACTGCCGACGGCGCGCGCCGGCTGTGGGAAGAGCGGCCGGGGCGCTGGCCGCTGGACGACATCGACATCCTGCGCGACGCGCCCGACGCCGCCGCGCTGCTGGAGCGCCTGACCGGCCGGCTGGCAGCGCCTGTTCGGCGCGCCCTACCAGCGCGCGGGCGCCGCTGCTGCAGGGCGCCGAGCTGGACGACCCGCGCGCGTTCCGCGCCTGCCACGCGGCGCTGACCGAGATGCGCGCCGTGGTCCAGGCCGACCCCGCGGTTGGCCTGGACGCGCGCCACGTGCACGACACGCTGGCCGAGCTGGCCGTCCGCGTCGGGGAGGACCCCCAGCCCGACCGGGTACAGGTGGCCTCGCCGCTGGACGTGCGCGCGCGCCGCTTCGAGGCGGTGTTCGTCTGCGGGCTGCAGGAGAAGGAGTTCCCGCAGGGCGGCTCGCCCGACGCCTTCCTGCCTGACAGCGACCGGCGCGAGCTGGCGCGCGCCAGCGGCCTGATGCTGCCGCTGCGCGAGGACCGCCTCGAGCGCGAGCGCTACCTGTTCTACGTGTGCGCGTCCCGGGCCGAGCGGCGGCTGGTGCTCAGCTCGCGCTACTGCGACGAGGAGGGCAACCCCGACGCGCCGTCGTTCTTCGTCGACGACGCGCGGACGGTGTTCTCCGCCCTGCCCGAGCGCACCCGCTCGCTGGCCGACGTGACCTGGCCGCCCGACCAGGCGCCGACCGAGGCCGAGTGGGAGCGTGCGCTGGCGCACGCCGGCCCGCGCCGCCAGGACGCGCCGGTCGCGCCGCTTAGCCTGCCCGCCGCCCTGGAGCCGCTGGCCGCCCGCGGCGCGGTGTCGGCGGGCGCTCTGGAGCGGTTCGCGGGCTGCCCGGTCAGCTGGCTGGTCGACGACGTGCTCGACCCCGAGAAGCTGGAGCCCGATCCCGAGGCCATGGTGCGCGGCTCGTACGCCCACAAGGTGCTGGAGGAGACCTACAAGCGCCTGCGCGAGCAGACCGGCGAGCGGCGGGTCACGGCGGCCAACCTGCCCGACGCCGAGCGGCTTCTGCTGGCTGCGCTCGAGGACCAGCGCGGCGAGTTCCGCCTCTCGCCCAACCAGACCCGCGTGCGCGCGGCCGTACGGCGCCTGGAGTTCGACCTGCTGCGCTACCTGCGCCACGAGGCGGGCCGCGACGGCTCGTTCGAGCCCGAGTACCTGGAGCTGCGCTTCGGCTTCGACGACTGCGAGCACCCCGCGGTCGAGCTGACGGACGGCACCAAGGTACGGGGGCTGATCGATCGCATCGACACCTGGGACGGCTGGGCCCTGGTGCGCGACTACAAGAGCGGCAAGACCGAGAAGTACAAGGTCGCGGACTGGCAGAAGGAGAACCGCTTCCAGGCCGTGCTGTACATGCTGGTGGCCGAGCGCGCGCTCGGCCTGAAGCCCGCAGGCGGCGTGTACGTGCCGCTGGGGGGTACAGAGCGCCGACCGCGCGGCATGGTCGCCCAGGAGCTGGCGGACCGCGCTCGGCAGCGACTTCTACGAGAACGACATGGTGCCCGAGGCCGACTTCGCCGAGCGCACCGACTGGGCGCAGGGGTCGATCGCCAGCGCGGCGCGGCGCATGCGCGGCGGCGACCTGGCCTCGTGCCCGGACAGCTGCGCCTGGCGCGGCGGCTGCTCGCACCCCTCGATCTGCCGGGTGGAGACGTGAGCACCGGCACGGCGACCCCCGGCTTCACCCCTGAGCAGCGGCGCGCGATCGGGCGCCGCGACGGGTCGGTGCTGGTCAGCGCCGGCGCGGGCAGCGGCAAGACCTCGGTGCTGGTCGAGCGCTTCGTCCAGGCCGTCCTGGAGGACGGCTGCGCGGTCGACTCGATCCTGGCCATCACCTTCACCGAGAAGGCGGCGGCGCAGCTGACCGGCCGGGTGCGGGCAGCGTTTCCTGGCGCTCGGCCGCGAGGAGCGCGCGCGGGACGCCGAGGCCGCCTGGATCTCGACCATCCACGGCTTCTGCGCCCGGCTGCTGCGCACGCACGCGCTCGCGGCCGGCCTGGACCCGGAGTTCCGCGTGCTGGACGCGCTCGAGGCCGAGCGCCTGGCCATCGACGCGTTCGACCGCGCGCTGCGCGACTTCGTAGGCAGCGGCCAGGACTCCGGGCGGCTGGCGCTGCTGGCCGCCTACACCCCGGACAAGCTGGCCGACATGGTGCGCACCGCGTACGCGCACCTGCGCAGCCAGGGCCAGCGCTGTCCGCGCCTGCCCGAGATGGCGCCGCCGCGCGCCGCCGGGCAGCGCGAGGCACTGGCCGCGGCGGCGGCGCGCAGCGCTGGCCGAGATCGGAGCCGCCGAGGGCAAGGCGGTGGAACGGGCGCGCGCCAAGCTCGAGCGCTGCCAGTCGGCGCTCGCGGCGCTCGCGGCCGGCCATGTGGCCGAGCCGGCGGACATAGGCAAGCTGGGCTTCAAGCCCGCCGCCAACGCGCTCAAGGGTCCCGCCTGCGATGCCTACCGCGAGGCGCACGAGGCCTACCTGGGCTACTGCTCGCACTACCGCGAGCACAACGACCACGTGCTGGTGCGCGAGCTGATGGCCCTGCACGACGCCCACTACGCGCAGCTCAAGCGCGACCGCTCCGGCCTGGACTTCGACGACCTGGAGCTGGTGGCCCGCGATCTGCTCGCCCAGCACGAGGGGATCCGGCGCCAGTACAGCGAGCGCTTCACACACGTGATGGTCGACGAGTTCCAGGACACCAACCCGCTGCAGAACGAGCTGCTGGAGTTGCTCGAGCGCGACAACCTGTTCCGCGTCGGCGACGAGCGCCAGTCGATCTACGGCTTCCGCCACGCCGATGTGAACGTGTTCCGCCGCCACCTGGCCGACGCGCGTGCCCACGAACGTGCCGAGCGCATGACGGTGAACTTCCGCAGCCGCGGCGAGGTGCTGGATGCGGTCGACCTGACGTTCGGCGCCCTCTGGGGCGAGGGCTTCGACGCACTGGTCGAGCGGCCTGGCGTGCGCGCGACCCCGCCGCGGGCCGAGCCGTGCGTGGAGCTGCTGGTCACCGACCGCGACAAGGGCCGCTGGGACGCGCGCTTCCCGTCCGATGACGACGGCGCGGAGGCCAGGCCGTTCGGCGATCGCCTCGGGTCGCCCGAGCCCACGATCTGGCGGGCGGCCGAGGCGCGGCTGCTGGCCAAGCGCATCGACGAGCTGACCGGCGCCGGCGCCCCCTTCGCATGGTCGGACTGCGTCGTGCTGCTCCGGGCCACCACCCACATGAGCGCGTATGAGCGCGCGCTGGAGGAACGCGGCATCCACACCCACGTCCTGGGCGGACGCGGCTACTGGGCCCAGCAGCAGGTGGCCGACCTGCGCGCCTACCTGGCCGCGCTGGCCAACCCGCTGGACGAGCTGGCGCTTCACTCGGTGCTGGCATCGCCGCTCGGCGGGCTGTCACTGGACACGCTCGTGGTGCTGGCCACGCGCTCCAAGCGCTCGGGCCCCGGCATCCGGGACGGCCGGGTCCGTCAGGGCACCGGCGGCATCTGGCGCACCATGTCCGAGGACGACGGGCTGGCCGGCGTTCTGCCCGGCGACCAGCTCCAGCGCCTGCGTGAGTTCGTCGCGCGCTTCCGCGAGGATCGTCTGACAGCGCCGCGCGTGTCGCTCGAGACGCTGATCGACCGCGCCGTGACCCGCTCCGGCTACGACCGCCACCTGCTGTCCCTGCCTGCTGGCGACCGCCGGATGGCAAACGTGCGCAAGCTCATGCGCCTGGCGCGCGAGTACGAGGCCGACGAGGGCCGCGACCTGCGCGGGTTCATCGACTTCGTGGCCGAGCGCGACCTGGTCCAGGCCGGCGAGGGCCAGGCCCCGCTCGAGGCCGAGAACCTGAACGCCGTCCGGCTGATGACCGTCCACCGCGCCAAGGGCCTGGAGTTCCCGCTGGTGTGCGTGGCTGATCTGGGCAAGAACGGACGCGAGGACGATGCGGCGCTGCGCGTGACCGAGGACGGCCGGCTGGGCATGCGGCTGGCCTCGCTCAGCGGCGAGTCGGTGGACAGCGCCGAGATGGCCCGCATCAAGGAGGAGCAGAAGGCCGCCGACGAGGAGGAGGAGCGGCGGATCTTCTACGTGGCGTCCACGCGGGCCCAGGAGCACCTGCTGCTCAGCGGCGCCACCGACCTGGTCAAGCTCCAGGAGCCGGGGGATCTGACCGAGCCGATGCGCTGGCTGTGGCGGGCGCTGGCGCCGGAGCTGGGGGACATGCCGGCCGAGGCGGACGCCGTGACCAGCTACGACGGGCGCGACGTGCGCGTGGCCTGCCGCGTCCTGCGTCCCGCCGACGTGGACCTGGTGCTGTGCGAGTCCGACCGCCGGCCGGTCGCGCCCCAGGCCGAGCCGCCGGGCCTCGAGGCGCTGGCCGCGCCCGCGCTGGGCGCGGTCGACGTCGCGCCGGCGTTGCCCGTCAGCCGCCTCAGCTACTCGGGCCTGGCTTCCTACCACCGCTGCGGCTACCGCTTCTACCTGGAGCGCGCGTTGCGGCTGCCGCCGCCCGACGACGGGCCCGCGCGCGCCGCCCGCGGCGCCGATGCGCTCGACCGCCTGGCGGCCACGACCCGCGGCTCGCTGGTCCACGCGCTCCTCGAGGAGTTGGACTTCACCGCGCCGGCGGTCCCGTCCCACGAGCGGGTGGCGGAGGCGATCGAGGCCAGCGGCAACCCGGTGCGCCCCGACGAGCTGGCGGACATCACCGGCATGATCGAGCGGTTCGTGGCCTCGCCGCTGGCTGCCCGGATCGGCGCGGCCGACCAGGTCCGTGCCGAGCTGCCGTTCGCGTTCACGCTGGACACCGGCGGCGGGCGCAGCCTGCTGGTGGACGGCATCGTCGACGTGCACGCGCGCGAGGGCGACTCGAGTGCTGGTGGTGGACTACAAGAGCGACCGCCTGGAAGGGGCGGACCCGGCCGAGCTCGTAGAGCTGGCGTACGGCACCCAGCGGCTGGTGTACGCGCTGGCGGCGCTGCGCTCGGGCGCCACCCGCGCCGAGGTGGCCTACTGCTTCCTCGAGCGCCCCGGCGACCCGGTGGCGCGCACCTTCGGCGCCGCGGATCTCCCGGCGCTCGAACAGGAGCTGCGCGCAGTGGCCGCAGGGATCACCGCCGGGCGCTTCGAGCCCACCGCGCAGCCCCACCGCGGCCTGTGCGCCGACTGTCCCGGGCGCCCCGCGCTGTGCAGCTGGGACGAGCAGCACACCCTGGCCGAAGCGGCCCCCGCGACCGGATGACGCCGACCCGGCGCCGCGCCGGTCGGACAGCCGCGATTCCGTCTGGCCGTGGGCCTACCTTGACGCCATGTCACTGTGCTTCATAGAGCCCCAGGAGGCCATCCGGGTCATGGCGGACGCGGTCGGCCGCGAGGCCCGGCGCCAGCTGCTCGGTGAAGTCGTGCGAGCGTGGGTCGACGAGATCCCCGACGACGAGCTGCAGGTGCACTACGCCAAGGCCGTCGAGGTGCTGGACGACGACGACCTCTCGATGCTCGCCGCCTGGCACGCGTCGCTCGAGGTCGGCCAGCCCATCGCCAACAAGGAGTTCCTGCTCAAGACGTTCGCCCACCTCGGCGAGCACCGGCGCGAGGCGCTTCGCATCGCCGCCGGCTTCCGCGGCGAGGACGCCTTCGAGGCCGGCGTCAGCGAAGAGCAGGCGCTGGACACAGTGCTGCCGTGGCTCTCGCCCGAGCGAACCGCGGAGCTGGCGGCCGAGGCCGTCGAGCTTTACTGCTGGGACCGCCTCGGCTGCGACAACTGAGGGGGCTGCGAGCGCGGCTGGCCGCGTCCTCGGCTTCTCGTGTGCGTGCGCACACGTCGTCACCTGCGTCCTTGCCAGCCGCGCTCGCAGCCATCCTCAGTTCTGGCAGCTGGGCGGGCCGCGGGTAGTTCTCCGCTCGCCGGCGTAAACAGGACGTGCGTCCTCGCAACGTCATCCCCGTGGCCCTCGTGCTGCTGGCCCTCGGCGTCGGCTATCTGGCCGGCTGGCGCGAGGGTGGGGCGGACCTCGGTGATGTGAATGGGCCGCCCGTGCCCGGCGACGCCCGGCAGGGGCGGGTGGCCCGGGTGGTCGACGGCGACACCGTCGAACTGGCCGGGCCGGGCAAGGCGCGGCTGATCGGGATCGACACGCCGGAGGTCTTCGGTCGGCGCGAGTGCTTCGGCCGGCAGGCGTCGGCGTTCACCAAGCGGGAGGTCGATGGAAAGACCGTCCGGTACACGGTCGGCCGCGACCCGCGCGACCGCTACGGGCGGCTGCTGGTGTACGTGTGGCTCGCGGACGGCCAGTCGCTGAACGCGCGGCTCGTGGCCGGGGGGTTCGCGCGCCCGCTGACGATCCGGCCCAACGATGACTACGCGGCTCTGTTCGCGCGTCTGTCGCGCCAGGCGCGGGCGAAGGGTGCGGGACTGTGGAGCCGGTGCTAGAGTTAACCGTGTGGTTAACGATCCTTTCAGGGCGCTGTCGCACCCGATCCGCCGGGGCATAGTCGAACGGCTGGCCGGCGGGCCCGCGACCGTGGGCGACGCCACGGCGGGCTTCGGAGTCTCCAAGCCCGCGATCTCCAAGCACCTGAAGGTGCTCGAGGAGAGCGGCGTGATCGCTCGCGAGATCGACGGCCGGACGCACCGGCTGTCCCTGGACACGGCCGCGCTGGGTGAGGCGGCCGACTGGATGGACCGCCAGCGCGCTCATTGGGAGCGCCTGTTCGACGTGGTCGACGACTACCTCAAGGAGGACAAAGCGAGATGAACACCCCACCGACAGTTTCCGCGCCGGAGTGGAAGGCGGCTCGTGAAGAGCTGCTGGTCAGGGAGAAGGCGCTAACCCGCGCACGCGACGAATTGGCTGCCGAGCGCCGGCGTATGCCCAGGATGGCCGTCGAGAAGGAGTATGCGTTCGAGGGGCCCGACGGCACCGTCGGGCTGCCCGATCTGTTCGCCGGCCGCCGGCAACTGGTCGTGTACCGCTTCTTCTACGAGCAGGGCGTGGCCGACTTCCCCGAGCGCGGGTGCCCCGGCTGCTCCTTCGTCGCCGACCAGGTCGCACACCTGGCGCACCTGAACGCGCGCGACACCACGCTGGCGTTCGTGTCGCGGGCGCCGCAGGCGGACATCGAGGGCTTGAAGTCGCGGATGGGCTGGCAGATGCCCGTGGTACACGCTCACGGACGACTTCGACACGGACTTCGGCGTCGGCGAGTGGCATGGCACGAACGTGTTCCTGCGCGAGGACGACCAGATCCTGCGGACGTACTTCGTCGACAACCGTGGCGACGAGGCCATGGGCAGCACGTGGAGCTACCTGGACATCACGGCGCTGGGGCGCCAGGAGGAGTGGGAGGATTCACCCGCCGGCTATCCCCAGACGCCGCCCTACCAGTGGTGGAACTACCACGACAACTACGAGCAGGCGGCATGATCGCCCACGTGTCCGGGCTGCCCCTGGAAGAGCTGCTGGCCATCGCCGGCGCGGGCGGCGGCCTGGCCGCCGCCCGGGTGTGGCTGTCGGTCCACCTGCGCCGACCGGACGGGCGCGCATGATCGCGGGCCGCACGCTACGTATGCAGCGCACGTTTGCCGCCCCGGCACAGGCGGTCTTCGAGGCCTGGACCAGCGCCGAGGTGCTCAAGCGCTGGTGGCACGTCGGCCACGACTGGGAGACCACCGAGGCCAGCGTGGACCTGCGCGTGGGCGGCACCCTGCGTGTGGCCATGCGCAACCCGCACGAGGACGCCGAGTACGGTGGCGGCGGGGAGTACACCGAGATCGACCCGCCGCGCCGGCTCGCGTTCACCTGGACATGGGACGACGATCGCGACCAGCGCTCGCAACTGATCGAGATCGACTTCCAGGAGCACGAGGGCGAAACCACGGTGCGTTTCACCCACCACGGTCTCTGGGACGAGCAGGCCGTGGCCGAGCACGAGAGCGGATGGGCCGGCGTGTTCGACAACCTCGGGCGTGAACTTCGCAAACTGCGGGATGGTTCGCCCGAAGGCCGTTGACCGTCACCGGGAGCGATGCTTGAGTCCCCTCCGAGACACGGACCCAGGCGCAAAGAGCGAGGCCACGAGGTGTGAGGCCCGCCGCGCAGCCGGCCGGACCTCGGTCCGGCTTGGCGCGCACCTCAGGCGCCGGGACCGTGTCTCGTTTACGTCTCGGGGGCCGCGGCGGTCAGCGCTTCTTGCGCTTGGCCGACCGGACCTTGATCGTCTCGGTCATCTGCACCGGGTGTAGCGCGCAGAACAGCTTGTAGGTGCCGGGGGCGCGCAGCTTGGTCTTGTACACGCGGCCCTGGTCCAGGTGCACCGAGGAGAACCCGCGCGGGCCGTCGGCCACGGTCACGTTGTGCAGGAACTTGCTGTTGAACTTCCACTTGAGCGTGGAGCCCGCCTTCATCGAGATGTTGCGGCGGGAGAAGAAGTTGTCGCCCACGCGGACGGTGGCCCCGCTGCGCAGCTTGCGGCGGGCTCCCTTCGGCGCCGCGATCACGCGTGCCTTGCCCTTCCTGTCGAGCCCGATCAGCGGCACCTTGAAGCGCGGTGGCTTGCTCCGCCCACGGCTCCGGGTCCGCCAGTTGCGCAGGTCGGCGGGCGGAGCGCAGGAGTGGCTGGCGGGTGCGGACTCGTCGGGGGCCAAGAACAGGACCATGATCCCCATCACACGCGTGTGCAGCAGCTCGCCGTCGTAGTCGGCGTCCAGGCGCAGTCGCTCACCCTGCCGGACGGGCATCCCCTGGGCGCTGGTGAACCCGGTCATGTTGATCGGCCCCGGCTCGTGCAGCACCGGCTTGACCTTGTAGAACGGGTGGCTCTTGCGTCCCCAGGTCGGCTTGGAGCTGTAGAGCGTGCAATCCGGGCCCGTGCGCTTGAGGTCCAGCTGCTTGGCGCCACCGTGCACGTGGCCGCCGGCCGCCACGATCCGGCCCGACTCCGGCACGTTCCAGACGCTCGAGTTGCGCGTGGTAGATCCCCGCTTCTTGCCGCCGGGGACGTCGAACACCGGATCGGCCTTGCAGTTCTCGATGTCCAGCCAGAACGGCTTGACGGGCGTCAGGGGCTGGGTGTCGTAGGTCACGCGGTACTGGATGTAGGCCGTGTCCACCTGCTTGCGGTGGTTCATGAGCATCCAGGTCATGCCCCAGTTGTCGCCGGCGCCGATCTGGTAGCCGTAGCCGGGGGGCAGGCGCAGCTTGGCGCGCTCCTCGCCGGCTGCGTAGAAGCGCTCGGCCAGGCCCGGGAGCGTGTTGCGTGAGTTCAGCATCGTGAAGCTGCCGCAGGTGCCGTCGCGCTTCGAGCCGATGGTCGGGCCCAGGTTGCTGAACACGATGTGGTGCAGCATCAGCCGGCTGATCGGGATCCGCTTGCCGGCCCGGTCGACAACGTCGACTTCCATGCCGGTGATGAATCCGTTGACCTTCGGGGTGGGGATGCTGCCGTCCAGGTCGCTCTGTTTGACCTGGTAGGAGCCGACCTTGATCGGGCCCGTCCGGAAGGTCTTGGTCTGGGGAGCGGCGGACGCCGTCGCGCTGAAGGCCAGGCAGGCCAGCAGGACGCCGATGGCGGCGGGTGTCACTGCTCTCACGACTCCAGCCTACGCTACCTAAGCGGGCTACGCCAGTACCGCTTCGATCTCCTGACGTGCCTGGGCGGTGTGCTGGAACTGGACGACCGTCATGCCCAGCTCGCGCGCGGCGTCGCAGTTGGGATCCATATCGTCCACGAACAGGCACTCGTCCGCCGTGACCCCGCCGAGGCGTTCCAGCGTCAGGTGGTAGATGCCGTGCTCAGGCTTTCGCATGCCCACGAAGCCCGAGTCCACCACGACCTCGAAGATCTCGTCCAGCTCCGGCAGCATCGGCCGCCAGCGCGGTTCCCACTCGCGCACGTTGTTGGTCAGCAGCGCCATGCGCATCCCGCGCCCGCGCAGGTCGCGCATCAGCTCGATCATCTCCGGGTTGCGCTCGAGGTTGCGCCACCAGACGTCGAACATGCCGTTCAGGTCGTGGCCCTCCTCCATCGCGCCCTGGAGCCGCTGGAGGAACTCGGGCTCGGTCAGCTCGCCGCGCTCGAGCATGAACAGCGGGTGCTCGCCGTCGTAGTCCTCGGTGGCCTTGACCATGGCTGTGCCAAGCGCCTCCAGGGGCACCCCCGACTCCTTCGACCAGGCCGCGAATGCGTTGCCGAGCGGCGTGGTCAGCACGCCGCCGAAGTCGCAGATCACCGCGCGGATCATGCGGGCACCGGCTCACTGCGCAGCCACAGCTCGTAGGCGCCGGCTCCCTCGCGGTCGTCCAGACGCCAGCGAAACGCCGCGGCGTGGACGTCGATGCCCTCCAGCGCCAGCGACGTGCCGGCCACCACCGTCCCCGACCCGCGCATGGGGAAGTCGTGACCAGGCACCCACAGCTCCAGGCCCGCGCTGCGCTGGCGGCCGTTGCCGTCGTAGACGGTGGAGATGCGGGTGTCACCCAGCTCCACGACCTCGCCCTCGGACAGCAGCCACGCCGACACCGCCTCGGCGTCGTGTCCGATGGCGCCGCGCGGGCGCTGCGCCAGCGCCAGCAACGCGTTGTCAGGGTCGAAGATGGCGGTGATCGACCGCAGCACGTCCAGCTCTTCCCATTCCGGCGGCCGGTGGGTCTCGGCCACGGTACCCAGACAGCGCGCCTTCTGTCCGCCGATGCGGCCGCTCACGCGACACACGTGCACGGTCACGTCGTCGCCCAGTTCCGCGCCCTCGGCCACCGGCTCGAGCTTGACGTCGAAGTCCTGGCCCAGGCGGGCCTGCCAGCCCTTGCGCGTCGGCTCGATCTCGGGGCCTCCATCGCGGATGTCCACGCTGCCGCCCTCGAATAGCAGCGTGGCGCCCGCGCGGGCGCTCACACTCAGGCCGTGCTCGGGGTCGAACAGGCCGATCGACAGAGCGGGTGTGCTCACCGCTCGATTCGCGGTGGATCGGTCGGCGGGTACTCGGTGGCGCTGCCCTCTACATCTGCGCCCGGCCGCGGGCCGGGCCCGCTCACCACGAACCGCCCGGCCATGCCGCGCAGGGCCGTCCGGCCGAAGAAGCGGATCATCAGCGAGCGCGTCGGCGGCAGCAGCAGCAGCACGCCGACGATGTCGGTCAGGAAGCCGGGGGTGATCAGGAAGGCGCCGCCGAAGATCACAGCGATGCCGTCCATGACCTCGCGGTGGGGCATCCGCCCGGCCGCCATGGCCGCCTGGAAACGCCGCCACACGGCGCGGCCCTGAGAGCGCAGCATGTAGGAGCCCAGCAGCGAATCGGCCACCAGGATCGCCAGTGTGGGCAGCACGCCGATCGCGTCTCCGACCTTCAGGATCACGTACAGCTCGGCGAGCGGCACGACGATGAACGCGAACACGAGGGCCAGCAGCGGCATGGAAATCAGCCTACCTGCCTCTAAGCTTGCTCCCATGGCCGAGGCGCCCACCACCGACGACGTCCAGGAAGCGCTGGAGAACGTGATCGACCCCGAGCTCGGGCTGGACTTCATCGAGCTCGGGCTGGTCTACGACATCGCGGTCGAGGGCAGCGAGGTGTTCATCACCTTCACCCTCACCTCGCCCGGCTGTCCGATCGGCCCCCAGGTCTCCGAGCAGATGGAGGAGTTCGTCGGGGAGCTGGAGGGGGTCACCGGGGTCTACCCCAAGATGGTCTTCACGCCGCCGTGGACGCCAGAGCTGATGTCCGAAGACGCCAAGTTCGCGCTCGGCTTCTAGACGCTCGGCTGCACAGGCTCAAGGTCCCCGACCCGGGAGACGATGAGGCACCGGACACGGTGATTTCAATCCGCGGCCTGCATATCGAGGAGGAGCGCGCCCTAGCGGGCAAGGTGGCCTCCGCGCTGTACCTGACCGGCTCTGCGACGGGCCTGCTGCTGCTGGTCGTCCCAGGAGTCGATGTGACCGACACGGCCGCCCTGCTCGCGGTCGTGGGCGTCGGCCTGGTGTGGGGCGTGGCTGGCCTAACGGTCGTCCCCTGGACGACGGCACCACCGCTGGTGACCCACCTGTCCTCGGCGATTGGCCTCCCGATCACGGTCGTGGCCATGGCGTCCACCGGCGGCGCCAATTCGCCCACGCGCTTCTACCTGCTGTTCGTCCTCTTCTACGCCTCCTACTTCTACCCGCCCCGCGAGGCTCTGGTCTACCTGCTGGCCTGCGTGGTGGTCTACTGCCTCCCGATCGTCTACGACGCGGGCGCCGCGTCCGAGGGCTTCGTGGGCGAGATCGTGGTGATCGCGCCGACCTACTTCGTCCTGGGCGCACTGATCATCGCGGCGAAGTCGCTGCAGGTCCAGATGCGCGAGCGCGCAAACGCGCTGGCGCTGGTCGATCCGTTGACCGGCGTGGCCAACCGGCGAGCGTTCCAGGTGGCCATGGAGCAGTCCTCGCCCGGTGCCCGCGCGTCGGACCGGGTGGGCCTGCTGCTGGTGGACCTCGACGACTTCAAGTCGGCCAACACGCTCCTAGGGCATGTGGGTGGCGACCGCGTGCTGTGCGCAGCGGCCGATGCGCTCCGCGAGGCCGCGCGCGGCAACGACGTGGTCGCCCGCCTGGGAGGCGATGAGTTCGCCATCCTGGCCACCGGCATCACCCGTGAGGCCACCCAGCGACTGGCTCAGCGCGTGGTGCAGGCGGTCGCCGAGGCCGATCGCAGCCTGGAGCTCCGGGAGTTCGAACTGACCGCCAGCGTCGGCTGGGCCTCGTTTCCCGACCCGGTGGCTGACCGCTCCGAGCTCTACCAGCGAGCCGACCAGGCGCTGGGGCGCGCGAAGGCCGAGGGCAAGGCCTCGTGGCGCTGCGCCACGGGCCCCGGCCCGGGGCCCGCGCGCAGCGGCGAGGCTCAGGACACCTCGCGCAGCTTGCCGGTCTCGACCTCGTAGACGAAGCCGCGCACCGCGTCGGTCTTCGGGATGAACGGGCTGTCCACGACCTTCTGGACCGATTCGCGCACGTTGCCCTCCAGATCGGCGAAGGCTCCGCTGTCCCAGTCAGGACGCTGGCCCGACGCCGCCTCCAGCTGGCTCTTGAACTGCTCATCGGTGAACGTGAGCATCCCGCAGTCGGTGTGGTGGATCAGGATGATCTCCTCGGTGCCAAGCAGGTGCTGGGAGATGGCCAGCGAGCGGATCTCTTCGTCGGTGATCACGCCCCCGGCGTTGCGGATCACGTGGGCGTCGCCCTCCTCGAGCCCGAGGATGCGGGTCGGCACCAGCCGGGCGTCCATGCAGGCCACCACCGCCACCTTCTTCGCAGGGGGCAGCGGCAGGTCGCTCTTGTCGAAGCTGGCCGCGTAGGCCTCGTTGTTCTTCAGCAGCTCGTCTGTATTGCTCATCAAGGCTCCCGGTTCGTGGTCGGCCGGCCCGCGACTCTAGACAAAGCTGGTAGGGATTCGGCCCTTACGTACTCTGGAGGCGTGCCCGCACCGCTGGCCTACATCACGCGCTCGTTTGCCGACGACCCGGCGCTGGACACGGCGGTCTCGCGCGCGCTCATGCTCAGGGTCGCCTCGGGCCAGCTCCCGGAGACCCTGCGCATCGCCCGCCCAGGCTCGATCGTGGCCTTCGGCAAGCGGGACGTGGTCGGGCCCGGCTACCCGGAGGCGGTGGCGGTAGCGCGCGCCGCCGGGTTCGAGGCCATCGAGCGGCTGGCCGGGGGCCGCGCCGCGGTCTTCCACGACCAGACCATCTCGTTCGCCCACTCGATCCCGGACGAGGACCCACGCACGCGCGTGAGCCGGCGTTTCGAGCTGACGTCGCAGCTGATGGCGCGAGCGTTCGCGTCGCTGGACATCGATGCCCGGGTCGGCGAGGTGCCGGGCGAGTACTGCCCCGGCGCCGACAGCGTGAACGCTCGCGGGGAGCGCAAGCTGATGGGGGTGGGACAGCGGCTGGTCTCGCGCGCTGCGCACGTGGGGGGCGTCGTGGTGGTGGACGGTGCCGAGCGCGTGAACGACGTGCTCGTGCCCGTCTACCGCGAGCTCGGGCTCGACTGGCGGCCCGAGGCGACCGGGGCGCTGGCGGATGAGGTGCCCGGCGTCACGTGGGCCCAGGCGGCCGACGCCATCGAGGCGCAGTACGCCGAGATCTACCAGCTGGAGCCGGTCGATCTGGACGAAGACACGCTCGAGCTGGCGCGCTCCCTGGCGCCCGAGCACCTGGCGCCGGCCGCGGCAAAGGTCAGTTGACGTGTTACGAGGTGGG
Source organism: uncultured Solirubrobacterales bacterium (assembly GCA_963750365.1). Classification (GTDB taxonomy): domain Bacteria; phylum Actinomycetota; class Thermoleophilia; order Solirubrobacterales; family Thermoleophilaceae; genus JAAYBF01. The sequence continues at coordinate 337,967 of CAVVQE010000002.1, forward strand.
CACGATGCCCGCCTCGTCCGCGGCGTCCGTTCTACGAGGTGGGCACGATGCCCGCCTCGTCCGCGGCGTCCCGCAACTCGGCCAGCGACTCCTCGAAGTAGGCCGCCACGCGCTCCAGGTCGGGCATGGCGTCGTAGTCGCCCAGCAGGCCCAGGTCCAGCTTGCCGTTGTAGCTCATGGCCGCGATGGCCAGGGCGTGGTCCTGGGGCAGGAACGCGACCGGAACGATCTGCAGCATCTCGCGGCCCATCAGGTACAGCGGGAACTGCGGGCCGGGCACGTTGGTCACGATCACGTTGAACAGCCGCGTCGAGAAGTTCAGCCGCGACGCCACGGCCAGTAGCGTCGGCGGGGCGAAGTCCTCCAGGCCGGAGATCACCTCGGCCCCCAGCGCCTGCTTGGACTCCTTCACGTCCTGCATCGCCTGGCGCACGATCCCGAGGCGCTCGACCGGGTCGTCGGCGTAGACCGGCAACGGACCCCGCAGCGCGGCGATCTGGTTGCCGAGCGTGTTCTGCTGGTCCTTCGAGCGGATCGACACCGGCACCAGCCCGCGCAGCTCGAGCCCCTCGGTGCGCACCCCGCGGCTGCGCAGCCAGCGCGCCAGCCCGCCCGCCACCACGGCCAGGAAGACGTCGTTCACCGTGCCGCCGAGGGCGTTCTTGACCGTCTTGAAGTCATCCAGGGAGCTCTCGGTCCAGTAGACCCGCCGGTGCGGTCCGATGGGCACGTTCAGCGGCACCTCGGGAGCCGGGTTCAGCCCAGCCCAGGCCACTTCGCCGATGCCCTCGGCGGCCTCACGGACCGACGCCAGCGTGCGCCCGGGATCGCGCGCCGCCCCGACCACCTGGCCTGCCAGCTGCGCCGGAGTTCGCAGGAGGTCCTTCACGCCCTCGCCGAGGAGTTCGGCCTGTGACGGCTCGGGCGCCGGCAGCCACGCGGCGTCGGCCGCGGGCGGCTCGCCCGGGACCGCGGTCAGGTCGAACAGCACGGTGGCGATGTCCACCCCCGAGACCCCGTCCACGAGCGCGTGGTGGGTCTTCGAGATCAGCGCGAAGCGAGAACGCTTCGGCACGGGTGCCGAATCGTCCGCATCCTCGTCCCCCTCCAAGCCCTGCGCCAGCCAGATCTCCCACAGCGGCTTCGAGCGATCCAGTCGCTGGCTGAAGATCCGCCCGGCCAGCTGTCGCAGCTGCTCCAGCGATCCCGGCGCCGGCAGCGCCGTGTGGCGCACGTGGTACTCGATGTTGAAGCGCGGATCGTCGACCCACAGCGGGCGTCCCATCTCGAAGCGGGGGAACGACAGCTTCTGGCGGTAGCGCGGCACCAGGTGCAACCGCGCCTCGATGTGCTCGCTGAACTCCTCGCGCGTGGGCGGCGGACCCTCCATGACCACGACGGCGCCCACGTGCATGTGCGAGTTCTCGCGCTCCTCGTGAAGAAAGGAGGCGTCGACCGCGCTCAGCCGGTCCTTGTGTCCCCGCGCCATGGCGGGAGACTAACTCCGTGCGCGATCTGCCGGGCGCCTGTACCGTCGTGTTCGTGGGGCGGTTCACCAAACCGGCGGTGGGGCTCACGGTGCTCGTCCTGGTGTGCCTGGGGACGCCGGGCCAGGCGCTCGCCGGCACTCGTGGCGAGACCCTTCGGGCAGGAGCAGCGGCCACGCCCCTGCTGTCGATGAGGGTGGACACCCGCCGCATCCGCCACCGGCGCCGGCTTCCCCGCGACTTCATCGGCTTCTCGTCAGAGGTGCCGTATGCGTCGCGAATCTTCGGCACGCCCGCCACCGGGGTCAATCCCGTAGCCGATGGCCTGTTCTCCAACATCCGTGCCTCGCGTTCGGGCGGCCCCACGCTCCGGGTGGGCGGCTCGTCCGCGGACCAGACATGGTGGAACCCCACGCGAGCGCCGCGTCCGCCCGGGCTCGACTTCGACATCGATGCGACTTACTTCCAGTACATGGGCGCGTTCGCCCGTCGCAACGCCAGCCCCCTCCTGCTGACCCTGAATCTGGTGAACTCCGACCCTGCCACCGCCGTCGAGTACGCACGCGGAGCTCTGTCCGTACTGGGTCCGCGTGCCATCCGGGGCTTCGAGTTGGGCAACGAGCCGGACACCTACCAGTCGCTGACCTACTTCACTGACCCCCAGGGGCGGCCCGTCAAGGAGCGGCCTGAGGGCTACTCCTTCACCGACTACCTGAGGGAGTACAAGGCGCGCGCCGACATCCTCCGTGGCCAGCTCGGGCCGATCCCACTCGTGGGCCCGTCAGCTTGCTGCAGGCCAGAGTTCATCAGCGGGCTGCCGCAGTTCCTGGCCCAGGAACGCTCGCGCCTGTCGCGTGCGTCGCTGCACGAGTACGTCGGTGCCGCCTGTCCCGGCATAGCGCCCGGCACGCCCGGCTACCCCACCCGGCGCAAGCTGCTCGGGGCCGACGACATGAATCGGATCATGGGCGGCTTTCGAACGGCGGTGCGCCAGAGCGCCAGCGTCGGCAAGAAGGTCGAGCTGACCGAGACCAACAGCTTCGCCTGTGGCGGTCAGCCCGGGGTCAGCGACACGTTCGCGGCCGCGCTGTGGGGCGCCGAATACCTGATGCGGACTGCGGGAACCGGGATCGTGGGCGCCAACCTGCACACGTTCGGCCGCGCCTACAGCCCGTTCGACTTCGCCTTCATCCCCGGCCGCGGCTGGAGCGCCCGCGTGCGCCCGCTCTACTACGGCGTCCTGCTGTTCTCCCGCGCCACCGCGGGTCGGGCGACCATGCTGCTCGATCCGGTCTCGCGTGCGCGGGTCCGCGAGGGCGCCAACGCCGTGGCCTTCCCGACGCTGGCCGGCAAGCGCCTGCGCGTGATGGTTCTGGCCAAGGATGCGCGCCGGGGCGGCATCGTGAAGATCGCGGTCCCACGCGGCGCACGGGTGGCGGAGCTCACCAGGCTCACAGGGCGGAGCCTGGGGGCCAAGGGCGGGGTCAAGCTGGCCGGCCAGGCCGCTGGATCGCGCACCGGCCGGCTTTCGGGTAAGAGGCGCGCGAGCCGCGTGCGCCGTCGCGATGGTGCGTATAGCTTCAGGATGGCGCCCGCCAGTGGGGCCCTGCTGGAACTGCGCGTGCGCCGCTGACACGTGCGTCACTGACACGCTCGTCACAATGACCTCGATGCGACTGCTCGCCGGAGTCCTCGTGGTCCAGATCCTGCTGGCCGGGACCTTGATCGCCCTGGTGGCCACCGACAACGTTCCGTTCGTCTCCGGCGAGGAAGCCAAGCGCGACGGCGAGGCCCAGGCGGCCAGCACCGTGCCCAAGGCCTCCGCCCGCGCCTTCAACTCTCGGGCCGCCTACAACTCGGTGAAGCGCCAGGTCGCGCTCGGGCCGCGGCCCGCGGGATCGCCCGCATCGCGCGCGCTGGGCGAGCGCCTGCGCCGCGCGCTCCCGCGCGGGCGCTTCCAGGCGGTGCCGGGCGGCCTGCGCAACGTGATCGGCGTGGTGCCGGGCAAGACCAAGCGGGTCGTGGTGGTGGGCGCCCACTACGACACGAAGGACATTCCGGGCTTCGTCGGCGCCAACGATGGGGCGGCGGGCACCGCGGTCATGGTGCAGCTGGCCCGCACGATCAAGCCGCGGCGGCTGAAGTCCACGCTCGTGTTCATCGCCTTCGACGGCGAGGAGACCCCGGCCGGGGTCTCCGACGGCGACTTCTATGCCCAGGGACTGCGCGGCAGCAAGGTGGCCGCCAAGCGCTACCGGAAGGCGAAGGCGATGGTGCTGTTGGACTTCATCGGCCAGCGCGGGCTGCGCCTGATGGCCGACGCCAGCGCCGACGCTGACCTGTGGGCCAAGGTACGCAGGGCGGGCCGCAGGGCCGGGGTGGGCCGGGTGTTTCCCTCCGACGTGCAGGGCAGCGTTCAGGACGACCACACGCCGTTCATCAGGCGGGGCGTGCCCGCCGTCGACTTCATCGACTTCGACTACCGCTGCTTTCACCGCACCTGCGACAACCTGGCTCAGATCTCCGAGCCCAGCCTGGACGCCACGGGTGAGACGATGATGAAGCTGCTGCCTACACTCTGAGGCTCATGTCCTACGTTCCGGAAAAGCTGTTGCTGGCCGCCCCGCGGGGCTACTGCGCGGGCGTCGACAGGGCCGTGCAGACCGTCGAGCACGCCCTCGACCTCTACGGCGCCCCCGTCTACGTGCGCAAGGAGATCGTGCACAACAAGCACGTGGTCGAGCAGCTGCGCGAGCGCGGCGCCATCTTCGTAGAGGAGGAGAGCGAGGTGCCCGAGGGCCAGACGGTGGTGTTCTCGGCCCACGGCGTCTCACCGGCTGTGCACGCCAACGCCGAGGCCCGCGAGCTGAAGACCATCGACGCCACCTGCCCGCTGGTCACCAAGGTCCACGTGGAGGCGAAGAAGTTCGCCGCCGAGGGTTACACGATCGTGATGATCGGCCACAACGGGCACGAGGAGGTCGAGGGCACGATGGGCGAGGCGCCCGACCACATCATCTTGATCGAGACCGAGGACGAGGTCGACGAGCTCGAGGTCGCGGATCCCGACAAGGTGGCGTTCATCTCCCAGACCACCCTGGCGGTGGACGAGACGCGCGCGATCATCCTCAAGCTGCGCGAGAAGTTCCCCAACATCACCGGCCCGCGCACCGATGACATCTGTTACGCCACCACCAACCGCCAGATGGCCGTGCGCCAGATGGCGGGCGAGTGCGACCTGGTGCTGGTCATCGGCTCGCGCAACTCGTCGAACTCGAACCGGCTGGTCGAGGTGGCCCGCGACCACGGCGCCGACTCCTACCTGATCGACAACGAGACCCAGGTGCGTGAGGAGTGGCTGGAGGGCAAGCGCGTGGTGGGCATCTCCTCCGGCGCCAGCGCACCCGAGGAACTGGTCCAGCGCCTGGTCGACTTCTTCCGCGAGCGCGGCACCGACAACGTCTCGGAGTTCGAGGTCGTGCAGGAGGACGTGCGCTTCATGCTCCCCAAGCAGATCCGCAAAGCCCTGGCGGCGCAATAGGCGTCGCTCTGCTGCGTCCTCGGTCGACTGGTCTGCGAGAGCAGGCGTCGCTAGGAAGCCGGGTTGGCTGGCGGGCTGGGCGTGAACTGGAAGCCGTGTAGGCGCAGTCCCGGGCGCTCCGCTTCGATCACTCCGTCCGTCTCGTGGAGCCCCGGCGCTGCCGTGCCCGACAGCACCGCGTATGCCTCGGCGCCGTGCCACTTCACCGCCGCGGTCGCGCCCGGCGTGACCGCTTCCAGATAGTCCTCGCCCTCGATCCAGTCGCCGGTCAGGGTCAGGCGGTCGCTGTCCGCCGGCAAAGCCACGTCGGCGGTCTGGGGCTCCATCACCGCGCCCTCCACGTCCTCGGGGCGCATCGCCATCAGCGGCTCCGGTGGATCGAGGTCGGCGCCCTCGAGCTCGCCGAGCAGCTCGGTGATCGCCTGCTCGGTGCCCGCGTAGTCGCCCTCGCCGTAGTGGATGTAGCGCAGTAGGCCGCGCTGGTCGAACAGGTAGCGCCCAGGCCAGCCCTGGTTTCCGTACAGCTTCCAGACGCGGTAGTCGGGGTCCAGGAGCACGGGGTGCGTCACGCCCATGGCCTCGGCTGCCGCGGCCACGGTGTCGCGGTCGCGGCCGAACGAGTAGCCGGGCGTGTGCACCCCGATCACCCGCAGCCCGTGGTCGGCGTAACGGGCGTGCCAGCCCTGCAGATAGGGCAGCGTGCGGTGGGAGTTGATCCGCGCGGTGTCGAAGAACTCGATCAGCACCGCGTTGCGATCCACGAAGCCGGCCATGCGCAGGAAGGCCACGTTCAGCCATTCCAGCTTGGGCGGGAACTCGGGCGCGTAGATCTGGGCTCCGGCGGGAGGACGCATCGTCCCGACAGCATGTCGCACGAAACACCGCAACTCTCGGTTGGCGAGATTGTTTAGTGGTGGTTATCGTGGGGGAGCCGTTCCCCCCGGAAACCTTCCCCCGTCATCAGCTTCATTCTCCAAGGAGGAGACTTAGTGCGTAAGACTCTTGTCGTAGCCCTTGCGGCGGTTCTCTGTCTGTCGCTCGCCGCTACCGCGCTCGCCCAGCGAGGCGACCCCAAGAACACAACCAACAAGCTCAAGGTGAAGGTCTCACCTAACAAGGCCGGCAGCAAGAAGAAGCCGAGGGCCGTGACCTTCGTTCTGGGCATCTCCGGTGGCACCAAGGACGGCCAGGGCCAGCCCGCGTCGTCCACCAGCCTGAACACGGTGCTCCCCAAGGGCTTCAAGATCAACAGCAAGAGCTGGCCGAAGAAGTCGCGCTGCAACCTCAAGAAGATGCGTTCGCAGAAGAGCCCGAAGTCGTGCCCGGGTAGCTCGAAGGTGGGCTCCGGTGTCTCGATCGCTCAGGCCGGCTCGCTGACCGAGAAGATCAAGGTCACCGCTTACGCCCTGACCAACGGGAACATCGGCTTCTACCTGCTGGGTAACCCGGTGCCGCTGAACAAGACGCTCGAGGGCAAGGTCGTCAAGGGCGGCCGTGGCCTGAACGTCGTGATCGACGCCGACGTGTACCAGCCGGTCACCGGCCTGTTCACCGGGATCACCAAGCTCGAGGTCAAGTTCAAGAAGACCGCGAGGGTGAAGAAGAAGAAGATCGGCATCGTCCAGACCACCAGCTGCCCCAAGAACAAGAAGTGGGGCTTCACGTTCCAGAACGTGCTGCTGGGCGGCGGCAAGATCAACAACAAGACCAGCATCAAGTGCAAGCGGTAGTCACTCCGTCTCGCTGAGGCAGAGCACGCAGCACCAGCGGCCCCGCTTCGGCGGGGCCGCTGTCGTTCCGGGGCACGATCGCTACAGCCCGGCCAGCCGGGTGATCAGCTGCGGCGAGACCCAGAGCTCGATGGCCGCGGTGCACAGCAGCACTGGCACCGCGATCAGTACGCACACCGCGGTGGCGGCCAGGAGCTCGTCCCAGCGGTTCTTGTGGCTGGCGATCAGCCAGGCCGCCAGCGGCAGGAACAGCACCACCAGCTCGGGGATCGCGTGGGGAAGCAGCGCCAGCACCAGCAGGCCCGGCGGCATGTCCAGCTGCCCGGCGATCTGCGAGGCCACGCCGCCCAGGTAGTAGGCCTGGGTGCACAGCGAGAACAGGGTGGCCACGGTTACGAATGCGATGGCGGCGGGGCCGGCCTTCTCGTGCACCCAGCGGTCCAGGCCACTGCGGCTGGCTGCGGCCAGCGGCATTGAGCTGCCGGCCATGAAGCCCGCCACGCACGCCAGCGCGTGCAGGGCCAGCACCAGCAGATTGCGGATCATGATGTGCCCGTAGTCGGCCCACCCGGGCTGGTAGGTCACCCCGCTGATGGGCAGCGCGGTGATGTCGAGCGGCGTCAGCTTGGCCACGATCCAGACGCTGAAAAGCAGCAACAGCGCGATCACCAGGCTCAGCGCAAACCACGGCGCCAGCGTGGGCACGGGCCGCTCGTTGTAGCGCCGCAGGGTGCGCTTGGTCGCGTCCATCCCCTGCACGAGCACGAGATCGTTCACGTTCACCCTCCAGCCATCGGCAGGACCGCCCACGCTCTAGAGTCGCGCCATGCGCCAGATCATTCAGACCGACTCCGCTCCGGCCGCAATCGGTCCCTACAGCCAGGCGGTGCGCGCCGGCGAGCTGATCTTCGTCTCCGGCCAGATCCCGCTCGACCCGAGCGGCGGGGCCCTGGTCGGCGACACACCGGCCGAGCAGGCAGCCCAGTGCATGCGCAACGTTGCCGCGGTGGCCGAGGCGGCCGGCAGCTCGCTGGAGGCTGCCGTGCGGCTGACCATCTACACCACGGACCTGGGCGCGTTCGCGCAGATCAACGAGGTCTACGCCGGCTTCTTCGGCGACGAGCCTCCGGCCCGCGCCGCCGTTGGCGTGGCCGCACTGCCCAAGGGGGCCTTGGTGGAGATCGACGCGGTGCTGCTGGCGGGCTGACCGACCTGCTCTCGAGCCGGCTGCGGGCGCCGCCGGCGCGGACGCGTCTTCCCGCGAGCGTCACGACTTTCGTCTGCCACGTGGACGGAAGTCGTGACGCACTCCTCTACCAGCCCGCCGTTTCGCCGCGGGCGGTCCGCGGACGAGTGCAACGCCCCTAGGTGACGAGCTTTCGCGTCATCCGGTTGATCGCCACCCGCCAGGTGACCAGCCCGAAGGCCACGATGGCCAGGTAGTGCAGCGCGTCGGTACCCGGGTCCAGGCCGAAGGAGGCGTCGCGCACGAGCTGAACGCAGTGGTAGAGCGGGTTGAAGTTCGCGGCGATCTGCGCCCACTCGGGCAGGCCCGAGATCGGGAAGAACGTCCCGGCCACCAGGAACAGCGGCGTCAGCACCATCGACGTGATGTAGGAGAAGTTGTCGATCGAGTTCACCTGGCCGGCGATGGCCGCGCCGAAGCCCGCCCAGCCGAAGCCGGCGGTGAACGCGATCAGCGGCACAAGCAGCATGCCCCAGGCGGGGTCGAGGCCGAAGACCATGGCCACCAGCAGCGGCGCGCAGCCGAACACGCCGGCGCGCATGGCCAGCCACAGCATCTCGCCGGTGACCAGCTCCTCGGTATCCACGGGCGCCGCCAGGATGGCGTCGTAGGTGTGCTGGAACTGGTACTTCACGAACGTGCCGAACATGGCCGGGAAGGCCGACGAGAACAGCACCGCGGTGGCCACCACGCCTGTGCCCACGAACTCCACGTAGCGCAGGCCGCCGACCGTGGACACCAGCGTGCCGAAGCCGAAGCCGAACGCCAGCAGGTAGATCGTGGGCTCGACCGTGGATGAGAACACGCTGGCGCGCCAGTACGAGCCGAAGTTGATCACCTCGCGCACCAGCACCCCACGCACGGCGGAAAGCTCGATGCGCTTCAGCCGCTGGCGCCGCGGCGGTGGCGTGACCGTGGCCGCGCTCATCCGATCTCCTCGCCGGTGAGCAGCACGAACACGTCTTCCAGGTTGGCCGAGCGGCGGACGCCGTCCGGGACGCCGCCGTTCGTGGCCCGGTTCAGCGCCAGCACCGCCACCGACGTCCCGGTGCGGCGGGTGGACAGCCCGGCGGCCTGGGCGGTCCGCTCCGCCGCGGCCAGCTCGTCGGGCGGTCCGTAAACCTCCACGGCCTCGGCCCCGGTGTGCTCGGCGATGAGGTCGCTGGGAGCGCCGGTGGCCACCGCGCGCCCGTGCGACATGATCGTGACGGTGTCGGCCAGGCGCTCGGCCTCCTCGATGTAGTGGGTGGACATCAGGATCGAGGTGCCCTCGCTGCGCAACCCGTCGATCAGTGCCCACAGCTCCTGGCGCACCTGCGGGTCCAGCCCCACCGTGGGCTCGTCCATGAGCAACAGCCGCGGGCGGTGGATCAGCGCGCGGGCGATCAGTAGCCGCCGGCGCATGCCGCCCGACAGCTCGTCCACCTTCGCGCCGCGGCGGTCGTCCAGGCGGGCGATGGCCACCGCGCGGTCCACCGCTGCCCTGCGCTCGGCGCGCGGGACCCGGTACAGGTGCGAGAACACGATCAGGTTCTCTTCCACCGTCAGGGTGGTGTCCAGGTTGTCCAGCTGGGGCACGACACCGCACTGCGCGCGCGCAGGCTTGGACTGCTCCGGCAGCCGCAGGCCCAGAACATCGATCTCCCCGCTGTCGGCGATCGCCTGCGCCGTGAGCATCTTCATCGTGGTCGACTTGCCGGCGCCGTTTGGGCCCAGCAGGCCGAGGCAGGTCCCGGCCGGCAGATCAAGGTCCAGGCCGTCGACCGCCTTGACCGGGCCGTAGTGCTTGACCACGCCGCGCAGGCGCAGGGCAAGCTCGTTGTCGTTCGCCGCGACCACAGGCTGGAGGGTAAGCGCAAGGTAGGAGCGCCGACGTACGGCTGCCCACACCTCCACAATGGGGCTGTGTCAATCCTGGTGGTAGACGACGACCGGTCCCTGCGCGACGCACTGCGGCGCGCGCTGACGCTGGCCGGGCACACGATCGAAACCGCCGAGAACGGCCAGCAGGCGCTTGGCGCCGTGGCCACTCTGGACCCCGAGGCGGTGGTGCTGGACCTGGGCCTGCCGGACATGGACGGCCTCGAGGTATGCCGGCGCCTGCGCGGCGCCGGCAACCGTGTGCCCGTGCTGGTCCTGACGGCGCGCGACGCCGTGTCCGACCGCATCGACGGCCTGGATGCCGGCGCCGACGACTATCTGGTCAAGCCCTTCGACGTGGGCGAGCTGAAGGCCCGGATACGCGCGCTGCTGCGCCGGGCCGAGCCCGACGGCCAGGCCGACGGCGCGCTGTCGTTCGCCGAGCTGAGCCTGGATCCTGATCGCCACGGGGTCACCGTGGAGGACGCGTTCGCCGAGCTGACGCGTACCGAGTATCAGCTGCTGGAACTGCTTATGCGCAACCCGCGCCGGGTGCTGCCCCACGACGTGATCTACGACCGCGTCTGGGGCTACGACTTCGGTCCCGCGTCCAACGCGCTGCGCGTGTACGTGGGCTACCTGCGCCGCAAGCTCGAGGAGGCCGGAGCCAGGCCGCTGATCCATACGGTCCGCGGCGTCGGGTACGCGCTCCGCGAGCCCGCGTGACGCTGCGCGCCCGCATAGCCGCCGTGGCCGCCCTGGCCGTGGCGCTGGCCGTGGTGGCCACCGCCGTCTTCACCTACGTGGCTGTGCGCTCGTCGCTGCGGGGCGAGATAGACGACTCGTTGACCAGCCGCGCGTCCGGCCTCGGCGACTTCGGTGGTCCCGACGGCGATGAGCCACCCCCGCCGCGCCAGGGCCGGCGCGGCGCGGGAAGCGGCCGTGATCGGGCGCTCCCCGGCCGCGGCAGCGACCTCTCACGCCGGCTGGCCCCGCCGGACCGACCGCTCGGAGGCGCCGGCGCGTACGCCCAGTTCATCCGTCCCAGCGGCACCGTTGTGCGCCCGCCGGGCGGGGACCAGGTGCTGCCCGTGACAAGCGAGGCCCGGGCTCTGGCACGCGCGGGTTCGAGCGCCAGCATCCTCACCGACGCGACCGTTGACGACACCCACGTGCGCGTGCTCACCCGCGCCCAGCCCGGGGGCGGAGCCGTGCAGGTGGCCCGCTCGCTGGACGAGGTCGACTCGCAGCTGAAGCGGATCCTGGTGGCGCTGATAGTCGTCGGAGCCATCGGCATCGGCCTCGGGGGCGCACTCGGCGCCGTGGTGGCCCGCACCGCGCTGGTGCCCATCGGCCGCTTCACCGCCCGGACCGAGCGCCTGCGCGAGGAGTCCGATCTGAGCGAGCGGATGGAGGTGGTGGGCGACGACGAGCTGGCGCGGCTGGCACGTAGCTACAACGCGACGCTGGATGCGCTCGAACGCTCGGCCGAGGCGCAGCGCCACCTGGTGGCCGACGCCAGCCACGAGCTGCGCACGCCGATCGCCAGCCTGCGCGCCAACATCCAGACGCTGGGGGAGGCCGACCGCCTTCCGCCGGCCGAGCGCGAGCAGATGCGCGCGGACATCGTCGGCGAGCTCGACGAGCTGACCAGCCTGGTCGGCGACGTGGTGGAGCTGGCACGCGGTTCCAAGCCGGCCCTCCAGCAGGACGACGTCCGCCTGGACCAGGTGGTTGGCGCCGTGCTGGAGCGCGAGCGCCGCAGGGCTCACGACGGCGTCACGCTGGACGCCACGACCCTGGAAGCCGCCGTCGTGCTCGGTGAGCCCGACCGGATCACCCGGGCGGTGACGAACCTGGTGGGAAACGCGATCAAGTGGAGCCCGCCGGGCGGGGTCGTGGAGGTGGCCCTGGAGGACGGGGTACTGTCGGTGCGCGACCACGGGCCTGGCTTCGACGACGAGGACCTGCCGCACGTGTTCGAGCGCTTCTACCGTGCGGCGTCGGCGCGGAGCACCTCGGGATCGGGGCTGGGGCTGGCCATCGTGGCCCAGGCAGCCGAAGCCCACAACGGCTTCGCCGAAGCGGCCAACGCCCCCGGCGGCGGGGCGCTGCTGCGTGTGGGCTTCGGACCCGTGCTGGACGAGGCACGGGCCGAGACGGTGGCTACGCCGTAGCGAAGCGCTGCAGGGTGGCCTCGGGCCGGACGCCCTCCAGATATTCGTTCCAGATGCGGTAGTAGGCCAGCTCCTCGCGATTGCGAAACGGCGGGTCCACCCGCGCGCGCTCGGCCTCGAACTCCTCCTGGCTGACCGTCTCCTCCATCTTGTGGCTGAGCACGTCCGCCATGCCGCTGCCGTCGCCGAACTGCTCCTTGTCGCGGTACAGCAGCTCCTCGGGCAGCCAGCCTTCGAAGGCGCGCCGCAGCAGCATCTTCTCCTGGGTGCCCGGGGGCGCCAGCTTCCAGCGGGCGGGCTGGCGCAGCGCCAGCGCTATGACCTCGCGGTCCAGGAACGGCACGCGCGCCTCCAGCCCGTGGGCCATGGTCACACGGTCGGCGCGCTGGAGGTTCAGGTTGTGCAGGCTCTCGACGGTGCGCACGATCTCGTCGTGCAGCTCCTCGGGGTCGTCCAGGTCACCCAGGTACTCGTAGCCGGCGAACAGCTCGTCGGCGCCCTCGCCGGTGAGCACCACCTTCACGTGCTTGGCGGTCATCTCGGCCAACAGGAAGTTGGCCACCGCGCTGCGCACCAGCGAGGGGTCGAAGTGCTCGATCGAGCGCACCACGTCCGCCAGCGACGCCTCGGCCTCGTCGGCGCCGAACACTCGCTCGTGGTGCTCGGTGTCCAGGTATTCGGCCGCCTGGCGCGCGGCGACCACGTCGGACGAGCCCGCCGTGCCCACCGCGAACGTCTTCAGCTGCATCCCGCGCTCCTTGCACCAGCGCGCGGCGATGGCGGCGATCAGCGTCGAGTCCAGGCCGCCGGACAGGAACACCCCCACCGGCACGTCGCCCATCATCTGGCGGTGCACGGATCCGATCAGCTCGTCGCGCGTCTCCTCGAAGTCCTCCTCGGACGGCTCGGGGCCGCGGTGGCGTGCCGTGTGCTGGCGTGGCACGGCCACCGCGAAGCGCTGGAAGCCGTCCTCGGCGGTCCAGAAGTGCCCCGGTGGGAACACCTGGACGTACGGGCGCCAGTCGGGCTCGAACGAGTGCATCTCCGAGGCGAAGCGCATTACGCCGTCGTTCTCGGCGTAGTAGAGCGGCTTGATGCCCACCGGGTCGCGTGCAGCCATGAAGTAGCCGTCCACGCCGGCGATCAGGAAGGCGAACATGCCCTCCAGCTCGGTCAGGTGCAGCGGCCCTTTCTCGCGCACCAGGTGTAGCGCGACCTCGTTGTCGCTCTTGGTGGCGTACTCGGTGTCATGGTGCAGGCCGGCGCGCACGTACTCGTGGTTGTAGACCTCGCCGTTGCCGACCATCCACAGCTGGCCGTCGCTGGTGCTCAGGGGCTGGTGGCCGCTCTCCACGTCCACGATCGACAACCGCGTGTGGCCGAGCCATGCGTCGGCCAGCTCGATCTCGCCGCGGTCGTCCGGGCCGCGGTGACCGATCCGTTCCAGCATCCGGCGCCCCTCGTCGGGGGACGCGCCGCCCAGCTCGCCGACTATTCCGCACATGACCGCGTCGAGTCTAGGCGGCGGCCGCGGTGCGGCGTGGGATGGCGTCTTGGCCCAGCGGGTAGGTGCCGGGCCGGCGGTCGCCAAGGTGGGAGATGTCCCCACGGGCGCTGCCAACGGCGACGGGCGCGTCGACCTCGGCCACGGCCATCCCGCGCCGCGCGCCGGTGACGGCCAGAACGCGGCCGCCGGGATCCACGACCTTGGCGTGCCCGGGGAAGCGAAGGCGGCCGAAGCGGCCAGTCTGGTTGGCCGATACCCACACCACCTGGTTCTCCAGCGCGCGGGCCTCGTCCAGCAGGTCGAAGTGCCGGACCTCGCGATCGCGGCGTGTGCGCGCGGCGGGCGAGCGGCGCGACACCGGCCAGGCGGCCAGCGAGGCGATGATCCCTGCGCCGTCGAGCGCCAGCTCGCGTGCCGCCTCGGGGAAGACCTTGTCGTAACAGATCAGCATCCCGATCCGGCCAAGCGGGGTGTCGAACGCCGCGAAGCCCTCGCCGGCCTCGAGCAGTCCCACCTCGGCGGGGGGCAGGTGCACCTTGCGGTGATGGCCCAGCACGCCGTCGCCGCTCAGGCAGACCGCGCTGGAGTGAGGCCCGCGCTCTCCCGCCTCGGTGTAGCCCACGCAGATCACGGTGTCGCCGGCCATGCGGATCAGCCGGGCGATCACGTCGCCGTCGGCGGCCAGCGCGGGCGGAGCGCCCACCGGTGCGGGGGTCCCCGGAATGTGCGGCTCGTACACGTAGCCGCCGAGCGCCGATTCGGGGAACACCACCAGTTCGGCGCCGCGGGCCCGCGCCCCGGCGATCGACTCCTCGATGGTATGCAGGCACGATTCGAGGTTGCGCCCGAACGGCGCCGCCACCGCGGCAACTGCGGGACCGCTTCTGCCTCGCCTCAAGCGCATGACGGAAGTCTTCCGGCACGAGCAGGCCAGACCTACCTACCGGCGTCCAAACTTGGCCGGCCGGATCTGGACATCAGGTACAGGTGCGGGCCTTCTTACATTGCTCTCATCTATGCAGGGCACTGTGTGCCTCGTGATCAGCCCACAAACAAAAAAGGCATCAGCGGCGTTCGCCGGCGCGGTCGTGCTGGCGTCCGGCGCCTACGCGGTCGGCAGCCAGAGCGGTGACGGCTCGGCAACGGCGAACCAGGGTGGGGCCACGGCTGCTGCCGGGCCCAACGGCTACGGCCCGCCCCCCAACGGCCAGATGCGCCAGCGCTTCCGTCAGGAGCGCGGCCAGATGCTCTCGGCCCTGGCGAAGAAGCTGGGCGTCAGCCAGGCCGACTTGCGCAAGGCCATGCGCGACGTGCGAACCCAGCAGCGGCGTGACTTCTCGAAGCTGTTGGCGCGCAAGCTCGGGATCGCCGAGTCCAAGGTCACCGACGCCCTCCCCGCGCGGCCCAAGGGCGATCACCATCGCGGTTTCGGCGGGCCTGGCGGCCCGCCACCCAAGGGCCCGTAGTCAGCCCAGTTCGGCGATCAACTCGCCGACACCGCCGAGCACGCGGGAGGGGCGGTAGGGAAACCGCTCCTGCTCGCCCTCGGCGGTCACGCCAGTGAGCACCAGCACGGTCTCGAGGCCGGCCTCCAGGCCGGCCACGATGTCGGTGTCCATGCGGTCGCCGATCATCGCGGTCTCTTCCGAGTGGGCGTCCAGCGCGTTCAGCGCCGAGCGCATCATCAGCGGGTTGGGCTTGCCCACGTAGTAGGGCTCGACCCCGGTGGCGCGGCTGATCAGGGCGGCCACCGACCCCGTGGCTGGCAGCGGCCCCTCACCCGACGGGCCGGTGGCGTCCGGGTTCGTGGCGATGAAGCGGGCGCCGCCGCCGATCAGCCTGATCGCGCGGGTGATGCGCTCGAAGCTGTAGGTGCGTGTCTCGCCAAGCACCACGTAGTCCGGATCGTTGTCGGTGAGCGTGTAGCCGGCGGTGTGCAGCGCTGTGGTCAGCCCTGCCTCGCCAACCACGAACGCCGAGCCGGACGGGCGCTGGTCGCTCAGAAAGCGGGCGGTGGCCAGCGCGGACGTCCAGATCGAGCGCTCGGGGATGTCCAGGCCGCTGGCGTTCAGCCGCGCGGCCAGGTCGCGTGGGGTGTAGATCGAGTTGTTGGTCAGCACCAGGAACGGGATCTCGCGCTCGGTCAGGCCGGCCACGAACTCGGCGGCGCCGGGCAGTGCCTGGTTCTCGTGAACCAGCACGCCGTCCATGTCCATCAGCCATGACCTGATCTCGCGCATGCAGCGAGGGTAGACCTTGGGGCGGCAGGCCTTGCGTCACAGATCCGGCTGCGCTTTCGTCTCAGGTTCCGATGGCCACCACAGCACGAACAGACCCCGGCAAGCCCGGACATTCGGCGTGAGGATCTTCCTGGCCGGGGCAACCGGGGCCGTCGGGCGGGGGCTTGTGCCCGCCCTCGTGCGTGCAGGCCACGACGTCACCGGCATGACGCGCACAGCGGCCAAGGCCGAGGATCTGGAGCGCGCCGGCGCCCGCGCCGTGGTGGCCGATGCGCTGGACGCCGATGCTGTGGCCCGTGCGGTCACCGCGTCCGAGCCGGAGGTGGTGATCAACCAGCTCACGGACCTGGCCACCCTGGGCAGCAACATGCGCCGCTTCGACAGCTATTTCGAGGTCACCAACCGGCTGCGCACCGAGGGCAACGACCACCTGCTGGCTGCCGCCCGCGCGAGCGGCGCGCACCGTTTCATCGCCCAGAGCTTCGGCGGCTGGCCCTACGCCCGCAACGGGGCTCAGGTCAAGAGCGAGGACGACCCACTGGATCCCGAGCCGGCGAAGGGCATGCGCGCCATCCACGCCGCGATCCGGCATCTGGAGGAGGCGGTCACGGGTGCCGCGGGCATCGATGGGCTCGTGCTGCGCTACGGCTTCTTCTACGGGCCCGGCACGTCGATCGCCGTCGAACCGCCCGGCAGCCAGGTCCAGGCCGTGCGACGGCGAGCGCTGCCGGTTATCGGTGACGGCGCCGGCCTCTGGTCGTTCACCCACATCGACGACGCCGTGGCCGCCACGGCGTGTGCGGTGCAAACCGGGGAAGCGGGCATCTACAACGTGGTCGACGACCACCCGGCGCCCGTTTCCCAGTGGCTGCCCGCCCTGGCCGACGCGGTCGGCGCAAAGCCGCCGCGCCACGTCCCGCGCTGGCTGGGCCGGCTGGTGGGTGGGCCGGCTGCGGTGGCGATGATGTGCCAGATCCGCGGCGCGGACAACGCGAAGGCCAAGCGCGAGCTGGGCTGGAGCCCGCAGTGGCCCAGCTGGCGCGAGGGGTTCGCGCGCGGGCTTGGCTAGAGCACCGCTGCGGCGACCGCCAGCGCCACCTCCGCGCGGGGTCGCAGCGACTCGGCCAGCAGGTACTCGTCGGGATGGTGGGCATTGCCCCCGCGTGGTCCGAGGCCGTCGATGGTGCAGGGCATCGTCGTGGCCATGTGGCTCGCGTCGCTGGCACCGCCGCGTCCGCCGCCCAGCAGCGGCCGACCCAGCGCCTGAGCCGCTCGCGCCAGCACCGGTGCGGTCACGTCACGGGTGTCCATACCGGGCCACAGGCGCACCGACTCGGCGTCCAGGCGGACGCCCTCATGCTGGTCGGGCACAGCGGCGATCAGGGCCTCGATCGGGGCCAGCGCGGTGGCGCGGATGTCGCAGATCAGCTCGCCGGCGGCCGGCACCACGTTCAGGGCGTCACCCGAGCGCAACACGGTGGGCACCACGGTCAGCTGATCGGGCGAATCAGGCGCGTTGCGGGAGGCCACCAACCGCGCCACCTCGCCCAGCGCCAGCAGCGCGTTGCGTCCCTTCTCGGGGCTCGCGCCCGCGTGGGATGCGCGGCCGTGCGCGGTCACCCGAAGCGTGCCCGCCGCCTTGCGCCGCACGATCACGGCGTCGTTGCCGTCCCGTGCGCGCTCGCCCGCCTCGAAGCACAAGCAGGCGTCCCAGCCTGCAAAGCGCGGGGCGTGGACGAACGGCGTGATCCGCCACTCCTCGTCGCACACCAGAAGCAGCGCCACCTCGCCGAAGTCGGCGGCCCGCTCGGCCAGAGCGCGCATCACGCCCAGGGCCAGCACGTCGCCTCCCTTCATGTCGATCGCCCCGGAGCCCAGGTAGCGCCCGTCGTGTTCCTGCAGGCCGCGGTGGGCGTCGTGGGCCACCACGGTGTCCATGTGGCCCAGCAGCAGGACCTTGCTGGTGCCCGTTCCTCGCAGGCGCAGCAGCAGGTCGGGCGCATGGTCGGGCGACGAGCAGGGGATCCGCTCGGCCTCGGCCCGCTCGGGGGCCAGCGCCACGCACAGCGCCGCGCACTCCTCGGCGCCGCGCACGTCGCCCGACGGCGAGGACACGGCCACCAGCGCCTCGAGCTCGCGAGGAGCCCGGGCGGCGATGGCCTCTGCGTGTGCCGCGACCCAGTCGTCCATCAGGGTTCCAGCGCCGACGCGCCGCTAGGCGCGCATCTCGTAGGCGCCCGACAGCGCCGCGACCTGCTGCCATGCGCGCTCGAAGCGCTGGCTGTCCGCCACCGGCCCGCGGACCGCGCCCAGCGCCCACTTGCGCTGGGCTTCGGAGGCCGAGGCCTGTCCGTGCAGGGTCACGGCGTAGCCCGAGAAGTCGCGCACGAACACGTCGAAGATCTGGTCGAGCACGTCAGCGTCGACGGCGTCGATCTGAGCCTGCTCCAGGATCAGCTGCCCGTATACCGCCAGCGTGAACAGCTCCCCGACGATCAGCAGGACGCCGAGGTCCTTCTGCTGCTCATCGGTGGGGGGCGCCGTGGTCAGCAGCTCGCGCAGCGCCTCGACCTGCTCGGTGAAGCGGGCGACGTTGGGCACGTGGGAGTGCGCCTGGTAGACCGGGCGCCAGTCGTGGAACTGGATCTTGCCCAGGCCGCTGGTGGGTCCCTGGGCGAACAGGAACGGGTCGTCGGCGGCGTCCCGCTGCGGGGCCACCGGCTCGAACTCGGCGGGGTTGAAGAAGTAGTTGGCCATGAACTTCAGCGCCAGCGCCATGTTCACGTGCACGGTGCCCTCGAGCTTGGGCAGCGCCCGGATGTCGCGCGCCGCCATCTCGAAGTAGCCGTCCTTCTCGAACCCCTTGGCGGCGATCACGTCCCACAGCAAATCGATCACGCGCTCGCCCTCGGTGGTCACCTTCATCTTCTCGACCGGGTTGTAGAGCAGGTAGCGCCGGTCCTCTGGGCCGGCCGCGCGAAGGTAGTCGGTGGCCCGGCGGCCGAACAGCCGCATGGCCACCAGCCGCGCGTAGGCGTCGGTCAGGTACTGGCGCACGTGCGGGAAGTCGGTCACAGGATCGCCGTAGAGAATGCGGTTCGACGCGTGCGTGACCGCCTCGTAGAGGGCGTGCTCGCAGATGCCCACGGAGGCGAAGCCCAGGTTGAACTTGCCGACGTTCACCGTGTTCAGCGCCGCGTGGAACGCGGCCTTGCCGGTGTGCAGCACGTCCTCCTCGCGCACGGGGTACGCGTCGAGCTCGAACTGGCTGACGTAGGACTGCGAGTTCACCACGTTCTGCACCAGCCGGTAGCGCTCGTGGCCGCTGTCGGCGGCGAAGAACACGTAGCCGTCGGGGCCCTCGACGTCGGCGCGGCGGCCGAACACGGACACCATTCCCGCCTGGTTGCCGTTGCCGATGTAGTACTTGCCGCCCGTCGCGGTGAAGCCGCCGCCTTCGTCCGGAGTCAGGACCATGTCGGTGGAGTAGATGTCGGCGCCGTGCTCGCGCTCGGACAGGCCGAAGGCGAAGATCGCCCCCTTGTCGAGCAGGCCCGCGGCGCGCCGGCGAGCAGCGTCGTTCTGGCTCTGCCAGATCGGCCCGAGGCCCAGGATCGTGACCTGCCACGTGTACCAGTACACGAGCCCGTAGAAGGCGGTGATCTCGTTGAAGGCCGCGATGCGCGCCGTGTCCCAGCGCTTGTCCGGATCGCCGCCGGCCTCGGCGGCCGGGGTCAGCAGCGTCGCGAACACCCGCTCGCGCGCGACGAAGTCCAGGAAGTCCTGATACCAGGTGCGCTCGTGGTCGTGTTCCTTGAGCACGCCCTTGCCGCGCGACTCGAAGAACTCGATCGTGGCCAGCAGCACGCGCCGGGTCTCGGGGTCGAAGCCAGCAGCGTCATACGTTCGGGGGTTGAACAGAAGCGCGCCCTGGGCGGCGCCGGGAGCGAGGGAGGAGCCTTCGACGGTGGCCATGGCCCCATCGTCCTACATCCGGCCGCCCGGTGGCAGTGATGCGGTCAGCGCCCGTTGTGCCGCCGCAAATAGGCTCCACGTATGGGCTACCTGGATTTGGCCGATCGCTCCTGGCCGCTACTGCGCAGGGTCATGGGCGGCCACACGGCCGTCTACCGCGCCACCCGCGGCGTGATCGGGCACAAGCTGCCGGGCAGCCCGCCGGTGCTGCTGCTGGATCACGTCGGGGCCAAGAGCGGCACCCGGCGCACAGCACCGCTGATCTATGTGCGCGACGGCGCCGACCTTGTGATCGTGGCCTCGAAGGGAGGGTTCGACAAGCACCCCGCATGGCTGCACAACCTGCGCGCCAACCCCGACACCACGGTCCAGGTGGGCTCCGAGAAGCGTGCGGTGCATGCGCGCGAGGCCGATCCCCGGGAGCGCGAACGGCTGTGGCCGCTCGCGGTGGACACCTACTCCGGCTATGCCGGCTACCAGCAGCGCACCGAGCGCGAGATCCCGCTGGTGATCCTCGAGCCGCGCTAGATCGCGCTCAGCGGGCCAGGATCGGCGCCGCGGCCGCTCACGGCGGGCGCAGTCATCCCACCCGCACCGCGATCCCCGGGTAGTCGACGACCAGCCCGTGACGGTCGTAGGCCAGCAGGCACGTGAAGTCGAAAGCGGGCGCCGCGTACTCGAAGCACCGCCGCTCGCCCTGGTCGGGCATCCGCCCGTAGCGCTGCTCGAGCCGCTCGACTGCCAGGTCGGCGGCGCGCACGTAGACGGCCGGCGCGTCGCTCTGGTCGCCGACCTCGAGCGCCAGCCGGTGGACCGGGAACGCGTTGGTCAGCGCGGACGACTCCAGGTCCACGTCCAGGCAGCCGTCGAGCTGCGCCGCGGGTGCGCCGTCCACGCTCCAGTGGCCGCCCCCGTCGCCCTGCACGAGCAGCTCGCGGCGGCCCGACGGCGATCTTCCCGTCACCCGCGCGCGCCGCGTGGTCCAGGTCGCATCCAGGTCGATCGCGTACTCGACCACCCACGGCACGCCGTCCTCGATCGCCGCGGTCTGGCCCTGGAATCGCGCTCCCGTCTCCGTCATGTCCGCGAAGACGACCTCGAAGCCCTCGCGCGCGCCGCGGTGCCGGTAGGCGACCTGGGGTGGAGGCTGGTCGAAGATCAGCTCTTCGGGGCCTTGCGACGGATGGCGAAGAGCGGCGAGCCGCACTCGGGGCAGTGGCCCTGCCAGCCGGCCCGGCCGTTCGGCAGGGTCACCTCGCGCGGGTCGGCGATGGTGACCTTCTGGCCGCACACGCACCAGCCCTGGGGGCCTGGGTCCTTCACCTCGTCCCCACGTGGATCGACCATGGATGTGAGCATAAGCGGCGACCTCGGTACGCTGCCTGCGGAGCCCGGGTGCAGCGTCCGCCCGCGCCGGATGACCCCTGACAGAGACCCCGCCCAGACCACCTCGTCCGCCGAATCGCTCTGGCTGGACGCGCTGCCCAAGCAGGTCAGGCCCTCGCTGTCCGGCCAGATCGAGGTCGACGTTCTGGTCATCGGCGGCGGCATCACCGGCTTGACCACCGCGCTCGCGGTGGCCCGCGACGGCGCTTCGGTGGCCGTGCTGGAGGCCGACCGCGTCGGCTCCGGCGTCAGCGGGAACACGACCGGAAAGGTCAGCGCCCTCCAGGGCACGGTCTACAGCGCCATGGGCGAGCGCCACGACGACCACACCCTGGCCACCTACGGCCGCGCCAGCCTTTGGGCGGTCGAGCAGGTGGCCGCCACCGCCGCCGAGGAGAAGATCGACTGCGGCCTGCAGCGACGGCCCGCGTACACCTACGCGGCCAGCCCGGACGAGGTGCCCGCGCTCGAGAAGGAGGCGCAGGCACTGGAGCGTGCCGGAGTGCCCGCGCACTTCGGCGACGGCCCGGACCTGCCCGTGGCGGTGACGTCATCGCTATGCCTCGAGGACCAACTGCAGCTGCAGCCGACTGCCTACGTCGAGGGCCTGGCGCGAGCGGTCGAGTCGCGTGGAGGCACGATCTACGAGCACTCGCGCGCGCTGTCGCTGGACTTTCGTTCGCCGCCAACGGTCAAGACCGCCGACGGCGCGGTGAAGGCAGACCGGGTCGTGGTGGCCACGCACGTGCCGCTGTTCGACCGCGCGGGCTACTTCGTACGCATGGAGGCCGAGCGCTCGTATTGCATCGCGACCACGGTCCGGGGCCCGCTGCCCAAGAGCATGAGCATCTCCTGCGGCGACCAGAAGCGCTCGATCCGCGCGCACGGCAACCGGCTGATCGTCGGCGGCGAGGGTCATCCGACCGGTGCCGCCGAGGCCACCGCCGCCCGCTTCGAGCGCCTTGAGCAGTTCGCCCGCGAGCACTGGAAGGTGGGCAAGGTCAGCCACCGCTGGTCGGCCCAGGATCCGATGCCCTACGACCGGCTGCCGTTCGTGGGCAGCTACCTGCCCAAGTCACAGCGTGTGTTCGTTGCCACCGGCTTCCTCAAGTGGGGCCTGACCAGCGGCGTCTTCGCCGGCGCCGCCATCGCCGACATGATCGCCGGACGGGGCGATCGCTGGGGGGGCGTGTTTTCGCCCACGCGACTGTCGGCGCGCTCGCTGCCCGCGATCGCTCCGGTCGGCCTGAAGACCAGCAAGGCGATCGTCGTCGACCGGCTGACCCCGGCGGAGGTCGATTCAAGCGCCGACGTGCCCAGCGGCCAAGCCCGGGTGGTGCGCGACGGGCTAGGCAAGACCGGTGTCTACCGGGACGAGGCGGGCGCGGTCCATGCGGTGTCGATGAGGTGCACCCACCTGGGCTGCATCCTCAGCTTCAACGCCGCGGAGACCAGCTGGGACTGCTCCTGCCACGGCTCCCGCTTCGACATCGACGGCGCCGTGTTGGAGGGTCCGGCCGTCAAGCCGCTGGAGCCGCGCGAAGCGCCCGAGTGACGGTCCGAAAGTTCAGGGTACCCCCCTGAGGCGCCAGAGCCGGATCGGGCGTAGAAGTAACAGGAGTGGACGCGGTCCTCCTGATCAGCCGGCTCGTCCTCGCCGCCGTCTTCGTCGTGGCCGCCGTGGCCAAGACCGTCGATCGCGCCGGGGCGCGCCGTGCGCTCGAGCAGTTCGGCGTCCCCGCCGCAGCCGTCCCGGCCGTGGCGCTGACGCTGCCGGCGCTCGAGCTGGCCGTGGCCGTCGCCCTGGTCCCCCAGGCCACGGCCACGGGCGCGGCGATCGCCGCCGCCGTCCTGCTGGCCGCATTCACCGCTGCCGTCGCCCTGGCGCTGGCCCGGGGCACCGAGGCGGAATGCCACTGCTTCGGCGCCGTCTCCGCCAACCCGGTCGGGCCCGCGACCCTGGCCCGCAACGTCGCCTTGCTGGCCCTGGCCGGCCTGGCGGCCGCCGGCGGGGCCGGGACCAGCGCCACCGGCTGGATCGGCGACCTGTCCGCCACCGAGGCCGTGCTGGCCTCGGTCAGCGCCGCGCTGGCGCTGGGCGTGGCGTTCAACGCCGCATTCCTGTTCCAGCTCTTCCGCCAGAACGGCCGCCTGATCGCGGAGATCGAGGCGCTCAGGGACAGCGCGGGTCCGGCCTCCGACGGGCTGCAGGTGGGCCAGTACGTGCCCGCGTTCGAACTCCCCGACCTGTCCGGCGTGCTGGTCGGGCTTGGCGACCTGCTGGATGGCGACCGGGGCCTGACGCTGCTGTTCAGCGCGCCCGACTGTGGTGCCTGTGAGTCGTTGCTGCCCGACATCGGCAGGCATCAGCGCGACCCCGCGGCCGACCCGCTGGTGCTGATCAGCTACGGCGACGCCGACAGGGCGGCCGCCAAGGCGTCCGAGCACGGCATCGACCGGGTGTTGGTGATCGAGGACTTCGACCTCCCGCGCTCGATGGGCGTCTCGGGCGCTCCCGGCGCCGTGGTGGTCGATGCGGACGGTCGCCTGGCCGCCGAGCCCGTGCTCGGGGGCGCCGGCGTGGGCGCGCTCATCGGCCTCGAGCCGGCCCTGCCCGACCTGGTCCGCGTGGAAGGGGCCGTCTAATGGCGCGTCCGAGGATCGGCAAGTCCGGCGCCCAGAAGATCGCCGAGATCCTGGACGATCCCGACAGCGACCTGACCAAGGCCATGACCACGGTCGGCAAGGGCTTCTTCGCCGACGCCGACCACGCGGCCACGCCGAAGAAGTCCACCTACAGAGCCCTGCGCACGGTCCGCGCCCACTACCAGGGCATGAGCCGGCGGATCGACAAGATCGAGACCGGTCGCAAGGAGGCGAAGAAGGACGTGCTGGACGCGCTCAAGCGCTTCGACTCGTCGCTGGGTGCCTACGCGAAGGCGTTGCCCGACGAAGGCACCACCGATGGCGTGGCCAAAATGCGCAGCGCCGCCCGCAAGGCCGCGACCGCGAGTTCCGATCTGGCGAAGGCGAGGTCGGAGCTGACATGAGCCACTGGTTCGACCGCTTGGCAAAGACCGCGGCGGGCGATGGCGGCGGCCTGTCGCGCCGCGGCATGCTCAAGACCGCCGGAGTGGCGGCGTTCGCCGCCTCGCCGCTGGCGTCCCCGATCGCCGCCCGCGCCGCCATCGAGATCGAGGGCCGGGCCGCGTCGGTGGCCTGTGACGCCTGTGTGACCGGCACCATCAACGCGCACAACGCCACGATGCGCCGGTGCGACAAGACCGGCAGCATGTGGGGCACGGTCCCCAAGGGCAAGTCGAAAAAGGCACCGCGGCCGGTCAGCGCCGCGAAGCGGCTGGCGTGCGCGCTCAAGGAGCGGGCCGAGTTCGCCCACGACCTCAACTTCTGCCGCCAGAATCCGTGCGCCGGCCAGCCCAACAGGCCGTTGGTGCTCGACCCGGACTCGCCGTTCCCGCCGGGGACCCCGGGGGGCACCGCCTGCCCAGGCGGCACCAACCGCTGTCCCGACGGATCCTGTTGCTACGGCGGCGACCTGTGCTGCCCGTGCGCGAGCGCCAGCGGCCAGGGCGGCTTCATCTGCTGCGTGGCCGTCATCGGCTGCACCTGCTGCGGCTAGCGCCGCCAGGCCAGGTCGGGCGGCCGGGCCGGGCCTGCGCGGATCGCGCCCTCGCTCCGCCAAGCCGGCCGCGCTTTCCGGGACGCTCTACACGGTCCTACATCGAGGCCGCGATCGAGCGATCGCGCTTCTGCACCTCCTGCGTGATCCGCTCGCACATCGCCGGAAGCTCGCGCTTTAAGTGACGGAAGGCCTGGCCTGTCATCACCACGGCAGTGACCGGCGAGGCGGCGATCACGCTGGCGTTGCGCTTGGTGCGGCCCACCAGGGCCATCTCCCCGAAGAAGTCGCCCGGGCCGAGGTCGGCCAGGTGCTCGCCATCATGGGTGACCTCCGCGTTGCCCTCCTCGAGGATGAAGAACTCGTACGGGAACTCGCCCTCCCGCACGAGCTGCGTGCCTTCCTCGAAGTCGAGCTCATCGGCGTGCCGGGCCACCGTCTGGCGCTCCTTCTTCGATAGCCCGGCGAAGAGCGGGATCGAGAGCACCCTCTGTTCGTCCATGAATTTCCCTCTGTCGAGACCAGCGCGATCGTCTCACGCGACCGGGCCCGGAGCAACCGAGGACTTCGCTAGGCGGAGGATCCGGCCGAGGCGATAGCTGCCTCGCGCTAGCCGACGCTTCCGACCATCTCGAGCTGGATCAACCGGTTGAGCTCGATGGCGTACTCCATCGGCAGCTCCTTGGTGACCGGCTCGATGAACCCGTTCACGATCATGCCGGCGGCCTCTTCCTCGGTCAGCCCGCGGGACTGGAGGTAGAACAGCTGCTCGTCGGAGATCTTGCCGACCACGGCCTCGTGGGCCACGGTGGTGTGGGGGTTCTGGATCTGGATGTCGGGCCAGGTGTCCGAGCGCGAGTACGGATCCATCATCAGGCCGTCGCACTGGACGTGGCTCTTGGAGCCCTGCGAGTTGTGGCCCATCCGGACCAGCCCGCGGTAGCCCATGATGCCGCCGTCCTTGGAGATCGACTTGGCCAGGATGTTGGACGTGGTGTTCGGGGCCAGGTGCACGACCTTGGCGCCGGTGTCCTTCCACACGTCGCCCGAGGCGACGCCCACGTTCAGGTGGTCGGCGCGGGCGTGCTCGCCCATCAGGAACGAGCCCGGGTAGAGCATGACCTTCTTGGCGCCCATCGACCCGCCGACCCACTCGACGGTGCCCTCGGCCTCGACGATCGCCCGCTTGGTGTTCAGGTTGAACACGTCCTTGGACCAGTTCTGGACGGTGGTGTAGCGCGCCTTGGCGCCCTCCTTGACGAAGATCTCGACGACGGCGGAGTGCATCGAGTTGACGCTGTAGGTCTGCGCGGTGCAGCCCTCGATGTAGTTCACCTCGGAGCCCTCGTCGGCGATGATCAGGGTGTGCTCGAAGGTGCCCTCGCCCGAGCCCTCCATGCGGAAGTAGGCCTGCAGCGGCAGGTCGACCTTGACGCCCTTGGGGACGTAGAGGAACGAGCCGCCTGACCAGACCGCGCCGTGCAGCGCCGAGAACTTGTTGTCCTGCGGCGGGACGCACTTCTTCATGAAGTACTCCTGCACCAGCTCGGGGTACTCGGTGATGGCCGTGTCCATCGAGCAGAAGAGGATGCCCAGGTCGGCGTACTCCTTCTTGAGGCTCTCGTACACCGGCTCCTGGCGCCAGGTGCCCA
Source organism: uncultured Solirubrobacterales bacterium (assembly GCA_963750365.1). Classification (GTDB taxonomy): domain Bacteria; phylum Actinomycetota; class Thermoleophilia; order Solirubrobacterales; family Thermoleophilaceae; genus JAAYBF01. The sequence continues at coordinate 364,408 of CAVVQE010000002.1, forward strand.
CGACGCCGGCCAGGTGCTCGCGCTCGGCCTCGGGGATGCCCAGGTCCTCGTAGGTCTTCTTGATCTCCGCCGGGACGTCGTCCCAGGAGTCGAAGCGGCCGGCCTCGGGCGGGCTGTAGAGCACCAGCTCGACAGGTCGAGGTCGCTGACAGGTCCACGCCCCACGTGGGACGGGCTTGCGCTCGAAGATCTCGAAGGACTTGATGCGCAGGTCGCGCATCCACTGGGGCTCGTCCTTGATCCTGGACAGCTCCTCGATGACCTCGCGCGAGATGCCCTTCTTGGCGACCAGCTGGCCTTGCTCGTCCTCGGTGATCGGGCTCTGCTTGGCGATTCGCGTCTTGTCCGTGGCGGCCATGGGTCCTTTACGTCGGGTCTGAAATCCGCTCGTGTGAGTCGGGTATCCGATTGTATCGACGTCAAGCGCCTGCGGACCGCATCCAGGCGCATTTAGGCTACCCTAAGCCCCCGTGTCCAGGCGATCTCTGATCACCCTGCTGGCCGTTGGCGCGCTGGTCGTGGCCGGGGGTTTCGTCGGCGTGGTGCTGGCCACCTCGGGTGGTGGCGACGAGCTCACGATCTACACCGCTCGCTCGCATTACGGCGAGGAGGCGCCTTTCAAGGCATTCGCCAAGCAGGACGACCTGAACCTGACGCTGTTCGGGGGCTCGGCCTCCGAGCTCTACGAACGGCTGAAGAGCGAGGGCGCCGACACGAAGGGCGACGTGCTGATCACAGTCGACGCCGCCAACCTCTACCGCGCCGAGGCCGCTGGCCTGCTGGCCGCCAACCCGGATCCCGTGGTGCGCCGGCACGTGCCCGCCGACCTGCGCGACCCCAAGGGCCGCTGGTACGGGCTCACCGTGCGGGCGCGCACGATCATGCGCTCGACGAAACGGGTCAGGCCCGATGCGGTGACCACGTACGCCGGCCTGGGCGACCCGCGCTGGAAGGGCAGGCTGTGCCTGCGCTCGGCCACCTCCGAGTACAACATCTCGTTCGTCGCCGACCGGATCGCCAAGAACGGCGCGGCCAACACCAAGGCCATGCTCCGGCGCTGGATGGACAACGAGCCGACCATCCTGGGCTCGGACACCGACGTGCTCAAGTCGATCGCGTCCGGCAGCTGCGACGTCGGCCTGACCAACACCTACTACCTGGGACGCGAGCTCAGGGATGACGAGAGCTTTCCCGTGGCGCCGGTGTGGGCCGACCAGGACGGGCGCGGCACCCACCTGAACCTGTCGGGCGTCGGCGTCGTCAAGGGGTCCGACCAGGCGGGGGCGGCCAAGCGGCTGGTGCGCTTCCTGACCGAGCCCAGCCAGCAGCGCGTGTTCGCGCAGAACAACCACGAGTTCGGCGTCGACTCGCTCTCGGACACGACCCCGGAGATCAAGCAGTTCGGCAGCTTCAAGAAGGATCCGATCGACGTTGCGGGCGCGGGCAGGCACCTGGACGAGGCCGTGAAGATGATGAGCTCGGTGGGGTGGAAGTAGCCACAGCTCCCCGCGCGGGCGCCCGGCGCGTTCGCGGGAAGCTGCCGGACGGGTGGTCGGCCGTCACGATCGCGGCTGCGGCGTTCGTGGCCGGGCCGCTGCTGGTACTGCCCGCCAGCTTCGTCGTGGCGCCCGACGCCCTGTCGGACTTCACCGGCCTGCTGCCGGAGGCGCTGCTGGCCACCGCCTACCTGCTGGTCGGGGTGGGCGCCGGCACGCTGGTGCTCGGCACGTCGCTGGCAGCGCTGGTGGCGTTCTGCGACTTCCCGGGCCGGCGTGTCCTGGAGTGGGCCGTGGTGCTGCCGCTTGCCATGCCGGGCTACGTGTTCACCCTGTTCGCGCTGGGCGCCCGCGACGATCTGGGGCTGACCTGGCTGCCGCTGCGCTCGGCCGGCGGGGCGGTGGCGGTGTTCACGCTGACGCTGTACCCCTACGTGTACCTGCTGGCCCGCAACGCGTTCCTGAGCCAGGGCGCGGAGCTGGTCGAGGCCGCGCGCGGCCTGGGCATGACGCCGCTCGGCGCGATCGCCCGGGTGGCCGTCCCGATCGCCCGGCCGGCGATCCTGGGCGGGGTGGCGCTGGCGCTGATGGAGTCGCTGGCGGACTTCGGCAGCGTGAACCTGCTCGGCGTCCAGACGTTCACCAACGCCATCTACAAGGTCTACAACGGGGCGTTCGACCGCGACGCCGCGCTCCAGCTGGGCACGCTGCTGGTGTCCGTGACGCTGACGCTGCTGGTGCTCGAGCGCGCCACGCGCGGGCGGGCCCGCTACAGCGCCGGGGGCGGCCGGCGGCTGCGGCCCGTGCGCCTGCGCGGGCTCGCCGCGGTGGCGGCGGTGGTGGTGCCGTCGGCGCTGGTCGCGCTGGTCGTGCTCGCTCCGGTCACGCAGTTGACGGCCTGGTCGGTGCAGTCGATTTCGGACGGCCTGCTGGCGCCCGAGTTCGCCAGCGCGGCGCGCAACAGCCTGTTGCTGGCTGGGATGTCGATCGTGCTCGTGGTCGGGGCTGCGCTGCTCATGGCCTACGGCCGCCGGGTCTCCCGGTCGCCGTCGGCCGGGCCGGCGGTGCGCGTGGCCACGATCGGCTACGGCCTGCCGGGATCGGTGGTGGCCGTGGCGGTGCTGGTGCCGCTCGGCTGGCTGGACCACCGGCTGGACGACGTGGCCGGCGTCGGGCTGATCCTGACGGGCACCGTCGTCGGCCTGTTCGTGGCCTACGGCGTTCGCTTCATGGCGCTGGCGTATCAGTCGGTGGACTCCGGCCTGGAGCGTGTGCCGCGCTCGCTGGATGAGGCGGCGCGCGGCCTGGGCAGCGATCGGCTCGACGTGCTGGCCCGCGTGCACGTGCCGCTGGTGTGGGGGGCCATGGCCACCGCCGGGCTGCTGGTATTCACAGAGGTCATGCGCGAGCTGCCGGCCACGCTGCTGCTGCGCCCGCTGGGCGGCGACACGCTGGCCATGGCGGTGTGGCAGGCCACCACGGAGTCGCTGTACGTGACCGCCGCCCTGCCTGCGCTGCTGATCGTCCTGGTCGGCCTGGGCCCGGTGGCCGTGCTGATCCACCTGTCGCGGAGGGCGGCATGAGCGTCGCGGTCCACGGCGTGACGAAGGCCTTCGGTTCCACCCGCGCCGTGGCCGGGGTGGACCTGGAGCTGTCGGACGGCGAGCTGGTGTCCGTTCTCGGACCGTCGGGCTGCGGCAAGACGACCCTGCTGCGGATGATCGCCGGCTTCGAGACGCCCGACGCGGGCACGATCGTGGTGGGCAGCCAAACGGTTGCGGGACCGGGGCAGTGGGTGCCGCCCGAGCGGCGGCGGATCGGCATGGTCTTCCAGGACTACGCGCTGTTCCCCCACCTGAGCGTGCGCGACAACGTGGCTTTCGGCCTGGTGCGGCGCGAGCGGGCCGAGCGCGAGCGCCTGACAGCCTCGACCCTGGAGCTAGTGGGCCTCCAGCACAAGCAGGAGCGCTACGCGCACGAGCTCTCCGGCGGCGAGCGCCAGCGCGTTGCCCTGGCCCGCGCACTGGCTCCGGGGCCCGCGCTGGTGCTCCTGGACGAGCCGTTCTCCAGCCTGGACGCCACCCTGCGCGCCGATCTGCGCCGCGAGGTGGCGCTGATCCTCCGCGAGGCCGGCGCCACCGCCCTGCTCGTGACTCACGACCAGGAGGAGGCGCTGACGCTGGGCGACCGGCTGGCCGTGATGCGTGACGGCCGCCTGGTGCAGGCCGGCGCGCCGACCGAGGTGTACGCCCGCCCGGCGGATCGCTGGACCGCCCAGTTCGTCGGCGAGGTCAACGTGCTGGCCGGGATGGCCGACGGGCTGTCGGTCAGCACCGAGGTGGGTGGCCTGACGCTGGCTGCGCCGGCCGCCGGCATGGTGCAGGTGGCGCTCCGCCCCGAGCAGCTGCGCCTGGAGACCGGTCGTAACCCCAACGCCGAGGTAGTGGACCGCGACTTCCGGGGCCACGACGTGCTCTACCGGCTGCGCCACCAGGCCGGGCTGACGCTGCTCGTGCAGCTCCCGTCGCTGGAGCTGCACGAAGTGGGCGCCGAGGTGTTCGTGGGCCCGGTTCCATCCGCCGTGGCTCCTGTGCTCGACTGAGGGTCGTATGGTCGGGTCATGAAGCTCTACGTCTGTTACGGATTCATGAAGAACGTGACCACCACCGGTCGCCCCGGAGGCCATCCGTGCGGCAACGCCCTGAAGGCGCTGAAGGAGGCGGGTCACGAGCCGCAGGTCCAGCCGGTCGGCGGCCTGGGGGTGCCGCTGCTCGACCGCACCAGCGGGCGCCAGGAGGTCAAGCGGCTCACGGGTCAGACCACGGTGCCGGTGCTGATCACCGACAGCGGCGAGCCGGTGTTCGACTCCAAGGCGATCGTGGCCTGGGCCGAGGCGAACCCGGCCGCCTAGGCGGCGGCGGGGGCGCCGGACAGCAGCTTCTCGGCCTCGGCAGAGGCAAGCGGTTCGATGCGCGCCATCAGGCCGCGCGCGGCCCGCACCGCCAGGTCGCGGTCGTGCGTCAGCTGGAAGTCGAACCTGCGATCCAGGTCCGGGCCGCCGACATCGCCGAGGTCGCGCGCGGTGAAGGCGGCCGCGAAGTGGGGCGCCACCACGACGATGTCCCACTCGGCGGCCAGGGGGTCGCCCGGCGCCAGGGTGGCACCGCGGACCCCGGCGGCGGGAGCGGCCGGCATGTCCTCGCCAAGCGCGCCGACGAACGCCACCGAGCGGGCCAGCGAGCCGTAGAGCTCTACCTGCCGTGGCGTGAAGTGGCGCGCGTGCTGGAACGTGCTGATCAGGACGGCGCTGTCACCGAGGATCTCGGCCTGGCGCTCGAGCTCGCGCGAGATCTCCAGCAGCAGGCGCTTGCTGCCGCGGCGCTGCGGACGGGCGCCGTCGATGGTCGCGAAGGGGGTGTCGGCGGTCTCCGCGGCCGAAGGGCCGAAGATCGGGACCGACGACCTGCTGCGAGCAGCGTGGCCGGGCAGCGGGCCGGGGCGCCCGAACAGCCAGCCCTGTCCGACCATGGCCCCCATCGCCCGGGCGCGCTCGAGGTGCTGGTCGGTCTCGATGCCCTCGGCCACCACCAGCGCGCCGGTGCGCTCGGCGTGGGCGCTGACGGCGTTGTGCACCTCGGCCACCTGCTTGGAGGGGCGGTCCTGCACCAGGCGCAGGTCCAGCTTGATCACGTCCGGTCGCAGGAAGGGCATCAGCGCAAGCGAGCGGCGGTCCGCGCCGACGTCGTCCAGCGCGATCCCGATGCCGAGCCCACGAACCCGCTCGACCATTCGCAGCAGCTCTGCGGGCCGGAAGGTCAGCGCCCGCTCGGTGATCTCCGCGATCACCCGCATGCCCGCCGGCAGGTCGTCGATGTCGCGATAGTCGCCTACTCCGATCACTGCGGGTTCCACGTTCACGAACAGCGTCGAAGGCGTACGCAGGCCCGCGGCGTAGGCGTGGGACACGGCCCGGCGGCGACAGACGCTGTCCAGCTCGGCCAGGCGGCCCTCGCGGCGGGCCGCGGCGAACAGGCGATCGGGCCGCTGGAGCTCACCCTCCGGGCCGCGCGCCAACGCTTCGTAACCCACGACATCTCCGCTGTAGAGGTCGACCAGGGGCTGGTAGGCCGGCTCGATCAGGCCGTCTTCGATGATGCGCGCCAGTAGCGACTCCACGCGGCAATAATCGGCCCCCCGGACGGAGCGCTTGATCCCCCGATAGGGGGACTGAAGGCGGCTACTCCGGCCAGGACGCGTCGCCGGTGGCGGCGCCGCGTATGACCTTCAGGCTCAGCAGCGCGCACTTGCGGCGCGTGGGGGAGATGTCGATGCCGAGCAGGTCGAAGATCCAGTCGGCGTCCAGCGCCGCCGCTGCGTCGGCCTTCATGCCGATCAGCTCCTCGCTGGCGATCGACGCGCTGGCCTGCGAGATCGCGCAGCCCTGGCCGTGGAAGCGCAGATCGGTGATCGTGCCGTCCTCGTCCACCAGCAGGTGCACGCCGAGCTCGTCGCCGCACAGGGGGTTGTGGTCGTGGTGCTCGAGGTCGTGGGGCTCGAGCGTCCCGAAATTGCGCGGGTTCTTGTAGTGGTCGAGGATGTAGTCGCGGTAGAGAGCGTCCATGGCTAGAGCGCGAACACCTCGCGCGCCTCGTTCAGCGAGACCAGCAGCCGATCCACGTCGTCCGTGTTGCTGTACACGTGGAAGCTGGCCCGGGCGGTGGCGGAAACGCCCAGCTCGCGCATCAGCGGCTGGGCGCAGTGGTGGCCGGCGCGGATGCACACGCCGCCGCGGTCGCAGATCTCGGCCAGGTCGTGCGGGTGGATGCCCGCCAGCTCGAACGAGATCACGCCGCCGCGCGACTCGGCGTCGGGCGGGCCGAACACGCGCAGGCCCTCGTATCTCGGGCAGCCGCTCCAGCGCGTACGCGGTCAGCTCGGCCTCGTGGGCGCGCACAGCGTCCATGCCGATGCCCGTCAGGTAGTCGACGGCGGCGCCGAGACCCACGGCCTCGGTGATGGCCGACGTGCCGGCCTCGAACTTGCCCGGCAGCTCGGCCCAGGTCGATGACTCCAGGCCGACCTGGCTGATCATGTGGCCGCCGCCCAGGAACGGCGGCATGGCCTCCAGCAGCTCGCGGCGCCCGTGCAGCAGGCCCAGGCCGGACGGGCCGAGCGCCTTGTGGGCGGTCCAGGCGTAGAAGTCGGCGCCCAGCTCGTGCAGGTCGACGGGCATCTGGGGCACCGCCTGCGAGCCGTCGACCAGGCACACGGCGCCCGCCGCACGCGCCCGCGCGGCCATCTCGGCAACCGGGTTGATCGTGCCCAGCACGTTGCTCACGTGCGTGACGGCCACCAGCTTCACGTTGCCTTCGGCCAGCACCTGGTCCAGCTCGTCCAGCGACAGCCGGCCGTCCTCGGACACGTGCAGCCAGCGCAGGCTCGCGCCCTTCTCGGCGGCCAGGATCTGCCACGGCACGATGTTGGAGTGGTGCTCCATCTGGGTCAGCACGATCTGGTCGCCCGGCCCGACGTTCTGGCGCCCCCACGTGTAGGCCACCAGGTTGATCGCGGCGGTGGCGTTGGCGGTGAAGATGGTGGTGTCGGGCTCCCAGCCCACCAGCTCGGCGGTGCGCGGTGCGCGCGCCCTCGAACAGCTCGGTGGAGCGCTCGGCCAGCTTGTAGACGCTGCGGTGCACCGTGCCGTAGGCGCCGCGGTTGAAGTCGGCCATCGCGTCGATGACCGCATCGGGCTTCTGCGACGTCGCGGCCGAGTCCAGGTAGGCCAGCCCGCGCTCGCCTGCGCCGGGCCCGTCCCGGAGCACCGGGAAGTCCGCCCGCACGTCGAGCGTGGGGGCGACGCCGGCTCACAGCTCGGCCCGCTCCCCGATGAACTCGTTGACCTGGTCCTCGGCGGCCAGCAGCTTCTGCGCGATCCGGCGCCGCACCAGCGACTCCAGCTGGTCGTCGTGCAGTCGCTGTACGACCTCCTCGAAGTACCCCTCGACCAGCACGCGCACCGCCTCCGAGCGCGGGATGCCGCGGGTCATCATGTAGAAGATCTGCTCCTCGTCAAGCTCACCGACCGTGCCGCCGTGCGAGGCCGAGACGGAGTCGGTCTTCACGATCAGCGACGGGATCGCGTCGCCCTTGGCCTTCTGGCTGAGGAGCATCTGATGGGTCTGCAGGTAGGTGTGGGTCTCCTGGCAGTTCTCGATGATCTCGATCAGGCCCTCGTAGGACGCGCGTGAGCTGCCGGTCAGCGCGCCCTTCCACACCGTGTCGCCGGCCGTGTGCCCGGCCTCGTGGCGGTCGGTGGTGAACAGGTCCAGGTGCTCCTCGCCCTCGGTGAAGTACATGCCCGTGTGGCGCATGTCCGACCCCGGCTCGGCGGTGATGATGTCCAGCGTCTGCTTGGTCAGGCGGCCGCCCAGGTGGATCGGCACCCAGCTGACGAACGCGTCGCGAGCCGACCTCGACCCGCTTGGTCGAGATGTCGTAGACCTCGGCCGGGCCCCAGTCCTGGAAGTGGGCCACCTCGGCGCGCGCGCCCGGGCGGGCGAACAGCTCGAAGCCGCCGGCGTGCAGGGCCTGGCCCTCGAACGGGGTGCCCAGGTCGTACTCGCGGATGGACACCTCGGAGTGCTCACCGACCACGACGAGCGTCTGCGCGTACTGGGCGGTGCCGGGCTCGTCGATCAGGTAGACGATCTGGATCGGCTTGGCGACCTTCACGTCCTTGGGCACCCAGACGAACGCGCCGCCGGTCCAGAAGGCCAGCGACGCTGCGGTGAACTTGCCCTCGGACGGCTCCAGGCGCTTGCCGTACCACTCCCGCACCTGATCGGGGTGGCTCTCCACGGCGTCCTCGAGCGAACTGACCACCACGCCCTGGGCGGCCACCTCGGGGTCGACCCAAGAACGGATGGTGGTCGCGCCGCGCTGGACGATCAGCCCGCCCAGCTCGGAGTCGCCGATGTCCTCCGCAACGGTTGGCGGCAGCGCTTCGCCGTCGTCCAGCGGCTCGTAGTGGCGTGCCTCGAGCGCGTCGACGTCCAGGCCGCGCAGCGAGGTGGTCCAGAAGCCCGAGCGGCGCCAGGTGGGCACCTCCTCGGCCTCGTAGGCCTCGAGCGCGGTTTTGCGGGACTCCTCGAGCCAGCTAGGCTGAGGGCCTCGATGCGGTGCTCGCGTGACCTGCGCTCGCGCCGCGCTCCTCTCGCTAGGCATCGGCCGCCGCCACTTCCTCGCGGATGAAGTCGTAGCCCTTCTCCTCCAGCTCGTCGGCCAGCTCGGAGCCGCCCTCGCGGACGATCCGTCCGTCCAGCAGGATGTGCACGAAGTCGGGCTTCACGTAGTTCAGGATGCGCGTGTAGTGGGTGATGATCAGCGAGCCCATCTCGGGACCGCGGAGCTTGTTCACGCCCTCGGAGACGATCCGCAGCGCGTCGATGTCCAGTCCCGAGTCGGTCTCGTCGAGCACGGCGATCTCCGGGCGCAGCATGGCCAGCTGCAGGATCTCGGCGCGCTTCTTCTCGCCGCCTGAGAAGCCCTCGTTCAGGTAGCGGCTCACGAACTCCGGATCGATCTTCAGCAGCTCCACGTTCTTGCGCATGAACTTGCCGAAGTCCTTGACCTTCATCGGCTCCTCACGGCGGGCGTTCACGGCCATGCGCAGGAAGTTGGCCACCGACACGCCGGGGATCGTGGCCGGGTACTGGAAGGCCAGGAACAGGCCGGCGCGGGCGCGCTCGTCCGGGATCGGCCTCGGTGATGTCCTCGCCGTTGAACAGGATCTGGCCCTCGGTGACCTCGTAGGTCGGGGTTGCCCATGACGGTGTTGGCCAGCGTCGACTTGCCGGAGCCGTTGGGTCCCATCAGGGCATGCGTCTCGCCCTTCGCCACGTTCAGGTCGACGCCGTGGAGGATCTCGCGCTCCTCGGTACGGACGTGCAGGTTCTTGATCTCCAGGCTCATGCGTTCACGGTCTCCGCTTCATTCGGGGTGGGGGCCGGCGCGGGCTGCGCCAGGTCCGCCAAGGTCATGTCGTTGAGCGTGCGGACGATCGAGCCCTGCACCCGCGTCCACAGCAGCTTGGTCGGGCACGGCTGATGTGATGCGTCGTCCTCGCGCACGCACCTGAGGGCGCCGTCGGCGTCGCTGGTGATGCACTCGATCGGAGCGATGTCGCCCTCGAGCGCTCGCACCACCTCGGCCATCGTGATGTCCGCGGCGGCCCGCGCCAGCGTGTAGCCCCCACGCGCTCCGCGGTGGCTCTGCACCAGCTCGGCCTTGCGCAGCCGCGCCGCGAGGTGCTCGAGGTAGGCCTGCGGCAGCCCCTCGGCCTCGGCGATCACGTGCAGCGAGACAGGCCCGTCGCTGTCGGCACGACCGGCCAGGTGCGCCATCACGCGCACGCCGTATTCGGCTTTGGTGGAAAACATCATCGTTTGGCGGCCGGGTTTCGAATCCGACCGGCCAACTAGGTTATCGGCCTGCGGCCAGAAGGCCCAGGTCGTGTGCGACCCGCTCGGGAGTGACCTTGTCCAACGGGTAGCCGACGCGCTGTACGCCCTTCGGGTCCACCAGCACGAAGCGGGCGTTGTGTTCTGTGTCCTCGCGCTGGCCGGTGGCCCCGTAGGCCCTCCAGATCGGCGCCAGCTGCGCACGCCTGCCCAGCACCCAGGTCAGCCGGCCGGTCATGCGCTGCTCGGAGTTGAAGGCGGCCGCGCTGCGGGCGCTGTCGTTGGCCGGGTCCACGGACACGGCCAGCGCCGGCACGTCGCGGCCGAGCTCGTTCAACGCGCCCTTGATCTGCTGCGCCTGTACAGGGCAACTGTCCTTGCAGGTCGAGTACAGGAAGGCCACCACGACGGGCTTGCCGCGAAGCGAGCGCATGCTCACGCGACGGCCGTCCTGGTCGGTCAGCGTGAAGTCGGGAGCCTTCAGGCCGCGGGGCAGCGATGCGCCTTGGAAGCGGTCGGGTCCGCCCGACGCGGCGTCGTCGCTGGGCCAGGCCACCGCTATGACACCGGCGAACACGGCGGCGACGGCCAGCATCAGGGCGATCGTCACGCGGGGGTTCACGCAACCGAGGCTAGATGGACGTGCGGTTAACCGTAGCCCGCAAGTGGGGCTAGCCCGATCGACCGGGCCCGCGAAAGCGGGTTAGTTTCTCCACATGCGAGAACTTGCTGCTTGGTGCCATGACAGGCGCCGGACCGTCCTTGGCCTGTGGCTGACCGCCTTCGTGTTGGCGGTGGGTCTGTGGGGCACGGTGGCCGGTGAGTTCGTCAACAGCTTCAAGCTTCCGGGCACGGAGTCGCAACGGGCGTACGACCTGCTCAAGGACCGCTTCCCCGCACAGTCCGGCGACACCGCCAACGTGGTCTTTGCCGTCGACAAGGGCCGCGTCCTGACACCCGCCAGCCGGCCGACGATCGAGCGAGCGCGGGCCGAGATCGAGAAGTCGTCCGAGGTGCTCAGCGTCGGCGACCCGTACAAGCCCGGCGCGCCTGTCTCGCGCGACGGCCGCATCACGTTCGCCCAGATCCAGTTCCGCAAGGGCGCCGGCGACGTGGATGTCAAGAAGGTCAAGACGATGGCCGAGAACACGCTCGAACTGGACGGCAAGGCCGGGGTCCAGGTGGCGCTCGGCGGCGACATCATCCACTGGTCGACGGCCGAGCAGGGGGGTGCCGGGGAGATCTTCGGCATCATCGTCGCGGCGATCGTGCTCTTCCTGACGCTCGGGATCGTCGCTATGGGGCTACCCCTGCTGAACGCGCTGTTCGCGATGATCATCAGCCTGTCGTTGGTGGCCGTGGTCGGGACACAGGTGCTCGACGTGGTCGACTGGACGCCGCAACTGGCGGCGATGATCGGGATCGGGGTGGGCATCGACTACGCGCTGCTGATCCTCAACCGCTTCCGGCTGGAACGCGGCGCCGGGCGCGACGTGCGTGACGCCACACTTGTGGCCATCGACACCTCCGGTCGCGCCGTCCTGTTCGCCGGCGTCGTGGTGGTGATCGCCCTGCTGGGCATGATGCTGCTGGGGATCTCGTTCCTCTACGGGCCCGCGATCGGCGCGGCGCTGTCGGTGATGTTCACCATGACCGCCGCGCTGACGCTGATGCCGGCGCTGCTGAGCAAGATCGGCGGCCGCATCAAGGTGCCCGCCAACGGCAACGGGAACGGCGCCGACCTGGCCGAGCGCGAACGCGGCTTCGCCGCGCGCTGGAGCCGCTTCGTGGCACGGCGGCCGCTGCCGGTGGGGATCGCCGCGCTGGTCGTGCTGATCGCCCTGGCGCTGCCCGCGACGCACATGCGCCTGGCCACCAGCGACGCCAGCACCTACCCCAAGGACGACACCACGCGGATCGCCTACGACCTGCTGAAGGAGGGCTTCGGCCCCGGCTTCAACGCGCCGCTGCTGCTGGCGGTCGAGCTGCCGCGTGACGGCGACCGCACCGCCCTGAAGGAGATCAGCGCCGCGCTGAGCGGCCAGGACGGGATCGCGCGTGTCCTGCCGCCTCAGCTGAACGAGCGCGGCGACACAGCCACGATGATCGCCTACCCGGCCACCACGCCGCAGGACGAGCGCACGGACGAGATCGTGAAGACCGCGCGCAAAGACACGCTGCCACCGATCACCCGGCAGACCGGCACGCGCGTGTCGATCGGCGGAGTGACGGCCACCAACCTCGACTTCGCGCAGACGATCCGCGACAAGCTGCCGCTGTTCATCGGCGTCGTCGTCGGCCTGTCGCTGCTGTTGCTGATGGTCGTCTTCCGCTCGCTGCTGATCCCGTTGAAGGCCGGCGTGTTCAACCTTTTTTCGATCATGGGCGCATTCGGCGTGGTCACGCTGATCTTCCAGGACGGTCATGGCGCCGGCCTGTTCGGGGGATCGACCGGACCGATCGAGGCCTTCCTCCCGATCATGGTGTTCGCGATCGTGTTCGGGCTGTCGATGGACTATGAGGTGTTCCTGGTCTCACGCATGCACGAGGAGTGGACGCACACCCATGACGCGCGCTATGCGGTGCGCCACGGCCTGGCGATGACCGGTCGCGTCGTGACCGCCGCGGCGGTGATCATGATCGCGGTCTTCGGCGCCTTCGCGATCGGCAACGAGCGTGCGCTGGCCATGATGGGCGTGGGTTTCGCCTCGGCGATCTTCATCGACGCGTTCATCATCCGGTTGCTTCTGCTGCCGGCGGTGATGCACCTGGCCGGGCCGGCCATGTGGTGGATGCCGGCGTGGCTCGAGCGGCGCCTGCCGCATCTGGCCATCGACGCCGAGGAGCGTTCGGACTCCGACGACGAGCCGCCCTCGCCCTCCGGCAGGCACGGTGGGGAGCGCGAACTCGCAACGTCGGGCTGAGGGCCGACGCGCCCTTCAGAGCCGTCTAGGGCTCGACGAGGCCGCGCCGGATGGCGTAGCGCACCAGCTCGACCCGGTCGCGCATGCCCAGCTTGGCCAGCACGTTGCCGCGGTGGGACTCCACGGTCTTCTCCGACAGGCTCAGCGCGTCGGCGATCTGCTTGTTGGTGTGCGCCTCGGCGATCAGCTTGACCACTTCGAGCTCGCGTGGCGTCAGGTCCTCGGCGGGCGCCGTGCGCCCGTCGTCCAGCCACTGGCGCATCAGGGTCTGCTGGGTGCGTGAGTTCAGGAAGGTGCGGCCCTCGGCCACCGTCCGGATGGCGCCGATCAGATCGGTGTCGGCGCCGCGCTTGGACACGTAGCCGGCGGCGCCGGCCTCCAGCGACTCGAAGAAGTAGGCGTCGTCATCGTGCATCGAGAGCATCAGCACGTGCACGTCCGGCGTCTGGGCACGGATCTGCCGCGCCGCGTGCAGGCCCGTCAGCCGCGGCATGGACACGTCGAGCACGGCGACGTCGGGGCGCTGGGTCAATGCCTGCTGTACCGCCTCGATGCCGTCCTCGGCCTGCGAGCACACGCACATGTCCGACTGGCGATCGATCAGCATCGACAGGCCGGAGCGGACGATGCCGTGGTCGTCGGCGATCAGGACGGAGATCACGGCAGCCTCAGCGTGACCTCGGTGCCCGCGCCGGGCGCCGATCGGAGGTCCAGCTCGCCGCCGACCAGCTTGGCCCGCTCGGCCATGCCCTCCAGGCCCAGTCCGCCCTGGCGGGCGGCCACGGGATCGAAGCCGGCGCCGTCGTCGGCCACGCGCAGGTGCGCGCCCTGGCCGGCGGTCGTAAGCGAGATCTCCACGCGCGAGGCGCCCGCGTGGCGACCGGCGTTGGTCAGCGCCTCCTGGGCGATCCGGTAGATCACCGTCTGGCGCTCGTCGTCCAGCACGGCGGGATCGCCCTCGGTCTCCAGGCGTGTCTCGATGCCGGTGCGGTCGCCAAAGCCCCTGACCTGGGCCTCGATGGCGGTCACCAGCCCGTGATCGTCCAGCGCGGTGGGGCGCAACTGGCGCGCAAGGTTCAGCAGCTCGTCCATCGCCTGGGTGGTCAGGTTCTTGAGCTGGGCCACGTCGTCACGGCGTGCGGGCAGCACGTCCTGGGCCAGCGCCTCGAGGCGGAGCAGGATGGCGGTAAGGGCCTGGTTGACCTCGTCATGCAGGTCCCGCGCCACACGCCGGCGCTCCTCCTCCTGGGCGCGCAGCACCAGCTGCGACGAGCGCCGCCGCTCACTCTCCACGCGTTCGAGCAGCTGGTTGAACGAGCGACCGAGACGATTGATCTCCTTCACCGGGTCGCCCTCCAGCTGGATCGTGGCCGGCGACGCTGGGTCCATCGCCTCGATGCGGTCGATCAGGCGCTCAAGGGGGGCGAAGCGGCGCTGGAGCATCCACACGTTCACGCAGAACGTCAGCGCCAGCACGAGGCCGAGCACCAGCAGCTGGCCGCCGCTGTCGCTGCCGGAGTGGTTCAGGCTGGCCACCAGGCTGGCCCCGACCAGGGTCAGGGTCACCAGGACCACGTTGGCGGCCACGACCTGGCCGATCAGGGAGTCGCCGCGGCGTCGTTTTGGAAGAGGGCGCATGAAAAATGGGGTCTGAACCCCATATCGGCAGCAACCGCCATGGACGACACTGTTGTCCAGAAGCTTTCTGCCGGGCGGGAACCCGGTGTCCTTCTGGATCAGGGTCTGGGAACATCACGGGGCGCCTTCGGGCGCCCCGTCTGGGTTCTGGGGTCGCTGTCCATTTCCCGGCGCGGGTCGCTATCCTTTCTGAAGTATTGGCGTAGGAGCGACGCCCGATCGCCGATCGGACGCGCACCGCACGAAAGATCCCCCGACCGGCTTTAGGAGACTTGATGGCCAGCGGCGCAGAGCTGATTAGGAAGGCCAAGGAGCAGATCACCGAGGTGGACCCCAAGGAGGTCCACGAGCTGCTCGAGCGGCGCAACGGCACCGTGGTGGTCGACGTGCGCGAGCAACAGGAGTTCGAGCAGTCCCACATCCCAGGGGCCAAGCACGTGCCGCGCGGGCACCTGGAGTCGCGGATCGAGAACGCCGCCAAGACGGGCGACCACGTGGTCCTGTACTGCGCTTCTGGCAACCGCTCGGCGCTGGCCGCGAAGACGCTGCAGGACGAGCTGGGCTACGAGGACGTGTCCTCGATGACGGGCGGCATCACGCTGTGGAAGGACCGCGGCTTCGACGTCGAGGTCCCGCGATCGCTCAGCGACGAGCAGCGCGAGCGCTACTCGCGCCACCTGCTGGTGCCCGAAATCGGCATCGAGGGCCAGATGAAGCTGCTGGACTCGAAGGTGCTCCTGCTCGGCGCCGGCGGCCTCGGCGCCCCCACCGCCCTCTACCTGGCCGCGGCCGGGGTGGGAACGATCGGCATCGTCGACGACGACGTCGTCGATCTGTCCAACCTCCAGCGGCAGGTCATCCACACCACCGAGGGCATCGGCACGCCCAAGGTCGACTCCGCCGAGCAGGCGATCCACGACCTCAACCCCGGCATCGACGTGGTCAAGTACCAGACGCGCCTGGACGCCTCCAACATCATGGAGATCATCGAGGGCTACGACGTCATCGTCGACGGGGTCGACAACTTCCCCACCCGCTATTTGCTCAACGATGCCAGCGTCCGCCTGAAGATCCCGGTCGTCTCGGCCTCGATCCTCGGCTTCGACGGCCAGCTGTCGGTGTTCGCGCCCTACGACGGCCCGTGCTACCGCTGCCTGTACCCGACGCCGCCCCCGGCCGAGCTGGCCCCGTCCTGCGGCGCCAACGGAGTGCTCGGCGCGCTGCCCGGGATCATGGGCGTGTTGCAGGCGATCGAGGTCGTGAAGCTGGTCACCGGCTCCGGCGAGCCGCTGATCGGGCGCCTGCTGCTCTACGAGGCGCTGGGCACCACGTTCACCAACCTCAAGCTCCGGCGCGATCCCGACTGCCCGATCTGCTCGCGTGACCCGGACGAGATCTCCGACGAGGAGATGGGCGTCTTCCCCGACTACGAGGCGTTCTGCGCCGCGGCAGGCTAGTAGGGTCGGCGACCTCCATGGCCACGGCGAAGATCCCACCCGTCCTGCGTCCCTCCACCGGGGGCGAGAAGGAAGTCCAGGTAGGCGGCGCCAGCGTCGGCGAGGCGCTGAATGCCCTTGCCGAGGCACACCCTGACACGAAGGGTCAGCTGTTCGGCGAGGACGGCTCGCTGAACCGCTACGTGAACATCTACCTCAACGACGAGGACGTACGGGTGTTGGACGGCCTCGAGACGTCCGTCGGGGACTCCGACACGCTCGTCATCCTGCCGGCGATGGCCGGCGGGCGCTGAGCACGCGCCGGACCGCCGCCTCCGGCCGCGCCTCGACCTCGGCCTCATCGATCCGGACGACGCGGTAGTCGCGGTCCTCGAGGTAGCGGTCGCGGACCGCATCGTCCGCCTGCCGGCGCCGGCGCCGGTGGGCCGGGCCGTCGACCTCCGCGATCACCCGGTCCGCGGGCCAGAGGAAGTCCACGCGGTAGGGGCCGATCCACTCCTGGCAGCGGGGATCGGGGAGGCCAGCGGCGCGCATCGCCTGCAGGAACCGCTCCTCGAGTGCGGACTCCGTGCGCGTGGTGCCCAGCTCGTGATCAGCGAGCAGCGCGCGCAGCGCCCCGACTCCCGGCCGCCGGCGGTTGCGGGCCACTGTCTCGGCAAGCGTGCGCGGCGACACGCGGTTGAGGTAGTGCGCCTCGTCCAGCGCGCGCTCGAGCTCGCGGTCGCCCAGGCAGGCGGCCAGATCGACCAGCGTCCGCGCCGGGCTGGTCACGCGGAGCCCGTCGCGGACGAAGACGTCGCCCGGCGCAAGCGGGGCGCGGTGCAAGCTGATCCCGCGCCGGCGCGAACGGCCGGCTCGGCCCGGGACGATCACGCAAACCGGTCCGGTCGGAGCGCGGAGGAGCTTCCAGTGCGCGCCTGCGTCGCGGCCGCCCAGCGCCGCGCTGGGCCCCTGGGCCAGCACGGCGGCGTGCCAGAGCCCCGTTCGCGTCAGCCGCGCGTGGGCGGTCGCGTAGACGCCGCGATGCACCATCCGCAACAGACCGCGGTTGACCCGCTTGTCGATCGCGGCGACGCTGAGCCCGGCGGAGACGAGCTGGCGCCGCGAGACCACCCCGCCCTGCGGCGTCGCCAACCGCGCGATGGTGGCTTCCGGACGCAGCTTCGCGAGTTGACTGCCCATATGGCAGTGAAGGCGCGAAAGTAGGTGGATTCACCCCCCGATGCGCCAAACCGGCTGCCGGCCCGGGCCGACGCCACTACACTTTCTGAAGCGATGGTTCCTCCAGGCCTCGACACGCGTCCGTGCGGCGGGAAGTACGGCGACATCGTCCAGGCCATCGGCAACACGCCGCTGGTCGAGCTCAAGCGCCTGAGCCCCAAGCCTGGCGTCCGGATCTACGCGAAGATGGAGTCGTACAACCCCACGGGATCCGTCAAGGACCGCGTGGCGCGAGCGATGATCGAGGACGCCGAGGACAAGGGCGCGATCTCACCCGGCCAGACGATCCTCGAGCCCACCTCGGGCAACACCGGCATCTCGCTGGCCATGATCTGCTCGCGCAAGGGCTATCCGCTGAAGGTGGTCATGCCCGACAACGTGACCGAGGAGCGCACCCAGCTGTTGAAGATGTACGGCGCCGAGATCGTCTACTCGCCGGGCGAGCAGGGCTCCAACGGCGCCGTGGCCATGGCCATCGACATGGCGGCCGCCGATCCGCGCTACTACATGCCCTATCAGTACGGCAACCAGGCCAACCCCGACGCCCACTACAACGGTACGGCGGTCGAGATCCTGGAGGAGCTGGACGAGGTCACGGCGTTCGTGGCCGGCCTGGGCACGGGCGGCACGCTGATGGGCACCGGCCGCCGCCTCAAGGAGCACGATCCAGACACCAAGGTGATCGCCGCCGAGCCGCTGCAGGGCGAGCTCGTTCAGGGGCTGCGCTCACTCGACGACGGCTTCATCCCGCCGATCATCGACCTGGAGATGCTGGACCGCAAGATCTTCGTGTCCAACCGCGACTCGGTGGTCTGGACCAAGCGGCTGCTGGACGAGGAGGGACTGTTCGTCGGCGTCTCTTCGGGCGCGATCGCGTCGATCGCTGCCCGCGTGGCCGGCGAGCTGGACGAGGGCAATGTGGTCTTCGTCGTCTGCGACGACGGCTGGAAGTACCTGAGCTCCGGCGTCTACTCGCGCTCGGTCGACGAGCTCGAGGCGGACGGCACGCTGGCCTCCGCGTCGTTCTGGTGATCCGCCTCGGCGGCTGAGGCGCTGACGTCCTGCGAGGGCACGTCGGGCGTGAGCTCCTCTTCGACGTCCTCGTCCTCGTCATCCTCGTCGTCGAACTCGTCGTCCTCGTAATCGTCGAGCTTCTCGCTGCTGTCGGTGGCGCCCGAGAACGAATCGCGCATCTCCCGGAAGCCCTTGCCCAGTGAACGGGCGGCCTCGGGAAGCTTCTGCGGTCCTAGAACGATGAGCGCGATCACCGCGATCACCGCGATCTCCATGGGGGAAGGTCCGAATCCCATGCGGTCAGGCTAGCGGTGTCGTGTTTGGCGCGGTTGGCATCTCCGTTGTCTGCGGCGCGGAAGGCGCGGTGGATCACCGGCGGCGCCCGGTCACGAACGCGTCGGGGGTGGGATCGCGCCCCAGCGCCTGGCGCAGCACGACCTGGTGCTGGGCCTGGCAGCCCATGATCGCGGCCGTGCGGCTCAGCAGCTCGCGGTCGCGCAGCTTGCCCTGCGACTCGTAGTAGGCGGCCACGGCCGCGTCCTCGAGGATCAGCGCGAAGCCCAGCGTCGCGCGCCGTCCGCGCGCCAGCGCGCGCTCGAGCCCAGAAACCGCTGCCGCGCCGGCGGGGGCGGCGGGCGCGCTGCCCCCGGCTGCCTCGAGCGCCGGCACCAGCGTCCTGGCGTGCTCACGCTCGTGACCGGCGAACGCGGCCAGGGCCTGCGCCAGCGGCCGCTCGGCGGCCAGCCGCTCGGCCGCGCTGTCGTAGGCCAGCGCGCTGGCCTGCTCGATGCTGACTATCGAAGACAGCAGTTCCGCGTCAGTGCGGGCGCCGGTCTGGGCTCGCGCCGGCGCCGCGGCGCCCAGCGCGGGCAGCGCGGCCACCGCGGCGCCCATGCGCACGAGCTCACGCCGGGTGGCGCTCACCGGATACCCACGAACGCCGACGGGGCCTGTGCCACCGGCCGGCCGGGGTCGGCAAGCCCGGTCAGGATCGCCGCGTGCTGGGCCTCGTCGGCCATGATCGCCGCCGCGGTCTGGCGAAGCCGGCCGTCGGACAGGGTGGGCAGCAGCTCAAGGTACGCAGCGATCGTGTCGGCCTCCACGCGCGTGGCCAGGCGCAGGAACGCCGCACCGCCCACGCCGTCGAAGCGGAGCCGCTTGCGGTAGGCGCTCAGCGCCAGCGCGCTGCGGGGCGCGCCGCCGAGGTCGCGGATGGCCTCCCTGAGCCCCCGCACGTGCTCGCGCTCCTGCGCCAGCAGCGTCTTGAGCGCGGCTCGCTCGCGCCCGCGCGTGAAGCTCAGCCCCGACTGGTACAGGGCCACCGACGCGTGCTCGCGATCGAGGGCATCGTTGAGGACGGTCACGTCGCGTGCGCCGCTTCCACGCTCGGTGCCGCCGCCGGAGTCCTCCCCGCATCCCGCCAGAAGCGCCCCGGCCCCCAGCGCCGCACCGGCCAGGAAGCGCTTCCGCGAGGTCGGCTGGGAAGGGGTCATCGGTCTGAGGTGGTGCGCCCGGGCCATGCGCCGCGGATCATCCGGCAAAGCGAGGCGCTTGCGTACTCTGGCTGTATGAGGATGAACCGCGACCAGTGGGACCAGCTGGTCCAGCACGCTCGCGACGACGCTCCCAACGAGTGCTGCGGACTGCTCTGGGGCCGAGACGGGGTGGTCGATCAGGTCGAGCGCGCCGAGAACAAGCGCAACTCGCCATATGGCTTCGAGCTGACGGGCGCCACCTTGATCAAGGCCAACGAGCTGGACGACGACGGCTACCAGGTGGCCGTCTACCACTCGCATCCCAACAGTCCGGCCGAGCCGTCCCAGACCGACATCAACCTTGCGCAGTACCCGCACTGGCTGTGGCTGATCGTGTCGCTGGCGCGGGAGGAGGCCGAGGTGCGCGCGTGGCGGATCGCCGACGGCAAGGTCGACGAGGAGGCGATCGAGGTCGCATGAGCGGTGAGGCCACGTCGCTGGTCTGTCCCGCGTGCGATCGGCGCCACTCGCCCGAGCAGCGCTTCTGTCAGTCGTGCGGGACTCCGCTGACCTACATGGGCGCCGACGTGGTCCAGGGCCCCGTCAGCGCAGCGCACGAGCGGGCACGCAAGGTCGATCCGCGCTTCACCGAGGGCGAGCTGGTGCGGGTGGCCGGGGGCCGCCACCAGGCCGAGGCCGAGATGATCCAGGGGATGCTCCTGGAGGAGGGGGTGCCCAGCATCCTCAAGCGCAGCCCGGGCTTCGACGTGCCCGACTTCCTGGCCGCCGGCCCGCGCGACGTGATGGTGCCCCAGGGCGGCTACGAGGCGGCCCGGGAGGTGCTGCTCCAGGCCGATCTGGCGCCCCGCGAAGGCCCGCAGCCACGGCGCGCCACAGGCGCTCAGGCGCTCAAGCTGACGGCGGTCATCGTCCTGGGCGGCGGGGCGGCCACGCTCGCCGCGTGGACGCTGCACCAGTTCAGCGTCTGAGCGAACTGTCGCGCGCGAACCCGGCTTGTAGGGTCACAGCATGGATTTCTCTCCGTCGGACCGGGTGTCAGAACTGAGGGAGCGGGTCCGCTCCTTCATCGACGAGCACGTCCTGCCGGTCGAGGCCGAGGGGCTCGCGGCGCTGGACAGCGAAGTGCGGCCCGGCGTCGCCTACCCCCGCATCCTGGTCGACCTGCGTGAGCGGGCCAAGGCCGAAGGCCTTTGGAACCTGTTCCTGCCCGACGAGGATCACGGGCCCGGCCTGACCAACTGGGAGTACGGGATGCTCTGCGAGGAGATGGGGCGCTCGCCCTACTTCGCGCCGATGGTCTTCAACTGCGGCGCGCCGGACACCGGCAACATGGAGATCCTGGCCGAGTACGGCACCGACGAGCACAAGCAGCGCTTTCTGGAGCCGCTCCTGAACGAGCACACCCGCTCGTGCTTCTCGATGACCGAGCCCGAGACCGCCGGCTCGGATCCAACCGGCCTGGCCGCGCGCGCCGAGCTGGAGGGCGACGAGTGGGTCATCAACGGCCACAAGTGGTTCACCTCGGGATACAACGGCGCCGACGTGGCCATCGCGATGGTCATCACCGATCCCGAGGCCGCGCCGCACAAGCGCGCGAGCATGATCCTGGTGCCGATCGACACGCCCGGGTTCACCGGCGTGCGCCCCGTGCCGGTGATGGGCCATGACGAGGGCCCCGGCCACTGGGAGGTGCTCTACGAGGACGTGCGCGTGCCCGAGGGGAACCTGCTGGGCCCCCGTGGCGACGGCTTCACCATCGCCCAGGCGCGGCTGGGTCCCGGGCGCATCCATCACTGCATGCGCGCGATCGGCTCCGCCGAACGCGCATTCGAGCTCATGTGCCAGCGCGCGCACCAGCGCGAGGCGTTCGGCGGCAAGCTGGCCGACAAGCAGTTCGTCCAGGATTTCGTGGCCAAGTCGCGGATGGAGATCGACGCGGCCCGCTGGATGGTGCTGCACGCCGCCTGGAAGATGGACACCGAGGGCAAGCGGGCCGCCCGCCAGGAGATCTCGATGACCAAGGTCGTTGCGGCCCAGATGCACCAGGACGTGCTGGACCGCGCGATGCAGGTGCACGGCGCGCTGGGCATGTCCGACGACACGCCGCTGGCCGGCCTGTGGCGCCAGGGGCGCTGGCTGCGCATCGCCGACGGCCCCGACGAGGTGCACAAGATGGTCATCGCGATGCGCGAACTGAACAAGCACAAGCCGCGCGAAGCGGCCACGGTCTAAGGGAGTCACATGGAAGCGGGAACCGCACCCTCGGCCTCCGGGCTGACCGATGAGCAGAGCGACTTCGTGGACGCCATCCGCGACTTCGCCGAGCGCGAGAAGTTCGAGATGCCAGAGGACGACCACCACTCCGACGAGGTGGCGGCCAAGATGGCCGAGCTGGGCTGGTACGGCCTCCAGATCGACGAGCAGTACGGCGGCTCGGGCGGCAGCTTCCTGGACGCCTGCCTGTTCCTGGAGGAGGTCGCGCGCGGCCAGATCCCGATCGGCGGCTATGGAGTGACGCTGATCGTTGTCGGCGCGCTGAACAGGTTCGCGAGCGACGAGCAGAAGGCCGAGCACCTGGCTCACGTGAGCCGGGGCGGCACGCTGGCAATCGCGATGTCCGAGCCCGACTCGGGCTCCGACGTGGCGTCGCTGAAATGCAAGGCGCGGCTGGAGGATGGCGAGTGGGTGCTGTCCGGGGCCAAGATGTGGTGCTCCTACGCCCACAGGGCCAGCCACACCCTGATCGTGTGCCGCACCGAGGAGGGCTCGGAGCGCCACGAGGGGCTGTCGATGATCTTCGTGCCGCGCGATGCCGACGGCTTCACGATCACGCCGATCGACACGATGGGCGGCCGCGAGACCAACGAGCTGCACCTGGACGACGTGCGCGTGCCCGAGAGCGCCCTGCTGGGCACCCCGGGCAACGGCTGGACCCAGCTGATGGCCGGCCTGAACTACGAGCGCACCATCCTGGCGGCGTCAGCTGTGGGCCTGGCCCAGCGCGCGTTCGACGACACCCTCGAGTACGTCAAGGAACGCAAGCAGTTCGGTCGCCCGGTGGGCAGCTTCCAGGTGCTCCAGGCGCGGCTTGCGGACCTGGCCACCGAGCTGGTGCAGGCGCGGCTGCTGGTGCGCCACGTGGCCCGCCTGACCGACGAGGATCCCACGCGGATGCTTCCCCAGGAGGCGTCGATGGCCAAGCTGGCGGCCACCGAGCTGGCCAAGAAGACGGCGCTGGAGGCGGTACAGATGGGCGGTGGCTACGGCTACGCGACCGAGTACCCGATGGAGCGCCACCTGCGATCCGCGGTGGTCACCACGATCTACGGCGGCACCTCGGAGATCCAGCGCAACATCATCGCCAAGACGCTGGGCCTGTAGGCGGGCTCCCTAGTGGCCGATACTCAAGGGGGAATGACCGCAACAGGTCCGAACGTCGAGCGCAGCGCGCAGCGCGAGCCGTCGCGCCAGCTCGGGAGCGCGCGCGACGCGATGCTGGCGGTTACCCGCCTGCTGTCCCCGGACGGGGACCTCCAGGCACCGGATGAGGTACGCGATCGCCTGGTCAGCGAGGCCCGCGAGTTCTTCGGCGTGCGGCGCGTCGTGCTGCTACGCGCCGAGGGCGGATCGCGCCTGCGCATCCTGGCGTCGAGCCCCGCTTCGCGGATCCCGCGCGGGACGATCGGCATGCAGGAGTTCGCGATGTTGCGCGACCCGGCCGAGAACGACACCGTGGCGTTCGCCGGAGGCGACGACGCGCTGCGGCTGGACACGGCGCTTGGCGCAATCGACCCGGCGCGCAGCGTGCTGGCCCTGCCGATGCAGATCGAGGCCCGCCGCGGCCACGTGCTCGTGCTGGCCGACGCCGAAGGCCGGACCTTCGCCGACGAGGAGGTGCAGGTGGCACAGGCGTTCGCCGCCGCCACCTCGGCCACCCTGGCCCAGCTGCGGATGGCAGGTGAGCGGGCGGTTCAGATCGCCCAGCAGGCCGCGCTGGCCCGGGCCGCCAAGTCGCTGAACGAGAGCCTGGACCTGAACCGCGTGCTGGTGCGGATCTGCCACGAGGCAGCCAGCATCCTGGACGGCGACAGCGCGGTGGTCTACCGCGGCAACGCCAGCGACGGGATCGTGATCGAGGCCACGTTCGGCATGCCGCCGGAGGCCATCGGCTACCACATGGACGCTGGGGCGGGGCTGTCCGGCAAGGTTGCCGAGCAGGATCGCTCGCTGCTGACCAACGACTACCAGGGGGTTCCCGAGCGGGCGGACTCGCCGCTGTTCCGCGAGGTGCGCAGCGCCCTGGCCGTGCCGATGCACTGGGACGGCGAGCTACGCGGGGTGCTGTCGGTGGCCTACCGCAGCGAGCGCGTGGTGAGCACCGACCAGCTCAAGCTCCTGGAGGCTTTCGGCGAGCTGGCGGCCGCCGCCTGCCGTAACGCCAGCGCCCACGCCGGGCTGGTTTTGGCGGCCCGCACCGACGGCCTGACCGGGTGCCTGAACCATGCCGCGATGCACGAGGCGCTGCGCAAGGAGATCGTGCGCTGCGAGCGCACGGGCCATCGGCTGTCGCTGGTGCTGGTGGACATGGACGACTTCAAGCAGGTCAACGAGGAGCACGGCCATCTGGTCGGTGACGAGGTCCTGCGCCGGGTGGGTCACGCGCTGCGCCAGGCGGTGCGGCCCTACGACCTGGTCGCGCGCTACGGCGGCGATGAGTTCGCGGTGGTCACGATCGATGCCGACGAGGAGGAGGCGTCGGAGGTTGCCGGGCGCGCGCTGGACGGCGTGCGCCGGTCGCTCGAGGAGCTGAGCGCGGCGCCGGGGGCCACCGGAGCCAGCGCCGGCGTGGCCGAGTGGATGGCGGGCGAGAACAGCACCACGCTGATCGAGCACGCCGACCGCGCGCTGCTCTATGGCAAGCACGAGGGCGACCGGGGGGAGGTCAGCACCACCACCGAACTGCCCGAGGACTACCGCCCCGGCCGCGTCCAGCGCCGCCGCCAGGATCGTGAGGAACGCGCGCTCGAGCCCACGCCCGAACCCGCGCCGCCGGCCGACGATGCCATCTGGCCGGACCGCGGCCGCGAGCAGACCGAGCGTCTGCGCAAGCGCACGCAGCAGCTGTCACTGGCCAACGCGCTCGGGACCCGGCTGGCGGGGATGACCGCGCCCCAGCCGATCCTGGACGCGGCGGTCGAGGAGCTGCACCGCGCCTTCGGCTACTACCTCTGCTCGATCGTGCGAATCCGTCAGGACGACTACGTGGAGAGCGTGGCTGGCCGGGGCGCGCCGTATACCCAGATGGACGGCGAGCGCTGGCTGCAGCCCCGCGATGCCGGCCTGATCGGACGCTGCCTGCGCGAGCGCCAGCCCGTGATCGAGAACGACGTCCGCGCCCAGCCGGACTATCTGGGCACGCCCGAGACCGAGGCCGTGAGCGCGGAGCTGGTGGTGCCGCTGTGGGTGGGCGATTCGCTCTGGGGCGCGCTGAACATCGAGGAGACCGGGCCCGGCACCTTCGACGAGGACGATGCGAGGCTGGTCCAGACCGTGGCCGACCAGGTGGGTGCCGCGCTGCGCTCGGCCACGCTCTACCAGCAGCTGGACAGCGCCTACGTGGGCACCGTCCAGGCGCTGGCCAGCGCGCTGGAGGCCAAGGATTCCTACACCGCGGACCACTCACGCGCCGTCGTCGACCGTGCCCACGCGGTCGGCGTGCGGCTGGGCATGAGCGAGCCCGAGCTGCGCACGCTGCGCTTCGCGGCGATCTTCCACGACATCGGCAAGGTGTCGGTGGACGACCAGGTGCTGGCCAAGCGCGGGCCGCTGACGAACGCCGAGCGCACCGCGATCGAGGGGCACACCGTGGTCGGCGAGCAGATCCTGTCGTCGGTGGACTTCCTGTCCGAGGTGCTTCCCCTGATCCGCCACGAGCACGAGCGCTGGGACGGCGGCGGCTACCCCGACGGGCTGGCGGGCGAGCGGATTCCGCTGGGCTCGCGGATCGTGCTGGCCTGCGATGCCTACGACGCCATGACCTCGGATCGCCCCTACCGCGCGGCCATGTCGCCCAGCCAAGCGCGGTCCGAGCTGCTGGCCGGTGCCGGAACCCAGTTCGACGAGCGCGTGGTGGCCGCGCTGCTGCAGGTGCTGGACGAGGGCGGTCAGCCGGCCACGAAGCCGGCCAGGTAGTCCGACCAGGCCCGCGCGGTCGACGCAAGCGGATGCTCGAGCGCGCGCTCCAGAGCGGCCGTCGCGGCCTCGGGGCTGCGGCTCAGCGCCAGCTGGTCGGCGGTCGCGTCGCCCGCCTGACGGGCAAGGAAGTCGAACACGGTGCCGCCGAGCACCAGGGCGTCGCGCGCGCTCGGCGGGAAGGCGGGACGCCCACCCTCGCGCATGCGCCGCGCCACTGCCGCCCGCATATGTGGCACCTGACCGGACAGGTAGGTGGCGGCGCCCTCGCTGACCCAGGCCATCCGTACGTAGCGGCGGAAGGTCCCGGGTGTGAAGGGTGGAGGCAGCGCGGCGTTGTTGGCGCCCACCACCAGGTGGGCGTACTCGTGCCGTGGCGAGAGCAGCATGGCCTCGCGTGAGCCGGGAACGCCGGAGGCGCGAGCCTCGAGCGCGGCCGGGGCCAGCACGTGGATCTCGCGGCGGCCGTACGAGCCGGCGAAGTAGCGCCGGCCCGCCGGCGCCGAGACCATGCGCGCGGCCGGCAGCCACGGGTGCGCCAGCGCCAGCATCAGCGGTCGCGGGTGCACCACCACCGTGACCTCGCCAGGCACGTGCTCGTAGCGGGTCTCCAGCTCGGCGCGGAACCGCTCGAGGTCGTCCAGCAGCCGCTCCACCGAAGCCGTCTGGGTGGACTCATGGCGTGCTAGGAAGGACAGGCTCTCGGTCTCGACCCAGGGCATCGGGCCGGGATGGTGTCAGGGACCGAGGCCCACCGACTGCTGCCACGTGCCGCGATCGAAGAACGGCAGGTCGCCGGTGTCGCCGGCGCCCTGGGCGGTGACCTTGTACATCCGCCTCGGCTCCCGCCAGCTGGAAGGCGTGCTGGCGCCAAAGCGGCGGGTCAGCTCGGCGGCGGTGCGCTCGGCGGCCAGGCGCAGGGCGGCGGGGGAGAGCGTCCGGAGCGCGTAGGCCTCGCCGTTGGAGATGTCGAACTCGTGCGAGCTGCCGGGCCTGCCGGCCAGCGACACGGTTCCCGGACCGGGCGCCCGCTTGGTCAGCGCGAACAGCGCGATCGCGCCCGCCCGCTGCTTGAACTCCTCCCAGGTGGCCACGCCCGCGGGCACGGTCCCGCGCGAGTCGGTGCGGGCGTAGTTGCCGTCCCAGCCAAGCAGCGTGTCCAGGACCGCCGCCGCGCCGCCGCCCGCGCCCTTGCGGGCAGCCTTCAGCCGCCTGCCGAAGAACGGCCGCTGCTGCGCGGTGGTCCCGCTGGTGCGGTCGATGGCGCGCGACGCCGCGTAGCTGGGCTTGCGGGCCACGCGGCGGACCAGCAACTTCAACAGGCGCGAGCGGTGGAAGGGCCCGGCCAGCCGCTCGGTGGCCTCGGAGTCGCCCGCCGTCCAGCCCTCGGAGGGGATGTTGTTCCAGTTGAACAGGTAGCCCTGGCGCGGGTTGATCACGTGCGGCGTCTTGCGCCGGTCCAGCAGCCCGCGCCACTCCGCCGCACCGGTCCCGGGGTAGGGCAGGCGCTCGTCGTATCCCGTCGGCCGCAGCGGGTGCAGGCCGGGGTGCCAGAAGCCGATGTCGCCGTTCTCGTCGGCCGCCATCACGTTCTCGTTCCACGTCACGCCCTGCAGGGCCGCATCGGCCTGACGGACGGTGCGGGCATCGTTCAGAGCGCTCAGCCCCACGAGGGTCTCCAGCTCGCGGCCCCAGATGGCGTAGCGACGCGCGTACGCGGCATTGCCGGCGCGCTCCTGGACGGGGCCGTGCACGGTGCGGCAGATGCGCTCGGTCCGCGAGCCCACCGCGCGGCCGGGCGTGGCGATCAGGTCGGGCAGGTCGGTGGCGGGCGCCCGGTAGTCGAACCGCTCATCGCGGCAGTCCATCGGCCGCGACGCCCCCTTGTAGCGGTAGGCCTCGGCGCCGGTCAGCGACTCTGCGTACAGGTCGTCCTCGTCCGAGAGGCCGGAGGTGAAGCCCCAGGCCAGGTGCCCGTTGTGGCCGATGCCCATGACCGGCACCCCGGCCGCGCTGACCCCGCGAATGTTCTGCGTGGGCGAGTGCAGCTCGAACTCCACGAACAGCTCGGGCACCGAGAAGCCCAGCTGGGGGCCGTTGAACAGGTACGCGTTGCCGCGACCCCGGGGACGGCGATACGTCGTACGGCAGCGTCGCCGCGCCCGATGCCCCTTGCGCCGCACGGTCCGGCACCGACGGGCCTTCCTCGCGGGCCGCCCGATAGCCCACATGTACGACCCGCCGTGCGGAATCACGGCAGAACGGGCGGTAGCTGGTGCTGAGGCTGATGCGGCCGCCGCAGGCGGCGCCGGCAGCGCAACCCCCTTCAGCCACCGCTGCGAGCGCTTGAAGGCGGACTTCTCCTGCTTGCGGGTGCGTCCCGGCTGCGAAGGGAAGCGGCCGCTGGAGGCGGGCACGGTGGACACCGCGCCCTTGGTCCTGAGCGGCAGCAGCTTGTCGAAGCCCTTGGGGCCGAGCTCACGCAGCGCGCGGGCGTTCTCGATCTCGCGGCCGTCGCTGGACGGCACGGTGCGGGCCAGGAACACGCCGACACGGGCGGTATCGCGCAGGGTCCAGGTCGGCGGGGTTGCGCCCAGGGCGGCGAACTCGCCGGGTAGCAGGGTGGGGTTGGCACGCACCTTCTCCGACCAGGCGTTGATGCCGTCGCGGTAGGCCTCGGCGCGCTGGCGTAGCTGTGGCGGGATCCGCGCCAGCATCGCGTCCAGCTCGGCGTCGGTGTAGTAGTCGCGCCGCGCGATCAGGTCGTCGTCCAGATAGCCGTCGCCCAGGATCTCGGCCAGGCGCCCGCTGGTGGCACGCCGGAACAGCTCCAGCTGGAACAGGCGGTCCTGCGCCACCGCGTAGCCCGCGCCCCACCAGCCGCCGGTGTCCGTGGTGGCGGTGATCGCGGGCACGCCGAAGCGGTCGCGCACGATCTTGACGCCGGCCGTGGGCAGCTCGGTGTCCCCGCCCTGGTCGAACAGGGCGCTCTTGAATCCGAACGAGGTGAACAGGGAGCGCTGGTCGTCCAGGTGCGGCGAGCCGGTTCCCGACGCGACGCCGGGGACCGACACGTAGCCGCTCTGCCCTGGGGGCAGGACGGATTCGGCTTGGAGGATCTTGGCGTGGGCGGCGGTCGGCGCGCACAGCAGCGCAAGCGCAAGCGCGCCGATGCACAGCAGATGTTGTCGGGCCCCCGCCACGAGCGGGGACCAACCTACACCGGCGTGCGTGTGGGCGCGCCGGCTACGCCAGGACCGGTACGGCGTCCGAGGCGATGGCCTCGATCTCCGCGGCGGCGCGCTCGAACTCGTCGTCGGAGAGCACCGGGGTGCCCTCGAACGGGAGGTCGCGGTGCAGCTCGATCCAGGAGCGACAACCCTGGTACTCGGGCCGGACCTTGATCGTGACCGGGCGCGGGATGCGGTAGGTGCGCAGGAGGATCACGTGCATCGGATGGCGCCGCTTCCACTGCAGCCGCTTCTCCGCGTAGTCCGTGGTCCAGATGTAGTAGGGCGACAGGGCGTCGACCGCGCGCGGATCCGTGATCAGGTAGCTGGCGGCCACCTCGGCCCACGCACGGATTCGGACGCGGTCGGGCTGGGTGATGCCGCCATCCTGGAGCAGCGCCTCGGCGGGCGGCTCGGCGTCCGGCCACACGCCCTCCTCGAGGGCACGGCCGAGCTCCGGGAGATGGGAATCGCGCACCAGGTCGTTCTGCTGGTGGTCGAACGTCGGATACAGGAAGAAGCGGTCGTGCTCGATCTCGAAGTGCTTGTTGTCCTCGCGGATCCCGCCCTTGCGGAGCGTGAGCAGTTGCTCACCTTCTGCGAGGGCGCGCACGGTCACGGCCCATTCCTTGAAAGCATCTGGCATAGAAAGAAAAACCTCCACCCGCGCCCAGGAAGCTTGGCTCAGTGCTGGGACGGCACGGGGCCATGCACTATGCACAAGTGCAATACCTATTTCAAGCTGGATTTCGTGACAATCGCCTCGATCACAGCCGCGAAATCGCTCTGTTCGTAGCCCTTTTCGGCCGCCGCGGCGTACAGGCCCGCGGCCGTGTCGGCCACCTCGGCCGAGACCCCCATTTCCCTGCTCTCGGCCAGGAAATAGCGCACGTCCTTGAGCATGTGCTCGAGCTTGAACAGTGGCTCGTATTCGGCGTCGATCATGGGTCCGGACTTGATCGCGGCCATCGTCGAGTTTCCGGACCCGGCGGCCACCACCTCCATGGCCTTGGCGGTGTCCAGGCCCGCCTGACGGGCCACGCTGATGCCCTCGGCCAGCGCGGCGGCGTTCACGGCGGCCAGCGTGTTGTTGATCAGCTTGACCATCGAGCCGTGGCCTTGGGGCCCCATGTGCAGCACCAGCTGGCCCATGGCCTCGAACAGCGGCCGTGCGCGCTCGAAAGCGCCCTCGGGACCGCCGACCATGATCGTCAGCGTGCCGTCCTCGGCCTTCGGCCGCGATCCGGTCACGGGCGCGTCCAGGAAGGCGACGCCGCGCTGACCGAGCCGCTGGCCGAGGTCGCGGCTCGACGGACGGCGAGATCGTGGACATGTCGATGGCAAGCGCGCCCTCCTGGAGGCCTTCGGCCGCGCCGTCGCGGCCCAGCAGCAGCTCCTCGACCTGGGGTGAATCCGGGACCATCGTGATCACCGTCCCGGCTGCCGCGGCGGCCTCGGCCGGCGAGCCGGCCGTGGTGACGTTGTCGAACTCGGCGGCCAGCGCCTCCGCCTTCGCGGCGGTGCGATTCCAGGCCACGACCTCGATGCCACCGCGCGCCAGGTTGGCCGCCATCGGCGCGCCCATGATGCCCAGGCCCAGGAACGCCGTCCTCTGCTGCTGCTGTTCACCGCTCGCCACGTCCGCCACCTCCAGGGGTCTCGATTCGGAGCCGGTCTCCAGTGTCCAGGCTGCCTGATGCCTTGGCCGCCAGCTCCCGGCCGTTCACGCTGTTGCGCCCTCGCTCGCCCGGGCGGCCGCCGTCGGCGCCGGTGGGTGCGTGGCGCCGGCGTTCGGTTATCAGCGAATAGCGCATCGGCTCGAGCGCCTCCAGCTCGCGCACCACGCCGTCGCCGCCGCGGTGGTGGCCGCCGCCGCCCGAACCGCGCCGGATCGAGTACTCGACCGCCCGCAGCGGGAACTCCAGCTCCAGCGCCTCGATCGGGGTGTTCAGCGTGTTGGACATGGCCACGTGTACGGCGCTCGGCCCGTCGGCGTCTTCGCACGCGCCCTGGCCGCCACCGAGGGTCTCGTAGTAGGTGAAGGCGTCGTTGCCCAGCGTGAAGTTGTTCATGGTGCCCTGCCCCAGCGCGTGGCCGAAGGCCGCCAGCACCAGGTCGGCCACCCGCGACGAGGTCTCCACGTTGCCGCCGGCCACGGCGGCGGGAGCGGTGGCGTTGAGCAGGCAGCCCTCGGGGGCGATCACCTGCAGCGGCCGGTAGGCGCCCGCGCACGGCGGCACGTCGGGGTCGGTGAGCACGCGCAGCGCGAAGTAGCAGGCCGACAATGTCACGGCCAGCGGGCAGTTCAGGTTGCCCTCGTGCTGACCGGCCGAGCCGCTGAAGTCCAGCACCATCTCGTCGCCGTGCACGGCGGCGCGTCACGCACAGCTCGAGGTCGCCTTCGCGGGCCTCGAGCACGTCGGCAGCGTGGCGGTCGCCGTCCTCGAGCTCGGCGATCCGCGCGCGGGTGCGTCGCTCGGCGTAGTCCTGGGTCTGGTCCATGGCGGCGACCACCGTGTCCGACCCCATGCGTCGGGTCAGCGCCTGCAGGCGGGCGGCGCCCGCGCGGTTGGCGGCCAGCTGGGCGCGCAGGTCGGCTTCGCGCTGGCCCGGGTTGCGCATGCGCGAGGTCAGGTCCGCCAGCAGCGCCCGGTCCAGCTCGCCGTCGCGGGCCAGCCGGGTGGGGGCGATGACCACGCCCTCGTCTGCCAGCGTGCGCGAGTCGGCCGGCATGCTGCCGGGCTCGGGGGCGCCCACATCGGCGTGGTGCGCGCGGCTGGCGGCGAAGCCGAGCAGGTCATCGCCGTCGAAGACAGGCGAGACGACGGTGATGTCGGGCAGGTGGGTGCCGCCGGCAAACGGGTCGTTCAGGACCCACGCGTCGCCGGGCGCGTGGTCTCGGTCCAGGACCGCGGCCACCGCGCTGGGCATCGCGCCCAGGTGCACGGGTATGTGCTCGGCCTGCATGACCATCCGCCCGCGGGCGTCGAACAGCGCTGTCGAGGCGTCACGGCGCTCCTTGATGTTCGCCGAATGCGCCGAGCGCACCAGCACCACCCCCATCTCGTCGCACGCGGCGCGAAGGGCGCCCAGCATCACCTGCAGCTCGATCGCGTCCAGGCTCACCGGTCGTCCTTCCTGCGCACGACGACCGCCTCGCCGTCCGCGCTGGCGGACCAGCCGGGCGGCACGACCAGCGTCGAGCCCGGCAGCTCGAACACGGCCGGTCCCTCCAGCTCGGCGGTCCCGGGGCCCAGCACCGCGGCGTCCAGCACGTCGTCGCCGAAGCGCGCGCGGCGGGTGCCGCGCCGCTCGGCTTCGCCGGCGACGGCCGGCTCCAGCTGCGACCCCGGCAGCGCCACCGCCACCCGCACCGTCACCAGCTCCAGCCGCGCGTCCGGGTCGCGGTAGCCGTAGCGTTCCTCGTGCGCGGCGTCGAAGCCCTGGCGCAGATCCTCCACGGTCGGCTGGGTACCCGCCTCGATCGGCAGCTCGAAGGCCTGGCCGCCGTAACGCAGCTCGTAGGTGGGCCGCACCTCGGCCTCGGGTGCGTCCAGCTCCCGGCGGCCGCGGTCGGCCAGCCGGGCGACCACCTCCGCGACAGCGTCGGCGGTCAGCGCCTCGCCCGAGAGCAGCACGCTCTCGACCAGGTCACGCCGGCGCTCGGACACGGCCAGGCCCAGAGCCGACAGCACGCCGCCGACCACCGGGGCGATGATCGTGGACATGCCCAGCTCGGCCGCGATGCCGGCTGCGTGCAGGCCACCGGCGCCGCCGAAGCTGACCAGCGCCAGCTCGCGCGGGTCCACGCCGCGCTCGACCGTGACCACGCGCGCCGCCTGGGCCATCTCGGTGGCCGCCACGCGCGCGATTCCCGCCGCAAGCGCCTCCGGTGACAGGTCCAGCTCACCCGCCAGGGCGCCAAGCGCGCGCTGGCTGGCGTCGCGGTCCAGGCGCACGCCGCCGGCCAGCGGCGCCTCCGGATCCAGGTAGCCAAGCGCCAGGTTGGCGTCGGTGACGGTGGGCTCGGTGCCGCCGCGCCCGTAACACGCCGGTCCCGGGTCGGCCCCGGCCGACCGCGGCCCGACACGCAGCGCGCCGCCGGCGTCGCGCCAGGCGATGCTGCCGCCGCCCGCGCCCACGGTGTGCACGTCGATCATCGGCAGGGCCAGCGCCCGCCCGCCGACCTCGCGGCCGCCGGTCACCGCCACGCGCCCGTCCAGCACCAGGGATACGTCGCAGGAGGTGCCGCCCATGTCCAGCCCGACCGCCTCAGGCGAGCCGGCGGCGGCGGCCGCCCGCGCCGCGGCCACCGCTCCCCCGGCCGGTCCCGACAGGACGGTCCACGAGCCGTGGGCCGCCGCGGTGGCCGCGTCGGCCACGCCGCCGCTGGACAGCATGATCTCCGGTTCGGGCAGGCCGGCCCGGCCCGTGCGCTGGGTCAGCCGGCGCAGGTAGCGGCGCAGCAGCGGGGACACCGCGGCGTCCACCGTCGTCGTGGCCAGGCGCTCGTACTCGCGGAACACCGCCGCCGTGCCGTGCGAGGTCGACACGTGGGCGTCCGGCAGCGCCGCAGCCACCAGCTCGGCCGCCTGTCGCTCGTGCTCGGGATGGCGAAAGCCCCAGAGCAGCGACACGGCCACCGCCTCGATGTCCTGGCCCTCCAGCTCGGCCAGCCGCTCGCGCAGCAGGTCCTGGTCCAGCGGCGTGAGCACCCCATCCGGCCCGCAGCGCTCGGGTGCGGCCACCCGCAGCGCGCGCGCCACGATCGGCTCGGGGTTCGCGGCGCACAGCCGGTAGAGCTGCGGCCGTGCCTGGCGGCCCAGCTCCTCCAGGTCGGTAAAGCCCTCGGTGGCCACCAGCGCCGTGCGCGCCGTGGTGCCCTCGAGCAGCGCGTTGGTGCCCACGGTCATGCCGTGCACCAGTCGCTCGACGTCGGCTGCGGCCAAGCCCGCGGCATCGAGGGCCTGGCCCACCGCGGCCATCACGCCCTCCGACTGGTCAGCGGGCGTCGACGGCGCCTTGCCGGTCACGACCCCGTCGCCGGTCAGCAGCACCGCGTCGGTGAAGGTGCCGCCGACGTCGACGCCGAGAACGATCATGGCCCGCGACGCTACTCAAGCGGCAGCCGCCGCAGCCGGGCCGGGCTATGCCGCTACTACGCCGAGCTCATCCAGATGCTTGTGCGACGGGCAGTACTTGCTCCCCGGCAACGGCACGCGCTGGCACGAGGTGCCCTTGCGGGTCGTGGCGTGGCAGCACAGCGGGCTGCCGTCGAAGGTCACTCCCTCGCGGGCCTGGCTGTCCACGTGCTCGGCTGCCCTGGTCACCTGGTACTCGATGACGCGGTACACGCGCATCTGGCTGCCCATCGGAAACAGGCAGCGGACGTCGTTGAACAGGGTCCGCACCGGGCGAGCGAAGTAGTGGCGGTCGGTGGCCAGGCGCTCCATGGCGGCCTCGCACTCGGCCAGCAAGCGCTGGCGTGCGGCGCAGCGGACGCTCTCGTTCCCTGGCCCTACCTCATCGACAAGCTCGCGATATATCGCGCGACTGAACTGGTACATGCATCCTCCTCTGGGTGACCTCCCGCGGCCACCCCGATTGCCGCATCCCTATACCCAGATCGGGCAACTATCAGAACTCAAACCACGTTAAAACTGCATTAATCCGTGCGGATCGTCACTTGTTGGCGCGGTCGGGCGCCTAGAGCGGGCCACCACCGGGCTGCAGGGCCCAGTCCATGCGCCGCCGCGCGTACAGCAGCGGCTCGCCCTCGCCGACGCGGCCGCCGACGATGTCGCCGACCAGCACGGTGTGGTCGTAGCGGGCGAAGTTCTCGGCTCGCCGGCAGCGCAGATACGCCAGCGGGTCCTCGAGCTCGGGCACGTCGTGGTCCCAATGCCAGTCCACGGCGCCGAACTTGTCCTCGGCGGTGGCGGCGAACGTGCGCGCCAGCGGCTCCTGGTCGGCGCCCAGGATGTGCACGCCGAAGTGTTCGCACAGCTCGAGGTGCGCGTGGCAGCGGGAGACGTGGCCGACCGAGACGAGCAGGGAGGGCGGGGCGGCGCTGTAGGACGTCACCGCCGTCGCGGCCAGGCCGCAGGGCTCGCCGTCGTCGCGGCGGGCCGTGATCACGGCTACTCCGGAGGCCATGTGGGACATGGCCTCCCGGAACAGCTCAGGTATGCCCGTCGCCGTCACCGCGGCAATGCTACGCACGCTCTAGTCCCAGGCCTCGACCTCGACCCACTCGTCCGGGCCCAGGATCACGTGACGGTCGTCCATCCCGGGGTCGGTCTGCGTGCAGTCCAGGCGCTGGTGCGCCCCGCGGCTCTCCTCGCGCGCCAGCGCTGCGGCGGCGATCAGCCGGGCCAGCGGGAACGGGTCGCCTGCCAGCTCGCGCAGGCCCTCGGGGCTGCGTCGCAGCCCGGCGTGCAGCCAGAGCGCGGCGCGGGTGGCGTCGGAGGGGGGCGCGGGAAGCTCGGCGGGCGTCGCGGTCTCCTCCGGGTGCGGGCGGGCCTCGGCGTCCAGCGCCGCAAGCGCGGCGCGGCGGCCGAGCACGAAGCACTCGGCCAGCGAGTTCGAGGCCAGCCGGTTGGCGCCGTGGAGGCCGGTGCAGGCGCACTCGCCGACGGCCAGCAGGCCGGGCAGCGAGGCCCGGCCGTCCAGGTCGGTGGCCACGCCACCCATCGTGTAGTGCGAGGCCGGGGCCACCGGCACCGGCTCCCGGGACGGGTCGATTCCCTCGGCGGCCAGCGCCTCCGCGATGTTGGGAAACCGGGCCAGGTCCACCGCGCGCAGGTCGAGGCCCACCGAGCTGGTGCCCTGCCGGCGCAGGCGCTCCTCGATGGCCAGCGCCACGTGGTCGCGCGGCGCCAGCTCGTCCACGAACCGCTCCCCGGCGGCGTCCACCAGCAGCGCCCCCTCGCCGCGCACCGCTTCGGTGATCAGGAAGCCGTCGCGCGGACCTTCGCTGACCAGGGCGGTCGGATGGAACTGCATGAACTCCAGGTCCGCCAGCCGCGCGCCCGCCGCGTGTGCCAGCGCCAGCCCGACACCGACCGACCCGGCGGGGTTGGTCGACCGCGCCCATAGCGCAGCCGACCCGCCGGTGGCCAGCACGGTGCCGCGCGCGGTGATCGTCAGCGGGCCGGCGTCGCTGCGGGCGGCCACGCCCGCGCAGCCGCCATCGTGCATCAGAAGGGCGGTGGCGGTGGCGTTCTCCATCACGCGCACCCGCTCATGGCCGGCGGCCAAAGCCGAGAGCTGACGGGTGATGCGCCTGCCCGGTGGCAGATCCGCCCGCGTGCACGATCCGCCGCGCGGAGTGTCCGCCCTCGAGCCCCAGCGCCAGCGCCCCGTGGCGGTCGGCATCGAAGCGCACGCCCATCTGCTCGAGGTCGCGGACGCGATCGGGCGAGTCGCGACACAGGACGTCGACCGCGCTCCGGCGGGACACGCCGCGACCGGCCGCCAGGGTGTCCTGGGCGTGTCGCTCGGCGCTGTCGTCGACCGCGAGCGCGGCGGCGATGCCGCCCTGGGCCCAGTAGCTGGCCGAGCCCGCCAGCGGCGTGCGCGATACAAGCGCCACGAAGGCGCCGGCCTCGGCGGCCACCAGCGCGCAGAACAGCCCGGCCGCGCCCGCGCCTACGACGATCACGTCGGCCGCGAGCTGGGTGGGGGCCTCGGCGTTCACTGGAGCCCGGATACCGTAGAGCCATCGGCTCCCCGCTCTACCTGCGCCACGCCGCGAGCATGGACCACGACACCGGCCCGCATCCCGAGCGGCCCGAGCGCATCCGCGCGCTCGAGGAGCTACTCGAGCGCCGTGACTGGCTGGGCTGGGAGGTCCAGGAGGCGCCGCGGGCCACCGAGGAGCAGCTCCTGGCGGTTCATCCCCGCTCCTACCTCGACTCGGTCCGGGAGCACTGCCGGGACGGCCGCGCCTTCGACGCCGACACCCCGGTGGTCCCGGCGTCGTGGGAGGCGGGCCTGCGCGCGGCCGGAGCGGCATGCGCACTGGCTGACGCCTTGCTGGACGGCACCGCGCCGACGGGGTTCTGCGGACTGCGTCCACCCGGCCACCACGCCGAGCCGGAGCGGGCGATGGGCTTCTGCCTGTTCGCCAACGTCGCCGTTGCGGCCGAGCACGCGCTCAAGCGGGAGGGCGTCGAGCGCGTGTTCATCCTCGACTGGGACGTACACCACGGCAACGGCACCCACGCCGCCTTCCATTCGCGGCCCGATGTGCTGTTCGCGAGCCTGCACCAGTGGCCGTTCTATCCGGGGACCGGTGCGCTCGGCGACGTGGGCTCGGGAGCGGGGGAGGGCTACACGATCAACCTGCCGGTGCCGGCCGGGTCGGGAGAGGCCGAGTGGCTGGGGCTGGTCGAGCACGTGGTGGTGCCCGCGGCGCGCGCGTTCGCACCCGACCTGATCCTGGTGTCCGCGGGCTTCGACGCCCACCGCGACGACCCGCTGGCCGAGTGCCTGCTGGGCACCGACGGTTTCCGCCAGCTGGCGCTGCACGTGGCCACGCTGGCCGACGAGCTCGGTGTGCCGGCCGGAGCGGTGCTGGAGGGCGGCTACAACGTGGACGCGCTGGCCGAGTCGGCCGCGGTCACGATGGAGGCGCTCGAGCACGGCGGCGTGCCCCGCTCGGTCGAGCCGGGCTCGCTGGTCAGCGCCGCGGCCGAGCGGATCGCCCGCCACTGGCCCTCGCTACGGGTCTGACGCCGCCTAGCGCTGCACGCTCTGGGTGAAGGCGCCCGGGTACTTGCCGCCCAGCCTGGTGGTGGCCCGATCTGCCTGTGCGCGTGAGTCGTAGTGGCCCGCGAACACGACGAAGAAGCCCCTGGGCAGCGTCTTGAAGTCGGCCGCGCGGAGGACGCCGAGCTTGGCCGGCTGCCCCTTGGCCGCCGAGCGGGCGAACGTGGTGGCGCTGCGGCGGTCCTCGGTCGAGTTGATCACCACCGTGAAGCCCTCGAGCGTTCGGGGCCACGCGTACAGCGCACCGCGCTTGACCAATCGCCGGCTCGCTCTGCGCGGACTTCGGCGCTTGCTTCGTCGTATCCGTCGTGGACTTGACGGGCACCTCCCGCGGGCGCGGCGGCGCGGCGGCCACCTCGCGGTCGGCTTCGTTGCTGAGCGCCGCCACGGCAAGCACCGCCCCGGCGCCCAGCAGCAGCACGACGATGCCGGCGATGGCCGCGGGCACCTTCCAGCTCGGGGGCCGGCGGTAGACCAGGGCGATCCGCGCGCCGCACTCCAGGCACATCAGCTGGCCGCGCTCGGCCGCGGCGCCGCAGCTGGGGCAATGCGCCTCGGGGCCCGGGCCGTTCAGGACTCGTCCTTGGGTCTGCCGCGCAGCGTGCGCTCGAGACGGCTCATCTTGCGCTTGACCTTGACGGGCTGCGGCGGCGGCTCGCCGGCGGAGGGCTCCGCCCTGAGCCACGGCGCCGCCGGCAGGGCGGGCTCGGCCTGGGCGGTCGTCGGCTCGGGCTCTGGTTCCGGCTCTGGTTCCTGTTCCGGCTCGGGTTCGGGTTCGGGCTCTGGTTCTGGCTCGGGTTCGGGTTCGGGCTCTGGTTCTGGTTCGGGCTCGGGCTCGGGCTCTGGCTCTGGTTCCGGTTCGGGCTCGGGCTCTGGCTCTGGCTCTGGCTCTGGCTCTGGTTCGGGCTCTGGCTCTGGCTCGGGCTCTGGCTCGGGTTCCGGTTCCGGCTCGGCCGCCGCCTCGGGCTCGACCTCCTCGGCCAGCTCGGGCTCATCGTCGCGCCACTCGTGTTCCTCGGTGGGCTCCTCCATCGGCAGCTGCGGCGCTTGTGCCGCGGGGGTTGCCGCGAGGCCCGGCTTGGCCGCGGTCCCGCACACGGGACAGAAGCGGGCGTCCACCGACAGCAGGCCGCCACAGCTCTGGCATGTCCCCGCGATGCCGGCCGCAACCAGCTCGACCACGCCCAGATCGGCGTCCAAGGCCTCCGTGAGCCCACGGACCTCGGCGTCCACCTGGCTGACCTCTGATGCCTTCGCCTGGAGCAGCTCGGGCTCGCGCCGGCCGTGCCGGTGCAACTCGAACACGAGCGCTCCCAGGTCCAGAAGCAGAGCCTCACGGACACGCCGCTGCTCGCGCAGGCGGCGCCGCATGCGACCCCGTTCACGCGCTCCAGGGCGGGAGGGAGGAGTGTCCGGCTGGGCGTTCTGGGTCGGTTCGCTCATCCCGTGCGCGGGACCATATCGACGGTCACGACGGGAGCGAGCGCGCCGCCAGGGCCTCGGCGGTCACCGCCAGGATGGCCTCGCGGCGCATCTCGATCGGGAACTCATCGAGGATCCGCCGCCGTGCTTTCCCGTGTGCCTCGGGACCGCGCGCCAGCGCTTCGCTCACGCCTGCCGCGACCGCCTGCGGGTCCTGCGATGCGATCAGCACACCGGCGCCATCGACCACCTCGGGCATGGCCGTCACGTCCATGACCACGGGAACGCAGCCGGCCAGCATGGCCTCAGCGACCGCCAGGCCGAAGCCCTCGTGACGCGAGGCCTGCACGTACACGGACGCGCGCGCGTAGAGGGCGGTCAGCTCGTCGTCGGACAGCCAGCCGGTGAACTCCACGTTCTCCGCGGCCTCCGCGCGCAGCCGGTCGATCGCGTCGTCGAGCGGCTTCCCGACGAACACGAAGCGCACGTCCGGCAGGTGCCGGGCGGCCTGTACGAAGGCCAGGTGTCCCTTCTGCACCAGCGTCCCGCTGTCGATCGGCCCGACGGTCAGCGCAAGGCGCTCCCTGTCGCGCGACTCGTCCAGCGGCCCGAACGGATCCGGCACACCGTGGTGGATAACGGTCACGCGCTCGGCCGGGATGGGCGTGTTCGCCTCGATCTCGCGCTGCGACGAGTACGAGTTCGTGACCAGCCGGCCCGACCGCTTCATGATCCAGCGGCTGGCCCAGCGGCGCAGGCCGCCCTGCTGGTAGCCGAAGCCGATGTCCGGCATGTTCGCCGTGTCGAAGCCCCCGACGATCTGCACCGACGGCTTGCGCAGGAGCCATGCCAGCGTGACCGGGAAGAAGGTGTGCCAGGAGGCAAACCAGCCGAACACCAGGTCGGCGCGGCGCATGGCGCCGATCAGGCCGGGCAGGTCGGGCCGGCGGCCGGGCTGGTACCAGTCCTCGACCTCGTAGCGCTCGGCCAGGATCGCGCGGTCGATGGCCACGAAGCTGGCCTTGCGCGAGTGGACGTAGAGGATTCGCGGCCGCGACACGCGGCGCATCTTCGCGGATACCGGATCAGGAGCGAGAGAGCGGGGGCTCGGCGCTGCGCAGCGCCGCCCCGGCGTGCTCCACCAGGGTGGCCGCGTCATGACCGTCGGCAGGCATCACGGCGACCGCGAAGCGCGGCTGGGGAGCGGGCAACTCGGCGTCGTGGGCGGCGGCGTCGATGCACTCGCTGAGGTTCCGCCCGAAGCGGATCGCCTGGTCGTGGCTGCGCACATGATCGAGGGCCACCAGGAAGCGCTGGCCGCCCGAGCGTGAGACCTTCCCCATCTGGCCGACCTCGTCACGGATCGTCTCCGCCACGGTCACGAGCACCTGGTCGCCGGCATCTCTGCCGATCAGCTCGGCGATGCGCTCGAAGGCTCCGATCTCGACCAGCAGCACGGAAAGCGGCCGGCCGGTGGACGCGATCCCGTCCACGTGCTCGTCGAACGCAGCCCGGGAGGCCAGCCACGTCAGCGGATCGGCGCCCGACCCGGCCCTCCGGCCGGTCGCGGCCGCCGCCCCCGCGGGCGCGATCGTCGTCGACGGGGGCGCCAGGTGAAAGCCCTGACCGAGGTCGGCGCCCAGCTCGCCGGCGGCCCGCAGGCCCGCGTCCGTCTCGATGCCCACGACGCAGACCATCATCTCCAGCTCGTGCGCGTAGTCGATGATCGCGCTGACCAGGTGCCGGCGGCCGTCGTCGTGCTCCAGCCCCGCCGTCAGGCGCCGGTCGAGCTTGACGATGTCGGGTCGCAGCTCGCGCATCAGGGTCACGCCGGCGCGCTCTGCGCCGAGGTTCTGCAGCGCCACCGACGCCCCCTCCGCGCGGAAGCGCTCGATCACGCGACGCAGGAAGTCCACGTCCGGACAGCGCTCGGTGTCGGCCACCTCGAAGCAGACCTGCTCGATGCCGATGCCCACCCGCCGCGCCGCGGCCCACGTGGTTCGCAGGCACATCTCCGGGTCGTAGAGCGACATCGGGTCGAAGTTCACGAACAGCTGCTCGCCCTCGGCCAGGGCGCCCGAGGCCTGCTTGATCGCCATCGTGCGCGCGGTCTCGTCCAGCTGGCGCAGGCGGTCGTGTGCGCGCGCGGCGGCCACGATCTGGTGCCCGGCCATCTCCTCGCGGTCGACGACACCTCGCACGAACGCCTCGTACGCCACCGTGACCCCGGAGCGCAGGTCCACGACCGGCTGGTAGGCCATGTACAGGCCGCTGTCCAGCAGCGGCGGAAGCCACGGCGTGCGTGCGCGCTGCAGCGCCGTGTCGGCGCTCACCTCGCCCCGCCAGCCGGACAGGCGGGCGCGCACGGCCGAGCGCTCGGGCGCGGACATCTGCGCCAGCGCCTCGTAGAGCTCGTCGACCCACGTCGGGCCCGAGAGCACGGGCTCGGGCTCGCCCAACAGTGCGGCCAGGCGGCGGGTCACGTGGGCCTGGTCGGCCCACAGGGCTACGCCTTCGACGGGCGCGCGCGGGACCCGGTCCGGGGAGGGAATCACGGGCACTGTCTCGGGCAGCGGCGGGCGAAGCGTGAGCGCCGACGCGCCTAGCTGGACGTCTGGACGGGCTCGCCCTGCTGCACGAACGCCCGGTGCCAGTCGGACAGCTCCAGCAGGCAGTACAGAAGGCTCTTGTGGTCGGCTTGACCGGAGCGGTGGGAGTCCACCAGCCTGGCGACGGTCGCGGGATCGATCAGGTCGCCCAGCTCGGATCCCGGCGCGTATCTGGAGGCCACCTCCCGGCCCAGCGAGCTGCGCAGCCAGTCGTCGTACGGGGTGGCGAAGCCATGCTTGGGACGGTCCACCACGGCGGGCGGCACCAGCCTGGCCATCGCCTTGCGGTGCAGGCGCTTGCCGTCGCGGATGCGCACGCGCTCGCGTGCGGGCACGCGCTCGACGAAGCGCATCAGCTCCACGTCCAGGAACGGAACGCGCTGCTCCAGCGAGGCGGACATCGACATCTTGTCGGCACAGATCAGCAGGCTGTCAGGCAGGTGCAGGTGGGTGTCCAGGTACAGCGCCTGCTCCACCAGGCCGCGGTCGCCCACGTCGGCCAGCACGCCGTCGGCGCGGGCCCGGCGCTCGGCCGCGGCCTCCTCGCCGGAGCCGCCCACCAGGCTCGTCCGCAGTTCCTCGCCGGTGATCTCCAGCAGCCGCACCAGCCTGTCCGCGGGCTCCATGTCACCGAGCAGGCGGCTGGCGCGGCGCACGCGCTCGTTGCCCCCGGCGAAGCGGGCGGCCAGCGCCCCCAGCGGAGCGGCGGCGCGGCCCGCCAGGCCCGCCGCGCCCAGCGCCGCGGCTGCCTGGTGGCGCCCGTAGCCGCCGTGCGGCTCGTCCGCGCCCTGGCCGGAGAGCACC
This sequence comes from uncultured Solirubrobacterales bacterium, assembly GCA_963750365.1. GTDB lineage: Bacteria > Actinomycetota > Thermoleophilia > Solirubrobacterales > Thermoleophilaceae > JAAYBF01. The sequence goes on from CAVVQE010000002.1 coordinate 407,142, forward strand.
ACCTTCACCGAGCCGGCGGCGAAGCGCGAGAGCTGCATCAGCGCTCCGGCGGAGGGAAGCCCGACCGGCTCCTCGAGCCTGCGCACGCAGCGCTGGAGCTCGCCGAGGAAGTCGCCCTCGGCCATCGCGGTCTGGTGGTGGTCGGTGCCCAGTGCCTCCGCCGTCTGCGCCGCGTAGCGGCGCTCGTCGAGCACGTCGCCGTGGCCTGGGAAGCCGATCGTGAACGTGGTCGGCGCCTTCGATCCGCGCCGGGCCATGGCCGCGACGATCGCCGCCGAGTCCACACCGCCGGAGAGGAAGGCGCCGTAGGGCACGTCGGACATCATCTGGCGCTCGACCGCGTCGGTGAAGCGTCCGGCCAGCTCGCCTTCGAGGTCCACCGCCTCCAGCCCCTCGAGCGTCGCGGCGGGTGGCTCGCGGTAGCTACTGACCTTCGGCTCGGCGCCGGGCTCGATCACGAGCATGCTCGCGGCAGCCAGCTTGCTGACGCCGGCGAACAACGTGCGCGGCGCCGGCACGAAGCGGCAGGCCAGGTAGTGGTCCAGCGCCACCCGGTCCAGCTCGGGCGTGACCAGGCCCGCCGCTACCAGTGCGCCGACCTCGGAAGCCAGTGCGATGCGGCTCCCGTCGCTGTGCCAGTACAGGGGCTTGACGCCGAACGGATCGCGTACCGCCACGAGCCGCTCGCGGCGCTCGTCGTAGAGCGCGAACGCGAAGATGCCGTTCATCTTGCGCACGAAGTCCGGGCCGTGCTCCTCGTAGCCGTGCACCACGACCTCGGAGTCCGAGCCGGTGGCGAACGTGTGGCCGCGCTGCTCGAGCTCGGCTCGCAGATCGAGGTGGTTGTAGATCTCGCCGTTGACGATCGCGGTGACCTGGCCGTCTTCGCTGTAGAGCGGCTGCTCGCCGCCGGCTGGATCGATGATCGCCAGGCGGGTGTGGGCCAGGGTCACGGGACCTATCTGCACGACCCCCTCGCCGTCGGGGCCGCGGTGGCGCAGCGCCGCGCACATGCGCTGCCCGGCGTCCGAGGGCGCCCGGCCGGCCGGGTCGAAGATCGCGGCGATCCCGCACATGCCGACCATCTTGGCGCACGGGGGTGTCACCGACCGTGCGCCGGATCGTCACGTCCGCGTCTGGAGCCGTAACCCGGCGCGGCGGACGATCGCCTGACCCGACCGACGGAGGTGGATCGATGTACGGCCTGATGGGACTGATGCACGCGCGGCTGGCGCGGGCGCTACACGGCGAGCGTGGTCAGGGCACGGTGGAGTACGTGGCTCTGATTCTGCTGGTTGCGCTGGTCATGGCGGGGGTCGTGGCCGCGATGAAGGGCTTCAAGACCGACGACGGCAAGGCGCTGGGCGACTTGATCATCGCCAAGATCAAGGAGGCGGTGAAGAAGGTGCAGTTCTAGCCCTCTTCCCCGCCAGCCGCCCGGCGGGCGCCGGCTCCCATCGACCGGAGCAGCGTCTCGTTCTCGAGCGCCGCACGGGCCCACTCGACGGCCTGCTCGGCGTCGGTCAGGTCGGCCGTGGACACGACCTTGAACAGGGCGGCGCGCACCGACTCGGTGGCCGGGTCACGCTCGCTTGGCGGTGAGGGCATGCCTGGGTGTGTACCCGTTCGGGACGTGCGTTACCGCGCTCGGCGCGCGCGGGCCCGCCGTCCGCCCAGCGGCCCTGCCACCATGGCGAACCGTGTCCGTGCCGCAACCAGAGCTCCCCGTCGCCATGTTCGACTCCGGCGTGGGCGGCCTGACCGTGTTGCACGAGTGCCTGGTCTCGCTTCCCCACGAAGACTTCCTCTACCTGGGCGACACCGCGCGCTTTCCGTACGGCGAGCGCTCGCAGCAACAGCTGCGCTCCTACGCGCACGAGCTGTCATCGACGCTGGTGGACCGGGGCGCCAAGCTCGTGGTCATCGCCTGCAACTCGGCCACCGCGGCCGCGTTCGAGACCGTCAGGGAAGAGCTGGCAGGCACCGTGCCCGTGGTCGGCGTCGTGCGCCCCGAGTCGCGCCTGGCGGCCGCGGCCACCCGCAGCGGGAACGTGGGCGTGATCGCGACCGAGGCCACCGTGGCCAGCGCTGCCTACGACCGCGCGCTGGCGGAGGCGTCGGGCGGCGCGGCTCGCCTGACCTCGGTCGCGGCGCCGCGCCTGGCGCCGCTGATCCAGGCCGGGGGCGAGGTCGACCAGGCCACCGTCGCCTGCGTCGAGCAGGCGTGCGCGCCGCTACAGGCGGCCGGCGTGGACACGGTGATCCTGGGCTGCACGCATTACCCGCTCGTGCGCCCGCTTCTGCAGCGCACGCTCGGACGCCAGGTGCGGCTGATCACCTCGGGCGAGGCGATCGCCGAGACGGTCGAGGCCGAGCTCGAGGCGGCCGGGTCGGGCGCGCCGACGACACGGCGTGGCGCCTACCACTTCCTGACCACGGGCGAGCCCGAGGAGTTCCGCGCCATGGGCACACGCTTCCTGCAGCTGCCGATCGCAAAGGTCGGCCACGTGCAGGCCCAGCCGACCCGGGTGACCTCGCCGTGAGCCGTCACGACGGCCGCTCGCCGCAGGATCTGCGTGAGGTCAGCATCGAGCCCGGCTTCATGCGCAGCGCCGACGGCTCGGCGCTGATCGCGGCGGGCCAGACCCGCGTGATCTGCACGGCGTCGGTCGAGGAATCGGTGCCGCGCTGGATGCAGAACAAGGGCCGCGGCTGGGTCACGGCGGAGTACTCGATGCTGCCCGCCTCGACCGGCCGGCGCAAGCAGCGCGACGTTGCCAAGGGCCGCCCCGACGGGCGCACGGTCGAGATCCAGCGCCTGATCGGCCGGTCGCTGCGCGGGGTCGTGGACTTCGACGCGCTGGGCGAGCGGACGGTGTGGATCGACTGCGACGTGCTCGAGGCCGACGGCGGCACCCGCTGCGCGGCCATCACCGGCGGCTACGTGGCGCTGGAGCTGGCGCTGCAGCCGCTCGTGGCCGCGGGCGTGCTGGAGTCGCTGCCGCTGAACCAGTCGGTTGCGGCCGTGTCCTGCGGGGTCGTCGACGGCACACCGGTGCTGGACCTGGACTACCCCGAGGACTCGGGCGCCGAGGTGGACATGAACGTGGTCATGACCGGTGACGACGGGCTGGTGGAGGTCCAGGCCACGGGCGAGCGCACGCCGCTCTCACGCGCATCGCTCGACGAGCTGCTGGGGCTGGCCGCGGGCGGCATCGCCACGCTGCGCGAGTGCCAGCGCGCGGCCACGGCGTGAAGCTGATCCTGGCCTCACGCAACGCGCACAAGGTGCGCGAGCTGGACGCGCTGATGAAGCCACACCAGGTCGTCGCGCTGCCGGACGAGGTGGTGCTGCCCCCGGAGACCGGCGCGACCTTCACCGAGAACGCGCTTGGCAAGGCTCGTGCAGCGGCGTCGGCGCTGGGCGCGGTGGCCATCGCCGACGACTCGGGCATCGAAGCGGCCGCGCTGGGCGGCCGCCCCGGCGTTCGCTCCGCCCGCTACGCCGGCGACGGCGCCAGCGACCAGCAGAATCTGGACAAGCTGCTGGCCGAGGTGCCGGCGGACGGTGACACGCGCGTGGCCTACGTGTGCGCGCTCGTGGCGGTCTGGCCCGACGGCCGCGAGCTGGTGGCCGAGGCCCGCTGCGAGGGTCGGCTCGACCACGATCCGCGCGGTGACGGCGGCTTCGGCTACGACCCCGCGTTCGTGCCCGTGGACTACCACGACGGTCGCACCATGGCCGAGCTCTCGGCGGCGGAGAAGGACGCCATCAGCCACCGCGGACGAGCGGCCCGGGAGCTGCTCGCGGCGCTCGGCTAGCGCAGGTTCACCGCGGCGGCCGCGCCGACGGCCAGAAACACTCCGGCGTAACCCTGGTAATCGTTGATCAGCAGGAGCAGCGCGGTGATCACGCAGATCCCGACGGTCACGATCCACGCGATCCGAGACAGTGGCACGCGGCTATTGTGACCTCGATGGCAGTCGACCAGCGGCCTCCCGTCTCACCAGAGTCCGCGCCGGCCCGCCTGGTGGAGATGTCAGGCGACGTCCGCGCGGCGGTCATGGCCGATCCGGCCGGCGGTCTGGTGGGTGCCTCGGAGGACCTGGACGGCACCGCCGCGCGGGAGCTGGCCGCGATGGCGGCGGACCTGTTCAGCGCCGCCGACCGGGCGCTCGGCGATCCCGCTCAGCAGGTCGAGGCGAAGGTGGAGGGCGGCTCGGTGTTCGCGGTGCGCAGCGCCGCCGCCACGCTGGCGTGCGTGACCGGCTCGACCGCCTTGCCCGCGCTGGTGCTCTACGACCTGCAGTTCGTCCTGTCAGAAGCGGAGCGCGCGTGAGGGAGCAGCCCAAGGGGGCGATGGCGCGCGCCACCTACGTGGCCGAGGGCGTGGCCACGGCCATGCGCCGCCGCCAGCGCGAGAAGGAGCCGCGCGTGCGGCTGTACCGCCGTCCCGGCGATCCGCGCGTGCTGGCCCCCGGCGCCAAGGGCCAGGACTCGGTGCTCGATGTGGCGGCCAAGATGGTGGCGCTGGTGGACGAGGCGCTGCCGACCCCCCGAGCGGCCCGCCGCGCCCAGCGCCGCGAAGCGCGCGCGGGTGACGACGCGTGAGCCTGGTCGATCCGGCGCTGGCCGAGCAGGTGATCGCCCGCGCGCTGAGCCACGGGGGCGACATCGCCGAGCTGTACGCCGAGGATCGGCGCGGGTTCTCGCTGTCGCTGGACGATGGGCGCATCGAACGGCCACAGGCGGGCACCGAGCGCGGCGCCGCGGTGCGCGTGGTGCTCGGCCAGGCCAGCTACTTCGGCCACGTGGACGGACTGTCCGAGCAATCGCTGATGGCGGTAGCGGCGTCGGTGGCCGGCGCGGTGCGCGGCCAGGCCCGAACCCCGGCAGCGCTGGCGCAGCCGCTGGCGGCGCACGGGCACGCGGTCGCCGAGCGCCCCGAGGACGTCCCGGCCGAGCGCCCGGCCGCCATCCTCCGCGCGCTCGACGAATGTGCCCGCGCCGCCGGGCCCGAGATCGCCCAGGTGTCGGTGGGCTACATGGACGAGCGGCGCATCGTCGAGATCTTCAACTCCGACGGCCTGGCGGCGGCTGACGACCGCACGCGCGTGCGCCTGTCCACCCAGGCCGTGGCGCGCCGCGGCGAGCGCGTCGAGACCGGCACACAGACGCGGGGCGGTCACGCCGGCTTCGAGCTGCTGGCCGAGCGAGCCGGAGGCAGTGGCCGAGGACGCCGCGCGCAAGGCGCTGACGTTGCTGGACGCCGTCGACGCCCCGACCGGGCGGCTGCCGGTGGTGGTCGGCAACGGCTTCGGCGGCGTGCTGCTGCACGAGGCCGTCGGCCACGGCCTGGAGGCGGACGCCGTCCAGAAGCAGGCCAGCGTGTACGCCGGCCGGCTGGGCGAGCAGCTCGCGGAGCGGGGCGTGACGGCCTACGACGACGGCGCCAAGGCCAACGCCTGGGGCAGCGACGGCATCGACGACGAGGGCACCCCGACCCGGCGCACCACCGTTATCGAGGACGGCGAGCTGGTGTCCTACCTCTACGACCGTCAGAGCGCCCACCGGGACGGCGTCGCCTCGACCGGCAACGGCCGGCGCCAGTCCTTTCGCCACCTGCCGATCCCGCGCATGACCAACACCTACTTCGCGCCCGGCGAGGCCAGCGCGGACGAGCTGATCGCGTCGATCGACCGCGGCCTGTACGCGGTGTCCTTCGGCGGCGGCCAGGTCGAGCCCGCCACCGGCGACTTCGTCTTCGGCGTCTGCGAGGGCTACCTGATCGAGGCCGGCAAGGTCACGGCTCCCGTGCGCGGCGCGACGCTGGTGGGCAACGGCCTCCAGGCGCTGGCTGCGGTGGACGGGATCGCCAGCGACCTGGAGATCGCCACCGGCTACTGCGGCAAGGCCGGGCAGAGCGTGCCCGGCGGGCGTGGGCCAGCCGCACGTGCGCATCCGCGAGCTGACCGTGGGCGGCACCGGTTGAGCGAGCTGGAGGCCATCGCGCAAGCGGGCGTGGAGGCGGCGCTGGCCGCCGGCGCCGGCGAGGCCGAGGCGTGGGTCGAGTCCTCCACCAGCCGCCAGATCCGCGTGTACGACGGCGAGGTCGAGAGCCTGAGCGACTCGGGTGGCCGCGGGATCGGCATCCGCGCCTTCATCGACGGGCGCACCGGCTACGCGTACGGCACCGATCTGGAGCCCGCCGGCCTGCGGTCGGTGGCCGAGCGCGCGCACGCGCTGGCAGCCGTGGCCGACCGCGACGAGCATGCCGGACTTCCCGATCAGTCCGGCACCACCGCCGTGGACGGCCTGGCCTCCGCCGCCATGGCCGAGTGGGACACCGAGCGAAAGGTGGCGCTGGCGCTGGAGGTCGACCGGGCGGCGCGCTCGCGCAGCGGGGTCAGCCAGGTCGAGAACACCGTCTACTCCGACGGCGAGGGCACGGTGGCCATCGCCAACTCGCGTGGCTTTGCCGCCAGCTCCGCCGCCACGCAGGCGTGGGCGTACTCGTCGGCGTTCGCGGGCCAGCGGCGAGGACCTGATGACCGGCATGGGCATCGGCCTCGGGCGCGATCCAGGCGACCTCGACCCCGAGGCCATCGGGCTCGAAGCGGCCGACCGCGCGCTGGCGCTGGTCGGCGCCCGGCAGCCCTCGAGCCGCCGCTGCCCGGTGGTGCTGGACGCGTTCGTGGCGGCGTCGTTCGCCGGCTTCATCGGCGGGATGCTCTCCGCCGACGCGGTGCAGCGCGGGCGCTCGCTGTTCGCCGGCCGCGAGGGCCAGGAGGTGGCCGAGCCCTCGTTCGCGCTCACCGACGACGGCCGCCACCCCGACGGACCGGCCAGCGCGCCGTTCGACGGCGAGGGGGCGCCGACCCGGCGCACCGCCGCTGATCGCCGGTGGGAAGGTGGACGGCTACCTGTACGACTCGCGCACGGCGCGCAAGGCCGGGCGCGCCAGCACCGGCAACGCGGGCCGCGGCTCGTACCGCTCGCAGCCCTCGGTGGGCACGCACAACCTGATCGTGGAGCCGGGCAGCGGCAGCCTCGAGGACCTCGTGGCCCAGGCCGGCGACGGCCTCTACGTGACCGATGTCTCGGGGCTGCACTCGGGCGTGAACCCGGTGTCCGGCACCTTCTCCGTGGGCGCCTCGGGACGCCTGATCGAGGGCGGCGAGCTGGGTGCCCCGGTGCGCGAGATCACCATCGCCAGCGACCTGGTGAGCATGCTCAAGGGGGTGCGCGCGGTGGGTGGTCAGCCGCGCTGGATTCCGCTCGGAGGCAGTGTCCAAGCGGTTCCGCTGCTCATCGGAGAGATGTCCGTTTCGGGGTCCTGACCCCGCATTTTCCGGCTTTCTGTGCCCGGAAATCCCGTTGTAAAGCCAAATGTGGGCGGGAATCGTCCGCCATCGCCGTTATGTTCGCCCCGATGTCGATGGTTGCGGGTCGGGCAGGGACGGCCGATCCGCCTGGCATGTTCCGGGAACCCGAACAGGAGGGAAACATGACGAAGTCGGAGTTCGTCGACCAAGTGGCCAGCGAGTCTGGCCTTTCGAAGGGCGATGCCGGCGAGGCCGTGGACGCCGTGCTGGGCGTCATCGAGGGCACGCTGAAGCGTGGTGGGGAGATCAACTTCACCGGCTTCGGCAAGTTCTCCGTGGCCGATCGCGGGGCGCGCCAGGGCGTGAACCCACAGACCGGCGAGAAGATCCAGATCGCGGCCAGCAAGGTGCCGAAGTTCTCGGCCGGCAGCGCCCTGAAGAAGTCCGTCAAGGGCGGCTAGCCCACGCGTGCCTGAGCACTTCGCGGACCGGCTCGCGGCGCTCGTGGAAGAGCGTCGCAGCCGGGTCGTGCTCGGGCTGGACCCGGACCCGGCCAACCTCTGGCCGGGCGCCGTCCGCGAGATCGACGCGGGCGGCGCACCGGGCGACGCGGCGGCGGAGGCCGCCGAGGCGGTCGCGGCGCACTGCCGCGCGGCCATCGAGGCGGCCGGCCCGGCGTGCGTGGCCGTCAAGCCCCAGCTGGCCTGCTTCGAGCGGCTCGGGGCTCCGGGCTGGGCGGCGCTAGAGGCCACCCGCGACGCCGCCCGCGAGCGCGGCCTGCTGGTGCTGGCCGACGGCAAGCGCGGCGACGTGCCGGTCACGGCCGCCGTCTACGCCCAGGCGCTGGTGGGCTCCACGCAGACTCCCTACGGGCCGGTCCGCGGGCTCGGCGCCGACTGCTTCACCGTCAACCCGCTGCTGGGCCGGGACTCGCTGGAGCCGCTCGTGGACGCCGCCGCCGAGCACGGCGCGGGACTCTTCGCGCTGGTCAGCACGTCCAACCCGGGCGCGGCGGACCTCCAGGATCTGGACGTCGGCGGGCGTCCCCTGCACGAGCACCTGGCGCAGATGGTCGATGCCGCGGGCGCCGCCCACGTGGGTGCGTGTGGGCTGTCCCTGGTCGGCGCGGTCACGGGCGCCACGCGCCCCGAGCGGCTGGCGCGCCTGCGCGAGCTGATGCCACGCGCCGTCTTCCTGCTGCCCGGCGTTGGCGCCCAGGGCGGCGACCCCGGTGCGCTGGGCGCCGCGTTCGCGCCGCATCCCGCCGCGGGCCTGGTCACGGCGTCGCGGTCGATCGTGAACGCCCACGCCCAGCGGGGCGGCGATCCGGCCGCGGCCGCGGCGGCGGCCGCGCAGGAGCTCAGGGCCGCCACGTGGAATCTCTAGGGATCGCCGAGCGAAGGGGACCCCTGGGGGTCCTCCTATCTATTCTGCGCCAGAGCGCCCCACCGTCGCGACCCCCTTTCCATGGCCCACCAACCCCATCGCAGTTCGATCCGCCTGCTCGCGCCGGCCGCGCTGGTGGTGTGCCTGTTCGCGTTCGGGCTGGTGGTCATCCGCGCGGGCGGGGGCGACGAGAGCGGCCCGCCGCCGGCTGATCCGGCGACCCAGACCGAGACGTCCAAGCAGGCCCGCACCACCCCCGCGGCCAAGCCGAAGCCGGCCACCTACACGGTCAAGGCGGGCGACAACCTGGGCTCGATCGCCGAGAAGACCAGCGTCCCGGTGGACCGCCTGCGCGAGCTCAACCCCGAGCTGGACCCGCAGGCGCTCGTGTCCGGGCAGAAAATCAAGCTCAAGGAGTGATGGCGCGCCCGCTCCGGGCCGTGCTGGCCGCCGCCGTGGCGCTGGCACTGGCGCCGCACACCCCTGCGCTGGCGGCCGATGCCAAGCCCGACGTGGACTCCGCCGCCAGCGCGATCCTGATCGACGCTCGCGATGGCTCGGTGCTGCTGTCCAAGGACCCCTCCGAGCAGCGCTCGATGGCCAGCACGACAAAGCTCATGACGGCGCTGCTGACGCTGGAGCGCACCAAGCCCGACCAGGTGTTCACGGCGGCGAAGTACCGCGCCGCGCCGATCGAGTCGAAGATCAGCCTGCGCGCCGGCGAGCGCATGCGCGTGTCCGACCTGTTCGAGGGCCTGATGCTCGAGAGCGCGAACGACGCGGCGGTCACGCTGGCCGAGGGCATCTCGGGCTCCCGGCGCGCGTTCGTCCGCGACATGAACAGGCGCGCGTCCCAGCTGGGCCTGAAGGACACGCGCTACAGCAACCCGATCGGGCTGGACGACGGCGACAACCACTCCAGCGCGCGCGACCTGGCGGCGCTGGCGCGGCGGCTGATGACCAACCCCCGTTTCGCGCGGGTGGTCGGCCAGACCTCAGCGGTGCTGGAGAGCGGGTCGCGCCGGCGGGTGGTGAACAACCGCAACGACCTGGTCGGCCGCTACCCGTACGTCAAGGGCGTGAAGACCGGTCGCACGCGCAAGGCGGGCTACGTGCTCGTTGGCGCGGGCTCCAACGCGGCCGGCGCGCGGGTGATCAGCGTGGTCATGGGCACGCCGAGCGAGTCCGCCCGCGACGCCACCTCGCTCGGGCTGCTCCAGTACGGCCTCAAGCAGTTCCGCCGGCGCAAGCTGCTCGACGCCGACACGGCGGTGGCCTCGGCCCGCGTCGAGTACCGCGATCAGAAGACGCGGCTGGTCCCGCGCAACGACTTCCTGGTGCTGACCCGGCTCGGCCAGAAGGTCAGCACCCGCGTCGACGCCCCCGACGAGCTCGGTCAGACCAGCGCCGGCGAGCGCGTGGGCACCATCGCCATCCTGCGCGACGGCAAGGTCATCGACCGCGTTCCGCTGGTCGCCCAGGCCGACGTGCCCGGCGCCGGACCGCTGCGCAAGCTCGTGCACAGCCTCGGCGGTCTGCTCGTGGTTCTCCTTATCGTGCTATTCGTTACCTCCACAGTGATGCTGGCGACGCGCCGACGTTCGCGCCGCCGCGAGCGCGAGCGCGCGGAGCGCAGGCGGGCACGGAACCGGGCCAGAGCCCGAGCAGAGGGGCAGATCGAATGATCATCACCGTCACACTCAACGCAGCGATTGACAAGACGCTGGCGGTGCCCAACTTCAGGCTCGGGCGGCGCCACCGGGCGGTCGAGCAGACCTCGATGGCCGGCGGCAAGGGCGTGAACGTGGCGCGCGCGCTCAAGGCGCTGGGCCAGCCCGTGATCGCCACCGGCTTCGCGGGCGGGCCGACAGGCACGCGCATCATCGAGCAGCTGACCGACGAGCACATCCTCAACGACTTCGTGCGCATCCGCGAGGAGTCGCGCATGTCGACCGCGGTCGTGGACCCGACCTCGGGCGAGCAGACCGAGATCAACGAGCGCGGGCCCACGATCTCCGAGGCGGAGCTGGATCTGTTCGTCGACAAGCTGCTCTACCTGGCCCAGGGCGCCGCCATCTGCGTGTTCAGCGGCAGCATGCCCGGCGGCGTGGACCCGGGCCTGTACGCCCACCTGGTCGGCGAGCTGCGGCGCATGGACGTGCTCACCGTGCTGGACGCCGAGGGCGAGCCGATGCGCCTGGCCGCCCGCGCCGGGCCCGACGTGGTCAGCCCCAACGAGCTCGAGGCCGAGGAGCTGGTCGGGCACGAGTTCGCCGACGCCGAGGACCGCGCCACCGCCGTGACCGAGATCGTGGACCTGGGCGCCCGTGAGGCGATCATGACCATGCCCGACGGCGCCCTGGCGCTGCTGGGCAGCGACACCGACGCCACCCGCCCGCGCGAGCTGTGCCGGGCCACGCTGGACCCGCTCGACGCGGTCTCCTCGGTCGGCTCCGGCGACGCCTTCCTGGCCGGCTGGGTGGCGGCGCGTTACGACGATCGCCCCGCGCACGAGTGCCTGCGCTTCGGCGTGGCGTGCGGCGCTGAGTCCACGCAGCACTTCGGCGCCGGCGTGGTGGATCTGCGCGCGGTCGGCCGCCTGCTTGGTGATGTCCAGCTCGAGGTGCTGGACCCCCAGGCGCTGTCGCTGGGCCGGTAGTGACCGCCAGTTCGCGCCGCTAAGGTCCGCGCCCGATGAACTCGCGACCCGGCGGCACCCCGATCCAGCGGCGCGACGTCTACCCCGACGCGGTGGTGGACGGCCAGGAGCTGCCCCAGGGCCTGCCTGGGCGGTTGCGGTCGCGCTGGCAGTCGCTGATGGTCAGCAAGGGCGAGCGCGACGAGGCCGAGATCGAGGACCAGATCCGCACCGTCCCGGGCGTGACCCGCGCCAACACCGTGGCCATGATCAGCCCCAAGGGCGGCGTCGGCAAGACCACCTCCAGCTTCGTGGTCGGCAACCTGCTGTCCAACCACCTGCGCCTGCGTACCGTGGTGGTGGACGCCAACCCCGACTTCGGCACGCTGGCAGCGCTGGCACCGGACCGGCTGCGGCCCGACCGCAACCTGGCCGACCTGATCGCCGACCTCGAGCGGGTCCACACCGCGGCCGAGCTGGGCCCCTACGTCTCGCGCCTGCCCAGCGGCCTGCACCTGCTGGGCGCGCCCACCGACGCCGAGCTGATGGCCAAGCTGGGTCCCGAGGCCTACGGCCACCTGCTGGCGTTCCTGTCGATCTTCTACGAGGTCATCCTGCTGGACCTGGGCACCGGCATAACCGACCCGCTGGCGCGCTTCGCCGTCGAGCGCTCCGACCAGCTCGTGCTGGTCACCACGCCCGAGTTCATCACCTCCCAGAGCGTGGCCGGCGCGCTGCGCTACCTGGCCCACGAGCGCGCCACGCTGGTGCTCAACCAGGCCTCCGGCGGTCACGAGGCCGACATCAAGCAGATCGAGGCCCACTTCCGCGAGCAGCGCCTGCGACGCTCGGTCACGATCCCGCGCGACGACCAGCTGCGCACGATGCTCGACACCGGCACCTACGCGCTGGACGCGCTCGAGCGCGACACCCGGGTGGCGGTCAAGCTGCTGGGCCTGGCCGTCGCGGAGCAGCTGGTCTGATGCGCTCGGCCATCCGCGAGCGCCCGCGCGTGGTGATCGCCCAGGTGCTGGGCGTCGTGGCCCTGCTGGCCGTCGGCTTCCTGCTGGGCGGGGCGGCCAAGGGCGACCCCGAGCCCAGCACGTCGCCCGAGGTGCAGCAGCGGCTGGACCGTCTGGAAAGCAGCGGGGCCCGGCTGGAGCGCCAGCTGAAAGCGCAGACCGAGCGGGCCGACAAGGCCCGGGCAGCCACCAGGCGCCAGGCCCGGGGCTACGAGCGGCGGCTGCGGCGCGCGGCCGCGCGCATCCGGCGTTTCCGCGCGGCGTTGCGCCAGGCGCGTGGTGGCTAGCCGCGGCGTGTACTAGTACACCGGTTGCGGCAACGGCTGTGAGCGCCTAGCTTGGTACCCCATGAGGGGGACCTTGCGTCGGCTACCAGCCAGCTTGCTGCTGGCGGCCGCGTTGATTGCGCTGGCGCCCGCCGGCGCCGAGGCCGGCGTGAAGTTCGAGCTCAAGGGCCAGTGGACCTGCAAGGACGGCAACACGGTCAAGCCGTTGTCGGGTGCCCGGATCGAACTCTTCCGCGAGCGCTCCTATTGGCGTGACGAGAAGATCACGAAGCGCTACACCGACGGCAACGGCCGCTACTCGATCAACGTCTCGGCCAGCGGCAACTTCGACCTGTACGTCAAGGTCCTGCTGCACGACGACGACGGCGTGGAGCTCGAGAACTGGTACTCGCCCTTTACCTGGGAGACCTCCACCTCGACCAAGCGCAGCCGCGCGGGCACAGTGGACCTGGGCACTTGGCAGATCTCCAAGGACGGGTCGGGCTCACCCAAGTGCGCCGTCTGGCAGGGCGTGCACAACGCGTACGGCAACTACCGCCAGGTCGTCGGCTCGCGCCCGCCGACCAGCATCAAGGTCGAGGGCGAGTTCCCGTGCTGCGGCACCCCGTTCACCACCACGAACACCATCCGCTGGCCCGGCGGCTATGGGGTCAGGGCCAACTACTCGGTGCCCTTCCACGAGTTCGCCCACTCGATGCGCCACAGCTTCGACGGCAACTTCCTGCACTTCGGGGTCGACGCGGCGAAGTACTCGTACCCGCAGACCCACACCTCGTGCAAGGTCACCAACCAGGGCTTCGCGTTCAACGAGGGCTGGGCCGAGTACTGGGCGGGCGACTACTCCACCTGCTCGCCGGCCACCAACTACAACCAGGAGGGCAACGTGGCAGCCGAGCTGGCACGGCTGGAGCGCTGCTCGAACCGGCCGGCCATGGTCCGCGTGCTGCGCGAGAGCAAGGGCCAGATCCACTCGATCGGCGAGTTCCAGACACGCTTCGCCCAGCTGATCGGGCCCTGCTCCGTGCCGCTGGTGGCCACCAGCGTCGGTGACGAGCCGCCGCTGACCGTGCTCCAGCAGCTGGCGGACGTCCGGGCGCAGATCGTCGCCCAGAAGAAGCTGATCGCCGGCCTCGACAAGCAGGAGGCGGCAGCGAGGCGCAGCGCGCGCGACCCCGGCCGCTGCAGCGCCGGCCGCTGTACGGCGGCGATGGAGAAGCTGATCGCGCCCTCGGCGCTGGAGGCGCAGGGCGCCCAGGCGCGGCTGGTGCTCAAGCGCCTCGAGCAGGGGCTGGCCGCCGCGCGCAAGGCCCAGTTCGACCCCGGCCGGCAGATCACGCTCAGCGACGATCTGCTGGGCGATCGCGACTCGTTCGAGAAGGCCAGCCAGAAGATCCTGATCGCCGGCCTCGAGAAGGGACTGCGCGAGATCCGCACCGAGCCCGGCTTCAACCGCGGCGAGCGCTCCGACCTGTTCAAGACCATGGACAGGCGCTCGGACAGCCTTGCTCGAGCCCGCAAGCGCGGGCAGGACACCCCGGCAGGCCTGGACAGCCTGTTCGCCGCGCCGGGCTCGCCGCTTGAGCAGGCTGACCAGGTCAAGCGCCCTTAGCGTCGCGATCCACTTCAATGCGGGCAATGAGGCCCGCCGTGACCGCGCTTTCGCTGGCCGTCGGCATCGTGCTGGCCGACTCCGCCGTCGTCACGCTGGCGCTGCCCGACATCCTGCGTGAGTACGGCACCACGGTCTCGCGCGTGGCGTGGGTGCTCATCGCGTTCAACCTGGTGCTGGCGCTGGCCGCAGTGCCCGCCGCGCGGCTGTGCGTGCGGCGCGACCCGGGAGCTCTGGGCGCGGCTGGAATAGTCGTGTTCGCCACCGCCTGCGCGGGCTGTGCGCTGGCGCCCTCGCTCGGGGTGCTGCTGGCTGCGCGCGTGGGTCAGGCGCTTGGCGGCGCCGTGGTCATCGCCAGCTGCCTGGAGCTGCTGGTGGCCTCAACCGGGTCCGAGCGGCGCGGGGCGGCCCGCTGGGCCGGGGCCGGTGTGGCGGGCGCGGCGCTGGGTCCGGTGGCGGGCGGGCTGCTCACCGACGTGGTGTCATGGCAGTCGATCTTCGTCGTGCAGGTGCCACTGGTGCTGCTGGCGCTGCCCGCTGCGCTGGCCCTGCGCGGGCGCGCGGGCCGCGACCACGATCTCTCGGCGCGCGCCGACCGCCCGCATCTGGCCGCCAACGCGGCGCTGGCGCTCATCTCCGCCGCCCTGACGGCGGCCCTGTTCCTGCTGGTGCTGCTGCTGGTCGAGGGCTGGCGGCGCTCGCCGGCGGAGGCGGCGGCCATCGTCACCGTGATCCCGATCGCCGCCATCGCGGCCGGGCCGCTGGCGCGGGCGGCGCGGGCGGGCACGCGCTCGGAGGCGGTGGCCGGGGCCATCGCCGTCGCGGGCGGGCTGGCGGCGCTGGCGCTGCTGCCAGGGGCCACGGCCGGCTGGACGCTGCTGCCGCAGGCGCTAGTGGGGCTCGGGCTGGGCCTGACGATCGACTCGCTCACCGCCGTGGCCCTGCACGACCGCGTGCCGCGCGCCCTGCACGGCGGCTGGACGATCGCCGCACGCCACGGCGGCATCGTGGTCGGCCTGCTCATCCTCACGCCGGTGTTCACCGCGGACCTGCGTGCCGCCCGCCCGCCGGCCCAGGAGGCCATCACGGCGCAGCTGCTGGACTCGCGCCTGCCGGCCTCGAGCAAGCTCGCGCTGGCCGACGGCCTCGGCGCCCAGCTTCAGTCCGAGGGCGGGCGCGTGCCCGACCTGGCGCCGGCGTTCCGTCGCGCCGACCTGCCCGCCGACCAGGCGGGGCGGGCAGCTCGCCTTCAGCGCGGCCTCGACGACCAGCTCGAGCGCGCGGCCACGGGCGCGTTCCAGGACGCGTTCCTGCTGGCCGGAGTGCTGGCCCTGCTGTCCGCCGTGCCGGCGCTGTTCCTGCACACCAGGAGGCGGGCGTGACCGGCCGGGCGCTGGCGCTGCCGCTGACCATGCTGGTGCTGGCCGCCGCGCTGCTGGCGGCCTACGCGGCGGTCGGCGGCACCGACTACGCCAAGGTGCAGGGCACCGAGGACCCGTGCCGTGACCGCGCCGCCGCCAGCCGCCCGGTCGCCCCGCAGCTCGAGGCGCTGGCCGAGCGCGTGGTGCTGCTCGGCCTGGACGAGACCGCCTGCAACCAGGGCATCAGCCGCGAGCGGCTGGTGCTGGCGCTGCCCAAGGCGCAGGACCGGCGTGCGCTCGCCCGCGACCTGGGCATCAGCGAGGCCGAGCTGGCGCGCCAGGTCAAGGCCGGCCTGGTCCGTGCGATCAACCGCCTGGACCGCGCCGGGCGGCTGCCGAAAGCGTCCGCGCTGCTGCCCGCGGTGCTGGACGAGCTGAACCTGCCGGGGCCGGCCCGGACGCTGATCGAGGCGGTGCCGGAGCGCACGGTCGACTCGCTGGCGCCGACCGGGGCGGTGCTGCGGCGGGCGATCGCGGTGCTCGACGTGCCGACGCTGATCGACGGGATCAGCGGCTCGGGGACGCTGGAGGGTCAGCTGCGGGATTCGATCCAGAAGGCGGCTGTCGATGAGATCCGGGAGCGCTTGCTCAGTCAGCTGCCGGATTCTGTGCGGGGGTTGCTGGGGGACTGACTTTCGGGGTCGGCCGTGCTGCCGCGGGTCCTGTCTCCGGTGCGGCTTTCGGACCGAACCGCTCCGCCTCGACGCGCTGGCCCTCCGACTACCGTCTGCGGGCAAGCTTGCTCGGCTGCGCGGTTCGATCCGATAAGCCGCCACCGTCGCCACCCGCGGGTGGGTCGGGTTTCGTTGGCTGGAGCGGAAGTCAGCGCCGGCATAGGTGAGGTGGCGAGTCCTCGTGGGTATAGGACTCGCAGGAGCAGCCGCCGAAGTGGGACCGAACGTCAGGGACGGCGCCGGGGGGCGCGAGGGGACCTCGAAAACTCAGGGGGGCGCTTGCCTGCCGGTTCGGGACCCTCAGGTTGTGAACGCCGTGGCAACCCTGAAGGATTCGCGGGCTGACGAGTTCTCCTACCGCGAGCACGAGCACGCGGTCATGGCGATGCTGGCGAACGCGGTACCGCGCGATCGACCCCGACGCCAGGCGTGAGCTGTATCACGAGGCGTGGGCCAGCGTGCTGCAGCGTCGGGCAGAAGGGGTCGAGGTCGCGAGCCTGCGGGCCTACCTGCTCGGCACCGCCGACAAGCTCGCGAGCAAGCGTGCCTACGGCGCCGACGCGCGACGGCGCCAGACGTTCGACCCCACCTCGGCGGGCTTCGCCGCGCTGGCCGACGCGGGGGAGCAGCCCGACGAGTTGGTGGTGGCGGCCGACGAGGCACGCCGGCTGCACATGCTGATCGAGGAGCTCGGGATGGCCGAGCGCGCGCTTTTGAAGCTTCGGCTCGATCTCGGTCTGGACCCGCCTGAGATCCGCACGCGACTCGGGCTCAGCGAGCGCCAGTACCGGCGCACTGCCGAGCGTGCCGGCAGGGCCCTGCTTGCCCAGTTCCGCGCGTTCGACCGCGGTGACTGGGCTCGCGGCAAGCGCAGCCTGCTCTGCGCGTGCGTGATGGGTGTGGCCTCGGAGACCCAACGCGACCGCGCTCGTCGGCTGGTCGAGGAGGACCCGTGCTGCCGGGCGATGATGAGCGAGCTGCGGGCGCTTGGCGGCGACGCGGCCGCTCTACTGCCGGTTCCCGGGGGAGCGGTCACGGTGGCGACGCAGGACCACGGGTTGTCGCAGCGAGCGGCGGAGCTGCTCGGCGACGCGAAGGCGGGGTTGGTTGACCTCGTGACCAGGGCGAGCCACGCCCTGCCCGGCCGCGGAGAGGCGAAGGACCGGACCCTCACAACTCTCTCCAGCGTGAGACGCCAAGCCGGTGAGACGCTGATGGGGGCTAAGTCGCACGCCGCGCACGCCTACGTTCGCGCCGCGGACCCAACACCCATGGTCGGCGCGCGGCCCGGCGCTGCGGCGGCCATCCTGGCCAGCTGCGTCGCGGCCGGTGGCGGTGCCTACTGCGCGGTCGAGGGGGTGCCCGGGAGTCTTGGCGCTCCGATTGGGCTGAATCGATCCGAGCCCGCGAGCAAACAAACGCCCGCTCGTGTCGGAAGCACCCGGGCACGAGCTACGTCGGCGGCACCTGCGCCGCCCGTGTTGCCGGCAGATCCTCCAACCCAGACCGCGCCTCCCGCCGCGAATCCGGTCCCGGTCCCGCCGCCCTCCTCCACTGCCCCAGTGACGCCTCCCGCGCCGGTTCCCGAGAGCGAGTTCGGGCCGACCCCCACCGCATCCGCGCCCCATACACCGTCCCCCACGTCCACGCCCAGCGAGCCAAGCCCCGCGCCGGGCCCCACGGGGGAGTTCTCCCCGTGAACCAGTTCGTGAGTACCGATCATTCGAGGAGCGCAACGTGAGTAGAAGAATCCTGATGGTCGGTCTACTGGCCGCGCTCGCGTTCAATGACTTCGGCACACAGCCCGCCGAGGCGGGGACCTACCCGGTGGTGGCGTGCCTGGCGGACTCAGCCCGATTTCGGACGCACGCCTTCACCGACTTCGCGACACGCGGAATGCGCATCCGGCGAGCGTGCGGCAGCAGTGTCCGGGGCGCCCGCGGCATGTATGCCGGAAACGTGGTGCGCAAGGGCGGTGTGCCCAGAAACTCACGGGCGGAGCTGACCCTTCGACCACCTGCCGGCATGCGCTTCGCCACCTTGAACTGGACCGGCAGCGCGCGGCGTACCGACTGCAGATACGAGATCGAGATGGCGGCTGTGGGCCCGGGGGTGGCCGAACGCTTGACGAAGGTCGTCGCGGGCAGGAAGTGCCCGAAGCGGGGCCGGGCCCAGGTTGCTGGACGCGTGCGTGGCGACGGTCCGCGGAATATCCGAGGCGCCGACCGCATCGTCCTGCGCACGGTCTGCCGAGCCAAGCGCGGTAAGCGCTGCTCGGCACGACGCCCGAACTACGCACGCTTCGGTGTCGTCAGCGCAACCGTCGAGGACGTCGAGGCGCCCACGGTGACCATTACCGGCGGCGAGCTGGTGAGTGGACGCTGGGTGAGGGGCGAACAGCCCGTTGCCTTCGTAGCGAGTGACGAGGCTGGGCGTAAGCAATGCCTCGGTGCTCCTAAGTGGAGGCTAACGCTGGCGGCAAAGGCAAGCCCTTGTGACAACTCATTCCCGTTCCGTGCCCGAGCGGCCCGGATTCGCTACTGTGCCGACCACCGCACGCGTCCGAGACGGAACCCACCACGACCGTTGTTGTAGCCACGGATGCGGCTGGCAACGCAGGGGTATCCGCACGCCTGTCATCGCTCGAGTCGATAACACTGCGCCGTTGCAGAGTGCCGGTTGCCGCGCGAGGTGGACGAAGACTGGCGTACTCGAACGAGTTCGGGGTGCATCGTGGTCAAATCCGCCAGAAGGCGACGCTGCACCAATCGATGGCGCGCGGTATCGGATATGCCGGGTCGGCGGGGCTTGCGGTGACCCCGCACCAGCACGACGAGCACTAAGCGATCTTTCCTCGGTCCAGGTACCCGCCCCGGGTGAATGGACGCTCAAGGTGTGGCGACGGGACCAGGCCGGCAACGCCGATGAGGCGAACGCTTCGAGTCCAGTCACGCTCCGATATGACCCGGAGGCGCCAGAGCTTTCGCTGGCGCCGGTGAACACCAGCGATCCGACGCTCGTCTCGGCGCCTGTCAGCGATCCGCTCTCCGGCGTCACCTCAGGGCAGATCGAGATCTCGCGGGCGGGGACCGGCAATTGGCAGACGCTGACGACGAACCTCGTGGGCGAACGCCTGGAGGCCCGTGTTGACGATGCCGCATTGCCGCCCGGTCGTTACCTGCTTCGGGCGAGCGCTGTCGATCGTGCGGGCAACACGGGCGTGACGGACAAACGCGCGGATGGATCGGTTGCGGTGGTCGACCTGCCGCTCCGCCTTGAGGCGCATCTCAGCGCCGGGTTCGTGCGGAAGAAGACCGTTCGCCGCGTCGTGCGGCGAAAGGGCAAGCGGCGTGTGGTGCGACGTAAGGTCGCGGTGCTCCGACCGAAGGTTCGCGCTCGCCTCGGGCGAGTCATACCGCTCACGGGCCGACTGCTGACTCGCGACGGACGTGCGCTGGCCGGGAGTGCGATCTACATCTTCAGCCGCGGAAGCGATGGGGTCGAGCGTTTCGTCGGGACTGCGACAACGGACGCCGCCGGGCGGTACCGCTATGTGGTGCGTGCAGGCGCGAATCAGCAGTTGCGGTTGTTCTACCTCGGTGCTCCGTCGGTGCGGCCCGCGATCCGGGCCGTCGAGCTCGAGGTTCCTGGTCGCACACGCTTTTCGGCCAACCGCCGACGTCTCCTCAACGGACAAAGCGTGACGTTCCGCGGCCGCCTGGCCGTCGCGCCGACGGGGATCGCGGCAGGCAAGCTCGTCGAATTGCAGACCAAGCTCAGCGGGCGTTGGCAGACCTTCCGGACCGTCCGCACCGACGCACGGGGACTGTGGCGCTCCTCCTATCGCTTTCGCCGCACGCGCGGACTGATCCGCTACCGCTTCCGTGCCCGACTTCCGCGAGAGGCCGCATACCCGTACAGCACCGGGACTTCGAAGCCGATCCGCGTTACGGTTCGGGGACGCTGATGCGCAAGCACCTGTCGTTCGCAAACGTGACGTCTCTACTGGCGCTGTTCGTGGCGCTCGGCGGCACCTCGTACGCCGTTGCGACGATCGGGACCAAGCAGATCAAGAACAACTCGGTCCGCTCGGTCGACGTGCGTAACGGCACGCTGAGCAGCCGGGACGTTAAGAAGGGTTCGCTGGGTCGCAGAGCGATCAAGGAGTCATCCCTCGGCACGGTGCCAAGGGCGAATCGCGTTGGCGGCAAGACGGGAGCGCAACTCAGCTTGCGTTGCCCAGCGGGGATGGCCGCGAATATGGATAGCTGCATCGAGCCGACTCCTCGTGCTGCGCTGGCCTACGGATTGGCCCGGGTGGCGTGCGAGTTCGCCGGACGACGGCTTCCGACGTACCAAGAACTGACAGCTTTCACCGACACCGCGTCGGGGGGCTTCGCCCCTGGCGGGGAGCTAACGTGCGAACGTGTACCGCCCCAGAACTCGAGCGTCTGAAGTAGTCCGAGCGCTAGCGTGGTTGTGAACCAGGCGGGCGACGTCGACACCGTCCCAGACACCTTCGCCGGCGGCAAAGGCTTCCGCTGCGCCGCAAACCGCATCAACGGATGACGACGCCCGCCACACGGCGCCGCGCTGCCCGCATCGGCACCGGCATCCTCGCCCTGGCTCTCTTCGCTCCTGCGGCCGGACCGGCGGTCTCAATCGCGGCCGACCCTGGTGAGGAGCTCGAGACGGAGAACGAGGGGCCAAGCGAGGCGGGTCCGGGGGAGCCCGACGAACTCACCCCCGGCCAGGAATCCACCGACGACATCGTCGAGGAGAATTCGGCGCCCCTCCTGAGCCCCGGCGACCGGTCGGATCCTGACGAGGGCGAAAACGAGGACGGGCCGGTTGAGAACGAGAGCCAGGTGCAGCAGCAGGAGGGCGGGGGTGAGCCGGCCTCGGGCGCACCCGCTCCGCCCGCCGTCGCGCCGTCGCCGCCCGCGCCGGCGGTCCCGCCGAGCGCTGGGACCAGTCCAGCGCCTCAGGTCGCCAACCCAGTTTCCGCGCCCCGATCACGGGTCGCCCCGGTACGGCGGCCGTCGAACGGATCGTCGGCTGATCGTTCGCGGATAGGGCGCCGGCCTTCACCTGTGAGGGGGGTGTCTGGGGCCACGCGCCCGGTTTCCGCGCCGAGAGCGCCCGTGCCCCGTCCGGTGACGTCGCCCGAGGTCGCCCCGGACTCGGCCGAGGCGCCGTCGCGCGGCAAGAACTCCGCCGCGACCTACACCGTTCGCGCCGGGGACAGCCTCTGGTCGATTGCCTCCGCGCGGCTCGGGCCGGGCGCCACGGCCGCGCGGGTCGCGCGCGAGGTGCAGCGGCTTTGGGATCTCAATGAGCGGGCCATCGGCACCGGCGATCCCAGCCTGCTGGGCGTCGGCGTCGCCCTCCGCCTGCGCTGAGCCGACGCCGGGGCGCCAACGTGGCGCGCATCCCCATAGGCCAATCGTCTCGATCGGTGAATGATGGGACGGTCCGGTGAACCATCTCTCCGCCCACCTTCGCCGCTCGGGATCCCACGACGGCCTGCCGTTTCACCCCGACTGCCCGGCGTGCGTGCGCGAGCGGATGCGAGGGAGCACGGGAGCGCGGCCGCTGCTGCCGGCCTCGGCCCGTGCCGGCCTGACCGCGATCGTGCTCGCCGCCTCGGCCGCACACGCGGCGACGCGGTCCACCGACCCCGCCAGCGCGCAGACCGACACGGCGCCCTCGGTCGACGAGACGCCGCAGATGGTCTCGCCCGAGGAGCTCGACGAGCAGCTGGCCGATCCGAACAGGGACGCGCCGAAGGCCGACGAACAGGGGCGCGAGGACTCGCGCGCCGGGGCGCGCAAGGGCGGCACCTACGTGGTGCAGCCCGGCGACTCGCTCTGGCACATCGCCCACACCCACCTGGGCGGCGATCCCAGCAACGCGCGCATCGCGCGCGAGGTCAGCCGGCTCTGGGCGCTGAACAACGTGGCGATCGGGACCGGCGATCCGGATCTGATCCTGGTCGGCCAGCGCCTGAAGCTCCGCTGAGCGGCTAGCCGAGGATCGGTGCGGCTGGGGGCCGCCAGGTAGCGTGCCCGCCCGACCGAACAGGCGACGACGGGAGACCGACGATGGGCAATCAGCGAGCATGGACCCTGCACCCCAGCACCGCGATCTCACTGCTGGCGCTGTTCGTGGCACTTGGCGGCACGGCTTTCGCGGCCACCGGCGGCGGCGCGGGTGAGCCGGGCGCGAGCGCGGCCAGGGCGCTCGGGACGAAGAACCTGAAGATCCGCCAGGCGTCGGTGTTCATCGACGGCGGTACTTTCAACGCGAACTACAACACCCGCCAGGTGGGGGTGAACTGCCGCAAGGGCGAGGTGGCCCTGTCGGTCGGCACCCAGTGGGACGCGCCGGACAACACCGAGCTGACCACGTCGTTCGCCCGCCTGACCACGAACAGCGCCGGCAAGCCGACGGGCGCCATCGCCCGCGGTAGCTCGGACCTGCCGGGCACGCGCAAGTTCAGGGTCCAGGTGCTGTGCGCCGGCTGACGTAGCCCCTAGTCCGCTGATGCCCATCAAGTGCGCGGGCGAGCCGGTGGGTTAGGCCGTCCGCGCCAGCGCCTGCTGCGCGAGGGCCAGCGCGCCCTCGCGCGTGCGCGCCACGGCCAGGAAGCGCTTGGCGTGGCAGAAGAGCGCGTCCTCGACGCCGGTCAGCGCGGCCAGGTCGGGACCGTCGAGTCCCGCCCACGGCTCGGGCAGGTCGTGGCGGTTCTCGAACGAGCCCAGCTCGCGCGGGACCGCCTCGAGCCCATAGCCCTGGCGCTTGGGGTAGATCACGTACAGCGCCTCGGGCGCCTCGGGCACCACCACCGACTTCCACGGCACGTTGCCGGCCAGCTCCACGAGGCGCGGGTCGGAGGCGGCGGCGATGCCATCGCGCACGATGCGCGCCGCGCGAAGGCCGGATGCCGCTGACGCCACCTCGCGCTCGATGATCGGCGCGGCCAGGGCCACGGCCTGGTCGAAGCGGGCGCGCTCGGCCTCGGCGGTCAGCTGCTCGTCCCAGCGCGCGTTCAGCGCGCCCACCACGCCGTTCACGGTCAGCGGGCGCACGCCTTCGATAACCGTGGTGAACACGTTCTGGCCGGTGTCGTTGGCGTCGATGCCGGCCACCAGCGACTTGTCCAGCTGGGCGGCCAGCTCCGCGTCGCCGCCGCACACCCGCGCGCCGTACTCACGCCAGATCAGCCCGAACGAGGCGTAGCCGACGCCGTTGGGGCGAACCTGGTCGAACTCGCGCTGGTGGTGGTCGAAGTTCCCGGCCGCGGGGTCGTAGTCGAAGCCCACGTCCACCCGCAGGTCACAGCCGGCCATGAGCTCGCGGTCACGCGTGCGCACGATCTCGATCGGCTCGGGCAGGAGCGTCAGCGCCGCGAGGGCGAACACCTCGTCGGCATGAAAAGTCCCGTCATGGGTTGCGACACGCATGCCGCCAACCTACTCTCGCGCGGTGACCTCTCCGCGCCTGCTGACCGCCCTGGCCCTGTCCACATTCGTCGTGCTCGCCGGCCCGGCGGCGGCGCAGGCCGCGACCGAGAGCGACAGCGACGGCGCCGTGAAGGCGTCCTTCAGCTACACCGCGAACAAGGACAAGACCGCGTACAAGAACCTGCGCGTGGACATCGAGCGCGGCGGCGCGCTGCTGCTGCGCACCACGCTGCCCAAGTACCGGGGCTTCTGGCCCGGCGGCGCGCTGGACCGGTCGTCGCTGGACGTCCGCGACCTGGACGGCGACGGCGAGCCCGAGGTGCTGGTCAAGCTCTTCTCCGGCGGCGCCCACTGTTGTGTGAGCGCGCTGGTGTTCCGCTACCGGCCGGCCACCAACGGCTACTCGCCGCTGAGCGCCGACTTCGGCTCGTATGGCTACCGGCTGAGCAACCTGGACCGCAAGGGGCCGCCCGAGTTCGTGGCCAGCGACACGCGCTTCTCGGAGGCGTTCGGCCTGGCGTACGTGGAGTCCGCCGTGCCCGTCCGGATCCTTCGCCTGAAGCGGGGCCGGTTCGTGAACGTGACGCGCGCGTTCCCGGCGCAGGTGCGCAAGGACCTGAAGCGGCTGCGCAAGGACTACCCCCGCTATCGCCGCCAGAAGGCCAACCTGAAGGGGATCCTGGCGGCCATCGCGGCCGACCAGCTGACGCTGAAGGACTCCGACGGCGTGGTGCGGACGTTCGAGCGCATCAAGGTGGCCTACGGCAACGAGTTCACCAAGCGCCTGAAGCGCTTCCTGGCCCGCCGCGGCTACTCGCTCTGAGGTCCCCGCGCTCGTTCATCCCGCAAACTGCGGGGAAGGTGTTTACGGAGTCTCCATAACCCCGTTGGTAACGTGACCTTTCGTCCGCAGCCGAACCTAAGGTGGCCGCCATGGAAGTCGAGATCGGTCGAGGAAAGCGGGGCCGTCGCGCATACGGCTTCGATGACATCGCAATCGTGCCGTCGCGCCGGACGCGCGACCCCGATGACATCGACATCACCTGGGAGCTGGGGCTGTACCAGTTCAAGCTGCCGCTGCTGGCATCGGCCATGGACGGTGTGGTCTCACCGCGGACGGCGGGCATCATCGGCAAGCTCGGCGGGCTGGCCGTGCTCAACCTCGAGGGCGTGTTCACGCGCTACGAGGACGCCGAGGAGCAGCTGGAGCGCATCTCGGGCTTCGAGAAGGACGAGGCCACCGCGGAGATGCAGCGCATCTACCAGGAGCCGATCAAGCCGGAGCTGATCGCCAAGCGCATCGCGAGGTCAAGGAGATGGGCGTGCCGGTGGCCGCCTCGCTGACCCCGCAGCGGGTGCGCAAGCACTACGAGGTGGCGCTGGAGGCGGGCCTGGACATCCTGGTCATCCAGGGCACGGTCATCTCGGCCGAGCACGTGTCGACCGACGAGGAGCGCCCGCCGCTGAACCTCAAGGAGTTCACGCGCGAGGTCCCGGTGCCCGTGGTGGTGGGTGGCTGTGCCTCCTACTCGACCGGCCTGCACCTGATGCGCACCGGCGCCAAGGCGGTGCTGGTGGGCGTGGGCCCGGGCGCCGCGTGCACCACGCGCGGCGTGCTGGGCATCGGCGTCCCGCAGGCCACGGCGATCGCCGACGTGGCGGCTGCCCGCTCGCAGCACATGCTGGAGACGGGCGAGTACGTGAAGGTCATCGCCGACGGCGGCATGCGCAACGGTGGCGACATCTCCAAGGCCGTTCGCGTGCGGCGCCGACGCCGTGATGATCGGCTCGCCGCTGGCGCGCGCCTACGAGGCGCCGGGGCACGGCTACCACTGGGGCATGGCCACCTTCCACCCCGAGCTGCCGCGCGGCGCGCGCGTCCAGACCACCCAGAACGGCACGCTCGAGCAGATCCTGATGGGACCCGCGCACGAGAACGACGGCACGTTCAACCTGATGGGCATCGCTGCGCACCTCGATGGCCACCTGTGGCTACGAGGACATCCCGTCGTTCCACCGCGCCGAGGTCATGGTGGCGCCGTCGCTGCAGACCGAGGGCAAGCAGCTCCAGCGCGACCAGGCCATCGGCATGGGCGCCCAGTCGGCGGCCAAGGCCGCGCCGGCGTCCGACGGCGTGACCAACGGCGCCGCGCCCGCGCAGCCCGAGGCCGCGCTGGTCGAGTAGGTGGATCGGCCGGCGGCCATCTCCACGGTCCCGGCCGACGACGCCGAGGCCGTCGAGCCGCAAGCCACCGCGGCCGCGCACGACGAGGTGCTGGTCCTGGACTTCGGCGGCCAGTACAGCCAGCTGATCGCCCGCCGCGTGCGCGAGTGCGGGGTGTTCAGCGAGCTGCTGCCCCACAGCGCGCCGCTCGAGGAGATCCGCGCGCGCAAGCCGAAGGGGCTGATCCTCTCCGGCGGCCCGGCGTCGGTGTACGCCGACGGCGCGCCGGTGCTGCGGCCCGGAGCTGCTCAAGCTCGGCGTCCCGGTGCTGGGCATCTGTTACGGCATGCAGGCCATGGTGCTCAACCTGGGCGGCAGGGTCGAGGCAGCCGAGGTCGGCGAGTTCGGCCGCTCGCGGCTGACGGTGACCGAGCACGGGCGCCTGCTGGCCGGGCTGCCCGACGAGCAGGCGTGCTGGATGAGCCACCGCGACACGGTCTACGAGGCGCCGCCCGGCATGACGGCGCTGGCGTCGTCATCGGAGTCGCCCGTGGCCGCGTTCGAGGACACCGCAGCGCAGCTGTACGGCATCCAGTTCCACCCCGAGGTGGTGCACACCCCCTACGGCACCCAGATCCTGACCCGCTTCCTGGAGGACATCTGCGGCTGCGACATGGCGCTGGAACGCCGCGTCGGTGGCCGAGGAGCAGATCCGCCGCATCCGCGAGCAGGTGGGCGACGGGCAGGTCATCTGCGGCCTGTCCGGCGGTGTCGACTCGTCGGTGGCCGCGCTGCTGGTGCACCGCGCCGTCGGCGACCAGCTCACGTGCGTGTTCGTGGACCACGGGCTGATGCGCAAGAACGAGGGCGAGCAGGTGGTGGCCGCGTTCCGCGACCACTTCAAGGTGCCGCTGGTGGCCGTGGACGCCGAGGAGCGCTTCCTCGCACAAGCTCGCCGGGCGTGACCGACCCCGAGGCCAAGCGCAAGATCATCGGCGGCGAGTTCATCCGCGTGTTCGAGGAGGAGGCGGCCAAGCTCGAAGACCCGCGCTACCTGGTCCAGGGCACGCTCTACTCCGACGTGATCGAGTCCGGCGGCGACGGCTCGGCGGCGCGGCCACGATCAAGAGCCACCACAACGTCGGCGGGCTGCCCGACGACCTGGAGTTCGAGCTGGTCGAGCCGCTGCGCGCGCTGTTCAAGGACGAGGTGCGCCAGGTGGGCCTGGAGCTGGGCCTGCCCGAGCGGCTGGTGTGGCGCCAGCCGTTCCCCGGCCCGGGGCTGGGCATCCGCATCGTCGGCGGCGAGGTCACCAAGGAGCGCCTGCGAGATCCTGCGCGACGCCGACTACGTGCTCCAGGACGAGATCCGCGGCGCCGGCCTCTACCGCGAGCTGTGGCAGTCCTTCTGCGTGCTGCCGGGCGACCTGCGCACCGTCGGCGTGCAGGGCGACGAGCGCACCTACGGCTACGTGGTCGTGCATCCGCGCGGTGACCAGCGACGACGCCATGACCGCCGACTGGGCGCGCCTGCCCTACGACCTGCTGGAGCGCATCGCCTCGCGGATGATCAACGAGATCCGCCAGGTCAACCGGGTGGTGCTGGACATCACGTCCAAGCCCCCCGGCACGATCGAGTGGGAGTGACCGGGCGCTAGCCCACCAGCCTATGTAACGAACGTTACAGACGGGGCCGTGGAACGGGCGTACGTTGGGCAACATGATTCGCTCGAGCGCTGTCGCCGCCGCCGTCCTCCTGGGCACGTTGGTGCCCGCAGCCGCGCAGGCCCAGGGACCCAGCCAGGCATGTGCCCCGCAGGTCGCGCAGGCCCAGCGCGCGGTTACCACCGGCGGCCCGCCTCGTGTGTGCCGGTCGGCGGCCGAGCTGCAGGCGCTGCTGGGCTCGACCTACGCGGG
Source organism: uncultured Solirubrobacterales bacterium (assembly GCA_963750365.1). Lineage (GTDB taxonomy): Bacteria > Actinomycetota > Thermoleophilia > Solirubrobacterales > Thermoleophilaceae > JAAYBF01. The sequence continues at coordinate 435,051 of CAVVQE010000002.1, forward strand.
CGCCATCGTCGTCCCCGCCGGCTCGGACTGGACGCTGGAGGGAACCATCCGGCTCCGGTCGGGGGTCCGCCTGCTCGGCGTTCGCGGACCGCTCGGCGAGCGCCCGGTGCTGCGGCAGGCCCAGGACACCCACCCGCTGTTCTCCACCGAGGGGGCCAACGACGTGCGGATCGAGGGGCTGCAGCTGATCGGCCCGCGCCGCACCAAGGACCGCTTCAAGAACACCAATGGCGACAAGGCCATACACGTGCAGGTCAGCCCCGGCAGCACGGGACGCGGCATCGCGATCGTGGACAACGAGATCGACCACTGGAGCGTGGCCGTCGGGGTCGATGGCGACTACCAGGCGGACACCAACCGCGACTACAACGCCCTGTGCGAGGGCGGCAGGTGTCCCAAGCTCTTCCCCAGCGACGCCGGACAGGTCCGGGTGGAGCGCAACTACGTGCACGAGAACGTCGCCAAGGGCGCCGGCTACGGCGTCGTGGTCGGCGGCGGCGCCTACGCCACGATCGAGGGCAACGTGTTCGAGTACAACAACCACTCGATCGCCGCCAGCGGCCGCGCCTTCAGCGGCTACGTCGCCCGCTACAACTACGCCCTGCGCGGGGTGCTGACCTTCGGCAGCGACCGGACGCTGCCCCACAACTTCGACGTCCACGGCCGCGGCGGCGCCAAGGACAAGAAGTACGCCGGCGGCCTGGGCGGGTACTACTTCGACGTCTCGCAGAACACCATCCTGGGCTCACAGGACTACGGCTTCCTGGGCCGGCTTACCCGGGCCGCCTTCGCGCTGCGCGGCCGCCCCACGTTTGGAGCCCGCTTCACAGGCAACGTGCTCACGCACGACGACTTCGACGAGGCCATCAAGCTCCGCGGCGGTGACGACTCCTCGCTGGACGAGGACAAGCCGAAGACGTTCAGGCTGACCACGGCGAATACGAAGTACGGCACCGACTACTCGAAGGAGATCGCGGCCGGCGACTTCGACGGCGACGGGCGCGACGACGTGTTCGTGGCCAACGGGACAGGCTGGTTCTTCTCACGCGGGGGGATAGCGCCGTGGGAGTTCCTGATGCCCCAGCGCCAGCGCGTGAGGGAGCTGCACTTCGCCGATGTGGACGGTGACGCGCGCACCGATGTGATCACCGGGGGAGCGGGCGCGCTGGCCTACTACAGCGCGGGCCGCGGGGCGAGGATCCGGATTTCCGGGACCCAGGTCCCCGCGGGCGATGTGCGCTCGGGGGACTTCGACGCCGACGGTCGCACCGATCTGTTCGTGACCGAGGGCCGCCAGTGGCGCATCCGCAGCGGCAGGACCGGCACGTGGAGCGATGCCCAGACTTCGCGGGCGGCGGTAAAGGATCTGCTGTTCGGCGCCTTCGACTCGGTCCCGGGCACCGACGTGCTGACCATCGTCCACGGCGACTGGGCGATCTCCAGCGGCGCCCGCAGCGCGTGGACCGCCATCGGCCCAAAGCGCGCCGGCTCGATGGGCGGAGCCGTGGCGGCGGACTTCGATGGCAACGGCGCCACCGACGTGGCCGTCAGCGGCGACGGTGGCTGGCGCCTCAGCCGCGACGGCAGGGCGCCGCTGACCGCCATGCGCGGCGGCACCTCCTCGAACCTCCGCGACCAGGCCATCGGCCGTTTCGACGGCGGCGGCCGGGTCAAGGTCGTCGGCTTTCGCGGGGACAAGCTGGCCCTCTGGAACGGTTTTGGCTCGGGGAGTGCGATGCCCGACCGCTCTTACCGCAACATGCGCTAGGACGCCGGCCGCCGGCCGCTGCCCAGGCGCACCACGGCTGGGACGCTGAGCGACCCGTCAGGGCCGACGAAGCGCGCCGCCAGCTGGTCGAACGCCTCACGGACCTTGGCCCGCGTGGCATCGTCGTGGGCCGCCAGCGCGGCGGGTGCGCGCACCAGACCGCCGGTCAGACCGTTCCAGAGCGCATCGGCGTCGTCGACCTCCACGGCCAGCTCGAGGCGGTCGATCGCCACGTCCACCAGCCCCGCGCCCTCCAGCAGCGCGCGCATGCGGCCGCCGTCGGCGTAGCGGAAGTCGTCGGGTCCCTCGGGCACGCCGGCTTCGCGGTCGCCGCCGGCTTGCTCGAGCGCGTGGCCCAGCAGGGCCACCAGCGGTGAGCGGACCGGGCGGTCCCAGACGGCGAACGCGACCCGGCCCCCTGGCGCCACGACCCGCGCGCATTCGTCGGCGCAACGTGCGGGATGGGGTAGGTGGTTGAGCACGAAGCCGCCGATGGCAGCGTCGAAGCCGTCGTCGGGGAAGGGCAGCGACTCGGCGTCGCCCACCCGGAACTCCACGCCCGGCAGTGCCTCGCGGGCGGCATCGACCATCGCCTCGGCCAGGTCGATGCCCACCGGCGACGCCCCGCGCCGGGCAGCGGCGGCGGACAGGCCGCCGGTGCCGCAGGCCACGTCGAGCACGCGATGGCCGGCCATCACGTCGGCCGCATCCAGCAGCGGGCCGGCCACCCGCGCCGTCACGCGCCCGGTCAGCAGGTCATAGCTGTCCGCCTGTTCGTTCCAGCCCGCGGCCTCGAAGCTCTTCAGCGAGCTCATGCCAGCTCGGCCACCACGACCACGTACCCGTCGGGGTCCTGCAGGTGCATCTCGCGCGCGCGCCGCGGTGCCTGGACCTCGATCGCGGGACCGGCGTTCAGGCCGGGCTCCGCGCGCAGCGAGTCCAGGTCATCGACGTAGAGGTAGAACAGCACTCCCTGCGCATGATCGTGCACCGGGTCGGACGCCAGCGCCAGCATCAGCTCCGCGCCGTCGCGGCGCAGCCGGCACCACAGCAACCAGCCCTCCTGCTCGTAGCGCTCCGCGACCTCGAAGCCCAGCATCGCGTAGAAGACGACCGACCGCTCCAGATCGGCCACATGGGCCAGCGGGACCAGGGCGGCCCGGAAGCTCACGCGCTCAGGAGTAAGCGTCCCAGGCCTTCAGCGACGGCAGCGGGTCGAACGGCCTGCCGCCGCTATACCAGCCCGGCGAGCTCCACATCTCGAAGTGCAGGTGGCAGCCGCTGGCGCGGCCGGTGTCGCCCACCTGGCCGATCTGCTGGCCCGTGTACACACGGTCGCCCTGCTCGAACGGCGAGGGGCCGGCCATGTGCATGTAGGCGTAGTCGGTACCCGTGCCGGCGCCGTCGATGACCAGGTAGTTGCCGGCCCGGCCCTGGTAGGCCTTGGTCTTGACCCTGCCGCCGCGCGCGGCCACCAGGGGAGTCCCGCACTTGGCGAACGTGTCCTGGCCCTGATGGCCGCGACCGCCGCCGAAGCTGCCCACGAAGCCGCCGTACTTGTGGGCTCCGCGGATGGGGAACTGGTCCTGGTAGAGATCGAAGGCGTCGCGCGAGACGTTGGTGGCCTGGGCGCTCCTGGCCACCGCGCCCGAGCCGGACGAGGCCGTCAGGCGAAAGGCGTAGCGGCCGGCGGGCGCGGCGGCCTTGTCCAGGTCGCCGTTCCAGACCACGCTGGCCACCGCACCGGGTGCCGGCGGGGGAGGGTTCCAGGCGCGGACCACGGCGCCGTCGGCCGCGCGCACCAGCTCGACCCGCAGGCCGGACGCCGCACCGTCGCTCACGCGGTAGGAGAACGTGACGGCGCTGCGGGCGCCGTAGAAGACCTTGGTGCGGCTGGTGCCGGTCTCGAGCGACGGGGCGCCGGGCTGGCGGGCGCCGGGGACCGGCGTCAGCGTGGGGTTGGGGCTGGGCGGGGGTGGCGGTAGCAGCGAGACGGGCTTGGACGGCCTGGAGGCGCGGCCGGTCACAGTGACCGCGGACAGCGGCCCGGATGCGGCGCCGGCGGGAACCACGACCCACGCGCTTCTGCTGGACCGCCGAGTCACGCCGGCCTTCACGTCGTCGGCTCTGCCCCTGACGCCGCGGAAGGTCACGCTGGCGGCGGTCGACAGGCCGCTGCCGCGCAGGCGCAGGGTGGACCCGGCCCGCGGGCGCTTGCGGCTGGCGCAGGCCCTCACGCACGTGGCCTTCTTGACCACCGGGGTCTCCTCGAACTGGGTGCCGCCTCCTGCCTGGACGCCGGCGGCGGCGGGTGCGGCCGTCGCGGCCGCGCAGGCCAGCGCCAGCGCGGCGGCGCACACGAGCTTCGACGACGGATTGTGCGCTGAGGAGGGGTTCCTCGGCACGGGCACGGCCTCTCTTTTTCGGGCCTACGGGGTTAGCTGACGGGCTCGCGCCAAAAGAGCAGCGCTACGGCTTCGTGCCGATTCGCCCCGAGGAGCCGGCGACGGCTCCAATCGGATCCCCCGTTCCCAACGGCACCTGGCGGCGCCGGCGGGATTCGGCAGGCGTTCGAATCGAGGGCACTATACCCGCGCGACAGGTCGCATGACGCGAGTTCGCTCGCGCCGGGCCGGGGCGGAAGTTCACGCGCGCATCTGCCACACTGTTCGACCGGCCGCCTTCCGCGCGGCCGCTTGTACGTATGAAGACCTTCGTAGCCACCCCGCAGAACCGCCAGCGCGACTGGGTCGTGGTCGATGCCTCGGGTCAGACCCTGGGCCGCCTGGCCACCCAGATCGCCGATCGGCTGCGCGGCAAGTTCAAGCCGGAGTACACGCCGCACTGCGACGTCGGCGACTTCGTGATCGTGATCAACGCCGAAAAGATCGCGGTCAGCGGCAAGAAGCGCACGGACAAGCTCTACCACCGCCACACCGGCTACCCGGGCGGCCTGCGCACCCGCACGCTCAACGAGATGCTCGAGCGCCAGCCCGAAGAGGTAATCCGCAAGGCCGTGAAGGGCATGCTTCCCCGCAACCGGCTGGCACGCCAGCAGCTGCGCAAGCTCAAGGTCTACGCCGGCCCCGAGCACCCGCACGAGGCGCAGCAGCCCACCGAACTGGAGATCACCACGCGATGACCGACGACGAGCGCCACGACAGTCCCGAGGAGGAGGCCGCGGCCCAGGAGAGCCCGGCCCCCGAGAGCCCCGAGGAGCAGGCGCCCGCCGAAGCCGGCCAGCCGGAGGAGGCGGCCGAGGCCCAGGAGCCCGCCGCGCCGCCCGCCGAGGCAGCTGAGCCCGTCGCGGAGGCGGAAGTGCCCGCAGAGACCGAGAGCCCCGCTGAGGCGGAGGAGCCGGCTGAGGCGGAGGCGCCGGCTGAGGCTGAGGAGCCCGCCGCCGCCGCCGAGGAGCCCGCCGCCGAGACTGAGGAGCCCGCCGCCCCCGCCGAGGAGCCCGCCGCCGAGGCCGAGGCCCCCGCAGCCGACGAGCAGGCGCGTCCCTCGCGCAGGGAGCGCAACCCGAAGAAGGGCGATGACGGCGAGACCGCCATCCCCGGAGCCCACCTCGAGCCCGACCTCGTTCTGGACGATCCGGGCGACGCCGAGCGCGATCCGTACGCCGAGGACGGCGACGAGGAGAGCGGAGCCGCCACGGCCGACGACGCCGCGCCCGAGCCGGTGTCCACGACGATTCTCGAGCTGGCCGCCGACGCCCGCTACCTGGCCACCGGCAAGCGCAAGAGCGCAGTGGCCCGCGTGACGATCAAGCCCGGCACCGGCGTCTACACCGTGAACGGCAAGGAGCTCGACGCCTTCTTCCCGCGCCCGACGCTGCAGCGCACCGTGCGCGGCCCGCTGGAGACGGTGGGCCAGCAGGAGCGGCTGGACGTGGTGGCCAAGATCCACGGTGGCGGGGTCTCATCGCAGGCCGGGGCGCTGCGCCACGGAATCTCACGGGCACTGGTCGAGGCCGACCCCAACCTTCGCGGGGAGTTGAAGCGCCGCGGCTTTCTCACGCGTGACCCGCGCGTGAAGGAGCGCAAGAAGGCCGGCCTGAAGAAGGCCCGTAAGCGCCCGCAGTTCTCCAAGCGCTAACCCCTCCGTGGGGACGCTGTTCGGCACCGACGGCGTTCGTGGCGTCGCCGGCGAGTTCCTGACCGCCGACCTGGCGCTGGCGCTCGGCCGTGCGGCGGCTGCCTCGTCGCCTGCCCAGACGCCTCAGGTACTGATCGTGCGCGACACCAGGGAGTCGGGCGAGATGCTTGAGGCCTCGCTTGCCGCCGGCGTGGCCGCGGGCGGAGGCCACGCGCTGCTGGGCGGGGTGCTGCCCACGCCGGGCGCCGCGCTGGCCGTGCGGCGCCACGGGTTCGACCTGGCCGCGGTGGTCTCGGCCTCGCACAACCCCTACCGCGACAACGGCATCAAGTTCTTCGGCCCCCAGGGCACGAAGATCTCCGACGACCAGGAGGAGGCCATCGAGGCCATCGTGGCCGGCCGGCACGGGACCGACACCGCGGCGGTGGGACGGGTGCGCGAGCTACACGGCGCTCCCGGCGACTACCTGCGCGACCTCGAGCTGCGCTTTCGCGAGCTGGACCTGAGCGGCTGCCGCGTGCTGCTGGACTGCGCCCACGGCGCCACCTACCGCGTGGCGCCCGAGATCTTCCGGCGCCTGGGCGCGGACGTGGACGCCGTGGCCGCCGCGCCCGACGGGCGAAACATCAACGACGGGGTGGGCTCGACGCACATCCAGGCGCTGGCCGCGCAGGTGGTCGCTGGCGGCTACCACGTGGGCTTCGCCTTCGACGGTGACGGCGACAGGGTGCTCGCGGTCGATCGCCACGGCGCCGTGGTGGACGGCGACGAGCTGCTGGCCCTGGCCGCGCTGCACCTGCGCGGTGCCGGGCGGCTGCCCGGCGACGGCGTGGCCGTCACGGTCATGACCAACTACGGCTTCCACACCGCCATGGAGGAGGCGGGCGTCCAGGTGGCCGTTACGCCCGTCGGCGACCGGCACGTGCTGGCCGAATTGCTCCAGCGTGGCTGGGCCCTGGGCGGAGAGCAGTCGGGGCACATCATCGACACAGGCTTCGTACCGTCCGGCGACGGCACCGCGTCGGCGCTGCTGACCCTGGAGGCGCTGGCCGGCGCCGACCTGGCCGACCGCGCGGCGATGGAGAAGCTGCCGCAGAAGCTGGTGAACGTGACCGTGGCCGAGCGCGGCGTGCTGGACGGCGCGGACGCGGTCTGGGCGGCCATCGACGCCGAGTCGGCCAAACTCGAGGGCCGCGGCCGCGTGCTGGTGCGCGCGTCGGGCACCGAGCCCCTGATCCGCGTGATGGTCGAGGCCCCCGGCCAGGCCGAGTGCGACGAGGTGACCGCCAAGTTGGTGGCAGTCGTCACCGAAGAACTGGGCGGCTGAGGGGGGCGAAAACGGCCGCTGTCCTAACTAGAGCTGGTGATGCCAGCCAAAGTCAGGACAGCGGAGCGGGTGATCGCCGGACTGGCGAGGGGATCCCACGGTCTGGTCACCCGGTCGGGGATGCTCGAAGCCGGGATCACCCGCAACGAGATCCAGGAGCGCGTCCGGAGCGGCGCCCTGATCCGCGTGCATCGCGGCGTCTACCGCGTCGGCCACGCGGCGCCCAGCCTGCACGCGCGCTACCTGGGTGCCGTGCTGGCGTGCGGCGATGGTTCGCTGCTCGGCGGTCCCGCCGCCGCGCACCACATGGCCATGCAGCGCGGAGCCGCTCCGGCGCCGGAGGTTCTGACCCCTTCGCAGAGATACGTGAGGGGAGTGATCACCCGTCACGTCAGGAGCCTCCGCCCGGACGACGGCTGGATCCACGAGGGCGTGCCCTGCACGACCCCGGCCCGCACCCTGGCTGATCTGGCGGCGCGACTGGGCGACGAGGCACTGGCGCGCGTGGCGCACGAGGCCGGCGTGCGCTATCGCACGACACCGCGCCAGCTCGAGGCTGTGCTGGCGCGGCGGCCCAACGGGGCCGGCGCCGCACGGCTGCGGGCGGTGGTCAACGGCGACGCCCGGGTCACCCTCAGCGCCTTGGAGTCCCGCTTCCTGGAGCTGCTCAGAGCCCACGGCCTCCCGCTGCCGCAGACGAACCGCCGTGCCGGGAGCCACCGAGTGGACTGCCGCTGGCCGGATAAGCGGCTGACGGTCGAACTGGACTCCTACCGCTTCCACAACTCGCGCCAGTCGTGGGAGCGCGATCACCACCGCGAGCGCGAGGCCTACGCTCGCGGCGACTCGTTTCGCCGCTACAGCTACGGCGACGTCTACGACGAGCCGAGGGCGATGATGGCCGAGCTGCGCACGCTCGTCTAGCCTCTCTGCCCTCCATGTGCGGAATCATCGGATATACCGGCTCGCGGCCGTGCCAGGAGATCCTGATGGCGGGGCTACAGGCGCTCGAGTACCGCGGCTACGACTCGGCCGGCCTGACGCTGCTGCAGGACGGCGGCAGCAGCTCGACCCGCGCCGTGGGGCCGCTGAAGGCGCTGCGCGAGCGCGTGAACGGTGCCGCGCCCGGGGCTGTCAGCGGCATCGCACACACCCGCTGGGCCACGCACGGCCGTGTGACCGAGGAGAACTGCCACCCGCACGAGGACCAGTCGGGCAGCGTCCACGTGGTCATGAACGGCATCGTGGAGAACTGGACCGACCTGAAGAAGGAACTGCTGGACAGTGGCGTGCAATTCACCTCTGAGACCGACACCGAGGTGGTCGCGCACCTGATCGCCTCGCTGTACGCCGGCGACATCGTGGACGCCAGCCGCCGAGCCTTCGCTCGCCTGAAGGGCCACTACGCGTTCGTGGTGGCCCACGACCAGGAGCCCGACACGCTGGTCGGGGCGCGCAACGAGTGCCCGCTGGTGGTGGGCCTCGGCGAGGGCGAGAACTTCATCGCTTCAGCGATCCCGGCGTTCCTGGCCGACACCCGCCGCATCCAGCTGATCGAGGACGGCGAGATCGTGGTCGTGACCCCCGAGGGGGTGACCTTCAGCGACGCCTCCGGCGCACAGTTGGCGCGTGACGTGGAGGAGGTGGACTGGGACGCCGACGCCGCGGAGAAGTCCGGCTACGACACCTTCATGCTCAAGGAGATCCACGAGCAGCCGCGTGCGGTGGCCGAGACCGTGGTCGACCGCCTGGCCCACGGCCGGGCCGAGCTGGGCGACATCGGCATCAGCGACGAGCAGCTGCGCGGCCTCCGGCGGGTGGTGATCGTGGCCTGCGGCACCTCCTACCACGCCGGCCTGATCGGCCGCTATGCCATCGAGACCTGGTCGCGCGTGCCGGTGGAGATGGACGTGGCCTCCGAGTTTCGCTACCGCAATCCGGTGATCGACGAACGCGATCTGGTCATCGGGATCACCCAGTCCGGCGAGACGCTGGACACCCTGGCCGCGATGCGCCTGGCGCGCCAGAAGGGCGCCAAGGTCATGGCGGTGACCAACATCATGGGCAGCCAGGCCACCCGCGACGCCGACGGCGTGCTGTACACCCGGGCCGGCCTGGAGATCGGCGTGGCGGCCACCAAGACGTTCGTGTCCCAGGTGGCGGCCATGTACCTGTTCGCCCTCAAGCTCGCCCAGGTCCACGACAGCCTGGAGCCCGAGCACCACGCCGAGCTGGTGTCCGACCTGCACGGCCTCTCACACAAGGTGGAGGAGCTGCTGGCGAGCGTGGACGAGCCGGTCAAGCGCATGGCCGAGCACTGGAAGCAGGCCGGCTTCTTCCTCTACCTCGGCCGCCACGCGGGGCTGGCGGTGGCGCTGGAGGGGGCGCTGAAGCTCAAGGAGATCTCCTACGTGCCCACCGACGCGTACGCGGCGGGCGAGATGAAGCACGGCCCGATCGCGCTGCTGGACGAGCGCACACCGGTGGTGGTCTGCGCCACCGAATCGCCGGTCTTGGACAAGGTGCTGTCGAACATCTCCGAGGTCACCGTGCGCGGCGCGCACGTGCTGGCCGTGGCCACCGAGGGCTCCACCGAGGTCGCCGAGCATGCCGAGGAGGTGGTCTACGTGCCGCGCACGAACTGGCTCCTGCAGCCGCTGCTGGCGGTGATCCCGCTTCAACTGCTGGCCTACTACATCGCCCAGCACAAGGGGCTGAACGTCGACCAGCCGCGCAACCTCGCGAAGACCGTGACGGTGGAGTAGCGCTGTGATCGGGCTCGATCTGCTGGAGATCGAGCGGTTCGAGGGCGCGCTGGAGCGCCGCCCGCGCCTGGCCGAGCGCCTGTTCACCGAGCAGGAGCGCGCCTACGCCGCGGCCAGGGCGCGTCCGGGCCAGCACCTGGCGGCGCGCTTCTGCGCGAAGGAGGCGGTGGCCAAGGCGCTGGCGCTGGAGGGCTGGAGCTTCACCGACGTGGAGGTCGTGGCCACCGGCGGCGCGCCCGGCGTGCGGCTGACCGGCGCGGCAGGCGCGCGCGCCGACGAGCTGGGGGTACAGGTGCGCCTGTCGCTGACGCACACCGACACCACCGCGGGCGCGGTGGCGCTGGCGCTTTGACGGCTCGTCCCGATTGGCTGGACCCTCTGTTCGAGGCGCAGGAGATGCGTGACGTGGACGCCTGGGCCATCGACACGCAGCAGGTGCCGTCGCTGGATCTGATGGAACGCGCGGGGGAGGGGCTGGCGCGGGCCGCGGTGGCCTGCGCGCGCCCGGGGCCGATCCGTGTCGTGGTCGGCAAGGGCAACAACGGCGGCGACGGCCTGGTGGTGGCCCGCTTGCTGCGCGCCGAGGGCCGGCGCGTGGACGTGCTGGCCGTGGCGGACCTGAGCGGCGTTGAGGGCGATGCGAAGGCCAACCTCGACCGGCTGCCCGGCGATCTGCCCGAGCCGTTCTCCGCGGCCGCGCTGGAGGGATCCGGCGTGGTGCTGGACGCCATGCTGGGCACCGGCTTCGACGGCGAACCGCGCGATCCGATCGCCTCGGCCATCGCGGCGATGGGCGACCAGGACGCCCCGGTGGTGGCGTGCGACGTGCCCTCGGGCGTGGACGCCACCAGCGGCAGGGTGCAGGGCCAGGCCGTGCGCGCCACCGTGACCGCCACGTTCCACGGCCCGAAGGTGGGCCTGTACGTGGCGCCGGGCGCGCTGCACGCCGGCAGCGTGGAGGTCGTGGACATCGGCGTGCCCCGGGGTGCGCCGACGGCCGAGCGCGCCGGCCTGATCGCCGACCGCGTGCTGGAGCGCTACCCCCACCGCACGCGCGCAGGCTCGAAGTTCACGTCAGGCGTGGTGGTGGTGGCCGCCGGCAGCGAAGGCATGACCGGGGCCCCCACGATGGCCGCGCTGTCCGCCCAGCGCGCCGGCGCCGGATACGTGCAGGTTGCGGTGCCCCGGGCGGCGCAGCCGACGCTGGAGCTCCGGCTGCTCGAGGCCATGACGCGGGCGCTGCCCGACCGTGACGGCGCCCATACGAAGGAGGGCGTCCAGATCCTGAGCCAGATGGCCGAGCGCGCGGGCGCCGTGGTCCTGGGCCCCGGCCTGGGCCGCAGCGAGGGCGCCCAGGCCTTTGCGCGCGGAGCGGCGCAGGCCATCCAGGCGCCGCTGCTGATCGACGCCGACGGCCTGAACGCCCACGCCGGCGCCCTCGAAGACCTGGCGCGACGATCCGGCCCCACGGTGCTCACGCCCCACGAGGCCGAGCTGGGCAGGCTGCTCGAGCGTGAGCCGGACGAGATCGCCGCCGACCGCCTGGCGTGTGCCCGCGAGGCGGCCGCGGCGTCCGGCGCGGTCGTGCTGCTCAAGGGCGACGACACGATCGTGGCGCGCCCGGACGGGCTCGTGGCCGTCAGCCGCGGCGGCACGCCGGCGCTCGCAACCGCGGGAACCGGCGATGTGCTGGCGGGGCTGATCGGCACGCTGCTGGCCAAGGGCGTCGAGCCTTTCGCGGCCGCTGCGCTGGGCACCCTGGCCCACGCGCGGGCCGGCCGGGCGGCCGCGCGCACCCACGGCGCCGACCACGTGGTGGCGGGCGACGTGATCGAGGCGCTGCCGTCGGCGTTCGGCGCCCGGTAAGGTCACGCGCGATGGCGAGCCACGTGGCAGAGATCATGGACCCCGACCCCGAGACGGTCACGCCGGAAACCCCGGTCGAGGAGGTCATCCAGATCATGCGGAGCAACGAGCTACCGGGCATCCCGGTGGTCAACGACGGCGGCCGCTGCGTGGGCATCGTGACCGAGACCGACATGGTCCTGCCCGATGACGACGGCGACCTGCACCTGCCGCACTACGTGAACATCTTCGGCGGTACGGTCTTCCTGGAGCCGCTCAAGCGCTTCGAGGACAAGCTCAAGAAGGCGTTCGCCTCGTCGGCCAAGGACATGATGACCGAGGACCCCGTGACGGTCGAGCCGTCGACTTCCATCGACGAGGCCGCCGGCATCATCCACAGCACCGGCCACAACCGGCTGCCGGTAGTCGAGCACGGGCGCCTGGTCGGCGTGGTCACCCGCGTCGACGTCCTCGGCGGCCTCGTCAGCGACTGACGATGCCCACGCGCGCGCTGGCGCGGGTGCGCACGGGCGCGATCGAGGCCAACTGCCGCACCCTGCTCGCACAGGTGGGTGGCGACACCGCGCTGTGCGCGGTGGTCAAGGCCGACGGCTACGGCCACGGCGCGGTCACGCGCGGCCCGCGCTGCGCTGGCCGGCGGCGCCCAGTGGCTGGCCGTGGCAACCGCCGCGGAGGCCGCGGCCCTGCGCGCGCAGAACGTGCTGGTGCCGGTGCTGGTCATGGGCGCGCTCACGCCCGACGACGCCGAGCTGGCGCTGTACAGCGACGCCGACGTGGTGGTCTGGACGCGAGGCTTCCTGGATGCGATCGCACCGCGGAGCCCGCGTGTGCACGTGAAGCTGGACACCGGCATGGGCCGGCTGGGAACCGCGGATCCCGCCGAGGCCCGGGCGCTGGTCCAGGCGGTGGACCTGAGCCACGACGCCAGCCTTGCGGGCGTGATGACCCACTTCGCCACGGCGGACGAGCTCGGGCGACGAGCACTTCCCGCGCCAGCTCGAGCGCTTCACCGGCTTCGCCGACCAGGTCAGGGCGGATCACCCCGGTGTGATCGCGCACGCGGCCAACAGCGCGGCCACGTTGCGCGACCGCGCTTCGCACTTCGACATGGTCCGCTGCGGTATCGCCATCTACGGGATGGACCCGTTCCAAGCCGACGCTGCCGCCCACGGCCTGGAGCCGGCCCTGGAGCTGCACAGCTACGTGGCCGCGGTCAAGCGCTTCGAGCCCGGGCAGAGCGCCGGCTACGGCCGCCGCTGGACGGCCGAGCGCCGGACCTGGGTGGCCACGCTGCCGATCGGTTACGGCGATGGCTGGCGGCGCGCGCTGACCAACGACTGCGACGTGCTGATCGGCGGCCGGCGCCATCCGCTGGTGGGAACCGTGAGCATGGACAACGTGACGGTCGACCTGGGTCCGGACACCGACGTGGACGTGGGTGCTCCCGCGGTGCTGATCGGCACCCAGGGCGATCAGGCCATCTACGCCGAGGAGCTGGCGCAGCGGCTGGGCACGATCAACTACGAGATCACCTGCGGGCTGAGTCCCCGCGTGCCGCGGACCGAGGTCTGATGCCTGCAGAGGAGCTGGGGTCGGCTGAGGCGGTGCGCGCGCTGCGGGCCGCGCTCGGCGACGGCCCACAGGCGTGGCTGGTCGGCGGGGTGGTGCGCGACGCGCACCTGGGGCGCCCGCTCGGCGATGTGGACCTGGCGGTCGCCGGCGACCCCGAGCAGGTGGCGCGCCGCCTGGCCCGGGCCGTCAAGGGCCCGGCGTTCTCGCTGTCCGACACGTTCGGCTCGTGGCGCGTGCTGGACGGCGCGCGCCGCTTCCAGGTGGACGTCTCGGCGCTGCAGGGCCAGACCATCGAGCAGGACCTGGCCCGGCGCGACTTCACCATCAACGCGATGGCGGTTCCCCTGGCCGGCGGTGCCGAGCTGGACCCCCACGGCGGCCGCGGCGACCTGGAGCGGCGAACCCTGAGCGTGCTGGGCGAGCAGGCCTACGCCGACGACCCGTTGCGCCCGCTGCGGCTGGTGCGCCTTGCGGCCGAGCTGGGCTTCACCCCCGACGAGCAGACCGAGCGGCTGACCGCGCGGGCCGCTGCACGGCTGGTCGAGCCGTCACCCGAGCGCGTCTACGCCGAGCTGCGCCGCGCCGTGGTGGCGCCGCACGTACTGGACGCCCTGGCGCTGGCCGAGCGGCTGGGGGTGCTTGGCGCGGTGGTGCCCGAACTGGTGGCCCTCGAGGGCATCGAGCAGAGCCGCTTTCACCACCTGGACGTGTACCACCACACGGTCGAGGTGCTGCAGCGCTGGCTGGAGCTCGAAGCCGATCTCGAGCCGGTCTTCGGGGCGGATGCGGACGCCGTGCGCGATCAGCTGGAGCGGCCGCTGGGCGACGACCTCACGCGCGGGCAGGCCATCCGCTTCGGCGCTCTGTTCCACGACATCGCCAAGCCCCACACCCACGACCGGCGGCCCGACGGCCGCCCCACCTTCATCGGTCACGACGCCGCCGGCCAGGAGCTGGCGCGCGACATACTGACCCGCCTGCGGGCCAGCGAGCGCGTGCGCGCCTTCGTCGGCGACCTGACCCGCCACCACCTGGCGCTGGGCTTCATGGTGCACGACCGCCCGACGTCGGCGCGGGCGCTGCACTCCTACCTGCGCCGCTGCGACCCGGTCGAGGTGGAGGTCACCCTGCTCTCGTGCGCGGACCGGATGGCCACCCGCGGCGAGGGCCAGGACGACTGGATCGCCGCGCACCTGGAGCTGGGCCGCGAGGTCATGGGACCTGCGCTCGCGTGGCGCGCCCAGGGGCCGCCGCGGGTGCCGATCCGTGGCGACGAGCTGGCCGCTGAGCTGGGCATCGTGCCCGGGCCCGAGCTGGGCACTCTGCTTGCCGATCTGGAGGCGGCCGTGTACGCCGGCGAGGTGGCCGATCGCGCCCAGGCTGTCGATTACGCCCGGCGGATGCTGGACAATCAGCGCTGATGATCGTGGACTGCGCCGCGTACGCGGACGGCCGGCGCTGCCACCAGGGGCAGATGGAGATCGATCACGCGCTGGAGCGCGCGGCCGGTGACGATGCCTTCGTCTGGATCGGGCTGTACGAACCGACCGAGCAGGAGTTCGACGCGGTCAAGCGTGAATTCCACCTGCACGATCTGGCGGTCGAGGACGCCATCCACGCCCACCAGCGGCCGAAGCTGGAGATGTACGGCGACACGATCTTCGTCGTGCTCAAGACCGCGCGCTACGTGGACTCCAAGGAGGCCATCGAGCTCGGCGAGATCCTGATCTTCATCGGCGCGGGCTTCATCGTCACGGTCCGTCACGGCGAGGCCACCGGGCTGCACGACCTGCGCGCGCAGGTGGAGTCCGACGGGGAGATGCTCAAGCACGGGCCGGCCGCCGTGCTGCACGCCATCGTGGACAAGGTGGTGGACGACTACGGGCCGGCGCTCGAGGGCCTGGACGAGGACATCGCCGAGGTCGAGGACGAGGTGTTCTCCGAGTCCTCGCGCAATCGCGCCGAGCGCATCTACAAGCTCAAGCGCGAGGTGTTGCAGTTCCTGAAGGCGTCCACGCCCCTGAGCGAGCCCATGCAGCGGCTGGCCCATCGCGAGCACCCGCTGGTTCCCGGCGAGGTACGCGCCTACTTCCGTGACGTGACAGACCACCTGGCGCGGGTGCAGGACCAGCTCGAGGGCTACCGCGACCTGCTGACCAGCGTCCTCGAGGCCAACCTGTCCCAGGTGGGCGTGCGCCAGAACGAGGACATGCGCAAGATCTCGGCGTGGGTCGCCATCGCCGCGGTGCCCACGATGATCGCGGGCATCTACGGCATGAACTTCGAGCACATGCCCGAGCTGACCTCGGTCTACGGCTACCCGGCGGTCCTGCTGGTGATGCTGCTGGCGTGCGGCACGCTCTTCCGCACCTTCAAGAAGGCCGGATGGCTGTGAGCAGCGTGCGGCAGACGCGCGCGCAGTCCTCGATCGTCGAGTAGTCCAGCCGGTCGGCCGTGTCCGTGGGCCAGTGGTAGTTGGACGGCAGCTTGAAGCGGTCGCAGGAAGCGAGCGTGGTGGTCGGGTAGCCGGCCCGCAGCGGGATCAGCCCGTCGGTGGCGTTGCGCAGCCGCAGGCCGGGCCACAGATCGACCCCCTCCCGATCGGCGCTCGCGCGCACCTTTGCGAGCAGATCCTCGGTGTAGTCGTTCATCCACACCATGCCCTCGCCCTCCAGGGCCAGGAGATGCGGCGAGCCGACGGTGTCCACGCAGATGAACGTGGTGCGCTCGCGCGGCAGGTCGGGGAAGTGGCGCCGGGCGAACGCCTGCATGCCCTCCATGAACGACTCCTCCGCCCCGGCCGACAGCAGGATCACACGCACCCCGGGAACGGGCTCCTCGCTCAGCCAGGCGGCCAGGCTGAGCAATACGGCCACGCCGCTGAGGTTGTCGTTGGCGCCTGGCACCACCTGGCGTGCACCGATGTCGGTCATGGCCGCCACGTATCCGGCGCACAGCACAACGCCGGCGCCGCGCAGGCGGCGCAGCCCCAGCAGGGCGCCCAGCGCGACCAGCAGCGGGCCGCCGACCGCTCCCCACATGGTCGGCGGCGTGGAGTTGGTCTTCTCGGCCAGGGCGGGGAAACGGCCCAGCAGCGCGCGCGGCGGGCCGCCGTCGAACACTAGCCCGGTGTGCGCGGCGTCGTGGTGGGCGTGCACCACGACGGTGTGCTCGGCGTCCGGGTCGCCGATCTCGGCCACCACGTTCGTGGTCACGCCGGTGGGCAGGAAACGGCGGCGAAACCACTGGCGCCCGCCGGTGATGTCGTCGGTGACGGCCGCCGTGGCGAAGGCGCCCGCCAGCACCGCACGCGCCCGTCCGCGCATCACGCCGGCCACGCCGCCGAGGGCACACAGCAGCCCGATCGGCCACCAGTAGGTCCCGTGGGCAGGCTCGTGCTCGATCGTGACCCGGGCGCCCGCTTCGCGCAGCTCCCCTGCGATCAGCTCGGCGGCACGGGCCTCGCCCGAGGAGGCCGAGCCACGCTCGATGGCGGCCAGGCGCTCCACGCGCTCCCGTAGCTGATGCTGATCAAGCAGGGCCAATGCGGGTTGTAGGGTAGTCGCCGGATGGGCGACCCAGACTGCATCTTCTGCAAGATCGTGGCGGGCGAGCTCCCGGCCGAGCGGGTCGGCGAGGACGAGCACACCGTCGCTTTCATGGACATCGCGCCCTGGACCCGCGGGCACGCGCTGGTCATCCCGCGCAACCACTCCAGGAACCTGTACGAGGCCGACCCCGAGGATCTGGCGCACAGCGTCAGATCCGCCCAGCGGCTGGCCCTGCGCATGCGCGACAAGCTCGGCGCCGACGGCGTGAACCTGCTCAACTGCTGCGAGCCGGCGGCCTGGCAGACCGTCTTTCACCTGCACGTGCACGTGATTCCTCGCTTCGAGGGCGATCCGCTGCAGGTGCCGGCGCGTCCGCGCGAACCCGCCGAGGGCGAGCTGGCGGCCGTGGCCGCGGAGCTGCGCGCGTGAGCGGCGTCGTCGGCTACAGCCGCGACGGCGACGTGGGTGCGCTGGTGCTGGACAAGCCGCCGCTGAATCTCTTCGACCGGGAGCTGGTCCACGGCCTGATGGACGGTGTGGCCGCCGCGGCGGCGGACTCGCCGCGCGCGCTGCTGGTGCGCGCCGAGGGCAACGTGTTCACCGGCGGGGTCGACGTGCACGAGTTCGACGACCTCGGCGGCCCGGCGGCCGGGGAGTTCGCCGCCGAGCTGCTGGCGCTGACCCACTCGATCGAGGACCTGCCGTTCCCGACCCTGGCGGCCGTGCACGGCCTGTGCCTGACCGCCGGGCTGGAGCTGGCGCTGGCCTGCGACCTGATCTGGGCCGGCGAATCGGCCCAGTTCGGCCTTGTCGAGCGCGTGGTGGGCGTCTCGCCGTTCATGGGCGGCACCCAGCGCATGGCCGAGCGCGCGGGCCCCGCCCGCGCCCGCGAGTTCGTCTACAGCGGCAACCTCTACCCGGCGCCGGAGCTGGAGCGCTGGGGCGTGGTCAACCGGGTCGTGGCCGACGACCAGGTGCATCGGCGGCGCTGGAGTTCGCCACCCACCTGGCGGTGGGCCCGCCGCTGGCGCACGCGGCCACCAAGCGCATCGTGCGTGCCCAGGTGGACGGCGGCACCAGGGCCGCCGACGCCGTGACGCCCGGCGAGGCCGAGTCGCTGTTCGAGACCGAGGACCTCAAGCGCGCCGTCAAGACCTTCCTGGCCGAGGGGCCCGGCAACGCCACCTTCACCGGCGACTGAGCCGCGGGCGAGCCTTCTGTCGCGACTTGACTGCCTATATGGCAGTGAACTCGCGAAGATCCTTGCTAGCTTCTAGCGGCTGCATTGGGCACAACTACGCAGGAGCAATCTGATGGCGACCGGAACGGTCAAATGGTTCAACGACGAGAAGGGCTTCGGGTTCATCACGCCCGACAGCGGTGAGCGCGACCTGTTCGTGCACTTCTCGGGCATCGAGGGCGACGGCTTCAAGACCCTGGTCGAGGACTCCAAGGTGGAGTACGACGAAGAGGACGGCGACAAAGGACCGAAGGCGGTGAACGTCCGCAAGCTGTAAAGCGGACGCCCATGCCGAAAGAAGAGAAGATCGAGATGGAGGGCGAGATCCTCGAGGCCCTCCCGAACACGATGTTCAAGGTCAAGCTCGACAACGACCATGAGGTCCTGGGCCACATCTCGGGAAGATGCGCCGGCACTACATCCGCATCCTGCCCGGCGACCGCGTGAAGATCGAGCTGTCGCCCTACGACCTCGACCGCGGCCGTATCACCTATCGCTACAAGTAGGCAGGAACCCGCAACTCTGCGCCGTAAGGCCGTGTTGTAGAGCGAGATATGAAGCGACTACTTGCCACAGCCACTTTGACCACCGCCCTCCTGGCGCCCCAGGCGGCTTCCGCGAAGATCGTCGAGCTGGGCTCGAAGATCCCCAAGGCGGCGGTCAGCTGCCCGGAGAACTGCCAGGCCGTGGGCCGTGTGACCGGCTACCAGGGTCGCGGCGGCACGGTGGCCAAGCCGTTCGTGATTCCGCGTAAGGGCAAGGTCATCGCCTTCACCGTCCGCCTGGGCAAGCCCGACGCCAACCAGGTCAAGTTCTTCGACGACCTGTACGGCAGCAACCCGCAGGTCCAGCTGTCGATCTTGCGCCGCGGCAAGAAGCGGGGCACGACCCTCGATCACCGCCTGATGGCCCAGAGCGAGCCGTTCAAGGTCGCCGACTTCTTCGGCTCCGCGCCCACGTTCACGCTCGACAAGCCGTTGAACGTGCGCGCCAACTACATCGTGGCGCTGACCGTGCCGACCTGGGCGCCGGTGTTCGCCGTCGGGCTGCAGCGCAACCACTGGTGGCGCTCGTCGCGTACCAAGGGCAAGTGCGACAACGTCAGCCAGATGGCGTCGCTGACCCGCCTGAAGAGCAAGAAGGTCTTCGGCTGCACCTACTTCACCGCGCGCCTGTACTACACCGCCACCTACGTGCCGGACAACAAGCCCACGTCGAAGGCCACCAAGGCCACGGCGGCCCGCAAGGGCTCGGCCGCGGTGGGCGCTCGCACGGCCCGCGGCGGCTGACAGCCACCCCCGCCGCGCCAACCCCTTTTCGCAGGCCCTCCGCAGGGGTAGTCTCTCCCTGTGAGTGCCGAAGCATGGATCTTCATGGTCGGCTTCCGGGTCTTCGACGTGGGACTGCTGATCGTCTGGCTCATCTGGTTCTTCCGCCTGCGCGACGACCAGGACGATGCCTCCGAGGAGGGCGGCGGTGATGGGGGAGGGGGCAGCCCCAAACCCAACGGGCCGCGTGTAGGTCCCGGCCCCGGCGGACTGCGCCTGCCGCTCGGGCGCTGGCCCAACCGCAGCCGACTGCGCGACGGCCACCGGCCCGCGCGCACGCCGCTGCGGCGCCGTCCGGTCCCGTCGCTCCCCGGCGCCCTTCCTTCCAGGGTGCGGTCGCCCTCATCGCCCCAGCGCATCACCCGCCGCGCCTGATCGCAGGCTGTCTCGGACAGTTTGGTCAGTCAGCTCGGCTCTATGTCGCCGGCGCCGACGTCGGCGGCGGCGCGCTGCGCTCGGGACGCTGCGCGGCGGCCGGCAGCTGGGCCCGGTACAGGATCACGCTGATCGCCAGCACCCACAGCCCCACGAGCAGGAATGGGATCCATCCCACCGGGGTGAAGCTGACCACCCCCATCACGAGCGTGACCCAGCCCAGCCATGCGGGAAGCGCAGCGGTGCGCAGCGTCGCGACCGCGGTCGCCAGGTACAGCACCGCAGTGCCGCCCACCAGGGGGAAGAACAGGTCGCTGCTCAGCGCCGACAGCGCCTGCGTGGCGGCCGGATCCAGGCTTCCGGCCGTGTCCGCCACGACGAAGTTGATGCCGAGCGCGACGAGCAGGCCCGCGGCGAACAGCACCGCGCCCGCGTAGGCGGTGGCGGCCAGACGGCCTGTGCCGCCCTCGGCCTCCATCAGCCGTGAGCGGAGCGTGCCCGCAAACCAGATGAAGAACACCGTGGCCACGACGCCGGCGATCGAGACGACGATCTGCTTGGTGTCGTGGTTTGACCAGTACTTGACCGCCTCGGCTGCCTTGGCGTCAGCGTCGGGGGTCTCGCCGCCGCCGAAGACGGCGCCGTAGAAGATGAGGGCGAACACGACTCCGGTCAGCGGGGCCAGCCGCTCCAATCGAGGCGAGGACATAGCGGTGCTCCCTGTTTGGATTGCTACTTCGCCACCATCCTGCCACCGCTGGTGCGAACGCGCCAGGACTCAATCGCCGCAGGACGCCGGGTTCTGCTGGCACTGACGTTCGAAGCGCTCGGCGGGCGATCCCGGCTCGGGCGGCGTGTCGTTGCCGGGCCCGTCCTGGGACTGACCGCGCGGGGTGGTGCGCGGTGCGGTGGCTCCGCCCGAGTTGGTGTCCGCCGGGGCCGGCGTGGTGGTGCGAGGCGCGGTCGGCGTCCGCGTGGTCACCGTGGGGACGGTGTCCGTGGCCTCGGTCTCCGTCTCGGTGGTCACGGTCGGCGTCGTCTTGGACGCCTTCTCGTCGTCGCCACCGCAGGAGGCGACCAGCCCGGCCAGCAGCAGGCCGCAAGCGAAGGCGATGGCGAAACGCTTCATGTGGCGGGCTTCGCGGACGACGGCGTCAGCCCTCTACGGCCGGCAGCCGCCGGTCGCAGTGCGGGCAGTCGTTCAGGTCCTTGGGCACCAGCTGCTCCAGCGAGCAGCCGCACAGGCGCAGGTTCTCGACGGCCCACGGAAGCGTCGCTCGGGGAGGGTGCCAGCGGGATGGTCTTGCCCACGACCTCGAACGGCTCGCCGGACTCTTGGTCGACGTAGGTCTTGCCCGGCTCGACCTCGCGGATGACCTCGCGATCCGAGCGCGTGCGCAGGCGGTAGGTCTGGCGTTCGCTCACGTGCGCCAATCTACCAACCGCATGCGCGTCCTGATCTTCCACGGCTACCTGCTGCGCGGGACCGGCAGCAACATCTACAACACCAGCCTGTGCCGGGCCCTGGCCGCGCTGGGGCACGAGGTGCACATCTGCTGCCAGGAGCGCCACCCCGAGGATGTCGGGCTGCCGGACGGGGTCACGGTGCACAACCCCGACATCGGCGGGGTGCTGCCCGTGTACGTGGCCGACGAGTACGAGGGCTTCGAGGCGGTGCCCTTCCCGGAGCTGGAGCGAGGCCGCGCTGGAGCACTACCTGGAGGCCAACGTGGCCGCCGTGCGCCGACCTGGCCGAGCGGGTGCGTCCCGACGTGGCCCTGGCCAACCACCTGATCATGGGCCCCGTGGTGCTGGCCCGAGCGCTGGGCGGGCGGGTGCCCGTACGCGGTGAAGGTCCACGGCAGCGCGCTGGAGTACACCGTACGCCCGCACCGCGACCGCTTCCTTCCCTACGCCCGCGAGGGGCTGGCGGCGGCGGCGGGCGTGCTGGTGGGCTCGCGCCACACGGCCGAGAGCCTGTGGCAGGTCATGGACGACCCCGCGCTGCTCGCCCGCACGCGACTGGGGCCTCCGGGGGTGGACGTGGACCGCTTCGCGCCCGGCGCAGCCGGAAGCGGCTGCAGCCGCGCTCCAGGACCTGGCCGGGCGCCTGGACGGGCGCCGCCACCGCCGGCTGGGGCGGCGAGCCGGGCGCCGGCACCGCGCTGCGCAGCCTGGACCCGCGCCGCGAGCCGATCGTGAGCTACGTGGGCAAGCTGATCGTCTCGAAGGGGGTCGACCTGCTGCTGGCCGCCTGGCCGCTGGTGGTCGGGCGCGTCCCGCAGGCGCGCCTGTGCGTGGTCGGCTTCGGCACCTACCGGGACACGCTGCATGCGTTCGTGGACGCCCTGGCCGCGGCCGACCTGCCGGCCCTGCGGTCCATCGCCGCACGCGGACGCGAGCCCGAGGGCGGCCCGGCGGGCGAGCTGCGCTACCTGGCCAGCTTCCTTGACGGGCTCGAAGGCGAGCGCCGTGATGCCTATCTGCGCGCCGCACCGGCCGCGGCCGCCGGCGTGGTCTTCACGGGGCGGCTCGAGCACGACGACCTGCCGGCGCTGCTGCCCGCCTGCCGGGCGCAGGTTGTGCCCAGCACCTTCCCGGAGGCCTTCGGCATGGTGGCCGCCGAGGCCGCCTGCTGCGGCGCGCTGCCACTGTCGGCGGCCCACTCGGGGCTCGCGGAGGTCACAGCGGCGCTGGAGCCCGCCCTGGAGCCCGACCTGCGGCCGCTGCTGTCGTTCCAGCGTGGCGATCGGGGCGGTCGAGGAGATCGCGGACAGGCTGGTCCGCTGGCTCAGCCTGGCCTCCTCCGAGCGCGCACCGGCCGCCGCCGCGCTGGCCGCGACCGCCCGCGCGCGCTTTGGCTGGGAGGCCGTCGCCGAGGGCGTGATCGCCACGGCCGAGGGCCGGCTCGAGGCACTGCCCGGCCCAGCCGCATGAACAGATAATGTTCCGCCGCGTGAGGAGTGGTTCGCACCGTCTGGCCCTGTCTGGTGTGCGGCGTCCTGCTGGTGACGGCAGGGGCGACCGGCTGCGGGCGCTCGGGCGACGACAACGAGGTCAAGGGCAAGGAGCTGTTCGTGCAGAAGTGCGGCTCGTGCCACACGCTCGCGCGCGCCAAGACGACCGGCGTCCAGGGCCCCAACCTCGACGCCGCCTTCGGGCCCGCCCGCGCATCGGGCCTCGGCCAGGGCACCGTCGAGGGCGTGGTGCTCGACCAGATCTCGCACGTGCGGCGGTCCAGCACGATGCCCAAGAACCTGGTCACGGGCAAGGACGCCAGGGACGTCGCGGCCTACGTGGCCGCTGTGGCCGGCCAGCGCGGCAAGGACGAGGGGCTGCTGGCCACGGCCGGGGCGCCCAAGGTCTCCAGCAAGCCGATCGTGGCCAGCGGCGGCACGCTGATGATGCCCGCGGATCCCACGGGCGCGCTTGCGTACAAGTCCAAGGCCGCCATCGCCAACGCGGGCTCGCTGAAGGTGGAGAGCAAGAACGCCTCCTCGGTCGGTCACAACATCGCGCTGAAGGGCCCCGGCGGCAACGAGCTGGCCAAGGGCCCCGTGATCCAGGGCGGCGCGGTCTCCGCGTTCACGGCCCAGGTCAAGCCCGGCAAGTACGAGTACTTCTGCACGGTTCCAGGCCACGAGGCCGGCGGCATGAAGGGCACGCTGACGGTCAAGTAGCGCCCTGGCGGACCAGCGCCAGCAGCTCGTCCGCGATCTCCGGCGCGCAGCACATCAGGCCCGTCGGCTCACCCTCCAGCGCCACCACGACGCCACCGGCCTCGGACACCACCAGGCTTGCGGCGGCCCAGTCCCAGTGGTTCAGGCCGCGCTCGTAGTAGGCGTCCACGCGCCCGGCGGCCAGCCAGCACAGGTCCAGCGCCGCGGCGCCCGCGCGGCGGATGTCGCGCACGCGTGGCAGCACGCGGGTCAGTAGCTCGGCCTGGGCGGCGCGGCAATCGGCGGAGTAGCCGAAGCCGGTGGCCACCAGCGCGGTGTCCAGGGCGGCCGGGGGCCGGACTGCCAGCCGCCGGCCGTTCATGAACGAGCCTTCGCCGCGGACCGCGGTGAAGGTCTCGCCGTGCAGGGGGTCGTGGACCACGCCGACCAGGCTGCCCCGGCCGTCCTCGAGCGCAACGCTCACGTTCCAGGACGGGAAACCGGTAGAGGTAGTTGGTGGTCCCGTCCAGCGGGTCGACGACCCAGCGCCGGCCGCTGCTGGCGGGGCTGTGCGAGCCCTCCTCGGCCAGCAGGCCGTCCTCGGGCCGCTCGGCCGTCAGCAGCTCGCGCACCAGCGCCTCGGCGTCCTTGTCGGCGTCGGAGACCATGTCGGTGCGTGAGGACTTCTGCTCCACACCGCTGGCCGGCCCGTCGTAGCGCGCCATCAGGAGCTCCCCCGCCGCGACCGCCGCCCGGCGCGCCAGGTCCAGGTCGGCGTCGGTGCTCAGAGCGCCCGCGCCACGACGACGATCACCGAGAGCACGATGAAGAAGGCGGCCACGTAGAGCAGGAAGCGAAACGCCTCGCGCTCGGACCGGAGGGGGTTCAGCACCGATCGCCTACAGGATGTAGACCGTCGTGTAGACGACGATCCACATGACGTCGACGAAGTGCCAGTAGATCCCGGGGATCTCGACGCCCCGGTGCTCCTTGGCCGTGAAGTGGCCGCGGAAGGCGCGGATGGTGGCGAACAGCAGCAGCGTCAGGCCCACGAAGACGTGGGCGCCGTGCAGGCCGGTGAGCCCGTAGAAGATCGTGCTCTGCGCGTTCTCGCCGATCGCGAAGCCGACGTGCACGTACTCGTTGATCTGGATCGTCAGGAAGGTCAGGCCCAGCAGCAGCGTGGTGAGCAGCCCCGCCTTGAGCGCGCGGCGGTTCTCGTTGCGCGCGCCCTCCAGCGCCCAGTGCATCGTGAAGCTGGACGAGATCAGGATGGCGGTGTTGAAGCCGGCGATGAGCTTGGGCAGCTCGTCGCCCTCGCGCCGGCCACGGCGTCACCGTTCACGACCCGGATGAAGAAGTAGGCCGTGAAGAACGCTCCGAAGAGCATGATCTCGGAGATGATGAAGAGCAGCATCCCGAGCGTCGTGGCGTCCACGCGGGAGCTCTGGTTGGCCTCGGGCGGGCCGTGGTGCTCGTGCTCGTCGCTGCCGGGCTGGCCACCCAGCGCGACCGAGGCGGACTCCATCAGGCGCCCTGGCCTTCCCGTTCTGGGCGTCGGCGGGCGCATCCTCGGACGACCACGTGGTGGACCGGCTTGGACGGTGGAGCTGCGGACGCGGCCGACGAGGTCGGCGCGCAGCCAGCCGGACTGCATCTCGGAGAAGGTGGAGATGACGATCTCGTCGATGCCGTAGAACTCGAGCGCGTTCTGGATGGCGGTGTAGGGGTCGGGGTGCGTGACCTGGCCGATGGCCTGGAGGCCCTCGGACTCGAGTCGGTCGAGCGTGTGGGCCAGCCGCTCGGCAGCCTGCTCGCCGCCCTCGCCGGACTGCGGCGAGATCACGATGAACCTGTGCGGGCCCTCCTCGGCCAGCGCCTTGAGCTGGTCGATCAGGGGCTGCCCGCCGACCGTCTGGTTGGCCACGACGAGCGTGCGCGTGGCGCTGTCCTTGTCGGCGTCCAGGTCCACGACCACGTGCTCGACCGGCCGCCGAGCGGCCTGCTCGACGCGCTGGACCAGGTCCTGTCGCAGCCAGCCCGAGCGGGTCGTCGGGGTGGGTGGAGATGATGATCTCGTCGAAGTCGCGCTCGCCGAGCGCGTCCATGATCGCCGAGTAGGGGTCGGGGTCCATGACCTCGCCCGTGGCCTCGATGCCCGCCTCGTCGCAGCTGGGCGAGGGTCATGGCCAGCCGGTTCTCGGCCGCGTCGCGCACCGTCTCGTCGTAGATCACGTAGCCGTGGCTTGGGCTGGTTCTGGGGCGAGATCACGTGCACGGTGGAGTCGCTCTCGGCGCGCCGGCGCACCGCCTCGATGAGCGTCGGACCCGACCACGGTCTCGTTGGCCACGACGAGGATGTCGCTCACTGGACCTGCCCTTCAGCGGGGGCTGCGCTCCGCCGCCGGCGGCGGGCGCCGAGGCAGCGCCGGCGGGCGCCTTCTTGTCGTCGAAGACGGCGTGCACCGCGCCGGGCACGCCGTACTCGTAGGGGCCGCCGACGACGGTCGGGATCTCGTCGAAGTTGAAGATCGGCGGCGGCGAGGACACCTGCCACTCGATCGAGTGCGCCCGCCACGGGTTGGCGGCGGCCTTGGGGCCGCGCCGCCAGCTGGTGATCATGTTGTAGAGGAACACCAGGAACGACAGGCCGAACAGGAAGCTGGAGACCGAGATCAGCAGGTTCAGCGTGGCGAACTGGTCGGCGTAGTCGGCCACGCGCCGCGGCATGCCGTCGATGCCCACGAGGTGCATCGGCCCGAACGTCAGGTTGAAGAAGACGAACGAGAGCCAGAAGTGCAGCTTGCCGAGGCGTCTCGTCGTACATCCGGCCGGTCATCTTCGGGAACCAGTGGTAGATGCCCGGCGAAGATGGTGAACACCGAGCCGCCGAACAGCACGTAGTGGATGTGGGCCACGACGAAGTAGGTGTCCGACACGTGGATGTCCACCGGGATGACGGCCAGCATGATGCCGCTGATCCCGCCGAGGGTGAACATCGTGATGAAGCCGAGCGCGAACAGCATCGGCGTTCGTCAGATGGATCACGCCCTTCCACAGCGTGGCCAGCCAGCGAGAAGATCTTGATGCCGGTGGGCACCGCGATCAGCATCGTGGTGATCATCATCGGCACGCGCATCCAGTTGAACATGCCCGAGACGAACATGTGGTGCGCCCAGACCGTGAAGCCCAGGATCACGATGGCCACCAGCGAGAACGCCATCATCCGGTAGCCGAACACCGGCTTACGCGAGTGGGTCGACATGACCTCGCGAGATGATCCCGAAGCCCGGCAGCATCATGATGTAGACGGCCGGGTGCGAGTAGAACCAGAAGACGTGCTGGTACATCAGCACGTCGCCGCCCGCCGCCGAGTCGAAGAAGTGCGTGCCGAGCGACCGGTCGATCAGCACGAAGAACTGCGAGCCGGCGATGAACGGCGTCGCGATGACCACCAGCAGCGAGGTCGTGAACTTCGCCCAGACCATCAGCGGCATGCGCCAGAACGTCATGCCCGGGCGCGCGCATGGTGATGATCGTGACCAGGAAGTTCAGCGCGGTGGCGATCGACGACGCGCCCGCGAACTGGACGCCGATCGTGAAGAACTGCTGGCCCAGCGGTGTCTCGGTGGACAGCGGCGCGTAGGCGGTCCAGCCGGTGGCGAAGGCGCCGCCCTCGACGAAGAACGACGGCCACCATCATCACCCCGGCGGTGGGCAGTAGCCAGAACGAGAGCGCGTTCAGGCGCGGGAACGCCATGTCCGGCGCGCCGATCATGAGCGGCACGACGAAGTTCGCGATGCCGGCGAACACCGGGATGATGAACAGGAAGATCATCAGCGAGGCGTGCACGAGAACAGCCCGTTGTAGGTGTTCGGGTCCACGAACTGCGTGCCCGGCTGCGCCAGCTCGGCGCGGATGACCATGGCCAGCATGCCGGCCGATGATGAAGAAGACGAAGGTGGTGACGATGTACTGGATGCCGATCACCTTGTGATCGGTGTTCACGCGGAAGTAGTCCCGCCAGCCGGTGGCGCCGTGGCTGGAGTGGTCCTCGGGCCGCGTCGGCCTGCCCGACGCCCAGTAGAACCAGTAGTCGAAGCAGCCGATGGCCGACCAGGAAGGCCAGCGGCATGGCGATCAGGCCGACCGTGGTCACCGCTGTCATGTCGAGCAGCGGGTCGTAGCCGTAGAGCGCGCGTACGCCGGTGACCAGCCCCAGCGCGAACAGGTAGGCCAGCGGCACTCCTACCGCAGCGCGGTACCAGCCCGGAGCCCGGATCTTGGCGGCCAGCGTCATTTGGCTCCTCCTCCACGCTTCTTGGCAATCCAGCTGTCGAACTCGGAGGCGGGCACGACCCTGACCTGCGATCGCATGGTCGAGTGGCCGAGGCCGCACAGCTCGGCGCAGACGACCGGGTAGCTGCCGGTGCGGGTCGGTTTCGTGCGGATGTTGGTGGTGATGCCCGGGACGGCGTCGGTCTTGAGCCGGAAGTCGGGAACCCAGAAGTCGTGGATGACGTCGTCGGTCTTCACGCGGAACTCCACCGGTCGATCCTTGGGGAGCACCAGCTGGTTGGTGCGGACCTTACCGTCGTCGGGGTAGGCGAAGCGCCATGCGAACTGCTGCCCGGTCACGTTCACGACCAGCGTGTTCGGCTGCTTTGCCTCGATGTCGTCGAGCACGACCCAGCCGTAGGCCGCGAGCCCGGTGACGATGATGAACGGGATCGTGACCCAGATGACCTCGAGCCGGGTGTTGCCGTGGATCGGCGCGCCGTCGCTGAGGTCGCCTGGCGGGACCCTGAACGCGATCACCGAGTAGAAGACCACGGTCATGACCAGCACGAAGATCGGCACCGACGCGATCAGCAGCACGTCGTAGAGCGTGTCGATGGGTCCTGCGGCGGACGAAGCCTGGGTCGGGAACCAGTCGATCTGGAGGCAGATGGCGATGCCGACGACCGTGGCCAGCACGCTGAAGACCGCCGTCCAGAGCAGCGGCCGCCGCCTCACGCTACGCATGCTCGCCGCCCACACGGATCACGGTTCGCAACCCTACAGATAGAGGCGGGGGCTTGGCACCCGCCGAGCGCTTCGCTTGGGCTAGGCCGCCAACCTGGCGCCCGCGGCCTCACGGAACGTCGACGGCGGGGTGCCGTGATGGCGGCGGAAGGCCTTTGCGAACTGGGCCGGCTGGCGGTAGCCGACGGCGCTGGCCACCTGGTTCACCGGCGAGGCGCTGGCCTGCAGCAGCCTGGCGGCCTGCTCCATCCGCACGCGCTGCAGGTAGCTGCGGAAGCTGGTCTCGCCGGCTTCCGCAAACGCGCGCTGGAGCTGGCGGCGGGACGTCGCGACGCGACGGGCCACGTCGTCGAGCGCGAGCTTGGACTCGTACTCGGCCTCGATGATGGCCGCCGCCTCCCGGAAGAGCTCGTCACGGCGCTGAACGGTGGCTGGTCGCTTGGCTGTAAGCATGGTCAATGTGGGGTACGCGCCAGAAGCCCGTTTGGATAACCGGACCTGCGCAATTCATTTCGACCTACCCGGCGCACGCGTGTGCAAAGCTGTCGTTAGCGCCAATCGTCACATGACCAAAACGGAGGGTGGATGCAGGTTCAGGCGGGTATGAGCAAGATGGTCCTGACGGTGGGGCCTGGACACACGCTGGGCCAAGTCGCGCGTCTGATGAGCCAGCGCGGAGTGGGCGCGGCGGTGGTCGTCGACCCCGAGCAGCCCGGCCCCGGGATCATCACCGAGCGCGACATCCTCCAGTCACTTGGAAGCGAACAGGACCCGACGGCCGAGAAGGTGGGCGACCACCTGTCCACCGACCTGACCTTCGCCGAGCCCGGCTGGTCGCTGGAGTACGCGGCTGAGGCCATGGTGCGTGGCGGCTTCCGGCACCTGATCGTGATCGACGGCGGCGAGATGGCCGGCGTGCTCTCCATGCGCGACATCGTGCGCTGCTGGGTGCAGGAAGGGGCCGTCTCGGAGATGCCGGCGGGCTAGTGCTCGAGCGGTAGCTCGTCCATCTCCCGCCGGGTCTGCGCGACCCAGCGGATGATGGCGACCACCATGATCGCGATGCCCAGGCCGAAGACGACCCAGTTCAGCACAACACCCACGAGCGCGATCGTGGTCCCGAAGGCCACCAGCACGGGCAGGTAGGACGGGCCCGGCAGGTGGATCGGCTCGCCGGCGGCCGGAACCTGATCGTCGGCCTGGGTCGGCGTGTCGTCGGCCATCAGTAGACGAACCCGACGACGAAGGCCGCGGCGAACACAACCAGCGCCAGGACGCTGGCGATCAGGGCGGTGCGGAGGTTGCGACGGGCGAGCTTGCGGTCCACGACTCCGGGGTTCTACCAGACCGGGCAGGCGCGCTCCCGCTGCGACCCGGCTTGAAAAGCGCGGCCGGGCGCGTAAAGAATGAGCAGTGCGCTCGGTGCTGGGGATAGATGTGGGTGGTACGAAGGTGGCCGTGGCCCGCGTCGACGGTGCGCGGGCGGTCGACAAGGTCGAGCGCGCTACCGAGCTCGCAGACGTCGACGCGCTGCTCGGGGGCATCGAGGAGATCGTCAAGGAGGTCGTCGGCGACGGCCCCGGCCCGGACGCGATCGGGGTCGGGGTGCCGTCGCAGGTGGACTTCGCCACCGGCACCGCCCTGGCCAGCGTGAACATCCCGCTGGAGGGCGTTCCGCTGCGCGAGGAGCTCGGCAGCAGGTTCGATCTCCCGGTGTTCGTGGACAACGACGCCAACTGCGCAGCGCTGGCTGAGGCGCAGCTGGTGCCCGACCCACCGGTCGAGCACTTGGTGATGCTGACCCTGGGCACGGGGGTGGGCGGCGGCGTGATCATCGACGGCAGGATCGAGCGCGGCCACACCGGGCTCGGCGCCGAGCTCGGCCACATCGTCGTGGACGGCCAGGCGGCGCTGGCGGCCACCGGCGACGGCTTCCCGCGTCCTGGCTCGCTGGAATGGCACTGCAGTGGCAGCGGGCTCGAGCGCGCAGCCACGGAGGCGGCGCGCGAGTCTGGCCAGGGCCCGCTGGCGCAGGCCCTGGCCGACGACGGCCGGGTGTCGGGCAAGGAGGCCGAGGCAGCCGCGAAGGACGGCGACGCCACCGCTGTGGCCCTGTTCGAGGGCTTCGGCCGCTGGCTCGGGCTCGGCATCGCCAGCTTCGTGAACACCTTCGAGCCGGAGTGGGTGGTCGTCGGCGGCGGTCTGTCCCGTGCCTCGGAGCTCTTCCTGGACATCGCCGTGTCCGAGGCCCAGCGAAACACCCTGCCGTCGCTGTGGAAGCGGACCCGCGTCGGCCTGGCCCGCGGCGGCGCGGACGCCGGCGTGATCGGCGCGGGGGTGCTGGCGGCGCAGGAGCTCGAGCGCATGGATCCGACGCAGGGTTCCGGCTAGTGTCCGCCCATGGAACGGGTGTTCACTTCCAACGACGAGGCCATCGACGCCTGGGACGGCGTCCTGTTCGATCGCTTCGTCGAGTTCCGCGACATCGTGACCGCCGGTCTGGGCGCTCACGGCACGAGGGCGCTGGAACGGACCGCGCCCCAGCCCGGCGAGCGGGTGCTGGACATCGGCTGCGGGTTCGGGGACGCGACGAGGCAGATCGCCGAGCTGGTCGGCCCCGGCGGACGGGTGCTCGGCGTGGACGCCAGCCCCCGGTTCGTGGACGTCGCGAGCAGGGAGGCGCGGGCCGAGGGCTTCGAGAACGTGAGCTTCGAGGCCGCCGACGTGGAGGCCGCCTCGTTCGGGGCCGACTTCGACCTGGCCTTCGCGCGCTTCGGGACCATGTTCTTCGCCAACCCGGTAGCGGCGATGCGCCATGTGCGCGGGGCGCTGGTGCCCGGTGGCCGGCTGTGCATGGTGGTGTGGCGCCAGAAGGCCGAGAACGACTGGATGTACCGCGTCGAGCAGGCAGTCGAGCGATTCGTGGAAGAGGACGAGGACTCCGACGAGCCCACATGCGGCCCTGGCCCGTTCTCGATGGCCAACGCGGATACCACGAGCGGCATCCTCAAGGCGGCCGGCTTCGAGCGCATAGCGCTCGAGCGCTCGGACCTGCCCTACCGGATCGGCGCCGACCTGGACGCGGCGGTGGCGCTGGCGCTGGCGATCGGTCCCGCCGGGGAGATCATGCGCCTGGCGGGCGACGATGCCGCACGGCTACGACCGCAGATCGAGGCCGCGGTGCGCGAGCAGCTGGCCGGGCTCGAGACCCCGGACGGCGTGATCGCCACGGCGTCCACCTGGATCGTGACCGCCTGCGTTTGACCTGCCGGTCACGGGTAGTGGTCGTCGTGGGTGATACTGAGATCCTCCGTGTGACGACGAGCGAAGGGACGGCATGACGCTGACGAAGGACGAGACCGAGGTCGACGCTCTGGCGATCGACACCATCCGCATGCTGTCCATCGACGGGGTCGAGAAGGCCAACTCGGGTCATCCGGGCGCACCGATGGCGCTGGCGCCGGTGGCCTACCAGCTCTTCGCCAAGACCATGAAGCACAACCCGTCCGACCCGGACTGGTTCGACCGCGACCGCTTCGTGCTCTCAGCCGGGCACGCATCCATGCTCCTGTATTCGATCCTGCACCTGAGCGGCTACGGGATCTCGATGGAGGACCTGCAGAACTTCCGCCAGCTGGGCAGCCCCACGGCCGGGCACCCCGAGCACGAGGCCGACGGCGCGCCGGGCATCGAGGTCACCACCGGGCCGCTGGGCCAGGGTCTGGGCAACGCCGTGGGCTTCGCGCTGGCCGAGCGGCTGCTGGCCGCGCGCTTCAACCGCGACGGTCACGAGGTGGTCGACCACCACACGTACGCGATCGCCAGCGACGGCGACATGCAGGAGGGCGTGGCCTCCGAGGCCAGCTCGCTGGCCGGGCACCTGAGCCTGGGCAAGCTCACCGTCTTCTACGACAACAACCAGATCCAGCTGGCCGGGCCGACCTCGATGGGCTTCTCCGAGCGGGTCGGCGACCGCTACGAGGCCTACAACTGGCACGTGCAGGACCTGGGCGAGGACCTGAGCACGCGCGCGCTGTCCGAGGCCATCGAGGCCGCGCACGCCGACGACCGGCCGTCGCTGATCATCCTGCAGAGCCACATCGGCTTCGGCTCGCCCAACAAGCAGGACTCCCAGAAGGCCCACGGCTCGCCGCTGGGCGAGGACGAGGTCAAGCTGACCAAGGAGGCCTTCGGCTGGGACCCCGGCAAGACCTTCTACGTCCCCGACGAGGCGGCCGAGGCGTTCGCCGACCTGTCCGAGCGGGGCGGACAGCTGCAATCGGAGTGGGACGAGCGGATGTCGGCCTTCCGGGACGCGCACGGCGACCTGGCAGCCCAGCTGGACCAGTTCATCTCCGGCGAGCTGCCCGACGGCTGGGACACCGACCTGCCGCGGTTCTCGCCCGACGACGACCCGATCGCCACCCGCAAGGCCTCCGAGCAGGTGATCCAGTGGGCCGCAGCGGCGCTTCCGACGCTGGTCAGCGGCTCAGCCGATCTGGAGCCCTCGACCAACACCGAGATCGAGGACGGCGGCTCGGTCACGCGCGACGACTTTTCCGGCCGCAACGTGCACTACGGCGTGCGCGAGCACGGCATGGGGGCCATCGTCAACGGCCTGAACCTGCACGGCGTGCGCGCCTTCGGCTCCACGTTCTTCAACTTCCTGGACTACATGAAGGGCGCCGTGCGCCTGGCCGCGCTGATGGAGCTGGGAGTGATCCACGTGTTCACCCACGACTCGATCGGGCTCGGCGAGGACGGCCCGACCCACCAGCCGATCGAGCAGCTCGCGCACCTGCGCGCGACGCCGAACGTGAACTGCGTGCGCCCGGCCGACGCAAACGAGACCGCCCTGGCCTGGAAGTTCGCGCTGGAGTCGAGCGAGGGGCCGACCGCGCTGGTGCTCAGCCGCCAGGGCATCCCGATCCTGGATCCCGATTCGATCCCGGCGGACGCCGTCGAGCGCGGCGCCTATGTGCTGCGCGACTCCGACGGCGACCCGGACGTGATCCTGATCGCCACCGGCGCCGAGGTGCAGGTGGCGCTCGACGCGGCGGACGAGCTGGCCTCCAAGGACGGCCTGAGCCCGAGGGTGGTGAGCATGCCCTGCTGGGACCGCTTCGCCGCGGCCGACCAGGCCTACCGCGACCAGGTGCTGCCGCCCGCCGTGCGCGCGCGGGTGTCCATCGAGGCGGCCGCCACGCTGGGCTGGGAGAAGTGGGTCGGCGACGCCGGATCGTCGCTGGGCATGACCGGCTTCGGCGCTTCCGCGCCCGCCAAGGAGCTTTTTCCTCACTTCGGCCTAACGTCAGAGCATCTAGCCGAGGTTGCGCGACGCACCCATCGGTCCACCCAGGAGGATTGACATGGCACAGAACGAGCGACTGGCAGCATTGACCGAAGCAGGGGTGGCGGTCTGGCTGGACCAGATCCACCGCCAGATGATCGAGTCCGGCGACCTGAAAGCGCTGGTGGACGAGAAGTCTCTGCGCGGCGAGACGTCGAACCCGGCCATCTTCGAGAAGGCGATCCTGGGCGGCGACGCCTATGACGACAAGATCGAGCGGTTCGCCGGTGAGGGGCTGGACGCCTCGGCGACCTACCTGCGCATCGCGATCGAGGACGTCCAGGCCGCCTGCGACGTCATGCGCCCGGTCTACGACGAGTTGGACCACTACGACGGCTTCGTCTCGCTCGAGGTGGAGCCCGCGCTGGCGCGCGACACAGACGCCACGCTGACGCAGGCCAAGGAGCTGTGGGAGGCGGTCGACCGCCCCAACGTGATGATCAAGATCCCGGGCACGCCCGAGGGCGTGCAGGCGATCGAGGACGCCACGGCCGCCGGCATCAACGTGAACGTGACGCTGCTGTTCAGCGTCGAGGCGTACGAGACCATTGCCGAGGCCTACATCCGCGGCATGGAGCGGCGCAACGAGGCGGGGGAGTCGCTCGACGTGCACTCGGTGGCGTCGTTCTTCGTCTCGCGCGTGGACAGCGAAGTGGACAAGCGCCTGGAGGCCGAAGGGAAGGAGGACCTGATCGGCATGGCTGCCATCGCGAACGCGCAGGCGGCCTACCAGTCGTTCAAGCGCACCTTCCACGGCGAGCGCTTCGCGGCGCTCAAGGAGGCGGGCGCACCGGTACAGCGGCCGCTGTGGGCGTCCACGGGCGTCAAGGACGAGCGCTACGAGGACACCAAGTACGTGGCGGGGCTGGTTGCACCCGAGACCGTGAACACCATGCCCCTGGACACGCTCGAGGCATGCGCCGAGAAGCTGGAGGTCCACGGCGACACCGCCGATCAGGACCCCGCGGAGACGCTGCAGAAGCTGGCCGACGCCGGAATCGACATGGGCGACGTGACCGAGACGCTCCTGGACGAGGGCATCGACAAGTTCGTCGAGCCCTTCGACAAGCTCATAGCCGGCATCGAGGAGCAGATGGCCAAGGTGGGCCAGGGCGCGTGAGCTCGGACTCGGGGGCGGTCGACCAGCGGCTGGCCGCGGCGGTCGACGAGCGGGTCGTCCAGCGCGTCTGGGAACACGACGAGATCCTCTGGGGCGGTCCGGGGCCGGAGATCGGCAACAGGCTGGGCTGGCTGGACATCGCCGACCGGCTTCTGGGCAGCGCCGACGACCTGGCCGCGTTCGCCGAGCAGGCGCGAGCCGATGGGTTCACCCACGCCGCGCTGCTGGGCATGGGCGGCTCGAGCCTGGGGCCGGAGGTCATCCGGCGCAGCTACGGCAAGCTCGACGGCGGCCTCGAGCTGCACGTGCTGGACTCGACCGATCCCGGCGCCGTGCGGGCGCTGGAGGGCGCGATCAACCTGGACGAGACGCTGTTCATCGTCTCGTCGAAGTCGGGCGGCACCGTCGAGACGCTGTCGCACATGAAGCACTTCTACGAGCTCACCGGCGGCAACGGCGACCAGTTCGTGGCCGTGACCGACCCCGGCAGCGGCCTGGTGGATCTGGCCGGCCAGCGTGGCTTCCGGCGCGTGTTCGAGAACGACCCCGACATCGGCGGCCGCTACTCGGTGCTGTCCTACTTCGGCCTCGTGCCTGCCGCTCTGGCCGGGGTCGACGTGGCCGCCATGCTGCGCTCGGCCCAGCAGGCCGCCCAGGACTGCCGCGGCGAGGATGAGCACAACCCGGGCCTGGCGGTCGGCGTGATGTTGGGCACGCTGGCGCTGGAGGGTCGCAACAAGGCCACGTTCGTCGTCGGCGAGCGGATCGCGGCGTTCGGGCTGTGGATCGAGCAGCTGATCGCCGAGTCCACCGGCAAGCACGGTCGCGGCATCCTGCCGGTGGCCGACGAGCCGCTGACACGGCCCGACTTCTACGGCGAGGACCGCGTGTTCGTCTATCTGCGCGACGCCGATCAGGTGGACGCCGACCTGGACAGCCGCATCGAGGATCTGCGCGCCGCCGGACACCCGGTGGTGACCATCGAGCACGCGGGGCCGGACGACCTGGGCCGGATCTTCTTCCTGTCGGAGTTCGCCACGGCCATCGCTGGGTGGGTGCTGGACATCAACGCGTTCGACCAGCCCAACGTGCAGGAGGCCAAGGACAACACGAACAAGGTGCTGGAGGCCGACGAGCCGCCGCACGTGGAGCCCGCCGACGACGCCGCGCTGGCATCGCTGCTGGGCCGCGCGGCGCCACCGCACTACGTCGCGGTCATGGGCTACGTGCCGCCCTCCGACGAGTTCGACGACGCGATCCTGGACCTGCGCCGCACCATCCGCGACGCCACCCGGGCCACCACCACGTTCGGCTACGGGCCGCGCTTCCTGCACTCAACCGGCCAGTTCCACAAGGGAGGGCCCCCAGAGGGCCTGTTCCTGCAGCTGACGCACGATCCCGGCGACGACGTGGCGGTGCCCGACGCGGCCTTCGGCTTCGCCGAGCTGATCGCCGCCCAGGCCACCGGCGACGTGCTGACCCTGCGCGACCACGGCCTGCCCGCCGAGCGTGTGGTGCTGGAGGGCGACCCCGCGCAGGCGGTGCGGGCGCTCACGGAGAAGGTGCGGGAGATGCTGGCGGACTAGCCGCCGGCGAGCTGACTTTCGCGAGTTGACTGCCATATGGGCAGGCAACTCGCGAAAGTGCGACGCCAATTCAACGTCCAAGCGCGGGTACCGCCCGGTGCGAATTCACGTCGCAGGTTGAAACCCGCTCGCCGCGCAGAAAGAATGGGCGGCGGTAGCGCCGAAAAAGCGACAGCGGGGTCCCGGCCCCTGAATGGAGGCACTTGATGCAGCTCGGCTTCGTAGGGCTGGGGAAGATGGGCGGCAACATGGTCCATCGCATCCACCGCGACTCGGACCACAAGGTGGTGGCGTTCGACTTCTCCGAGGACGCCGTCAAGAAGACCGAGGAGTACGGCGCCACCGGCGCGTCCTCGCTCGAGGACCTCGTGTCCAAGCTCGAGGCGCCGCGCGCGGTCTGGATCATGGTCCCCGCCGGCGACCCCACGCAGGAGACGGTCGACGCGCTGGCCGACCTGCTCGAGGAGGGCGACGCGATCATCGACGGCGGCAACACGCGCTGGACCGACGACAAGCTCCGTGCCGAGGCGCTGGCCGAGAAGGGCATCGAGTACGCCGACGTGGGCACCAGCGGCGGCGTCTGGGGGCTGGAGGTCGGCTACTGCATGATGGTCGGTGGCACCGACGAGGCGGTCGAGCGCCTGGCGCCCGTCCTCGACGTGCTGGCCCCGCCCGAGACCGAGGAGCACGGGCGCGGCTGGCAGCACTTCGGCGGCCCGGGGGCCGGCCACTACGTGAAGATGGTCCACAACGGCGTGGAGTACGGCCTGATGCAGGCGTACGCCGAGGGTTTCGACATCTTCGACAAGTCCGAGTACGACCTGGACAAGGCCAAGGTCGCCCACCTGTGGATGCAGGGCTCGGTGGTGCGGTCGTGGCTGTGCGAGCTGGCGGCGCTGGCCTTCGAGCAGGAGGGCAACGACCTGGGCGACCTGGACGCGTACACCGAGGACTCCGGCGAAGGGCGCTGGACGATCCAGGACGCAACCGACAAGGACGTGCCGACCCCGGTCATAACCGCGGCGCTCTACACCCGCTTCTACTCGCGGGGCAACGGCGAGTTCTCGGAGAAGATGCTCTCGGCCCTACGCAACCAGTTCGGCGGCCACTCGGTCCGGACCCGCGCCCAGCAGGCCACCGACGCCACCGACGTTTGATGTCCACGGAGCCGGGCCACGCCGCCCACCCAGACGATGTGGAGAACCCGCTGTCCGAGGGCTTGGAGCGCCAGCCGATCCACCCGACCACGCTCACGATCTTCGGCGCCACGGGCGACCTGTCAAAGCGCAAGCTGCTGCCGGCGCTCTACAACCTGGCCCACGAGGGGTCCCTCCCCGAGCGCTTCAACCTGATCGGCTCCTCGCGCAGCGAGCTGTCGGCAGACGACTTCCGCGAGCTGGCCACCGACTCGATCAAGGAGTTCTCGCGCCGCGAGCCGGACGAGAAGGTGCTGGAGGGCCTGCTCTCGGACGTCCGCTACGTGTCCGGCGCGTTCGACGAGGACGACGTCTACGAGCAGCTGAAGAAGGCGGCGGCCGAGTTCGACGAGCAGGCGGGCATCCAGTTCAACAGGGTCTTCTACCTGTCCACCGCCCCGAGCTTCTTCCCCGTGATCGTCGGGCAGCTCGGGCAGCACGGCCTGGACCACCACGAGGACTCCGAGGTGCGGGTGGTCATCGAGAAGCCGATCGGACGCAACCTGCAGGAGGCCAAGGACCTCAACCGCGCGGTGCTGGATGTGCTCGACGAGGACCAGGCGTTCCGGATCGACCACTACCTGGGCAAGGAGACGGTCCAGAACATGCTGGCGTTCCGGTTCGCCAACGGGCTGTTCGAGCCGATCTGGAACCGCAACTACGTGGACAACGTGCAGATCACCTCGGCGGAGGACATCGGCATCGGCAGCCGCGCCGGCTACTACGACACCTCCGGCGCGCTGCGCGACCTGGTCCAGAACCACATGCTCCAGCTGCTGAGCCTGCTGTGCATGGAGCCGCCGGTGAACTTCCACGCCGACGAGGTGCGCGACGAGAAGGTCAAGGTGCTGCACGCCATCCACCCGCCGACGCCCGAGCAGGTCCCGGACATGGCTGTCCGCGCCCAGTACACCGCGGGCGTGGCCGCCGGCGAGGACGTCAAGGGCTACAAGGACGAGGAGGACGTGCCCGACGACTCCGTGACGGAGACCTACGCCGCCCTGCGGCTGGAGGTGGACAACTGGCGCTGGGCAGGCGTGCCGATCTACCTGCGCACCGGCAAGCGCCTGGCGCGCAAGGTCACCGAGATCGCCATCACGCTGAAGCCGGTGCCGCACCTGGCGTTCCGTGAGAGCGGCTCGGTGGGCGTGCAGCCCAACCAGATCGTCATGACGATGCAGCCCAACGAGGGTGTGTCGATCTCGCTCGGGGCGAAGATCCCCGGCAGCACGATGCGCATCCGGCCCGTGAACATGGAGTTCCTGTACGGAACGGCGTTCATGTCCGAGTCGCCGGAGGCCTACGAGCGGCTGATCACGGACGCGATGCGCGGCGACGCCACCCTGTTCACCCGCGACGACGAGGTCGAGGCCCAGTGGGCCATATGCGACCCGATCCTGCAGGCGTGGGAGGCCGACGACGCGCCGCTGTACGAGTACGAGGCGGGCTCGAGCGGGCCCGAGGAGGTCGACCAGCTGCTGCGCGACGGCGAGACGTGGCGGAACATATGAGGATGCCGTCGGTTCGGCGGCCATCCCTGGCCGCCTCACACACGTCAACGGAACCTGTCGTAGGTCGAACATGACCCAGAGCGGCGACGTCTGGCAGGGCCAGGACACCACCCCCGGGGAGGTGGCCGCCGCGCTGCGCGAGCTGCTCAAGCAGCGCCACGCCGAGACCGAGGCGTTCGTGCCCGCGCGCGTGCTGAACCTGGTCGTGATCGTGGACCGCGACTGGCGCGGCGAGATCCAGAACCGGCTGGACAAGGTTGGCTCCTACAACGCCTCGCGCACGATCCTGGTGAGCGTCGAGCCCGGTCGGACCACCATCGACGCGTCAGCGGCCATGACCGCCGAGGAGGACGTCAAGCGCGACGAGCTGGCGGTGGCCCACGAGCACGTGGTCCTGGACATCGGCGAGAAGCACCTGAAGGGGCTGGACACGATCATCGATCCGCTGGTGGTCAGTGACCTGGCGACGCTGCTGTGGTCGCCGCACGGCCATCACGACGGCGTCGACGCCATGCACAAGCTGGCGCAGATCGTCCTGATCGACTCGGTCCAGGCCGACGACCCGGCCCACGCCGTCCACCGCTCCAGCGAGCTGGCCGAGCGCCACTACGTGGTCGACCTGGCCTGGCTGCGCTCGACGCCCTGGCGCGAGCGGGTGGCGTCGACCTTCGACCCGGCGCAGTGGCGGCGCGACCTGTCGTCGATCAGCGCGGTCACCGTGCGCCACAAGCCCGACTCGGCCATGGCGGGGCTGTTGCTGCTGGGCTGGCTTGCATCGCGCCTCGGCTGGGAGCCGGGGGTCATGACCGAGCACAGCGGCGGCGCGCGCGGGCTCGCCAAGGCCCACCGCCACGAGATCAAGCTGATGCTGGAGGCCGACCCGACGATGACCACGCCGGGCCTGGCCGGCATCACGCTGGAGTCGGCGACGGGCATGAGCATCTCCCTGAACCGCGGGCCCGGCGGGCTGGCGGCCCGCCGGACCACGGCCGACGGCCAGGAGCGCAGCTGGACGGTCACCGGCGCCTCCCGCGGCGAGTCGGGAATCCTGGGCGAGGGCATCCGCCAGGCGCTGCTGCGTGACCACACCTACACGCCGGCGCTGGCCGCCGCGCAGAGGATGGTGGGCTGATGCGGCGAACGCTGACTGATGGCTGACCGCGAGCTGGTGATCGTCGACGATGTGGCCGCTGCCGCCGCCGAGCGGATCGCCGCCCGCGTGGCGGCGGGTGGGCACATCGCGCTGTCGGGCGGCTCGACGCCCAAGGCGGCGCATCAGAAGGTGGCGGCGATGGGCCTGGACTGGTCGGGCGTCCAGATCTGGTTCGGCGACGAGCGCGCCGTCGGCCCCGACCACGAGCACTCGAACTACCTGATGGCCAGGCAGAGCCTGCTGGACCGGATCGACGGCCCGCCGCCCGCGGTCCACCGAATCCAGGGCGAGCTGGGCCAGCACGAGGCCGCCGCCGCGTACGAGGCCGAGCTGCGCGAGGCCTTCGGCGACTCCGAGCCGGAGCTTGACCTGCTGCTGCTGGGGCTCGGTCCGGACGGCCACACCGCCTCGCTGTTCCCGCGCGACGAGGCCCTGGGCGAGCGCGAGCACCTGGCAGTGGGGGTCGACGTGCCGGGCATGGCGCCGCTCGTGCCGCGCGTGACCCTTACTCTTCCCGTTCTCGATGCGGCCAATGAGGTGGTGTTCCTGATCTCCGGCGAGGACAAGGCAGACGCGGCGGCGCGTGCGTTCGGCGACGCGCCCAGCTCCGACACCCCGGCCGGTCTGGTGGCGCCCAGCCACGGGACGCTGACGGTGCTGATCGACCGTTCCGCCGCAACCCGGCTCGGGGCCGGCGCGTGAGGAGCTTCACCCCCGACCAGGCGGTGGGCTCGAGTCCGTTCCCACCGATCGCCGACTACGGCTTCCTGTCCGACTGCGAGACCACCGCGCTGGTGGCGCCGGACGGCAACGTCGAGTGGATGTGCCTGCCGCGGATGGACTCGCCGTCGATCTTCGGCGCGGTGCTGGACCGCGACGCGGGCGGCTTCAAGCTGGGCCCCGCCGACGTGGCCGTGCCCGCCGCGCGCCGCTATCTGCCCGGCACGATGGTGCTGGAGACCAGCTGGGGCACCAAGGGCGGCTGGATCGTGGTCCGCGACGTGCTGCTGATCGGCCCCTGGCACCACGAGAACGAGCGCTCGACCACCCACCGCCGTTCGCCTACCGACTACGACGCCGACCACGTGCTGCTGCGGCTGGTGCGCTGCGTGAACGGCGAGGTCCAGGTGAACCTGGACTGCGAGCCGGTGTTCGACTACGGGCGCAGCTACGCCACCTGGGAGTACGCCGGGGCCGGCTACCACGAGGCCGTCGCCAGGGCCGAGGGCGTCGGACATCGAGCTGTGCCTGACCACCGACATGAACCTGGGCATCGAGGGCCCGCGCGCCACCGCGCGGACGATGATGCACGAGGGCGA
Organism: uncultured Solirubrobacterales bacterium; assembly: GCA_963750365.1. GTDB lineage: Bacteria > Actinomycetota > Thermoleophilia > Solirubrobacterales > Thermoleophilaceae > JAAYBF01. Next base: position 476,861 of record CAVVQE010000002.1, read on the forward strand.
CACGCTGTTCTGCGCCCTCTCGTGGTCCGAGCACGCGCCGCCGAAGAGCTACGACGAGGCCTACGACCGGATGACCTGGACGGCCCACCACTGGCAGCACTGGCTGGACCACGGTGAGTTCCCCGACCACCCGTGGCGCACGTTCCTGCAGCGCAGCGCGCTGACGCTGAAGGGCCTCTCCTACGCCCCCACCGGCGCCATCATGGCGGCGGCCACGACCTCGCTGCCCGAGACGCCCGGCGGCGAGCGCAACTGGGACTACCGCTACACCTGGATCCGCGACTCCACCTTCACGCTCTGGGGGCTGTACACGCTGGGCTTCGACTGGGAGGCCAACGACTTCTTCTACTTCGTGGCCGACGTGGCCGAGGCGGAGGAGGGCCAGCTGCAGATCATGTACGGCATCGACGGCGAGTCCGAGCTCGTCGAGGAAGAGCTGGACCACCTGACCGGCTACGAGGGCGCCAAGCCGGTGCGGGTCGGAAACGGCGCCTACAACCAGGAGCAGCACGACGTCTGGGGCGCGGTGCTGGACAGCTTCTACCTGCACACCAAGTCGCGCGACCACCTGCCCGAGCGCATCTGGCCGATCCTCAAGAAGCAGGTCGAGGACGCCATCGCGCACTGGCGCGAGCCCGACCAGGGCCTGTGGGAGGTGCGCGGCCCGCCGAAGCACTTCACCTCGTCGAAGCTGATGTGCTGGGTGGCGCTGGACCGCGGCGCCCGGCTGGCCGAGATCCGCGAGGAGAAGGAGCTGGCCGAGGAGTGGCAGAAGGTCGCCGACGAGATCCGCGACGACATCTGCGACAACGCCCTGGACGAACGCGGCGTGTTCTGCCAGCACTACGACACCGACACGCTTGATGCCTCGGTGCTGCTGATGCCGCTGGTGCGCTTCCTGACGCCCGAGGACGAGCGCATCCGGGCCACCGTGCTGGCCATCGCCGACGAGCTGACGTCGGACGGCCTGGTGCTGCGCTACCGCACCGACGACACCGACGACGGACTGTCCGGTGAGGAGGGCACGTTCACCATCTGCTCGTTCTGGCTGGTGTCGGCGCTGGTCGAGATCGGCGAGCTGGTTCGCGGCCGCGAGCTGTGCGAGAAGCTGCTCTCCTACTCCTCGTCGCTCCAGCTGTACGCCGAGGAGATCGACCCGCGCTCGGGCCGCCACCTGGGCAACTTCCCGCAGGCGTTCACCCACCTGGCGCTGATCAACGCCGTGATGCACGTGGTCCGTGCCGACCAGGATCTCGAGGAGAGCTCGTTCGAGCGCGAGCTCCAGCGCAGCCGCCTGGTCAAGTGAGCGAGAAGGAGGGCAGGGAGCGCCGCGGCCGGCGCGTGCTGGAGCGTCTGAAGGCGGCCGACAGCCAGCCCGGCCTGCTCAAGGCGGCGGCGACGGCGCGCAAGGTGCTGCCCGGTGACGACGAACTGGGTGGCAAGGACAAGGAGTCGGTGGCCCGCGAGGCAGGCCTGACCGCGATCCAGGTCTGGCAGTCGCTCTCCGAGGCCCAGGGCCGCGGGCGCGGCGAGGTGGACGTGACGATCCTCTTCACCGACCTCGTGGACTTCTCGGCGTGGGCCCTGAAGGCGGGTGACGAGTCCGCCATCGAGCTGGTCGAGAACGTCGACGATGTCTGCCAGGACGCCGTGCTCGACCACGGCGGTGAGGTGGTCAAGACGATGGGCGACGGCATGATGGCCGTCTTCGGTCAGTCGCTCGACGGCGTCCGCGCCGCCCGCGCCGCCCTGGACGCAGTGGAGGGCCTGGAGCAGGACGGCTACCGGCCCAAGCTGCGCGCCGGACTGCACCTCGGGCGGCCGCGCAAGCTGCGCGGCGACTACCTCGGCGTGGACGTGAACGTGGCCGCCAGGGTGGCCGAGGGCGCCGGCGCCGGCGAGCTGCTGGTCTCGGACGCCGTGCTGGAGGACCTGGGCGAGCGGCCCGGCCTAGACGCCAAGCGCAAGCGGCGCTTCAAGGCCAAAGGCGCACCACGCGAGCTCGAGGTCTTCGAGCTGCGATCGGTCTGACCGCTAGCAGCGGGTGCGCACGCGCAGCACGCCCGATCGCCCGCGCACGCCGAACCGCACCCGCAGCACCCGGGCCACACGGTCATAGCGCCAGCGCCGGCGCGCCACGCGCTTGCGGCCGAGTTTCACGCAGCGCGGCCGGAACGGGCGGCGCAGCGTGGACATGGACGCCTGGAGCACGTAGGAACTGCGCCGCCGGCCGGTCAGGCGCAGGTCCCAGCGCCGGCGGCCCTCGCGCGAGCTGATGCGACCGGCTTCCCCGAACGTCGATCGCGAACGCCCGCGGGGGAAGGCCAGCAGCTCGAACCGGCGCGGGCGGTCGGCCAGCCGCACGGCAGTGCCGCGGCCGTAGCGGGAGAGCGTGTCCACGTTCGCGGGAAGCAGCGCCAGCGTCGTGCCTGCTCGGGCCATCAGCGGCAGCTCGTCCAGCGGCGCGGGCAGTTCGGCGAAGCGGCCTCCGGTGATCATCCGGGCGCGGCCCATGCGCAGGGCGCCGCTGTGGAAGCGCCGGTAGGTCGCCGAGCGCCACAGGTCGACCCACTTGCCGCGCGGCAGGTAGAGCCGGCGCTTGCGCTGTCCCGGCTCGGTCACCGGCGCTGCCAGCAGGTCGGGGCCGAACATGAACTGCTGATCCTGGGCCGCCGCGGTGGTGTCGCCCGGGTCGGTCAGCGCCAGGTGGCGCATCAGCGGCAGGCCGGTGCGCCGGTAGGTGCGGTCCGCGGCCGTGAGGTAGGGGTAGAGCTGGGTGCGGAGCTTGGCGTACCGGCGCCAGGTGGGCAGGATCTCCGGGTCGGTGATCTGGGGTCGGTCCTTCTCGGGAACGGCCACGCCGTTGGCCTGGGTGCGCATCACACCGGACACGGCGCCGAACTGGATCCACCGCACCAGCAGCTCGGGCGTCAGCCGGCGCGAGCCCAGGGCGAAGAAGCCACCGATGTCCGATCCCCAGCGCGAGATGCCCGACGTGCCCATGCTCAGGGCCTGGTGCACGGCGGAGGACAGCCCGTCGAAGCCCCAGTCGGTGGTCGGGTCGCCGCCCCAGACCATCTGCAGGTGGGGCGCCGAGCCGGTCCAGCCCGAGCGGGCGAAGGAAGCCACGCTGCCGCGGCGGCGCTGGAACTGGCCGCTGGCCTGGTGGTACAGCGTGGGGTAGAGGTTGTGCATGGACTCCCCGCCCATGCCATTGGCCGAGCGCGAGTCCGGCGGCGTGTACTCGCCGAAGTCCTCCATCCACCCGTCGTAGCCGTCGTCCACGGCCTCGCCGAGCAGGTCGCCGTAGAACGCGCTGGCACCGGGCGCGGAGAAGTCGACCTGCCCCACCAGGAACAGGTCGTCGGGGTTGGCGGAGTAGCGGTACAGGTAGGGCAGGCCGGCGCCGTTGCGGGTGAGCAGCCCGGCTGCCGCGGCGCGATCGTACGCCGGCCGGTAGCGGGTGCACACCATCGGGTTGAAGTAGGTGGTCACGGCCACGCCGAGGCCGTGCATCCCGGCGGTGCGCGCGCGGTCCTCGCCGCGCTTGCCCTGCTGGTCGCCGCACGGCAGGTAGTGGCGATAGGTGTTGGCCGCCGACGTGGGCACGTCGGTGCGCACCAGTCGCCGAGCCTGCGCCAGCTGGGCCTCCACCGTGCCGGTGGGCTGGAACGTGGGGCCGAATATCCACGGCGCGGCCGGTGGCGGCTGGCGCCCGGTCAGCCGCGTCAGCCGGGTCAGCGCGTCGGCGGGCCTCGGTCCGCCCACGATGCGCAGGTCCAGTACGCCGGATTCGGCTTCCGCACTCCAGGTATCGGCACGGTGGCTGCCCAGGCGGAACAGGCTGGTCTCCACGTTGCCAACCAACACGCCGTAGCCGGCCGTCGACAGCAGCCACGGAACCGGGAAGTAGGTCGCATCCTCACGCGCGCGCAGACCCCACGGCGGCACGAACGCGCTGACCAGTGTCCGGTCCTCCGGGATGTATGGGCCGTCCGACACGTAGTTCTCGACCTCGCGGCCGCGCTGGTCGACGGCATTCGAGCGTTCGCCAAAGCCCAGGTAGCGCTCACCGGGGCGGGTGTCGAAGCCGATGCCCAACCGCGTCACCGGCAGGCCGGCGCCGATGACGGTGGCCCGCAGGGCGATCACCCCTTCGCCATCGGGCGCCAGCCGGACGCGCATCTGGCGGCCCGGCTCGGTGGTGTCCAGGGTGGCCTCGTAGGCGTCGCCACCGGACTGCTCGGAGGTCACCCGGGTGGCGTGGGCCCATCCCAGCGCGGTCGCGAATCCGAGGCTGCCGCTAGGTCCCGGGGCGCGCGAGCGCGACTCCGACAGTGCCCCGAAGTCCAGGTGCCAGGGATCGGAAGCGACCGTCGCCGCCAGCGCGCCCGCTTCCACGCGGCCGTCCGCCGTGACAGGCGCGGCACTGGTCAGCGCGACCATCGTCACCGCCGCCGCTGCCAGCAGCCCCCGCATGCCAGGAGCGTCGCACAGCCGCGGCCGCCGCCGCGCCGGCGTTACGTGGCGAGCGGTGGGCCTAGAACCCGACCTGGCGGTCCACGACCATGGCCGCGAACAGCAGCGCCAGGTACAACAGCGAGAACAGGTAGAGCTTGAGCGCCGACTGGCGGTCGGCGCGGCGGTACAGGCGCACGGCGCCGTAGATGAACAGCCCGCCCAGCGACATCGACGCCACCAGGTACTCGACGCCGAAGCCACCGGCGCAGAACGGCAGCTGCGTGACCGCGTAGAGCAGAACCGAATAGAGCAGGATCTGGCGGCGCGTGTGGTCCTCACCGCGGACCACGGGCAGCATGGGCACGCCGACGTTCTCGTACTCCTTCTTCATGAGCAGCGAGAGCGCCCAGAAGTGGGGCGGGGTCCAGTAGAAGACGATGGCGAACAGGTAGACCGCGGTCCAGGACAGCGACCCGGTCGCGGCGGCCCAGCCCACCAGCGGCGGGACGGCCCCTGCGGCGCCGCCCCAGACGATGTTCATCGGCGTCGAGCGCTTGAGCCACATCGTGTACATGAGCGTGTAGCCCAGGAAGCCCGAGGCCGAGAGCGCCGCGGCCAGCGGGTTCACGAACGCGGCCAGCAGCACGACGGCCAGGACCCCGAGCACGAGCCCGTACGCCAGCGCCGCCCGCGGGGCCACCCGTCCGGAGGCCACCGGCCGGTCGGCGGTGCGTGCCATGGCGGCGTCGATGTCGCGGTCGTACCAGTGGTTGACGGCGCCCGCGCCGCCGGCGGACAGGTAGCCACCCACGCACGTCAGCGCCACCAGCCCGAGCGACGGGTCGGCTGCCACGTACATGGTCGTGACCGTGGTGAAGATGAGCAGCGACTGGACCTTCGGCTTGGTCATCTCCACGTAGTCGGAGACGACCTGCCGTACACCCGTCAGGGCGGGGGCGGCGGCGGTCGCGGGAAGACTCCGGCCGCTTGCGCCCGGCGAGCTCACGTGCCCGTGGCCACCGGCTGGGACACGCTACCGGCGGGGCTGCCCGTGCTCTGCTGCACCTCGCGCCGGATGTCCTTCATCGGCTCGACCGAGCGCACGCGCGGAACCACGTCGAAGTTGTTGTCCGGCGGCGGCGACTGGGTGAACCACTCCAGCGTGTTGCCCTTCCACGGGTCGTTGCCGGCGCGCTTGCCGTGCTTGATCGACTCACAGCGCGTTGATCACGCGTCAGCAGGACGCCGATGCCGAGCATGAACGAGCCGATCGTGGAGACCAGGTTGAAGACCGCCCAGCCGGCGTCCTCGGGGTAGTCGTAGATCCGCCGCGGCATGCCCGACAGGCCCGCGGAGTGCTGGATCAGGAAGGTCAGGTTGAAGCCCACGAACATGACCCAGAAGGAGACCTTGCCGAGGCCCTCCGACATCATCCGGCCAGACATCTTCGGGAACCAGTAGTAGACGCCGGCGAAGATGCCGAACACCGAGCCGCCGAAGAGCACGTAGTGCAGGTGGGCCACGACGAAGTAGCTGTCGTGCAGCTGCCAGTCCACCGGGAAGACGGCGAGCATCACGCCCGAGATGCCGCCGATCACGAACAGGCCGGGCAGCGCCGCGGCGAAGTAGAGCGGCGTCTTCATCACGATCGAGCCCCTTCCACAGCGTCGCGATCCAGTTGAAGATCTTGATCCCCGTCGGCACGGCGATCAGGAACGAGCAGAGCATGAAGAAGATCAGCACCACGGTCGCGGTGGGCGTGGTGAACATGTGGTGGGCCCACACGAGCAGGCCCAGGAACGCGATGGCCACGGTGGCCGCCGCGATGGCCTTGTAGCCGAAGATCGGCTTGCGCGCTGAACACCGGCAGGATCTCGGAGATGATCCCGAACGCCGGCAGGATCATGATGTAGACCTCGGGGTGCCCGAAGAACCAGAACAGGTGCTGCCACAGCATCGGGTCGCCGCCGCCGGTGGGGTCGAAGAAGTCGGTGCCGAAGTGGCGGTCGGTCAGCAGCATCGTCACCGCCGCGGCGATGGCCGGCAGCGCGATGATCAGCAGGTAGCTGTAGATCAGCATCGACCACACGAACAGCGGCATGCGGCCCCAGCTCATGCCCTGGCGCGCGCATGTTGTGGATCGTCGCGACGAAGTTGATCGCGCCGACCATCGACGAGAGGCCGGTGAGGTGGATCAGGAAGATCCACGCGTCCATGCCGCCCGCCGGGCGAGTAGGCGTCGTCCGAGAGCGGCGCGTAGGAGGTCCAGCCGGCCTCGCGGCGGCTCGAAGAAGAGGCTGCAGTAGAAGGCGATCCCGCCGAACAGCGAGCAGCCAGAACGAGAGCGCGTTCAGGCGCGGGAAGGCCATGTCGCGCGCGCCGATCATCAGCGGCACGCATGTAGTTGCCGAACGCCGCCATGACGGGGACGATGAACAGGAAGATCATCGTGGTGCCGTGCAGCGAGACGAGCCCGTTGTAGGTCTCGGGCGTGACCGCCGTGTTGTCCGGCACCGCCAGCTGGAAGCGCATGATCAGCGCCTCGACGCCACCCAGGAGGAAGAAGAAGAAGGTGGCGAAGAAGTACATGATCCCGATCTTCTTGTGATCGGTCGTGGTGAGCCACGCCAGCCAGCCCGTCTCGCTCCTTGGGCAGGCCGTGCATGACGACCTCGGGCTTGACGAGCTTCGTGATCGCGGGCTGCGCGGTGTAGTCGTTGGCTGCCATCGCTAGTTGCTCGCTTCGCGCTTGCCAGCGCTTCACGCTGCTTGCGCGTGCTGCGGCCAGGCCCAGCTCGGCGGCGTCGCAGGTTGCGCTTCTGGCGGGCGATGAACGCCTGGTAGCGCTCGGGGCTGACGGCCTGCACCACGCCGCGCATGTCGGCGTGGTTGGAGCCGCACAGCTCGGCGCACTGGCCCTTGTAGGTGCCTTCCTTGGAGATCTTGAACCAGGTCTCGTTGGTGTGGCCGGGCACGGCGTCGGCCTTGCCGCCGAGCTTGGGGATCCACCACGAGTGCTGGACGTCGGACGAGGTGATCTTCAGCACCACGGTGGTGTTCGTGGGCACGACCATCTCGTAGTAGCTGATGCGCGTCGCCCGGGTAGTCGTAGCGCCAGAGGTACTGCTGGCCGTTGACGCCGATCGTCAGGAACTTGCGCCCGTCCGGCCGCGGCGGGGACGGCTGGTCGACCGAGGCGACCTGCACGCCCTGGGCCAGGCCGCTCGGCGTCGCTGGCGGGCGGGTTCTTGATGTCGTCCAGGAAGAGGAACGTGACCACGGCGATGACCACGAGGATCAGCGCCCGCGCCGACGGTCCAGCCGAGCTCGAGCTGGTGGTTGCCGCGGATCTGCGCGGGCTCCGGGCCGCCGCGGCGGGCGCGGTACTTGATCAGCGACCAGAGCAGCGACCCCCTCGACGAGCGAGGAAGATCGGGATCGCGATGTACAGGACGATCTTGTAGAGCGTCGTCGATCTTGTCGGCGTTGGGCGAGCCGCCGGACTCGGGCGTGAACACGTCGGCCATCGCGCCCTGGCGCCAGGGCCAGGAGCGCCACCAGGACGGCGGCGAGGGCGGCTGGGACCATCAGCCTGAGGTTCGGGCGACGACGCGAGCGCAAGGCCGCGGCATCATATCCCTCGCCAGCGCCGTAAAGCCACTTCGTGACGGCTGTCACTGGCCCTTGAACTCGGGCGGGCGCTTCTGCAGGAAGGCTGTGACGCCCTCCACGAAGTCATCCGTACGCGCCAGCGCGTGCTGGAGGTCGGCCTCGAGGTCGAACTGGCGCTCCAGGTCGCGCGTAGATGCTGGCGTTCAGCGCCTTCTTGGTGCCGGCGTAGGAACGCGTCGGCCCCGCCGCCAGCCGCGCCACCAGCGACGTCGGCCTGGTCGAACAGCTCGTCGTCGGGATGGACGGCGTTGACCAGGCCCCACTCGAGCGCCTTGGCGGCGGGCACCCGCTCGCCGAGCAGGGCCATCTCGAACGCGCGCGCCTTGCCCACGGCGGCGGGCACGAACAGCGTCGAGCCGCCGTCGGGCATCAGGCCGATGCTCACGAAGGCCAGGCTCAAGAACGACGACTCGGCGGCCAGGATCAGGTCGCAGGACAGCGCCAGCGACAGGCCGATGCCCACCGCGGCGCCGTTCACGGCGGCCACCACCGGCTTCTCGAGCTCGCGAACGCCGCGCGAGCACCGGGTGGTAGATCTCGTGCAGCTCGTGGAGGATGTCGGGCCGGCCGTCCTCGGCGGGGCTCGAGCCCGCCACCCTTGAGGTCGGCGCCCGAGGAGAAGCCCTTGCCCGCGCCGCGGATCGAGACCGCGCGCACGGAGTCGTCGGCCGCGAGCTCGAGGAACTGCTTCAAGTCGCTGGCCGAACTGCTCGTTCCAGGCGTTGATGGTCTCGGGCCGGTTCAGGGTCAGCCGCCCGACCCCGCCGTCCTGTTCCCATTCGATCGTTTCGTAGCTCACCGGTCGGAAAACTATCCTCAACCCATGCTGCTCGACTCGCTCGAATGGCTCGGGCACTCGGGCTTTCGCATCCGATCCGGGGGCGTGACCATCTACATCGACCCCTACCGGGTGCCCGCCGGGCCCGCTGGCCGACCTGATCCTGGTGACCCACGGCCACTACGACCACTTCAGCCCTCAGGACGTCGAGCGGCTGTCCGGCGAGCAGCACCTGGCTGGTCGGCGCCGGCCGCCGTCGCCGAGCGCGCCAAGGGCAGGGTCACGTCGATCGCGCCCGGCCAGACACTGGAGCTGGAGCCGTTTCCGGGCATCGAGGTGGCGGCGCTGGCCGCGTACAACACCTCCAAGCGCGACGCCGACGGCCGGCTGTTCCATCCGCGCTCGGCGGGCTGTGTCGGGTTCGACCTCAACGTGCGCGGCGAGCGCCTCTACCACTCGGGCGACACCGACGTGATCCCGGAGATGGACACCGTGGTGGGTGCCGACCTGGCGCTGCTACCCGTCAGCGGCACGTACGTGATGACCGCGCTGGAGGCCGTCGAGGCAGCCCGCCGGATCCAGCCACGCGTGGCGGTGCCGATGCACTGGGGACAGCACATCGGCAGCCGCGCGGACGCCGAGCTGTTCGCCGAGCAGGCGCCGGTGGACGTCAGGATCATGGAGCCGCCGGGGGCCTGAGCACCGCGTGCTGGGCGCCACGGCCGGTAGCTTGCCCCGCGTGCGCTCCTCGCCCGCTCTCAGAACACTGGCCTGGGGCGTGGTGGCCGTGGGCATCGCCGCGCCGCTGGTGCGGCATCGCCTGCGCCTCCGCGTGCCGGTGGTCACGGCGCTGAGCTTCAGCGCGCCGGTCGCGCTCGCGCTGGCCGCCCCGCGCACGCGCGTGCGGGATGCCGGCATCTATGCGCTCCAGATGTGGGCCTACTACGCCCACTACGACATGCCCGACGACCAGCCCGAGCGGCTGCTGGCGCGCACCCGGGTGGATTACCCCGCGCGCGTGGACCGGGTGCTTGGCCGCGGCAGGCTGCCCACGCACCGGCTGCAGGCGGCGCTGGGGCGCCCCGGTCGCGTGAGGCCCCACGACCTGGCGCTGTCAGCGGTGCACTGGAGCTGGTTCCTGGTTCCTCACGGCACGGCGGCCTACATGCTGCTCTTCCATCACGATCAGTTCGTGCGCTCGGTGATCCTGATCGCGGGCACATTTGACGCCGGGCTGCTGATCTACTGGGCGCTGCCGACGGCGCCGCCCTGGTACGCCGCGCAGACCGGGCGCATCGAGCCCGTGCGCCGGATTATGGTCGAGGCCGGCGAGCGATTCTGGCGAGGCCTCTGGCGTCCCCTTTACGATGGTCTGGAGGGCAATCCCTTCGCCGCCATGCCTTCCCTGCATTTCGGTACATCCGTGATGGCTGCCCACGTGCTGGCGGGGGTCGGCCGCCTGCCCGGAGCCATCGGCTGGACCTACGCGCTGACGCTCGGGTTCGGGCTGGTGTACCTGGGCGAGCACTACGTGATCGACCTTGCCGCCGGCCTGGCGCTGGCCGAGGCGGTGCGCCGCGCCGAGCCCCGGCTGCGCCCGTGGCTGCTGGCAGCGGGGCGGCAGATCCAACGCCTGGAGCCGGGGGCGGCCTGATGTGGCTCGTCCCCCAGCCCTCACGCAAGCGCGCCGAGGGCGAGGATGAGCACCCGAAGGAGCTGGACACCGACGAGCACCTGGCCGAGTACGAGGAGGACGAGGAGGAGGACCACCGTGTGGCCAACCTGCTGTCCGACCACCGGCGGATGGCCAGCGTGGCGGCGATCTTCGTCTTGGGCGTGGTGGCCATCTACCTGGTGCTGCCCAAGATCGTGGGCTTCGACGAGAGCCTGGCTCGAATCCACGACGCCAAGTGGTATTGGGTGCTGGTGGCGGCGGCGTTCTGTGTCGGGCAGTTCGTGGCCTACGTGGCCCTGTTCCGGGGTGTGCTCGGCGGGCGCAGCGAGACAGAGGTGCGGCGTCGGCTGGACACCAAGGCGTCGTACCAGATCACCATGGCCGGGCTGGCGGCAACGCGCATCTTCTCGGCGGCGGGGGCGGGCGGGATCGTGCTCACCTACTGGGCGCTGCGCAAGGCGGGCATGCCCCGGCGCCGCTCCGCCTGCCGGATGGTGGCCTTCCTGGCGCTGACCTACTCGGTCTACCTGGCCGCCCTGATCATCTTCGGCGTGCTGCTCCGGGTCGGGGTGCTGCCAGGCGACAACCCGGTCGGCGGGACGATCGTGCCCGCCGCCGTGGCCGGCGCGCTCATCCTGATCCTCGGGCTGGTCGCCCTGATTCCGGGGGACGTCGAGCGGCGCCTGTCCAGCGTGACCGGCGAAACGCGCCAGGCCCGGCTGGCCGCCCGGCTGGCCACCGGCCCCGCGACCATCGCGACCGGCGTCCGCACCGCCATCGACTACATCGCCCACCCCAGCCGCGGCGCGCTGGGCGTGCTGGGCGCCGTGGGCTTCTGGGCGGCCCAGATCGGCATCCTCTGGGCATCGTTCGAGGCCTTCGGCGGCAACGTGCCGTTCGCCGTGCTGGTGCAGGGGTTCTTCGTGGGCATGGCAGCCAACCTGATCCCATCGCCGGCGGGCGGGGTGGGGTCGGTCGACGCGGGCATGATCGGAGCCTTCGTCCTGTTCGGCGTGGACAGCGAGATCGTGTTCCCGGCGGTGCTGACCTACCGCATCATCGCCTTCTGGCTGCCGATCCCGCCCGGGATCGTGGCGTTCTTCCAGCTGCGGCGCACGGTCGCCCGCTGGGACGGCGAACGCCGCCAGGCAGGCTATACTTCAGAAAGTAAAGTAATGACGGAGGCTACGTGAGCGACGCAAACGGCAGCGACCGCAGAATCGAGAACGTGATCATCATCGGCAGCGGCCCGGCGGGCTATACGGCCGCGCTGTACACCTCGCGCGCCGACCTGGAGCCGCTGGTGTTCGAGGGCTTCGCCTGGGGCGGCCTGCTCCAGCAGACGACCGACGTGGAGAACTACCCCGGTTACCGCGACGGCGTCATGGGTCCCGAGATGATGCAGGAGTTCCGCGACCAGGCCGAGCGCTTCGGCACCCGCTTCGTGACCGACGACGTGACCCGCGTCGAGCTGTCCAAGGACGGCGGCGTGCACCGCGTGTACGTGGGCGACGAAGAGCACCTGACGCGCAGCGTGATCCTGGCCATGGGCGCCGAGCCCAAGAAGCTGGGCGTTCCCGGCGAGGAAGAGCTGGCGGCCCGGGGCGTGAGCTACTGCGCCACCTGCGACGCGGCCTTCTTCCGCGACAAGCCCACGATCGTCGTCGGCGGCGGCGACACCGCCATGGAGGACGCCACGTTCCTGGCCAAGTTCGCCAAGGACGTGAAGGTCGTGCACCGCCGCGACGAGTTCCGCGCATCGGCGGTCATGCTCAACCGTGCCCGCGCCACCGACAACATCGAATTGCTCACGCCCTACGTGATCGACCGCTTCGAGGGCGGCGGCGCCAACGGCGCGCTGCAGAAGGTGTTCCTGGACAACACCGAGGGCGGCGAGGACCTGGAGCTGGAGATCGACGGCGCGTTCATCGCCATCGGCCACAAGCCCAACTCGGACATCGTGATCGGGCAGGTGGACACCGACGACGAGGGCTACGTGCAGGTCCAGGGCCGCTCCACCCGCACCGAGCTGGACGGCGTGTTCGCCGCCGGCGATCTGGTGGACCACACCTACCGCCAGGCCGTGACCGCGGCCGGTTCGGGGTGCGCCGCGGCGCTGGACGCCGAGGCCTACCTGCGCGACCAGCCCGTCGACGCCGAAGCCCACTGGGAGGGCGACCCGGCCAAGATCGAGGCTGCGGCCGAGCGAGCCGCGAGCTAGCGCTATAACCCGCCGGGTGGCGGAGATCTGGACCAACTGGGCCGGCCAGCAGCGCTGTGCCCCGGTGCGGATCGAGCGCCCGGCGTCGGAGCAGGAGCTGACGCGCGTCGTAGGGCGCGCGGCGGCCGAGGGGCTGCCGCTACGTGTGGCCGGCTCGGGTCACTCGTTCACCGACGCCGCCTGCACGGACGGCGTGCTCGTCGACATCGCGGCGATGGACCGGGTGCTGGACGCCGACCGCTCCAGCGGGCTGGTGACCGTGGAGGCCGGGATCACCCTGCACGAACTGGGCGCGCGCCTGGCCGAGCTGGGGCTGGCGATGGAGAACCAGGGGGACATCGACGCCCAGACGCTGGCCGGCGCCATCTCCACCGCGACCCACGGCACGGGCGCCGGCTACCGCAACATCTCCGCGCAGGTCCAGGCGGTGCGGCTGGTCACCGCCGCAGGCGAGACCCTGGAGATCGGGGCCGACGAGCCCGGCCTGCTCGGCGCCGCGAGGGTCGGCCTCGGTGCGCTCGGCGCCCTGAGCGCCGTGACGCTGCAGACCGTGCCGATCTTCACCCTCGAGCGCCGCGACGAGCCGCTGCCGCTGGCGCGTGTGCTGGACGAATTCGACCGCCACGCCGACGGCGCCGACCACTTCGAGCTGTACGTGCTGCCCTACACCGACGTGGCGCTCACGCGCACCTCCACCCGTAGCGATCGCCAGCCAGAGCCCGGCAACGTGAGGGTCGAGCTGGTGCAGGAGCGGCTGGTGGAGAACGGCGCGCTGGCCCTGCTGGGCGCGGCCACCGGGCGCTTCCCGCGGGCGATCCCGCGGCTGAACGGCGCCCTGCTGAAGGCGATGACCCCGTCGACGAAGATCGACCGCAGCCACCGCGTCTACGCCACCCGCCGCGACGTGCGCTTCACGGAGATGGAGTACGCGATCCCGCGCGAGCACGGGCCGGAAGCGCTGCGCCGGGTGCTGGAGACCATCGAGCGCAGGCAGCTTGCGGTCGCCTTCCCGATCGAGATGCGGGTGGTGCGCGGCGACGACGCGCCGCTGTCGACCGCCCACGGGCGCGACAGCGCATACATCGCGGTCCACCAGTTCCGCGGCCAGGAGTTCGAGACCTACTTCCGGGCCGTGGAGGCGATCATGGACGACTACGGCGGCCGCCCCCACTGGGGCAAGCGCCACTACCAGTCGGCCGCGACGCTGGCCGCGCGCTACCCGCGCTGGGACGACTGGCACAAGGCGCGCGAGCGCCTGGACCCCGATCGCGCCTTCGCCAACGACTACACGCGCCGGGTGCTGGGCGAGTAGGCGCGGCTCGTCTGCGGCGTCAAAGGAAGGTCCGGCCCTCGCCACGGTAGGTCGGCACCTCGCCCACGACCTGGTCGCCGCTGACCAGCAACAGCGAATCGAAGCGCTCGCACAACTCGCCGGCCTTGGCATGGCGCAGGTAGACGCGGTCGCCCAGCGACAGCGAGCGCGCCGCGGCGCCGGTGACCGGCGTCTGGACCTCGCCGGCTCCCTCGAGCGAGTCGAGCTGCAGCCCCTCCGGCAGCCACGGCTCGGGCAGCCGGTCCTTGCCCGCGGCGCCCGACGCGTGGTAGCCGCCGCCGAGCAGCGTCACCGTCCCGGCTGCGGGGCGCCGCACCACCGGCAGGGCGAAGCCGGCAGCGGGGCGTAGGGTGAACGCCGAGTAACGGTCGAACAGGGTCGGGGCGTAGAAGCCCGAGCCCGCGCTGACCTCGGTGACCGCGGGCTCCCGCGCGGTGCTGTGCAGGCTGCCCGTGCCACCGCCGTTGACCAGCTCCAGCGGGGCCACTTCGGTCACCGCTGCGACCACGGCGGCGCGGCGCTCTGCCAGCTCGCGGGCCGAAGCGGACTGCATCCGCTCGATCGCGGCGCCCTTGAGCGGGTTGCCGCGCGGGCGGTCGCCGACGCCGGCGATGTGGCCCTCGTAGGCCATCAGGCCGGCCAGCTCGAAGCCCGGCCGCGCCACCACCGCCCGCGCCAGCGCAGCGGCCTGGGAGGGTGTGCGCACCGGCGAGCGCTTGGGCCCGATCCGTAGCCGCCCGCCGGCCAGGGCGTAGCCGGCGTCGATGTCCATGCACACCCGGACCGGGGCTGCGGGCGCGGGCGCCGCGCGCTCGATCAGATCCAGGTGGGCCGGCGAGTCGATCATCACGATCGGCCGCCGCGGGTCCTCCAGCGCGGCCAGCGAGGCCAGCGCCGCGCTGTCGGCCGTGGGGTAGGCCAGCAGCAGATCGTCGAAGCCCAGCGAGTGCAGCCACAGGGTCTCCGCCAACGTGAACGTCATGAGCCCGCGAAAGCGCGGGTCATGCGCCAGGACCCGCTCGAGCAACTCGCGGCAGCGCAGCGACTTGCTGGCCACCCTGACCGGCTTCGGCCCGGCGCGCCCGAGCATCTCGTGTGCGTTGGCCCACATGGCCTCCAGGTCCACGAACGCGAACGGCGCGTCGCGGCCCGCGAAGGCGTTCTCCAGACGTTCGTACTCGGTCACTGCCCGCAGGCTCGCACGCGCCGGTCGTAGGTGGCCACCCTGCCGTCGACCATCGTGACCTTGGCGCGCACGAGCACCCGGCTCGGCTGGGGCGGGGCCGTGACCCGGAACGGGCGCTTGCGCGAGCCCCCGGTCGGCAGGCCGTCCACCAGGTAGCCCACCCGTGCCACCCTGAAGGCCTCACGCCCGTATACGCCGAACCGCAGCCCGGCATCCACGCACCTGGTCTTCAGCGCCACCGCCGGCCGGCTGGTGCCGCACGCCGCAGCGCCCCGGCAGCCCGACAGCTTGCGCAGGCGCCGGTCCATCAGGATCCGGACGCGCCGAAAGCGCTTGACCTTGGCCAGGTTGCGCAGCTGGTAGCGGTCACGGCGCAGGTCGTACAGCTCCCGTTCGCGGGTGCGCTCGTGTCGGATGTACACGTAGCGGTCGTTGCGCAGGCCGCGGTAGCGCGAGATGGTGCGCAGCCCACGGCCGTTCTCCAGTACCACCTCGCGCCCGCTGCGCTTCTGGGGGTCGACCGCAAGTCCCAGCAGCGAGGTGCCGTCCTGCAGACGCCCCGGCCGGGCGTCCGCGGCGTCCAAAATCGTGGGGGCCAGGTCGATGTTGGCCGCCTGCTTGCCGTAGCGCAGGCCGGTCGGCACGCCCGGGCCGCGCATCAGCAGCGGCACGCGGATCGAAGGCTCGTACGGGAACACCTTGGCCGCTCGGATGCGGTGCTCGCCGTGCATGAAGCCGTTGTCCGAGGTGAAGATCACCAGCGTGTTGTCCAGCTCACCGGTGCGCGCCAGCGTACCCAGCAGCTGGCCCACGGCCTCGTCCACGTCCAGCAGCGACTCCATCTCCTGGCTGTAGTTCTCCTGCACGGCGGCGAAGTCGGCCCGATCCAGCCTCGAGCGCCGGCGGATCGTCCGCGGCTTGTCCGATACATCCCGCTCGTTGAAGCTCGGCGGCCGCGGCAGCGGCGAGCGCGCGAACGCGTCGCGGTGGCGAGCGGAGGGGGAGGGCGTGGCCAGTCCCGGCGGATCGTCAGGGTCCCGCGGCTTGCCCGAGTGTGGCGCGGTGAAGGTCAGCGACAGGAAGAAGGGCTGCGGCGAAGGCGCCGCCTGCTCCACCAGCTCGCTGGCGCGACGGCCCAGGTAGTCGGTCTGGTGCTCGAACGGGCGGTCCAGGCCGGGCAGCGCCAGCACCTGGCCGTTCTCGTTGATCTGCCAGCGCGCGTAGTCGAACGTCGTGGGGTCCAGGGTGGCGACCCAGTCGTTCCAGCCGGGCGGAACGTCGGTGATGCTCGGATTGTCCACGCCGTAGCCGTTCAGCGACCGCCCGACGTGGATCGTCCGATACCCCGCCTGCTGGAGCCAGACCGGCAGCGAGTTGGCGAAGTTGAAACGGGTGTAGCCGCCGAACGGCGGCACGTTGTTGACCACCCCGTGGTTGTGGGCGTACTGGCCGCTCATGTACGTGGCGCGAGCCGGGCAGCACAGCGGGAACGTGACCAGCGAGTTGGTGAAGGTCGTGCCGGGAGCGCCGATGCCGGCGCGGGTCTTGGTCATGGCCCTGATCGAGTCCTGGGTCTGATCATCGGTCATGACGAGCACCACGTTGGGCCGAGCCCACGCCTGCCCCGCATGAAGGAGCAGGACGGCGACGGCGACGAGCGCTACACGCAGCGTGGGCACCCACGGCACTGTAGGTAGCTTCTCGGCCGTGAGCGACGCGCGTGTCATCGATGCCATCCCGGCGCCCCTGTTCGTGCTGGGCGGGGTGGCCTCGACGCAGTTCGGCGCGTCGCTGGCCAAGCAGATCTTCGACGACGCCGGCCCCAGCGGCACGGTCTTCCTGCGGGTGCTGTTCGCGGCGCTGGTCCTGGCGCTGATCTGGCCCCCGCGCTGGCGCGATCACAGCCGCCGCGACCTGGGCCTGGCGCTGACCTTCGCCATATCGCTGGCGTTCATGAACCTGTCCTTTTACGAGTCGATCGACCGCATCCCCCAGGGCGTGGCGGTCGCGATCGAGTTCGCCGGCCCGCTGACGGTGGCGGTGCTCGGCTCGCGCCGCGCGCTCGACCTGTTCTGGGTGACCCTGGCGGCGGCGGGGATCCTGCTGCTGGCCAACGCGGGCGGCGCCGGGATCGACGTCACGGGGGCCGGGCTGGCCCTGCTCGCCGGCGTGTTCTGGGGCAGCTACATACTGCTCAGCGCGCGCGTTGGGCGCGCTTTCCCGCGGATGGAGGGCCTGGCGCTGGCCATGGTCCTGGCCGCCTTGATCCTGTTCCCGTTCGGGGTGATCGGTGGCGGAAGCGCTCTGCTCGAACCGCGCGTACTGGCCATCGGCGCCGCGGTGGCGATGCTGTCCTCGGCGATTCCCTACTCGCTCGAGCTGGAGGCGCTGCGACGCCTGCCCACGGGCGTGTTCGGGGTGCTGATGAGCATCGAGCCCGCGGTGGCCGCGCTGTCGGGCCTGGTGTTGCTCGGCGAGGTGCTGCACGTCCGCGAATGGGCGGCGATCGCGCTGGTGGTGATCGCCAGCGCGGGCGCCGCCCGCTCCGCTACCAAGGAGACCGTCGCGCGCGACTGATCAGCAGCCCCCGCGGCCGGCGGAGCTGTTCTCGCGCTTGTAGTAGACCTTGTAGCTGGGGGTCTCGTCGTCGTCGTGCGCCTTGTAGATCATCATCAGCGTGTCGACGCAGTCGAACCTCTTGCCCGGTAGCGACTCCTGGGTGTCGTAGCCGACCTTGCAGCGGACCCTGTGGGGAAACAGCCTCCTGCAACCGTAGGCGGTGGCCTTGACGTAGTCACCGTCGCTGTCCCTGACTTTCTTGTTCCCGGTCGCCTGGGCCGAGTTCTCGGCCTTGGTGGTCGACAGGCTGTGCGCAGACACGACCCCCGCGAATGCCAGCCCGGCGATGGCGAAGGCGACTAGCGGCAGCGCGATGCGTTTCGTGAGTGTGGTCATCGGGCCACCGTCGCATCGATCGCCGTGCCTGGCCTCAGGGTTACCCCCTGATCTTTCGGGCGCCGATAGGGTTTGCCCCGATGTCTCACCCCGACAGCTTCGGTGCCAAGTCGACCCTCGAAGTGGGCGGCACCAGCCACGAGATCTTCCGCCTGGATGCGCTGCAGGAGAAGTTCGACGTAGCCCGGCTGCCGTACTCGCTGAAGGTGCTGCTGGAGAACCTGCTGCGCAACGAGGACGGCGAGTCGGTCACCAAGGAGACGATCGAGTCCGTGGCCAAGTGGGTGGCCAGCGACGAGCCGTCGATCGAGATCGCCTACTCACCGAGCCGCGTGCTGATGCAGGACTTCACCGGCGTGCCGGCCATCGTCGACCTGGCCGCCATGCGCGACGCCATGGAGGAGCTGGGCGGCGACCCGACCAAGATCAACCCGCTGGTGCCGGTCGAACTGGTCATCGACCACTCGATCCAGGTGGACTCCTTCGCCGAGAAGATGGCGTTCAAGAAGAACGCCGAGCTGGAGTTCGAGCGCAACCAGGAGCGCTACGCGTTCCTGCGCTGGGGCCAGACCGCATTCGACAACTTCTCC
This sequence comes from uncultured Solirubrobacterales bacterium, assembly GCA_963750365.1. Classification (GTDB taxonomy): domain Bacteria; phylum Actinomycetota; class Thermoleophilia; order Solirubrobacterales; family Thermoleophilaceae; genus JAAYBF01. The sequence goes on from CAVVQE010000002.1 coordinate 495,732, forward strand.
GTGGTGCCGCCCAACACCGGCATCTGCCACCAGGTGAACCTGGAGTACCTGTCGCAGGTGGTCACCGCGCGCGACGGCCAGGCGTTCCCCGACACGCTGGTGGGCACCGACTCGCACACCACGATGGTCAACGGGCTGGGCGTGCTGGGCTGGGGCGTGGGCGGCATCGAGGCCGAGGCGGCCATGCTGGGCCAGCCCGTCTCGATGCTGCTGCCGCAGGTGGTGGGCTTTCGCATGGATGGCGAGCTGCCCGAGGGCGCGACCGCCACCGACCTGGTGCTCACGGTGACCCAGATGCTGCGCGAGCGCGGCGTGGTGGGCAAGTTCGTGGAGTTCTTCGGCGCCGGCCTGCCAAACATGCCGCTGGCCGACCGCGCCACGATCGGCAACATGAGCCCGGAGTTCGGCGTCCACCTGCGCGATCTTCCCGGTGGACGCCGAGACGCTGCGCTACATGGAGTTCACCGGCCGTCCCACCGAGACGCTCGAGCTGGTCGAGGCCTATGCGCGCGAGCAGGGGATGTTCCACGACGCGGACTCCGACGAGCCCACGTACTCGGACACCCTCGAGCTGGACATGTCCACGGTCGAGCCCTCGCTGGCCGGCCCCAAGCGCCCGCAGGACCGGATCTCGCTGTCCAAGGCCGCGAACGACTTCCTGGCCGAGTTGTCGGACTCCAACGACGGCAAGCGCACCGACCACGGCGGCAACGGCGCGCGCCAGACCTTCCCGGCCAGCGACCCGCCGTCGTCGATGGCCGGCCAGGAGGACGACGAGGAGGACGGCCAGCCCGCCCACCAGCACGGCGACGTGGCCACCGACGTGGCCAAGAAGAGCGTTCCGGTCTCCTACGCCGGGAACGAGTTCGAGCTCGAGGACGGCGCGGTGGTCATCGCCGCCATCACCTCGTGCACGAACACCTCGAACCCGGCCGGTCATGCTGGGCGCGGGCCTGCTGGCCCGGAACGCCGTCGAGAAGGGGCTGACCAGCAAGCCGTGGGTCAAGACGTCGCTGGCCCCGGGCTCGAAGGTGGTAATGGACTACTACGAGCGCGCGGGGCTGATCGAGCCGCTGAATGCCCTGGGCTTCAACCTGGTGGGCTACGGCTGCACCACCTGCATCGGCAACTCCGGACCGCTGCCAGACGAGATCTCCGCGGCGGTCACCGAAGGCGACCTGACGGTCTGCTCGGTGCTGTCGGGAAACCGCAACTTCGAGGGGCGCATCCACCCCGAGGTGCGCAACAACTACCTGGCCAGCCCGCCGCTGTGCGTGGCCTACGCGCTGGCCGGGCGGATGGACCTGGACCTCTACGAGGAGCCGCTGGGCCAGGACGGCGAGGGCAACGACGTCTACCTCAAGGACATCTGGCCCTCGCAGGCCGAGATCCACGCCGAGATCGAGTCGGCCGTGGAGTCGGACATGTTCCGCAAGTCCTACGGCGAGGTGTTCGAGGGCGACGAGAACTGGGCCGGCTTGGAGATCCCCGAGGGCGACCGCTACGCCTGGGACGAGGACTCCACCTACGTCAAGCGCCCGCCCTACTTCGAGGGCATGGCGGACGACGCACCCGAGGGCTTCTCCGAGATCACGGGCGCGCGCATCCTGGCGAAGCTGGGCGACTCGGTAACCACCGACCACATCTCGCCGGCCGGGGCCATCAAGAAGGACACGCCCGGGCGGCAAGTACCTGCTGGACAACGGCGTCGAGCACAAGGACTTCAACTCCTACGGGTCGCGTCGCGGCAACCACGAGGTGATGATGCGCGGCACGTTCGCCAACGTGCGCCTGCGCAACCAGCTCGCGCCGGGCACCGAAGGCGGCTACACCCGGCGCTCGGAGGACGGCGAGGACGAGTTCATCTTCGACGCCTCGATGGACTACCAGGGCGAGGACGTGCCACTGGGCGTGCTGGCAGGCAAGGAGTACGGCTCCGGCTCCTCGCGGGACTGGGCTGCCAAGGGCCCGCGGCTGCTGGGCATCCGTTTCGTGATCGCCGAGAGCTACGAGCGCATCCACCGCTCGAACCTGGTGGGCATGGGCATCCTGCCGCTGCAGTTCCCCGATGGCGAGTCGGCCGAGTCGCTGGGCCTGAGCGGCTTCGAGACCTTCGATCTCGCGCCGCTGGAGGACGGTGCACGCGAGCTCGAGGTCACGGCCACGCCCGGCGACGGCGAGCCGATCGAGTTCACGGCGCGGGTGCGCATCGACACGCCGAACGAGTGGCTCTACTACCGCAACGGCGGGATCCTCCACTTCGTCCTGCGCGGCCGCGCCTAGGTAATACCCTGCCGCGTCGATGCGGCTTTCGCTCCTGCTCGCGCTGCTGCTCGGCGCCGTCCTGGCGTTGACCGGCTGCTTTGAAAGCACCAAGGACCGCTATGTCTCCGACTACCAGCCCCTGAACGACCGGCTGGTCAAGGTCAACCAGGAGTTGGTCGAGGCCATCAACACCGCCTCCGCGCGCGGCCCACGGCGGCTGGCCGGCGAGCTGACGCCGCTCGCAGGGGAGCTGGAGGTGCTCAGCCGCCAGATCGCCGACCTGGATACGCCGGAGGACCTGCGTCAGGAGTCGGCAACGCTGACGCGCAGGCTCCGGCGGACCGGCCGGGGCGCAGGCTCCACCGCGGCGCTGGCCCGGCGGCCGGACCGAACCGGGCTGGCCAGCGCCACGACGGAGCTGGCCGATCAGGTCAACGGCGTGATCCGCGCGACCCGGCGCCTGGCCCGGGCCACCGGCGCGGTCAACTGACAGGTCGTCAGCCCAGGCGGTCCTCGACCGAGCGCACCTTGTCGTCCAGCGTCTGATCAGGCCGGTCGCGGCGCTCGTCGAGCTTGAGCACGGTGTACACGCGGGGGATGCCCGCCTCGAACGGCACGGCGTGCAGCTGGCCGACCACGGCCAGGATGTCCTCGACCGACCCCTCCAGCGACGTGCCCATGGCGTGCATGCGGTAACCCACCCGGTCCTGGGCGGCCAGCCGGCGCTGGATCTCCGCGATGTACTCGCCGGCCGACGGGTCGGGGCGCCCGAGCGCCAGCACGGTCAGGTCGGCCGTGGCCATGGCCGCCTCAGCGCCCCTCGAACTTCGGCCGGCGCTTCTCGCGGTAGGCCTGCATCGCCTCGACCCGGTCCTCGGTGGCCATGGCCTGACGGTACAGCCGGCGCTCGGCCTCGAAGCCCGACGTCTGTGGCAGCTCCTCGGCACTGAGCACCGCCTGCTTGGCCAGGCGGGCAGCCAGCGGGGGGCGGCCGGCCACGAAGCGCGCCACCTCCAGCACCTGCTCCAACCAGTCGCGCGAGCGCACCGACTGGTTGACCAGCCCCATCGCCTCGGCCGTCCTGGTGTCGATCCGCTTGCCGGTGAGCACCAGCTCCATCGTCCGCTGGCGGCCGATAGCACGGGTCAGGCGCTGGGTGGCGCCGCCGCCCGGGATCAGGCCCAGCGCGATCTCGGGCTGGCCGAACTCGGCTTCGTCGGTGGCGATGACCATGTCGCAGCTCAGCGCCAGCTCCCAGCCCCCGCCGAGTGCCTGGCCCGACACGGCGGCGATCATGGGGGTCAGCGGCTCGCGCAGGCGCCGCCACAGGTCCGAGGGATCCTGGCGGTCGGCGTCGGCCACGTCGCCGCCGATAGCGAACACCTCCCTGGTGCCCGCCAGCACGACGCAGCGCACGGCGGGGTCGGCGTCGAAGGCCTCCAGCTCGTCCACGACCAGCTCCAGCATCGGCGTGGTCAGCGTGTTGTGGCTCTGGGGGTGGTTCAGGCGGATCAGGCCGACGGGCCCGTCGCGCTCGGCGATCACGGGGGGATCGGGCATCAGGGGAGAACCTCGCTTCGCAGCCGGCCGGGCCGGTTGCTCGCGCTCACGACATCGCGTTCACGCCGGTCATGGCGCGACCGATGATCAGCTTCTGGATCTGCGACGTGCCCTCGTACAGGGTGGCCACGCGCGCATCGCGCAGGTGACGCTCGACGGGGTAGTCGTCCACGTAGCCCGAGCCGCCGTGCACCTGGATTGCGTTGTTGGCCGTGCGGATGGCGGCCTCGCTGGCGAACAGCTTTGCCGTGGACGTCTCGAGCGTGTTCGGCCTGCCCTGGTCCTTGAGCCAGCCGGCCTTCCACACCAGCGAGCGGGCCGCCTCGGTGTCCAGCACCATGTCGGCGATCAGCGCCTGCACCAGCTGGAACGCGGCAATTGGCCGGTCGAACTGCGTCCGCTCCTTCGCGTAGGCCACCGATGCGTCCAGGCAGCCCTGGCAGATGCCCACGCACCCCGAGGCCACGCTGAAGCGGCCCGAGTCCAGCGACGTCATGGCCACCTTGAAGCCGTCGCCGACCTGCCCCAGAAGAGCGTCGTCGCCCACCTCGACCCCGTCCAGCGCCAGCTCGGCGGTGTCGGAGGCCTTCATGCCCAGCTTGCCGTGGATCTCCGAGGAGCTGAAGCCGTCCGCGTCGGTCGGCACCAGGAAGGCCGCCAGCCCCTTGTGCCCCTTCTCCGGGTCGGTCTGGGCGAAGATCAGCGCCCACCTGGCCACGTTGCCCAGCGAGATCCACTGCTTCTGGCCGCTGATCGTCCAGCCGCCGTCCGTCTTCTGGGCCCGGGTCTTCAGCGACGCGGCGTCCGAGCCGCTGTCGGGCTCGGTCAGGCCGAAGCACCCAAGCGCCGTGCCGTCGGTCAGCCCGGGGATGACCCGCTGCTTCTGCTCGTCGCTGCCCCAGTGCGCGACGGCCGAGCCGAACAGCGACGTGCACACCGAGATCACCGTGCGCGCGGACGAGTCCACGCGCCCGATCTCCTCGACGATCAGCCCGTACGTGCGGTAGTCGATGCCGCGGCCGCCGTACTCCTCCGGCAGGATCGGGCCGATGAAGCCCATCTCCGCCATCTTGGCCACCAGCTCGTGGTCGAAGCGCTCGGCGCGGTCGTTCTCGCGCGCCCGCGGCGCGATCTCGTTGTCGGCGAACTCGCGCGCGGTGTCGCGGATCAGCTTCTGCTCGTCGGTGAGATCGAAGTCGATCACGCGGCGGGGTTCTCGATGATGGTGGCCAGGCCCTGGCCGACGCCGATGCACATGGTGGCCAGACCGTAGCGCTGCCCACGCCGGCGCAGCTCACGCGCCAGCGTGCCGATCAGCCGCGCGCCCGAGGCGCCGAGCGGGTGGCCGATGGCGATGGCGCCGCCGTTCACGTTCAGCCGCTCGTGGTCGATGCCAAGCTCGCGCTGGCAGGCCAGCGCCTGCGAGGCGAACGCCTCGTTCAGCTCGACCAGGTCGATGTCGGCCATGGTCAGCCCGGCGCGCCGCAGCGCCAGCCGGCTGGCCGGGATCGGGCCGACGCCCATGTATGAGGGCTCGACGCCCGCGGCGCCGGTGGCCACGATCCGCGCCAGCGGCTGGCTTCCCAGCTCACCGGCACGCTCCTCGGCGGTCACGACCAGGCAGGCGGCGCCGTCGTTGATGGGCGAGGAGTTGCCCGCCGTCACGCTCCCGCCGTCGCGGAAGATGGGCGCCAGCTTGCCCAGCCGCTCCAGCGAGGAGTCGCCGCGCGGCCCCTCGTCGGCGTGCACGGGCAGCGGGTCGCCCTTGGGCTGCGGGGCATGCACCGTGACCAGCTCGTCGTCGAAGAGGCCGGCCTCGGCCGCGGCCACCGCGCGGCGGTGGGACTCCAGCGCGAACGCGTCCTGGTCCTCGCGCGAGACGCCGTAGCGCTCGGCCACGTTCTCGGCCGTCTGGCCCATCGAGTCGGTGCCGTGCAGCTGCTCCATGCGCGGGTTCACGAAGCGCCAGCCGAGCGTGGTGTCCTGCAGGTCCATGCCGCCGCGGGGAAAGCTTCGCTCGGGCTTGGCGGTGACCAGCGGCGCCCGGCTCATCGACTCCACGCCGCCGGCCAGGATCAGGTCGCCCTCGTCGCAGCGCACCGCGCGGGCGGCCTGGCTGACCGCCTCGAGGCCGGAGGCGCACAGCCGGTTGACCGTGGCGCCGGGCACCTCGACCGGCAGTCCGGCCAGCAGTCCGGCCATGCGGGCCACGTTGCGGTTGTCCTCGCCCGCCTGATTCGTGGCGCCAAGCAGCACCTCGTCCACGGCGGCCGGGTGGATGCCTGCGCGGCGCACCGACTCTGCGATTGCGGTGGCGGCCAGGTCGTCGGGACGGACGCTGGACAGGGCTCCCGCGTAGCGCCCGAAGGGCGTGCGGACGTAGTCGACGATCACCGGTTGGCGCACAAGGCCGAGCCTATCGGCGGCGCGCCCGCGCTCCCCGGCTAGTCTCGGACAATGGACGAGTTCAGCCTGTTCGTGCTCGGGGCCCTCGTGGTGGTCTTCCTGATCTTCCTGGCCATCGGCAAGTGGTACCCGGGCTCGGGCGCCGAGCAGGTGGACTGGCGGCCGACGCGCTCGCCCGAGCTGGAGGCCGAGCTGGAGCTGGACGACGTGGAACAGATGATCGAGGCCCAGAACGCCCGCCGCCGCGCCAGCGGGCGCCCCGAGATCACCGAGGAGGGCGTGCAGGCCCAGGTGCACGAGGACGAGCGCTGGCGCCGCCAGCAGGCCGGGCTGGACGACGACGGTCGCGCGTAGTCTCTGAGCATGGCGCGGGTGCTGATCGTGGGCTGCGGATGCCGCGGCCGGGATCTGGCCCGAGAGCTCGTGGCCGCCGGACACGCGGTCCGCGGCACCAGCCGGCAGGCGGACCGGCTGGAGGCCATCGAGGCGGCGGGCGCCGAGAGCCAGGTGGCCGACCCCGACCGGCTCGGGACGTTGCTGCCGCTGCTGGCCGGCGTGACCGTGGTCTGCTGGTTGATGGGATCGGCCGTGGGCGACGACGTCGGGCCGCTCCACGGGGACCGGCTGGAGAGCCTGCTCGGGAAGCTGGTGGACAGCGGCGCGCGTGGGCTGGTGTACGAGGCGCAGGGCAGCGTCGAGGCCACCATGCTGGAGCGCGGCGCCGAGCTCGTGCGCAGGGCCGCAGCCACCCACTCGATGCCGGTGGCGCTGATCGACGAGGGCCCCGCCTCGCCAGGCTGGACGGCGGCGGCGCAGGCTGCCGTGGACAGGGTCCTGGCCGGCTAGCGCGCTAGGGGCGGCCCAGCAGCGGCGCCAGGTGCTCCAGCAGCAGTTGCACGATGCGGGCGGTGGCGCCCCACACCAGCGTTCCGTCGACCGTGTAGGTGGGCGTCCTGAAGGGCACTCCCTTGCGTACCAGGCGCTTCATCTCGTGCCCGGCCACCAGCTGGGCCAGCGAGAACTCCATGACCCGGGCCACCTCGGTCTCCTGGGGAACCCAGGTGCGGCCGGCGTCGATCACGCCCACGAACGGGTACACCCGGTAGCCGGTGACGAAGGTGCCCACCGGCGGGAGCGCGCCGACGAGCTCGACCGCCTCCTCGGGCAGGCCGATCTCCTCGCGGCTCTCACGTAGCGCGGTGGCGCGCAGGTCCTCGTCGGGCTGGTCCTGGCGCCCGCCCGGGAACGAGATCTCGCCGGCGTGCTTGTTCAGGTCGTGGCGGCGCTCGGTGAACACGGTGTGGAGCTCCTGGCCGTGCTCGTACAGCGCGATCAGCACCGCCGCGTCGGTCTTGCCAGGAGCGTCCAGCCGTGCCGCCGCCTCCGGCGTCAGCAGCATGTCGCGGAGCTGGGCGGGGGAGGGCACCGGGCTTATTATCGGCCGGTGGACGACGGCGAGCTGATCCGGCGCGCTTTCAGCGGCAACCGCGAGTTCTTTCGCATGCTGGGCCGGCTGCCGGGTGCGACCGTCCACGAGGCACCCGGGGTGGTGGCCAGCATCGTGCCCCGCACGCCCGACCGCTCGGTGGTCAACTGCGTGACCTACGACGAGGCGGGCGCGCTCGCGGCCGCCCTGGACGAGCTGGCCGCGGCGTACCGGACCGCCGGCGTCCACGCGTGGACGGTGTGGGTGCCCGCCGACGATCGGGAGGCGATGCAGGTGCTTGCCAGGGCCGGGCACGCCTATGACGGCGAGCCCACGGTCATGGGCCTGGAGATGGAGACGGTGCGGGCGCCCGACCTGGCCGGGATCGACTGGCGGCGGGCCCCGGACCACGCCGGCGTCGGCGCCATCAACGACGCCGCCTACGGCTACGAGGGCTCGTTCGGGACGGCCCTGGCGGGCCTGGCCGACCCGCGTGCGCGCTCGTTCGTGGCCAGCGTGGACGGCAGGCCCGCGGCGTGCGTGACCACCTTCGACGAGGCCGAGGACGACTGCCACGTGGGCCTGGTGGCCACCGAGCCGCGGGCGCAGCGGCGGGGCCTGGCCTCGGCGCTGCTGGCCCAGGGGCTGGTCGAGGCCCGCGACCGCGGCGCGCTCACCAGCACGCTCCTGTCCTCCGTTGCCGGACGCCCGGTGTACCAGCGGCTGGGCTACCGCGAGCTGGGCACCATGCAGCTGTGGGAGCGTCGCGGCGGCTGAAGCTCAGACCAGCGAGACCTGCTCCTCGAACATGACCTCGCCCTCGAGCGTGCGGTGCACGGGGCACTTGGCCACGATCTGCATCAGCTTCTCGCGCTGCTCGTCGGACAGTGCCGAGGGCATCTGCACGTCCAGCTTGAACTTCGTCGGCGAGCCGCGGTGGGCGGGCTCGTACTCCACGTCCACCACCACGTCGCCGATGTCCCAGCCCTTGCGGTTGGCGTACATCTCCATGGTGATCGCGCTGCACGAGGCCAGGCTGGCGGCCAGGAGCTCCTCGGGGCTCGGGCCGGAGTCGCTGCCCCCCTGCTCGGTTGGCTCGTCGGCGACCAGGCGGTGACCCCCCACCTCCAGGTCATGCTTGAGGGTGCCGCCGGCGCGGCGTGCGATTGCTCTCAACTTGAGGGGTCCTTCCTCTTGGATGCGTCGCGGCCCTGGAACAGCTCGGGGTCGCGCCTGTCGGTGAAGCGGGCCATGGCGTACACGGCGTCCGAGCAGCGGTTCAGATAGGTCAGCACGGTGTCGTCCGCCAGCTCGCCCGAGCGCTTGAGCGAGTCGACACGGCGCTCGGCCCGGCGCACGAAGGTGCGCGCCACGTCCAGGCGGGCCGACAGCTCGCTGCCGCCCGGGATCACGAACTTCGGTGGCAGTTCGACCCGGTCCATGTAGCGGTCGATCAGTTCCTCGAGCCGATCGACCATCGCCGCGGTGACCTTGGAGACCCCCGCCTCCAGGCGTTCCGCTGCCTCCGGCGCGGTGGCCAGCTCCGAGCCGGCGATGAACAGCTCTTCCTGGATGCGCAGGATGTCCAGGTAGACCTCGTCCTCGTGCTCGGCGGCCGCGCGGGCCAGGCCCAGCGCCGACGCGGCCTCGTCGACCGACCCGTACGCCTCGGGGCGGGGCGAGTCCTTGTCCACGCGGCCCCCGTACCAGAGCCCGGTCGTGCCGTCGTCGCCCTTCTTGGTGTAGATCTTCACAACGGGTTGAACAGCAGTCCGGTTGGCACCTTGGGATAGAAGTAGGTCGACTTCGGGGGCATCGACTCGCCCGCCTCGGCCACCTCGCGCACCTGCTCGACCGGGGTGGCGCGCATGAAGAAGCCCGCGTCCGCGCGGCCCGACTCGACCGCCTCGCGCGCGTCGTCGAAGTCCTTGGAGTAGCCCAGGCCGTTCAGGTGCGAGATGTCGTCCTCGCTCATGCCCAGGGCGCCTTTGAGCACCAGCGCCTCCAGCACGGCTGTGTCCAGCCGCCGGTAGGGGGCGGGCTTGTCGGCCAGCGCACGGTCGGCGATCGCCTGGTCCTTCAGCGCCAGCGCGTACGCCTGCTTGTGGAAGGAGTCCATGTAGCCCATCCGCACCCGCCCGTCCTGGTCCGCGGGCTCCAGTTGCCCGGCGTCGATCTCCTCCAGGTCGAAGTCCTGGATTAGCGCGTCCCGGATGGCCTCCTGCTTCAGCGCATCGTGCTTGAGGCCGGTGAGCAGCCGGTGGGTCGGAAACACCAGCAGGCCCGGGTCCTCCAGCGAGACCAGGAACATGAGCACGTAGCGGTGGTCGCCTTCGCCGCCGACCTCGTCCGCGTAGACGCGGGCGGTCTCGTAGCGGTGGTGGCCGTCGGCGATCAGAAGCTCCGCCTCGGCCAGCGCCGACTCCAGCTGGGCGACCGCGTCCGGGTCGCCGACCCGCCAGAGGGCGTTCTGGGTCCCCTCGTGGTCGGCCGCGCGGGCGAACGGCTCGCCCGCCACCACGGACTCGATGACCTGGGCGGCGCGCCGGCCGGGGTCCGGGAACAGGCTGAAGATGGGCGACAGGTTGGCCTTGGTCGCGCGCGTCAGGCGTAGCCGGTCCTCCTTGGGGCCGGGGTGGGTGCGCTCGTGCGGGCGGATGCGGCCGGGGCCGTAGTCCTCGACGCGCACCCGTGCGAAGAAGCCGCGCCGGCGGCGCTGCGAGCCGTCCGGTGCCGCGTAGTCCTGCTCGAGCACCCAGAACGCGGGCTCGTCGTCCTGCACGACGGCGCCTTCGGCGCGCCACCGGGCCAGCGTCTGCGCGGCATGCTCGTAGGCGTCGCCGCCGTCGGGTGCCTCGGGCAGGTCGATCTCGACCACGTTCTGCGGGCTCTGGGCCAGCAGCTGCGAGCGCAACCCGGCGTCGATCACGTCGTAGGGCGGCGCGATCACCGCCTCGAGCGAGCCGACGCTCGCCGGGTCGTACTGCAGGGCGCGGAACGGTTTGACCTCGGCCATGGGCGCGCACCCTACCGCCGCCGGCCGGCTTCGGCCCGGACCGGCGCGCCCGGTGGTTCTAGGATGGACGGCCGCGGGGTGTAGCGAAGCCTGGTATCGCGCTCGCTTTGGGGGCGAGAGATCCCCGGTTCAAATCCGGGCACCCCGATTGTCAGTGTTCGTCGATGCGGTCGTCGCAGGCGGGGAGGCGCTCGCCCAGCGCCTTACTCCTGGGCCTGGGCGCCTCTGCATAGGTCGGCGAGCTCGCGGTTGAAGCGCTCGGGCTCCTCCAGGTGCGGCACGTGGCCGATGCCGTCATACCAGGATGCCTCGGCCGTCGGGCAGATGTCGAGGATGTGCTCGACCATGGCGGGCAGGACCACTGTGTCGGCCCGGCCGTGGCTGACGAGCAGCGGCACCCGCAGCGCGTCGAGCACGTCGTCGTAGTCGAGTTCGCGGATGCCGAGGTTCGCCCGCACCCGCGGATGGACCATGACGTTGCAGCAGATCGCCGTTTCGAGGTCGTCGGCCGGGACCGGCTTCCTGATGCAGGCGCGCACGAACGAGCGCATCGTCGCGATGTTCGTCGGCACATCGTCCACGGTCGCGCCCGCGAAGTGGTCGAGGAAACCGGGGCCGATGAACCTCCCGAACGCAGCAGGGCCGAGCTTGTCGGCGCCACCGGAGAAGTTGATCGCCGCGATGCCCTCCTGCCCATGGGCGCGGACATAGTCGCCGATGGCGAAGGCGCCGTAGGACCAGCCCACGAGCACGGTCCGCCGAGATGCAGGTGGTCGATGATCGCCGCGACGTCGTCAGCCCAGAGCTGCCCGTCGGCGTAGTGCTCGGGGTCCAGCGGGGCCTCGGACATGCCATGACCCCGCAGGTCGCAGGCGACGAGCCGGAACTCGTCGGCCAACACGCCCTCGTATTGCTTGGCCCAGCACAGGTGGTTCTGCGACCACCCGTGGAAGAATAGAACGGGTGGTCCGTTGGTCCGGCCCCACTCACGAACGTGCAACCGCAGGCCAACGCCGCCCTCGATGTGTGCGTCAGCGCTGAACCGCTCGCCATGGTCGCCAGGCTCGCCTCCGTCGATCGGGGGTCGCGGCGGCAATCCGGGTGGTGCGCGACACAACGCATGAAGGTCAGCCCAAGTTGCCGACAGCGACGCTACGGGTCGCTTAGCCGCCAGCCGAGGAGCCTCCAACGCCGGTCGGGCCACCGTTTGCGCCACCGGCTATCTCACTGAGGCAACGCTACGGCGTCTGGTCCGGACCGCCATCGGTGCCACCACCCAACCGTCCAGTGGTGGCATGGCGGCGTGCACGCACCGCCTCCGAGTACCGCACCGCGGCCGCCGTTCTTCCGGCCTTCCCGGACACGCGGAGCTTCGCGTAGATATTCGCGAGGTGTCGCTCGACCGTGCGAACGCTCAAGAACAACTGGTGGGCTATCGCATCGTTGGTCAGGCCGGCGGCCACAAGCTCCAACACGTCAAGCTCCCGCGTGCTCAGGGTTGCAACGTCTGCGCCCACACCAACCGGCTCCGTCATCAGGAAGCCCCGCAGTTCCTCGACGAACACGCGCCACGCCGGCTCGTGTTCGAGCAGGATTGATCGGCGACTCCAGCACGACGAACCTCGCGTCCGGGATCTCGCGTGCGAGCAATCGGCCTTCCTCGACTGGCACGACCCGATCCTCCCTCGCGTGCGCGACGAGCGTCGGCACGGCCACCTGCGGCGCGAGGGTCCTGACGTCGATCCGATTGCGTGCCTCGAGATCGCCGCCGTGCTCGCGGCCGGTGTAGACCGTCGCAACAGCTCGTCGTACCACGCCATCTGTTCCGCAGTGCCCTCCGGCAGGAACAGCATGCTGAACAGATGACGAAACGTAGGATCCGCGGCTGCCCAGCCAGCACGAATCGCCGAGATCATCGCCTCAGCGTGACTGCGCTGCTCCGGCCCGCGCAACGACCGCCCGCGCAGTAGCCGCCGTACAGCATAGGCGGCTGAGGTGCTCAGGATGCCGCGCCGCGTACGCGACTGCCACCGCGGCGACCTGGGAAACACCCAGAAGCACGAAGCGGTCGAGGCCCGCGGCGTCGACCACGGTCTCGAGGTCGCCGACCCATGTCTCGATGGAGAGCTCGCCGAGCTCACGATCCGACATTCCGCACCCGCGCTCGTCGTAGCGCACCAGCGTGTGCCCGTCGCCCAACTCGGACAGCCAGTGGCGCCACACCGGGCTCTCCCAATCGAACTCCAAATCCGTCAACCAGGTTGCGACACGTACCATCGGCGGTCCGCGGCCATGCCACGCGTATGCCAGCCGCACGCCACCGCCGGTAGTGCAGAAACGAACCTGTTGCGCCACGACCCACCGACCATAAAGGGCATGCGACGCCCGTACCAGGGCGCGCGACACGAGGTCGGCAACCCGCCGACGCTGCCCCACAGCTGTGTACCCCAGCTTGGCGAAAGCCGGCCGGGGGCGCCGTAGCGATTGCAGTCCCAACGACCCGCCACAATGGTCGCGTTGCCCCCGTAGCTCAGGGGATTAGAGCGGCTGCCTTCTAAGCAGCGGGTCGCAGGTTCGAATCCTGCCGGGGGCATGCCGGGCAACCACGCCGACACCTGGTTCGTGCCGCACGACCTGACCGCGCCCCTGCGGGGTGCGGATGGCGGTCCGCTGGCCGGACTGCGCGTGGGTGTCAAGGACTCGTTCGACGTAGCGGGCCATCGCACGGGCGCGGGCAGTCCCGAGTGGCTGGCGCGGCAGGAGCCCGCCGCTACACATGCCGCCGCGGTCGAGCGGCTGCTGGCCGCCGGCGCTGTCGTCGCCGGCAAGACCATCTGTGACGAGCTGTTCTACAGCCTCAGCGGTATCTCGGCCCACTACGGCACGCCGGCCAACGTCAGGGCGCCGGGCCGGATTCCCGGCGGCTCGTCCAGCGGCTCGGCTGCGGCCACAGCGGCCGGCGCTTGCGAGATCGGGCTGGGCACCGACACCGGAGGCTCGATCCGGGTGCCGGCGGCGTTCTGCGGGTTGTACGGGCTGCGTCCCAGCCACGGGCGGGTGCCCATGGAGGGATGCCTGCCGATGGCCCGCTCGTTCGACGTGGCCGGCTGGATGGCCGACGACGCGCGCACCCTGCGACAGGTGGGGTCGGTGCTACTGGACGCGGCCGACGCGGTGCCCGGGCACCCGGACCGGCTGTTCGTCGCCGAGGACGCCTTCGCCCAGGCCGATGATCGGGTGGCCGCAGCGGCCGAGCGGGCGCTGGCGACGATCCTGCCCGAACGCGATCGCGGGGTGATCGCGCCGGACGGCCTGGACGGCTGGCGCGAGGCGTTCCGGGTGGTGCAGGCATACGAGGTGTGGCAGGCCTACGGCGAGTTCGTGACCCGGGTGCGGCCTGCGTTGGGGCCGGGGGTCCGTGAGCGCGTGGCGTTCGCGGCCACCGTTGCAGGCGACCGGGCGGTGCCGGCACGCGAGGTCATGGCCAAGGCGGCGCGCCAGGTGCGGGCCATCGCGCGGCCCGGCACGGTGGTGGCGCTGCCCACCGTTCCCTGCATCGCGCCGCGCATCGACGCCGGCGACCATGAGGTCGAGTCGTTTCGGGCCCGCACGCTTCGCCTGACGTGCATAGCCGGTCTGGCAGGGTTGCCCCAGCTCACCGTGCCGGCGGTCCCGGTGGATGGTTGCCCGGCCGGCGTGTCGCTGATCGGCTGGCGCGGCGGCGACGAGGCGCTGCTGGACCTGGCTGTGGCGCTGGGGTGTTAGCGCCCGGTGGTCAGCACGACCTTGCCCGTGGCGCCGCGGCCGTCGATCAGCTCCAGCGCCTCGGGTCCCCGCTCGAGCGGGTAGGTCGCGCCGACGATCGGGCGCACGGCGCCGGAATCGACCAGCTCGCCGATCTTCGCCCCGATCTCCACGCTGACCTGCGGCTTGGCCATGACCCAGGCGCCCCAGCCCGCTCCCACGACCTCGGTGTTCTTCAGCAGCAGCCGGTTCACCCTGACCTCGGGGATCGAGCCGCCGGTGAAGCCCACGACTACGCAGCGGCCCGCCTCGCGCAGACAGCGCAGGCTGTCGGTGAAGCGGTCTCCGCCGACCGGGTCGAGCACCACGTCCACGCCGCCGGACTCGACTACCTCGTCCTTCCAGTTGCCGTCCGAGCGGACGACCAGGTCGGCGCCGGCCTGCTCGGCCACCGCCGCCTTCTGATCGGAGGACACGACCGCGACCGTCTCGGCTCCCATGCCCTTGGCCACCTGCAGCGCGGCCGAGCCGACGCCGCCGGCGGCGCCGTGGACCAGCACGCGCTCGCCGGCCTCCAGCCTCCCGCGCAGTTTCAGCGCGAAGTAGACCGTGTGGTAGTTGAACACCAGGCCGGCGCCCTGCTCGAAGTCCAGCGCGTCGGCCAGCGGAAAGGTCATGTGCGCCGGCGCCACCGCCACGTCGGCGAAGCCGCCGAGGTAGGTGCAGGCGGCCACCCGGTCCCCGGGCGCCACGCCGGCGCCGTCCGAGGCCTCCCGCACCACGCCCGCCACCTCGGCGCCGGGCACGAACGGCAACGGCGGCTTGAACTGGTACTCGCCGCGTGTCTGCAGCACGTCGGGGAAGGCGGCACCGGCGGCGTGGACGTCGATCACCACGCCCTCGCCGGGCGTCATCGGGTGTTCTGGACCCGGGTCGGGCAGGTCGGTGATGGTCAGGCCGCGGGGGCCGGTCAGCTCGGAGATCTGGAGCGCGCGCATGCCCGGGACCCTCGCACACGCACCCGCCCGCCGGTGGTGTGGATTGACCCTCCATATGAAGGTCAATCCACACCACCGCCCCGGGGGCGGGCGGGCGCGGCGGGCGCCGGGCGGCCGGGGCGGGCGCCGCGCGGGGCGGGGCGGTGGGCGGGCGTGCGCGGGCGCGCGCTTAGAGCGCCTCGACCAGCATGGCGTTGGCCAGCCCGCCGGCCTCGCACATGGTCTGCAGCCCCCAGCGCTGGTCGCGGCTGCGCAGGGCGTTCACCAGCGTGGTCGTCAGCCGCGTCCCGCTTGCACCCAGCGGGTGCCCCAGCGCGATCGCGCCGCCGTTCACGTTCACCCGGTCCAGCGGGGCGCCGGTCTCCGCCTGCCAGGCCAGAACCACCGAGGCAAAGGCCTCGTTGACCTCGAACAGGTCGATGTCCGCGATCGTCATGCCCGCCCTCTCCAGCACCTTCGCGGTGGCGGGGATGACGCCTGTGAGCATCATGATCGGGTCGTCGCCGGCCACCGAGAAGCCGTGCAGGCGCGCCTTGGGCTCGAGGCGCAGAGACCGTGCGATCTCGGGGGTCGTGATCATGACCGCCGAACTGCCGTCGTTGATCGGGCTCGAGTTGCCCGCGGTGACCTTCCAGTCGATCTGCGGGAAGCGCTCGGCCACGGCGGGGTCCTCGAACGCGGGCTTCAGGGCGGCCAGCGTCTCGAGCGAGGTGTCGGGGCGGACGGACTCGTCGCGCTCGAGGCCGTCGATCGGCACGAGCTCGTCGTCGAACGCCCCGTCGGCGTGCGCGGCGGCTGCGCGCTGGTGGCTCTCGAGCGCGAACCGGTCCAGCTCCGAGCGCGGCAGCTCCCACTTGGCGGCGATCAGCTCGGCGCTCACGCCCTGGGGCACCAGCCCGCCGGGGTAGCGGGCGGCCAGGCCGGGGCCGAAGGGGTCGGCGCCGCCCCTCACGTTGGACCACATAGGCACGCGGCTCATGCTCTCCACGCCGGCGGCGATGACGATGTCGTAGGCGCCTGCCATGACGCCCTGGGCGCCGAAGTGGACGGCCTGTTGCGAGGAGCCGCACTGGCGGTCAACCGTGGTGGCGGGCACCGATTCCGGAAGCCCGGCCGCCAGGACCGCGGAGCGCGTGATGTTCATGGCCTGCTCGTCGACCTGGTCGACACAGCCGCCGATCACGTCGTCGATGCGCTCGGGGTCGACGCCGGTGCGGTCCACCACCGCACGCAGCGAGTGCGCCAGCAGGTCGACGGGATGGGTCGGGTTCAGGGCTCCCTTGCCCGGCTTGCCGCGGCCGATGGGGGTGCGGACTGCTTCGACGATCACTGCCTCACGCATTGCGTCAGCTCCTTTGTACGAACGGTCGTGCTTTTAGATTACAGCACGACCGTGCTAATTTCTTGGGTATGCCTGACGAGACCGAGCAGCAGCGCGAGGACGGGCGCCGGACGCGCGGCCGGCGCACCCGCGCGTCGATCCTGGACACCGCCGCCGACCTGGCCTCGGTCGGCGGGCTCGAGGGCCTGACGATCGGCCGGCTGGCCGTCGCGACGGACATGAGCAAGAGCGGCCTGTTCGCCCACTTCGGCTCCAAGGAGGAGCTTCAGGTGGCCACCTACTTCCACGCGCGTGAGCGCTTCCTGGCCGAGGTGGTGCTGCCGCCGCGCGAGTTCGAGCCCGGCCGCGAGCGCGTCGACGTCCTGGTGGCGGGCTGGCTGCGCTACATGCGGAGTGAGGTCTTTCGCGGCGGCTGCTTCTTCAGCGAGGTGCGCACCGAGTACGGCTCGCGGGAGGACGGGCCGGTCCGGCGAACCGTGGCCGCCGGGCTACGCCGCTGGCTGGACCTGCTGGCGCGCGAGCTCGGCGCCCTGGAAGGGGTCCGTGACGTGCAGCAGCTGGCGTTCGAGATCGATGCGCTCGGAACCGCCGCCAACTACCGCTTCCAGCTACTCGGCGACCCGGCGGTGTTCGACCAGGCCCTGGCCGCCATCACCACTCGGCTGGATCAGGCCTAGAGCCTGAAGTCCAGGTCGGCCTCGACGTCGTCGACGTCCATCTGGGCCTTCTGCAGCTTGCCGGCGTAGTCCCAGTTCATCGACTGCCAGCGGGTGAACTGGTCCAGGACCCACATGCCCGACAGCCGTGATCCGTTGCCCGACCTGCCGTTGCCGCCGAACGGCAGATGGGCCTCGGCGCCCGAGGTCGAGTTGTTCACCGACAGCATCCCGGCGCTGACGCGCTCACGGAAACGAAGCGCGTGCGTGGCGTCGGAGGTGTAGATGGCCGCCGAGAGGCCGTAGCCGTGGCCGTTGGCAAGTTCGACCGCCTGGTCGAAGTCGCCGAAGCGGGCCACGCCCACCAGCGGGCCGAAGGTCTCGGTGGCGTAGATGGCGTCGCCGGCCTGCACCCCCGCCGCGATCGTGGGGTGGTAGTAGAGGCCGTCGCCGGGGTCGCCGACGAAGCCCGCGCGCGGGCTCTCGGCCGTGATCCGCCCCGTGGCGCTGGAGCCCGATACCTCGTGGTGGTCCTCGACCAGCCCCAGGAACTCCTCGAAGCGCTCGGCGAAGCGCTGGTTGATCATCGGCCCGTAGAGCACTTCCTCGAACGGGTCGCCGACGGCCGCACCCTCGGTGGCCGCGGTGAAGCGCGCCAGGAAGTCGTCGTAGATCGACTCGTGCACGATCGCCGTGCCCATCGAGGTGCAGCGCTGGCCGGCGGTGCCGAAGCCGCTGAACAGCGCGCCCTCCACGGCCAGGTCCAGGTCGGCGTCGGGCATGACCACCAGTGGGTTCTTGCCCCCGAGCTCCAGGCACGGCGACTGCAGGTGGCGACCGCACAGCTCGCCGATGCGCGAGCCCACCGCGCTCGAGCCGGTGAAGCCGACCTTGTCCACCAGGCCCGCGTCCAGCGCCTGCTCGAGCCCGCTGAACGTGGCCTCGCCGTCGGCGACCACCGTATTGAGCACACCTTCGGGCAGGCCGCCGGCCTGCAGCAGGCTGGTCAGCGCGGACCCGACCTCCGGCGTGTACTCGGCGGGCTTCCACACCACCGCGTTTCCGCACAGGAGCGCGGGAATCATGTACCAGGCGGGCACTGCGGTGGGGAAGTTGCCCGCGGTGATGATGGCGGCCACACCGACCGGGTTGCGGAAGGTGAAGAGCTGCTTGTCGGCCATCTCCGAGGGCACCGTCTGGCCGTACAGGCGCCGGCCCTCGCCCAGGAAGAAGTCGCACGTGTCGATGACCTCCTGAACCTCGCCACGCGATTCGGCGATCGGCTTGCCCATCTCGGCGGTCATGACCCGCGCCAGCGCCTCCTTGTTGGCCTCCACGATCCGGCCGATCTGCTGGATCGCGCGGCCGCGGCGGGGTGCCGGGGTCGCGGCCCAGCCGCGCTGGGCGGCGCGGGCGCTCTGACAGGCGGCTAGAAACTCGGCGGCGTCTGGCATGGCCGGCACTCTACGCCCGCCGGTACCACCGCGGCGACGTGGACGGCGGCGGCGGTAGCTCGGCCCGGCTGACCACCAGCGACGGCTCGCGTGAGGCCAGCCTGCGGCGCAGCACGGTGGCCAGGTCCTCGCCCAGCTCGGCCTCCTCGCAGTCGATCCCGAACGCACCCGCCAGCAGCTTCCAGTCGGGGGTGGCCAGGTCCACGCCGAACGGATCGGTGCCCGCCTGGCGCTGGTCGAAACGCAGCATCCCGTAGCCGCCGTCGTCCACCACGAGCACGGTCAGCGGCACTCGTTCCTGGGCCACCACCGCCAGCTCGCCGGCGGCGAACATAAAACCGCCGTCGCCGCACACGCACAAGACCGGGTCGTCTTGCGCCAGCGCCGCGCCGATCGAGGCTGGGAACGCGAAGCCGAGGGTGCCCCAGCCCACCGGATACGCCAGCCGCCGCGGCCGCGAGAAGGGGTGCATCGACGCCATCCAGTAGCCGGGGATGCACATGTCGGCGAACACCACGGTGTCGGGATCCAGCGCGGCGCGCATGTCGTCCAGGAAGGCCACGCCCGCGGGGTCGTCGGCGGCCAGGCGGGCGGCCACACGGTCGCGCAGCGGGCCCAGTTCGGCGGGCGGGCGATCCGCGAGCTGTTCAGCCAGCGCCGCCGCGGAGAGCTCGGCCGGACCCTCTACCAGCACATCGATCGCGTAGTTCTTCGCCGCGTCCTGCGCGTCCACGTTCAGCGCGACCATCCGCGGCGGCTGGGGCTGCGCGAAGTTCTGGGTCATCATGCCGTCCAGGTCACTGCCCACCGCCACGACCAGATCGGCGCGGTCCCACAGCTCGCCGATCTCGGGCAGGTGCGGCGGCAGGCCCAGCCACGAGGGATGCGAGGGGTCGAGCACCCCGCGGGCGCCGTAGGTCTCGACGACCGGCGCGCCGAGCGCGGTGGCCAGTGCCGCCACACCGTCGCGTGCGTCCTTGGCCCCGCCGCCGACCCACAGCAGCGGCCGCTCGGCCGCGGCGCAGAGGTCCACCGCCGGCTGGAGTTGCTGAGAGCCTTGTAGGGGCTCTGGCGCCGAAAAGGCTCTCAGCTCACTGCCCGCGCGCAGCAGGTCGGTCGGGATCTCCACGTACACCGGGCCGGTCGGCGCCTCCAGCGCGGCGGCGCCGGCGCGGGCCACCGCCCCGGCGATCTCGTCCGCTGCGCCCACGCGCACGACTTGCTTGACCACCGGCGCGAACATGGCGGCCTGGTCGCGGGTCTCGTGCAGCACGCCGCGATAGACGCCGTCGCGGCGAAGGGTGGTGGGTATGTCGGTGGCGATGACCAGCACCGGCGAGTGCGACGCCCAGGCCTCGCCGGTCGCGCCGAGCGCGTTGGCGGCGCCCGGCCCGGTGGTGGTCAGCGCCACGCCCAGCTGGCCGCTCACGCGCGCGTGCCCGTCGGCGGCGTATACGGCGGTCTGCTCGTGGCGAACGCCAACCAGCCGCAGCGAGGACTCGCGCAGCGCCTCCCATGCGGGCAGGTTGTGCACGCCGGGCAGGCCGAAGCACAGCCGCACTCCCATCGCCTCCAGCGCGGCGACCAGCGCCTGTCCACCCGTGCGCACACGCACAGCCTCGCATCTGGCAGCCTGAGCGGCCATGCGTTCCGCGCCGTTGCCCACGAAGGCCGACGTCGTGGTCATCGGCGGGGGCGTGATGGGCACCAGCATCCTGTTCCACCTGGCCGAGGCCGGCGTCAGCGACGCGGTGCTGGTGGAGCGTGGGCAGCTCGGCAGCGGCTCGTCGAGCAAGGCGGCGGGCGGGGTGCGCACCCAGTTCTCGGACGAGCTGAACGTGCGCCTGGCCCAGCGCAGCCTGACCGCGTTCGAGGACTTCGGCCGCCGGCCCGGCTGGGAGATCGATCTGAAGCAGGTGGGCTACCTGTTCCTCCTGACACGCGAGGACGACATGCGCGCGTTCGGCGCGGGGGTGGAGTTACAGAACGGCCTCGGCGTGCCCAGCCGCATGCTCACGCCGGCCGAGGCGCGCGAGGTATGCCCGCTGATCGATCCTGCCGGCCTGCTCGGCGCGGCCTTCTGCGCCAGCGACGGCCACCTGACCCCCGAGGCCGTGGTGGCCGGCTACGCGTTCGCGGCCCGGGCGTCAGGTGCGCACATTCAGACGCGATGCCAGGCCACCGGCCTCCGCCCCGGGCTGGTGCAGACCGACCACGGCGACATCGAGGCCGAGACCGTGATCTGCGCGGCGGGCGCATGGTCGGCGGAGGTCGGCCGTATGGCCGGCGTGCACCTGCCCGTGACGCCGCTACGGCGCCAGATCGTGTTCACCGAGCCCATCGGCGGGCTGCCGGACCACCTGCCCATGACCATCGACTTCGCCAGCAGCTTCTATTTCCACCGCGAGGGTCCCGGGCTGCTGATGGGCATGTCCTTCGCCGGTCAGGAGCCGGGCTTCTCGACCGAGCAGAGCGACGACTGGCTGCCCGGCCTGCAGGAGGCGCTGGAGCGGGTGGCGCCGTCGGTTGCGGGCGCCGGCATCAAGGGCGGCTGGGGCGGGCTCTACGAGGTCAGCCCGGACAGCAACGCCCTGATCGGGCGCGCCGGCGACTTCCTCTACGCCACCGGCTTCTCGGGCCACGGCTTCCTGCAGGCGCCCGCGGTCGGCGAGGTGGTGCGAGACCTCTACCTGGGCCGCGAGCCGTTCGTGGACGTCTCGGCGTTCGGCGCCGATCGCTTCGACGCCGGCCGCGAGCGGCCCGAGCGCAATGTGGTCTAGCGGCGGACCCTGGCCTTCACGACCAGCCTGACCGTGCGGCTGAGACGCGCAGCTTCAACTCAACCTGCGGAGGCGTCGTACGCGGCCACCGCCCGCCTGTTGGCCCGGACGCGCCAGGCGTCCTCGACCAGCTCGGCCAGCTCCTGCGGATCGACGCGATCCAGGTGGACGAGCACGTACGGCTGGCCGTCGTAGTGGGCGGTCGTGAAGAAGGCGTGGTCGCCCCCCTGAAGCAGCGCCTCGCGTTCACCGATGTCGCGGACGCGGATGACCAGGGCGTCCGGGTCGGTGCGCAGGCGGCACATCAGGCCGCCCTGCTTCCTGGCCTTGAGCGCGGGCGTTCCGTACGAGGTCGACTCGAAGACCCCCGGGTAGCGCAGACCGACGGCCACCACGTCGTCCCAGCTCGGCATCGCTCAGGTTCCGACCGGCTCCCCGGCCATGCGATCGGCGCTGGGGCTGGCGGGCTCCTCGGCCGGACCGTGAAGCGGGTGCCCGGCGGCGGCCCACACGTGTACGAAGCCGACCCACGTCAACGTAGCCAGGGCCACGTGCACCCAGACGATCTCCGACGGAAGCTCGAGTCTGTACTGCGCGATGCCGACGGCGCCCTGCGCGGCCATCAGCAGCGCCGTCACCTTCAGCGTGAGCAACAGCTCGGCGTTGCCCTGGCGCGCACGCGCCAGCAGCCAGCAGCCGACGGTGCCCACGCCCAGGAGCGCGGCCAGGGTGCCGTGGGTGTTGATCAGGTTGGACAGCGTCTCCGACCCCCAGAAGCCCAGCCGGTGCACGAACTCGCCGGTCCCGGCCGAGCCCGCATGCGGGCCGGCGGCCGTCGCGGTGGTGCCGGCGGCGATGGCTACGAACGCGTACGCGCACAGCGCGCGCACCGACCAGACGACCGACCGCTGGGAACGTACCGCTGATATCTGGTCGGGCTCCAGCCGCGATCGCCACCACAGCGAGAAGGCGGCGACCAGGAGCACCATCGACACCAGATAGTGGGTGATCACCCAGCCGGGCGCGAGCTTGTAGAGCACCGAAAGCCCGCCGATCACCGCCTGGATCACAACGCCGAGCGGCAGCAGCAGGCCGATCCACGCCAGGTCGCGACGCAGTGGGTGCAGCGGGCGGCGCAGGAAGCTGCCCAGCGCCGCGGCTATGGCGCCCGCGGAGACCAGCGAGGTCAGCACACGGTTGCCGAACTCGATCACCCCGTGCGCGTCCAGCTCGCTGTGGATCGAGGTCTCCGTGCACTTCGGCCAGGTGGGGCAGCCAAGACCCGAGCCCGTCAGGCGCACCGCCGACCCCGTGAACACGATCAGCACGAGCAGGACCAGCGCGGCGAAGGCCAGCCGCCTGTGGGTCCGGGCGCTGATCGAGAAGCGCCGGCGGAGGTGCTCGATGCGCTCCATTGGGCCGCACAGGGTACAAGCGGGCACTTCTGCGCCCACAACCGAATCAAAAGTTAGACGCGACTAACTTTGTGTTATGGTGATGCGATGAAGTTGCTACTTACGGTCGCCAGCTGCGTCCTCGGAGCGCTCGTCGCCACCGGCTGTGGCTACCAGTCGCAGGGCGAGTCGGGCGGCAAGCCGCTGGCCCTGACCACGTTCACGGTGACCGCGGACATGGTCCGCAACGTGGCGGGTGACCGGGTCGAGGTGGCCTCGATCACCAAGCCCGGCGCCGAGATCCATGGTTACGAGCCCACGCCGAGCGACCTCAAGCGCGCGGCCCGCGCCGACATCGTGTTCGACAACGGCATGGGGCTCGAGCGCTGGTTCGAGCAGTTCATCGACGAGGCCAAGGCCGACCGCGTGACCCTGACCAGCGGTGTCAGGTCGATTCCGATCGCGGGCGCCAGCGAGTACGAGGGCAAGCCCAACCCGCACGCATGGATGTCGCCCGCCAACGCGCAGATCTACGTGGACAACATCCGTCGCGGTCTGACGCGGATGGATCCCGCTGGGCGATCGCTGTACCGCCGCAACGCCGAGCGCTACAAGCGCAAGCTGGCACGCGTCCAGGAGGATCTGGAACGCGAGCTCGCGTCGCTGCCGCGCGCGCGGCGGGCGCTGGTCACATGCGAAGGAGCGTTCTCCTACCTGGCTCGCGACGCCGGCCTGACCGAGCACTACCTATGGCCGGTGAACGCCGAGCAGGAGGGAACGCCCCGCCAGATCGCCTCGGTCGTGGAGGCTGTGCGCGAGCGTGACGTCCCGGCCGTGTTCTGCGAGTCGACGGTCAGCGACAAGTCCCAGCGCCAGGTGGCGCGTGAGTCGGGCTCGGGCTTCGCCGGCAAGCTCTACGTGGACTCGCTGTCCAAGCCGGGCGGTCCGGTGCCGACCTATCTGGAGCTGCTGCGCCGCGACGCGCGCACGATCGTGAACGGGCTCACCGGCGGGGGCAGGGTATGAGCGCACCGGTGGTTGAGGCCGAAGGGGTCCGCGTCAGCTACGGCGACAACGTGGCGCTGGAGGGCGTCGACCTGACGCTGGAGGGCGGGCTGGTGCACGGGCTGATCGGCATGAACGGCTCGGGCAAGTCCACGCTCTACAAGACGTTGATGGGCCTGGTGCGCGCCGACGCCGGGCGGATCGAGCTGTTCGGTAGCCCGACGGCGGCGGCTCGGGCCGCCGGTCGCGTGGCCTACGTGCCCCAGAGCGAGGATGTGGACTGGGCCTTCCCGGTCACGGTGCGGGACGTGGCCATGATGGGGCGCTACGGGCGCATGGGATCGACCCGCAGGGCGCGCGAGCAGGACCAGCGCGCGGTCGACGGCGCGCTGGCCCGCGTGGACCTGACCGATCTGGCAGAGCGCCAGATCGGCCGGTTGTCGGGCGGGCAGCGAAAGCGTGCCTTCCTGGCCCGGGCGCTGGCCCAGGGCGCCGAGCTGCTCCTGCTGGACGAGCCGTTCGCCGGCGTGGACAAGCGCAGCGAGGCCACGATCACCGGCCTGCTCGGCGAGCTGGCCGGCGAGGGCCTGACCATCATGGTCTCGACCCACGACCTGATCAGCGTGCCGGCGTTGTGCTCTTCGGTCGCGCTGATCAACCGGCGCGTGGTTGCCCAGGGGCGGCCTGAGGAGGTGCTGGTGCCTGAGCTGCTGGCCGATGCCTTCGGCGGCTTCGTGCCGCGCGAGGCGCTCGGGCTGGGGGTGGCGGCGTGAGCGTGGTCAACCACGTGGCCGGCTGGTTCTCCGACCCGCTGCAGTTCTCGTTCATGCAGCGCGCGCTGCTCACGGCGCTGGTGGTCGGGATCGTCTGCGCCGTGCTCTCGTGCTGGCTGACGCTGCTGGGCTGGTCGCTGATGGGCGATGCGGTATCGCACGCGGTGCTGCCGGGCGTGGTGGTCAGCTCGCTGCTGGGCGCTCCGTTCGCGATCGGCGCGTTCGTGTTCGGCTGCGGCGCCGTTGGGCTGATCGGCGGGCTCAACCGCACCAGCCGGGTCAAGGAGGACGCGGCCATCGGGGTCGTCTTCACCGGCCTCTTCGCCATCGGGATCGTGCTGGTCAGCGTGGTGCCGTCCCAGACCGACCTGTTCCACATCCTGTTCGGCAACGTGCTGGGCGTCAGCGACGGCGACATCATCCAGGTGGTGGGCCTGGGCGCCCTGGCCCTGGCGCTGCTGCTGTACAAGCGGCGCGACCTGGTCCTGTACGCGTTCGACCCCACGCACGCGCACGCCATCGGCATCTCGCCGCGGCGGCTGGAGATGCTGCTGCTCGGACTGCTGGCGATCACGGTCGTGATCGCGCTGCAGGCGGTCGGCATCGTGCTGGTGGTGGCCATGCTCATCACGCCCGGCGCCACCGCCTACCTGCTGACGGATCGCTTCGACCGCATGCTGGCCATCGCCACGGCGGTCGGCGTGTTCTCCACCGTCATGGGGACCTACGCGAGCTTTCACCTGGACGCCTCGACGGGCGGCTGCATCGTGGTGGTGCTGTCGCTGGTGTTCGTGGCCGCGTACCTGTTCGCCTCGCGCAAGGCGATCGCGGCACGGCTGGCGTTCGCCTGACGCGGCAATAGGCTCCGCTCATGCCCGACCGCGTAGCCGTTCCCCGCGACCGTGACGACGACTACAGCGCCGCGGCGAAGCAGGCGCGGCTGGACTTCCTGCGCGAGCGGACGGGCGTGGAGATGCCGCACGTGGCCGGGCGGGCGATCGAGCCCGCCGAGACGGCGGGCAACATCGAGCACTTCATCGGCTCGGCGCAGGTGCCGCTGGGGCTGGCGGGGCCGCTGCTGGTGGACGGCGAGCACGCGCGGGGCGAGTTCTACGTGCCGATGGCCACCGCCGAGGGCACGCTGGTGGCCAGCTACAACCGAGGCATGCGCCTGCTGCACGAGGCCGGCGGCGTCACGGTGACCGTGACCGAGGACCACATGCAGCGCGCGCCGGCGTTCATCTTCGAGGACGCGCGCGGCGCGCGTGACTTCGGCGTCTGGCTACAGGGCAACTTCGAACCGATCAAGGCCGCGGCGGAGCAGACGACCTCGACCGGCGAGCTGCGCGAGATAGAGCAGTACTCGGCGTCGCGGATCCTGTTCACCCGCTTCAACTACACGACGGGCGACGCCGCGGGCCAGAACCTGACCGGCAAGGCCACGGCCGCGGCGTGCAAGTGGATCGTCGAGCACTACGAGCCGGGCATCGAGCGCTTCTTCCTGGAGTCCAACTTCGCCACCGACAAGAAGACCTCGCAGGTGAACGTGCTGAACACGCGCGGCAAGCGGGTGGTGGCCGAGGCGGTGATCCCCAACCAGCTGATGAAGAGCGTCATGCGCTCCGACAGCGGGCTGATGTTCCAGGCCCGCCAGACCTCGTCGCTCGGCGGCTTCATGGCGGGCGTGAACAACAACGGCTCGCACTCGGCCAACGGCATCACGGCCATCTTCATCGCCACCGGCCAGGACGCCGCCAACGTGGCCGAGTCCTCGGCCGCGCTGGTCTACGCCGAACTGCGCGAGAACGGCGACTACTACTACTCGATAACGATCCCGTCGCTGATCGTGGCCACCTACGGCGGCGGCACCGGCCTGCCCACCCAGCGCGAGTGCCTGGAGGCGATGGACTGCTACGGCGCCGGCAAGGTGCGCAAGTTCGCCGAGATCGTGGGCGCGACCGTGCTCTGCGGCGAGCTATCGCTGGGCTCGGCCATCGTGGCCGAGGAGTGGGTCGACGCCCACGACCTGCTCGGGCGCAACCGCCCGTAGCGGCACCCGCGGCGAGAACACCCAGCTGCGCAGCGCCACGTAGCGCGTGACGGTGGCCGCCAGGCCGGACACCACCAGTACGGCCAGCTCGACCGCGCCGGCGGGGCCGGGCCACGCGGCGTGAAGCACGACCAGCGCGCCGCTGGTCAGCCCGAGGGTGATCGCGAACACCACCAGCCCCAGCAGGTGGTGGCGCACGAGCCCGTCGCGCCCGCGCACGCGGAAGCTGAACAGCCGGTTCGCGGCGGTGTTGGCGACGGCGGTCAGCGCCAGCGCCAGCGCATTGGCCCCGCCCGGGCCAAGCGGACCGCGCAGGGCCAGGAACAGAAGCGCGTAGGCCAGCGTCGAGCACAGTCCGACGGCCAGGAAGCGGACCGCGGCGGTCCCCGACGCCAGCCTGGCGATGCCCTTGAGGTCATCGATCGCGGTGCGCACGATGTCCACCCGCGAGTCCGGGTCGTCGGCCCAGTCCACGGGGACCTCGTGGATGCGCAGGCCGGCGCGCTCGGCGGTCACCAGCAGCTCGGTGTCGAAGAACCAGCCCTGGTCGCGGACCTCGGGCAGAAGCTTTGCCAGCGCCTCGGCGCGCACGGCCTTGAAGCCGCACTGGGCATCGCTGAAGCGGGTGCGCAGGGTGGCGCGCAGCAGGTGGTTGTAGCTGCGCGAGACCAACTCGCGCTTGGGCCCGCGCACGACCTGCGAGCCGCGCGCCAGGCGGGTGCCGATCGAGACGTCGCTGTGGCCCGAGAGCAGCGGCGCCACGAGCGGCAACAGCGCGCGCAAATCGGTCGACAGGTCCACGTCCATGTAACAGACCACCTGCGCCTGGCTGGCCGACCAGGCCGTGCGCAGGGCGCGGCCGCGACCCTTCTGCTCCAGGCGCAGGACGTGCACCCCGGGGAGCCGGCGTGCCAGCCCGCGCGCGATGACCGGCGTGGCGTCGGTGCTGGCGTTGTCGGCGATCACGATCCGCCAGCTGAACGGGAAGTCGTCCGAGAGCAGGTGATGCAGGCGCCCGATGCTGTGTGCCAGCACCGCCTCCTCGTTGTACACCGGGACCACGACCTCGACCTGGGGCGCGCGGCCGGCCACGGCGAGCGAGCGGCCGGGGGCGGGGTGGAGGGCCAGCTCGCTCATCGGCCGCACTCTGCGCGGCGTTTGTCGGACAGGCATAAGACGGCTGCTCGCCTTCTGTTGCTCTTACGAAGCGCCAGCAAGGTGGCCGCCATGAGCGCACTCCCGCTACGCCGGCCCGGCGCGGCTCCCGACCGCTTGGCCCGGGTGGCCCAGTCGGCCCGCAGCCTCGCCCGTGCCCGGCCCGAGCTGATCGCCCTGCTCCTACTGGCCGGCGCCCTGAACCTCTGGGGGCTGGACCGCAACGGCTTCGCCAACGAGTACTACGCCGCGGCGGTGCGCTCGATGGGCTCCAGCTGGCACGCGTTCATCTACGGCTCCTTCGACGCCGCCGGCGTCATGACCGTGGACAAGCCGCCGCTGGCCTCGTGGGTCCAGGTGGCGTTCGTGAAGGTCTTCGGCTACGGCTCGTGGAGCCTGCTTGTCCCGCAGGCGCTGATGGGCATGGCGTCGGTCGCGCTTGTGTACGACCTGGTGCGGCGGCCCTTCGGCCGCGCCGCCGGGGCGGTGGCCGGGCTGGTGCTGGCGCTGACGCCGATCAGCGTGGCCATCTCGCGCCACAACAATCCCGACGCGCTGCTGGTGCTGTGTGCGGTGGCCGCGGTCTGGTTCTGCGTCCGGGGGCTCGAGGACGGTCGGACGCGCTGGCTCGTGCTCAGCGGCGTGGCGGTGGGCCTGGGCTTCGAGACCAAGATGGCGGTGGCGCTGATGGTGGTGCCCGGCATCGTGGCCGCGTGGCTGTGGATCTCTCCGCGCGGCATCCGCTCAGCGCTCGGCCAGGTGGCTGCCTTCAGCGGCGCCGCGGTGGCCGTCGGCGGGGCGTGGCCGCTGCTGCTGGCGCTGACCCCGGCGTCCGGCCGGCCGTGGGTGTCGGGCACGGCCGACAACAGCATCTGGTCGCTGATTTTCGGCTACAACGGTCTCGGCCGCCTGGTCGGCCAGTCCGGCGGTCCGGGTGGTGCGGGCGGCGGCCCGGGCGGCGGCCCCGGTGGTGGCGGTGGCGCCGGCTCGTTGTTCGGCGGCCCCACCGGCGTGACCCGGCTCGTGGAGTCCAGCCTGGGCGGACAGGCCGGCTGGCTGATCGGCGCCGCGCTGGTCGGCGCGGCCGCGGTGGTCCTGGCCGGCCGCCTGCGGCGCAGCGACCCGCGCAGCGGCTGGGTGATCGCGGTCGGCGGAGCGTTCCTGACCTGCGCGGTCGCGTTCAGCACCGCGTCGGGCATCTTCCACCCCTACTACGTGTCGCTGCTTGCGCCCTTCACCGCCGCGCTGGTGGGTGCGCTGGTCCCACACGTGACCGGCGGCGGGCGGACCGCACGCGTCCTGGCCTGCCTGGCGGTGGCCGGGGCGGTGGCCACGGAGCTCATGGTCCTGCACAACCAGCCCGGCCAGCTCACGTGGCTTGCGCCTGTGCTGTTCGTCGCCGGCGCCGGCCTGGTGGCCATGCTCGCGGTGGGCATGCCCGCGCGGGTGCGCCGGATCGTCCTGATGGCGGCGCTGGGCCTCGCGCTGCTGGCCCCCGCCGCGTGGGCCGTGCAGACGCTCGGCCACGCCACCAACGGCACGTTTCCCTCCGGCGGTCCACAGATCGCCGGTGTCGGCGGCGGGCCGGCGGCGGGCCGGGCGGCGGCGCTCGCGGCGCCGGCGGTCCGCCGCCCGGCGCCCCCGCGGGCGGCGGCATGTTCGGCGGCGACAGCCAGTCGCTGACGCAAGCCGTGGCCTATGCCGGCTCGCACGGCGGTGGCGCGGTGGCCACCGGTAGCCAGCAGGGCGCAGCCAGACCGATCATCGACTCCGGCGCGCGGGTGGTCGCCATCGGCGGCTTCTCCGGTCGCGAGAGCCAGGTCAGCGCCGCCTGGCTGGCGGACGCGGTGCGCGCGGGCAGCGTGCGCTGGGTCCTGGCCGACTCGCAGTCGGGCGGCCCACGGGACGCACGCGTGGGGGACCGTCAGGTCATGAGCGTGGTGGCCAAGACCTGCAAGCCCGTGACGTCGGTCAGCGGCCTCTACGACTGCCGCGGTGCCGCGTCGGCACTGCAGAACGCCGGCAGCTAGTCCGCCTGCGGCGGATCGTCCGAGAACCCCGGCGCCTCATCGCCGGCGTCGGGGTCCACGCCGGGCGGATCGGTGGGAGCCTCGGTGCCTGCCGGGTACTCGCCGTCGTCGGGATCCGGAGCGTGTCTGTCGGGTCGCCGTTCCATGTGGCCGCACGGTACCCGCCGGGCCGCCCGGCAAACAGGGCTCGCCCGGTAGCCTCTCCCCGATGCCGACTTCTGTTGTGACCGGCGGCGCCGGGTTCCTGGGTTCGCACCTGTGCGACTACCTGTTGGCGCGCGACCACCGCGTGATCTGCGTGGACAACCTGGAGACCGGGTCGCTGAAGAACATCGCGCACCTCCGCGACGACGCGACCTTCTCGTTTCGCAACGTGGACATCACCGACCACTTCGAGATCGACGAGACGGTGGACTTCGTGTTCCACATGGCCTCGCCCGCGTCGCCGATCGACTACGCGCGGCTGCCGCTGCACACGCTCAAGGTCGGCGCCTACGGAACGCACAACTCGCTGGGGCTGGCCAAGTTCAAGCGCGCGCGCTTCCTGCTGGCGTCCACGTCCGAGGTCTACGGGGACCCGCTCGTACATCCCCAGCGCGAGGACTACTGGGGCAACGTGAACCCGATCGGCCCACGCGGCGTGTACGACGAGGCCAAGCGCTACGCCGAGGCGCTGACCATGGCCTACCTGCGCCAGCAGGGCGTGGACACCGCGATCGTGCGCATCTTCAACACCTACGGCCCGCGCATGCGCCCCAAGGACGGCCGCGCGATCCCGGCGTTCATGAGCCAGGCGCTTTCCGAGAAGCCGGTCACGGTATTCGGCGACGGCCAGCAGACGCGCTCCTTCTGCTACGTCGAGGACCTGATCCGGGGCCTGGTGCTGCTGGCCGAATCCGGCGAGCACCAGCCGGTGAACATCGGCAACCCGTACGAGATGACGCTGCTCGAGATGGCCGAGCAGGTGGTCGAGGCCACCGGTTCGCGCTCGGAGATCGTCTTCGAGGCGCTGCCGGTCGACGACCCCAAGGTGCGCCAGCCCGACATCACCCGCGCCCGCGAGCTGCTGGGGTGGGAGCCCGAGGTCGAGCTCCGCGACGGGCTGCCGAAGACCGTGGAGTACTTCCGCGACACGCTGGGAATACGGGCACAGGTATGAGCAGCGCGTCGGAGGCCAAGAACCTCGAGGCCATCGTCAAGGCCATCGAGCAGCACGACCGCAACTGCGAGTACCCCGCAGTAGCCGTGGCCATGAACCCGTACGAGGTCGAGCGGCTGGGGTGGGAGACCATCAAGGGCCTCCCGATCCGCACCGACCCCAACCTGGGCACCGGCCGCTTCGACGTGATCTGCGGCGGCGACGAGAACGAGGACTCCGCCGAGCAGGAGGAGGCCCTCGACGCCGTTGCGGGGCGCGAGGCGGCCGAGCCGCTGGTAGTGCCGCTGAACAACTGAAACACCCTAAGCCTGGACGAGATTCGTGCTTTTGGGATATGGTGCCCGCCGTGGCCACCGTTCCCGCACCCGCAGCCCCCGCGCTCAAGGCCGACCTGATCGCCGCCGCGCGCGAGCGGCTCGAGGTTCTCGAGACCGCCGGCCCGGTCGCCCTCTTCGGCGCCGCCGCGCACCAGTTCAGCGAGCCACTCGGCCCCCAGCGGATCGACGTCGAGGACGTCGTCGCCGTCGGCGGCAAGGCCGTCGCGCTCATGGTCCAGCGCGGCCGGGGCCCCGACGAACGCTGGGTGGAGCGCCGTCTCTCGGCGGTTTTCGACACGGGCGGCCAGCCCCAGCTGCACGGCAGCTGGGTCGACGGCCTGGACTCGGCCAGCCGCAGCTAGGTAGAGGATCCGGGCGGCCGCACCAGCCCGATCAACCGGGATCCTGAGCGGCCCGGGCGCGAGTACACTGCCCGCTACCTGGTGGGCGTAGCTCAGTTGGTAGAGCTCCGGATTGTGGTTCCGGCGGTCGCGGGTTCGAGCCCCGTCGCTCACCCCTCAGGGCGTCCTGCGCGCGATGCCTGCGTCCTCGGTCGGCCGTGGGCGGAGCCCTACGGCCTCCCTGCGTCCTTGGCCTCGCACGCATGCCGCATCTGAGGGGCGAGCTCCGTCGCTCAGGCAGTGTTTGGGCGCCTCACGCCTCGGAGGCGCTCGCCAGACCGCGCCGTGAGCGCGCCTGGCGGACGACCGCCAAGAGGTGGTCGCCGCCGGCCCAGCCAGCGAAGCAGAGTCCGCCGGCGGTGCCCGTGACCGTCAGGAGCACGCCGGCGGCGGCTGCCGCCGCCACGCCGTCGCTGCCCAGAATCAGAACCGCCGCGGCGGCGCCGACCCCCGGGCCGACCGGGAGCTGGCCGAGCGTGACCACCGCGATCAGCACGGCGATGGCGTCGAAGAGCGAGGCGTCGATCCCGACGGCGTGCAGCAGCAGCCAGCCGCGCAGGATCTGTGCGAACACGGCCACCAGCACCAGGGCGACCACGCGGGTTCCGCCGATCAGGCTGCGTAGCACCGCCAGGCCCCGCCAGAGCTTTCGGCCCTCGCGCAGCGCGAGCCCGCGCAGGCCGGCGCTGAGCGCTCCGGCCACCGCGAGGACGATGGCCGGCAGCCACCACGGCAGCCCCAGCGGCCCGACCAGCGTGAACGAGGCGGCGGCGGCCAGCATGGCTTCGACGGCCAGGATCGGGAACTCGGCGGCGACCAGGGTGGGAACCTGCGGGCAGACCGAGGGCGACGAGCGCCGCAGGGCCGTGATCCGCGCCGCAACTCCGAGCTGACCGTTGATCACGCTGCCCAGCACCTGCATGCTGGACGCCCGGTACAGGACCCGGCGCTCCACCGTTCCTCCGGCCGCCTGGATGCACCGGTGCCAGGCTTCGCTACGCGCCAGCAACGCCACGATCTGTAGCAGCGCCGTCAGGATGAGCAGCCAGATCGCCGCCGTGGATAGCGCGTCCTCGAACTCGGCTCGCCGTCCGGCGAGCAGGAACACCAGCACGGCAGCGGTCGCGACAGAGCCCGCCACCGTGATGGGCACGCGCCGGCGGCGGGCGAACGCCCGAAGGCCGGCAAGCAGGCCGGCCGGGGACTGCTGCTGGTCAGCCATCTCCCGCTCCGGCCCTCTGGCGCTGGTCCTCGGGGCTTACCCGCACCACCTGCCAGGCCAGGCCCATCCGCTCGAGGGTCCTGATGAACACGCCGCCCAGGTCGAGCTCGCGGCGGCGCAGGCCGTGGAACGCGGATCTGGGGAAGGCGTGGTGGTTGTTGTGCCATGACTCCCCGAGGGTCGCCAGCGAGAGCCAGGCCACGTTGGTCGAGCGGTCCTCGGTGGCGAAGCGGCGGCGCCCGAAGTAGTGGCAGATCGAGTTGATGCTGAACGTGGCGTGGTGCAGCAGGAAGACGCGCACCAGCCCACCCCAGACCAGCGTCAGCAGGGCGCCCGTGACGGTGCCCTTCACGAGGTAGCCGAGCATGAACGGGATGACCAGGCTGAGCAGGATCAGCGGCCGCTCGGCGGCGTCGATCCGGCGCAGCCCGGGGTCCGCGAGCAGATCGGGGGCGTACCGGCGCTTGTCGGCCTGCCCGACCGAGTTGAACAGCCAGCCCACGTGGGCGTGCCACAGCCCGCGCAGCGCCCCGAGCACCCCGTCGCCGCCCTCATGGGGACTGTGCGGATCGCCGTCCTGGTCCGTGAACGCGTGGTGCTTGCGATGGTCGGCCACCCACTTGATCACCGAGCCCTCCACCGCCAGAGTGCCGAGCACGGCCAGCCCGTAGCGAACGCCGGCGTGGGTCTTGAACGAGCGGTGCGTCAGCAGGCGATGAAATCCGACCGTGATGCCCAGGCACGTGACGGAGTAGGCCACGCCAAGCACCGCGAGGTCGACCCACTCGACCAGCCGGCCCCAGGCCAGCACGGCGGCCAGCACGAAGGCCGCCAGCGGGAGCACGATGGCGACGACGTTGGTGACCTGATGGGCCAGGCTGTGCGGGTGGGGTGAGGGATTGGAGGCCATGCGCTGCTTTCGGTCGCGACGTGCGGATCAAAAGTCAGCCGGTGCTGCTCCGGCCGAAGCCGGAACGTCTCCTTTAGCCCTCGTGTAAAACGGTAGCACTGCGCCCAAGGGATACGTACGATTCACGTAGTGGCCACCGCGCGGGCACACGGCGACGTGCTTACGGCCATCTCGGATGGGATGGTCGCGCTCCTGAAGGAGTTCTACGGCCGTGGGCCCA
Organism: uncultured Solirubrobacterales bacterium; assembly: GCA_963750365.1. Taxonomy (GTDB): domain Bacteria; phylum Actinomycetota; class Thermoleophilia; order Solirubrobacterales; family Thermoleophilaceae; genus JAAYBF01. The sequence continues at coordinate 530,015 of CAVVQE010000002.1, forward strand.
CCCGGACGAAGTCCTACTACCAGGACGACCTGGTGGTGTGCCTGTTGCGCGGTGGCTTCTCGCGCGTGGAGCAGACGCTGCTCGAGGGCGGCCGTGGCCAGGCCGTCATCCAGCAGCGGATGGAGTTCCAGGAGCTCATGCGCCAGCGCTTCGAGGAGGTGATCGAGGATGCCACCGGCCGGCGGGTGATCGGTTTCATGAGCGGCAACCAGCAGGACCCCGACATCATGTGCGAGGTGTTCGTGCTGGCACCGACCGACCTGCTCGACGACGACGGGGCGGCGGCGACCTCGCAGCCCGACGCCTCGTTCGCGCCCAGGTAGGCTCGGCGCGTGAGCGGCCCGTCGCCTGACGAAATCTGGGAGGCGGGGCTCGACGAGGGTGAGCGCAGGATGGGGCGCGGTCGCATCGCGCTTGCGGCGACCGGCTTCGCGGGCGGCGCCGATGTGCTGCTCGGGCTGGTGGCGGTGGTGGTGACCACGGGTGCCCTTCTGGCGGTGATGCCAGCCGAGACCGCTCACGTGCTCGGGTCGCTCACGTTCGGGCTTGCGCTGGTGCTGATAACGCTCGGCCGCGCCGAGCTGTTCACGGAGAACTTCCTGATCCCGGTGAGCGCGGTGTATGCCGGCCGGTCTCCGCTCGGCGCGCTCCTGCGCATGTGGGGCGTCACCTTCGTCTTCAACGCCCTCGGCCTGCTCCTCTTCGTGGCGATCTTCGCGAAGGCGGGGGTGCTGGAGCCGAGCGCGCTGAAGGCGGCGGGATCGCTGGCGGACACGCAGGCCGAGCGGACCGTCGTGCCGGCGCTGCTGAGCGCGATCGCCGCGGGCACCGTCATGACGCTGTTCACCTGGGTGGTCGCGGCGGCGGGCAGCGTGTCGGCCCAGGTGCTGACGGGCTTTGCAGTCGGCTTCCTGCTGCTGGCACCCAGCCTCAACCACGCTGTGGTGAGCTTCGGCGAGATCCTGTTCGGGATCATCGCGGGCACCACGGCGGCGGGCTGGGGCGACCTGGCGGGCAACACCGGGATCGCGATAGTCGGAAACCTGATCGGTGGCGTCGGCCTCGTGTTCGCCACCCGCCTTGCCCAGGTCCGGGGCGAGCCCGACAGCGAATCGGGAGCCTCGGCCGGCGGACGGTAGGCACACGCGACCCGGGCGAAGCGATGCGCGCTTCGCCCGGGTGGTGTCTTCGTCAGGCCGGTTGGGCGACGCGCTCGGCGTCCTCCGCGGTCGCTGCGTCCTCCCCGGCACGGGGCGCTGCCCGGCGCAGGGTCAGGGCGGCGAGCAACGCCCCGGCGCCGGCGACCCCCGCGGCTCCGAGGAACGCGGCCGAGTAGCCGTCGGTGAGCGCCCCCACGTCACCGAGCCGGTCGGCACCGTGAGAGCTCGCCAGCGCCGTCATCGCCGCCAGGCCGAGCGCTGAGCCCACCTGGTAGCCGGTGTTCACGATGCCCGATGCCAGTCCGCCCTCCTCGGGCCGCGCGCTGGAGATCGCCGTCCCAAGCGACGGGATGAAGGCCAGCGCCATCCCGGTCGCCGCCACCAGCGAAGCCGGCAGGACATCGACGGCGAAACTGCCGTCAGGTCCGGCCAATGACAGGCCGACCAAGCCGGCAGCCAGCACGAGCAGGCCAGCGACGATCATCGGCTTGGCGCCGACCCGGCCCATGACCCTGGGAGCTGCCACGACCATCAGAACGAGAATGGTCGCCGTCATCGGGAGCAGCGCGGCACCGCCCTCGAAAGCCCCGTATCCCAGCACCTGCTGGAGGTACAGGTTGAGGAAGAACCACATCGGGATCCACGCGGCGCCGAGCAGCAGCTGCGCGGCGTTCGCCGCACCCAGGTTCGGAGTGCGGAAGATGCTCAGGCGAATCAGTGGCTCCCGCCGCCGGCTCTGGATGAGCGCGAATCCGGCCAGCAGGGCCAGCGCTCCCGCCAGGACCGACACGGTCTCGGCCGAGCCCCACCCGACCTCGGGCGCACGGACGATGCCGAACACCGTGAGCGCGAGACCGGCTGTCACCGTCAGGGCGCCGGATACATCAACGCTCCCGCGCCTGGCCCTTGACGCCGGCATCAGGCTCGGCGTAAGCGCGAGTGCGACCAGCGCTACCGGGATGTTGATGTAGAACACCCACGGCCAGCTGGCCCACTCGGTGAGCACGCCGCCGAGGAACACTCCGGCGGTCCCACCCGCGGGTGCCGCTGCGCCGTAGATGGACAGCGCCTTGACGAGTTCCTTGGGGTCGTGCCCGAAGAGCATCATCAGCAACGTCAGCGCCGACGGGGCGATCAGCGCCGCGCCGATGCCCTGGGTCGTGCGAGCGGCGATTTCCACGGCGGTCGAGTCGGCCAGGCCCGCCAGCAGCGAGCCCACGGCCAGGACGGTCCAGCCCGCGGCGAATACCCGTCTGGCGCCGAGCAGGTCGCTGAGGCGGCCGCCGAGCAGCAGCAGGCCGCCGAAGCCGATGACGTAGGCGTTGAAGACCCAGGACAGGTCGCCTGGGGCGAAGCCGAGGTCGGCCCGGATGTCAGGCAGGGCGACCCCGATGATCGACGTGTCCATGATGACCATGAACTGGGCGAGGGCGATGACGGCGAGCGCCGTCCACCGCCGCGGATGTGCGGTCGATTCCATTGGATTTCTCCTTGGGACCAAGGGGTCCCGGTCAAGTGATGCGTGCTCCCGAACGAGCGCGCGGCTGCCTCGGGAAGGCGCTAGCCGCCGCGCGCGCTCGCGCATCGGCCGCAACCGCCGGCGCCGGTGCTCGAACCGAGCCGTGCGAGCTGGTAGGTGCTCATGGCTTCAGCCTCGTGGAGATCACGGTCGGGGTGTTCAAATCGCTCTGTCGGGAGGGCGGGCGCATGGACTCAACGGTTGCTTATACGCCACCATTGCATACCCCTAGGGGGTATGTCAAGGACACGCTGGAGTCGCTGTCGCTGCTAGCGTCGGTCGCGTACAAGCCGGGCACCCGCTCGGCGCAAGCAGTGTTTGGCGCCCGTTGTCGTTGCTTTCCAGCACCTCCGCGTTCGCAGGCACATAGGAGGTAGCAACATGGCAACCGGAACCGTTAAGTGGTTCAGCGACGAGAAGGGCTTTGGCTTCGTCACACCCGACGAGGCAGGCAAGGACCTGTTCGTGCATCACAGCGGCATCGAGGGCGACGGCTACAAGTCGCTCACCGAGGGCGCCAAGGTGACCTACGACGCCGAAGCCGGCGACAAGGGTCCCAAGGCCGTCAACGTCCGCGCGGTCTAGCGCCGCGCAACACCCGGGGGCCGGCGCAAGGCCGGCCCCCGAGCGTGTATCGCGCTAGCGCCGGTCGAACTCCAGCGCCTGCTGGAACGTCGGCCTGTTGGTGGCGCGCATCGTGTTGTTGATCAGGCCGGGCACGAACCCGGTGCGGTTGCCCTTCGCGAGCCATTTCGCGGGGTCGGGACCCAGGCGCTTGGCCAGCGTGGCCGAGGTCTTGTCGACCGCCTTCCACAGTGAGCTCCTGCACCTGGCCAGCTTGCCCTTGCCGCAGTAGCGCAGATGGAACTTGCCGCGCTCCTTGCGCTTGAGCAGCCTGCGCAGATCCTTGTCCACGTAGGACACGCCGGTCAGGCCGCCCAGCGAGCGGACCTCGTCGAGCGCGCCGAGCAGGCTGCCAAAGCGCGGCCGCATGACCGACTTGGCCACCGGCAGCCAGAGCGCGTCCATGATCGCCGGCCCGGACTCGTCATACGTGCCGTCGTCGTTGGCGTCCAGCCGCGGCGCGTCGCGCCTGACCCAGTCGTCCAGGATCGCCTTGACCTGCGCCGAGCGGGCATTCGGCGCCTTGCCGGTGGACAGCACCTTGCTGATCGACGGCCACGCGGGCGAGCGAACGTCCTGGGTGGCTGCCCGGTTCATGGTGCCGACGATGTTGGCCAGCGTGGCCTTGCGCGGCACCCTGTTGAACAGCTCGACGCGCTGCACCGAGCCGTAGGGCTCGTCGTCGCCGTGCATGAAGCCCGGCGCCGAGCGGTTGTTCCAGTTCAGCAGCAGGTTGTTCGGCCCCGACGTGTCGTGGGGGTGCTGGCTCTGCTTGAGGTAGCCCTTCCACTCGTACTTGCCGGTGCCCAGCGTGGGCAGGCGGCGGTCCAGGTGCCGCGGTCGCACCGGCAGCCGGCCGGACGAGAAGTTGGCCGTCCCGGTGCGGTTGATGTAGCCCCAGTTGAACGTGAACCCGAACTGGTTGGCGGCGCGGTAGAACCGCTTGGGCGTGGATCCCTTGCCCTCGGTCATGTCCTTGAGCGCGGCCAGGTTCAGCGCGTCGCGGCCGAACGTGGAGCGCTTGCGAGCGAACGCGTAGGCGCGGCGCCTGACCGTGGCCGTGCCGATCACCGGGCCGTGCACCGAGCGCTTGAACTTCAGCGACTTGCCGCCAAGCTTGCCGGCGTTGAAGCTGGTGAACTTGCGGCACTTGCCCTTGTAGCGGTAGCGCGTGGACGTGCGCTTGGCACGCTTGCCCTTGGAGCCGCACAGGCGCAACGCGTACACGTCGCGGACGTCGTGGCCGGCCGAGGTCAGGCTCCACGCGTAGTTGTTGGTGCGGCCCAGCAGCATGTACATGGCCAGGCCGGGCACGAACGCGCCCTGGGCGTTGATGCCCGCGCCCTGGATATGCATCTGCTGCACGATCTCGGGGTAGTAGTAGCCCAGCTGCGGCCCCATCACGGCCAGCGTCTTGCCCGTCGCCGAGCGGCCGGGCGCGGCGATCAGGAAGTTCGACGCCCGCCGCCGTGCCGGCGCGGCCAGCGCGTCGGTCTTGGCTCCGCTCTTGGACGCCTTCAGCGGATCGAAGGACCTCAGCGAGCCGGGGTCGATGGTCACCGAGCCCTTCACCTTGCCGCCCGTGCGAGGGCCGTACTTGAAGCGCTTCTTGATCGTGGTGGGGGCCTCCGGATCGTCGGCCAGCATCACGTCCTCCCACGCGCCCCGGCCCTTCTTCTTGCCCAGCTTGCGCTGCAGCTTGGCCAGCAGATCGGAGTTCATGGCCTCGCCGCCGCCGCCGGCGCCGAAGATCGAGCCGATGAAGGCGGTCGTGGCGATCACGTCGTTGACGGTGTAGTCGGCCTTCAGGCCCTTCGAGCGCTGGTAGGCGTTGGCGCCGGCGATGTAGGCGGTCGCGTCGCGGAGGATCTGGCGGCCCTTGGCGCCGAGCTTCTTGGCCAGCAGGCTCTTCTGGCGGTTGACCAGCCCCTCCGCCTGCTTGCTGGGCGCGAAGCCCTTGCCGCTGGTGACCAGCGAGAAGGCGTCGATGCCCGGCACGTCGGCCACAGCCACGCGGGCAGGACCGCGGCCCAGGCTCAGCAGCAGCCCGCGGTCACGCGCGGTCACCCAGCCCGAGCCGAACGAGAGGTCGTCGCGGGTGTTGCCGTAGATGTGGGGAACGCCGTAGCTGTCGTAGACGATCCGCAGCCCGGCGCGGCCCGTGGGCTCGTCGCGCGTGGCGCCGATCGGCTTGAAGTCCTCGGCCAGGTAGAAGCGGTTCACGTCGGCCGCCGTCACGTTGCCACGCAGCGGCGTCAGGCCGTCGTAGAGCGGAAGCTGGTCCAGCGAGTTCTGCGTGGTGGGCAGCCCGCCGAAGTTGCCTGGAGGCAGGATGTAGCGGGCGGTCTCGGCGGCGGCGCTCGGCGCGACCACAAGGCAGCCGGCCAGGCAGACCAGGAACAGCTTGATGCTGCGACCCATATGAACTCTCCTCGAACCCGACCGACGCCTCCCAGCCCCGTGGGCGGCACTATGCCATACCACTTGGCTGGTTAGCCAGTCGGTGCTGCGAGGTTCTGTGCGTCAGGAGCGCTCGGCGGTCTGGCGGTAGCGCCAGACTGCCAGCGGCGCGAACACCGCGATGATGGCCAGCGACCACGCCACCGACTGCCACAGGCTGCCGCCCGCCTGGCCCACCCACAGCTCGCGCATCTCGTCGACCACGACGGTGAACGGGTTGACCTCGGCGAACCACCTCAGCGCGTCGGGCATCGTGTCCGGCGGCACGAACGCCGACGAGATGAACGTCAGCGGGAACACCAGCATGAAGCCCAGCGCGTTGGCCGACTCCGGCGTGGAGACGAGCATCCCGAGGAAGGCGAACACCCACGAGAACGCGTAGCCGAACAGCACCATCAGCAGCACGCCGGTCACGATCTCGCCGACGCTCGCGTGGAACGAGAAGCCGATGATCAGGCCGGTGATGACCAGCACCCCCATCGACACCAGGTTGGTCACGATGTCGGCGAAGGTGCGGCCCGCCAGCAGCGCGGCGCGCGCCATCGGCAGCGACCGGAAACGGTCGATCAGGCCCTTGTTCAGGTCCTCGACCAGGCCGATGGCCGTGACGAAGCCGCCGAAGGCGATGTTCTGGACGATGATCCCCGGGATAAGGAAGTCCTTGTAGTTGTCGAAGCCGGGCGTGGCGATCGCGCCGCCGAACACGTACACGAACAGCAGCACGAACATGATCGGCTGGATCGTGAACGCGCTCAGCAGGTCGGGCTGGCGGGGCAGGCGGATCAGGTTGCGCTCCGCGGTGATCAGGGTGTCGGTGACCAGACGCCTCATGCTGCCTCCTCCTGCTCGTCGCTTTCATCTGGCTCGACGGCGTGCCCGGTCAGCGACAGGAAGACATCGTCCATGGTCGGCGTGCGCACGCCGATGTCGCTGACGCCGACACCCGCGTCGCCGAGCCTGCGCACGGCGTCGACGATCGTGCCCTTGCGCTGCGCAACCGCCATGGTCACCGTCTCGCCCTCGGCCACCGGGTCGTCGGCGCACAGCGGCCGCAGCGCCTCCAGTGCCTGCGGCGCCTGGGCCGGGTTCTCCAGCGTGACCTCCAGCCGCTCGCCGCCTACGCGGCTCTTGAGCTCGGCCGGCGTGCCCTTGGCGATGACCTTGCCGTGGTCGATCACCGCGATGTCGTCGGCAAGCCGGTCGGCCTCGTCCAGGTACTGGGTGGTCAGCAGGACCGTCGTGCCCTCGGCCACCAGCTGCTCGATCATGGCCCACAGGTCCAGCCGGCTGCGCGGGTCGAGTCCCGTGGTCGGCTCGTCCAGGAACAGCACCGGCGGCTTGGCCACCAGCGCCGCTGCCAGGTCCAGCCGGCGGCGCATGCCGCCCGAGTACTTCTTGACCACCCGGTCGGTGGCATCGCTGAGCGAGAACTGCTCCAGCAGCTCGGTCGCGCGCGCGACGGCGGCCTTGCGGCGCATCCCGTACAGGCGGCCGACCATGACCAGGTTCTCCTTGCCGGTCAGGCTCTCGTCGACCGACGCGTACTGGCCGGCCAGGCCGATGTGCTCGCGCAGCTTCGCGGGCTCGGCCACGGCGTCGATGCCGTCAACCTCGATCTGTCCCGAGTCGGGCTTCTGGAGCGTGGTCAGGACGCGCACCGCTGTGGTCTTGCCGGCGCCGTTGGGGCCCAGCAGGCCCAGGACCGTGCCGGGCGCGACCTCGAAGTCCACGCCGTCGACGGCGCGCACGTCGCCGTACGTCTTCACCAGTCCCGACACCTTGATGGCGGGTCCCGGTCGAGGGGGTTCTCTGAGTGCCGTGTCCACCGACACAGCTTCGGTGATCGTCGCGGTAGAAGGCATGCGGCTAACCGTACGATCGATTTAGGTCAGTAACTGGCCGCAATACATGGGATCGTGACGGCATGACGCTGACCTCCGGACGGCTGCTGCGGCTGCTCTCGCTGCTGCAGGCTCGCCGCTACTGGCCGGGCGAGGAGCTGGCCGACCGGCTCGAGGTGTCGGGACGGACCATCCGCCGCGACGTCGAGCGCCTGCGCGAGCTGGGCTACCCCGTCGACGCCACCACCGGTCCCGACGGCGGCTACAGGCTCGAGGCCGGTACGGCCATGCCGCCGCTCCTGCTCGACGACGACGAGGCCGTGGCCATCGCCGTCGGCCTGCGCACGGCGGCCGGCGCGTCGGTGGCGGGAATCGAGGAGACGTCGGTGCGGGCGCTGGTCAAGCTCGAACAGGTGCTCCCGGCTCAGCTGCGCCGGCGCGTGCACGCGCTCCAGTCCGCCACCGCCGTGGCCGCCCAGCGCCCCGGCGGGCCGCTCGTGGACGCCGACGTGCTCACCGCCATCGCCGGGGCGTGCCGCGACCACGAGCGGCTGCGCTTCGCCTACAAGGCCCGCGACGGTGCCCAGAGCCGCCGCCACGCCGAGCCGCTGAGCCTGGTGAACCTGGGCCGGCGCTGGTACCTGGTGGCCTGGGACTGCGACCGCGAGGACTGGCGCACGTTCCGCCTCGATCGGATCGAGAAGGTGCCGACCGGCGGCGGGCGGTTCCAGCCGCGGGCGCTGCCCGGCGGGGACCCGGCCGCGTTCGTGAGCCAGAACCTATCCGGCGTGCAGTACCGCCACCAGGCGCGGGTAACGCTGCACGCGTCGGCCGAGGAGGTGGCCCGCCGGGCGCGCTGGGCGCCGAGTCAGCTCGAGCCGCTGGACGACCAGCGCTGCCTGTACTGCGCCCAGCGACGACTCGCTGGAGTGGCTGGCGCTGCGGATCGCCTTCCTCGGCGTGGACTTCGAGGTGCACGAGCCGCCCGAGCTGGCGGCCGAGTGCCGGCGCTGGCGCGGCGCTTCGGCGCGGCGGCGGCTGGCGCCTAGGACACCACGCGCACGCGGTAGCCCCGGTCGTCCAGGGCCGACAGCAGCACCTCGGCGTGGTCGGCGCCCTGGGTCTCCAGCGTCAGCTCCACGCCCGTCTCGCGCACGGCCAGGTCGATGCCGTCGCGTACGTGCTCGATCTGGATCAGGTTGGCGTTCTGCTCCGCGACCGCCGACAGCAGCCCGGCCAGCCCGCCGGGCTGATCGGCCACGCGCGTGAACAGCCGGACGCGGCGGCCGGCCGCGGTCTCCTGGCGGGTGGCCAGCGCGGCCAGCAGCGCCAGGTCGATGTTGCCGCCCGACAGGATCGCCACCGTCGTGCCCGTGGGCGCCGGTTCCACCACGCCGGCCATCAGCGCGGCCACGCCGACGGCGCCCGCGCCCTCCACCAGCAGCTTCGAGCGCTCCAGAAGGAACACCATCGCCTCGGCGATCGGGGCCTCGTCGACATCGGCCATGTCGGTGAGCCAGCGGTCGAGCAGCGGGCCGCTGATCTGTCCGGGCGTCTTCACGGCGATGCCGTCGGCGATCGTGTGGTCACGCTCGGCCGCGCGGACGCCGATCACCTCGACGTCCGGGTGCTCGCGCCGGATGGACACCGCCACGCCCGCGGCCAGGCCGCCGCCGCCGACCGGGACGATCACGCGGGCCAGGTCGGGCACGTCCTCGGCCAGCTCCAGGCCCACGCCGGCCTGGCCGGCGATCACGTCGCAGTCGTCGTATGGGCTGACGAAGGCGAGCTCGCCGTCGTCGTCGCCCGCCGCTGCGCGGGCCCGGGCCAGGCAGTCGCTCACGCCGCCCGCGGTGCGGTGCACCGTGGCCCCGAACGAGCTGACCGCGGCCACCTTGCCCAGCGGGGCGTCCTCGGGCACGTAGACCTCGCACGGGATGCCGTGGATGCGCGCGGCGTAGGCCAGCGCCTGGGCGTGGTTGCCGGCGCTGCCGGCCACCACACCCGACGTGCGGCCCGTGGCCACCAGCGCGCGGACCTTGCTCAGCGCGCCGCGCAGCTTGAACGAGCCGGTCCGCTGGAGGTTCTCGGCCTTGAGGGCGATCACGCCGCCGCAGCGCTCCGACAGGCTGCGCGAGGTCAGCATCGGCGTCTGGCGCACCAGCTCGGCCGAGTCGCGCCGGATCGCCTCGAAGCGATCGCGGGTCAGCTCGTCGGCGCTGGCGATCGGTTCCATGGCCCGTCCATCGTAGGCCGCGCGCGCTCACGGGCGGCGGGCAGCATCGTCACCGAGCCGTCGCATTCGTCACCCTGCCGTCGGCCGCGAGGCGGCACGGTCGGGTCGTGTCCCGAGAAGCGTCCACATGGCAGACGGAAGTCGTGACGCTCGGCCGGCAGGTGGTCGTGCTGGATGACGGCATGTCGCTTGATGCCCGCATCGCCGCTGTCGCTGATGCCCAGTACGGCCTCGTGTCGGTCGGGCAGCTCGCCGCGTGCGGGCTCAGCCCCAGCGCGGCGCGCACTCGCGCGGCGAAGGGCAGGCTTCACCGCCTTCACCGCGGCGTTTTCACGCCCGGCCACCGCAGGCTGCCCGCAGGCGGCGCCGTAGCTGCGGCCGTGCTGGCCTGTGGCTTCGGCGCGAGCGCGTCGCACCGGACCTCTGCGGGGCTGCGAGATCTCCGTAGCGATGGCCGCACGCTCATCGACGTAGCCGTTCGCTCAGCCGCCGGGCGGCGCCCCGGCAACGTGATCACGCACTCCGCGCGGCGGCTACGGCCGCGCGACGTGACCATCGTCGCCGGCATTCCCTCCACATCGGTCGCCCGCACGCTGCTGGACTGCGCGCCGGCGCTGGGCCGGCGGGGCACCGAGAAGCTCGTGATCGCCGCCGAGCAGATGGGGACCTTTGACCTCCTGGCCGTCCGCGACCTGTTGCGCCACGTGCCGGGCCACAACGGCGCGGCCATCCTGCGGTCGGCGGTCGGCGACGCGGCCCGAGGCAGCGGTGACACGGCATCGCCCGCCGAGGACGCCCTCCTGATCGCCTTCCGGCGCGCGGGCCTGCCCGAGCCGGAGTGCAACGCGGCGATTCAGCTGGACAGCGGTGGCTTCGTCTACCCGGACTTCCTCTGGCGCGCGGCCCGCCTGGTGGTCGAGGCCGACCCGCTCAGCCACGACAACCGTGCCAGCTACCGCAGCGATCGCCGCCGCGACCGCGCCCTAGACCGACTCGGCTTCCACACCACGCGCTTCAGCGACGAGGACCTTGCCGACCCGGCAGCGTGCGCCGCCGAGGCGAAGGAGCGTCACGACTTCCGTCTGCAGGACAGACGAAAGTCGTGACGCTGAACCCGGCTAGGCCGCCGCCGGCACCGGGGCGTCGTCCAGGTACTTCTCGCCGGCCTCGGCCTTGGCCACCAGCGAGGCCGGGGGCTCGAAGCGCTCGCCGTAGGTGGCGGCCAGCTCGCGGGCGCGGTCCACGAAGCCGGAGACGCCGCCGTCGTAGCCGTTGATGTACTGCAGCACGCCACCGGACCAGCCTGGGAAGCCGATGCCGAAGATCGAGCCGATGTTGGCGTCGGCCACGGTCTCGATCACGCCCTCGTCCAGGCAGCGGACGGTCTCGAGCGACTCGACGAACATCATCCGCTCCTGCAGGTCACGGAACGGGATGTCGGTGTTCTGGCCGCCGAAGGCCTCGCGCAGGCCGCCCCAGAGCCCGGCGCGCTTGCCGTCCTCGTAGGAGTAGAAGCCCTTGCCCTCGAGCTTGCCGGGCCGGTCGAACTCGTCGAGCATCCGGTCGATCACCTCGATCGACGGGTGGTTGTCCCAGCCGCTGCCGCCACCGGCGCCGGCCTCCTCGGCCGCCACGCGGATCTTGCGCATGAGCTTGAGGTTGAGCTCGTCGGAGAGCTGGAGCACCGGCGCGGGGTAGCCGGCCTGCGAGCTGGCCTGCTCGATCGACGGTGCCGGGACGCCCTCGGTGAGCATGCCGATGGCCTCGTTGATGAACGTGCCGATCACGCGCGAGGTGAAGAAGCCGCGCGAGTCGTTGACCACGATCGGCGTCTTCTTGATCTGCTTGACCACGTCCAGCGCGCGGTAGACGGTCTGGTCGCTGGTCTTCTGGCCCTTGATGATCTCGACCAGCGGCATCTTGTCCACCGGTGAGAAGAAGTGCAGCCCGATGAAGTCGTCGGGACGCGACACGCCCTCGGCCAGCTCGGTGATCGGCAGCGTCGAGGTGTTCGAGCACAGCAGCGCGTCGTCGGCCAGGTGCGGCTCGATCTCGCCGAAGACCTGTTCCTTGACCTTCGGATCCTCGAACACGGCCTCGATGACCAGATCGGCGCCGTCGGCGTCCGCCGGGTCCACCGACGGGGTAATCCGTGCCAGCAGCGCGTCACCCTTCTCCTGGCTGACCTTGCCGCGCTCGACGCCCTTGGCCACGAGCCCTTCGGAGTACGCCTTGCCGCGCTCGGCAGCGGCCTGGTCCACGTCCTTGAGCACCACGTCGATTCCCGACTTGGCGCACTGGTAGGCGATGCCGGCGCCCATCATGCCGGCGCCGAGCACCACGACCTTCTTCGCGGCGAACGGCGGGATGTCCGACGGGCGGCCGCGGTCGCCGCTCACGGACTGGAGGTCGAAGAAGAACGCCTGGATCATGTTCTTGCTGACCTGGCCGCAGACCAGGTCGGTGAAGTAGCGGCCCTCGATCTCGATCGCCGAGTCGAAGTCCACCTGCGCGCCCTCGACCGACGCGGCCATGATGTGGTGCGGGGCGGGGTAGTTGGCGCCCTTGATCTGCTTGCGCAGGTTGGCCGGGTACGCCGGCAGGTTCATCGCCAGCTTGGGGTTCGACGGCGTGCCGCCGGGGATCTTGTAGCCCTTCACGTCGTAGGGCTGCTGCGCCTCGGGGTTGTCGGCGATCCACTTCTTGGCCGCCGGCACCAGATCGTCCGGGCCGTCCACGATCTCGTCCAGCAGGCCGAACTCCTTGGCCTGGCCCGGGCGGTAGCGCTTGCCCTGCAGCAGCCACTGCATCAGCGCGTTGGTGATGCCAAGCAGGCGCGTGCTGCGCACAACGCCGCCGCCACCGGGCAGCAGCCCCAGCTGGACCTCGGGGAAGCCGAGCTGCACCTTGGGCGAGTCGATTGCGATCCGGTGGTGACACGCCAGGGCGATCTCCAGGCCGCCGCCCAGCGCGGCGCCGTTGATGGCGGCCACGACGGGCTTGCCCAGCGTCTCCAGCCGGCGCAGCTGGCGCCTTGATCTCACGGAGCTCCTCGGACACGCGCGGAGCGTCGGCCGGGGTGGCCTGGATCAGGTCGTTCAGGTCGCCGCCGGCGAAGAAGGTGGACTTGGCCGACGTGAGGATCACGCCGGTGATGTCGTCCTTCTCGGCCTCGAGCCTGTCGACCGTGGCGCCCATCGAGACCTTGTAGGCCTCGTTCATGGTGTTGGCCGACTGGTTGGGGTCGTCCAGGGTCAGGATGACGATGCCGTCGTCGCCCTTGTCCCACTTGATCGTGGTGCTCTCGCTCATGTGAGTTCGTCTCCGTTCGCGGTGGGGGCGGGCTAGACGCGCTCGACGACCGTGGCGATGCCCATGCCGCCGCCCACGCACAGGGTGCAGAGGCCGTAGCGGCCGCCGGTGCGCTCGAGCTCGTCGAGGATGGTGCCCAGGATCATCGCGCCGGTCGCGCCGAGCGGGTGGCCCATGGCGATCGCGCCGCCGTTGACGTTGACCTTCTCCATGTCCAGGCCCATGTCGCGCACGAAGCGCAGGACCACGGCGGCGAAGGCCTCGTTGATCTCGACCAGGTCCAGGTCGTCGACGGTCAGGCCGGCCTTCTGCAGCGCCTTCTTGGACGCCGGCGCGGGGCCGGTCAGCATGATCGTGGGGTCGGCTCCGGACAGCGCGGTGGCCAGGATGCGGCCCTTGGCCTTCAGCCCCATCTCCTCGCCGGTCTTCTCGTTGCCGATCGTGACCAGCGCGGCGCCGTCCACGATGCCGGACGAGTTGCCCGGCGTGTGCACGTGGTTGATCTTCTCGACCCAGTGGTACTTCTGCAGCGCCACGGCGTCGAAGCCGCCCATCTCGCCCATGGCTGCGAACGAGGGGTTCAGGCCGCTCAGCTTCTCGACCGTCGTGCCCGGGCGGATGAACTCGTCCTTGTCCAGCACCACCTGGTCGTTGATGTCGCGAACCGGGATAACCGAGTTGTCGAAGCGCCCCTCGGCCTGCGCGGCCGCGGCCTTCTCCTGCGAGCGGGCCGCGTAGGCATCCACGTCGTCGCGCGAGAACTCCTCGACGGTGGCGATCAGGTCGGCGCCCACGCCCTGCGGGATGAAGGCGGTGTCGTAGTTGGTCTCGGGGTCCATGGCCCAGGCGCCGCCGTCGGAGCCCATCGGCACCCGCGACATGGACTCCACGCCGCCGGCGAACACCATGTCCTCCCAGCCGGAGGCCACCTTCTGGGCGGCGATGTTCACCGCCTCGAGGCCCGAGGCGCAGAAGCGGTTGAGCTGGACGCCCGCGACGGTGTCCGGCAGGCCCGCCTTGATCGCGGCGGTCTTGGCGATGTCGCCGCCCTGGTCGCCGATCGGCGACACGCAGCCCAGCACGACGTCGTCCACGCGCGAGGGATCGAAGCTGACGTTGCGGCCGAGCGTCTCGTGCATCAGGCCGACCACCAGGTCGACGGGCTTGGTGGTGTGCAGCGAGCCGTTGCTCTTGCCCTTGCCGCGGGGGGTGCGGATCGCATCGAAGACCAGCGCTTCAGCCATTGGTCGGAACGTCCTCTCGATTCGGAAGGTGGGTACGGCCATTCTGCCTTAAAACGCCACTGGCTGACTGGCCAGTCGGTTTGGCCCGCTAGGTGAAGGCGGCGACGCCGGTGATGTCGCGGCCGACGATCAGCGACTGCATCGTCTCGGTGCCCTCGTAGGTGTGGATCACCTCGATGTCCCCCATGTGGCGGATCACGTGGTTTTCCAGCAGCAAACCGTTGCCGCCCATCAGGTCGCGCGCCTCCGCGATGACCCCGCGGGCCTTGCGCGTGTTGTGCAGCTTGGCCAGGCCGGCGATGGTGGGCGTCAGCCGGTCGGCCTCCTCGAGCCGCGCCAGCTGCATGCAGTAGAGCTGCATCGCGGTGACCTCGGACAGCATCCGTACCAGCCGGTCCTGCACCAGCTGGAAGCCGGTCAGTGGCTTGCCGAACTGCTCGCGCTGGCCCGCGTAGGTCAGGGCGGCGTCGTACGAGGCCACCGCGTGTCCCAGCGCCGACCAGGCGCAACTGGTCCGGGTGGACATGAGCACGGCGCCGGTCTGCTTGAACGACGCCGCCTCGGGCAGGCGCATCTCCTCGGGCACGCGCACGCCCTCCAGCGTGATGTCGGCCTGCCAGATGGCCCGCGAGGCGCCCTTGCCGGTCATCGTCGTGGCCGTGAAGCCCGGACTGTCGCCTTCGACCAGGAAGCCCTTGACCTGCTCGTCCTCGGTGTCGCGCGCCCACACCACGGTCACGTCGGCCACCGAGGCGTTGCCGATCCAGCGCTTGGCGCCGTCGAGTACCCACTCGTCGCCCTCGCGCCGGGCAGACGTCTCCAGCGCCACGGAGTCGGAGCCGTGCTCGGGCTCGGTGAGCGCGAACGCCCCGATCTTGTCCAGCTCGGCCATCCCGGGCAGCCACGTTTGCTTCTGCTCCTCGGAGCCCAGCATCGCGATCGACTTCATGGCCAGGCCCGACTGCACGCCGAGGAAGGTGCCCAGGCTGCCATCGCCGCGGTGCAGCTCCATGTTCACCAGGCCGCGGGTGAGCGGGCTCATGCCCGGACAGCCGTAGCCCTCGATGTCCTCGCCGACCAGGCCGAGTTCGGGCAGCCGCCGGATCAGCTCCCAGGGCATCTCCTCGGCAACCCAGTAGTCGTTGATCACCGGCAGCACCTCGGTGTCCACGAACCGGCGCGTCTCGATGAAGTGCGCCCACTGCTCGTCGTCGAACTGCTCACGCACGAAGAAGTAGTCGGTGGCCAGGGCTTCGCCGAGGTGCTCGTAGGGCATCGGATCGGGGGGCATGCCGGTTCCTTGCCCGGGTTCGACCCACTCGACGCTTGACCTGGCGCACCGGCGGGTACCCGCGACCGAACAATCGGAGGAGGAGAGAGATGAACGAGACGTTCGACTGGACGGCCATCGAGGGGTCGGCCGAGTTCCGCGAGTTGACCGCAGGGCGCCGGCGCTTCTCGGCCGTGGCCGGCGGCATCGGCATCGGGGCGGGCCTGCTCTACATCGTCCTCGCCGGCTTCGCCCGCGACTTCATGGGTACCGAGGTCATCGGGTCGATCTCGCTGGCCTTCCTGGGCGGGATCGCGCTGATCCTGCTGACCTGGGCCATCACCTTCGCCTACATGCGCCGCTCCGCGCGTGTGTGGTCGCCGATGGAGGAGCGCATCCGCCAGGCCGCCGCGGCCTCCGCCTCGTCCGGCCGGGTGGGCTCATGACGCTCCTGGCCATCGGCGACGGCACCAACACCCTGGCCCTGGTCGTCTTCGCGATCGTCCTCGCGATCACGCTGGGCATCACCTACTGGGCGTCCAAGCGCACCAGCACGGCCACCGAGTTCTGGGCCGCGGGCCGCGGCATCTCCGGCCTGCAGAACGGCTTCGCCATGGCCGGCGACTACCTCTCGGCCTCCACCTTCCTGGGCTTCGCGGGCCTGATCTTCCTGTTCGGCGTCGACGGCTGGGTCGGCCTGGCCGCGGCCGGCGCGTCCTTCTTGCCGGTCGTACTGCTGCTGGCCGAGCGCATGCGCAACTCAGGCAAGTTCACGATGGCCGACGTGCTGGCCTTCCGCCTGAACGCGCGGCCGGCGCGCAGCGCGGCGGCCATGGGCACCCTGGTCGTGTCCTTCATCTACCTGGTCGCCCAGATGGTGGGCGCCGGCGTCCTGCTGCAGGCGCTGGCCGGGATCGACTTCGTGTTCGCGGTGCTCATCACCGGCACCTTCATGGTCGTCTACGTGGTGGCGGGCGGAATGCTGGCCACCACCTGGGTCCAGATCATCAAGGCCGGGCTGCTCATGGCCGCGGGCGTCGTGCTCACGATCCTGGTGCTCAACGAGGTCTCGTTCAGCCCCACCGAGCTGTTCGACCGCGCGGCCGGCGAGTACGGAAAGGGCGCGGACGCCTACCTGTCGCCCGGTCAGCAGAATCCGTCGTCGTGGAGCTCGGTCTCCTTCGGGCTCGCGCTGCTGCTGGGCACCGCCGGCCTGCCGCACGTCCTCATGCGCTTCTTCACCGTTCCCGACTCGGCCGCCGCGCGGAAGTCGATCGCCTGGGCGGTCGGCCTGATCGGGGCGTTCTTCCTGATGACGATGGTGGTGGGCGTGGGCGCGCGGGCCATCCTGGGCGCGGGAGCCGAGGAGGCCAGCGCCGGGGGCAACCTGGCCACGCCGCTGCTGGCCGAGGAGCTGGGCGGCGGCGCCGGCACGACCGGTGGCGACCTGTTCCTGGCTTTCATCAGCGCTGTCGCCTTCGCGACGATCCTGGCGGTGGTCGCTGGCCTGGTCATCGCCGCCTCCGGCGCCGTGGCCCACGACCTGTGGACGGGGGTCAAGAACAAGGGCGTCGAGGACGAGCGGGAGGAGGTCAGGGTGGCGCGGTTCACCGCGGTCTCTCTCGGCGTCGTGGCCATCCTGGTCTCGATCGCCGCAGGCGAGAAGTTCAACGTCTCGATCCTGATCGGCCTGGCCTTCGCCGTCGCCGCCAGCGCCAACCTCCCGCCGCTGCTGTGCACGCTGTTCTGGCCCCGGTTCAACACCGCCGGTGCCGTCGCCGGTGTGGTGGGCGGCCTGACGGTGGCCGTGGTCCTGATCATCCTGAGCCCACAGGTCTGGCCGGGCCCGGACGGGGAGGGGTCGCCTGTCAGCCTGACCAACCCGGCGATCATCTCGATACCGGCGGGGTTCCTGTTCTGCGTCCTGGGCACGATGCTCAGCCGCGAGAAGAGCGATCCGAGCAGCTACCACGAGCTGTACGTGCGCTCCGAGGTCGGGCTGGGGGCGGCCGAGTAGCGACGCCCGGGTGGGTGAGCCGCCACGACGAGCACGACGTGGACGGCGCCGCTGGATCTGGAATCATCGCCGTCGTGCGGGTGGCGATCGTCGGTGCGGGCTTCAGCGGCATCGCCATGGCGATGGCGCTGCGCCGCGACGGCATCGACGACTTCACGGTCTTCGAGCGCGGCCCCGAGCTGGGCGGCGTGTGGCGCGACAACCACTACCCCGGCGCCGCCTGCGACGTGCCGTCCTACCTCTACTCGTACAGCCACGAGCAGCGCCGCGACTGGTCGCGGCCGTGCTCGCCGCAGCCCGAGATCCTGGAGTACCTGCGTCAGACGGCGGCCAAGCACGGCGTGACCGAGCGCATCCGGCTCGGGACCGAGGTCACGTCAGCTGCCTTCGAGCCCGCCACGGCCCGCTGGCGTCTGACCACCGGCGACGGAGAGCAGCACGAGGCCGAGTCGCTGGTGATCGCCTGCGGGCAGCTGAGCCGGCCCAGCCTGCCCGCGATCGCCGGGCGCGACGAGTTCGCTGGCCACTCGTTCCACTCGGCCGAGTGGGACCACGACTACGACCTGGCCGGTAAGCGCGTGGCGGTGGTGGGTACCGGCGCCAGCGCCGTGCAGTTCGTGCCGCCGGTGGCCGAGCGCGCCGCGCACGTGGACGTCTACCAGCGCTCGGCGCCGTACCTGCTGCCGCGCACCAACCGTGAGTACCCGCGCTGGGGGCGCCGGCTGCTGCGGCGTGTGCCGGGGCTGCAGGCGCTGCGGCGGCGCTACCTGCTCACGGTCATGGAGTCCACGATCCTCGGCTTCGTGGCCGTGCCGCCGCTGCGCTGGCTGCTCAGCGCCGCCTCCCAGGCCTTCATGCGCCACCAGCTGCGCGACCGCGAGCTGCGCCGCAGGGTGTGGCCCGACTACCCGATCGGCTGCAAGCGCGTGCTGTTCTCCAGCTACTACCTGCCCGCCCTGCAGCGTCCCGATGTCCAGGTCGTGACCGACGCCATCGAGCGCGTGACCCCGGCTGGGGTCGTCGCGGGCGGCCGCGAGCGCCAGGTGGACTGCATCGTCTGGGGCACCGGCTTCAAGGCCAGCGAGTTCGTGCTGCCGATGCGCGTCACCGGCCGTGACGGCCGCGAGCTCCAGGAGACCTGGTCCGGCGGCGCGCGCGCCCACCTGGGCATAACGGTGTCCGGGTTCCCCGCGATGTACCTGCTGTACGGGCCCAACACCAACCTGGGGGTGGGGTCGATCATCGAGATGATCGAGTCGCAGGTGCGCTACGTGTCGGGTGCGCTTCGCGCCAGCCGCGCCGCGGGCGCGGCGCTGGACCTGCGGCCCGAGGTGCAGGCGTGGTCGGACGAGCAGGTGCAGAGCCGCCTCCGCGATTCGATCTGGACGGCCTGTGAGAGCTGGTACCGCCAGGACGGCGAGGGCCGTGTGGTGAACAACTGGCCGGGGTTCATGGCCGAGTACCGCCGGCTCACGCGTGAGTTCGATCGCGGCGAGTACGTCGCGGTCGGAGCTTCGGCCTAGCATCGCCGCATGGGGCACGATCACGCGGGCCACTCCCACGGCGTAGATGCCACATCGAACCCGCGCTGGTTGTGGGTCGCGCTGGGCCTGAACTTCGCCTTCATGCTCGTGGAGGTGGCGGTGGGGCTGATCGCCAACTCGGTGGCGCTGCTCTCCGACGCGGCGCACATGCTCACCGACACCGCCTCGATCGGCCTGGCCCTGGCGGCGATCCGCCTGGCCGCCCGCCCGGCGTCGGGCAACTTCACCTTCGGCCTCAAGCGCTCGGAGATCCTGAGCGCACAGCTCAACGGCGCGTCGCTGCTGGTGCTGGCCGCGTTTCTGGCCTTCGAGGCGGTTGGCAGGCTCAGCGGGCCGCCCTCCGTCGAAGGCGGGCTGGTGATCGTCGTCGGCGTGGTCGGGGCGCTGGTGAACCTGGCGGCCGCGCTGTCGTTGGCCCGCGCCAACCGCAGCAACCTGAACGTGGAGGGCGCCTACCTGCACAACCTGGCCGACCTGTGGTCGTCGTTTGCCGCCATCGGGGCCGGTGTGATCATCGTGACCACGGGCTTCGACCAGGCCGACGGGATCGCCGCGCTGACCGTCTGCGCGCTGATGCTCTGGGGTGGCTTCGGGCTGATCCGCGACTCCGGCCGGATCCTGCTCGAGGGCGCGCCCAAGGGCATGGACCCTGACCAGATCGGCCGGGCGCTGGCGTCCCAGCCGGGCATCGTGGAGGTGCACGACCTACACGTCTGGGAGGTCACCTCGGGCTTCCCGGCGCTGTCTGCTCACGTGCTGGTCGCGGCGGGCGATGACTGCCACGCACGGCGGCGCGAGCTCCAGCGACTGCTGGAGCAGCGCTTCGGCATCGAGCACACCACGCTGCAGGTGGACCACGAGCGCGAGCGCCAGCTGATCGAGCTGGACGAGTCGGGTCCGTCGTGGCGGTGACGGTGCGGCGGATGACGTCCGCCGACGTCGACGACGCGCAGGCGGTGGCCACTGCGGCCTTCGCCGGCCTGGATGCCAGCACGGGCGGGGCCGAGCCGTCGCCGCCCTCGCCGGAGGTCGCGCGCCTGCGTTACGAACATCTGCTGGCTACCGACCCTGGCGGCTGCTGGGTGGGCGAGAGCGACGGGCAGATCGCGGGTGCGGCCATCGCCATCATGCGCGACGGCCTGTGGGGGCTGTCGCTGCTGGTGGTGGATCCCGGCCGCCAGTCCTCGGGACTGGGCCGCGAGCTGCTGGCGCGTGCCGCCGCGTACGGCGAGTCCGCGCGAGGGCGGATAATCCTGTCCTCGTCCGACCCGCGCGCCCTGGCGGGGTACCTGGGCCTCGGCCTCGAGCTGGTGCCGGCCGCGGCCGCCGTGGGGGTGCCGCGCGGAGTGCAGGCGCCCGCCGCGGTCCGTCCGGGCGCGGCCCACGACAGCGAGATGATCGCCGAGGTCAGCGTGGCGGTGCGTGGCGCGTCGCACGAGGGCGATGTGGACGCGCTCGTGGCGGCGGGCCACCAGCTGTTGGTCCACCCGGGACGCGGCTACGCCACCTACGGCCGCGGGTCTGTCGGCGTGCTGGCCGCGCGCGACGAGCAGGCGGCCACCGAACTGCTGGAGGCGGTCATGGCGGCGGCCGGCGACCAGGAGCTCCGGGTCGCGTGGCTGACCGCCGGACAGCAGTGGGCCATCCGCGCCAGCCGCGCCGCGGGCCTGACCTTCGACCTGAGCTGGGGAGCCGTGTTCATCGATGGCGACGTCGGGCCGCTGCGCCCGTATCTCCCCAACGGCGCGTACCTGTGAGAGGCGCATCCACGGCGCGCGCAAGCTCTGCCGGCCCCGGCAGCAGAGAGGGTTGTAGTTGCCATAGCGACTACAACGCTCCTAGCCGGACCGACCGGCGCGCGCCTACCAGTTGCGAAACGACGCCTTGACGATGTTCGCCAGGTCGTCGGCGTCGGGCTGACGCGGGGCCACGTCCAGCAGCCGCTGCTGCTTGAGTGCACCGTCGACCAGAGCCGGCACGTCGTCTTCGGTGTAGCCCAGCTCGGCGACGCCCGCCGGCGCGCCCACGTCGCGCATCAGGCCGAGCAGCACGTCGGGCAGCGAGTCCGGCCCGGGGTCGGCGAGCGGCTCTCCCAGCAGCAGCTCGGCGGCGCGGTGGTGGCGCTCGGGATCGGCCTCGTAGGTGAAGCGAAACGCCGCCGGGGCCGTGACGATGACCGAGTGCCCGTGCGGCACGAACGGGTGATCGTCGGGATAGCCGGGGGCCGAGTACTCGTGCTTGAGGCCCGCGATCGGGTACGCGCACGCGTGCGGGATGTGCACTCCGGCGGAGCCGAAGCCGACGCCGGCCATGGTGGCGCTGAGCATCATGAAGCCGCGCGCCTCGGTGTCTTCGGCGTCGGCCACCGCACGGCGCAGGTAGCGCCCGCCGTACTCCATCGCCTTGGACGACCACACGTCGGCCACCGGGTTGGCGCCCTGGTAGGGCGGGCGGTCGCCCGGCGACGCCGGCCGCTCGCGCCGGTCGTAGGGCTTGGAGATGAACGACTCGGCGGCGTGGCAGACCACGTCCAGGCCGGCGGAGGATGTGACCTCGGCCGGCAGCGTGCGTGTGAGCTCGGGGTCCACGATCGCCTGCGAGCAGCGCAGGTAGCGGTGCGAGATGCCGCTCTTGACCTTCAGCTCCGGTAGATCCAGGACCGCCACCGTGGTGGCCTCCGAGCCGCTGCCGGAGGTGGTCGGGATAGCCAGGTGCGCAGCCAGCGGGCCAGGCGGCTTGCGCCCTCCGCCGACCGGAGCGTTCACGTACGCCATGACCTCGGCGGGGTGGGTCACGATCAGGTTGGCCACCTTGGCGGTGTCGATCGACGAGCCGCCGCCGACCGACACGAACCCGTCGACGTTCGCGTCGAGCGCGAAGTCACACGCCTCCTGGAGCGAGTCGATCGTGGGCTCCACCCGCGCGCGGTCGTAGACCACCACATCGATGCCCTCGGCCTGCACGCTGTCGCGCACGCGCTCGGGTATGCCGAGGGCGGCAAGTTGGGGGTCGGTGACCAGCAGCGCCCTCTTCACGCCCAGCCTGGCGAGCTCCCAGCCCGCATCGTCCACCGCTCCGGGGCCGAACTTGACGGGGGTGGCCTCGAGCGTGAAGACGGTCTCGTGGTTCGCCATGCCCAGAGCTTGCCCGAAACCGCGCCCGTAGTATCGGCGGCCGTGCGCGACTCGCTGATCGCCGAGCTGGAGCGGGCTGTCGGATCCGACGACGTGCTCACCGACCCCGGGCTGCGCGCGGGCTACGAGCGCGACTGGAGCGGCCGCTTCGGCGGGCCGGCGGCGTGCGTGGTGCGCCCCGCCGACACCGCCCAGGTGGTGGCCGTGATGGCCGCCTGCCGCGACCACGGGACCGCGCTGGTGCCCCAGGGGGGCAACACGGGCCTGGTCGGAGCCGGGGTGCCGCGCGGGGGAGAGGTGCTGCTCTCGCTCGCCCGGCTCGACGCGATCGGCGCCGTCGATCCCGCCACGGCCCAGGTGTCGGTGGGGGCCGGGGTGACGCTGGCCGCGCTGCAGCATGCGGCCGCGGCGGCGGGCTTCGAGGCGGGTCTGGACTTCGCAGCGCGCGACTCGGCCACGGTGGGTGGGGTGGTGGCGTGCGACGCCGGCGGCGCGCGTGCGCTGGCCCACGGCACCGCGCGCATGCGCGTCGCCGGCATGGAGGCCGTGCTTGCCGACGGCACGGTGCTCGAGCGCATGCACGGCCTGCTCAAGGACAACGCGGGCTACGCGCTGCCCGCCACGCTGATCGGCAGCGAGGGCACGCTGGGGATCATCACCGCGGTGCGCTGGCGGCTGGTGCCCGCCCGCCGTGCCCGCGTGGCCGCGCTGATCCCGCTGGCATCGCTGGAGCGGGCCGAAAGCACGCTGGCGCTGCTGCGGCGCGAGCTGCCCTCGCTCGAGGCGGCCGACTTCTTCACCGACGACGGGCTGTCGCTGGTGCTCGGACACACCGGCCGCGAGCCGCCGATCCAGCCGCGCGCGCCCGCCTACCTGATGCTCGAGTGCGCCGGGCGCAGCGACCCCACCGAGGAGCTGGCGGCGGCCCTGGGGGCGGCCGAGATCGAGGACGCGGTGGTGGCCGACGACACCGCATCGCGCGAGCGCCTGTGGCAGTTCCGCGAGGCGCACACCGAGGCGATCGCCGCGCTGGGGGTAGCGCACAAGATGGACGTGGGCGTGCCGCTGGCACGGCTGGCCGAGTTCGTCGGCCGCGCACCGGGGGTGGTCGAAGAGCACGCTCGCGGCGCCCGGACGATCATGTTCGGCCACCTGGGCGACGGCAACGTGCACGTGAACGTGCTCGGGCCGGACCCGTCCGACGATTCCGTGGACGCAGCAGTGCTGGCGCTGGCCGCGGAGCTGGGCGGCACGGTCAGCGCCGAGCATGGCGTCGGCGTGGCCAAGGCCGCGCACCTTGGCCTGGTGCGCGGTGCGGGCGAGATCGAGGCGATGCGGGCCGTAAAGCGGGCGCTCGATCCCGGCGGTCTGCTCAATCCCGGGGCGGTGCTGCCCGCGTGAAACACTGACCGCCGTGCCGAGCGTCCGCGAAGCCGCCTTCGACCTGCTGCGCGCCCACGGCATGACCACGATGTTCGGCAACCCCGGGTCCACCGAGCTGCCGATGCTGGCCGACTTCCCCGAGGACTTCCGCTACGTGCTGGCGCTCCAGGAGGCGGTCGCTGTGGGCATGGCCGACGGCTTCGCGCAGGCCTCGGGCACGGTTGGCCACGTGAACCTGCACACCGCGCCCGGGGTGGGCAACGCGATGGGGGCGATCTTCAACGCCCAGGCCAACAAGGCGCCGCTGCTGGTGACCGCCGGCCAGCAGGTGCGGGCCCAGATGACCTACCAGGCCAACCTGACCAACCGCGACGCCACCCGGATGCCTCACCCGCTGGTCAAGTGGAGCTACGAGCCGCCGCGGGCGGAGGACGTGCCCGCCGCGCTGGGACGGGGGATCCACCTGGCCTCGCTGCCCCCCGCCGGGCCGGTGTTCCTGTCGCTGCCCATGGACGACTGGACCGCGGAGGCCGACGCCGGCGACGCCGCGCGGACCATCGCGCGGCGCGTCAGCGGCGTCGCCGGCGCCGACCCCGAGGCGGTGACGGTGCTGGCAGCGCGCCTGGACGCCGCCGCCAGCCCGGTGATGGTGGCGGGCGGCGACCTGGACGCCTGCGGCGCCTGGGACGCCGCCGTCGCGCTGGCCGAGGCGGCCGGGCTGCCCGTGTGGGCCACGCCGGCGCCCGGTGGCGGACGGATCGGCTTTCCCGAGGGTCACGCACACTTCCGCGGCGTGCTGCCGCCGGCCATCGGCCCCGCAGGCCAGGCGCTGGAGGGCCACGACCTGGTGCTGGTGGCCGGAAGCTCGGTTTTTCCCTACTACCCCTACATCCCGGGCCCGCCGCTACCCGACGGCGCCGAGCTGGTGGCCATCACCCGTGACCCCGACGAGGCCGCGCGCGCCCCGGTGGGCGATGCGATCGTGGCCGACCCGCGCCTGACGCTCGAGGCCCTGACGGCCGCCGTGACAGCCGGCGCCAGGCCGGCGCCCGCGCCCCAGCCCACGCCTGGCGCGCCGGAGCAGAGCGACCCGATGGGCGGCGGCCAGGTGCACGCCGTGCTCGCCGACGTGCTGCCGGACGACGCGATCGTGGTGGTGGAGTCGCCCTCCAGCACGGCGGCGCTGCGCACCCGGTTGCGGATCTCGCGGGCCGGGAGCTACTACTTCAGCGCCGGCGGCGGCCTGGGTTTCGGCCTGGCTGCTGCCATCGGAGTGCAGCTGGCCCAGCCGGACCGGCCCGTGGTATGCGTGCTAGGCGAGGGCTCGGCGCAGTACGCCGTGACCGGCTTCTGGACCGCGGCGGCCTACGGCGTGCCGGTCACGTTCCTGGTGCTGAACAACTCCGAGTACTCGATCCTGAAGTGGTTTGCGGGCCTCGAGCAGGTCCAGGGGGCGCCCGGGCTGGACCTGCCACAGCTGGACACGGCCGCTGTTGCAGCCGCCTACGGGGTGCCCTCGCAGCGGGTCGAGGGGGCCGAGCAGCTGCGTGACGCCCTGGTCACGGCGCTGACCTCGGGCGCGCCGGATTTGGTCGAGGTCCGCATCGCTGCGGGTATGTCGCTGTTCTAGCCTCCGACGGCATGCCGAAGACGCTCCTGACAGTCGCCGCGCTGGCCCTTGCCTGCGCCCTGCTCCTGCCCGCCGGGCCGGCTGCGCCTGCCTCGGCGCAGGCCCAGGCGAAGAAGAAGGCCAAGAAGCCCAAGCTCAGGACGCACTGGCTGTGCGGGCCGCGCGGCCCGAAGTCCAACCCCTGCCACGCGAGCCAGCGGTCCACGATCCTGGGCCGCGGTGGGGCCAACGGCGGCCAGCGGCGCGGCGGCCTGGCGCGCGACCCGCGCGTGGACTGCTTCTACCTGTATCCCACCGTCAGCCCCCAGCCCGGTTCGAACTCCAACCTGCGGATCGGTCGCGAGCAGCGCGCGGCGGCCCAGATCCAGGCGTCGCGCTTCTCCAACGCATGCCGCGTGTACGCGCCCATGTATCGCCAGGTCACGCAGGCGGCGTTCACCAACCCCGCCGCCAACACCAAGGGCGCGCGCGCAAAGGCCTACCGCGACGTGCGCACCGCGTGGCGCGAGTACCTCAAGTACGACAACGACGGGCGCGGCGTGGTGCTGATCGGCCACGACCAGGGCGCGCAGATGCTGGCCCAGGTGCTGGCCAAGGAGATCGAGCGCAAGACAAAGGTCCGCGACCTGCTGGTGTCGGCGATCCTGCCCGGCGCGAACGTGACGACGCTCCGCGGGCGGCGGACCGGCGGCACGTTCCGCAAGATCGAGCCGTGCCGTTCCAACAAGCAGGTGGGCTGCGTGATCGCCTACTCGGCCTTCGGCGACCAGCCGCCGCCCGACGCGGCCGTCTCACGCGTGTACAGCCGCGTGTTCAAGCACCCGCCGGACCGCTACAAGCGCGTGGTGTGCACCAACCCCTCCGCGCTCGTCGGCGGGGTGGGGGAGGCCAAGCCCTTCTTCCCGACCCGCACCCTGCCCGGCCCGCTGTCGGCCATGTCGCCGGCCATCGCCGTGTCGACCCCGTGGGTGTACTACCCGGGCCTCTACAGCACGCGCTGCAAGGCGCGCCAGGGGGCCACATGGCTGCAGATCACCCCCACGCGCAACACCGCCGACCCGCGGGCGCGCCTGGCCGACGTCCAGGGACCCCAGTGGGGCTACCACCTGGCCGACATGAACCTGTTCATGGGCCAGCTGGTCACGCTCGTGAAGATCCAGACCAAGGCCTACCCGGGCGTGATCCGCAAGCGCCAGCGCGAACGGGCCAAGGAGAAGCTGAAGCGCCTGCAGCGAGCCAAGGCTCGCTAGCGCCGATCCGCCGCTGCCGGCCCGGTAGGCTCGCCGGCCATGAGCGTTCTCGATCGATTCCGCCTGGACGGCAAGGTGGCGCTCGTGACCGGCGCCTCGTCGGGCCTGGGTGTGGCCTTCGCCCACGCACTGGCCGAAGCGGGAGCCGACGTGGCCGTGGCCGCGCGCCGCGCCGACCGCCTGGAGCAGACCCGCGGGCAGGTCCAGGAGCTGGGGCGCAAGGCGGTGGCCGTCTCGTGCGACGTCGCCGATCCCGAGCAGTGCTCGCGCGCGGTCCAGGAGACCGTGGACGCGCTCGGCCGAGTGGATGTGCTGGTCAACAACGCCGGGATCGGAACCGCCGTGCCCGCCACCCGCGAGAGCCCGGCCGAGTTCCGCAAGGTCATCGACGTGAACCTCAACGGCTCCTACTGGATGGCGCAGGCGTGCGCGAGGGCCATGGAGCCCGGCTCGGCGATCGTGAACGTCGGCTCGGTGCTGGGCTCGACCACCGCGGGCCTGCCGCAGGCGGCCTACGCGGCCAGCAAGGCGGCCATCGAGGGCCTGACGCGCGACCTGGCGTCGCAGTGGACGGCTCGCAAGGGCATCCGTGTGAATGCGCTGGCGCCCGGCTTCTTCCCCTCGGAGATGACCGAGCAGTACCCCGATGGCTACCTGGACATGATGATGCCGCGCGTGCTGGCGGGACGGAAGGGCGACCCCGAGGAGCTGGCCGCCGCCCTGGTGTTCCTGGCCAGCGACGCCTCCGCCTACGTCACTGGCGAGGTCGTGCACGTGGACGGCGGCATGGTCGCGACCTAGCGGCGGCGCCAGCAGGAGCTTTTACGTGCGGTTGACGGTGGAGCCCCTACTTTCAGTGGAGTGACTCCACCGTCCGACCTGTGGGCCGGGGGCGCCGGCGATCGCCCGCGGCCCAGACGGCCGCGCCGTCCCGGGCGCACCCACCTCGGCCTGTCCCGGCCCAGCCCGCCCGGAGGCGACAAGCCGCCCGGCGACGATCGCTGGGATCGCCTGCGCGCACCCGCGATCGCCGCGGCGGTGGCGTCGGTGCTGGCGCTGTGCGTAGGCCTACTCGTGGGCGCCGGCGTGCTGGGAGGCGGCGGGGGCTCCGACGCCGTGGTCGTCGACGGCAAGGCCGGCAAGCAGGGTGCCGCCGGCAAGGTCTACGCGGCGGCGGGGCCTGCCGTGGTGTCGGTCCGGGTGCGCCAGGGCGGCCAGGTGGCATCGGGTACCGGCTTCCTGGTGGACGGCGACGGCACGATCGTGACCAACTCGCACGTGGTAGGCGAGGCCAAACGGGTCCGGGTGCGCTTCGACGACACCGGCAGCGAGATACCCGCCCGTGTGCGCGGCACCGACCCGTCATCGGACCTCGCCGTGCTCGACGTGGACCGCGCCGCCGTCGGCTCGCGTCGGCCGCTGGCGCTGGCCCGCTCCTCGTCGGTCCGTGTGGGCGATGAGGTCGTGGCCATCGGCTTCCCGCTGGGGCTGGACAAGACCGCCACCGAGGGCATCGTGTCCGGGCTCGAGCGCGACATCCAGGCGCCCAACGGCTTCCAGATCGACCGCGTGATCCAGACCGACGCTCCGATCAACCCCGGCAACTCCGGCGGCCCGCTGCTGGACACCCGCGGGCGCGTGGTCGGGGTCAACTCGCAGATCGCCACGGCCGGCGCCAGCGGCAACATCGGCATCGGTTTCGCGGTGCCCGCCGACGCCATCCGCACCGTGCTGCCGCGGCTCAAGGCGGGTGAGCGAATCGAGCGGCCGTTCATCGGCCTGACCAGCACGGCCGACCCGCGCGGCGGCGCACGGGTGCGCGACGTCACACGCGGGGGACCGGCCGACCAGGCCGGGCTGAGCGCCAAGGGCGACGTGATCGTGGGCATCGACGGCCGCCCGGTGGGCAAGCCCAGCGACGTGTCGTCCGCGGTGGCGCGTCTGCGGCCCGGCGACTCCGTGCGCGTGACGGTCCGGCGCGGCAGCGACCGGCGCACGGTGACCGTGCGGCTGACGGCGCGGCCCGAGCGACTGCCCGGAGGACCGTGAGCTTCGGCGAGCCCCTCTACCTGGTCGCCCTCGCGGCGGTGCCGCTGGCGGTGGCCGGCTACCTGCTCCTGGATCGCGGGCGGCGCAAGGCCGCGGCCGCGTTCGCCTCGCCGGCGACCATGCCGTCGGTGGCCCCCAGCCGGCCCGGCTGGCGCCGTCACGCGCCGATGCTCGTGTACACGCTCGCGCTCATCGCGCTGGTGCTTGCCTTCGCCCGCCCCGAGCGCACGGTTGCCGTCCCCGACGGCCGCGCTGCCGTGGTGCTGGCCACCGACCGCTCCAGCTCCATGCGGGCCACCGACGTCAAGCCCAGCCGGATCACCGCCGTACGGCGAGCAGCCAAGCGGTTCCTGAAGGACGTGCCGCGCGAGGTCAAGGTGGGCAGCGTGGCGTTCAACGACCGCGTCACGCGGATCGAGGGCCCGAAGCTGAAACGTGGCGCCGTGCGCGAGTCGATCGACGGCCTGGCCGCCGAGGGCGGCACGGCCACCGGCGAGGCGATCGCCGCGTCGCTGCGCTCGCTCGAGCGCGCACGCGGGCCGCGCGGCAAGAACCCCGCGGCCGTGATCCTGCTCTCGGACGGCTTCTCCACCAGCGGGCGCGACCCGATCGAGGCCGCCCGCGCCGCCCGCCGCAAGGGGGTGCGCGTGTACACCGTCTCGCTGGGCACGCCGTCGGGCACGATCGACGTCGAGCGCAGGGACGGCACCGTGCGGCGCCGCCAGGTGCCGCCCGACAGCCAGTCGCTGCGCGAGATCGCCCGGATCACGAAGGCGCGGGCATACCGGGCCGGAGACCGGATCAAGCTCGAGGAGGTCTACGACCGTCTCGGCGACCAGGTCGGGACGCGCAAGGAGAAGCGCCAGGTCACGTCCGCCTTCGCCGGCGGGGCGCTGCTGTTGCTAGGCGCGGGTGGCGCCCTGTCGCTGGGCTTCTTCGGGCGCCTGCCCTAACGGTGCCCGGCCCCGGTCACGCGGCCGACGCGGAGCCCGGCGCAGCCGATGCCGCGCTTTATCCCAGCGTTACGGCCAGGGCCCTACCTTTTGAGCCATGACCGACGCCCAGACCCAGCCCCCCGAGCCCGACCCCCGCGAAGCGCTCGAGGAGGCGCTGTACGAAGTCAAGCGCGTGATCGTGGGCCAGGACGCGATGCTGGAGCGGGTGCTGGTGGCGGTGCTGGCGGGCGGCCACGTGCTGCTCGAGGGCGTCCCGGGGCTGGCCAAGACCTTGACGGTCAAGACGCTGGCCGACGTGACCGGCGGCGCGTTCAGCCGCATCCAGTTCACGCCCGACCTGGTGCCGTCGGACCTGATCGGCACGCGCATCTACCGGCCCGACAGCGGCACGTTCGACGTGGAGCTCGGCCCGGTGTTCGGCAACCTGCTGCTGGCCGACGAGATCAACCGCGCGCCCGCGAAGGTCCAGTCGGCGCTGCTCGAGGTCATGCAGGAGGGCCAGGTCACGATCGGCGGCCAGAGCTTCCGCGTGCCCAGCCCGTTCCTGGTGCTGGCCACCCAGAACCCGATCGAGTCCGAGGGCACCTACCCGCTGCCCGAGGCCCAGGTGGACCGGTTCCTGATGAAGGTGGTCGTGGACTACCCGACGCCCACCGAGGAGGCCACCGTGGTGGAGCGGGTGATCGGCGCTGCCGGCCGAGGTCGAGCAGCGTCTGTCGATGGAGCAGCTGCTGTCCTTCCGTGAGGCGGTCCGCCAGATCTACGTCGACCGCGAGGTGGTCGACCACGCCGTGGAGCTGGCCGACGCCACCCGCCGCCCCGACCGCTTCGGCCTGGACGACCTGATGCACCTGGTGGACTACGGCGCCAGCCCGCGCGGGCCGATCTCGATGGTGCAGTCGGCCCAGGCGCTGGCGCTGCTGCGCGGCCGGCGCTACGTGCTGGCCTCCGACGTGCGCGACCTTGCGCCCGACGTGCTCCGGCACCGGCTGGTGCTCAGCTACGACGCCCTCAGCGACGGCGTCGACGCCGACGACATCCTGGAGCGGGTGCTGGACGCGATTCCCGAGCCCGGCGCCGAGGCCGAGCCTCCCGAGGAGACGCGGGAGGCGTCGGCGGCTTGACGCGGCGCCGCGCACCACATCCCGGTCCGACGCGACCGCCTGGCAGCCAGGGCCCGGGCCCGATGCCAGGGGCGGTGCTGGGTCCGCTGGAGCTGGAGATGGCGCGCCGCGCCAGCTCGCCGCTGTCGGGCGACCGGCCCGCTCCGGGCGTGGGGCAGGGCACCGAGATCGCCCAGCTGCGCCCCTACCAGGCCGGCGACGACGTGCGGCGCCTTGACCCCGCCGCCACCGCCCGCACCGGCGTGCCGCACGTGCGCCTGCAGGTACCCGAGCGCCAGCTGACCACCTGGATGGTGCTGGACCTGTCGGCGTCGATGGCCTTCGGAACCGCCGAGCGGCTGAAATCGGACGTGGCGGAGGGCGCCGCCCAGGTGGTGGGGCGCATCGCCACCCGCCGCGGCGGGCGGCTGGGCATAGTCACCTGCGGCACCGACCACGACCGGCGGCTGCCCCCGCGCGGCGGGCGCACCGGCTACGTGGCCCTGGCCCGCGTGCTTGGCGAGGGCGTCGGAGCGGACGGCGGCGGCGGCGAGAACGCGCTGGCCGAGGCCCTTGCCCGAACCGGGCGCCTGGCCAGCCGCGCCGGGCTGGTCTGCGTGATCTCAGACTTCCGCGGCCCGCGCAGCTGGCGGCGGGCGATCGCCTCGCTGGGCCACCGCCACTCGGTCCTCGCGATCGAGGTCCGTGACCCGCGCGAGAGCGCCCTGCCCGATATCGGCCACCTGTCCCTGGTGGATCCCGAGACCGGGCGCCATCGTGCGCGTGGACAGCTCCGACCGTCGGTTGCGCGAACGCTACGAGGCATCCGAGCGCCGTGAGCGTGAGCTGGTGGCCGGCGACCTGCGCCGCGCCGGCGCCCGCCACGTGGTCCTGCGCACCGATCGTCCGTGGCTGCGCGACCTGGGTCGCGAGCTGCACGCCGGCGACCACCACGGTGTGCGCCGATGAGCTTCGCGAGCCCGCTGTTCCTCCTGGCGCTGGCGGTCGTGCCGGCGGCGCTCGCCCTGCAGCGGCTGATGCGCCACCGCCAGCGCCGTCACGCGATCCGCTTCACCGGCGTGAGCACGCTGGCCGGTGTGGTGCCGAACGTAGGGCGCGTGCGGCGCCACCTGCCAGTCGGCCTGTTCCTGGCGGCGCTGGCGGCGCTGTCGCTGGCGCTGGCCAAGCCCCAGCGCAGCGTCGGCGTGCCCGTGGAGCGTGCGTCGGTCACGCTCGTGACCGACGTCTCGAGGTCCATGAAGGCCGACGACGTGGAGCCAAGCCGGCTGGAGGCGGCGCGCAAAGCCGGCGAGCGGTTCCTGGACCAAGCGCCAGCCCAGCTGCGAATCGGGTCGGTGACCTTCTCCGACACGCCGCAGATCGTGGAGAGCCCGTCGGAGGACCGCAACGAGGCCCGCTCGGTGCTCGATGGCCTGGTGGCCGACGGCGGCACGGCCACGGGGGAGGGGCTGCAGGCGGCCCTGGACTCGCTCGATCGCGAGCGCGGCAAGGACGGCAAGCGCGAGCCGGCGGCCATCCTGCTGCTCTCCGACGGAGAGTCCACCATCGGTCGCGACCCCGTGGCCGTGGCGCGCGAGGCCGGTCAGCGCGGCGTGCCGGTGTTCACCGTGGCGCTCGGCACCGAGAGCGCGGTGGTCGAGGGCCCCAACGGCGAACTGCTGCCGGTTCCGCCGGACCCCGAGACCCTGAAACGTATGTCCGAGGTCTCGGGCGGCCAGGCCTTCGCCGCCACCGAGGCCGACCAGCTGGACAAGGTCTACGCGAAGCTCGGCTCGAAGATCGGTCAGAAGCAGCAAAAGCGCGAGATGACGGCCGGCTTCGCCGGCGTGGGGGCGCTCCTGCTGCTGGGCGCAGCGGCCGCAGCGGTGCGGCTGGGCGGCCGGCTGCCGTGACCTTGGCCGGTACGCTTTGCCCGCAAATGGCCGGCAAACGCGCGTCTTGAGCTTCACCCACCCTCCGATCCCGGCGGATGACGAGCAGCGTCTGGACTCGTTGCGCAGCCTGGCGATCCTGGACAGCGAGGCCGAGGAGCGCTTCGACCGCATCACGCGGCTGGTCCAGCGGATCATGGACGTGCCCATGTCCGCCATCACCCTGGTGGATTCCGACCGCCAGTGGTTCAAGTCCCGCCAGGGCCTGCCCGACCCGGAGACCCCGCGCTCGCAGTCCTTCTGTGCCCATGCGGTGGCCCAGGACGGGCCGCTGTACGTGCCTGATGCCCTCCGCGACCAGCGCTTCGCCCAGAACCCGCTGGTGCTCGACGCCCCCAGCATCCGCGCCTACGCCGGGGCGCCGATCCACGCTCCAGACGGTGCGCCGATCGGCACGCTGTGTGCCATCGACAACCGCCCGCGCGACCTCTCCGAGGATGACCTGCAGGCGCTGGGTGACCTGGCGAAGATGGCCGAGCAGGAGATCGCAGCGCTGTCCCTGGCCATCACCGACAGCCTGACCGGCCTGGCAAACCGCCGGGGGCTGGAGGCGCTCGGGCGCCAGGTGCTGTCGGTGGCGGACAGGCTGCGCTTCCCCGTCGAAGTCCTGTTCATCGACGTGGACGGGCTGAAACCGGTCAACGACGAGCTCGGGCACCACCAGGGCGACCGGCTGCTCCGCGACGTGGCCGAGCTGCTGGAGGCCACCTTCCGCGACTCCGATGTGATCGCCCGGCTGGGCGGCGACGAGTTCTGCGTGCTGCTCACCGGCACGGCGGCGTCGGGAGCGCAGGAGGCCGTTGTGCGCCTGGAACAGGCGATCGGCCGACGCAACTCGTCGGCGGACCGCCCCTACGAGGTCTCGGTGAGCGCCGGCCACGCGGGCTGTCCCGCGGACGCATCAGCAGATCTGGAGGAACTGCTCGGCAAGGCCGACGCGGCGATGTACGCGGTCAAGCGCGGCCGCGACCGGCGCTAGAGCTCCTCGCCCGGTGCGAACGACACAAGCTTGCTCCGGGCCGCCTTGCATTTGCTGGTGGCCTTGACCACCGCGTAGTACTTGCCCGCGCGGGTCAGGCTGACCTTGTACTGCGAGCCGTCCTGGTTGGGCTGGGCGATGTCGCTGCCGGATCGCTTGTCCGGGCCGCGGACCTTGCGGTAGATCGTGACCTTGCGGCCGGCGTGGCAGCTGGTCTTGCCCGAGCGCACGAAGCCGGAGACCCCGTCCTGCTCGGTCTGGATCGAGACGGTCGTCTTGGTCTTCGCTGCGCTGGCGGGGCCGGCCAGGGCCGCGAATCCCGCGGTAGCTAGGGCGAGGGCTGTGGCGAGGAGTTTCGTGTTCGCGAGCATGGCGCCAGTATGCAGTTTTCTCGCGGTCCGTGCCCAAAGATCAGGGTATCGATTGTACCCTCTCAGGGGTCTTGCGGAACCCCCAAAACGGGCATATGGTGGCGCCATGAAACGCGCCGTCACCCTCAGCCTCGCCGTCCTGGCCCTCTCGCTTCCCGCCGCGGCGAACGCCGATGTGCGGGTGCTCAACAACGACGGGACGCTGGTGTCGTTCAAGACGGCGGCGTGCAAGAAGGCAACGAAGAAGGGCGCGCTGCTCAAGTTCATCGCCACCGCGAAGAGCGGGGGCTACACGTTGCGGGTGAACATCTTCAGGCTCTCGCGGTCGATCAACCTGACATACGGGGGCGACGGGCCCGCGGACTTCACCGTCACCGGCCCGGGCGGGTCGTGGACCAACCTCAACCGGCCCCCCAACGCTCCGCCCGGCGGCGGCGCGATCGTGTTCAACTCCAAGCGCACGCGCATGGGGCTGGGCTTCTCGCCTGCCTTCGACGATGCCCTGGCATCGACCGTCGGGGTCGGCGGGGGGCTGACCTGCAAGTACCCCAAGAAGAAGCGCAGGCGCTAGCGCGGCTCGATCGGCCAGCTCGCCGTCGGGCGTGACCGACACCTGGCGCCGGCCCTCGATCAGGTCGCACAGCTCCTGGCCCACCAGCTCGCGGCGCCAGCCCGCCAGAGCCCGGACACCGCTCGCCTCGCGCTCGCGCCGCACAGCGCCCACCAGCGCGGTCAGCTCGGACTGGGTCGCGATCAGCTCGGTGGCCACCCCGGTCTCGCGGGAACGCTGGCGCACCACGGCCTGGGCCAGCGACACCAGCGGGGCCTCGGACGAGTCGCGCTTGGGCGGCGAGGGCGGTGGCGGCGGGTGGCTCCTCCTGGCGCCCGAGGGCGATCTGCTCGACCAGCTCGGCGCCGCGGCGGTGCTGGGTCTGCTGGGGCAGCCCGCGGATGTTGTCCAGCCCGGCCTTGTCCTTCGGAGTGCGCTTGGCCAGCTCCACCAGCACCTGGTCGGGGAGCACCGCCGCGGGCGGGCGGTCGAGCTCGCGTGCGATCTCGTCGCGCCATACGGCCAGGCGCATGGCCACCGCGCGCCCGTTGTGGTCCAGGCGGCCCAGCTTCGGGAGCCGCTCGTAGGCCTTCTCGGCCGTGCGGACGTCCTCCGACTGCTCAACGATCCGGCTCTCCTCGCGCGCCCACGCGACCCGGCCGCGCTCGGCCAGCTGGCGCTCCAGCGCCGAGCCCAGCGCCAGCAGGCAGCGCGCGTCGTCGGCTGCGTACGCGATCTGCTTGTCGGTCAGCGGCCGCTTGTCCCAGCGCGTGAACCCCTCGCCGCCGCGCAGGCGGACGCCGAGCACCCGCCGCACCAGCTGCTCGTAGCCCTCCTGGTTGCCGAAGCCCAGGAAGCCCGCGGCCACCTGGGTGTCGAACACCGACGTGATGTCGGTCTCCCAGGTCCGCCGCAGGATGGCCACGTCCTGGCGGCCGGCGTGCATGATCACCTCGACCTCGGGGTCGGCCAGCACCGCTGCCAGCGGCGCGGGGTCCAGCTCGGTCGGCGATCAGGGTCCAGCACCTCGGTGCGCACGCCGTCCTCGCCCTCGGTCGTCGGGCACGGCCACCTGCACCAGGCACAGCTGCGCCTGGTAGCGGCGCTCGGACACGAACTCGGTGTCGATGGCCAGGCGGCCGCTGCTCGGCCGCCCGCTCGGCCAGCGCCTGGATCACTGGCCGCCCTCGTCGCGGCGTACCCGCGACACGATCCGGTCCAGGCGGTCGACGCCGCGCTCCAGCGGGCCGCCCATCTCGATGATCTTCGCCACCTGGTCGTTGGCCCGGGCCAGCTCGGCCTGTGCGCCCTCCAGGCCCACGCGGGCGTCGGAGGCGGTGGACAGCAGGTCGTCGCCGCGCTCCACCATCAGCTCCAGCGTCGCGTGCGCGCGCACGAACGACTCCTGCACCATGTCGGCCTGGGCGATCAGCAGGTCGGCCTGCGCGCTGATGCGGTCGGCGCGCTCGACGGCCTCGGACAGCGTCCGGTTGGCGGCCTGCGCCTCCTTGAGCAGTGCCGGCAGGATGGCAGCCCGTCGATCACGGCCTGCGGAAGCGTCAGCGGGTTGAGCACCGGACTCATCGTAGGCGCGCTCGGCGGATCGCGGACCGCAGGCCGTACACGGCCAGGTCGGCCAGCGCGCTCCACAGGTGGCCGAGCGGGCCGCACACCAGCCACGAGCGCGTGCGCTCGGCGGGGCCGCGGCGCGGGGTCTGAGGCGGTCGGGGCACAGCCGGACGCTATCGTCACGCCGTCTGCCATGAGCGCCGTCAAGACCGATACCGAAGAGCTCGAGAACTCACGCGTGCGCGTGCAGGTCGAGGTCGATTCGCAGGCCCTGGAGACCCAGCTGGCCACCGCCGCCGGCCAGATCGGGCGCGACATGCGCGTGCCCGGATTCCGCAAGGGCAAGGTGCCGCCGCAGGTGGTCCTGCAGCAGGTCGGGCCGCGAGGCCGTGCTGGACGAGGCCGTCCGCAGCGGGCTGCCCGAGTGGTACGAGGCCGCGGTGCAGTCGCGCCGGCCTGGCAGTGGTCGGCAGCCCCGACCTGGACATGTCCGACCTGCCCGAGAAGGGCTCGCCGCTGATGTTCAGCTTCGAGGTGGCGGTGCGGCCCGAGGCCAAGCTCGGCGAGTACAAGGGCGTCGAGGCCCCCCGGCGCGAGCCCGAGGTGGCCGACGAGGACATCGAGGCCGAGATCGGCCGCCTGCGCGAGTCGCTGGCCTCGCTCGAGACCGTCGAGAAGGCGGCCGCGACGGGCGACTACGTGGTCATCGACTTCGTGGGCACCGTCGACGGCGAGGCGTTCGAGGGCGGCGACGCGCGCGGCTTCCTGCTCGAGCTGGGCTCGTCCCGGCTGGTCCCCGGCTTCGAGGAGCAGCTCGAGGGCGCATCGGCGGGCGAGGAGCGCACGGTGAACGTGACCTTCCCCGACGAGTACCAGGCCGAGCACCTGGCCGGCAAGGACGCCGCTTTCGCCGTGCAGGTCAAGGAGGTCAAGGCAAAGCAGCTGCCCGAACTGGACGACGACCTTGCGGTCGAGGCCGGTGGCTTCGACACCCTCGACGAACTGCGCGATGACCTGCGCAAGCGCCTGAGCGAGGCCCAGGAGGAGGCCATCGAGCGCGACTACCGCGAGGCCGCCGTCGACGCTGCGGCACAGAACGCCCAGGTCGACATCCCGCACGACCTGGTGCACTCCAAGGCCCACGACATGTGGCACCAGACCGCCCATCGCCTCCAGCACCAGGGCCTGGACCCCCAGCAGTACCTGCAGTTCGTGAACAAGACCGAGGAGGAGCTGGTCACCGAGACCGAGCCCGACGCCGAGCGCGCGCTGCGCCGCGAGGCCGTGCTGGCCGCGGTGATCGAGGCCGAGGGCATCGAGGTCGACGACGACGAGATCCTGGACACCCTGCGCCAGTCCGCGGCGGCCGAGCCCGGCGCCAAGGAGCCCTCCGACAAGGCGCTGCGGCGCTCGCTGGAGAAGGCGCGCAAGCGCGGCCAGGACGAGGCGCTGCGCGAGGACATCGCCATGCGCAAGGCGGTCGACCTGATCGTGGAGAACGCCACGGCCGTCGCCAGCCCCCGCGGTAGAGGCCGACAGCGAGATCTGGACTCCAGACGACGACAAGCCGGAGAAGAAGGAGATCTGGACGCCCGATAGCTGAGGGCCCTTGCGAAGCGGGCCGGGCTCCGCCGGGCAACCGCGCTGGTGTTTACCGTAGGTCCATGAAGCGCGTGCGCAAGGAAGCAGAGCCGCTGTCCACGACCTACGGCGAGCGCCTGTTCAGCCACGAGGTCGCAAAGCACCAGATCCCAGAGCAGTCGATGCCCGCGGCCGCCGCCTACCGCGTGGTGAGCGACGAGCTGAACCTGGACGGCAACCCGGCGCTGAACCTGGCGTCGTTCGTGACCACCTGGATGGAGCCGGAGGCCGATCGGCTGGGCGCCCAGGCGGCCAACCGCAACCTGATCGACCAGGAGGAGTACCCGCGGACCCAGGTCATCCATGAGCGCGTGGTCAGCATCGTCGCCGACCTCTTCCACGCGCCCGAGGGCGCCGTGGGCACCGCCACCGAGGGCTCGTCCGAGGCGATCATGCTCGCGCTGCTGGCGCACAAGTGGCGCTGGCGCGCGCAGCGCACCGCCGCCGGCAAGGCCGCCGACAAGCCCAACGTGGTCATCGGCGCCGACGTGCACACGTGCTGGGAGAAGTTCACGCGCTACTTCGAGGTCGAGGCACGGATCGCGCCGATGGAGCACGGCCGGTACACGCTGACCGCCGCCGACGTCGAGGCGCGCGTGGACGAGAACACGATCGCCGTCGGCTGCGTGCTGGGCACGACCTTCACCGGCCAGGTGGACGACATCGCCGGAATCGCGAAGGCGCTCGACACGTTCGAGTCCGAGCATGGCCACGACATCCCGATCCACGTCGACGCGGCCAGCGGCGGCTTCATCGCCCCGTTCTCCTACCCGGAGCTGGAGTGGGACTTCCGCTGCGCGCGGGTGCGGTCGATCAACGTGTCCAACCACAAATTCGGGCTGGTCTACCCCGGCCTCGGCACGGTGGTGTTCCGGGCCAAGGAGGACATTCCCGAGGAGCTCGTGTTCGACATCACCTACCTCGGCGGGCACATGCCCAACTACAGCCTGAACTTCTCGCGCTCGGCCGCCCCGGTGCTCCTGCAGTACTACAACTTCCTACGCCTGGGCCGGGACGGATACCAGCGCGTGATGGACAACGTGCTGGACAACGCGCGCTACCTCGAACAGCGGCTGGCGGACACGGGCCGCTTCGAGGTGCTCACCGACGCGCGCTACCTGCCGGTCGTGGTGGTCACGCCGACCGGCGACGAACCGGTCGACGTGACCGCTCTGGCCGGCCAGCTGCGCTCCAACGGCTGGATCGTGCCGGCGTACACGCTGCCGCCCAACGCCGAGGACGTGCACGTGCTGCGGATGGTGGTCAAGGAGAACTTCAGCCGCGACATGGCCGAGTTGTTGATGGGCGACGTGCAAGCGGCGCTCGACCACGGCGGCCAGGACGCCGGCGGGCCGCGCCATGGGCGCCCGCACCGGCCGCCCTGCTGAGGGCCGCCAACGGCCGCGCCGCGGCTACCGCTAGATTCACGGCCATGAGCCCACTAGTGCCGATGGTCATCGAGCAGACCTCCCGCGGGGAGCGCTCCTTCGACATCTACTCCCGTCTGCTGAACGAGCGCATCGTGTTCCTCGGCACCCCGGTCACCGACGAGATCGCCAACCTGATCGTCGCCCAGCTCCTGCACCTGCAGGCCGAGGACCCCGAGAAGGACATCTCGCTGTACATCAACTCCCCGGGCGGCAGCGTGTACGCGGGCCTCGCGATCTACGACACGATGCAGTACATCAAGCCCGACGTGCAGACCATCTGCGTCGGCATCGCCATGTCGATGGGCGCACTGCTCCTGGGCGGCGGCGCGCACGGCAAGCGCATGAGCCTGCCCAACTCGAAGATCCTGATCCACCAGGTCTCCTCCGGCTTCCAGGGCCAGGCCTCGGACATCGAGATCCACGCCCGCGAGATCATCGACACCCGCACGCGGCTGGACAAGATCCTGGCCCACCACACCGGCCAGGACTTCGAGAAGGTCACCAAGGACACCGAGCGCGACTACTTCATGAGCGCGGAGGAGGCCACCACCTACGGCCTCATCGACCGCGTGATCGCGCCCGCCGGCGAATAAGAGCGTTCGCTTGGGAAGGGCGTCGTGCCGTTCCCAGGCACGGCGCGCGGGAGACTGCGCGCCCGGGAAAGGACTGCCGCCGATGACGTCGTTGTAACTGCGCCGTCAGCCCCCTGTCGGGCTGACCTGACCGTTGCTACTCTCGACCGTCCGAGGGAGACTTAGACGCCCATGGCGCGACCTACCGACTCCAACGAACAGCTTCTGTGCAGTTTCTGCGGCAAGTCGCAGCGGCAGGTGAAGAAGCTGATCGCGGGGCCCGGCGTCTACATCTGCGACGAGTGCATCGACCTCTGCAACGAGATCATCGACGAGGAGCTCACGGGCACCTCGACATTCGATCTGGAGAACCTGCCCAAGCCGATCGAGATCAACTCGGTGCTGCAGGAGTACGTAGTGGGCCAGGACCCGGCCAAGCGCGCCCTGTCGGTGGCCGTCTACAACCACTACAAGCGCGTTCAGATGATGCAGTCCGAGACCGAGCAGGAGCTCGAGCTGCAGAAGTCCAACATCCTTCTGCTGGGACCGACTGGGCTGCGGCAAGACGCTGCTGGCCCAGACGCTGGCCAAGATCCTGAACGTGCCGTTCGCCATCGCCGACGCCACCGCGCTGACCGAGGCCGGCTACGTGGGCGAGGACGTGGAGAACATCCTGCTCAAGCTCATCCAGGCCGCCGACTTCGACGTCAAGAAGGCCGAGACGGGGATCATCTACATCGACGAGGTCGACAAGATCGCGCGCAAGGCGGACAACCCGTCGATCACCCGTGACGTGTCGGGTGAGGGAGTCCAGCAGGCGCTGCTGAAGATCCTCGAGGGCACCGTGGCCTCGGTCCCGCCGCAGGGTGGGCGCAAGCACCCGCACCAGGAGTTCCTGACCATCGACACCACGAACATCCTGTTCATCTGCGGCGGCGCCTTCGCCGGGCTGGACAAGGTCATCGAGCGTCGCACGGGGCACAAGGGCATGGGCTTTGGATCCGACGTGACCTCTCGCACCGACAAGGACGCGGGCACGACGTTCGAGGACGTGCTTCCGGAGGATCTGGTCGAGTACGGGCTGATCCCCGAGTTCATCGGCCGGCTGCCGGTGCTCAGCGTGATCCACCAGCTGGCGCAGGAGGACCTGATCACGATCCTCACCGAGCCGCGCAACGCGCTGGTCAAGCAGTTCCAGCGCTTTTTCCAGTTCGACGGCATCGAGCTGGTGTTCGCCGAGGAGTCGCTGGCGTCCATCGCCGACAAGGCGATCGAGCGCGAGACTGGTGCGCGCGGGCTGCGATCGATACTCGAGGAGACGCTGCTCGAGGTGCAGTTCGAGCTGCCCTCGCGACGCGACGTGAAGAAGTGCGTGGTCACCAAGGAGACGATCTCCCGGGGCCTGAAGCCCACGCTGGTGACCGAGGCGGCGGACGACGAGGACTCGTCCGACGCCGCAGCGTCGGCCTAGGCCGGGTACGCGCCACGCATGAACGCCTTCCGCGCCGCCGTCGAGAACCGCGACGTGGACGCCATGCGCGCGGCCCTGCACCCAGACGTGGTGTTTCGCTCCCCGGTCGTGTTCGCGCCCTACGAGGGGCGCGACAAGGTCATGGAGCTGCTGTCGCACGTGATCGAGGTCTTCGAGGACTTCGAGTACACCGACGAGCTCGCGGGTCGGGACACGCACGCGCTGGTATTCCGCGCGCGGGTTGGTGACAAGCAGATCGACGGCCTTGACCACCTGACGCTGGACGGCGACGGCCTGGTGACCCAGCTCGTGGTCATGGTCCGCCCGCTGTCGGGTCTGATCGCGCTGGCCCAGCAGATGGGTGCCCGCCTCGAGGCGTCCTCTTGAAGCAGGTGGCCGAGGACGTGTCGCTGCTGCGCGGGCGGATACCGATCCCGTATGCGATCAACACCTATCTGGTCGGCGACGTGCTCGTGGACGCCGGCGGCCGGACGGACACCGGGGTGATCCTCAAGGAGCTGCGCGGGCGCGACCTGTCGGCCCACGCGATCACCCACGCCCACCCCGACCACCAGGGGGCCAGCCACCGGGTCTGTGAGGAGTTCGGCGTCCCGTTCTGGGTGCCCGAGCTGGACGTGCCGCCGGCGGAGAACCCCGACCTGATCGGCGAGCGCCAGCCCAACCACCCGATCTCCCAGCTGATGCACAAGGTGTTCACCGGCCCTGGCCACAAGGTGGACCGCGCGCTGAACGAGGGCGACGAGGTGGCCGGCTTCACGGTGCTGGACACCCCCGGCCACTCGGCCGGTCACATGGCGCTGTGGCGCGAGTCCGACCGCACGCTGATCCTGGGCGACGTGCTGAACAGCCAGGACCCGCTGCTGGGCATCCGCGGCCTGCGGCTGCCCAAGGACTTCTTCACGCCCGATCCGGCGGAGAATCGCCGCTCGGCGAAGCGGCTTGGTGAACTCGAGCCGTTGCTGGTCCTGTTCGGGCACGGACCGCCCGTGCGCGACACGCGCAAGTTCGTGGACTTCTGCGCGGCGCTCTAGCCCACGCTCAGCGAAGGCGCGCGAAACGCTCGACGCCACCGCGCACCCAGGAGACGATCGAGATCTCGGCTGCCAGGGAGGAGGCGGCGATCATGCCGGTGTCCAGCACACGCGTGCCGTCGCGGTCGGCGGCCCAGAGGCGGTCGGCGGACAACCACGCCACGCCGCCGCGCTGGGTGACCGCCACAGCCGACGGGGCGTCTGCTGGCAGCGACCGCAGCCGGCGGCGGCGCAGGTCGTAGCGCCGGACCGTGTAGCGCGTGGGCACGTAACCCGGTGGGCAGTCGGCCTTGCAGCTGACGTCGGTGGAGCTCTGGCTCCACGCCACGTAGTGGGCGGCCAGCCGGACGTGGTCGAACGAACTGCTCGAGTAGAGGTCCTCGTCGCCGCTCACGGCGAGCTTTCGCTTGACGCCGTTGATCGTCAGACAGCCGTACAGGCCCTTGCCCGAGTTGCCCTCGCCGTCCTTGGCCGGCGCCGTGAACACACGTGCGTCGCGCGACCGCGCGACGGTCTTCGAGCCCTTCTTCGCGCACGTGGGCTTCGACGGGCGCTTGGCCGCCTC
Organism: uncultured Solirubrobacterales bacterium; assembly: GCA_963750365.1. Taxonomy (GTDB): domain Bacteria; phylum Actinomycetota; class Thermoleophilia; order Solirubrobacterales; family Thermoleophilaceae; genus JAAYBF01. The sequence goes on from CAVVQE010000002.1 coordinate 572,899, forward strand.
GGCCGGCGACGCGGTCGCCATGAGCATCGCCAGCGCCAGTGCAATGCCGATGGACGCCCCCATCAGCTCAAGGTAACCCAGCGTCGCCGGTGGCGCCAGGGGGCTGCGCCTAGACTCCCCCGCCGTGCCTGACGACCGCCTCAAGGACCTCCAGGAGCGCACCCGCTACTCGCCCGCTGAGGTGGAGTCACGGGTGTTCGATCGCTGGGAGCAGGCCGGCGTGTTCAGCCCCGAGCCCGCGGGCGACTCACAGGAGAACTTCTCGATCGCGGTCCCGCCGCCCAACGTGACCGGCGCGCTGCACATGGGCCACGCGCTGAACGGCACCTACCAGGACCTGTTCATCCGCCGGGCGCGCATGCAGGGCAGGCGCGCCAAGTGGATCTTCGGAACCGATCACGCGGGCATCGCGACGCAGGTCAAGGTCGAGCAGGCCCTCGAGCAGGAGGGCACCAGCAAGGAGGAGCTGGGCCGGGAGGGCTTCATCGAGCGCGTCTGGCAGTGGCGGAGCGAGTACGGCGGCCAGATCACCGAGCAGTTCCGCAAGCTGGGCGCGTCGCTGGACTACGCCGACGAGCGCTTCACGATGGACGAGGCGTACGCGCGCGCGGTCCAGACGGTGTTCGTGAGCCTCTACGAGAAAGGCCTGGTCTACCGCGACAACTACATGGTCAACTGGGACCCGGGCACACGCTCGGCGATCTCCGACCTCGAGGTCGAGCAGCGCAGCGTTGCCGACACGCTGTACGAGATCGACTACCCGCTGGAGTCCGGCTCGGGCTCGGTGACCGTGGCCACCGTGCGGCCCGAGACGATGCTGGCCGACACGGCCATCGCGGTGAACCCGCACGACGAGCGCTACACGCGGCTGATCGGCGAGCGCGCCGTCCTGCCGCTGGTGGGCCGCTCGTTGCCGATCATCGCCGACGAGTACGTGAAGACCGACTTCGGCACCGGTGCGCTGAAGATCACCCCCGGGCACGACCCCAACGACTTCGACATAGGCCGCCGCCACGGTTTGGAGGAGATCTCGGTGATCGGCGAGGACGGCCTGATGACCGCCGCGGCCGGGGAGCGCTTCGCAGGTCTGGACCCCGAGGATGCTCGGCGCGCGATCGTCGAGGCGCTACGCAACGAGGGCTGCCTGTCGGGCTCGGAGCCCTACACCCACGACGTGCCCTACTCGCACCGCTCGGGGCAGCGGATCGAGCCGCTGATCTCGCTTCAGTGGTTCTGCGACATGGAGCGGCTGGCCGGCCCCGCCATCGAGTGCGTGCGCGACGGCCGCGTTGTCTTCCACCCCGAGCGCCCGCACACCCAGGTCTACCTGGACTGGCTGCAGAACATCCGGCCCTGGTGTGTCTCGCGCCAGCTGTGGTGGGGGCACCGGATTCCGGCCTGGTACCGCGGCGACGCGATCCACGTGGGTGCCGAGGCGCCCGAGGGCGACGGCTGGGAGCGCGATCCCGACGTGCTGGATACCTGGTTCTCCTCGGGCCTATGGCCGTTCGCCACGCTGGGCTGGCCCGAGCAGACCGACCAGCTGCGCGCGTTCTACCCCACGGACGTGCTCACCACGGGCCGGGACATCATCTTCCTGTGGGTGGCCCGCATGGTCATGCTGGGCATCGAGTTCACCGGCGATGTCCCGTTCACGGACGTGTCGATCAACTCCACGATCATGGCCCCCGACGGGCGCCGCATGTCCAAGTCGCTGGGCACCGGCATCGACCCGCTCGACCAGATCGCCGAGCACGGCGCCGACGCCGTCCGCTTCGGCCTGGTGGCCATGGCCTCGACGCAGGACGTGCGCTTCTCGGCCGACCGCGTGCGCCAGGGGCTGGATCTGGCCAACAAGCTGTGGAACGCCTCGCGGCTGATCCTGCTGGGCGTGCCCGAGGGCGCCGAGCCCTCGCCCGACCGGGCGGCCACGGTCGAGGACCGCTGGATCCTGTCGCGCCTGGAGCGCGTGACCGCCCGCACCGACGAGCTGATGGCGGGCTTCGAGCTGTCGACCGCCGCCCTGGAGCTCTACGACTTCTTCTGGTCGGAGCTGTGCGACTGGTACCTGGAGATGGCCAAGTCGCGGCTGCAGGCCGACGGCGATCGCAACGCGGTCTCGGCGACGCTGCTGTTCTGCCTGGACCGGACGCTGCGGCTGCTGCACCCGCTGATGCCGCACGTGACCGAGGAGATCTGGTCGTTCCTGCCCGGTGAGCGCGGTCTGCTCACCGTTGCTCCGTGGCCCGTAGCCGACCCAGCGCGCTTCGACGCGGAGGCCGAGCGCGAGCTCGGGGCCGCGATCACCGCCATCACCGGCCTGCGCCGCTACCGCGACCTGGCCGGTGTCAAGCCCTCGGCCGTGCTGCCCGCGCGGCTGGAGGCGGATTCGCTGATCCCGCTGGCCGGCCAGGTGGCCCGGCTGGCACGGCTCGATCTGGAGGCGGATGGCGACGTGGCCGCCACCGTCCCCGTGGCCGGCGGCAGCGTCGCGCTGCTTGGCGGCCCGGACTTCGACGCGGCCGAGGCCGGGCGGCGCATCGAGGGGGAGCGCGAGCGCCTGCGCGGCGAGATCGCACGCCTGGACAAGAAGCTCGGCAACGCGAAGTTCGTGGAGCGCGCGCCCGCGGACGTCGTGGACGGCGAGCGCGGCAAGCTGGCCGAGTACACGGCGGCGCTGGAACGGCTCTGATGACCTCCTGGAGCGCGGCCCGGGCCGAGCGGTACCTGCTGGGCCTTGAGCTGTTCGGCATGCGCTTCGGCCTGGAGCGCATGCACCGGCTGACCACGACGCTGGGCATGCCCCAGCGCCGCTTCGCCTCGGTGCACGTGGTCGGCTCGAACGGCAAGTCGTCCACCGTGCGCTTCACCGCGGCGGTGCTCGAGCGCCACGGCCTGCGCACCGGCAGCTATACCTCGCCGCACCTGGCCTCCTTTCGCGAGCGGATCGAGGTGGGCGAGCAGCCGATCGCCGGCGAGCGCTTCGCGGCGGCGGTGGAGCGCTCGGCCAAGGCGGTCGAGATCGTCGAGCGGGCACAGCCCGAGAACGGCGACGCCGTGACCCAGTTCGAGGCGCTGACGGCCGCCGCGTACCACGAGCTGGCCACCCGCAAGGTCGAGGTGGCGGTGATCGAGGCGGGACTGGGAGGGCGCTACGACGCCACCAACGTGATCCCGTCGAAGGTCGCCGTGCTGACCGGCGTGGGACTGGAGCACACGCGCTGGCTCGGGCCTACGATCGCCGACATCGCCGAGGAGAAGCTTGCGGTGGTGCGCGACCACTCCGCGCTGGTGACCGGGCCGCTGGCCCCTCCGGCGCGGGCGGTGGCCGAGCGGGTGGCCGCCGAGCGGCACGCCCGCTGGATCGAATCGCCCCAGCTCGCCGACGTGCCGCTGCGCGCCGCGGGAGCGTTTCAGCGCCAGAACTTCGCGCTGGCCTGTGCCGCCGCCGAGGCCTTCCTGGGCCGTGCGCTGGACCCCGGCGCCGTCGCCGACGCGGCCGCGTCGACGCGCATCCCGGGACGGCTGGACCCGGTCTCGGAGCGGCCGCTGGTACTGCACGACGGCGCCCACAACCCCGCCGGGGCCGAGGCGCTGGCCCAGGCGCTGCCGGAGGTCCTGGGGGCCCGGCGTCCGCGGGTGCTGGTGGCCAGCGTGCTCGAGGACAAGGACGCTGCCGCCATGCTGCAGGCGCTGTTGCCGCAGTTCGACCAGGTCGTGTTCACGCGCTGCTCGAACCCGCGCGCGCTGTCGCCGGGCACGCTGGAGTCGCTGACCACCCGCACCACAGGGGGTCAGTCACCGTGCGGTGCACGCACCGTTCCGGATCCGCGCGCGGCGGTGCGGGAGGCCGAGCGATTGGCCGGCCCGGACGGCGCCGTCGTGGTCACCGGGTCGATCTACCTGATCGCGGACCTGGTTCGACCCGAGTCCGCCGCCCGCGCCTCGACGATCTAGCGCCGAGCGCCGACCCATGGCATCTTTCGAGCGAATGGACGGCGGTGACGGACCAAGCTTCGGTGTGATGATCGGCCTCGTGGCGCTCGTCGTCGCCGCCGTGATCCTGGTGTTCTTCGGGATCGGCTACCTGCTGGGCAACCTGTTCCTGTGATCATGCTCGCGGCAGCGCCGCACCCACTGTGCTGTTGCCGCCCCGGCCGACGCTAGACTCTGCACGCTCAATGGCCCCCCTCGCCGTCTTCGGCATCACGAACGACGGGTTGAACCTCGCGGTCAACCTGCTGCTGCTGTTCCTGGTCGTCATGTACTTCGCGCTGGTCTGGTGGACCTACGCGGACGCCAGTCGCCGGATCGAGGACCCGATGCTCGTGGCCTGCGCCACGGCCGCGTCGCTATTCCCGTTCGTGGGCACGATCGTCTACTTGATCGTGCGTCCGCCCGAGTACCTGGAGGACGTGCGCGAGCGCGAGCTCGAGATCGCGGCTGCGGAAGCGCGCCTGGCCGGCGTCGAGCACCATTCCTGTCCTTACTGCAACTACGAGATCGAGAAGTCGTTCCTGGTCTGCCCGAGCTGCATGCACAGGCTGAAGGAGCCGTGCAACACGTGCGGCAAGCCGCTGGACCCGCGCTGGAAGGTGTGCCCCTACTGCGAGGCCGAGGTGGGCGCTCCCGCCCAGCCACAGCCGCGCCGTGAACGGCGCCCGCGCCGCGAGCGCCCGGCTCCCGCCACCGGCGAGTCGCCCGCCCAGGCGGCCGGTGCCGAGTCGCCGCCCCGCCGCGTCGCCAAGCAGCGGCCCCCGCGCGAGGACGGCCAGCGCCGTGAGGCGGCCCCCCAGCGCCAGGAGGCGGCCCCCCAGCGCCAGAGCCGCCCGGCGGCCGAGCGCCCGGCGGAACAGCCACGCCCGGCAGCGGAGCGCCCGTCTGCCCGCCAGCCATCCGAGCGCCCGCCGCCCGAGCGCCCCGCGGACGGCCAGTCCCAGCACGAGCGCCCGACGCGCCCAGCGCGTTCCTGAGCATCGAACCTCCGAACGAAAGGAAGCACCCATGGCAAGGACCCTGATCCTGGTCAAGCCGGACGCCTTCGAGCGCAGCCTGACGGGCGAGATCCTGGCGCGCTTCGAGCGCAAGGGGCTGACGATCGTCGCCCTCAAGCAGATGACCGTGCAGCGCCCCCAGGCCGAGGAGCACTACGCCGAGCACAAGGACAAGCCCTTCTTCGGCGACCTGGTCGACTTCATCACCGGCGGCCCGCTCGTGGCCGCGGTGCTCGAGGGCCACGAGGCCGTGAAGGCCGCCCGCCAGGTCATCGGCGCGACCAACCCGATCGAGGCGGCGCCCGGATCGATCCGCGGCGACTTCGGCCTGGAGGTCCAGACGAACCTGGTGCACGGCTCGGACTCCGACGATTCGGCCGCCCGCGAGGCGGGCATCTTCTTCCCCGAGCTGTCCTAGCCGCGTGCTGGTGCTGGCCTCGGCCTCGCCCCAGCGCAGGGCGATCCTGGAGCAACTGGGCGTCGAGTTCAGCGTCCAGGCGGCCGAGGTCGACGAGCTGGATTCGGGCGAGCCGGGCGGGTTGGTCGAGCACAACGCGCTGCTGAAGGCGCGCGCGGTGCCCGGCCGCCGGGTCCTGGGCTCCGACACCGCAGTGGCGGTGGGCGCCGACGTGCTGGGCAAGCCCGCTGACGAGGCGCAGGCGCGGGCGTTCTTGCGACGCCTGGCGGGCGGCGTGCACGCCGTCTGGTCGGCCGTGGCGCTGGTCGAGGACGGCAGCGAGCGCACGGCCGTGGACTGTGCGCAGGTGACCTTCAGGGCGCTCAGCGACCGCGAGATCGACTGGTACCTGGGCACCGGGGAGTGGCAGGGACGCGCCGGCGGCTACGCCATCCAGGGCCGCGGCGCGGCGCTGGTGGCGCGCGTGGAGGGCGATTACACGTGCGTGGTGGGGCTTCCGGTGGCGGCGCTGCTGGGGCTTGCGCCGGACCTGATCGGCTAGGCCACCGGGCCACGGCGGACGGGCGCGTACCAGCGTCCGAGCCGGATCGCGGACGCCTTGCAAAGCGTCCTTGACGGCGCGGATTGCCGCTACACTGGCGTCCTTCAGGCGCGCTCGGCGGGAATAGGCCGCGGGCGCTCTGTAGTACCTCCATTCATGGGCTTCTTCTCTTACCTCACAGGCATGGGCGGCCGAGACATGGCCGTCGACCTCGGCACGGCGAACACGCTGGTCTACGTCCGTGGCCGCGGCATCGTGCTGTCCGAGCCGTCGGTGGTGGCCATCGACTCGCGCACCGCCGAGGTCCACGCCGTCGGCATCGAGGCCAAGCGGATGCTGGGCCGCACGCCCGGCACGATCCAGGCCATCCGGCCGCTCAAGGACGGCGTGATCGCCGACTTCGACGTGACCGAGCAGATGCTGCGCCACTTCATCCAGAAGGTGCACCAGAACCGCTGGGCGCACCCGCGCGTGGTGGTGTGCGTCCCGTCGGGGGTCACCGGGGTCGAGAAGCGCGCCGTCGAGGAGGCCTGCCTGTCGGCCGGCGCCCGCACGGCCTACCTGATCGAGGAGCCGATGGCTGCCGCCATCGGCGCCGGCCTTCCGGTCGGCGAGCCCACCGGCAACATGGTGGTGGACATCGGCGGTGGCACCAGCGAGGTTGCGGTGATCTCGCTCGGCGGCATCGTGGTGTCCCAGTCGATCCGCATCGGCGGCGACGAGCTGGACGAGGCGATCATCAACTACGTCAAGCGCGAGTACAAGCTGATGATCGGTCAGCAGACGGCGGAGGAGGTCAAGCTGGAGATCGGCTCGGCCAATCCCGCTCGGCGAGGAGATGCAGGCCGAGATCCGCGGCCGCGACCTGGTGTCCGGGCTGCCGAAGACCGTCGTGCTGACCAGCGAAGAGGTGCGCCTGGCGCTGGAGGAGCCGCTCCAGGCCATCATCGACGCCGTCAAGGAGACCCTGGACCGCACACCGCCGGAGCTGGCCTCGGACATCATGGACCGGGGCATCATGCTGGCGGGCGGTGGAGCCCTTCTCCAGGGCCTGGACGAGCGCCTGCGCGAGGAGACGCAGATGCCCGCCCACCTGGCGGAGTCCCCGCTCACGTGCGTCGCAGTCGGGTCGGGCCGCAGCCTCGAGGAGTTCGAGGCCATTCACCGCGCCAACAAGAATTCCCGAAACAGCCGGCGCCGTTAAGCCCGGCGCCGCGAGAGGCGGCACTGAATGTTCGACAGCAAAGTGGTCCGCAGGAGAAGGGCGGCCCTGGCGATCTTCGTCGTGCTCTCCATGGTCATGCTCACCGCCTCGTTCGGCGAGTCCGGCGGCGGCCTCTTCGGCGCGCTCCAGCGCGGCGCCCAGGAGGCCTTCGCGCCGCTGGAGACGGGCGCCGGCAAGGCGCTCAAGCCGTTCCGCGACCTGTTCGGCTGGTTCGGCGACAGCTTCGACGCCAAGGACGAGAACAAGAGCCTGAAGCGCCGAGGTCGAGGGCCTGCGCAAGCAGCTCGGCCGCTCGGTCACCGCCGAGCGCGACGCGGCGCAGCTGCGCGGCCTGGTCAAGCTCTCGCGCGCAACCGGCTACCCCGCAGGCCACCCGCCCGGTGGCGGCGCGGGTGATCGCCCGCTCGCCCACCGTCTGGTACTCGTCGGTGAAGATCGACAAGCGGCTCGAACGACGGCATCAAGAAGAACCAGCCGGTGATCGCCGCCGGCGGGCTGGCGGGCAAGGTCAGCCGCGTGACCGGCGGCACCGCCGACGTCTCGCTGATCACCGACGGCACCAGCGCGGTGTCGGCCCAGGTCATGCCCAACGGGGCCAACGGCATCGTCAAGCCCGAGGTGGGCAAGCCCGACGACCTGCTGCTGGACTTCGTCCAGAAGAAGCGCCCCGTCACCGAGGGCACCACCGTGGTCACCTCGGGCTTCAAGTCCTCCGAGGTCGAGTCGCTGTTCCCGCGCGGCATCCCGATCGGCCGGGTGACCCGGGTCGACCTGGACGAGGTCGAGCTCTACCAGCGCGTGCACATGCAAGCCCGTTCGCCGACCTGCGCCGCATCGACTTCGTGCAGGTGCTGACCGCGCGCGGCAGCCAGCCCACCGAGCAGGCCGGGGTGGCGGCGCCGTGAGGGCCACGCCCGGAGCCTTCGTCCGCGCCGGCGGCATCGCCCTGGCCGCCGTGATCCTGCAGCTGGCGGGCCTCGGCCCGATGCGCTTCTTCGACGCCACGCCCGACCTGATCCCGCTGGTCGTGGCCGCGGTGGCCATCTACGCCGGCAGCCTGTCCGGCGCGGCCATGGGCTTTGCCACCGGCTTCCTGCTGGACCTGGCCGTGGGCGGCACGATGGGCGTGTCCTCGCTGGTGCTGACCGCGGTCGGCTACGGCGTCGGGCGCTACCGCGAGGTGCGCGACCCGGCCCACGGGCTGATGCCGATCGCCGGTGGGCGCGCTGGCCACGCTCGGCTTCGAGCTGGCCTTCGCCGCCGTCTCGTTCATGCTCGACGTCGGCGCCTCCGTGAGCGCGCTCGTGTTCCGCGAGATGCTGGTCACGGTCGCGCTGAACGCCGTGATCTCGCTGCCGGTGTTCTGGATCTGCCGGCGCGTTCTGCGTCCGTCGCTGGCCGTCGACCCGCTCGACATGCGCCGCCGCCGGCGCGGCCCGCGCGAGGCGGGCCCGATCGGCCTGCGCGGGCTGGAGATCTATGCCCGCTGATGTACATGGACGACGACGGCCGCCGGCCCTCGCTGACGCCACAGCTGGCGCTGCGCGTGGCCGTGGTGGGCGGCATCGCGCTTGTGGCCTTCGGGGTCATGTTCTTCCGTCTCTGGTACCTGCAGGTGCTGTCCGGCGACAAGTACCGCGCCGAGGCCAACGACAACCGCGTGCGCGAGATCAAGGTGCAGGCGCCGCGCGGCGAGATCGTGGACCGCAACGGCAAGGTGCTGGTGAACAACCGCACCGGCCTGGCCGTGCGCGTGACGCCGAAGACCCTGCCCGACGAGCGGCCAGAGCGCCGCGACGTCTACCGGCGCCTCGGCCGGGTGCTCGAACCTGTCCGCGCCCGCGGATCGAGCGCCGGGTGGACCGCCAGCTCAAGGCGCTGCCCTACTCGCCGGCCACGATCAAGCAGGACGTGCCGCAGAAGACGGTCTACTTCCTGTTCGAGAACCAGGAGGACTTCCCGGGCGTGACCGTCGAGCAGGAGTTCCTGCGCGAGTACCCGCACCAGCCAGGTGGGCGCGCAGCTGTTCGGCTTCGTCCGCGAGGCCACCAAGGAGCAGCTGGACGACAAGCAGCGCTACCGCGGCGTCGGACTCGGCGACCGGGTCGGCCAGTCGGGCATCGAGTCGCAGTACGACCGCTTCCTGCGCGGGCGCAACGGCGCCAGCCGCGTGCAGGTGGACGCGCTGGGCAACCTGCGCGGTCAGCTTCGCAACCGCCGGCCCGAGCAGGGCCGCCAGCTGCGCCTGTCGCTGGACCTCGGCGTGCAGCAGGCGGGCCAGGACGCGCTTGGCGGCGCCCGCGGCGCCTTCGCCGTCATGAACGTGCGCGACGGCCAGGTGCTGGCGCTGGGCAGCTCGCCCTCGTTCGACCCCAACCAGTTCTCGAAGGTGCTGCCCCAGTCGGCGTTCAAGCGCCTGACCTCGAAGGAGAGCGGCGAGCCGCTGACCAACCGCGCCACCTCCGGCCGGCTATCCCACCGGCTCCACCTTCAAGCTGATCACCGCCACCGCGGCGCTGGAGGGCGGCCTGATCACCCCCGACACCGTGCAGTACGACGGCGGCTCGCTGAAGGTCGGCAGCCAGGTGTTCAAGAACGCCGGCGACGCAGTGAACGGCCCGGTGGCGCTGCGCAAGGCGCTGTCGGTGTCCAGCGACGTCTTCTTCTACCGCCTGGGCCAGGAGGCCAACGGCAAGGGCGACGGGCTCCTGATCCAGAAGTGGGCGCGCAAGCTCGGGCTGGGCCACCGCACGGGCATCGACCTGCCCGGCGAGGCGCCCGGGCTGATCCCCACCCCCAAGTACCGCAACGAAGGGTTCGCATCCTTCCAGCGCTGCAAGGCGCGTGAGAAGCCGACGCCGGTCCAGATCTCCCTGGGCAAGTGCGGTTTCCTGGACCGCCCCTGGAGCGTGGGCGACAACATCAACCTGTCGGTCGGCCAGGGCGACCTCCAGGCCGATCCGCTGCAGATGGCGGTGGCCTACGCGACGATCGCCAACGGCGGGCGCGTGGTCAAGCCGCGGCTGGGCCAGCGCATCGAGGACTCCACCGGGCGCCCGCTGCAGGAGCTGGAGGCTCCGCCCGCGCGCAAGCTCGACATCAAGCCCGAGTTCCGCCAGGCGATCATGGACGGCCTGCGCAGCGCGGCCAGCGAGCCCGGCGGCACCTCGGCATCCGTGTTCAAGGGCTTCAAGATCCCCGTGGCCGGCAAGACCGGCACGGCCGAGAAGGGCGCCGGGCGGGCCGACCAGTCGTGGTACGTGGCGCTGGCGCCCTACCCCGACCCCAAGTACGTGGTCGCCGTGACCTTCGAGCAGGGCGGCTTCGGCGCCGAGACCGCCGCACCGGCGGCGCGCAAGATCCTCGGGCAGCTGTTCGGGGTCAAGGAAGCGGGCCCGGTTCAGGGCGGGAGCGCACCGAACTGATGGCCCCCGGGACCACTAGGCTGGCGCACTGATGCACTCCGCCCCCTACGGCACCTCCGTGAAGGGTTTCGGCGACGCGCGTCCGGACGCGGGCCGGATCCTGGGCGGCCTGGACCCGGCGCTGCTGCTGGCCACCCTCGGCCTGGTGGCCTGCAGCCTCTACACGCTCGTCCACCGCCACCAAGGCCGACATCCCCGGCGATCCGAACTTCTTCGTCTTCCGCCAGGCGCTCTACGCGGGCGTCGGCATCGTCCTGATGCTGGCGCTCTCGCGCTTCGACTACTCGCGCCTGCGCGAGTGGAAGGTCGGCCTCTACGGCGTGCTGATCGGCCTGATCGTGGTCGTCTACGCCTTCGGCGGCGTCACGCGCGGCTCCAAGCGCGCGATCCAGCTTCCCTTCTTCGAGATCCAGACCTCCGAGCTGGGCAAGATCCTGCTCATCGTCACGCTGTCGGCCTTCGTGGTCGACCGCATGCGCAGGCTCGGAGACCGCGAGACCACCAGCAGGATCATGCTGCTGGCACTGGTCCCGGCGATGCTCGTCATCGCCCAGCCCGACCTCGGGTCGGGCCTCGTGTACATCAGCATCGTGCTCGCCGTGCTGTTCGTGGCGGGCACGAAGTGGACGCATTTCGCGGCGCTGGGCACCCTGGCCGCCACCGCCATCGCGATCGTCCTGGTGGCGGCGCCGGCGATGGGGGTCGAGGTGCTCAAGCCGTACCAGATGGACCGCCTCACGGCCTTCGTCAACCCGGCCGAGAACCCGGCGGAGGAGGGCTACCAGCAGCAGCAGTCGCTGGTGGCCGTCGGCGCCGGTGGCAAGACCGGGCGTGGCGACCAGGCGACGCAGACCAGGCTGGACTTCCTACCCGAGCACCACACCGACTTCATCTTCAGTGTGGTGGGCGAGGAGTTCGGTTTCATGGGGGCGGCACTAATCTTGTCCCTATACGCCTTACTGATCTGGAGATGCCTGCGAATCCTGACGATGTCGAAGAACCTGTACGGGACTTTGATCGCCGCAGGGATAACCGCAATGTTCATGCATCAGCTCTTCATCAACGTGGGCATGGCCATCGGGATCATGCCCATCACCGGAGTGACCCTGCCGCTGCTCAGTTACGGCGGCTCGTCGGTACTAGTCACCTTCCTGGCCCTTGGCCTTCTTCAGTCGATCCACGCGCAAGCGCGCGAGACGGCTTTCGCCAAGGGCCGCGACATAGCTCTATGAGCTTTATGAGAGGACCCTTTGAGAAAGCAAGTACTCGTCACGGCCGACCGTGGCGAAACCCGTGTCGCGATCCTCGAGGCCGAGGGCACTCCCTCCGCTGAGGTTGGCAACAACAGCAAGAACCGCTCGAGCAACAAGGGCTCGGGCGACAATCCCGACTGGCGCGTAGGCGAGCTGTACATCGAGCGTCGCGGCTCGCGCTCGATCGTCGGGAACATCTACAAGGGCAAGGTCGACAACGTCCTGCCCGGCCTCGAGGCCGCGTTCGTGGACATCGGCCTGGAGAAGAACGGCTTCCTGCACGCCGACGACGTGGTCATCCCCGGCGTCGAGGTGGCCCGGCGCGGGCGCACCGGCGGCAAGGGAAAGCGCATCTCCGAGCTGCTCAAGCCCGGCCAGGAGATCCTGGTGCAGGCCATCAAGGACCCGCTCAAGACCAAGGGCCCGCGCCTGTCGATGCAGCTCTCGATCGCCGGCCGATACCTGGTCTACGTGCCCCAGGGCGAGGGCATCGGCGTCTCGCGCCGCTTGGACGACAAGGAGCGCGAGCGCCTGCGCAAGGCAGTCCAAGGGCCTCGAGCTCGGCGAGGGCGGCGCCATCATCCGCACCGCCGCCCAGGGCGCCAAGCGGGCCGACTTCGAGCGCGAGATCAAGTACCTGCACAAGCTGCACGACGTGCTGACCCAGCGCTCCGAGGAGGCCACCGCCCCGGCGATGGTCTTCCAGGAGGCCGACCTGTCGGTCCGGGTCGTGCGCGACATCTTCTCGAAGCAGTTCGAGCGCGCGATCGTGGACGACCCCGGCCAGCACCAGCGGCTGCAGTCGTTCTTCATCGCGCACCGCGCCGGAGCTGCTCGAGCGCCTCGAGCTCTACCAGGAGCCAAGGCCGTCGCTGTTCGAGCGCTACGGCATCGACCGCGAGATCCGCTCCACGCTGCACAAGCGCGTGGACCTGCCCTCGGGCGGCTACCTGATCATCGACTACGCCGAGGCGATGACGGTCATCGACATCAACTCCGGCTCGTTCACCGGCCGTGGCAAGGGCGCACGGCTCGAGGACACGATCACCAAGACCAACCTCGAGGCGGCCGAGGAGGTGCGTGCGCCAGCTGCGCCTGCGCGACATCGGCGGGATCATCGTCATCGACTTCATCGACATGAGCCGCGCCAAGAACCGCGACGCCGTGCTCAAGGTGCTGCGCAAGGCGCTGGACGAGGACCGCACCAAGACCTACGTGGTGGAGATCTCGCCGCTGGGGCTGGTGGAGATGACGCGCCAGAACGTGACCGAGGGCGTGCGCGAGATCCTGACCAAGACCTGCCCCACCTGCGAGGGCGAGGGCGTGGTGCTGTCCGAGGAGACCGTGGCGCTGGACGTGGAGCGCCGCCTGCGCGACCTGGCGGCCGAGCGCCCGGACACCGAGGCGTTCCTGATCCGGATCCACTCGCGGGTGGCCGAGCTGGTGGCCGGCGGTCCTGGCCGCCCGCTCCTGGAGATCGAGGAGGAGACCGGCAAGTTCTTCCACTTCGAGGGCTCCGAGGGCGTGCCCGTCGACCACTTCTCGGTGGTGCTCGAGGGCTCCAACGAGGAGGTCGCAGGAGCGCGCGCTGCCGTTCAGCGAGGGCGACGAGGTGCTGGTGACCATCGAGGAGCCGCACATGTACGCCGAGGACGACGCCGTGGCCAAGTTCGACGGCTACGTGATCTCGGTCGCGGGCGCCGGCAAGCTCGTCGGCAAGAAGACGCTGGTGCGGATCGAGGACGTCGGCCGTTCCGCCGCCTCAGCCGTGCTGGTCGACGGCGCCGACGTGACCGACGCGCCAGTCGTGCCAGAGAGCACGCTCGGCGGCGGCGGGCCGGCCAACGGCGCCGCGCCCAAGCCGCGCAGGCGGGGCCGGCGCGGGGGCCGCGGCCGCCGCAAGGCCAGCGCTGACAGCTCGGGCAACGACTAGGGTCCGCGCGATGAGTTCTCCGCGCAGCATCGCTTCGGCCCTCGCGGCCGGCCTGGCCCTCGGCCTGGTCGCCTGTGGCGGCCAGTCCGACACCGACAAGGTCAAGGAGGTGGCCACCGAGCTGGCCAACACCGACGAAGCGGTCTGCGACAAGGCCACCGACAAGTTCCTCAAGGCCGTCGGCGGGACGCGCGAGGAGTGCCGCAAGTCCGCCAAGCAGGACGACGGCTCGACCAAGCCCAAGGTGGGCGCGATCAAGGTCGACGGCGACAAGGCCACCGCGGTGCTCAGCTCTGGCAAGAGCAAGGCCACCTTTGGGCTGGTCAAGGACGGCGACAGCTGGAAGCTCGACAGCGTGCGATGAAGCGGGACGGCCTCGGCTCGGCGGGCATCCCGCCCACGCTCGCACACGTCAGCCGACCTTTCTGCACGTCGACTGACCTTTTCCGCCCAGGCCGCTAACCTCTCCCGTCGCTCATGTACGCGATCGTCAAAGTTGGTGGCAAGCAGTACCGCGTGGAGACCGGGGACTCCCTCCTGGTCGACCGCATGCCCGACGAGGAGGGCACCACGGTCACGCTCGAGCCGCTCATGTTCCGCGGCGACGGCAAGGACGACACCGTCTTCGGCGGCGACGACCTGGCAAAGGTCAAGGTCGAGGCCAAGGTCACCGGCCACGAACGCGGCAAGAAGATCCACGGGCTCAAGTTCAAGCCCAAGCGTGGCTACAAGGTGCGCTACGGGGCCCGGGCCGATCTGACCCGTCTCGAAATCGGCGCGATCAAGAACGGCTAGGAGGAATTCCGGATGGCTCATAAGAAGGGGCTCGGCTCCTCCCGCAACGGACGCGACTCAAATGCCCAGCGTCTGGGCGTGAAGGTCTTCTCCGGCCAGGCCGTCACCGGCGGCGAGATCATCGTCCGCCAGCGCGGCACCCGCTTCCGCCCCGGCGAGGGCGTTGGCATCGGCAAGGACGACACGCTGTTCGCGGCGCGCGCCGGAACCGTGCAGTTCCGCACCGGCCACCGCGGCCGCACCGTCACGGTCCAGTAGCCCGGCGAACTACTCCGTGCCGGCTGGCGCGTAGGACCCGCCGCCCTTAGGTTGGCCGCGGACGGATCCGCTCCCACCCACTGGAGGTCATATGAAGAGAAGGACCGGCGCCCTGGCGCTGACAGTGTCCGCTGCGCTGCTGATGGCGGCGTGCGGCGGCGACGACGAGGCACAGAAGAAGAAGGACCAGGCGGCCGCCGCCGCGCTGGCGAAGAACCGCAGCGAGGTCAAGCAGGTGGCGGCGACCTTCGGGGGCGCAGACGACGACGCCTGCGCCACCTTCAGCAAGGCGTTCCTGGAGCGCCAGTTCGACGGCGAGGTCTCGCGCTGCCAGACGATCTACCAGGCCGAGACGGACGACCAGCCCAAGGTCAAGGTCGGCAAGATCACGGTTCGCGGTCGCAAGGCCACCGCGTCCGAGACCATCGGCGGCGAGGAGGGCACCGCGAAGCTGGTCAAGGCGGGCGGCACGTGGAAGGTCGACCGCTACACCCCGGACAAGAGCAACCAGAAGGAGATCCCCGAGATCCAGGGCACCGCCAACGCCTTCCTGGGTGCGGTACGGGAAGGCAACGGAACCGTGTTCTGCGGGCTGATGTCCGAGGAGTACGCCCAGCAGCTGCTGAAGGTCAGCGAGGGCGGAGTTGGCAAGTGCGCCATCGGCGCATCGAAGTTCAACTTCACGACGCTGCGGGGCAAGCTCCGCGGGGTCAGCGTGCAGCGCACCGAGGCCAACGGCGAGCTGCGCCGCGGTCGCACGATCCTGTCCAACGGGACCGTGCTGCTCATGCGCAAGCCTGAGGATCGCTGGGTGATCAACAGCATCGTCGGGTAAGGCCGGGCGTCGGACCGGCATCGGCCCCAGCTCCGGCTGCGGCCGATGCCGGCCGGCCCCTAACCTTGGCCCGTGTTTCACGACCGGGCCACCATCCACGTGTTCGGCGGCGCCGGCGGCGACGGGGCGGTGTCGTTTCGCCGTGAAGCACACGTGCCAAAGGGCGGACCCGACGGCGGCGACGGCGGTCGCGGGGGGGATGTGGTGCTGGTCTGCGACCCATCCAGGCGCGACCTGGCCGAGTTCCACCGCGGCGGCCACTTCCGCGCGCCCAGGGGCGGCCACGGTGAGGGCTCGCAGCGCCACGGCGCGGACGCGGGCACGCTCGAGGTGCGCGTGCCACCCGGCACGACGGCCGAGGACGATGCACGCGGCGTGCGCTGGGACCTGGTCGAGCCCGGTCAGCGCGCGCTGGTGGCCGCCGGCGGCGGAGGCGGGCGCGGCAACAAGCAGTTCGCCTCCTCCACCCGCCAGGCGCCGCGGATGGCAGAGCGCGGGCTGCCGGGTGACGAGGGCAAGCTGGCGCTGAGCCTGCGCCTGCTGGCGGACGCCGGGCTGGTGGGCCTGCCGAATGCCGGTAAGAGCTCGCTGCTGGGCCGCCTGACCGCCGCCCGGCCCAAGGTGGCCGACTATCCGTTCACCACCATCGACCCCGTCCTTGGGGCGATCGAGGCCGACGAGCGCCAGCTGGTGGTGGCCGACATTCCCGGCCTGATCGAGGGGGCCAGCGACGGGGCCGGGCTGGGCCACGAGTTCCTGGCCCACGTCGAGCGCTGCCGGCTGCTCGTGCACGTGGTCGACCTGGCGCCGCTTGACGGGTCGGACCCCGTGGTCAACCACCAGACGGTGGAGGCCGAGCTCGTCGATCACGGCCACGGTCTGGCCGAGCTGCCGCGCCTGCTGTGCCTGTCCAAGACCGATCTGGTCGAGCCCGACGCGGCCGAGCAGGCGGTGGCCCGCTGGCGCGAACGCCTCGGCGGGGCTGTCGTGGGCGTCCTGGCCACCTCGGCCGCCACCGGCGACGGCATCGACGAGCTGCGCTCGGCGCTGGTGCGCGCCGTTCCCGCCGAGGCCGAGCTGGGTGAGGCGCGGGTGGACGTGGACGCCACCCACCGCGTGTTCCGTCCGGCGGCCGACGACGCGGTCGAGGTCAGCCGCACCCCCAGCGGCGCGTACCGCGTCCAGGGCACACGCGTGGAGCGTCTGTTCGCCCGCCACGACCTGGACAACGACGAATCGCTGCGTTACCTGGAGGACCGGCTGCGTGCGATGGGGGTGATCCGCGCGCTGGCGGCGGCCGGCTTCGTGCCGGGCGACGACGTTGAGATCGCGGGCGTGGTCTTCGAGCTCGACCCCGGCGCCCCGCTACGCTGACGCGTCGCATGGGAGCTCGCCCGATCACCGTCTGCGCGCTTGCCGCCGCCCTGGCGCTGGCGCCCGGCTGCGGCGGCGGCGGCGACCAGAAGAAGGACGCGCAGCAGGTGGTGCGCGACTTCGCCACCGCTGTCAACGAGCGCGACGGCCAGCGCTTCTGCAAGGAGCTGACCACGCGTGAGTACGTGGAGAAGGTCACCGCCGCCAAGGGCGACAGCGCCATCAGCCAGTGCGAGAGCCAGATCAAGCAGATCCGCCAGCCCAAGTACAAGGTGGTCAAGTTCGTCAAGACCAGCGTGAACGGCGACCGCGCCACGGTCACCGCGCAGCTCGACCACCAGGGTCGCGTCCAGCGTCAGGTGTTTCGCCTGCTCAAGCAGGACGGCGACTTCCGCCTGACCAGCGGCGCCTCGGGCCAGTAGCCCGCCTGCCGCCCCCGTACTCTCTCGGCCATGGCGACCGTCGTGGTCAAGCTCGGCTCGAGCATCGTTGCGGACCCCCGCGGCGAGGTCCGCACCGAGGTCATCGACCCGCTCTGCGCGGAGGTGGCCGCGCGTCACCACGCCGGCGACTCGGTGGTCATGGTCACCTCGGGCGCGATCGCGCGGGGCATGAGGATCATGGAGCTGCCCGCCCGCCCGGCATCGATGGAGGAGCTCCAGGCCGCATCGGCCGTCGGCCAGGGTCCGCTCTACCGCGTCTACGACGGCCTGCTGGCCCAGCGCGGCGTGCCAAGCGCCCAGGTGCTGCTCACGTTCTTCGACATGTCGGCGCGCAGCCACTACGTGAACGCGCGGCACACGCTCAGCAAGCTGCTGGACTGGCGCGTGGTGCCGGTGATCAACGAGAACGACACCACCACAACCGACGAGATCTCCTTCGGCGACAACGACTTCCTGGCCGCGCAGGTGGCCATCCTCCTGGGCGCCGAGCGGCTGGTGCTGCTCACCGACACCGACGGCCTCTACACCGCCGACCCGGCGGTGGACCCGTCGGCCCGGCCGGTGGCCGACGTCACGTCGTTCGAGCAGCTGGAATCGCTGGACATCGGCTTCTCCGCCTCGCCGATGGGGTCCGGGGGCATGCGCTCGAAGGTCGTGGCCGCCGAGATGGCCACGGCGGCGGGCATCCCTGCCACGATCGCGCGCGGCACCGACGCCGCCCAGGTCCGCGCAGCGCTGGCGGGCCAACCCGCCGGCACGCGCTTTCACCCGCGCGCGCAGCGGGTCTCGTCGTTCAAGCTGTGGCTCAAGTACGCCAAGCCGGTCCAGGGTGTGATCTCGGTCGACGCGGGCGCGGCAAGCGCGCTCACCGAGCGCGGCACCAGCCTGCTGCCGGTGGGCATCACCGCCGTGGCCGGCCACTTCGGGCCGGGCGACGCCGTCGAGGTCAGGGCCGCCCACGACGGCGACCGGACGATCGGCAAGGGCATCGTGAACTACTCCTCGTCCGAGCTCGAGCGCGCCCGCGGGCTGAAGTCCGAGGCCGTGCGTCAGATGTTCGGGAGGCCGGCCGAGGAGGCGGTTCACCGGGACTACTTCGTACTGGAGTAAGGCGGGGCCGCCATCAGCGGCCGCTCATCGACCTGGCCCTGACGGCCGTCCCGGAGCGCTGAAGGGCCAGGAAGCCGAGGCCCGCCAGCAGGCCCCAGAACGCCGCTGTGACGGTCAGCAGCGTGGTTCCCGACGCGGCGATCACGAAGGTGACCAGGGATGCCTCGCGGTACTCGGGGTCGGAAAGGGCAGTTGCGAGCGCGGGCCCCAGGGCGGCCAGCAGCGCCAGCCCGGCAACCGTCGCGAGCACCTCGGGCGGCGAGGCGGCCAGGAACGCGGTCGCCGCCGCCGCGCCCAGCCCGATCACCATCAACGACGCGCCGCCGGTGACCGCCGCGATCCAGCGGCGCTCGCCGTCGGGGTGTGCGCCCGGGCCGGCCACGAGCGCGGCCGTGATTGCGGCCAGGTTGATGGCATGTCCCCCGAACGGGGCTGCGACCACGGTCGCCGCGCCTGTCGATGTGAGCACTGGGCGCCAGCGCGGGTAGAAGCCGAAGTTGGCCAGCGCCGCCATGCCGGTCACGTTCTGCGACGCCATCGTCACGATGAACAGCGGCGCCCCGAGGGCCAGCGCCGGGCCAAGGCGGAAGTCCGGGGCGGTGAACCGAAGCGCGGGCGCAAGCTCCGACGCCGGACCCAGTTCCAGCGGCTGGCTGACCACCACCGCCAGCACGGCCACCACCAGGGCGGCGGGCACCGCCCAGGCGCGCGCGAAACGAAACAGCAGCGCCCAGCTGGCGATCACCGGCAGGGCCAGCTCGGGCACACTCTGCACGGCCTTCACCGGCTCCAGGCACAGCGGCAGCAGCACGCCCGCCAGCATCGCGGCGGCCAGCGGCCGGGGGATGCGGTCGATCGCGCGGCCGAGCGGCGGGAACAGCCCGGCCGCCAGCAGCAGGACGCCGCACAGCACAAAGGCCGCGACCGCCGTCGCAAAGCCGCCCTCCGGGACGCCGGCGGTGGCCAGCAGCGCCGCGCCGGGGGTGGACCAGGCGATGG
Source organism: uncultured Solirubrobacterales bacterium (assembly GCA_963750365.1). Classification (GTDB taxonomy): domain Bacteria; phylum Actinomycetota; class Thermoleophilia; order Solirubrobacterales; family Thermoleophilaceae; genus JAAYBF01. The sequence goes on from CAVVQE010000002.1 coordinate 592,502, forward strand.
CCACCGGCAGCCGCGTGCGCACCGACAGAACGATCGAGAGCAGGCCCATGAGCACGGACAGCACCATCAGCCCGGACGCCGCCTGGGCCGATGACGCGCCCACACCCTTCAGCCCTGCCAACACCACCGCGAAGGCACCGGCGAAGCCCACGACCGCGGCCACCACGCCCGCCGAGACGGCCTGCGAGTCGCCCGGCCTCACACCTGGCCCTCGGCGGGGGCCGGGTACAGCACCCAGTCCATCGCCCGGCTGGCCTCCACGGCCCGGTAGCGGTGGGGCGTGTCGGCGGCGAACAGCACCGCGTCGCCGGGGCCCAGTTCCTCCTCCTCGCCCTCCGGGCCGACCCGCATCCGCCCGCTCACGCACAGCACGAGCTCCTCGGTCCCGGGCAGGTGTGGCGAGCCCGGGTGGTCGGTGCCCGCCGGGAACTCCAGCTCGAACAGCTCGCTGCGGCGTACCCGTCCGTCGGCATGCAGCATCCAGCTCTTCATGCCGGACTCGCCGAGGATGGCTTCCCCGCCGCGCGCGGGCAGGCGCCGCACGCGCGGGCCCTCGTCGGCGCCCAGCAGCGTTCCCATCGGCACCCCCAGGGCCAGCGACAGGCGCCACAGCGTCTCCACCGACGGGTTGCCGCCGTCGGCCTCGATCCGGGCCAGGATGCTCTTCGAGAGCCCTGCCGCCCGGGCCAGCTCGCCCAGCGACATGCCGCGCTCGGTGCGGTGGCTGCGCAGCGTCCGCCCGATCCGGCGGGTGACCTGCTTGAGCGGTTGGTCGTCGTGCTCTTCAGTCAACGACTGTGCATCGTAGTGCACGATGTCGCCTACCGCCGGAGGCGGGCGTATGGTGGCCGCCATGAGTACCGCGTCCGCTCCGGCGTCCAAGTCCCAGACCGGGCCTCAGGTGCACCTGCTGCTCGTGCTCCTGGCGCTCGGCTGCCTGTTCGTGCAGGTCTATCTGGCCGGGCGCGGGGCGTTCGGCGCCTCCAGCTACCAGGCGCACAAGGACTTCGGGCATGCGCTCGAGGGAGTGGCGCTGATCCTGCTGATCGCCACGATCGCCATTCCGGCCACGCGCGCCAGGGGCAACATCATCCAGGCGGCCGTGTTCCTCGTCCTGGTGTTCGTGCAGACCGTGCTCGCCGAGGCCGACGCCTCCATCGCGGCCTTCCACCCGGTGCTGGCACTGATCATCGTCGGGCTGGTCTTCGGGATGCTGGAGAAGGACCGCCGGCTGCTCTCCGGCGGCTAGCGCGATCGCTATACCCTTTGGCCATGGCCACGACGGCTCCCTCGGTCGACGACATCTGCCTGTCCGCGCGCGACGCCGCGCACGAGCTGGCCGCCATCGACGGCGCCACCCGCGCCGCCGCGTTGCGTGCCATGGCCGACGCGCTCGAGGCCCGCGCCGACGAGATCCTGGCGGCCAACGAGCGCGACATGGAGGCCGGCCGCGATGAGGGCCTGAGCGCCTCGCTGATGGATCGCCTGGCGCTCGACCCCGCCCGCCTGGCCGGAATCGCCTCCGACGTGCGCACGATCGCCGCGCTGCCCGACCCGGTCGGCGAGACGCTGGACGGCCACCGGCTGCCCAACGGCCTTGACGTCCAGCGGGTGCGCGTGCCGCTCGGGGTCGTCGCCGTGGTCTACGAGGCACGGCCGAACGTGACGATCGACTGCTCGGCGCTGTGCATCAAGTCCGGCAACGCGATCGTCCTGCGGGGCTCGTCGATGGCCGCCAACTCCAACGCCGCGCTGGCCCAGGTGGCCGCATCCGCGATCGAGGAAGCGGGCCTGCCCGCGGGCGCCATCGCCCTGGTCACGGGCGGCGACCGCGACGAGCTGCGCCAGCTGGCCACCCAGGACGGCGTGGTCGACCTGATCATCCCGCGCGGGGGAGAGGGACTGAAGAACGCGCTGAAGCAGCACGCGACCGTGCCGGTCATGTACGCCGCGGCCGGCAACTGCCATGTCTACGTTGACGCCTCCGCGGACCTGGACGACGCGCTGGACATCATCGTGAACGCAAAGGTCCAGCGGCCGAGCGTGTGCAACGCCGCCGAGACCCTGCTGGTGCACGCCGACGTGGCGCCGGCGTTCCTGCCACGGGCGCTGCCCGCCCTGCGCGAGGCGGGCGTCGAGCTGCGCGTCGACGGCCGCGCGCGCGCCGCCGCAGGGCCGCTGGCCGACTCGCTGATCGATGCCACCGAGGAGGACTGGTCGACCGAGTACCACGCGCTGATCCTGGCCGTGAAGGTCGTCGACTCGGTGACCGAGGCGGTCGGGCCACGTGAACCGCTACGGATCGGGTCACTCCGAGGCCATCGTGACCGGCTCGACCGCCTCTTCGCGGTCCTTCACCACCGGGGTCGACGCGGCCTGCGTCTACGTCAACGCCTCCACGCGCTTCACCGACGGCGGCGTGTTCGGCATGGGCGCCGAGATCGGCAACTCCACCCAGAAGCTCCACGCCCGCGGCCCGATCGGCGTGCGCGAGCTCACCAGCTACAAGTTCGTCGTCCACGGCTCCGGCCAGATACGGGAGTAGCCGACCTGCGCCGCGGAGTCTTCGGGGGAGCGTTCAACCCGCCCCACATGGGTCACCTGATCTGCGCGCAGGAGGCGCGCTGGCAGCTGGGGCTCGACCGCGTGACGATGATGCCGATGGGGCGGGCGCCGCACCGGGCCATCGAGCCCGAGCCGGGCCCGGACGTGCGCGTCGAGCTGTGCCGGCTCGCGGTGGCGGGGTCGGACTGGCTGGAGGTCTCGGAGCTCGAGGTCGACCGCGACGGCCTCTCGTACACCGTCGACACGCTGGCTGACATGCACGAGCAGGCTCCCGCCGACGAGCTGAGCCTGATCCTCGGAGCCGACCAGGCCGCCCACCTGGCCTCCTGGCGCGAGCCCGAGCGCGTGCTCGAGCTAGCCCGCGTGGCCGTGGCCGCGCGCGAGGGCATGGAGCGCGAGGCCGTGCTGCGCCGCCTGGACGACACCGGCCGCGCCGCAGCGATCGACTTCTTCGAGATGCCGCGCGTGGACATCTCCTCGACGCTCGTACGCGAACGGGCCGCGGAGGGCCGGCCGCTGCGATACCTGGTGCCCGACGCCGTGGCCGAAGTGGTCCTCGAGCGGTCGCTGTACGCGGCCGCGGTGGAGAGGCCATGAGCCCCCAGCAACCGCTGCCCGCCGACAAGGCTCCGCAGCAGGACGGCGCCGCGCTGGCCGATCGCATCGCTTCCGTGGCCTCCGATCGCAAGGCCATCGACGTCGCGATCGTGGACCTGCGCGGCATCGCTAGCTACACCGACTTCTTCGTGGTCTGCTCGGGCAACACCGAGCGCCAGACCAAGGCAATCCACGATGCCATCCACCGCGAGCTCAAGGACACGCTGGGCCTGCTGCCACGCCGGACCGAGGGGCAGGCCGAGGCACGCTGGATCCTCATGGATTACCTGGACTGTGTCTGCCACATCTTCACGCCCGACGCGCGCGAGTTCTACCGCCTCGAGAACCTCTGGGGCGACGCGCCCAAGCGGCACGTGGAGTAGCGCCTCCGTCCGCCCGTCATGCGAACGTGTGTTCGTGATGGTGGGGGAGCTCAGCACCGACCGCAAGGGCAACATCGCCGAGCAGGCCATCACGCTCGCCGCGCTGAGGCATGGAGTCGATGTTTACCGCCCCGCTGGCGAAGGTGGTCGCTACGACCTGGTCTTCGACACCGGGACCGGTCTGCTGAGGGTGCAGTGCAAGTGGGCCCCGTGCCGGGGTGGATGCGTCGTTATCCGCTGCGTTTCGAATCGTCGAGGTCCAGATGGATTCGTGGCCCGGCCCTACACCGCCGGCGAGATGGACGCGGTTGCTGCCTACTGCGCCGAGCAAGACGCCTGCTATCTCGTGGGCGCCTCGATCGCGGCGGGACGGCGTGAACTGTCTCTACGGCTGGAGCCCCCTCGGAACGGTCAGCGCGGTGCGGTCAACTGGGCCCGCGACTTCGAGTTCTCGACGTTAGACTGGACAGCCCTCGGGGCTATAGCTCAGTTGGAAGAGCGCGTGCATGGCATGCACGAGGTCGCCGGTTCGAGCCCGGCTAGCTCCACTCCCTCCACCGTCGCCGCGCACGAGTTCCGCAACCGCTTCGGCTGGTACATGCAGCGCGCCGCTGCGGGCGAGGCCTTCCGGGTGTCGCGCCGCGGCCGGCCGACGGTGGCGCTCGGCCCCGTCGACGCGCTGGTGTCCCCACGCCCGCCGTGATACCAACGTGGGTGTCATGAGCGCATCGCCTCTACAGGGGCTGACCAAGGCGGGGCTCATCGCGCTGATGGCCCTGGGCAGCGTGATGCTCTGGCTCGGAGCACCGATCGGCTGGTTGTACGTGGGCTCGCAGGTCCAGTCCAAGTCCGAGAGCGCGGGCTTCGGCCCGTATCTGCTGGTCATAGGTGGCATCGCCGTATCGGTCGTGATCCTGACCAAGGCGCTGTCGGCGCTGTCGCGCGCCTACGACCGCGCAAGCGGCCAGACCGACCCCGTGCGCGTCAGGCCGCCCTGGCACCGCTCGATGCGGGGCGAGGAAGACCATCGCCCGCCGCGCAGCGTGCTCGACGTCGTCATGGTCATCAGCGTGGCGATCGCCTCGCTGGCCATGGCCATCTGGTTCTTCTTCTTCGCGGGGTCGTCGCTGCCCACTTGACGCCCGCCGCAGCTGACTTGCCTATGCAATGCTTAGGCAGATGGGCGTTAGCGAGGAAGAGGGAAAGCTGCTCGGCGAGGCCGCGCGCGCGATCGGGGTCAGCGCCGACACGCTGCGGCGCTGGGACCGCGCCGGCAAGGTACGGACCGTCCGCGACGCGGCCAACCGCCGCCGCGTCCCGCGCAGCGAGATCGAGCGCCTGAGCCAGCGGCCCGAGCGCCACCGCACCGGCGACGCGCTGTCGGCGCGCAACCGCTTCGCCGGCACGGTGACCTCGGTCGAGGTCGACGGCGTCATGGCGCTGGTCGAGATCGAGGCGGGCCCGCATCGCGTGATCGCCGCGGTCACCCGCGACTCGGTGGAGGAGCTGGGCCTGGCGCCGGGCGTGCCTGCCACCGCTGCGGTCAAGGCCACCTCGGTGATGGTCGAGCGAGGACGTGGGTGACCTGGCGTTCGCTGCCGGCCCTGCTGGCCGTCCTGGCCGCGACGGTCGCCGCCGGCTGCGGTGGCAGCGACAGCGGCGGCAGGGACGAGCCGCCCCGTCTGACGGTGTCGGCGGCGGCGTCGCTGAAGGGCGCGTTCAGCGCATACGCCGAGAACTTCAGCGACGCCCAGGCGCGCTTCAGCTTCGGCGGCTCCGACGAGCTGGCCGCCCAGATCCGCAAGGGCGTGAGGCCCGACGTGTTCGCGGCCGCCAACACCAAGCTGCCAGATCAGCTGTTTGCCGAGGGCAAGGTCGGGCGACCGATCGTCTTTGCCGGCAACAGGCTGGTGCTGGCCGTGCCTGCGGGCTCGAGCAGGGTCAGGCGCCTGCAAGACCTCGCCCGCCCCGGGATCAAGCTGGCCGTCGGCTCGGCGGCGGTGCCCGTCGGCGCCTACACGCGCCAGCTGCTGGCTCGCCTCCCGGGGGACCAGGCAGAGGCGATCCTGGCCAACGTGCGCTCCAACGAGCCGGACGTCAAGGGGGTGGTGGGCAAGCTCAGCCAGGGCGCCGCGGACGCCGGCTTCGTCTACGCGACCGACGTGGCGGCCGCGGGCGGCAAGGTCGCGGCCATCGAGCTGCCGGAGGCCCTGCGGCCCAGCGTCAGCTATGGGATCGCCGTGGTCAGGGGAGCCAAGCAGCCCAGGCAGGCCAGGACGTTCATCCGCGGCCTGACCAGCGGCGCGGGTGCGCGGGCGATGCGCAACGCGGGGTTCGAGCCACCGCCGCGGTGAGCCCGTGAGTCGGGGAACGCCGTTCACCATCGTGCTGGTGGCGGCCCTGACCGTCGTGCTCGGCTTCCTGACGCTGCCGCTGGCGGCGATCTTCGTGGACGTCGGCCCCGGCGACCTGGTGGCCAGCCTGGGCGACCAGGGTTCGGTCGACGCGCTGGTGCTGAGCCTGGAGGTCACGGCCATCGCGCTGGGCCTGATCGTGCTGGCCGGAACCCCGGCCGCGTGGCTGCTGGCCACGCGATCGTTTCCCGGGCGCTCGCTGGCCATCACCCTGGTGGAGCTGCCGCTTGTGGTCCCGCCCGCGGTGGCCGGCATCGGCCTGTTGGCCGCGGTGGGTCCCGAGGGCCTGCTCGGCGAGCCGCTGCGAGCCGCCGGCGTGGAGCTGGTCTTCCAGACCGCCGGGGTGGTCGTGGCGCTCGTGTTCGTGGCAAGCCCGTTCTACATCCGCCAGGCGCTGGCCGCGTTCGCCGCGCTCGATCCGGCGCAGATCGAGGCGTCGCGCACCCTCGGGGCGGGCGACGCGCGCACGTTTCTGCGCATCGCGCTGCCCGGCGCCCGTTCGGGCCTGGTGGCCGGCGGCGCGCTGGCCTGGGGTCGAGCCCTCGGCGAGTTCGGCGCCACGCTGGTGTTCGCGGGCAGCCTCGGCGGCGTGACCCAGACCGCCCCGCTGGCCATCTACGAGCGCTTCTCGGACGACTTCACCGGCGCGCTGGCCCTGTCCGCGGTGCTCGTCGCGGCCAGCGGGGCGATCCTGCTCGCGGTCAAGCCTGCGGGCGGCGCGCGGATGCTCGGCGATGCTCGAGCTTGACGTAGCCACGCCGCTGGGTGACCTGCGCCTGGATGCGCGAGTGGCGGTGCACGCCGGCGAGTGCCTGGCGCTGGTGGGACCCTCGGGCGCGGGAAAGAGCTCGCTGCTGCGCGTGGCCGCTGGGTTGCACCGCCCCGAGCGCGGCCGGGTGCGCTGCGCCCGGACCACGTGGCTGGACACCACGGCGGGGATCGACGTGGCGCCCGAGCGGCGGCGGGTCGGCTTCCTGTTCCAGGACTACGCGCTGTTCGGCCACCTGAGCGCCTGGCGCAACGTGGCCTACGGGATGGCGACCGGCTCGCGGGCACAGCAGCGCGGGCGGGCGCACGAGCTGCTGGATCGCTTCGGCCTGGCGGCGCGGGCCGAGGCCAGGCCGGCGACGCTGTCGGGCGGCGAGCGCCAGCGCGTGGCTCTGGCCCGCGCGCTGGCCCGCCAGCCGGAGGTGCTGTTGCTGGACGAGCCGCTTTCGGCTCTTGATGCCTCAACCCGCGCCCGCGCGGCTCGTGAGCTCGCGGCGGTGATCGCGGCGGCCGGCGTGCCGGTGCTCATGGTCACCCACGACTTCGGCGAGGCGGCGCTGCTGGCCGAGCGGATCGCCGTGCTCGACCGCGGCGCGGTGGTCCAGACCGGTTCGGCCAGCGAGTTGGCCGCCGCGCCCGCGTCGGCCTTCGTGGCCGACCTGACGGGCGCCGTGGTGCTCACCGGCACCGCCCGGCCGGAGGGCGAGCTGACCGCCGTCGACCTGGATGGCGGCGGCCGCGTGTTCAGCACGGACGCCGGCGCGGGCGCGGTGGCGGTCACCGTCCATCCGTGGGAGATCAGCCTCGAGCAGACGGGCACGCCGGCCAGCGGCTCGGCACGCAACCGGCTGCCGGCCACGGTCACGTCGGTGACCGCGGTCGGCAATCGCGTGCGCGTCGGTCTGTTGGGCTCCCAGCCGATGGTGGCCGAGCTCACCGGCGAGGCGGCGACCGGGCTCGGGCTGGGCAAGGGCGTGGCCACCGTGGCGGCCTTCAAGGCCACGGCCACCCGCCTGGTGCCGCGCTAGCTCTGCGTCCAGCCAGGCACTTCCAGATCGTCGAACGGGTTGGCCGACGCGCCGTCGGCTCGGCGTCGTGGCGGCGCCTCGCGTGGGGGCGCCTGGGGCGCCTCGGCGTCGGCGCGGGTACCGCGGCCGGACGACGATGACGCCGGCAACTCGTCGCCCGACTGGACGCGCAGATCGGCCTGCATGCGGCGGTGGGCGGCCTGGACGTCGCGCAGGATGCGGTCGGCCTGCTCCTCCAGCGATCGCCCCAGGTGGCGAAGGCCGCCGGAGAGGGCCTGGGCTTCCTGGAGTACGTCGGCGGCGGCGCGCTCGGCCGCGGCCACCCGGCCCTCGACCGCGCGCCGGGTCTGCTCGCGCACGCGCTCGGACTCCTCCTGGGCCACGGCCACGGTCTGCTCGGCCTCCTCCTGCGCCTGCCGGCCCATGATCACCGCCTGCTTGCGCGACTCTGTGACCTCGGCCTCGGCATCCTCCCTGGCCTTCTGGCGGATGCGCTCGGCGTCGCGCTTGCCCTGCTCGCGAGCGTCCTTGCGCTCGGCCTGGGCCTCGGCACGGATCTGGTCGGCCGCGTCCTGTGCGGCCGCGACGATCTGCTCGACCTGCTGGGCCGCCAGTTCCGCCGCACGTGAGCCAGAGGCGCTCATATACAGCGGGATTCTGCCAGGACCCCCCGGCAGAAGTACTTGGTTGCACGGTTCAGTACGCCACGCGCTCCCACATCACGCGATCGAGGCGCATGCCGGGAGGGAGGCCCGCTTCGCCATCGGCCAACCCTATTCTTCCGTCGGTGAGCGACCGCTACGACCCGGCCGAGATCGAGCCCCGCTGGCAGCAGCTGTGGGCCGACGAGCGCACCTGGGAGGTGTCCAACGACGACGACGGGCGCCCCAAGAGTTACGTGCTGGAGATGCTGCCCTACCCGTCCGGCGAGCCGCACATCGGCCACCTGAAGGTCTACTCCGTGGGTGACGCGATCGCTCACTTTCGCCGCCGCAACGGCCACCGCGTGCTGCACCCGCTCGGCTACGACGCGTTCGGCCTGCCGGCCGAGAACCACGCCATCCGCACCGGCCAGCACCCACGCGAGTCCACCGAGGCCTCGATCGCCGAGTTCCAGCGCCAGTTCCGCAGCTGGGGCATCTCGATCGACTGGTCGCGCGAGTTCGGCACCCACGAGCCCAGCTACTACCGCTGGACCCAGTGGCTGTTCCTGCGCCTGTTCGAGCGCGGGCTGGCCTACCGCGGCGAGGCGGCGGTGAACTGGGATCCGGTCGAGGAGACCGTGCTGGCCAACGAGCAGGTCATCGACGGGCGCGGCGAGCGCTCGGGCGCGCTGGTCGAGGTGCGCCAACTCGAGCAGTGGTTCTTTCGCATCACCGACTACGCCGACCGCCTGCTCGACGACCTGGAGACGATCGACTGGCCCCAGCACGTGGTCACGATGCAACGCAACTGGATCGGCCGCTCGGAGGGCGCCAGGGTCAGCTTCCGCTGCGACGCGCTGGACACCGATTACGAGGTGTTCACGACCCGGCCCGACACGCTGTTCGGCGCCACCTTCTTCGTCATGGCCCCCGAGCACCCCGACGTGCTGCGCCTGAGCGACGACCCCGAGGTGGCCGACTACGTGCGCCGCACCACCGTGGAATCGGCCGAGGAGCGCGGGGCCGAGGACAAGGAGAAGACCGGCGTGCCGCTGGGCGTGACGGTGACCAACCCGGTCAACGGCGAGCAGCTGCCGGTCTACGTGGCCGACTACGTGCTCATGGAGTACGGCACCGGCGCGATCATGGCCGTGCCCGCCCACGATGAGCGCGACCACGAGTTCGCCGAGAAGTTCGGCCTGGAGATCCGGCCGGTCGTGGACGGCGGCGGCGACCAGGAGCTGCCCTACACCGGTGACGGCCCGCTGATCAACTCCGGTCGCTTCGACGGGCAGAACAACCGCGAGGCGCTGGCCGGGATCATCGAGTGGCTGAGCACGGAGGGCCGCGGCGAAGCCGCTGTGAACTACCGCCTGCGCGACTGGCTGCTCAGCCGCCAGCGCTACTGGGGCTGCCCGATCCCGGTCGTGCACTGTGGCGATTGCGGCACCGTGGCCGTCCCCGACGACCAGCTGCCGGTCGAGCTGCCCGAGATCGACGACTACAAGCCCAGGGGCCGCTCGCCGCTGGCCGCTGCGGAGGAGTGGGTGAACACCAGCTGCCCGTCCTGCGGCGGCGCCGCCAAGCGCGAGACCGACACGATGGACACGTTCGTCGACTCGTCCTGGTACTTCCTGCGCTACTGCGACGCCCGCAACGACGCCGAGCCCTGGGGCAGGGCGGCCGTGGACGGCTGGATGGCCGTGGATCAGTACATCGGCGGCGTGGAGCACGCGATCCTGCACCTGATGTACGCACGCTTCTTCGTGAAGGCGCTTGCCGACCTGGATCTGCTGGGTGTCCAGGAGCCGTTCGACCGCCTGTTCACGCAGGGCATGGTCACTCGCGACGGGGCCAAGATGTCCAAGTCCAAGGGCAACGTGGTCAGCCCCCGCGACCTGGTGGCCCGCCATGGCGCCGACGCGGCCCGCTGCTACATCCTCTATGTCGGCCACCCGGCCGAGGGGGGCGACTGGTCCGACGACGGGATCGAGGGCATCCACCGCTTCCTCGCGCGGCTGTTCCGGGCAGCGGAGGGCATGGATGCCGGGCCGGTCGAGCCCCTCGGCGAGCCGTCCGAGCTGGTGCGCAAGGCCCACTGGGCCATCGACAAGGTCACGCGCGATCTGGGCGAGCGCTTCGCCACGCACACGTCGATCGCGGCTGTGATCGAGCTTGTCAACGAGCTCTACCGCCAGCGCGACGGCCTCGACGAGTCACATGCCCGCTTTGCCGTGGCCACCGCCGCGTCGCTGATCTTCCCGTTCGCGCCGCACCTGGGCTCGGAGCTCTACGAGCGGCTGACCGGCCAGCGCGTGTGGGAGCAACCATGGCCGCAAGCCGACGCGGCGCTGCTCGTGGCCGACACGATCGAGCTGATCGTGCAGCTGAACGGAAAGCTGGTGGACCGGGTGCAGGCCCCGGCCGGTGTCGACGAGGCCGAGCAGGAGCGCCTGGCAACGGGGAGCGAGCGGCTGGCTGCCCGCCTGGACGGCAAAGAGGTCGTGAAGACGATCGTCGTGCCCGGCCGGCTGGTGAACTTCGTGGTCAAGCCCGGCGGCCAATGAGCGGCGACCAGTCACGGGCGCCGTATTTGGAGGCCCTGAGGGCGCATGCCGCCCGGGACCCAGAGCGCCTGTACGTGCCCGGTCACAAGGGCGGCACGGCGGCCGACCCCGAGCTGCGCGAGGCCATCGGCGAGCGTGCCCTGGCCCTGGACATCCCGGCGCTTACCCCGGGGATCGACGTCGGCCCGCCGGACCCGACCCCGTTCCAGCAGGCCCAGCAGCTGGCGGCGGAGGCCTGGGGGGCCGAGCGCACCTGGTTCCTTGGCAATGGCGCCTCGCAGGCCAACCACGTGGCGCTACTGGCGCTGGCCCACGCCGGCGACCGGGTGGTGGTGCAGCGCAACGCGCACTCCAGCACCGTCGACGGCTGCATCCTGGCGGGGCTGACGCCACGGTTCGTCTCGCCCGAGGTCGACCCCGAGCGCGGCATAGCGCACTGCCTGGCGCCCGAGACGCTGGACCGGGCGCTCTCCGAGACGCCAGACGCCGTGGGCGCCACGGCCGTCTCGCCCACCTATTTCGGCGCCGTGGCGGATGTTCAGGCGCTGGCTGCCGTCGCCCACGACCACGGCGTGCCGCTGGTGGTCGACGAGGCCTGGGGCGCGCACCTGACCTTCCACCCCGACCTGCCCGCGCCCGCGCTGGCGCTGGGTGCCGACATGGTCGTATCCAGCACGCACAAGATCGTCGGCTCGCTGACCCAGTCGGCCATGGTCCACCTGGGCGGCGGCGGCCGGATCGACGCCGCTGTTGTCGATCGCGCGGTCACCCTCGGCGAGTCCACCAGCCCGAATTCGCTGCTGTTCGCCTCGCTCGACGCCGCCCGGCGGCTGGCGGTCACGCGCGGCCGCGAGCTGCTCGGTGAGACGATGGAGGGGCTCACCCAGGTGCGTGCCGCCGTGCGGCGGATCGACGGCCTCGACGTGCTGGACGAGAGCCTCGTCGGCTCCCCGGGCGTGTTCGCCTACGACCCGTTGCGGCTGGCCGTGGACGTGCGCGGGACCGGCGCCAGCGGCTATGAGCTCTCGCGCGCGCTGCGCGAGCGCCATCAGGTGTTCACCGAGCTGGCGGGCGAGAACGTGATCGTGTGCGTGTTCGGGATGGCCGAGGACGCGGTGCCCCAGGGACGGCGGCTGGTGGACGCGCTGCGCGACGTGGTCGAAACCCTGGATGAACGCGGTGATCGCAAGGGCGAGGTGTTTGCGCCCCCGCCGCCGTGGGGTGAGCTGGCCATGTCGCCCCGCGACGCGTTCCTTGGCCCCCAGGAGGCGGTGCCGGTCGCCGCGGCCGCCGGCCGGATCGCGGCCGAGTCGCTGGCCGCCTACCCACCGGGCATCCCCAACGTGCTTCCGGGCGAGCGGCTGACGCAGGAGACGCTTGACTACATCCACACGACGCTCGGCCTCGGTGGCAGCCTGCGCGGCGCCAGCGACCGCGCGCTGAAGACCGTGAGGGTGGTCAAAGAATGATCGAGGACGAGACATCCGTGCTGAACGAAGTGCTGCTCGGGCCTCCGGAGAACTTCAGGTGGCTGCCCACCAGCGCCATCTCCAAGGCCGCCCTGGCCAGCGGCGTGAAGCTCACGCGCGAGGACGTGCTCGCCGCCCACGGTGAGATGGTCTCGGCCTACCAGGACGCCGGGGTCGGCATCCAGACGCTCCCCGCGGACGACGTTCTGCCCTACCAGGTGTTCAGCCGCGACTCGTCGGTATGGGGGTCCACGGGGCCGATCGTCACGCAACTGCACCAGTCTTGGCGCCGCGGCGAGTACGGGCCGGTGCTGGACTTCTACGCGTCCGCCGGGATCGAGATCGCGCACAAGATCACCGCCGGCCCGCTGGAGGGCGGCGACCTGGTGCTGCCCGCCGCGCGCACGGCACTGATCGGCCACTGCGAGGAGCGCACCGAGGAGGCAGCGGCGCGCCAGCTCGCGGGCTGGTTCGAGGAGCAGGGCTGGCAGGTGCGTGTGCAGCCGTTCGACCCTCACTTCGTGCACATCGACGTGATCGTGAACGTGGTGGCTCCCGGCCTGGCCGTCGTCTGTCACGAGGCCGCGCCGCCGGGGCTGGTCGACTGGCTCGTGGGCCTGGGCCTGGAGCTGATCGAGGTCAGCTACCGCGACTGCATGCAGCTCGGCGCCAACGCCATGTGCCTGGGCCGGGACCGGGTGGTGTCGACCAAGCGGGCGGCGGCTCTGAACGAGCGGCTGCGGGCCATGGGCCTGACCGTGTACGACCCCGACCTGTGGCCGTTCACGATGGGCGGCGGCGGACCGCATTGCCTGGCCCAGCCGCTGTCCAGGGGCTAGCTGGTGGACTCCGCCCGGGCGATCGCCGACCTGCGCGAGCTGCACGGCCTGACCGGCGGGCCCGAGGGCGCCCGGCGGGTCTGCTGGACCGACGAGTGGGAACGGGCGCGGGCCTTTCTCGTGGAGCGCCTCGAGGAGCTTCCCGTCACGGTCGAGCGCGACGCCGCGGGCAACCTGTGGGCGCTGCTCGAGGGTGACTCGGAGGAGATAGTGGCCATCGGATCGCACGTCGACTCGGTGCCGGCGGGAGGCTGGCTCGACGGCGTGCTGGGGGTGTTCGGGGCGCTGGAGGCGCTGCGCTCGGTGGCGGCAGCGGGACGTCCGCCGCGGACGGTCGCGCTGGTGGACTGGGCCGACGAGGAGGGTGCCCGCTTCGGGCGCAGCCTGCTGGGCAGCTCGGCGTTCGCGGGCACGCTGGACCCGGAGTCGGTGGCCGACCTCACCGATGCGGAGGGCGTTTCGCTGCCCGACGCCGTGGCTGCCCACGGGGTCGACTTCGCGGCGATGGCCGGTGCGGGCCGCGGCCGGCGTGAGCGCCTCGCGGCCTACCTGGAGCTGCACATCGAGCAGGGTCCGGTGCTGGCGGCCGAGGGGTTGCCGTGCGGCGCGGTGCTCGGCACGTTCGGCGTGGAGCGCTTCCGCGCTGTCGTGCACGGCCGGGCCGCGCACGCCGGCTCCACGCCGATGGACCGGCGCGCCGACGCCGGCGTGGCGGCGGCGCGGGCGATCGTGGCGCTCCAGGGAATCGCCCGGGAGCACGGCGGGGTCTGCACGGCGGGCCGCGCCGACTTCGATCCCGGCATCGTCACGGCGGTCGCGGGACGAGCCGACGTGCTGGTCGACCAGCGCCACCTGGAGCCACAGGCGCTGGCCGCCATGCACGCGGATGCCCGGCGCGCCTTTGCCGAGGCGGCGGCCGCCGAGGGCTGCGAGCTGACGCTCGAGCCCATCTGGCGGATCGACCCGGTGCCGTTCGACGAGGCCCTCGTCGAAACAGCGGCCGAGGCGTGCGCGGCGGCGGCAGGGCGCGGTCGGCGCCTGCCCAGCGGCGCGCTGCACGATGCGTCCGAGCTGGCCCGGGTATGCCCGGCCGCGATGATCTTCAGCTCGTCGATCGCGGGCGTCAGCCACGCACCCGAGGAGGACACGGCGGAGGCCGACCTGGAGCGGGCGCTGTCGGCTTACGGCGACCTGGTCACGCGCGTGGTGGCCGGCGGGGTGCGGTGACCTCGGTCCGGGTGCTGGTCAGCGGGCGGGTGCAGGGCGTGGGCTTTCGCTGGTCCGTGCAGCGCGAGGCCGAGCGCCTTGGCGTTCGTGGCTGGGTGCGGAACCTGTCCGACGGCCGCGTCGAGGCTCGTTTCGAGGGGGAGGCCGACGCGGTCGACGCCATCGTCGGCTTCTGTCGCCGCGGACCGGGCACCGCGCGCGTCGAGTCGGTGCGCGTCAGCCAGGTCGAGGCTGAGGGCGCGTCGCAGTTCCGCGCTCGCTGAGCGCTGCCTGGCGCCCGGCGCGGCGGGTTACGCGATCGTCGCGGAGCCGGCTCCGAGTCGTAACGCAGCGCACCCACGGTGCACACGCCCGCCCGTACGGTCGGGCGCGTGGAAGAGCGCGGCAAGTGGCAGCTGGTGGCCTGGGCGGCCGTTGCCGCGGCCGTGGTCTTCCTCGGTGCGCGTGAGCTGGGCAGGCGCGCCGACCACGGGGCCACCGCTGCGGTCGCGGTCGAGGGCGGCGGCCGGGGATCCGCTGCCCCGCGCCCGCAAGCTAAGCCCGGCGCCTATGTGCACGTGGCGGGCGCGGTGCGCCGCCCGGGCCTCTACCGGGTGCCCGCCGGCGCACGGGTGGCGGTCGCGCGTCGAACGCGCGGGAGGGCCCGCACGCGGCGCGCAGCTCGCGGCGGTCAACCTGGCCGCGCGGCTCCAGGACGGCCAGCAGGTCGTGGTCCCGGGCACGGGCGCAGCTGCGCCAACAGCTGCCGGCGCCGGCGGGGGTGCCGGCTCGGCGGCAAAGGTCAGCCTGGGCAGCGCGAGCGCCAAGCAGCTCGAGGAGCTGGACGGGATCGGGCCCACGCTGGCGGAGAAGATCGTCGAATACCGCACCCGGCGCGGCGGCTTCGGCTCGCTGGACCAGCTGCGCCAGGTCGACGGCATCGGCGAGAAGCGCCTGGCGGCCCTGAAGAAGGGCCTCACGCCGTGAGCCGCCGCGCGACCGGGGGCTTCGCGGACCGCCATCTGCGCCATGCCGCGCTGGCCGCTATCGCCGCCGGGCTGGCGGCCGCGGGCTCGGTTCCGGGCGCTGCGCTGCCGGGCGCCGCGCTCGCGCTGCTGGTGCTCACCGCTTGCGGGGCGCCTCGGGCGGCAGTGTTCGTGGGGGCGCTCGTCGTGGTCGCGGCCGCAGTGGGGCACGCGCGCATCGCGGCGGTCGACCGGCCCGGCCGCGAGCTTTCGCCGGGCCGGCTGGTCAGGGCGCGCGGCGCAGCTGCTCGGGCTGCCCCGGCCGGGACCCTTCGGCGCGAGCGTGGAGGCCCGCGTCATGGAGGGGCCGGCCCGTGGGGCCCGGCTCGTCCTGCGTCTCGGCCGCCGCCGGCGGCTACCGGCGGGCGCCGGGCCCGGGATGGAGACGCGGGTGGCCGGCTTCGTGCGCCCGCGCGGCCCGCCGGTCCGCGGCTTCGATATCCAGGCCTACAACCGCAGGCGCGGGGTGGCGGGCGAGCTCGAGGTCTTCGCGTTGCGCGCGACGGGCCGCCGTCGAGGCGGGATCGAAGGGCTAGTCGACCGCGCACGCGAGCGCGCCCAGGCGGGCATCGCGCACGGGCTGTCGCGACCGCAGGCGGCGCTGGCGCTGGGGATGGTCCTGGGCCAGGACGAGCGGATCGACCGTGCGGTGCGGGACGACTTCCGCGCGTCGGGGCTCGCCCACGTGCTCGCGGTCAGCGGCCAGAACGTGATGCTGCTGGCCGCGCTGGCCCTGCCGCTGCTGGCGGGGGTCGGCCTCGGCCACCGCTCCCGCCTCGCCGCGACCGTCGTGCTGATCGCGATCTACGTGCCGCTGGCCGGCGCCGGGCCTTCGCTGCAGCGCGCGGGCGTGATGGGCGCCGCGTCGCTGGTGGCGCTGGCCGCCGCGCGCCCCGCCTCACGCTGGTACGCCCTGCTGCTCGCGGCCTGCGTGACGCTCGCGGTCAACCCACGCGCTTGCGCAGACCCCGGCTGGCAGCTGTCCTTTGCCGCCGTTGCCGGGATCCTGCTGCTGGCGCCGCGGCTGCGCCGGCCGCTGGCACCGCTGCCGCGGCTGCTCGGCGAGGGCATCGGCATCACCGTGGCGGCGACCGTGGCCACGGCGCCGCTGATGGCGCACCACTTCGGGGCGGTCTCGCTGGCGGGCCTACCGGCCAACGTGCTCGCGTTGCCGGTGGTCGCGCCGATCATGTGGCTGGGCATGGTGCGTGGCGCGCTGGCCCAGATCGGCCCGGTCGCCCAGCCGCTGTCCGACCTGGTGCAGATGCCGCTGGCGCTCCTGCTCGGCGCGCTCGGCTCGCTGGCCACGGGGTTCGCCGACGTGCCCGGCGGCCGCCTGGGGCTGGCGCTGCGCGGCCTGCCGGCGGTAGCGCTGGCCTACGCGGTCGTCGCCGCCGCTTTCGCCGTACTCGCTCGCGTCGGGGAGCGCATCGATCCGGCGCCCGCCGCGGCCCGCTGGCGTCGCGCGCGCCCGGCCCGGCGCGCGGCGCTTGTGGCCGCCGCGGCGGCTGTCGGCGCCGCGCTGGTCCTCAGGTTGCTGGCGCCGCCGAGCGCGCCCGAGCGCTTCACGGTGTCGTTCCTGGACGTGGGTCAGGGTGACGCGACGCTGGTCCAGGCGCCCGGTGGCGTGTCGATCCTGTTCGACGGCGGACCGCCCGAGGGTGGCGTCGAGCGGCTGCTGCGCCGCGCGGGAGTCCGCGATCTGTCGCTGGTGGTCGCCACCCACCAGTCGCGCGATCACCACCAGGGCCTGCAGGCGGTGCTGGAGCGCCACCGCACGCAGCTGCTGCTCCAGAACGGTGACTCCACGCGCGACGCAACGTTCTGGCGCATGGTCGCGACCGCGAGGGGCGCAGGGGCGCGCGTAGTCAGCCCCCGTCCGGGGCAGCTGCTGACCGCGGGCCCCGTGTCGGTCCGCGTGCTGGGCCCGCCCGCGCGTGCGCCCGGCCCGCCGCCGGAGGACCCGAACCCGCGAGCCATCGCCGCGGTGGTCAGCTACCGCGGCTTCGACCTGTTCCTCTCGGGCGACGCCGAGTCGGACGCGCTGGCCGACTACGACCTGCCTCGCGTCGACGCAATGAAGGTCTCGCACCACGGCAGCGCCGATCCCGGGCTGGCTGCGGTGCTGCAGCGCTTGCGTCCGCGGGTCGCCGGAATCGAGGTCGGCGCCCACAACAGCTACGGCCATCCGGCGCCACCGACGCTGCGCGCACTGCGCGGCGCCCACGTGCGGGTCTACCGGACCGACCGCGACGGCACGATCCGCCTGCGGGTGGGAGACCGCGGCGAACTCGACGTGGACACGGAGCGCTGAGCGGAGCGGATCAGACGGGCACGGGCTCGGCGTCGCCCGCCTGGGCGGCAGCGGCGTGCTCGGCGCTGTCGCGGGAGGAGATCAGCAGGGCGGCCAGCGCTGCACCCGCGAACGCGATGATCGAGCAGGTCAGGAACGCGTCCTGGAAGCCCTCGGTCAGAGCGACCGTGCGCATCCGCTCGCCGCCCTCGAAGGCGCTGGTCGTGGCCGCGTTGGCCACCGTGGCCGTGATCGCCAGGCCCAGGGCCCCGCCCACCTGCTGCGAGGTGTTGATCAAGCCCGACGCCAGCCCCGCCTCGGCCGGTCTCGTGCCGGTGACCGCGGCGATCGTCACCGGCACGAACGAGAAGCCGAGCCCGATGGCAGCCAGCATCGACGGGAACAGCACGTCGCCGACGTAGCTGCCGCCGGGCGCTGACACCTGGCTGAACCACAGCAGGCCGGCGCCGACGAACAGCATGCCCACGATCAGCGTGGGCTTGAAGCCGACGCGGGTGACCATGTTCGAGGCCACGCCGGCGCTGACGATGATCAGCCCGCTCAACGGCAGGTAGGCCAGCCCCGCCTTCAGCGGCTCGTAGCCCAGCACCTGCTGCAGGTACAGCGAGATGAAGAAGAACATCGAGAACAGCGACATGCCCACCAGCAGGCCGACCACGTTCGCGCCGCGCAGGGTTCGCAGGCGGAAGATCGAGAACGGCATCAGGGGGTGGGCGGTGCGCGATTCGATTGCGATGAACGACGCCAGCAGGATCAGGGCTACGGCGATCAGGCCGACGGTCTGCGTCGAGCCCCAGCCGGCGGACTCGGCGTCGACCAGCGCATAGACCAGCAGCGCGAGCCCAGCCGTGACCGTCAGGGCGCCGGGGACGTCGAAGCTGGGCGAGCTGTCGTCACGGCTCTCCTTCAGCAGGCGCGGCGCCAGCGAGGCCGCGATCAGCGCGATCGGCACGTTCACCCACAGCACCCACTCCCAGCCCAGGTACTCGGTGAGCACGCCGCCCATCAGCACCCCGGCGGCGCCGCCGGCGCCGGCAACGGCGCCCCACACGCCCAGCGCGGTGTTGCGCTCACGCCCCTCGGTGAACGTGGTGGTCACGATCGAGAGCGCGGCGGGGGAGATGATCGCGGCGCCCAGGCCCTGGAACGCGCGCGCGCAGATCAGCTGCCACTCGGCGGCGGCCAGCCCGCCGGCCAGCGACGAGAGGCCGAACAGGATCAGGCCGGAGATGAACATGCGCCGCCGGCCCAGCAGGTCGGCCAGCCGGCCGCCCAGGAGCAGGAAGCCGCCGAAGGTCAGCGTGTAGGCGTTGACCACCCACGACAGGTCGTCCTGGGAGAGCTTCAGGTCGGTGCCGATCGAGGGCAGCGCCACGTTCACGATCGACGCGTCCAGGATGATCACGAACTGGGTCATGGCCAGGAGGGCCAGGGCGAACCACTTCGTGCGGTCGGTATCGGTCGCGGCAGACACGGGGCTCCTAACGGGGCGGCGGTGCAAACGGAACGAAGATTCCGGCAACCTAGCACATGCGGAAGCGTCGTTCCGTTTAACGCTAGACTCCCGCCCGTGACGCCAGCGCAGACCACAGAGATGCCGCGTCGGCGCGCCGACGCGGTGCGCAACCGCCAGAAGGTCCTCGCGGTCGCCACCGAGGCGTTCACCGAGCTCGGCCTGGAGGCGCGGATGGAGGACATCGCCCGCCGGGCGGGGGTGGGCGTGGGCACCGTCTACCGCCACTTCCCGACCAAGGAGGCGCTGCTCGGCGAGTTGCTGGCCGAGAAGTGGCGCACGCTGCGCGACAACGTCCAGGACCTGCTCGACCACGAGCCGGACGCCTGGGAGGCCTTCGCGGGAGCGCTGCGCCGCAACGCCGAGACCATGTCCGGCGACGCCGCGGTGCGCGGGGCGGTCATGCTGTCCGACTCGCCCGAGGTGTGGGAACACGCGGCGGCGGCCCACCAGGAGCTGATGGACGTCACGGCGCTGCTGGTCGAGCGGGGCAAGTCCGCCGGCGTGCTGCGCGAGGACCTGGCGGTCACCGACATCCCGGCGATGATGTGCGGGGTGTGCGCGTCGATCGACGCGCGCGGCCCGGCGGGCCAGGCGGACTGGCGCCGCCACCTCGAGCTGCTCTTGGACGGCACCCGCCGCCGCGGCGCCTAGGATCGGCTCGTGGCCGATCTCAAGCCCGTCTACCTGATCCACGGCGACGACGACGCCAAGATCGACGAGTGGCGCACGCGCGTGCGGCGCCGAGCCGAGGCCGAGCACGGCCCCGGGGGCCTGGAGGCCTTCGACACCCGCTCCTCGACCCCCGACCAGGTGGTCGCGTCCATGGCCGCCCTGACCTTCGCAACCGGCACGCGCTACCTGATGGCCGACGACGTGACCGCCTGGAAGGCGGCCGAGCTCGCGCCGCTGGTGGACGCGGTCGGCTCCATGCCGCCCGACACCGTCGTGGTCCTGGTCGCCCGCGGCAAGCCGCTGAAGGGGCTGGTCAAGGCGGTCGAGGCTGCCGGCGGCGAGGTCCGCGAGCATGCCGCCCCCAAGCCGTGGGAGATGCCGCGCTGGGTAACGGCGCGGGCCGCCGAGCACGGCGCACGCATGGACTCCGATGCCGCGAAGGAGCTGGTGTCGACGGTCGGCGGTGGTCAGCAACGGCTGGCGCGTGAGATCGAAAAGCTGATCGTGGCCGTGCATCCGAGGACGGACATCGGTGCGGACGACGTGGAGGAGATGTGCGCGGGGGAGAACCCGCCGAAGGTCTACGACCTGGCCGATGCCGTCGTGGGCCAGGACCTGCGCGGCGCGCTGGCGCTGGCCGAGGAGCTGTCGCTGGGCGAGAGCCCCGGGCGGCTGGTCTACCCGGTGGTGCGCCGCCTGCGCGAGGTCCACAAGGTGCTGGCGCTGCTGGATGCCGGCGTGCCCGAGAAGGACCTGCCAGGCCAGATGAAGATGCCGCCATGGATGGCCAAGAAGGCGATCGCGCTGGCGCGCAAGGCGGAGCGGGAGACCGTGGAGCGGGCGCTGTGCCGGTTCGCCGACCTCGAGCTGGACCTGCGCGGCGGCGGCACGTTGGACGAGCGCACCGCGGTCACGCTGGCCATGGCCCGCGCCGCGGCCTGACGGCTCGTCAGACGGGCTTGCGGCTGACGTTGGGAAGGTCGTCGCGCGGCTCGACGTCGCCGCGGATCGCCTCAAACTCGCCGGTGATGTCCGCGGGCAGGCACACCTCGCAGAAGTCCTCGCCGAACGGCGTCAGGTGGATGCTGCGCCGCACCGTCTTGCCGCGGCCCGAGCCCTCGAGGGCCTCGGTCACCTTCGGCTGGGCCTCCAGCACCTGGTACTCCAGCGGGTCGCTGATGGCTTCGCGGGAGAACCAGATCAGCCCCAGCCGGTAGAGGTTGTTCAGATACGCGGGCACGCGATCCAGGTAGCGACAGCCCGCCTGTTCGCCGATCATCGAAAGACCCGGAGCCACCATCTCCGATGTCACTCCAAGGGTCTTGCTGGCTCGCACGTCCACGGCCGGCTGGGCGCCCTCCCGGAACAGGAAGCGAAGGATGCGGGCGTCGTCGGGCGCCAGCTCGCCCAGGATCCGCTGATAGGCCGGATGGGCGTCCTCGGTGTACTCCACGTCGGCGGACTGGCGCAGCAGCTCCTCGGCCCGCGCCCGCAGCGCGCTACGGGAGACATCTGGCTTGGCGGGGGGTGGGGAGTCGGCGTCCCGCGAGTCCGCCGATCCGGGATCGGCGTCCTCCTGAGCCACCGCGGCCTCGATGGCCTCGGCCAGTCCCAGCAGGCGCCGCGCGTACCCGCGCACCTCGCCGCCGGCCTGGGCCAGCAGCTCGGTGGGGGGCTGGCCCGAGCGCGCGGCGTCCACCACCCTGCCGCCGGCCCGCACCGACGACCCGGCCGTCCAGCCCGCGGTGCGCCACCACGCCTGGGCGGCCAGGCGCGCCAGGGCGGGGGCAGCGGCCAGCAGGCCCTGCGCGTCCAGCTCGTGCTCCTCGGGCGTGTGGTCGTGCGGGTCGCTCATACGCCGAATATGGCCAGGTGGACCAGACCGGCGCCGAAGCCCAGCACGGCGCCGTGCAGGATCAGCAGCCACTCGTCCTCGCGCATCGCCGATCGCAGCATCTCGGAGAAGTCGTCGGGGGCCATCTCGCTCATACGGGTCGAGATCAGCCTGCGCACTGCCGCACTCTGGCGGCGGTTGAACTCGGTGTCGGTCAGTGGGGTCATCGTGTAGTCGACTCCTTCCTCGGCCACCGACTCGCGGATCGCGTCGTACTCCTCGGTGCCCACGGCCACGCGCACGGCCGCGCGCGCGGGACCGACGGCCCGGTCCACGGCGGGGCGCAAAGCGGTGGCGATCATCTGGCGCGTGCGGTCCGAGCGCGGGCCCGACAGCAGCTCCTGCCCGATGTTGCGCAGCGTCACGATGTCGTCCGCGATCACCTGGGCGTACACGTCAGCCGCCTCGCGCTGGCGCTTGAGGAACAGCCCCTGCCACTCCCAGCGCAGGATCCGGCGCGGCTCGATCGGCTCGAAGATCATCTTGATGGCCAGCCAGTTGGTGGCCCAGCCCACCAGCGTCCCGAGGATCGGCAGCACCCACCAGTACGGCAACAGGTGCACGATCAGCACCGTCGGTATGCCCAGCAGGAAGCCGAAGAAGAACCCGAAGTTGATGATGAAGCGCAGCTCGCGGCGGCCCGTCTCCTGGAAGATGCGGTTGGCCAGCGCCGGCTGGGCCTCCAGGTGGCGGATGACCATCAGCTTGATGTCCAGCAGCTGGTCGATGTTGTTGCCGATCTCGTCGGTGACCTCGTGCACGATCTCCGGCAGCTGGTTCTGCACCCGGGTGTGCACGGCCTCGCGGATCTGGGGCGGAAGGTCGTCCCAGAGCTGCGGGTGCTCGCGCTCCATCGTGCGCTCCACGACTTCCCGGATGTCGTCGCGCGAGCTCTCCAGGATGTGCTCGGCGATCGAGTCCGGCTCCAGCTGCTCGTAGAACTCCGCCGGGCCGCCGACCTTGGCGATGCCCTTGTCGACCGCGATCGAGCCCATCTTCGCCGCGCGCGAGGGAATGATGCCCTGCCAGCCGACGCCGCCCTGCATCACCCCCGGGATCTGCTGGAGCTTGCGCGGCAGCAGCCCGGCCAGGGTCTGCAGGCCCGGCAGGCGGAAGCCGGCGAACTTGACGGGGTAGAACAGCATCCAGACGCCGGTCCAGTTGGTTGTGTAGCCGATCACGCCCGAGAAGACGGGGATCGTCAGCATGTTCAGCAGCTCGCTGTGGAACAGCGGCAGGAAAAAGGCCGTCACGAGGCATCGGCCTCGTCCCGGCGGGCGCGGCGCTCGGCGGCGGTGCGGCCCAGCAGGCGGGGGTAGCGGTCGAGCAGGCTGTTCACACCGTCGAGGCCGCGCCCAAGCTCCTGGACCTCGCGGTCCATCGACACCGTGGCCGCGCGGATGTCGTCGAAGCCGGCCAGGTCCTGGCGCAGCCCCTCGACCGAGTCGATCACGTGCCTCATGTCGCGGCGCATGCCCTTCATCTCGCGCTCGATCGAGCCGATGCCCTCGGCCAGTCCCTCGACGGCGGAGATCAGCCGGTCGACCCCGCCCAGGGCGCCGCGCGCGGCGCTGTTCACCGACTTCCCGATCTTGGCTGCGCCCCCGCCCAGCGGCAACTGCGTCAAATGGCCTCCCTCACGTCGGCGCACCCTACTGAGGGCTGTCGACCAGCGGGTCGGTTGACCTCTCGATCCCGGCGCGGATCCAGCAAACGGCAGCGCTCCTGCCAGAGGACCTGCTGACCGCCGATCATCGGACGCGTCGGCATGACGCGGCTATCGAGCGGGTTTAAACGGCCTTGGCCAGCAGCCGCGCTGCGCGGCTCTTCTTGCGGGCGGCGGTGTTCTTGTGGAGCACGCCGGTGCGCGCGGCCCGGTCGATGCGCGAGGACAGCTCGCGGTACTCGGCCTGTGCCTTCTCGGCGTCACCGGACTCGGCGGCTGCCTCGAGGCGGCGGAAGTAGGTCTTCACCGACGAGCGGTAGCGCAGGTTCTCGACTCGCTCGCGTTCGGTGCGCAGATTGCGCTTGACCTGTGAGTGGATGTTGGCCATGTGATGAAGGGCCGCTCGGAACTCGCATTCACGGACAGGGCACGGAAGTCCTGTCCGTCGGAGGCGTTCCCGCTCGGCGGCCGCGTAGTGTAGCGGGGTCGTGGCCGCCGAGATTTCCGAGGAGACCGCGAGCCAGCGCGGCGGCCGGCTGGCTCGCAGCACGGCGTTCTTCTCCATCGCCACGGGGCTGTCGCGGGTTCTGGGGCTGGTCCGGGAGGTGGTCGCGGCCAGCTACTTCGGGGTCAGCGGGGCCATGTCCGCGTTCACGATCGCCTTCCAGGTGCCCAACCTGGTCCGGGCGCTGTTCGCCGACTCGGCGCTTCAGGGCGCGTTCGTGCCGGTGTTCACCGAGCTGCTGGAGAAGGGCAAGAAGCGCGAGGCCTTCCACGTGGCCTCGAGCCTGTTCTTCCTGCTCACCCTGGTCCTGGGAGCGATCACGGCGCTGTTCGTGATCTTCGCCGAGCCGCTCATGAGCGTGTTCGCCCCGGGCTTCGACGACAACCCGGCGCTGAAGGACCTGACGGTCGGCTTGACCCAGCTGATGTTCCCGATCGTGCTGCTGCTGGCGCTCTCGGGCGTGGTGGTCGGGATGCTCAACAGCTTCGAGCACTTCAGCGTGCCGGCGCTGGCGCCCACCGCCTGGAACCTGGTGATCATCGGCGCGCTGGTCGGCATCACGCCGCTGTTCGACGGGCAGGAGCGGGTCTACGCGTACGCCGTCGGCGTGCTGGTGGGCACCGTGGTCCAGTTCCTGCTGCCGCTGCCGTGGCTGCGCGGCCGCGGCGGGCGCGTGACGCTGGCGCTGGACTGGCGCAACCCGCACGTGCGCAAGGTGCTGAAGCTGATGTTCCCGGTGACGATCGCGCTCGGGATGATCAACCTGAGCCTGCTGATCAACTCGCTGCTGGGCACGCTGGTCTCCGACCAGGCGCCGGCCGCCATCGACAAGGCCTTCAGGATCTACCAGCTGCCCCAGGGCCTGTTCTCGATCTCGATCGCCACGATCCTGTTCCCGACGATGTCCAAGCTGGCGGCGCGCGGGGCCACCGACGACCTGCGCGCGACGATGTCCAACGGCATCCGCCAGGTGGCGCTGCTGCTCATCCCCAGCGCCGTGCTGATGGCGGTGCTGGCCGAGCCGATCACCCGGCTGGTCTACCAGCGCGGCCAGTTCGATGCCCAGGCCACCGAGTTGGTCAAGACCGCCATGGTCTGGTGGTCGATCTCGCTGCCCTTCCAGGGCATCAGCCTGCTGTTCTCGCGAACCTTCTTCAGCCTTCAGCAGCCGTGGGCCACCACGGCGCTGGCGTTCGTGAACATGGTGGTCAACGGGCTGGTCTCGCTGGCGCTGTACAAGCCGTTCGGCATCGCCGGAATAGTCATCGGCACGGTGGTCGGGACGCTGGTCATGACCACGGCGCAGGGCTGGCTGCTGCGCGGCCAGCTGGGCGGCATCGAGGGCAGGAAGATCCTCTCCGGCGGGATCCGCATGATCGCCGCCGGCGCGGCGCTGGCGGTCGCCTCGTACGGCGTCTGGGACGCGCTCGACCACCTGCTGGGGCGCTCCTTGCCGGCTCAGGTGGCCGCGGTCGGGCTGGGCATCGGCGCCGGCCTGGCTGTATACGGGCTAGGTGTCTGGCTGCTGCGGGTGCCCGAGGCGCGTCAGATCCGGGCGCTGCTGCCAGGCGGTGGACGCTAGCTGCCGAGCGCTTCCTGCTGGGCGAGCATGACGGTGCGCACCGCTTCGACGATTGCGGCAGGCGCCTTCTCCGGAGAACCCGCGTCGAAGGGCGGCTCGGGGTCGTACTCGATGGCCAGCTGCATCGCCTGGGCGGCCTCGGGCCCGTGCAAAAGCTCGGTCAGCCGCAGCGCCATGTCGATTCCCGACGAGACGCCCGCCGCGGTGATCACCTTGCCCTGCTCGACCACTCGCCGCGAGGTCGGCCGGGCGCCGTAGTCCTTCAGCGTCTCCAGCTCGAGCCAGTGGCTGGTGGCGTCCAGGCCGTCGAGTATCCCGGCAGCCGCCAGCCACAGCGAGCCGGTGCAGACAGACGTGGTGTAGCGCGAGTGCTCGTGCGCCTCGCGCAGCCAGGCCAGCGCGCGCTCGTCGTGCATCAGCGCCCGCGTTCCGTAGCCCCCGGGGACCACCAGGATCTCCGGCCGCGGCACGTCTTCCCAGATCCCGTCGGCCACCAGGGTGGCCGTGTGCGATTCGTCCTTCAGCGGCCCCGCCTCGGGCCCGAGCCAGCGCACCTCGGTACCGGGCATCGCGCTCAGCACCTGGTACGGGCCCACGGCGTCCAGCATCGTGAAGCGGTCGAACAGCGGGATGACGATCTGCATGGCTCCTCCTGGTCAGGCGGCCCGTAGGCCGGCGTTGAATCGCTCGCGGTACTGCGCGGGGCTCACACCGAGCCGCCGCGCGAAGGCGCGGCGCAGCGTGTCGGGGGTCCCGAAGCCCGCCTGGCCCGCCACCAGCTCGACCGGGTCGGCGGTGGCCTCCAGCAGGCCCTTGGCGTGCTCCACGCGGACCGACTCCACGAACGCCGCCGGCGTCACGCCGACCTCCTGGCGGAAGGCGCGGGCGAAGTTGCGCGGGCTCATGTTGGCCAGCTCGGACAGCGCACGGACCGACAGGTCGGCTCCGGGGCGGGCTCGCACGTGCTCCTGGACGTCGCGCAGCGGCCGGCGCTCGGCCGACTGCGCGGCCAGCGGGCCGCTGAACTGGGCCTGCCCGCCCGGGCGCTTGGCGAACATGACCAGCCAGCGGGCCACGGCCAGCGCGACGTCGGCACCGAGGTCCTCCTCCACCAGCGCCAGCGTCAGGTCCATGCCCGCGGTCACGCCGGCCGACGTCCAGACGCCGTCGTCGTGCACGAAGATCGGGCCGGGGTCCACGCACACGGCCGGGTAGCGCTCGGCCAGCTGGTCGGCCCACGCCCAATGGGTGGTGGCGCGGCGGCCGTCCAGCAGCCCGGCCTCGGCCAGCATGAACGCGCCGGTGCACACCGAGGCCACCCGCCGCGCGCGCCGAGCCACCTCGCGCACAGCGTCGGCTGCGCCCAGCGCCGCGTCGACGCCGGAGCCGCCGGCCACGATCAGCGTGTCCAGCGCCCCTTCGAGCTCGCCGATCCGGCCGGCCGGCACCACCGTCAGGGCGCTGCTCGTCTGGAACGCCCGTCCGTCGGGCGTGACCAGCTCGCGCGAGTAGCTGCCGGGCCGAAGCTGCTCGGCCGTGGCCAGCACCTCCAGCGGGCCGGCGAAATCCAGCGTCTGGGCGCCGGAAAAGGCCACTACGGCGACGCGGCGGGGTGCGGTCACGGGCCTATGGTGCCCCGGACCGCCTTTGGCCGCAAGGCCACATAGCCGACGATTCCTGCCACGCTCCGCTGGTCCGTCTCGACTTCGGCACCTCAGCGGTGCATTTCTGCGGACTCATCCGTGCGGCGATGCGGACGTGGCCGTGCGGCGGCCCGCCCGGTGGTGGCGCCCCGCCTAACCTGTCGGCTCCCATGGCCGCACCCGCAGCCAACATCCGCAACTTCTCGATCATCGCCCACATCGACCATGGGAAGTCGACCCTGGCCGATCGCATCCTCGAGCAGACCGGCTCCGTGGAGGCGCGCGACAGCCGGCCGCAGCTGCTGGACTCGATGGACCTCGAGCGCGAGCGCGGAATCACGATCAAGGCCCAGGCGGTCCGCGTGCAGTACACGGCCAGGGACGGCCAGGACTATCGCCTGCACCTGATCGACACCCCCGGCCACGTGGACTTCAGCTACGAGGTCTCGCGCTCGCTGGCGGCGTGCGACGGCGCGCTGCTGCTGGTGGACGCCGCCCAGGGCGTGGAGGCCCAGACCGTGGCCAACACCTACCTGGCGGTGGAGGCGGGGCTGGAGCTGATCCCGGCTCTGAACAAGATCGACCTGCCGGGCGCCGAGCCCGAGCGTGTCGCGGGCGAGATCGGCGAGCTGCTCGGAGACGAGCCCGACGGCGTGATCCGCATCTCGGCCAAGACGGGGGAGGGGGTCACCGAGTTGCTCGAGGCCGTGGTAGCGCGCGTGGCTCCGCCCGCGGGCGACACCTCCGCGCCCGCTCGCGCGCTGATCTTCGACTCCGAGTACGACCAGTTCCGCGGCGTCGTGGCCTACGTGAAGGTGGTCGACGGCCGCCTGACCAAGGGCGACGCCATCACCGCCATGCAGGCGGGTACCGAAGCCGACATCGACGACATCGGCTTCTTCAGCCCGGCGCTGACCCCCGTTCAGGCGCTCGAGGCCGGCGAGGTCGGGTACGTCATCACCGGCATCAAGGACGTGTCGCTGCTGCGCGTGGGCGACACGCTGACCACCCGCCGGGCACCCGCCGACGAGCCGCTGCCCGGCTACCAGGAGGTCAAGCCGATGGTGTTCTGCGGGCTCTTCCCGGTCGACACCGACCGCTTCAACGACCTGCGCGAGGCGCTCGAGAAGCTGTCGCTCAACGACGCCGCGCTGACCTACGAGCCCGAGACCAGCCACGCGCTGGGGTTCGGCTTTCGCTGCGGCTTCCTCGGCCTGCTGCACATGGACATCGTGCGCGAGCGCCTGGAGCGCGAGTACGACGTGGACCTGCTGGCCACGACCCCGACGGTGGAGTACGAGGTCACGCTGACCGACGGCGATGTCCGACCGGTCCACTCCCCGTCGGAGATGCCCGAGCGCGATCGCATCGAGGAGATCCGCGAGCCCTACATCCGCGCCACGATCCTGTGTCCCAAGGACACCGTCGGCGCCGTGATGGATCTGTGCCAGGACCGCCGCGGCACCCACGTGGACATGACGTTCCTGTCCGAGGCGCGGGTGCAGATCCGCTACGACCTGCCGCTGGCGGAGGTGGTGCTGGACTTCTTCGACCACCTCAAGTCGCGGACCAGGGGGTACGCGTCGCTGGACTACGAGCTGATCGGACTGCGCCCCTCCGACCTGGTCAAGCTGGACATCCTGCTGGCGGGCGACCAGGTCGACGCCCTCTCGCTGGTGGTGCACAAGGACAAGGCCTACGGCGCCGGCCGCGTGATCGCCGAGCGGCTCCAGAAGCAGATCCCGCGCCAGCAGTTCGAGGTGGCCATCCAGGCCGCTATCGGCTCGCACATCATCGCCCGCGAGTCCGTGAAGCCCATGCGCAAGGACGTGATCGCCAAGTGCTACGGCGGCGACATCACGCGCAAGCGCAAGCTGCTGGAGAAGCAGAAGGAGGGCAAGAAGCGGATGAAGCAGGTCGGCCGGATCGAGGTTCCCCAGGAGGCATTCCTGGCGGTGCTCCAGATCGGCGACGACGGCAGCAGCTGACCCGGCCGAGAGGTCTTAGAAAGCCTTTAGGGCACGGCCGGAGAATCACCGCCGTGGCCACCACTGCGCAAACCGCCCCCGACCCGACCCTCGACTCGCTCCAGCTGTTCCTGGACGGCATCGCAAAGACGCCGCTCCTGACCGCGAGCGAGGAGGTGCGTCTGGCCAAGCGCGTCGAGCGCGGTGACCTGGGCGCCAAGGAGCACATGGTCCAGGCCAACCTGCGCCTGGTGGTCTCGATCGCCAAGCGCTACCGCAACCAGGGCCTGGACTTCATGGAGCTGATCCAGGAGGGCTCGATCGGGCTGGTCCGTGCGGTCGAGAAGTTCGACTACCGCAAGGGGTTCAAGTTCTCGACCTACGCCACCTGGTGGATCCGCCAGGCCATCTCGCGCGCTATCGCCGACAAGTCGCGCACGATCCGCATCCCGATCCACATCAACCAGACGCTCCAGAAGCTGGACGGCGCCCAGCGCCGCCTCCAGAGCGTCGGTGAGGGCAACCCCTCGATCGAGGAGATCACGGCCGCCGCCAACGTGGACATCGACGTCGAGGAGGCCGAGTTCCTGATGCGCGCCTCGCGCGCGCCGGTGTCGCTGGACAAGCCGGTCGGCGGAGGCGAGGAGGACGCCGCCGAGCTGGGCCACCTGATCCCCGACGACCGCGCGGAGTCCCCGTTCGAGACCGCGGCCGAGAGCATGACCCGCAGCCGCCTGGCGGAGGCGCTGGAGAACCTCTCCTACCGCGAGCGGCGCGTGGTCGAGCTGCGCCACGGCCTCTTCGGCGAGCACCCGCGCACGCTCGACGAGGTCGGCCGCATGTTCGGCCTCACGCGCGAGCGCACGCGCCAGGTCGAGGAGCACGCGCTGCGCAAGCTGGCCTCGCTCGCCGAAGCACGCGGGCTGCGCGACGCCGCATAGCCGGAAACCGGCGACCTCCGGCTGCGCGGGCGTGGCGCTAGGCTGCCCGCGATGCCAGTCCAGACGCAAGCCGTCGGCAAGTCCTACCCGCCGTTCGAGTACGAGGTCGGCAAGGAGAAGATCGCCGAGTACGCCCGCGCGATCGGTGCCGGCAACCCGGTGCACTTCGACCGCGAGGCCGCCCGCGCGGCGGGCTTTCGCGACGTGGTTGCCCCGCCGATGTTCGCCGTCGTCTACTCCAGCGGGTCGGTCGGCCCCGGGGATCTTCGATCCCGAGGTCGGCATCAACTTCGCCACGATGGTCCACGGCGGCCAGGAGTTCGTCTGGGGCGAGCCGGTGGTCAGCGGCGACGTGATCTCGACGGTCACCGCGGTCAAGGACGATCTCCGAGCGCGGACGGCAAGGGCTTCTACGTATTCGAGTCGGTCTCCACCAACCAGGACGGCCAGCGAGGTCGTGCGCGGCACCTGGACCAACATCGTGAGGGGCGTATGAACGAGGGCGACTCGATCCCCGAGCTGAAGGTCACGCCCGACAAGTACCTGCCGCACCGCTACGCGGGCGCGTCGGGCGACTTCAACCCGATCCACATCGACAGCGAGTTCGCCCAGCAGGTCGGGCTGCCGCGCAACATCCTGCACGGGCTGTACTCGATGGCGCTGGTGGCGCGGGCCGCCAGCGAGGCAGCGGGCGGCGACCCGCGCGCGCTGCGGCGGCTGTCGGTGCAGTTCCGCGGCATGGGCATGCCGGAGCAGGAGATCACGGTGACCGGCAGCGTGCGCGAAGTGGACGGCGACTGCGTGGTCATCGACACCGAGGCCGCGCCAGGGCGACACCGGGATCATCCGCAACGCTGAAGCCGAGCTGCGCACGCCCTAACCTGGCATCCGTGCACATCTCAGTTCGCCAGAGCATCCTGCTGCGAAAGGTCGTGGAGGGCTACCAGCAGCTGGACGCGCCCGTGGGCTCCAAGTGGCTCGCGGGGCAGCAGGACGTGCCCTGGGGTCCCTCGACCGTGCGCTCGGAGCTGGCCCGCCTGGAGGAGTTCGGCCTGCTCGAGCATCCCGCACACCTCAGCGGGCCGGCGGCCCACCGACTCCGGCTACCGCTTCTACGTCGACGAGCTGCTGGACCGCGGCGACCTGCCCGCCGTGCGCACGCCGCTGGAGCTCAGCGACATGCGCCGCGAGGTCGACGAGGCCATGCGCGCCACCAGCGAGCAGCTGTCACAGGTAACCGACCTGCTGGCGCTGGTCTCGGCTCCGGCGATCGGCAGCGCCACGATCCACCGCGTCGAGGTGCTGCTGCTCCAGCCCCAGGTGGCCATGGTGGTGGTCATCACCAGCACCGGCGGCGTGACCAAGCGGGTGATCTCCTACGACGAGCCGCTGGACGCCGGCCTGGTCGCATGGGCGGGCAGCTACCTGAACGAGGTGCTGGGCGCCATGGACGTGGGCGCGCGGATGCTGGCCGGCAAGCTCGCCGACCCCGAGCTGGGCGAGCGCGAGCGCGCATTCCTGGCCACGCTGGCGCCGGCGTTCACCGAGCTCGAGGAGACGGCGGGCGACAACCTGTTCGTGGACGGCGCGGCGCGGCTGTTCTCCGAGCAGCGCTTCCAGGACCTGCCCCAGCTGTCCAGCCTGATGGACGTGCTCGAACGGCGTGTGGCCCTGCTGGGCGTGCTGCGCGCATCGCTGACCGAGCCCAACGTGTACCTGCGCATCGGCAGCGAGAATCCCGCGCCCGAGCTTCGCTCGCTGAGCATGGTGGCTGCCAACTACGGCCTTGCGCGACGCAACCTGGGCGCCGTCAGCGTGCTCGGGCCAGTCAGCATGGACTACCCGCGCGCCATCATCGCCGTGCGCCAGGCGGCGGCCGAGCTGTCGCGCTTCGTGGGTCAGGTGTACGACGAATGAAGCGCGACGCCTACGAGACGCTCGGCGTTGAGCGCGGCGCCGACGAGCGCGCGATCAAGAAGGCCTTCCGGGTGCTGGCCCGCGAGCTGCACCCCGACGTGAACTCGCACGACCCGGAGGCCGAGGCCAAGTTCAAGCAGGCTGCCGAGGCGTACGAGGTGCTGTCGGATCCCGAGCGCAAGGCGGTCTACGACCGCCACGGCTGGGACGGGGTGGACTCCAAGGGCTACGCCAGCCAGGCGCAGGGCTTCGGCTCGTTCGCCGACATCTTCGACGCGTTCTTCGGCGGCGATCCGTTCGGCGGCGGCCGCGGGGGCCCGCGCGCCGTACAGGGCGGCGACGTGGGCGTCGAGGTCGAGATCACGCTTGAGCAGGCCGCCCGTGGCGTCGAGGTCGAGGTGGCCTACGACGCCGTCGAGCCGTGCGAGCACTGTCACGGCAACGGCGCCGAGCCCGGCACGCCGATCGAGACCTGCGCTCGCTGCGGGGGCAGCGGCGAGTTGCGCGCCGTGAGCAACACGGCCTTCGGGCAGCTGGTGCGCGCCCAGGTCTGCGATGCCTGCGGGGGCGAGGGCAAGGTGGCGCAGACACCGTGCTCGGAGTGCGGCGGCCAGGCCCGCAAGGCGGTGCGCCGGACGCTGTCGGTGGATCTGCCGGCCGGCATCGCCG
Organism: uncultured Solirubrobacterales bacterium; assembly: GCA_963750365.1. Classification (GTDB taxonomy): domain Bacteria; phylum Actinomycetota; class Thermoleophilia; order Solirubrobacterales; family Thermoleophilaceae; genus JAAYBF01. Next base: position 625,293 of record CAVVQE010000002.1, read on the forward strand.
ACGGCCAGAGGGTGCGCCTGACCGGCCGTGGGCACGCCGGCGACCGCGGTGGCCCGGCCGGCGACCTGTACGTGAGCGTGTCCGTGGCCGAGGACGAGCGCTTCCTGCGCGACGGCAACGACCTGATCGCGGTTGTCGACGTACCCGCTCCGGCCGCTGCGCTGGGCACCACGGTCACGGTGGCGACGCTGGACGGCCAGGAAGAGATCGACGTGGAGGCCGGAACCCAGCCCGGCACGGTGGTCACGTTGCGCGGCAAGGGCATGCCGTCGCTGGGGCGCGGGCGCGGGCGCTCGGGCGACCAGCAGGTGGTGTTGAACGTGGTGGTCCCGCGCAACCTGACCGATCGCCAGCGCGAGCTGCTTGGCGAGCTGCGCGACAGCGTGACCGAGGACAACCTGCGCGAGGCGGCGGCCGAGTCGCTGCTGTCCAAGGTCAAGCGGGCTCTGCGCTGACCGTGGCGCCCGCCCCGGCCGACGTGCGCGCCGCCCGGCACGCCCTGTACGACCGCGGCAGCGCGCCAAGCGACGACGGCCAGATCCCGGTGTCGCCCCACGGCCTGCCGCGGGCCGACTCCGACGGCCTGGCGGCGCTGGCCGTGCGTGAGGGGGTCAGGTGCACGCTGGAGGTGGGCGCCGGCATCGGCCTCGGCTCGCTGGCGCTGTGCGAGGCGCTGCTCGAGGTCGCGCGCGGCGGCGAGCACACCGTGGTCGATCCGTTCGCGTTCGGCGGCGACGTGGGCGTGCACAGCGTCCGCGACGCGGGCGTCGAGCCCATGGTCACCCGCCTGCGCGAGCCCTCCCAGCTGGCGCTCCCCCGCATGGTCGCGCAGGGTGCGCGCTTCGACCTGATCCTGGTGGACGGCGGGCACCGCTTCGACGACGTGTTCCTGGACCTGATCTACGCCGATCGGCTGCTCGAGCCCGGGCGCGTGGTGGTCATCGACGACCTGTGGATGCCGGCCATCCGCGCCGCCACCTCGTACGTCGAGCGAAACCTCGGCTATGCGCTCGAGCCGGACGCGCTCCCCGAGGGCTTTCGCAGGCTGCGCTCGCCGCTGCCCGGGCGGCGGCGCAGCGCCGGGCGCGTGGCGGTGCTGCGCAAGCCCGTGCGCGAGCGCGAGCGCGACTGGGACGACTACCAGGGCTTCGACGCGTGATCCGCCTGGCGGTGCGGGCGCCGGCCGCCCACGCCGAGGAGGTGCTGGGGGCGATGATCGAGCTGGCGCCGTCGGGCATCGAACAGGTCGATCACGGCGACACCGTGGAGTTCGCCGTCTACGGCGCCCCCGGCGAGCTGCCCGAGCTGGAGGTCGGCGAGGCTGAGGTCGCGGGCGTGCGCGTGGTGGTCAGCGGCACCGAGGTGCGCGACGACTGGGAGGAGCGCTGGAAGGCGTTCCACCGGCCGGTGCTGGTTGGCGGCCGCGTCTACGTGCGCCCGCCCTGGGAGCAGCCGGCGAGCGCGGAGATCGACATCGTGATCGACCCGGGGCGGGCCTTTGGCACCGGCGCTCACGCCACCACGCGCCTGTGTCTCGAGCTGCTGCTGGATGTCCAGCCGGGCGGGTCGGTGGTCGACCTGGGCTGTGGCTCGGGCGTGCTGGCCATCGCCGCGGCACGCCTGGGCTTCGGCCCCGTGGTGGCGCTGGACGCCGACCGGCTGGCTGTCGAGGCCACCGAGCGCAACGCCGCGGCCAACAGCGTGGCCCTGGACCGGGTCGGCCGCGCCAACCTGCGCGAGCAGGCGCCGCCGGCGGCCGATCTTGTGCTGGCCAACCTGATGCGGCCGCTGCTGCTGCGCGTGGCCCAGCTCATGGCCGCGCCGCCGGCCGCGCTGATCGTGTCGGGCCTGCTGGACCACGAGGCCGACGAGGTCGCCGCGGCCTTCGCGCCGCTGCGCGAGGTCCGCCGGGTCAGCGACCAGGGCTGGTCGGCGCTGCTGCTGCGTGCCTAGCCCGCGGAGCTCTGGCTGACCACGCCCGTGACCTCCTGCCACCAGGCTCGTTCCTCGGCGGACTCGCTGCGCCGGACGCGCTCACGGCAGTAGCGCGACAGCTGGCGCGGGCCGCCCACCGCCACGATGCTGCCGCCGCTGATGGCCAGACGGCCGTCGTCCAGCAGGACCAGCGCGCCCGCTTCGTCGCGGCGGGTGCGCAGCACGCGGATCACCGCCACCCCCTCGACCTGTGCGGGATCGCCCGGCGCGCCCATGCTGTGCACCCACGGTTTGACGGTGAAGATCGGGGCCCGGCCCGAGCGGGTGCTGGGCACCGCATCGGGCTGGCCGATCGGGCCCGAGCGCCAGCGCTCGAACAGCTCCTCGACGCGGGCGCGCACCGCTCCGCGCACCAGTATGTGCAGCCGATCGCCTGCGGCCACCTCGGTCGAACCGCGCGGCAGCAAGGCCTCGTCGTCGCGCACCACGACGCTCACCAGCGCCTCGCGCGGCAACTCCAGCTGGTTCACGCGCAGCCCGGCGATGGCGTCACCGGGCTGCACCGGGTACTCGAGCACCTCGGCTCCCAGGCGGCGGATGGTCCCGACCTCGTGCAGCGGGCGGGACATCGCGGGCTGGTCGCCGGTGACCCCCAGGGCCTTGGCCAGCGGGTCCAGCGTGACCCCCTGGACCAGCGTCGAGGTCAGCACCACGAAGAACACGATGTTGAAGAACATGCCGCCCTCGTCTACGCCGGCCAGCACCGGGAAGGTGGCCAGCACGATCGGCACGGCGCCGCGCAGGCCGGCCCAGCCCACCACGGTCGACTCGCGGATGTTCAGCCCGGCCCCGAGCGTGAACACGTACACGGCCAGCGGCCGCGCCACGAACATCAGCACCACGGCGACCAGCAGGCTCTCGCCGATCACACCGCCGAACTGCGACGGGCTGACCAGCAGGCCCAGGGTCATGAACATCGCGATCTGGCTGATCCAGGCCAGCCCGTCGTGGAACTCGTCGATCGTCCGCTTCCCCGGTATCGGCGCGCTGCCCAGGGCCAGGCCGACCAGGTAGACCGCCACGAAGCCCGAGCCGTGCGCCAGGTCGGCGACGCCGAAGCCCAGCGCCGCGAACGCCAGCGACGCCACGGGGTAGAGGCCGGGGGCGCCTATCCGCGCACTGCTGAACACGAGCACGGCCACCCGCCCGACCGCGATCCCGATGATCACGCCAAGTCCCAGCTCGCTCACGGCCAGGAACAGCATCTGGCCGACCGAGTAGCCCGGATCCTGGATGAACTCGATGAAGCCCAGCACCAGGACGATCGCCACCGGGTCGTTCATGCCGGACTCGCCCTCGAGGATCCGGGCCAGGCGCTTCTTCAGGCTCGACCCGCGCAGCACCGAGAAGATGGCCGCGCTGTCGGTGGCGGACACGATCGAACCCAGCAGCAGGCCCTCCTCGGTGCTCAGGTCAAGCAGCCACGCCGCCGCCAGGCCGACGATGATGGCCTGAGCGATCGTGGCGAAGACGGCCAGCATCACGCTGGTGCGCAGGACCGGGCCGATCTCGCCCCAGCCCGACGCCAGCCCGCCCTCGAACAGGATGAACGAGAGCGCGATGACCCCGATCGTGCGCGCCAGGTCCACGTCGCCCTGCGTGCCGCCGAAGTGGATCAGCCCGAGCCCGTCCGAGCCGATGGCCATGGCCAGGCCGAGCACCACGATCAGGCCCGGTACGCGCAGGCTCCCGGCCACCAGCGACGCGGCTATTCCGGTAGCCAGCAGCGCGCCTGCCAGCAGCAGGAGTTGTCCGTAGTCCATAGCCCGGCTCTAGCCGCGCTCGACCAGCTCGGCGAGACCCCAGAGGTCGCGCCACTCGTGGTCGGGCTCGATGTCGGCGTCGGGCAGGGGCTCGCGGTGGCGGTTGATCCACGCGGTCTGCATGCCCAGCTCCTTGGCCATGCCGATGTCGTACTTGAAGCCGAACGCCACGTGCAGCACGTCCTCGGGGGCGAGGCTCAGCTCATCGAGTATCCGTGTGAACGGCCGGCGCTCGGGTTTGTATGCGCGCACGTCCTCGGCCAGAACCACGTGATCGAACTCGAGCGGGCGCATCTGGCGCAAGGTGTGGTCCATGATCGCCTTCTCGGAGTTCGACACGATCGCCAGCGGGATGCCGGCCTCGCGCACGCGGGTCAGCGCGGGGATGGTGTCCGGGAAGGGCTGCCAGGCCTGCATCGCGCGGCTGAAGTCGTAGCCCGTGTTCACGTTCCAGCGGTAGCCGCGCTCGCCGACCCACGTGCGCAGGCTCTCCTTGAGCACTTCGCTGTAGCTGCGGTAGTCGGCCTGGATGTGCTCGAACTGGATCTCCTCCCAGCGCCGGCGCAGCTCGTAGGCCGGGTCCCGGATCGTCGTCGCCGTTGCTGCGGGCAACGTCGTAGAGGAACGCGCGCCGCGCCTCCCTCCCAGTCGATGAGGGTCCCGTAGCAGTCGAAGGTTGCGGCTTTCCAGGCGGGCATGCGGCCTACACTTCAGGCTAATGCCAGTGCTCGACCGACTGCAGTCCGACGCCAACGCCGCGCTGAAGGCGGGCGACCGTGAGCGAGCGGGGGCGCTGCGCGTGGTGCTCTCCGAGCTTCAGAAGGCGGTCAAGGAGGGTGGCGACGACGAGGTCGCGGTGCTCCAGCGCGAGCGCAAGCGCCGGCTGGAGTCGGCCCAGGCGTTCCGCGAGGGCGGTCGCGACGAGCTGGCGGGCGCGGCCGAGCGCGACGCCGCGCTGATCGAGGCCTACCTGCCCGAGCAGATCTCCGACGACGAGCTCAAGGCGTTGGTGGCCGACGCGGTGGCCCAGGCCGGCGCCAGCTCGCCCAAGGACATGGGCAAGGTCATGTCGATAGTCATGCCGAAGGTTCAGGGCCGTGCGGACGGCAAGCGCGTGAGCGGCGCAGCCAAGGAGCTCCTGACCGCGTAGTGCGCGAGCAGATCGAGCTCAGCAACGAGGTGGCCGCCGAGCTGGCGGGGGCCAACGACATGATCATGCGCACGCTGGAGGAGCGGCTGGACTGCGACGTCTTCCTGCGCGGCAACCTGCTGACCCTCGACGGCGACGCCGATGCGGTCGCCGCGGGACGCGAGGTGGTGCGCGAGCTGTCCGACCTGGTCGGACAGGGCCACGACGTGGCGCCGGGCACGATCGAGGCCATCGGCTCCGCGCTGGACCGCCACGAGAGCCCCAGCCAGATCCTCGAGGACGTGGTCTGGCGCCATCGTGGGCTGAAGGTCGCGCCCAAGACCGTGACCCAGAAGCGCTACGTGGACGCCATCCGTCGCTCCACCATCACCGTCGGCATCGGCCCCGCGGGCACCGGCAAGTCGTTCCTGGCCGTGGCCATGGCGGTGGCCGCCCTCCAGCGCCGCGAGGTCAACCGGATCGTCCTGACCCGCCCGGCCGTGGAGGCAGGCGAGCGGCTGGGGTTCCTGCCGGGTGATCTGATGGCCAAGGTCGATCCCTACCTGCGCCCGCTGTTCGACGCGCTCTACGACATGCTCGAGCCCGAGAAGGTCAACGGTCACCTGGAGCGCGGCGTGATCGAGGTCGCGCCGCTGGCGTTCATGCGCGGGCGGACGCTCAACGACGCCTTCATCATCGTCGACGAGGCCCAGAACACCACGCCCGAGCAGATGAAGATGGTGCTCACCCGGCTGGGCTTCAACTCCAAGATGGTGGTCACCGGCGACGTGACCCAGGTCGACCTGCCGCGCGAGACAGCGCTCGGGCCTGCTGGTCATCGGCGACATCCTGTCCGAGGTCGAGGGCATCGAGTTCGTGCGCTTCGGCGGCGAGGACGTGGTTCGCCACAAGCTGGTGCAGCGGATCGTGGCCGCGTACAACGAGTACGCCGAGAAGCAGGCGCCCGAGATCCGCTCGGCGCGCAAGGCTTGATCGAGATCGAGGGTCCGCCCGAGTTGCGGGGTCCAGCGGCGGCCGCGCTGGCCGCCGCCGGGATCAGCGATGGGCACGTGGCCATCGAGCTGGTGGCCGAGGAGCGCATCGCGGCGCTCAACCGCGACCATCGCGGCAAGGACCGGCCCACCGACGTCCTGTCCTTCCCGATCGACGGCGACGGCCCGTCGGCCGGCCCGCGCGAGCTGGGCGACGTGGTCATCTGCCCCGCGCACACGGAGGACCTTCAGGAGGCGGTCGTACACGGCGTGCTGCACCTGTGCGGCTACGACCACGAGACCGACGACGGCCAGATGCTGACGCTGCAGGAGCAGATCCTGGGGTCGCTGCGATGACCGCGCGCGCGGGCTTCATCGCCCTGGCCGGGCGCCCCAACGCCGGCAAGTCGACGCTGGTTAACCGGATCGTCGGCGACAAGGTGGCCATCGTCTCCGACAAGCCGCAGACCACCCGCCGCGAGGTGCGCGGGATCGCCACCGGCGAGGACTGGCAGCTGGTCCTGGTGGACCTGCCGGGTGTGCAGCGCCCGCGCGACCGCATGACCGATCGCATGCAACGGCGGGTCGAGCAGGCGCTCGGCGACGCCGACGCCGTCGTGTTCGTGGTCAACGGCGCCGAGGCCGTCGGGGCGGGGGATCGCTACATCGCCAGGGCGCTGCGGGGTTCCCGGATACCGGTGGTCACGGTGGTGAACAAGGTCGACCGGCTCAGCCCCACGCAGACGGCATCGGCTCTGGTCGCCGCCGCCGACCTGGACGTGCCCGGCGACGTGTTCCCGATCAGCGCCCGCAAGGGGTCCGGCGTCGAGCCGTTGCTCGAGCACCTGATCGGCCTGCTCCCGGAGGGCCCGTTCATGTACCCCGAAGAGGCCGTCAGCGACCAGGAGGAACACGTCATGCTGGCCGAGCTGGTGCGCGAGCAGGTCCTGCGCCGCACCCGCCAGGAGCTGCCCCACTCGGTCGAGGCCGAGGTGCTGGAGATCACGCCGCGCGAGGACGGCCTGCTGTACGTGGAGGCCTGCCTGTGGGCCGAGAGCGACTCCCACAAGGGCATCCTGATCGGCAAGGGCGGCAAGATGATCAAGGCCATCGGAACCGCCGCCCGAAAGGAGATCGAGGAGGCCACCGGAACTCGCGTTCACCTGGAGCTGATCGTGCGCGTGCGCAAGGGGTGGAGGGGCGACGACACCGTGCTGGACCGGCTGGGCATCGAATGACGCCGGCGGGCCCGCCGCCGCTGTGGCTCTGACGGCTGCGCGGCAAGTTGGGTCCGGATAGCGAACCAAAGTTGCCGAGCACCCCGCCGGGTGGACAACGCCCGCGCCCCGCCATAATCGTCGCGTGGACGAGATCGCCTTCGACTCCGACGGCCTGGTGCCGTGCGTGCTGCAGGACGCCGGCACCGGTGAGGTGCTCACGCTCGCTTACATGAACGAGGAGGCGCTGGAGCGCACGCGCGAGACGCGCGAGGTGCACTTCTGGAGCCGCTCACGCGGCCGGCTGTGGCGCAAGGGCGAGACGTCGGGCAACACGATGGCGCTGCGCGCCCTGCGCTACGACTGCGACGCCGACGCGCTGGTGGCGCTCGTGGACCCGGCCGGGCCGGCGTGCCACACCGGCGAGCGCAGCTGCTTCTACCGCGGCGACCTCGAGCTCACCGCCGAGGAGGCCCTGCCGGCGCTGGAGCGCACGATCGCCGAGCGCAAGGCGGCGGGCGACACCGACTCGAGCTACACCGCCCGGCTGCTGGACGATCCCGAGCTGACCGGCGCGAAGGTACGCGAGGAGGCGGAGGAGGTCACCCGCGCCGCGCGCGAGGAGCCCGACGAGCGGGTGGCCGAGGAGGCAGCCGACGTGCTCTACCACCTGACCGTCCTGCTGGCGGCACGCGACCTGGAGCTGGCCGACGCCTTCGAGGTGCTCAATGCACGTCGCCGCTGACCGCGCCGACCTCGAGCTGACGCCGACGCTCGAGGAGACGCGCGTGCTGGCACGCGAGCACACACTCGTGCCGCTGCGGCACACGTTCATCGCCGACACCGAGACCCCGGTGTCCGCGTACCTCAAGCTGCGCGGTGAGGGTCCCTCGTTCCTGCTGGAGTCCGCCGAACAGGGCACCCGCTTCGGGCGCTGGTCCTTCCTGGGCTACCGCCCGCGGACCACCATCCGCATCGACGACGGGGAGCTGACCGTGGGCGGCGAGGCACGTGCGTTCACCGATCCCTACGCGGTCGTGTCGCTTGAGCTGGAGCGTTACCGCACCGCTCCGCTGGAGGGCCTGCCGCCGTTCGCCGGCGGTGCCGTCGGGCTGTTCGGCTACGACCTCGTGCGCTTCGCCGAGCCGACCGTCGGCGAGCCCAACCCCGACCCGCTGGCGATGCCCGACATGGCGCTGATGGTCTCCGACGTGATGGTGGCGTTCGACCACCTGCGCCACGAGGCCACGATCCTGGCCAACGTGTTCGTGGACGGCAACGTGGACGAGGCCTACCAGGCGGCGGCCGCGGCCATCGCAGAGGTGCGCGAGCGCCTGGCCGCGCCGGTGCCGCAGTTCGCCGAGCGCCAGCGCCCGCCGGCGCGGTTCGAGTCGAACACCGGCCCGGAAGGCTTCGAGCGCTCGGTCGCGGCCTGCGTCGAGTACATCAACGCGGGCGACGCCTACCAGGTGGTGCCCAGCCAGCGCTGGAGCGCCGAGGCCCCGGCGGAGGCCTTCTCGATCTACCGCGGGCTGCGCGCGGTGAACCCGAGCCCGTACATGTACTTCCTGGACTTCGGCGACTTCCAGATCGCCGGAGCGTCGCCCGAGTCGCTGGTCAAGGTCGAGGGCCGCACGGCCACCCAGCGGCCGATCGCCGGGACGCGGCCACGCGCCCAGACCGGCGCGGAGGACGCGCGGCGCGCCCAGGAGCTGCTGGCCGACCCCAAGGAGCGGGCCGAGCACGTGATGCTCGTGGACCTGGCCCGCAACGACCTCGGCCGGGTGTGCGAGTACGGCTCGGTCACTGTGGACGAGCTGATGGCGGTCGAGACCTACTCGCACGTCCTGCACATCGTCTCCGGCGTGTCCGGCACGCTGCGCGCCGACGTGAGCCCGATCGAGGCGCTGCGCGCCTGCCTGCCCGCCGGGACGCTGTCGGGGGCGCCCAAGATCCGTGCAATGCAGATAATCGACGAGCTCGAGACGGTCAAGCGCGGCCCCTACGGCGGGGCCGTGGGCTACCTCTCGTACTCGGGGGAGCTGGACACCTGCATCTACATCCGCTCCGCGCTGGTCAAGGACGGGGTGGTGCACGCCCAGGCCGGCGGCGGCGTCGTGGCCGACTCCGAGCCGGCCTACGAGCGGCGTGAGAGCGAGGCCAAGGCGGGCGCGGTGTTCGAGGCCGTGGAGCTGGCCCGGCGGCAGGGCGACTGGGCGTGAAGGTCCTGATCGTCGACAACTACGACTCGTTCACCTACAACCTGGTCCAGTACCTGGGCGAGCTCGGCGCCGACATCGACGTGGTGCGCAACGACCAGGCCACCGTCGACGAGCTGTTGGGACGCCGTCCCGGCCGCCTGATCGTCTCGCCTGGCCCATGCACGCCGGCCGAGGCGGGCATCTCCGGCGAGTCGATCGTGCGCTTCGCCGAGGCAGGGACCCCGGTACTGGGCGTGTGCCTGGGCCACCAGGCGCTGGCCACGGCGTTCGGCGGCACCGTGGTCAGGGCGCAGCCGGTGCACGGCAAGACGGCGGTCATCGAGCACGACGGGCGCACCATCTTCGAGGGCCTGGAGCCAGAGCTCACGGTGGGCCGCTACCACTCGCTGATCGTCGCTCCCGAGCTGCCCGACGTGCTCGAGGTGTCGGCCCGCCACGGCGACACGATCATGGCCCTGCGCCACCGCGAGCTGCCGGCCGAGGGCGTGCAGTTCCATCCCGAGTCGGTGCTCACCGAGCACGGGATGGGCATACTGCGCAACTTCCTCTCCGAATGACCCCGAACCCGATCCTGACCGAGACGATCGATCGTCTCTGCCGCAGCGAGGCCCTCACCATCGAGGAGACCTCCGCCGTGCTGCACGAGGTCATGGAGGGGCGCGCCTCGGAGATCCAGACCGCCGCGCTGCTGATCGCCTTCCGCGCGAAGGGCGAGACCGTGGGTGAGCTGGCCGGCATGGCCCGCGCGATGCGCGAGCTGGCGGTGCCCGTCGCCACCGAGCTCCCCGGGCTCGTGGACACCGCCGGGACCGGCGGCGGCCGACCCACGTTCAACGTGTCCACCACCGCCGCGTTCGTCGCCGCCGGCGCGGGCGTGCCGATGGCCAAGCACGGCAACCGCTCGGCCACCGGGCGATCCGGCTCGGCGGACGTGCTCGAGGCGCTCGGCGCACGCATCGACCTTGCCCCTGGCGACGTGGCCGCGTGCATCGAGGAGATCGGCTTCGGGTTCATGTTCGCCCCCTCGCACCACCCTGCGATGAAGCACGTGGTGCCCGTTCGCAAGGGCCTCGCGGTGCGCACGATCTTCAACTTCCTCGGGCCGCTGACCAACCCCGCGGGCGCGCGGCGACAGCTGATCGGGGTGTCCGACCGGCGCTTTCTGGACATCATGGCGGGCGCGCTCGGCGCGCTGGGCTGTGAGCACGCGCTGCTGGTGGCCTCCGACGACGGGCTCGACGAGCTGAGCACCTCGGGGCCGACGCACGTGGTCGAGCTGCGCGCCGACGGGCACCTGGAGAGCTTCACGCTGACGCCGGAGCAGGCCGGCCTGGAGACCGCGCCGCAGTCCGCGCTGGCCGCCGGGACGCCCGAGCGCAACGCGGAGATCGCGACGGCGGTGCTGGCGGGAGAGGCGGGACCGGAGCGCGATCTGGCCGCATTGAACGCCGGGGCCGCTATATACGTTGGCGGTTTGGCAGACACGATCGAACAGGGCACCCGCAAGGCCGAGCAGGCCATCGACACGGGCGCCGCGCGCGACGTGCTCGAGAAGTTCGTCGAGCGCACCCAGGCGGCGGCGTGAACTCGCGCCTGGAGGCCCTGGTCGAGGCCACCCACGAGGCCCTCGACCAGCGCCGCCGTCACACGCCACTGGCCGAGCTCGAGGGCCTGGCCGCCGCCCGCGAGGACGACGACCGGCCGTTCGCCGAGGCGCTGGCCCGGCCGGGCACCTCCTTGATAGCCGAGCACAAGCGCCGCTCCCCGTCGGCCGGGGTGATCAGCCAGGGGCGCTCATGCGCGGACGTGGTCAGCGCCTACGAGCGCGGCGGCGCTGCGGCCCTGTCGGTGCTCACCGAGGAGCGCCACTTCGGCGGCTCGCTCGACGATCTGCGCGCGGCCCGCCAGGCCAGCCGCCTGCCGATCCTGCGCAAGGACTTCACGGTCGACGGGTACATGCTGGTCGAGGCCAAGGCCGTGGGCGCCGACGCCGTGCTGCTGGTGGTGGGCTCGCTACGCGGCGGCGACCAGCTGGCGGAGCTCTACGCCGAGGCCCGGGCGCTCGACCTCGATGCGATCGTCGAGGTCTCGCAGGCGCAGGAGCTCGAGGCGGCGCTGGAGGCCGACGTGGACGTGATCGGGATCAACAACCGCAACCTCGAGGACTTCTCGGTGGACACCCAGCGCACGTACGAGCTGCTGGCCGACGTTCCCGCCGGCAAGATCGTGGTGTCCGAGTCGGGCATCTCCACGCGCGAGCAGATCGAGGAGCTGGAGCGGGTGGGCGTGGACGCGGTCCTGGCGGGTAGCGCTGTCATGGCCGCCGACGACCCCGAGGGCGCCGTTCGCGCCCTGGCCGGCCCCGAGGAGCAGTAGGCAGGCCGTCGCGCCATCGTCTAGGGGACTGCGCGGTCGTCCCCTACCATCGTCTCGATGGCCACCGCGCCTCACCTGGACCCGCCCGCGATAGCCGAGCTGGTCGAACGGCTCAGGGACAACCTGGCACGCGCGGTGAAGGCGCCCGAGAGCGTGATCCGCGAGGTGCTGGTGGCGCTGCTGGCCGAAGGCCACGTCCTGATCGAGGACAACCCCGGCGTGGGCAAGACGGCGCTGGCCCGGGCGCTGGCGCGATCGGTCGACGCCGAGTTCGCCCGCGTGCAGTGCACCGCCGACCTGCTGCCCGCCGACGTGGTGGGCACCAGCGTCTTCAACCAGCGCGAGTCGCGCTTCGAGTTCCGCCCCGGGCCGGTGTTCGCGAACGTGGTGCTGGTCGACGAGATCAACCGCGCCTCCCCCAAGACCCAGTCGGGCCTGTTGGAGTGCATGCAGGAGCGGCACGTGACGGTGGACAACACCACCCACGACCTGGCGCGCCCGTTCGTGGTGCTGGCCACCCAGAACCCGATCGAGTACGAGGGCACGTACCCGCTGCCCGAGGCGCAGCTGGACCGCTTCATGGTGCGCGTCTCGCTGGGCTACCCGTCGCTGGCCGAGGAGAGCGACATGCTGTCCGCCCACGGCGACCACGACCGTGTGCTGGACCTGGAGCCGGTCACCGACGTGGCGGAGATCCAGGCGGCCCAGGTGGCCGTGGCCCGTGCGCACGGCAGCGAGGCGCTGCGGCGCTACATCGTTGAGGTGCTGGACGCCACCCGCGCCGACCCGCGCGTGGAGCTCGGCGCCAGCCCGCGCGCCGGCCTGATGCTGTTCCGCGCCGCCAAGGCGCTCGCCGTCCTGGACGGGCGCGACCACGTGCTGCCCGACGACGTCCAGGCCCTGGCGACGTCGGTGCTGACGCACCGCCTGCTGCTGTCCCCGGAGGCCGCCGGCCAGGAGCGAGCCACGGTGGTGGCGGACGCCCTGGAGCGGGTCTCGGCCCTCTGACGCGATGTCGCGGGCGCTCGGTGCCCTGATCCTCGGCGCCGCCATGGTGCTGGTGGCGCTGGTTTTCGACACCGGATCGCTGTACGTACCGGCACTTGCACTGGTGGCGGCCTCCGGCGGCGCGCTGGCCTGGGTCGGGCTGGCGGCGGCGGGGGCGGGCGTTGAAACCGAGCCCGGACCGCCGACCGTGCAGGAGCGCCGGCCCTACCCGTTGCGCGTGGCGTTGCACACGGGCCTGTTGCCCGCGCCGGCGGGCGAGCTGCAGACCGAGCTGCTGGACGGCCCCGTGTCGCTGGCGGGCATGTCGGCACGGCGGCTGCGCATCGACGTCCAGTTCGAGCGCCGCGGCCGGCGCAGGATCGAGCCGCCGTCATTCACCATCCACGATCCGCTCCGGCTGGTCACACGCACGGTGAGCGACCGCGGTCAGGATGCCGAGCTGCTGGTTCTGCCACGGATCGAGCCGGTGCTCGCGCCAGGCGGCTCGGGGGGCGCCGGAGCGGGTACGGCCGGCGACGGGCAGAGCCCGGCCGCCGCCTTACGCGGGGCCGCTGCGGGCTCGGCCGCGGAGCTGGACCTGGACGGCCTGCGCCCCTACCGGACCGGGACGCCCGCGTCGCGCATCCACTGGCCCGCGCTGGCCCGCAGCGGCGAGATGCTGGAGCGGCGCCTGACCGCGGAGTCCGACTCAGCGCCGCTGGTCGTGCTCGACGCCAGCCTGCCGCCCTCGGAGGAGGCGCTGGACGCGGCCGTTCGCGCCACGGCCTCGCTGTGCGTGTTCATCGCCCGGCGCGGCGGTCTGGCGCTGCTGTTGCCCGGCGACCGGCGCCCGGCCGCCCTGCCCGCCGACCTGACCGGCTGGCCTGCCCAGCATGCACGGCTGGCGCTGGTGGGCGCTGCAGCTCAGCGCCCGCCGCTGGCCCGCGCCCGCCGCTCGGGCGCTGTGATCTGGGTCAGCGCGCGGCCCGACCCGCCGCGCGATCTGGCTCGCGTCACGGCCGGCGCCGGCTGGCTGGTCACGCCAATCGCCGACGGCGCCGCGGAACACGACTTCGAAGTGGCTGGATGCGGCGGTCGCAGGGTCACGCGCAGAGCGCCCGCGGGCTCGGGGGTCGCCGCGTGAGGCCGCGCGCGACCGAGTCGCTCCGGCTGGTCCTGTTCGCCGCCCTGGGCTCGTTCGCGGCGCTGCACTGGGCCGCGCTGGTGGCCTCGCCGCCGGTCGGACGGATGCTGCTGGCGGTCGCGGTCGTGACCGCCGCCGGCGCGGTGCTGCAGGCGCTGGGGCGCTCGCGGCTCCCGCGGCCGGCGGTACACGCGCTCGCGCTGGCCGTGGTGCTGGGGGCCGCTGCGGTCGCGCTGGTGGTCACGGGCCTCGAGGCCCGGCTGCTGTGGCCGCGCCACTGGGACGAGCTCGGCTTGGAGCTGGACCAGGGGGTATCGGGGATCCAGACCGTGATCTGGCCCTACTCCGGCCCCGAGGAGTCGGTGCGCCTGGCCATCCTGCTGGGTGCGCCCGCCCTGCTTGCGCTGGCGGGCGCCATGGCCTTCTGGCCGGTGCGCTCGGCAGCCGCGGCGTCCGTGCTGCGCTTCATGGGCCTGGTGGCGCTGCTGTGCCTGTACGCCATCCCCGTGACCGACCACGATCCCGGCGCGCCGCTGGCCCGCGGGCTGGTGCTGTTCGTGCTCGTGGCCGCGTGGCTGTGGGCGCCGCGGATGCGGCGCCGCGAGGCCGTGCCGGCGCTGGTGGCGGTTGCGCTTGCCGGAGTGGTGGCCCTGCCGCTCGCGGCACGGGTGGACCGCGCCGAGGCGCTGGTGGACTACAGCCACTGGAACTGGTTCGGGGGCAAGGAGGTCAGCTTCAACTGGGACCACTCGTACGGCCCCCTGGACTGGCCGCGCGACGGCACCACGCTGCTCCAGGTCAAGTCGCCGCGGCCGCTGTACTGGAAGGCCGAGGTGCTGGACACGTTCAACGGGCTGCGCTGGGTGCGCTCGCGCTCGAACGACCACACGAGCCCGCTCGGTGAGCTGCCCAAGGACCCCGACACGCGTTGGGACCGCAGCATCCAGGTCACCGTGCGATCGCTGCGCACCGACTTCGTGATCGGTACCGGCACGCCGTACCGGGTGCTGGGAGCGGGGGAGGCGGTCAGCGGGGCCGCGGACGGCACCCTGCGCCGCCTGGAAGACCCGCTTCGCCGCGGCGACACCTACACGGTGCGCGCGTACACGCCGACCCCCACCGCGGCGCAGATGCGCTCAGCCCCGGCGATCTACGAGCCCGAGCTGTCCCAGTACACGGCCGTGGTGCTGCCGCGCAGGGGCGAGAATGCCCTGGACACGCGCGACGGGCCCAACTCCCTGTCCGCGCGTGAGCGCGTCGAGGTGCCGCTGCGCGGCGCGGACGCCGCCGGCGCGACAGGTCTGCCGGGCGACCCGACGCGCTTCGCCGATTCGCCGTACGCCCGCACCGAGCGCCTGGCGCGCCGGCTGACCGACGGCCAGCCAACGATCTACGACGCGGTCAAGCGCGTGCAGGACCACTTCCGCGCGTCTGGCTTCACCTACAGCGAACGCCCACCCAGCCGCCGCTACCCGCTGGACTCGTTCCTGCTCCGGGACAAGATCGGCTACTGCCAGCAATTCTCCGGTGCGATGGCTCTGATGCTGCGCATGTCCGGCATCCCCGCGCGTGTGGCCACGGGCTTCTCACCGGGGTCGCTGAACCGCGACACCGGCGAGTACCAGGTCCGCGACCTGGACGCCCACTCGTGGGTCGAGGTCTACTTCAACGAGATCGGCTGGGTCACATTCGATCCCACGCCGCCCGCCGCGCCCGCCGATCGCGCCGGCCAGGGGCCGCGGGCCGCTCCCGCCGGCGAGGAGCGTCCGCGCGACACGAGCTCGCGCGACAGCGGCACGCCGCTGGCGCCCGGCGGCGCCGACACGGGGGCCGGTGCGGGCGGCGCCGGCCAGGACAGCGGCGGCGCCCCTCCCGTCGCGGCCCTGGCGGGGTTCGCCCTGGCCGCGCTGTGCGCCGGTGGCGTGATCGTGGTCCGCCGGCGAATGCGGCCGCACGACAGCGCCGAAGCCGGGCTGTTCGAGCTGCAGCGGGCGCTGCCCCGGCTGGGCTGGAGCCTGCCGGCCGGCACCACGCTGCTCGAGCTCGAACGGCGGCTCGGCCGGGCGGCGGGCCCGGCCTCGGTGCGCTATGTGCGCCAGCTGCGCGCGCGCCGCTTCGGCACGGGCCAGGAGGCCTCCGCGGCGGGCGCCGACAGGCGCGTGATGCGCAAGGAACTCACGGCGGGAGGCGGTCCGCTGGCGCGCCTGCGAGGATTCGTCGCCCTGCCGCCCCGCCGGCGCCCTGGCTGATGCCATTTATGTGCGTTTAACGGTCGCGGCCTAGAAACACCGTCATGACTTCGACCGATCCCCAGCCGCGCCGCGGCAGCAACTTCATCTCCGGCTTGCTCGGAGGCCTCGTGGTCCTGGCCGTCGGCGGCGGCCTGCTCGCCACCGGCGTGCTGGGCACCGACGAGGGCGACAACCCCAAGACGCAGAGCGTGGCGCCTGGCATCACCCGTCCGGTTGACGACGGAGGGTCGAACACCCGCTCGGTGTCCGACATCTACAAGGAAGAGGGGCAGGGCGTGGTGTTCGTGCGCTCGGAGGGCGTGAGCAGCCAGAGCAGCAGCGGCTCGCCGTTCGGTCCCCCCGAGACCCAGCGCGGAACCGCCACCGGCTCTGGCTTCGTGGTCGACAAGCGCGGCTTCATCGTGACCAACGCCCACGTGGTCGACGGCGCGCGCAAGGTGTCGGTCAGCTTCGACGAGAAGACCAGCAGCTTCGTGGACGCAGAGGTCATGGGCACGGACGTCTCGTCCGACCTGGCCGTGCTGAAGATCGACCCCAGCAAGGTCAAGGACATGAAGGTGCTGCCGCTGGGCGACTCTTCGAACGCCAAGGTCGGCGCCCCCACGATCGCCATCGGCAACCCGTTCGGCTTCACGCGCACGGTCACGACCGGCATCGTCTCGGCGGTCGCGCGCACCATCGAGGCGCCGAACAACTTCAGCATCGCCGACGTGATCCAGACGGACGCCGCGATCAACCCCGGCAACTCCGGCGGCCCGCTGCTGGACGGCCAGGGCCGTGTGATCGGCATCAACGCGCAGATCGCGACCGGCGGACAGTCGTCGGGCGGATCGATCGGGATCGGCTTCGCGATCCCGGTGAACACGCTCAAGCAGCTGCTTCCCGACCTCCGGACCGGCAAGCAGATCAAGCGCGGCTTCCTGGGCGTGA
Organism: uncultured Solirubrobacterales bacterium; assembly: GCA_963750365.1. Lineage (GTDB taxonomy): Bacteria > Actinomycetota > Thermoleophilia > Solirubrobacterales > Thermoleophilaceae > JAAYBF01. The sequence continues at coordinate 642,300 of CAVVQE010000002.1, forward strand.
CGACCGCCTCGGTGAACAGCGAGGTGGCCGACAAGCTGAAGCTGACCACCAAGTCCGGGGCGCTGGTGCAGGACGTGACGAACGGTGGTCCGGCCGACAAGGCGGGCCTACGGGCCGGCAGCAAGGCCACTGCGGATGGCCTGACCGCGGGCGGCGACGTGATCGTGGCCGTAGATGGCAAGCCGGTCAAGAGCTCGGACGAGCTGGTGGCCGTCATCGCCGGCAAGAAGCCCGGCGACAAGGTCGAGATCCAGTACCTGCGCGGACGCAGCGGCGACCGCAAGACGGCCAGCGTGACGCTGGGCAACCGGCCCACGAAGGTCAGCAGCCAGAACCAGCCGCAGCTGCCGTAGCGACGCGAGGCCCGATCTCCCGAACCCTCTCTGCGATTCTTGGCGGATGACCAAGGTCAAGATCTGCGGCGTGACCAACGCCGATGACGCGCGCCAGGCCGTGGAGCTGGGGGCGTGGGCGCTGGGTCTGAACTTCTGGCCGGAGAGCAAGCGCCGCTGCTCCGCGGCGGCGGCGGAGGAGATCGCCGCCGGCTTCAGGCGCGCGGTGGAGCTGGCGGGCGTGTTCGTGAACGCGACGCTGGACGAGGTCGCCTCCACCGCCGATCGCTACGAGCTGAACCTGGTCCAGCTGCACGGGGACGAGGGGCCCGCCTACTGCCGTGAGGTGGCGCGCCGCACCGGCGCGCGGGTGATCAAGGCGGCACGCGTGCGCGACGCGGCGTCGGTACGCGACCTTGAGGCCTTCCACACCGACTTCCACCTGCTGGACGCCGCGGTCCCGGGCCAGCGGGGGGGTACCGGGCAGGCGTTCAGCTGGGAGCTGGCGTCCGCGCACCGCGGCGCGGTGCCGTTGATCCTGGCCGGCGGCATGACCGCCGAGAACGTGGCCGAGGCCATCCGCGTCACGGCCCCGTACGCGGTGGACACCGCCAGCGGAACCGAGCGCGCTCCCGGCCGCAAGGACCCGGCCAAGCTGACCGCGTTCTTCCGCGCCGTCAGGGCAGGCGAGCACGAGGCCGAACCGGAGCCGAGCACCGCATGAGCACTCACGCGGACGCCACGCCGCCCGCCCCCGAGCGCGAGTTCGGCCCCTACGGCGGCCGCTTCGTGCCCGAGACGCTGATCCCCGCGCTGGACGAGCTCGAGGCGGCTTGGCTGGCGGCCCGCGACGACCCTGAGTACGCGCGCGAGCTCGGCCAGCTGCTGCGCGACTACGCGGGCCGTCCGACCCCGCTGTACCGGGCCCGCCGGCTGTCCGAGCAGCTGGGCCGCAGCGTCTACCTCAAGCGGGAGGACCTGCTGCACACGGGCGCCCACAAGATCAACAACGCGCTGGGTCAGGCGCTGCTGGCCAAGCGGATGGGCAAGCGCCGGATCATCGCCGAGACCGGCGCCGGCCAGCACGGCGTGGGGATCGCCACCGCCTGTGCCCTGCTGGACCTGGAGTGCGTGGTCTACATGGGCAAGGAGGACATGCGCCGCCAGAAGCCCAACGTGGAGCGGATGAACCTGCTGGGGGCCTCGGTGGAGTGCGTGGACATCGGCGCGCGGACGCTCAAGGAGGCCGTCAGCGCCGCCATCCGCGACTGGGTGGCCAACGTCGGCGACACCCACTACGTGATCGGGTCTGCGGTCGGCCCGGCGCCCTACCCCGCCCTGGTTCGCGATCTGCAGCGCACGATCGGCGACGAGATCCGCGAACAGATCCAGGCCGCCGAGGGCCGGCTGCCCGACCGTGTGATCGCCTGCGTGGGCGGCGGCTCGAACGCGATCGGCGCGTTCGTGCCCTTCGTGGCCGACCGCGACGTCGCGCTGGTGGGGGTCGAAGCCGCCGGCGACGGGCTCGACAGCGGCCGCCACTCGGCCCCGCTGACCACGGGCGCCCGTGGGGTGCTGCACGGTGCCATGGCGGCTGTGATGCAGGACGCCGACGGGCAGATCCTGGAGGCCCACTCGGTATCCGCGGGCCTGGACTATCCCGGCGCCGGTCCCGAGCACGCCTGGCTGCGCGACGAGGGCCGCGTGACCTACCACGCGGTTCCGGACGACAAGGCCGTGGCCGCGTTCCGCGAGCTGGCCCGGCTGGAGGGAATCATCCCGGCGCTCGAGCCCGCCCACGCGCTGGCCTGGCTGATGGCCAATCCCGCCGGCCAGCTGGACGTGCTCGTGCTCTCCGGCCGCGGCGACAAGGACCTGGCCGAGGTGCTGGCGCGGGAGCGAGGGGAGTCGTGAGCGCGGCGGTGGCCACCGGCATCGAGCGCCTGGCCGCGGCCTTCGACGGTGCGCGCGGCCGTGCGGCCCTGATGCCCTACCTGATGGGCGGCCGCCCCGGCCTCGAGCAGTCGAAGGCGTGCTGCCGCGCGGCCGCCGACGCGGGCGCCGACCTGATCGAGCTGGGCGTGCCCTTCTCCGACCCGCTTGCCGACGGACCCGTGATCCACGCGGCCGGTGCGAGGGCGCTGGAGGACGGGGTGACCCCCGAGCACGTGCTGGACATCTGTGCCGATGCGTCGCAGCGGCTGCCTGTGGTCCTGATGGTCTACGCCAACGTGGTGCTGGCCGGGGGCGCCGGGGAATACGTTCGCCGCGCCGCGTCCGCGGGCGCCAGCGGCCTGATCGTGCCCGACCTGCCCCACGACGAGGGCGCGGAGCTGCGGGCGGCGTGCGACGACGCCGGCATCGCGCTGGTCGCGCTGGTCGCGCCAACCACGCCCCCGGAGCGCCTGGATGCCATCGGCGCGGACGCCCGCGGGTTCGTCTACGTGGTCTCGCTAGCCGGGACCACCGGCGAGCGCGGCCAGCTGGCGCCCGAGCTTCCGGCGCTGGTGGAGCGCACGCGCGCTGCGACGAAGGTGCCGGTCGCGGTCGGTTTCGGCATCTCGACAGGACCGCAGGCCGCGACGGTCGGCGATCTGGCCGATGGCGTGATCGTGGGCAGCCGGATCGTGCGCGCCGCGGAGGAGGGCGGTGCGCAAGCGGTCGGGCAGGTGGTGGGGGAGTTGGCGCAGGCCCTTCGGTAGGCTGACCGCGCATGCCTCAGTCGTCGCCCCAGCCCAAGAAGCCTCGGCGCTCCGGGCGGCCCAGGGCGATCGAGAAGGTCGCGGAGTCCTACTTCCAGGCATGCGCCGACCGCGACGCCGACGCGATGGCGTCGCACTGGCACGGCCAGGGGGTTGGCGACCTGGTGCCGATCGGACCGCTTCGCGGACCGGGCGCGGTGCGCTCGTTCTTCTCCGAGCTGTTCACGGCCGTTCCCGATCTCGAGTTCGTCGTGACGCAGATGGTCATCGACTCGCAGGGCGCGAGCGTCCAGTGGCGCCTGCGCGGCACGTTCGATGGAGGCGCCTTCCAGGGCATCGAGCCCACCGGCGGCCAGCTCGACCTGCGCGGGTGCGACTGCCTGGAGGTCGACGACGACGGGCTGATCACCAGCAACGTGGCGTACTACGATGGCGCCAGCTTCGCCCGGCAGATCGGGATGCTGCCCGCACAGGACAGCGGCCCCGACCGCGCGATGCGCGCCGGCCTGAACACCGTAACCCGCCTGCGCTCGGCACTGGCCCAGCGAAACCGAGGAGGAACCACAACTTGATCGTTCTCGTCACCTTCACCGTCGGCATGGTCTTCTGGGTGGTCGCGTGGGCCTTCGGCGCGAAGGGCTTCGACGCCTTCCTGGTGCCCGCCCTGTTCACCTTCATGGCCGCGGGCGTGCGGCTTGCCCTGCCCCACGTGGATCGCCTGCTCAACGGCTCCCACGCCACCCCCGGCGGGCGCTAGCCGCCGCGGGCAGTGGCCGGCCGGGCCCACCGCGCCGCCGTCCTGGCGACGGTGCTGGCTGTGGTCGTGCCCAGCGGGTGTGGGGGCGCTGACGAGGAGCAGGAGGCGCCCCAGGGGCCGCTGCACGTGTACGTGAGCGTGCCGGAGTACGGACCCACGGCCGCGACGGGCAGGGCAGTGGCCGCCGGGGCCCGCCTGGCGCTGCGTGACGCCGGCGGGCGGGCTGGCGGCCGCCGGCTGGACGTGGTCGAGCTGCCGTCCAACCGCCCGGGTGACCGCGACTGGGACCCGGGCACGGTGGAGGCCAACGCCAAGCGCGCCGCCGACGACCCGCGGTCGATCGCCTACATCGGTGAGCTGGACCGCGGAGCATCTGCCGTGTCGGTGCCGCGCACCAACAAGGCCGACCTGCTCCAGGTGGCGCCCTTCGACGGGCTGACCAGCCTGACCCGACGGCCGCCGGGACGCCCGCGCGCCGGGCCCGAGCGTTACTACCCCGGTGACCGGCGCACCTTCCTGCGCCTCGTGCCCCCCGACGCGCGCACCGCGCGAGCGATGGTCGCGCTGGTGCGCCCGAGCGCGAGGCGGCGCATCGCCCTTGTGGACACTGCGGAGTTCGCGCCGCGGGAGCTCGGGGCGGTGCTGGACGTCGAGGTTCGCAAACGGACACGACCCGTGGCGCACACGCTGCTCAAGGACGATGCCGGCGGCGTGCGCGACGCGGTGCGCGAGCTGGCGCTGACTCGGCCCGACGCCGTCCTGGTCGCAGGCGAGCCGGGCCCGGTGGCGCGAGCGCTGCTGGCCCAGCTGGCCGTGCGGCTGCCCGATGCCCAGGTGGTGGCATCGCCGGGGCTGGCCATGACCGCGGGCGAGGGCAGCGGTGCGCTGGCGGTGACAGCGGTGCTGCCGGCGTCGGCGCAGCCCAGGTCGGGGCGGCGCGTGCTGGAACGTCTTCACGGCGCGGGCCGGGCCGAGGCGTTGTACGGCTACGACGCCATGGGCGCGGTGCTCCGCGGCGTGCGCGAGGGGGGCGGCGACAGGCGCGCGGTGGCGCGGGCGGCGCTGCGTCCGGGTCGCAGGCGCGGGGCTACGGGAACGTACGAGTTGGTCCGCGGGGGAGACGTGATCCGCGCTCGGGTGGCCCTGGTGCCGCTGGACGGAGGCGCGGTCAGGATCGAGCCGCTCGGGCCGTAGGGGCGCCCACCGGGCCGATGCTGCGGAGCCACCAGATCATTATTCCTTGAAGAAGGCTTGGCCCAGCGCGTTGCGCGACTTGACCAGATGGGCGTAGGATGCGCGCCAGTCTCATTAATTCCTAGGAGGGAAGACATCTTGAGAGCACGTTGGTTGGCAGCATTGGGCTGCCTCTTTGGCGTTTTCGCCATGACCGTCGCAGCCTGTGGCAGCGATGACAGCGGAGACGGCGGCGGAGGCGGAGGCACGGCCTCGGGCGAGACCCTGACGATCTATTCGAGCCTGCCGCTCCAGGGCACGTCCAAGGAGCAGTCGGAGGCCGTTATCAACGGCGAGAAGCTTGCTCTCAAGCAGGCTGGCAACAAGATCGGCAAGTACAAGATCAAGTACACGTCGCTGGACGACTCCACGGCCCAGAACCCGGGGACCGCGGACGAGGGCCAGACTGCCCAGAACGCCCGCAAGGCGGTACAGGACAAGTCGACGATCTTCTACCTCGGTGAGTTCAACTCCGGTGGCACGAAGGTGTCGCTGCCGATCCTGAACAAGGCCGGCATCCCGCAGATCTCGCCGTCGAACACGGCGGTCGGTCTGACCACCGACGAGGCTGGCGCGGATCCGGGTGAGCCGAAGAAGTACTACCCGGCCGGGACCCGCACGTACGCGCGCGTCGTGCCCAAGGACACGATCCAGGGCGCTGCTCTGGCTACCACGATGAAGGAGGACGGCTGCAAGTCCGTCCACCTGTTCAACGACAAGACCACCTACGGCGCGGGCCTGGCTCGCAACGTGGTGCTGGCCGCCAAGGCCCAGGGCATCAAGGTCGAGGGCAACGACGGCACGGACAAGAACGCCCCGAACTACCGCTCCCAGGCGTCGGCAATCAAGGCCGACTGCTTCGTGGGCTCGGGCGTGACGGGCGAGAACTACGTCCAGGCGTTCAAGGACGTGGGTGCCGCCAAGCCCGACATCAAGCTGTACGGGCCTGACGGTGTCGCCGAGGCGGCGTTCACCAACCCGAAGAAGGGCGGCATCCCCGCCTCGCTGGCGCCGCGGACGAAGATCACCGTGGCAACGCTGGGTCTCGAGGAGTTCAAGAAGCGCAACAACGCCAAGGCGGAGAAGTTCTTCGCGGACTACGAGAAGACCTACGGCAGCAAGAGCCCGGACCCGTACGCCATCTACGGCTACGAGACGATGTCGCTGGCTCTGGACACCCTGAAGGCTCTGGGTGACAAGGCCAACGATCGCAAGGCGGTCATCGAGCAGCTCGTCGGCAAGACCAAGGACCGAAGCAGCGTCCTCGGTACCTACTCGATCGACGAGAACGGTGACACCACGCTGACCGATTACGGTCTGTACACGATCAAGGACGGCCTGCCGTCCTTCTCGAAGGTGATCAAGGCCAAGCCGGCCAACTGACACCTGACTGGTTGCCGTCGGGGGAGGGCGCGCGCCCTCCCCCGGCAAACCAACCGCCTGAAACCACACATTGGAATCAGCATCAGCAACCGCACCCGCCTCTAGCTTCAGCAAGAGCGCGGCGCTCTGGGATCTGGTCTCGAAGTACGGGCTGATCGCCCTGCTCGTGGCGTTCCCGGCCTACTACGCCGTCACCGACCTGGCCAAGGGCGACGGTCTCACGCGCATCGCCGAGAACCTGGTGGCGGGCGTGTCCAACGGCTCGATCTGGGCGCTGGTGGCCATCGGCTACACGCTCGTCTACGGGATCATCGAGCTCATCAATTTCGCCCACGGCGACGTGTTCATGATCGGCTCGTTCGTCGCCTTCGGCCTCTACGGCACGTTCGGGCTGACGCTGGCCACCGGCACCCTCGGCCTGTTCATCGGCCTGCTGGCCATCCTCCTGATCTGCATGGTCACCACGGGCGTGTTGAACGTGATGATCGAACGCGTGGCGTACAGGCCGTTACGCGGAGCGCCAAAGCTGGCGCCCCTGATCACCGCCGTCGGCATGTCGTTCATCCTCCAGAACGTCGGCATCCTCTGGCTGGGCGGCTCGCAGAAGGGCATCCCGGACCTGATCCACGCCCAGAAGCAGCTCGTCGACATCGCGGGCGTGACCGTCAGCCGCGCGGACGTGCTGGCCGTCGCGGTGACCATTCCGCTGGTGCTGCTGCTGACCGGCTTCATCACCTCCAGCCGCCTCGGCAAGGCCATGCGCGCCACGGCGCAGGATCCCGAGGCCGCGCGCCTGATGGGCATCAACGTGGACACCACGATCTCGCTGACCTTCCTGATCGGCGGCCTGCTGGCCGGCGCGGCCGGCCTGATCTACGCCCTCTACCAGACCCAGGTCTGGTTCTTCCAGGGCTTCACGGCGGGGCTGATCGCGTTCACTGCGGCGGTCATGGGCGGTATCGGCAACATCCGCGGCGCCGTCATCGGCGGGATCATCATCGGCTGTATCCAGCAGATCTCCGACAACCGGATCGGCAACGAGTGGACGCCCGCGGTCGTGTTCTCCTACCTGGTGCTGATCATGGTCTTCCGGCCCGGCGGCCTCATCGGCGAGGAGACCAGGGAGGCCGGATGAGCAAGCTGCGCGAGCTACGCCGCAAGCAGACGGCCAGCTGGCTGCCCGCCGTGGTGGTGGTGGTGGCCGTGGCGCTGTTCCCGATCTTCCGGCCGCCGCTGGACAGCCTGATGGACGACTCGATCCTGGCGCTTGCCTACATCGTCATGGCGCTGGGCCTGAACATCGTGGTCGGCTTCGCGGGCCTGCTCGACCTGGGCTACGTGGCCTTCTACGCCTTCGGTGCGCTGGCCGTGGGCTGGTTCGCCTCCGACCACTTCACCGGCATCGGGGGCGACAAGGGCGTGCACATCGGCGTCAGCGACTTCGCATCCAACCTGCCCGGCCTGCACTTCAACTTCCTGCTGATCATCATCGGGGCGATCATCCTGACGGCCGTCGCGGGGGCGATCATCGGCCTGCCCACGCTGCGCCTGCGCGGGGACTACATCGCCATCGTCACGCTGGCCTTTGGCGAGATCATCGGCCGGATCGCCCAGAACGGTGACGAGGTCAAGATCAAGGGCTACGCCTTCTCGAACGGTCGCGAGTCGATCGCGCCGGTGGATCAGATCAACATTCCGTTCTTCGGCGAGTTCGACCAGGCAACCAACCTCAGACCGTACTTCTGGGGGGTTCTGGCCATGGTGCTTGTGGTGCTGTTCGTGAACTTCCGCCTGCGCGACTCGCGCCTGGGGCGCGCCTGGATCGCGCTGCGCGAGGACGAGGTAGCCGCCGCCAGCATGGGCGTGCCACTGGTCAAGACCAAGCTCATGGCCTACGCCGTCGGCGCCGCGTTCGGCGGGATCTCCGGCGCGTTCCTCGGCACGTTCCTGCAGAGCGTGAACGCCAACCAGTTCCAGTTCGGCTTCTCGATCTTCATCCTGGCCATGGTCATCCTGGGCGGGCTGGGCAGCATCTGGGGCGTCGTCATCGGCGCGACCGCGCTTTCGTTCGTGAACAGCCGGCTGATCCCGGACGTGCTCGACGGCGAGAGCGTGCGCAACCTCACTTCCGGGCTGGGGCTGGACTTCAGCTTCCAGCAGGTGTCGTTCGGCGTGTTCGGCTTCATCCTGGTCATGATGATGGTGCTAAGGCCCGAGGGCCTGCTGCCCGAGCGCAGACGCAAGCTCGAGCTGGCCGAGCACATCGGCGCCGACGAGTCCGTGTTCGAGGGCCGGGCGTGACCGCGGGCGAGCAAGACGCCGGCGCGCCCCTGCTGGACGCCCAGGACGTCTCGAAGATCTTCGGCGGCCTGGTGGCCGTGGACGGGGTCAACTTCTCGATCGCGCCGCGCTCGATCGTCTCGATCATCGGGCCCAACGGCGCGGGCAAGACGACCTTCTTCAACATGCTCACCGGGCTGTACAAGCCCTCCACGGGCAAGATCACGTTCGCCGACAGCGACATCACCGGCCGGCGGCCGGACCGGATCATGTCGATGGGCGTGGCGCGCACGTTCCAGAACATCCGCCTGTTCGCCACGATGACCGCCGTCGAGAACGTGATGGTCGGCCAGCACGCGCGGATGAAGGCCGGTCCGTTCGGCTCGATCCTGCGCACACCCGCCGTCCGCAAGGAAGAGCAGCGGGTGCGCGAGAAGGCGCGCGAGATGCTCGACTACGTCGGGCTGCGCAAGTCGGAGTTCGACCAGATCTCGGTGAACCTGGCCTACGGCGACCAGCGCCGGGTCGAGATAGCCCGGGCGCTGGCCAGCGACCCCTCGCTGCTGCTGCTGGACGAGCCGACGGCCGGCATGAACCCCAACGAGTCCGCCCGGCTGACCGAGTTCATGAACACCCTGCGTGACGAGCGCGGCCTGACGATCCTGCTGATCGAGCACGACATGAAGGTCGTGATGGGCGTGTCCGAGCACATCACCGTGCTCGACCACGGCGAGAAGATCGCCGAGGGGCTGCCGCAGGAGATCCGCGACAACGACAGGGTGATCGAGGCGTACCTCGGCACCCAGGCGGCTACAGGCTGATGGCGCTTCTGGAAGTCAAGGACATCCACACCTACTACGGCAACATCCAGGCGCTCAAGGGCATCTCGCTGACGGTCGAGGAGGGCGAGATCGTCACGATGATCGGCTCCAACGGCGCGGGCAAGTCCACCACGCTGCGCTCGATCTCGGGCCTGACCCCGCCGCGCGAGGGCTCGATCTCCTTCCAGGGCAACGAGATCGGCGAGACGGCGCCGCAGGACATCGTGAGCATGGGCATCTCGCAGTCGCCGGAGGGGCGCAAGTGCTTCTCCCGCATGACCGTTCGCGAGAACCTGGAGCTCGGCGCCTTTCTACGTCGCGACTCACGCGTGGAGCAGGACCTCAAGCGGGTCTTCGACCTGTTCCCGCGCCTCGAGGAGCGCGAGCGCCAGAAGGCCGGCACCATGTCCGGCGGCGAGCAGCAGATGCTGGCCATCGGCCGTGCGCTCATGGCGGACCCCAAGCTGCTGCTCCTGGACGAGCCGTCGATGGGCATCGCGCCGATCCTGGTGGAGCGCATCTACGAGACCATCGCCCAGATCAACGAGCAGGGCATGACGATCCTGCTTGTCGAGCAGAACGCGAACTTCGCGCTCGGCGTCAGCAAGCGCGGCTACGTGCTGGAGACGGGCGAGGTGGCCCTCACCGACCGGGCCGACGCCCTGCGCGACAACCCCGAGGTCCAGAAGGCCTACCTGGGCGCATGACCGTATTCGCGCTGATCGGCGCCAACGCCCTGCTGCTGATGTTCGTGTGGCTGGCTTCCGCGATTGCCTCGTCCTACCTGTCCGAGCGCAAGGGCTACGGCGAGAAGGCCGGCCTGGTCACCGGCATGCTCATCAGCGCCCTGGGCGTGGTCGTATGGCTGGTCTGGCCGGCGCGCAAGGACTCACGCTGGAAGCTCCAGGGCGCGTTCGGCAGCGGTGACGGCAAGACCGTCGCGCAGCTGCGGTCCGAGCAGGACAGAGACGGCTCATGACCGGTCTGCTCGCGCAGGTCTCGCAGCCCACCGAGGGCTTGAGTTCGGGGCTCTACCAGCCGCTGTACCTGGTCCTGATCCTGTACGTGGCGCTGTTCGTGGCGGGCCGCGTGCTGGAGGGACGCGAAGACGAGCGCGCCGACACCGTCGCGGACGCCGCCTTCGCGCTGATGCTTCTGGCGGCCGTCTACGTGGGCGTCCTGCTGCTCGCGGCCGTGTTCGGGGAGTTCAACCTGATCATCGACCTGGCCCAGATCATGGCCATCATGATCGGCTTCTTCGCCGTGCTGGGAGTGGTGCTGCTGGGCATCGAGATGCTGCTCGGGCTTCGCGGCCGCAGGCGCGCCGCGCAGCCACCGGGCGGCTCCGCCGAGGACTAGCCCTCGTCGCGGCCGGTGGCGGCGCGCAGCGCTTCCTCCAGATCGGCCCGGCGGAAGGCGTAGCCAGAGTGCTCGAGCGCCCGCGGCAGCGCTCGCGCGCCGGCGGTCACGATGATCGCCATCTCGCCGTAGAGCAGCTTCACGGCCAGAGCGGGGACCGGGGCGACCGCGGGGCGGCCGAGCACGCGGCCGAGCGCCTTGGACAGCTCGGCGTTGGTCACGGGCTCCGGCGCCGTCACGTTCACCGGTCCGGCCAGCGAGCCCTCGTCCAGGCAGTGCAGAAGCGAGCCGACGACATCGTCGGTGTGCACCCACGGCACGTACTGCTTGCCGCCGGCCACCGGACCGCCGACGCCGAGCTTGAACGGCGGCAGCATCTTCTCGAGCGCGCCGCCCTCCTCGGACAGCACCACCCCGGTGCGCGTGCAAACCACCCGCAGGCCCAGCTCCTCGGCCGCGCGGGCCTCGGCCTCCCAGTCCGCGCATACCTGGGCCAGGAAATCGTCGGCCGCCGGAGCGGTCTCGTCGACCGGCTGGTCGCCGCGGTCGCCGTACCAGCCGACGGCCGACTGCGACACCAGCACCACCGGCCGCTCAGCGGCCTCCAGGTCGCGCAGCACCGCCACGAGGTTGCGGGTGCTCAGCACACGCGAGTCGCGGATCTCGCGCTTGGTCTCGTCGCTCCAGCGCTGGGCGATCGGCTCGCCGAGCAGGTGCACCACGGCGTCCTGGCCGGCGAGGGCATCGGCCGGCGGGCCCTGGGTCTTGGGGTCGGCCCACTCGAGCGCGCGCACGTTGTCGCCCAGTTTCTCGCGGGCGCCGTCGGCGTCGCGCGAGAGCACGGTGACCTGGTCGCCGCGCTGCTCCAGCTCGGCCACGACCTGGCTGCCCAGGGTGCCGGTAGCGCCCGTGACGGTGACTTTCACTCGTACTCCTCTCGGTAGTGGGGTGCGGGGCTCACCCGATCAGCGACCGGGCTGCGCTCCTACGCTCCAGGGATGGAGAACTCCGCGGTGTCGGCCAGCTTCTGGGTGGCGCCGGCACGCTCCGCCTCTTCAGCTACGGCCTCGGCCACCTTGCGGCTCACGTCGCGGTTGAAGACGCTGGGGATGATGTAGTCCGACGCCAGCTCCTCCTCGGCAACGGTGGATGCGATGCCGCGGGCCGCCGCCAGCTTCATCTCCTCGGTGATGGCGCGGGCGCGCACGTCCAGCGCGCCGCGGAAGATGCCCGGGAAGGCCAGCACGTTGTTGATCTGGTTGGGGTAGTCCGATCGCCCCGTGGCCATCACGCTCACGTAGGGGGCGGCGTCCTCGGGGGTCACCTCCGGGTTCGGGTTGGCCATCGCGAACACGAACGGGTCGGGGTTCATGCGCTCGAGGTCGCGAGCCTGGATGATGCCCGGGCCGGAGAGCCCGATGAACAGGTCGGTGCCCTCCAGGACGTCGGCCGGTGACCCGTTGCGGCGGGCGGGGTTGGTGTTCTCGGCCAGCCACGTCTTGGGCGCGTTCATGGAGCCGGCCTCGTAGTCCTCGCGGGCGCTGTGGATGGCGCCGTAGCGGTCGCAGGCCACGATGCCGCTCACGCCCGCACCGAGCAGGATCTTGGCCACGGCCACCCCGGCCGCGCCGGCGCCGACCATGGTCACCGACAGGCTCTCCAGCGGCCGCCGGGTCAGCCGGCAGGCGTTGATCAGCGCGGCCAGCGTCACGATGGCGGTGCCGTGCTGATCGTCGTGGAAGACCGGGATGTCCAGCTCCGCCTTCAGCCGCTCCTCGATCTCGAAGCAGCGCGGCGACGAGATGTCCTCCAGGTTGATGCCCCCGAAGGTCGGCGCGATCAGCTTCACCGTCTCGACGATCTTGTCCGGGTCCTTGGTGTCCAGGGCGATCGGGAAGGCGTCGACGCCGGCGAACTCCTTGAACAGCATGGCCTTGCCCTCCATCACCGGCATAGCCGCCTCCGGGCCGATGTCGCCGAGGCCCAGCACCGCGGTGCCGTCGGTGACCACGGCAACGGTGTTGGCCTTGATCGTGTACTTGAAGGCCTTCTGGCGGTTCTCGGCGATGGCGCTGCATACGCGCGCCACACCGGGGGTGTAGGCCATCGAAAGGTCGTCGCGGGTGGCCACCGGCGCAGCCAGGCCGGTGTAGATCTTGCCCCGCCGGTGCAGCTGGAACGTGCGGTCGGTGGTCTCGACGAGCTTTGCGTCGCGCACGCCCTGCACGGCCTTGACCACGCGGCCGCGGTGCTCGGCCGTCTCGCAGTCCACGGTGATCTCGCGCACGGTGCCCGAGCCGCCGGCCTCGACGGTATCCACCGCCACGATCGCGCCGCCGGCCTTCGTGATCGCCGCGGTGACCTTGCTCAGGGTGCCCGACTCGTGGGGGAGCTCGACCCGGAGGGTCAGGGAGAACTGTGCGCTGGGAGAGGCCATCGGCGGGGGACCCGATCATATTCGGCGCGCCTGCGCCCCCCGCCCTGGCTCTCGGCCGGGGTCAGCCGGACGGCGGGCTGTAGTCCACGGTGATGTTCAGCGCCTGGTCCAGCTGCTCAGGCGTGAGCAACTCGTGGGACGTGACACGCGCGCCACCAGCCGCCGCGACGGTGATGCTCAAAGCGGCCACCGCATCGCCGCCAGGCAGCTCGCCGATCAGGTAGGCATCGTCGTGGCCGAGCGCGAAGTGAAACGACTCGAGCGAGCCCCCGAGCTGCTCGAACGCCTTAGTGACCTCCTTCAGCCGGGCGGTTCCGCCCTGCTTCAGCAGGCCCGCGGCCCCGTCGACCGAGTAGGACACCTCGAACATGTACTTGGGCATGGCCTCTCCTCCTTGGGGATGCGTCCAACGTACGCCTGCGAGCACCCGTCCGTCAAAGCGCCCCCATACGATGGTCCGGTGGCTGATCCGGACGGCACGCGCGAGCTCTTCCTGATCGACGGCAACTCGCTGGTCTACCGCGCCTTCTTCGCGCTGCCCGAGTCGATCGCCACCTCGCGCGGTGTGCCCACGAACGCCATCTTCGGCTTCGCGTCGATGCTGGTGAAGCTGATGACCGAGCACGGCCAGAAGCCCACGGTCGTGGTGTGGGACGCCGGCCACTCGGGCCGTAAGGACATCGCTCCGGACTACAAGGCCGGCCGCGCGTCGAGGCCCGACCTGCTCAAGGAGCAGTGGCCCGCGCTGGAGCCGCTGGTGGACGCGTTCGGCTACACCAACGTGCGGTCGGAGGGGTTCGAGGCCGACGACGTGATCGCCACGCTGGCCGGGCGGGCGGCGCGCGAGGGCATCGACGTGACGATCGTGACCGGCGACCGCGACGCCTTCCAGTTGATCGAGGACGTAGACGGCGGCGGCAAGGTGCGGATCATGGCCACCGGCCGCGGCATCACCGACACAAAGCTCTACGACCGGGAGGCGGTGGTCGACCGCTATGGCATCCCGCCGGAGAAGATCCCCGACTTCTACGGGCTCAAGGGCGACACCTCCGACAACATCCCGGGGGTCCCGGGGATCGGCGACAAGACGGCCTCCACGCTGCTGCAGGAGTACGGCGACCTGGAGACCGTGCTTGGCTCGGTGGACAAGATCTCCGGGGCCAAGCGCAAGGAGAACCTGACCAACCACGCCGACGACGCGCGACTGTCGCGCGATTTGGCCACGGCCCAGCGCGACGTGCCGGTGGAGCTGGACCTGGACGGCTCGCTGCTGCGCGAGCCCGACCGCTCGCGCCTGCGCGACACCTTCCGCGAGTACGAGCTGCGTGATCCGCTCCGCCGCCTCGAGGAGGCGCTGGGCGACGAGGAGGCCGCCGCGCCGCGGCCCGAGGCGTCCTCGTCGGTCAAGGCCAAGCTCAAGGCCGCGGCGCCCACCGACCTGGCCGGCATCGACGGCGACCTGGCCGCGCTGGCCGCGGCTCGGCCCGAGCCCGAGGAGGGCCAGCTGCCCGGCTTCGACGAGGGCGAGACGCTGCGCTTCGCCGCCTACGCAGGCGGCGACCACGTGCTGGCGGGCGAGGCGCCCGGCGGATTCGCCGAGCTGCTCACCGGCTGGGGCGACCGGCCGGTCGTGGCGCACGACTGGAAGGAGATCGCCTCCAAGGAGGACCCGGCGGTGGCGCCGCCGCTCCAGCACGACACCGTCGTGGCCGCCTACCTCCTGGACCCCGCCCGGCGGGGCTACCCGCTCCGGGACGTTGCGGAGGAGCTGGGCCTGGGCGCCGACGTCTCCGGAGGCGAGGACCCGCTGGCCGAGGACGCCATGCTCACGCGCGCCCTGGCCGTGCGCCAGCGCACCGAGCTCGAGGAGCTGGGTCTGATGCGCCTGCTGGACGAGGTCGAGCTGCCCCTGGTTGACGTGCTGGTCGAGATGCAGCGCGAGGGGGTCAAGCTCGACGTGCCCCAGGTGCGCACCATCGCCAAGCGCGTGACCGAGCAGGCGCAGGGGCTCGAGCGCGAGATCTGGGAGCTGGCGGGGGAGGAGTTCACGATCGGCTCGCCCCAGCAGCTCGGCGTGATCCTGTTCGAGAAGCTCGGCCTGTCGCGCAAGCGGCGCGGCAAGACCGGCTACTCCACCGACGCCCGCGTGCTCCAGGCCATCCGCTCCGAGCACGAGATCATCGGCAAGATCGAGACCTGGCGCGAGCTGACCAAGCTGGCCTCGACGTACCTGGACGCCTTCCCTGAACTGGTCGGCCCCGACAGCCGGTTGCGCACCACGTTCAGCCAGGTCACCGCGGCCACCGGCCGGCTGTCTTCGACCAACCCCAACCTGCAGAACATCCCCATCCGGACCGAGCTGGGGCGCGAGATCCGCGCCTGCTTCGTGGCCGAGGAGGGGCACCGGCTGATCAGCGCCGACTACTCCCAGGTCGAGCTGCGGCTGCTGGCCCACATCGCCGGCGAGGACGTGCTCAAGGAGATCTTCCGCAAGGGCGAGGACGTGCACACCGCCACCGCCGAGCAGATCCTCGGGGGCAAGCCGGACCCAGGTACGCGCTCGAAGGCGAAGATGGTCAACTACGGCATCGTCTACGGCCTGTCGGCGTACGGGCTGGCCGACCGCCTGCAGATCGAGCAGGAGGAGGCGCAGGCCTTCATCGATGCCTACCTTGACCGGTTCCCGGCGGTCAAGAAGTTCATCGACGAGACGATCGCCAAGGCCACCGACCAGGGCTACGTGACCACGGAGTTCGGCCGCATCAGGCGCATCCCCGAGCTGCGCGCCCGCAACTACCAGACCCGCACGCTGGGCGAGCGGCTGGCGGTGAACATGGTCATCCAGGGCACGGCCGCGGACATCATCAAGGTGGCCATGGTGGACTGCCGGGCCGCGCTGCGCGACGCCGGGCTGGAGACACGCACCGTCCTACAGATCCACGACGAGCTGCTGTTCGAGGCGCCCGAGGCGGAGGTGGCCGAGGCCTCGAAGATCGTGGCCGAGCAGATGGCCGGCGCGTTCACCATGGACCCACCGCTGGAGGTCGACGTGGCGGACGGCCAGAACTGGCTGGCAGCCAAGTAGAGCGGTACCCTTTGTCGTGCCAAGTCGTCTTCAGTGAGGAGGGGCTGTCATGAACTCCCATCCACGTCTGGACACGTTCCGCACGGTCATCTGGTCGCTTGTGGGCGCCATCGTGTTGCTCGGGGTGTTCTTCTTCGCGCTCGGCGGGCTCGAACCGTCGGAGGCCGAGGTGATGGTCATCGTCGTAGGGGTGCTGGCGATTGCGTGGCTGGTGCACTTCTGGCGCAACCGCTCGGCGGCCACCGACGTCAGGCTCTCGCGCGGCGACCGGGAGCGCCGCGGCTTCTAGGACAGGGCGCGGCTAGGCCCGGGCGGGCTCGAGCGGCGTGTCGTCGCGCTCGAGCGCCTGCTTGGGAGCGGGCCGTACGTTCTCCGGTGACGCGATGCGCAGGTAGTGGCGGAACGCCCAGTCGGTCAGCGGCCGGAAGCGGCTCATGGCGGCCACCATCGCGCGCAGCGGGCGCGGACGCAGCCGCGGCACCCAGCGCTGTACGCGCAGCATCCAGCGGAACTTCCACTCGTGGGCGTCGTTGAACTCGTGGTATCGCGCCAAGGCCTGCTCGCGCGTGCGCGTGCCAGCCAGCACCTCGCGCAGCTCGTCGCCGCAAACCAGGCCGAAGTACAGCGCGGTGCGGATGCCCTCGGCGGTCAGCGGCAGGCAGTGCCCGGCCGAGTCGCCGGCGAAGAAGATGCCGTCCTCGGTCGCGTCGCGCAGCTTGTGCGGGATCCAGTTGCCTTGGAAGCGGACCGCGTCGGCGCCCAGGTCCTCCGCCAGCTGCACCGTGCTGTCCTTGACGTGGAAGCGGGGATCGAACGACCCGACGCCGATCCTCAGCTCGCCGCCCGCGGGAAAGCTCCAGCCGTAGCCCGCCGGCACGATGCTGCGGTCGATCCAGATGGCCAGCTCCTGGTCCGAGCCGCCCGGATGGACCTCCAATCCGCGCGACAGCGGCGCGTCCGGTGGCTGGTAGCCGCTGTCGGCGGCCAGGTTGCGCCGCCAGCCCATGGCGTCCACGATCAGCGGCGCGGTCAGGTCGCCGCGGTCGGTGTGCAGCGTGTGACCCGTGCGGCCGTCCACCTTGGCCGTCTCGAACACGCAGTCGGACTGCTCGCGCAGGAGCGCGCACAGCTCGCGGTAGTCGAAGGTCGAGAAGGTCCACGGCAGCGGCCAGTAGCGCGTGCCGAAGGGTGTCGACACGCGTAGCTCGCCGAAGGTCTGGCGGTGCGAGCCCATCAGCCCCAGCGCCTCGAGCCACACGGTCGGGATGCCGCACGCCGAGGTCTGGCGCTCGCCGATCTCGTAGCGATCGATCATCAACACGCGCGCGGGCGAGCCGTCGGCGCGGGTGGCGCCGGCCAGCTGGCGGGCCACGGCCAGCCCGGCGAAGCTGGCGCCGCAGATCACGACGTCGTACTCGCCTGCGAGCGGTGTGCGGTCTGCGCCGCGCTTGGTCTCGCGTCTGGGCATGGCCAGCGAGAATATCGACAGCGCCGCGGTGCGCGGAGCTGCGCGGACGGATAGGCAGCCGGACCGTCCCGCGAGCGCCGCGGGGACGCGTTACTCTTGCGGGTTCGTGACCGAGACCGCCACCCTAACCCCAACCGCCAAGCCCGTCGAGGGCTCCGACGGCCTCCTGCTGGAGATCGACGGCCAGATCGTCCCCAACTACGACGCCACGCTCGTCCCCTTCGAGGAGGGGGACGTGGTGACCGGCAACGTCGTCCGGATCGACCAGGACGAGGTCCTGGTCGACATCGGCTACAAGAGCGAGGGAGTCATCCTCGCCAACGAGCTGAGCATCCGGAAGTCCGTGGATCCCGCGGACGAGGTGGAGCTTGGCGAAGAGGTCGACGCGCTCGTCCTCACCAAGGAGGACCAGGACGGTCGCCTGCTGCTGTCCAAGAAGCGCGCGCGCTTCGAGAAGGCATGGAGGCGCATCGAGGCCGCGGCCGAGTCCGGCGAGCCCGTCGAGGGCACGGTCATCGAAGTGGTCAAGGGCGGCCTGATCATCGATCTCGGGGTGCGCGGCTTCCTGCCCGCCTCGCTGGTGGACATCCGCCGGGTGCAGAACCTGGACGAGTTCATGGCCACCAAGATCGAGTGCAAGGTCATCGAGCTGAATCGATCGCGAAACAACGTGGTGCTCTCGAGACGGGCCGTTCTGGAGGAGGAGCGCAAGGAGGTCCGCCAGCAGATCCTGGACCGCCTGCAGCCGGGCCAGATCGTGGAGGGCGACATCTCCAACATCGTTGACTTCGGCGCGTTCGTGGACCTGGACGGCATCGACGGCCTGATCCACATCTCCGAGCTCTCCTGGAGCCACGTGAACCACCCGTCCGAGATCCTCTCGATCGGCGACACCGTGCCGGTCAAGGTGCTGGACATCGACCGCGATCGCCAGCGCATCTCGCTCGGCCTCAAGCAGACCCAGGAGGACCCGTGGCAGCGCGTGGTCGACACCTACAACCTGGGCGACGAGCTCGAGGGTAAGGTCACCAAGGTCGTCACCTTCGGCGCGTTCGTGGAGATCATGGACGGGGTCGAGGGCCTGGTGCACATCTCCGAGCTGGCCCATCACCACGTGGAGAACCCGCGTGAGGTCGTGGAGCCCGGTCAGGACGTGAAGGTCAAGATCCTCGAGATCGACTCCGAGCGCCGGCGCCTGTCGCTGAGCGTCAAGCGCGTGGCCGGCAACGAGCCGCCGCCCGGCAGCGAGGGCTCCGGCGGCGACGCGGGCCCGCGCGGCGGTGGCGGCGACGACGTGTTCGCCGGCCCCAGCGTCAGCGGGCTCGGCGACCTGCGGGCCGCCATGGACGCACAGGCCGCCGCGGCGGCCGAGGAAGCGCCCCCGCTGGAGGACGCTCCCCCGGTCGAGGAGGCCCCTGTAGAGGAGGCCCCTGTAGAGGAGGCCCCTGTAGAGGAGGCCCCTGTAGAGGAGGCCCCTGTAGAGGAGGCCCCTGTAGAGGAGGCCCCTGTCGAGGAGGCGCCCGTCGAGGAGGCGCCCGTCGAGGAGGCCGCGGCTCCTGACGTCGAGCCCGAGGCCGAGGGCGACGCGCCCGCCGACCCCGAGTCCGACGAGTCCTGACCGGCACATACCGTTCGTAGGGCTAACCGGGGGCATGGCCTCCGGGAAGTCGACGGCGCTCGCGGCTCTGTCCGACCTGGGCGCCGCCACGATCTCGTCGGACGCCGTGGTGCACGAGCTGCTGAGCACCGGCGAGGTGCGCGATGCCGTCGCCGAACGCCTCGGAGCCGATGTGATCGGCGCCGACGGGACGCTTGACCGGAAGGCCGTGGCCGCGCGGGTGTTCGCCTCCGACGCGGATCGCGCGTGGCTGGAGGCGCTTCTGTGGCCGCTGGTGCGGGAGCGGGTGGCCGCGTGGTACGCGCAGCTGGAGGACGTGCCCGCGGCGGTGGTCGAGGTGCCGCTGCTGTTCGAAGCCGGCCAGGAGACGGCCTACGACCACACGATCGCGGTGGTGGCCGACGAGGGCATCCGGGCCGAGCGCGCCGGCGGGCGCGGGCACGAGGGGGTGGAGGGGCGCACCGGCCGCCAGCTGACCCAGGAGGAAAAGGCGGCGCGTGCGGACTTCACCGTGCCCAACGACGGGACACCCGAGCAGCTGCGCGAGCAGCTTGCGCGGGTGCTGGAGTCGGTTGCCGGGCCGGGCGGCTGACGTCCGTTCAGGGCCGGTCACCCCGCTCCTTGCGTGAGCCGCGAGCGTGACCTGTGTCACGATCGCTGCGAAGGTACGCAACAACTGTCGTCCCAGCGAGTTGCCAGGATCGAACAGGAGATCGATCGATGCCGTCCGCAACCCGACCGAGCGCCTCGGTGCGCCGCAAGCCCGCAGCACGTAGCCGCCAGGGCGGGGGCAGGCGCGGTGCGTTCCGGCGCCGCCGGATCGCCGCGATACTCGTCGCTGCCGTGGTCGGCGCCGGCGTGGCGGCCACGATTGCCGGCCTCGGCCCGCTGAGCGACACGGTACGCAGCGTCACGCTGCCGCTGCGCCACGCGGACATCATCCGCCAGCAGGCTGCCGACAAGGACCTGGACCCCGCGCTGATCGCAGCCGTGATCTTCGAGGAGTCGCACTTTCGCGACCAGACCTCCCACGCCGGCGCCCGCGGTCTGATGCAGATCACCCCGGAGACGGCCGCCTTCATCGCCCGCGACTCCGGCGGCACCGCCTTCGTCCAGGGCGACCTGGCCACACCGCAGGTGAACATCTCCTACGGGGCGTACTACCTGCGCTACCTCCTGCGCCGCTACGGCGGCGACGTGACGCTGGCCGTAGCCGCCTACAACGCGGGCGAGACCAACGTGAGCAAGTGGGTCGCCCGGGCGGGCGGGCGCGGCTCGTTCAACGCCGAGGACGACATCCCGTTCAAGGAGACACGCGACTACGTGCGCGATGTCAAGCAGCGCCGCAGCGACTACCGCGACCACTACAAGAGCGAGCTGGGGCTCTAGCTCCGGCTGATGCTCAGTCGTCGATCCGGCTCCGGAACGGCTCGGCGGGGAACACCGTCGCGCCCAGCGCGCTGACGCGGTCACCGAGCCAGCGGTCGGAGGTGACCACCTGGAGCGAGCGTGGGTCCGCGTCGGCCTCCACGATCTTCACGATCTCGAAGTCGGCGGCGTCGGGGCCGCGCTTGGTGGCGTGGGTGATCTCGATCACCGTCGAGCGCAATGGCGGCCGCGGCTTGCGCTCGAACACCACCGTCACGTCGTCCCCGCTGCGGGCGCTGAAGCGCTCCAGGCGGTCCACCAGCCTGGCCATGGCCGCGTCGCGGTCGCGCCACCAGCCGTCGGGCCGGGTTCCGATCACGTTCATGGCGTCCACGACCCAGCGCATGGGGTCACAACAGGCCGCGGCCCAGCGCGCGCAGCACGTCGAGGGCGAAGGTCACGTCCTCCGTGCGCGTTCGGAAGTTCACGAAGCACACGCGCAGGCAACGCTTGCCGTCGACCATTGCGTCGGCCAGGAACACCCGGCCGTCGCGCTGGACGGCGTCGGCCAGCGCGCTGTTGTGGGCATCGGGGTCGGCGACCCCGACGGGGACGTGGCGGAAACAGACGGTCGAGAGCTGCGGCTCGTGCAGGAGCTCGAACTCGGGGTCGGCGCGCAGCTGGCTGGTCAGATCGGCAGCCAGCCCCATCGTGTGCTCGATCCAGCGCCGGAACTCCGACGCGCCGTGGGTACGCAGGGCCAGCCACAGCTTCAGCGAGTTGACCGGGCGTGAGTACTCCAGCGATCGCTCGACCAGGTTCACCGCGCCGGTGCGGCGGATGTAGGACTCCTCGTGGCCGAAGCTGCGCTCCAGCGCCCCGCCCTCGCGGACCAACAGCACGCTGCAGCCCTTCTGGATGCCCAGCCACTTGTGCGCGTCGAGCGTCACCGAGTCCACACGCTCCAGCCCGGCGAACAGCCCGCGGGCCCGCTGCGTCGCCGCGGCCGGCAGGCCGTACGCGCCGTCCACGTGCAGCCAGACGCCGCGCTCGGCGCAGACGTCGGCAAGGCCGCCCAGCGGGTCGACCGAGCCGGTCAGCGTGGTGCCGCCGTTGGCCACGACGGCGATCGGGGTGATCCCCGCGGCCCGGTCCGCGGCGATGGCCTCGTCGACGTCGGCGGGTCGCACGCGCCGGTCGCCGTCGATCGCCAGCTTGCGCACGCCTTGCTCGCCGATCCCGGCCGCCTCGGCCGCCCGCACCACCGAGTGGTGCGCCTCGTCCGAGCAGTAGATGGCGGCGGCCGTGCCGTCGAATCCGTGCGTGCGCGAACCGGGCAGCGCGTGCTCGCGAGCCACCAGCAGCGCGGTCATGTTGGATGTCATGCCACCGCTGGTGAAGGTCCCCTCGGACACGGGGAAGCCGACCAGCTGGGCGACCCACTGCAGAGCTTGGGCCTCGACCAGGTCCGCCGCCCGCGCGGTGGCGGCCAGGTTCACGTCGTAGGTGGCAGCGAGCGCCGCGCCCAGCACGCCGACCTCGAGACCGGTCGAGCCCACGTAGGCCAGGTAGAGCGGCCGCGCGGGGGAGTTGCTCTCGTCCAGCACCCGCGCCGCGTCGGCCAGCGCCGCATGCGGGTCGGTGCCGTGCTCGGGCAGCGGCTGGGCCAGCCGTGCGCGCAGCTCTGGCTCGAGCCCGGGCTCCACCGGCCGGGGCCGGTCGAACGAGTCCCACGCCGCCCCGATCAGCCGGTCCAGCTCTGCCAGCAGGGCCTCGCGATCCGCGAGCGGCGGGTAGGCGGGTGGCGTGGCGGGAGGCTGGTCCATCGTGCTGAGGGTACGGCGGGGCGGCGCCTAGGCGTCCGCGGCCGCCACCTGACCCCAGTGGCGTAGCGCCGCCTCGATGTGGTCGTGTGTGAGCAGGTGCGCCAGCTCACCGTCGCCGGCCTCGACCGCAGCGGTGATGGCCTCGTGCTCGGCCACGTCGGTGCCCTGCCAGGTCGGAGCCGATGCCCGCTGGGCCAGCAGCCGCCGGCCGACCTCGTTGATCCACTGAGCTTCGAGGGTGGTCACGAGATCCTCGTTGTGCGCCGCCCGGGCCAGGGTCACGTGGAACAGCCGGCTGGCGTCGTGCGCGCTGTGCGAGTCGCCGGCGGCGGCTTCGCTGGCGATGGTCCTGCGCAGGGCCTCGACGTCGGCCGGGGTGGCACGCTGGGCGGCCAGCCGCGCGACGCCGGGCTCGAGCAGCAGCCGGATCTCCAGCCGGCGCATGACCGCGTCCAGGCCCAGGTCGGCCACGCGGAAGCCGCGGTTAGACAGCGTCGACACCAGGCCTTCGCCGGTCAGGCGCAGGAGCGCCTCGCGCACCGGGGTGCGCGAGATGCCCAGGCGGTCCGCCAGCTCGACCTGCCCGAGACGAGTTCCGGGTTCCATCTCGCCGTCCAGGATCAGCGTGCGGATCTGGTCGTACGCCTGAGCCACCACCGAGGCCGGCTCGATCGGTCGCAGGGTCGTCAGCGTCTGCTCGCCGCCGCGCTCGGGAACCCCCGTCATGCTCCGGAAGTCTAGGTTGACACGCCGCAGTTGTCGAATGTATACATTCCTCTAATGGGTGGAGTTCGCAGCGTCAGGGTCGAGCTCGACGGCCGGCCACGCGCCGGCCGGCGCGAGGACGACCGGATCGTCCTGGACGACGACACCGTCATCGACGAGGCCTCGGCGACCTACCTCGCGCCTGTCGTGCCGTCCAAGATCCTCGCGGTCCACCTGACCTACCGCAGCCGCGTCGAGGAGTACCGCGCGGCGCTGCCGCCCCAGCCGTCCTACTTCCTCAAGCCGCCGACGACGCTGAACGGGCACCGCGGCCAGGTGCGCCGCCCGGCCGGCGCCAGCTTCCTGAACTACGAGGGTGAGCTGGCCGTGGTCATCGGCAGCCGCATGCACGGCGTCCCCGAGGAGCGCGCGCTCGAGCACGTGGCCGGCTACGCGCCGGCGAACGACGTGGGCCTGCACGACTTCCGCCACGCCGACCGCGGCTCGATGCTGCGCGTGAAGGGCCAGGACGGCTTCCTGCCGATCGGCCCGGAGCTGGTGCCGGCCTCGGAGTTCGACCCGGCCGATTTCACGCTCCGCACCTACCTCAACGGCGACGTGGTGCAGGAGGCCGACGCGACGGACCTGCTGTTCGGCGTGGCCTACCAGCTGGCCGACGTGTGCCGGCTGATCACGCTCGAGCCCGGCGACGTGCTGCTCACCGGCACCCCGGCCAACTCGCGGCCGATGCAGCCGGGCGACACCGTCGAGGTCGAGATCGACGGCCTGGGCCGGCTGACCAACACGGTGGTCGACTGGGACGTGGATCTGTCGGGTCCCGGGGAGCAGCCGGAGACTTCTGCCAACACACTGCACGTGGCGCTCGCGGTGCCCGAGGACGAGGCCGAGCGCATGGTCGAGAGGAGCGAGGTATGAAGGTCGATGTGGACATGAACCTCTGTCAGAGCCACGGCGAGTGCGCATTCGTGGCCCCGGAGGTGTTCGAGCTGGGCGACGACGACGTCCTGGTCTGGAAGGACGAGGTCGGCGAAGAGCTGCGCGCCCAGGTCGAGGAGGCGGTGGACGTGTGCCCGATGGCGGCCATCAAGATCTCCGGCTGAGGCGGCCGTGGACGCGATCGTCATCGTCGGCGCGTCCCTGGCCGGCCTACGCGCTGCGCAGGCCGTGCGAAAGGGCGGCCACGACGGCGACCTGGTGGTGGTGGGCGACGAGGAGCGCGGTCCGTACACGCGGCCGCCGCTGTCGAAGGAGCTGCTGGCCGGCGAGCACGAGCCCGAGCAGTGCGCCTTGGATCACTCGGGCGTGGACGCCCACTGGCGCCTGGGCCAGCGCGCCACTTCCCTCGACGCCGACGCCCACCGCCTGACGCTGGCCTCGGGCGAGCAGATCGGCTATCGGCGCCTGATCCTGGCCACGGGCGCGTCCGCGCGCGAATGGGCCGGGCCCGGAGCGGGCCTGGCGGGGATACACACGCTGCGCGGGGTCGACGACGCGCTGGCATTGCGCTCCGAGCTTTCCGAGGGCGCGCGGCTGGTGGTCGTAGGGGCCGGATTCGTGGGCTGCGAGGTGGCCGCGACAGCGCGCAAGCGCGGCGTGCGGGTCACGCTCGTGGACGTCGCGCCGCGTCCGATCGCGCCGGTCGGCCGCCTGGCGGGCGAGCGCTGCGCCGCGCTTCACGCCGGTCATGGGGTTGACGTGCGGCTGGACTGCGGCATCAGCGGCTTCGCCGGCCGCGAGCGGCTGAAGGCGGTCGAGCTGGCCGACGGCACGCTCGTCCCCGCCGATGTGGCGGTCGTGGCCCTAGGCGCTGTGCCCAACAGCGGATGGCTGGAGGACTCGGCCGTGCAGCTGGACCGTGGGGGGGTCCTGTGCGACGCCACGCTGACCGCGCTCGGGCAGCCGGACGTGCTCTGCGCAGGCGACTTGGCCAGTTGGCCGCACCCGCTGGCGGACGGCGACGTGGTCCGCGTGGAGCACTGGACCAACGCGGCCGAGCAGGGCGCGGCGGCCGCCCGCAACGCGCTGCTGGAGCCGGACGAGCGCGCGCCCTACCAGGCGGTTCCCTACTTCTGGACCGACCAGTACGACGTCAAGCTCCAGGCCGTCGGCTTCCCGGCCCGCGCCGAGCAGGTGCACGTGCTCGAGCAGGACGACGAGCGCTTCGTGGCCGTCGGCGAGCGCGACGGGCACGCGGTGTCCGCCGTGACCTGGAACGCGCCCCGGCGTCTGATGCTCTACCGGCGCGCGCTGGGCGCCGGCCCCTCGGTCGCCGACCTGCGTGAGCAGCTGGCCGATGGCGACAAGGCCCTTGGCCGGCCGGTGGCGGCGCGATGAGCGCGGCGCTGGTGCTCCAGCACGGTGAGTGGGGGCCGCCCGGCGTCCTGGGCGACTGGGCCGCTGATCGCGGGCTGGCGCTGCAGGTGCACCGCACCGACCTCGAGCCGGACATGCCCGAGCTTGACGGGCACTCGTTCGTCGCCTCGCTGGGATCGCCGCACAACCCCAGCGACACCCACGTGCCCGAGATCGTCTCCGAGCTGGAGCTGCTGGACGCCGCGGTTGCCCGCGGCGTGCCCGTGCTGGGCCTGTGCTTCGGCGGCCAGATGCTGTCCAAGGTGCTCGGCGGTCAGATCGAGAAGTCGCCGGAGCCCGAGCTGGGCTGGCGCCAGATCGACAGCCATGCACCGGAGCTGGTGCCCGAGGGGCCGTGGTTGGAGTGGCACTACGACCGCTTCACGCTCCCGCCCGGCGGGCGCCTGCTGGCCAGCTCCCCGGTTGCCGTGCAGGCCTTCGCCCACGGCCCCCACCTGGGCACGCAGTTCCACCCCGAGGCCACGATCGAGATCGTGCGCGGCTGGGCCAACAGCGAGCGCAACAAGCTGCGCTCAGGCGGGGTGGACGGCGACGCGCTCCTGGATGCCGGGCGTCATCACGCCGCCGGCGCCGTGCGCGCCGCCTACAAGCTTTTCGATGCGTTCTGGGAGCGAGTGAAGACAGGAGGAGCGAGTGGCTGATCCCGTGACGACGATCCGGGTGCTGTACCCCGACCTGCACGGGGTGGCCCGTGGCAAGGATGTTCCGGCCGGCGAGTTCGAGCGCGTGGCGGAGGCCGGGCTGTGCTTCTGCTCGGCGGTCATGGGCACCGACCTTCGCCATACGCCGGTGGTGGGAGGCGAGGACGGCTATCCCGACCTGTTGGCCCGGCCCGACCGTGACACGCTGCTGGCGCTGCCCTGGGAGCCCGGCGTGTCGGTGTGCCTGGCCGATCTGGAGCCTGCCCACGGCGGCGCGCCGATCGCCGATCCGCGCGGCGCGGTGCGCAAGGCGGTGGCCGAACTGCGCGAGCTGGGGCTGGACGCGATCGTCGGCCCCGAGCTGGAGTTCTTCCTGGTCGAGCGCGACCCGGCTGCGCCCAACGGCATCAAGCGCCCGCTGGACCGGCTGAGCATGGTCTACACCGTCGGGCCGCAGGTGGACCCCGGCGGAGTGGTGCGCGGCATCACCGAGGCGCTGGCCGGGCTGGGCCTGGAGGCGTTCGCGATGAACCACGAGTTCATGAACAGCCAGTACGAGATCAACCTGCGCCATGCCGACGCGCTGACCGCCGCCGATCGCGCCTTCCTGCTCAAGGCCGCCGTCAAGGACGTGGCCGCCCTCAACGGGCTGGTGGCCACCTTCATGGGCAAGCCCTTCAACGACCAGGGCGGGTCGGGCACACACCTGCACGTGTCGCTGAACCGCGATTCGGGCAACGCCTTCCACGACGCGGACGGCCAGGACGGCATCAGCGCCGAGATGCGGGCGTTCACCGCGGGCGTGATCGAGCACGCCACGGCGCTGATGGCGTTCCTGAACCCCACCATCAACGCCTACCGCCGGATCGAGCCCGATTCGCTGGCGCCCACGCACGCCAACTGGGGTTGGGACAACCGCAGCACGTTCGTGCGCGTCCCGCCCGAGCGCGGCCCGGCCACGCGGATGGAGCTGCGGGTGGGGGACGGCAGCGCCAACCCGTACCTGGCCATCGCCGCGGTGCTGGCGGCCGGCGCCGACGGCGTGCGGCGCCAGCTCAGCCCGCCGGCGCCGGTGGAAGGCGACGCTTACCGGGCGAACCCCGATCTGGCCGGCCCGCCGCTACCCGACACGCTTGAGGACGCGCTCGACGCGCTCGAGGCCGACACGCTGCTGAGCGCGGCGCTGGGCCCGGAGATCGTTGGCACGTTCCTGGCCATGAAGCGGTTCGAGATCGACCGCCACCGCGCGTGGGTCTCGGACTGGGACATCGACGAGTACCTGCACCACCTCTAGGAGCGCTGATCCGATGGAGACACTCGAGCACATAGACCTGTCAGACCACGACGCGTTCGTAGACGCCGTGCCGCACGAGGCTTTCGCCGCGTTGCGCCGCGACGACCCGGTGCACTGGAACCCCGAGCCCGAGGGCAGCGGCTTCTGGGCCGTGACCCGCTACGAGGACATCCGCCACGTGCACCGCACGCCGGAGGTGTTCTCGTCCGAGATCGGCGGTACCTCGCTGGAGGAGATCGATCCACAGCACATCGAGAAGCGCAAGTCGATGCTGGACATGGACCCGCCGCGCCACGACGAGCTGCGCGGCCTGATCGCCCGCCGCTTCACCCCGCGCGCGGTGCACGTCTGGGAGGACCAGGTCCGGCGCGTCACCCGCGAGGTGCTGGACCGCGCGCTGCCCATGGGCAGCTTCGACTTCGTGCGCGAGGTCTCGTCGGAGATCCCGATGCAGGTGTTCGCCGAGATCCTCGGCGTGCCCCAGGACGAGCGCCGCGAGATCATCGACCTCGGCGACCGGCTGCTGGGCAACCAGGATCCCGAGTACGCGGTCGAGCCCGAGGAGGCACACAAGGAGCTGCCGTTCTCCAGCCCCGCCGCGCTGGAGATGTTCGAGTTCGGCCGCCGTCTGGCGGCCGAGCGGCGCAAGCAGCCCGGCGACGACATCATCACCCAGCTGGCGTTCGAGCCGCTGGCCCAGCAGGACTTCGA
This sequence comes from uncultured Solirubrobacterales bacterium, assembly GCA_963750365.1. Lineage (GTDB taxonomy): Bacteria > Actinomycetota > Thermoleophilia > Solirubrobacterales > Thermoleophilaceae > JAAYBF01. The sequence continues at coordinate 670,714 of CAVVQE010000002.1, forward strand.
CAACTACTTCGTGCTGCTGGCCACCGCGGGCAACGAGACCACCCGTCACACCATCACCCACGGGCTGCTGGGGCTGCTCGAGCACCCCGACGAGCTACAGCGGCTGCGCGACGACCCGTCGCTGGGCAAGACGGCCGCTGACGAGATGCTGCGCTGGGCCACGCCCGTGCATCACTTCCGCCGCACGGCCGCGCAGGACACCGAGCTGGCCGGGCAGGCCATCAGCGCCGGCGACAAGGTCACCACCTGGTTCGTGTCCGGCAACCGCGACGAGGACGCCTTCGAGGTGCCCGAGCGCTTCGACGTCGGGCGCCAACCCAACCGGCACATGGCGTTCGGCCCGGGCGGCATCCACCACTGCATGGGCGCCCACCTGGCGCGGATGGAGGTGCGGATCGCGTTCGAGGAGCTGCTGCCGCGCGTGAAGGAGATCGAGCTGGACGGCCCCGCCGAGCGGCTGCGCTCGAACTTCTTCAACGGCATCAAGCGGCTGCCGGTGAAGGTGACGCTGTGATCGCGCTGCGCCGGCTGGACCACGTGGCGCTGCGGGTGGCCGACCTGGACGAGGCTGCGCGCCGGTGGGCGCTTCAGTTCGGCCTGACCGAGCGCTCGCGCGGGCAGGGCCGCGCCGAGCTGTCGTGCGACGACGAGCCGTGCGCGCTGGAGCTGATCGAGGACGCCGCGCCGGGCTGCGACCACGTGGCGTTCGAGCTGGCGCGTGACTGCTCGCTGGACGCCGCGGCCGGCCACCTGGAGGGCCAGGGGGTGTCCTTCGAGCGGCGCGAAGATCGCTTGGAGCTAACCGATCTGGAGGACAACGCGGTGCACCTGCTGGCCTACCGCGAGCCCGCCTCGCGGCTGGTGGCCCACGCCCGGCCCGCGGGCCGGCTGCCCGTGGGCCACCCGCGCAAGCTCGGCCACGTGAACTTCCTGACCGCCCGCATCGACGACCAGCTGGGCTTCTACCGCGACGTGCTGGGCATGGGGCTCACCGACTGGCTCGGCCGCGCCGGCGTATGGCTGCACGTGAACTCCGACCACCACGTGGTGGCGCTGATGGACAAGGGCGCGGCGCGCCTGCACCACCTGGCGTTCGACGTGGTCGACATCGGCCAGATGCGCGCGGCGCTGGATCACCTGGGCCGCCACGGCCGCTGGCTGGGCTGGGGCCCGACACGGCACGGGGTGGGGGGCAACATCGCGTCCTACGTGCGTATCACCGAGGAGCCCTGCTTCGTAGAGCTGTACTGCGACATGGAGGTGTTGGAGGCCGACCACCAGCCGCGCGAGTGGCCCGACGACCGCTACTCGTCCAACACCTGGGGGCCGCTGCCGCCGCGCTCGTACTTCCGCTTCGACAGCGAGGCGGTGGAATCCGAGCGCCAGAGCCTGGAGATGCAGGGCATACCGCTGCCCGACCCGGTGGAGGCCGGGCGATGACGCTGAGGGGCTACACCATCCCGCGCACGCCGGCCGGGGGCGCCAGCCTGGTGCCCGCGCCCCCGTGGCACTACGTGGGCGCGTTCCTGGTGGTGGACTACTGGGCCGATCCCGAGGCGGTGGCCTCGATCCTGCCGGAGGGCATGGAGCCCCACCCCGACGCCGGGCGCTGCGCCGCGGTGTTCGCCGACTGGCAGTCGTGCTCGGAGGGGGGCCCGGAGCTGACCGACCCCTCGCGCTCGCAGTACAAGGAGTTCTTCGTGGTTGCCAACGCGCTGCTGGACGGCCAGGAGGTCACCACCTGCCCGTTCATCTGGGTCGACCGCGACTTCGCGCTGGCGCGCGGCTGGCTGCAGGGCTTTCCGAAGAAGCTCGGTGAGGTCTGGATCACGCGCGACTTCGGCCTCGGCGGGCCGGCCGACCCCGGGTTGCGCGCCGGTGCTGTGCACGGCGGCACCTGCTCGGCCTACGGTCGCCGCCTGGCGCAGGCCACCGTGACCCTGGAAGGGCCCGCCGACGACGGCGGCCCACACCACAACGCCGCGCCGATCGTGAACGTGCGTCACTTCCCGCGCCTGAACGCCGGCCGCCACGACGACCCGCAGGTGCACGAGCTGGCGCGCTCGGTCAGCCGCGACCGGCTGGGCAGCGACGTCTGGGCCGGTGAGGCCACGCTCGAGCTACTCGGCGCACCGGGCGAGGAGCACGACCTCCTGGCCCCGCAGCGAGTCGGGCGCGGCTACCGCTTCAGCTTCGGCTACACCGTCGACGACCAGGAGACGGTGCGGGAGCTGGGCCGGTGAGCGAAACTGCGCATGTCGCGGGCGTCGAGGTCTCGACCGACCACTACATCGGCGGCCGGCGTGTCGGTGGCAGCGACCGCTTTCCCACGCACTCGCCGATCGACCAGTCGCTCCTGGCCGAGGTGGCGCGCGCGGGCGCCGAGGAGGTGGACGCGGCGGTGCGGGCGGCGCACGAGGCGTTTCCGGCCTGGGCGGCGCTGGGGCCGGCGGGCCGCGCCGAGCAGCTGCACCGCCTGGCCGACCTGATCGACGCCAATGTGGAGCGCCTGGCCGCCGTGGAGTGCGCCGACATGGCCATGCTGCTGCGCTCTCTGCGAGCGCGTGTGATCGGGCGCGGGGCACGCAACTACCGCGCGTACGCCGACCTGGCCGCCGCCCACCGCGAGCGCGACTGGCACTCGGTGGGCACCTGGAACCGCGTGCAGCGCATGCCGGCCGGGCCGGCGGCGGTCATCACGCCCTGGAATGCCCCGTTCATGCTGTCCACCTGGAAGACCGCGCCCGCCCTGGCGGCCGGCTGCACGGTGGTGCTGAAGCCCGCCGAATGGTCGCCGCTCTCGTGCTCGCTGCTGGCCGACCTGGCCGACGAGGCGGGGCTGGCGCCGGGCGTGTTCAACGTGGTGCAGGGCATCGGCGAGGAGGCCGGGGCGGCGCTGGTGGCCCACCCGCTGATCCGCCGCGTCTCGTTCACCGGCTCGGTGCCCACGGCCCGCCAGATCGGGCGCGCGGCCGCGGGCAACATCGTGCCCTTCACGGCAGAGTTGGGCGGCAAGAACCCGTTGATCGTGTTCGCCGACGCCGACCTGGACGCGGCGGCGAGCAAGGCGGCCGGCCAGTACGACGACGCGGGCCAGGTGTGCCTGGCCGGGACCCGCCTGCTGGTCGAGGAGCAGGTGCGCGAGGAGTTCCTCGAGCGCTTCAACGCGGTCGTCGACAAGCAGGTCCTGGGTGACCCGCGCGATGACTCCACCACGATCTCGCCGCTGATCCACCCCGATCACCTCCAGCGCGTCGACGGCTTCGTCCGGCGCGCCCGCGAGAGCGGCCAGCGGATCGTGCGCGGCGGGAAGGGCGCCGGCGGGCTGTTCTACGAGCCCACCCTGATCGAGCCGGCCTCCAACGACGCCGAGATCGTCCAGAGCGAGGTCTTCGGGCCGGTGCTGACGATCCAGTCGTTCGCGACCGAGCAGGAGGCGGTGGAGCTGGCCAACTCCACGGCGTACGGCCTGTCGGGCATCGCCTACACCTCCTCGCTGGAGCGCGCCGAGCGTGTCGGGCGCGCGCTGCGCGCCGGGATCGTGTGGGTGAACACGTTCCTGGTCCGCGACCTGACCGCCCCGTTCGGGGGCATGGGGATCTCGGGCATCGGACGCGAGGGCGGCGACAGCGCCCTGGACTTCTACTCGGATCTGAAGACGCTTCAGATCCTGGACGGCAGCGTGCAATGACCCTAAGAGGAGGGAGTGGCCGTGTCTGTTTCTGAGCCAGCAACGGGGGCTGAGTCCGGATCGGGAGGGGTCGGGGGGGCGGCGCTGCGGCGGCGCTCGCTCGGGGTATCCGATCTGGTGTTCTTCATCGTGGCGGCATCCGCGCCGCTGACCGCCGTGGCCGGCGGCCAGGCCGCCACCTATCTGGTCACTGGCAACCGCGGCGTGCCGTTCCTGTTCATCCCGCTGGGCATCATGCTCGGCCTGTTCGCCGTCGGCTACGGCGCCATGAGCCGCTACGTGGCGGACGCGGGGGCGTTCTACACCTACGTCGCGCGCGGACTGGGCAAGGTCCCGGCGGTGGGCACGGCGTTCCTGGCGCTGATCTCCTACAACGCGATGCAGCTCGGCATCTACGGCCTGTTCGGCGTGGCCACGGCGGCCTTCGCCACGGACAAGCTCGGGATCACGATGGAGTGGTACTGGTGGTGCCTGCTGGCCGGTGTGGTCATCGGCCTCCTGGGCGTGCTTCGCGTGGACCTGAACGCCAAGGTGCTGGCGGTTGCGCTGACGCTGGAGGTCATCGTGGTGGCCACATTCGACTTCGCCGTGGTTGCCGATCCGGGGCCGCAGGGGCTGACGCTGACCGGCTTCGACCCGTCGGTAGCCACCGGCTCGGCCTTCGGCGCGGCACTGGTGTTCTGCGTCGCGTCGTTCGTGGGTTTCGAGTCCGCGGCCATCTACAGCGAGGAGGCCAAGGACCCCAAGCGCACGGTGGCCCGTGCCACCTTCATCGGGGTCGGCATGATCGCCGTGTTCTACGCGCTGTCGAGCTGGCTGCTGGCCGCGTCGATCGGGCCCGACACCATGGTCAACCCCGACGCGCTGGTCAAGGAGGGCTTCACCACCCCCGACGGCAAGGCGCCCGACCCGACCACGGTGCTGTTCGGCGCCGGTGACTCGCGGCTGGGTGCGTTCTGGACCGACGCGGCGACGCTGCTGTTCTGCACCAGCCTGTTCGCCGCGCTGCTGGCGTTCCACAACAACGTGGCGCGCTACTTCTTCGCGCTGGGCCGCGAGGGGGTGCTGCCGAGGGTGTTCGGAAAGGTGCAGTCCGCCAGCGGCGCGCCGTGGGTGGGCTCGGCGGCACAGAGCGTCCTGGCCCTGGTGGTGGTCGGCTGGTTCGCGCTGGCGGACAAGGACCCGGTGCTCCAGCTGTTCACGTGGCTGACCAACCTGGGCGCTATCGGGGTGCTGGCGCTGATGGCGCTGACCTCGTTCGCGGTCGTGGCCTTCTTCCGCCGCGCTCCGGCCCCGGACCTCACTGCCTGGCGGTCGCTGGTCGCGCCGGTAGTGGCGGGAACGCTGCTGGTGGTGGCCCTGGTGCTCGGGGTCGCCAACTTCAACGTGCTCATCACCGGCGCCACCGATGCGCCGACCGACGACATGACGATCGTGCTGCCGGTGATCCTGTTCGGCGGCGGTGTGCTCGGCCTGATCGTCGGCGCGATCCTCAAGCGGGCCCGGCCCTCCGTCTACGCCAAGATCGGCGAGCCCACGCCGGCCGAAAGCGAGCCGGGCGCCTGACGCAACCCGCCGCCGCCGCGACCACCGTGGCCGCCACCGTCGCCGCGGCCCTGCCGCGGGCCGCTGCCGAATGACTGAATGGCGATTCATGCACCGTATAAGGGGCTGAATCGCCATTCACGCGCTCATAGGCCCGGGCCTCGGTCCCGTAGCGCCTGGCGCACCCGGAGCATCGAGCCCTTGGCCTGTCGGGTCAGGTCGCGATGGGTGAAGCGCAGCGGCAGCACGCCGGCGAGCACCAAGCGGTTGAAGCGGTCTGCGTCCCGTTGCTGGGCGGCGCGCGAGTGGTGGGAGGCCCACCCGTCCGTCTCGGCCACGACCTCGTGCTGTGGCCAGTAGAAGTCGACCTCCATACCGAGCAGCGGCTGGTTGACGAGTGGCTGGGGAAGGCCTGCGCGCCGGCAGAGACCGAGGAACAGCTCCTCGAGCTGGCTCCGCGTGAACGTGGATCCGGCCTGGTGCTCGTCCAGGACCTGTCGCAAGACGCCGGCGCCGCGGAGGCCGCCGTGGGCAGCGAGCAGATCGACCAATTCGCCCTCGGTGCACAGCGCCAGCCGCTCGGCGTGGTCGAGCATCTGCTCGGTCCCCCGCCGCCCGGCGGCGCCGGCGTGGTCGAGGATGGTCCTGGCCGGGCTCGTGACCGGTAGCCCACGGTGGCGTGTCCACTCGTCCGCGGTGAGCGCGCGGCGGTGCGCGACGATGCCGTCGAGGGCCCGGCCGCCGGCTCGACGCACGGTGACGTGGTGGACCCGGGGGTGGACCGGCATCAGCCGCCAGACCGCGGCGCCGCTGGCGTCGCTGAGGACGGCTCCGGGGCCGCAGGCCAGGACTGCCGCCATCTGTAGGCCCGCTCGGCTTAGCGGGGCGTGTCCGATGGCGTAGACACCCCGCCACACCCGGACCCACGATCCGCGCCCGCAGCGGTTGGCGATCATCCGCCGCCCGACCCCGAGCCGCGCGAGCTGCCAGGCCGCGACGACCCCGTGCTGGGCGGCCGCGAACCGGCCGACGCGGGCATCGACAGTCTCGTTGGCGTCTTGTGCACCCATACGGTGTCCAAGTCGCCAACCAGCCGGGATTCGCCCCCCGGTTGGGGCGATTGCGGCCATCCTGCGGCCGCAACCGGCGCTAACGTCACGTGGCCGTGCCGCCCTTCAAGCTCAACAGCGCCTACGTGCCGGTGGCCGACCAGCCGAAGGCGCGCGACGGGCTGGTAGCGGGTGTCGAGCGCGGCGACCGCTTCCAGACGCTGCTGGGCTCGACCGGATCGGGCAAGACGGCCACGATGGCGTTCACGATCGAGCAGCTCCAGCGGCCGGCGCTGGTGATCGCCCACAACAAGACTCTGGCGGCGCAGCTGTGCAACGAGTTTCGCGAGCTGTTCCCGGAGAACTCGGTCGAGTACTTCGTCTCCTACTACGACTACTACCAGCCCGAGGCCTACGTGCCGGCGCAGGACCTGTACATCGAGAAGGACTCGTCGATCAACGAGGAGATCGAGCGCCTGCGCCACGCGGCCACCGCCTCGCTGTTCGGGCGCCGCGACACGATCGTCGTGGCCAGCGTCTCCTGCATCTTCGGCCTGGGCTCGCCCGAGAAGTACGACCGCCTGATGCTGCTGCTCAAGAAGGGCGAGATGATCGACCGCGACGCGGTGCTGCGCAAGCTGGTGGACATCCAGTACTCGCGCAACGACACGGCGTTGGGCCGCGGCACCTTCCGCGTCCGCGGCGACACGCTCGAGGTGTTCCCCGCCTACGCCGAGACGGCCTACCGGGCCGTGCTGTTCGGCGACGAGATCGAGGCGCTCCAGGAGTTCGACCCGCTGACCGGCGAGGTGCTCAAGGACGTCGAGCACGTGGGCGTCTGGCCCGCCACCCACTACGCCACCGACCAGGAGACCATCGACCGCTCGGTGGCCGAGATCCGCGACGAGCTCGAGGCCCGCACCAAGGAGCTGGAGGAGCAGGGCAAGCCGCTGGAGAGCCACCGGCTGCGCCAGCGCACCCAGTTCGACATGGAGATGTTGCGCGAGCTGGGCTTCTGCAACGGGATCGAGAACTACTCGCGCATCCTGGACGGCCGCAAGCCCGGCGAGCGCCCCTACTGCCTGGTGGACTTCTTCCCCGACGATTTCGTCTGCTTCATCGACGAGTCGCATCAGACCGTGCCCCAGATCGGCGCCATGTACGAGGGCGACCGCTCGCGCAAGACGACGCTCGTCGAATACGGCTTCCGCCTGCCCAGCGCGCTGGACAACCGCCCCCAGACCTTCGACGAGTTCATGTCGATCACAAAGCAGCTGGTGTTCGTGTCGGCCACGCCCGGGCCGTTCGAGCGCGACCACTCCTCCACGATCGTCGAGCAGATCGTGCGCCCGACCGGCGTCGTGGACCCCGACATCGACGTCCGCGAGACCAAGAACCAGATCGACGACCTGATGAACGAGATCAAGATGCGCTCGGAGGCGGGCGAGCGCACGCTCGTCACCACGCTGACCAAGAAGATGTCCGAGGATCTGACCGACTACCTGCTCGAGTACGGCGTGCGCGTGCGCTACCTGCACTCGGAGGTGGACACGCTGGAGCGGATCCAGATCATCCGCGAGCTGCGCCTTGGCGAGTTCGACGTCCTGGTCGGCGTGAACCTGCTGCGCGAGGGGCTGGACCTGCCCGAGGTCTCACTGGTGGCCATCCTGGACGCCGACAAGGAGGGCTTCCTGCGCGGGGAGACCTCCCTGATCCAGACCATCGGCCGGGCCGCGCGGAACATCAAGGGCCAGGTGATCATGTACGCCGACAAGGAGACGAAGGCGATGCGCACCGCCATCTCCGAGACCGATCGCCGGCGCGAGATCCAGACGGCCTACAACGCCGAGCACGGGATCACCCCGGCCAACATCCAGAAGGGCGTCTCGGACATCGGCGACTTCCTGGCCATGGAATCGAAGGTGCCCGGGCGCAAGTCGCGCCGCAGCTCCGCGCTGGAGGAGGGCATGTCGGCCGAGGAGATCATGCGGACGCTGGTGGAGCTGGAGGAGGAGATGCTGGCCGCCGCCGAGGATCTCCGCTTCGAATACGCCGCCAAGCTGCGTGACGAGATCAAGACCCTCCAGCGCGAGCTCGACGAGGTTCAGGCCGAGGCCTGAGCACAGCCGCCCGGCTCAATCTGGGGTACCCTCCAGCCGGCAGCGGAGTGGAAGTACGACCTCAAGGCACGAAGGGGAACTGTGGCACTGGATCGGCAAGCAATTGAGCGGACGGACTTCTCGCAGGCGCGGCGCGGGTACGACCCCGAGGAGGTGGATCGCCACCTGGGGCAGATCGCCAACGAGATCGAGGAACTGAAGGCCGAGCTCGCGGCCAAGCCGCAGCCCCAGCAGAACACCCTGGCCGGTGCGGCCGCCGAGCGCGTGCGCGCCATCGTCGAGGCCGCCGAGACCAGCGCGAACGACATCGAGTCCAGCTCGCGCGCCGAGGCCGACCACCTGGTTGGCGAGGCCAAGCGCGAGGCCGAGAAGGAGCGCGCCGACGCCCAGGCTGCCGCCCAGAAGGAGCGCGCCGAGGCCAAGTCCGCCGCCGAGCAGGAGCGTTCGGAGGCCAGGAGCGAGGCCGAGCGCGTGCGCGCCGAGGCCGAGCAGGCCGCCCGCGCCACGCGCGAGCGGGCCGAGGCGGATGCCGCCGGGCACGTGTCCGCCGTCGAGGCCGCCACCCAGCAGATGCGCGATCGCGCCAACACCGTCGAGGGTGACCTCGGCGGCCTGGTCGACGAGCTGCGCACCACGATCTCGTCGCTTGTCGAGAGCGTCCGCAACAACGCCGGCTCGCTCGAGTCCGAGCTTCAGGGCATCCGTGCCGGCCTCGCCGACGTCCGCGAGGCCCAGCCCGAGGCCCAGCCCGTCGTCGCGGAGGGGCCGGCCGCCGAAGAGGTCGCCGAGGGCGAGGAGGAGGTCGTCGACGAGCTCCCGGCCGAGGAGACCGCTGGCGAGGAGACGGTCGTCGAGGAGGAGCCCGAGGTCGCGATCGCCGAGGAGGAGGAGCAGGAGACCGCCATCGAGGAGGCTCCGGTTGCCGAGGCTCCGGTTGCCGAGGAGGAGCCGGCCGCGGAGGAGGAGCCGGTTGCCGAGGAGGAGCCCGAGCCTGCCGGCGTCGAGCTGCAGGAGCCCGCCCCGTCGTCAAGCGGACCCGGCGACGGCACCGAGGGTGCCCGGCTGATAGCGCTGAACATGGCCCTCAACGGCACCCCGCGCGAGGAAACGTCCCGCTACCTCGAGGAGAACTTCGACCTCGAGGACCAGGGGACGATCCTGGACGAGGTCTACGCCCGCGTCGGCGGCTGAGCGCGCCTGCCTGCTGCTCCGGCAGCTGCGTAGCGCAGGAACACCACGCCGCTCGCGAAGCGCCGTTCCTCCAGCAGCTCCAGCTCGATCCTGACCCCCTGCGGCAGGAACGGCTTGCCGCCGCCGACCACGATCGGGTTCACGAACTGCTGGTACTCGTCCACCAGGCCGTCGGCGATGGCCTGCCCCGCCAGCTGCGGCCCGCTGATCGTCAGGTCGTGGTCGCGCGCGGCCTTCAGCGAGCGAACTGCGTCCGGATCGAACTCGCGCTCCAGGCGCGTGACCGCGCTCGGGGGTGACTCCAGCGTCCGCGAGTACACGATCTTCTCGGCGGCCCCCCAAAGTGCCGCGAAGTCGTGCGCGATGTCCGAGCGGCCGGCATCCTCGCCGTCCCAGTAGGCCATGGTCTCGTACATACGGCGGCCCAGCAGGTGGGTGCCGGCAGGGCGCATCAGGTCGTTCACGAAGCGGTGCACCTCCGCGTCCGGGGCGCTCCACCCGAACTCACCGGCGGCGTCCTCCGTATAGCCGTCCAGCGACGTGATGGCCGAGTAGATCAGCTTGCCCATGGGCCCGAGCCTATGTCGACTGCGCGCGACGGCGCAGCGCCAGCCGATGCAGCCCCAGGGCGCCGAGGCCCACCGGCAGCATCAGCCAGTACGAGAACAGCCGGTAGGCGAACGTGGCCACGAGCGCATCCTGGGGCGAGACCCCGGCCAGGGCCAGCGTGGCCGTCAGGCCTGCCTCCACGAAGCCCAGCCCGCCCGGGGTGAACGGGACCTGTGCCAGAACCTGCGCGGCGCAGAAGGCCAGGAGCACCAGCGAGGGGCGTGGGTTCGAGCCGATGGCCGCCAGCGCTGCCAGGAGGGTGGCGTAGTCGAAGGCCCAGCGGCCCACCGTCACGCCCAGCGCGCGCTTCCAGTCGCGGCCGAACGTGACCAGGATCCGGTCGCGCTCGCGCGATCAGGCGGTCGGGCAGGCCGCGGCGCGGGGCCGAACGCCGGCGGACGCGATTGCGAGCCCGCTGTACGGCGACGCCGGTGGCACGCAGCGGGCGGTCGAAGGCCAGCATGGCCACGCCTACGGCGAACAGGCCGGCGAATACCAGCACGCCGATCAGCGTGGCCTGGATCAGGCGGTGGTTGACCGCGCCGCCGGCGATGGCCGGCACCGCCAGGACCGGCAGCGCCAGCACTACGGCGAAGACCAGCAGGTTGGTCACGGTCAGCGCCGAAGCCGTCGTGGCGCGGGGCAGCCCGGACTGGACCAGCATCCGGTACTGCAGCGCCGCCCCCACCGCCCCGCCGCCCGGCACCACCTTGGCCAGGCCGTTCCCGGCCAGCTGGGAGGTGGCCACCGCCATCACGTCGCGGGTGCGCAGGGCGATCCGCTGCAGGTCCCAGAGGCAGGCGTTGGACAGCACCTGCAGCGCGGCCATGACTGCCAGCCAGCCGGCGCCGATGCCCCGGACCCGGTCGGCGGATCCCAGCGTCTCCAGCACGCTGGGGCCGACCAGGTACAGCGAGACGCCGCACAGAGTGAGCCAGAACGCCCACCGCACCAGCCGCCGCTGAACCGGTGCGGGTGCGCTGTCCAGCTCCAGCTCCCCGGCCAGCTCGGCGCGGTCCTCGAGGGCACGCTCCACGCGATCGCCCAGCTGGCCACGGCGCGTGTCGGAGCTCACGGCAGGCATGGTGTCGCCGGCGGCGGACCTACACAACGCCCGACCGCGCTTTACTAGCTGCCATGCCCGAGTTCATCTTCACGATGCGCAACCTGACCAAGGTGCATCCACCCGACAAGGAAGTTCTCAAGGACGTGACGCTGGCGTTCTACCCCGGCGCCAAGATCGGGGTGCTGGGAGCCAACGGCTCCGGCAAGTCCACGCTGCTGCGGATCATGGCCGGTGTGGACACGGACGTGCGTGGTGAGGCCGACCTGGCCGAGCGCGCCAGCGTCGGGCTGCTCGAGCAGGAGCCGCAGCTGGACGAGAGCAAGGACGTGCGCGGCAACGTCGAGGACGGCGTCCGGGCCATGAAGGACCTGGTCGACCGCTTCAACGAGCTGGCCGCGAACTACACAGAGGAGACCGCTGACGAGTTCGCCAAGCTCCAGGAGAAGATCGACGCCGCGGACGCGTGGAACCTGGACACGATGCTGGACACGGCCATGGACGCGCTGCGCTGTCCGCCCGGCGACGCCGCCGTGGACAAGCTCTCGGGCGGCGAGCGCCGGCGCGTGGCGCTCTGCCGGCTGTTGCTGAGCCAGCCGGACCTGCTCCTGCTGGACGAGCCGACCAACCACCTGGACGCCGAGTCGGTGGGCTGGCTGGAGCGACACCTGCACGACTACCCGGGCGCCGTGGTGGCGGTGACCCACGACCGCTACTTCCTGGACAACGTGGCCGGCTGGATCCTGGAGCTGGACCGCGGCCGCGGGCTGCCGTTCGAGGGCAACTACTCCTCGTGGCTGGAGCAGAAGGGCAAGCGCCTGGCCCAGGAGGAGAAGAAGGAGTCCGCGCGCCAGCGCACGCTGGCGTCCGAGCTGGAATGGGTGCGCATGAACGCGTCGTCGCGGCTTACCAAGAACAAGGCCCGGCTGGCCCGCTACGACGCGCTGCTGGCCGAAGAGCGCAACGCCAAGATCGACAGCGTCGAGATCCACATCCCTGCCGGCCCGCGGCTGGGCGATGTGGTGGTGGAGGCCGAGAACCTGTCCAAGGGCTATGGCGACCGGCTGCTGATCGACAACCTCTCGTTCAAGCTCCCGAAGGCCGGGATCGTCGGCGTGATCGGCGGCAACGGCGCGGGCAAGACCACGCTGCTGCGCATGATCACCGGCGAGGAGCAGCCGGACTCGGGCGCGTTGCGGGTCGGAGAGACGGTCGAGCTGGCCTACGTGGACCAGTCGCGTGACGCGCTGGACGGCGCCAAGTCGGTCTGGGAGGAGATCTCCGGCGGCGCCGATCAGCTGATGGTCGGTGACCGCGAGATGAACTCGCGCGCCTACGTCTCGTCGTTCAACTTCCGGGGCTCCGACCAGCAGAAGGCGGTGGGCAAGCTCTCCGGCGGTGAGCGCAACCGGCTGCACATGGCCAAGCTGCTGCGCAGCGCGGGCAACATGCTGCTGCTGGACGAGCCCTCCAACGACCTGGACGTGGACACCCTGCGCGCGCTGGAAGAGGCCCTGCTGGCGTTTCCCGGCTGCGTGGTGGTGGTATCGCACGACCGCTGGTTCCTGGATCGGGTGGCCACCCACGTGCTGGCATTCGAGGGCGACTCACAGGTGCACTGGTTCGAGGGCAACTTCGAGGCCTACGAGCAGTGGAAGCGCGACCAGCTGGGCGACGAGGCCGACCGCCCGCACCGGATGACCTACAAGCGCCTCACGGCGAAGTAGCCATCCATGGCTACGCCGTCGTAGGACGTCGACGGACCCCGCCGCGCAGCATCAGCCGGCGAAGAACTTCGCGCTGATCTGCTCGACGGTGCCCTTCGTTCGCTGCGTCGACGCGCCCACCAGGCCGTCCAGGGACTTGAGGTCCAGCGTGCTCTCCTGGGTGCCGCCGCCGGGCAGCCAGTACAGCTCTGCGCCGGCGCCGAAGGCCAGCTGGTCCGCATCGCCGGCCAGCGCAAGCGCAGCGTTGCGGTCGCTCTCTCGCGGGCGCTTGCGCAGGAACAGCACCTGCAGCTTGCCCTTGGACGCCTCGAGCGCGGCGGCCTGAAACGGCTGCTCGGCTGCGAGCTCCCGAAGCTCGGCCGCCGTTCGCACGAAAGTGGGCACCGCGTAGCCGAGCTCGGCCTCCAGACCGCGCTCGATCCGCTCGGTCGCCTCGGCGTCCGTGGCTCCGCCCGCGTCGAAGGCCACGTTGCCGCTGGCGCGGAACACGCCGACATCCCCGTAGCCGATGGCCGCGAACGCGGCCCGCAGGTCGTCGTTGGTGATCCGGTGGCCGCCGACATTCATGCCGCGGAGGAACGCTGCATGGGTGGGCACCGCGACATCGTACGATCTGTGCATGTGTCGCAACATCCGAACCCTCCACAACTTCCACCCCCCAGCCACCGAGGAGGAGGTCCAGGCCGCCGCGCTGCAGTACGTGCGCAAGGTCAGCGGATCGACCAAGCCCTCGCAGGCCAACGCCGAGGCATTCGAGCACGCGGTCGAGCGGGTCACCGCCGTCACGCGTGAGCTGCTGGACGCGCTGGTCACGAGCGCGCCGCCGAAGGATCGTGAGATCGAGGCGGCCAAGGCGCGCGAGCGGGCCGCCAAGCGCTACGCGGCCTGAGCGGCCCGGCTGTCACCCGGGCCGCCGCTGGCGGTCTAGCGCCTGATAACGCTGTGTATCGGGATCATCTGCGGCTCGCCGGGCTCGATCCCTACATCGTGGAGGATCGGCATGAGGTGCTCGCCGAAGGCCTCGAACTGCTCTTGGGAGTCCCAGATCTCGCTGACCTTCAGCTCTCCCTCGGTGCCGAAGCACACGTGGTAGTCGAGCCCGTCCGGAGGGAATCCACCAGCCTCCTTGAGCTTGCGGATGCTCTCGTCGTACTGCGCGCTGGTTAGCGACGAAGGCGTGAAACGGAGCAGAACGCTCATTGGTCCCCTTCTGGTTCGGGTGTTCTGAGCCTACGCCTGTTGGCGTGTTCCGGCTCGGCCTTCCTGGTCGGTGACCACCGCCGCGCCCCGGCGGTAGAGTCCGGCCGATGAGCGCCGAGGACCAGCCGCGCTCACCGGCTGCGCGGGTCCTGGGCGCAGGCGCCAAGGGCGCCGAGCGGCTGGCCGGCGCCACCGGCGTCGACAAGGCCGTCGAGGACGCCATCGAGGAGGCCATCGTCCGGGCGGTGCAGAGCCCCGCGGTGGAGCGCGCCGTGGTGCGCCTGATCGAGCGCAACGCGGTTCAGGACGCCGTCGAGCGCGCGCTGGCCAGTGACGAGATCGCCGACGCCGTGTCGACGGCGCTGGAATCCGACGTGGCCGACCGCGTGTGGGCGGAGCTGCTGGCCAGCCAGAAGGCGCAGATGCTGGTCGAGCGGATCGCCGAGGCGCCCGAGGTTCGGGCCGCGATCACCGAGCAGGGGGTGGGTCTGGTCACCGACCTCGGGCGGCGTCTGACCGTGGTCACCGAGCGCCTGGACGACATCCTGGAGCGGTTCGCGCACAGGCTCGTCGGCCGCCAGGAGCGCGAGGAGACCGACGAGGCCGGACTGGTCACCCGCGCCCTGGCGGCCGCGCTCGACGTCGGCCTGGGCATCGTGCTGTTCTCGGTCGCATCCGGACTGTTCGCCTCGGTCTTCCCGTTCGCATTCGGCGGCAGCGACCTGCCGCCCGTCTGGGTGGCGGCCCTGACCGCGCTCGGGGTGCTTGCGGGAGGCGCCGTGTTGACGGCCTTCTGGGCTCTGGTCGGCCAGACGCCGGGGATGCGCCTGCTGAGTATCCACCTGCAGGTCGACGGCTCGCGCCACGTGGGCCTGCGGCCAGCGCTGCGCCGCATTCTGGCCGTGCCGCTGGCGCTGCTGCCCGCCGGAGCGGGCTTTCTGGCGATCCTGCTGTCGCCCACGCGCCAGGGCTGGCACGACCGGATCGCCGGCACCAAGGTGGTCTACGACACCACGCGCGACCAGGCGCCCTGGTCGCGCACGGAGGGCTGATCAGCGCAATTTGCGAACACGAACAGGCGTTCGCAATATGGCCTCCGGGCCGATACGTAAACTCGACCGAGTGACCAGCCCCTCCAACGAGCTCGTCGTGTCCGGCGCGCGCGAGCACAACCTGAAGGACATCGATCTGCGCCTGCCGCGCAACTCGCTGGTGGTCATCACCGGCCTCAGCGGCTCGGGCAAGTCGTCGTTGGCCTTCGACACCATCTATGCCGAGGGCCAGCGCCGCTACGTGGAGTCGCTGTCCGCCTACGCGCGCCAGTTCCTGGGGCAGATGGACAAGCCCGACGTGGACTCGATCGAGGGGCTGTCGCCCGCCATCTCGATCGACCAGAAGACCACATCGCGCAACCCGCGCTCCACGGTGGGCACGGTCACCGAGATCTACGACTACCTGCGGCTGCTGTGGGCCCGGATCGGGCAGCCGCACTGCTACAACTGCGGCCGCCCGATCGCCGCCCAGTCCGCCGAGCAGATCGTGGACCAGGTCATGAGCTTCGAGGAGGGCACGCGCTTCATGGTCGAGGCGCCCGTGGTGCGCGGGCGCAAGGGCGAGTACGGCAAGCTGTTCGAGAACCTCCAGGCCGAGGGCTATACGCGCGTCAAGGTCAACGGCGAGCTGCGCCGGCTCGAGGAGCAGATCGACCTGGACAAGCGCTACAAGCACGACATATCGGTCGTGGTCGACCGCCTGGTCATGCGCCCCGACCTGCGCAAGCGGCTGACCGACTCGATCGAGACCGCCGTCGGCCTCGCCGAGGGCCTGGTGGACCTCGAGCTGGTGGACAGCGGCGAGGTCAGGACGTTCTCGGAACGCTTCGCCTGCCTGCACTGCGGCACCTCGATGCCCGAGCTGGAGCCGCGCATCTTCTCGTTCAACTCCCCGCACGGCGCCTGCCCGCGCTGCACCGGGCTGGGCTCGCAGATGGAGATCGACCCGGAGCTGATCGTGCCCGACCCATCGCTGTCGCTGGCGGAGGGGGCGATCCTGCCGTGGTCCACCAGCGCCTCCAACTACTACGAGCAGATGACCCAGGCCATCGCCGAGAAGTGGGAGGTCGACCTGGACACGCCCTGGGAGGACCTGGACGAGGACGTACGCGACACCTTCCTGTACGGCACCGACGGCGAGCGCATCTACGTCAGCTACAAGAACCGCTACGGGCGCAAGCGCAGCTACATGACGCGCTTCGAGGGCATAGTCCACAACCTCGAGCGGCGCTACCGCGAGACCGACTCGGAGTGGTCGCGCGACAAGATCGAGGAGTACATGTCGGTGCGCCCGTGCCCCGACTGCCACGGCTCGCGGCTGCGGCCGGAGAGCCTGGCGGTCAAGCTCGGTGGGCTGGGCATCGACCAGCTGACGTCGATGTCGGCGCGGCGCACGATCGAGTGGTTCGACGAGCTCGAGCTCAGCGACACCGAGCGTGCGATCGCGCGGCTGATCCTGCGCGAGATCGACGAGCGGCTGCGCTTCCTGGACAACGTGGGGGTGGGCTACCTGTCGCTGGGGCGGGCTGCCGCCACGCTGTCGGGCGGCGAAGCCCAGCGGATCCGGCTGGCCACCCAGATCGGGTCGTCGCTAGTGGGCGTGCTGTACATCCTGGACGAGCCGTCGATCGGCCTGCACCAGCGTGACAACGAGCGGCTGATCTCGACGCTAGAGCGCCTGCGTGACCTGGGCAACACGGTGATCGTGGTCGAGCACGACGAGGGCACCATGCGTGCCGCCGACCACATCGTGGACATGGGCCCCGGCGCCGGCGAGCACGGCGGCGCGGTCGTGGCCGAGGGTCGCGTCGAGGCCATCGAGAACGTCCCAGGATCGCTGACCGGGCAGTACCTCTCCGGCGAGCTCGAGATCGCGCTGCCGGCCAAGCGCCGCCGCCCGTCGGGCTACCTGGAGATCGAGGGTGCGGCGCAGAACAACCTGCAGCGCGTGAACGCCAAGATCCCGCTTGGCACCTTCTGCACGGTCACCGGGGTCTCGGGGTCGGGTAAGTCGACCCTGGTCAACGAGGTCCTGTACAAGGCGGTGGCCAACCGCCTGCACCGCGCCAAGCAGCGCCCGGGCGCGCACAAGCGCATCAGCGGGCTGGACCAGGTCGACAAGATCATCAACATCGACCAGTCGCCGATCGGGCGTACGCCGCGCTCGAACCCCGCCACCTATATCGGCGTCTTCGATGCCATCCGCGACCTGTTCTCACGCACCCAGGAGGCCCGTTCGCGCGGCTACAAGCCGGGCCGCTTCTCCTTCAACGTCAAGGGCGGGCGCTGCGAGGTCTGCCGCGGCGACGGTCAGATCAAGATCGAGATGCACTTCCTGCCCGACGTCTACGTGCCCTGCGAGCAATGCGACGGCAAGCGCTACAACCGCGAGACGCTGGAGGTGCGCTTCAAGGGCAAGACGATCGCTGACGTGCTGGACATGACGGTCGAGGAGGCCGTGGACTTCTTCCAGCACATCCCGAAGATCAAGCGCAAGATGCAGGCGTTGCACGACGTCGGCCTGGACTACGTGCGCCTCGGCCAGCCCGCCACCACGCTCTCGGGCGGCGAGGCCCAGCGGGTCAAGCTGGCGTCCGAGCTGTCCAAGGTGGCCACCGGGCGCACGCTCTACATCCTCGACGAGCCCACCACGGGACTGCACTTCGCCGACGTGCAGCGGCTGCTGGACATGCTCCAGCGGCTGGTCGACTCCGGCAACACCGTGGTGGTCATCGAGCACAACCTCGACGTGATCAAGACCGCCGACCGCATCATCGACATGGGCCCCGAGGGCGGCGAGGAAGGGGGCCGGATCGTCGCCCACGGCACCCCCGAGCAGGTGGCGGCCAAGGCGGACGTCTCCTACACCGGTCGCTTCCTGGCCGACGGCATCGTGGAGCCGAAAAGCGCGAAGCGGCGGCCGCAGGTCGCGGCCGCCGCCTGACGTGTCCGCCGCTACGGGATGATCACCGAGAAGCGGATGTCGGTGAACGCTCCGGCGTTTTCGGTGAGGATCCGCCAACCACCGCTGTCCTTGCAGGCGCTGGGCCCCGAGAAGTACACGGCGGTGTGATCGATACCGTTGCCGTCCGTGTGGTCGGGGGTGAGGATGACCGGGTGCGCCGTATTCGACACGCCCGGGGCCACCACGCAGTACCGCCCGGGGCCCTCCGCGGTTTGCTTGGTAGCCGTAATACCCTTCGATTCCGCTGCGACCACCGCGCCGCCGGACGTGACCGTTCCGTACGCCTTGACGCCGTTGGCGGCAGTGTTGGCGGTGTTCGCCGTGTTGGCCGTGTTCGCAGCGTTGGCGGAGTTGGCCGAGTCGGCCCGGCCGGCCGTCGGGACCTTGGCCAGCTTGCCCTCGTCGACGTCGCTTCCCGTCAGCGAATTGTTCTTTATATCGGCACCGCTCAGCGACGAGTTCTTGACGTCCTTGCCCCGGATGGTGTTGTTCTTGATCTCGCGGCTGTCGATGGATCCGGTGGCGGCGGCGTAGCCGGTGCCACCGAGTGCGACGAACAATGCAATCGATGCCACCACCAGTGCTGGCGATGGCCGTGACATGCGTGAGCGCATGGGGTGCCCTTCCTGTGGCGGGTGGATGTCCTCCACTCTGGTCCCCCTGGCTCCCGGGCGCGTCAGGGGGTGACCCTGATCTTTCGACGGCGCTACGCCGTGCAACCGGCTGTCGCCGGCTAGAAAAGCTTGCGGCGGATCTTCGCCCGCTGCAGCTTCGCCCGCCGGCTCTTGGCCTTGGCCCGCCTGCTCTTGGCTCGCCGGCTCGCCGTCCCGGCCTCCGCGATCGTAAGCGGGAGGGTGCGGACGCATACGCTGGAACGGTAGGTCGTGTTCGGCGCGGGCTGTAGCCCGGCGGGCAGCGGTACCGGCAGCGGCAGCGGGACGGTGATCGTCCCGGTGGGGAACAGCGGGGTCAGGACACCGGCCACGAGCTCGAAGCCCGGGATTGGCACCGTTATGGACTGATTGGGCCCGGCCGTGTTGGTTCCGTAGCCGGAGGAGTCCTCCAGGTAGACCGCCAGGAACCGCGCCTGCTCGCCTCGCGCGGGGCGGTAGAGGTAGCCGTCGACCGAGGTCCGCCAGGCAAAGCTGCGCGAGACCCCGTTGCGGATCACGGTTATGGCCACCGGCTGCGTGGCGCTGGCAGTCGTGCCGGCGCTCGCGTCGGCCAGCTCGACCAGGCGCTTCGAGCCGTCGCGGTAAACGCGCCACTCGAGCACCGACGAGCCAGTACAGGCGGCCGGCGTGGCGGCCTCGGCCGCCGGGACGGCGATCATGAGCGCCATCAGGGCCGATATCACGGTGGCGCAGCGCATGGCGGCAAACCTAACCGCTGGCCGCTTTCGGTGCGCCGGTCCGCCGGTCGCGGTCAGCACGCTGACAGCCAAAATTGACCATGCGGCAAAGCGCACATAGGCGTAGGCTATCCCAAGATTTCACATACCCGGTCATAAGGACGCCATGATTTCTCGCGAGACAGCTTCGACACCACGATCGGGGGCCGCCCCGAGACGACCGGGGGTGGGGTCGGCTTTGGCGCTCGCGCTCGCGGTGCTCGGGCTGCTGTTCGTCGCTCCCGGGGCATGGGCGTACACCTGTGGAACCACGCTCGACGACTTCGACCGCGGTGACACCCCGAACCTGGGCGGCAAGTGGACCGAGCGGGCGCCCACCATGGCGATCGCGGGTCAGCGCGCCACGAACCCCAACGCCACGGCCGGCCTGGCGACCTTCAACAACTTCACCGCCACCGAGGCGTGCGTTGACGTGGCCATCAGCGGTACGAACGTCCAGTACGCAGGCATGGTCCTGCGCTACGGCGCGCTCACCCAGAACCTGTTCGTGAAGGTCCAGCAGAACAGCCCCGGCGGCTTCAACCGGGCCTACTTCTACGTGGGCAACAACGGCACCGGCACGCCCACCCCCAGCAGCGTCGTGCTACCGCCGTTCAGTAGCGGACGGCTGCACATCTTCGTGGTCGGCAACCGGCTAACGCTGGACATCGACACCAACTTCGACGGCATCCCCGAAGCCAGCTTCGGCTCTGACTATCCGGCCGGGGCAGGCACCGGGACCGACGTCGGCCTGGCCTCCTACGGCGGTGCGCGGCTGGACAACTTCCGCCAGCCCACACCCGCATCCAATCCGACCCCCGCCCCGGTGAGCCCCGGAGTTCCCACAGGCTCGATCGACGACACCGGCAAGCCGAAGCTGGGCAGGCTGGTCTTCTCGCGCAAGCGCTTCAAGGCGGCGCGCTCGGGCCGCGCGGTCACGTCCGCCCGGACCGGGACCAGGGTCCGCTTCTCGCTGTCCCAGTCCGCCTCGGTCCGGTTCAGGGTGGAGATCAAGACCAGGGGCCGCAAGGTCGGCAGAAGGTGCGTGAAGTCCAGGCGATCGAACCGCAGCCGGCGGCGCTGCACGCGCTGGGTCAAGCGCTCGGGCTCATGGAGGATCTCCGGGAAGGCGGGCACCAACCGGTTCACGTTCCGTGGTCGGCTGCGGGGCCGCAAGCTCAAGCCGGGCGTCTACCGGATGTCGGCCCGGGCCACCACCCGCGCCCGCAGGAGCAGCCCGGTCAGGCGCAAGGCATTCCGCGTCGTCAGGCGCTAGCAGTCAGCGCCGGCGGGCGATCAGCCCGTCGGCGCAGCCGCTGAGCCCGGCGGGCACGAGCGGGGACAGGCGCGAGCGGTTGTCGGCCACAAGCCGGTAGCCGCGCTCGCACCCGCCGGGCGCGCGACGGGCCAGCGCGGCCAGCGGCCGGCCGCCCGGCAGGACGCCGAACAGGTCGGGAAAGGCCGCGCCGGCCGACCGCAGCCCCGAGGGCCCCTGCAGGTGCCACGAGCGCATGCGCTGCTCGGCCGGCATGCCGGCCAGCAGCACATCGGCCTCGGGTGACTGCAGCGCCAGCGGGCGCAGCCGGTGGTCGCGATCCCAGGCCAGCACCAGGCCAAGCAGCGCGCGGCACACCCCGCAGTCTTCGTCGTACAGCAGCGGCAGCCGTTCCACGTGACGAGCCTACGCGTCTGCGAAGCTGGGCCGGTGGAGCGCGCGCAGGCGAAGCTGTGGCTGCAGAAGTGGCGCTGGTACGAGCGCAACGCACTGCCGTGGAACCGGCTGTCGATCCACCGCGAGCTGGCGCGCCGCGGCGCGTTCGCGCGCTGGCCGATCCAGGGCAACGTGCTCGAAGCGCTGCGCGAGGGGCGGCTGACGGTGGGGGAGGGCACGCTGTTCGAGCCACAGGTGTGGCTGACGGCGCCCGGTCAGGCGCGGATCGAGATCGGCGCAGGCAGCTTTCTGAACGTCGGCATGATGGTGGCCGCGGTGGAGCTGGTCCAGATCGGCGATCACTGCATGTTCGCCAACGGCTGCTTCGTGACCGACGGGGCGCACCGCTTCGACGACCCCGACAAGCCCGTGACCTGGCAGGGATTCACCAGCAAGGGCCCCACGCGGATCGGCGACAACGTCTGGTGCGGCGCGAACGTGGTGGTCACCTCGGGCGTGACCATCGGCGAGCGGTGCGTGGTGGGCGCCAACAGCGTCGTCACAGAGGACCTCCCGCCGCGGTCGCATCGCGGCGGGAGCCCCTGCGCGCGTGCTGCGCACGATCGAGTACGGCTAGCAGCTCACGATCAGGTGGAACGGCTTGTTGGCCACGTCGCCGTTGTTGGCGGCCGTGCGCACCTGGACCTGGTTGCCGTTGGTGGCCACACCGGAGGTGCTGACCTGCCCGCTGGGCGGCGATGCCACGCTTGCGTCGCCCAGCGACGCCACGTAGGCGCAGCCCTGGACGTTGCTACGGAACGTGACCAGGTAGCGCCCGTTGCCGGTCCGGCCGACGCTGGCGATGTCCTTGCCGCGCACGAACTGGCCGAGCGAGCCCACGACCACGGAGCGCTGCAGGCCGGACGCCGACGGGACCGTGCCCAGGCGCGATTCCTTGACCGTGACGCCGCCGATGCCGTTCTTCTTGATGTCCTTGCCGGTCAGCGAGTAGTTCTTGACCTCGCGACCGTCGATGACGCCGGTGGCCAGGGCCGCGGCGGAGCCGCCCATGGCCACGAACAGCGCGACACAGGCGATGACCATGGCCGGGGACGGCAGGAACTTCTTGTCGAGCTTGTGCATCTCGGGGACCTCCTGGTGGATGGGGACGCTGTGAGCGTCAACCCGCCACCTCCCCCGAAGTAGCTGCCCCTACACGCGCTCGCGCAGCAGCTCGCGCAGCCGTTCGCGCTCGTCGGGCGCCATCGTGTAGCCGTGCTCGGCTTCGGGGTAGCGGCGCTCGCGCACGTCCGCCGCGTACGCAGCCACGCCGTCGACCATCGCCTTGCGCACGTCGGCGTAGCGCTTGACGAAGCGCGCCGCGTGCCCGTCGTAGATGCCCAGCAGGTCGTGGAAGACCAGTACCTGGCCGTCCGTGGCCGGGCCCGCACCGATTCCGATCACGGGGATCTGCAGCCGCGGCATCAGCTCGGCGGTCAGGTCGCTGGGGATGGCCTCGAACACGATCGAGAAGCAGCCCGCGTCCTGAAGCGCCAGAGCGTCCTGCGCCACCTCCAGCGCACGCTCGGCGGTGCGGCCTTGCGATCGGTAGCCGCCCAGCGCCGTGGCGGTCTGGGGCGTGAGGCCCACGTGGCCCATCACGGGAATGCCGGCATCCACGATCGCGCGGGCCCGCTGCACGGAGCTGCCACCACGCTCGAGCTTGACCGCGTCGCAGCCGGCCTCCTTGACGAAGCGCTGCGCGGTGGCCACGGCCTGCTGGTCGGACACCTCGTAGGAGCCGAAGGGCAGGTCGCCGACCAGCATCGGCGTCTGCAGCCCGCGGCGGACCGCGGCGGCCAGCATGAGCATCTCCTCCACGGTCACCGGCACCGTGCTCGGGTAGCCCAGCACCGTCATGGCGCCGCTGTCACCGACCAGCACCACGTCGACCCCGGCCTCCTCGGCCACCTGGGCGCTCGGGAAGTCGTAGGCGGTGACCATGGCGATCGGCTCGCCCAGCGCCTTCTTCTGCGCCAGCGCGGACAGCGTCACGGGCTTGCCCTTGGCGGGCGGGGCGGAGGCTGTGGGACGCGCGCTCATGCCAGCAGCTCGCTGACCTGGTCGTCGACGGTGACGATGTCGTTGTCGGCGTTCACGTGCACCACGCGCGGCTCGTAGTGATCCAGTTCGGCCTCGTCGTACTCCGCGTAGCTGACCACGATGATCTTGTCGCCGGTGTGCACCAGGCGCGCGGCGGCGCCGTTGACCTGCATGGCGCCCGAGCCGCGTGCGCCCAGGATCGTGTACGTCTCGAAGCGCGCGCCGTTGTCGATGTCCAGCACGTGCACCTGCTCGTGCTCGCGGATGTCCGCGGCCTCCAGCAGGTCCGGGTCGATGGTGATCGAGCCGACGTAGTTCAGGTCACTGCCCGTGAGCGTGGCCCGGTGGATCTTGGACTTGAGCATGGTCCGTCTCATGTGCGAGTCCCTCCCAGGACGATGTTGTCGATCAGGCGCGCACGGCCTACGTGCGCGGCTACGGCGAGGAGCGTCGAGCCGTTCACGCGCTCGACGGGGGAAAGGTCGGTGGCGGATCGCAGCTCCAGGTACTCGGGTGCGATGCCGGCGGCATCCAGCTCGGCCCGCGCGGCGGCCAGCACCGCGTCCGAGCCACGCACGCCCGCCGCCACCGTCTCGTCGGCGGCGGCCAGCGCGCGGCTGAGGGCCACGGCGCGCTCGCGCTCGGCGGGCTCGAGGTATGCGTTGCGCGAGCTCATGGCCAGGCCGTCGGCCTCGCGAACGGTCGGGCGGACCTCGATCCGGGCGGGCACGTCCAGGTCGCGGGCCATGCGGGTCACGACCAGCGCCTGCTGGGCGTCCTTCTGGCCGAAGTAGGCCGCGTCGGGGCCGACCATGTTCAGCAGCTTGCAGACCACGGTGGTCACGCCGTGGAAGTGGGACGCGCCGCGGTGGGCCGGGTCGCCGTCCAGGACGTCTGTCAGCCCTGACACGCGCACCTCGGTGGCGAAGCCGGCGGGGTAGACCTCCTCCGCCGCGGGGGTGAACAGCACATCGACACCCTCGGCCTCGGCGAGCTCCGCGTCACGCTGCTCGTCGCGCGGGTAGGCATCGAGGTCCTCGCCCGGGCCGAACTGGGTCGGGTTCACGAACAGCGAGACCACCACCACGTCGTTCTCGGCGCGCGCGGCTCGCATCAGCGACAGGTGGCCCTCGTGGAAGAAGCCCATCGTGGGCACGAGCCCGATCGACCGGCCGGCAGCACGCTCGGGCCGCAGGGCCTCGCGCAGCTCGGCGACGCTGTGGACCGTGTTCACGACCGCACTCCTGCGGCAAGCGCGCGGGTGCGGTCGACCATCACGTCGAACAGGCCCAGCAGCTCGGGCGCGGTTTCGGCCACGGCCGCGCGCTGGGCGGCCACGGTCTCCTCGTCGCCACGTGCCACGGGGCCGGTCAGCGCCCGCTCCGGGCCGAGCGTCGCCCAGTTCTCCACCGTGCTCCGCACCAGCGGCGCCAGCAGCATGCGCGCCTGGTCTGGCTCGAGCCCGGCGCCCGCAGCCATCTGCTCGGCCGCGTCCTCGAGCGCCACCAGGAAGTTCGAGGCGGTCGAGGCGGCGGCGTGGTAGGCCGCCCTGCTCGCGTCGGCGAGCTCGAACGGGACCATGCCCACGCTCAGGGCCAGCTCGCGCGCTACGTCCAGCGCGTCCGTCGAGGACCCCGCCACCGCACAGCCCGCGTTCAGCAGGTGCCGGGCGCCCTCCTGGCCCGTGAAGGTCTGAAGCGGATGCAGCCCGAACTGCCCGCTGCCCGCGGCCGCCAGGGCGCTCAGCGGCGTGGCGCCGCTGGTATGGCCCACGAGCGGCGCCGATCCGGCTACGGCCGCGGCTGCGGCCCTGATCTCCGCGTCGGGCACGCACAGCAGCACCACGTCGGCCCGCGGCGGCTGCTCATCGCGGCCGAGCGGCCCGGCGACCTCGTAACCGGCCTGACCGAGCGCGGCGGCCATGACCCGGCCCAGGCGGCCGGGACCGACCACGCTGACGCGCTGGGACGTGTACGGCTGATCTGTGGCGGTTTGTTCCATCGTCCTGCCGGCCCGGCGGCGGGCTCGGCTGGTCATGTGATGTGCGAGCTAGGTCCACTCCCAGGACGGGTAGCGGCCTGCTGTACACAGGATACTCCCCGGTTCGGCGTCCGCCACACCGTGATCCACGTCACAGAGCGCCTGGTGGCCGCGCCAGCCCGTAGGCTCGTGGCCGATGGCCCGCTCCGCCGCGGATCGACGGAAGGACCTGGTCGCGCTCTACAAGCAGGCGCGCGGCTGCACGCTGTGCCCGCTTTCCGGGTCCCGCACCCAGGTGGTCTTCGGCGCCGGCAACGCGGACGCGGACCTGATGTTCGTCGGCGAGGCCCCTGGCTTTCACGAGGACCAGCAGGGCATCCCGTTCGTGGGTCGCGCAGGCGAGCTGCTGAATGAGCTGCTCGAGGAGCAGGGCCTGGTGCGCGACGACGTGTTCATCGCCAACGACGCTCAAGTGCAGGCCGCCCGAGCAACCGCGACCCCACGCCGGACGAGATCCGGACGTGCCGGCCCTACCTGGAGCGCCAGGTGGAGCTGATCGAGCCGCGGGTGATCTGCACGCTTGGCAACTTCGCCACCAAGCTGCTTACCGGCTCGCCGGAGGGCATCACGCGCGTGCACGGGCGGCCGCAGGAACGCGAGCTGGGCGCCCGGACCGTCCAGCTGTTCCCGATCTTCCACCCTGCCGCCGGGCTGCGCACGCCGAAGGTCAAGGAGCAGCTGCGCCAGGACTTCGCCAAGCTGCCCGCGCTGCTGGCCGAGCCGGTGCCCCAGGAGCCGGCGCCGGCCGCCGACCAGCTGGGCCTGTTCGGCTGACGCCTCGCAGCCCGCTGACCGGGTAACCGGAATGGATCCGTGCTCAGTCACAATCCGGCGGTGATTCACGAGAGCCAGTCCGCGCAGCAGACCGAGGCCCTGGGCGCGCAGCTGGCGCAGCGGCTGGTGGCCGGCGACGTGGTGCTGGTCAGCGGCGAGCTGGGGGCGGGCAAGACCACGTTCGTGCGCGGCGCCGCCCGGGCCTTGGGCGTGCAGGGGCCGGTGACCAGCCCCACCTTCACCATCGGCCACGTCCTGGTGGGCCACGTGGAGGTGGCCCACCTGGATCTGTACCGGCTGAGCTCGCTCGAGGGGGAGGATCCCGACCTGCTCGGTGACTACCTGACGCCCGAACGGATCGGCTTCGTCGAGTGGCCGGCCCTGGGTGAGAGCGCGATACCGCGCGTGACTGCACGCGTGCGCCTGGACCACGCCGGCGGCGACCGCCGGCGGGTGGAGATCACGTGAACATCCTGGGCCTGGACACGTCGACCCCCGCCAGCGCCGCTGCGGTGCTCAGGGCGGACGGCGCGGTGTTCGCGCACGACCCGGCGGCGGCCCGGATGGCGCAGCGGCCCGCCCATTCGGCCGAGCTGCTGGTACGCGCCGCCGCCGCGCTGGAGGACGCGGGCCTTGCGTGGGGCGACCTCGACGCCGTGGCGGTGGGGGTGGGGCCGGGGGCGTTCACGGGACTGCGGATCGGCGTGGCCACGCGCGCGGGCGCTGGCGGCCGCCCACCAGCTGGAGCTCCGCCCGGTGTCTTCGCTGGCCGCACTGGCGGACGGAATCGCCGCTCCGCTTCGCCTGCCGCTGATCGACGCCGGCCGCGGCGAGGTGTTCGCGGCGCTGTACGAGGGCGCCGAGCAGCTCTGGTCCCCCTTCAGCGCCACCGCCGAGGCCGTGGCGGAACGGGTGCGCCGCGCGGAAATCCACCCGCTTGCGGCTGGAAACGGGTCGGTACGATGGGCGGAAGCCCTACAGGCGGGCGGCGTGCGAGTAGTCCCGGCCGACGACCAGGCCCACGTGCCGAGCGCAGTGGCCATCTGCCGGCTGGCACTCGGCACGGCGGCCGTGCCTGCAGAGGCCGTAATGCCCCAATACCTGCGCGAACCCGACGTCCAAGCCCAGTGAACGAGCCAACCGAGATCCGCCGCCTGACCTACGCCGACCTGCCGCAGGTCATCGCCATCGAGCGGCGCGCGTTCACCACGCCGTGGTCGCTGGCCATGTTCGTGCTCGAGCTGTCCAAGACCTCGGGGATCTGCCTGGCCGCCACCCGCGGCGAGCGGCTGGTGGCCTATCTGATCTGCTCGCGCTACGACACGATCTGGCACGTGATGAACGTGGCGGTGGACGACCGGCTGCGCCGGGAGGGTCTGGCCACCGCCCTGCTGGAGCACCTGCTGGCCGAGGCCGACGCGCCGGGGGAGCAGTACACGCTCGAGGTGCGGGCCTCGAACACCGACGCCATCCGGCTGTACGAGCGCTTCGGCTTCCACGACGCCGGCCGCCGCCGTGGCTACTACCACGACAACCGCGAGGACGCGGTGATCATGTGGCGCACGGCGGAGGTTGCTGCCAACGGCGACGACGCCCCCGCAGCCGCGCGCGCGGCGCGGGCGTGATCCTGGCCCTGGAGACCAGCTGCGACGACACCTGCGCCGCGGTGGTCGGCCACGACGGGCAGGTGCGCTCGAACGTGATCTCCTCGCAGGGGCTGCTGCACGCCCGCTACGGCGGGGTGGTGCCCGAGGTGGCCTCGCGCCGGCATCTGGAGCTGGTCGACGCCGTGACCGGCCGACGCGCTGGAGCAGGCGCAGCTGACCCTGGAAGACATCGACCGCGTGGCCGTGACGCGCGGGCCGGGGCTGATCGGTGCGCTGCTGGTCGGCGTCTCGTCGGCCAAGGCCCTGGCCGCGGCGCGCGGCCTGCCGCTGGCGGCGGTGGACCACCTGCACGGCCACGTGGTGGCCAGCACGCTGGGGCCCGAGCCGATCGAGTCGCCATACGTGTGCCTGGTGGCCAGCGGCGGCCACACCTTCCTGGCCCGCGTGGACGAGCCGGGCTCGTACGAGGTCGTCGGGCAGACGCTCGACGACGCCGCCGGCGAGGCCTTCGACAAGGGCGCCCGGCTGCTGGGCCTGGGCTATCCGGGCGGGCCGGCGCTGGATCGGCTGGCCCGGGACGGAGACCCTGACGCCTTCGACTTCCCGCGCTCGGCACCGGGCGACCGGCTGGACTTCTGCTTCAGCGGGGTGAAGACCGCGCTGCTGTACGCCGTGCGCGACCTGGGCGAGGAGGACGCCGCGGACCGCCGCGCCGATCTGGCGGCCTCCTACCAGCGGGCGATCGTGACAGCCCTGGTGGCCCGTACCGCCCAGGCGGTGGGCAGAGAGAAAGTGCAGCGGCTGGCCATCGGCGGCGGCGTGGCCGCCAACAGCGAGCTGCGCGCCACGCTCAAGCAGCGCGCGGCGGAGCTGGGGGTTGAGGTCTGGATCCCCGCGCGCGAGCTGTGCACCGACAACGCGGCCATGATCGCTGCCGCCGCAAGGTTCACACAGCCGATGCAGTACCCGGACTACCTGGACCTCGATGCGGCGGCCAGGCTCGTCCCGAGGCGCGAGAGCTGAGGCTGATGCTGAAGCTGACGTTCTACGGAAAGGCCGGCTGCCACCTGTGCGAGGAGGCCTATGCCGAGGTGCGCGCGGTCCAGGACGAGACCTGGTTCGAGCTCGAGGTGCTGGACGTGGCGCTCGATCCGCGCCTCAACCGCGAGTACGGGGCGCGCGTGCCCGTGCTGGCTGCGGACGGCGAGGATGTGCTCGAACTGGGCTTCGACGCGGCCGCTGTGCGTGCCGTGCTGGGTAGAGTGGGACCGTGAGCTTCCGCGAGCCCGTCGCGACATCCCCTGCCGCGACGCCCCTGGCGGCCGAGCGCCTCTCGATCGGAGTGGCCGCCCGCCTGTCGCGCTACCTCCAGGTGCTGACCCAGGCCAAGAAGATGGGCAAGGACACGATCTCCTCCCAGGAGCTGGCCGACTACACGCACGTGAACTCCACCCAGATCCGCCGCGACCTGTCGGGATTCGGCAAGTTCGGCAAGCGCGGGGTGGGCTACAACGTGGATTCGCTGGTGTCGCAGATCCGCAAGATCCTGCGCACCAGCGGCCAGCACAACATCGCGCTGTTCGGCGCCGGCCACCTCGGGCAGGCCATCGCCGGGTCCAGCATCTTCGCCGACCACGGCTTCCGGGTCGTGGCGCTGTTCGACACCGATCCGGAGAAGATCGGGACCGAGGTCGGCCAGAGCCTGACCGTCCGCTCGGCGGCCGAGCTGGCGCAGGTGGTGCAGCAGGAGTCGATCGTGGTTGGCGTGATCGCCGTGCCCACCGACGCCGCCCAGCAGGTGGCCGACGAGCTGGTCCAGGCGGGGGTGAAGATCATCTTCAACTACTCCGAGGCGCTGCTGCAGGTGCCGCCCGAGGTCACCGTTCACGCCTCGTCGCCGGCGGTGGACCTGCTGTACGCGCTCTACTTCTACCTGGCCTGACCGTGCTGGACATGAAGCGAGCCCGGGAGGTCTTCGAGGCCTCCGAGGACTTCACCGTCGGCATCGAGGAGGAGTTCGGGATCCTCGACCCGCAGAGCCGGGAGCTGGTGCCGCGCTTCGCGGAGCTACGCGATGCCGCCCAGAGCGACCCGCTGCTGGCCGAGTCGGTGGCAGGCGAGCTGATCGAGTCCGAGATCGAGATCACGCTCCGGGCGCGGCGCCGACTTCGCCGACGCGGTCGCGCGCCAGCGCGAGCACCGGGCGCGGCTGTTCGCCCTGGCGGCTCGCCAGGACGCGCTGCTGTCGGCCACCGCCACCCACCCGTGGAGCCCGTGGCAGGACCAGCGCGTGATCGACACCGACCACTACCACCGGGTCGAGGAAGGGCTGAAGTACGTGGCCTGGCGCAACAACACCTTCAGCCTGCACGTGCACGTCGGCGTGCGCGGAGCCGACCGGGCGATCGCGGTGTGCGACCGGCTGCGCCCGGTCCTGCCCGAGCTGCTCGCCGTGTCGGCCAACTCGATCTTCCTGGACGGGCGCGACTCAGGGCTGCAGTCGGTCCGCTCGCAGATCTTCACCAAGAGCTTTCCGCGCTGCGGCATGCCGGAGCCGTTCGGCGACTTCGGCGCGTGGTCGGACTACGTGGACCTGCTGGTGCGCACAAACTCGATCGTCGAGCACACCCAGCTCTGGTGGAGCGTGCGCCCGCACCACTCGTTCGGCACCGTCGAGGTGCGCATCTGCGACGCCCAGTCGGGCGCCGACGAATCCACCGCGCTGGCCGGCCTTGATCGTGGCGTGCGTTGCCCAGGCGGCGGCCGATCACGACGAGGGGGTCGGCTTCAGCGACCCGCCCGGGTGGCTGATCGAGGAGAACTTCTGGCGCGCCATCCGCTACGGCCTGGACGGGCGCATGATCGACACCGAGCGCCGCCAGGAGTTCCCCGCCGCCGCCATCGGCGACCGGCTGCTGGCCTGGACGGCGCCCGCCCGCGCCCAGCTCAAGCTCGACGTGGACGTGCCGGAGGTCAACGGCGCCCGCCGGCAGCGGGCCGCGCTGGCGGATGGTGCAACCATGCGCGAGGTCTTTGCCGCGGAGGTGGCCCACAGCGGGCACACCTACGCCGGCGGCCACGTGCCCGAGCCCGCAACCCGGAGGTAGACATGAGCGCAGAAGGACGGGAGCCCACCGAGGAGGAGATGCGCGCCGCGCTCGAGGAGCAGATGCGCAACATCCGGGTGGAGGACGTGATCCTGCAGACCACGGCCACGCTGATCAACCTGGCCGGCCGCCGCGTCGGCCTGGCCGCCGAGCCGGGGCAGGACCCCGCGGGCGATGTGGATCTCCAGCAGGCCAAGCTGGCCATCGACGGCGCGATGGCGCTGTCGCCGCTGTGCCCCGGGGAGCAGTCCGAGCCGATCAGAAAGGCGCTGTCGCAGCTCCAGATGGCCTACTCGCGGCTGGCGCAGGCCCCCGGCGCGCCCGTCCCAGAGGGCGAAACCGGCCAGGCGCCGGCAACCGACCCCGAGGCCGAAGCCAAGGCTCGCGAGGAGGCGGAGCGCGCAAAGGCCCGCGCCAAGCTGTGGACGCCCGGCAGCGATTAGTGCACCGCACGTGAGCTCAGCGGACGCCGTCCGCGAAGCGGCCATGGATGGCCGCGGAACCGTGGGCATCTTCGGCGGCAGCGGCCTCTACCGGCTGTTGGACGACGTCGAGGAGCTCGATCTGGAGACGCCCTACGGGCCGCCCGTCCGCTGCCATCCGCAGCGGCCAGATCGACGGGACGCCGGTGGCCTTCATGCCCCGCCACGGCGACGACCACTCGCTGCCGCCGCACAGGATCAACTACCGGGCCAACCTCTGGGCCATGAAGGAGGCGGGTGTCCGGCGCATCCTCGGCCCGTCGGCCTGCGGCTCGCTCAGGGCCGACCTGCCGCCCGGCACGTTCGTGGTCTGTGACCAGTTCGTGGACCGCACCCGCGGTCGCGCGGACACCTTCTTCGACGGGCCGCCGACCACCCACGTCGCTGCCGCCGACCCCTACTGCGAGGACCTCCGCGGCAAGCTCCTCACCGCCGCGCGCCAGCTCGAGATCCCGGTCGTGGACGGCGGAACGGTGGTGGTCATCGCCGGGCCCGCGCTTCTCGACCCGGGCCGAATCGCGCTGGTTCGCCCAGGCCGGCTGCGACGTGGTGAACATGACCCAGTACCCGGAGGCCTGGCTGGCCCGGGAGCTCGAGCTCTGTTACGCCAACATCTCGCTGGTGACCGATTACGACGTCGGTCTGGAGGGCGAACCGGACGTTCCGGCGGTGTCGGCGGACGAGGCGTTCCGCGTCTTTGCCGACAACCTCGATAAGCTGCGCGCGCTCTTGTTCCGGGCGGTGCCGACTATCGGGCCTCAGCCGGACGATTCGTGCGCAACGGCTCTGGCCAGCGCGATCGTCCACTAGGCGCGATTCCTGTCGCGGCCCCGGGCCCCGCCTGACAGCGAATCAACCGGAGGCATCTTCCCTTGACCGACTTTCTGACCGACTACGGGATCATCGTCGCGCTTGTCTGCGCCGGCGCCGCCGTGGTCTACGGCATCACCACAACCCGCTGGCTCCTGGCCAAGTCGCCAGGCAACCAGCAGATGCAGGACATCTCCTCGGCCGTCCAGGAGGGCGCCCAGGCCTACCTCGTCCGCCAGTACCAGATCATCGGCATCGTCGCCGTGGTCCTGGCGATCGTCCTGGCCATCGCGCTGGACTTCCGCACCGCAATCGGCTTCGTGATCGGCGGCGCCTTCTCGGGCGCGGCCGGGTTCATCGGCATGAACGTGTCGGTGCGCGCCAACACCCGCGTGGCCGAGTCGGCCCGCGGCGGCGTCAGCGCGGCGCTGGACGTGGCCTTCAAGGGCGGCGCCATCACGGGCATGCTCGTGGCCGGCCTGGCCCTGCTGGGCGTCGCCGGCTACTACGGCGTCCTGCTGCTGGCGGGCGTCGACGAGAAGGACGCGATCGACGCGCTCGTGGGCCTCGGCTTCGGCGGCTCGCTGATCTCCGTGTTCGCCCGTCTGGGCGGCGGCATCTTCACCAAGGCCGCTGACGTCGGCGCCGACATCGTCGGCAAGATCGAGGCCGGCATCCCCGAGGACGACCCGCGCAACCCGGCGGTCATCGCCGACAACGTGGGCGACAACGTGGGCGACTGCGCCGGCATGGCGGCCGACCTGTTCGAGACCTACGCGGTCACCGCCGTGGCCGTGATGCTGCTCGGCGTCCTGACCTTCAACCAGATCGGCGCCGTCGCCGTCTACCCGCTGGTCATCGGCGGCGTGTCCATCATCGCCTCGATCATCGGCACGTTCGCTGTGCAGCAGCCAGACGGGCAACGTGGAGCGCGCCCTCTACCAGGGCCTGATCGTGTCCGGCGGCCTGGCCGCCGTCGCGTTCCTGCCGATCTCGCTGTGGCTGATGGACGACCTGAAGTTCAAGAGCACCGCGTCGACGCTGATCACCGGCGGCGGCGGCACGTCGCCCAGCGGCTTCGAATTCTGGTTCTGCTCGCTGATCGGCATCGCCATCACGGCGCTGCTGTTCGTGATCACCGACTACTACACGTCCACCCGCTTCCGCCCGGTCAAGAGCACCGCGCGTGCTTCGCAGACCGGGCACGCCACCAACATCATCCAGGGCCTGGCCCAGGGCTTCCAGTCCACGGC
Organism: uncultured Solirubrobacterales bacterium; assembly: GCA_963750365.1. Taxonomy (GTDB): domain Bacteria; phylum Actinomycetota; class Thermoleophilia; order Solirubrobacterales; family Thermoleophilaceae; genus JAAYBF01. Next base: position 704,143 of record CAVVQE010000002.1, read on the forward strand.
GGCCCCGGCCATCGTGCTGGCGCTGGGCATCCTGCTGGCCAACGAGCTGGCCGGCATCTACGGCATCGGCGTGGCCGTGATGGCGCAGCTGTCGCTGACCGGCCTGATCGTGGCCCTCGACGCGTTCGGCCCGATCACCGACAACGCCGGCGGCATCGCCGAGATGGCGGAGCTGCCCGGAGGACGTGCGCAACGTGACCGACCCGCTCGACGCGGTCGGCAACACCACCAAGGCCGTGACCAAGGGCTACGCAATCGGCTCGGCCGTGCTGGCCGCACTGGTGCTGTTCGCGGCGTTCGTCGAGGAGCTGCGCGCAGAGGCGTCCGATGCCGGCAAGACCCTTCAAGGGCTTCGACATCTCGCAACCCGAGGTGCTGGTCGGCCTGCTGATCGGCGGCATGATGGTGTTACCTGTTCGTGGCGCTCTCGATCGAGTCGGTCGGCCGCGCGGGCGGACTGGTGGTGGAGGAGGTCCGGCGCCAGTTCAAGGAGAAGCCCGGGCATCATGGACTACACCGAGAAGCCCGACTACGCGCGCTGCGTGTCGATCGTGACCGCGGCGGCCCAGAAGGAGATGATCCTTCCGGCGCTGATCCCGATCGTGATCACCGTGGTGGTGGGCATCCTGTCCTACCAGGCGCTCGGCGGCCTGCTGATCGGCGTGATCATCGTCGGCTTCTTCACCGCCGTCTCGATGACCGCCGGCGGCGGCGCGTGGGACAACGCCAAGAAGCTGATCGAGGACGGCGAGTTCGGCGGCAAGGGCTCCGAGGCCCACGAGGCCTCGGTCACCGGCGACACCGTCGGCGATCCCTACAAGGACACCGCCGGCCCGGCGATCAACCCGATGATCAAGGTGGCCAACATCGTGGCCATCCTGATCATCCCGTTCCTGGTCTAGCCCTCGCGGGCATCCATGCCCGCGCTTTGAGTGGATCGACGCCATCCTGGCGTCGAGAACGGGGCCCCGGCGATGCCGGGGCCCCTCCTCGTCGCAGGACGGCCCGACCTTCGGAGTAGGTTGCACCGCTGATGGCCGAGTACCGCCCAAAGACCAGCGGCCTCGAGCGCGTGCTCGGCACCGGCGCGCTGTTCAGCACCGCCTACGGCAACGTGGGCAGCTCGATCTACTACGCGCTCGGGCTGGTCGCCGTGTTCGCGCTCGGCATGACGCCGGTGGTCTTCCTGATCGCCGGGCGTGATCTTCCTGGCCACGGCCGCCACCTACACCGAGGCCACCACGATGTACCCGGAGGCGGGCGGCTCGTCGTCGTTCGCCCGGCGGGCGTTCAACGAGTTCTGGTCCTTCTTCGCGGCGTGGGGCCAGATGCTCAACTACATCATCACGGTCGCCATCTCGGCGTTCTTCGTGCCCGCACTACCTCGGGCGTCTTCTGGGAGCCGCTGCGGACGCTCGCCGGCAGACATCATCGCCGGCATCAGGTCGTGGTCGTGCTGCTGGCGGCGCTGAACGTCAGTGGGCGTGCAAGGAGTCCGCCGGGCTGAACATCTTCCTCGCGCTGGCCGACTTCCTGACCCAGGTCGTGCTCGTGGTCGTCTGGGCGCGGTGCTGGTGCTCTCGCCGGACACGCTGGTCAGCGAACGTCGACTTCGGCACCTACCCGACGGTCGGCCAACTTCCTGATCGCGATCCCGGTCGGGATGGTGGCCTACACGGGGATCGAGACGATCTCGAACATGGCCGAGGAGGCCCGCGACTACGGCAAGACGATCCCCCGCGGGATCGGGGGCGTGGTGATCGCGGTGGTCGCGATCTACGCGTTCCTGCCGTCGGTGGCGCTGTCGGCGATGCCGGTGGAGAACGGCACGACGCTGCTGGCGCAAGTCCAAGGAGGAGGGCGGCTTCGCCGGACGACCCGATCCTGGGCGTGGTCGACGAACCTCGATCTCGGGCTGGCTCCAGGGTCCGGCGGAGATCTACGTGGGCATCCTGGCCGCGACGATCCTGTTCGTGGCCACCAACGCCGGGCTGATCGGCGTGTCGCGCCTGACCTACTCGATGGGCCAGCACCGCCAGCTGCCCGAGATGCCTGCGCCAGCTCCACCCGCGGTACCGCACGCCGTACGTGGCGATCATCGTGTTCGGCGCGATCGCGTGCCTGACGATCGTGCCCGGCCAGGCCGACTTCCTGGGCACGATCTACGCGTTCGGGGCGATGCTGTCGTTCACGATCGCCCACGCCGCGGTGGTGGCCATGCGCGTCAAGCAGCCGGACCTGGAGCGGCCGTGGACGGGGCCCGGGCACCATGCGCGTGCGCGGCGCACGAGCTGCCGCTGTTCGCCGTCGCTCGGCGGCGCTGGGCACCGGCATCGCCTTCGTGGTCGTGAACGTGCTCGAACATCGACGATGCTGATCGCGGGCACCGCCTGGCTGGCGATCGGCGATGGCCAGCTACGTGATCTACCGCCGCCGCCAGGGGCTGCAGCCTGACCCAGACCACGAAGGTCAAGGCACGCTCGAGCCCGATCGTCGAGCACGAGGTCGAGTACGAGTCGGTCCTGGTGGCCTTCGAGGACGGCCAGTACTCGCGCGAGGCCGTGGCCATGGCCGTCGCGCCTGGCCGCCCGCCGGCGGCGCGGCATCCACGTGCTGGTCACGATCACGGTGCCGGCCAACGCGCCGATCGACGCGCACGCTGCCCGAGGCCGAGACCAAGGCCCAGGAGGCGGTCGACCAGGCGCGCGTGCGAGGCGGGCGGCGGGTGACCGGCCACTGTGGAGAAGGTCCGCGCGGGCGGGGCGGGGCGGCGGATCGTGCAGGAGGCGCGGGAGATCCACGCCGCGGCCATCGTCATGCCGCTGCCCGGCCGGCGCGCGGGCAGCGTCGCTGTTCGGCCGCACGCGTCGAGACGGTGCTCGAGCGAGCGCCCGTGCCGCGTGATCATCGACTCCTCGCTGGGCGTCGCCAAGGACGTCCAAGCCCAGCGGCCTGACGCGGCCTAGGATCAGCGGCGTGGACCGCGCCTGCACGCCTCGCTCACGTGGCCTCAGCGCTGCTGTGCCTGATCGGCGTCGCCATGGTCGTGGCCACCCTGGCGCGCGGCGGGGGGCCGCTGGCGCTCGGCGTGCGTGCTCGGGGTGCTGTTCGCGGCCGCTGGGCGCGGCGCCGGCTGCGGCTCATGGCCGGCGGGCGCCCGCGCAGGCGGTCGAGGTGGCGCAGCCGAGACCCGGATCGCGCGCGGCCTGGGCCAGCCGGCGCTGTTCGCCATCGCGGCCAGCGCGGTCGGCTCGTCGCTCTACTACATCCTCGGCGTCGTGGCGGGACAGGCCCAGGGGCTGACGCCGCTGGTGTTCGCGATCGGCGCGCTGTTCTTCGTGCTGACCATGCTCACCTACGTGGAGGGCAACTCGCTGCACCCCGAGCGGGGCGGGGCGGCGGTGCTGGCCCGCTACGCGTTCAACGAGCTCTGGAGCTTCATGGCGGGCTGGGCGATCCTGCTGGACTTCCTGATCGTGCTGGCCATCGGGGCGGTGGCGGTGCCGCACTACCTCGAGGCCTTCTGGGGCGGCGCGGCCGACGGCGCCGTCGGCGTGCTGCTCTCGGCGGCGACGATCGCGTGGGTGGCCTGGGTGAACTTCCAGGGCGTCTCGGCGCAGCGCTACCGAACGGTCCTGCGGCTGTCGCTCGTGAGCCTGGTGGTCTTCGCCGCGATCATGATGGTCGGGGCGATCCAGCTCTTCGACCTGTCGCTGATCGGCGACTCGATCGACCTGGGCAGCAGGCCGCGGCTGGACGACCTGGTGTTCGCCGTCGTGATCGCGACCGTGGCGCTGCACCGGCATCGAGGCCGCCTCCGGCCTGGCGGGCGAGGTCCGCGCAGGCGGCGCCCAGCTGCGCCGGGTGGCGATCGCGGGGTCGGTGGCGGTCCTGGTGCTGTACGTGGGGCTGTCCACCATCGCCCTGATGGCGGTGCCCGTAGGTAGCCAGGGCACCGCGCTGGGCGACGACGTTCATCGACGCCCCGCTGCTGGGCCTGGTCTGGGCGTTCGAGCCTGCCGGCCTGGCCGAGGCGTCGCGCTACGTGGTCGGCCTGGTGGGCGCGCTGGTGCTGGTGCAGGCGGTCAACGGCCAGATGCTGGGCATCGGCCGGCTGGCCTACTCGCTGGGCACCCACCGCCAGATACCGAGCCTGATCTCGCGGCTGGACAACCGCCGCTCGACCCCCTACGTGACCATCGGGCTTGCCGCGCTGATCGGCTTCGGGCTGTCGCTGTCGGACGACATCGACTTCCTGGCCGGGATCTTCGCCTTCGGCGCGATGCTGGCGTTCACGCTGGCGCACCTGTCGGTGATCGTGCTGCGCTTCCGCGAGCCCGAGCGCGCGCGCCCGTTCCGGATTCCGCTGAACGTCCGCGTCGGCGGCGGCTCGATCCCGATCCCGGCGGCGCTGGGCGCGCTGATGGGCGGCGCCGGCTGGGTCACGCGTGGTCGCTGCTGCACCAGGGCGCCCGGATCGCCGGCGGCGTCTGGATGGTGGGCGGCCTGGTGCTCTACGTGATCTACCGGCGCAGCCAGGGCAAGCCGCTGACCAAGCGCTTCACGATCCCCGAGGAGGCGCTCAAGGAGGCCAAGGAGGTCGAGTACGGCAGCATCCTGGTGCCGGTGTTCGGCGAGCCCGCTGGACGACGACATCGTGGGCACCGCGGGCCGCCTGGCGGCCGAGGACGCCGAGGAGGGGGAGGGCGGCGCCATGCTGGAGGCCCTCTACGTGTTCGAGATGCCGATGTCGCTGCCGATCGACGCCCGCGTGGCGCCGGAGAAGGTGGCGGCCGGCGCGCAAGGCGCTCGCGCGCGCCAAGGAGGTGGGCGAGGAGTACGAGGGCGTGGAGGTGGCCACCGCCACCGTGCGCGGCCGCTCGGCCGGCGCGGCCATCGTCTCGGAGGCCAAGCGGCGCGGGGTGGAGGCCATCGTGCTGGCCGCCGAGCCGCCGAGCCGGATCCGCGGCGGAGCGGCGTTCGGCGGCAAGGCCAGCGCCGAGGACCGCTTCGCGGGCGAGACCACGCGCTACGTGGTCGAGAAGGCGCCCTGCAAGGTCATCCTCACGGCTGCGCCCGCCGACGCTCCCGCGCCCGGGCCGGAGCCCGCCCAGAGCGCCGGCTGACCGCTCCGCGGCGCTATTGTCCGCTTCGTGTTCGTCCTGATCGTCGGCTGCGGCCGAGTTGGCTCCTCGATCGCCAAGTCCATGCTCACCGAGGGGCACGAGGTCTCGGTGCTGGACGAGAACCCCGAGGCCATCGCCCTGCTCAACCGCGGGCAGGATCAGAGCTGGGAGGATCTGGGCGGATCGTTCACCGTCGGCACCGCCCTGGAGATCGACGCGCTGCTGGCCGCCGGCATCGACGCGCCGATGCGTTCGTGGCCTCCACCGACGGCGACAACACCAACCTCGTGATCGCCCAGATCGCCAAGCGCCGCTTCCAGATCGAGAAGGTGGTCGTGCGGGTGCTCGATCCCGGCCGCGCGCAAGTGGTACGCCGAGCAGGGCCTGCAGACGGTCTGCCCGACCCAGACCGCCATCGAGCTGCTCGAGCGCGCCGTGCGCGGCGAGCCCGAACGGCGCGGAGCGCTGACCTGATGTACGTCCTGATCGTCGGCGCGGGCAAGGTCGGCTGGAACCTGGCCCGCGAGCTGATCGACAAGCAGAACGAGGTCACCGTCGTCGAGGCCAGCCGCCGCCGCTACGAGGTGGTCGAGGAGGAGCTCGAGCACAACATCCAGTACGGCGACGGCACCGAGCTGTGGGTCCTCGAGCGCGCCGGCATCGAGCGCGCCGACCTGGTCATCGCCGTGACCGGCGACGACGAGGACAACATCCTGATCTGCCAGGTGGCGCAAGGAGAAGTACGGCGTGGAGCGGGTGGTGGCCCGCTGCAACAACCCGCGCAACCTCCAGCACTTCGAGCTGCTGGGCGTCAAGCCCGCCGTGTCGGCCACCGACCTGATCATGCGCCTGATCGAGCACGAGGTGCCCAAGTACGGCCTGGTCCACCTGCTGGACCTCAAGGAGGAGCGGCTCGAGATCATCGAGATGGAGGTGGCCGAGGGCTCGCCCGCCGACGGCGCCGCGGTCCAGGAGCTGGGGCTGCCCGAGGGCGCGCTGGTGATCTCGATCCTGCGCGACGGCGGCGGCTTCGTACCCACCGGCGAATCGGTCATCCAGGCCGGCGACGAGGTCCTGCTGGTGCTGGACATCGGCCTCGAGGAGTCGGTGACCGAGCGTTTTGCCGGCCGGGCGACCACTGCCGGCTGAGCGGGCGCCTGCGTGGATATCGCTATCGTGGCTGATCCCGTTTGGGGGATCGTCTAATGGCAAGACGCCTGGTTCTGGTCCAGGTAATCGGGGTTCGAATCCCTGTCCCCCAGTCCTTTCGCGCCAGCGGCCGTTTAGTCTGTCCTCAGCGATGGAACAAGCGGCCGGGACTGAGGAGCGAGGGGGGCATCCGGAGGGTTCGGACCGCTACCGCGCGCGCCTGATCGCGGGCCTGGCGTCGGCGCTGGCCGAGAAGGAGCTTGGCGCCACCACGGTGGCCGACATCGTCGGACACGCGCATGTGTCCAAGCGGACCTTCTACGAGCACTTCTCGGACAAGCGCGACTGCTTTGCGGCGCTGGCCAACTCGATCACCGATCAGATGCTGGCGGTGGTCGGCCAGGCGATCGAGCGCGAGGACTCGTGGGAGGCCAAGGCGCGTACCGCGTGCCTGACCTACATGCGCGTCGCGGCGTCGAGCCCGCAGCTGACGCGCACGCTGGTGCTGGAGGTACAGGCGGGCGGCCCGCAGGCGCTGAAGGTCCGCCGCAGCGCCTACCAGCGCCACGCGGAGACGTTCGTGCGCCTGTCCCAGCAGGCCGCGCAGGAGCGGCCCGACCTGCGGCCGATCAGCCCAGCGGCTGCCACGGCCATCGTGGCCGGCATCAACGAGCTGATGCTCGAGGTGGTCGAGGAGGGCCGCGCAGAGCGCCTGACCGAGGTCGCGGACGTGGCCTTCGAGCTCATCCACGCGGTGGCCGCCGCGCCGCCCGCGACGCAGTGACCACCGGCCGTCAGCGGCGGTAGCCGGTGCGCTTGAGGTGGCGTAGCAGCGCGCGGATGTACGCCTTCCCGTAGGGCGGCGGGTCGAAGCTGGCCCGCCTGCGCAGGGTCCCCTTCTTGAGCGCCTTTCGCAGCAGGGCGCGTGCCGCGGCGCCGCGGCCGAGCAGGTAGTGGTCGGCCACCACGGCCGCCAGCGCCCCGCGCGGGTAGCCCTTCATCCTCACCCGGTCCCTGTAGGCGCGCTCCTGCCCGCGGAGATCTCTGCGGATCAGCCGCGGGAACCGCCTCGTGACATCGCGAAACCTGCCCCTGTGGTAGCGCAGGACCTGGATCGGGAACAGCGAGTCGGCAAAGCTGGCGTAGCGGTAGGCGAAGTTGCGCGCGTCCGCCGTGAGGAACTCCGGGCGCGCGCTTCCACCCACGTTCCTGACCCGATAGCCGGCGTCCGCCCAGTCGCGCTGAACGGCCTTGTAGCCCTTGGACGTGCGCCGGTAGATCACCGACAGCGTGCAGCAGTGCGCGCCGCCTGTGTAGAGCTTGAGGATGACCTCGGGCTCGCGGCCGGCGTCCAGCCGGCGCACGGACACCGAGCGGCCCCTGGTCGCCGCCGGGCCCGTTCCCTGCCCGACCTGCACGGGCCCGTCGAAGGCGACCTTGCCGCGCCGGCGGATCACCAGATTCAGGTTCGAATAGCGCAGGGCCCCGCTGCTGGCCTCGTCGAAGCTGAAGGTTGCCTTGACGGCCCCCAGCTTCGCGGTCTGCTTTTTGGGCGCGGCGGAGGCCCCGGGCGCCGCTGCCAGCAGCGCGGCGGCGGCCAGGCAGGCAAACCAGGCTTCAGGGCGTGAACGCAGGCCCATGCCCCGACCGTGGCACCGAGCTGCGATTCGCGCAAGCGCGGCGTCAGGCAGGAACTATGCGGCGGTCTGGCGCGCCCAGTCCTCGTACAGCCGCGCGTAGGCGCCGCCGGCGGCCAGCAGCTCGTCGTGCGTGCCCTGCTCGGCGATCCGGCCGTGCTCCAGGACCACGATCCGGCCTGCGTCCTGGATGGTCGAGAGGCGGTGGGCGATCACGATCGCCGTACGCCCCGCCAGCAGCCGGCGCAACCCGTGCTCGATGCGGGCCTCGGTGGCCACATCGACGTTGGAGGTGGCCTCGTCAAGGATCAGCACGCGCGGGTCGGCCGCGGCCGCGCGCGCGAACGCCACCAGCTGGCGCTGACCGGCCGAGAGGTGGCCGCCGCGCTCGCCGACCTCGGTGTCGTATGCGTCCGGAAGCTTCTCGATGAACTGGTCGGCGCCCACCGCCCGGGCCGCCTGGCGGATTTCCTCGTCGCTGGCGTCCGGGCGCCCGAAGCCGATGTTCTGGCCGATCGTGCCCGAGAACAGGAACCCCTCCTGGGGCACGGTGCCCAGCTGGGAGCGCAGCGAGTGGGAGGTGACCTGGCGCAGGTCGTGTCCGTCGATGGTGATGCGCCCGCCGGTGGGGTCGTAGAAGCGCGCCACGAGCTTGGCCAGCGTCGACTTCCCGGCCCCAGTGGCGCCCACCAGCGCAACCGTCTGGCCCGGCGGCACGTGCAGGTCGATGGAATGCAGCACGTCGTCGCCGTCGCCGCCGTAGGTGAAGTTCACGTTCTCGAATGCGATCTCGCCACGGACCTTGGGCAGCTCGACCGCGTCGGGCGCGTCCTTCAGCTCGGGCTCCTCGTCCAGCAGGCCGAAGATCTTGTCCAGCGCCGCCATGCCCGACTGGTAGGTGGTGTACAGCTGCGAGAGCTGCTGGATCGGGTCGAAGAACGTGGACAGGTAGAACACGAACGAGGCCAGCACGCCGATCGACACGGTGCCGTCGATGACCTCGTTGCCGCCGAACACCAGGATCGCCGCCGTGGCCACGGCCGACAGCAGCTCGACTGACGGGAAGTAGGCGGCGTTCAGGTAGACGGTCTTCATGTTGGCGTCGCGGTTCTCGTCGTTGAGTCCCGAGAACTGGCGCTCGTGGCGCGGCTCCTGGCCGAACGCGCGCACGATCCGCACCCCCGACAGCGTCTCCTGGAGGTAGGAGGTGATCGAGGCGATCTTCTCCCTGGTGGCCCGGTAAGCGCCGGCGGACGCGATCCGGAAGGCCAGGCTGGCCAGCGCGAGCACCGGGAACACGGCGAACGTGATCAGCGCCAGCTTCACGTCCAGCGCCAGCAGGATCGCGGCGGTGCCCAGCAGCGTCAGCGAGGCCGAGAACAGCGTCACGATGCCGTCGGTGACCAGCTGGTCCAGCGCCTGCACGTCGTTGGTCATGCGCGAGATCAGCACGCCGGCCTTGTTGCGCGAGTAGAAGCCGATCGACAGCCGCTGTAGGTGGCGGAATATCTGCCGGCGCAGGTCCTGCAGCGCCCGCTGACCCACCCAGCTGGTCAGGTAGGTCTGGGCGAAGGTGGCGCCGAAGTTCACCGCGGCGGCGCCCAGGAAGGCGATCATGATCCACGTCAGCGCCGCCGTGTCCTTGTCGCGGATGCCGGCGTCGATGGCCCGGCCGGCCAGGTACGCGGGCGCCAGCGCGGCGGCCGTGGCGGCCAGCAGCGCGACGAACATCAGGATCACCCGGCCGCGGTAGGGGCGCAGCAGCGCCAGGACCTTGCCCAGCCGGCGCGCGCGCCCGCGCTCGGACCGGACCGTGGCCCAGTTAGAACGCGCGCTCACAGCTCCGCCGCCTTGCGGCCGGCGTCGGCGGCGGCCACCAGCTGGGGGTCGGGCAGACCGCGCTGGCTGATCTCGCGGTACAGCGCGGAGCGCTCGACCAGCTCGTCGTGCGTGCCCTGCGCGGCGATGCGACCGTCCTCGAGCACGATCACGTGGTCGGCCAGCGAGATCGTGGACATGCGGTGGGCGATCACGAACGTGGTGCGCCCCTCCATGACCTCGGCGAGCGCTTCCTTGATCCGGCTCTCGGTCGTGGCGTCCACGCTGGAGGTGGCGTCGTCCAGGATCAGCACACGCGGCCCCGCCAGCAGCGCGCGGGCGATGGCCACGCGCTGGCGCTGGCCGCCCGACAGCGTCAGGCCGCGCTCGCCGACCAGCGTGTCGTAGCCCTCGGGCAGGTCGGCCACCACCTCGGTCAGGCCTGCCCGGCGGGCGGCCTGCTCGACCTCCTCGTCGCTGGCCTCGGGCCGCGCGTAGGCGATGTTGTCGCGCAGCGGGGCGCTGAACAGGAAGGCGTCGTCGGAGACCAGCGCTATCTCATGCCGCAGCGATGCCATGTCCACGTCGCGCACGTCGGTGCCGTCGATGGTCACCCGGCCCGCGGTCACGTCGTACAGGCGCGGGATGAGCATGACCAGCGTGCTCTTGCCCGAGCCGGTTGCGCCGACGATCGCCACGGTGCGGCCCGCGGGCACGTCGAGGTCGATGCCGTCGAGCACCGGCGAGAGTGTCCCGTCGGGGGCCTCATAGGCGAACGCGACGCCGCTCATGCGCACATGGCCGCCGCCGGCCGGCAGCGGCGGCGCGTCGGCAGGCGCGGTCAGCTGCGGCTGGCGATCCAGGATCTCGAACACGCGATTGCCCGACGCAACCGCGCGCTGGGCCATGCCCAACGACACGCCCAGCATGCGCATCGGCCCGGTGAGCATGACCACGTAGCCGTAGAAGGCCACGAAGTCGCCGACCGAGATGGCGCCGTTGATGGCCTGGCGCCCGCCCACCAGCAGGATGGCGGCCAGCCCCAGCTGGGGCAGGAAGCCGATGAACGGGTTGTAGAAGGCACGCAGGCGAGTGGACACCATCGACTGGTCGAATACGCGCGTGACCGCTCGGTTGAAGCGGTGCACCTGGCGCTGCTCCTGCGCGAAGGCCTTGACCACGCGCACGCCGCCCACGTTCTCCTCGGCCTCGGCGGTCAGCTCGGCGATTCGCTGCTGGACCTCCTGCGCGGCGGGGCGGTTCAGGCGTCCGTAGCGGGCGGCCGCCCAGATGACCAACGGCATCGGGGCCAGGGCCACGGCGGCCAGGATCGGGTTGACCGCCACCATCACCGCGGCGGCGATGAGGATGGTCAGCAGCGCCTGCATCATGAAGATCAGCCCGTAGCCCAGGAAGAAGCGCACCGACTGCAGGTCCACCGTCGAGCGCGACATCAGCTGCCCGGTCTGCTGGCCGTCGAAGAAGCCGAGCTCGAGCGACTGCAGGTGGCGGTACATCAGGTTGCGCAGGTCGAACTCGACGCCCAGCGAAACGCGGCCGGCCACCAGCCTGCGCACAACGCTGAAGGCCAGGCGCAGCACCCCCGCGGCCACCAGCACCCAGCCAAGCAGCCACAGCGAGTCGCCGCCGCCGCGGATGTCGTCGATCGTGCGCCCGATCAGGAACGGCAGCAGCACGCCCGTGCCCATGGCAGCGGCCGCCAGCAGCAGCGAAGCGATTACCCCGACCCGGTACGGACGTAGGAATCCCAGCAGTCTCCGGAAGACCTTCACACTGTCACTTTACTTTCTGAAGCCACGATTTCGGCGAGGCTAGAGGTTCAACCTTGCTTGAGGTCAAGCCGCGGCGGCCAGCAACGGCCCCACGCTGTCGCGGCGGTAGTCGAATATTCGCGCCAGATCGCGCCGCACCAACGGCATCGCCAGCTCGCCGAGCGGCCACAGCGGCATCGCATATCGGACGGTGTCGCGCATCAGTGTGGAGTCGCCGCGGGCCTGGAAGGTGTGGGTGTGGTGCCAGAGGCGGTAGGGACCGGCCAGCTGCTGGTCCACGAAGCGCTCGCCGGGCACCCACTCGTCGATCCGGGTCAGCCAGTCGACCGGCAGCCCGTGCAGCCTCAGGCGGTACTGGATGATCGCGCCGCTGCGCATCTCGACGTTCTCGTCGCCCACCACCTGGAAGCCCAGCAGCGGCGGCGTTATGCGCTCCAGGTTGCGCGCCTCGGCGAAGAAGGGGAAAACCCGCTCGACCGGGTGGGGCAGCAGCTGCTCGCGCTCTAGCACGTGGACCTTCACACCCCTACTACGTCGGGGCGGCCGGATCGGGATGGCACCCGATGATCGTTGCCGGCCGATCTTTCGCGAGTTGCCTGCCCATATGGCAGTCAAGTCGCGAAGATCCACGCGTTGCCCGCGCTCTCCCGGCGATAGCTCCGCCTGGACTCGAACCAGGGACCTCACGATTATGAGTCGTGCGCTCTTACCAACTGAGCTACGGAGCCGCGCTCCCTGGAGGATACGCTCCCGGCTTACCAGCCGGACCGGGCGCAGTCGTCACGCTTGAGGCGGGCCACCGAGCCGTGAGGGCACACGGACCTGACCACGTGGTTGTCGCGGCTGGCCCACACGTACAGGCGGGTACCGCTGCCCGACACCGCGTACGCGGTGAACGCCTGGTCCTCCGACCGGTCGGCGATCACTCCGGCCTGACCCGCGCGGTCGCCCCAGTCGACCGGGTCGTCGCCGACCTCTGACCGCTCGTCGCAGTCGCGATAGCTGCTCGCGCTGACCCGGCAGGCCTCGATGTGGCCGGCCAGCCGTGCGACTAGCGCCTGCGCCCTGGCGTCCTGGGCGTTGTGGCCTTGGCTGAGCACCATCGGCGCGGCCACCGCGCCCAGCACGGCGAGAACTCCGGCAGCGATGAGCGCCGCCTGCCGGATCGATCCGCACTCGCGCTGGAGCAATCCCCGCACGGCCTAGGCATCGGCGCGCACGCGTCGCACCTTGAGGGCCGCGTGGCGACGGCCCTCGCGGCGGACCCCGGCCTCGATCCGCTCGGGTCATGATGCGGGGCGTGACGGTCGCGGATGACCTGCTCCTGGCGGTCCCAAACCTCAGCGAGGGCCGCGACCGCGCGCGCCTGACTCGCCTCCGGGCGGCGTTCGACGGCGCAGCGGTGCTCGACACCCACGCGGACGCCGACCACAACCGCTCGGTGTTCACGCTCGCGGCGCCCCAGGGGGCGCTGGGGGACGTGCTGGTGGCTGCCGCGGCCACCGCGATCGAAGAGATCGACCTGCGCTCGCACACCGGACTGCATCCGTGCGTGGGTGCGCTGGACGTGATGCCGGTGGTCCACCTGGACGACCCCCGCCGGGGCGCCGCCTGCGCCGAGGCCATCACGGCGGCAGCACGCCTCGGCGACGAGCTCGAGTTGCCGGTGTTCCTGTACGGGCAGCTGGCCACCCGGCCCGAGCACCGCGAGCGCGCCGACCTGCGCCGCGGCGGCCCGCAGGCCCTGGCCGAGCGGATGCAGAGCGGCGAGCTGGTGCCCGACTTCGGGCCGGCCCGCGCCCACCCGACCGCGGGAGCCGTGCTGGCCACCGCCCGGCCGCCGCTGGTGGCGTTCAACGTGGACCTGGACAGCGACGACGTGGATCTGGCCCGCGACATCGCGGCCGCCATCCGCGAGTCGGCGCCCGCCGGCCTGCCCGGGGTCCGGGCGATCGGCCTGCTGCTGGCCGAGCGCGGCCGCGCTCAGGTCTCCACCAACGTGCACGACCACCGGGCGACCCCGCTGGCCGCCGTCGTCGAGGCGGTGCGCTCGCGCGCAGCGGTGGCCGAGGCCGAGCTGGTCGGGCTGGCGCCGCAGGCCGCATTCGACGGCTTCCCGGCCGACGTTCCGTTGCGGGACTTCGATCCCGCACGGCACCTGCTCGAGAACGCGTTACGCTCAGTTTCCTGATGGCTCAGACCAAGAAGAAGCGCTCGCGCAAGCACCGCGGCACCCCGGCCGGCAACGTCGACCGGCCCGCGCGCAGCGGCGGCGCGGGGAAGGGCAAGGCCGGCGCCAAGGGCAAGGCCGATCCCAAGCAGCTGGCGCGCCAGCGCCGCGCCGAGCGGCTGAACCGCCCGCCCACGTGGAAGGGCGCGATCAACCGGGCGGCCATCGCCGCTGCGGTCTTCGGGCTGCTGGTGATCGTCGCGTTCGGCCGGGCGCCGATCCAGGGCGCCCTGCTGGCCGTGTTCATGTTCGTGCTCTACATCCCGCTCGGCTACCTGACCGATCGCGCCGTCTACACGTTCCGCCAGCGCAAGCGAAGCTAACGGCCATGGACGTGCGCATGTTCACCGTCGGGCCGGTGCAGGAGAACACCTTCCTGATCAACCGCCAGGGCTCCGAGCGCGCCCTGATCGTGGACCCGGGCGAGGAGGCGCCGCGGCTGCTGGCGCAGATCGAGGAGGCCGGCCTGACGCTGGACGGAATCCTGCTGACCCACACCCACTTCGACCACGTCGGGGCGGTGGCGCCGCTGGCACGGGACACCGGCGCCGAGGTGTGGGTGCCCGAGCTCGAGAAACAGGTGCTTTCGGACATCAACGCCTACGTGCCGTGGCCGGGCTTCGGCCCGTTCGAGGACTGGGACGCGGAGCACACGGTCAGCGGCGGCGAGCGCCTGCAGCTGGCCGGCTTCGACATCGACGTGGTGTTCACCCCGGGCCACAGTCCCGGGCACGTCACGTACTCGATCCCCGAGGAGCAGGCCGTGTTTTCCGGCGACGTGCTGTTCCAGGGCTCGGTCGGCCGCGTGGACCTGCCCGGTGGCGACTGGCCGACGCTGTTCGAGTCGATCCGCACGCTGGTGGATTCGCTGCCCCCCGAGACGGCCGTGCATCCGGGACACATGGGCCAGACGACGCTGGGCCGCGAGCGCGACACGAACCCCTTCCTGGCCGAGCTGGCGAGGTAGGCGGCGTGGCCCCGAAGCTGCAGGCCCCGCGTGGGACCTTCGACGTGCTGGGCCGGGACGGCGAGCGCCGCGCCGCGCTGCGCGAGAGCAGCGACGAGCTGCTCGGCCGTGCCGGCTATGCGCCGTTCGAGTCGCCGGTCTTCGAGGACACCGAGGTGTTCGCGCGCGGGGTGGGCCAGTCGACCGACATCGTCCAGAAGGAGATGTTCACCTTCGAGGACAAGGCCGGTCGCTCGCTGACCCTGCGGCCCGAGGGCACGGCCGGGGCCTGCCGCGCCTACGTGGAGCACGGCATGCACAAGCTGGCCCAGCCGGTGAAGCTGCGCTACTGGGGCCCGTTCTTCCGCCACGAGGCACCCCAGGCCGGGCGCTACCGCCAGTTCAACCAGATCGGCGCCGAGGCCCTGGGCTCGGACGACCCCTCGCTGGACGCCGAGTTGATCCTGCTGCTGGCCGAGCTGCTGGAGGACGCCGGCGTGGACAGCCGCCTGCGCCTGTCCAGCCTGGGCAACGCCCAGACCCGCGCCGCGTACGGCGAGGAGCTGCGCACCTTCCTGCGCGCGCGCGAGGCCGAGCTGTCCGACGAGGTCCGCGCGCGCATCGACGCCAACCCGCTGCGCGCGTTCGACTCCGACCACCAGGGCACTCGGGCGGTGATGGCCGAGGCGCCGCTGCTCATCGACCGGCTCGACGCCGAGGACGCGGAGCACTTCGCCGAGGTGCGCGCCTTCCTGGACGACGCCGGCCAGGGGTACGAGCTGGACGCGACGCTGGTGCGCGGCCTGGACTACTACACGCGCACGGTGTTCGAGTTCGAGAGTCCCGCGCTGGGCGCCCAGAGCGGCGTCGGCGGCGGCGGGCGCTACGACGGCCTGGTCGAGCAGCTGGGCGGGCCGCCCACGCCGGGGGTCGGCTGGGCGGCGGGGATCGAGCGCATCCTGCTGGCCGGCGCGCCCGCCGACGAGGTGTCGTGGCCGGTGGTGTTCGTGGCGGTCGCCGATGCCGCGCAGCGGCGCAGGGCGTTCATGCTCACCGAGGAGCTGCGCGGCCAGGGCCTGCGGGCCGAGATGGAGCAGGCAGGACGGTCGATGAAGGGCCAGCTCAAGCAGGCCGGGCGCATCGGAGCCACCCACGTGGCCATCGTTGGCGACGCCATCGAGCTCAAGGACATGGACGGCGGCGGGCAGCAGCCCGTGGCCGGCGCCGACGAGATCGCCGTGCGGGTCACGGGGCTGGAGCCGTGACCGACACCTTCTCCAACCGCTACCGCGACAGCTGGTGCGGCCTGGTGGCGCCCGAGCAGGTGGGCGGCAAGCTGCGCGTGGCGGGCTGGGTGCATCGCCGGCGTGACCACGGCGGGCTGATCTTCATCGACCTGCGCGACCGCGAGGGCATCCTGCAGCTGGTGTTCCGCCCCGACGAGTTCCCGGACGCCCACGCTGCCGCCCACCGGCTCCGCCCCGAGCACGTGATCTCGGCCACCGGCACACTGCTCGAGCGCGAGCAGGGCGCGGTCAACCCCGACCTACCGACCGGCACCGTGGAGCTGAACGTGGAGTCTTTCGACCTGCTGGCCAGCGCCGAGACGCCGCCGTTCCAGATCGACGAGGACGACCCGGTGTCCGAGGAGCTGCGCCTGCAGTACCGCTATCTGGACCTGCGCAAGGAGCGCATGGCCAGCGCCATCGCGCTGCGCCACCGGGTGGTGTCGGCCATCCGCCGTCATCTCGACGATCGCGGCTTCCTGGACATCGAGACGCCGGTGCTCACGCGCTCCACGCCCGAGGGCGCGCGCGACTTCCTGGTGCCCAGCCGCGTGGCGCCCGGCTCGTTGTACGCGCTCCCGCAGTCGCCGCAGATCTTCAAGCAGCTTCTGATGATCGGCGGCTTCGAGCGCTACTACCAGATCGCCCGCTGCTTTCGCGACGAGTCCTCGCGGGCGGACCGCCTGCCCGAGTTCACCCAGCTGGACGTGGAGCTGGCGTTCGTCGACGAGGACGATGTGATCGCCACGATCGACCCGCTGATGCGTGAGGTGCTGGCGCTCGGCGACGTCCAGGTGCCGGACCCGGTAGAGCGGATGGGCTACGACGAGGCCATGCTGCGCTACGGCAGCGACCGGCCCGACCGCCGCATCCCGTTCGAGATCGCCGACCTGGGAGAGGTGTTCGGCTCGTCGGAGTTCAAGGTGTTCAGCGGCGCGCTGGCGTCCGGGGGCGTGGTGCGTGGCTTCGCGGCGCCGTCCGGCGAGCACCGCACCGAGAACATGTTCACGCGCAAGCACTTCGACGAGCTGACCGAGCGCGCGCAGCGCTTCGGCGCGAAGGGGCTGGTGTGGGGCGTGGTCGAGCCCGGGCAGTGGCGCTCGCCGGTGGCCAAGTTCCTGTCCGAGGACGAGATCGCCGGCCTGATCGAGGCCACCGGCGCCAGCCCGGGCGACGCCATCTTCGTGGTGGCCGACAGCGCCGCCATCGCGGCGCGGGTGCTCGGTGACCTACGGCTACAGGTCGGCGTCCCCGAGGAGCGCGACGACTTCCTGTGGGTTGTGGACTTCCCGATGTTCGAGTGGGACGAGGGCGAGCGGCGCTGGGACCCGATGCACCATCCGTTCACCGCACCCGCCGGTGATCTGGATGCCGATCCCGGTACGTGGCGCAGCCGGGCGTACGACATGGTCTGGAACGGCGCGGAGATCGGCGGCGGCTCGATCCGCATCAACACCCCCGAGCTGCAGCGCAAGGTGTTCGCGGTGCTGGGCCTGTCCGAGTCCGAGGCGCGCGAGCGCTTCGGCTTCCTGCTGGACGCGCTGACCTACGGCGCGCCACCGCATGGCGGCGTGGCCTTCGGCATCGACCGGATCGTGGCGCTTCTGGCGGGCCGCGAAACCATCCGCGACGTGATCGCCTTCCCCAAGACCGCCAGCGGCTTCGACCCGCTGACGGGCGGGCCGGCGCCGGTCGACGACGCCCAGCTGCGGGAGCTGGGGCTCAAGCTGATCGGCCACGAGGGCCGCTAGCGCTGCTACGTTCTGCGCAGGCTCGAACTTGTCCGTCAGCCGGCTCACCATGTTGAGCCAACTCGAACGGGATGGGAGTCTGACTCGGACCGCGCCAGGCGTTTTGCCGCCAGGTTCGCTCCGGAGGACACCCACGCTTGCTAATGCAGGCCCAACCCGTGGCCGGTAGCGGCAAGTTGGGGCCAATCCCTTCGTATCCTGCGCCAATGGCCCCACCTGCCACAGAGGAGTCGGCGCTCGCGGACCATCTGGCGTTTCCGCACGGCCTGGGCGCGCTGTCGCGCTCGCCGCACACGGGCGCGGCCGGAGGCGCGGCGTGCGGCGACCTGATCCGCGTCTCGGTGGAGGTCTTGGGCGACCGGGTCGTCGCGGCCGGCTTCCAGGCGCACGGCTGTGCCGCCGCCCGTGCCGCCGGCAGCGCGGTCGTGCAGCTTGTCGAGGGCGCGGGCGTCCTCGAGGCGGCGGCAGTCTCGCCCGCCACGGTGGCCGGCGAGCTGGGTGGGTTGTCGCCGGCGGCGTCCCACGCCGCAGAGCTGGCGGCCGACGCGCTGCACCGCGCGCTGGGAATGGCCGCTCGCGATGGGGCGGTAGCCCTTCGCCCCAGCGCGCAGCGGACGCTGGTGGCCATGAGCGGGGGAGTCGACAGCGCTGCGGCGGCCCAGCTGGCCCTGGACGCCGGCGAGACAGGTCGTGGCCGTGACGCTGGAGCTGTGGTCCGATCCCGGCACCGATGGTGAGAAGAGCTGCTGCTCGCCCCAGGCGGTCACCGGCGCCCGCGCGCTGGCACACCGGATGGGGATCCCGCACTTCACCCTGGACCTGCGCGAGCGCTTCCGCGCCGACGTGGTCGACGACTTCCTGGACGGCTACGCGGGCGGCAGCACGCCCAACCCGTGCGTGCGCTGCAACGGCATGGTGCGCTTCGACGCCATGCTTGCGCTGGCGGCCGGCCTGGGCGCCGCTCGGCTGGCCACCGGGCACTACGCCCGCATCGCCGGCGACGACGCCGGGCCGCTGGTGCGCGCCGGCGCCGATCCGGCGAAGGACCAGAGCTACGTGCTGGCCCGGTTGACCGGCCACGAGCTCGCCCGCCTGCGCTTCCCGCTCGGCGAGCTGGCAAAGCCACGCGTGCGCGAGCTGGCCGCCGCCGCCGGCCTGCCGGTGGCACGCAAGCCCGAGAGCCAGGACCTGTGCTTCCTGGCCGGCAGCGGCGCCGGCGACTTCATGCGCCGGCACGGCGGGGCGCGCGTCGCGGCCGCCGAGGGCGGCGGCGAGATCGTGGACAGGGCCGGCACCGTGCTCGGGCGCCACGACGGCCACCACCGCTTCACGGTCGGCCAGCGAAGGGGGATCGGCGTGGCCGGCCCGGAGCCGTTGTACGTGCTGGGCAAGGACGCCGCTGCGAACCGCGTGGTGGTCGGCCCGCGGGCACAACTGGGTTCGCGCGAGCTGCTGCTGCGGCCCGCCGCGCTGCACCGGCCCGGGCGGCGGGCGGCCGCGGTACGCATGCGCTACCACGCGCCCGCCGTGCCCTGCACGCTGCCCGAGCTGGCCGCCGGGCCGCACGAGCGGGTGCGCGTCGGGCTGGCGCGCGAGGTGGTGCGCCCGGCGCCCGGACAGACGGCGTGCCTGATGGACGGCGATCTGGTCGTAGGGTGGGGCACCATGACGGCTGGTGGTCATGCCTGACCGGATCGTGCTCGAGGCCCCGCTGGACGGGGACTTCGGCTCTGTGGTTCGCCTGATCGTCGGCGGCATCGCCGCCGGGGCCGACCTGGGCTTCGAGGAGATGGACGACCTGCAGCTGGCCATCGAGCGGCTGTACGCAGAGTCCGGCGGGCAGGAGCGCCTGACCATCGACTTCGCGCTCTCGCCCGGCCGCGTCCGCGTCCGCGTGGGCCCGCTTCACGAGCGCGGCCTGGCCGACGCGCTCCAGCGCGAGCACGAGCACGGGGCGCTCAGCCTGGCCGGCGTGCTGGACACCGTGGTCGACTCCTATGGGGTAGAGGAGGCTGCTGACGGCAGGCTGTTCATCCGGCTGGTGAAGCTGGTGGCCAGGTGAGGGAGGCAGACACCGCTCGTGCGCGGGCGCGCGAGATCGACCGCGAGCTGCTGCGCAGGCTGCACGAGGACGGCGACGACTCCGCCCGCGAGCGCCTGGTCCAGCGCCACCTCCCGCTCGTGCGCTCGCTGGCCCGGCGCTACTCGGGCCGCGGCGAATCGCTGGAGGACATCGAGCAGGTCGGGGCGATCGGGCTGATCAAGGCCATCGACCGCTTCGAGCTGGGGCGCGAGGTGTCGCTGGCCACCTACGCCACGCCGACGGTCGTGGGCGAGATCAAGCGCCACTTCCGCGACAAGGGCTGGGCGATCCGGGTCCCACGCGCGCTCCAGGAGCTGAACGCGCGCATGTCGGCCACCATCGACCGGCTGACCTCCCGCCTGGGACGATCACCGAGCGTCGCCGAGATCGCGCTCGAGCTGGGGACGACGCCCGAGGAGGTGCTGGAGGCGCTCGAGGTCGGGACGGCCTACACGACCCTGTCGCTGTCCACGGGCCCCGGAGGCGAGGAGGAGTCGGACCCGATGGAGAGCCTGGGCGACCTCGACGAGGAGTTCTCGCGCAGCGAGGACCGCGTCTCGCTGGCGCCCGCGCTGGCCCACCTGCCCGTGCGTGAGCAGGAGATCCTGCGCATGCGATTCGAGGAGGGGCTGCCACAGACCCAGATCGCCGAGCGCGTCGGGCTCTCGCAGATGCACGTATCGCGCCTGATCCGCAAGGCGCTTGGCGCGATGCGCGACGAACTGCAGTGAAGGCCTGCATCACTCTCCTGTGCGTCGCCACGGCATTGGCCGGATGCGACTCGAAGATCACCGGCAGCCGCGGTGACGCGCGCCAAGGCGGCAGCCTGCTGGTGGGCCTGGCCGAGCAGCCGGGCTCGCTCGACCCGGCGCTGGCGGCATCGGACGAGGCGCGCCAGGCCCTGTGGCTGGCGTACACCCCGCCGATGACCTACCGCCGGGTCGGCGGGCCCCAGGGCACCCAGATCGTGCCCGGGCTGGCCGAGTCCGATCCAGAGTCGCTGGCGGGGGCCACGGCCTTCCGCTTCCGGCTGCGCAAGGACCTGGCCTATTCCGACGGCCGGCCCGTGCTGGCCGCCGACTTCGAGCGGGCGGTCGCGCGGTCCGTGGTGCTCAACCCGCGCGCGCGGCGCCAGCTCGGCGGCATCCGCGGCGTGGCCGCCTACGCGGCCGACCCGCGGCCGCGGCGCGGCATCTCCGGCATCACGGTCAACGAGCGCACTCGCACCGTGCGGGTTGAGCTGACGGCGCCGGATCCGGGCTTTCCCGACCTGCTGACCACCCTCTGGACTTCGCCGCTGCCGCCGGGAACGGCGACGCGCGACCTCTCGCGCACACCGCCGGCGGGGGTCGGGCCCTACCGGCTGGAAGGCGCGGCGCGCGGGCGGGCCTACGTGCTGACCCGTGTGCGCGACTTCCGCCTGCCGGGCGTGCCCGCGGGCAGGGTCGACTCGGTCGCGGGCGCGGTGGTCCGAGACCGCACCGTCGCGCACCACCCAGACGCTCGCGGGCACCCTGGACGTGACCCAGGGCGAGCCGCCCGCCCGCCGGCTTCCTGAGATCCGCTCGGAGTTCAAGTCGCGCTACCGCGAGTACGCGACGCTGACCGCCCGTTACATCGCGTTCGACCTGGCATCGGCGCCCTTCAGCGACCAGGACGCGCGCCGCGCGGTCAGCTTCGCGCTGGACCTGCGTGCGCTGAGCCGGCTCCAGGAAGGCTTCCTTGCCCCGACCTGCAATGCGATCCCCCCGCAGGTACCCGGCTACGTGGCCCTGGACCCGTGCCCCTACGGCTCGCGCCAGGGCGATTCCGACCTGGTGCGTGCCGAGCGCCTGGTGCGCGGCTCGCGCGAGCGCGACGCGCGCGTCCTTGTGGACGGAGGCGACGGGCCGTACGCCGGCGCCCTGGCCGGCTACGGGGTGCGGACGCTGCGCAAGATCGGCCTGCGCGCCCGGCGGGCCAGGACGCCGCGCGAGCGCGAGCGCGCGCAGCTGCGCTTCGCGCGCACCGACCCGAAGCTGCCGCTCCCGGCGCCCTATCTGAGCGTCGTGGACGACGCGGGCGTCCGTAGCGACGTGGGTGCGCTCGAGCGCGACGACTCCTCCAAGCCGAAGGACCCGCGTTGGGCGCTGATCGACCGCGAGGTCGTGACCAGCGCGCTGATCGCCCCGTTCGGCCTGACCACGACCGGGGTGCTGCTCTCCGAACGCCTCGATGCCGACGGGTGCCTGCGCTTCCACCCCGTCTACGGGCTCGACTTCTCGAGCCTGTGCCTGTCCTGAGGACACGCTTTGGCGCAAAAGGAGTAACTTACCGCGCCGTCGGGTGGACGCCACTAGGACCGGAGGGAAACGGGCTAATGACGAAGGTGCGAAATGTTCTTGCAGTTGCAGCCGGAACCGCTGTGGCGGTGTTCGGCGTCACGGCCTGCGGAGGGGGTAGCGATGACTCGTCCGGAGGTGGCTCTGGCAAGAGCGGAGGCACCATCAACATCGGCACGGTCGGCCCGGACTCCTACGACCCGGCCCTGTTCCAGACGGTCCAGGCCAGCCAGGCGCTGTCGCCTGTCTACATCCCGTTGACCAAGTACGCGCCCAAGGAGGGCAAGGCCGGTGGCGAGGTCGTGCCCGGCCTGGCCGACCTGCCCAAGGTCACCAACGGCGGCAAGACGTACACCTACCAGCTCAAGGACGGCATCAACTTCTCCGACGGCTCGCCGGTCAAGGCCAGCGACTACGAGCACGCGATCAAGCGCGTGGTCGGCCAGAAGGGCCCCTACAGCTCGTTCTTCACCGGCATCGTCGGCGCCGCGGAGTTCCAGAAGGACCCCAAGGCGTCCAACGACATCAAGGGCATCGAGACCGACGACAAGACCGGCAAGATCGTGGTCAACCTCAAGGCGCCCGACGGCAAGTTCACCTTCGCCCAGTCGGTGGCCTACGCGGCGCCGGTCAAGGCGTCCAGCTCGCCGATCAAGGACATGACGAAGAACCCGCCGATCGGCTCGGGGCCGTACACGATCAAGGTCGTCGACCCCAGCAAGAAGTTCGTCCTGACCAAGAACAAGAACTTCAACGTGCCCGGAGTCGAGAAGGGCAAGGTCGACAAGATCAACGGTGAGGTTTCGGACAGCGTCGAGCGCCAGACCCAGGACGTGATCAGCGGCAAGCTCGACTTCACCACCGAGGATCCGTCGGGCAACCTGCTCCCGCAGGTGCGCCAGAAGTACAAGGACCGCATCCGCGAGGACGCCAATCCGCCGAACACGTACTACTTCTTCCTGAACGTCACGCTGCCGCCCTTCAACAAGCTCGAGGCCCGGCAGGCCGTGAACTACGCCATCGACTCGCGGGCGCTGGTGCGCGTCTTCGGCGGCCGGCTGGAGCCGGGCTGCACGTTCCTGCCGCCCGATCTGGTCGGCTACAAGGACTACAAGTGCCCCTACGGCGACCCGAATGGGCCCGCCGACATCAAGAAGGCCAAGCAGTTGGTCGAGAAGTCCGGCACGAAGGGCCAGGAGGTCACGGTCTGGACCAACAACAAGTCACCGCGCGACAAGATCGCCGTCTACTACGCCGGCGCCCTGGAGAGCATCGGCTACAAGACGAAGATCAAGACGCTGGACCAGCAGGTTTACTTCGACCGCATCGGCACCAAGTCGACGAAGGCCCAGACCGGCTTCACCGACTGGTACCAGGACTTCCCGCACCCGGCTGACTTCTTCCAGCCGCTGCTGACCGGGGACTCGCTGCAGTCCACCCCGACCAGCAACCAGGGGTTCGTGAACGACGCGACGCTGAACAAGAAGGCTGAGGACCTGGTCCAGGAGCCCGACCTCGAGAAGGCCGCCCCCGACTGGGGCGCCCTGGACGAGTACGTGGTCAAGGACAAGGCCTACATCGTGCCCTACGGCTACGAGAAGGCGACCTCGTTCTTCTCCGAGCGGATGGACTTCAAGAACTGCGCCGGCGTCCATCCGGTCTACAAGAACGACTGGACCCAGTTCTGCCTGAAGTAGCGGACAGCTCGACCCCGGCGGGCGCCACTCGGCGCCCGCCGGCACGTCCGGCCCTCCAGGACCGGTAGCGGGGTGGCGGTGGATCGCCGCGACGCCTCGGGCACGGAGCTCTCGGCCGATTCGCTGGCCGAGGTCGCGCACGAGGAGCAGATCGTGCACGGCGCCGCGCCACGGGCACAGGGCCCGTGGCGGATCGCCGGCCGCCGGCTGCGCCGCAACAAGGTGGCGCTGGCCTTCCTGGGTCTGTTCTTCGTTGTCGTGGCCATCTGCCTGGCCGCTCCGATCTGGGCCAACGACGTGGCCAAGCGTGGCCCGAAGGAAAACAACGAGATCGGCACGGTCACGGTCGACGGCAAGAAGAAGAACGTGGTCTCACCCGACGGGGTGCCGATCGGGCCGACCTACCAGGGCGCGTACTTCCTGGGCGCCGACGCAAACGGCCGCGACACCGCGGTGCGGCTGCTCTACGGCGGGCGCAACTCGCTGCTCATCGGCATCGCGGCCGCGCTGATCACGTCGCTGCTGTCGGTGTTCCTGGGCATCGTGTCCGGGTTCTTCGGCGGCATCATCGACTCGGTGATCTCGCGCTCGATGGACGTGCTGTGGGCATTTCCCGTGATCCTGCTTGGCGTCGCACTGGGCACCGCCCTGGGCGTGAACGGGCTCAAGCTCGGGCCGTTGACGCTGGCCGAGGATTCCAAGCTGATCCCGATCCTGATCATCGGCTTCGTGTACGTGCCCTACCTCGCGCGCCCGATCAGGGGGCAGGTGCTGGCGCTGCGCCAGAAGGAGTTCGTCGAGGCAGCCGAGGCCCAGGGGGCCGGCCCGCTGCGGATCATGTTCAGCGAGATCCTGCCCAACCTGACGTCCACGATCATCGTGTTCCTGCCGCTTGCGGTCGCCAACGCGATCCTGCTCGAGGCCGCGCTGTCGTTCGTGGGGGCGGGCGTGCGGGCCCCGGAGACCTCCTGGGGAACCATGATCGCCGAAGGCATCGAGACCATCACCTCAGCTCCCCACCAGACGATCGTGCCGGGCCTCATGCTCGTGG
This sequence comes from uncultured Solirubrobacterales bacterium, assembly GCA_963750365.1. Lineage (GTDB taxonomy): Bacteria > Actinomycetota > Thermoleophilia > Solirubrobacterales > Thermoleophilaceae > JAAYBF01. The sequence continues at coordinate 729,031 of CAVVQE010000002.1, forward strand.
TCACCGTGCTCGGGCTGAACGTGTTCGGCGACGGGGTGCGCGACGCCTTCGACCCGCGGGCCAAGATCCGCGTGGAGCACTAGCCAGATGGCGCGCTTCATCGTCCGCCGGATGATCGCCCTGGTGCTGGTGCTGTTCGCCATCTCGGTCCTCACCTTCGGCATCTTCAACCTGATCCCCGGCGGCGACCCCGCGGTTCGCCTGGCCGGCCGCAACGCCACGAACGAGCAGATCGCGGCCATCCGCAAGGACTTCGGCTTCGACAAGTCCAAGCCGACCCAGTACGTGACGCTGATGGGCAAGGTCTTCAACGGCAGCCTGATCTCCTACACCACGCGGCTGAACGTCTTCGACGAGATCAAGAAGGGGCTTCCGCGCACTTTCTGCCTGGCCGTCGGGGCCGCGCTGCTGTGGATGTTCATGGCCGTGCTGCTCGGCCTGTTCACGGCCTTACGCGCCGGTCAGTTCTCCGATCGTCTGCTCACCGTGCTGGCCCTGATCGGTGTGTCGATGCCGGTGTTCTGGGTCGGGGCGCTGATGAACTACTTCCTGGGCTTCAAGTGGGGCATCTTCCCCAACGGCGGATACGTCCCGTTCGCGGAGTCGCCGTGGCAGTGGTTCAACCACCTGCTGATGCCCTGGACGGCGCTCTCGCTGCTGTTCATCGGCGTCTACTCACGGGTCCTGCGGTCCAACGTGCTGGACACCCTCAACGACGACTACGTGCGCACGGCCCGCGCCAAGGGCCTCTCCGAGCGCCAGGTGATCCTGCGCCACGTGCTGCGCAACTCGATGATCCCGATCGTCACGCTCTGGGGCCTGGACTTCGGAGCCGTGCTCGGGGGCGGGGCGATCCTGACCGAGACCGTCTTCGACCTCCAGGGCGTGGGCCAGTACGCGCGCGAGTCGGTGCAGAGCCTGGACCAGTCGGCGCTCGTGATGATCACGCTCTTCGGCGCCTTCTTCATCGTCTTCCTGAACACCGTCGTTGACATCATCTACGCGGCGCTCGACCCCAGGATCCGGCTCACATGAGCGAGCAGCTGCTGTCGATCCAGGACCTGGCGGTGTCGTTCGTGACCGAGGAGGGCTCGGTTCAGGCCGTCGACGGGGTCTCGCTGGAGCTGGCGCCGGGCGAGATCCTGGCCGTGGTCGGCGAGTCGGGCTCAGGCAAGTCGGTGACCGCGATGACGCTGATGGGTCTGACCCGCTCTCCCAACGCGCGTTTCGAAGGCCGGGCGATGTACCGGGACACCGAACTGGTCGGCGCCGACGACGAGACCCTGCGCAAGGTTCGCGGCGCCGAGATCGCGATGATCTTCCAGGATCCGATGACCTCGCTGAACCCGGTGCAGAAGATCGGCCACCAGATCGAGGAGCAGATCCTGGTGCACATGGACATCGGCCAGACCGAGGCGCGCGAGCGGGTCATCGAGCTGCTCGAGCGTGTCGGGATCCCGCGCGCCCGTGACCGTGTGGACGCCTACCCACACGAGTTCTCCGGCGGCATGCGCCAGCGGGTCATGATCGCGCTGGCGCTGTCGTGCGATCCCAAGCTGCTGATCGCCGATGAGCCGACCACGGCGCTTGACGTGACCATCCAGGCCCAGATCCTGGACCGGATCCGCGCGCTGCGCGACGAGACCGGCGCCGCCGTGATCCTGGTGACGCACGACCTTGGCGTCGTTGCCGACGTGGCCGACCGGGTGGCGGTCATGTACGCGGGCCGGATCGTGGAACAGGGCACGCTGGACGAGATCTTCTACGACCCCCAGCACCCGTACACCTGGGGTTTGCTGGGCTCGATCGCCCGGGTTGATCGCGACCGGCCGGAGCGCCTGCCGGCCATCGCGGGCCTGCCGCCGTCGCTGGCCCACCGGCCCAAGGGCTGCCACTTCGCGCCCCGCTGCCCGCACGCGTTCGGCAAGTGCGAGCAGACACCCGGCCTGGAGCATCGCGGCGGACGCACGCCCGGACACACCGATCGCTGTTGGCTGGATGGCGACGCCAAGCGCGAGCTGCGCGTGGTCGAGGGTCAGATCGGGCTCAGCGCGCCGGAGACGGTGGCGTGAGCGACGGCAACGGGGCCAAGCCGCTGCTGGAGGTCGACCACCTGCGCCAGCACTTCCCGGTCCGCGAGGGAATCGTGTTCCGTCGCGAGGTCGCGCGCGTGAAGGCCGTCGACGACATCAGCTTCAAGCTGCACGAGGGCGAAACGGTCGGCCTGGTCGGCGAATCGGGCTGCGGCAAGACCACGCTGGCGCGGACGCTGATGCGGCTGCTGCGCCCGACGGCGGGCCAGATCCGCTTCGACGGCACCGACATCACCGACGCCGGGCGCAGCCAGCTGCGGCCGCTGCGGCGCGACATGCAGATGGTCTTCCAGGACCCCTTCGCCTCGCTGAACCCACGCAAGACCGTGCGCCAGCTGGTGGCGGCGCCGCTGCGCCTGCACGGCACCTCGCGCGAGGACGCCGAGACCCAGGTGGGGGATCTGCTCGAGCGCGTCGGGCTGGCGCCCGAGCATGCACGCCGCTTCCCGCACGAGTTCTCGGGCGGCCAGCGCCAGCGCATCGGCATCGCCCGCGCGCTGGCGCTCCAGCCGCGCATGATCGTGCTCGACGAGCCGGTCTCCGCGCTGGACGTCTCGGTGCAGGCCCAGATCGTGAACCTGCTGGACGACCTGCAGGACCAGTTCAAGCTGGCCTACCTGTTCGTGGCCCACGACCTCAGCGTCGTGCGCCACGTGTCCGACCGGATCGCGGTCATGTACCTGGGCAAGCTCATGGAGCTCTCGCCGTCGGAGGCGCTCTACTCCAAGCCGATCCACCCGTACACCGACGCGCTGCTGGCGGCGATACCGATCCCCGACCCGCGTGAGAATCGCACGCGTAAGCGCCGGCTGGTCAGCGGCGAGCCGCCGAACCCGATCAACCCGCCGTCCGGCTGCGTGTTCCACCCCCGCTGCCCGCGCGCCACGGATGTCTGCAAGACCGTCGAGCCACCGCTGACCCGGTACGCCGACGGACACCTGGCGGCATGCCACCACCCGCTGAACGTCACGGAGAGCGAGATCGCCTCCGCCGAGCGTTCGGACGCCAGCCCGCAGTCCGCGGGCGGCGAGCTACCAACCGCGGCCTAGCGCCGTACCTCTGCAGTCGCGGCGTCGGTGCCCTGTGGGGGCCTCCTGCCCTCTGCACGGGTTCTTGCGTAAAGGTGGCGCAAAGACACGAGCTATGCCAAGGTGTCGACGAGTGCACGGGTTAGGGGGCTGCTTCCTGTGCATAAGAGTGAGGTTTAGAGACCGGTTAACGCTTTCGAAGGGAGCCTTCAATGCCGAGGCGCAGCTAAGTCGTTTGAAGGCGAAAAAGGGCCGCGTCCCGGTGGGATGTGGCCCTTTTCGCGTCTAAGCTCGCCGTGAACCGGTTGCCGGGGTCGCCACATGAACAAGACGCTCTCGATGCTTCGTATGGAACCGCGAGCGCGCCTGATGCTTGCCGCGGTGGCTCAGTCTTCGCTCGGCACCGGAGCGGGCTACGTGGCGCTGCTCCTGGTGGCCTACGACCGCTGGCGGTCGCCCTGGGCCATCAGCCTGATCCTGCTGGCGGAGTTCCTGCCGTCGATGCTGTTCGGTCCGATCTACGGGGCCGCGGCCGATCGCTGGTCGCGCAAGCGCTGCGCGGTCAGCGCCGACCTCATGCGGGCGGGCGCGTTCATCGGGGTCGCTCTGGTCGGGAGCTTCGAGGCCACTCTGGCGCTGGCCCTGGTCGCCGGCGCCGGCAGCGCGCTGTTCCGGCCGTCGATGCTGGCCGCCATACCCGGCCTGGTGGCCTCGGAACGGGTGCCTGCCACGACTTCGGCCTACGGCGCCGTCACGGATGCGGGCTACACACTGGGGCCTGCTCTGGCGGCGGGCGTTCTGGTGCTGGGCAGCGCAGACAGCCTGTTGCTGGCCAACGGCGCCACGTTCGTGGTGTCCGCGCTCGTGCTCGGCCGGCTGAACTTCGGCCCCGCGCGTCCCCCGGCCCAGGAGGGCGAGGAGCGGGAGTCGCTGCTCGCCGATACCCGGCGCGGCATCCAGGCGGTCATGCGCATGCGCCCGATCGCGATCCTGGTCGGGCTGATGGCCGGGTCGATGTTGTCGGGCGGCATCTTCAACGTCATCGAGCTCCCGTTCGCCGAGGAGGCCCTGAACGCCGGCGATTCGGGCTACTCGGCGCTGGTGGCCGTCCTCGGCGTCGGGTTCCTGGCCGGCTCGCTGGCCGGTGCCGGCGGCGGCTCAGCCGACCTGCTCAAGCGACGCTTCGTCCAGGGCGTGTTCCTGACCGGCCTGGGCGGTCTGTTCACCGCGGTGTCCCCAGGCCTGGGCATCGCGCTGGTGGCGTTCGGCCTCGGGGGCTTTGGCAACGGCCTGTTCGTGACCCACCAGCGCCTGCTGGTGCAATCCGAGGTCCCCGAGGAGTTCCAGGGGCGGACGTTCGCCCTGACCGACACGATGACCTCGTGGGCGATGGTGGTTGCGCTCCTGGCCGGCGGTGCGCTGACGGCCGTGCTCAGCCCGCGCGAGCTGATGGCGGCGACCGGCGCCTGGGAGATCCTGCTGGCAGCGATCGCATTCGCGGTGCTCAGGGGCCACTGGCTCGCGACGCCGCTGGCGCGGACCGTTGCCGTTCCCGCGCCCGGCTCAGGTGGCGGTGACCCGGTCGCCCAGGCGCACCTCGGACAGCAGCAGGCGCATGTCGTCGGCGGCACGGCTCTCTGGCTCGGCATCCTGGACGACCTCGAGCAGAGCCGCAACGATCGTGGGGTCGAACTGCGTCCCCGAGTTGGTCTTTAGCTCGCTCAGCGCCTCTTCGGTGCTCATGGCCCGCCGGTAGGGGCGGTCCGTGGTCATGGCGTTGTAGGCGTCGCAGACGAAGACGATGCGGGAGGCCAGAGGGATCTTCTCCCCGGCCAGCCCGTCGGGGTAGCCCTGCCCGTCCCAGCGCTCGTGGCACGAGCGCACGACCTCGCCGATCCGGCCCAGCAGGCCGCCGACACGGTCCAGCAGGAACTGGCCCTCGACGGTGTGGGTCTTCATCAGCTCGAACTCCTCGGCGGTCAGCTTGGCCGGCTTGTTCAGGATCTCCTTGGGAATCGAGATCTTGCCCACGTCGTGCAGGAGGGCGGCGAACTCCATCTCCTGGCGGGTGCCCTCGGTCGACCTCGAGGTGGTCGGTCACGGCTTGGACAAGCTCGACGACCGAGCGCGAGTGCTCGCCGGTGTAGCCGTCGTCGGACTCCACCACATCGGCCAGCAACATCACGGTGCCGCGGTAGGCGCGGTTGAGCTCGAGGGTGGTTGTGTAGCGCTCGCGCCGCTCCTGTGAGAACACGCGCAGCAGCCAGACCAGCGGGACGATGGCCAGGAGCACCAAGGGGACGTCGACGGCCTCGAGCGCGATCACGAACGCGACCGGGGTCAGGATCGCGTCGATCTGGACGGTGCCCAGGGAAGAGCGAAGGAACTCGACCAGCGGGGTGCGGGTGCGGAAGGTCTCGCGGACCAGGGCGCCGCCGATGTCGAACACCACCTCGGCCGCGAACGCGGCGGCATAGAGCTCCCAGTCGCTAGCGACGACCGATCCCGGCGCGAAGAGGGCGATCACGATGACCGGCCCGACGGTGAACCACGATTCGCTGAACACGTGGAGTGCGCGCTGGCGGTGCCACGTGCCCGCTGCGATCTCCGGCAGCACCGACACGAAGCCGGCGACGCACGACCAGCAGCGGCACCAGCTGGATCGGCAGCAGCGCGATCATCACGATGAACACGAGCTGCTCCGCGGAGACGTACACGTCGGAGAACTCGAAGCGCACGCGCGATACCGCCGCGTACCCGAGCACCAGGGCGGCGATCAGAACGGGGTCGACCTCACGCGGCGAATCCACCAATGCCGCGATCGCTATCGCCACGGCCAGGAACAGGATCGCGGACGTGCCTTCCACGACCCGCTCGCGCCGATCCATCTTGCGCTGGCGTCGCGCGCGAGCCTCCCCTACCAATTGCGGAGCCAGCAGCATTACCTGGTCATGTTCGGCTGCTTGTTGACCAAGCCATCGACTCTATGGCTAACTGCGCAGCTTCACGGGCCCAAGGCTGCAGTGCGGGCACACGTTTGGGTGGGCTGATCCCCGATATGCAGAGCATGTTTACCGAGGTAGCGCCGCAGACCCGTTGCGGCGGCTGAGACCTAGACTGCTGGAGATGCAGTCGGCGGAGATCCGAGAGCGCTACCTGGCGTTCTTCGAGGAGCGCGGGCACAGGCGGATGCCGTCGGCGTCGCTGGTGCCGGCGAGCCTACGATCCGACCGTGCTGCTGACCACGGCGGGCATGCAGCCGTTCAAGCCCTACTTCCGCGGCGAGGAGGAGCCGCCGTCGCCGCGGCTGACCTCCTGCCAGAAGGTGCTTCCGGACCACCGACATCGAGAACGTGGGCATGACGGCCCGGCACCTGACGTTCTTCGAGATGCTCGGCAACTTCTCGGTCGGCGACTACTTCAAGCAGGGCGCCGCCGAGTTCGCGTGGGAGCTGTCCACGCAGGGCTTCGGCTTCGACCCCGGACCAGATCTGGATCACCGTCTTCGGCGGCGACGAGGAGCTGGGCGTCGGGCCCGACGAGGAGGCGATCGAGTGCTGGCGGGCCATCGGCGTGCCCGACGAGCGCATCGTGCGCCTCGGGCGTGGAGGACAACTTCTGGCAGTCGGGCCCGACCGGCCCGTGCGGGCCGTGCTCGGAGCTGTACCTGGACCGTGGCCTGGACTTCGGCGGCGCCGACGACCGCCCGGGCGACGACACCGAGCGCTTCCTGGAGTACTGGAACCTGCGTCTTCATGCAGTACGAGCTGCACGCCGACGGCTCGCTCACCGAGCTGCCGCAGCAGAACATCGACACCGGCCTGGGCCTGGACCGGATGGCGGCGATCCTGCAGGACGTCCCGTCGGTGTTCGAGACCGATCATGTTCGCGCCGCTGATCGAGTTCGGCGAGCAGCGGTCGGGGCGCAGCTACGGGCAGACGACTTCGCCACCACCCGCGCGCTGCGCATCCTGGCCGACCACGGCCGCGGCGCCACCTTCCTGATGGCCGACGGCGTGGTGCCCTCGAACGAGGACCGCGGCTACATCCTGCGCCGGATCATGCGCCGCGCCATCCAGCAGGGCCGCGTGCTCGGGCATCGACGACGGCTTCCTGCCCGACCTGCTGCCAGGTGGTCATCGACAAGATGGGCGAGCGCCTACCCGCAGCTGCACGAGGAGCGCGACACGATCATGCGCTGGGCCGCGGCCGAGGAGGAGGGCTTCGGCCGCACGCTCGAGCAGGGCGAGCGGCTGCTGGCCGACCTGATCGGAACGCGCCCGCGCCGACGGCGCGCAGGCCGATCTCGGCCGAGGAGGCCTTCCGCCTGCACGACACCTTCGGCTTCCCGTTCGAGCTGACCAAGGAGCTGCTGGCCGAGCAGGGCCTCGGCGGTCGACGAGCACGGGCTTCGCCGAGCTGATGGAGCAGGCGCGCGCGCGTCGCGCCGCGGCGAGCGGCGCGGCGAGCGCGGGCGGACGGGCGTGCGCGAGCGCGCCGCCGGCTTCGCCCGCGACGCCGGCTTCACCACCGACTTCGTGGGCTACGAGTCCACCGAGGCCGAGACGGTGCTGCGGCGCGCTGGAGCGCGACAACGGCACGCTGCTGGCCAAGCTCGAGGACAGCCCGTTCTACGCCGAGGGCGGCGGCCAGGTGTCCGACGCGCGGCTGGTGGAGACCGCCGGCGGCACGCGCGCGCGTGGCCGACGTGCTGCGCCTGGGCAGCGACCAGGCGCTGGCGCTCGAGCCGCTCGAGGGCGAGCTCGGTCGAGGGCGAGCGCGGTCCACGCGGTGGTCGAGCGCGACGCGCGCCTGGCCACGATGCGCAACCACACCGCCACGCACCTGCTGCACGCGGCGCTGCGCGAGCGCCTGGGCACCCACGTCCGCCAGGCCGGCTCCTACGTGGGCCCCGACAAGCTGCGCTTCGACTTCACCCACGGCGAGCGCCTGTCCGAGGACGACCTGCGCGCGGTCGAGGAGCGCGTGAACGGCTGGATCGCCGCCAGCCACCCGGTGCGCGCGATCGAGACCAGCCTCGACGAGGCCAAGCGGCTGGGCGCCATGGCCCTGTTCGGCGAGAAGTACGGCGACTGGGTGCGCATGGTCGAGGTCGAGGACGTCTCGCGCGAGCTCTGCGGCGGCACCCACGTGGCCGCCACCGCCGAGGTCGGCCTCTTCCACATCACGAGCGAGACTTCGAGCGCGTCGAACGTGCGCCGCATCGAGGCCGTGACCGGCCCCGAGGCCACGCGAGCTGTTCGAGCGGCGGACCGCGCTGCTGCGCGAGCTGTCGCGCACGCTCAAGGTGCCCGAGAGCCGAGCTGGCCCAGCGCCGTCGAGCGGCTGGGCGAGCGCGTCAAGGAGCTGCAGACAGCGCCCCGCCGGGCGAGGACGGCGGCGCTGCGGCCGAAGCGCTGGTCGGCCGCCGCCGAGGAGATCGGCGGGCGTGCCGCGTGGTCACGGCACGCGTCGGACGTCGGGCGACGCCAAGGCGCTGCTGGCTCTGTCCGACCGCGTGCGCCAGAAGCTCGGCGACGCCGCGGTGGTGCTCGGGCGCCGCCGCCGACGGCCGCGTGCACCTGGTGGCCAACGTGGCGCCGGCGGCTGACCGAGCGCGGCCTGAAGGCCGGCGACGTGATCAAGCGCCGCCGCCCAGGTGGCCGGCGGCGGCGGGGGCGGCCGCGACACGATGGCCCAGGCCGGCGGCCGCGATCCCGAGAAGCTCGACGACGCCCTCGCCGCGGCCCGGGCCGCGATCGAGACCGCGCTTTCGATAGGCTCTGTGCGAGTGCTCGCGCTCGACCACGGGGAGGCCCGATGCGGCTGCGCGGTTTCCGATCCCTCGGGAACGCTGGCCACCCCGCTGGACGTGGTCGAGCGACCCGACACCCGCAAGGGCCTGGCGCGCGTTGGGCGCGCTGGCGGCACGAGCTCGAGGCCGAGCTGGTGGTGGTGGGCCTGCCGCTGACGCTGGCCGGCGAGCGGGGCCACCAGGCCGAGGCGGCAGAGCGCTTCGCCGACCAGCTGGCACGCCGAGTGCGGGTCCCCGTCGAGCTCTACGACGAGCGGCTGACCACCCGCATGGCGGCCGCGACCGGCGGTAGCGCGCAGGAGGACTCGCGCGCGGCAGCGCACCTGCTGGAGAGCTGGCTGGCGGCGCGGAGGTCGGCCGATGCCTGATCGCACACCAGAGGAGCGCGAGCGCGCCCGCCACGAGCGCGAGGTCAAGCGCGCGCTGAAGGAGGGGCGTGAGCCGCCTCCCGCCCCGACCCCGCTGGAGGTGCCCCCGCCGGAGTTCCAGCCCGCTCCCGAGCGGGCGCAGCCCCGGCGGGCGGAGGTGCCGCCGGCGCCGCGGGCGGAGGAGCCGGCGCCCCAGCCCGAGCCGGAGCCGGAGCCCGAGCCGGAACTGGAGCCCGAGCCGCAACCCGAGCCCGAGCCGGAACCGGAGCCCGAGCCCGAGCCGGAACCGGAGCCCGAGCCGCAACCCGAGCCCGAGCCCGAGCCGGAACCGGTGCTGGTGCCCGCCGATCCCCCGTCTACCCGCGAGCCCGCACCGCAGCGCGGGCTGTCGGGACCCCCGCGCGCTCCGGCTCCGTTTCCCGGGCCGGCCCCGCGCTTGGAGGGCGAGGACGGCCGGCAGCGCCGGCGCGAGCGGGCCACGGCGCTGCTGCACCGGCGGCGCCAGACAGCCGGGGCCCCCGCCGGCCGCCGGCGCGGCCCGCTGCGGGTGGTCGCGCTGGGCATCCTCGTGCTGATCGCCGGCGTGGTCGGGTGGTTCGCCTTCTCGCTGTTCCAGCCCCTGAAGGGCGATGGGAACGGCAGCGTGCAGGTGCAGATCCCGACCGGGGCCAGCGTGGGCCAGATCGCGGACCTGCTGGAGCGGCGCGGGGTGATCTCCAGCGCCTTCTTCTTCCAGGCACGGGCCACCGTCTCCGGCCGGCGTGACGACTTCAAGGCAGGTCGCTTCACGCTCAAGCGCGGGATGAGCAACAGCGCGGCGATGGACCGGATCTCCAAGGGCCCGCCCGCCGACGTGGTCCAGGTGGTGGTCCCCGAGGGCCGGTCGCGGCGGGAGGTGGACCGCATCGTGGGGGACCGCCTGCGCGGCGACTACATCACGGCGACGCGCCGGTCCTCGCGGCTGGACCCGCGCAGCTACGGCGCGCCGCGCTCCGCGACGCTCGAGGGCTTCCTGTTCCCCTCCACCTACGAGTTCAAGAAGGGCGGCCGCACTTCGCAGCTCGTCGCGCAGCAGATCGCCCAGTTCAAGAGCAGCTTCGGCGGGGTGGACCTGGCGTTCGCCAAGAGGCGCAAGCTGAACGCCTACGACGTGCTGACGATCGCCTCGATGGTCGATCGCGAGGCGTCCGTGGCGCGAGAGCGGCCGATCATCGCGTCGGTGATCTACAACCGCCTGCGCGAGGGGATCCCACTGGGCATCGACGCGACCATCCGCTACGCCACCAACAACTGGAACAGGCCGCTGACCCAATCGCAGCTGGGCATCGACTCGCCCTACAACACACGCACGCGCCGAGGGCTGCCGCCCGGCCCGATCGGCAGTCCGGGCCTGGCGGCGATCAAGGCGGCGGCCAAGCCCGCTCGCACCCGGTTCCTGTACTACGTGGTCAAGCCCGGCACGTGCGGTGAGCACGCCTTCACCAAGACGGACGCGGAGTTCCAGCGAGACGTCGAGCGCTACAACAGGGAGCGCGCCCGCCGCGGGGGCAAGTCGCCCACGCGCTGCTGATGTCGCGGCCGATGCTCGGGGTGGCCGGGTACCCGGTGGCCCACAGCCGCTCGCCGGCGATGCACGCGGCAGCGCTGGCGGAGCTGGGCCTGGACTGGGGTTACGTGAAGGTGCCGGTGCCGCCCGCGCTGTTCGCCGAGACCGTGCGCGCCCTGCCCGGATCGGGCTTTCGCGGGCTCAACGTGACCGTGCCTCACAAGCAGTCGGCCCTTGCGCTGGCGGACACCACCTCCGCCGCCGCCGCCGCCATCGGCGCGGCCAACACGCTGACCTTCGGCCCCGGGGGCCGGATAGCCGCCGAGAACACCGACGCACCGGGTTTCCTGTCCGCGCTGGGCCAGAGCGTCCGCGGGCTGAGCGCCACCGTCCTGGGCGCTGGCGGATCGGCGCGCGCCGTGGCCTGGGCGCTGTCGGACGCGGGCGCGGCCCGGGTGACCGTGGTCAACCGCACGGCCGAGCGGGCGCGGTCGCTGGCCCGCGACCTCGGTGTGGACGTGGATGCCGCGCCCGGCGGCGGGTGACCTGCTGGTGAACTGCACCAGCGCCGGCCTGGACACCACGGTGCCCGCCGAGCAGACCCTGGCCGACCTCGGCCTGGCGGACATGACGCCGCCCGCGCTGGTGGTCGACCTGGTCTACGCCGCGGCCGTGACGCCGGTCGCCGCCTGGGGCCGCGACGGCGGAGCCCGCGTGGTCGACGGCCTGGAGATACTGGTCCGTCAGGGGGCGCTCAGCCTCGAGCTCTGGACCGGGCACCACGCCCCGCTGGAGGTCATGCGCAAGGCGGTGCGATGAAAACACGCTTTCAGTTCTGCGGATAGGACTCAACCATTCGTCCGGCCTGCCGATACAGCAGGCATGGCAGTGTCCCGGCCTTTCGTCCTAGTCGTGCTCGGCGCGCTACTCGCGGTCGCCACGTTCGCCTCCATGCGCACCGCTGCAGAGCGGGCTCAGGCGGACGACACCGCAACCGCGCCCACCGTCGTGCGTGCCGCGCCGAAGGCCGGCGCGCGGGCCAAGTCCGCGCCTCCTGCGGCCTCGACCAAGCGCTCGGGCGCAACGTCCGCGAAGCCCGGCGCCAAGAGCAAGCCCAAGGTCCTGAGCGGCGTGCCGCCGAAGGTGGGCAAGGCCCTGGCCGCCCGGCGCACGGTCGTCCTGTTCTTCCGCCAGCCGGCGGCCGACGACGATGCCACCGCCACCGCGGTGAAGTCGTTGCGCGGCGCCAAGGGCGTGTCGGTGTTCTCCGCGCCGATCACCAAGCTGGCCCGCTACCGCCGCGTGGTCGCAGGGCTGGGCGTGACACAGGCCCCCGCCGTGATCATCGTCGGCAAGGACCGCAAGGCACAGTTGGTCGAGGGCTTCGTCGATCCGGCCAGCCTGCGTCAGCAGGTCAGGGACGCGCGATGAGCGACGGACCGACCGTGGGCTCGCCTCCGGGGCCGGGCCCCGGCGCGCCAGCCGGGTCGGTCGCCGCGCTCAAGCCCGAGGTGGACGGCACGGGCCTGACCGCGCCGACGCGCCGGACCGGGCCCTCGCGCTTCATCGCCGACGTGATCGTGGCCCTGGGCTACGTGGACCGCCAGCAGGCCGACGCCGCCGTGCAGGAGTCCCGCCGCGTGGGCAAGCGCACCGGCCAGGTCCTGATCGACTGGGGCGCGCTCTCGCGCGAGCAGCTTGCGCACGCGCTGGCCGAGCGCTTCGGGCTGGACTACGTGGACCTGTCCGTCTTCCAGCCCGACCTGGGGGCCGTGAACCTGATCAGCCCGCAGGCGGCCAAGCGGTTCGACTCCGTTCCGATCGGCTTCGACGAATCCGGCGCCCTGATCGTGGCCATGGCCGACCCGTCGAACGTGCTGGCCCTGGACGACCTGAAGCTGATGACCGGCCACGAGGTGCGGCCCGCCGTGGCGTCGTCCGAGGACATCGCCGGCGTGATCGCGCCGCATGAGCCGCCTGGACGAGGCCGTGGCCTCCGCCCTCGAGGAAGAGGAGGACGACGACGACCTGGCGCCGGTCACCGACATCCGCGAGTCGGCGGAGGACGCACCGGTGATCAAGCTGGTGAACTCGATCATCGGCCAGGCCGTCGCCGAGGGCGTCTCCGACATCCACCTCGAGCCCGACGGCCGTGACATGCGCGTGCGCTTCCGCGTCGACGGCGTGCTCAAGGAGACCACCACGATCCCCCGGCGGATGGTGGCGGGCGTGGTCTCGCGCATCAAGATCATGGGCGACCTGGACATCGCCGAGAAGCGAGTGCCCCAGGACGGCCGCGTGGGTCTGACCGTTGAGAAGCGCCCGGTCGACGTGCGCATCGTGTCCATGCCGTCGGTGCACGGCGAGGGCATCGTCATGCGACTGCTGGACAAGGGCCAGTCGCTGCTGGACCTGGACACGCTTGGCATGCAGGGGGATTCACGCGATCGCTTCGAGGCGGGCTTTCACCGCGCACACGGCGCCGTGCTGGTCACCGGCCCGACCGGCTCGGGCAAGTCGACAACCCTTTACGCCGCGCTCAGCGCGGTCAACTCGGTCGACAAGAACATCATCACGATCGAGGACCCGGTCGAGTACCAGCTGGCGGGCATCAACCAGATGCAGGTGAACATGAAGTCGGGCCTGACGTTCGCGCGCGGGCTGCGCTCGATGCTGCGCGCGGACCCCGACATCATCATGGTCGGCGAGATCCGCGACGCCGAGACGGCCCGGATCGCCATCGAGTCCGCGCTGACCGGCCACCTGGTGCTCTCGACGCTGCACACCAACGACGCCCCGTCGGCCATCACGCCGCCTGACCGAGATGGGCATCGAGCCCTTCCTGTCGGCCTCGGCGCTCGACTGTGTCGTGGCCCAGCGGCTGGTGCGCACGCTGTGCGTGCACTGTCGCAAGCCCACCACGATCGCGCGGACGGCGCTCGAGATCGCCGGGTTCGCCGCCGACGAGGACATCGATGCTTTCGAGCCGGTCGGCTGCAGCCGCTGCGGTGGCAGTGGCTACAAGGGCCGGCGCGGCCTGTACGAGGTCATGCGCCTATCCGAGGAGATCCGCGGCGCTGACGGTCGAGCGCGCCTCGGCGGACGACATCCGCCGCGTCGCCGTGGCGGCAGGGCATGCGCCCGCTCCGCGAGGACGGCTTCGAGCGGGTCAAGGAGGGCATCACGTCGATGGCCGAGGTTGCAAGGGTCACGTAAGCAGCCCGGCTGCCGATAGGAGAACTCATGGAGATCGATTTCGCGGACATTCTGATGGAGGTGCTGGAGACCGGCGCCTCGGACCTGCACCTGACGGCGGGCTCGCCGCCGATGCTGCGCAAGCGCGGCGCAGCTGCGGCCGATCGACGCACCGGTGCTGGGCCCCCAGGAGGTGCGCGAGATCGTCTACTCGATCCTGTCCAACGCCCAGCGCCAGAAGCTGGAGACCGACTGGCAGATCGACCTCGCCTACTCGATTCCCGGCAAGGCCCGCTTCCGCGTGAACGCCTACTTCCAGCGCGCCTCGATCGGGGCCGCCTTCCGCCTGATTCCCCAGGAGATGCCGGCGCTGGACACGCTCGGCCTGCCGTCGGTCCTGCGCAGCTTCACCAGCAAGCCGCGCGGCTTCGTGCTGGTCACCGGGCCCGACCGGCTCGGGCAAGTCCACCACGCTCGCGGCGATGCTCGACGTGATCAACGAGGAGCGCAACGAGCACATCCTCACGATCGAGGATCCGATCGAGTTCCTGCACCGCCACAAGCGCTGCATCGTCAACCAGCGCGAGCTCGGCGCCGACGCGCAGAGCTTCGCGCATGGCGCTCAAGGCCGCGCTGCGCCAGGACCCCGACGTGATCCTGGTCGGCGAGATGCGCGACCTGGAGACCATCTCCACGGCGCTGACCGCGGCCGAGACCGGCCACCTGGTGTTCGCCACCCTGCACACCCAGGACACCGCCCAGACGGTGGACCGGATCGTCGACGTCTTCCCGCCCGAGCAGCAGCACCAGGTGCGCGTGCAGCTGTCGGTGGCGCTCCAGGGCATCGTGACCCAGCAGCTGCTGCCCACGGCCGACGGGCAGGGCCGCGCGGTGGCCAGCGAGGTGCTCGTCCCCACGCCGGCTGTCCGCAACCTGATCCGCGAGGGCAAGACCCACCAGATCCACTCCACGCTGCAGACCGGCGCCAGCTACGGCATGCAGACCATGGACGCATCCCTGGCCGAGCTGGTGGCCGCCGGAAAGATCACGCGCGAGCTCGCCGAGAACCGCTCGTCCACGCCCGAGGAGCTGCGCCGCCTCATGGGCACCGTCCGGGTGGCCTAGGCCATGGCCAACTTCAACTTCAAGGCGCTCGACCTGGCCGGAGTGCCCACCTCCGGCGAGATCGAGGCCCAGGACAAGCGAGCCGTCAGCACGCAGCTGCGCGGCAAGGGCCTGATCGTCCTCGACATCGAGGAGATCACGCCGGCCAGCGTCGGGCGACATCCTGGCCAGCTTCAAGAAGGTCAAGTCGGCCGACCTGACCATCGCCACGCGACAGCTCTCGGTGATGATCTCATCGGGCATGTCGCTGCTGCGCTCGCTGTACGTCCTCGAGGAGCAGACCGAGAACGACAAGCTCAAGCAGGCGTTCGTCGACGTCCGCAAGGACGTCGAGGCCGGCGTGTCGTTCTCCGACGCGCTCGGGCGCCACCCCGACATCTTCAACGACCTCTACGTGGCCATGGTGGCCGCCGGCGAGACCGGCGGCATCCTGGAGCAGACGCTGGTGCGGGTCTCCGACCAGCTCGAGAGGCGACGACGCCCTGCGCCGCCAGGTGCGCGCCGCGATGGTCTACCCGTCGGTCATCGGCTGCGTTCGCGCTGATCGTGCTGATCGCCCTGGTGGCCTTCCTGGTGCCGGTGTTCGAGGACGTCTTCAAGGACTTCGGCGGCGAGCTGCCCGCCATCACCAAGTTCACCGTGGCCGCGTCGCACCTACTCACCGGCCGGTGGTACGTCCTGATCGCCGTGACCGCACTGATCGTCTACATCTTCCGCCGCTGGAAGCGCCACCGAGCGCGGCCGCCTGCAGTGGGACACGTTCAAGCTCAAGATCCCGATGAAGATCGGCGGCATCGTCCAGAAGGTGGCGCTGGCGCGCTTCTCGCGCACCTTCTCGGGCCTGATCGCAGCCGGCGTGCCCATGCTCGAGGCCATCGACATCACCGGCCGGACCTCGGGCAACAAGGTCATCGAGAACGCCATGAACGCCGTGCGCGAGTCGGTCAAGGGCGGCGGCACGCATCACCGCCCCGATGCGCGGGGTGCCAGAGGCATTTCCCGTGCATGGTCACCCAGATGGTCGGCGTCGGCGAGGAGACCGGCGCCCTCGAGACGATGCTGTCCAAGATCGCCGACTTCTACGAGGACCAGGTGGCGGCCGCCGTCAAGGCGCTGACGTCGATCCTCGAGCCGATCATGATCATCGTCGTCGGCGGCATCGTCGGCTTCGTCGTGGTCGCGATGTACCTGCCGATGTTCAAGGTCTACGACCAGATCAAGTAGGGCCCCACCGGTGCAGACATACCCCCCAAAACGGGGTATGCGTCCGACACCGCAGGGGGCCACGGTGCCGGACGCATGGGGCACCCTAACTAATTATCTGGACGGCTGACCAGCTCCGCCAGAGCACGCGCACGTACCCCGCCGGCCGGCGTGAACAGCACCGTGTAGCGCCCCCGGCGGGTGGGCAGGGTGTCGAAGATCGCGGGGTCGTGCGGCTCGGCGCTGGCGGTCAGGCCGAGCCCCTGCAGCTCCACCTGGCCGGGCTCGTCCACGGACACGACGACGGTGGTGGCGCGGCCCGTGTCCAGAGTTCGGGTCACGGGAGCGCGGCGGCCGTCGATGCGGATCCGCGTGGGCGCGAGTGCGGGGCGCGCCGGTTTCGCGCCGGCCTCCGGAAGCACCTCCGTGCGCTGCGGCTCACGCGACGAGGAGCCGGCCAGCGCGGCAACGATGGCCGCCACGCCGAGGACGATGGCGAACAGCAGGAGTGCGCGGCGCAGTTCCACGCCCGCAACCTTGACACCCGCGCCGTCCGGACGGATGGACGAGGGCGCCGGCGCTTCACCGCTAAAGGGATCGCCACCCGCGACCGATTCAGAGGGCAAGCCAGAGTCACGGTGCAAAGGCAAACCCGTCGTGAGGCGGGGACGCAAAGCTCCGGAGCTCGAAGGCAGGGGGAGACCCCGGTCGTCGAGTCAGCCGAGCTGCCACCTAGGACATCCCTCCTCGGACGGCAAGAGGGCCGCGGCACTGGATCCAGACCAGACCCAGTCATCCAAGAAGGAGAATTCAAATGCTGCAGCGCATCCGCGACCGCGTCAGCTCAGAGGAGAAGGGCTTTACCCTGATCGAGCTGCTCGTGGTCATCCTGATCATTGGCATCCTGGCCGCGATCGCCATTCCGGCGTTCCTGGGCCAGCGTCAGAAGGCCCAGGACTCGACGTCTAAGTCCGCAACCCGTAACGCGGCCTCGGCCGCGGAGGCCATCTCGGCCGACGCCAACGGCAGCTATGCCGGCGTGAACAAGGCGG
The DNA here is from genome assembly GCA_963750365.1 of uncultured Solirubrobacterales bacterium. Taxonomy (GTDB): domain Bacteria; phylum Actinomycetota; class Thermoleophilia; order Solirubrobacterales; family Thermoleophilaceae; genus JAAYBF01. Next base: position 746,456 of record CAVVQE010000002.1, read on the forward strand.
CGCTGGAGGCGGCTGAGCCGTCGCTCAACGACGCCACTTCGCTGGCGGCCTCGGGCTCGGCCACCGGCTACACCATCTCGACCAAGTCCGACTCGGGCAAGTTCTTCGCCATCACCAAGGCGAGCACGGGCCGGACCTACCGATGCTCCGGTTCGACGGCTCCGAGCAGCTGCTCGAGCAGCGACTGGTAGGCCACGAGCAACACGACGACGCAAGGCAAGCGGGCGGGTCTAACGACCCGCCCGCGGCCGCTTCAAGGCCCAGCCGGCGTCGAGGTGTAACGGCAAACTCGAGAAGGAGAACCAAGATGCTGCAGCGCATCCGCGACCGCGTCAGCTCAGAGGAGAAGGGCTTTACCCTGATCGAGCTGCTCGTGGTCATCCTGATCATTGGCATCCTGGCCGCGATCGCCATTCCGGCGTTCCTGGGCCAGCGTCAGAAGGCCCAGGACTCGACGTCTAAGTCCGCAACCCGTAACGCGGCCTCGGCCGCGGAGGCCATCTCGGCCGACGCCAACGGCAGCTATGCCGGCGTGAACAAGGCGGCGCTGGAGGCGGCTGAGCCGTCGCTCAACGACGCCACTTCGCTGGCGGCCTCGGGCTCGGCCACCGGCTACACCATCTCGACCAAGTCCAGCTCGGGCAAGTTCTTCGCCATCACCAAGGCGGCCACGGGCCGGACCTACCGATGCTCCGGCTCGGCGGCTCCGAGCAGCTGCTCGAGCAGCGACTGGTAGGCCACGAGCAACACGAGGATCCAAGGCGAGCGCGGTTCTTCACATGTGCCAGCCCCTGAACAAACGGCTACGACGGCAGGAGGGCTTCACGCTCACCGAGCTGCTGGTGGTGATCCTGATCATCGGCCTGCTGGCCGCCATCGCCATCCCCGTCTTCCTGGGCCAGCGCCAGAAGGGCGAGGACGCTTCCGCGAAGTCCGCGACCCGTAACGCCGCCTCGGCCGCCGAGGCCATCCGCGCAGAGGACAACGGCAGCTATGCCGGCGTGAACAAGGCGGCGCTGGAGGCGGCTGAGCCGTCGCTCAACGACGCCACTTCGCTGGCGGCCTCGAGCTCGGCCAGCGGCTACACCATCTCGACCAAGTCCGGCTCGAACAAGTACTTCGCCATCACGAAGGCGAGCAGCGGCCGTACCTACCGCTGCTCTGGCTCCAGCGCGCCGAGCAGCTGCTCGGCCAGCGACTGGTAGGCCGCCTAATGCGTACGTCCAGGGCTGCTCAAGTCCACACGCCGAGCGCCGATACCTGCTCTGTGCAGCTCGCGCGCCTGACAGTCCGCCGCTTGATCGCCGAGCGCCTGCGTGCGCTCGGGGCCGAGGACGGCTTCGGGATCATCGAGGTCATGGTCAGCGCGATCATCGTCGTGATCATCTCGCTGTCCACGTTCGCCGCGATCGACGCCGCGGGGCGCACGGCGGACTCGAACCGGTCGCGCTCGGCGGCCGCCAGCCTGGCCCAGGACGACCTCGAGCGCCTGCGCAGCAAGAAGATCACCGAGCTCGCGGCTCTGAACATCAGCCCGGAGACCCGTTCCGTGTCGGTCGACGGCGAGGCCTACACGGTGCAGTCCAAGGGCGAGTACGTGGCCGGCACCGCCGGCTCGGACAACTGCGCTTCCGACGACGAGGCGCCCAAGTACCTGAAGATCACCTCCACCGTGACCTGGCCGAACATGGGCACGGTCAAGCCGGTGGTGGCCAACAGCCTGCGCGCCACCCCCAGCGGGACGATCGGCGACTTCGGCAGCCTGGCCGTGGACATCAACGACCGCAACGGGGCGGGTCAGGCAGGCATCTCGGTGACGATCACACCCGACGCCACGGCGGCAGCCAACGGCGGCGTGACCACCACCGCGACCACCAACGCCAAGGGCTGCATCCTGTTCGGCTACATCGCCACCGGGCGCTACACGGTGTCCTTCGCCAAGCCCGGCTACGTGCTGGCGGCAAACCCCAACGCCGGCTCGGTGTCCGAGACGGCCGTCGTGGCGGCGGACTCGATCGCAAGCAAGTCCTACCAGTACGACCAGGCCGGCACGGCGGCGGTGAACTACCGCACCAACACCGCCTACGGCAACAGCACCTTCACCGCCACGACCAACGGCACCGGCTTCTCGATCGGCCAGGCGCCGCTGGGCACGCCCTCGTTCAAGACCTTCGCCAACACGCGGCCAGCTCGGCATCGAGCGGCGCGGTGGTGTTCCCGTTCACCAGCCCCTACGAGGCGTGGGCGGGGGTGTGCGAGAACTACAAGCCTGACGCGGGCGACCTGGGCTCGCTGACGGTTCCGGCGGCCGGAAGCGCCACCACCACCGTGCGCGAGTTCCGCCTGCGCGTGCAGGTCCAGCGCCGCACCAGCTCGTCGACACTCCACGAACAACTACGGCACCACCCCCAGCAAGACCACGGTCATCTTCACCCCGACCACCCCCGGCTGCACCGACACCGTGAGCGCGACGCTGAATCAGCAACACCGGGTCGACCGGTAGAGCCGGCAGCAACTACTCCACGTGGGAGGCCGTCGTGCCCTGGGGCTCCTACGACGTCTGCGCGCAGTACAACAACACCACCACCAACCGCGCCAAGGTCACGCAGACTGGGATCGCGACCACGGACTCCAAGGGCACCACCTACGGCACCACGCTGGTGATTCCCTACAACCAGACGGTGGGGTACTCGTGCTAGGGCGCGCCGGCCATCAGGACGGCTTCACGCTGATCGAGCTGATGGTGACCATCACTCTGAGCATGATCGTGCTGCTGGCGCTGACCGGCCTGATCGACACCGGCGGCCAGGCGCGCGCCCGGCTGAGCGACAAGACCGAGACGGTGCAGCGCATGCGCAACGGTATGGACCGGATCACGCGCGTGCTGCGCACCCAGGTCTGCGCCGACACCGCCACCCCGCCGCTGATCTCGGCCACCGCCTCGGCGGTCAGCTTCTACAGCGAGACGTCGACCACCGCGGACAACTCCGCCTTCCGGCCGCGCAAGGTCGAGCTGGCCTACGACACCAGCGACGGCGGCTCGGTGGTGCAGAAGGTCTACGAGCCCACCAACGCGGCGAGCCCCTGGAGCTACCCAGGCACGCCGACCCGCACGAACACGCTGATCGACAACGTGGCCGCCGACGCGGGCGGCTCCTCGGCAATCTTTCGCTACTACTCCTTCAGCGCGCTGGACACGCCGCTCGCACTGCCGCTGGACACGTCACTGTTCAGCCGACCCACTGCCGGCCAACTCGGTGGCCAAGGTCACGAAGATCGACGTGACGCTGAACGCGCGGCCACAGAGCGGCAGTACCAAGGCCGGGCGCAGCACCGCGCTGACCAACACCGTGTACACCCGCAACGCCGACTTCTCCGGCGGCTCCAACGTCGGCCGGAGCTGGGGACCTCGATGCGGCTGACCAGCGTTATCACGACTCTTCGCCGCCGCCTGGCCGGCCAGGACGGCTTCACCATGGTGGCCGTCATGGCCGGGATGCTGGTGGTGGTCCTGGTCAGCGTGGCCGCGATCGCGGCCGCCAGCGGCGACATCGGCCTGGCCCGCGGCGACCAGGACGACAAGCAGGCCTATGCCGCCGCGGAGGCCGGCATCAACGACTACCTGGGCAACCTGAACACCGACACCAACTACTGGGCCAAGTGCACCGCCACCGGCCTGTCGCCGGTGAACCAGAAGGGCGTGGACAACGCCAGCCGCAAGTGGCGCGACGTGCCGGGATCGGCCAACTCCGAGTACTCGATCGAGCTGATCCCCGCGCCTGGCTACGACAGCTGCAACATCAAGCGACCCCGTCAAGACGATGGTCGACGAGGGCAACATCAAGATCCGCTCCACCGGCCGGGTCAAGAACACGACCCGCATCCGGACCGCAACGGCCACCTTCCGCCGCGCCGGCTTCCTGGACTTCCTCTACTACACCGACTTCGAGAACCAGGACCCGTACGTGATGCAGCGCACCACGTGGGCGCTCGGCAGCCGTGCGACCGACACCAGCGGCAACCCGACCGGCGGCCCGACGCTGGCCGAGTGGGCCGGCGACAAGTGCGAGCGCCACTGGTGGGGCACCCAGGCCAACAGCGGGCGAGGGGCGTCAGCAGAAGCCCACGTGGCGGGGCCAGTACCTGACCTCGTCGGGCTCCTACACATCGAGGTTTTCGCCGTCTGATCCCCTACGACACGGTCGACACCGACGACATATGCGGCGAGATCACGTTCGTGACCGGGGACGAGGTCAACGGGCCGTTCCACTCCAACGACGACATCCTGGTCAGCGGCTCGCCCAGCTTCGGCAAGGGCGGCGGCAGCGACCGGGTGGAGATCTCGGGCACCGGCTACAGGCCCACGACCGCGGCGCCGCGCTTCAATCCGGCGCTGATCACCGGCGCCGCGCAGCTGGATCCGCCCGCCACGAACAAGTCGCTCGAGGCGGTGGCCGACCCCGGCTACCGGTTCACGGGCCAGACCACGATCGTGGCCAACGACCAACACGCTCAGGGTGACCAACCCGAACGTGAACGGCGGCGCCACGACCACGATGGCGTGGCCGCCGAGCGGCGTGATCTACGTGGCCAACGGGACCTGCGGGCAAGCGCTACAACCCGACCGAGTGGGACAGCCAGTCCCCCGGCTGTGGCGACGCGCGGATCGAGGGCAAGTACGCGCAGGACCTGACCGTGGCCGCCCAGAACGACGTGATCGTGACCAACGACTTGGAGGCCAAGAGCGGCGCGCTGCTGGGGCTGATCTCCGACCAGTTCGTACGCGTCTGGCACCCCGTGAACCAGTCCGGCAGCATCTACAGCAGCTGCGTCGAGAGCAGCTCGCCGAGGAACATGAGGATCGACGCCGCAATCCTGGCCCTGAGCGGCTCGTTCACCGTGGACAACTACTGGTGCGGCACGCCGCTCGGGCAAGCTGACCGTGAACGGCGCCATCGCGCAGCAGCACCGTGGCGTGGTGGGCACGGGCAACGGCGCCACCGGCTACCTCAAGGACTACAACTACAACGAGGCGCTGAAGTTCCGCTCGCCGCCCCACTTCCTGGACCCGCTCCAGGCCTCCTGGCGGGTGCTGCGTCAGGGTGAGCAGTCCCCACCGTGCGTGAAGACCACCACCGCCTGCCCGCCCGGCAAGTCCTAGCGCAGGAACCCCGGCGGGCCCGCCGTAGGACACCGACATGGCCCTCGCAGTAGCCGCCGCGGTGGCATTCGGCGCCATCATCGGCTCGTTTTTGACGGTGGTGGCGCACCGGGTGCCCGAGCGCGAGTCGATCGTCAGCCCCGGCTCGGCCTGCCCCTCGTGCGGGCGGACCCTGCGCTGGCGCGAGAACATCCCGATCATCTCCTGGCTCGTGCAGCGCGGGCGCTGCGCCGGCTGCGGCGCGCGGGTATCGGCGCGCTACCCGGCGCTGGAGGCGGGCACGGCGGCGACCTTCGGCGCCATCGTCGCGGTCCGCGGCGTGGATCCGTGGCTGGCGCTGGCGCTGCCGTTCGCGGCGGTGCTGATCGTGATCGCCGCGGTGGACCTGGAGCGGCGCCTGGTGCCGAACCCGATCGTGCTGTTCGCCGCGCTCTACGCCGTGCCCGCCTGGCTCGCGGTGGACCCCGGTGGGCTGCCCGAGGCGGCCATCGCCGGAGCCGGCGCCTTCGCCGCGTTCCTGCTGATCGCACTGGCCTACCCGGCGGGGATGGGCATGGGCGACGTGAAGCTGGCCGGCGTCATGGGGCTCTATCTGGGGCTCGAGGTCGTGCCCGCGCTGCTGGTGGCGTTCCTGTCCGGCTCGCTGGTGGGTGTGGCCATCGTCGCCCGCTCCGGCATGGCCGAGCGAAAGCGCGGTGTGCCGTTCGCACCGTTCCTGGCGCTGGGCGGCCTGGTTGCGCTGCTGGCAGGGCCCGAACTGATCGACCTGTACGCCGATCGCTTCCTCTGATTGCGCCGGCGCGCCCAATCGGTCAATTCAGCGCTAAAGGCCTGGGCACGACAGTCGATAGGGGAGAGGAAGCCCGTTCACCCCTTCGTCCCATGTCCCTCTTCTCAAAACAAGACAGCGCGGTAGTCGGCCTGGACATCGACGGCAGCTACCTGGCTGCCGCGGTGGTGGACAACGGTTCCATCGGACGGATGGCCAGCGTGGATCTGCCCAAGGGCCTCACGCGCGACGGCGAAGTGGCCGACGCCACGAACCTGAGCATGGCGCTGAAGGAGATGTTCGACACCTACGACCTGCCCCGGCGCGTCCGGCTCGGCGTGGTCAACCAGCAGATCGTCGTGCGCCAGCTGGAGCTGCCGCTGATCGATGACCCTGTCGAGCGCGACGCCGCCGTTCGCTTCCAGGCTGCCGACGCGATCGCCATGCCGCTCGAGGAGGCCGTCCTGGACTTCGTGACCGTCGGGGCGTTCGAGACGCCTGAGCGCGCCGTTCGCGAGCGTGTGCTCGTGGTAGCCGCTCGGCTCTCGATGGTCAGCGCCCTGGTGGAGGCCGTCAAGGCTGCAGGGCTCAAGGCCGACGGGATCGACCTGGACGCCTTCGCGCTGGTGCGCATGCTCGGCGAGGAGGACACGGCGAACATGGGGCCGGACCGCCCCGCGCGCGCCATATGCCACCTCGGCGGCGTGACCAACCTGGCGATCGCAGTGGGCAGCAACTGCGTGTTCACACGGCCCCTCCAGACCGTGTGGGAGGACGACGAGGCGGTGGCCAGCTCGGTAGCCGAGGAGATCCGCCTGTCGATGGACTTCTACTCCGCCGCCCCCGACGCCCGCCGGGTGGACTCGATGGTGCTGTCCGGCCCCGGCGCTGAGTCCGAGCTGATCCGCGACGCCATAGCCCAGCGCACCGGCCTCGAGGTCACGCTCGCCGAGCCGCTGGGCTCGCTGGGCACGCACACCGTGCCCAGCCTTGACGACCCGTTCCGCTACACAGTGGCCGCCGGCCTGGCACTGGGAGCCAGCGCGTGAAGCCCGTAAACCTCCTCCCGCCCTCGGAGCGCCCGCGCGCCGTTGCGGCTGCGCCTGCCAACGCGTCGAAGATCGTCCTGGCCGTCCTGGGGGCCTTCCTCCTGGCCATGGCCGCGTTCGTGTTCACCAAGAACCAGGCGACCGACCGCCGCGACTCGATCGCGCAGGCCCAGCAGGAGAAGGCCGCGGCCGAGCAGCAGGCTCAGGGCCTCCAGTCCTACGGCGACTTCAGCAAGATCAAGCAGACGCGCGTGACCTCCGTCAGCGAGCTGGCCACCAAGCGCTTCGACTGGGAGCGGCTGATGCGCGAGCTGGCGCTGGTGCTGCCCGACAAGGTGTGGGTGACCGAGGCCGCCGGCAAGACCGCCGGCGCCGGAGCCGCCGCCACCGCCGGGGGCTCGACCACCACTCCGTCGCCCTCGACCACCACCAGCGGCGCCGCCGTCGAAGCCAGCAGCGGCACGAGCATGGACATCAGCGGTTGCGCGCCGAGCCAGAAGGCCGTGGCCGAGACCATCGTGCGCCTGCGTAGCCTCGCTGGCGCCGAGGACGTGAATCTCAAGAGCTCCCAGGCCGGCGACGCTGCCGCTGCCGGCGCTACCGCGGGGAGCTCCGGCTCGGAGGGCGGCTGTGGCAAGTTCCTGCGCTTCGAAGCCGCCGTCAGCTTCGCCACGGCAACACCCGATGCCGACAAGCCCAAGAGCGTGCCCTCGCGGCTGGGAGGCGGATCATGACCCTCACCGATCGCGACAAGAAGATCGTGTTCGCCCTGATCCCGGTCGTGCTGCTGCTGGGCTACTGGTTCATGGTGCTCTCGCCCCAGCGTGCGGAGGTGTCCAAGCTGGACACCAAGCTGACCAAGGTCGAGGGCGAGCGCGACGACGCCCAGACCAGCGTCGACCAGCTGGAGAACAGCCGCACCAACTACGCGCGGGACTACTCCACGGTCGTGCGCCTGGGCAAGGCGATCCCGTCGACGCTGGACATGCCCAGCCTGCTGGTGCAGCTGGAGTCGGCGGCCAAGGGCGCCAAGATCGACTTCGACAGCATCACCGTGGGTGAGCGGTCGGTGGCGGCCGGCGCGGCCAGCCCGACCGACACCACCACTTCTGCGCCGGCCAAGCCCACCGACGCCGGTGGTGACAAGGCCCAGACCGGGCCCGGCAAGGCAACCGAGAACGCCAACGAGGCGGCGAACACCTCCGACAAGGCCAACCAGACCGCCGGCGCGGACGCCGGGACGACCGGCAGCGCGGGCACGACAGGTGCGGGAGCGACGTCGGGCGTGGCCGGGCTGGACACGGTTCCGCTGAACTTCACCTTCAAGGGCAGCTACTTCGACCTGGCCGGCTTCTTCCACCGGGTCAAGCGGTTCGTGCGTGTGGCCGGTGACGACATCAACGTCCGCGGCCGGCTCATGACCATCGACACGATGGCCTTCAGCACCGACAAGTTCCCGACCGTGACCGCCACCGTGACCGCGTCGGTGTACCTGGCGCCCAAGTCCCAGGGCACGACCGGCGGCGCAACCTCGCAGGGACCCGCTCCCGCCACCCCGGCGGCCTCCGGCGCGAGCCCCTCCGCGGCCGCGCCCGCGTCCAACACGACTTCGACGGGGGCACAGTGAGCGCCACGGCCGCAAGCATCCTGACCGACCTGCGTGAGCGCCGGCTGCTGCCGGTGGCCGCCCTGCTGCTCATGGCCGCGCTCGCGCTGCCCGTGCTGGCGATGAAGTCCTCGGCCGAGCCCGTGGCCACGCAGGCGTCCGGAAGCGCCACCACGGCCCAGCCGGCGGACGGCCTGCCCACGCCACAGCAGGCCCTCAGCGACAAGCCGCTGGTCAGCCTGGCCGTGCTCCAGGGCGCATCCGACCTGGACGAGTTCGAGTCCAAGAACCCCTTCCAGCCGCTGGAGAACGTTTCGAGCGAAGGCGCCACCAATGACACCGCCGACGCCGTGCCCAGCAACGTGGCCGGTGGCGGTGGCGGCTCGTCCCCTGCGAGCGGTGGCTCGGGCTCCTCCGGGTCCCCCACCTCCGGTGGTTCGGGCGGCTCGGGCGGCTCGGGCGGCGGCACCAACCAGCCGACCCCCGCGCCCAAGAGCGACCAGACCCCGAGCGGGGGTGGCGACACCGCGCCCAAGACCGAGAAGAAGCTGACCTACGCGGTGGACCTGACCATCCGCGGTCCCAAGGGCCTGCGCCGCTACCGCAGCCTGCCCAAGCTCTCGCTGCTGCCCGCGCAGGACAACCCGCTGTTGGTGTTCCTGGGCGTCGAGGACGCCGGCACCAAGGCCGTGTTCCTAGTGGACGCGAAGCTCAAGTCCAAGGAAGGGGAGGGCACCTGCACGCCGTCACCCGACCAGTGCGCGACGCTGTCGCTGGCACCCGGCGAGGAGCACGTGCTGGTAAACGACGGCGGCCAGATCTGGACGCTGCGAATCGCAGAGGTGCGCGAGACCTCCGTGGCCAAGGCGGCTGCGGCTGCCCGCGCGGCTCAGCGGCGGCGCGCATCCAAGGCCACCAGCACCGTGGGCGACAAGCCCGTACAGCGGTTCATCCCGCCGATCATCACCGACCTTTTCACCGGCGGCCGCTCATGAGCCGCCACGTCCATACGCCGGCCGGGATGGCCGCGGGGGGGAGCAAGATGCGCCGACTGCCAGTACTGACCGCCCTTGTGGCCTGCGGCGCGCTGCTCGCGCCCGCCGGTGTCGCAGAGGCCGCAAAGAAGAAGTCCAGCAAGCCCACCATCAAGCGGGTGACGCCGATGCGCACCACGGTCGGCAAGAAGCTGACCATCCGCGGCGTCAACTTCTCCAGCTCGCGCAAGCGCAACACGGTGCTGTTCACGGTCGGCAAGCGCTCGGCCTTCGCCAAGCCCTCACGGGCGTCGCGCAAGAAGCTCGTGGTGCGCGTGCCCGCCTCGGTCGAGAACCTGCTGGACCCGGCCAAGCGCCGCAAGGCCACCCGCCTCAAGCTGCGCGTGGTGACCAAGCGCTACGGCAAGACCACCTCGCTGCGGATCTCCCCGATCGTGCTCTCGGCGCGCGGAACGGGTGTCGACCCGTGCCCCGGCGACGACGGCGACGGCGACCTGCTGAGCAAGTCGTTGGAGCTCCGCTACGCGCTCGACCCGTGCAAGAAGGACACCGACGGCGACGGCCTGGACGACGGCTGGGAGTACTGGTCGGCCAAGGATCTGAACTCGAAGGCGGTGCCCTACCCGGGCAAGAAGCCCTACCCGAACCCGCTCGTGGCCGGCGACACCGGCTACGACTTCGACGGCGACAGCCTGACCGCCGCCATCGAGTTCAGGCTGTGGAACATCTCCGGCCGCTCGTTCGATCCCGCGCGGGCCGCCAACGGGTCGCCCGACTCCCCGCTGGGCTACAGCGACGGCACCCAGAGGAGCCGGCCCGACGAAACGCCCGCAATCCCGAACTTCAGGTACTACACGGGCTTGGCCGCGGCCTACCCAGACCGGCTGGCCGTGCGCGCCGACGGCGTGTGGAGCGACGACGAGCGTGATGCCGACGCCGACGGCCTGAACAACTACGTCGAGACCACCGGTCCCGGCAAGTTCGAGCTGGTGGGTTGCCTACCTGAACAAGTACGAGCCCGACCGCAACCTCTGGCCCGAGAGCTACTACGGCGTCTTCAAGCAGCGGCCCTTCGCGGACGTGGAGCCCGACAACGCGGATGTTGACGGCGACGGCCTCCTGGACGCCGAGGACGACCAGGACAACGACGACGTGCACAACTTCTACGAGATGTACGAGCCGACCGGCCCGCACGTGAACAACGGGCGGCGCAAGAACGCCTTCAACCCGTGCGCGCCGGACGAGTCCTCGCGCACCTGCCCGCCCTACAAGCCGCTCTGATCCCGGGACCGGCCCGCCAGTAAGCTGGCGGGCCGCATGCCCTTCCGCTTCACCACCGCCGGCGAGTCGCACGGACCCGGTCTGACGGCCGTGATCGAGGGGCTGCCCGCAGGGCTGGAGCTCACGGCCGCAGGACATCGACGCCGACCTGGCCCGGCGCCAGCTGGGCCACGGCCGCGGCGGGCGCATGAAGATCGAGAAGGATCGCGCCGACGTGACCTCCGGGGTTCGCCACGGCAGGACGCTGGGCGGGCCGATCGCCCTGCGGATGGCCAACCGCGACTACGCCAACTGGGAGGAGCGGATGAACCCCTGGCCGGTCGAGGCCGAGGTGGCCGAGGTGCACCTGCCGCGGCCCGGGCACGCCGACCTGGCCGGCGTGCAGAAGTTCGGCTTCACCGACGTGCGCAACGTGCTCGAGCGCGCCAGCGCCCGCGAGACCACGGCGCGGGTGGGCGTTGGGGCGCTGGCCAAGGTCTACCTGCGAGCGCTTGGCGTCGAGATCCGCAGCCACGTGATCCAGATCGGCTCGGTCTCGGTGCCGGCTCGCGACGGCCTCGGCGTGGCCGACTTCGCCGCCGTGGACGAGTCGCCGGTGCGCTGCCTGGACGCCGACGGCTCAGCGGCGATGGTCGAGGAGATCAACACGGCGCGGAAGGCCAACGAGTCGCTGGGCGGCGTGTACGAGGTGATCGCGTTCGGGGTGACGCCGGGGATCGGCTCGCACGTGGCCTGGGACGAGCGCCTGGACGGCCGCCTGGCCCAGGCGATCATGTCGATCCAGGCCATGAAGGGCGTGGGCATCGGCGACGGCTTCGACCTGGCCGGCCGGCCCGGGTCGCAGGCCCACGACGAGATCTTCTGCAGCGAGGAGCGCGGCTTCTACCGCGAGACCAACCGCGCCGGCGGGCTGGAGGGCGGGATGACCACCGGCGACCCGCTGGTCGTCCGCGGCGCCATGAAGCCGCTGCCCACGCTCACCAAGCCGCTGCGTAGCGTCGACCTGGCCACCCACGAGCCGGCCCAGGCGCTGCGCGAGCGCACCGACTCCTGCACCGTGCCCGCCGCTGCCGTGGTGGCCGAGGCGATGGTTGCGCTGGTGCTGGCGCCGGCCTACAGGGAGAAGCTCGGCGGCGACCACATCGACGACGCCCGCGCGGCCCTGCGCGCCTACGAGGAGCGCATCGGATGGAAGCGATAGGCCGCGGCGCGGGCCCGCGGGACCGCGGCTAGTGCCGGGGGCGCTGGTCTTCGTCGGCTTCATGGGGGCCGGGAAGTCGTCGGGCGCGCGCACGGTGGCCGCCGAGCTGGGCGTGCAGCCGCTGGACTCCGACCGCGAGCTCGAGGCCGAGCTGGGCGAGAGCATCGAGTCGTTCTTCGACCGCGAGGGCGAGCGGGCGTTCCGCCAGCGCGAGGAGGCCGCGGTGCTGCGCCTGCTGCGAGCGCGCGGACGGTGGCGCCGTGGCGCTGGGCGGCGGCTCGCTGGAGTCCGAGCGGGTCCGCGACGCCCTCGAGCGCGCACACGGTCGTGCACCTCGAGGTCGAGCCCGACGAGGCGTGGCGCCGTGCGTCGGGGCGTGGTCGGCCGCTGGCGCGCGACCGCGGCCGCTTCGACCAGCTGCACGCCGACCGTGCCGCGCTCTACGAGTCGATCGCCAACGCCACGATCCCGCCAGCCGGCCGCGAGGCCGTGCGGCGCGCCCTGCCGGCGCTGCGGGCGCTGCAGCGCGCCCGGGACGCGGGCGCGCGCGAGCTGCGGATGGTGTGGGCGTCGACCCGCTCGCGCGACTACCCGGTCTTCTTCGGCCGCGGAGCGATGGCCGCGGTGCCCATCCACCCGGTGGACGGGCGCACGCTTCGCCGTTACCGACGCCAACGTGGCTCAGCACCACCGGGTCGCAGGCCCGAGAGACGGTGATCATCGAGCCGGGTGAGGCCAACAAGACGCTGGCCACCGCCGAGACCGTGCTCAGCGAGCTGGCGCGCGCGGGGGCCCGCCGCGGCGACGTGATCGCGGCCGTCGGCGGCGGCGTGGTCGGCGACCTGGCCGGGTTGTGCGCGGCGCTCTACCAGCGCGGCCTGCGTTACGTGCAGGTGCCCACGACGCTGGTGGCGCAGGTGGACTCCGCCTACGGCGGCAAGACGGGCGTGGATCTGCCCGAGGGCAAGAACTACGCCGGCGTCTACCACCAGCCCACGGCGGTGGTGTGCGATCCCGCCGTCCTGGACACGTTGCCGGACGCCGAGCTGGCGGCCGGTTACGCCGAGGTGGTCAAGACGGCGCTGATCGCGGGCGGCCCGCTGTGGGCGCGCGTGCGCGCCGGCGGACCGGTGGACGAGGACGACCATTCTGGGCTGCGTACGCACGAAGCTGGACGTGGTTGCGGCAGATGAGCGCGACGAGGGCCGGCGCCAGGTGCTGAACCTGGGCCATACGGTGGCCCACGCCATCGAGTCCGCGACCGGCTACTCGCGCTACCGCCACGGCGAGGCGGTGGCGATCGGCCTGCTGGCCGCGCTGCGCCTGTCAGACCGTGAGACGCTGCGTCGCGAGGTGGCCGACCTGCTGTCCGGGCACGGCCTGCCGCTGACGTTTCAGGGCGCTTCGGTACAAGAGGTCGTGACCATGATCGAACGCGACAAGAAGCGCACGGGGGAGAACGTGCCGTTCGTGCTGGTCACGGCGCCCGGCGACGTCACACCGGGGCACCGCGTGGCCCCGGCGGCGCTGGAGGAGGCCGTCGCGGAGGTGCACGCGGGATGAGCCGCAAGCGGATCGAGGTCCTGCACGGCGTGAACCTGGACCAGCTGGGCAGCCGTGACCCCGAGGTGTACGGCACCTTCTCGCTCGCGGAGCTCGAGACTCAGGTCCACCGCTGGGCCGCCGAGCTGGAGTGCGAGGTCATGTTCTGGCAGACGAACCACGAGGGCGAGTACTGCGAGACCCTGCACCGCGCGCGCGAGCGCGCCGACGGCCTGATCCTGAACCCCGGCGCCTGGACGCACTACTCGTACGCCATCCGCGACGCGCTCGAGCTGACCGCGCTGCCGGCCGTCGAGGTCCACATCTCCGAAGTCGACAGCAGGGACGACTGGCGCGCGGGGTCGGTGATCCGCGACCTGTGCGTGGGCCGCGTGCAGGGCAAGGGCGCCGACGGCTACCGCGAGGCGCTGGAGATCCTCAAGGGGGCGCTGGGCACGTGAGCCAGACGCCCGCCGACCGGCTGGCCGCCGTCATGGCCGAGCGCGAGCTGGACTCGCTGCTGGTGTCCGACCTGGTCAACCTGCGCTGGCTGACCGGCTTCACCGGCAGCAACGGGGCCGCCGTGATGACTCGCGACGAGCGCCTGTTCCTGACCGACTTCCGCTACACCGAGCAGGCCGAGGCGCAGGTGGATCCCGGCTTCGAGCGGCTACCCGCGGGTCGCGACCTGGTTGGCGACCTGGCGGGCCGGCTGACCGGCCGTGCGGGGTTCGACGACGGCCACATGAGCGTGCGCACCCATTCCCGGCTCACCGAGAAGGCGGCTGCCGGCGTGGAGCTGGTGGCTGCCGGCGGGGCGGTCGAACAGCTGCGCGAGGTCAAGGACGCCGGCGAGCTGGAGCGGATAGCGGCGTCGCAGGAGCTGGCCAGCGCCGCCCTGGAGCGGGTGCTGGAGCGCGGGCTGGTGGGACGGACCGAGCGCGTCGTGGCACTCGAGCTGGAGCAGGAGATGAGGGTGGCCGGCGCCGCCGGTCCGTCGTTTTCCTCGATCATCGCCTCGGGATCCCACGGTGCGCTGCCGCACGCCGTGCCGCGCGACGTGGAGATCCGCGCGGATCAACTGGTGGTCGTGGACTGGGGCGCTGAGCTGGACGGCTACTGCTCGGACTGCACCCGTACCGTGGCCACCGGCACGCTCGACGGCCACGCGTTCGAGGCCTACCAGCTCGTGCTGCGCGCGCAGCGGGCCGGGCTCGATGCCGTTCGCGCCGGCGCCTCGTGCAAGGCGGTGGACGCGACTGCGCGCCAGGTCATCGCCGATGCGGGCCTGGGCGAGCGCTTCGGCCACGGCCTCGGCCACGGGGTGGGCCTGGAGGTGCACGAGGGCCCGACGCTGTCCATGCGCTCGGAGGGCGTGCTGGCCGCCGGCAACGTGGTCAGCGTGGAGCCCGGGGTCTATCTGCCGGGCCGGTTCGGTATCCGGATCGAGGACCTGGTGGCCGTGACGGAGACGGGAGCCGACGTGTTCACGCGGCTGTCGAAGGAGCTGACGACGGTCAGCTAGGGCGCCGGAGCGCTAGGGCCCGCCGACCGAGGGGAGCTTCTTCAGGCGCTTGACCGGGATCGCGTACTTGGACGGCTTGGTCGGCACCACCGGGTTCTCGATCTCGTCCAGGCGCTTGAGCAGCTCCGGCCACTGGCCGGGACGGAGCACCGCGCGCGCCTGCTTGGACAGCTTCGAGTTGGCCCCGTAACGCGGCTTGAAGCCCACGTGGATGTGGTCGGCGTGATCGGCCATGCTCTTGGTGTTCGCGCCCAGGTCCAGCAGGCTGATGATCTGGTGAGGCGAGATCGTGCCCTGCAGGCGCATGAGCTGCTTGACGGTCTGCTCGGTGATGCCGCCGCGCTCCTGGTGGCCGACGATCGGCACACCGTTGATCTGCGAGATGTCCACGGCGTTGCCCGAGGAGTGCTCGGAGACGTTGCCGGAGGCCGTCAGGAAGCCGTGGTTGCCCTTCAGCGAGGACACCGTCGGCTTGAGGCCCGATTCGGCCAGGTAGGCCAGCGTGGCCAGCACCCTGCGGTCGATCTGGCCGGTGCGGATGTCCTCGCTGCCGCCCGGGTAGAGCTGGATCCGCTGGTCGCCGAGCACGCGCTTCTGCAGCGCCGCCTTCGGCATCAAGATGATCTGGCCGATCGAGAAGCCGTCGCCGCCCTCGCGCAGGGCATTGCGGCCCGACGCGCGGTAGATCGACGTGGCCTCGAGCAGCTTCCAGCCGTCCAGGATCGGCTTCGGGTCGATCGACGGGGCGCCCTTGCCCGCAGGGCGGATGGCGAAGCGCAGGTGTGCGCCCTTGCGCGGGTCGGGCGTGCCGACGGTGCCCAGCGGGGCGCCGGCCATGACCTGGGCGCCCGGCTTGAGGCGGCGCAGCTTGAAGCGCTTGGAGTCGAGCTTGACCGGGCGGGCGTAGCCGTCATAGGTGCTGACGCCCTTGCTCTGCATCTCCAGCAGCTGGTCCGAGCCGCCGGCGTCGCGCGCCAGGGGCATCGACGGATGGGCGAACAGGCGCTGCTTGACCGCGGCCGCAGGCCTGCGCGCGGCCGGTCGCGGCTCGCGCTTGGAGCGCCGCCGGGCCTTGGTGGGCTTGCTCGGCTGGCGGCCCGCGGATGCCGGGCGGGTGGGGGAGGGGTCCTTGCGACCGCGGTTGGCCTTCAGCGCCCTGGCGGACACACCCTTCTCGGCCACCTCCTCGCGCGGCACCGCGTAGGTCTTGGCCACCGAGCCCAGCCCGGCGTAGGTGTAGCGGTTGCCATACACGTCCTGGACGATCACGTAGCGGCCGAGCTTCTTGGAGACGCCGATCTTCTTCACGCGGCCGTCGTTGGTGGACACCACCGGGGCGCCCTTCTTCGCGTAGATCTCGACCGAGCGGCGGCCGTCCTTGGACTCGACCACGTTGGCGGCGTTCTGGCCGGTCTTGGCCTTCTTGACCTTCTGCTCCTTGAGGTCGTCGGCGTAGCGGGCGCGGGCGGCGACGGGGAAGCGGCCTTCGGTCAGGCCGGTCAGCGAGCCGACGAGGTCGGCTGGGACGCCGGAGATCAGGCGGGCGCGCAGCATCACCGAGTCGACGTACCAGTCGGCGTGGTTGTAGGCGAAGATCGAGCGGCGCACGTCCTTCTCGTAGCCGGCGGCCTTGAGGTAGCGCGCGGCGGCGAAGATCGCGTCGACCGGGTTGTAGGGGTCCTTCTTGCCGTCCTTGTTCGCGTCGGTGCCGTACTGGCGCCACGTGGCAGGCATGAACTGCATCCAGCCGAGCGCGCCGGCGGACGAGACGTTCAGGTTGCGCCCGTAGTCGGTCTCGATCTCGTTGATCGCGGCCAGCACCTCCCAGCGCACCCCGTACTGGATCCCCGCCGCCTGGTAGATCGGCAGCAGGAACACCGGCACCCGGAACTTGCGGATCACGAAGTTCGGAACGCCCTGGGCGGTCGACGGACCGGGCAGCGCGTCGACGAAACCGGGGTTGCCAGGCAGCGGGGCTCCGTCCGACCCACGTGACTCCGGCTGCGCGGCGGCGCGCCGCCGCGCCCGGCGCTTCTTCTTCTTACCCTTAACCTTGACTGGAGCCTTAAGCTCCTGCTCAGGCTGAGTCTCGACCTTAGGCTTAGGCTTCTGGGTCTTGGGCTTTTTGCCGTTCTTGCCGGGCTTGTCCGGTTTGCCCTCGTTTGCAGGCTTATTGTCGTCCTGAAGCTCACCGAAGTCGCTTTCAGGCGCGGTCGGCGCAGGGGTGGGGACGGTCGGCGTCGTGCCCGCTGGGGAGCCGGGCGGGACGTCCGCGAAGCCGATCGGCTCGCCCGGGACCAGCGTGCGGATGTCCTGGAGGGTGGCCCCTGTCGGGGCGTCCACGACGAAGTACTGGACCGTCCCGTCGGTCATGCGAACGGCCACGTTGCGCTTCTCGGCCGAGGCCGGGATCGTAAGCGCGGTGGCCAAAGCTGCGGCCAGGGCCGCCAGCAGGCAGAGGGTGTAGATCGCTCGCTTCATGAACTCGGGGCGGGACACCCCACAAGTCGTATCGACCGAGGCAGTCAGGCCTTGAGCCTCGCACCCACCCTAACCGGAGCCTCAGCGGCTTTTTCACGCGCGCAAGGCCCGTACCGGGGTGGTCGCCGGGGGCCAGAATGCCTGGAACCCAGTTCGGCCCCTCAAGGTGCGGGACCTTCCTGACGATGCGCTCCCCATGGCTTTCGACCTTGATGCCGCACTGGAGAACACGGTCCGGATTGGCGCCTCGGACCTACACGTGAAGGTAGCGGCTGCTCCCCGCGTGAGGGTGGCCGGACGGCTCGTGGACCTGCCGGGCTCGAGCACCGTGACCGCCGAGGACGCCGACATGGTCCGCCAGCTGGTCATCGCATCGGACGCCAAGCAGGCGGAGCTGAACGGAAACGGCTCGACCGATGCGTCGTACGCCACCAACGGCCACCGCTTCCGCGCCACGGCCTTCATGCAGCGCAGCGTGCCGTCCTTCGTCTTCCGCTCGGTGCCCGAAGCTCCGGATGCCGACAAGCTCGGCCTGCCCTCCGCCGTCGCCGGCTGGGGTGACGTCAAGCGCGGGCTCGTGGTCGTCACCGGCCCGACGGGCTCCGGCAAGAGCACCACCTGCGCGGCGGTGATCGATCGCATCAACGACACGCGCGACTGTCACATCCTGACGATCGAGGACCCGATCGAGTTCCTGCATCAGGACAAGCGCGCGATCGTCTGCCAGCGCGAGATCGGCCAGGACGCGCCGAGCTACGACGTGGCGTTGCGGGCGGCCATGCGCCAGGACCCCGACGTGATCATGGTCGGTGAGGTGCGCGACGAGGAGACCGCGATGACCGCGCTGCGCGCGGCGGAGACGGGCCACCTGGTCGTGTCGACCATGCACACCATCGACGCCGCGGAGACGATCCAGCGGTTCGTCGACTTCTTCGGCGAGCAGCGCGGGCCGCTGGCCCGCCAGATGCTGGCCGGCACCCTCGTGGGCGTCTGCTCGCAGCGGCTGATCCCCAGCACGCGCGGCGGCATGGCCCTGAACGCCGAGGTGCTGATCAACTCGGCGCGTATCGAGGACCTGATCACCGAGGGCATGTCGCTGTCGGAGGTGAACAAGGCGATCAAGGAGGGTGACTTCTACGGGATGCAGACCTTCGACCAGAGCCTGCTGACCCTGGTCCAGGAGGGCGCCGTGTCCCAGGAGGAGGCGCTCGCCTACTCGAGCGAGCCACACGACTTCAAGCTGGCGCTGCAGCAGGCCGGCGTGGTGGGCAGCTACGCCACCGTCGGCACCGCATAGGCGGGCGCTTCAGCGCAGTTCCTTGCGCAGGCGGCGCACCATGGTGTCGTCGTCGCGCGAAGGGCGCCTGATCTCACCGCGCAGGCGCTCCAGGACCTCCTCGGTCCACTCGTGGGTGCCGAGCGTCAGGAAGCGCAGCGTGACCACGCGGATGTAGGCCTCGGTCTCGCTGCCCGAGCCCAGCAGGTCGGCCTCGCGCAGCATCTCGATGACGGGCACGTACTCGTCGTCGAACCACGCCTTGGCCACCTCCTCGCGCGTCATCGGCTCCTGGCGGGCCTGCATGGCCCGAAAGCCCCAGGCCTCGACTCCCTCGGCCAGACCGGCGTAGCGCCACTCGTCAGAGAGCTGGATCCGCGCGTGTGCCTCCTTTTGCAGCGGCACGCGCTCCCGGAAGAGGCGCTCGTGGCTCTTCAGCGGCAGGTCCATCCGCGCCGAGCCGGGTTCGGGCCGGACCACGGTCAGGACCTCGGTCACGTAGCCGTCGATCGACTCGAAGCCCATCGCGCGTGCCACCGACACGCGGTGGTGGCCGTCCTTGACGAAGTGCAGGTCGCCGATCCGGTAGACGTCGATCGGCGGCATCGACTTGCCCTGTCGCTGGGCGGTGGCGATCCGCTCCCAGCGCGTGCGCACCCGGTTGGTGGTGGGGCGGAAGTCACGGTCGAACTCGCGCGCGCGGTCGACGGTGCCCACGATCGAGTCCAGCGGAATCGACTTCAGGCCCAGCCGCCTCTCCCCGCGGCGGCCGAGGGCTTCGACCACCTCGTCGAACGGCAGGATCACGTTCACGTCGGCGGGGGCCAGGCGCAGGGTCGACGAGAGCCTCGCCACCGTCCGCCGCCGCCGCTCGCGCGAGAAGTCGAAGCTGGCGTCGGTCTCGGGCATGCCGGTGTCGCGGGCCATCGCCACTGAGGGTACGCCCAGGGCCTGCGGCGGGGTAGAACGCAGACGCGGCGCTGATGCGCGTGCTCGGCAAGTTCGGTTCGCATAGCGGACCAAAGTTGCCGAGCGCCGGCCTCGGGCCCCCTTCCCTGGCAGGCGGGCGCAACAGCGCTCGCATTTCGTCCGGCCTGATGCGAACATATGTTCGATCGTGATCGTGTGCGTGCTAATTCCCCGCTTCGCCCTGCTGGCGGCGCTGGGCGACCGGCGCGCGCTTCTGGCCGAGCCGGTGGCGCTGGCTCCCGAGGCCGGACGCGAGCAGATGGTCGGCGAGGTCTCGGCGCCGGCGGAGGCGTTCGGCATCGTGGCCGGGATGCGCGTGGGGGAGGCGCTCTCGCGCTGTCCCGGGTTACGGCTCGAGCCACCCGACCCCGAGGGCGTGCGCGGGCTCTGGCACGAGGTGCTGGACCGGGTCGAGTCGATCGGCGCCGCGCCGGAGTCCGAGCGGGCCGGCGCCGCCTTCTTCGCCGCCGGCGGGCTGGAGGGACTGCACGGCGGCGATCTGGCCGGCGTTCTGGACGCAACCCGGAGGGCGCTGGGCCGCGGGTCGCGGCTCGGCGCCGCGCAGTCACGCTTCGCCGCCCACTGCGCTGCCGGCCAGAGCAGGCCGCGGCGGGCGCCGGTGGTGGTGGCAGAGGGCGACACCGCTCGCTTCCTTGCCCCGCTGCCGACAGCGCTGCTGCGCTCGCGGCCCGAGCTGGCCGATCTGCCGGACGTGCTCGAGCGCCTGGGCGTGCGCTCGCTGGGCGATCTGGCCGCGCTGCCCTCGCGGGCGGTGGCCGAGCGCTTCGGCCACCCGGGCCTGCTGGCGCTGGATCTGGCCCGCGGGCGCGACACCCCGCTGGTGCCCCGCCGCCCGCCCGAGCCCGTGTCCGAGCGCATCGACCTGCCCGACGCGTCCTCGGGGCCCCAGCTGGAACGGGCCCTGGAGCTGCTGATCGCCCGCGTGCTGGCCCGGCGCGAGCGCCGCGGGCGCACGGTGCGGTCGCTGGCGGTCTCGGCCCGTTTCGTGGCCGGGGGAACCTGGCGCTGCGCGGCCACGCTGCGCCACGCCAGCGCCGACCCGCGCCGGATCGCCCTGACCCTGGGGCCGAAGCTGGCCGAGTTGCCGGCCCCGGCGGAGTCGCTGGCGCTGGAGGTCGAGGCCTTCGGGCCGCCCGCCACCGACCAGGCCCGGCTGCTGGACGACGGCGGAGCCCAGCGCCGCGCCCGCCTCGGTGAGGCCGTGCGCCAGGCCCGCCAGGCCGCCGGGCCGGACGCGGCGATGCGGGTGCTGGACGTGGACCCGGACTCGCGCGTGCCCGAGCGCCGTTCGGTGCTGGCTCCCTGGGACGCCCGAGAGCGGGACTAGCGTGGCGGGCACGAAGCGACTGGGCGCTCCGCGGCCGGTGGCGGTCCGGGCCGCAGGAGACGGCACGCCCACCCACGTGGCCGGCGTGCCCGTGGAGGCGGTGCGCGAGGACTGGGTGGTCGAGGACCGCTGGTGGACGGGCCGACCCGTGCGCAGGCGTTACTTCGAGCTGGTGCTGGGCGACGGGCGCGACGTGACGGTGTTCTGTGTACCCGGTCGCCGGCGCTGGTTTTCCCAGCGGGCGTAGCGTTTGACTCCTGCGCAGCGGTGGTAATGCTGACCGCATCGCCACGAACGACCCCGCCAACGACGCTCGGCGCCTGGAGCGCCGGCGGGCCAGGCGGCGCACGATCGCCCTACGCCGCCGCAACGCGCTGGTCGCCGTGGCGGCGGTGTCCTTCCTGGCGGGCGTGGTCACCGGCGCCGGCGGCGACGACCGCTCGGCGCCGCGCGTCAGCACCGCCGCGGCCGAGCCGGCGCCGGCGCTGCCCGGCGGCGGCCGGAAGATCATCCCCGGCCGCCACGTGGTCGCCCTCTACGGCGCGCCGCAGGACCCGGAGCTGGGCGCACTGGGAATCGGGACCCCGGATCAGGCCGGACGCAAGCTCTTGCGCCAGACCCGCGCATACCGAGCGGGGCGGCGAACACGCGAGCTGCCGGCCATGGAGCTGATCGCGGCGGTGGCCAACCGCGATGCCGGCGACGACGGGCAGTACCGCACGCGCCAGAGCGACGCGGTCATCCGCCGCTACCTGAAGGCCGCGCGCAAGATCGGCGCGATCCTGCTGCTGGACATCCAGCCCGGGCGGGCCGACTTCCTGAGCGAGGCCAAGGCGCTGCGCAAGTGGCTGGCGGAGCCCGACGTGAGCCTGGCGCTCGATCCCGAGTGGCGGATGCAGGCGGGCCAGATCCCGGGCCAGGCGATCGGCTCGGTGAGCGCCCAGGAGGTCAACTCGGTGGCGCGCTGGCTCTCGGAGGAGTCGCGGCGGCGCCGGCTGCCCCAGAAGCTGCTGGTCATCCACCAGTTCACCCGCAACATGGTGCGCGAGCGCCAGACGCTCGAACGGCCCCCGGGGGTGGTGCCGGTGCTGAACGTGGACGGCTTCGGCGACCGCGCGCAGAAGGAAGCCAAGTACCGCGAGCTCTCGCAGCGGCGGCTGCCCAACGGCTTCAAGCTCTTCTACGGCGAGGACCGTGGGCTGATGGCCCCGCGGGCCGTGGAGGCACTGCGTCCGCAGCCGCAGCTCGTCGTGTACGAGTGACAACGCGCCGGTGACGGCGTTCGACTCTCGCCCGCCGACCAGCTACTCTCGCGCGAAGTTGGCGCAAACGGCAACCCCATCCGAGGAGATCATCGACGGCAGCCTGGTGCTTCTGCGCAGGATGATGGGCATGGATCTGGCGCTGCTGAGCCAGGTCTCCGCGCGGCAGGAGGTGGTCTTGCACAGCGCCGGCCGGTGGCCGGGAATCGACGACCCGCGTGCGATGGCGGTCCCGATCGAGGACACGTTCTGCAATCGCCTGCTGAGCGGCGAGATCGACAACATCGTGCCGGACGTGGCCGCCGAGCCCAGCGTGCGCGACCTGGAGGTCGCCCGCCGGATGGGGGTGCGGTCGTACATCGGCGTGCCGATGGAGGGTTCGGGTCCGGAGCTCTACGTGCTGTGCTGCCTGGCGCGTGAGACCCATCCCGAGCTTGGCAAGCGGGAGGTGCGCGTGCTCGAGGGCTTCGTCCAGTCGCTGCTGGACCAGCTGGAGGCTCCCGCGCGGGAGTAGGAACAGCCGCGCGAACAGCCGCGCACCATGCGAACATGTGTTCGCATGGCCTACGCCGAGCTTCACTGCCACTCCGCCTTCTCCTTCCTGGACGGCGCGTCGCACCCGCAGGAGCTGGCGGGCCAGGCGGTGGCGCAGGGCCACACGGCGCTGGCGCTGACCGACCACGACGGCATTCACGGCGCCATGGAGATGGCGCAGGCCCTGAAGGGCACGCCGGTGCGCCACATCACCGGGGCCGAGATGAGCATGGAGGACGGCTCGCACCTGACGCTGCTGTGCGAGACCGGACAGGGCTATCGCAACCTGTGCCGGCTGATCACGGCCGCCTACGCGGACACGCGCTCGGGCCCCGCCCGCGCTGCCGGGGATCCCGTGACCACCTACGCGTCGCTGGAGCGCCACGCGGCCGGGCTCGTCTGCCTGTCGGGTTGTGCCCGCCACGGCGCCGTTGCCCGGGCGGTCGAGAACGGTCGCCACGCCGAGGCGGCGGCCGCGGCGCAGTGGCTGCTGCGCGTATTCGGCCCCGACCACCTGCGTATCGAGATCCAGCGTCCCTTCGCCCGCCACGACCGCCGCCGCAACCGTCTGCTGTGCCAGCTGGCCGAGCGGCTGGGCGTTCCCGCCGTCGCCACGGGCAACGTTCACGCCCACTCGCGTGACCGGACCCGGCTCCAGGACGCCATGGTGGCCGTTGGACTGGGCCGCAGCCTGGACGAGTGCGAGCCCCAGCGGCGGGGCAACTCCTCGCACGCGCTGGCACCGCCTGATGCCATGGCCGCCCGCTTCGCCGAGCATCCGGACGCGGTGCACGAGTCGGGTCGGCTTGCCCAGCGGCTGAGCTTCGACCTGACCAGCGACCTGGGCTACTCCTACCCCGGCTCGGAGGACCCTGACGCCGACCACAAGCTGGCCGAGGCCTGCGCGGCCGCGCTGGATGGGCGCTACCCGTCGGGACGGGCACGCTCGCGGGCCGTCGCGCGGGTGGAGGAGGAACTGCGGGTCATCCGTCACCTCGGCCTGTCCGGCTTCTTCTTGCTGCACCGCGACATGCTGGAGCTGGCGCGCGAGGTGGCGGCCGAGGTGCGAGGCCCCAGCGCGGCCCGGTCGGTGCTGCCGCCCGGGCGCGGGCGGGGCTCCAGCGTGGCCTCGATCGTCTGTTACCTGACCGGCCTGTCGCACATCGACCCGCTGGCCAACGAGCTGCACCTGGGCCGCTTCCTGAACGAGGACCTGACCGCGCTGCCCGACATCGACCTGGACTTCCCGCGCGATATCCGCGAGGTGCTGATCCCGCGCGTGCACGAGCGCTACGGCCACGACCGCTCGGCGCTGGTGGCGGCCTTCCCGACCTACCAGGTCAAGTCGGCGGTTCGTGATTTCGCGAAAGCGCTGGGGCTGCCCGGCGGCGAGATCGAACGGCTGGCCCGCAGCGTCGACCCGTGGCAGCCGGGCAACGACATAGAGGCCGACGTGGCCGGCGCCCACGCAGCTCGCGGCGGCTCGCCGCGCTGGCGGGCGCTGGTCGAGCTGGCCCGTGAGGCGGCGGGGCTGCCGCGCCACATGTCCCAGCACTCGGGCGGCATGGTCATCTCCACCAGGCCGCTGATCGACATCTGCCCGATCCAGCCGGCCGCCATGGAGGGCCGCCAGATGGTGCAGTGGGACAAGGACTCATGCGCCGACGCCGGGCTGCTCAAGCTCGACCTGCTCGGGCTGGGCATGCTGTCGGCGGTCGAGCGGTCGGTCGAGGAGATCGCCCGCGTTCGCGGAGAGGTCATCGACCTGTCGCGGATCGACTTCGCCGACCAGGAGGTCTACAGCCAGATCAGGGAGGCCGAGACCATGGGCGTGTTCCAGATCGAGAGCCGCGCCCAGATGTCGATGCTGCCGCGCACCCGGCCCGAGAACCTGGACGACCTGACGGTGCAGGTGGCGCTGGTGCGGCCCGGGCCGATCCTGGGCGGCGCGGTGCACCCCTACATCCAGCGCAAGAAGGCGCTGCGCGAAGACCCGTCCTACCAGGTGCCCTACGAGCACCCGTCGCTGGAGCCGGTGCTCAAGGACACGCTCGGCGCGATCGTCTTCCAGGATCAGGTGATCGAGGTGGCCATGGCCTTCGCGGGCTTCTCCGCCGGCGACGCCGAGGGACTCCGGCGCGCGATGAGCCGCAAGCGCTCGGAGGCGGCCATGCGCGCGTACGAGGATCAGTTCGTGGCGGGCGCGATGGCGTTGCACGGGGCCAGCCAGGAGCTCGCCCACCGGGTCTACGACCAGATCGTCGGCTTCTCGGGCTTCGGCTTTCCCAAGTCGCACTCGGCCGCGTTCGGGCTGCTGGCCTACCAGTCCACCTGGCTGCGGGTGCACTACGCGCCCGAGTTCCTGTGCGCGCTCATGAACGAGCAGCCGATGGGCTTCTATCCGCCGGACACGCTGGCGCACGAGGCGCAGCGGCGGGGGATCGAGGTGCGCGCGCCATGTGTGCGCCGGAGCGTGGCGCGAGTGCACGGTCGAGGACGATCTGGGGGTGCGCGTGGGCCTGGGCTACGTCAGCGGCGTCCGCGCCGGCGAGGTGGAAGCGCTGGTGGCAGAGCGCGAGCGCGGCGGGCCGTATGCATCCATCCCCGACCTGGCGGCCCGTTCGGGCATGGGCGCCGACTCGCTGGCCAAGCTGGCGTGGGCGGGAGCGTGCGACGAGCTGATTCCGGTTCCGGATCTGGCATCCCTGCCGAATCCGGAAACGGCTGCTGGCGATTCCGTGGCTTCACGCCGCAGGCAGGCCCTGTGGCTGCTGGGGGTGGCCGCTCCCGGAGTACCGGTGGGCAAGGCCGGCACCCAGTTGGCGCTGCCGCTGGACCTGCACGATGCGCCCGAGCTGGAGGAGCTGAGCGTGTGGGACCGGCTGCTGGCCGACTACGGCTCGATCGGCGTGACGCTGCACGAGCACCCGCTGGAGCTGATGCGGCCCACGCTGCCCGAGGGCTGCTTCTCGTCCGCCGACCTGGCCCGCGCCCGTGACGGCACCCCGGTGCGATGCGCCGGCCTGGTCGTCGCCCGCCAGCGCCCGGCCACCGCCAAGGGCGTCACGTTCATGCTGCTGGAGGACGAGTTCGGCACCCTGAACCTGATCGTGCCGCCGCCCGTGCACGAGCGCTGCCGGCTGGCGGTGCGCGGCGAGCCGCTGATCATCGCCTCAGGCAAGCTCGAGCACCGCGAGGGCGTGACCAACGTGGTGGTGCACGACGTCCAGCGCCTGGATCGCGGCGATCTGCCCAAGGCCGAAATCCGCCACATCGAGCCGCGGCGCACCTGGTCGTCGGAGGCCGGAGAAGAGGTCGGCCGGCGGGAGGAGCGCAGCCGGACCGGTGGTCGGGCGAGCACCGCACCGATGGGCCTGGACGACCTGCGCCAGGTGGCGCCGGCGGCCAACAGTTTCGGCAGGGGCCGCCGCTGATGGCCGCTGCCGAAGATCGATCGACGCCTTCGGGGCGCCAGGGCGCACCAGACCCGTCGATCGGATCCGGGCCGGCAGCCGACCGTCCTATGCTCGGAGGATGACCGGTGACGAGCCCAAGCCGTGGCGGGTTGCCGGCGTCATGGGCAGGGCGTAGTGGCGGGCCGGATCGTCGTCGGCACCTCGTCGTGGGCCGACCCCGGCTTCGTGAAGGACTGGTACCCGCCTGGGATGAAGCCTGCGGAGCGGCTGCCCTGGTACGCCGAGCGGTTCGAGGCGGTGGAGCTGAACTCCAGCTTCTATGCGGTGCCCGAGCAGAAGACGGTGGCGCGCTGGGCGCAGATCACCCCCGAGCGGTTCACCTTCGACGTGAAGCTGCACCGGCTTCTGTCACGCCACTCGGCAGGGCTGGAGTCGCTGCCGCCCGCCATGCGCGACGGTGCCGCCACCACCGCGCGCGGACGTGTGCAGCTGACGCCGGAGCTCGAGGCGGAGCTGACGGGCCAGATCCTGGAAGCGGTCGAGCCGCTGCGCGAAGCCGGCAAGCTCGGCGGCTTTCTTCTGCAGATGACGCCCGGTTTCTCGCCCAAGCGCAACGAGCTGGCCGAGCTGGAACCGCTCGCCTCGGCGTTCGCGCCGCACCGGCTGGCGCTGGAGCTGCGCAACCGGCGCTGGGTGGACGAGGAGCGCGTCGAGCAGACGCTGGAGTGGCTGCACGACCAGAACGTGGCGTTCGTGTGCGTGGACTCGCCGCCCGGTGACGCGACCACGATCATGCCCGGCATCGACGCCGCGACCCGCGGCGACCTGGCGTACCTGCGCATGCACGGCCGCGACACCCAGGCCTACCTGAGCGGCAAGACGGTGGCCGAGCGCTTCGGCTGGGTCTACGGCGACGACGAGCTAGAGGAGATCGCGGGTCGCGCCCGCGGGCTGGCCGAGCAGGCGGGCGAGGTGCACGTGTTCTTCAACAACAATCGCGACGACGATGCGCCCACGGCCGCGCGGCGCTTCCGCGCGCTGCTGGGCCAGGACCCGGGCCCGCCCCCCGATGATGGCCAGCTGTCCCTGGGCTAGGGCCGATCGCGTCCGTTACCGGCCGCGCGGAGCATGGTCAGGCGGTGCGCGCCAGCTGGAACCAGATGCGCTGATAGTCCGCGTCGCCCTCATGGGCCACGCCCCAGTCGTCGCTCAGGCGGTCGACCAGGAACAGCCCCCAGCCGGCGGCGGAGTCCTCTGGCCCCGACGGACGCGGCTGGAAGCCGCCGCCCGGATTGGCCACCTCCACGTGCACGCGCGTGCGTGAGACCACGACCATCAGCTCCACCGCCGAGGCCTGCGCGTGACGGACGGAGTTGGTCACCAGCTCCGTGACCAGCAGGCGGATGTTCTCGGCGACCGGGTCGTCGAGCATGGTCCGCAGCCGCGCCAGCTCGGTGCGAGCCCGGGCGGCCGCGCCGGCGTCGCCAGGGATCCTCACGCGAATGCTTTCCCTGTCGTTCGATCTGTTGCTGCCCGCCGAGCTGTCCGCCATCAAGGTCCCCACCATTCGGTATTCCCCGAAACCCCTGCATATCAAGCATGTCGCCGGGCACGCAACAATCCTGTAATGCCTGACATCGACCCCCTCGGCGTACGCCGCGTCCGCGCCGACAACCCGTCTCCGCTGACGCTCGACGGGACCAACACCTACGTGGCCGGCCGCTGGGTGGTGGACCCGGGGCCCGCCGACCGCACACACCTGGAGGCGGTGCTGGCGGCCTGCGACGGGCCGATCGAGGGCATCGCGCTGACCCACCGCCACCCCGACCACGCGGATGGGGCCCCCGCCCTGGCGGCGATGGCGGGGGGCGTGGACGTGGTCCTGGGAACCGGCGGTGCGCGCGTCGGCCCCTTCGATGTGATCGCCACGCCGGGGCACGCCCCCGACCACGTCTGCCTGGTGCTCGACGGGCGGATCGGCTTCGCCGGGGACACCGTGCTCGGACAGGGGAGCGTGTTCGTCGGCCCGGGGGAGGGCTCGCTGGCGGCCTACCTGGACTCGCTGCGGCGGCTGCGCGAGCTGGACCTGGACGTGATCTGCCCCGGTCACGGCCCGTACGTCGAGGACCCGCCGGCCAAGCTGGACGAGTACCTCGAGCACCGGCTGGCGCGCGAGCGGATGCTGCTGGAGGCGCTGGCGGCCGGCGCGCGCGACGAAGCCGCCCTGCTCGACCACGCCTGGGCGGACGCGCCGCCCGAGCTGCGTTTCGCGGCCGGGCTGACGCTGCGGGCGCACCTGGAGAAGCTGGCCGCGGAGAACCGCCTGCCCGCGGGCATGGACCCGGCGCTGCCTGGCTGAGATCGATGCGCGCCGCGCCGGTGGCGCGCGCCCGGCCTCTGCACCCCGGAGCGGTAGCCTTCGCCTGACGTGATTTCGACGAACCAGCTCAAGAACGGCACCCACATCGAGGTGGACGGCACGGTCTTCAAGGTGGTCGAGTTCCAGCACGTCAAGCCCGGCAAGGGCCCCGCGTTCGTGCGCACCAAGCTCAAGCGCCAGAGTGACGGCAACGTGCTGGACAAGACCTTCCGCGCGGGCGAGAAGTTCCGCCCCATCCGCACCGAGACCCGGCGCATGCAGTACCTGTACGCCGACGGCACCGACGCCCACTTCATGGACGTCGAGACCTACGAGCAGCTGACCATCGCGCAGGAGCAGGTGGCCGACCAGCTGCGCTGGGTCCGCGAGAGCGAGGAGGTCGAGGTCCTGTACGTGGACGACAAGCCCGCCGACGTCCAGGTTCCTGCCGCCGTCGAGATGGCCGTGGCCGAGACCGAGCCGGGCCTGCGTGGCGACACGGCCTCGGGCGGCGGCGACAAGCCGGCCACGCTCGAGTCCGGCGTGACCGTGCGTGTGCCGCTGTTCGTGGACGTGGGCGACAAGGTCCGGGTGGACACCCGCTCGGGCGAATACGTCTCGCGGGCCTAGGACAAGGTGCGGCGCACCGATCAGAGACGCGCCGCGGTGGTGGCCCTGTACCAGGCCGACCTGACCAGCCGCTCGGCGCCGGACCTGCTGGACGCGCGCGTGCCGGAGTTCGCGCGTGAGCTGGTCGACGGGGTCGAGCGCGACCGCGAGCAGATCGATGAGCTGATCGCGCGCCACTCGGAGGGCTGGACCCTTGATCGGATCGCGCCGCTGGAGCGCAACATCCTGCGTGTGTCGCTGCACGAGCTCCTACATCGCCAGGACATTCCGGCCGAGGTGGCCATCGACGAGGCGGTCGAGGCGGCGAAGGAGCTGTGCGGCACCGACGCCCCCGGCTTCGTGAACGGGGTGCTGGGTGCCGTGCACCGCGAGCTGGTGGAGGCATGAGCGAGCTGGACGACCTCGTGCGCGAGCTGGAGGACGCCGCCACGCGCCTGCGCGCGGGCGAGTTGGAGCCGGCCGCGGCGGCCGAGCTGGTGGACCGCTGCGCGCAGCTGGCGGTCAGCATCGGCGGAGAATTGGAGTCGATGGGGCGCCGCGCGGAGAGCGACCCCGATCAGGAACAGCTGCTGTGAGCGAGGCCCTGCCGTGAGCACCGCGGCCGCGCTGTACCCGACCGAGCTCCAGCAGCGGGTTGACGCCTACCTGGCCGAGCTGCCGCTCGGAGGCACGGCAGCGGGGGTGGAGCCGCTGGTCGAGGCCATGCGGTACTCGCTGCTGGCCGGCGGCAAGCGCGTGCGACCGGTGCTGGCGCTGGCCACCGCCGAGGCGCTCAGGCACGACCCCGAGTCGGTGATGCCGTTCGCAGCGGCCATCGAGATGATCCACACCTACTCGCTGATCCACGACGACCTTCCGGCCATGGACGACGACGAGCTGCGCCGCGGGCAGCCCACCTGCCATGTGGCCTACGGCGAGGACGTGGCCATCCTGGCGGGCGACGGGCTGTTCGCGGAGGCGCTGCGCCTGGCCTCGGCCGAGCAGAAGGCCGACCCGGCGGCGCTGCTGGCCGCGCTCGCGGAGCTGACCGCCGCGGTGGGGGTGAACGGCATGGTCGGGGGCCAGTTCCTGGACGTGACCGCACCCGGCGACCTCGGTCCCGACCAGCTGCGCCGCGTGCACGAGCTCAAGACCGGACGTCTGATCGCGGCGTCGGTGAACTGCGTGCTGCACCTCTGCGGTGCGTCGGCGTCTGCCAAACTCAGCTACGGCCGGTTCGCCGCGGAGCTTGGCGTCCTCTTCCAGATCGTCGACGACATCCTCGACGTGACGGGTGACGACACCGCTCTGGGCAAGCCGAGCGGATCCGACGAGCGCCACGGCAAGCGGACCTACGTGACCGTGTTCGGGCTCGACCGGGCCCGTCAGCTGGCGCGCGAGTCGCACTCCGAGGCCCGCGCGGCCCTGGCCGAATCGGAGGGCGACACGGAGACGCTGGAGCGGGTGGCCGACCACATCCTCACCCGCCAGAATTGAACGGAACCGATGCCTGAACTCCTGGACAACATCGACGGCCCCGAGGACCTCAAGGGACTCGACGACGAGCAGCTGGCGCAGGTGGCGCAGGAGGTGCGGGCGCTGATCATCGACACGATCGGTGAGATCGGCGGCCACTTCGGGGCCAACCTGGGCACGTGCGAGATCGCGGTGGCGCTGCACTCGCTGCTCGAGAGCCCCCGGGACAAGATCCTCTGGGACGTCGGCCACCAGGCCTACCCGCACAAGGTGCTTACCGGCCGCCGCGACCAGCTGCCCACGATCCGCAAGTACGAGGGCCTGGCGCCGTTCTGCTCGATCGGCGAGTCCGAGCACGACATCATGGGCGCCGGCCACGCCTCGACCTCGGTGTCCTACGCGGTGGGGCTGAAGGAGGCCATGCGCCAGGGCCGCGGCCCCGACGGCAAGGTGGTCGCGGTGATCGGCGACGGCGCCCTGACCGGCGGCGTGGCCTACGAGGCGCTGCACCACGCGGGCGGCATGGGCCTGCCGGTGGTGATCCTGCTGAACGACAACGGCATGTCGATCTCCCCGAACGTGGGTGCGCTCAGCCGCTACTTCAACCGCGTGCGTATGAACCCCAAGCTCTACCACGCGCGTGAGGGCGTCGAGAGCCGGATCACGCGCCTGCCCGCCGGCATCGGCGACCGGATCGAGCGTCTCGGACCGATCGTGAAGGAGTCGCTGAAGGCCTACTGGGCGCCCGGGCTGCTGTTCGAGGAGCTCGACCTGGCCTACATGGGCGTGATCGACGGACACGACGTGGGCGCTCTGCGCGAGGCGCTGAGCGAGGCGCTGGAAGCCGACCGGCCGGTCGTCGTGCACTGCTCGACCGTCAAGGGCAAGGGCTTCGAGCCGGCCGAGGCGGGCGGGCTCGAGGGCATGGAGGCATGGCACGCGGCCAAGCCCGCGTCGATCGTGAACGGCGCGCCGGCGGCCAAGCCGAAGGCGCCGGCCAAGGACCCGAACCCCGCGCCGGCCCAGTACACGAAGGTGTTCGGCGAGGCCCTCGTGGCCGAGGCCCGGCGCGACGAGCGCGTGATCGGCATCACCGCCGCCATGAACAGCGGCACCGGCCTGGACATCCTCCAGAAGGCGATGCCCGAGCGCTACTACGACGTCGGCATCGCCGAGCAGCACGCGATCCTGTTCGCCGCCGGGCTGGCGCTCCAGGGCGCGAAGCCGGTGGCCGCCATCTACTCGACCTTCCTCCAGCGCGCGTTCGACCAGATCGTGCACGACGTCTGCCTGCAGAACCTGGACGTGGTGTTCGCCATGGACCGAGCCGGCCTTGTCGGCGACGACGGCCCGACCCACCACGGCGCCTTCGACATCTCCTACCTGCGCGCGCTGCCGAACATGGTGCTGGGAGCGCCGCGCGACGAAGCGCAGCTGGTGCACCTGCTGCACACCGCTCTGGACCACGACGGCCCGTTCGGCCTGCGCTACCCGCGCGGCGCCGCCGAAGGCGTGCCGCTGCCATCGACTCCCGAGGTCCTGCCCATCGGCCGCGGCGAGCTGCTGCACGAGGGCGAGCGGGTGGCGCTGCTGGGCTACGGCTACGGCGTGCCCGTTGCGCTGGCCGCCGCCGAGGTGCTGGCGGGCGAGCACGGCCTCGATCCCACGGTGGCCGACGCCCGCTTCGCCAAGCCGCTGGACTCGGAGCTGATCGCCTCGCTGGCGGCCGAGCACGACGTGCTGGTCACGGTCGAGGAGAACGTGCTGGCCGGTGGCTTCGGATCGGCCGTGCTCGAGGACCTGGCCGATCGTGACCTGCTCGGTGACGTGCGCGTGCTGCGATTCGGCCTGCCCGACCGCTACGTGACCCACGGCAAGCCGGCCCTGCTGCGGGCCGAGGTGGGTCTCACGGGCGACGACGTGGCGGCCAAGGTGGCTGCCGCGGTGCTCGACCCGCGCGGCGCACTGGCCTGACCGCAATCCCCTTCGGGCCCCGGCCCGTAGAAGGGGAAATGTTCGTCAAGCTCCGAAACCGGCCCGGCGCTGCGCTGATCGCGACCGCGGCGTTCCTGTCCTTCCTGCTGTCCGTCGGCCTGTGGTTCCTGGACTCGGGGTCACGCGAGGAGGCCCTTTTCGTAGGCCTGTGGGTGCCGTCGATCCTGGCCTTCGGCGCCTTCTACGTGTCGCTGGACGAGAGCGGCAGATGACCGCGGGGCTGTTCATCGCCGGGCTGCTGATCACCGCGCTCGTGGTGGCCGGCATCTACTTCATGGACCAGGCCGGGACCGAGCCCGCCGCCCGCGCGGTGGGCGAGGCGCCCGATCCGGAGGAGGAGCGCGAGGTGCGCGGGCGCCCCGACCAGCACACCCGCAGCATCCTCAAGCAGCGGCCGCCCGGCTGAGCGCACCGCGCCCCCGGGCGCGGTGAATGGCGATTCAGTCACCAATACGGTGCATGAATCGCCATTCACCGGGGGAGAGGATGGTTCAACCGTGCGCGTCGGCCTGTTCATCACCTGCATCAGCGACACGCTGTTCCCGCGCACGGGTATCGCGACGGTGGAGGTGCTGGAGCGGCTCGGATGTGAGGTCGTGTTTCCCGAGGAGCAGACGTGCTGCGGCCAGATGCACTTCAACAGCGGCTACCGCGACCAGGCGCTGCCGCTGGTGCGGCGCTTCGCACGCGCGTTCGGCGACGCCGGCCTTGACGCCGTGGTCTGCCCGAGCGGATCGTGTGCCGCGATGGTGCGCGACCAGTATCCGCGGCTGGCGCCCGACACGGCCGAGCTGGCGGCGCGCACGTTCGAGCTGTCGGAGTTCCTGGTCGGCCAGCTCGGGGTCGAGGACGTGGGCGCCACCTACCCGCACCGCGTGACCTATCACCCCACGTGCCACTCGCTGCGGCTTCTCAAGGTGGGCGACGCGCCGCTGCGCCTGTTGCGCCACGTGCGCGGCCTGGACCTGGTCGAGCTTGCGGACGCCGACCAGTGCTGCGGCTTCGGCGGCACCTTCGCGGTCAAGAACTCCGACACCTCGGCGGCCATGCTCACCGACAAGCTGCGCCACGTGCTGGACACCGGCGCCGAGGCGTGCGTTGCCACCGACAACTCGTGCCTGATGCACATCGGCGGCGGGCTGTCGCGCCAGCGCACCGGCGTGCGCGCCGTGCACCTGGCCGAGATCCTGGCGGCCACCGAATGAGCTCCGCCGGCTTCCCCGCCGCCGCGGAGCGGGCGCTGGCCGACAGCCAGCTGCGCCGGAACCTGCGCAAGGCCACGTCCACGATCCGCGCGAAGCGCGACGCCGCGGTCGCCGAGCTGGACGACTGGCAGGAGCTGCGCGAGGCCGGCCGCCAGATCAAGACCCACGCCGTGGCGCACCTGGACGTGCATCTGGAGCGGCTGGAACGCACGGTGACCGCCGCGGGCGGCACGGTTCACTGGGCGCGCGACGGCGCAGAGGCCAACCGGATCGTGGCCGACCTGACGATCGCCGCCGGCAGCGACGAGGTGGTCAAGGTCAAGTCGCTGACCACCGACGAGATCGGCCTGAACGAAGCGCTGGCCGCGCGCGGGATCAGCGCCATCGAGACGGACCTGGCCGAGCTGATCGTGCAGCTGGGCGACCACGACCGCCAGTCGCACATCCTGGTGCCGGCGATCCACCGCAACCGTGAGGAGATCCGGGCGCTGTTCGCGGCGCGCCTGCCCGGCAACGAGGACATCTCGTCCGATCCCCAGGCTCTGACCGCCGCCGCCCGTGAATACCTGCGCCAGAAGTTCCTGACCGTGAAGGTGGGGGTCAGCGGGGCCAACTTCGCCATCGCCGAGACCGGCTCGGTCGGGGTGGTGGAATCCGAGGGCAACGGGCGCATGTGCACCACCCTCCCGGACACGCTGATCACCGTGATGGGCATCGAGAAGGTGCTGCCGCGCTTCAGCGACCTGGAGGTGATGCTGCAGCTGCTTCCGCGCTCCTCGACGGCCGAGCGGATGAATCCCTACACCTCGATCTGGGCCGGCGTGGCGGACGGCGACGGGCCACGCGACTTCCACCTGGTGCTGCTCGACGCCGGCCGCAGCGACACCCTGGCCGATCCCGGCGGGCGCTCCGCGCTGCACTGCATCAAGTGCTCGGCGTGCATGAACGTGTGCCCGGTGTTCGAGCGCACCGGCGGCCACGCGTACGAGTCCACCTATCCGGGGCCGATCGGCGCCATCCTGGCGCCGCAGCTGGCCGGCATGGCCGAGCACACGACGCTGCCGTGGGCATCGTCGCTCTGCGGGGCCTGCTACGAGGTGTGCCCGGTCAAGATCGACATCCCGTCGGTGCTGATCCATCTGCGCCAGCGGGTGATCCAGGCCGGCGACGGCCCGTCGGCCGAGCGGCTGGCCATGGAGGCCGTGGGGCGCGTGTTCAACAGTCGCAGACGCTACGAGCGCGCCCAGCGCGCGGCCCGTGTGGCGGGCCGCCCGTTCTCCCGCGACGGCAGGATCGAGGCGCGCCTGCCCGGCCCGCTGCGCGGGTGGCTCGAGCATCGCGACCTGCCCGCGCCGCCCGAGCAGACTTTCCGGGAGTGGTGGCGTGGGCGCGCGTGAAGAGATCCTCGCGCGGGTGCGCAGGGCCACGCGGGACGTCGACCGCGGTTCGCAGCCGACCTGGGACGCCGACGCCGAGGCCGCCTACGAGCGCGCACCGGCGGTCGAAGGCGACGCGGCGGCGGTGTTCGCCGAGCGGGTGGCGGACTTCCAGGCCACGGTGACCGAGGCGGGCGAGGGCGGCGTGGCCGCCGCGGTGGCCGCGATCGCCAAGCGCCACGGGGCGCGCAGGCTCGCCGTGGCCCGCGGGCTCGAACCCGGCTGGGCGCCGGGCGGTCTCCAGCTGGTCGAGGAGCCCGAGCTGTCGCTGGCCCAGCTGGACGCCGTCGACGGCGTGCTCACCGGCTGCGCTCTGGCGGTGGCCGCCACGGGGACGATCGTGCTGGACGGCGGGCCCGGTCAGGGACCGCGCCGGCTGACGCTGGTGCCCGACCTGCACGTCTGCGTCGTGGGCGCCGGCCAGATCGTTCCCGGCGTCCCGCAGGCCGTCGCGGCGCTGCAGGCGGCGGCCGCGCAGGGACGGCCGCTGACCTTCATCTCGGGCCCGTCGGCCACCTCGGACATCGAGCTGGACCGGGTCGAGGGCGTGCACGGGCCGCGGCGTCTCGAGGTCGTGTTGGTGCGCGATGGGCCGGCGAGCGCGGCGGGCGCCCACTAGGGCGCCCGCCGCATCTGTCACCCGGTGTGGGCCGTGCTGCGGAACCCCGGGTAATCCGGGGTGTGCTCCCAGTCGGAATCCGGCTCGAGCAGAACCATCCACCCGATCGAGCCGCTGCCGATGAGGAACAGCGCCGCGCCCGCGATGCCGATCGCGACGCTCTCCAGCGGCCCCGCGAGCGTTATGCCCAGGGCGCCCACGGCCAGCATCGCCGCCATCCACCAATCCACCGCGTGCGCGCGGTAGAGGCCCATGCCCAGCGTGATGAAGCCGAGCACCGCCGTCCACGAAACGATGAACAGCGGCACGGTCATGGCCGCGTCGTTGGTGATCGCGTGCCAGGCGCTGACGTCGGCCGGCTGCACGCCGTCGCGCACCATCGCCCACATGCTGAACTGGGCCCCGAGCTGCGCCATCGTGGCGCCCAGCCCGAGCAGCGCCAACGCGCCGCCGATGTGGCCGTACGCCACCTTGCGTTCGCGGAGCATGTGCATCAGCCCCAGCGCGATCCCGATCACCAGCAGCACCGCGGCCAGCGACAGGAGCGTGGTCAGCAGGAAGCGATCCTGATGGCGGGCCACCTCCGCCAGCTGGGCGGCGCTGCCGCCCTTGATCGCCGGCGACAGCACGAACGCCGCCAGCGCCAGCAGTGGTCCTACAACCATGCACCAGCCCGCCACCGTCTTACGGAAATGATGCGAGTCCGAGAAACCCATGGAAAACCCTCCTTCGCTGGTCCCCACTTGCCGTACACAGGGGATACCCCGACATGTGGCAATTGGTACTAGCGCGTCCGGCGCGGGCGATCGCGCGCCACGCCCCGGAAAAGGAAACGACCCGCCGAAGCGGGCCGTTTCCGAGGGAGGAGTGATGCGATATGGATCTGTTAGAGGAAGTTCTCGGTGCGGCGTCCCGGCGTGTACCGGGTGAACAGATAGATCAGCATCGTCAGCAGCCCCAAAGCGGCGAAGAGGGCGACCGCGAGCGCGTCGCCCACCAGGGCGAACAGCACCGCGGCGCCCGCCAGGCCGGTCGCCAGCCCGATGTCGTAGCCAGGCTGCTGGCTCACGGGAACGGTGCCTCGGCCAGATGAGGCGGTGCCCGCGAGCCCGAGGCCCACGACCAGGATGGCCACTGCGAATCCGGTCACGGTCGCCGCGTCGCTGAGGGGAAGCGCGAACGCGATGACCGGGATTGCCACGCCGAAGGCGACCAGGAGACCCGATCGCGTGTCGGCTGATATGAGGCGGGTTCGACTCACAAGTTCAACGTACCCCGACCCCGGCCGACCTCTGTGCACGTGCTCACACAGCCCCTGCGGGTACCCTCCGCGGCGTGGCGAAGCGGCGTCTGGACGCCTTGTTGGCCGACCGCGGCCTGTTCGAGTCACGGTCGCGGGCCGCGGCCGCGGTGATCGCCGGGGAAGTCCGGCTGGCTCCGGGGGGCCAGGTGGCCGACAAGCCGGGCCGGATGGTGGCGGACGACGTGGCCGTGCAGGTGGCCGAGCGGGCGCAGTTCGTCTCGCGCGGGGGCATCAAGCTGGCCAACGCCCTCGACGCCTTCGGGCTCGATGTGAGCGGGCGCCGCGCGCTGGACGCCGGCGCTTCGACCGGTGGCTTCACCGACTGCCTGCTCCAGCGCGGCGCGGCGGCGGTGATCGCGGCTGACGTGGCCTACGGGGAGCTGCACTGGTCGATCCGCCAGGACGAGCGGGTCACGGTGCTCGAGCGCACCAACGTGAAGGCGCTCGACCCGGCCGCGCTCCCCTACGCGCCCGACCTGATCGTGGCCGACCTGTCGTTCATCTCGCTGCACAAGGTGCTGCCGGCCCTGATGGCCGCCGCGACGGCCGAGTTCGACTGCCTGAGCATGGTCAAGCCCCAGTTCGAGGTCGGG
The DNA here is from genome assembly GCA_963750365.1 of uncultured Solirubrobacterales bacterium. Classification (GTDB taxonomy): domain Bacteria; phylum Actinomycetota; class Thermoleophilia; order Solirubrobacterales; family Thermoleophilaceae; genus JAAYBF01. The sequence continues at coordinate 784,466 of CAVVQE010000002.1, forward strand.
CGCGAGAAGGTTGGCAAGGGCGGCGTGGTGCGCGACCCGGAGCTGCGCCGCGGCGCCCTGATGTCGGTCGGGCGCTCCGCGCAGGAACTGGGGGTGGCGGTCATGGGCTACGCCTCCTCTGGGCTTCCGGGCCCCAAGGGCAACCGCGAGAGCTTCGTCTGGCTGGCCGAGCGCGGCCGGGCCGGCGCCGTCGAGGACCTGGACACGGCCGTGCGCAGGGCCGAGCCGTGAACGAGGGGGAACCGGCGCGCCGCGCCCGCGCCAGCCGCGTGAGCGCGGGACGGCCCCCTTCGTCGGTCGCGGTGTTCACCAGGCGCAACCCCGCGAAGACGGTCGCGGCCGTGCACAGGCTGGCCGAGCTGGCGCTGGAGGCCGGGGTGGACCTGCTGGTGCCCAGCGAGGAGGTCGACAAGCACGGGCTCGAAGACCTGCCCGGCGCCACCTTCGACGCCGACCCGCTCACGGCGGACCTGGCCGTCGTGCTCGGCGGCGACGGGACGATCCTGACCACGATGCGCCGCTTCGCCGGGCGCGACGTGCCGGTGTTCGCGGTGAACTTCGGCGCGGTCGGGTTCCTGTCCACGGTCGAGAGCACCGACCTGGACACCGCGATCGGGCTGGCATTGCGCGGCGAGTACGAGGTGCTGCCGCTGCCGGTGCTCTCCGCCGGGACCGACGGCGGCCGGGAAGTGGCCGTGAACGACGTCTCCTTCCACCGCCGCCAGGAGCTGAGGGTCGCCGAGCTGACCTACTCCGTGCATGGACAGGAGCTCGGCCAGGTCCGCTGCGACGGGCTCGTCGTGGCCACCCCCGCCGGGTCCACGGGCTACAACCTGGCCAACGGCGGTCCGGTGCTGGCCTGGGGCGTGGAGGGCTACGTGGTCTCGTTCATCGCGCCGCACACGCTCACCGCACGGGCGCTCGTGGTCGCGCCCGACGACGTGCTCGAGGTGGTCAACCGCTCCGCCAGCGAGCCGGTGGACGTGACCACCGACGGCCGCAGGGTGCGCTCGCTGGAGCCCAGGGAGAGCCTGGAGATCCGCTTCCACGACGACCAGGCGCTGCTGGCGCAGACCCATGGCGCCACGTTCTACGACCGGCTGCGCGACAAGTTCGGTCGCCTGAGCTACTGACGACGCGAACGCCTGTTCTGTCGGGCTGCGCTGGTACACCACGCCCGTGCTGTGCGAACTGCGGATCGAGAACCTGCTGCTCATCGAGCGGGCCCAGCTGCGCCCCGAGGGCGGACTGAACGCGATCACCGGCGAGACGGGCGCCGGGAAGACGGTGCTCGCGCACGCGCTCGACCTCCTGCTCGGCGGCAAGCCACGCCAGGGCATCGTCCGCCCCGGCGCGCCCGAGGCCTACGTCGAGGGCGTCTTCGACCTGCCCGCGGGGCTGCTCGACGCGCCCGAGCTCGAGGATCTCCGTGAGCGCCTGGACGACCACCAGGACGAGGTCGTGCTGGCGCGGCGCGTCAGCGCCGAGGGCCGGAGCCGCGCCTACGTGCAGGGGCGCTCGGCCACGGCGGCCGACCTGCGCGAGCTCGGCGGCCGCCTGCTGGCCTTCTTCGGCCAGCACGAGCACCGGCGCCTGACGGTCGCGTCCGCGCAGCGAGAGCTCCTCGACGCGTTCTGCGGCCCCGGGCACCTGGAGCTGTGTGAGCAGGTGGCGGGCGCCCACGCGCGCGTCCGGGAGACCTCGCGCGCGCTCGAGGAGCTGCGCGAGCGCGCCGGCACGCGCGACCGTGACCTGGACCTGCTGGCGTTCGAGATCGACGAGATCGAGGCTCTGGATCCGAGCGAGCAGGACGAGGAGGCCCTGGTCGCCGAGCGGGGCAGGCTGCGCGGGGTCGACGCGCTGCGCGCCGCGGCCGCCGCGGGCTCCGAGGCCGTGGCGCCCGACAGCCCCGATGCCACGGGCGCGGCCACGCTGCTGGCCGAGGCCGAACGGCACGCGGACGGCACCGCGGGCGCCGACCCGGCCATGGACGCCCTGGCGGAGCGGCTGCGTGCGCTGCGGCTCGAGGCCGAGGACCTCGGCGTCGAATTGCGCGGGTACCTGCATGGACTGGATGCCGACCCCGAGCGGCTGCAGGAGATCGAGGAACGGCTCGACGGCTACGACCGCCTCAAGCGCAAGCACGGCGGGTCCGTGGCAGCGGTGCTCGAGCACGCTGAGCGCTGCCGCGCGGACCGCGACCGGCTCGCCGACGCGGAGGTGGCCACCGAACGGGCCGTGGCGGAGGCGGCCGAGGCCCGCGCCGAGCGGGCCGCGCTGGCGGAGCGGCTGACCGCCGCCCGGGCCGCGGCGGCTCCGGCGCTGGCGGAGCGCGTGATCGAGGAGCTGGAGTCGCTGTCGATGCCGGGCGCGTCGTTCGAGATCGTGCTGGAGCCGCGAGAGGAGGTCGGGCCGGCCGGCGCCGAGCGGGTCGACTTCCTGCTGGCGCCCAACGCGGGGGTGCCCGCGTCGCCCGTCCGCGAGTCGGCCTCGGGCGGAGAGCTGTCGCGCGTGATGCTCGCGCTCATGACCGCCGCGGGAGCAGGGTCGGCGGGCACGCTGGTGTTCGACGAGGTCGACTCGGGGGTCGGCGGCCAGACCGCCCGGGCGGTGGGTGAGCGCCTGCGCGCCCTCGGCGCCGAGCGTCAGGTGCTGTGCATCACCCACCTGCCGCAGATCGCCGCGCTGGCCGAGCGCCACTTCAGGATCGAGAAGGATGCCGATGGTGATGTGGCCACCGCGCGGGTCGAGCAACTGCCGGGGCCGGCCGTGGTGCAGGAGCTGTGTCGCATGCTGGGGGCCGACGCCGACGACAAGGGGGCCCGCAAGCACGCCGAGGAGCTCCTGGCCGCAGCCTGAGGATTACTAGTACGCCCCTGGTGGGTATGTGCCAATCGTCCTGTGTCGGAGGAAGAGGTGAGGTCCCAGATGGTCGCTCGGTGTGGTTGGCGCAGCCTGCTCGTGTTCGTGATCCCGGTGGTGCTGGCTGCGCTGGTGGCGCCATCGCTGGCCGCGGCCAAGGCGCGTACCGGGTCGCTGCCGGTGGCCGAGCGCACCGAGCTGTACCGGGCCACGCTGCCCACGGCCCAGATCGAGCAGCTCCAGCAGGCCGGCTACGACGTGATCGTGCGCCGCGGCGCCACCGGCGCCAACGGCACCAAGGTCAACCTGGTCCTGAACAAGGGGCAGGTGCGCAAGCTGGCCAAGCAGGGCATCCGCACGCGCCTGCAGCGGGCCAAGGGCAAGACCAGTAGCCAGCTGTCGGCGCGCCAGGCCCAGAACGGCTTCAAGGTCTGGCGGTCGTTCTCCGAGCCGGGCGGTATCGAGGACCAGCTCTATCGGATCGCCCGTGAGAACCGCGACATCGTGCAGCTGAAGACGATCGGGCGCACCCACCAGGGCAAGCGCATCCTGGCACTCAAGCTCACCGACGACGCCCGCAAGGTGCGCGACGGCAAGCGCCCCTCGGTGCTCTACTCGTCCACCCAGCACGCGCGCGAGTGGATCACCACCGAGACCACCATGCGGCTGCTGCGCCACTACCTGGCCAACTACGGCAAGGACCCTGAGATCACGCGGCTGGTGAACAGCCGCGAGCTGTGGTTCGTGCCGGTCGCGAACCCCGACGGGTACGACTTCACGTTCACGCCCGGCAACCGCCTCTGGCGCAAGAACCTGCGCGACAACAACGGCGACGGCCAGATCGCGACCGGCGACGGGGTCGACCCCAACCGCAACTACGCGACGAACTGGAACTACGACCAGGAGGGCTCGTCGGACGACCCCTCCAGCGAGACCTACAGGGGCCCCAGCGCCGGCTCGGAGCCCGAGACGCGGGCGCTTGACGGCCTGATGCGCCGGGTCGGCTTCGAGTTCCAGGTCAACTACCACTCCTACGGGCCGCTGATCCTGTACCCGCTCGGCTTCCAGGTGGACACCGAGACCGCTGACAACCCCATCTACGAGGCGCTCTCGGGCAACGACGCCAAGCCGGCAATCGAGGGCTACGACCCCGACCTGTCCGCCGAGCTGTACACCACCAACGGCGAGACGATCGACCACGTGCACGGCAAGTACGGCACGCTGGGCTGGACGGTGGAGGAGAACGAGGGCTGCGCCGGCTGCGGCTTCGTGTTCCCCGACGACGAAGCCCTGGTCCAGAAGGAGTTCGAGCGCAACCTGCCGTTCGCGCTCGACGTGGCCCGGTCGGCCACGCGGCCCGACCGGCCGCAGTCGCACCTGGGCAACCGGGCGCCCGCGTTCGACGTCGACGAGTTCGACGTGTCCTACGGCGATCCGCAGACCGTGCAGACCCGCGCCCGGCGCAGCCTCGGCAAGGTGCGCATGCACTACCGGATCAACGGCGGCCGGGAGCGCACCAGCTCAACGCGCGAATGGAAGGGTGGCGAGCGCTACGGCAAGGGCTACGACCGCTGGTACCAGCGTCTGCGCGGCCAGGTGAAGGGCACCCGGCCCGGCGACCGCGTGCGGGTCTGGTTCGAGGCGCGCGGCGGCGAGCGCAGCAAGGCGTTCAGCTATCGCGCCGCGCAGGAGTCCAGCAACAAGGTGCTTGTCCTGTCCGCCGAGGATTACACGGGCGCCAGCCCGGACCAGACCGGCGGGCCCAAGTACCTCCAGCAGCACCTGGACGCTCTGCGGGCCAGCGGCATCAAGGCGGATACCTACGACGTCGACGCGCGCGGGCGCAAGGCGCCCGACCCGCTGGGCGTGCTCAGCCACTACCGGGCCGTGCTCTGGTACACCGGCGACGACATCATCCCGCGCGACAAGGGCGGCCAGCCCGGCACCGCGGCGAAGGTGGCCAACGACACCCAGCTCGGCGTGCGCGACTACCTCAACGAGGGCGGCAAGCTGCTGTACGCGGGCAAGTACGCCGGCTTCGCCAACGCCAACGGTTACGAGTACAGCCCGGACGGGGCTCAGCAGTGCTCCGCCGACCCGGATGTGGAGGACGGCTGCCTGCCGCTGAGCAACGACTTCCTGCAGTACTACCTGGGGTCCTACGTCTACTCCGACAACAACGATCCGCCCGCCTACCCGTTGACGGGCATCGCCAAGCCGTTCGAGGGGCTGACGGCCGACTTCGCGCCGGGAGCCGACCACACCGCTTCGCACCTGGTCACCTCCAGCTTCCTGCCCAAGGAGACCTACCCGCTGTTCGCGAGCTACGACTCGATCGACTACCAGCGGCCGGGCGGCTCGCCGTACGACCCCAAGACGGGCGAGTGGTACATGGCCGCCAACCGCGGAGACGGCGCCTACAAGCGCCTGACGCGCACGATCGACCTGACCGGCAAGTCGGCGGCCGACCTCCAGTTCGCCGTCTCATACGACACCGAGCCGGCCTACGACGCGCTGTTCGTCGAGGCCCACACCGTCGGCCAGGACGACTGGACCACGCTGCCCGACGCGAACGGGCACACCAGCCAGACCGACACGCTGGACAGCTGCACGATCGAGTGGCGTGACCTGCACCCCTTCCTGGACCACTACCAGACGGTGCAGCGCGGCCAGGACGGCGGCGTGACCGGTTGCACGCCCGAGGGCACGACCGGCGAGTGGAACGCGGCCAGCGGGAACTCCGGCGGCTATCAGGACTGGAAGCTCGACCTGGCCGACTACGCCGGCAAGAAGGTCGAGGTCTCGATCACCTACGCCACCGACTTCGCCAGCCAGGGGCTTGGCGTGTTCGTTGACGACGCCAAGGTCACCGCCGACGGTGCCACCGTGGAGCAGACGTCATTCGAGCAGGGCCTGGACGGCTGGGAGGTGCCGGGACCGCCCGAGGGCAGCCCCGTGAGCCGGGAGACCTGGGAGCGCTCGCAGTCCGCGTTCCAGGAGGGAGCCGCCGTGAACACGGCGGACACCATCTACCTCGGCTTCGGCCTCGAGCAGCTGGCCACCGACCGCCAACGCGCGGACGTTGCGGGGAGGGCGATCACGCACCTGCTCAGATCGGGGCGCTGACGCTCGAAGCCGTCGGCGGGGGCCGCTATGGTGGCCCACCAGTGACCAGCGCCCCCCGCACACGCTTCATCTTCGTAACAGGGGGTGTCGTGTCCTCGCTGGGCAAGGGCATCGCCGCCGCCTCGATCGGCCAGCTGCTGGTGGCTCGCGGCCTCTCGGTCGCGATCCAGAAGTTCGACCCCTACATCAACGTCGACCCGGGCACCATGAGCCCGTTCCAGCACGGCGAGGTGTTCGTGACCGAGGACGGCGCGGAGACCGACCTCGACCTCGGCCACTACGAGCGCTTCACCGACGTGAACGCCACGCGCGGCTCGAACGTGACCACCGGCGCCATCTACGACTCGGTCATCCGGCGCGAGCGCCGCGGCGACTACCTGGGCGGCACCGTCCAGGTCATCCCGCACATCACCGACGAGATCAAGAGCCGGATCCGCCGCGTCGCGCAGGCCGACGACGTGGACATCGTGATCACCGAGATCGGCGGCACGGTCGGCGACATCGAGTCGCTGCCGTTCCTCGAGGCCCTGCGCCAGTTCCAGGTCGACGAGGGCAAGGACCGGGTCATGTTCCTGCACCTGACGCTGGTGCCGTTCCTGGGCCACGCGGGCGAGCTCAAGACCAAGCCGACCCAGCACTCGGTGCAGGAGTTGCGCCGGATCGGCATCCAGCCCGACATGGTCATGTGCCGCAGCGAGGAGCCGCTCTCGCGCGACATCCGCGAGAAGATCGCGCTGTTCGTGAACCTGCCGGTCGAGTCGGTCGTCTCGGCGCGCGACGTGGACAACATCTACAAGGTGCCGCTGTACTTCCGCGCCGAGGGCGTGGACGACCAGATCCTGGACCGCTTCGGCATCGAGACGGAGAACCCCGATCTGTCGGGGTGGGAGGGCCTGGTCAAGCGCGTGCGACGAGGCACGCGACCGGGTGCGCATCGGGCTGGTCGGCAAGTACACCCAGCTCGAGGACGCCTACCTGTCGGTGATCGAGGCGCTGAACCACAGCGGCGCGCATCACGGCGGCAAGGTCGACGTGCGCTGGATCGACTCCGAGAAGCTGGCGGAGAGCGACGAGATCGAGGAGCTCGAGCAGTGCGACGGCATCCTGATCCCCGGCGGCTTCGGGATCCGCGGCATCGAGGGCAAGATCCGGGCGGCGCGGTTCGCGCGCGAGAACGGCGTGCCCTACCTGGGCATCTGCCTGGGCATGCAGATCGCCGTCGCCGACTTCGCCCGCCACGTGGCCGGCATGGACGGCGCCAACTCCACCGAGTTCGACCCCGAGACCCCGTTCCCGGTCGTGGACCTGCTGCCCGAGCAGAAGGAGGTGCGCGACATGGGCGGCACCATGCGGCTGGGCGCCGACCCGGTCAAGCTGCACGAGGGCACGCGCATCCGTGAGATCTACGGCGAGGCCGTGATCTACGAGCGCCACCGCCACCGCTACGAGGTCAACAACCACCTGCGCCGCAAGCTCGAGGCCGTGGGGCTGGTGTGCTCGGGCACGTCACCGGACGACCGCCTGGTGGAGGCCATCGAGCTGCCCGACCACCCGTTCTTCGTGGCCTCCCAGTACCACCCCGAGTTCAAGTCCCGGCCGCTGCGCCCGCAGCCGCTGTTCCGCGACTTCGTCGGTGCGGCGCTCGAGCGGGTGCGCGATCGCCAGGCGGACGAGGTCAGCGCCAGCCGCGGCAGCGCGCAGACGGCCGACACGAACGCCTAGCCCCGGCTAGGGCGACAGCGCGACTCCCAGCGAGAGGGCCCCCAGGACCTTCGGGGCACCCTCCTCGTAGAACACGTCGAGGTCGGTGATCGTGAAGCCGGCGCCGGTCAGCATGTCGGCCACCGGCCGCGTCAGGTGACAGCCGCCGAACAGCCGCTTCTGCACCGGCTCGAGCCGGTGCTGCCAGCGGCAGACGCTCTCGTCCGGCGCCAGGCCGTGCTCGACGAAGTGCATCGTGCCGCCGGGCCTGAGCACGCGGCGGACCTCGGCCAGCGCGGTCGCCACGTCCGGGATGGTGCAGAGCGTCCAGGTGGACACCGCCGTGTCGAAGCTGTCGTCCGCGAACGGCAGCGACTGGCCGTCCAGCCCCGACCTGCGCACGGGCACCCGGCTGGCCTGAACACGCTTGCGCGCCAGCTTCCAGCCGATGTCCGCCGGCTCGACCGCGGCCACCTGGGTCACGGCCGCGGGGTAGAACGGGACGTTCAGCCCGGAGCCGAAGCCGATCTCCACGACGTCGCCCTCCAGGCCTTCGCAGACGCGACGTCGCTGCGGATCGTTGCTCTTCAGCCCACAGCCGACATCGATGATCCGCGGCAGCACGTGATCGCCGTACAACCCCATTGCGCCTGCATCGTAGGTCAAGCGCATAGACTGGTGCGCGATGGCCGATCTCGAGAAACGTGGCTCCTACACCCCCCGGCGCACCCGCGAGAAGCGGGCCTACCAGCTGGTGCTGGGCGGCAGCGGGCTGGGCGTTGCGGCCGTGGTGCTGTTCGTGATCGGCAGCGGCGGCCTGGCGTTCCTGTCGCTGATCCTGGCGGCGCTCTGCGGCTTCTTTTTCTGGCGCACCGTCAACTAGTGACCGGGGCGGTCACGGAGGCCGAGCGTGAGCGGCTGATCGCCGACTTCACGCGCTACTGCGAGATCGAGAGCCCCTCGACGCGTGAGCGCCCGATGGCCGATGCCGTGGCGGCGGACCTCGTGGACCTGGGCCTCGAGGTCAGCGAAGACGACAGCGGCCGGGCCACGGGATCGGACAGCGGCAACCTGACGGCCCGCGTCGCGGCGCCCGACGGGGCGCGCACGATCCTGCTGTGCGCCCACCTGGACACCGTGCCGCTGGCCGCGCCGGTGGAGGTCGAGCGCGAGGGCGGCGTCCTGCGCAACCGCAACGAGGGCATCCTGGGCGCCGACAACAAGGCAGCGGTGGCCACGATCCTGGCCGCCGTACGGCACCTGATCGAGCGCGGCGGGCCGCCCGTTGGGCTCGAGCTGGTGTTCACCACCATGGAGGAGCCGGGGCTGATCGGCTCCAAGGAGGTCGACCGCCACGCCCTGAACAGCGAGTTCGGGTTCGTGTTCGACCACGCCAGCCCGATCGGCGAGCTGATCGTGGCCGCGCCCACCTACTACAAGCTGCTGGCCCGCTTCACCGGCGTGGCCGCCCACGCCGGCATGGAGCCCGAGCTGGGCCGCAGCGCCATCGAGGCCGCCGCCCGCGCCCTCGCCGCCATGCGCCTTGGGCGCCTGGACGAGCAGACCACGGCCAACGCCGGCGTCATCCGCGGCGGCACGGCCAAGAACGTGGTGGCCGAGCGCTGCGAGATCGAGCTGGAGGCACGCAGCCTGGACGACGCCGCCGCCGGGGCGCTGGTGGCCGAGATGGTCGATCGCTGCGCCGATGCGGCCGGCGAGCTGGAATGCGACGTGGACACCACGGTCGAGCAACTGTCACGCGCCTTCAGGCTTTCGCGCAGCGCGCCGCCCGTGCAGGCTGCGTGCGCCGCGCTCGAGGATCTGGGCATCGAGCCGATCCCGCGGTCGACCGGCGGGGGCAGCGACGCCAACGTGCTCATCGCGGCGGGCCTGCCCGTGCTGAACGTGGCGAACGGGACCGAGAACGCGCACCAGGCGGATGAGCGTGTGACGGTCGAGGCGCTGGAGCGCATGCTCGCGGTGACCGTTCGGCTGGTGGAGCACAGCGCGGCCTGATGGACTTCGAGCGAATCGCCAGCGAGGAGATCTGGCAGGGCCACGTGGGCGGCGTGCGCGTGGACACCTTCCGCTACGCCGACGGCGGCGAGGCCACCCGTGAGGTGTTCACCCACCCCGGCGCGGTGACCATCCTGCCCTTCGACGGCGAGCGGATCTGGCTGGTGCGCCAGCCACGCGAGCCGGTGGGCGAGCCCGAGCTGCTGGAGCTACCCGCGGGCAAGATCGACAAGCCGGGGGAGGAGCTCGACGCGCTGGCGCTGCGCGAGCTGCAGGAGGAGATCGGCATGGGCGCGCGCTCGCTGCGGCATCTGGTCACGTTCTACAACTCGCCGGGACTGCTCACCGAGGAGCACCACCTGTATCTGGCCACGGACCTGTTCGAGAGCAGCCGCGAGTCCGGCGAGGACGAGCGGATCGAGATCGAGACGCTGGCGGTGACCGACCTGGACACCGCGATCCCGAAGATCAAGGACGCCAAGACGCTGATCGGCCTGCTGTGGTTCCGGGCCTACCTGCAAGACGGCTAGCACTCCGAGGAGACGGGCGCGGCCGGGCGAAAACCGGGGCGTGGCCACCGCGGCAGCGCCCATAGCCCAGCGCCCCTTCGAGCACCTCGTGCTGGACTTCCTGGCCTACCTGGAGTTCGAGCGCGGGCTCTCGCGCAACACGCTGGAGGCCTACCGCTCGGACCTGCTCCAGTACGGCCGCTTCCTAGAGGCCCGCGGCCTCGGCGCGATCGGCGTCAGCGCGCCACAGCTCGAGGACTTCCTGGCCGAGCTGGCGGGCTCGGCCGGCGGCTCCGCGTCGCCGGCCACGATCCATCGCAAGGCCGCCTGCCTGCGTTCGTTCTACCGCCACCTGCGCCGCGACGGGCTGCTGGCCACCGATCCCACAGCCAGCCTGGCCGCTCCGCGCAGGGGCCGCAAGCTGCCACAGGTGCTCACGCGCGGCCAGGTCGACAAGCTGCTGGCCCAGCCCAGGGGCACCGCGCCAACCGACCTGCGCGACCGGGCGCTGCTGGAGCTGATGTACGCGTGCGGCCTGCGCGCCTCGGAGGCCATCGGGCTGGAGGTCGGCGACGTCGACCTGGACGAGGGGGTCCTGCGCGCACGGGGAAAGGGGTCCAAGGAGCGGGTAGTGCCGGTCGGGCAGGCGGCCGTGGCCGCGCTGCGTCGCTATCTGAGCCGCGGACGCCCCGCGCTGGTGGGCGACGCGACCGAGGGCCACCTGTTCGTGAACTTCCGCGGCGCAGGCCTGACGCGTCAGGGTCTGTACAAGATCGTCCGGCGCCACGCCTTGTCCGCCGGCCTGGCGGACAAGATGAGCCCGCACACGCTCAGACACACGTTCGCCACCCACCTGCTGGCCGGCGGCTGTGATCTGCGCGCCGTACAGGAGATGCTGGGACACGCGGACGTGGCCACCACCCAGCTCTACACCCACCTCTCCAGCGAGCGCCTGAAGGACGTGTACTTCCGCTCGCACCCGCGCGCGGCCTCCCGCTGATACAACGGCGGGCGTGCCTCCCCGCTCCATCCTCGTCGCGGCGCTGGTGGCCGGGGTGCTCCCGTTGGCCGGTTGCAGCGACTCGCGCCCACCGGTGGCCACCGGCCAGCTGACGCCGAGCTCGAAAGCGCGGACCTACGACTTCCCGCGCGCGGGGCTGAAGCTCGATCTGCCGCGCAACATGCAGGTCAACCGGCTGCCGCGCCTGCCGGCGGTGTTCCGCGCCGGCCTGGCCCAGCCGTTCGTGTCGGCCTACGCCTACCGGCGGAGCGAGCAGGTGCCCCGCAACGCGCGCGAGCTGCGTGCCGCCCGTCGTCGCCTGGTGCGCACCACCCGCGGCCGCGACCGCGGCTACCGGCTGGAGCGCTCGCGCACCGCCAAGGTCGACGGCGCGCGCGCGATCGAGCTGCTCGGGGAGCAGACGCTGGGGCGGACGCGGCTGCGCATCCGCAGCGTGCACGTGTACCGCGGCGGGGCCGAGTACGTGATCGAGGTGGCGGCGCCCAGGCGCCAGTTCGCGCGCTTCGACGCCGCGGTCTGGCCGCTGATCAGCCGCACCCTGGACGTGAGCGGGCGCGTGGCGCGGCGCAACTGATGCCCGAGCTGCCCGAGGTCGAGACCGTGCGCCGGCAGCTGGCGCCCCACCTGACCGGGCGCCGCATCGTCAGGGCCGACGTGCTCGACCCGCGCTGGTGCACGCCCGCGCCGCCCGAACAGGTGCAGGACGCCGTCGCCGGGAGGCGCATCGAGTCGGTCGACCGCCGCGGCAAGTACCTGACGCTGGCGCTCGAAGAGGAGGTGTTCCTGGTCATGCACCTGCGCATGACCGGCAACCTGCTGTTCGTCACGGCGGACGACCGGGCCGCCGAGCCGCGCCACCTGCGCGTTCGCTTCGAGCTGGACGACGCCAACCGCGTGCTGTTCACCGACCCGCGCCGGTTCGGAACCGGCGTCGTGGTGCTGGGCCACGACGCCCTGCTGGGCTACTTCGATGCCCGCCTGGGCGTGGAGCCGCTCAGCGACGACTTCACTCCCGAGGCGCTGCGCGAGCTGGCGCGCGGCCGGCGCGCCCCGGTCAAGGCGTTCCTGCTCAGCCAGGATCGCATCGCCGGCGTGGGCAACATCTACGCCGACGAGGCGCTGTTTCGATCGCGCATCCACCCGCTCAGGCCGGTCGGCACGCTGCGGCGCCCCAAGCTGGCCGCGCTGCGCGACGCGGTGGTCGCGTCCCTCCAGGAGGGCATCGACTCGAAGGGGGCCACGATCGACGACTTCCGCAACGCCGACGGCGCCTACGGCAGCTTCCAGGACCGCTTCCTGGTGCACCTGCGCGAGGGCGAGCCGTGCGTGCGCTGCGGCACCACGATCCGCAAGATCCGAGCGGCTGGGCGGGGCACCTACTTCTGCCCGAAGTGCCAGCCGCGGCCGCGCGTTTAGGCGCGCCGGGGCAGCGGTACCGGCGTTCGCGCCAAACCATCGGTAGGAACTACGGCAAGAAAGTTGCGCTGGCGGAAAGAAACGTTCCGGGCGGTCAAGACGGGGTGCCCGGCCAGCAAGTCAATTTGAGCCCGCGGCAAGGAATTCGCCGCGCCGGCAACTCGCTTGCCGTAGATCCGAGCGATGCTTTCGAAAGCAAGAGCGCGCGGCCCCGCAGCCAGCGCGAGCGTGGCAACCGGGGCGGGGCTGGCGCGGCGGGGATCGCCTAGGCGGCCAGCGTCTGGCCAAGCGTGCCGGCGCGGTGGGCGGCCAGCAGCTCCTGGAAGCCGCCGATGGTGCGATCGCCGACCGTGATCTGGGGGAAGGTCATGCGGCCGGTCCGGGAGGCCAGCTGCTCGCGGCCCTCGGGGTCGCGGGCCAGGTCGATGACCTCGTACTGGTAGCCGCGGGCATCCAGCAGCGCCTTGGCCTGGCGGCAGTAGGCGCACGGTTCGGTGGTGTAGATCTTGATGTCTGGCATCGGCATCAGAGTGTATGCATGGCCGGATCGTTCAAGACCGAGGCGGTGGTGCTGCGCTCGATCCGGTACGGCGATGCCGATCGGGTGCTGCACCTCTACAGCCCCGAGCACGGCCGCTTGGGGGCGGTGGCGAAGGGGGTGCGGCGCACGAAGTCGCGCCTCGGCGGTCGCCTGGAGCCGCTGGGCCGGGTGCGGCTGGTGCTGCACCGGGGCCGGGGCGAGCTGTGCACGGTGTCGGCGGTCGACACGATCCACGCTCACGCAGGGGTGCGTGAGCACTGGACCGCGCTCCAGCATGCGACCCAGGCCTGTGACGCGGTGCTCAAGCTGTTCGACTCGACCGACCCCAACGCGCCGGCCTACAACCTGCTCTGCAACAAGCTGGCGCTGCTGCACATCGATCCCGAGGGGGCCTCGCCCGGCCGCATGCTGGCCTTTCGCCTGAAGCTGCTGATGGCCGCCGGTTTCGCGCCCGAGCTGAGCTCCTGCGCCTCGTGCGGCGAGGCCGAGGGGCTAGGGGCGTTCTCGCCGGCCGCGGGCGGGGTGGTGTGCGCGGCGTGCGAGGCCGGCTCGTTCCCCCTGGACGCGGCTGCGCACGCGTTCATGGTGGGGGCGGTGGGCAGCCCGCTCGCGGATGCGCCCGCCGCCGACCCGCGGGCGCTGGCCCAGGCCGACCGCGCGATCGCCGAGACGCTGGAGCACCACGCCCACGTGCGCCTGCGGCGGGTCGCCGCCTAGGGCGGGGTGTTCCAGCGCCTGATGGCGCGCCGGTCGTGCTCGGTCCCGAGCATGCAGATGGTGGCGGTGTCCAGGCCGAGCCGGGCGCCCGCGGCGGCCGGTAGCCCGATCCAGCGGGCACCCAGCACACGCAGGACGTGGCCGTGTGCGAACAGCACGGCCAGGCCATCCGCCGCGGCCACCCGCTCGATGACCGCGTCGACGCGCTCGCCGACCTGCTCCGACGTCTCGCCGCCCGGGGCGCCGTCGGCGAAGACGGTCCAGCCCGGGCGCTCCACGTGGATCTGCTCGCTGGTCAGGCCCTCGTACTCGCCGTAGTCCCACTCGATCAGCCCCGGCTCCTCGAGCGCACCGTCGCCCAGCCCCGCCAGCCGGCACGTCTCGGTGGCGCGCGCGAGCGGGCTGGTCAGCACCAGCGCCGGATCCAGGTCCGCGAGGGCGGGCGCCAGCGCCGCCGCCTGACGGCGTCCCTCGTCGGTCAGCGGGACGTCCGTGAGCCCCGTATGGCGGAGCGTGCGGCTCCACTCGGTCTCCCCGTGACGGGCGAGAATAATCTGGTTGGAGACGGGCATAGACTGGCAATCTTGCCTGTGACCGCGGACACGCAGCTGGTCTACGACTTCGCCGAGGGCTCGCGCGACATGCGCGACCTGCTGGGGGGCAAGGGGGCCAACGTGGCCGAGATGACCCGGGTGCTCGGCGCCGAGCGGGTGCCCGCGGGCTTCACGATCACCACCGAGGCGTGCGTGGCCTACATGGAGGCTGACCGCAGCGAGCCCGAGGGCCTGCTCGACCAGGTCGACGAGGCGCTGGCCCGGCTGGAGGAGCAGGCCGGGAAGAAGCTGGGCGACGACGAGGATCCGCTGCTGGTGTCGGTGCGCTCGGGGGCGCGCGAGTCGATGCCCGGCATGCTCGACACGGTGCTGAACCTGGGGCTGAACGACACCTCGGTCGAGGGGCTGGCGCGCGCCACCGAGTCCGAGCGCTTCGCGTGGGACTCCTACCGCCGCTTCGTGCAGATGTTCGGCGAACGTCTGCCGGGGGGTCAGCGGTGAGTCGATCGAGAAGGCGATCAAGCAGCGCAAGTCCGATGCCAAGGTCAAGCTGGACACCGAGCTGTCCGCGGACGACCTCAGGCGCCTGGTCGACGACTTCAAGAGCCTCTACCGCGACCAGACCGGAGAGGACTTCCCGCAGGAGCCGCGCGAGCAGCTGACGCAGGCCATCCGCGCCGTGTTCGACTCATGGGTGGGCCCGCGGGCGAAGGAGTACCGGCGCATCAACCGCATCCCCGACGACTGGGGCACCGCGGTGAACGTCCAGCAGATGGTGTTCGGCAACAAGGGCGAGTCGTCGTGCTCGGGAGTCGCGTTCTCGCGCGACGAGATCACAGGCGCGCCCGAGCCCTCGGGCGACTTCCTGGTGAACGCCCAGGGCGAGGACGTGGTCTCGGGCGTGCGCACGCCAAAGGACATCGCCGAGATGAAGGAGGTCATGCCCGATGCGCACGCCGAGCTGATGGAGATCCTGGGCACGCTCGAGAAGCACTACGGCGACATGCAGGACACCGAGTTCACGGTCGAGGAGGGGGAGCTGTTCATGCTCCAGACCCGCAACGCCAAGCGGCCGGCCCAGGCCGCCGTGCGCTTCGCCGTCGACGCCGAGGGCGAGGGCCTGCTGGACCGCGCCCAGGCGCTGGCCACGATCGAGCCGGATCGACTGGACGCGCTGCTGCATCCCACCTTCGCCCCCGACGCCGAGTACGAGGTCGTGGCGTCGGGCGTCAGCGCCTCGCCGGGGGCGGCCAAGGGCGAGGTGGTGTTCACCGCCGAGGCTGCCGTCGAGGCCGCCGCTGACGGGCGCGACGTGATCCTGGTCCGGCCGTTCACGGAAGCCGACGACGTCGGCGGCTTCCACGCCGCGCGCGGCATCCTGACCGCCGAGGGCGGCAAGGCCAGCCACGCCGCGCTGGTCGCGCGCGGCATGGGCAAGCCCTGCGTGGCGGGCGCCGGCGAGCTGGAGATCGACCTCGAGGCCAGGACCGTGAAGGCCGGCGACCAGACCCTCGGCGAGGGCGACCTGATCGCCATCGACGGCAGCAAGGGCGTGGTGACCACCGACGACGTCCCGCTGGTGGACCCCGAGGTGGACCAGAACTTCCAGACCGTGCTCGGCTGGGCCGACGACCTGCGCCGGCTCGGCGTGAGGGCCAACGCGGAGACCCCCGAGGACGCCAGGCGAGCACGCGAGTTCGGCGCCGAGGGCATCGGCCTGTGCCGGACCGAGCACATGTTCATGGCGGCTGACCGCCAGCCGAAGATGCGGGCGATGATCATGGCCGAGACCGACGAGGAGCGAAAGCGCGCGCTGGCCGAGCTGCTCCCGCTCCAGCAGCGGGACTTCGAGGGGCTGTTCGAGGAGATGCAGGGCCTGCCGGTGACGATCCGGCTGCTGGACCCGCCGCTGCACGAGTTCCTGCCGGGCAAGGAGGAGATCGCGCAGAAGGCCGAGCGGGCGCGGATCGAGCAGACCGACGACCTGGACGAGCTCGAGCGCACCCTGGAGCGGATCCACACGCTGGAGGAGACCAACCCGATGCTGGGCACCCGCGGCGTGCGCCTGGGCATCCTGCACCCGGAGATCAGCGAGATGCAGGTGGCGGCCATGGTCCGCGCCGCGAAGGCGGTCCGCGAGCGCTGCGGCACCGCCCCCGAGCTCGAGATGATGGTGCCGCTGGTGGCCTACGAGCAGGAGCTCGGCTTCATGCGCGGCGTGGTCGAGCGGGCGGTGCAGGACAACGACGGCGGCGAGCTCGAGCTGAAGATCGGCACGATGCTCGAGCTGCCCCGGGCGTGCTTTCTGGCCGACGCCATCGGGCAGGAGGCCGACTTCTTCTCGTTCGGCACCAACGACCTGACCCAGACCGCGCTGGGGTTCTCCCGCGACGACGTCGAGGGCAAGTTCCTGGACGTCTACATCGAGCACAAGATCCTGGGACGCAGCCCGTTCGAGACGCTGGACACGCCCGGCGTCGGCCAGCTGGTGCGCATGGGCGCCTGGCTCGGCAGGTCGCGCAACAAGGAGCTGGGCCTGGGCATCTGCGGCGAGCACGGGGGCGACCCCGAGTCGATCGACTTCTTCCACCACTCGGGCCTGGATTACGTGAGCTGCTCGCCGTTCCGGGTGCCGATCGCCCGCGTGGCGGCCGCCCAGGCGGCGGTCCTGGACGGTTAGGTCTTTACAGCCCTGCGGGGCGGCCATAGGGTGGCCGGGTGCGCAAGGTACTTATCGGTTCCGTGGTGTTGGCGCTGGGGCTCTTCCCGGCGGTTTCGATGGCGCACCTGGAGCGCCCGTCGTACTGGCCCGATCCAGCCCCAGACGCGTCGGTCAAGCCCGCCGCGGGGGGCAAGGTGCCCACGCCGCGGTCGCTGAGCAGCGCGGTCAAGCGCGGCGGCACCGGCAAGGTGCGTGTGGTCTGCGCCGGCCGCAAGGGCAGCGACTCGATGCGCCGGCTGCGCAACTCGGTGCGCAACGCGCAAAGGCGGGGCTACAAGATCCGCCCGAGCCAGCCCACGATCCGCATGTCCAAGAAGCAGGGCGCCGGTTTCCTGAAGGTGAACAAGAAGCTCCAGAAGAAGTGCCGTTACAAGTCGATCCAGGCGGCCGTGAACGCGTCGGGCAACAACGATCGCGTGGTGATCATGCCGGGCCGTTACACCGAGCCGGAATCGCGAGCGCGGCCCACCAACGACAAGCGGTGCAACCCCGGCAAGCTCCAGAAGGACGCCAGCGGTTCGCCCACGCCGAGCTACGACTACCAGGTCACCTGCCCCAACGACCAGAACCTGATCTACGTGCAGGGCCGCAAGGTGATCGGCGCGCCGCCGTCCACGCCGTTCTCCAACCGCCAGGGCATCCCCAAGCAGGAGCTGGGCGAGTGCGTGCGATGCAACCTCCAGATCGAAGGCTCGGGGCCCAAGCCGGTCGACGTGATCATGGACGGAGGCAGCAACTACAGCGGCAACCCGGACAAGGAGCCGTCGGCTAAGCCCAAGGGGTGGGCCAAGCACGTCGTGCTCCGGGTCGATCGCGGCGACGGCTTCGTGGGTCGCAACTTCACCACCCGCGGCGGGCTGGAGTTCGGCTTCTACACGGAGGAGACCGACGGCATCCTGCTGGAGAAGACGAAGTTCTACTGGGCGCAGGACTACGGCCACCTGAGCTTCACCACCGACCACCACGAGATCCGCGACTGCGACGCCTTCGGGGCCGGCGACGCCGCGCTCTACCCCGGCGCCGCGCCCGAGACCGGGGCGCAGGCCACCAAGTTCTATCCCGACGCGCCGCGACCGAACACCACGGTCAAGCGGTGCGACATGCGTGGCTCGGCACTCGGTTACTCCGGGTCGATGGGCAACGCGGTACGGATCACCGACAACCACATCTACGGCAACGGGGGCGGCATCGCCTCGGACACCCTGTCCGCGGCCGGCCATCCCGGCTTCCCGGCCGACAGCTCCCACATCGACAACAACTACATCTACTCGAACAACCTCAACCTGTTCCAGGACAACGCGCCGGTCAGGCCGCTGGTGTCCACCCCCGTGGGCACCGGCATCCTCTACGCCGGCATGAACGACGCCAAGGTCCACGACAACTGGATCTTCGACAACTGGCGCGATGGCGTGATGCTGCTGGCGGTGCCCGATGCTCTCGTCAAGGGTGGCGGCGCCGAAGGCGACATCTTCCCGGGCATCTCTTGCCCCGGTGCACCGCAAAACAAGCTCTCCACCTCCTGCAACAACCGCTTCTACAACAACAAGATGGGCCAGAAGCCGCCCGGTTTCCGGTTCCCGCGTGAGGTCGACCAGTTCAGCGACTTCATATCGCGCAGCCCGACCGCCCAGGCCTCCATGCCGAACGGAAACGACTTCTGGTGGGACGAGTTCTCCGGCAACACCAAGAACTGCTGGTTCGGCAACACCGGACCGGACGGCCGGGAAGCCAGCGTGACCGGACCCGGCGGGGCGGGACGTTCGGCTGCGCTGCCTCCGGCGCCGCTGCCCGACTGCACCGGCGGCTCGAACCCGAACTCGAGCGTCGGCGGCGGGGACCTGGCCAAGACCCAGTATCTGATCGAGTGCTCGGAGGGCCCGGACAAGGACACCGGTCCCTTGGACTGCGACTGGTGGTCCACCCCGCCCAAGCCCCGTAGCGCGGCCGCCAGCCGCCGCCACCCGCAGTACGCGACCGCGGCGACGGCCTTCGCGCGCTCGCCCGAGGGCAAGCGGCTCGCCAAGCGCATCGACGCGCTGAGGGAGTAATGGCCCGCCCGGCGCTCCTGACCGTGCTGGTGGTCGCCTGCCTGCTGGCCGGGGGCTGTGGCGGCGATGGCGGTCAGAAGGCGGCGGCCGGCCAGGGCCACCACGACACGCGCCAGGCGACGTCCGTGGGGCCGCGGATCGCGGGCTCCGTGGTTCAGTACGCCGACTGCGGCGACTGGCGCGAGGGCACCCGGCGTGAACGCGAGGCGACGATCGTGGAGCTACGCGACCAGCTGACCGGCCAGGGCTACAAGGACACGTCTTCGCCGCTGCCCGACGAGCGGGCCTACCGGATCCTGAACAAGAGCTGTGCCCAGGGGTACGCGAGCAGCCTGCGGCTGTACAAGCTGTTCGCCAAGGCCCAGGGCTTCGCGCCGCTTGGCGAGTAGCGCCGTTTCCCTCGATTGACACAATCGGGGGGTGAGCACCGGATCTCCCACCACCACCTCCTTCTCGCAGCGGATGGCAACGCGCGAGGAGCGGGAGCTGGCGCCGGCCGCCACCCGTTCGTACCCGGCCCGCCGCCGCGAGCCCGAGCCCGACTCCGACCATCGCACGCCGTTCCAGCGCGACCGCGACCGGATCGTGCACAGCAAGGCGTTTCGGCGCCTCAAGCACAAGACCCAGGTGTTCATCTCACCCGAGGGCGACCACTACCGCACACGCCTGACCCACACGCTCGAGGCGTGCGGGATCGCCCGCAACGTGGCGCGCGCGCTGGGGCTCAACGAGGACCTGACGGAGGCCGTCGGGCTCGGCCACGACCTGGGCCACCCCCCGTTCGGACACATCGGCGAGCACGCGCTGGACGAGCTGGTCCAGCAGCGCTACGGCGTGCGCTTTCGTCACAACGAGCACTCGCTGCGCATGGTCGACCGGCTGGAGAACGACGGCCGCGGCCTGAACCTGACCGAGCAGGTGCGCGACGGCATCCTCAACCACACCGGTGACGCCGTGCCGGCCACGCCGGAGGGGCGGATCGTGAAGGTGGTGGACCGGGTGGCGTACATCAACCACGACATCGACGACGCGCTGCGCGCGGGCGTGATCGCCCGCTCCGACCTGCCGGCCGACGAGATCGCGGTGCTGGGGCAGACGGGCTCCGAGCGAATCGAGACGCTGGTGGTGGATCTGCTCGAGCAGTCCGAGCGCGCCGGTGACATCGCGCAGGGCGAGCAGGTCGGCGGCGCGATGCTGCGCCTGCGCGAGTTCATGTTCGACCGCGTGTACCTGGCACCCGACGCCCAGCGCGAGCGGGGGCGGATCGAGTCGATGCTGCGGGCATTGTTCGAGCACTACGCCGCGAACCCGCCCCCCGCCCAGACCGACGGCGCGGCCGAGCACGAGCGCGTGGTGGACTACCTGGCCGGGATGACCGACCGCTACGCCGTCCGCGCGCACTCCGACCTGTCGGTGCCGCGGGGCTTCTAGGGCATGGCCCGCTACACGCAGGACTCGATCGAGCGGCTGCGCGAGAGCGCGGACATCGTGGCGCTGATCTCGCGCAAGACCGACCTGCGCCGGGTCGGATCACGCTGGACCGGCCTGTGTCCGTTCCACGAGGAGCGCACGCCCTCGTTCTCTGTCGACCCCGAGCGCGGGCTCTACCACTGCTTCGGCTGCGGCCTGGGCGGGGACGCGATCAAGTTCGTCATGGAGACCGAGCAGCTGGATTTCCCTTCGGCCGTCGAGCAGCTGGCCGAGGACAACCACGTGGAGCTCAAGCGCGAGCAGGAGGACCCCGCGGAGGAGGAGCGCCGCCGCCGGCGCGAGCGGCTGCTGGCGCTGCTGGAGCGGGCCGCGTCCTTCTACGCCACCGTGCTCACCGACGCGGCCGAGGCGGGGCGCGCGCGCGACTATCTGCGCGAGCGTGGGTTGTCCGAGCAGGTGCTGGCCGACTTCCGCGTGGGTTACGCGCCCAAGGCCTGGGACAGGCTGCTCACCGGCGCGCGCAGGCAGGGCTTCACGGAGGCCGAGCTGCTGGCCGCCGGGCTGTCCACACGCGGCAAGAACGGCGGCGTCTACGACCGCTTCCGGGAGCGCATCACGTTCCCGCTGGCCGATGCGCGCGGCCGCGTGCTGGGCTTCGGCGCCCGGGCCATGCGCGACGAGCAGGGCGCGAAGTACATCAACACCGCCGAGGGCGAGATCTACCACAAGGGCCGCCAGCTGTTCGGCATCGACCGCGCCCGTGCGGCGGTGGCCAAGGCCCAGCGGGTGATTGTGGTCGAGGGCTACACCGATGTGCTGGCGCTGCACGACGCCGGGATGCCGGAGACCGTGGGGGTCATGGGCACTGCGCTGACCAAGGACCAGATGGCCGAGCTGGCGCGTGTGGTGGGTACCGATGGCACCGTCTACCTGGCCCTGGACGCCGATCGCTCGGGGCAGGAGGCCATGCTGCGCGCCGCCCGTCTGGCCGAGGACCGTGCGGTCTCGCTGCGTGTGGTTCGGCTGCCCGACGGCACCGACCCAGCGGACCTGGTCACCGGTCAGGGCCTGGACGCCATGGCCGATCTGGTCACGAAAGCGCTCTCTGTGCTTGAGTTCGCGGTCGGCAGGGTGCTCGCCGACGGCGAGCTCGACGATCCGGAAGGCAGAGACCGCGCTTTGAACGCAGCACGCGAGCTGATTGGAGCCGCTCCAGCCAGGAGTGCCCGGCGGGACCATCTGGTCCGTCTGGTCGCGGACCGCCTCGACGTGCCCGTGGACTACGTGGAGGCGCAGGCGGCGGGCCAGATCGCGACCCCGCGAGCGCAGGCTGCCGCGCGGCCGGAGCCCGATCTGGCCAAGCCCGAGACCACCTTCCTCGCTCTGTGCCTGGCCGCCGGCGACCACGGCCGCGAACAGCTGGGACAGCTCCGCGACGAGCACCTGACCTCCAGCGCCGCCCGGCACGCGCGCGACCACCTGCGCGAACACTTCGACGATCCCCTGGCCGCGCTTTCCGGCGACCGCCCGGAGGTGGCGGCGCTGGTCTCGGGGGTGGCGCTGCGCGCGGAGGAGCTACGCCCGCTGGACCCGATGGCGCTGCGCCGCAGCTACCTGAACCTGGACCTGCGCCGGATCGAGCGCCAGATGCGCGCCGCGCGCCACGACGAGGACTTCGCCCGGCTCAGCGAGCTCTCGGGTGAGCACCAGCGCGTCAAGACCGCCATGGGCGCGGCCATCGGGAGCGCGCCGTGACCGACGACGGGGCGCCCGAGGAGGGCGAGCTCGGCGAAGACGTCGCGGATGAGGTGCCGGCGGACGGCGGTGCCGACGCCTACGCCCGCTTCGACGAGGGCGGCGTGGTCAGCGCCGGGGTGCCGGCGGCCGCGCCGGAGGGCGGCACCGAGGATGCGGTGCGCCTGTACCTGCACAACATCGGCCGCGTTGCGCTGCTCACGCGCCAGGACGAGGTGCGCCTGGCCAAGCGCGTCGAGGCCAACGACATGCAGGCCAAGAACGACCTGATCGAGGCCAACCTGCGCCTGGTCGTGTCGGTGGCCAAGCGCTACCAGGGCCGCGGCCTGACCCTGCTGGACCTGATCCAGGAGGGCAACATGGGCCTGATCCGGGCGGTCGAGAAGTTCGACTGGCGGCGCGGGTTCAAGTTCTCGACCTACGCCACGTGGTGGATCCGCCAGTCGATGACGCGCGCGCTGGCCGACCAGTCGCGCACCATCCGCATCCCGGTGCACATGGTCGAGCGCATGAACAAGGTCGCGCGCGCGCGTCGCGAGCTGTCCCAGCGCCTCGAGCGCGACCCCACGCCGGAGGAGATCGGCGTGCTGGCCGAGATGCCGGCGGGCAAGGTCGAGGAGCTGCTCAAGCTGGGCCAGGAACCGGTGTCGCTCGAGGCGCCCATCGGCTCGGGCGACGACCCGGCCCAGCTGGCCGACTTCATCGAGGACGGGGTCGAGAGCCGTCCCGACGCCCAGGTGGCCAAGCTCATCCGCGAGTCCGACGTCCAGGAGGTCCTCGAGGGCCTGCCCGCGCGCGAGCGGCGCGTGATCGAGCTGCGCTTCGGCCTGGACCCCGAGGGGCCCATGACGCTCGAGGACATCGGCAAGGTCGTGGGCCTGACGCGCGAGCGCGTGCGCCAGATCGAGGTCAAGACGCTGCAGATGCTCAAGGCCTCCGGCCGCGCCGCACGGCTGGAGGGCATGGCCGACCACTAGCCGCCCCACAGGGGGTCAGTCACCGTGCGGTGCAGGGCGCCGGCGCGGGGCGCGGGCGCCGGGCGGCCCCGGGGAGCGGCGCGGGCCTTGGCGGCCCCGGGGCCTTCATTGGCGAATTGAGCACCTATGCGGTGCGTGAATCGCCATTCACCGGCTCGGGGGGCCGGACCGGTATCGTGATCCGCGCGTTCCGGGGTAGCTCAACGGCAGAGCATTCGACTGTTAATCGAAGGGTTGTGGGTTCGAATCCCACCCCCGGAGCCTCAGGCCGCCGCCAGCTCCTCCACCGCGTCGGCGGCCACCGCCGCCCCGTCGTGGCGGGCGGCCCAGGCGCCCAGATCGCCGGCGCGGGCCGCGTAGCCCGGCTCGGCCAGCAGCTTGCGCACGGCGGTCCGCACCCCGCGGGGGGTGACGAAGCGGCGCGGCAGCGAGATGCCGCAGCCCGACCAGCCCAGGCGGGCCGCATTCTCGGCCATGTCGCCGGCCGAGGGGCAGCCGACCACCGGCACACCGCATGCGAGCGCCCGCGCCACCGTGCCGTGGCCGGCGTGGCAGACCACCGCGTCGCAGAGCGGCATCGTGCGGGCGTAGGAGAGCCAGTCGACCACGCGCGCGTTGGCCGGCACGTCCAGCGGCAGGGGGAGGGGCGGTGGTTCAGCGTGGCCAGGACGCGCACGCGCTCGCCGGCCAGGCCTTCCAGCGCGGCGCGCACCATCCGCTGGTCGGGATCCTGCGAGGTGCTCGGCGCCACCAGCACCAGCGGATCGTCGCCCGGCGGCAGCTCGACGGCGTCGAACGGGCGCTCCCACAGGAGCGGACCGGTCACGCGCACAGCGGGGGGCAGGTCGTGGCGCGGGTACTCGAGCTGGGGGAAGGTGGCCACCAGCGCCAGCTGGGACGAGATGCCGCCGTGGGTGTGGCCCTGCGGCGCCAGCCCGACGCGTGTGCGCGCGCCGTTGAGCTCGCGCCGCCCGCGCTCGGCCCCGCGTGCCAGCGCGCGCTCGAAGCCGCCCCAGAACGACCGTCCCAGGCGCGTGCGCGGCAGCCGCGCACCCGAGGAGTACGGCGCCATGCCGGCCTCGGGCACGGGGTAGACGTGGGGGATCAGCGTGGCCCACGGCCGCCCTGACATCTGGGCCGCCAGCGCCCCGGCCACGGTCAGGATGTCGGCCACGACCACGTCGGGATCGAACCGCTCGATGACCTCAACGGTCTCGTGGGCGGCGCGCACGGCCGCTTGGTAGGGCGAGAGCCCGTGACCGGGCCAGACGTCGTACTCGGGCGCTGCAGCGAACGTCATGCCCTCGCGTTCGACATCCGGCTGCCAGCGATCCCACGTCTCCAGGCAGACCAGATGACCACGGGCCGCCAGTTCGCGGCCCAGCGCGATGGCCGGGAACGTGTGCCCCGGGTCGCCGAACGCGGCCAGCAGCAGGCGGTGGGGCGTAGGGGTCAGGCGGCCATCTCGGCCAGCTCGCGAACCATCTTCAGGCGAGAGTCGCGATCGAAGGCCATCGGGGTGCAGATCAGGGTGCCCACGCCCGCGTCGCGGTAGACCTCGAGACGCTCGGCCACCCGCTCCTTGGGCCCGCACGGGCAGATCAGGTCGATCAGGTCGGCCGGCAACGCCGCGGCGGCCTCGGACTTCTTGCCGTCCAGATACAGGTCCTGGACCTCCTTCGCGGCGTCCGCGAAGCCGATCCGCTGGACCATCTGGTTGTAGAAGTTCTTCTCGCGCGAGCCCATTCCGCCCACGTACAGGGCCAGCAGGTCGCGCACCGAGTCGCGGGCACGCTCTACGTCGTCGTCGATCGACACGTTGACCATCGGCGCGATGTCGAACGAGTCGTCGATGGCCTTGCCCTCGACGCGGCCCGCGCCCTCCTCGAGCAGCGCGCGGTAGTCGTCCACGTGCTCGGGGCTGAAGAACGTGGGCAGCCAGCCGTCGGCGATCTCGCCGGTGAGCTTGGTGTTGTTCGGCCCGATGGCCGCGATGTAGATCGGGATCCGCTCCTGCTCGGGCGCGATCATCAGGTGCAGCGGCTTGCCGGGGCCGTCGGGCAGGGGCAGGGTGTACAGCTCGCCGTCCCAGGTCAGCTTCTCGCGGCTGAGCGCCTTGCGCAGGATGCCCACGTACTCGCGTGTGCGCTGGATCTGGCGGGCGAACGGCTGGCCGTGCCAGCCCTCGGCCACCTGCGGGCCCGAGGAGCCGATGCCCAGCAGCACGCGGCCGCCCGAGATCTGGTCCAGCGTGGCGGCGGTCATGGCGGTCATGGCCGGTGTCCGCGCCGGCATCTGGAAGATGGCCGAGCCGAGCTTGACGCGTTCGGTGTTGGCCGCCAGCCATGCCAGCACCGTGGCGGTGTCCGACCCGTACGCCTCGGCTGCCCACACCGAGTGGAACCCCGACGACTCGGCCTCGCGGACGATGGCCAGCTGGTCCTCGGCGGTCAGCCCGAGGCCCCAGTACCCGACGTGCAGTCCCAGACGCATGTTGCAACTCTCCTCTCAGATGCAGGAACGACCTTGAAGCGGTCGAGGCGTGCCCCTACGGTGACTGGCCGTGAGGCGACGGCATCGTATTCGGCCCGCGCGTGAGCTGCGGACAGCAATCGACTGCATGCCCGCGCGCACGCGCCAGGCCATGCTCGAGGGCATCGGCACGACCACGATCATCGTGGGCGGCTACAGCGACGGCCACGGCGGCATCTGCCCGATGCTGGCCGCGCACCGCAACGGCGGGCGCACGTCCTTCGCCAGCTTCGCCCACGCGTGGGACCGCTACACCAACGCCGACGGCGTCGCCCGGCCCGCCACCGAGCGCGAGCTGCAGACGCTGCGCTCGATGCTCGAGGCCAGCGTCGAGGCCGAGGCCGTGGTGGGCCAGGGCGTGCTCGGCGAGGCCGTCAGACAGCACCGCAGCGCCCAGGAGAGCAGGGCGCGGCGCGAGGAGTTCGACGTCGAGCCGCTTGCGGCACTGGACCTCCAGCCGCTCAGTAGGAGTCGCCCGCGCGAACGAACTGCAACTCCGGCACGTGACACGCCGGTGATGTCGACAGCAGGTACCTGACCGCTCCCGCCACGTCCTCGGGCTGGATCATCTGGTCCTTGGGGACCTGCTCCTCGATCCAGTCCGTCATGGCCGTGGCCACGAAGCCCGGGCACAGCGCGGTGGTCTGGATGCCCTCGCCGGCGAACTCCTTGTAAAGCGCCTGGCTCAGGCCGACCACGCCGGCCTTGGTGGCCGAGTAGGCGCTCAGCCAGCCCTGGCCGTGCTTGCCCGCGATCGAGGCCGTGTTCACGATCAGCGCCTTGCCGTGCTCGGCGCCCGCCTCCTTGAGCAGCGGGATGGCGTCGCGGGTCAGCAGATAGACGGCCCTCAGGTTCACGGCGATCTGCATGTCGACCTTCTTCGTCTCGGCCTCGGCGAACGGGCCGCCGATGCCCACGCCGGCGTTGTTGACCAGCACGTCCAGGCGCCCGAAGCGTTCCCTGTGGCCGGCCAGCAGGCGCTGCAGATCGGACTCCTCGGCCATGTTGGCCGCGACGGCCTCCACTTCGAGGCCCTCCCCGCGCAGCTCGGCGGCGGCGGCCTCGAGCTTGTCGGGCCTGCGCGCGGACAGCGTGATCCCATAGCCCTCGGACCCCAGCACGCGGGCGATGGCCAGCCCGATCCCGCTCGATCCACCCGTGACCAGCGCTGCACGTCCTGACACCTGCTCCTCCTCCGATCGACAGGCGCCGAGCCTATATCCGCACGCGCCGGGCACGTCCCCTAGCCTTCCCCCGGTGCCGCGCCCCCGCCTCCTGTCCTTGCTGGCCCTGATCCTCCTGGCGGCCGCCTCCGTCGCCGGCTGCGGCGGTGGCGATGACGACTCGGGTGGCAAGGCCGACGCGCCGCCCGCCCCGGCCCGGGCCGCCGACTTCCCCGAGGGCGGCAAGACGGTGGCCCAGCTGCGCAAGCAGGCCAGCGGCGCGGGACCGGTGCTGGCGCCCACGCAGAGCCAGCTGACGCCCGGTCAGAACCGCTACGGCTTCGCCCTCTTCGACCGCTCGCGCACGCAGATCGCCGACGTGCCCGTGGCGCTGTACGTGGCCCCGAAGGGCGGCAAGGCCACGGGCCCGGTGCCCGCGCAATGGCAGTCGCTGAAGGTCCCGGCCCGCTTTCGCAGCCGCTCGACGGCCGCCGACCCGGACGCGGCCACGGCCATCTACTCGGCCAAGCTCGAGTTCCCCAAGGCCGGGCGCTACCAGGTCCTGGCCATCGCCAAGCTGGACGGCCGGCTGGTCAGCTCGACCGTGCAGGCCGATGTGACCACCACCGGCAAGGTCCCGGACGTGGGCGACCCGGCGCCGAAGATCGACACGCCCACGGTGGCCTCGGCGGGCGGCGACATCAAGAAGATCGACACGCGCCTGCCGCCATCGAGCCTGCACGCGAAGAGCTTCAAGGACGTGGTGGGCAAGAAGCCCGTCGTGCTGCTGTTCGCCACGCCGGCGCTCTGCCAGACGCGCGTCTGCGGCCCGGTGGTGGACGTGGCCGAGCAGGTCAAGGCCGAGCGCGGCAAAGATGCCGAGTTCATCCAGATGGAGATCTTCCGCGACAACGACGTGCAGAAGGGCTACCGGCCGCAGGTGCGCGCCTACAACCTGCCCACCGAGCCGTGGGTCTTCGCCATCGATCGCCAGGGCAAGGTGGCGGCCCGCATCGAGGGCCCGTTCAGCGCGCCCGAGCTCGAGCGCGCGGTCGACGCCGCCACGAAGTAGTTTCCCCGCGTGCCTTCGGCCGGGGACTATCCACACCAGCTGGCGCTGCCCACGCGCTGGCACGACAACGACGTGTACGGCCACGTGAACAACGTGGACTACTACGCGTTCTTCGACACGGTGATCAACCGGTGGCTGATCCGCGAGGGCGGCCTGGACATCCACCACGGTCAGGCGATCGGCCTGTGCGCGGAGTCGCACTGCACGTTCAGGGGGCCGCTGGCCTTCCCCGAGACCGTGACCGCCGGCCTGCGCGTGGCCGAGCTGGGCAACTCCAGCGTGCGCTATGACATCGGCCTGTTCGCCGAGGACGGCGCGCACGCCGCCGACGGCTGGTTCGTGCACGTGTTCGTGGACCGACAGACACGGCGCTCGGTGGCCATCCCCGACCCGGTGCGTGCCGCGCTGCAGCGCCTCGGGCAAGGATCGTGAAGCGCACGCTGCCGGTCCGGGTGGGGCTTGCCGTGGGCATCGTGGCGGGCTGCGTGCTGGCGCTGCAGGTGCTGATCACGCGGATCCTGGGCGCCGTCCTGTTCTACCACTTCGGTTTTCTGACGATCTCCCTGGCCCTGCTGGGGGCCGGGGCCGGCGCGATCATGGTCTACGTGCGCCCGTGGTGGTTCGAGCGCCGGCCGCTGGAGCAGCTGCTGGCGCTCTGGGCCTCGGCCTTCGGGCTGCTGCTGGTGCTCACGCCGCTGCTGCTGGTGCGCCTGGACTACACGTTCGAGTCGCACGTGACCGC
Source organism: uncultured Solirubrobacterales bacterium (assembly GCA_963750365.1). GTDB lineage: Bacteria > Actinomycetota > Thermoleophilia > Solirubrobacterales > Thermoleophilaceae > JAAYBF01. The sequence goes on from CAVVQE010000002.1 coordinate 813,371, forward strand.
GCGCTTTGCCCTGACGCTGGCGCTGGTGTGCGTGATCGCCGCGATGCCGTTCCTGGCCGGTGGGATCGTCGTGGCGCTGGCCATCAAGGGCTACATCGCGGTGGTCGGCCGCCTGTACGCCTTCGACCTGGCCGGAGCGGCGCTGGGCGCCGTGGGCATCGTGCCGCTGCTGTGGCTGGTCGAGCCGGCGCGGCTGTCGATGGTGCTCGGCGTGGTGGCGGCCGGCGCCGCCGTGCTGTTTGCCGGCCGCGCCGTCCGCGAGCGCGCGCTGGCCCTGGTGGTGGCGGGCGCCGCCGCGCTGGCGCTGGCGCTGGCCGCGAGCACCGACGTGGCCTACCTGGAGCCCAACACCACCGCGCCGGCCGGGCTGGAGCCTGCATCCGACGTGTGGAATCCGCTGTCGCGGGTCATCGGCTATCCGCCTCCGGCCGACTCGCGCTTCGGCCTGGTGTTCTACGACCGGATCTACGCGCCGGTCCCGGTGTACAGGCGCGGCACGCCCTCGCCCGGCTACCGCAAGCTGGGCCTGGGCCCGCAGAGCATCGGCTACGCCATGGCCGGCCCCGGCCGGGCGCTCGTGATCGGCGGCGGCGGCGGCCGCGACATCCACAACGCGCTCAGCTCGGGACAGCGGCGGGTGGACGTGGTGGAGCTCAACCGCGACATCCGCGACACCGTTGACGGCCCGCTCAGGCGCTGGTCGGGCGCGCCCTACTCGCTTCCGCGGGTGCACACGGTGATCGGCGACGGCCGCTCGACGCTGGCCTCACGCGACACGAAGTACGACCAGATCCACATCGGGTTCACCGACACGCTCAGCGCCAGCTCGGCCCAGGCCTACGCCCTGACCGAGGCCAACCTGTACACGATCGAGGCCTTCCAGCAGTACTTCGACCACCTCAAGCCGAACGGCGTGCTCAACGTTTCGCGCCTGCGAAGGCTGACCGGCGACGAGGCGCTGCGCACCACCGTCCTGGCGCTCGAGTCGCTGCGCGCGGACGGCGTGAAGCGACCGGAGCGCAACGTCGTGGTGGTCATGGGCAACGACATCCTCGGCGAGGAGTTCGGCACCGTGCTGGCGCGCAAGCGCCCTTGGACCCGGGCCGAGCTGAGCCGCATCCGTGCGCTGGCGCGCGAGCGCGGCAAGGGCGTGGCGTTCGCGCCCGGCGGGCCATACCGGCTTGAGTGGAGCCAGCTGGCCCGCGCCTCCAGCCCGCAGTCGTTCTGCCAGAGCTATCGCTTCGACGTCTGCGCGCCCACCGACGACAAGCCGTTCTTCTTCGCCATGAAGCGCTTCCAGGACGTGGGCCAGGCGCCTCCGGCGGGCTACTACTACTCGGTCGACCCGCTGCTGGTCCTGCTGATCACGCTGGGGATCCTGGCCGTGCTGAGCGCGCTGGGCTTCCTGGTCCCGCTGGCGCTGGCCCCTCGCGGCGACCGTCCCCCGGTGAGCTCCCTGTGGTATTTCGCGGCGCTGGGCACGGGCTTCCTGCTGCTCGAGATCGCGCTGGTGCAGCGGTTCGTGCTGTTCCTGGGCTTTCCCACCTACGCGCTCTCGGTCGTGCTGTTCTCGCTGCTGCTGTTCACCGGCTTCGGTGCATACCTGACCACGCGCGCCACCAGGCCGCGGACGACGCTGATCAGGACGCTGACCGCCGTCGTGGCGGTGATCGTGCTGGCCTCCTTCGCCCTCCAGCCGCTGCTGGAGGCCCTGATCTCGGCGCCGTTCGCCGTGCGGCTGGGGATGACCGTGGTGCTGCTGGCGCCACTCGCGGTGCTGCTGGGAACGGCAATGCCGCTGGGGCTCCAGCGGATGGCCGGCCTGTACCCGGCCGGCGTGCCCTGGGCGTGGGGCATCAACGGCGTGATGTCGGTCCTGGCGCCGGCCCTGGCGGTGGTGGTGGCGCTGCGCTTCGGGTTCCAGGTGACCACGCTGCTGGCGGGTGCCTGCTACCTGGGCGCGCTGGTCCTGGCCGCGCGCGGCCGCTGGCCCGAAACGCCCGCAGGACCACCCCAGACCGTCCAATAGAGTCGCCCGATGGCCCAGGACGCCGACGTGATCGTGGTGGGCGGCGGCCTTGCCGGGCTGGTGGCCACCGCCGAGCTGGCCGACGCGGGGCGGCGGGTGCTGCGTGGTCGACCAGGAGCCCGAGAGCTACCTGGGCGGCCAGGCCTTCTGGTCGCTCGGCGGGTTGATGTTCGTCGACAGTCCCGAGCAGCGCCGCATGCGCATCAAGGACTCCTACGAGCTGGCCCTGCAGGACTGGATGGGCACCGCCGCCTTCGACCGGCCCGAGGACGAGTGGCCGCGCAAATGGGCCGAGGCCTACGTGGGCTTCTGCGCCGGCGAGAAGCGATCGTGGCTGCACGCCCAGGGCATGCGCTGGATACCCAACCCCGGCTGGCCCGAGCGCGGCGGCTACCACGCCGACGGGCACGGCAACTCGGTGCCGCGCTTCCACATCACCTGGGGCACCGGTCCCGGCGTGCTGGCGCCGTTCGAGCATCGCGTGCGCCAGGCCGTGGCGCGCGGGCAGGTGCAGCTGCGCTTTCGCCACCGCGTCGACCGGCTGGTGGTGGGCGGCGGCGCGGTAACCGGCGTGGCGGGCAGGTTGCTCGAGCCCAGCGCCACCGAGCGCGGCCAGGAGACCAGCCGCGCCGAGGCCGGCGACTTCGAGCTGGCGGCGCAGGCGGTGGTGCTCAGCAGCGGCGGCATCGGCGGCAATCATGAGCTGGTTCGGGCCAACTGGCCCGCGCGGCTGGGAAAGCCACCGGCCAGGATGCTGTCCGGGGTGCCCGCGCACGTGGACGGGCGCATGCTGGCCATAGCGCGCGACGCGGGCGCCAACGAGATCAACGCCGACCGCATGTGGCACTACGTGGAGGGCATCCACAACTGGGACCCGATCTGGCCCCTGCACGCCATCCGCATCATCCCCGGCCCGTCGGCGATGTGGTTCGACGCCACCGGCAAGCGGCTGCCCGGACCGCTGTACCCAGGCTTCGACACGCTCGGCACGCTGGCCCACATCCAGTCGACCGGCCACGACTACACCTGGTTCGTGCTCACCGAGAAGATCATCGAGAAGGAGTTCGCGTTGTCGGGCTCCGAGCAGAATCCCGACACCACGTCGAAGAGCATCAGGGCTGTGCTCAGGGAGCGGGCAGGCAGCGGTCCACCCGCGCCGGTGCAGGCGTTCAAGGACCACGGCCGGGACTTCATCGTCGAGCGCTCGCTGGCCGACCTGGTGCGACGCATGAACGAGCTGACCGGGGACGACCTGATCGATCTGGCCGACCTGGAGGCGCAGATCGTGGCCCGCGACCGCCAGGTCGAGAACGGATATGCCAAGGACGGCCAGATCACCGCCATCCACGGTGCCCGCAGCCTACCGCGCCGACCGGCTCACGCGCGTGGCTGCGCCGCACAGGATCCTGGATCCCAAGGCAGGGCCGCTGATCGCGGTGCGGCTGTCGATACTCACGCGCAAGTCGCTCGGGGGGCTGCAGACAGACCTCGACGCGCGCGTGCTCAAAGCCGACGGCTCGCCGCTGGAAGGGCTGTATGCGGCCGGCGAGGTGGCGGGGTTCGGCGGCGGCGGCATGCACGGCTACCGGGCGCTGGAGGGCACCTTCCTCGGCGGCTGCCTGTTCTCGGGGCGGGTGGCCGGGCGAGCCCTGGCGGCGGAGCTAGGCTGATCCGTGGTCCCGTGAACGCCCGTAGCACTTTGCGAATGCTTGCCCGCGTCGCCGACACCCTGCTGGACCGGACCATCGCTCCCGGCTACGGGAGCGTGGGGCTCAGGCTGCGGCGCAAGCTGCCCGGCTGGCCCGCCGACCCGCCGCGCATGGACGGCAAGGTGGTGCTGGTCACCGGGGCGGGCTCGGGGCTGGGCCGGGCGACCGTCGAGGGCGTCGCCAGGCTGGGCGCCAGCGTGCGGGTGCTCACCCGCGACGCCGAGCGCTCGGACAAGCTCGCGGCCGAGCTGGCGGCGGCGGTCGGGGGAGCCGACATCACCGGTGTGCACTGCGACATCAGCAGCCTGGATTCGCTGCGCGCCTTCTGCGACCGCTTCCTGGCCGACGAGCAGCGCCTGGACGTCCTGATCAACAACGCGGGCGTGATGCCGGCCGAGCGCACGCTCAGCGCCGACGGGATCGAGCTCACCTTCGCCACGCAGGTGCTGGGCCCGTTCGTGCTCATCGACCGGCTCCAGGGGCTGCTGGCCGACAGCGCGCCCTCACGAGTGATCGACGTCTCCTCCGGCGGCATGTACGCCCAGGCGCTCGATGTGGATGACCTCCAGGCCGAGCACGGCCGCTACCGCAAGACGGCCGTGTACGCCAAGACCAAGCGGGCCGGCGTGATCCTCAGCGAGCTGTGGGCCCAGAAACTCGAGCCCGGCGTTCGCGTGCACTCGATGCACCCCGGGTGGGCCGACACCGAAGGCGTGCAGTCGTTCATGCCCGGCTTTCGCAAGCTCACCGGACCGATCCTGCGCGACGCCGAGCAGGGCGCCGACACCATCGTCTGGCTGGCCGGAGCGCCCGAGGCGGCCGGCACGACCGGACTGTTCTGGATGGATCGGCGGCCGCGCCCGACGCACTACCTGCCGTTCACGCGCGAGTCCGAGCAGGATCGCCGGCGGCTGTGGGACGCCTGCCGCCAGCTGGCCGGCGGCTCCTGAGCGACTGGCAGCCAGGCTCAGCGGGTCATCTGGCGGACACGGCCCGGGCGGTCGCCACCTGCCCGGCGGCCTGCCTGCGAACCTTGACGGATACGGAACATGGCGACGAGTTCGGGCGAACGAGAATGGAGCGGCCGCAGGACCCCCCTGCTATGGCGCATCCTGGCCACGAACGCCGTCGTGGTCACCGCCTCGGTGGCGGTGATCGGGTTCTCGCCGGCCTCGATCCCCGCTCCCGTGAACCTGCGCAGCGCGCTGGTCATCGTCGCCGGGATCATCATCGTTCTGGTGGCCAACCTGTTCCTGTTGCGGCGGGCGCTGACGCCGTTGCTGCGCCTGACCGAGCTGATGGGCCGGGCCGACCCGCTGCTGCCGGGCGAGCGGCTCCCGGAGCACGGTGGAGACGCCGAGGTGATCGAGCTCACGCGCGCCTTCAACGCGATGCTCGAGCGCCTGGAGACCGAGCGGCGCGAGTCGACCGCCCGAACCGTGGCGGCGCAGGAGCAAGAACGGCTCCGGATCGCGCGTGAGCTGCACGATGAGATCGGACAGCGGCTGACGGCGACGCTGCTACAGCTCTCGCGCCTCTACGGGCAGGCGCCCAGCGAACTGCAGCCGCGGCTCCAGGAGGCCAGCGAGACCGCCCGCGAAACGCTCAACGAGGTGCGGACGGTGGCCGCCCAGCTGCGCCCGGTGGCCCTGGACGATCTCGGGCTGCCCAGCGCCCTTGGCGTTCTGGCCGAGCAGATGTCCGAGCCCGGCGGCCCCCGGGTGGATGCCCGGCTGGCGCCGCGCCTGCCGCCGCTCGGCGAGGAGGCGGAGCTGGTGGTCTACCGGATCGCGCAGGAGGCGCTGACCAATGCGGTACGCCACGCCGCGGCAACCCGGATCGATCTGAAGCTGGGGTGGGAGGCCGGGCACACCGCCCTCCTGATCCGCGACGACGGTAAGGGGCTCAACGGCGCGCGGCCGGGCAACGGGATCCGCGGCATGCGCGAGCGAGCGCTTCTGGTCGGGGCCGACCTGACGATCCACTCGAGCGTGAACGGGGCGGGGACCGAGGTCCGGCTGGACCTGGCGCAGCGATGACCACACCGCTGAAGACCCGCGTGCTCCTGGCTGACGACCACGCGGTGGTTCGCCGCGGGCTGCGCCATGTACTGGACGCAGAGGCCGACCTGGAGGTCGTTGCCGAGTGCGGAGACGGCGCCGCGGCTGTCGAGCGAGCGCTCGAGGATGACGTGGACCTGGCGATCCTCGACGTCACGATGCCGCGGATGACGGGGCTGCAGGCGGCCGCCGAGCTTTCCCGGCGCCGGCCGGATCTGAAGGTGCTGATCCTGTCGATGCACGAGAACGAGCGCTATTTCTTCGAGGCCCTGCGGGCGGGCGCGTCGGGCTACGTGTTGAAGTCGGTCGTGGACAGGGACCTGATCGAGGCCTGCCGCGCGACCATGCGGGGCGAGCCGTTCATCTACCCCGACGCCGTCAAGGCGCTCGTCCGCGAGCTCCTGCTGCGCGGCGAAGACGTCGGTGACGGCCTGGACGATCCCCTGACCACGCGTGAGCAGGAGGTGGTCAAGCTCGTGGCCGAGGGTCAGACCAGCAGAGAGATCGCGGACGCGCTGGTGATCAGCGAGAAGACGGTGGAGCGACACCGCGCCAACGTGCTCGACAAGCTGGGCATGCGTAACAGGGTCGATTTGACCCGCTACGCCATACGGCGCGGTCTCATAGAGCCGTAGGCCCGGCTCGCGAATATGGGTGGCGCCACCCATATACCGCGAGCCCCAGTCTCCGCAGGATGACGTTGCAACCCTACGGAGGGACAAGCGTGGCTAGCAGCGAACACGATCGCAAGAGCCTGGGCCGGGTCAGAGTGCTCGACCGAGACCCTGGGCTGGCGGATTGCCTCTCCAACGAGGACTTGGAGGAGGCGCGGCGGGTGCTGATCGCCCCCTGCGGCATCCTGCCGCCTGGAGACTGGCGCCCATGCGCCAAGGGCGTCCCTGACAACCACAGTCTTGGTCTGCTGGTTCTGGACGGCCTGATCACCCGCCAGGTCTCGGTCGGCGGGGCCGTTTCGGCCGAGCTGGTCGGCCCGGGCGACCTGATCTCACCCGGCGACGGCTTCGGCAGCGATGCTCCGCAACCCCTCCACGTGGACTGGCGCGTCCTCGAGGAGAGCCGGGTGGTGGTGCTGGGCGAGAACTTCGCCGGCACGGCCGCGCGCTGGCCTGCGCTGACGGCCGCGTTGGTCGCACGCGTGACCCGGCGCGCCCAGACGCTGGCGCTGTTGCAGGCCATCGGCGCCGCCAAGGGCGTCGAGTTGCGCCTGACCATGCTCTTCTGGCACTTCGCCGGGCGCTGGGGCCGCGTGCGTTCCGATGGCGTGCTGATACCGCTGCCGCTCACCCACGAGACGCTCGGCCGGCTGGTGGGTGCCCGGCGCCCGTCGGTTTCGACCGCACTGAAGAGCCTCGAGCGCCAGCAGTCGCTCACATGTGAGCGCGGCCACGGCTGGCTCCTCAAGCCCACGCCCGGCCAGAACGGCGAGCTCTGGGGGCCCGTGCCGAGCCTGGAGCCCGAGATCGCGCTGGCGGCGTAGCCCGCCTGTCCGCTGGCGAACACGGCGTTCCCTGTCCAGCCCAGCGACTCGCTAAGACGGCCCTACCGTCGGAGACCGGGTTCACGCGCACAGTTCTCCTGTGGTTGGGGATGGTGCCCACCCGGAGCTCCGGCGGTGTTTATCCGGTCGCCGAGGTGAGCGCGCCTAGCTGAGCGCGATCAGGTCCACGACGAAGATCAGCGTCTCGTCCGGGCCGATCACGCCGCCGGCGCCGCGCTTGCCGTAGGCCAGCATCGGCGGGACGGTGATCTTGCGCCGGCCGCCGACCTTCATGCCCGCCACGCCCTCGTCCCAGCCCTGGATGACCTGGCCCTTGCCAAGGCCGAACTTGAACGTCTTGCCGCGATCCCACGAGGCGTCGAACTGCCGGCCGCTCTGCCACGAGACACCCACGTAGTGCACCTCGACCACGTGGCCGGCGGCCGCCTCGTCGCCGTCCCCGACCTCGATGTCCTCGACCTCCAGCTGGTAGGAGGGCGGGCCGGGCGGGACTTCGACGGCGGGCTTTTCGTCGGCGCTCACGGGCCAGACCCTAGTGCGCAGCAGGCGCGGCCGCTACAGCGCGCCGGCTGGGATCACGTACCGCAGAGGCGTATCGCCACCGAGGGAGTTCGGGCGCTCCCGGCCCGCGTGCAGCCCACCGCTTTGGACGCCAGCGGCCAGCTCGGCCTGTCCGCCGTGTGCCGTGATCCACGCAAGGACAGCGCCCGATCCCGAGCCTGCCGCGAGGATTGCAGCGCGTTCGATGACCACGCCCCCCGAGGGATGCGGCCGGGACAGCCGCCGGACCAGCGTCTGCTCGGCATCCTCCGCCGAGTCGGGAGGTGTCAGATCATCGGTCAAGGCGACCTTTCTTTGACGCCACAACCGCGGTTCGGCGCCAGGTAGTCGCGGCGGTCAGGCCGCGGGCGGGCGAGACAGCCCGTGTAGTGACTGTACCGACGTGGAGCGACGGGTATCGAGATCGGGGGCAGTCGCCCCGCGGTGTCGAGGATTTCGACCAGTTCATCAACGTCTTCTCGAGAAGGCCGTCGAGTACCGAAAGAAGCACGGGTCGAAGGGCTCGAAGGTCTTCCGCGACCCAATCAAGGGATCGGGTCTGGGTGCTCTTCGACTGGGATCCGGAGGGTTTCCAAGGCCCCTCGCCGACTGATATCCAGCGGTTCGGCGATGCGGGGTGTCTGGGTGCCCTCGACTAGGAGCCCAGCTCCTGAGCGGCTTCCTGGAATTGACCCATCTGCCGCGCGAGGGCATCGCCCGTGACCGCCCCGATGGTTCCGGAGCCCTCGACGATCAGGGACACGCGGGCCTGAAGGCGCTCGAACTCTGGGCTGCGCCTGACCTCGTCGAGCTGAGCCTGCTCGCCGTGCACCAAGATGAAGCCACCTAGGTCGCCTCCATGAGGCGCCAAGAAGTAGGGCTCGAAGCTCTCGATCTTTCCGTCTTGCTGGAGCTGGGTGTAGTACTCGACTGATTCGCCAAAGACCGCGACGGCCTTCTGCTCCCGGCCTCTCACGACCTCGCCCCATCCTACGAATATTGCGTCGTCAGCCATTGTGCGTCCCCCTCGATCGGTCTCTCGGACAGGTCGAGCCTAACTCCGTGTGCAAGCGCCTGCGGTGAACAGTCACACACCACGCTGAACCGGCCACACCGGCTCCCGGCACAGCCAAGGGGCGAAGTCGCGGGAGCCGAGTCCAGGGGGCCGAACACGCCCGACACCGTCTGACGGATCATGGGCCGGCCTGGACTCGAACCAGGGACCTACGGATTATGAGTCGAGCCGGAACGCCTGCGGTTGGGTCATGTTGGTTCAGCTACGACAGGTCCGGTGAGGCTCGCTCGGGTCATATCTGCAGACTTGGGGACACGGTCCGGGACACAGTGCCGGTGTCGATGTCGGCGCGTGCGCTGTCTCGTCAGCCCAAGGCTGGGCGCACCAGGGTCAGCGCGCCGTGGGAACCTCGATCCAGACTGCACGGGCGAGCGCGCAGAGAGTCCCCTCGCTCGAGAACAGGGCACTCGCCGTGTTCAGTTTTCGGCCGTCCCGGCCGAGCGGCCAAGCCTGAACCACATGCGGTTCGCCGGCCCTTACCGGATGGCGGAGATCGGCCGCTAGACGACCAAGGAGAATGAGTCCGACCTCGCCGAGGAGATCGGTGACGATTCCGCTCGGGCAGTCGAGCGCCCCCCAGACGAACTCATCGCAGACGTTGCCCTCCGCATCCGCCAGCGACGCATCGGGAGTCCACGGCGCCGCGTACAGCGACCCGTCATCGACGGGCCCGGGAAAGATTTCCAGCCCGTCACGGCGATCGCGCTCGGGCCCGCACACGAAGCATGTCGGATAGGGGTGTCGGTCCCGCCAGGGATATCGCGACGCTGCACGAACCGCGGAGTCGAAAGTGACGCCCTCTGGCACATCAACGTCGACAGTCGTCGGGCGCGCTTCCGCGACCAGGATCTCATCGGCTGTGAGCAGGGCAACCCCTTCGGCGTTCGTTTCGACGCCTAGCGGTTGACCCAGCGGCGGCGGAGTGCGAAGCGTCACTTCAGTGGGCCCGTCGAGCCACCGGGCAGCCAGGGCACACGCATACCCACCGTTGGCGCTGTCCGGCGGCCCACAGAAACGCTCGTCAATCACCACAGTGACCGTCAAGTGCCGACGGTCCCACGCCTCCAGCGCCAAGTCAACTCGGTCGATGGCCCAGGGCCCTGCCCGCGCCAATACGTCCAAACCGTGATGGGCCGGCCTGGACTCGAACCAGGGACCTACGGATTATGAGTCGAGCCGGAAGACCTGCAATTGGATCATTTTGACTCAGGAACGGCAGGTCCAGCAAGGCTCGCTCGGATCGTATCTGCAGACTTGGGGACACGGTTCGGGACACGCTTAGCCCGGCCGACTGCGAGGACCGCTACGTGGTCAGCCGAGTACCAGTGGCCTGCGCCAACGCTTGCAGCACCTCGTCCTGAAACTGTTGGTCACGCACTGCAGGGTGCGGGTCGGACTGCTGCTGGTGGTGCCAGTACCCGCCGGAGGTCAGCGCAGCGGGGTCGTCACTAGTGGCCAGCCATTCCTGCGTCAGGTGGCCGAGGCGAAGGTCGTCGGGCGCCCCGGCGCCACCCATCTTCGTCGGGACCCAGCCCGGGTCGACGGTGTTGCTGAGCACGTCCGGCCAGATGCGCGCGACCGCCATTGCCAGCGTCGTGAGGAGCAGCTTGCTGTCCGAGTATGAGCCGGCCCCATGCTCGGCGCTCCAGTTGACCCCGTCAACGCTGGGCGCCCCGCCGCGGTGCATGCTGCTGCTGAGGTAGATCAGACGATGCGGCCGGGTGATCAGGGCTGTGAGCAGATAGGGAGCGACGACGTTCGTGGCTAGCACCCTCGGGCCGTGCTGCACCCCGGCGTTGTGGATGACCGCGTCCATTGCCCCCAGCCCGTTCACTTGCTCGGCGAGGCCATGTGTCTCGTGGGCGTCGGAGAGATCTCCGGCGACGGCATCCGCGCCGCGCTCGATCAGGTCGTCAAGGGCGGCCAGCCGCTCGGCGCTCCGGCCGTGCACGACGACATCGTGACCTTGCTCGACCAAGGTCTCGGCCGTCGCGCGGCCGAGGCCGTCCGCGGAGCCGGTGATCAGTACGCGTGCCATCTCTTCCCTTACCTCCGGTCGTCCTACAGCGTCAGCATTACCTTGATCGCGGTGCGCTCGTCCATCGCCTTGTAGCCCTCGGCCACCTGGTCGAGCGGGAGCGTGAGGTCGAAGACCTTGCCCGGGTCGATCTTGCGGTCCCAGATGAGCTGGATCAGGTCGGGCAGGAAACGGCGCACCGGGGCGGGGCCGCCGACGGTGTGGATGCCGGCGAAAAACAACTCGATGCCAGGGATCTTCACGTCGTAGTTCACGCCGACGTAGGCGAGGTGGCCGCCGCCGCGGGTGGCGCCCACGGCCTGCATGAACGACTCCTGGGTCCCGACGGCCTCGATCACCGAGTGGGCGCCGAGCCCGTTGGTCAGTTCCTTAATCCTGGCGATGCCCTCCTCGCCGCGCTCTTCGACGATGTCAGTGGCGCCGAACTCACGTGCGAGCGCCTGACGGTTGGCGTGGCGCGACATGGCGATGATGCGCTCGGCGCCGAGCTGCTTGGCCGCCAGCACGGCCATCAGGCCGACTGCCCCGTCGCCGACCACTGCGACCGTCTTGCCGGGGCCAGCCTGGGCGCCGTCGGCAGCGAACCAGCCCGTGCCGAGCACGTCGGAGGCGGCCAGTAGTGAGGGGATGAGGTCGTCGTCCGGCTGGCCTGGGGTGGCTACGAGGGTGCCGTCGGCGTGGGGGATGCGGGCCCGCTCGGCCTGCGTGCCGATGCCCGCGTGGACGAACTCGGCGTGCACGCACTTGGACTGGAAGCCGGACTCACAGATTTCGCAGGTGTTGTCGGAGATCACGAATGATCCGACGACGAAGTCGCCCACGCTGAGCGTCTTGACCTCGGAGCCGATTTCCTCGACCACGCCGACGTACTCGTGACCCATCAGGGTGTGGTCGACCGGCTCGATCCCGCGGTAGGGCCACAGGTCCGACCCGCAGATGCACGTCGCGGACAGTCGGATGACCGCGTCGGTCGGGTCCGCGATCTGTGGATTCTCGCGCTCCAGCACTCGGACCTCGCCGGGGGCGTCCATTACAACTCCGCGCATGCCACACGTCCTTTCGATCGACTCACGCTCTCCAGGCAAGCAGCGAATCAAGGGGGTTGGGGGTCCCTGTTGAGCCAGGTACTGGCAGTGCCTCCCAGGCCCGAAATCGCGTGGCTACGCTGGGTGAGTGGACCCCAAGAGCGAGATCCGGGACTTCCTTACCTCCCGCCGAGCCAGGCTCACACCGGAGCAGGCCGGCCTGCCTACCTACGGCGAGCGGCGTGTTCCCGGCCTACGCCGCGAAGAGGTCGCGGTGCTCGCCGGGGTCAGCGTCGACTACTACACCCGGCTGGAGCGCGGCAACCTGAGCGGGGCCTCCGAAGGCGTCCTCGAAGCGCTGGCTCAGGCACTGAAACTCGATGAGGCAGAACGGGCCCATCTGGGCGACCTCGCCCGCGCCGCGCAGCCCGGCCCGCGCAAGCGCTCCCGTGGCCGAAAGCCAACGGTACGACCGAGCGTCCAGTGGACCCTCGACGCCATGCCCGGCTGCGCCGCCCTCGTCGAAAACGGCCGCCTCGACCTTCTAGCCACCAACGACCTGGGTTGCGCGCTGTTCGCTCCCGTGGTGGAAGAGCCGGGAGCCGGCAACTTCGCCCGCTTCATCTTCTTCGATCCACGCGCCCAGGACCTGTTCGACGACTGGGACAGGGCCGCCGGCGAAACTGCGGCGCTCCTGCGCCTCGAAGCCGGCCGAGATCCCCGCGACGGCGCCCTAACCGACCTGGTTGGGCAGCTGTCTACCCGCGCCGAAGCCTTTCGCAGTCAGTGGGCCACCCACAGCGTGCGTTTGCACCACCACGACACGAAACGGTTCCAGCACCCGATCGCTGGCGAAATCGAACTCAGTTACAACCGCCTGGACTTCCCCGGCGAACCAGGACTAATCCTGGTCGCCTACACCGCCGAACCCGGCTCACGCTCAGCCGAAGCGCTCGACCTGCTGGCCTCTTGGGCGGCGACGGAGAAGGCCGCGGCTGACGCCATCGAGGAGGCGGCATCTCCCGACGGTGGCGCGAGCGAGACCTAGTCCCTGACTACCTCACCCACAGTGAAGACCCTTCGTACGGGCCGGAAGGGACCGTGCTTCGAAAGCGAAACCGTGCACCGAAGGGCGGCCCAGCACCTTACGGGGGCCGCCGACAGGGCAGCACGTCTTAACCGCGATGGGCCGGCCTGGACTCGAACCAGGGACCTACGGATTATGAGTCCGCTGCTCTAACCAGCTGAGCTACCGGCCCGACGCACTGCACGGCGCGGCCCGGACGAGCACATGGAACCCGCCGCCCGGAGGCGCGCTGCGATGGTATCCGCCGCCTGGGGTGGCGGGAGGCCCCGCCCGGCGGCCTAGGCGGGCGCCGCTTCGGGGTCCGGGCGGACGATGACCGTGTCGGCCACCGGGATCACCTCGTCGATCGGCAGGTCGGCTCGCGACGCGTGGGCGCGGAGTGCCTCCGGGCTCGTGGCCTGGTAGATGCAGACCGTCCCGACCGCGCTATCGCCCTCCTCCAGCACGTAGCTGCGGATCCAGCGGACGTCGTCCGCCATCTCCTCGTCGCCGACTTGCCGCGAGCGTTCTGCCGCCACCCCCAGGTCGTCGGCGGATCGCCAGCCGTTGCGTCGCAGGATTACGTACGTGTTCATGTCTTGCCCCCGTGGTTGGGAATCGTGCGGGAACCCTACGCCCACCGGTCCGCCAGGACAATGGTTTCGCAGGCGAGGCCGACTGGCAGAATCTCGGACACCGTGGCGGCCGCCGGCGACAGCGAGGACGAGCTCTACCTGGGTGACTTCGAGGGCTTCGTAGCGCGCCGCGACGCATTGGCCAAGCGCCTGCGCGGCGACGGGGATCGCCGAGCGCGCGGACCAGGTCAAGGCGCTGAAGAAGCCGAGCCGCACCGCGTGGGCCGTGAACCAGTTCGCCGGCCGCGGTGGGCGGCAGCGGGCCACGCTGTTGAAGGCTGGGACGGCATTGCGCGACGCCCAGGAGGCGCTGGTCGCCGGCGAGGGCGACCGCGAGGCCCTGACCAGAGCCCGTGACCGCGAGCGGTCGGCGGTCGCGGCGGCGTTGGGCGACATCCAGGCGCTGGCCGCCGACGCGGGCACCGCGCTGAGCGACGCCGCGACCGAGCGGGTCCGCCACACGCTGCACGCGATCGCCCTCGACGAGGACGTCCGCCGGCAGTTCGAGCAGGCGCGGCTGACCGGCGATCACGAGGCCAGCGGCCTCGGCGGCGGTGCGCTGCCCGCGGGAGGCGCGATGCCGGCGCCGACCGGAAAACCCAAGCGCGACCGCGAGGGCGAGCGCAAGCGTCGCCGGCGCGCGGAGGTCAGGGAAGCAGAGGCAGACCGGGCCCGCCGCAAGCGCGAGCTCGAGACCGCTGAACTGGAGCTCGCAGAGGCCACGAAGGCTGCCGAGCGGGCACAGGGGGATCTGAAACGCGCCACCAAGCAGCGCGATCGGGCCCGCGCCGCCACGCAGAAGTCCGCCGAGCGCGTCGCGGCGCTGCGGGCCGACTGACGTTTCCCGTCCGCACAGGGTGGGGATAATCCGGTTGTGACGCCGACATTCCTGCGTAGGGCTGCAGCAGCGGTGCTGGGTGCCGTGGCGGGAGTGTTCGGGGTCGGCGACGCGGCGCAGGGAGACGAGAGCGCGCCGGCAGAAACGCCCACCAAGTCCGAAGGCCGGGCCGAGCCCAAGGCTCCCGTCCCGCCCGCCATGCCCGCGCCGGCGCGCGACCCTTCACCCCCGCCGTCGCTGGACCCTGCGCGGCCGGAGGGACGGCCGGGCCCGACGCGCCCCCGCGCTCGGCCGGTGCCGGCCCAGCCGGCGCGTGTGCGCGCGGTCAGGGCCAGGCGTGCCGACGAGCGCCGCGAAGACGGCTGAGGCGCTAGGCCTCGATCTCGAACCACATACAGCGCGGGTGCGGGCCGACCCCCCAGCGGCTGGTCAGCTCGTCGAGGATCGGCGCAGCCTCGTCGGCCAGCGGGCTGTGGACCCGCAGGGCGTCGCTCTCCTCCGCGACCTCGCCCCGCAGGCGCAGTCTGGACAGGACCTCGACGTGAACGGAAAGGGGCGCTCCGGTGCCGCTGCGGATGATGGTGGTGACCATCTCGGTGATCACCAGCCGTAGATCGGCCAGCACGCTCCCATCCAGCTCGAACACCAGCTCGTCCAGCGCCATGCGCGCAGCTCGGGGAGCGTGAAGGTCGCCGCGCAGCGTCAGGTCGGACTTGATGGAGGGCCAGCTCCTACTGGACGTGCACAGCAGCCGCTGCGCACGGACAAACCTAACCGCGCCGGGCCGTCAACGCCAGAGATCGAACGGGAGGCGGGCCGCTAGCCGGCTTGCAAGCCGTCGAGCGCGCATGCGAACATGTGTTCGTGTCACGCGAGCCGACGATCCTGCATGCCGACGTCGACGCATTCTTCGCCTCCGTCGAGCAGCGCGACGATCCGCGACTGCGGGGGAGGCCGGTGATCGTGGGCGGCGGTGTGGTCATGGCCGCCAGCTACGAGGCGCGCGCGATGGGGGTCAGGGGGGCCATGGGCGGCCGCCGCGCACGGCAGTTGTGTCCCGACGCCGTGGTCGTCGCGCCGCGCTTCAAGGCCTACGTCCAGGCCAGCAAGCAGGTGTTCGCGGGTGTTCGAGGACACCGCGCCGGTGGTGGAGGGGCTGTCGATGGAGGAGGCCTTCCTGGACGTGCGCGGGCTTGAGCGGATCGCGGGATCGCCGAGCCAGATCGCCCGCCGCCTGCGTCGCCGCGTGCGCACGGAGGTCGGGCTGACGCTGACCGTGGGCGTGGCCCGCACCAAGCACCTGGCCAAGGTGGCCAGCCGCTCTGCCAAGCCCGACGGGTTGCTGGTGGTCGCGCCGCGAGCAGGAGACCGCCTTCCTGCACCCGCTGGCCGTGGAGATGTTGTGGGGCGTGGGGCCGGCCACCGCGGCCAGGCTGCACGAGCGCGGCATCCACCTGGTCGGGCACCTGGCACAGGTGCCCGAGCCGGCGCTGAAGGCCATGCTCGGGCGCTCCTCGGGGGCTCACCTGCACGCCATCGCGCACAACCGCGATCCGCGCCCCGTGCGTGCGCGCCGGCGCCGGCGGTCGCTGGGCTCGCAGTCGGCGCTTGGCGCTCGCAGGCGCTCGGACGCGGAACTCGACGCGGTGCTGGTGGCGCTGGTCGACCGCGTCACACGGCGGATGCGCTCGGCGGGGCTGGTGGGGCGCACGATCACGCTGCGGCTGCGCTTCGGCGACTACTCGCGCGCATCGCGCTCGCGCAGCCTGGCCCAGGCCACCGCGGCCACGGCGGCGGTGCTGCGCACGGTGCGCGCGCTGTTCGCCGACGCCCGGCCGCTGATCTGCGAGCGCGGCCTGACGCTGCTGGGGCTGACGTTCACCAACCTCGGGCACGTGCGCGACGGCGTCCAGCTGGCGCTGGCGCTGGAGAGCGGGCCGCCGGTCGCGCTCGACGAGGCCGTCGACAGCGTGCGCCAGCGCTACGGGCCCGCAGGCCGTGACCCGGGCCTCGCTCCTGCGTGGGGGACGGGACCTGGCGCCCGCGCTGAGCCCCGACGAGCTGGAGTGAGTGCCAGCATTGCCGCCGTGACCGCAATCGATATCGACACCCCCCACGGCCCCGCCCGGGCCCATCTGCACCACGCGCCCAAGCCGTCCGCGGCGCTGGTGCTCGGCCACGGAGCCGGCGGCGGCGTGGCCGCTCCCGATCTGGTCGCGGCGACCGAGGAGGCGCTGCAGCGTGGCGTCAGCGTCGCGCTGGTGGAGCAGCCCTATCGCGTCGCGGGGCGCAAGTCCAGCCCGCCCGCCAAGCAGCTGGATGCCGCGTGGCTGGCGGTGACCACGCACCTGGCTGATGCCGAGCTGGAGGGACTGCCGCTGATCGCCGGGGGCCGTTCCGCCGGAGCCCGCGTGGCCTGCCGGACGGCGGCGGCGAGCGGCGCGATCGCGGTGCTGTGCCTGGCCTTCCCGCTCCAGCCGCCGCCGCGCAAGACGGGCAAGCAGAGCGACAGCCGCCAGAGCGAGCTGGACGCCGTGACGGTGCCGCTGCTGGTGGTCCAGGGCGTCAAGGACCGCTTTGGCATGCCCGCGAGCGCGGGTGCGCGCACGGTCGTCCAGATCGAGGGCAACCACAGCCTGCGCGGCGACCCCGCGGCGCTCCGCGAAGCCATTGGGGAGTGGTTGTCGATTCTGTGAGCCGCCGTTCGACGTAGGGGTAGATGAGGCGCGATACTAGGAAAGCCAGAGCGAATGGTTGGATAAACCCACCAAAGTTGCTAGGGTGGCGCCTCGCGAACCCGACGACGAGCAAGGAGCCGGCCATGCAGGCAGACGAGAAGCAGAGGTGGGCAGCGCTTTACGTGTTGTGCGCGGGCATGCTGATGATCGTTCTCGACGTGACGATCGTGAACGTGGCGCTGCCCTCGATTCAGGACGACCTGGGCTTCTCGCCCTCGAACCTGGCGTGGGTGGTCAACGCCTACCTGATCGCCTTCGGCGGTCTGCTGCTCCTGGCGGGGCGCTTTGGCGACCTGATCGGGCGCAAGAAGATCTTCCTGACCGGGCTCGGTGTGTTCACCGCCGCGTCGCTGGCCTGTGGCGCGGCACAGAGCCAGGAGATGCTGGTGGCCGCCCGCTTCGTCCAGGGCATCGGCGGCGCGATGACCTCGGCCGTGATCCTGGGGATGATCGTGACCATGTTTCCCAAGCCGCGCGAGCAGGCCAAGGCCATCGGCGTCTACGGCTTCGTGGCGTCGGCCGGCGGATCGATCGGCCTGCTGCTCGGCGGCACGCTGACCCAGGCCATCAACTGGCACTGGATCTTCTTCGTGAACATCCCGATCGCCATCGCCACCGCCCTTGCCGCGCAACGGCTGCTGGAGCGCGACGAGGGCATCGGGTTCTCGCAGGGCGCCGACACGCCGGGCGCGGTGCTCATCACCAGCTCGCTGATGCTGGGCGTCTACACGATCGTCAAGCCCGGGGCCGAGCTGGGTTTCGGCGCGGCCCAGACGGTGATCCTGGGGGCCGTGTCGGTGGGCCTGCTGGTGGCGTTCGTGGCGCGCGAGGCCACGGCCGCGCATCCGCTGATCCCGCTGCGCATGTTCCGCTCGCGCAACGTCTCGGGAGCCAACGCCATCCAGGCGCTGACGGTGGCGGGCATGTTCGGCATGTTCTTCGTGGGGGCGCTGTACATGGAGCGGGTGCTGGGCTACTCCGCGCTTGAGATCGGGCTGGCGTTTCTGCCCGCCACGCTGGTCATGGGCGTGCTGAGCCTGCGCTACACCGAGCGGCTGATCTCGCGCTTCGGTGCGCGCAGGCTGCTGGCGCCTGGGCTGGCGCTGGTGGCTGCCAGCCTGGTCCTGTTCTCGCTGGCCCCGGACGATGCGTCGTTCGTGCAGCACATCCTGCCCGTGACGGTCCTGCTGGGCCTGGGCGCGGGCAGCTCGTTCCCGGCGCTGATGAGCGTTGCGATGTCGGGTGCCACTCCCAAGGACGCCGGCCTGGCGTCCGGCCTCGTGAACACCACCGCCCAGATGGGCGCCGCGCTGGGCCTGGCGGTCCTGGCCACGGTCTCGGCGTCGCGCAGCGACGGCCTGGCCGCGGCCGGCGAGCCCGCCCGCCAGGCGCTCACCGGCGGTTACCACCTGGCCTTCCTGGTCGGTGCCGGGCTGGTGGCGGCGGCCATCGTGGTCGCGCTGGTGGTCACCGAATCCGAGGACCAGGCCGCGCAGGCACCCGCCGAGCCCCAGCCGGAGCCGCTGCCCGCAGGTTCCGAGCTGGCCTCCGAGGCGGCCTGATGCCCACGTTCGTCCTGGTCCACGGGGCGGCCGACCAGGCCGCCAGTTGGAGCGAGGTGGCCGCGGCCCTGCGGGGTCGCGGCCACCAGGTCGTCGCGGTCGACCTGCCGTGCGAGGACGAGTCGGCCGGCTTCGAGCAGTACGCGGACACGGTGGTCGGGGCTATCGGCGACCGCACCGAGCTGGTCGTGGTCGGTCACTCCCTGGGCGGGTTCACCGCCACCCTGGTCGCCGACCGGGTGCCGGCGACGCTGCTGGTACTGGTGGCCGCGATGGTGCCCCGCCCCGGCGAGAGCGCCGGCGAGTGGTGGGCCGCCACCGGGCACGAGTTCGGCACCGCCGACGAGGTCGAGACCTATCTGAACGACGCGACGCCCGAGCAGGCCGAGCGTGCGCTGGCGCTGGCCCGCGGCCAGTCGGGCACCCCGATGGGACGGCCGCTCCCGCTGGCCGCGTGGCCCGACGTGCCCACGCGCTATCTGCTGTGCACGCTGGACAACTTCTTCCCGGCTGACTGGGCCCGGGCCATGGTGCGTGAGCGGCTCGGCGTCGAGCCGGACGAGATCGAAGCCGGGCACTGCCCGTTCATCACGCGGCCGGAGGAGCTGGCCCGGCGGCTGGACGCCTACGTGCGGTCGTAGAATCGGCTGGGTGACGCTGGTCCACGATCTGCTCCGCGACGTCCACGAGCGGTGGCGGCAGGACCGGACGGGCGACGTGCTGCACGGCATCCCGGCGCTGGAGAACGTGGACCCCGACACCTTCGGCATCTGCCTGGCCACCGCCGACGGCTATGTCTACGAGGTGGGCGATACGGGCCTTCCGTTCTGCATCCAGTCGATCTCCAAGGCGTTCACCTACGGGATGGCGCTGACCGACAGGGGCACCGCGCACGTGGACGCCAAGATCGACCTGGAGCCCTCCGGCGACCTGTTCAACGAGATCAGCCTGCACCCGGTCACGCACCGCCCGCGCAATCCGATGATCAACGCGGGGGCGATCGCGGCCTGCAGCCTCGTGGACGGCGCCGGTGTGGGCGGCAAGGCCGAGCGGGTGCTCGACGTGTACTCGGCCTACGCGGGCCGTCCGCTGGAGATCAGCGAGGAGATCTATGACTCCCAGCAGGAGTCCGGGCACCGCAACAGGGCCATCAGCCACATGCTGCGCGAGTTCGGGATCCTGGAATGCTCGCCCGACGAGGCCGTCGCGGTGTACCTGCGGCAGTGTTCGACCATGGTCACCTGCCGCGACCTGGCGGTCATGGGGACGACCCTGGCCAACATGGGGGTCAACCCGCAGAGCGGGGAGCGGGTCTTGGCTCAGCCGTGCACCGAGCGAGTGCTCAGCGTGATGTCCACGTGCGGCATGTACGACGCTGCGGGCGAGTGGGTCGCCGAGGTGGGCATGGCGGCCAAGAGCGGGGTGGGGGGTGGCATCGTGGCGGTGCTGCCCGGGCAGCTGGCGCTGGCGGTGTTCTCACCTCGGCTGGACGAGCACGGCAACAGCGTGCGGGGAGTCAGGGCGTGCCGCCAGCTCTCGGCCGACCTGGAGCTGCACGCCCTGCACGTGACGCGGGGGGCCTACGGCGCCATCCGTGACTCGTACGACATCGTCGAGGCACCGTCGGCCATGCAGCGCCCGCAGGCCGACCGCGACGTGCTGGAGCGCCACGGCCGTCACGCCCGCATCTACGAGGTGCACGGCGATCTGCTGTTCGCCGGCGCCGAGTCGGTGGTCCGCGAGATCGCCAAGGCGGGCGAGGACCTGGAGTTGCTGGTGCTGGACGTGCGCCGTATCGGCGACGTGGCCGAAGTCGCGCGTCGGCTGCTGGCCAGCCTGCGCCAGAGCCTGCTGGAGCGCCAGTGCGATGCCGTGCTGGTGGATCCCGACGGCCTGCTGCCGGCGGCTCCGGGCAACCAGGACGTGGCCGTGCGGGTGTTCTCCACCATCCGGGAGGCCACGATCTGGTGCGAGGACGAGCTGCTCGAGCGCTATGGCGTCGGCACACCGGAGTCCGAGCAGGAGTTCGAGCTGCACGACCACCCACTGCTGGAGGGCGTGTCTGCGGAGCTGACCGAGGAGCTGGAGCGGCGGATGGTGCCGCGCGAATACGAGCACGGCGAGCTGATCGTGGGGCAGGGCGATGCCGACGCCGGGGTCTTCCTGATCATGTCCGGGCGCGTGCGGGCCACGTTGACCACCGCGGCCGGGATCGACCGCGACCTGGCGCTGCTCGTGCCCGGCACGTGCTTCGGCGACGTGTACGTGGTCACCGGCAACCCTCATCCCATGACCGCCCGTGCCGAGGGGCATGCGCGTCTGCTCGAGCTGGGCCGCGAGCAGTTCGATCAGATCTGCGGCATGGGCGCCGAACTGCGAGCGGGGCTGCTGCACCTGTTCATGTTCTCGATCCACGACGACCTGGACCGCGCGCTGCGCGCGCTGGCCAACGGCCGCGTGACGCCCATGACCGCGACCTGATCACGTTGGTGCCCGCCGACCCAGCGGGTACCCTGGCGCCGTGGACCCCTCCCGGGGCGATTCGTCGCTCAGTCCGCTCCCTCCAGAGCTTGCGCGCGAGCGCGGTGCGGTGCTCCATCGCGCCCTGCGGACGCTGCCCGTCGCGCTGCTCGAGCCGCTGCTGCGCGGCCTGCGCCGGCACGCCGACCAGTTGGTACCCGGCCACCTGGTCACCGGAAACGGTGGCTGCGCGGTCGGGCTGATGCTGCGGGAGCTGGCGCTCGACCCCTCGTGGCAGCAGGCGGGCGAGCTGCCGCCGCGCCAGCGACGCTGGACGTCCATGTGGCGTCAGCCGTCGATCTACGAGAGCTGGCCCCAGCTGGCCGCCTCGTACCCGCGCCTGCACCACGTGGAGATCGTGTTCGACGTGACCTGCGAGCGCCTGCACGCCGAGGGTCACATGGACGCCGGCGACGTGCCGCGCGCGGTCGGCCTGTGGATGGCCGCCGAGACCCAGTCTGAGATCAACATGCGCCACCTCGAGGACGGCGCCGGGGACTCCAAGGCGCCGCCGCTGCCGCCGCGCAGCGTGCCGCTGGACGCGGAGCTGTTCGAGGCGACCGTGGAGCGGCTGATGCAGCTGCGGCCCGGCCTGTCGCGGGCGCAGGCCACCACCGCGGTCGAGTCCCTGATCGGCGCCCGCCGGCTCGAGCCCGACCCGCTGTTCATGCCCGCCGCGTGGGAGCGCGAGCTGGAGCTCCAGCGTCAGCGGCTGGCCGCCACCAGCAGGTAGCGGCTGGTGGTCCGAAACGCGTCTGGATCCTCGTTCCCGGCCTGCAGTATTTCCAGGCTCTCCGCGCGCAGGGCCGCCCACCGCTCGGCGCCCAGCTGACGCCGCGCCCAGCGCCACATGGGGTGGTGGTCGTCCTGGTCCTGCCACCACGCCTCGGGCGACGCTGCCGTGAACGCCAGCTCGGTCTCCTCGGCGCGCGGCTCGCGCGCGCCGGCCGCTTCCAGCAGCGCCGTGGTCCAGTCGGGGTTGCCCCAGTCGCGCGGCTTGCCCGCCGGCAGGTCCAGCGCAGCGAAGATCGTGCGGCCGATCTGGCCGATCGGCCCGCCGGGTCGCCACGCCGTCAGCGCGATCGTGCCGCGGGGGCGCACGACGCGGACCAGCTCGCGCGCGGCCCGCTCGGGGTCGGGGGCGAAGATCACGCCGAACACGCTCAGCACTACGTCGAACGCGCTGTCGTCCACCGGCAGCGCGTCGGCGTCACCGACCAGCCAGCGGCACTCCACGCCCTGCTCGGCGGCGCGCGCGGCAGCCTGGTCGATCAGCACAGCTGCCGGGTCAACCCCGGTGGCCGAGGCTCCGCGCCCTGCCGCTGCAAGCGCTGCGTTGCCGTCGCCGCAGGCCACGTCCAGCACGTCCTGCCCGGGCTCGACGCCGGCGAAGTCCAGCAGCGCCTGGCTGGCGGGCACGAGTGTCGCGGCGGTTCGTGCGTAGTCGCCATCGCCCCAGTCCAGCGGCTCCATCGCTGCTCCTCGCGCTCACGGACAGTGCTGGGCGCCAGCGCTCAGCCCGCTCACGATCTTATCGGTGTTGTCCTGGATCGAGCCGATGTAGGTCTGGCCCCTGGATCCCGGCGGGCCGAGCGTGTCGGCCCAGAGCGCGCCGCCGATCTTCGCCTTCGACTCCCGCGCCACCGCCTTCTCGATCTTCGGGTTCAGCGAGCCCTCCGGGAAGATCGCCTTCACGCGCTCCGCCCTGATCTGGTCCACCAGCCGGTTGACCGCCTTCGAGGACGGTTGTGCCTGGGTCGACAGCGAAGGGATCACCGCGCCCACCAGCTTCAGGTCGTAGCGATCGGTGTAGTAGCCGAGCGAGTCGTGGGAGGTCACCAGCTTGCGCTGGTCACGCGGCAGCCGGTCGATGCAGGCGGCTACCCGGCGGTCCAGCGCCTGCAGGCGAGCGGTATAGGCCGCCGCGCGCCTGGCGTAGGCGGAAGCACCGCCGGGGTCGGCCCTGGCCAGCGCCTTGCTGATGGCCGCAACCGCCCGCTCGGCGTTGCGCGGGTCCTGCCACCAGTGCGGGTCATCGCCGCTCCTGCGCACGCTGTCGATCAGGTTGACCACACGCGCGTCGCCGCGGTTGGCGGCGATCAGGTCGGCCATCCAGCCGTCCACATCGCCGCCGGAGCGAAGGACCACGTCCGCGCGCTCGATGGCCAGCGCGTCGCTGGGGCGCGGCTCGTAATCGTGCGGGTCCGAGTTGGGCTGCAGGATCTGGGTCACGCCGACACGGTTGCCGCCCACCTGCCGGAGCAGGTCGGCAACCTGGGTGGTGGTGGCCACGGCCTGGACGGGCCGCGCGGAATCAGCCGAGCCGGGCCGCGAGCCGCAGCCCGCCGCCATCAGTGCGGCCAGCACCAGGAGCAGGGGGGCGAACCGGCATGGCATCGGCCCCCAGGCTATCGAGAATCATTCTCGATTCTTGGGCGGCTCGTCGCCCTCGAGGAAGCCGGGCTCCGCGATCAGGAAGACCCCGCAGATCACGAACGCGACCAGGAAGGCCACGCCCAGGGCCAGGGTGATCGTGGCCGTGAACGGCAGCATCAGGCCCAGGCCCAGGACCCCGCAGGCCACGGTCAGGCGCCGCAGCGTCATTTGGGCTTGAACCTCTGGTCCAGCGGCTCGTAGCTCTGGTCCAGCGTGCCCTTCAGGACCAGCCGGTAAAGGTAGGCCAGCGATGGCACCAGCACCAGCGCGCCCACGCCGAGGCTGATCAGGAAGGCCACCAGCGTCCCGTCGCCGGCGGCGGCTTGCTCCAGCGTCAGCTGGCCGGGCAGGATGTCTGGGCTCTGCGCCGCTCCCCAGCCGGCCACCACGGCTACGACGGCTGCGGCCGCGGTGACGCGGGCGGCGCCGAAGCGCGACGACCACACCAGCGCCAGCGTGGCCAGGCCGAACGTGCCGGAGGCGATCACGCACACCAGCCCCAGCCCGCCTCCGAGCCCGTCGTAGAGGTCGGGGGCGTCGGACGCCAGCACCGGCAACGCCCCGATGGCCACGGCTCCCGCCAGAGCGCCCGCCAGCAGCGCCCGCGTGCGAAACGCGCGCTCCATGTCGGGCAGGCCGGCGCGCACGGAGTCGGCGGCCATGTACACGGCCGCCAGGTAGGCGCCGGTCAGCACGGCCAGAACCCCCACCGTCAGCGAAGTGGGGTTCAGCCACGAGCTCCAGGCGTCACCCACCGCGTTGCCCACCGGGACCCGGCCGGAGGCGATGCCGCCCAGCGTGGCGCCCAGGAAGAACGGTACGAGCAGCGAGGCCAGCGCGAACGTGGCGCCCAGCAGGCGCGCCTCGGCGATCGTGGCCGCCTGCCCGCGCAGGGCGAACGCCGCGCCACGGAAGATGATCCCGATCACGGCGCCGAACAGCGGTACGTAAAGCGTCGAGAAGATCGAGCCAAACGCCACCGGGAACGCCGTCCAGAGCACCACCAGCACCAGGATCAGCCATACGTGGTTGGCCTCCCACACGGGGCTCATCGAGCGCTGGACCATGCCGCGCACGCGCCCGCCGCGCTCGGCGCCACCCGCGGTCAGGTCCCACACCCCGGCGCCGAAGTCGGCCCCGGCCAGCACCGCGTAGGCGGCCAGGCCGGTCAGGGTGATCACCAGGCATGCCACGGCCAGCGTCACGAGGACGACACCTCCTCCATCGCGGGTCGGGCGCTGAGGCGGCGCAGCAGCCACACCGCCGCCGCGATCAGCCCCGCGTAGACCAGGCACATCACTCCGAAGGCCACCCATATGCCGCCGGCGTCGGTGACCGCCTGCTCGGTCTTCATGACCTCGTACACGATCCACGGCTGGCGGCCGACCTCGGTGGTCACCCAGCCACAGATCAGGGCCACCACGGCCAGCGGGCCCGCAGCCGACAGCGCGCGGTAGAACCACTTCGAGGCGGGCAACGCGCGCCGGCGCCACCACAGCGTCAGGTACCACAGCCCCAGCGCCATCAGCGCGCTGCCGATGGTCACCATCGTCAGGAACGAGTAGCGCACGATGTTCACCGGCGGCTGGTCGGCGACCGGCCACGGTGTCCAGCCCCTTGACGGTGGCGTTCGGGTCGTGGAAGGCCAGCAGCGAGAGCAGCTTCGGGATCGGCACTCCGCCCTTGATCTCGCGGTCGGACTCCGAGTAGTAGCCGCCCAGGTGGAACGGCGCGCCCTTCTCGGTCTTGGTCAGGCCCTCGAAGGCCGCCAGCTTCACCGGCTGCTTTTCGGCCACCGTGCGCGCGGCCCAGTCGCCCACGATGACCTGGGCGGGCGCGGCGAGCGCCGCGAAGGTGAGCCCGATGACCAGCGCGGTGCGGGTGTAGTGGTCGCGCCGCCCGGCCATCCAGCGGCGGCCGTAGTAGCCGGCCACCAGGAAGCCCACGACCAGGTAGCCGGCCAGGTACATGTGCACGAGCTCGTGCCAGACGTTGCCGCCGAAGAGGGCCTCGAACGGGCGCACGTTGGTGACCTTGCCGTCCACCACGTCGTAGCCGCCGGGGTCGTTCATCCAGCCGTTCACGGCGATCACCAGCAGCGACCCGGTCACGCCCGCGATGGCCACCGGGATGCCGGTCAGGAAGTGCGTGCGCCTGGGCAGGCGGTCCCAGCCGTAGACGTAGATCGCGATGAAGATGGCCTCGACGAAGAACGAGACGCCCTCGAGCGTGAAGCCGATCCCGAACACCTCACCGAAGGTGGCCATGAAGTCGGGCCACAGCAGCCCGAACTCGAAGCTCAGGATGGTGCCGGTGACCACCCCGATGGCGAACAGCACCAGCATCACCTTCGACCAGCGCTTGGCCAGCGCCTTGTAGACCGGGTTGCCCGTGCGCAGCCAGAGCCCTTCGGCGAACAGGACCATGGCCGGGAAGGCGATGCCGAAGCACACCAGCGGGATGTGCACGGCCAGCGACAGCGCCTGCAGCTCGCGCGCCGGAAGCAGCTGGTCCTGGCCGGGCTGTCCCAGCACCCCGTCGACCCGCTCCGCGGCCAGCAAGAGGGTGTCGGCGACGGGCACGGGCCGAGGATAAGGTCTGCGCGATGTCTGGCCAAAGCCCCGTTGTCCTGATCCTCTGCGGCGGCCGCGGCACGCGTCTGCAGGAGCACACCCAGACCTTGCCCAAGCCGCTTGTGGAGATCGGCGGCCAGCCGATCGTCTGGCACGTGGTGCGCATCTACGCCGCCCAGCGCTTTCGCCGCTTCGTGTTGCTCACCGGCCACAAGAGCGAGGCCGTGGAGCAGTTCGCCGCCGCCGCGGCGTGGCCCGAGGGCGTGTCCGTGGAGTGCGTGTTCACCGGCGAGGAGACGCCAACCGGCGGGCGCGTGCACCGCGCCCGTGAGCTCGTGGGGGACTCCACCTTCGCGCTGACCTACGCCGACGGGGTGGCCGACATCGACCTGGCCGCCGAACTGGATCACCACCGCGCCCACGGCGACCCGGCAACGATGGCCGTGGTCCGGCCTGAGCTGCAGTTCGGCGTGACCGAGATCGGCGCCGACGACCGCGTCAGCGGCTTTCACGAGAAGCCACGCTCGGACCACTGGATCAATGGCGGCTTCTTCTTCCTCGAGCCCGCGGTGTTCGACTACCTGGACGACTCCAGCGTCCTCGAGCGCGAGCCGCTGGAGGCGCTGGCCACCGACGGCAAGCTGCACGTGTGGCGCCACACCGGCTTCTGGGAGTGCATGGACACCTACAAGGACGCGGTCACGCTCAACGATCTCTGGGCGGGCCGCGCGCCCTGGAGGGTGTGGGACTGAGCCGGACCGACGTCGCCCTGCTGGCCCCGTGCTACTGGCCCGAGGTGCGCCGTGGCACCGAGCGATTCGCGCGCGAGTTGGCCGACGGGCTGGTGGCGGACGGCCGCCGGCCAGCCCTGATCACCAGCCACCCGGGCCCGCCCTCGCGCGCGGACGAGGACGGGCTGCGCGTCATCCGCCTGCCGCGCCCTCCCTCGGGCGCGCTCGACCGCCGCCATTACGAGGACCACCTGACCCACCTCCCGCTCAGCGCGGCCGCCCTGGCCGCGCTGCGGCCCGCGGTCGCACACGCGCTCTATCCCACGGACGCCGTCGTCGCGGGGGCCTGGTCGCGGCTGACCGGACGGCCCTCGGTGCTCTCCTACATGGGCATCCCGGAGTCGTCCTGGCTCGAGCGAAAGCGGCTGCGCCGGCGCGCGCTGGCACGCGGGGCGGCCTCCTGCGACGCCGTGGTGGCTCTCTCGCGTGCGGCCGCCGACGAGTTCCGCCGACACTGGGCGTGCAGGCGCAGCGTGATCCCCCCGGGCGTGGACCTGGACGCATTCACCCCCGGGGGCCGCGCGCCGACGAAGCCGACGATCTTCTGCGCCGCCTCGATCCTGACCGCAGCCAAGCGGGTGGAGGAGCTCGTGGCCGCCTTCGCCATGGTGCGGCGCGAGCGCCCCGGCGCCGGCTTGCTGCTGTCCCGCCCGCCCGATCTGGCCGCGCCGCGGCGCTGGTGGCGGGCGCCGAGGGAGTCGAGCTGGTGGACGTGGACGACCGTGCCGCGCTGCGCGACGCCTATCGGTCGGCCTGGGTCAGCGCGCTGCCGTCGTTCGGCGAGGCGTTCGGGCTCGTGCTGGTGGAGTCGATGGCGTGCGGCACGCCCGTGGTGGGCCGCCGCGCGGGCGCGATCCCCGAGGTCGTCGACCGGCCCGAGGTCGGCGTGCTGTTCGAGGGCGGCCCCGCCGAGCTGTCGCGGGCGCTTCTGGAAGGTCTGGAGCTGGCGGGCGACGCGGGAACCGCCACCGCATGCCGCGGCCCGGGCGGAGCAGTTTCCGATCGCGGCATGCACGCGCGCCTACGAGGATCTGTACGACGAGCTGGAGGCCATCCGCATTCTGGCCAGCGCCAGTGAGTAGCGCCCCAGCATCTTGGCCGCATGCAGCGGCCACCGAGTCTCTTCGGTGGCCAGAACCTGGCGGCCCAGGAATGCCGGCAGGCCCCCTGGGGGCGCCAGAAGCCCGTCCACCAGCGAGATCTCGGCCTTGAGCTGGTCGGGGTTGCCAACCCCCGACCAGGTCGCCAGCCGGCCGGCCATGGACACGCGACGGCCGGAAGATGAAGATCGCGTCAGCCACGCCGAACTGGGCACTCCGGTGAACCGCTCGAGCACCTCAGACGCGGCCGTCAGCGCCGGTCGCAGCGCGGGGTAGCGATCGGCAGTCTCGTTCAGCGCGCCCGCCCCGGCCGGGATCGGCGTGTTGTCCCACAAGGCGGCGATGACCGAAGCCGTGCGCAGGCCGTGAAACCCGTCCCGGGCGTAGAAGAGCAAGAGCGACGCCAGCAGGTCGGGCTCGTCGGGCGCTGGCACCCCGTCATGCCCGGCGGATGCTCGGGCCAGTAGATCGTGTGAGAACTTGTCTTCGTACCAGTGCACCCGCCAGTGCAACTCGATCGAGGGAGCACCCGTTTGATGAAGGGCGTAGTGCAGGTGTGGCAGGCCGTCGCGCCCTACGGGGTCGGTGGGCGCCGCGTAGCCCTGCGCCCTTAGCAGCGCAACGCTGCGCTCCAGGGCAAAAGCGGGCACCAGCAGGTCGATGTCGGCCGACTGGCGTAGGCCGATGTCGCCGAATGCGGACTGAGCCAGCCGGGGTCCCTTCAGGGGCAGCGCGATGATGCCGGCTTCGGCCAGCAGGCGCACCGCGCTCAGCGTGGTCGCGTCCAGCGCCAGGTTCTGCGCTCGAGTCTTGAACACCGCCCGGCGGACCGCCTCCGCGAAGCTGGGGGCCCTGAGCAGATCCTGGTTCAGCAGGCGGGTTCCGACCAGTTCGAGCATGCGCCGGTCCGACAAGAGGCGGGCCAGCAACTCGGGATCCGCGCCGGCCGCGAGCCGCCCGATCTCGCGCTCGGCTTCACGTCGACGCGCGGCCGCGCCCGACAGCAGCAGAAGGAGCCCGAACTCGGGCCCCGGATGGGTGCCGCGTGAGCGCCGCTGGGCGCTTACGAGAAGGTCAGATCCCGCTTGGGTGTGTTGACAGGGAAGTCCCTGTCGGTGTAATCGCCGTCGGATTGGCCTGCGGTGATGTCGGTCAAGCGACCGTAATCCACGACCGTCGGAGTCTCGTACATCAATGCCACCTCTCGGAACTCGTCCGCCCCCTGCGAGCGGTCATTAGCCACCAGCGTAGTGCCCCTTTTCGGGCGAAGTCAAACGAGAACCGCCGTTCAAGCGCTATTGGGCACGTCGGCGCTAGTGCGGTCCCGAAAGCCGTCTGGATCGGACTGGAACTGCAGCCAATGCTCGAGCGTCAGGATTCGCCAGGCCGCCAACGGCCCTGATCGGGATCCCCGCCCAGGTCCGGACAGCGTCGCCGCAAACAGGTCCAGGTCCACGAACGCGCTGACCTCGGGCCTGGGATCGGCGAGCAGACGCGCAACGGCTCCAGCGTCCGGCCCAGCCAGAGCGCCCTCGAGCACGGCGTTGAAGGCTGGCTTGTGCTCGCCCGGGGACAGCCCGGCCGGAAACATCGGCGCGACGGCCCGCCGCGCCAGCGGCCGATCGCGATGTGCGTCGAACATCAACTGGGGGTCTATGTCGAGCACCGTGTCCAGCAGCCGGTGGTCGCGATAGGGATGGCGCGGCTCCAGCCCGGCCAGCGCGGCCTCGCGCCGTTGTTGCTCGGCCGTGCCCATCGCGTCAGGCCGGCGAATCACGGCATCGGTGAGCCAGGCCTGCCAGGCGGGTCCGCCGGATCGCTTCCATCCCCATGGGTCGTGTGTCTGCTGGTGCAGTCGGGCCAGATCGGGCAGCAGCCAAGCGGGCGACGGGGTTCGGGCTCTACGGGCACGGAGCCACGCGTGTGTGCGCGCCGGCAGCGCTCCGCGCAGGCCATACAGCGTCAGAGCGCGGCGCATCCAGCGTGCCGGTGGCCTGACGCCGGCGCCCGGCAACTCGCGGGCCAGCCGCCATGCCTTGACCGGACGGCCGCCTCGCAGCGCGTCGGCGATCAGGTAGGGCACGCATCCCAGCAGTTCATCCCCGCCTTCACCGTCCACCAGGACCTCGATGCCGTCCTGCGCCGCCCGCTGCGCCAGCGGGCGCCAGACCAGCGCGTTTGGCGAGAGCGAAGGGACCTCGTGCTCGACGAGGAAGGCCAACGAGGGTGCGATCGCGCTCCCTCCCGAGAAGGCCATCTCGACCCCATCGAGGCCCAGTTCTTCGCGCAGCCTGCGGATGGCTGCCGACTCGTCGACATCTGCGAGGTCCGGGAACACCGTGGAATACGTGGGCATCCGGCGGTGACGGTTCGCCAGCGCAGCGATGCTGCCGGAGTCAAACCCTCCGCTGAGCATGACGGCCGGCACCTGACGCCCGCCCACGCTGCGGGCGACCGCCGACTCCATGCCTGCGGCCAAGTGGCGCTCGGCGTCGCGGGACTCACGGAAGCGGGGGGTGGCGAAATGCGGCCGCCACCACCTGCGGCGGCTCCACCCGTCCTGGCCCAGCAGGATCACCTGGCCGGGACCCAGCCGCTCTACTCCCTCGTACAACGTACGCCCGTCCGGGATCCCGGTTCGTGCCAGCCAGTGGGCCACCGCCACCCGGTCGACGCCGCGGCGGCGCCCGAGCAGCTCCAGCAGCGGGCGGATCTCTTCCGCGAAATGCAGTGTCGGCCCGTCGGCGCACAGAAACAGGGACCTCAGACCGATCCGATCGCGGGCCAGCAGACCCCGGCGGCCCTCGGCATCCCACAGCGCGACGGCGAACTCGCCCTCGAGCAGATCGAGCACGCCGGGGCCGAGACGTCGATATGCCGCGACCAGCAGCTTGTCGGGATCCCGGGACCCGATCCGGGCGGCCTCCTGCAGCGGCCCAAGCCCGGTCAGCCTGCCCACAAAGGCGCATGTCGCAGGGAAGTGACCGGCTGCCCGTGTACGCAGGGAGAGTCCCTCGCCACGGACGTACGAGCCGGCGAGGGGAGCGATCAGAGCTCCAACAAACGCTCGAAGCCGGCATCGCCGGGTGCCAGCAGCGGCACGCCGCCGCGCTCGACCCAGGCGTGCGCCTTGAACTCGTCCCCGCTGCGGACCGCGAGCACGAAGCGGACGTCCATGCCCCTGCGCGCCAGCATCCGGGTCAACACCAGTGAGCGCATCAGACAGCGTGAATCGGTGGGTAGCACGCTGAGCGTGCGCACGACCGCCTGCCCGAGTTTGCGACCGAGAATTGCGTCGTCGGCGTGCACGGATGTCCGTCGGGGACGCACTCGGCGCAGTCGGGAGACCGAAGTACGCAGATCGAAACGCCACAGGCTCCAGCGGACCCGGGCGTATGCCGCGAGGATCTCGGCAACCAGCTCCAACTTCTGTCGCGACGTGAACGCCGCCGGTGCCAGCCCCGCGGCACTCAAGCGGTCACCGCCTGCGTGTGGTGCAGCAGCGACCCGGCCAACTTGGCCGCGCCGTGCCCGGGGGTCACCGCCACTGAGTACATGGGCACCTCACGCGCCAGGTGGGAGCAGATGGCGAGCTGATTGCTCAGCCGCGCCGGGGTCTGGATCCCCTCGATGAAAGTGTTGCCCAGCAGAAGTCGCGGATCCGGAGCCTCGAGCGGTTGGATTTCGTAGTCGCGGCTCTCGCGACGCAGGAAGTAGAGCGCCCGCAGGCGCACGGGCTCGCTCAACCGCGGCACCTCCAAGTACGTCTTGCCGCTGTGGCCAAGTTCGGCTCCCAGCCGCGACCAGTCCTCCGACGGGATCACGGCACGCTCCTCGTCGCGGATGCTGATCACGCCAGCGCCGGGGTGAGCCATGACGTTCGCCCCATCGTGGTGGAGCGCGAGCACGTCGTCGGTCACGAACCGGGCGCCCTGTAAGACCAGTTGGGACGCCAGTGAAGTCTTGCCGGCCCCGGACGGGCCGATCACCGCCACCGCTCCGCCGGACACCTCCACGGCGCTGGCGTGAAACAGCTCCCGGCCGCGCAGGACCGCGGCCCACGGCAGAACCCGACCCACCAGGAAGCGCTGCCAGCTCCACGGCTCATCCTCGGGCGGTGCGCAGCGGACGCACAGGCCGTCATCGCTCACCAGGGCCAGCCCGAAATGGCGGGCGAACAGGCGGTAGCCCGTGCCCGGGCGATGGTCGATCGTGCGCGTCGGCTCGGGTGCTCCGTCGAACCGCTCCTCAAGCAGTCGCACGGCTCCCTCGGTTCCCCAGCGGCTTTCGATCGCCTCGGCTGGGACCACCATCACTCGTGTGGGGGGAGGACTGGCGGCGCCGGACACGGGCGGAAGCCCGGGCGCCGGAAAGTCGCCCTCGATCTCTATCCCGAACGCCCGCGAGCGCCACGGCTCGCCCGGCCCGGACCGCTGCGTGGGCTCAGGAACCGGAGCGGTCATCCACCTGGACCAGGCCGCGTTCGGTCAGGGCTCGCAGAAGCGCCAGCACGTCGTCGCGGACCCGCTCTTTGGGCTGGCCATACTGCTCGGCGAAGCGCATGGCCACGGCGTCGCCGGTAGCACCGTCCTCCAGCGCGTCGAGCATCGCCGACGCGGTCGGGTTGAGGCCGTGGTACTGGCCGCTCTCCAGGTTCAGCGCCACCGCCTCCTCGCCGAAGTCGCGCCGTACCACCTGATCGGGCACGGTGAGCTGCGCGTGGAGCAGTGTCTGGTCGGAGAGGGCCATAACCTCAGTACTCGATAATGGTGCCTTTGCGGCGACTTCGCTGCACCGAAGCCCGTAACGTCATCAGCGCCAGGGGAAGCATCGCCGTCGGGAACAACACCAGCTTGGCCAGCGCCCAGCCCGTGGAACCGCGCATTTCGGTGCCCACCACCACGTTTCGCAGCAGGTCGACGGCGGGCGTGAACGGTTGTACCTCGGAGGCCCACTGGATCCAGTCCGGGAGCAGTGCCACCGGGAAGTACACCCCGGCCAGCAGGGTCACCCCGGTGATCACGAACGTGGCGCCCGCGTTGGTCTGCTTGAAGGTGACCACCGCGGCTGCCATCAGTAGCCCGAACGGCGCGAACGCCAGCGCGCCGAGCAGCGCCAGTGGAAAGCCCAGCAGCGCCTCCGGCCAGCGCAGATCCAGTCCGAAGAGCAGCGACGCATAGGCCAGCGACAGCACCGAGGTCACGATGGCCAGGCTCAGCGGGAACAGCATCAGCGACAGCACGCAGCGAAGTGCGCCGAAGGGGGACAGCACCATGCGCTCGAACGTGCCGGCCAGCAGCTCCTGGCGCAGGGTCGCGACCGGGAGGGAGAGGGTGGAAGTCAGCACGCCGAAGATCACGATCCCGATGACCACGAAGGCGTAGTAGTCATCCGGGTTGCCGATGCTGTCGGACTGCACGAGCCGGGAGACGTAATAGAAGAGGGTCAGGCTGACCGCCGTGGTGAAGAAGGTGGTCACGAAGCGCATCCGGTAGCTCGCGAACAGGGCGAAGTCACGCTTGAACACGGCCAGGGCGGCGCTGGCGTTCAGAGCCAGGTTGCTCATGCGCAGTCCAGCCGGCCGTTGTTGACCACGAAACGACGATCGAAGCGAATCCGGTCGGCGTCTCCTGTCGGCGCGCAGATCACCGCCGCGCCGCCGTCCTGGATCAGCTCTCCGAGGGCGGTGTCGACCATTTGAGCGCCGGCGTCGTCGAGGCTCGTGCGCGGCTCGTCCAGGAGCACGACGCGCGGTTCGTGAAGAAAGGCCAGCGACAGCCGCAGCCGCTGGC
The DNA here is from genome assembly GCA_963750365.1 of uncultured Solirubrobacterales bacterium. Classification (GTDB taxonomy): domain Bacteria; phylum Actinomycetota; class Thermoleophilia; order Solirubrobacterales; family Thermoleophilaceae; genus JAAYBF01. The sequence goes on from CAVVQE010000002.1 coordinate 847,417, forward strand.
GCTGGCCCATGGACAGGCGGTCCACGCGCTTGCCGCTGAGCTCCGCCAGGCCGAAGCGCTCGATCACCCTGGCTACGCACTCCGACCGCCGCGGCGGGGCCAGCATTGCCAGCCGCGCCCAATAGTCCAGATGCTGCTCGACCTTCAGCCGCGCGTACAGGCCGCTGTTGCCCGCGGACAGGAAGCCGACCTGGCGTTGGTACGCCGCCCGATTGCGGTCCGGGTGGAGCCCCAGCGCAGCCACTTCTCCGGCGTCGGGGGCAATCAGCCCACAGGCGATTCTGAGCATGGTGGTCTTGCCAGCTCCGTTGCTGCCGGTCACGGCCACGGTCTCTCCGGCCTCGACGGTCAACGCCACGCCGTCCAGCACGGGCGACGACATCCCTGGCCACTGCTTGGAGACTCCCTCTAGCTGGAGCAGAGCGCTCATCGCGCCACGATCCGCTCGAGCTCGGCACGGACGCGCCGGGTGGCCGTCTCCACCTCGTATGCGCTGATCACTCGCTCGCGCGCGGCGGCTCCCAGGCGCTCGCGGAGGTCGGAGTCCTCGCGCAGGAGCTGGATCGCGTCGGCCAGGGCGTCGGCACGGGCGGGCGGCACTAGCAGTCCGGTCACACCGTGCTCCACCAACTCGGGGATGCCCATGACGTTGGTGGTGATCACCGGCAGGCCGGACGCCATGGCCTCCATGAGCACCGTGGGCACGCCCTCGGCGAACGAGCCCAGGCAGAACAGGTCCGCCGAGCGATAGGCCTCGGGCATCTCATGGTGGCCGAGGGCCCCGGCGAAGGTCACGACCTGGCTCAGACCCCGCGCCGCCACCGACTGCTCCAGTGCCCGGCGCTCGGGACCCTCGCCGACGATCGTCAGATGAACGGGCTGGCCGCGCCCGTGCACGAGCGCAATGGCCTCCACCAACTCGGCTTGGCCCTTGCGACGCGACATGCCCGCCACGTTCAGGACCCGAAGTGGTTCGTGCTCGGTCTGGTCGTCTCCGCCCGGTGCGAACCGGGTCACGTCGATACCGCAGCGGACGGTCCTGACGCGGGCGCCGTCACTGCCGTCCAGGCACGCGAGCACCTGGCTGCGCGCGAAGTCACTCGTGCATATGACTAGCGCGGCGTCGCGCGCCTTCTCCGCCAGCTTGTGGGTAGCCAGGTCCAGGAGTTCGGTGGGGCCGTGAACGGTCAGGCTCCACGACCAGGCCCCGCTACCCCCTTCGGCGCGGTTGCCATACCGGCAGGCCAGGAGCGCCACATCGCTGGCCACGTTCGCGAAGTGCACGTGTACGTGGCGGATGTCCCGCGCGCGCAGATGAGCGTGCAACAGGATGGCCTCAGCGAAGTAGAACAGTTGCCAGAGTGTTGCGCGGGGGCCACCGGTGCCCATCCGCTGGGCGTGGGCCAGGGTGGATGCGTAGGCCGCGGGCGAGCGCACCAGCGCCCGTAGGTGCGTGACTGCGAGACGTAGCGGCCGGACAGGCAGGAGCGCGATGGTGGCGCGGTCCTCCTGGCGATCGGACGGCGACAACAGCTCGCCGGGTTGGGCGCGCCGGACCGTGAAGGTCTGGATCGCGACGCCCTGACGCCGCAGCGCCTGGACCTCGGTCTGGATGAACGTATGGGTGACCGCGGGATAGCGGCTGACCAGGTAGGCCGAGCGCACGCCGCTCATACTCGCGCCAACGCAGCCGCCGCGTCGCACACCTGAAGCGCCAGGTGCTCGCGTCTGTCCCGGGACCACTTGATTGCGGCCGCTGCTGCGTGCACGCGCCCTTCGTCATCAGCGGCTGCCGCCATCAGGGCCCCGGCGAACTGCTCCGGGTCGTCGGCGACGGTCAAGGACGCGGGCAGCGGGTCGATGCCGCGCGCCGCGTGGGTGGTGGCCACCACCGGCCTGCCCGAAGCGACCGCGTCCAGTGTCTTGACCTGAACTCCACCGCCCGCCACTGACGGCACCGCTACCACCCGTGCCGAGCGCAGGAAGGCTTGAGCGTCGGGGACTCGGCCGGGGAAGGCCACCTCGGGATGGCGCGCGGCAAGACCGTTGGCGCCCGCTCCGGCGATGGACACGCGGATGTCCGGCGGGACGAGCGGGGCCACGCGATCCAGGAACCACCGCAGCCCTTCCGCGTTAGGCGCCCAGCTCCAGAGGCCCAGTATGGCCACGTCCACGGCTGGCTCGGGCAGCGGCCCTTCCGGCGCCGGAGTCCCGGGCAGGGCCAGCACGCGGCTGCGCGTGCCGGCCAGCGCTTCCAGCGCCGCGGCATCTGTGGAGGTCAGCGCCCAGACCTCGTCGGCTGCGTCCGCGATCTTGCCCTCCAGGTACCGAATCCGCTCGGCCTCACGGCCCAGGAGGAGCCCGCGCACGCCGCCCGCGCGGGCCGCCGAGTCCGCGTACATACGGTGCTCCGCGTTGTGGGCTACGTGCACCAGCGGCCCGTCCCACCATCGCCGGGGGTCGAGCCAAGCCGCTTGGGCGTGATCCACCACCACCATGTCGGTCGCCTGCTCTCGCGCCAACGCCTGAGCCAGGGCTCGATAGGCCCGCGATCGGTACTTGGCCGCCGAGTAGGGCAAGCGCAGGGCCAGTGCCGCAGCCATCCAGGCGGCCGCCCGCGGGCCTGCGGTGCTGGTTTCGATCGGGCGCGTGCCGGCCGCGTGGTCGTCGCCGTGCGTCGGGGCAGGGGCACTCGGCCTGGCGAACCCCACCACGTGCACGCGGTTGGCAGTGCGCAAGGCATCCACGATCGCCTGCGAGGCCACCTCCCCGCCGGTCGACCGTTCTCCGGGAAGGACGGTGGTCAGGAACAGGATGTTCACGGCAACAGCGCTCGGCTGCGGCGCCTCAGGCGGTACCGGCGGATGAGGATCCCCGCCAGCCCGAGTGCGCGTGCGGGCCGCGCGAGCAGGAACCGCAGATGGCTGGGCACGCGGCTGCGATCCCGGCTCGCCAGCTCACGGCGCAAGTCGTCCCAGGCGCTTCCGCCGCGCCATCCCTCCACCCGCCGGCGCGACCACCACGGGCGATCGCGGTAGGCGTTCAGCACTCCGAGCTGGGCCGTGGCCATGCCCACGTGGTCGCGCGTGACCTGACCGCCATGCAGGTGGTACCGCACCACCACGCGCGGGACCATCAGCCCAGTGCCGCCATCCAGCACGCGCAGCCACATGTCCAGGTCGGCGCCGTGGCGCAGCTCGGTGCGGTAGCCACCCGTGGCCTCCAGCGCGTCGGCTCGGACGATCACGCCACTTGCCGGGATGAAGTTCTCCGGGTAGAGCAAGCGCGCCGGGGTCCGTAGCACCTCTTCGGTCAAGGGCCCGGAGTACCGCCCCGAACCCGGGCCGGAGCCGTGGTTGATCGCGGCGCCGGCCACCAGCGCGTGCCCGTCCCGGCGGGCCCACAGGGTCTCCAGCAGGTGTGGGAGCCACTCGTCGTCGGAGTCCAGGAGCCCGATCCAGGGTTGGGTCGCCGCCGCGATCCCGGTGTTGCGCGCGGCCCCCTCGCCCTGGTTACGCCGGTGGCGGATCACGGTTGCGCCCGCGGTCGCGGCGGCGGCGCCCGTGTCGTCGGACGAGCAGTCATCCACCACGATCACCTCGGCCGGTGGTGCCGGTCGTTGCCCCAGCGCGCTCTTCACCGCGCGCCGGACCATCTCCGGGCGGTTGTAGGCCGGGATCACCACCGACACCGGCAGCGCGTCGGCTCCTCTGCTGTTCATGGCGGCTCCCGCACCGTCAGGCGGCAGTCTAGTTCCCATACGCTTGCCCGCGTGGACCTCCGGACTCTGTTGGCCGACCCGCCCATCACCCACGTCGGCGCCGACGGCACCCCGCAACCTTTCGAGTCCAGCCGGGAGATCCTCGAGGTCATCGACGGCGAGGTTTCCCCTGGCGCTCACACGCTGGAGACCGGAGCCGGAGTGAGCACCGCGCTGTTCGCGGCCAGGGGGGCCGTGCATACGTGCGTCGTGCCCTTCGACGACGAGGTGGCGCGCATCAGGCAATGGTGCGACTCCCATCACGTCCCGACAGACAGTCTCAGCTTCCACGCCGCCCGGTCGGAGCAGGTGCTGCCCACGCTTGAGCCCACCCCGCTCGATGTCGTGCTCATCGACGGCGGCCACGCCTTCCCGTCGCCGTTCATCGACTGGTACTACGCGGGGCGCCGGCTCAGGGTCGGTGGACTTCTGATCATCGACGACACCCAGCTTTGGACGGGGCGGGTGCTGGCTGGATTCCTGCGAGAGGAGCCGGGGTGGGAGCGGGTTCGCAACGTGCCCATGCGGGCGTCAGCGTTCCGGTGTACCGCTGAGCTGGCTGACCTCAAGGAGTGGGTCCACCAGCCATACGTGGTCAAGCGCAGCTTTTCGTTCGGGGCTAAGGGGGCCATCCGCAAGGCCGTCAAGGGCGCTGATGCGATCAGGCGGGGCGACGTCGCCCGGCTGCGCGGGCGCCGCTGATTTACTGCCCGGGGGTGGCGTAGAGTCGTCACATGCTTTGCGCGGGGGCAAGGTGGGCAGTTGCGTGCATGGCGGTTGCGGTTGCGCTGACGCTGGCGGCGGCGACGCCCGCCGGTGCTGTGGCGGCCGCACCCACGAGCCTTCCCGTCCGAGCGTCGGTGGCGCCCGCCGGCCAGGCGGATCTCCTGGCGGCGAACGGCATCAGCGTCACGCTGCGAGCCCGACGCGCCACACGCGTCCGTGTCGCGGTTCAGCTCGCTCGCGGCCGCGCGCGCGTCACGGTGAGCCGGGGCCGGTTGCTAAGGCTGCGCAGGGGGCGCCGGACGGCACTCGTGCGGCTCACCGGCCGGGGCCGGGAGGCGATCGCGGCGTGTAAGCCGGCGGCAGTGCTGGTCACGGTCAGGCGCGGACGAGCCACGCGGCGGGCTTCGACTCGTATGACACCTCAGCCCCCGGCTTGCTCGCGTTTCTTCGGCGCGCACAGCTTCTGGAACACGGCGCTGGCCGATGACGCGCCGCTGGATCCGAACTCTGCGGCCATCACACAGGATCTGCTGCGACAGGTTGAGCAGAACTATCGCTCGGGCCAGCCGCCCACCGTCAACACCTCCCAGTACAGCGCCCCGGTCTACACCGTCTCCTCCGTTCAACCGACCGTCCGGGTTCAGCTCGATCAGCCCAGCGGCCTGGATCCGATGCTGGAGAAGACGTTTGCCGACGTGCCGATTCCCAGGGGCGCGCGTCCGGCAGCCGGAAGCGACGGCTCGATGGTGGTCTGGCAGCCTGGCAGCGACCGGCTGTGGGAGTTCTGGCAGGCGCGGCTGGCTGACGACGGCTGGCATGCTCGCTGGGGTGGGTTCCTGCCGGACGTGAGCTCGGGCTCTGGGCGGTTCGAGGCGCCCAAGCCCAACTGGGGCGCTACCGCCACGAGCCTCCCGCTCGCGGGCGGCCTGATCACACCGGACGAGCTTCGTCGTGGCCGCATCGACCACGCTCTGGCAGTCGCGATCCCAGAGCCCCGGGCGGGCGTCTACGCCCGTCCCGCGCAGCGAACCGACGGATTCTCCCGACGGGTCCAGGCCGTGCCCGAGGGGGCGCGCTTCCGGCTCGACCCCGCGATCGACCTGGCAGCACTGAACCTGCCGCGGCCGGTGCGCATTCTCTCCGAGGCCGCGCAGCGCTACGGCATGATCGTCCGGGACAGGGGAGGGGTAGTGGCGCTGTACGCACAGGATCCCGTGAACCTGGCAGCCGACCCCTATCCGGCGCTCTTCGGAGTGGGCGGGGCGGGCCAGATGCTCCGGTCCTTCCCGTGGTGGGGCCTCAGGCTGACCCGGATGGATCTGGTTCGGGTCGATGGCCTCGCCTGGAGCCCGTGCATCATCCTCTGCGATTGACCGGTGGCTCGGAACGCCGGATGGGCGTAGACTGCGACGGATGGGTGGGGCCTTGGCACGCGGCTATGTGGGACCGCAGGTCGTCGACTATGGGACGTTGGTCGAGCTGACCCGCTCGGCCCATCTGACGATGGGCGCAGCGCTGGATCCGAGCGGCACCGCCTCACAGGATCTCAGCTTCAGCGGTGCGGCCGGCGGCGCCCTTGGGGCCAGCGGCGGCGACTCCGGACCTACATCCGCGACGGCGGCAGCCCCGTCTGCCACCGGCAGCGTGGACCCCTCGGGCGTGCTGGGCAGCGCCGGGGGAGGTGCCGGAGACGGCGCGGGCACGGCACCGGGCGCAGCCTCCGGGGGCGGGGGCACCGGGTCGGCTGGGGGCAGCGGTGGCGGTGCTGGTGGCGGCGGGGGCGAACTGCCCTTTACGGGGCTGGCCGCCGGCGCGCTGGGTGCCGCAGGCGGCGCGTTGGTGGCCGCAGGCGCCGCGCTGCGGCGCACATTTCGCCGCTCCTAGTCCGCAGCGGAGGGATTACCGGGGGTTCCGTACACCGGGCTGCCCGTCCACAGGATGCCCGCCCAGGTCCACAGCAGCAGCGTGGGGAACGTGAACCCCAGCGGCGTCACGGCCGCGGCCAACAGCCAGCTGAGCGTTATGGCCACCAACCCCACCCGCCACAGGCGCAGGTCGGGGGGACCCCTTCGCAGCAGCCCGCCGATGATCGCCCACAGCAGCGCCCCGAGCCAGGCCACGGCGCCCACGACCCCGAGTTCGACCGCGTTGGCCAGGAACACGTTGTGCACGTCGCGCACCGTCGTCAGAGGGAAGTCCTGCGACTGGCGGTAGTAGTCCGGGCTGTCTGTGGCATACCGGCCCCATCCGAACCCGAGCGCAGGTCGCTCGGCCAGCATGCGCAAGGCGGCCGCGTTCGAGTTACGCCGGTCCCAGAGGGGCTGATCGTCGTTCTTGCGCTTCTCGGCCCGATTGGCCAGATCGGGCACCACGGCGAAAGCGCCGAGCACCAGCGCGGTTCCGGCGATCACGACCACGCCGACGAACCTGCGCGTCTGGTGGGCCGAGAGCATGGCGATCACGGTCGAGAGCACGGCGGCCAGCCACACGGCTCGGGTCAGCGTGAACAGCGTCCCAAGCAGACAGAGCAGCGCGACCGCGCTCGCCAGCACCTGTGCCCGGCGGTCTCGCCACGTGATGGCCGCCATCACCGCGGCGACCGCACATGCATACAGAGCCAGACCGTTCGCTGTGGCTTCTACGAACGGCCCGCGGGCTCGGTCGAAGTGGATGCCGATGGCTTCGTCGTCGATGTAGCGCGGCAGGATCGCCCCACGGGGACCGGTCGTCTCGATCAGGGCCGTCAGTCCCAGGTAGGCGCCCATGGCCACGAGCACTCCCATCAGCACGCGCCGATCACGCTGTTCGCGATAGATGATCGGAGCGGCGAAGAAGAGCACGAAGGCGATCAGGCTGAACCGGTCCAGAAGCACGAAGCGTGCCTCGCTGTCATCGAGGGTTCCGGCCACAGCGGCCGACCCGACGGCCCACAGCGCCACCACCGCCAGGAGCCAGTCGATGGGCCGTGATCGCAACGACTCGGGCCGCGATCGGCGCTCTTGGATCAAGGCCATCGCGACCCCGATGCCCAGCACGACTCGCTCGACCGGGAACGGCACCCCCATGTCGCCCCAGTGTGCGGAGAACATGGCCAGCGCCAGCCCGGCGCTCACCGTCCACGCCGGCCGCGCCACCAGCGCAAGCGCCAGACCGCCGGCGGCGATGATCAGCAGCGTCGCACTGTTGAACGCATCCACGGGGTCGGCGCCGCGGCCGGCGCGGTAGGCGAACAGCGCGACAGCAAACCCCAGCGCTAGCACCGGAGCCAGCGCCAGCGGGATGACGCGGCGAGCGGTCACTCGCGCGTGCGGCGCAAGAACCGGCGGTTCGAGACGATCAGCGCCAGTCCGATTCCCACGAGCAGACCGGCACCCAGCCCGATCAGCCCCAGCCGCTGGAGCATCGAGCTGAAGTCCGAGCTGGCCGATGTGGCGGGCGCGATCAGCTGAAGCAGGCTCTGCGGTGCGGCTCCTCCGGGCGAGGATCGAAATTCACCCTCCAGACCTGACGCCTGGAGCTTGGCTGTTTCCAGATCCAGCCTTGCGTTCCGGATCTGTGCCTGACTGCTGCGGCTCGCGCGGAGCGTCTTGACGCGCTGCTCAAGTCGCGCCACGCGCGCGTTGGCCCGGCGGTAGCGCTCGAGCAGGCTGCTGTTCTGTTGCCGGCGGCCCAGCTGTCCCACGTAGGCGATGACGCCGTTGGCCGCGCCGTTGGCCAGCCTGACCGCCTCGCCCTCTGAAGCACCTTCCGCCTCGACCCGGATCAACGTGCTTCCGGGCACCGGTGAAGCCGACAGGTTCCCCGCGGCGGCGCCCGGGGACACCTTGGCGGCGCGCGCCGCTCGGTCTACGACCGGTTGGGCGCTGATGGTCCGGGCATAGCCCGCCGCCAGAGTCTCGTTGCCGATCACGACACCCTGCAGCGTGTACGCGGGCACGTCCACCCGCCCGACGTTCACACGAGCCTGAGAGGTGTACACGGGTTCGCGGGTCAGGCCGATGGCGGCGGCGGCAGCCAGCAGCAGCACAATCGGCGTCAGGGTCAGGAACGGTCGACGCAGGACTGCCTCCAGGGGACCCACCACACGCGGCTGCGCGAGCGCGCGCGAGGGCTGTGGCGGCGAGGGCGGCTCGCGCAGCGCGAGCTGGGGCGGCGCGGGCGGCTCGTCGTGCCGGGGGCGCGGGGCGGCGGGCGGACTCGTCTCAGCGCTGTGTCCGTTCGCCGGATTTCCGCGGGTGATGCTCCCGAACAAGCCGCCCCTGCGGCGTCGTGGTCGTTGAGGCGTCACAGGCTCCCGTCCGTGGTTAGGTTTTCACCGAATGGGGGATAGGTCCCTTCGGCATGGGGATGATGGCAGCTTCGTTGCCGGGGTGCGGAGCCTCGGATCGGGCCGCTGCTGTCGAGTTGATGGGGGTTCGGCTCGACGGTTTGACGGCGTCACAGGTACTCGAGCGCATCCGGAACGGGTTGCGGTCGGGCGATGGTGGTTGGATCGTCACGGCCAACCTCGACATCGTCCGTCAGGTCGCCAATGACGACGACCAACTCGAGCTGGTGCGCGGCGCCGACCTGGTCGTGGCGGACGGCGCGCCGGTGGTGTGGGCGTCGAAGCTGCAGGGCACGCCAGTGCCCGAGCGCGTTGCCGGTTCGGACCTGATCTGGACCAGCTGCGAAGTGGCCGCTGACGAGGGTGAGTCGGTGTTCCTTCTGGGTGGCAACATCGGCTGCGCCGATGCTGCGGCCCAGCGGCTCGGCGAGCGCTATCCCGCCTTGAGGCTGGCGGGCACGGCATGCCCGGATCACGGCTTCGAGCACGACCCCGAGCAGGTGCGCCTGCTGGCCGAGCAGGTAAGGGCCAGCGGCGCAGGCCTCGTACTCGTCGGGCTCGGCTTCCCGAAGCAGGAGCGGCTGATCCGCGAGTTGCGCCGGGTCCACCCAGACGCCTGGTACATGGGCATCGGCATCTCGTTCTCGTTCGTGAGCGAAGAGGTTCGGCGCGCACCCGTATGGATGCAGCGGGCCGGGCTCGAGTGGGTCCACCGGATGGTCCAGGAGCCCCGGCGCCTCGTGCGTCGCTATCTCTGGCATGGCGCGCCTTTCGGCCTCAGGCTGATGGCGGCCGCTCTGAGCGCGCGCGGCACCGCCTAGCCGCGGCTGAGCGAGCCCTGGAGAGCCTGCAGGTGTTCCCACGGGAACTGCTCGAGGAGTTGTGACGGGTAGCGCCCGCCGAAGTACCCGTTGGAGCCGGCGAACGGGTTCGTCCCCGTGGGCGTCGGATCCTCGGCGTAGAAGGCCACCGCGTCACCCTTATCCCTGACCACGATGCCGTACTTCTGGGCAGCCACGGCGATCATCCGCGTCGTCCGCGACATGGGGACCCGGCTCAGATCCAGGTCGGGGTCCAGGCGAAAGCGCGTGCCCTCGGGCACCGCGTCCTCATGGTCCACGGTCCCGTCGGTGCGCTGGGCGGGCCACGAGTGCACCCCGGCACGAGTCTCGGGCAGGCATATGGCCAGCGCGTGGTCGATGACGCCCGACTGCATCTCCTCCAGCCGGATCATGCCGCCGAGCATCGGAAGGCTGGTCGCCGTGGCCCCCCAGTTGCGCGGCTTGTCGAAATACCCGGGGTTCGACGACACGTTCTCCATGCGGCCGCCCCAGAAGGCATGCCAGCCATCGGCCTTGCGCTCGGTCAGCCAGAACTCCCACATCGTGTCGGTGGACGGCTGCCACACGACCATCGTCTTATCGCTGCCGGCCGCCGGCGCTGCACCCGCCGGAATCGGTACCTGCTCGAACGCGCTCTGCAGCTCCGGCGCGTGCGGATAGTCCAACTGCACCCGGACCGTCGGCTGCCCTGCGGAGACCGTGTAGATCGGGCTGCTGTATTGCGTCGTGTTGATCCAGGGCAGCCACTTGGTCAGCTGCTGGCGGACCTGGCCGACGTACGCGTTGCTGCGCTCATCGAGCGGAGCGCCAGCAGCCAGCGGGCTGTTCCAGAAGGAGGTGGGGGAGAAGGGCTGGGTTGAGCGGAGCGCCGCCGGGGGCGCCGGGGTGGTCGGGGTCGCGGGTGCCGGGAGGGCGGGCGCCGGGGTCGCAGCGGGGGCGGAGGTCGGAGGGCGGACCGATGCGACTACCGGCGCTGCCGCGGGGAGGCCGGCCGGCCTAGTTTGCGTGCGCACGATCTCGCGCTTCCGCGCTCGTTTGCTTGGGGGGCGGGTACACGCACGCCGGCGCTTCGCGGAGGCTCCGCGCCGGCGCTTCTGGGACGCTCCGCGCTGCCGCGCCCTGCACTTCGCGCGAGCGGTCGATCGCTTCGACTTCGAGGTCTGCTTCGAAGCCTGGTTCTTGCCGGCCTGTGCTGGAGTGGGTATCGACACCGTCGCTGCGGCGAGCATCGCGACCAGCGCGACCGCCGCGGCGCTGATGCGCAGGCGGAAGGAGGGCGGGACGATGCCAGCAGGGCGGAACATGCAGAAGTGATCGCCCGTCCGGAAGTCCAGGGCGAGGCCGGGGGCTACTCCGGCCGGACGATTGTCCGAGCTCAGGCGGTGGCGGATCGAGCGCGCTTCAGCGGCGCCAGTCGGGCGATAAAGGCATCGACCGCGACCGCCGCGAGGAGGATCAGGAACGGATCGATCGGCAATCTGTACCGAATGAACCCGGCGATGAAAATCGTAGACGCGAGCGTGATGACGGGAACGATCCAGAAGTACCACGGAGCGCAACGAGCCGCGGCCGTAAAGGCCCCCGCCAGTGCCAGGAGCGCTAACGGGTAGAAGCCGAGTCTGGCCAATCGATAATCATGTGCATCGAGGTTCCAATCAGTGGCTGCCAGTCGCTCCTCGGATGAGCCGCCCAGATGAAGGAGCCGCAGCGTGTTGGAATAGCCGACGTAGCCGACGTAGCCGAGATGGTGCCTTGCGTATTCGAAGCCGCGCTCGCGGAGTTCTGAGTCGAGTTCGGCCTCAGTTAGCTCGGGGTTCTTGAACAGGGCGCGGGAGGCCGAACCTCGGATGGCGGTACCCAGCGTCCCCTCAGATCGTCCGACCCGTCGGCGTCGGCGTTATACGTGCCCCCGAGCAGCAGGCCGGTTTGAGTCGCGACTGGGATGAAATCGTGCAGCTCGACTGCGTTACGGATCGTCCAAGGCAGGACGACCAGGATCGCGGCACACGCAGCGACCGCAGGCAATTTTACCGCGGACTGCCAGCGCTGCGAGCGGCTCGCGAGAAACAGGCCGACCAAGATCACGGTCAGGACGACGCCTCCATTTTGCCGTGTGAGGATGGCGGTCCCTGCGAGTGCGCCTGCTAGGGCAGCGTTGAGCGTGGGGTGCCGGGCCTTCGACGCAGTGAGCGCCATGAGAAGGGCGCCGAGCAAGAGGGTCAGATAGACGTTCTCGGACAGCAGGGACGATGTGAGGACGATGAAGGCTGGTGTATATCGCCGCTAGGAAGGCGGCGACAAATTCCAACCCGCCTAGACCAGAAATGCCGTGCCAGTAGGCCGATGGAGGGCAACGGTGAGTGTTCCCAATAGCGCTTGTGTGATCCGGGCGGCTCTTTCACCTTGTCCCGTCGCCTTATAGATCGTTGCCAGAAACACTGGATAGGCGGGGCGAACCGCGGTTGCGCCTTTCACGCGCCCCAGGTTCGAGCGCGGATAACCGTCACCCGCGGCGAGCGACACCGCGTGGCGGTTGTAGTCGGCTTGGTCGATGATGGGTCCGTAGCCCATGCTCTCCGCGGCGCCCAGCCTGAGCGCAAGTGCCAAGGCCAGGGTGAGAACGAAAGGCCAGCGGCTGATCGCCGGGCTGAGCATCACCGAAGTCGTTGTTCAGTCCGGGAAGAAAATGGCACCCCTGCTGATAACCAGGTCTGTACGGCGGGGATCATCCTCTGACAACTGCCACCGAAGCCACGTCTATCGCTGTATCGTCGTGGGAGGTGGCGGAGGTACGTGCAGCGGTGACCGGCGTGGAAGCGGGTCCACTGCCAACGGCTCTTCTAGCCGCGGTGCGGCCAGCCGATTGGACGAAGAACCTGTTCGTGTTCGCGACGCTGGTCTTCTCTGGGCGCTTTCGGGAGTTACAGCCGTGCCTGGAAGACGGCTGTGGTGTTCATCGCGTTCTGCGCCGCGTCGAGCGCTGGGTATCTGATCAATGACCTACGCGATGCCGAGTTGGACCGGAAGCATCCCATCAAGCAGCATCGGCCGATCGCAAGCGGAGCGCTCCGGGCGGGGACGGCTCAGGTGGCGGCGACGGTGTTGGCAATCGCGGCGCTGCTGCTCGGTGCCCTGATTGGGCCGGAGGTGGTGGGCATCGTCGTCCTCTACGGAACTCTCACTATTGGTTACACGAATCCTGGTTGAAACACATTGTGATCATCGACGTGATGACAATCGCGGGGTGCTTCCTTGTCCGAGTAATCGCCGGTGCGATTGTCGTGGAGGTTGTCGCGTCCAGCTGGCTCTTGGTCTGTACAGGGATGCTGGCGCTATTCCTGGCATTTACCAAGCGGCGACAAGAAGCGGCTGGGGAGGCGGCGTCGGAGTCCCTCACTCGCCCGGTCCTCGAGCATTACTCGCTTCCCTTCCTTGACCAGATGGTGTCGATGGTTACCGCGGGGGCAGTGATCAGTTACGTGATCTACGCGGTCGATTCGCCGCTCGTCGGTGACCGCATGCTCGCCACCGCCCCGATGGTGGTGTATGGAGTGTTCCGGTACCTGGTATCTGATCTATGACCGCGAGGATGACCGCAGTGCCTCAGCCCTGGTCGCCAACGATCCGGGCATCCTGGCTGCGGCCGCCGCTTGGGCTGGTACGGCGATCTTGTTGATCGCGATTTGATGTCGCTGAACCGCGCCGCCTTCCGGCAGGTGGTCGGAAGTGAATACCGCCTGCCGGTCTGGGCACGCAGCGTTCGTCGCAGGGAGGCTGCTGATCGCTGAAGTAAGCGCGCTTGACCAAGAACTGGCAGGCGAGCGGGGTGACGCTCTCTCACTCGGCTGTGGATACGGAGCGTTGGAGCGCTATCTGTCCCTTACCAGGCCGACGCTCAAGTTCACCGGCTTCGAGCTTGACCGCAGACGCGTCGACATCGCGCGCTCCGGGCATGCCTACCCCCGAGTGGACGTAGTAGAGCAAGACGTGACCATGATTCGGGCGGTCAAGCGATTCGACGTCGCCATGGCGATCGACGTCTTCCACCATCTGGAATCCAGCATGCAGGCTGGCGTACTCGAGCGACTGCGCCTACAGCTAAAGGACGGCGGGTTATGCCTGATCAAGGACATAGCCCGCACCCCGAGATGGCAGCATCGCTGGAACGCCGTGCACGATCGCCTCGTTACGGGCGAGACTGAGCTGGCGTGTTTGGAACCAGGGGACATGGCTGTGTTAGCGCACAACGCCGGATTCCGCGTAGAGGGGCTCCGGCGCCTTGGCCGCCTTGCTCCGTACCCGCACTACCTGGTCCGGCTGCGAACAGCCGATGGCACGGCAGCCTGGGCCTGACGTCGGCCCTTGGCTCATCACTCAGTGCACTGGAGCGCTTGACGCGGGGACTTCAGCCCGGCGCAGGTAGCCCACTAGCTCGCGGAGAAGGCGCCGCTCAGCGATCAGGGTGGAAGCGGCGGTCACGAAGAGGAAGACCAGGAACTCCAGCAGGGCGTGTGTGAGTGTGCGAGGACCTGGCGCGGCGGCCCTAAGGGCGAGCGTGACCAGGAGTCCCGGGAGCACCGGAGCAAGTCCTCTGGCCCCTTGCCGCGCGAGGCTCAACGTCGGGAAGAGCCGTCTCACGAAATGCGCTCGAACGATCAGCGACACGCCCGTCATGGCCGCGATGCCGGCCGCGAGCCCATCGAGCTTGAAGGCGACGAAGAGCGGCAGCGTCACCAACAGAAACGTGGCAACGACGATCGGTCCCGCGATGGCGAGCGGACGAGTGTCACCGGTCGCCCGGAGAAACGCGGCCCAGTTGTAGCCAATGTGATTGGCGGCGGACGTCAGGGCGAATACTTGAATGAGCACCAACCCCGCGCGCCACTCGTCGCCGAGTCCGAAGTCGATCAGGTCCTTTGCGAATAGGGCAATCCCGATCCCGAGCGGTACACCCCACATGAGATCGAGGCGATTGGACTTCACGAACGCCTCTCTTAGGAGATCTGCTCGATCGCGCACCCTGCAGATGGCCGGGTAGAGGGTCTCGGTGATCATGGCGTCCACCCGGTCGGTGTAGCTCGCTATCGACCCCGCCAGGGTGATCAGGCCGGCCCCGGCCAAACCGACCACCTCCTGCCCGACGACAATTAACAAGGACGGAATAAGCATTACGCCGCCGTTGGCGACGACCACGGGCCACGCGAACTCAAAGTAGCTCCGTGCGACTCTCCGGTCGAACCGGATCCGCAGCGGGTAGGGCGACACCGCTACCGCTACCGCGGCTACCGCCCAGGCGCCTGCGAAGTAGCCCGCGACCAAGCTCCAGTAGCCGGCCCCGGCAATCGCGAGTCCAACGGTGACCAGCAATGCAACGATCGGTTCCACTGCCTCGACCGTGCGCTGCCGGGCGAAGTGCATCCGGCGATAGAAGATCCAGATCGGAGCCTTCAGGGCCATCGCGGGCAGCGCCGCAGCGAAAACGACGCCGGGGGCGAGCACTGCCCATTCGCCGGTAATCAGACCTAGCACCGGGAGGGCGGCGAGCATCAGCGCCATGACCACCAGATTGGCGGTCAGCTCAAAGGTGAACGCGTGCTGGAAGGCGACTGCCTCGTCGTGTTCGTCTTGCTGGATGAACTTGTCGCCTAGGCCCTGCTTGAGCAGGGTCAGCGCGCCGATGCCCAGGATCAAGAGCCCCCACACCCCGTAGTCGGACGCGGCGATAAAGGCAGCTGCCACGAAGCTCTTGATCAGCGTGAGCGTCTGGAGCCCCGTCAGGAACGCCCCGTTCACGACCGTGCCTCGCGCTGTCGCGCGGCGGCGGCTGACCGGCGAGGGATTCGCGAATGTACTCGGCCTCATGGCGCGAGACGCGCTCGCATGGCGTCGATCTTCGCTAGCGCGAAGCCACGCAGGCGGGACGGCGGTGCCCTGCGAGCGGCGAGGTCGGGTGGCAGGTGCGCCTCCACGAATTCGCGGAGGAACCGGTCGGCCTCCTGGCCGGACTGGATGATCCGCTCGGCGAAATCGAAGCTCTCTTCCCACCACAGCCAATCCACCAGAAGCTCGGGATCGAGCGTGTCGACGAACCCCTCCGGGAAGTAGAGCGCGGGGCTGCCGCTGAGACGGTGATGCTTGAACGTGAAATCGATCCGGCCGTCCCCGACCTCACACAACCAACGATGGTGGTCCCAGCCCGTCCAGGGGCCTTCGAAGCCGTGGCTCTGCTCCCAGAGGCGCGAGGGGACCTCGATATAGCCGGCCTTTGCCACCCGCTTGAGTTCCCCACAGACCCAGATCGGATCACGAATGTCCTCGAGCGTGTGGGAGCAGAACACGAAGTCGAACTGGTCATCCGCAAACGGCCAGGGCTCGTGTTCACAGATGTCACGTTGGACCCAGGTAGCCAACGAGAAGCGTTCGTGCTCCGCCGATACGACTTCCTCGCCATAGTTGCTCCGTTCCTCATAGGGAAGGAGATCGATCACCCAGTCGGCGCGTTCGAACGGCCTGCACCCCCCTCCGACATCCAAGAGCAGTTGATCATCCGCAAGCATCTCGAGGATGCGATGACGGTGGGCCTCGAGCACCAGGAGATCGTAGATGTAGTGGTACGCCGACGCTGCACTAGCGTTAGATTGACTCGGTGCACGCGCGCAGTCGGGGAAGCCCTAGACCAAGCGATCGCGGACGGCGACCTCGTTCTCGACATCGGTGGATGGGCCGAGCCGTATGAGCGTGCGGACTGGGTCTTGGATCTGATGCCCTACGAAACGCGCGGCCTGTACGGGAGACCCAGCGATGCGACGATGGAACGGTTCAGCGCCGCCACGTGGATCCAGGCGGACATGTGCGCGATCGAACCCTGGCCGTTTGAGGATGACCAGTTCGACTTCGCGATCTGCGCTCACACGCTCGAGGACGTGAGAGACCCGCTGCGCGTCTGTGCCGAGCTCAGTCGCGTGGCCAAGGCCGGCTATATCGAGGTCCCCTCGCGTCTCGAGGAGCAGACGTGGGGGGTCGAAGGGCCGTGGGTCGGGCGAACGCATCACCGCTGGTTGGTGGATGTGGTCGGCAAGCAGCTTGAGTTCACCTGCAAGGTGCATCAGATCCACACGCGTCCCGACTGGCATTTTCCAGCGTGGTTCCTGTCCGGACTATCGCTTGAGGATCGGATCCAGCGGGTGTGGTGGGACGGCTCGATCTCCGCGATGGAGCGACTCCTGCTCACCGCCGAGGAGACACAGAAGTATCTGGGGAGTCTCGTCGAGGAGTACGGCCCCAGGCGGACCGTCTCGAAGCGGTTACGGGCGCGAATTACCGGGTGGCGCCGCCAGTTGGCTCGTAGACCGTGACGTCTACAGGACGAGCCGTCCCGCTCGCACGGCCCCGATCGATGAGGCCATCAGGCCCACCGCGTCGCCAGCGGCGAGTCCCGTCGCGCTCCGGAGGTCGCCGGTGCCCAGGCCCGCGGGGGCAGCCAGACGCAGATAGGGCAGGCATCCCAAGAGGGGGAGCCGCCGCCCGGACGCGGCCGATGCCACGATGCAGAGAAGTGCCGCCGTCGCCCCAGCCGACCTGGTAGTCAGAAAAATTCGGAATGTGAGTGAGGCCCGTAACTCCGGCACCACACGAACGAGCGACGGGAAGTACCTCAACCGCCAGCGTTCGCGGAGGTACCCACGCTCGCCGCGCGGGAAAATCGCGTGTTCCACCACTGCATCTGGGGCGAACCCGCTCCTCGCTCCACTCCGTTTGGCGCGCCAGCCGAACCACGTGTCCTCGCCGAACGGCCCCTCGTCTCGACGCGGCAGCAACCCTCTCAGCGGCTGGCCGAACTCGTCGACCTCCCCCTCGAGGAATGGCATGAACCCACCCACGCGATCGAAGACTGCGCGCTTCACGAAGAGGTTTGCGGTCTCGAAGAGATCGGACTCCGCCTGCACGTTCAACGTCCGGTCAAATGGGCCAGCGTGACCGGCGGTCAGCGGACGCACGGCGCCTTGAACCAGGTCCCATCGGGCCAGGCTGGCCACCCCAGCGGACAGCCAGTTGCTCCGAGGTTCGCAGTCGGCGTCAGTGAAGGCCAGCAGCGCCGAGCTGGCCCTCGCCGCTCCGAGGTTACGGGCACCGGCGGCCCCCCCGGTTCCGTTGCCGGGCACTACGGTTGCCCCGGCGGCTCGCGCCAGATCCCCGGTGCTGTCCCGGGAGCCATCGTCGACGACGATCAGCTCCCACTCGCCCGTGAAGTCCTGTCGTGAGAGTGCGTCGAGGCTGCGGCCGAGCGTGGCTTCAGCGTCGCGGGCGGGGACGATGACGCTGACCTCGGGCACGGCGGAGAGTATCCACCTGCCGCGCCGTCGGAGGCTGGCGATCGGAGCTCTGCGCCGGGATGTCGAGTCGCCGAAACTGTTCCCGCACCGGCCAAGTAGCGCTTTTGCATCCGTGCTACTGGCCCGAGGTCTACCGCGGGTCCGAGCGCATCATTCGCGATCTCGCAACGGGCTCTGATCAGGGAGGGATACAGCCCGACGCTCATCACGAGCCATCCCGGACGGCGTACGCCGAGCGTTGAGGAGGGTATGAGGGTCATCCGGCAGCCGCGCCCACCTTCGGCGAGGCTCGTCCGGTGGGGCTTCGACGACTACGTGACCCACCTGCCGCTGTCATATGCGTCGCTGCGGCGGGGACAGTACGACCTGGCGCACGCCCGTATCCCACGGATGCCCTCGCAGCGGCGCAGTGGTCGCGGGCCACGCGTAGGCCGTCGATCTTTCCAGATGAACGGCGTCCCCGAATCCAGCAAGCGTGCGCAGGCGGTTCGAGAGTCTCGGACTTGCGGTGCGGCACGCGACTGTGGTCACGGTCCTGAGCCAGTGGGTGGCAGGTCTGATACGCGATGAGTTCGCGGTTGAGCCGCGTGTCCTCTATCCAGGTGTTGATTTGGATGAGTTCCGGCCGGGCGGCTCGCGGTCACCGCATCCGACGATCTTTTGCGCCGCGGCCCCGGACGTCGGGCGAAAGCGCGTGAGATTGCTCGTCGAGGCGTTCCAGACACTCAGACGGGACGAGCCGGAGGCTCGACTCCGCCTGATGCGACCCCATAGTCCGGATCTTGAGCGGACTCTCAGCGCTGTCCCCGGAGTCGAGTTATTGGAATGGGGCGGGTCCGCGTCGGTCCTGGCCGACCGGTATCGCAGCGCCTGGCTATCGGTCCTGCCTTCCCATGGCGAGGCGTTCGGGCTGGTCCTGATTGAGTCGCTGGCATGCGGGACTCCCGCGATCGGCGTTGATAGGGACGCCTTCCCGGAGATCATCGATCGGCCGTCGGTCGGGCGACTGTTCGACGAACAGCTCGAGGGTGACCTGGTCCGCGCACTCAAGGAGGGGCTGGAGTTGGCCGCGGCACCGGGGACCGTCGAGGCGTGCCGGCGGCGCGCGTCAGATTTCTCGATGGACCGGGCTACCGGTTCGTACGCCGCGCTCTATCGCGAGCTGCTGGGCGACCGGTACTAGGGTTCCGGGAAACGCGGACCTGGGGTCAAGGGAACGACACCACCGTCACTGATGCCGCCCGCCCGGCCAGCTGCGCTGCTGGTTCTGGCGACAACGCAGGTTTTTCAGCGTTACGGTGCGTTGATGGCCGAGGGGTACGATGCGCGCGATTTCTGGAGCAAGCGGCTCGGCCGTAACTTCAACCTAAGAGGCGTCGGGCAGTGGGAGTACGACGACGCTTACAATCGGTGGCTCTACCGGGCAAAGGCGCACGCGCTCGAACCCGCGCTCTCTGGCCTCTCCGGCCGCGCGTTCGACATCGGCTCGGGCGTCGGATGGGTCGTAGAGCAACTCGTCCAGCGCGGCTTCACGGTCGACGGATGCGACATCACCGACCAGGCCGTCTACCACCTAGCCGCCCGCTACCCCGCCTCTACGTTCACGCGACTGGCGATAGGCACCGACCCGGTCCCGGTCGAAGACGACACCTACGACGTAGCGACGATGATGGACGTGGCCTACCACATCACTGACGACGACCTGTGGTCTAGCGCGGTTGGGGAGGTGGCCCGGATCCTGGTGCCGCGCGGCAAGCTTGTGTTCACTGACCGGCTGGGGAACAAGCCCGAGAGCGCCGGTGCACACGTCCGTTTTCGTTCTGCCGACCAGTGGCTCCGGGTGGCTGCAGACCATGGGCTGCAGATGCTCGATCAGGGGGTGCTCTACCGGAGGTTGTCCCGTCCCCGTAACATGCGCCATTGGGGCAGGCTGCCCGATGGGCTGCGTGGCCAGGTGGAGTACCGACTGGACCGGCTCGGCGTTGGTGCCCCCACACTGAGGTGGGGAGTTTTGCTTAAGGTCGACCAGGACTAGGCAACGCGCTGGGCGCTGGCGTGGAGGTAGCCAGCAGGACCGAGGTCGGCTATCCCGGGGAGTGGCCCCCTGTTTCATTCTGTGTTTCCTGGGGGGCGCAGTCGGCGGGCTCTTCAGTGAATCCGTCGGCATGTCCGGGGCAGGGCGCACAGCGTCAGAACGTCGGCTAACTGCTCGGCCATATCGGAGGCACCACCGGCGCGTCGCCCCGATGTGTGGCCGAGGCCGCTCTTGTTCCAGCCTTGCGCGCATCTGTAGTCAAGGCGGGAACAGCTGTCGAGTAAACAGGACGCGAATTCCGCGGAACCGTCCCGTCCCTCGCGAACCTCGCTAGGACAGGAGTCCCCGGTAGAGCGCGACGTGTGTCGTCAGCGACTTGGACTCCCCGAAACGAAGGGCGCTGTTGCGGCACGCCTGCGAAGTCGCGGGATCATCGTTCAGCTCAAGCGCCTCGAACAGCGCCTGGGCAAGCTCCGCATCCGTGCCGTCTTTTGCAACGAGGCGGCCGACTTCGGCTCGGTCGATGACCTCTGGGATGCCGCCGTCGTCTGTCCCGACTGCGGGCGTGCCACACGCGAGCGCTTCCGCCAGAACTAGACCGAACGCCTCGTTGTAAGACGGCAGCACCGACACCCATGCGCGACGGAGTTCGGAAACGACTTGATCAGGATCTGCGTCATAGAACTCGATTCCGTCGGAGATGTCCGTCAGCTGGCGTTCGAGGTCGCGATCTCGTGGCCGCCAGAGTCTCAGTTTTGCATCGGGCCGTTGACGCCTCACCCGGGCGAAGGCTCTGGCGAGGAGGTCGACCCGTTTGCGCGGATCGTCGGTCGACGCGGCGCAGACGAGGGTGGGCTCCGTCGCTCGTGTGCCACCGGGGCTGAAATGCTCGAGATCGACAGCGGGGTACACCACTTGTGAAGCGACTCCGAGCCACCGTTCCAGCCCGCGAGCGGCGGCTTGGCTGAGCGAGATCACGAGGTCGACCCCCGTCACGGCCTCCCTGATGACCGAGAGCCTCATACGACGCGCCGCGAGGGTCTCACGCTGAGCTATCCCCATGTACGAGAACACGGTCGGTCGACCTGTTTTGCTGGCGGCGCGTCGCGCAGCTACGGCATCGGTGGGGTAGAAGGCGTGCGCGATGTCGTCATCACCACGGACGAGCGCGAGATAGCTGAACGGCAGGTGCGTCAGATGCTCCTGGAACCCACGATGCAATAGCGGCTGGTCTGGTGGTCTCCAGTTGCGAACGACCGGGAAGCCGTATTCATCCGATCGACCAGGACGACCCGGATGGCTAGTGATCACCCTGGGGCGATGTCCCGCAGCGACAAGCTTACGGGCCAGGTCTCCCACGACGCGCTCGGTGCCGCGCTGCACCTCAGGCCAGAAAGTCGGATTGACGAGGGCGACCCGCAGTTGTGTTGCGCCGCCCGTCACAAGAAAAACGTGCGGTAGCGGATGCTGCCTCTGACGCATGCGGCGACTTCCCCGAGGTCGACGACCACATGGACTGGGGCCTCGACTACCGATCGCACGCGTCCGCGTGGACGTGTTCCGTGTCGGCCCATGAGGAAGCGGAAGTATGGGAAGACGGCAAGCATCGCCAACGGGTGCCGGCGCGCGACTCCAAGCGCTAGAGCAGCGACGAGCAGTTGAAGGTGTGCCGGGCGCCAAAACATGCCCAAGGTCAGCATTTCCCGAACCTCAGGGTGTGATCGAGCGGCGTATGCCAGGTGCTGCCACTTCCAGTTCAGTCGCAGCATCCCGAAAATCGAAAAGGCTTCTACGGCGTGGAAGACCACGGCCCTCGTTGCGCCGACCAGGGGCACTCCGGCAGCGCGGGCCCTGAGGAAGAGGTCGGTGTCTTCGCCGGCGGGAGCCGGATAGCGCTCGTCGAACCCGCCCAGTGCTGTCAGTACCTCGCTCGGGTAGAGGATGTTGCAGGTCTGGCCGAACGGGCCGGGCGGGTCGATCTCGAGCGTCCTGTGGTGAGGGGCCCTCAGCAGGGCCTCCTCCAGGGGGTCGGGGAGCGTTTTCCCCTGCACAACGGCCCCTGGCTCCGAAGACGCAACGTGGTGAAGCTCCTTCAGCCAGTCGGGGGCTGGCCGGCAGTCATCGTCGATGAACGCGATGACTTCCGAGTCGGCAGCCTGCCATCCGGTGTTGCGCTGAACCGACGGGCTCCCCGTCCCTGGTTCGAGGCGCCTGTGGGTGAGAACACCCTCTCTCGTCAGCGGGTGCGTGGCCAGTAGCGACTCGGTCTCATCCCCAGGATCGTCATGCACTACGACCACACGCCACTTCGCGCGGGGGAGAGTCTGGAGCTCAAGGGCGTTCAGGAGCCAGCGCAGCCGCAAGGGGCGGTCGTGGGAGGGCACTACCACCGTGATCGAAGGGCTCGGCACAGCCGTGCAACCTACTGGGCTGCAGGTCTCCCCACGCGTGTAGTGATCAGTGCCACGAGTCGCTCGGTCTCGGACCTCGAGTTGCATCGCGCCACGACAAATTCGCGGCCCGCCCGCCCCATCGATGCGCGTCGAGCGGGATCCAGGGCAAGCAATTCGGCGAGTGCTATGGCCAGCGGCTCGGGGTTCCCGGGGGTGACAAGGCGGCCCCACCCCGGTCGGATCAGCTCCGGCAGTCCCACCTCGTCGCTGGCCACGACCGGGACCTCCATCGCCAGCGCCTCCTTGCAAACCACCGGCATCGAGTCTCGATCCCCGTTACGAGCAACGACACATGGCATCGCGAACACGGCGGCTTGCTCGAGCTGCTGGCGAATGGCATCGCCAGACAGTGCCCCCGTGAACTCGACCCCGGCGTCGAGCTCAACCGCGAGGGCTCCGAGCGATTCCCGCAAGGGGCCGTCACCGACGATCACCACTCGGTCAACTGCGTCGCGTCGGCGGAGTTCGGCCGCCGCTTCGATCAGCACAGCGAAGCCCTTCTTCTCGACGAGGCGGCCTACGGCCAGGACTACCCGGTCGCGCGGCTGGGGCCTGCTACGCCTGAAGCGCTGTGGGTCAACCCCCATGATCAGCACGTGCACGTTCTCGGGATCCGCGACGTATGGGCGCAGATGCCGCGCGTTGTACTCGCACCCCGTGGTCACGAACGCGGCGCCGTCGAGCTTCGCCTTGAGAGCTCGCGGCGTGTGGAAGATGTCGTAGGCGTGCGCGGTGACGCTGTAGGGAACGTTGAGTATCCGGCCGATTCTCAGGGCGTCCAGGGCGGATTCGTCGGCAAAATGCACGTGGAGGTGATCGACCCCTCCGCTCGCCGCGCGCCGGGCGCGACCGGCCAATGCGCGGAGCGGGCGTACGTGGACCTCCTGTCTACGCCAGCCCGCTCGGTCAAGTAGATCTCGGCTGCAGAGGAGTGGGTGTTTGCTCGTCAGCCATGCTGCGTCGCGAAGCTTGGCCGTAATCGGCTCGTCGGTCATGTAATAGACGGGCGCAGCCGGAGTCTGGGGATCCGATTCGTCGGCCTTCATGAGGGTTTCCACCGTGACCGTATGTCCCGCCTTCGATAGCTCGGCGACCTCCGTTGTCACGAACGTCTCCGAGAGAACCGGGTACTTGTCCACCATGACCGCTAGCCGGAGACGCCCGGGAGACGCGCGCGAGGCGGTGAGCTGCCCGGCATACGTTCCCGCGAGACGCGCCGCACGCCTATAGCTCAGACGCGCCCGAGCGAGGCTGCTGTACGTGTCCTGTTGGGTCCACCACTCTCGCGGCGTGTCTCGTCTCTGGGCCGCGCGACATCCAAAAACTTCCCGAAGCCCACCCATTCCCGCCGCGCCCGCTCGTACTGCTCGCGCAGCGAGTCCTTGCTGTGGTCGTGGTCGACATCGAACGCGGGGTCGATCGCCACGCGATAGCCCTGCTGGAGCCAGTGCCATGCCCACTCCTTGTCCTCGGTTCCGGGCATGTCGGCGCGAAACGGGCGCTGCCGCCAGAGGTCGGCACGGAAGGCGCCGGCGGCGCTCGAGTAGCCCCACTCGGGGCGGCGGGCTGCCAGCGCGGCGTCCTGGAGGATCCGTCTGGTCAGGGGGTGTCCGTCGGGGTCGCGGTCGGTGCCGGCCGCGCACGCTACGGACGGATCTTCGAACGCGCCAGACAGCCGCTCCAGCCAGTCGAGACGTCGCTGGGGTAGGCGTGTGCCGACAGGGCCACGAGCAGGGAACCCGATGCGGCTTGGCAGCCTGGTTGAGCGAACCCCCGAACGTGAACGACGAAGCCGCGGATCTCGAGCACCGTCGCGCCGTGGGCGCGGGCTATGTCCCTGGTCGCGTCGGTCGAGCCGGAGTCGACGACGATGATCTCGGCGCCGATGGTCTGGGCCCGGATCGCGTTCGAGGGTCCGGCCGATCTCGTCGGCCTCGTCCTTGGCCCGGACGATCACCGACGACCGGCTGGCTGCTGCTCATCGCGTGGGCGTCGCGAACGTGGTTCGGCAACAGGCGCCCCAGCCTCGAACGCCCAGTCGAGTCACGACGTCGAGTGCGTCGACCAGCGCCCCGTCCCGGTCGCCCGCAGCGCGGGCACGGGCGGAGCGGAGGAGCGCCTCGGCGCTCCACTTCAGCTTGTCCGAGGGACCGGGCCGGCGGGAACGATGCCGGGATACTCGCGGTCGAGCCACGCCGCACCGGCGCCGTGGCGCGCGCGCTGGCGGGTCAGCGCCCGGAGCGTGTCACGCGGTTTTGGTGCGTCACGACCGCCGCGTCGGACGTGGCTCGAGTCGCCATCCCGCCTGGCGCAGGCGGAAGCAGAGGTCGGCGTCGCCACCCGAGCGAATATCGGCTCGAAAGCCCGCGACGCTCTCGAACGCGGCGCCGACGCACGGCCACGTTCGCGGTCTGGGCGTAGCCCCACTGCTCGCCGGCCATGGTGTTGTGCTGGCCCATCGACGACTTGAGCGCCGTGTACCTCGAGACTGGAGAGAGGGCCGCCGCCGACCCTTGCTGGTCCTGGACCGCGCCTGCCAGCAGGCCCGACATCATCGGCGGGGGGCGGGGTGAAGTACGGGTCCAAGAAGGTCGGGGGAAGGCTCGGTGTCGGCATCTAAGAAGACGATCCACGGCGCATCGCCGCGCGCGGCGCCCTGGTTTCGCGCGTAAGTAGGACGACGGAATCGCGGGTGCGTGCATGACCGTCGGAGCCGCTGGAGGCGGGATCGCCACCATTGTCGACCAGCAGCACGCTGTCGCCTTCGAGCGAGCCGGAGCCGCCTCTAGCCGGCGAGCACATCTGCGCGCTAGCTCGCGGTTCCCTTGAACGGGACCACCACGTCAACTGCAGGCCGCGAGCCTCGCTGCTGTCGTGCTCCCGCGCTGCCCCCTGATTCTTGTCCGGCATGGCGCCCAATCTAGGAGGTCCTCGTGAGATCGAGCAGCGCCTCCGAGAACGCGCACTGGTCCAGCAGCCAGGAGGGCGAGATTGGTCGCCGCCTGATCTCCATCGTCGAGGCCCGAGCGGACTCGGGCCGTCCATCCCGAGCCCAAGCCCTCCTCGAGCAAGTCACTCGCCAGAACCTTGTCCCTAAGCCATTCGCGGAAGGCGGGACGGTCCGCCCAGAGGGCGCGTTCCCCACTTGTCATGGGCGCCGGGGCCAGAGGGCGGTGACTCGGTGCCGGTCGCAAGGGACGCGTTGCCGTGGTCACCGCGAGCCGAGCGGCCGAGCCGAGGTGCCCCGGAACGTCCACGTGCGGTGCCGCCCTGGGAAGCAGGCCTGGGTGGCGTTCCTGGAGAAACCGCCGATGAAAGCCGTCGTTGGCCCGTTCCGCGACGGGCATGGAGGCCAGACCGCGCGCCACGTCGGGCGGCGCAAACAACGCGATGACGGGCGCATCGAGCCGGGGCATCATTCCGCGAGCCCCACCGCCGGACGCGCTGCTCGGCATAGACCACGTCGAGGATGCGCCACCCGCGGGCACCGGTGGCGATCGCGTCGTCGATCCACTCACTTATCCGTTCGCCCAGGCGGCTCCTAACGGGCTCGTCGGCTCCCTCGAGGCGGCTAACAGGCAACCAAGTCCGGCGGACCACTCCTGTGGTCGGCGATCGGTAACGCCGGGTGGCCTGGCGGTAGTAGAACGCCCTTCAGGTCTCGCCGCCTGACCCGTATACGCAGATGTCCATCCCGGCAGGCCAGCTGGATCGGTTGAACCCCACGGGGATGGTGCCTTCGTGCCACCGGACCTCTTGTGCGACACGAGGCAACGAAGTTGCATCAGGCTCCGACGTAATGCCCATACGCCGGTGGGGCACTCCGAGAGCCTCGCCGACCGCAGCGGCACCGCGGACGTCCTCCCAACTGGCGTTTCCCCAGGTGAAGCCGCCAAAGGGGACGCCGAGTTCCATCAGGGCGACGGCTCCGACTCGACTATCGAGCCCGGCAGTCATCCCTAACTGGACGTTCATGCTCCCTTGCAGCCTGGCCGAGAGGCCGTCTAAGAGCGCGGTCGCGGTATGCCCATATGCGTGTTCTGGCGCCACAGGTGCCCAGCGGTCGGCGATCGACCAGAAGGTTGCATGGGAGGCGCGTCCGTCCTCGAGGTCGATCCTCATCGCCGGTGGGACCGCCTTGGCGTTGCGGACTAGCGTTCTTTCGCCGCCGACGAACTCCGCTCCGATCAGCTCGGCTAGGGCATCGCTGTCCACCTCGACGTGACCGTGTGCGAGCCACGCGGCAGCCGCGGCATGGGTGGCCCAGGACCGGCTGCCGGTTGACTCGGCCCTGTAGAGCGTCGTCACCCCGCCAGCCGAGCTAACGATTCGGCAGCGGGAACCAGAGACATCCACCGCTGCGGTAATCCCTGTAAGGGCCCGCAGCGTCTCGTCGCCGGCGCGCGCTAGTTGCCCTGACGTTGCCAAGTAGGGTGGCAGCGGTGCGCCCCAGACCAGGCGGTCGCTGCCAGCTGGCGAGGAGCCCAAATCGACTCTTCCCGCGATCACCCCGTCCGGATAGCCGGTTTCCAGCACTAGGCGAGACGGCGACACGGAATCCCAATAGGCACTCAATCTCCCAAGGCGGTCCTGAATCGCTGTGGTCGATGTCGACTTCAACTGCACGACGAACAGGCACGAGTTGAGCCCGCTCACACGCTTTACCCGGATCTGCTTGTTACATCCCGCGCCGACCCAGCACGTGGGGGATCGTCCTCAGCAGGATCTGCACGTCCGACCACAGCGACCAATCTACGATGTACAGGTAGTCCAGGGCCACCATCTCCTCGAGGGGCACTCGCGTGGAGGGCAGCACCTGCCAGACGCCGGTCATGCCGGGCGTGAGGTCAAGGCGGCGCCGGTGCCAGCCCTCGACCTGAGAGTCCTCGTCCACGACCAGGGGGCGTGGGCCGACCAGGCTCATGTCGCCTCGCAGCACGTTGAACAGCTGAGGCAGCTCATCCAGGGACGAGGAGCGCAGCAGCCGGCCCAAACGCGTTACGCGCGGATCCCCGGGCAGCTTGAAGAGTCCATTCCCGCGCTGCCCGGTAGCAAGCGTCGGCTTCATGTCGTCGGCGCCCTGGCACATGGTCCGGAACTTGAGAATCTGGAACCGCCGGTCGCCCCGTCCGACGCGGGTCTGCTTGAAGAAGATCGGACCCCGGCTGTCCAGCCTGACCGCCAGCGCGATGCCCGCGAGTAGGGGGGCGAGCGCGATCAGGCCGATCAGGGACAGGATCGCGTCCATCGTCCGTTTCATGGCTGTCGAGGAGCGCGAGAGCCCGTAGCTGCGCACACCCAGAAGCGTGGAGCCGGAGATGTCGTCGAACTCGACGCCCGACCCCAGGACCTCGAACAGGCCGGGCAGCACGCTGACCTTGATTCCCCGTGATTTGAACACCCGGATGGTCTCGAGCATGTCGCTGAAACCGCGCTCCGTGTGGGGGACGATGACCCTGTGGAAATCGCTCTGGGCCAGGTAGTCGCCGAAGGCGTCGGCGTCCTCACCCCGGGCGGTGACCCGATCGAACGGCACCGTGGCCACCAGCTCCGCGTTCAGGGACGGCTGGGTGTTCAGCATCCGCTTGATGCGATCGGCATGCTCGATGTCGCCGACAAGAACGCACTTCTCGGCCGGCGTGACGGCTCGCCCGATGCGCCGCGCGATGACCCGTGCGGTGAGCGTGCCGACCAGCAGCGTGACGAAGAAAATGGCAAGTGGCAGGAAGGCGAAGCCTGTGCCGCCCACAGCGGTCGTAGTTGCCACGATCGCGAGGGTCACGACAGCGGTCAGGTTGAACAACGCGGGCGCCTCGTTGAGCGTGGTCTTGTGTATGACCAGTTCGTCGCGGTGATAGAGGCCCATCGTCTTGGCCAGCAACACGATCAGCGGAAAGGCGATGAGGGTGCTGGCGGTCACATAGCGCGGGGCGACGGTCAGTCCGATCGCCGCGATGGCTCCTGCGACGGCGCACAGGTCCGCCACCGCGAGCAACCGTCGGTACACCGAGTCTCGAAATGAGACGGCGTTGCGGGGCCTGGCGTCGGCCAGCCCCGGCTCCGCGGGCCGATCGGTCACCCGCCGGCGCGGTAAAACTGAGCCCGCCGTGCCAGCACTGACGGTCTCGCTCATCAGCGAAGTGGAGTTCATGCGTCCCTGCCGCGCTCCTCGGCCAGTCATTAAGTGGGCGGCCCCGCGCCGCGCCACGACAAGCGAAGATACCTAAGGACAAGAGCGGCGACAAGGGACAACCGGGCGCCTTGGAGGCCGGCAGCTGCGGTCGGCTGCAGACCCGGGGGAGGCCGCTCGGAAGGAACTCGACTAGCGCGGGCGAAAGACCGATGCGTGAAGTCGACCGGAACCGCTGCCCTCACCCTGTCCGCCGAGATCCGCTCCCGCTTCGACGAGTTCTCCCGCTCCCAGAAGGACGTCGGGCAGTACATCGTCGACCATCTGGACGAGGCCTCCTTCCACACCGCCGAGGAACTCGCGCGGCGCGCCAACACCTCCAGCTCGACGGTCGTGCGCTTCGCCCAGGCGCTGGGCTTCGAAGGCTTCCCCGAGCTCCAGGCCTCGGCCCGCGAGGAGTACCGGCGCCTCCGCGACGGCGAGGACGGGGGAGTGGTCGACGTGGCCAACCCGCCCCTGTTCCCGATCGACCAGACCGAGTTCGAGGCCTCCCTGGCCGCCGATCACACCAACGTCGAGGACACCGCGCGCAAGGTCGACCGCGAAGAGGTCGAGGCCTGCATCGACCTGATCTCCCACGCCGAGCGGATCGTGCTGTGTGGAACCGACCAGATGGCCTTCTTCGCCAGCTACCTGCGCCACCTGCTGATGCTCCTGGACCTGCGCTGCGAGGTCGTGGCCAGCCCGTCCCAGGAGGGGCTGGCGCGGCTGGGCCGCATCGACGAGAGCTCCGTGCTGGTGGGCTTCTCGGCCGGCCGTCCGCATCCGCTGGTGGTCCGGGCCATGAAGCTGGCCCGTAACCGCCGCGCGGCCACCATCTCGGTCTCCGACGCCACCCTCTCCGAGGTGGCCAAGCTGGCCGACCACAAGCTCTTCTACTCGTCCAACAGCCCGGCCTACGTGCGCTCTCACGCCGCGCTGCTGTCGCTCGTCCAGGCGCTGGCCTACGGCATCTACGCCCAGGACGAGCCTGCCTACGCCGACCGCATCAAGGCCTTCAAGCTGAAGTAGGCCCGCCACCCCGGGGACGGCCGGAGCTGCCCTCACCCCAAACCGACGCTAGGCGTGTTCAGAAAATCCCGACCACCGGGTGGCAAGGGTTGCCACCCCATGGCAAAAGTTTTCTGAACATCCCCAGTGGGTGTTTGGGCACTACATACGGGTTCGAACGGGTAGTCCCGCCCAATGGCATCGAACGCTGGAGGGCAATCGGGCCGCGGGGCCGCGCTGGTGACGGGCTCGGCGGGAGGCATCGGGCGCTCGGTGTGCCAACGGCTCGCCGCCGACGGCTACGACGTCCTGGCCGTGGACATCGATCCCGCTGCGGACGGCCCCGGTGCTCCGCACGCCGCGGACCTGACGACCCGTGAGGGCAACCGGGGCGCGGTGGAGGCCGCACTCGAGCGCTTCGGCCGCCTGGACCTGATCGTGGCCAACGCCGGCGTCCAGCACGTCGCGCCCATCGGCGAATTCCCCGAGGACCAGTGGGACCTGCTGATCGCGCTGATGCTGACCAGCCCGTTCCTACTGGCTCGCTACGGCTGGCAGGCGCTCGCCGACGCGCCCGAGGGCGGGCGCTTCATCGCCATCGCCTCGGCGCACGCGCTGGCCGCCTCGCCCTACAAGTCCGCATACGTCTCGGCCAAGCACGGCGTGCTCGGCCTGGTCAAGACCCTGGCCCTCGAGGGCGCCGAGCAGGGCACGCTGGCCACCGCGGTCTGCCCGGCGTTCGTGCGCACCCCGCTGGTCGAGAAGCAGATCGCGGACCAGGCCAAGGCGCACGGAATCTCCGAAGACGAGGTCCTGGAGCAGGTGATCCTGGCTCCGCACGCCGTCAAGCGCCTGATCGAGCCCGAGGAGGTGGCGCGCTACCGTGGCCTTCCTGGCCGGCCCGGGGGGTTCGGCGTTCACAGGGGTGCCGGTGACCATGGATCTGGGCTGGACCGCACGCTGATTGTGTGACATCGACCGGGTGGGCGGTCCGCGAGTAGCATCAGACGCGTGAGAGAAGAGTCCACATTCCGCACCAAGGCCGGCCTGGCCGAGATGCTCAAGGGCGGCGTGATCATGGACGTGGTCACCCCCGAGCAGGCCCGGGTGGCCGAGGCTGCCGGCGCCGCGGCGGTGATGGCGCTGGAGCGCGTGCCCGCCGACATCCGCGCCGACGGGGGCGTGGCGCGCATGTCCGATCCCACGATGATCGAGGACATCCAGCAGGCGGTGACCATCCCGGTCATGGCCAAGGCCCGGATCGGCCACTTCGTGGAGGCGCAGGTCCTGGAGGCGCTGGAGGTGGACTACGTGGACGAGTCCGAGGTGCTCACGCCCGCTGACGAGGCACACCACATCGACAAGTGGGCCTTCAAGGTGCCGTTCGTCTGCGGCGCCACCAACCTGGGCGAGGCGCTGCGCCGGATCGGCGAGGGCGCGGCCATGATCCGCTCCAAGGGCGAGGCCGGCACCGGCAACGTGGTCGAGGCCGTGCGCCACATGCGCAAGATCGGCGGCGAGATCAAGCGCCTGACCAGCCTCGACGAGGTCGAGCTGCCCACGGCGGCCAAGGATCTGCAGGCCCCGCTGGACCTGGTCCGCGGGGTGGCCAAGGACGGCAAGCTGCCGGTGGTCATGTTCTCGGCGGGCGGCGTGGCCACCCCCGCCGATGCCGCGCTGATGATGCGCCTGGGCGCCGAGGGCGTTTTCGTGGGCTCGGGCATCTTCAAGTCCGAGGACCCCGAGCGCACCGCCGCGGCCGTGGTCGAGGCCACGACCCACTTCGAGGATCCCGCCCGCATCGCGGCCGCCTCGCGCGACCTGGGCGCGCCCATGACGGGCATCGGCATGGACGCAATCGCCGAGCAGGGCGGCATGCTCTCCCAGCGCGGCTGGTGAGCGGTCGGCGTACTCGCCCTCCAGGGCGACTTCGAGGCCCACGCGCCGGGTCCTGCGCGGCGCTCGGCGCCGAGGCCACGCGCTGGTCCGAACGCCTGCCGACCTCGCGGGACTGGACGGATTGGTCATTCCCGGTGGCGAATCGACCACGATGACGCTGGGAATCGAGCGCGAAGGGCTTGCCGAGCCGCTGCGCGAGCTGATCGCCGGCGGCATGCCCGACGCTGGGCACCTGCGCCGGCCTGATCATGCTCGACCGCGACCACCTGGGCCTGCTGGACATGCGTGCCGAGCGCAACGCGTTCGGCCGCCAGGTCAAGAGCTTCGAATCCGACGTCGACCTGAAAGGCATCGGCGACGGGCTTTCACGGGGTGTTCATCCGGGCGCCGTGGGTCAGCGAGCACGGCGATGGAGTCGAGGTGCTGGCGGAGGTCGACGGGCATCCCGTCGCGGTCAGCGCCGGCAACATGCTGGCCGTGGCGTTCCATCCGGAGATCGACGGCGACACGCGCCTGCACGAGTGGCTGCTCGAGCGCGGCGCATCACAGAACGAGAGGGAGCCGCAATGAGAGACCAGCGCGCCGAGGCCCTGGCCCAGATCCTCGTCCAGTACTCGACCAAGGTGCAGAAGGGCGACGTGTGCGTGATCCAGTCGACCACGACCGCCGAGCCGCTGGTGCAGGCCGTCTACGAGGAGGTCCTGAGGGCGGGCGGGCTGCCGATCTTCAACCTGACCACCGAGGACGCCGCCGCGGCGCTCTACCGGCTGGCCAGCGACGACCAGCTGGACTGGGTGCCGCCGACCTCGCGCTGGTTCGCCGAGAACGCCGACGTCCGGATCGTGCTGATGGCCGACGCCAACACGCGCGCGCTGTCGCAGGCCGACCCGAAGAAGCAGGCCCGCTCGCAGCGGCGCGCAAGCCGCTGATGGACGCCTCGATGAAGCGCTCGGCGGCCGGCGAGCACCGCTGGGCCCTGACGCTGTTCCCCACGCAGGCGTACGCCAGCGAGGCGGGCATGTCGCTCAGCGAATACGAGGACTTCTACTACCGCGCCTGCCTGGTCGACGACCCCGAGCCGGTGACCGCCTGGGAGCGCCAGTCGGACGAGGTCAACCGCCTGGCCGCCTGGATCGAGGGCAAGCGAGGAGGTGCACATCAGCGCCCCCGGCACCGACATCAAGCTCGGCGTCGCGGGCCGCACGTGGGTGCCGTGCGCGGGCAGCCACAACATGCCCGACGGCGAGTTCTTCACCGGGCCCGTCGAGGACTCGGTGGAGGGCGAGGTCGCGTTCAGCTTCCCGGCCACCTACGCGCGGCCGCGAGGTGGCGGGCGTGCGGTTGCGCTTCGAGGACGGCAAGGTCGTGGAAGCCACGGCCGAGCGCGGCGAGGAGTTCCTGAACGAGATGCTGGACACCGACGAGGGCGCGCGCCGTCTCGGCGAGCTCGGAATCGGCACCAACTACGGCATCGCCACCGGCACCAAGGAGATCCTGCTGGACGAGAAGATCGGCGGCACGGTGCACATGGCGGTGGGCGCCTCGCTACCCCGAGACCGGCGGCGTGAACGACTCCGCCGTGCACTGGGACATGGTCTGCGACCTGCGCCAGGGCGGCGTGATCACCGTGGACGGCCAGGAGCTGTCGCGGGACGGCAAGTTCGTGGTGTGAGCCGCTTAGACTGAGCAGTCATGTCCGGTCATTCCAAGTGGTCCTCGATCAAGCACAAGAAGGGTGCCGCCGACGCCAAGCGCGGGGCGCTGTTCACCAAGCTCACGCGTGCGATCACCGTGGCCGCCCGTGAGGGCGGGGGGGACGTGGAGGGCAACCCGGCGCTGGGCCTGGCCGTGCAGAAGGCCAAGGACAGCTCGATGCCCAAGGACAACATCGAGCGGGCGATCAACAAGGGCACCGGCGCCGACCAGGACGCCGACGCGTTCGAGCGGATCGTCTACGAGGGCTACGGGCCGGGCGGTGTCGCGCTGCTGGTCGACGCGCTGACCGACAACCGCAACCGCACCGGCTCGGAGGTGCGCCACACCTTCTCGAAGTTCAACGGCAGCCTCGGGGAGCCGGGGTCGGTGAACTACCTGTTCGAGCGCAAGGGCGAGCTGCTGGTGGACGCCTCGCTGTACGGCGAGGACGACCTGATGGCCGCGATCGACGCCGGCGCCGAGGACGTGATCGAGGAAGGCGACGTGTTCGAGGTCGTAACCGACCACACCGACCTGCCGGCGGTTCGCGAGGCGCTGGAGACGGCGGGGGTGACCGTCCGGTCGGCCGAAATCCGGATGCGCCCCACCACCCGCACCCCGGTCGAGGAGGGCGACGCCGGCACGCTCATGCGGCTGATCGACGCGCTCGAGGAAAACGACGACGTCCAAGCCGTGCACGGCAACTTCGACGTGGACGATGCCGTGCTCGAGCGGGTGGCCTCGGCGGGCTGAGCGTCAGGGCTCGAGCCCGCGCCACAGCGTCGCCACCGCGCGCTCGGCCCATTCCTCCACGCTCAGCTCGCGGCCCACTATGTGGCGCGAGAAGAACGAGCCCACGAGCATCTCCATCACCAGCTCGAGGTCCAGCTCGGGGTCGGCGCGCAGCTCGCCCCGCTCCTGCCCCTCCCGCAGCAGCGCCACGGCCTGCTGCACGCGCGGGTGGACCATTCGCTCGCGGTGCAGCTGCAGGAGCTCGGCGTCGCGCTCGGCCAGCATCGAGCCCAGGACGTCCATGCCCACCTGCTCGAAGCGACTGCCGAAGGCCACCAGGAAGTCGACCAGGGCCGCGCGCGTGTCCTGCGACGGCCCCCTCTGCGCGCCGCGGGGCGCAGTGGCTGCCAGCGCCGCGGTGGCCAGGTCCGCGCTGTTGCGATAGCGGCGGTAGATCGTGGTCTTGGCCACGCCAGAGCGGGCGGCCACGCCCTCGACCGACAGGCTGGCCAGCCCCTGCTCGCGCAGCACCTCCAGGGTTGCGTCGTGGATGCGGTCGGCCACCGAGGCGCTCACGCCGCCACCTTCGTGCCCTCGGTCTCGGGGGCCGGGCCGGACGCCACGAAGTCGCGCTGGCGAACCAGCAGCGCAGACCCGATGGCGCCGACGATGGCCACCGCGGCGGCGATCAGCAGGAGCGTGTTCAGGCCGCTGATGAACGCCGCGTGGCCGATGTCCACCAGCTGGCCGCGAAACGCGGGCGGCGCGGCCGCGGCCGCCTGCTGGGTGGCACCCGCCGCAACCGCCTCGGCAAAGTCACTCGCGCGCGAGGCCACCGGCGTTCCCGCCAGCTTGTCGGCCACCTCCGCGTCTACGCGGTGCTGGAAGACGGCGCCCAGCGCCGCGATGCCGGTGGCCAGGCCCACCTGGCGGAAGGTCGAGTTGATGCCGGACGCCATCCCGCTGCGGCGCGGATCAACCACCCCGATGGCGGTTGAGGCCAGCGGCGGGTTCACCAGCCCGATGCCCACGCCGGACACCACGAAGCCGGCCAGCAGCGTGTTCCAGTCGTCCTGCGGCGTCACGCCGTTCATCAGGATCAGGCCCAGGCCCACGAGGAGCAGGCCGCCGCCCAGCAGCCCGCGCACCGGCACCTTCTCCGACAGCCGGCCGGCAATCGGGCCGACCACGAACGCCAGCAGCGACACCGGCAGGAAGCGCAGGCCCGCCTCGAGCGCGGAGTAGTCGAGCACGCCCTGGAGGTACAGCGTCAGGTACAGGAACATCGAGAACATCGACGCGGACAGGGCAAACGCGGCCAGCGATGCGCCCAGGAAGGCCGGCTTTCGCAGCAGCGTGAGGTCGAACAGCGGGTGGTCGCGGCGCAGCTCGATCGCGACGAAGCCGACCAGGAGCACCACGGCCCCGACCAGCAGCGCCACGATCTGGGTGCTGCCCCAACCCTCGGCGTTGCCGCGCACGAGGGCGAACACCAGCATGAACAGCGAGCCGGTCAGCGCCACGGCGCCGGGCAGGTCGATCTTGGCCGGGTTCTCGTCGCGCGACTCGGCGACCCGCGTCAGCGTCATGACCAGCGCGATCAGGCCGACGGGCAGGTTCACCAGGAAGACGGCCTCCCACGAGAAGCTCTCGGTCAGCACGCCGCCCAGCACCGGGCCGATGGCCACCGACGCGCCGGTGACCGCGCCGAAGGCCCCGAACGCGATGCCGCGCTCGCGGCCGTGGAAGGCGGCGCCCAGCAGGGCCAGCGAGGTGGCGAACATCATGCCGCCGCCGATGCCCTGAAGCGCGCGGAACAGGTTCAGGTGAAGCGGCGTGTGCACCAGGCCGCAGCCCAGCGAGGCCAGGGTGAACAGCACGAGGCCGAACGCGAACACCTTGCGCCGGCCGACCAGGTCGGCCACCGAGCCGGACACCAGCAGGGTGGAGGCCAGCGTCAGCGCGTAAGCGTCGATCACCCACTGCAGGTCGGTGAACGACGAGTTCAGGTCCTTCTGGATGCTGGGCAGCGCGACGTTCACGATCGTGACGTCCAGCAGGAGCATGAACACGCCGATCAGGACGGCGGTGAGGGTCCACCACTTACGTGCCACGGAAGCCTTTCGCTCGAAAACGATACGTAGCGTAGCGCGGGCCGTGCGCGGCTGCGTTCCAGGCTGCTGCGGGTAGGGGCGAACTTTTGTCCCCGCGGGCCTTTCTCACGTGTGAGGGGCGAACAGCACGACGAAGCGACGGGCGAATCCGCGCCGCGTCGCCAGGCGAGCGCCCAGGGCATTCCTGACGTCAACGCTCGCTGCCTCGACCTGGCTCGTCGCGTTGTTCGCATGGGCGGCCCTGGGGAAGTGGCTGCGAATCGCGTCGCTGACCGCCAGCATCGCGTGGTCACGGCGGGCCAGGCCCGGATCTGCGGCTTGGGCATCAAGGCGGTCAAGGGCCTGGTCGCCCGCGGTAGTTGGTCCCGGATCCGGCGCGGCGTGTACCACGTGGGTCTCGGCGAGCCCTCGCCGCAAGCCGAGATGCTGGCGGCCGTCGCGGTATGTGGTCCAGGGGCCGTTACGAGCCACCTCACCTCCGCGTGGCTGTGGGGGCTGACCGACCACTTCCCACGAGCCCTGCACGTGACCGTGTTCGGCGGGCGCAACCCCGGACAGCCGGCCGGTGTGCGCGTGCACCGCACCACCCGGTCGTCCGGCGTCTACCGCTGGCGCAGCGGAATCCCGCTGACAAGCCCCGTCGACACGCTGGTGGATCTGGCTGCCCTGCTCGATCCCCGGCAGCTGGAGGCGGCCGTGGCGATGGCGCTTCGCCGTCACCTGGTCACCCGGGCCCGCTTGAGCGAGGCCGTCGCCTCAGCCGGAGGCCGCAAGGGCATCGCGACGCTCAGGGCACTGACCACCAACGCAAAGCTGACCCGCTCGCAGCTGGAGCGCCGGGTGCTTGCGTTGATCCGCGCTGCCGAGCTGCCCGAGCCGGAGACCAACGTGGTCGTGGAGGGCAAGGAACTCGATGTCTACTGGCCGGATTCGCGGCTGGCGATCGAGGTCGACACGTTCTCCACGCACGGCGACGCGGCCAGCTTCGAGGATGATCATGTGCTTGACGTGGACCTTGAAGCCGCGTCCATCAAGCTCCTGCGCTTCACCGGCCCCAGGGTCCGCGAACGGCCCGAGGCCGTCGTGGCCCGCATCGCGGCGGTGATGGCGCTCAGGCTGGGCGGCCTGCCGGCGCCGCCGCGGAGGGGCCGCTAGATGACAACGCTACGCGGCTGAGGAATCGGGCGCGCCGTGCAAAGGCATCCGCCGCAATGCCCAGAATCACGGCAATGGTGGTCGTCCTCGGCATCGATCCCGGCACAGCCAACACGGGCTACGGCGTGGTGCTCACGCGCGGGCGGACGCTGGCCGCCCTGGACGGCGGCGTGATCGAGACCGCTGCCGGTACGCCGATGGAACGCAGGCTGGCCCGGATCCACGCCGACGTGTGCGCGCTGATCGCGGAGCATCGCCCGGACGCGATGGCCATCGAGGAGCTCTACTTCGGCGCCAACGCGCGCAGCGCTTTCGCCGTCGGCCAGGCCCGCGGCGTGGTGCTGCTGGCCGCCGGGGCAGCCGGGGTGCCGTGCTTCTCCTATACGCCGCAGCAGATCAAGCAGGCGGTCTGCGGGTCGGGTCGCGCCGCCAAGGACCAGGTACAGCGTATGGTCGGCACCCTGCTGAGCCTGCCCTCACCACCCGAGCCGGACCACGCCGCGGACGCGCTGGCCGTGGGCATCTGCCACGCCAACACCGCCCCGATCCGGGCCGCCGTGGCAGGGGTGCCCGCGTGATCGCCCACGTCAGCGGCGAGGTCATGCTGCGCCGCGACGGCGAGGTGGTGCTGGACACCGCCGGCGGGCTGGGCTATCGGCTCTCGGTCTCGTCCGAGACGCTGAGCAAGGTCCCGCGCAAGGGTGGCGAGGTCACGCTCCACTCGCACCTGGTCGTCCGCGACGACGCCATGCAGCTCTACGGCTTTGCCTCCGAGGCCGAACGCGACCTGTTCCTGATGCTGATCGGCGTGCAGAGCGTGGGGCCGAAGGTGGCCCTGGCCGTGCTCTCGGGCGGCACGCCCACCGAGTTGCTGTCGGCGCTGGCCGCGGGTGACGTGGCGCGCTTTCAGTCCGTACCGGGCATCGGCAAGCGCACGGCCGAGCGGATCATCGTGGAGCTGCGCGAGAAGGTTGCGGGCGCCGTGGCCGACGAGATCGTGGTCACCCGCGCCAGCGACGGGCCGCGCACGCAGGCGCGCGAGGGACTGGTCGGGCTGGGCTTCGACCCGCGCGAGGCCGACTCGCTCTTGGACAAGTCCAGTGGCGAGACCACCGAGGAGCTGATCGCCGGGGCCCTGAAGGCGGCGCGGTGAGCACCGAGCCAGGATCCATCCGCACCCCCGGCGTCGAGCGCATCCAGACGCCCGAGCCGCTTCCCACCGAGGACGAGCTCGACCGCTCGCTGCGACCACGCCGCCTTGACGACTTCGTCGGCCAGCCCGCCGTTCGCGAGCAGCTGGGCGTGTTCATCGACGCCGCCAAGGCCCGCGGCGAGGCGCTGGACCACGTCCTGCTGGCCGGCCCGCCCGGGCTCGGCAAGACCTCGCTGGCCCAGATCGTGGCCGCCGAGCTGGGTGCCGAGTTCGTGTCCACCGCCGGCCCCGCCCTGGAGCGCAAGGGCGACGTGGCCAGCTACCTGTCGTCGCTGGAGCCGCGCTCGGTGTTCTTCGTCGACGAGATCCACCGCCTCCCGCGTGCGCTCGAGGAGACCTTCTACCCGGCCATGGAGGACCGCCGCCTGCCCATCACCGTCGGCCAGGGCGCCGGCGCGCGCGTGGTGAACCTGGACCTGCCGCCGTTCACCCTGATCGGCGCCACCACCCGGGCGGGCCTGCTCAGCACGCCGCTGCGCGATCGCTTCGGCGTCAGCCACCGCCTGGAGCTCTACAACGCCGACGAGCTCGGATCGATCGTCCACCGCTCCGCCGGCATCCTCGACGTCCAGATCGACGCCGAGGGCGCGCGCGCGATCGCCGCACGCTCGCGGGGAACGCCACGGGTGGCCAACCGCCTGCTCAAGCGCGTGCGCGACTTCGCCGAGGTCCGCGGCGCCGGCACGATCGACGCATCCGTGGCCGGCGAGGCGCTGGACATGCTCCAGGTCGACCACCTGGGCCTGGACCGCCTGGACCGCGAGATCCTGGACACCATCTGCCGCAAGTTCTCCGGTGGCCCGGTCGGCCTGTCCACCCTGGCGGTTGCGGTTGGCGAGGAGTCCGACACCGTCGAGGACGTCTACGAGCCCTACCTGCTCCAGCAGGGGCTGATCATGCGAACGCCCAGGGGCAGGGTGGCCACGAAGGGGGCGTATGCGCATCTGGGCATCGAGGCGCCGTCGGATGAGGCGCGGCTGTTCTGAGCAACAGGTGTCAGGTGTCAGGTGTCAGGGCGTTGGACAGGCCGCGCGTCAGCCCGTTCAGCATTCGGCTGATCTCCCTCGCTTCGCCAAGTGCTCCGTCGCGCATCGGCAAATCACGCTCGTCTACAACTTCCAGCCAGTGTTCGAGCTCGAATGCGGAGCCCCTCGCAATCAGGACGAAGCGGCGCCTATCGGCCGTCGTTCCGCGCCCATAGCCCTCGGCCACGTTCGCGCCGATCGAATCGGCGCTGCGCACGAGTTGTATGCCAACGGACCACAGATCAAAGCTCTCCCAGGCGCGAATGCTTACCCGTACCTCCCTAGCCAGGATCCGGCTGCGGCGGTAGACGTGCAAGTCGCGGTAAAGGGGCACACCATCTAAAGCGAGCTGGCGCGAGAATTCGGCCCCCGACCCTGAAACCTGACACCTGAAACCTGAAAGCTGGGCAAGATCCGCCGACAGTGAGCGAAAGCTAAGGTCAATCCTGATGCCCAACTTCATCTGCCCCAGCTGCGGCAACCGCACCAGCTCGACCGAGCGCACCGCAGGCTTCGCCAGCCGCGCAAAGGGCTGCAAGCAGTGCGGTTTCGGCTTCCTGTTCGAGCTGCTGGACGACTACTACCCGGCTCCGAACGCGGCGTTCTTCCTGTGCGACCAGAACGCCAAGCTGATCGGCGCGGGGCGGGGTGCGCGCGAGCTGACGGGGCTGGGCGACCTGGACGTGATCGGGCGTCCCGTGAACGAGGTGCTCGGGCTGGAGTTCGAGAACGGCGACGACCACATCGGCACGGCCCTGGAGTGGGGCGTTAGGGTGCTGGACAAGACGGTCACGGTGCACGCGGAGGGCGATCGGCCCGAGCCGGCGAAGGCGGACATCTTTCCTGCCTACGACGACGATGGCGGGCTCCTGCTCGTGCTCACGCCCCGCTAGTCGCGCCGCTCAAATCTGATGACCTCACGCAAGCGCAACCTGTCGATCATCGGCCTCGTGCTGGTGCTGCTGGCTGCGTCGGCGGTGGTGATCCTGACCAAGCCGACGGTGCTCGGGCTGGACCTGCGCGGGGGCGTGGAGCTGGTGTACGAGGGCCGCCCGACGCCGCAGGTGCCCGAGGTCACGCCGCAGTCGATCGACGACGCGATCGGGACGATCCGCAAGCGCACCGACGCTCTGGGCGTTTCCGAGCCCGAGATCCAGCGCGCCGGCGCGAACCAGATCTCGATCGGGCTGCCGAACGTGAGCAACGCCGACCGGGCCATCGCCCAGGTGGGCACCACGGCGCAGCTGCAGTTC
Source organism: uncultured Solirubrobacterales bacterium (assembly GCA_963750365.1). Lineage (GTDB taxonomy): Bacteria > Actinomycetota > Thermoleophilia > Solirubrobacterales > Thermoleophilaceae > JAAYBF01. Next base: position 888,159 of record CAVVQE010000002.1, read on the forward strand.
TACGACTGGGAGCCCAACGTCCTGACCGAGGGCGACCGCGGCCCCGACAGCCCGTTCAGCGGCTCGAAGGCGCTGTTCAACGCGGTCACGCTGGCTTCGAAGTCGAAGCCAAAGGCCGAGGCGAACGACATCCCGTCGGGCGGGCCGTCGAAGGAGATCGAGCAGCGCTTCGGCGGCGACCAGAAGAAGATCCAGGCCTACTACGACCGGCGCAACGACACCAGCCGCGCCGAGTACTACCTGTTCGGCCCCGACAAGCGGCTGATCGCGGGCCCCGACAGCAACTGCAAGGAGCTGCTGGCCGACTTCGAGGGCGTCAAGGGTCCGGCGCGGTCCGGCGCCGACATCCCCAAGGGCAGCGAGTGCGAGAAGCAGCTGGCCGCGGTGCCCGTGGGCAACGCCAAGAGCCAGCGCCCCGGGCAGGACCAGCAACAGGTCAGCAGCAACAGCGGGCCGCCGAAGGGCAGCCAGGTGCTGAAGGTGCCCCAGGGCATCGTGGTCATCGAGGCCCAGCGCCAGCCCAACCAGCCGGACACGGTCCAGAACTTCTACGTGCTCGAGGACGACTCCGAGCTGTCGGGCTCGGACATCAAGAACCCCGAGGTCAGCGGCGACACCAGCCAGGGGCCGGCGGTGAGCATGGAGTTCACCAAGAAGGGCCGCGAGGCATTCGCGCGCGCCACCAAGCGCGAGGCGCAGCGCGGCTCGGAGATCATCCTGCCGCCGGGCACCCCCAAGAGCCAGCGCGAGCAGGCGTTCCAGCGATTCGCCATCACGCTGGACAACCGGATCGTCTCGCTGGCCACGATCGACTTCTTCGAGAACCCGGAGGGCATCGACGGCAGGACCGGCGCCCAGATCACGGGGCTGGACAGCAACACCGAGGCCAGGGACCTGGCCGAGAGCCTGCGCATCGGCGCGCTGCCGATCGAGCTGAAGCTGGTCTCACAGACCACCGTCTCGGCCACCCTTGGCCAGCAGGCGCTGAACCAGGGCCTGCTGGCGGGCGGGGTGGGCCTGGCCCTGACGGTGCTGTTCCTGCTGGTCTTCTACCGCGTGCTCGGCGGCGTCGCGGCCGTGGCGCTCGGGATCTACGCGGTGTTCCTGTTCGCGCTGGTCAAGCTGATCCCGATCACGCTCACGCTGCCGGGCATCGCGGGCCTGATCCTGACGCTCGGGGTGGCGGCCGACGCCAACATCGTCATCTTCGAGCGAATAAAGGAAGAGGCCAGAGCCGGGCGGTCGATCCCGGCCTCCATCTCCAACGGCTACGCGAAGGCGCTGCGCACGATCATCGACGCCAACGTCGTGACCATCGGCGTGGCGTTCATCCTGTTCACGCTGGCCACGGCCGGGATCAAGGGCTTCGCGTTCACGCTGGGTATCGGCGTGATCGTCTCGCTGTTCACCGCCGTGCTGGCCACCTCGGCCATCCTCGGCGCGATGGCGCGCACCCGGCTGATCGGGTCGCGCTTCGCCATCGGCGCCACCTCCGAGAAGCAGCGCTTCACGCACTTCGACTTCGTCGGCAAGGCGCGGATCTTCTTCTCCAGCTCGGGCCTGATCCTGGTGATCGGCGCGCTTGCCATCGCCGGTGCGGGGATCAAGTTCGGAATCGACTTCGAGTCGGGCACCCGGATCAAGACGCCGGTCCAGAGCGCCGCGTCGGTCGACCAGGTGCGCAGCACCCTGGCTCCGCTCGGCTACGGCGACGCGAAGATCCAGAAGGTCGACGAGCCCGATCTGGGCAAGAACGTCTTCCAGATCTCGACGGCGACGCTGGAGCCGGCCCAGGTGCGCCAGGTGCGCGCCGCGCTGGACAACCGGCTCGGGGTCACGCAGGCGGACTTCACGGCCAGCTCGATCGGGCCGACGTTCGGCAAACAGATCGCCAACACGGCGGTGATCGCGGTCCTGGCGTCGCTGCTGCTGATCTCGATCTACATCGCGCTTCGCTTCGAGGCCAAGTTCGCCGTGCCCGTGCTGATCGCGCTGGCTCACGACATCCTCATAACCGCAGGCGTGTACTCGATCTTCGGCCGGGAGGTGACCACGTCGACAGTCGCGGCGCTCCTGACCATCTTGGGCTACTCGCTGTACGACACGATCATCGTGTTCGACCGAATACGCGAGAACGTGCCGCGCATGCCGCGGGCCGCGTTCTCCCAGATCGTCAACCGCTCGATGACCGAGGTCATCGTGCGCTCGCTGGTCACCAGCTTCTCGACGCTGCTGCCCGTGACCGCGCTGATGATCTTCGGCGGCGAGACCCTGCGCGACTTCGCGTTCGCGCTGCTCGTTGGCGTGGCCTCGGGCGCCTACTCGTCGATCTTCATCGCCGCGCCGGTGCTCACGCTCTGGAAGGAGCGCGAGCCGGTCTACGTGCGCCGCCGGCGGGCGATCATGGCTGAGCACAACGGCATGGTGCCCGCGTTCGCCAGCGGCACGATCGGCGACGCCGATCTGGAGTCCGAAGCGGTCCAGGCGCCCGCCAAAACCGCAAAGCCTCAGAAGAAGGCACCCGAACCCGAACCCGAGGGCGAGCCCACGCCCGTGCCCGCCAGCGACCCCGTGGTCACCGAGGAAGACCCGGCGGCCACCGCCAAGGCCCGCCGTGCACGCAACCGCGCCCGCAAGAAGCATGGGAGGAGATAGCTCATGAGCATGGTCGTCTGGGTCATGATGGGCATCGCCCTGTGGCACTTCGCGGTGTTCTTCCCCGACCGCTTCTGGGGCGGCATCGTCGGCGCCTTCCTGGTCGCCACCGTGGGCGCGGTGGTGTTCGGCTTCGCCGTCTCGGGCTTCACGATCCCGGGCGAGAACGACACCCATCTGAGCGCCGCGCTCGAGGCCATCCCGGGCGCCGTGCTGGCGCTGGCGGCGTCCTGGTTCTACGGCTCGTCGCGCGAGGACGAGCACCTGCCCGACGTGCTCTAGAGCCGCCGCGCCGCTCGCGCTACGGTGCCTGTGATGCAGCGCATCCTCTCCATCGACGGCGGTGGGATACGGGGGATCATCCCGGCGATGGTGCTGGCCCATCTGGAGGAGGTCACGGGCAAGCGGGTTGCCGAGCAGTTCGACCTGCTGGCCGGCACCTCGACCGGCGGGATCATCGCGCTGGCGCTGACGCTGCCGGGTGACGACGGCCCGGCGTGGAGCGCGCGCGACCTGGTCGACCTGTACGAGCGGGAGGGCCCGAAGATCTTCTCGCGCTCGGTGTGGCACCGCATCCGCTCGGTCGAGGGGACCGTCGAGGAGCGTTACCCGCAGGCGGGGATCGAAGCGGTCCTGGAGCAGTACTTCGGCGACCGCCGCCTGAGCGAGGCGCTCGCACCGGTGATCGTGACGGCCTACGAGCTCGAGAGCCGCCAGCCGTTCTTCTTCAAGAGCCGCAAGGCGGTCACCGATCCGGCCTATGACTTCCCGCTGCGGCAGGTGGCGCGCGCCACGTCGGCCGCGCCCACCTACTTCGAGCCGCTGAAGCTCGAGACCAGCGAGCCCGTCGGCTACTACGCGCTGGTGGACGGCGGTGTGTTCGCCAACAACCCCGCCATGTGCGCGTGGGCCGAGGCCAGCGCGGGCGGCGTCCCGGCCGACGCCAAGCTGCTCTCGCTGGGCACCGGTGAGCTGACGCGGCCGATCCGCTACGACGACGCCAAGGGCTGGGGCCTGCTGGAGTGGGCCCGGCCGGTGATCGACGTGGTCATGGACGGGGTCAGCGACGCGACGGACTACCAGCTGCGCGAGATGATGGGGGCGGAGCGCTACCTGCGCCTGACCACCACGCTGGACATCGGCAACGACGACATGGACGACGCCAGCCAGACCAACCTGCACGCGCTGAAGGTGCAGGGCCAGAAGCTGGTGGACCAGGAGGGCGACCGGCTGGCGGCGTTCTGCGCTTAGTGCGGCGTCGGCGGGGCGAACCCGGCCCTTCCGTCCCCTGCACAGGCCACGATGGCCCCAGACGTGTCGGCCCCTGCCTGGACCACAGAGCCCTACGACAGCGTGGCCGCCGCCGCGCTGTCCGACGCGCTCGGGCTTGGACCTGCGGCGGCCGCGATCCTGGTGCGCCGCGGCTACGGCGAGCTGGCGGCGGCGCGCGAATTCCTGGCGGCCGACGCTCGGACCGAGCCCACCGATCTGCCCGGCGCGCCGGCGGCGTGCGAGCTGGTGCTGCGCCATGTCGCGGCCGGCTCGCGCATCCTGGTGTTCGGCGACTACGACGTGGACGGCGTCTGCTCCACGGCGATGATGGTGCGCACGCTGCGCGAGCTGGGCGCCGATCCTGCCTGGCAGCTGCCCAGCCGTGCCGAGGGCTACGGGCTGGGCGTCGACGCGGTCGAGAAGATCGCAGGCTGGGGCACCGCGCTGCTGATCACCGTCGACTGCGGCGTGACCTCGGTCGCCGAGGTGGCACGGGCGCGCGAGCTGGGGATGGACGTGCTGGTCACCGACCACCATCGGGCCGGCGCCGATCTTCCGGACTGCCCGCTGGTGCATCCGGCGCTCGGGCCCGACGGGCTCGAGGGGCCCGCGGGCGAGCTGTGCGCCGCGGGGGTGGTGCTCAAGCTGTCGGCGGCGCTGTACGGCGCGGCGGGCCAGGACCCGGCGCGCGCCGACGACGACCTCGACCTGGCCGGCCTGGCCACCGTGTGCGACATGGTGCCGCTGCGGGGCGAGAACCGCCGCATCGCACGCCAGGGCATGGCGGCGCTGGCCGCCACCCGCAAGCCGGGTCTGAAGGCCCTGATGGCGGTGGCCGAGCTCGAGCCGGGCGACGTGGACGCCCAGTCGGCGGGCTTTCGCCTGGGTCCGCGGATCAACGCGGCCGGCCGCCTCCAGCGCGCCGACGCCGCGCTGGAGCTGATGCTGACCGACGACGGCGAGCGCGCGAGCGAGGTGGCCCGCGAGCTGGACCGGCTCAACCGCGACCGGCGCGAGACCGAGCAGCGGATCCTGCACGCGGCCGAGGCCGCGTGCGCGCCGCAACTGCACCAGGCCGCGCTGGTCGTGGCCGGCCAGGAGTGGCACCCCGGCGTGGTGGGCATCGTGGCCTCGCGCCTGGTCGAGCGCTTCAGGCGCCCGGCCGTGGTCATCGCGCTGGACGGCGAGTCCGGTCGCGGGTCGGGGCGCAGCATCGGCGCCTACGACCTGCACGCCGGACTGGCCGCCTCGGCCGCGCTGCTGACCCGCTTCGGAGGCCACCGGATGGCGGCGGGGCTGGAAATCGAGACCGCGCGCGTCGGCGACTTCCGCGCCGCTCTGGCCGCCCACGCGGGCGCCGCGCTGGCGCCGGCGGACCTGACGCCGGCCGAGCGCGTCGACGCGGTCGTGCCCGGAGGCGCTTTGACGCTGGACACCGCCGAGGAGCTCGAGCGCCTCGGCCCGTTCGGCTCGGCCAATCCCGCGCCGCGACTGCTGGTGCCCGCGGCCGGCATCGAGCACGTGACGGCGATGGGGGAGGAGCGAAAGCACGCCCGCTTCTCGCTGGTGGGCGGCGGCGCCCGCGCGCGCGGCGTCGCGTTCCGGCGCTCGCAGCGCTCGCTGGCCGCCGCGGGCGCGTGCCCACAGGACGTCGTGGTCAGCCTCGAGCAAAACCGCTGGAACGGCGCCGTGGAGGCGCGCGTGCTGCTGCGCGCGCTCAGCCCGACGGTAGCGGGCACGCTGCGCGAGGTCGGCGCGGCCGGCTTCTGGGACGGCGCGATCGCCGAGCTGGCGGACGACCCGGCGCGCTGGTGGCCGGAGCCGCCGGCGGCGGCCCCGCGCCCTGCTCGTGCGCTGCGCGAGCGCCACGGGGAGGGGCTTGCCGGGGTGGCCGGCGATCTGCTCACCAGCGGCGCCGCGGTGCTGCTGGTGGTGGCCGACATCGGGCGCCGGCGCGCGGGGCTGGAGCGCACGATCGCCGCCATGGCGCCGGGTGGCCTGGCGGTCTGCTCCTGGGATGCGCTGGGGCGGGCGCCGCAGCTGGCGGATCCCTACACGCACCTGCTGGCGATGGACCCACCGCCGGTCACCGAGGGCCTAGAACTGCTGGCCGGCGCCCCCGGCACCGGTTTCGCGGAGCTGGCCTGGGGGCCCGGCGAGGCCGACTTCGCGCTGGGCTACTGGCGCCACGAGCTGGACCTGCGGACCCCGCTCGCACAGCTGTGGCCCGCGCTCAGCCAGCACGGCGGGCTGGACGGCGCCGAGCTGGAGGCCGCCCTCCGAGGGCCGGGCGCCCACCCGCGCGGCGGTCACCTGGCGGGCCGCATGCTGCGGGTGCTGGCCGAGGCCGGGCTGGTCGAGGTGGACGCCGCCGCGCGTCAGGTGCTCGTGGTGTCCAGCCAGCGCACGTCCCTGGAGAGCTCGCCCGCGTTCCGCGCCTACCGTGAGCGGCTGGCCGCGGCTGAGCGGTACCTCGGGGCGGGGATCGCCCAAGCCGCTTAGCTCAGAACGGCCTCGCATTGGGGACCCAGGCGGCCGGCCCGGCGCGCGCCATCGCGCGGCGAGATCCGCGCAGCGTGCGGGATCGGCCGCCGGTGGTGGTTCGTTCCGACCGGGGGAGGGGGTAAAAGATCTGCGAGGCCGAGGGCACTTGAGTTCCGAACTGCTCATATGGATCGTCACTTCGTGGTTCGCGTCGAACCTGGTCCTCTGCACGTGGCTGCTAACGCGGCCGCTGAAGCACCTACGGCGCCCCGGGCGTTCGCGCCAGATGCGCTTCCACCGCTAAAAGCCGCATCGTCGGCGCGCTCGCGGTGTCTTGTGCAGGGGTTGTCCGTTGCGTAACCGCTTGCTGGTCGATTCGGCGACCGTTGGTGAAGGTGGGGGCGTGCGTTACCGACCCGGTGGGCAAGGCAGGCGATCAGATGTTCGATGACAGTCGAGAAGGTGCGAGCGCGTCCGGGACCGCGGTGTCGCGAGGATTCTCGTGGGGGCGGCGGCAGCCCGTTCATGAGGCCAGAACGTCCGAGGAATGGGTCGCGGCGGCAACGCTCAGCGGCAGCGAGGGACGACGGCGCAGCCTCGCCCTGAACCACCGCTACCGCCGCGTGCTCGCCATGGCCGACGTCGTGGCCGCGGCCGCAGCCACCGCGGTCTGCCTCCCCCTGCTCGGCCGCGGCGACCATTTTCCGGTGGCCGTGGCCGCCGGATTGCCGCTGATCGTCCTGATCAGCAAGCTGCTGGGACTGTACGACCGCGACGAGCTGGTGCTGCGCAAGTCAACGCTCGAGGAAGCCCCCAAGCTCTTCCAGCTGGCCACGCTGTTCGCGCTCGCGCTGGCGGTGGCCGAGCGGCCGCTGGGGCTCGGTGAGGTCGGCGGCGACCAGCTCGCGGGGTTGTGGGCAAGCGCCTTCCTGTGCCTGGTCGGCGCACGGGTGGTCGCACGCGGCTTCGCGCGCCGCACATCGCCGCCCGAGCGCTGCCTGCTGCTGGGAGATTTCGAGGCGTGCGAGCGCGCTCGCACCAAAATCAAGGAGAGCGAGCGCGTGAACGCCGAGGTCGTGGCGCAGATCACGTCGGCCAGGATCGGTGAGGAGGAGGTGCCGCTCGAGACTCTTGCCGAGGTCGCGGCCGAGCACGACATCCAGCGCGTGATCGTGGCCCCCCGCAGCACTGACCATGGCGACGTGCTCAACCTGGTGCGCGCGGTCAAGGCGATGGGCCTGAACGTGAGCGTCCTGCCGCGCCTGCTGGAGATCGTCGGCTCGTCGGTGATCGTCGACGACGTCGACGGCCTCCGCGTCCTGGGCGTGGCCCGCTTCGGGCTGACGCGTTCATCGCGGCTGGTCAAGCGCGGCTTCGACATCGTCGCCGGATTCGCCGGGCTGGTCCTGGTGACGCCGCTGATGCTCATGATCGCTGCGGCCATCAAGCTGGATTCGCGTGGCCCGGTGCTTTTCCGCCAGCGGCGGATCGGCAAGACGGGCGAGACGTTCGGCATGCTCAAGTTCCGCTCGATGGTGGACGGCGCGGACGACATGAAGGACTCGCTGCTGGAGTTCAACGAGGCCGGAGGGCTGTTCAAGATCGCAGACGACCCGCGTGTGACCAGGGTCGGCGGCTTCCTGCGGCGCACGGCTCTGGACGAGCTGCCCCAGCTGATCAACGTGGTCCGGGGCGAGATGAGCCTGGTCGGCCCGCGTCCGCTGGTCGACGAGGAGGATGCCCGCATTTGTGGCTGGGACCGTCATCGCCTGCACCTGACGCCCGGGATGACCGGCCCCTGGCAGGTGCTCGGGTCGTCGCGTATCCCGCTGGACGAGATGGTCAAGCTCGATTACCTCTACGTGGCCAACTGGTCGCTGTGGGGTGACACCAAGCTGCTGCTGCGGACCGTGGCGTTCGTGCTCGGCCGTCAGGGGCTCTGAGGGGCGCCTCTCAGGGCGAGCGTCTCCGCCCCCACCCGGTCTACACTCAGGCCATGGCCAAGGTCGGCAGATCGGCCGGCTCGGAGAAGGGCCGGAAAGCAGCGACAACGGACGGCGAGAAGCCGGCCCGCAAGTCGCGCCGCCGTCGCTCGGGCAAGGGCGCTGGCAACGGGTCCGGGGGCGACGGCGCGTTCGCCCACAAGCCAGTCGACCAGGCTTCGAAGGCCGCGTCGGCCAACGGTTCCGGCAACGGCGGCGCGGGCACGGCCACGATGCCCCGCCAGCGCTCGCTGACCGACGATCAACAGGTCCTGCTCGGTGACCTGTTCGCGGTGGTCGAGGAGCACGCCAGCCAGGCAACCGAGGCCGTCGACCGCAAGCAGGTGCAGGCGGCGTTCGCGTTCGCGTGCGAGCGCCACTCCGACCAGCGCCGCGCCAGCGGCGAGGACTTCATCGTGCACCCCGTCGGCGTGGCCAAGATCTGCGCCGGCATGCGCCTGGACACCGAGACGCTGTGCGCGGCGCTGCTGCACGACACCGTCGAGGACACCAGCGCGTCGCTGGACGAGGTCGAGGCGCGAGTTCGGCGAGGAGGTGGCCACGCTGGTCGACGGCGTGACCAAGCTCACCGGCATCACCTTCCAGAGCCGCGACGACCGCCAGGCCGAGAACTACCGCAAGATGATGGTGGCCATGGCCCAGGACATCCGGGTCATCCTGATCAAGCTCGCCGACCGGCTGCACAACATGCGCACGATCGCCGCGATGCCGAAGCACAAGCAGCAGGACAAGGCCAAGGAGACGCTGGAGATCTTCGCGCCGCTGGCGCACCGGCTGGGCATCCACGCCATCAAGTGGGAGCTCGAGGACCTGGCCTTCGCCACCCTGCACCCGCGCAAGTACAACGAGATCAAGGGGCTGGTCAACCAGCAGCGCGAGGAGCGCGAGGGCTACGTCACGCGGGCGGGCGACTACCTGGGCAAGGAGCTGGAGGAGGTGGGCATCGAGGCCGAGATCTCCGGCCGCGCCAAGCACTTCTACTCGATCTACTCGAAGATGACCAAGAAGGGCCGCGAGTTCAACGAGATCTACGACCTGACCGCCATGCGCGTGCTCGTGGGCTCGGTCAAGGACTGCTACGGCGCCATCGGCGTGATCCACTCGCTGTGGAAGCCGCTGCCGGGCCGCTTCAAGGACTGGGTGGCCATGCCCAAGTTCAACATGTACCAGGCGCTGCACACCACGGTCATCGGGCCCGAGGGACGGCCGCTGGAGATCCAGATCCGCACCCAGGAGATGCACGACACCGCCGAGTACGGCATCGCCGCGCACTGGATGTACAAGGAGGACGGCAGCAAGGCGCCCGAGGACAGGGTCGAGTGGCTCAAGCAGCTGGTGGACTGGCAGAAGGAGATGTCAGGACCCGCAGGAGTTCGCCAAGACGCTCAAGGCCGACCTGTTCGAGGACGAGGTCTTCGTGTTCACCCCGCGCGGCGAGGTCAAGTCGCTGGCCGCGGGCGCCACGCCGCTCGACTTCGCCTACGCGGTGCACACCGACGTCGGCCACCGCTGCGTGGGGGCCAAGGTCAACGGCAAGATCGTCCCGCTGCAGTACGAGCTGGAGTCCGGCGACATCTGCGAGGTGCTCACCTCGAAGAAGGAGCGCGGCCCGTCGCGCGACTGGCTGTCGCTGGCCAAGACCACGCGCGCGCAGTCGAAGATCCGCGCCTGGTTCAAGGCCGAGCGCCGCGAGGACTCCGAGCGCACCGGCCGCGAGATCCTCCAGGAGGCGCTCAAGCGCCAGGGCCTGCCGCCGCAGCGGATCGCCGGCTCGCCGCTGCTGGCCGACGTGATCCGCGAGATGGGCTTCCGCAAGGCCGACGACTTCTACATCGCGCTCGGCGCAGTCGAAGGTCTCGGCCAAGGTGGTCACGCAGAAGGTCATGGCGCGCCTGCGCGCGGGCGAGGCGGCCATCGACATCGACGACGCCGTCGCCGACCTGACCTCCAAGCGCGAGAAGCAGTCCCAGCCCACGGGCTCCTCGTCCAGCTACGGCATCACCGTCGACGGGCTGACGACGTGGTGCTGCGCCTGGCCAAGTGCTGCCGCCCGGTGCCCGGCGACCCGATCGTGGGCTACATCTCGCTGGGCAAGGGCATCACGATCCACCACGAGAACTGCTCCAACGCCAAGGCGCTGATGAAGAATCCCGAGCGCTTCACGAACGTCTCCTGGGACGGCGAGGGCGGCGGCGGCACCTCCTTCCGCGTCGAGCTCGAGGTGGACGGCTGGGACCGAACGCGTCTCCTCGAGGACCTCTCCAGGACCTTCGCGGAGACGGGCGTGAACATCCTGGAGGCGCGGTGCACGACCGTCGATCCGATGGTCAAGAACCGCTTCGTCGTCGAGGTCGGTGACCTGCAGTCGCTGAAGGCCTGCATCGGCCGGCTTCGCAACATCGAGTCCGTCTTCGATGCATATCGGGTCACGCCGACGGGCTGAGCCGGAGGCCCCGGCTGAGCAGCCGGAGCCCGGGCCGGCAGCAGACGCGGAGGCCATCCTGGCCTCCGCGCGAGCTGAGGCAGAGCAGATCCTGGCCAACGCCCGCGCCGAGGCCGAGCTGCTGCGAACCCAGGCCGCCGCTCAGATCGAGGGCGTGCGCAAGATGGTCATGGCCGACACCAACGCGGTGATCGCCGAGATGATGTCGCGCGCACGCGCCGAGGCGGCGTCGATCCGCGAGCAGGCCAGGCTCGACGGGCTGGCCAGGGCGCACGATGACGCGGTGACCGAGGTGGAACCTCCGGCGAGCTAGTAGCCGGACCGCACGAGCTGCTCCCACGTGTCCGTGCGGTAGGAGCGGCGCAGGCGGGCGGCGGGGCGAACGGCCACACCGGCGCCCAGAAGAGCCACCCCGGCGAGCACCAGCCAGCTGGTCTCGATGCCTGTGGTGGGCAGATCGGAGCTCTTGTTCTCGGCGGTCTTGGTCGCGGGCGTCGAGCTCTCGGACTTGTTCGGGTCCGGAAGCGAGTCCTGGGCCAGCGCTGGGGCGGCGCCGGCGCCACTCAAACAGACCGCGGCCAGCGCGGCAACGAGCGGCCGGCGAACGCGGGAAGAGAGAGGCGAACGGGAGATCACCGGGCCAATATACGTCACCCGAAGCGTTTTCGCAGCATGCGGCGTCGTCCCTGCGGCGGGGCGGGCAGAGGCTCGCCGGCCAGGATCGCGGCAGGTGCGTCCTCGACCATCCAGCGCGCGCGTGCCTGATCGGCGCGGGGAACGGCGTCCAGGGCGTCCCGCAGCGAAGCCGCGTCCGCCAGCGCGGTGGGCATCGCTCGCGATGACCTGGGCCACGCCCTCGGCCACCATCGCGTGCGCGAGCCTGCCGCTCGGGGTGCGCTTGCCTTGAGACAGGGCGTCGGCGGTGACCTGGGCCAGATCCCACGGCTGAGAATGGTGCCCAGGCGCTTGGGGCTGCTCTGGAACAGCCGGTTGCGCTCAGGGTGAGCGAGGAGGACCCTGATGCCGCGCCGGGCGAAGATGTCGTGCAGCCGATCCTCGAATCCCGGGGGAAGCAGTCCGTAGGGCGTCTCCACGAGCACGTCGGTGCCGCGGCCGCCATAAGTCACGGCGATCAGGTCCTCTTCAGAGGCGCCGAGCGCCCAGCCCAGGTCGACCTCCGCGCCCGACACGACCTCGAGCGGCACCTCCTGCCGGCCGAGCTCATCCCGCAGTGTGTTGCAGCGGGCCGCGAGCTGGCCCGGGACCACGCCGGGGTGATCCTCCCGTGCGTGCGGCGTGGCCGCGATGACCGTGACGCCGTCGTTCAAGGCGCGCTCGGCCAGGCTCACGGAGCCTCGCATCTCAGGGGGCCCGTCGTCGATTCCGGGCAGAAGATGGCAGTGGAGGTCGATCATGGTGGGTTTTGGCGGCGGTAGGGAGGAGGGGCTAGTCTGGCGACCGGCCAGCATGCCTCCTTCTCAAGTATCGACAATGGGACCAGGCACACCGGTGGCCGCAGGATGAGGCGGCTGGTCAAGGCAGCGGTTGTGCGGATGCTGATCGCCGCGTTCGAGGCCACGGGCGAGCCCCTGCTGCGCCGGCCGCTCTTCCAGCTCATCCGACGCGTGGACGACCGCGCCGACTCTCATACACGAGCACTCATGCAGCGTGCGTACGGCGTCGCCGTCGGTCGCCAGTCCCACGGCGTGTTCACGATCGATGGCCGGGTGGCGCCCGGCACCACCATCGGAGCCTTCTGCAGCGTGGCCGACGGCGTGCGGATCGGGGGCTCTCAGCACCCCACGACCTTCGTCTCGACCCACGGCTTTCTATACCTGGCCAACAGGGGCATCCTGCCCGCCGACCGCGTCGACATCCGTGATCCGCTGAACCACCCCGTGGTGATCGAGGACGACGTCTGGATCGGCGCCAACGCGGTGATCATGCCGGGCGTGAGGGTGCGGCGGGGAGCCGTTGTGGGCGCCGGTGCCGTGGTGACGCGGGATGTGGAGCCCTACACCGTGGCCGTGGGCGTCCCCGCGCGTGCCATGCGGGCGCGCCTGACCCAGGACCAGGCGCGCGCCCTCGCGGCGATCCCATGGACCGAGTGGGACGACGAGACCATTCGGGAACGTCTGCCCGATTTCTACGACGTGGACGCGTTTGTGCGCCGTTACGGAGGATCCGCTTGAGCGATGGGGTGATCGATTACGCGGAGCGGGGCGAACAGATGCACCGCCTGGCGGAACGGCTGTGGCCGATCACGAGGAGCCTGGCGGGTCCGGGTTTTCGCGACAGCCTGCAGATGATCGAGGATGCGCACGGGCCGATCGAGCGCCATCGGTTCGCGTCCGGCCAGAAGGTGCTGGACTGGACGGTGCCGCCCGAATGGCATATCCGCGAGGCGTGGGTCAAGGGTCCCGACGGCCAGAAGGTCATCGACATGGCCGACTCGAACCTGCACGTGGTCAGCTACAGCGAGCCTGTGCATGCGCGTGCTGGATCTGGACGACCTGCAGGAGCACCTGTGGAGCCTGCCCGACCAGCCCGACGCGATTCCCTATCGGACCAGCTACTACGACCGGGCCTGGGGCTTCTGCCTGACGGACCGCCAGCGCCGGGAGCTGGTCCCGGGCGCGTACGAGGTTCACATCGACTCCGATCTGGTTCCCGAGGGATCATGGAGCTGGGCGAGATCATCGTGCCCGGGCAGACCGACCAGGAGGTGCTGCTCTCCACCTATCTCTGCCACCCCTCGATGGCCAACAACGAGCTGTCCGGGCCCGATGGTCGTGGCGCAGCTGGCCGACCTGCTGCGCCGGCGCGCAGATCCGCCGCGGTTCACCTACCGCTGCTTTTCGCTGCCCGAGACGATCGGGGCGATCAGCTACCTGTCGCGCTTTGGCCAGCGGCTGCGTGAGCGCCTGGTGGCCGGCTTCGTGGTGACCTGCATCGGCGACCCCGGGCGCTTCACCTACAAGCTCTCGCGACAGGGCGACACGCTGGCGGACCGCGCGGCGCTGCACGTCCTCGAGCCACGCGGGGAGCCTACGAGTCGTCGACTTCTACCCACCCTGCAGCGATGAGCGCCAGTACTGCTCTCCGGGCTTCGATCTGCCCGTTGGCTCGTTGATGCGCACGCCCTACTTCGAGTTTCCCGAGTACCACACATCGCTGGACGACCTCGAGCTGGTGACCCCCCAGGCGCTGGCGGACAGCCTGCGGATGTACCACCGCGTCATGGAAACGCTGGAAGCGGCCGAACCTACCGGGTGACGGTGGCTGAGGGCGAGCCCCAACTGGGCTCCCGCGGGCTCTACGCCACGACAGGGCGGCGCCAAGGTGAACGAGCAGGCCAAGCGGGACATGATGTTCCTGCTCAACTACTGCGACGGCAGCGCGGACCTCCTGGCGGCTGCCGATCGAGTGGAACGGCCGGTATGGGAGCTTGAGGCCACGGTGTCGCTGCTACGCGAGCACGACCTCCTCCGCCCGGTCTGAGCGCCGACCCGAGGCGCCACGCAGGGGGCAACTGGCAGTTCGCGGGGCGAGGGGCTACGCTGGCGGCCGGCCAGCATGCCCTCCTCTCCAAGTAACGACAACGGGATGCACCCGCCTCGGTTCATGGGGGGAGCCACCCGGCCCGACGGTGTCCAGCGGCTGGGTGCTGCGCTCCGTCAACACGCGCTGGTGGTGCTGATGGTTCTGATCGCGCTGCCCGCCGCGGCGATGGCCGTGGCCGTGGTGCGTGGGGGGGATCACGAGGCCACTACGACGCTGCTGCTTGGGCCCAACTCGAGCGACCGCGGCCGTGCCCTGGACGCACGCGACGTGGCGACTGCCCGCACGCTGCTGACCAGCCGCGCGGTGGCAGCCAGAGCCGCCCGGACCGCGGGCGGCAGCGTGGATGACATAGCTGGCGCTGTAAACGTGGACACCGCGGGAGACGCGAACGCGCTCGTGATTCGTGCCAGCGGCGACTCGGCGTCCGTCGCCGTGCGCAGGGCCGATGCGTACGCCCGTGCCTATGGACCCGCGGCGGGGCTGGTGCAGCCGCCGTCGGCGCGGCCGCCGGCGGCCACGCTGCTGGCTCCGGCAACTTCCGCGAAGGCCAATGGGAGCCCCGTACTGGAATATGCCCTTATCGGCCTTGGCGCTGCGATGCTGCTCGTGCTCATCGGCGCTCCTCTGGCGCGCGGGCTCGACCGCCGCGTGAAGGACGTGGCCGAGTTGGAGGAGATCTACGGGCTGCCGGCGCTTGCTCACATCCCGCGCAGCCGCTCACTGGCCAAACGGGGCCGGTCGGCGCGGGCCGAGGCGGCCAAGAACACGGTCGGCTTCAGTGAGGAAGCCGAGGCCTTCCGGACCCTGCGCACCAACCTGCGCTACTTCAACGTGGACTCCCCGGTGCGCTCCATCCTGGTGGCGAGCCCGCTGCCGGGTGACGGCAAGTCCACCGTGGCCCGCCACCTGGCGATCACGATGGCGTCGATGGGCGACTCCATCTGCCTGGTCAACGCCGATCTGCGCAAACAGGAGCCGGGCGTTCTGCCTACCCCGGATGGGCTTTCGCTGGTGCTCGCGGGCTTCGACCCCGATACCGCCCTTACGGAAATCCCGATTGCCTACGACCCTCTTTCGGAGGAGTCGCGAGTACTGGTCGAGCTTCCGAGCGGACCGCTCCCACCAAACCCGGCTGAACTGCTGGAGAGCGACCGAATGCGATGGCTGATCCGCCAGCTGGAGCGGCGCTTCGATCTGGTGATCATCGACAGTCCTGCGCTGGTCACGGTGAGCGACGCGCTGACCCTGGTGCCGCGGGTCTCCGGGGTGCTCGCGGTCGGCGGCGTTGGACAGACCACACGTCAGGCGGCCGTGGATCTGCGCAAGCAGGTCGAATTGCTGGGTGGCCGGTCGCTGGGCGTGGTGGCCAACTTCTCCAACAAGAGCCGCCGCTACTACGGCTACTACGAGAAGGACCAGGCGGCTCAGGCCCAGCCCACTTCGGCGGGGCGCTAAGCCGGTTCCCTACAGTCCGTCGCCGTGCAGACCCGCCGTCCCAGCCCCCTCGCGCGGGTCCTCATCGCGCTGGCCCTGGCCGCCGGCCCGATGGTGGTCGTGGCAGCACTGCTGCTGTCCAGGGACTCGTCCGAGCCGCAGGCTTCGCTGCCGCCGCCTGTTCACGCCGGCCGGGTGGACAGCACGACCGTCTACCACTCTCCGCAGACGCCGGGTTACACCGCGTGGGTGGGCGCCTGGCTCATGCCCGACGACACGATGATGACTGGGTTCGTACAGGCCACCGGGCCGGTGGACCCGGCGCAGCGGCCTCGCACGCCTGCGGCGGTGGCCGACCTGTACGGCACGGGCGTGCCGATCGAACCGAACCGTGACTTCTGGGGCCTCGCGCTTTCGACCAAGTATCTGCGTTCGCGCGACGGTGGCCGGCGCTGGACCCTCGACCGGGCGGAGCGCTTCCGGGCGACTACGCCGTTCGGCTACACCGCGCAGGCCACCATGGCCCTCAAGGACGGCACCATCGTGCGACGGGTCAACGGCGACGACCTGCGCCAGGACAAGTCGATCCCGCATACCGCGTTCCTGCAGCGGCTCGCGCCCGGGACCAAGCGCTGGAGCAAGCCCCAGGTGCTGCTGGATCCGCGCAAGCGCACCTACCAGCTGACCCGCATCAAGTACCTGCGCGACGGCAGGCTCGTGGCCACGGGCAACGTCTGGGACGTGCCGGCCGACACGCCACTGCGCGAGCGGACGAGGTTGCCGAGCAAGTTCCTGCTGATGGTATCCGGCGACGAGGGCCGCACCTGGCGCAACCGACTCGAAATCCCGGCGGCGGTCGGCGACCTCCAGGGCGGCGAGTGGGACACGGGCGAACTGCCCAACGGCGACCTGGCCGCCGTCCTTCGCGTCAAGGAGAACCAACAGGATGCGCGAAAGCAGGCGCTTCTCAAGCGGATCGGCAAGCGGTTCGTGATGACATCGGTGAAGCCGGCGCCGATGCCGCACTCGGGCCACCCCGATCTGCTGGCCACCCGTGAGGGACCGGTGCTGGACATCGCCACCACCGGCGTGAGCTACACGCGCGACGGGTTGACCTGGCAGCCGCTGCGATTCGCGGGCAGCCAGCGAAAGTACGTGTCGAAGTACTACCCCCGCTCTCTGCAGACGCGCGACGGGGTCGTGCATGTGTTCGGGCACCGCGGGTCTGACAACCCCTACGGCAACCCCGATCAGGCGATCAAGATGGACAGCTTCCGCCTGGCCCGTGGCCGCTGATACGCGCGCTAGGAGCCGGAGCCGCGGATGAGCCGGACGTAGGGCGCCCGCGCCACGCCTTCGTCGCGTAGCCGGCGAGCCACCTGCTTTGCGCGGCTCTGCGAGTCGTACACCCCGACGAATCCGACCAGCCGGCCGGGCGGCAGGTTCGGGTAGTCGTTCGACCTGAGCACCCCGGCGCGCAGGCCCAGCTTTGCCGCGCGCCGCGCAGGCGCAGCGGCTGCGGCCCGGTCGCCCGAAGAAACCGAAACCACGACGGTGTAGGCGTCCCGCTGGGGCCAGGTGGCCAGCGCCGGGGTAGCCGCCCGATCTTTGGCCGGCGGCGCCGGCTTGCGATCGGCATCGGCAGGCGCCTGCGCGGGGTCGGAGGCGCGTTGCCCGCCGCCGTTGTCGTCCCCGGTCACCAGGAACACGGTCAGCACTGCCACCGCAATGGCCGTGGCCAGCGCCGCGACGGCACGCCAGGTTCCCCGGCCGCGCCCCGGCGCTCCTGACTGCTTGCGCCGCTTGGTCTTCTTCGGCTTGCCGAGGTCCGACTCGACTTCTCCAGCGTTCGGCTGGGGCCAGATGGGCGCGGCCTGCGCGCTCGGGTTGCTGATCGGCTCCGGCTCGGGCGCCTGGACCTCCTCCTCGTTCTGGGGTTGGGGCCAGCTGATTACGGGCTTCGACGGCGACCACGTGTGCGCGCCGCTCGCGATGCTCTGCTCCCACCGCTTGGTGGTGTCCTCCTTGCGGGCGGTGACGGTCGACCGCGGCGCGTTGCCGTCGGCGATCGCGCGTACATCCGCTCCGAGCCCGTCGATCGACTGGTAGCGCTCCGCTGGATCCTTGGCCAGGGCCCGGGCGATCACGTCGTCCAGCTCTCCGGGCAGCTCGGGAGCCCTCTCGCTGAGCGGCCTGGGAGCGTGGTTGAGGTTGGCTTCCAGGATGTCGGTCTCGTTCGGGCCGACGGCCGGGCTCTCCGCCGTCAGAGCGTGGTAGAGGATGCACCCGAGTGCGAAGACGTCGCTCGCGGGCGTGGGCTCCTGCCCCTGGATCTGCTCCGGCGCCGCAAAGGCGGCAGCAGGCACGCCGAACGGGCGCCGGGCGCCTCCGTCCGACCCTGGCGGTGGGAGGAAGCCGAATCCGGTCAGCAGCGTGTGGTCGGTGCCATCGCGATGGACGACCAGGATCCGGGATGGCTCGAGCGTGCCGTGCACGAGGCCGGCGGCGTGGGCCGCTGCCAGGCCGTCGGCCGCCTGCCAGACGATTTCGGCGGCCCGCGGCAGGCTGAGGCCACCCAGTCCCTCGACCAGCGGCGTCAGTTCGACACCGTCGGGGTCGGGGCTGACCGCATAGGCCACACCATCCTCGACGCCGGTGACGGCGGTGCGCGCCACGTGGGGGTGTTGCAGTTCGGCGGCCCGGACCGCGGTTTGGCGCATCTGCTCTGCGAAGCCTTCGGCCTCGCTGAGGCCCTTGCGCGGGACCTCGATCAGGACCTGCTCGCCGGCCTCGACGCCGGAGGCGCGGAACAGCAGGCTTGGGGCGCTCCGAGCCAGCAACGCGTCGAAGCGGTATCCGCCCAGCACGGAATGGGTCCCCAGTACCTGCGAGCCCGACGTCACCGCGCCAGTATAGGAACCGGTTGCCGGTGTCGCCAGCGTTGCGTGCACGCGTGCACGACCTCTACAGTGAATTGCTCGTGAGGCTACGCAAGCAGTCCAAGCCCACGGCTCAGCCGGGTGACGAGTTTCTCCGAGCGGTGTCGTCCGGGCGCGATCGGCTGCCGCCGGCAGCTGTGTCCGGGCAGGCTGAGGGCGACTTCTCCGGGCTGCGCGAGCAGTTGCTCGAGAGCGAGCGACGGGCCGTGGCCGCCAACGAGGCCCTGCGCCAGATCCGCGAGGAACGCGACGAGCGGCTGGAGCGGGCCCGCGAGGCCCTGGCGCAGGAGCGATCGGCGCGACGGGCCGCGGAGCAGCGGTTGGTCGAAGCGATCGGCGGGAAGGCGGGCGAAGATCTGCGGGAGCGGCCGGCCTCGGTGGCGGGCGAGCTCGAACCACTGGATCCCGAGGTGGCCGGCCACGAGCCCGATCAGCCCGAGCCAGGGCTAGGGTTCCCCGCGGGCGACGACGACCGCCGGGCGCAGGAGCCTGCCGCGGCGGACGGTGAGGAGGGATGGCCCGCTCCGTGGCTTGCACGCAACGAGCCACGGAGGCGGGGTCTGTTTCGCCGCTTACGTTCCTGAGCGCCGGCATATCAGGCGCGCTTGCGGTTCTGACCCTTCTGACTACCATGGAGCCGGTCGGGTGGTGTTGAAAACCTCTAAGCGGCCACGGTCTTCCGAGGCAGGGGGTGCTCGTTCTGCCCGGCGGAAATCGTCGCTCACCCGCCGTGGAAGGACCGCCAAGCAGTGAACGCCAACGATGTCGAGCCCGCCGCAGAGGGCGGGCTCTCAACTCTCATCCGAACCCTGCGACGGCGTTGGGTAGTCGTACTGATCCCGGCGCTCCTGGTTCCGTGTGTGGCAGCGGCCTACGCGCTTTCGCGTGACGACGAGTACTCCGCCACGGCGTCCGTGCTGTTTCGCAGCACCCCCGGGTCCGATTTCCGGCTGTCGGGCGCACAGGACGAGGAGCGCGAATCCGCCACCAACGTCAGCTTGGCGTCGCTTGGCCAGGTGGCCAAGCGCACCGCCGCTGCCCTGGGCAGCGGGGTGACCTCCGGGACCGTTGCCCAGAGCGTGGAGACGAGCGCCGACGGTACGGCCAACCTGCTCTCGATCAAGGCCACGAACCCCGAACAGGACCTGGTGGCACGACTCGCCAACGAGTACGCCAAGCAGTTCGTGGCGTTCCGCCGCAATGCCGATCGGCGCACGGTGCGCGAGGCCCAGAACAGGTCGCAGCGCCGCCTGGACGTGGTGCAGCGGCGTCTCAACGCGCTGCGTAGCCGGAGGGCGGCGGGCGATTCCGGCGTCGGCGCCGATATCCGGAACCTGGTAGCGGAGCGCAACCAGCTCCAGGACGAGACCCGCAAGCTGAGCACTCTCGGCACACTTACCAGCGGCAACGTCGAGATCGCACAGCGGGCGTCCGCTCCCGGGGCGCCGAGTTCTTCCGGGCCACTGCCGATCACGCTCCTGGGCCTGGGTCTCGGAGTGCTCCTGGGGATCGGCCTGGCGCTGCTGTTCGAGGTGCTGGACAGGCGCCTGCGCGACACCTCGGAGATCGAGCAGGCGTTCAATCGCCCGACGCTGGGAGCGATCCCGCTCAGCCCGGCGCTGGAACGCGGCCGGCGCAAGGCGCGCGGCACGCGCGGGAAGGGACGCGCAATGGGCCCCGGCGAGATGGAGGCCTTCCACATGCTGCGCGCCAACCTGCGCTACTTCGAGGCCGACCGCGCCGTGAACTCGGTGGTGGTCACCTCGGCCGCCCCGGGCGAGGGCAAGAGCACCGTGGCCTGGAACCTGGCGGCCGCCAACGCCAACGCCGGGAACCGTGTGCTGCTGATCGAGGCGGAGCTGAGGCGTCCGACATTCGTCCAGGAGTTCAAGCTCCAGACCACCAAGGGGCTGATCCACATCCTGGCCGACGGGGCCGACCCGTCAGGCGTGGTCGTTCGGCTCCCCGTGTCCTCGAACCCAGCCAATGGCGACGGGCCGCACGGCACCATGGACGTGATCGCCGCCGGTGGCATCCCACCAAACCCGACGGACCTGCTTGGCTCGGATCGGATGGCGCAGCTGATCGCGATGGCCGAGCAGCGCTACGACCTGGTGGTCATCGACACCCCCCCGGTGTCGGTGGTCTCAGACGCGATCCCGATAATGAAGGCCACGGACGGTGTGATCGTCGTCAGCCTGATCGGCGTGTCCAGCCGGGATGCCGCCGCCCACCTGCGCAAGCAGCTCGAGAGCCTCGGCGTGAACTTCCTGGGCGTGGTGATCAACGGGATCTCCAGCGCCGACGGCTACTACGGCTCGGTGTATGGCTACGCCGAGCGCTACGAGGCCGCCGGCCAACCGGTGTCGAGCTGACCATGGCACCGCTGCGCTCGGTGCTCCCTCACTCGCCGCCCGCCTTCCGGCCGGGCTCTGTCACCACGCTTCAGGCCGCGGTCGCCCTGGTGGTCAGCCTCCTGGCCGGCGTGGCGTTGGTCGCGTCGCCCGACTGGTGGGTGGCGTTCGGCCTGCTGGGAGTCGCGGCGCTGATCGCTTTCGGGCTGACGTACCCGGCGGCGTTCCTGATCCTGTTCCTGGTGGTGCGACCCCTGCTGGACGACTACTCGGACAGCACGATCGGCGTGCCGTCAGCCAACATCGCCGGGGCGCTCGGCGCGTTCGTCATCGCCATCGCCGCGGTCGTCCTGGCGCTGCGCCACCGGCGCTTCTCCGTGCCCGGCGCAATCCCGCTGACGGCCGTGACGGCGATGAGCGTCCTGGCCGCCGTTCAGGGCGAGTTCGAGCTCGGCGGAGCGCTGGGCACGCGGTCGATCAGCGAGTTGGTCCGGCTGGGGGCATTGATCGCGGTGTTCCTGCTGGCCGCGCAGGTCACCACCTCGGTTTCGAAGGCCAGGGCGCTCTTCGTCGTGGTAGCGCTGAGCGCGCTCATCCCGGCCGCCTTCGGCATCTCGGAGCTCCTGTCCGGCATTCAGGCCAGGGAGGGAGAGGACGTAGCTCGGATCTCGGGCACGTTCACCGGGCCGGTATCGCTCGGGGCGTTCTTGGCCTTCGGGGCGCTGCTGACGCTATTCGGGCCGATGCAGAAGGTGCCGGGGTGGTTGCGGTGGCCCGGCTTGGCGCTGATGCTGTTCGCGTTGTTGGAGAGCTACAGCCGCTTGGGCTGGGTGATCTTTGTCGTCGGCCTGTTCATCCTGGCGTGGCCACGCCAGAAGCGGCTGGTGGTGATAGCACTGATCGGGTTCGCGGTGGCGCTGACGGCCTCGGCGGACGTTCGCCATCGCGCCCTTCCCGTCAGCGGCAACGAGCAGTCCGACCGAGCCAGCGGTGGGGGCTACGAGTCCTACGACTGGCGGGTGAAGAACTGGAGCACGCTTCTCGAGAAGGCTTCCGAGCGGCCGCTGCTGGGACACGGACTCAAGAGCACGGAGTTCGTGAACCCGCGGGCGACTTTGAACGGGGCCGGTGTGCCCGGCGGGGGATACGGGGCGCACAACATGATCGTGCGGGTTCTGGTGGAAGGAGGGGTGGTCCTCCTCGTGGTCTACCTGGCGTTCTTCGGCGCGATCATGCGCAGGATGTGGCGCCTGTCGCGTCAGGCCTGGCCGCTGGCTGACCAAGCTCGCCTCCTGCTGGTCATCTGGGGCCTCGTCCTGTTCACAGGAGCCAGTACTGACGACCCGATGAACATCACGGCCCTGATGCTCAGCCTGCTGGCGGTGACGGGTGCGCTGGAGGGCGCCTGGCATGCCCGCGGGAGAGAGCAGCGTCAGACCGACCAGCCCGAGGCCGCTCCGGCCAAGACCCCAGCACCGTTCTGGCGCCCGGCCGCCCCCGGTGGCGTCCACGGCGGCTAACGGTCCGATGGCCACCCGCCTGGTCGAGACGGATGCCGAGGGCTCCGTGGAAGTCGACGACCTGCGGCTCTCGGGTCTGCCGAACGAGAAGGTGCGCAGCGCCACGTCGGACGCGGCGCTGTTCACCACGGCGACGTACGTAGCGCAGGTCCTGACGTTCGTGGCCGGGCTGCTGCAGAAGGGGATCCTCGGTCCGGTGGGCGCCGGCTACTGGGCGCTGATGCAGTCGTTCTGGACCTATCTGACGATCGCCTCGTTGGGCGCGATGGCCGGTTCCAGTCGACAGATCCCAGCTCACCGCGGCCGCCAGGACTACGCCACAGCGGCAGCCGTGGCCAACACCGGCAGCACCTTCTCGATCCTGACGGTGGGTGTGGGGGGAGTGCTGGTAGCCGTCGTGGCGCTGCTGGCCGGCAGCGGCTGGCCGGACGAGATCCGTTACGGCCTCGTGATCCTCGGCTTGACCGGGCCTCTGCGCATCTTCTCGGACACTCAGCGCAACATCTTCCAATCCGTCAAGCGCTTCGACGCAGCTTCGATCTCCCAGATCGTGGAGGCTGCGGTCACGCTGACGCTGGGCACCGTGGCCGTCCTGCTGTTCGGCTTCTACGGCATGTTCGTAGCGCTGCTGCTGGCGATGGCGGGCCTGTACGTGACCTGGAACCGCATGGGACTGACCGGCTGGCGACGGCCGGCCTTTGCCTGGCGGTTCGACCGCCACCGGGTGCGCGAGCTCATCAGCTTCGGCTTCCCGATCATGCTCCAGGCGCAGAT
Organism: uncultured Solirubrobacterales bacterium; assembly: GCA_963750365.1. Lineage (GTDB taxonomy): Bacteria > Actinomycetota > Thermoleophilia > Solirubrobacterales > Thermoleophilaceae > JAAYBF01. Next base: position 911,601 of record CAVVQE010000002.1, read on the forward strand.
CTGGCTGCTCTTCATGAGCATCGACAACCTGATCGTGGCCGGTTTCATCAGCGTCAAGGAGCTGGGCTACTACGCGCTGGCGGTTTCGGTCACCGGGTACGTGCTGCACCTGCCGCGCAGCGTCGGCTCGGCTCTGTTCCCGCGTATGACAGAGACCTTCTCGAACACCGGCGACATCCGCTCCATCCGCCACTACGCGGTCGATACCCAGCGCATCCTGGGCTACATGCTGGTCCCGCTGTTCCTCGGCGGCGCCTACTTCCTGGTGCCGGTGCTGATCAGGCACACGCTGCCCGAGTTCTCGCCTGCGATCCCCGTGATCCACATCATGGTGGCCGGCAGCTTCCTCGTGGCCATGCTGAACATGCCGTCCAAGATGCTGGTCACGGCGGGCTACCGCTGGGGGGTGACAGCGATGGGACTGCTGTGCCTGGCCATCAACGCCGGTGCCAACTACCTGGCCGTGGCCGTCCTGGAGTGGGGCCTGGAGGGAGCTGCGGCGGCCACGGTGTTCAGTTACCTCATGGCGTTCCTGATCATGACCGGCTACGCCCTGTCGAAGGCGTTCAGCGCCCGCGAGGTGGTCGCGCATATGAGCGAGCTGCTGCTCGTAGTGTTCTACGTGGTAGCCGCAGCCTGGGGGATCGAGGAGCTCGTAGGCTCGGGAGCTGGGCCGCTGGTCTCCGACGGCCTGATCGGCATAGGCAAGCTGGCAGCGTTCGTTGTCGTGATCAGCCCGTGGCTGCTGCTGGCCGAGCGGCGCTACCAGGGCCCATCGCAGATGGCCGGTATGGCGCTCAAGGCCGCGCGTAAGGTCACTCGCCGCGGCTGAGGGGTTACGGGGCCGCTTCCGGTGCGCGGTCCACGAAGTCACGCTGCCACAGCTCCAGCATCAGCAGCGTCCAGATCGGGTGTGAGTTGTCCGCGCCCGCCTGGTGGCGGTCCAAGAGGCCGCGGACCGCCTCCGGGCGGAACATTCCCCGGTCGATCGCCACCGGGTCCAGCAGCGTGTCGTACGCCACGTCGCGCAGGTCGTCGCGGAACCAGTCCACCAGCGGGACCTGGAAGCCACGCTTGGGGCGGTCCAGGATCTCGTCCGGAATCCACGCCGCGCAGCGCGTCCCTGAGCACCACCTTCTTCTCCATCCCGCGCAGCTTCAGGTCGGCCGGGATGGAGGCCGCCAGCTCCATCAGCTCGTGGTCGAGGAACGGCGAGCGGCCCTCCAGCGAGTGGGCCATCGTCGCGATGTCCATCTTCACCAGCAGGTCGCCCGGCAGGTAGGTGTGGACGTCGACGTCGAGCATCGCGTCGACCAGCGCGTCGGCCGTCGGAGCCGCGTTCCAGGGCTCGGCGACCACGGCGTCCGGCGCGCCGAGTCGTCGCACCAGCGGCGCGGTACTCGTCGGTGTACAGCTCGCGGCGCGCGTCGCTCGGCGAAGGGGCCATGTAACGCGCGTAGCGCGCCGGCGCGTCCAGGGCCAGGGACTCTCGCCAGGCGGCGGGCGCGGTTGAAGGTGCTGTCGGTCTGCCCGGTCGGGCCGAGCCGGCCGGCGACCGCTGCGCCGGCCGCGGCGCACCGGCCGCGGCAGCCACTCGAGCCGGCTGCCGAGCGCGTTGGCTGCGTAGCGCGTGTACCCGGCGAAGGACTCGTCGCCGCCGTCGCCGTTGAGCGCCACGGTCACGTGCCGGCGGGTCAGCTCGGCCAGGTGGAAGCTCGGGATCGCCGAGGAGTCGGCGAACGGCTCGCCGTAGTGGCGCACGATCGTTCGGCAGCAGCGCCATGGCGTCGGGCTCGACGCACGAACTCGTGGTGCTCGGTGCCGAACAGCTCGCGCGACCTGCGCGCGCGTGCGCGGAGCTCGTTGAAGCGCCTCGGCGTCGAAGCCGATCGAGAAGGTCCGCACCGGCTCGCGAGTGGCCTCGGCCATCGCGGCGACCACGCGCCGAGGAGTCGACCCGCCCGACAGGAACGCGCCCGAGCGGCACGTCGGCGATCGCAGCCGCAGGCGCGTCGCCTCGACGCAGGCTCCTCGCGGATGCGCCTCGCCGAGCTCCGCGGTCGGTCGCGTAGCCGTGCTTGTGGCCGTAGTCGAGCCGCCAGTAGCGCTCGCAGGCTCAGGCTCGCCGTCCTCCAGCACCAGCCGTGTGGCCGGCGCGAGCTTGCGCACGCGCCTCGAACGCGCTCAGCGGCGCGGGCACGTACTGGTAGGCAGGTAGCAGTCGAGCGCCGCGCGGTCGACGTCGCGCGGGATCGTCGCGGTCCTGCAGGAGCGCACGTCATCTCCGACGCGAACGACAGGGTGCCGCCGCGCGCGGCGTAGAACAGCGGCTTCTTGCCGACCCGGTCGCGGGCGAGCAGCAGCCGCCTGCGTCGCGTCGTCCCAGAGCGCGAAGGCGAACATGCCGTCGCAGCGATGCTCGACGCAGTCCGGCGCCGTGCTCCTCGTACAGGTGGACGATGACCTCGGTGTCGCCCTCGGTGCGCGAACCGGTGGCCGCGCCCGCTGCAGCCGTCGCGCAGCTCGCGGTAGTTGTAGATCTCGCCGTTCAGGACGACGACCACGGAGCGGTCCTCGTTGTAGATGGGCTGGTCGCCGCCCTCCAGGTCGATGACCCGCAGGCGCTGGATGCCCAGACCGGCGCCCGCTCGTCGACATGGGTGCCGCGGGAGTCCGGCCCACGATGCTCGAGCGCCCGGCACATGCGCTCCACGAGGCCAGGATCGACGGGACCGTCGCGCCTGACCTGGCCGACTATCCCGCACACGAACTGAACTCCGGCGTTCGAAGCACCCCCACAGGGTATGGCCGATGAACGGCTCGCGCCGCGCGAATTCGAACCTCCCGTGTTACGTTGGCTCCCGGTTGCGTGTCAGCCTGATTGCACCACGGAATGGAGCCTTATGAAGGCATTGGTCACGGGTGGCGGGGGATTCATCGGGTCCAACATCGTCGAGCGGCTCCTCGAGCGGGGAGACGCCGTCAGGGTGCTGGACAACTTCTCAACCGGCAAGCGCGAGAACCTGGCAGGAATGCTGGACGACATCGAGCTCGTAGAGGGTGACCTCCGCAGCTACGAACGCGTCCACAATGCGGTCAAGGACTGCGAGGTCGTGTTTCATCAAGGCGCGATGCCTTCGGTGCCGCGTTCGGTGCAGGACCCGATCACCAGCAGCGACATCAACGTCGGCGGCACCCTCAATGTGCTGTTGGCGGCCCGCGACGCCGGCGTGCGCCGCGTGGTCTTCGCGTCGTCGTCCTCCATCTACGGCGATCTGCCGGGGCTGCCGCGGGTCGAGACCATGCCGGTCAGCCCGGCGGCGCCGTACGCGGTGTCCAAGCTGGCGGCCGAGCACTACTGCCACGTTGCGTCGAAGGTCTACGGCCTGACCACAGTGTCGCTGCGCTACTTCAACATCTTCGGCAAGCGCCAGGACCCGCTGTCGCAGTACAGCGCAGTGATCCCCAAATTCATCTCTGCGCTGCGTGAGGGGCAGTCGCCCATGATCCACGGCACCGGGGAGCAGTCGCGAGACTTCACCCACATCGACAACGCCATCTCGGCCAACCTGTTGGCAGCCGATGCCCCCGACGCCGGCGGCAAATGCTTCAACGTGGCCACGGGCGAGTCGCAGACGCTGAACGACCTCGTCGGGATGCTCAACTCCTTGATGGGTACCGACGTGCAGGCCGAGCACGGTCCGCCGCGGCCCGGCGACGTGGAGCACTCTCTGGCTGACATCACCAGGGCCCGCGAGCTGCTGGGCTACGAGCCCACCGTGAGCTTCGAGGACGGCCTGCGGATGACGGTCGAGGCCTTCGATCGCTCACGCGGGGTGTCCGGGGCCACGCGGTGACCGCGAGCCGCGAGGCTCAGATCCGGGTCGTGCACCTCGGTCCGAAGGTCGCTGGTCGGGGCGGTATGAGCCTGAGCATCAAGGGGTTGCTGAACTCGCCGCTGGCAGAGCGGTACGACATGTCCGCCATCCCCACCTGGCGAGGCAGCCACGACGGGAGCGCGAAGCGTGTGCTCGTCTTCGCCGCCGCGCTGGTGTCGTTTACGCGCTGGTGCCTGCGCCGCGGTCCGGGGATCGTGCACGTGCACGCGGCCGTACGCGGCAGCTGGTACCGCAAGGGCGTGTGCGTGGCGTTGGCCAAGTTGATGCGGCGGCCGGTGGTGCTCCAGCTCCGGGTCGGACCGGGTGACATCGTGGAGTTCGATGAGCGGCTCGGAAGGCTGCGCCGGGCCATCTTCCGCAGGCTGTTCGCGCTCCCGGAGCGGGTGATCAGCGTTTCCAGCGCAGGCGCGCGCGAGGTCGAGCGCAGGTTTGGGAGGACCGGGATCGAGCTGGTCACGAATCCGGCGCCCGAGCCGCGGCACACGCCGGTGCCCGAGAACGGCCATGTGAACCTCCTGTACGTGGGGGGCTTCCACGACCCGGCGAAGGGCGGCGATGTGATGCTGGCCGCCGTGCCTGAGATCCTGGCTCGCCACCCCGGCGTGCAAATCACGTTGGCCGGCCCCGGGGAGCTGCCGGACGCGGGCAGGCGCCTGTTGGAGGAGCGTGACGAGGTCACGTGGCTGGGATGGCTGGATGACGAGGCCAAGGCTGCTGCCTTCGATCGCTCGACAGTCTTCGTGTTGCCGTCGCTGTCGGAGGGCATGCCCAACGCGATGCTGGAGGCGATGGCCAACGGCCGCGCCGTGGTGGCCACCGACGTCGGGGGTGTTCCGGATGTGGTCACCGACGGCGATGACGGCCTGCTGGTGCCGGCGGGCCAGCCCGAAGCCGGTGGCGGAGGCCGCCTGCCGGCTGCTGGATGACGTGGAGCTGCGGGTCCGGCTGGGTGTCGCGGCCAGGGCGCGTGCCGAGCGTCTGACCCGGGACGAAGTCTGGGGCGAGCTCGACGCGGTCTACCAGTCGCTGGTCTGACTAGAGCGGCGCCCAGCCTCGGCGCTCGAACAGTGCGGTGAGGTCTTCCGTCAGAGCTTGCAGCCGGGTCTCGTCCCGCTGGGAGCCCGGGATTGGAGTGTCGGCCGCGGGCAGAGCAACGGGGAAGGCGGGCGCCGTGCCTCTGGTGCGCCGCACCAGGCCGCGGCCGGCTCCCAGCCACCGATCGGCACCGGGCAGCGCCTCCAGCGGGCCGCTGGCCATGTCCAGCGGCGCGGCATACAGGGCCCTGTTCACGAGCGTGCCCACGGGAAGCGCGGAGCCGGTCGTGGTGACCTGATCGCGCCGCGGTGCCGGTGTCTCGAAATGCCCGCCCGTCGACGTCGCGACCGACCCGATCACCTCGCCCCAAGTGAATCCCGCCATCTCTGGCAGGTACGTGAGACCCGCTCGCTCCTCGAACACCGCGCCGGCCAGTTGGCGGGCGTCGGTCAGGTTCGCCGGGCGAAAGAGCACAGAGGGGTCGCTGACCGCGCCGTCGCGGACTGCTCGCAGGATCGCGGTGGTCCACGTCATGTCCGGGACAGCCATGTTGCCCAGCCGGATCACAGCCACGCGCTCCGGCGGGCCGACGCGGCGAAGGGCGCGCTCGGCAGCGCTCTTGGAGAGCATGTACGAGTCCGACCAAAGCAGCTTCGAGCAGAGTTCATCCGCCAGCTCGGGATGCTTGTTCAGCAGCGCGAACGTGCCCGTGTGCACCACGCGTGAGCCCTCGTTCAGCCGCAGGTAGTCCAGGAGAGTGGCCACGGATCGCTCGGCGGAGCGCGTGACCCAGCGCGGGTGACGGTTGAGCGAGAAGGTCAGATCGACCAACACGTCGGCCGCCGGTAGCTCCGAAGCCGGCATACTCACGGAGTCGAACCGCAGCACCTCTACGGGAAGCGAGGCCTCGAGGTGCTCCAGCAGTACCCGGTTGCGGCCGACGGCCACCACCTCGACGTCCCCGCGCGCGGCAAGCAGGCGCACCAGCTCGCGGCCCACCGTCCCGGTGGCGCCCAGCACCACTACACGGGGCACGTTTCCTCCTGCAGCAGCTCGATCACGGCCAGCGGCCCCCGCCATGCCTCCAGATCCCCGGCGGACTCGGACAGCGGCTGAGCCGCCAGGGCGCGCAGCATCTCCGCGACCATGGCCTCCACTTCCGCCACGCCGTTGTCGCAGAGGATGAGGGTGCGCTCGCCCTCGCGGGGGCGCACGACGATGCCCCCGCCGGCGCTCATCTCGATCGTGACCGAGCCTCGCTCGAAGCCCAGATCGAGCGCGGTGGGCAAGACCGCGGTGCGCGATCCGAGGACGTGTAGGGCAATCGACGCGCCGTCCAGCGTCAGGTCGAGCTGCACATCGACGTCCAGTGGGTCGACCTGCGCTCGGCCTACGGTCCCTGTGGGGCGGCCGGACCAGCCCGTGATCCGGAACAGGGCGTCCAGCGGATGCGGCAGCTCGTCGAGGAGCATGTCGGACAGGCCGGCGATGCCTTGCTCATCGGCGGCGCGCGACTGCCACGCGTAGGGGCGTCCCTCGGTCACGCGCACGCGCTCCAGCGCCCCGAGACGCTCCAGCCAGAGTGGGTACAGGCGCCGGGCCGTGATCACCGGTCCCCACAGGCGCCGGATGAACGCCACGCCTACCGCCGTCCTGTGCCCGGAGAGCACGCGGGCGGTGGCCTCCAGATCCTCGGAGGACGCGAACGGCGGCTTCTCCACGAGGATCCGGCGGGCACCGGCGCCAAGCGCCTCACGAACCACGGCTCCGTGGCTTCCCGGGGGCGTGGCCACCACGACGATGTCCTCCGCGGCCGGGGAGGCGTCGGCCAGCGAGGCGGCGAAGTCCACAGCGGCGCCCGACCGCTCCGCCAGCGAGCGCGCGCGTTTTTGATCCAGATCGATCACGACGACGCGCGCGCGCAGGTGCGCCGCGCCCGGCAGCCAGTGCGCGTCGGCCACCTCGCCGGCGCCGACGACGATCACGCGGAGCTGGTTGCCCGCGTGTGCCATCACCGGGCGCGCCAGACGCGCCAGCCGGCCGCCAGCCCGTGACGGAGCGGTGATCGGACCAGGAGCTCGAGGCCCCGCTGCGTACGTGGGACCTCGGTGGTCAGGTCCGTCAGGGGTGGCACGTCGGTCAGGTCGCGATGGTCGTGGCTGGCCAGCGCGAGCGTCCGCAGCCAGATCATCCTGGCGTGCCGACGTCCCCCGGGCCTGTCGTCCATCTGCGCGAAGCGCGGTAGCACGACCTCCAGTTGCTGGGTCAGCGTGGGGGCGGGGTCCCTGGACATGCTTGCTGCCGATACCCGGTAGCCCAGGCCCTGCCAGGGGCTCAGGAAGATCGAGTGCCCGGACTCAAGGAGCCGCAGCGCCACGTCGTGGTCGCCCGTGATCGGCAGCTCCTCGCGCCAGCCGCCGATCTCCTGCAGAGCAGCGGTCCTGTACATCGTGCCCGCCTTCGAAAGAACGTTCTCATGCAGCAGGTCACGGTGCTCGATCTGGCTCCAGACGGCGGGTGTGGGGTCGTCGAGAGCCGGCGGGCTGCCGTCGCGAAACGGCTCCTTGCTCACCGAGGCGGCCGCTGCGTCGGTCCCCCTCAGCGCAGCCAGCAGCTGGGCGCCCGCCTCCGGGTGCCAGACATCATCGCCGTCGACGAACGCCACGGCTTCCGCGCGGACATCGGCCAGCGCCTTGTTCTGCACGCCGCTGAGCCCGCTGTGGGAAAAGTGCCGGACCTCGACCTCGGGGAACGCGGCCGCGACCTCGACCGAGCCGTCCGGTGACTCGTCGTCGGCCACCATGATCCGGTCGGGCATGACCGACTGGGCGGTGAGGGAGGTCAGGGTCTCCGCGATCGTGTTCTCGACGTTGTAGGCCGGGACCACGACCTCGTACGACCTCGGCGCCGTCACGGACGGCTCCCGACGCGGAAGATGGTGACGGTGCCGCTTCCGCTGGCGGGCACGTAGGCGTAGCGCCCGTCGGGGCTGAGCACGACGTTCCGAGGGGCCTGGAGGCCCTTGACCATGCGCCTGCAGGGATCCTTGGAGTTCACGTCGCGTACGCAGGCCGCCCGGCCCCGGAGCTGCCTGATGGCGCCCGTGGCGGGGTTGCGCAGGAACACGCCCACTGCCTCGCTGAAGAACCCGGTCACGTAGAGGCGGCGCCCGTTGGCGCTGATGGTCACGCTGTCGGCGCCCTTCACGCCCTTTGCGGGGCCGCAGCCGCTGCCGTTGCCCAGGCAGCCCTGCCGGCCCGGCAGCTGGATCAGCGCGCCGGTGGCGAGGTCGCGCCGGAACACGGCGATGGCGCCGCGGCGGCTGGCGTCCGAGCCCACGTAGACGTGACGCCCGTCGGGGCTGACCGCCACGTGGAAGGCGTCCAGCAGGCCGCGCCCGATCGTCGGGCAGAGCGTGGTCGCCCGGGAGCGGTTGTTCTTCACGCATGCCCCCGTCCCAGGTAGTTGGCGCAGCGCGCCCGTGGCCGGATCTCGTGAGAAGGCCGAGACCGCGTCGCCGTCGGCAGGGTCGTTTCCGTACGTGTCGTCCGCCGAGTCGGAGGCCACGTAGGCGTTGTGCCCGTCCGGGGCGAGCGTGATCGTGCGGGGGTAGTTCAGGCCCACCCCGGTGGGGCAGCCGCTGGACAGGCGGGCCAGGCGGTCCTGGATGCAGGCGTCGGCGCCGGGCAGCTGGCGCAGGCCTCCCGTGGCCGGATCGCGGGCGAATGCCGCGATCGCGTCGTTGGCGGGCGAAGCCGCGTACAGGTTCTTGCCGTCGGCGCTGACCTCGATCCAGCGCACGCCGTGCAGGGCCCGGCCCTCGCGCGGGCACATCCGCTTGCGGGTTCCGATGGCGCCGCCCACACAGGCGTCGGCGCCGGGCAGCTGGCGCAGGCCGCCGGTGCGCGGGTCGCGCTTGAAGGCGGAGATCGCGCTGTCGTTCAGTGCCGCCACATAGGCGAACCGCCCGTCGGGGCTGAGCGCGATCGTCTTGGCCCCGCCCAGGGCCACCGCCCGCCGCCGACACGGCGCGGTCACGCGGTTGATGGGGGCCCTGGCGTTGCGCACGCAGGCATCGTCGCCCTCGAGCTGGCTCAGGGTGCCGGTGCCGGGATCGCGGGCGAACGCCACGATCGTCCCGCCCGGGATGTCGCTCTTGCGGATGCCGCGGGAGTCTTGGACGTACCCCGAGGATGGCGACACGCCGTAGGCGAAGCGGCCGTCCGGGCTGATGGCCAGCGAGCTGATGTCGTACTGGCCCTTGACGGTGGGCCGGCACGGGATCCAGGCCAGCCCGCCGGTGCCCTTCAGACAGCCGTGGGCGCCCCGCAGCGGATGCAGCGATCCGTCGCCGCGGGTGGCGGGTGCTTCTCTGACGGAAGTGGGCCGCACCGCGGCATGGGCGGTGTGGCCGTCGTCGTCCGAGCCGTCATCCCGGGCGGCATGCCACAGCCACAGGCCGCCCGCTCCGAAAGCCAGCGCCGCCGCTGCGGCCAAGAGGAGCCTGAGGCGCCGCACCCCGCTTACGCGCGTTCGAATACGAGGATGTTGGCCACGGCCGGGCCTGCTCGCCGGACGCGGGTGAACCACAGCTGATCGAAGCGGTGGATGGCGCGCCGGGCCAACGCCGAGCCGATGCGGGTGTACACGTCCGTGAACTCCCCCGCGGTGCGCAGACGCAGCGTCAAACCGTGGGAAGCGAAGGCCTCGATCAGCCAGCGAACGTCGGCCTGGCGCGTGACCAGCTCGCCCGAGTCGGTGGTGCGCCACTTCTCGATCCCCGCGGGCCGCCGCTGGACCTGGCTGGCGGAGCCACGCCTTACACGGCGGACGGCCCTGAGGGCCAGCGCCTGGAGCGAGCGCATGTTGGCCTCGCTGACGGCCAGCATGCCGCCAGGGCCGATCACCCGAGCAAGCTCGGCCACGGCGCGCTCGACCTCGGGGACGTGCATCAGCACGCCCCAACAGACTGCGTACTGGAACTCGCCGTCGGCGAACGGGAGCTGGACCAGGTCCGCCTGGCGGAAATCGACGTGGGCGTCCAGGCTCTCCTCGGCTAGGTTGGCGCGGGCGTGCTCGAGCGCGTGCTCGGAGAAGTCGATCGCCTGCACCGGGAAGCCCCGCCGCGCCAGCCGGGCGGTGTGGTTCCCGGTCCCGCAGCCGGCGTCGAGGATGCGGGCCCCCTCAGGAGCGCCGAACGTGGTCAGGATGCGATCGAACCCGCCCTCGAAAAGGGCCTCGTTTTCGGGCACGCGGTAGTGGGCCGACCACTCCTCGTGCAGCTCGGGGACGGCCAGGGCGCTGGCCGATGACTCCGACTTGGCTCGAGCGCCCATAAGTCCTCCACCTTAGCCACGGATGCCGGAGGCCGCCTGTCCATTTCGGCCTGCGAGCCGGGCAATGTCGGGCAATCGCTGGCATGCTTGGCGCGATGTCGGGACCAGTTCCCCTGCGCGTAGCGGTAGAGCTCACGTGAGCGCGATCACCGCTGCCGACATCACCGAGGTCGTGAGGCGCCTCGGTGCTGAAGCGGGGGACACGCTGTTCGCTCACGCCGGCATGCAGGGTGCGCTCCGCGCCGAGGGCGAGAGTCGCCAGGCAAAGATGGATACGGTGCTGGCCGGGCTCCGGGGGGCGCTACAGGGCGGCACGCTGATGCTGCCCACGTTCTCCTATTCGTTCTGTGAGGGAGAGGACTTCGACATCGCACGTACTCCGTCCACAGTGGGGATGCTGACCGAGCACTTCCGCACGCGGGACGGTGTGCGGCGCACCGCCGAGCCGATCTTCTCGACTGCGATCGAGGGACCGGTGCCACAGCCGTGGCTCGACCGCCTAGAGGCTGTGGAGGACAAGGACTGCTTCGGGGAGCGGAGCGTGTTCGCCTATCTGTGGGAGATCGACGCCCTCCTGCTGTTCTTCGGCGTGGGCTTCGAGTTCTGCACGTACATCTACCTGGTGGAGCAGCGCCAGTCGGTGCTACCGCTGGAAGAAGCGTTTCGCCGGCGACGTGATCGGCCTGGATGGCGTGGCCGCCCCAGTGGTTGCGGACTACCTGGTGCGCGACCTGGAGGCGGACGTGGTCAACGACTTCGGTCCGCTGGCCGAGGAGCTGCGCGAGCGCGGCGCGCTGGCCGAGCACCGGATCCCAAAGGGGCCGCGGCTGCGCGCGGTCCGTGCGCGTGAGGTTGCGGCAGTGGCGACCGAGATGATGCAAGCCAACCCCGACTACCTGCTCGAACGCGGGCACGAGCGTAGCGCGGAGGTAGATACGTGACGCAGATCTCGACCCGACCGGCGGCGCTGGCCGACACGTCGGCGTTGGCTGCGATCCACGTAGCCGCGTACGAGGAGGCCTACCGGGGGCTCCTGCCCGACGCGGTTATCGACGAGCGCACGGAGGAGGTCCGGCGAGCGTCATGGGAGAGGCGGCTCGCAAGCCCCGCGCCGCGCGAGTTCGTGCTGGTGGCCGAGGTGGACGGCCGCGTCGCCGGGTTCGTGAGCGGGCGGCCGGCCAGGCCCGAGGAGGATGACGATCCCGCCCGGGTCGCGTGCTTGGAGAACATTTACGCGGCGCCGGAATACCTGGGCTCTGGGATCGGGAAGGTCCTTCACGATGCCACGCTTAAGGCTGCGGCGGAACGCGGGTTCTCCGAGGTCATCCTGTTCGTCTTCGAGGCCAACGACCGCGCCAGGGGGTTCTTCGACGGGCGTGGCTGGACGCCTGATGGCGGCAGGCGAGTTACCGATGACGTGGCGGCTGTGCGTCTGCGCCACGGCGCGAACCAGGGAAATAGCCGGACGCCGACCAAGAGCCGGACGCGAGCCGAGATCGAGCGTGAGTACGGGGAGACCCGTTGGCCGGCGATCGAGCGCGTCATCGCCGAGGAGCGTGACGCGGATCCGGAGGCGGGGTTCGGCCGCATCCTCGGCCGCGTTTCCGCGCACCAGTGGGCGACGGGCGACCCGTCCGAGCCGCGCCCCGTCGTGATCGACGGGGCCGGGACGCGGCTCCCACTCAGCGGGGCCTTCGCGGGCGCCCAGGGGATCATCCTCGAGTACCTCCGGGATGCCTGCACCCCCGAGACGGACCTGATCGTCGAGCTGGGCTCCGGGTGGGGCTGGCACATCCTGTCCTGCTGGGCCCAGGGCGGTCCGACGGCCGCGCGATACGTGGCCGCGGAGTACACCGAGGCCGGTCGCCGCGCCTCGTCGGCGCTTGCTGCGTTGGAACCCGCCCTGGACTTCACGGCGCACCCATTCGACTACCACGAGCCTTCGTTTGATGGCGTCGAGCCCGGCCGCCATGCCGTGGTATTCACCGTGCACAGCCTTGAGCAGATCCCCTACGTCAGGCCGACTCTGTTCGAGGCGATCGTCGGAATGGCGGAGCGTGTCACGTGCCTGCACTTCGAGCCGGTCGGCTGGCAGACCGAGGGCTATTCGGGCACTGGCACCTCAGGGGCCTTTAGCCAAAGCCACGACTACAACCGCAACCTGGTTCAGACCGTTCAAGAGCAGGCCGCCGAAGGCATCCTGACGGTGGACCTGATCCAGCCAGACGTGATCGGGATCAACCCCTCGAACTCGACGACGGTGATGCGCTGGCGTTCGCCGGCGGGCTGAGGCCGTTCCGCGACAGGACCTCCAACAAAATGGCCACGGCGTCGCGGCCTCCCACGCCGAGTGCGGCCAGGCAGTCTTGCCTGCCCGGCAATCGCCCGTCGGCGGCGAACCGTTCCAGCGCATCCCGCAGCTGGCTTGCCGAGTAGGCGACGGGCACCGCGGTGTCGCCCCCCCAAGGCCACGGCCAGTCGAATCCTGAAAGGTTAAGCGCGATCGTCGGACAGTCCACTAGCGCGGCCTGGAGAGTGACGGTCGACGTGCCGCCGATTAGTAGATCGGCGCTCCGTAGGAGCGCGGTAACAGGGGTCGTCCGATCCACGATCAGGTTCGAGCCACCGAAACGACCCGCCAGTGGGGTATCGGTGGCGAAGCGCTCGAATGGGTGGGGGCGGAGCACGATCCGTGCGCCCGGCAAGGCCCGACGGACCTCGTCCACCGCGACACGCCAGGTCGAGGCGGTCAGCCGCTTGTCCAGCATCGCCGTGTGCGCAACCGCGTACTGGCCGAGGACCACCACGGTCGGCCGCGGGACGGACCAGCTCCTCGTCGCTCCGGTCGCGTGGGGTGGGGGTAGCCCACCACGTGCACCGGCCGGCCCCGTGGCTCCATCAGGGGCGCCACCGCCTCGGTCCAGATGGCGGCCTCGTCGCAGACGTCGAGGTCTCGGAGTGTCTGTGGTACGCAGTAGGCGCCGTGAGAGAGGCACAGCGTCGGGATGCCGGCGTCGCGGGCCAGGGAGATCGCCAGTCGAGCGCCGGGATCGCTGTCATAGGCGCCCAGCACCTGCCGGACACGGCCGCGCCCGAACGCCCGTCGCAGGACCGGGGCCTGGGCCAGGGTGCCGGCCTCGGAGGCGATCACCTCGGTGAGCACCCGCTGGAAGAGCAAGCTCAGGTCCAGCGCGTCGACGGTCATGTGGCAGCCGTGCACCTGGGCAGTGAGCCGGCGCGCGTGCGCCCGTGCGCGACGGCTGTCGCCCATCCCGGGCAACCCCACAAACCCACCCTGGGCCGCCGCCCGCAGCCAGCGCCGTGCCCCGGTCGGAAGACGGTCAAGAGCTATGGCGGGGCGCCACTCCGGCTGCGCCAGCATGCGGTCCAGCAGTGGCTCCAGCGGCCAGTAGGGCAAGAACAGGACACCGTCGCGGCGCAAAAGGGACGGTACCCCGATCCGGCGGGCGCCATCCAGCAGGCGGCGTCGCGCCCATCGGAGCAAAGAGGGGCGCGCGGGGGCATCGACGGCGGGGCGCGGGGGTCCGGCCTCCGGTGCCGTTCGCACGGTCACGCTTAGCTGGTCCGCGATCGCCTGGGCCAGGTCGCGCGTGAACGGGTCGTCGTCCATCAGGACCAGCTCCGTTGCCCGATGGCGTTCTACCGCTCGGCGCAGCGCGACAGCCCGGTGGACCCAGGGAAAGAACTGGTTGTGCAGCTTCCACTCCCAGATCCAGGACCAGCAGATCCCGTCGACGGTCATCCGCTGGTCGGCGGCGAGGCGCCAGTCGGCCAGTGCCGCCACGGACAGCGCGTCGGTCCGACGGCGGTCGGCGAGGTCGAGCAGGTCATGCGCCAGGACGCCCTGCGCCAGCTGGTCGCCGTGAGCGATATCGATGTCCAGCACCAGATCGCGGCCCGGCTCCAGGCCCCCCGGATCGTGGCCGAGCGAGGTGGTGTAGAGCCGCATGATCAGGTGGCGTCGGCGGCCGCCGCGGTGGCCACGTGATGCGCGAACGGCCCCAGCACGGTCAGGTCTTCGGGATCGAGTTCCTCGAAATCGATGTCGACGTCGAAGTGCGCATTGACGGCCTCGACCATCTCGATCACTCCCAGCGAGTCGATCACCCCGGCGACGAGAAAGTCGAAGTCGTCGCCGACCTCCGCGGGGTCGAAGCCCCTTCGCGCAAGGCGCCCGTCCAGCTCGGCCGACCACGAAGCCGCGCACCTCGGCGGTCGAACGGGGTCACGCCCGCTCCTCCAGCGAGTCGACCAGCGCCTTGCGGTCGAACTTGCCGCTGGCGTTGAGCGGGCAGCGCGGTCGAGCAGCTCGAAGCGGCGCGGCACCATGTGGTCGGGCAGCGCGGCCGTCGAGCGCGCGCCTTGGCCGCCGTGACGTCGACGCTCGCGGCTCGCCGACGAACGCCACGATGCCGTCGGCGCCGGTCGAGCGTCCGCGGCCAGCCGACGGCGACCACGGCGTCGACGCCGGTCGCCTCGCGCACCGCGGCCTCGACCTCGCCGAGCTCGATCGCGCACGCCGCGGACCTTGATCTGGCTGGTCCAGCCGCCCGAGGTAGGTCATCGGGCCGGGCGCCGTCGGGCCGGCGCACCCGGTCGCCGGTGCGGTAGTGGACCTCGCTCGTGGCCCGGCGGGGTCACGAACGCCTCGGCGGTGCTGCTCGGGGTCCTGCCAGTAGCCCGAGCGTGACCTGCGGCCCGGTGACCAGCAGCTCGCCGGCCTCCCCGGGACCGACCTCGCGCAGCTCCTCGTCGACCACGAGCGCGCGCAGTCCGCGCCAGCGGGTACCCGATCGGGACCACGCCGGCCTCGGCCTCGTGCTCCGACGTGGCCGGGCGACCCACTGGTAGCCGATGCAGACGATGGTCAGCTCGGTCGGCCCGTAGAGGTTCTCGACCGTCGAGCTCGGGGCGCGGCCTCGAGCCAGGCGTCGGCGACCTCGACGGGCAGCGGCTCGCCCGCGAACAGGCTGCAGCGCAGGCGTGGGGTACGCTGTCCGGCTTGAGCATGCCGAGGCGCTTCATGAACACGCCGGTGGAGGGCACGGAGAACCAGACCGTGATGCTCGTGCGTCGCGGATGAAGCCGCCCGGCTTGATCAGCTCCTTCTGCGGTCGGGCAGCACAGCGCAGGCGCCCGCCTCCCAGGCGACGAACATGTCGAAGACCGAGACGTCGAAGGTCAGCTCGTGGGTCTGCGAGACGCGGTCGTGCTCGGTCGATCGCCGTAGCGCTCGACCATGTCGTCGATCGAAGCTCGGCGGCGTTGCGGTGGCAGACCATGACGCCCTTCGGCACGCCGGTGCTGCCGGAGGTGAAGAGCACGTAGGCCAGCGCTCTCGGCGTCCGGCTCGCGCGCGGCCCAGGCGTCCGCCGGCTCGAGGTCGGCGCGCGCCGAGCACGTTGTGGCCCGGGCAGAGCCGGCAGCGAGCTCGGTGACGTCCGCCGCGTCGGGCAGCGAGGACGAGCGTCCGGCGTCGCAGGCCGCTCGAGCACCTCGGGCAGCTGTTCGGCGGACTCGGCGTCGGCGATCGAGCGCGCGCGCGCCGCGAGCGCTCGAGCATCAGCCGCGTGCGGGCGGCGGGCAGGTTGCGGTTCAGCGGCACGTAGCCGTGCCGGCCATCAGCGTGCCGAGCAGGCCCGCGAACGCGGTCACGCGTGCGGTAGCGCGAACACGGCCGCCGAGCGGCGGGCCGTCCGGCGCGGCGCGTGCGCTGCAGCGTGGCGGCGATCGGCGGCCGCTCGGCTCGCGCAGCTCCGCGTAGGAGAGCGTGCCCGCCCGACGACTCAGCGCCGGCCGTCCGGGGTGGCGCGCGGCCGACCGCAGGAAGCCGGAGTGCAGGCCGCGCAGGGCCGGCGCTCACCGCGGCGCGATGTCCGACGCTCGAGGTCCGTCGTAGGCAGGATCGTGCCGCGCGGCGCGCGTCCTCCGCCAGCTCGGCGGCCGATCAGGCGGTCCAGCTCTGAGGGCGCGATGCCGGTGCCCGGGCGCTTGAAGCCGAGGTCCTCGGCGGTCAGCGGCGCGCCGGCCGCCACGGCGCGCTCGAGCACGATCGAGCGGCGGGCGTTCGGCGCGCGCCGGCCGCTCGGATTCGCGCACGCCGATCCAGCGGCGTCGCCGCGCAGCACGGCGGCGCGGTCGCACGCCGCGACCATCTCGGCCAGCTCGGCTGGATCGACGCTCATCGCGTGGTCGGGCACGTCGGGCAGCTTCTTGTCGATCGTGTAGTGCTTCTCGATGCAGACGCCGCCCAGGGCCGCGGTCATCCAGCCGCCGGCCACGCCCAGCGTGTGGTCGGAGATCCCGATCAGGAACGGCGCGAACCGCGCGCGGAAGCGTCGGGATGCGGGCGAAGTTGGCCGTCTTCGTCGGGCGTCGGGTAGGTCAGCGTGCAGACCAGCAGCACGAGCTTGTCCGGGCCGAGGCCCATCCACTCGATCGCCTGGTCGATCTCCTCGGCCGTGGCGCCGCCGGTGGAGAGCAGCACCGGCTTGCCGGTGGCAGCGACCGCCTCTAGCAGCGGCCGGTGGGTGATGTCGGCGCTTGCGATCTTGTACAGCGGCGCAGCCGATGTCCTCCAGCGCGTCGACCGCCGGCAGGTCGAATGGCGTGGCGAAGAAGGCGATGCCGAGTTCCGTGCACGCCGTCGGCGATGTCGCCGTAGTCGCGGTAGTCGAGGTGGTCCGACAGCTTGAACGCCTCGTGCTGGCTGCCGGTGCCGAAGTCGTCCTTCCAGTACTTGGGCGAGTCGGGAACGCTGATCGAGTCCGCCTTGTAGAGCTGGAACTTGATGCGCCCACGCGCCCGCCTCGGCTGCCCGGCGCGACATCTCGATCGCGCGCTCGACCGAGTTGTTGTGGTTCGCGCCAGCCTCGGCGATCACGGCGCACGCGCCCTCGCGCAGCGGCCGGGTGCCGGGCACCGGGACCTCCACCGGCGCGCTCACAGGGCCCCGATCATGGCCCGGATGCGGTGCGCGATGCGCGTGGCGCCGCGGCCGTCCAGTGAAGCCTGCAGCCGCTCGCTCAACTCGGCCCGCAGCCGGGGGTCAGCAAGCAGGCGCTGCACCACGCCCACCACGTGCACGTCGTCGGTCAGCGGCCCGATGCCCAGGAACACGACGCCGCTGCGGTAGTCCAGGTGGGAGTGCGTGGCGTCGCGCGCGGCCTGCGCCAGTACGGCCACCGGCGTGCCTACAGCCGCGGCCTCGTAGACCGTGCGTCCGGCCGACGTCAGGATCAGGTCGGCGGCCAGCATCTCGGCGGCCATGCTGCGCACCTCGCGTAGCACCGTCACCCCCTCGGGGAAGTCCACGTCCGCCGCGCCGTGCCCGACGACCACGCGGATGTCGCAGTCGACCGCCTCGGACAGCAGCCGCGCGCAGCGCTGGGCCAGGTTGCCCGGATCGGTACCGCCGAACGAGATCAGGACGCAGCGCGGCTCGGTCCGGATGGTCTTGGCCGGCAGGTTGGAGAACTCGCCGCGGAGCGTGGCGTACTCGGGCCCCGAGGCCACCTGGACGCCGTCGCCCTGGTCGGTGGGGTACAGGGCGTTGACCACCCAGTCGGCCACCTTCGCGCCGGGACCCAGGTCCTCGATGTTCACGACTTTGAAGCCCAGCGACCGCTGCACTAGCACCTCCTCCTCGGTCGTGTCCAGCACGTCATTGACCAGCACACTGCGACCGGGGTCGTGGATGCGCGACCAGGTCAGTGGCCAGATCGGTCTCGGTGTCGTAGTCGTAGCCATGCTCGGTGACCAGGTCGCCCACGAACGGGTCGCAGTCGCGCAGCAGGAAGCGCACGCGCTGGTCGGCCAGCTCGTCGGCCAGCTGCAGGCAGTGGTGCACGTGCCCTGAGCCGATGGCCGCATTGGCGCGCACGCGGAACACGACCGTGCCGCGCTCCAGCCGGCGGCGAGCCACCACCAGGTCCTCCACGGTGTCGATGTCCAGCGCCTCGTCGGACGGTACCTCGAAGAGCACGTGGCGGTCCGTGACCATCTGGCCGCCTTCCCCAAGCGCGGCCGCGCGCACGAGCTGGATCGAGCCCGTCTCGCGCAGCACCCGGTGCTTGGCGTACTGGCGGTTCACACGCGACTCGAACAGCGGCCGCGGCCCTGCCAGGTCGTCCTCCTCATCCAGCCAGAACAGGTGGCGCTCGCGAACCGCGGACGCCATCGAGTCGGCGTCGGAGGCGCGGAACGCCTCGACGGCGCTGGCGATCGAGTCGCTGGAGCGCAGCGGAGAGGTGGGCTGGAACACGCCGACGTCCCCCGTCCATCCCAGCGAGGCGGCCAGGTCCGCGGCCATGTCCGAGATCGTGGCCTCGTCCCCCGCCAGCGCGGCCGGGCGCTCATGGATCTCGTGCCCGTTGAGCTCCGCCCAGCGCAGCACCTGGTCGAAGTCGCTGGAGATGACCACGCGGTCCGCCACTCCCGCCGCCACGACCGCCTCGACCGTGTAGGCGATCAGCGGCCGGTCACCCAGCCGGCGCATGTTCTTGAACGGCACCCCCTTGCTGCCCCCGCGCGCCGGCACAATGGCCAGCAACGCCCGGTCGGGCGCGGTCACGCCCGCGGGCGACACGGTCGGCTGGGTGGTCGGCTGGCTCATCGGCAGGGTGGGGAGGGCCTCAGGTGGCCGCCCGGGTGGCCTCGTACTCCTCGCGGTACTCGTGCCACAGGTCGGCGTGGTCCGCGTCCTCGCAGCCGGCCAGCCACGGGCCGCCCGAGGTGTAGTGCAGGAGCTTGGTCGGGCCGGTCATGTGGTCCAGCACGTTCCACTCCTCGGATATGTCCCCGATCTTCTCGTCCGGGATCGGCTCGAACCGGTGCAGCCACGCGCCGCTCTGGCGCTGGACCTCCTCCTTGGACCAGACGTCCAGCTCGGGCGTGTTCATCAGCATCAGGCTGGACCAGTTCTTGCGCGGGTACTGCGTCTGGGTCTTTCCGCCCATCTTCACCGTGTCGGTGGGGTTGTAGTCGTGCTTGCGCACGCGTAGCGCCAGGCCATCCATGTCCAGGTGAAACAGCTCGCTGATGTCGCCCAGCGCCAGCATGTCCGAGTCCATGAACAGGCCGATGCCCTGGTAGTCCTGGAGGTAAGGCACCAGGAAGCGCGTGTAGGTGAACGGGGTGGAGGCCAGCGGGTCGCCCTCACGCTGGAACTCCGGGATCTTCTCCGCGTCGATCGGACGCACCGAGATCGGCTCGGTGGCATGCTTCTCCAGCGAGTACTTCAGGACCTCGAACGAGATGTGCTGGGACGGGTCGTACCCGATCCAGACGTTGTGGGGCGTGGACATTGCTCTTGCTCCTTTGTTTCTGTTGGGTCGCCGCCCTGACGGAATCAGTCCTTCGTGCACACGGCAAAGATGCTGTCGTCGCCGCAATAGGTTGCCGACTGGACGGTGAAGAAGCGAGCGAGCAACTCATCCACCTCGACATAGTTCACGAGCCCCTCGGGCACATTGGGCGTTCCGCTCAGGCCGAACGTCCAGACGTGGTCGCCGAACGAGGCGTGGGAGTGGACCCCTGCGCGCCAGCGCTCGCAGGAGAAAGCCGGTAGTAGCGCGACGAGGGTGCCGCCGGGAACCAGGACCTCGCGGATCCGGCCCAGCTCGGCCTCGAGCTCGGGAATGTGCTCGAGCGTGTGGGACGACAAGATCACGTGGCAGGGCTCGGGCAGCTCGTCCAACGACCGGTAGCGCACCTCTCGACCCTCCGCGTCCATCGGGAGCTGGTCCACGACCACCGACCCGAGGCCGAAGGGGGACCCCGCCCCGCCCAGGTCGGCAACCAGGCCCCGCGAGCCGACGATCAGGTCCAGAACCTGGTCAAGGTGCTCCTGGATTCCCCGCCAGCGGTATGCCCGCAGGATGTGGTCCACCTCGAAGGCACGGAAAAGAAAGCTCTTGGTGGCGGTCTGGGCCTCGTGCAGCCCGTAGTCACCGTCGTAGGGCACATGCCGGTTCATCAGCTCCTGATACTTGTTTGAGCGCAGGAACTCGAGCGTGATCGGCTCCTTCCGTCCGCGCTTGCTGGCCAGCCGGTTCACGCGCTTGGAGCCCAGCTCGACAAGCGATGCGGGCGAACTGCGGTACAGCTTGCGGGCCACCTTGGCCGGAGTGACGCGGCGGGTTTCCATCAGCGGGCTTCCTGACCGCTTGTGAGCCGGGCTGCGTACTCGTCCAGCACGTTGTAGGGCGCCGGCCGCGACCCGTACACGGCCACACGCATCAGCTCGTCGTAGGCCGGGCCGGGGGCCCGGTGCGGCGCGCCGGCGGCGTGCGCCTCCAGGTAGTCGACCACCTCCTCCGCCGAGTGCGCCACCACGGCGGCATCCTCGATGGTGTCGAAGAGGGTGGTCAGTTCGTGGATGTAGGTGGGGTTCACAAGCGTCTTGCCCTGCATCAGCACCTCGATCCCAATCGACGAACCCACGTCCACCACCACGTCGCATGCCTCGATCAGCGACACCGAGTTCACGCCGGTCACGTCCGACACCCGGTCCCAGTCGATCGCAGTGCCCCGGCTGAGCGGGTCCCCGGCGGCGCCGTTGGCCACCGCGGCGTCTGTGGCCACGCGCGGGTGGCCCATCACGGCCAGCGACACGAAGTCCAGCTCGTGGATGCGCTCAAGCAGCCGCACGGCCTCCTGCGCGTGCACCCGGTTCCCCCACTTGGGCACCATGTACACGACCTTCAGCCGGTCGCCGCGCTCGGGCCACTCGAATGCCGGCGCCAGCCGCCGGTTCAGCTCGAACCACTCGGGCGACCACCGCAGCGAGCCCCATGTCTGCATCACGTCCGGGTCGCCGCCCGCGTGCTCGAGGTACCACTGGCGGTGATGCTCGGTGTTAAGCACGAACGCCGTGAAGCGGTTGCGGTCGTCCCAGGCCAGCGGCCCGCGGGCCAGCAGGGCGGCGCCGGCTTCGCTGGTGACCGCGTCGAGCTTCACGTTCAGGCCGTGAGGCAGGCAGTAGGTGGGAATTCCCAGTAGCCGGGCGGCGGCCATGAACGGCGTGCGTGCTTGTTGGTTGTCGCCCTTGGGGGACAGCGACCCCACCAGCGTCCGCAGCACGGCCACGAGTCCGCGGGGCGACAGCGGGCGATCGTAGCCGGCCGGCAGTCCCGAACCCCACTCGACGCTGACGCTGCGGATGCGCCTGGTGGCCAGCAGCCACAGCGCGTAGGGCAGCGTGTGCCGCAGGTAGCCGCCGGAGCGGTGCACGTGGAAGCGCGGGTAGCCGCGCAGGAGCGCCATCCGGTGGTCGTCGCCGTCGGCAAGCTTGGGGGAGACCACGGCGTGCACGTCGTGGCCGTCCTCCAACAGCTTCCATGCCAGCGGCGCGATGTGGTCCAGGTCCGGCGACCCGCGGAAGACGATCGCGTAGCTCACCGAGCCGACCCCCGCGCCCGGCACGGCGCCGATCAGCAGGCAATCCTCGAGCAGCGGCGCCACATCGCCGAGGGGAAGCATGTTGGGGCCGTCGCTGGGGGCTTGATCGGGGTCGGGGTGGCATTCCAGGAACAGCGCGTCCACGCCGAATGCCACGGCGGCTCGGGCCAGGGGGGCAACGAACATTCGATTGCCACCGGTGGTTCCGGCGGGGCCTCCGGGGGACTGCACGCTGTGGGTTGCGTCGAAGACCACGGGGGCGAAGGCGCGCATCACGGCCAGGCTGCGAAAGTCGACGGTCAGATCGTGGTACCCGAACGTGGTGCCGCGCTCGGTGAGCGTCACGTGCTTGCCGCCGGCGTCCTTGACCTTGTTTACGGCGTGGCCCATGTCGTCAGGGGCCATGAACTGGCCCTTCTTGATGTTCACCGACCGGCCCGAGGCGCCCGCGGCCACAAGCAGATCTGTCTGGCGGCACAGGAAAGACGGGATCTGCAGAACGTCGACCACCTCGGCAACCGCACCGACCTGTCCGGCCTCGTGGACGTCGGTGGTCACCGGGAACCCGAACTCCTGCTTGACCTCAGCCAAGATCTCGAGGCTCCGGTCGAACCCGATCGATCGGAAGGACGAGATCGACGTGCGATTGGCTTTGTCGAAGCTGGCCTTGAAGATCAGGTCGATGCCCAGCGCGTGGCAGGTATCGACCAGGTGGCCGGCCACCTCAAAGACCAGCTCCCGGCTCTCGATCACGCATGGCCCCGCGATCAGCGCGAAGCCGCTCGGGGTCCACCTGGATGCCGGGCAGTAGCTCGACGGCCTGCGGGCCCTGGCCGCCGGTGGGTGGGGGAGTGAGGGGGCTCGCGTCGCTCAAGCCGGGAGGTGGGCCTGCACCGCATCGTGCAGGCGCAGGAGGCCGACGCAGATGTCGCCGTCCACCACGACGGGCGCGGTCAGGAACGCCTTCTTGCGCTGCTCGAGCAGCACAAGGGCCTGGGAGAGCGGCAGCTCCTGCGACACGGTCAGCGGGTTCGAGGACATGATGTCGTCCACCAGGGCCCCGCTCAGATCGTCGGTCTCCACCAGCCGGCGACGGATGTCGCCATCGGTCACGAACCCGGCCAGGCGCCCGTCGGTGTGCACCACGCAAACGGCGCCGTATCCGGCCCGCGTGATCTCGATGATGGCCTCCTTGAGGCTGGCGCCCGCCACCACGCTTGGCAGGTCCTCGCCGCTGCGCATGACGTCGTTCACGGTCAGGGTCAGGCGTGCGCCCAGGGCGCCGGCGGGATGCAGCCGGGCGAAATCATCGTGGCCGAAGCCGCGCCCCTCGATGACCGCGGCGGCCAGGGCATCGCCCATCGCCTGGGCAGCGATCACGCTAGCCATCGGCGCCGAGTCCAGTGGGCAGCCCTCACGTTCGACCGAGGCATCCAGCGCCACATCGCTGTCGCGGGCAAGCGGCGAGTCGGGAGCGCCCACGACGGCCACCAGGCGAACGCCGCGGGCGCGCAGGTGGGGCAGGACCATGGTCAGCTCGCGCGTGGCCCCGCTCTTGGAGAACAGGATGGCCACGTCGCCCGGGCCCACGAAGCCCAGATCCCCGTGCAGCGCGTCCAACGAGCTCAGGTGCACGGTCGGCAGGCCGATCGATCGCATGGTGCCGGCCACCTTCTCGGCGGCGTGCCCGGATTTGCCGACGCCCAGGGTCACGACCTTGCCGGGGCAGTCGACGAGTATCTGAACCGCGCGGTCGAAGTCGGCGCCGAGCGCGCCCTGAAGGCGCGCGAGGGCGGCCTCCGAGGCCGCCACTGAAGCCTGTGCCGCTCGGCGACCGTTCGTGATGTCGGCGTCCATGTCCTCTGCTGCTCTCATAGCTGCTCGCGCTCCGCGAAGGCAATCCGTACCCGTTGCAGATCAGCGGCGGTGTCGACCGAAGGTCCCTGTGCCTCGACTTCGAACCACCGCACCTCGATGCCGGCCTCCAGCCACCGGAGTTGTTCTAGCCGCTCGGCCTCCTCGAGCTGGCTCCGAGATATGTCTGTGAACCCGGCCAGGAAGCCCCGGGAGTACGCGTAAATCCCAGAGTGCCCCCAATGCAAGGGGCTGTCAAGCGCCCCGGTGAGAGCTTCGTCGCGGACATAGGGGACAGGCGCGCGGGAGCAGTACAGCACCCGGCCGCCACGCTCCCGGATGACCTTCACCGTGTTGGGATCAGCAACATCGGCGGCGCGGTCGAGCGGGTACACGGCCATGGTCACGGCCGCACCACTTCGCATGGCTGACTCTGCAGCGGCAGCCACCACCGACGGATCTGTCAGCGGGGCGTCACCCTGGAGGTTGACCACCACGTCGGTGTCGAATTGATCGGCCACCGAGGCGATGCGCGCGGTGCCCGAATCCAGGGCCCCGGCTGTCATGACCGCCTGGCCCCCGAACTGCCTGACCTCGGCGGCGATCTGCTCTGAGTCGGTGAGCACGACGACCGGTCCACAGTCAGCGGCGACAGCCACTTCGTGGGTCCGCTCGATCAGCGACTTGCCCGAAACGTCCAGCATCAGCTTGTCCGGCAGCCGGCTGGAGCGCAGGCGCGCCGGGATGGCCACCGTGGATTTCACGCCGCGGCCGCCCGGGCCATGAGCGCCGCCTCGAGCCTCGGGCGGAGCCCGTCATCGCCGGTTTCGATTCCGTCGGGCGCGACGGGCACCAGGCCCAGCGCGTCCACCGCCTCGAAGACCTCGGTTGCGCGATCGAGGTCGGCCCGGTCGAGGGGCTCAGCGGCGAACGGCACGCCGACGTCGCGCGCCAGGTCGGCGAGCAGCGCCTCCAACGGCCCGGGCTGCTGTCGAGGGGCCGCCGCCATCAGACGGTCATCGATCACTGCCGCCAAACGTCCACCGATGGCCGCAGGTCGAGCGGCCAAGCCGCTGAGCACCTGCAGCAGCCGTCGAGCGGTGACCACGGGTCCAGCCGCGCGCTCGTCGACCATATCCAGGAAGGCGGGGGTTACGCCATCGGACACGGCGAGCGTGAACACCAGGTCGCCTTCGCCGGAGTTCCCCGCCCGGGCCAGCGCCGCGTCGAGGGCTTCGATGAGCTCATCGGCCTCCGGCACCAGCGGGATGCCCGCCGCGCGCGAGCGTGCCTGTAGCCGCTGCACATGCTCATGGACAAGGAACGGCTGGCCGCCATAGGTGCGCCCGCTCTCGACGACTGTCGTGCGCTGGCTTGCCAGCACCCCGGGCAGTTCCTCGGCGCGGTCGGCCGGCAGTGGCAGCCCGAACCCAGGGACCGCGAACGCGTCGCCCTCGCGCCACGCCGTGGTGTGCACAGCGCGGTCGTCCACGTACACATCGGCGCTCGGCTTTCCGAGCTGGAGGTCGTGGTAGCGCACGCCCCAGCGCTCAAGCTGGCCCCGCGTCGTGTCCCGCCAGTCGATGCCGGTGGCCGTTCCACGCGCGGTAAACACCACGATCCGGTGGCCCGCGTGGGCCAGTTCGTTCAGGCGTTCGATGGCCCAGGGGAAGGGCTCGGCCTGTTCATAGGCACCGTATGTGTTGGTGCAGAGGGTTCCGTCCAGGTCGAAACAGATGGTCTTCGTGGTATCGGAGTCCCCGGCCAACTGCGCCAGCGTAGCCCAACGCCGGTCGGTAGCCATGTAGCCGGCACCTAGGAGAACACGAGGTCCAGCGGTGGAGACGACTCTGCCCGCCGCACCTGCGCACGGGCGGCTTGTGCTAGATCAGCGCCGGTCAGCTCCTCGACCTCGCGGGCCAGGGCCAGTCCACGATCGGCCAGCTCGGCGCCGATGAGTTGCTGGTGGTCGTCCACATGTTCGTCGTGGTGGGCGCGTCGGGGCACGAGGATCGGGGCGTGGCCGGCCCCGATGGCGGCCAGCGCGGAGCCGATGCCGGCGTGCGCTATCACCAAGTCAGCCTCGCGCATGGCCTGATCCATCTCGTGAGCAGGCAGGGCCGCGTTCGCCACGATCGGATAACGCGACACGTCGGTGGAGCCGGTCTGCCACACCACTTCGGCCCCTTCCGGGAGGATGGCCTGCACCCGCTCGATCAGCCTCTCGAAGCCGTAGGGCTTGATCATCCCGACCGTGACGACCACCCGGCGAATATCCGCGTGGTCGCGCTCAGGCCCCCGGGTGAAGGCGTCGAACACCGAGCCGGCGTAGTGCCAGTCGTCCGTCGCCCAGCTCCGCCACTGGGTGTAGAGCTTCATCCCGTGCACCCGCGCCAGAATCCTCCCGGTCAGAGACGGCCCGAGACTGCGCGCGGCGCTCTCGACGTAATGGCAGGCGATCGAGTGTGCCCGGGCCACCGGCATGAAGCTAAGCGCGATGCCGGATCCCGTGCTGACCACGGCGGTCACGTCGTATTCGCGGAGAGTCGCGCGCGCCGGGCGCACGCTTCGAGCGAGCGCGCCATAGTCGCGCGGGGCGATCGGCGGTACGAAGACCATCCGCTCGCCAGCCAACCGGGAGCGGCTCTGGGGCGTGTCGAAAGTGGCCCACACGACGTCGTCCGCGAGCGGACCCAGCCGAGGGCGGAGGCTGATCAGCTCATCAAGGTGTCCACCTGTGGAGGTCGCGAGCAACGTGGGCACGACCCCCGGAGCGTAGGTGAGGGCTCTGGTGGACGCCAACCCACGGACCCGCTCCGGGTGGATCCTATGATGCCCCGGTGAATTCACCCGCACGTGTCGGCGCGGCCGGGCTGTTGGGGCTCCCGGGTGTGTTGGTCGTCTTCCTCAGTTTCTCGGGCGGTGGCTATTTCCCCGGAGCGTTCGGGTTGGTGGCGGTGCTGTTGGCGCTGTCGCTGGTGCTGCGCGTCACGCTGGCGGAGCGTCCGTTCGCCGGCCTGAGCGGGTTCTCGCTGGTGGTCATCGCCGCGCTCACGTTGTTCGCGGGGTGGACCCTGCTGTCCGCCAGCTGGTCGGGGTCGGGCGGCCGAGCCTTCCTGGAGTTCGAGCGCGCCCTGATGTATCTGCTGGCGTTCACGTTGTTCGCGTCCCTGCCGCAGTCGACGGGCCGGCTGCAATGGATGCTGCGCGGGGTCGCCGCCGCATTGGTCGTGGTGTGCGCCGTCTCGCTGACCACGCGGATCGCCGCCGACGTCTGGCCCATCTCACCGAACATCTCCGACGGTCGCCTGAGCTACCCGCTGACGTACTGGAACGCCCTCGGGCTGACCGCTGCGGGTGCCGGGCTGCTGTGTCTGCACCTGACCGCCGATGAACACGAGCCGTTACTGGTTCGCGCGCTGGGTGCAGCAGCTTTGCCGGTGGTCCTGGCCACGCTGCTCTTCACGCTCTCCCGCGGAGCGATAGCGGCCGGGCTGCTGGGTCTGGCGATCTACGTGGTGGTCGGTCGTCCGCGCGGGCTGGCCGGCGGCGCGCTTGCCACGCTGGCGCCGGTGGCTGTGACGCTCAAGGTGGCCTACGACGCGGACCTTGTTCAGACCGAGACGTTCGCGTCAGCTGCCGCCGTGGACCAGGGGCACCAGGTCGCCCTGGTGGTGGTCTGCGCTGCCGTCGTAGCGGGGCTCCTGCGCGTGGCCGCCGCGCCCCTGGACACCCGCCTGGCACGCCTGCACATCCCGCGGCCGCCGAGGACGGTGATCCTTGGCGGCGCCGGGCTGGCGGTGGTGCTGTCGGTCGCGGTCCTCGGCGCCGCCGACGCGCCCGGATACGTGTCCAGCCAGTACGAGGGCTTCACCCAGAGAGCCGGGCTCAAGGACGACAACAACCTGCGCGCTCGCCTGACGAACCCGGCCAACAACGGTCGCCTGGATCACTGGGACGTGGCGCTCGACGCCTTTCGCGACCACCGCCTGCGTGGAAGCGGTGCGGGCACCTACCAGCTGCTCTGGGCTCGCGACCGTCCGTACGCGTTCTCTGTGGTCGACGGCCATTCGCTCTATGTGGAGGTGCTCGGCGAGCTCGGGCTGGTCGGTCTGCTCCTGATCGTCACCGCGGTCGCGGCTCTGCTCTGGGGGCTGCTGCGCCGCGCGTGGCGGCACCCTCGCCACCGCGCCCTCTACGCGGCCGTGCTCGCCGTGACAGCGGCCTGGGCGGTGCACGCCGGCGTGGATTGGGATTGGGAGATGCCGGCGGTCACGCTGTGGGTGCTGTGCCTGGGAGCGCTGGCCACAGCAGCCCGCCGCGGCAAGCGCCCCCTCTCGGTGGACCTGCCGCGCACCGCGCGGGTGGCCATCGCGCTCGCACTGCTGGCCCTGGCAATCACTCCTGTGGCCACGGTGAGGTCCCAGAGCGAGCTCGACCGCAGCCGGCACGCGTTCGAGCGCAACGACTGCCGCGAGTCCATCGACGCGTCGCTGGCGTCGATCTCGGCGTTGGCCATGCGCGCGGAACCGTGGGAGCTACTGGGATACTGCGACCTACGCCTCGGCCGGCCCCGCCTGGCCAGGCGCGCGCTACGCGAGGCGGTCGCGCGCGACCCCAACTCGTGGGAGGTGCACTACGGCCTGGCACTGGTTCAGGCCGCGTCGGGCAAGGACCCCCGCCGAGCGGCGCGGCGGGCGCGAGAACTCAATCCGTTTGAGCCGCGGACGCGTGCGGCCAGCCTCGAACTCAGCACGGCCAGGCGCCGCACCTGGAGAACCTGGGCGCTGCGGGCGCCGCTGCCGTTGCCGCCGGTCCGGCGGTGACCTAGCGGGTTTCGGGCGAGGTGCGCGTGCGGAGCAGGAAGCCCCCGCCCAGCATGGCCACGCCGGCCAGGAGGAGCGGTAGTGCCAACAGGCCGGTGAACGGCAGCCGCTCGTCGCTGCCGCCGCTGGCGACCTGGGCTGTTTCCTGCGCAGGATTGGTGGCGCCGGTGTCGGCGGCTGGCGCGGTGTCGCCCTGCTCGGGCGTCAGGGTCGTCGTGGTCGTCTCCGGGCAGTCGACTTGAGGCTCGCGCTGCTGTTGGGGTGCAGCCCTGGTCCTGCGACGGCGCCACGGCGCCTGTGTCGGGGGTGGTACCAGGCGTGAGCGGGGTCGTGCTCTGCACGTACTGGGCCATGCCGGCGCTGCCGCTCCGAGAGGCCCGATACGGCCAGGCTGGCGCTGCTGCCTCCAACCAGCAGAGGGCCCGCGACCAGCGACACCATCGCCAGACGGGCCGGTGCGAAGAACCTGCGGCGTGGGCGCGCGGGGCTGCTGTCGGCGCTGACGGCGCGGGTGTGCGCGCGGTCCAGCTCGTCGGCAGTCGGCGAGGGGCGCTCGGACCGCAGCAGCCGCTCGACAGGGGCGAAGTCTTCAGAGGTGTCGTGATCGGAGCTCACACAGCCATATACGAACGAGACAGCCGATTCCTTTTCGACCATCATCGAGAAATGCGCGAGCGGGACTTCGAGCGACTTTTCGCCGAGCACGCCGGGCCACTGTTCGGCTTCCTGGTCTACCGGACCGGTGACCGCGCGCTGGCCGAGGATGTGCTGGCCGATGCGTTCGAGCGCGTGCTGACCGCCCGCCGCGGCTTCGACAGGCGTAGGGGTACCGAGAAGGCCTGGCTCTACACGATCGCGCTCAACTGCCTGCGCGACCACGCGCGCCGGGCCGCCGTCGAGGAACGGGCCCTGGAGCGCATCGGGGCCAGCGCGGCCGCGCCCCGGGAGGAGCTGGATGGAGCCGAGGCGCGCGAGGAGGTCGGCCGGCTGATGGCCTCACTGGAGCCCGATGAGCGCGAGGTGGTGGCCTTGCGCTACGGGGCCGACCTGACGGTTCCGGAGATCGCGGATCTGCTCGATGTGCCGCTGACGACGGCCGAGAGCCGCCTGTACCGCTCGTTGCGCCGGATGCGGGCCGCCCAGGAGCGGTGAGCGGCTGACAGGCGTCCGAGGCGGAAGGTTCGCTGCGGGTCCCCAGTTTGCGGTATTACCACCCCCGGCCTAGATTGGGCAGGGGGCTATGGGCGGTCGGGCCCCGTCGCACGTGACCGACGACACTTCCACACTCAGGAGCGAACCGGGAATGGAATCCCAGCAGGTCGACGAGGTAACGCACACGTCCGACCGCGCACGGCTGGCCCCGGTCCTGTTGCATCGCGCCTTCGGGGGTCGTGATCGCGAGGTTCCCGAGGGCCGCTCCGACGGTTCCATCCTCGAGCGTGAGCGCACCTACCGGCGCCTGCTGGGGATGGCCGATGTGCTCTCGGCCGGGATCGCCGTGCTGGTGGGCGTCGAGGTGCTCGGCAAGAACGACTCCCTCAGCTGGGCTGTGGCGCTGGCGCTGCCCGCGGTCCTGCTGGTCAGCAAGACGCTCGGTCTCTACGACCGTGACGAGAACCTGGTCAAGAAGACGACCCTGGACGAGGCGCCCGCGCTGTTCCAGGTGGCCACGCTGTACGCCTTCGTGATCTGGCTGTGCGAGTCCTACTTCGTGCACGGAGAGCTCGGCACCGGGCAGGTCATCGGCCTATGGGGACTGCTGTTCCTGTCGATGCTGGTCGCTCGCATGACCGCCCGCGCGGTCGGCAGCCGCTGGGTCGAACCCGAGCGCTGCGTGGTCGTTGGCGACGTGGGTAGCGCTGCGCGCGTCAGCCACAAGTTCGAACTGCTCTCGGGCGTCCGGGCCACCGTCGTCGGGCGGGTGCCGATCCGTCCGGAGGAGGGGCGAAGCGACTCGCCGCCCGATCTTCCCTTCACGGTGCCGCCGATCCTCGGGGACCTGGACGATCTGGGCCTGGTGCTGGTGGAGCAGGGGGCGGACCGCGTGATCATGGCTCCCGGCGCGGCCGACTCTCACGACGTTCTCCACGTCGTGCGTCTGGTCAAGTCACTCGGCGTCCGGGTGAGCATGCTTCCGCGCCTCACCGAGGTCGTTGGCACGTCCGTGGAGTTCGACGACCTCGAGGGGCTGACCATGCTCGGGCTGCGGCGCTACGGCCTGTCGCGCTCATCGCGTGCTCTCAAGCGGAGCATGGACCTGGTCGTGTCGATCGCGACCTTGATCGCGCTGGCGCCGCTGATCGGCCTGATCGCGCTGGCCATCAAGCTCACCTCGCCCGGCCCGGTGCTGTTCCGCCAGCGGCGGATCGGGCTCGAGGGTCAGGCGTTCGAGATGCTCAAGTTCCGCTCGATGCGCCTCGGCGCCGAAGCCGATCGTGGCGAGCTGGAGGTGCTCAACGAGGCCGACGACGGCTTCTTCAAGATCGCCGAGGACCCACGCTTGACCGCGGTGGGAGCGTTCATCCGCCGCGCCTCGCTCGACGAGCTGCCGCAGCTGCTGAACGTGGTCCGCGGCGACATGAGCCTGGTCGGTCCGCGGCCGCTGGTGCCGGACGAGGATCGCCAGGTGCAGGGCATGGATCGACGGCGTTTGCAGGTGATGCCCGGAGTCACCGGCGTGTGGCAGATCTACGGTTCCTCGCGTGTCCCGATGCGCGAGATGGTCACTGTCGACTACCTCTACGGTGCCAACTGGTCGCTGTGGCTGGACGTCAAGATCCTGCTTCGGACGGTTCCGCACGCCATCGGCCTGCGGAACCTGTGAATCCCCGTTCCCAGCGCTGGCACGCCGCGGCCATTGACGTAGACTGGGGGCTCCCGGGATGAAGCTGAGGCGGAACACGTTGCAAGAGGCCGGTCCGACAGGCGCGGAACCCGAGCAGCCGGAGGAGGCAGCCATGGAGGGCGAGCAGTCAGAAGCCCGGCCTGAGCCGCCATCCGAGCCCGAGGGCCCGGATCTGGCCGCGCTCGAGGCCCAGTCGGACGGGCTGGCCGCGAGCCCCGAGGTGCAGGAGCTCCTGGGTGCCGAACGCGAGGCCCACGAACTGCTCGAGCGCCGGCGCAACTCGCTTCGCCTGGCCGTGGTGGCCGAGGGTGAGCGGCGGCTGGCCGACGCGCAGGCCGCGTTCGCTCGTGAGCGCGAGGAGTTGCAGGATCAGCTGGCTGTCAGGCGCGCCGAGACAGAGGCCACGGTGGCCGAGATGCGGGCCGCCCATGAGGAGCTTGGCCGGCAGCTTGAGCAGGAGCGCACCCGCAGCGTGGAGTTGCAGGGTCAGCTGGACGACCAGAGCAGCACGCTCGACGACACCAAGACCTCGCTGGAACAGGTCACCGCCGAGCTCGCGGCGGTGCGCGCCGAGCTCGCGGAGGAGCGCGAGCAGGGCCGCGCACGGGCCGAGCAGGCTGAGGCGAAGCTGGCAGAGCTTCGTCAGCAGGCCGAGGAGCGCACCACCGCCATCCGCCAGAGCCAGGAGGAGACGAGCCTCGAGCTGGAGCGTGAACGTACCCGCCGGGCGGATCTGCGCGACGCGCTCGACCACGAGGCCACAGAGCACCAGCGGGTCCGGGAGAGCCTCGAGCAGGCCGAGACCGAGCTGGCCGAGGCTCGTGAGAAGGCGGAAGCCGCCGATCGCAAGGCCGCGGACGTTCGCACCAATGCCGAGGAGTGGGTCAAGCAGGTACGGGCCAGGGTCGAGAAGGCCGAGCGCGAGCTGGCGGAAGCCCGCGAGCAGGCGCACGAGCGGGTGGCAGCCGTCCGCGAGGACCACGAGTCGCTCGTCCTCAGCCTCGAGCGTGAGCGCACGCGGATCGGCGATCTCGAGGCCCGCCTGGAGGAGGCCGAGCAGAGTGACCAGAAGGCTCGGGGCGAGCTTGAGCGCGGGCTGGCCGAGCGTGACAAGGCGCGCGCCGCGCTCGAGGCCGAGCGAGAGCAGTATCGCGAACAGCTGGCCGCCATCGAGGAGCGCCACAAGGCCATGCGCGCCCGGGCGGACGAGCGGGTCTCCACGGTTCGCGAGAGCCACGAGGAGCTCGGTCAGCAGCTGGAGGCCGAGCGCACCCGGAGCAGCGAGCTGGCGGCCGCCCTGGAACGCGAGAGCGAGGCCCTGGAGGCGGCCCGGGCGGATACCGACAACGCCGGCGCCCTGCTGGCCGACGCGCGCAAGCGCGCCGACGCCGAGGCGCGTCAGCGCGAGGAGCTCGCACAGCGGCTGCAGGCGGTCGTCGAGCTGGAGTCCGACGCGCGCGAGTCGCGCGAGCAGCGGCTGAACGAGCTCGAGGAGGCGCTGACCAGGGCTGAGGAGTCGGCCCGCGAGGCCTGGAGCCGCGTCGAGGGCGGAGAGCCCGCCCCGCGGGTCACCAACGGTTCCGAGCCCGCCGACCAGCGGGCGTCCGACTCACCGGCCGAGGCCGAGGCCAGGGGACGGCGGGCGCGGCGGCGTGTCTCGCCCGTCAGCGAGGCCAGCGGGGCCTGCACGATCTGCCAGACCGCACGCCCCGACGGCAGCGACGCCGAGGTGGCCGAGCAGGGCTGGATGGTGGAGGGGGACGTCGTTCTCTGTGGGGAGTGTCAGTCCGAGGGCTGGCAGCTGCCTGAGGGGGCCGCGCTTCCTGTCCGCCGCTTTTCCGACCGCGAGGGTTAGTTGCGTCTGCGGCGCGACAGATCGCCCGAGGGCGACCCCTCGGAGCCGGAGACCGAGCCGCACGGGCCCGAGCTCGAACAGGACGGCGCAGAGCCGCAAGCGTCCGCGAGCGAGCTCGGCGCTGAATCCGACGAGGATCTGAACCAGCTCCTGGAGGCCGAGCGCGAGGCCCTTGAGCTGCTCGAGCGGCGCCGGAGTGAGGTGCGCTCGGTCGAACTAGCCAAGGCCCAGCGACGCGTGCAGGCCGTGGAGGCCGAGTTGGCGCAGGAGCGTGAGCGTGCTGCGGACGAGGCCGAGGCGGCCCGGCTGGAGGTGGAGCAGACGCGTGCGCAGGCCGAGGAGTGGGTGGCCGAGGTGCGCGAGAGCTTCGAGCAGGCGCAGGGCGAACTGCTGGCCGAGCGCGAGCATGTGGCCGAGCTGGAGAGCCGCTTGGCCTCTGAGTCCGAGGCGCTCCAAACGGCCGCGGCCGAGACCGAGCGGCTCGGTGCGGAGCTGGCCGAGGCTCAGGACGACATCGAGCAGTCACGCGCCGAGCTCGAGCAAACACGCGCCGAGCTCGAACAGTCACGCGCTCAGCTCGAGCAGGCCGGCGCGGGCATCGAGGAGACCCGTGGCGAGCTCGAACAGGCCCGCGCGGGCATCGATGAGATTCGTGGTGAGCTCGAGCAGTCCCACGCGGCCACGGCGGAGGCCGGCCGGGAGAACGAGCGGCTCGCCGGCGAGCTCGAGCAGGCTCAGAGCCGCGTGGAGGCGGTGGAGGCCGAGCTGGCAGGGGAGCGAGAGCGCGCTGCGGGCG
The DNA here is from genome assembly GCA_963750365.1 of uncultured Solirubrobacterales bacterium. GTDB lineage: Bacteria > Actinomycetota > Thermoleophilia > Solirubrobacterales > Thermoleophilaceae > JAAYBF01. The sequence goes on from CAVVQE010000002.1 coordinate 945,468, forward strand.
AGGCCGAGGCGGCGCGGGCGGAGGTGGAGCAGACGCGCGAGCAGGCCGAGGGATGGGTGGCCGAGGTGCGCGAGAGCTTCGAGCACGCGCAGGGCGAACTGCTGGCTGAGCGTGAGCGCGTGGCCGAGCTGGAGGGCCGCCTGGCTTCCGAGACCGAGGCGCTGGAGGCGGCCGGGGCCGAGGCCGAACGGCTGACCGGCGAGCTCACCCAGGCCAGTACGGCCGCCGAGGAGCATCAGGCCCAGGTCGACGCCGCCGACGCACGAGCCTCCGCGGCCGAAGAGCGACTGGCGGCTGAGTCCGAGGCGCTCGAAGCCACACGCAGCGAAGCGCGGCAAGCGACCGAGGAACTGGAGCGCGCGCGGGCCGAGACGCAGCGGCTGGCCACCGAAGCCGAGCAGGCCAAGGCCGCAGCGGACGAGGCACGTAAGGACGTCAAGCCGCGCGCGGCGCGCCGGATCGCCGCGCTCGAGGAGTCCGTCGCCGAGCGCGAGCGCGAGCTGGCCGAGGAGCGCTCGAGGCGCGAGCAGGCCGATCAGAGCATCGCGAGCCTGGAGAGCGCACGTGACGAGGCCCTGGCGGCCGCGGACAGCGCACGGGCCGAGACCGAGCAGGCCCGGGCGTCGGCGGAGGAGTGGGTGGCCGGGGTGCGGGAGAACTTCGACCAGCTCCAGGAGGAGCTGACCGCCGAGCGGGCCCAGCGCGAGCAGAACGAGCAGGTGGCGGCCGGGGTGGAAGCTGAGCGCGACGAGGCGCTGCAGCGTGCCGAGGCGCTGAGCGCGGAGTTGGATCAGGCACGTGCCGAAGGCCAGCAGCAGGAAACCCTGCTGGAGACGGAATCGGCGCGCGTGGCGGAGCTGGAGGGGCACCTGGCGGCGGAGTCCGAGGCGTTGGCGCGCCTGCGCGAGGAGCTCCATGAGAGCAGGGACGCCTTCGACCGGCAGGCCGAGTCATTGGACGAGGCATCCGCGGCGAGAGCCGACCTGGAGCAGGCGCTGGCAGCTCGAGACGAGGAGCTTGCCCACGAGATCGAGGAACGGGCGGGAGAGCGCGACGAGGCCGAGCGGCGCGTGGAGGAGACCCGCGCCGAAGCCGAGGCCAAGCGGGTGGAATGGCGCGAGACCGTGGCCGAGGCCGACGCCAATGCGGCACACGAACGCAGCCAGCGCGAGGAGCTGGAGCAGCGCCTGCGGGCCATGGTCGAGCTGGAGGCAGACGCCCGCCGCTCGCGCGAGCACCGGATGAAGCAGATGGACGTGGCGCTTGCCGAAGCCCAGCGCGAGACGCGTGAGGCCCGCGACGAGGTGACCCGCCTGAGCGGTGGCGATCCCGGGAGCGGCGCAGAAATGGAGCCGGACGAGCCGGAGGGCTTCGACGACACCTCGGAGTCCGTCGATGAGGTGGAGCCCGAGCCGGGGGTCGGGCATGGTCCGACAGCGCCCCGGCACGGAGCCCGAAATCGACCGAGGAGGAGGACGAGCCCGAGCCCATGCCCAGGCTCGCGGGCCCTGGCGCGCGCCGGGCCCCGGTGGCCCCGGTGTCAGCCCAAGCCGACCAGGGCAGCGGCCTCTTCGGAGGACGCCTCAGGCGGCGCGCACGAGCGGGGGGTGCGTGCGCGGCCTGCGCGACCGCAAAGCCCCAGGGCAAGGCAGCGGAACTGCGGCGGCTGGGATGGGTGGACAACGGCGAGGCCAGCCTCTGTCCCGACTGCATCTCGGCAGGCTGGCAGCTGGCCGACGGCTCGACCGAGCCCTACCGCCGCCTGTCCGACAAGCGCTGAAACACAGCCCCTCCGGTTGCCCCTAGCGCTTCGTCGATCTCCATGGCAGAATCGCGCTGCGCGAGCTGGGAGGCCCGCGTCAGGGAGTGACGGGCAGGGATCTCTTCGGCGGCCGTGGTTATGCACGCGGCGCGGCCGTTCCTCGCTCGGACAACGGATCTGTCGAGTGGGAAGGCGGGTAGCGTGCACGGCGAAATCAGGCGCGGCGGGCAGCCACGGGGACAGCGGCAATGACCGCCACGCCCCAGAAGATCATGGTGGTCGTGGGGGCGCGACCGAACTTCATGAAGATGGGCCCGATCATCGCCGCGCTCAAGCAGCGACCTGAGACTTTCGCGCCGGTGTTGCTACACACCGGCCAGCACTATGACGCCTTGATGTCGCAGGTGTTTCTCGACGAGCTGGGCATCGGAGAGCCGGACTACTCGCTGGAAGCGGGCGGCACGCACGGCGGGAGCCAGACGGCGCGGATCATGGAACGCGTGCGGCCCGTGTTCGAGCACGAGCGCCCAGACCTGGTCCTGGTGCCGGGGGACGTGACCTCCACGCTGGCAGCGTCGCTGGTGTCCATCGACCTGGGCATCCCACTCGGCCACGTGGAGGCCGGCCTGCGCAGTTTTGACGACTCCATGCCCGAGGAGTGGAACCGCGTGCTCACCGACAGCGCTTCCGACCTGCTGTTCACGCACTCGCCGGAGGCCAGGGAGTACCTGCTGAGCGAGGGGTGCGATGACGCGGCCATCCACTACGTGGGCAACACGATGATCGACACGCTGGTCACGCTGCGACACCGGATCCAGCAGCAGGAGAGCGCCCGCCTGCACGGCGTGGATGCCGGCGATTACATGCTGGTAACGCTGCACCGGCCGGGGCTCGTGGACGGCCCGATGCTCTGCGAGGTGATGGAGCGGCTGGCGGAGCTCTCGGCCCAGATCCCGGTGGTGTTCCCTGTGCACCCCCGCACGCGGAAGGCCATCGAGCAGATGGACGTGGTCAGGGGCGCGGAAGGACTGCAGCTGGCCGACCCACTGGGCTATCTGGGGTTCCTCAGCCTCCTACAGGACGCCGCGGGCGTGCTCACCGATTCGGGGGGCGTTCAGGAGGAGGCCACTTTCCTCGAGGTCCCATGTCTGACCCTGCGCGACAACACCGAGCGGCCGGCCACGGTCGCCACCGGCACCAACATGCTGCTCGGCCTGCGTCCGGAGCGAATCGCCGAGGTGCCGATGCTCTTGGATCAGCTGCGCAGGCGAGTACGCAGGATGCCGCCGCTGTGGGACGGCCACGCCTCGGAGCGGATCGTGAACGTGCTGGCCAACCAGCCCCTACACGCCACTGCAGAGGCGGCGAACGGCGCCGTCCACCGCCAGCCCGCCGGCGTACACGAGCTGATCATGGCCGACAAGGCCGGGATGCCCGCGCCGTTGGCGGTACCTGCACCGGAGCCCGTAGAGCGCTAGCTTCGCGTTCGTGGCACCTGTGCGGAACCTGGCCGCCCGTTCGCTGGCGCGCTACCGCCCCATACGTCGCGCGGCCGGGTGCGCCCGCCACGGTCACGCCGTGCAGTGCCCGGGCTGCGGTCACACATACCGGTCGTTCTTCGCGTCCTTGAACGATCAATGCTGGTGGTGCGGCTCGTTGCCACGCCATCGCCAGATTGCGCTGCTGCTGAGAGAGCGGCCGGAGTTGCTGCGGCCGCGCATGAGCATCCTGCATATTGCCCCTGAGGCGGCGGTACGACGGCTGCTTCCCACCGACGCCGACTACGTGGGCGGTGACCTCCATGCCCGTGGGTCGCTGGCCCGCGTGGACGTGACCGACATCGATTTCGAGTCCGAGCGATTCGATGCCGTGATCTGCAATCACGTGCTGGAGCACGTGCTGGATGACCGCGCCGCGATGTCAGAGCTGCATCGGGTGCTCAGGCGGGACGGGTGGGGCATCCTGATGACTCCGATCCTCCGGGAGGTGACCGACGAGGACCCCACCATCACGGACCCAGCCGAGCGCGCGCGCCGTTGGGGTCAGGGCGACCACGTGCGCCGCTATGGACTGGACTACAACGATCGCCTGCAGGACGTGGGCTTCGAAGTCGAGATCGTGGACCGCTATCCGCCCGGCCAGGTGAAACGTCACATGCTGCTCAACAACCAGGGGTTCGTGGAACCGCTGATGCTGGTCCGCCGTCCTGCCTAGCCGGCGCTCAGGAGCCGCCCCACGGATCCACCGCCGCCCCCGACTCGGCCGAACGCAGCGCCGATATCGTGACCGCCATCGTCTCTAGCGGATCGGGACCCGCGATCGGGCTCCCACGCGTGACCACCTCGTGCAAGTGCGCGAACTGTGCCCCATGGCCCTTGTCGCGGCCGGCCGTCACGGGACCGCGACCGCGGCGGCCCGACGGAACCAGCCTCTGGAAGTCGTCGATGGCCGCCGAGCGGCCGTCGCAATGCGCCTCGACGTACTCCTTCTGCAGCGGGCGGCCGCCTTCGGCCGAGTAGAACACGGTGGCCAGCGAGCCGTCTGCGAAGTCCAGCGACACCGAGAACGACTGCGCTGACACCAGCGGCACCTCGGGTGCGGCTCGCATGGTCGTATTCACCCGTCGAGGGAGCTCGCCGGCGAACCAGCAGGCGAAGTCGATGAAGTGGCAGCCCTCGCCGAGCAGACGACCGCCACCGTCGGCGGGATCATTCAGCCAGTGATCGGCGGCGAGCGCGCCGGCGTTGACCCGAAACAGCAGCTCGAACGGACGGCCGGGACGGCGAATGCGGTCGCGCAGCGCGCTCGCGAGGGGTGCGTGCCGACGGTTGTAACCGACGAGCAGCGGCAGCCCGGAGCGAGCTACGGCAGCGCGTAGCCGCTCTAGCTCTTCGCCGGTCAGGCACGGCGGCTTCTCCACGAACACGGCCTTGCCGGCCTCCAGGGCACGGGTGGCCAGGTCGGCGTGCGTGGCATGCCGACTGGCGATGGCCACCACGTCCACGCCGGGGTCGGTCAGCAGCTCGTCGACGCCCAGAACGCGCTCGAAGCCCGTGCGCATGGCCGCCCCATGCGCGGAGCGGCCCGTGGCGCTGGACACCGCGGCCAGCTTGAATCCGGCCGTGCGCAGGGCCGGGATCATCGTGCCCTGCGCGAAGCTTCCGGCGCCGATCACACCCACCCGATTCCCCACGGGGCGCGCAGCGGGGCGAGCGGCGGGTGAGGCGGAGCGCGCCGGTGACGCCGGCCCGAGCGCGGTGCTGTCGTACCCCACCACGATCCCCAGGGGCGAGCGTCCGCTGGTGGCCAGCCGTTCGTAGGCGCCCTCGGCCTCGTCGATGCCGATCCGCTCGGTGATCAGCGGACCGGTGGCCACCCGGCCCGTGGCCACCAGCTCCAGGAAGGCACTGATGTTGCGCCGCTCGGTCCAGCGCACGTAGGCGATCGGGTAGTCAAGCCCGCGCTCCTCGTATTCCTTGTCGTAACGCCCCGGCCCGTATGAGCGCGACAGCCGCAGATCCAGTTCCTTGCCGTAGTAGGGCGCCCGCGGCAGGTCCATCGTCACATCGCCGACCACCACAACCCGTCCGCGGTCGCGACACATTCGCGCGGCCAGCTCGACCGGGTCGGGCGATCGCGCCGCCGCGGTGATGATCACGGCGTCGCAGCCACCGGCGGCGGGCGGGGGTTCGCCCTCGCCAAGCTCGTCGCGAACGTAGGAGCAGTCCGCGGCGCCGTCGGCCAGCGACCGGTCCACCAGCTCTCGCTCCAGGTCGACGCCCACGACCGTGCATCCGGCGGCCCGCAGGATCTGGCCGCTCAGCTGGCCCACCAGCCCGAGCCCGATGACCGCGACCCGCTCGCCCAGCCTGGAATCTGCCTGACGCACGCCGTGGAGTGCGATGCTGCCTACGGTGCCGAAGGCCCCCTGCTCGAACTCCAGCGCGCCGGGAAGCGACACGCACAGGTTTGCGGGCACGTGGACGATCTCCGCGTGCACCGCGTAATCGGCCCCCGCGCACGCCACGCGGTCACCGGGGACCAGGTCGCGCACGCGGTCGCCCACCGCCAACACCACCCCCGCGCACGAGTAGCCCAGCGCCGATGGCTGCTCCAGCCGGCTGCGCACCGCCAGCACGGTGTCGCGCAGCCCGTCGCGGCGGGCCTTGTCCACCACCTGGCGGACCTGGTCGGGGCGCGAGCGGGCCTTGCCGATCAGGCTCTGCCTGCCGGTCTGGATCTTCGTACGCTCCGTGCCCGCGCTGAGAAGGCTCGCGCGGACGTCCACCAGCACTCCGTCCGCTGTCAGGGCGGGCGGCGGGATCTCGATGACCTCGATGCGCCCGTCACGCAGCCTTTGGGTTATCTGCTTCATGAAGGTGTCCTCATTGCCGCTCCGGTGCCGCGCCGCACCGCCCCTGTGTGCACAGCGTCATCTCAGGAGTTGGAGATGCTCCCACGGAAACCCGGACAGCGCGTTTGCCGGGATGCCCTGAAGACGGTCAGGCCCGGCGGCCACGAGTGCCTTTCCGCTCATTGCGGGGCGATCGCGGCGCTCGCAGGCTTGGACATCCGGCGGATGCGGTAACAACAACTCACAATGCACGTGGGCATCGAGTTGGTGGGTTTGCTCTTGCTGGGGTGGCTGATCGGGGATCTGATGATCGTCGCGGTGGCATTGATCGGGGCTCGTGCACACGACCGTCGAGCTGCACGCCTGAGCGGGCGATCCATCCCAGCACCCGCGACACTGGCCACGCTACGCCCTGTGTCCGCGTCCCGTCGCGGTGCCCACGGGCGCCGCCGTGGCGCCGCGCGACGCTACTAGCGCGACTGTACCGGCGCATCGCGCGCCTGGAACTGGCAGACTGGCGCTGGCGGATACCCGTACTTCGACGTACGGTACTTCCGTGGCAGGGTCCATGAGCCTGGGCGAGGTAGGGAGCCGGGGTCGCACGGGGGTCACTCGATGCGGCGTTGCCACGAGGACAACGGAATGTCGGGAGGGGCAGGACGACTTTGCACGTGCAGGGTGAAACCACGTCCTCGGTCGTGGCGGGTGTGCAACCCGCCGCCGGCCTGACGGACCAGACGGTCGGCACCAGCCGGGTCGGCCCAACGCCGCGGGTCGCGGCGGAGGCGCTCGGCCCACAGCGCACGCTGCGGCTGGACCACCGCTATCGCCGGGCGCTGGCGCTGGCCGACGTGACGGCGTGCGCCCTTGCGGTCACGATATGCATCGCGGCGCTGGGGTCGGGCGACCAGGTGTCGATCGGGGCGCTGGTCTCACTTCCCTTGGTGGTACTCACCAGCAAGATCCTCGGCCTGTACGACCGCGACGAGCTGGTCCTGCGCAAGTCCACGCTCGAAGAGGCGCCGAAGCTTTTCCAGTTGGCCACGCTGTGCGCACTCGTGCTCTGGATCGCGGAGGAGCCACTACGCCTAGGTGCGCTGGGCGGGGGCCAGGTGCTGACCCTGTGGTTCGTTCTCTTCTTCTCGCTGATCGGTGCGCGGGTCGCCGCCCGCGGCTTCGCCCGCCGCACCACGCCGGCGGAGCGCTGCCTGCTGCTGGGCGACCCCGACGCCTGCCGGAGGGCGCGCCAGAAGATCGAAGCCAGCGCAACGGTCAACGCGGAGGTCGTGGCCGAGGTCACCTCTGTACGTATCGGCGAGAGCGAGGTGCCTCTGGGCACCGTGGCCCAGCTGGCTGCGGAACACGAGATCCAGCGGGTGATCATCGCCCCGCGCAGCACCGACCATGGCGATGTGCTCAACCTGGTGCGCGCGGTCAAATCCCTCGGACTGAACGTGAGCGTGCTGCCCCGCCTCCTTGAGATCGTGGGCTCGTCGGTGGTAGTGGACAACATCGAGGGGCTGCGGGTGCTCGGCGTGGCTCGCTTCGGCCTGACGCGATCGTCGCGGCTGATCAAGCGCAGTCTCGATGTGGCCGGCTCCGCGCTGGGCCTGCTGATCCTGGCGCCCGTGCTGGCGGCGATCGCCGTGGCGATCAAGCTCGGATCGCGCGGCCCGGTGTTCTTCCGCCAGCCGCGCATCGGTCGCGACGGCCAGACGTTCTCCATGTACAAGTTCCGCACGATGGTGGTGGACGCCGAGGGATCTGAAGGCGGCGCTGCTGTCGCGCAACGAGGCGGACGGTCTGTTCAAGATCGCCGACGATCCGCGCATCACCCGTGTCGGCGGCGTGCTGCGGCGCGCGTCGCTGGACGAGCTGCCGCAGCTGTTCAACGTGCTGCGCGGCGAGATGAGCCTGGTCGGCCCACGGCCGCTGGTGCGCGAAGAGGACTCCCAGATCGAGGGCTGGGATCGCTACCGGCTGCATCTGACGCCCGGCATGACCGGGCCGTGGCAGGTACTTGGGTCCACCCGGCTACCGCTGGGCGAGATGGTCAAGCTGGACTACCTCTACGTGGCCACGTGGTCGCTATGGGGCGACGTCAAGATCCTGCTGCGCACCTTTGCCTACGTGCTGGGCCGCCAGGGCATCTGAAGCCTCCGGCTTGCAGGTCACCCCCTGCACGGGGCGGTACGGCACAAGCGCAGCGGCAGCAGCTCTAGCCGGTGCCATGGAAAGCGAGCCAGCATCTTCCAGGGAGGTGTGCCGCCGTAGAAACCTCGAGCGCCCGTGTAGGGCGAGCTCTGCATGGCCGGCGGTGCCTCGAGGTAGAAGGCCACGGAGTCGTGGGTGCGGTCCCGGACCACCATGCCGTATCGCTGGGCGGCCCTGGCCAGCAGGCGGCTGACCCGGGGCAGGCCGAGCTTGGACACCCTCACGCGCGGATCCAGCCGCAGCCGCGCTCCCGCAGGAATGCAATTGCGATCATCGGACGTGCCATCGGTGCGCTGAGCGGGCCAGGAGAACACTCCGCGGCACGGGTTTGGCACAGCAACCGCCAGCGCATGATCGATCCGCCCGCTGCGTAGCTCCGCCCGAGTGACCGTGCCTGCCGCCACCGGCAGGCTTGTGGCGGTGGACCCCCAGTTCCAGCCGTCGCGACCGCTCAGTCCAGGCCAGGCGTTGCCCGTGTAGTAGCCAGCGCTACGTGAGACCCCGCGCATGACCCCGCCCCAGGCTGCACGCCAGCCACCGGCGGTGCGACGAGCCCGCCAGAACTCCCACAGCGTGTCGGTCGAGGGCTGGTACACCGTCAGATGGCCGTCCGACCCCGCTGCTTGCACCGCAGCGGCGGGGATCGGCACGCCCCCGGCCAACGCCCCGCGAAGGCTGTCGCCCCAGGAGCCCGCATCCAGCGCCACGGGTACGCGCCGGGCGCCGGCGGGCACGCGGTAGATGGGCGTGCTGAACCGATCGGACTGGATGTTCGGATACAGGTTGCGCTCCTCGATGGCGGCCCTGATCTGCGCTCGCAGGGCACGGATTCGCCGGTGTGAGGTGCGGTCGGGCGTTGCGTGTGGCCCTAGTTTCGCGTTCCAAACGCTGTCGGCGGCGAACAGGCGGCCCTGAGCGGCGGCCCCCGCCGCTGCCGGCGCCAGCGCGCAACACAGGAAGCCACCGACCACGGCGGTGGCGACCGCGAGTAGGCGGGCACGGGACATGCGTACTGATGTCGGGTGCGTACCGCCGGACCTCCAGGGTGCCCCGCGTGGTTGGACGCATGTCCGGCAGGCCCCCGGCGGGTATGGTGCGCCCCCGTGAGCGGGCTGCACGTGGTGATCCTCGCCGCCGGGAAGGGGAGCCGGCTCGGCGCGCTGGCGGCCGACCGGCCCAAGTGGCTGCTGCAAGTGGGCGGCCGCCCGATCGCCGACCGCCAGATGCAAGCGGTTCGCAGCGCACGGCAGGGCGGGTCGAAGGCCGTCGCCTCGGTACGGGTGGTCACCGGTCACGCCGCCGGCGCCGTGGAGGCATACCTGGACCCCGAGGACCACGTGCAGCTGGTCCACAACCCGCAGTACGCAGCCCTGAACAACTGGTACTCGCTCCTGGTCGCGCTGCGCTCGATCGACGATCCGGACCCCAGCGTGGCCGTGCTCAACAGTGACCTGTTCGCGCCCGCGCAGTGGATCCTGGCTTTTCTGGAGGCGGCTGCGGAGTGCTCTCATGACGCGCTGATCGCGGTGGACGTTGAGCGCACGCTCACCCACGAGTCGATGAAGGTGTCCAGAAATGGCACGTCACTCGCGGCCATCGGGAAGGTGGACATCGAGGACCCGATAGGAGAGTACGTGGGTATGCTCATGGCGCGCGGCGATGCCCTGAGGCGCTTCCGCGCGGCGCTGGAAGGCTTCGAGGACGTGGATGGCCACGCGCAGGAGTGGTACGAGCGGGCCGTCGGCCTTACCGCGGCCGCCGGGGTGCCATGGAGCGTCTGGGCGACTCCGGGGAGCGGGTGGGTGGAGATCGACGACGATGCCGACCACGCTGCGGCGGTGCAGATGGCACGGGCGGGCGACTAGGTGCGCGAGCGCACGATTGCCATCCCGCGTTTGCTGAACGTCGGCGCCGGCTGTCTGAGTGACCTGGAGCCGCTGCTGCGCGACGCCGGCTTCGATCTGGGCACGGTCTGCGTGGGTTCGGGGGAGGGGCCGTCGCTGCAGTTCGCCACCACGGCAGTCTCCGGCCTGCGCCGATCGGGCACCGAGCCCATCCAGGTGTCGGGCTTGTCCGGCCGGCTGGATCAGGCGGCCGACCTGGCGGGACGCGTGATCGAGGAGGGCGTGTCGGTGCTGGTGGCGGTCGGTGGTGGCCGGGTGATCGACACCGTCAAGCTAGCGGCGGCCCGGACCGGCACAGACCTGGTCAGCGTGCCCACTGCGATCTCGCACGACGGCATCAGCTCGCCCGTTGCGTCGCTGGTGCCGCGGGACGGGCCGCGCCAGTCGTACGCGGCCGCCATGCCCGGCGGGATCATCGTCGACGTTGACGTGATCGCCTCCGCTCCGTCGCGGACGCTGCGCGCGGGGGTGGGCGACCTGGTCAGCAATCTCACGGCGCTCATGGACTGGCGGCGCGCCGATGCGCTGGGCAAGGACCGCTACGACGCGTTCTCGGCCATGATCGCCGAGCACGCCGCCCGCCCGGTGCTGGACATCGAAGACCTGTCCACGCCCGCAAGCCACGAGGTCGTGGCCAAGGGCCTGCTCATGAGCGGCCTGGCCATGGCGGCCGCCGGCACCAGCCGCCCGTGCTCCGGTGCCGAGCACCTGATCAGCCACGGACTCGACGAGCTGCTCGGGGACCGGGCGGCCATGCACGGCGAGCAGGTTGCGATCGGATCGCTCGTGGCCGCCGAGGCGCACGGCTCACGGCTGCGCGGCGAGCTGGCCTCGTTCTTCGCCCGCCTGGGGCTGCCGGGCGAGCCCGGCCAGCTGGGCATAGCCCACGACGAGCTGGAGTCGGCCATCAGGGGGGCTCCGGCCACGCGGCCGGACCGGTACACCATCCTTACCGACGTGCTCGACGGGGACGGCGATCTGGCCGGCCTGCTCGAGCGCGCGTTTGCTCCGGGCTGAACCCATGGCTGGAGTGCTCGCCCGCCTTCCCGGGCTCAGGCAGGTCCCGCAGGCCGTCGGCAGGGTCATGGACGACGTGGTGCTGTTCGACAGCTGGCGCGGGCAGTTCTCCGACAATCCCAGGGCCATCTCCGAGGAGCTCCACGCCCGGGACGCCGGGTACCGGCACGTGTGGGTGATCGATCCGGCCCAGGTGCCCGACCTGCCGTCCTGGGTCGAGCCTGTGGTGCCCGGCGGGCGGGCACACCTGGCGATGATGGGACGGGCCGGCCGGCTCGTGTCCAACAGCACGGTGCTCGGCTTCCATCGCAAGCGCCACGGCACCAGCTTCCTGCAGACCTGGCACGGCACCCCGCTCAAGCGGATCGGGTTCGACATCCCGCGGGACGGCTCACGCGCGGCCCGCCAGGCTGTGACCACGCTCAGGCACAACGTGCAGCGCTGGGACCTGCTGCTGTCGCCCAACCGGTTTACCACCCCGATCCTGCGTGAAGCGTTCGGCTACCAGGGTCCGATCGCGGAGACCGGCTACCCGCGCAACGACCTGCCTCCTGTCTCCCGATGCGCCGCAGGTACGGGAGCAGACCCGCCGGCACCTGGGCATCGCCCCCGACCGCACTGCCGTCCTGTACGCGCCCACCTTCCGCGACGCCGCGCAGTTCGCGCTGGAGCCCGAGGTCGATCGGATCGCGCAGGCGCTGGGCGACTCCCACGTGGTGCTGCTACGCACCCACAAGATCGACGCAGGCGCGCACCGCACAGGGCGGTTCGTGGATGTGTCCACCTATCCCGACAACCGCGACCTGTTCCTGGCCGCCGACGTGCTGGTTACCGACTACTCCTCGGTCATGTTCGACTTCGCGGTCACGCGCAAGCCGATGGTCTTCTTCACCTACGACCTGGACCACTATCGCGACCGCGCCCGCGGCTTCTACTTCGACTTCGAGGCAGAGGCCCCAGGGCCGCTGGTGAGCACCGCGGAGGAGGTGGTCGCGGCCGTGGCCGGTGTGGACGCCGGCGGTGCCGGGCACCGCGAGGCCTACGACCGGTTCGTGCAGCGGTTCTGCCACCTCGAGGACGGCCACGCGGCGGCTCGCGTGGTGGATCTGATGTTGGGGGACTAGGCGGGGCGGTCCAGCCTGATCACGCAGTACTGCGTGCCCTCGCCGGTCATGTGGGCCACCTCGAGCCCGGCCTCCTTGGCGGTGCGCTCCAGCTCGGGAAGCGAGACCGCCGAGCCGAGCCAGTTCGGATTGCGCTGACCGCCCGCCGCGCGACTTTTGTGGTCGGCGCGCCACATCTTCAGGCGGCGTAGCAGTGAGGGTGAGTGCACCGACGGGTCGTTGGACACCTGGAAGGCGCTCCAGCCGCCGGGGCGCAGGATCCGCCCCATCTCGGTGATGTAGGACATGGTGATGGCGGGGTCGGGAACGTGCTGGAAGACCACGTGCGACACGCACGCGTCGGCGGACCTCGTGTCCACTCCCGTAAGCGAGGCGCCGTCGCCATGGATCCACGTCACATTGTCCAGGGCGGGGTTGAGCTGCTGTGCCCGCTGAAGCATTTCTCCGGAGACGTCCAGGGCGCGCACGGTTGATCCGCGCGCCGCCAGGCCGCGGGTCAGCCGCCCGAGGCCGCAGCCGATCTCCACTACGTCGTCGTCGGCGGCGATCTGGGCGCCGGCAACGTCGAGCAGCGTGGTCAGGTCCTCCTCGCCGCGCGACCAGAAGCGGTCGGTGTCGGGACTGTCGTAGTCGACGCGGTTGTCGACGAAGAAGTAGGCGTTCTCGGCCGCGCGCTTGTCCCAGAAGTCGGCCATTTTGTCCCCGGAGCCCATGCGCGCTTAGATCGTATGGGTTCGGTTCGGCCCGGGCGCGGGTTTAGGGTTGCGCGCGTGACCGAGCGGGCGAGCGACGCAGCGCCTGAGGTGAGTGTGATCGTGCCCGCCCACGACGCCGAGGACACGCTGCCGCGCCTCCTGACGGCGCTGGACGCCACGACCTTCGAGGGCTCCCATGAGCTGATCGTGGTGGACGACGCGTCCCGCGACGCCACCCCCGAACTGGCCCGGCGGTGGGGTGCCACGGTGGTGGCGCTGGAGGGCCAGGCCGGGCCCGCACACGCGCGCAACGCGGGCCTGGCGGCCGCCAAGGCTCCGCTGATTGCTTTTACGGACGCCGATTGCGAGCCGTGCCCGGACTGGCTGTCGGAGATCGTGGCGGCGCTGCGCGGTGGGGCGGGCCTAGTGCGCGGGCCTGTCCGTCCCGATCCCAGGGTGACCGTTGGCCCGTTCGACCGCACGCTGTCCGTCGACCGGGACTCGGCCCTGTTCGAGACGGCGAACCTGGGAGTGACCCGCGAGGTCGCGGAGCGGGTGGGTGGGTTCACCCCGTTCGCCCCGGGCCCCGGAGCGGCGCCCGGCCTCCGCCCGAGCGTAGACCAGGGGCACTTCGGCGAGGACGTGGTGTTCGGCTGGGCTGTGCAGCGGGCCGGGGTTCCCGTGGTGTTCGCCGACCGGGCCCTGGTGCACCACGCCGTGTTCCCCCGCGGACCGGGTGGCTTCATTGCCGAGCGCAGGCGACTGCGCTTCTTTCCCGCGCTCGTGCGCGAGGTCCCCGAACTACGCGGCGGTCTGTACCGGCGCTGGTTCCTGGCTCGGCGCACCGCGCTGTTCGACCTCGCGGTCGCGGGTGTGGTGGCCGCTCTGCTGGGGCGGCGCCGCTGGCCGCTCCTGGCGCTGGCGCCCTACGGCGCCCGGCACGTGCACTGGCGGCAGGGGTGGCGGCGCTCCGTGGCCCGCCGCAACGCGGTGTACCTGGTGGCCGATGCCGTGGGCTTCGGTGCCCTGATCAGAGGCAGTCTGGCGGCGCGACGGCTGCTCCTCTGAGCGCCTGGCCAGGTTTACACTGGCCCGGTGGGCGCGGCCGGCCGGGACACCATGGACGCGCAGGTGCCTGACACGGTGACCGTCGCCGGCCCCGTCGATACGGGCCGGTTCGACAACTCCACCGGCGAGGGCCGTCGAGGACGTGCCGCCCGCGGGACGGTGATCAACTCGGCGTTCCTGATCGGGCTCAATCTGCTGGCCCTGGTCAAGGGCTTCGCGGTGGCCGGGTTCGTCTCAGTGTCCGACTATGGCGTGTGGGGGCTGGTGATCGTTTCTTTCACGACCCTCTACGGATTGATCCAGGTGGGGGTGAACGACAAGTACATCCAGCAGGACCACGAGGACCAGGAGGGGGCGTTCCAACTGGCCTTCACGCTTCAGCTGATGCTCAGTGGCGCCTTCGTGGTTCTAATCGTGGCGCTCATGCCGGCCTATGCCGCCGTCTACGGCACCGACGAGATTCTCTACCCCGGTTGGGCGTTGGCCTTGGCCATGCCGGCCAGCGCCTTCCAGGCGCCACTCTGGACCTTCTACCGCCGGATGGACTACATGCGCCAGCGCCGCCTGCAGGTGTTTGACCCGCTTGTGGGGTTCGTGGTCACGCTGGGGCTGGCGGTTGCCGGGCTCGGTTACTGGGCACTGGTCGTGGGCACGATCGCGGGCGCCTGGACGGCGGCGGCGGTGGCGGTGCGCGCATCGCCCTACAAGCTGCGGCTGCGCTACGAGCCGGGCACGCTACGCGAGTACGCCACCTTCTCGGGGCCGCTGATGTTCCAGGGGCTGATGGTGTCCGTGATCGGGTTCGGGCCGGTGCTCGTGGCGCAGCGCGCCCTGGGCACCGCCGCCATCGGCGCGATGGCCATCGCGAACAACATCTCTGTCTACACCCAGAAGGTCGACGAGGTCGTGACCAACACCCTTTACCCGGTGATCTGCGCGGTCAAGGATCGCGCCGAGCTGTTGCAGGAAGCCTTCCTCAAGTCCAACCGCATGGGCATGCTCTGGGCCACGCCGACCGGGCTCGGCATCTTCCTGTTCGCGCCCGACCTGGTGCATTTCGTGATCGGTTCACGCTGGGAGGACGCCATCCCGGTGATCCAGGCGTTCGGGCTGATCGCCGTGTTCAACCAGATCGCCTTCAACTGGACCGCCTTCTTCCGCGCTATCGGCGATACGAAGCCGGTGGCGGTCGGGGCGGCCGCGATGGCGGTGGGAGTCACGGCGATCGCGGTGCCGCTGCTGGCCATCCACGGGCTGGTGGGCTTTGCCGTGGGAATGGCGCTGGCCAACGTGGGGCTGGTGGCGGTGCGGGTGGGCTACCTGACCCGGATCGTCCCGCTAGGGCCGATGGTGCGCAACGTGGCCCGGGGAATGCTGCCCGGCCTAGCGGCTTTCGGCGTCACGGGCTCGGTCCGCTTGGCGACGTGGGGCGGTGAGCGCACGGAACTCCACGCAGCGGCCGAGGTGGCTCTCTTCCTCGTGCTGTCTCTGGCGATCACACTGGTGGCCGAGCGTGGGCTGCTGAACGAGTTCCGCGGGTACCTTCGCCGGCGCCCGGCCACACCGGCAGGCCAGCCTGGGTGAGTGTGGAACACTCTGCGCGTGAGCGCTGATCTCCCTCACAGGGTGCTGGGCAGGCTCCGTCCCCGGCCGCGCGCGACGGCCCCCGCGAAGGCCAGTGAGCCGTCGGTGGTTAGCGTTGAGGACCAGGCGATCATCGACCGCGCCCGCCCCTTCACGATGACGTCGAACGCCCGCCTCCAGGCGCTCATCGACGCCGTCCGCTACTGCCAGCGGCGCGGTGTGCCGGGCGCATTCGCAGAGTGCGGGGTGTGGCGCGGCGGCTCGGTGGTGGCAATGATCCTTACGCTCCAGGAGTTGGGCGCCGAACGTGACATCTACCTGTACGACACGTTCCAGGGCATGACCGAGCCCACCGAGCATGACGTGTCCGCGGTGGATCCGCCGGCGCTTGAGGACTGGAACGCCGCCCAGGCCGCCGGGAAGACCCCGTGGGAGGAGGTGTTCGGCGCGGACGCGTTCGACGAGGAGTCGGTGCGCCGGACTCTGCTGGACACCGGGTACCCGCCCGAGCGCCTCCACCTGGTCGCAGGCCCGGTCGAGCAGACCATTCCGGACACGTCACCGGGGCCGATGGCGCTGCTGCGGCTGGACACCGACTGGTACGAGTCCACCCGTCACGAGCTCACGCACCTCTATCCCCTGCTGGCCCCCGGCGGCGTCCTGATAATCGACGACTACGGGCACTGGGACGGAGCACGCAAGGCCGTGGACGAGTACTTCGAGTCACAGGCCGAGCCGCTGCTGCTCAACAGGATCGACTACACCGGACGGGTGGCCGTCAAGGCCTGAGTCGCGCCCTGACGCTGCGCAAGACGTTGCGCGGGGTACGGCCCTCCATCCGCAACGCGGGCCACGGGGTACGCGCGCGGTGGCGCAGGTACGCCTCCCGCGTGCCGGGGTCGCTGAGGTAATGCCACGGCTTGTTCTGCGCCGGGCCCTCGAAGTGCCGGATCGCCGGGTTGCGGCGAGCCTCGTCGACGGCTGCGGCCCCGAAGACATCCACGCTCTGCGGGAAGTTGAGCACGGCGTTCATGCAGTTCCAGCGCGGGTGCAGGTGGAGCCGGCGGTGGCCGAGCATCACGTTGAGGGTGTCCTGGTCGCGCCATTCCAGCCGGTCTGCGTTCTGGCGCGCGTAGTCGAGCATCTCGTCGGACTGGCCGTCTGCCCGGAGAGCGGCCAGGTTCATCAGTAGCACCCCCGCGTTGAAGTACGTCTCGGGTCCTTCGAGCCCAAGCTGCGCCGGCCGGTGCAGGTGGTGGTCCATGAACACGTTGGTCACCGCGGCGAGATAGTGGTCGCCGAGGTCGGTCTCCCACAGGGGCAACAGCGTGTCGACGGCGATCAGGTCCGCGTCCAGATGCAGTACGCGATCGATGTCGGGCAGCAGTTCCGGCAGGAATAGCCGGTACCAGGTGGCCTTGCCGGTGAAGCCGACGGTGGGCAGGCCGGCCACGCGCTCGTCGGCCAGCTCGTGGAACGTGACGTGCGCACCCCGGTCGGCCAGCATCCGGCGTAGCAGGCGCTCGGACTCGGCGGTGAAATCGGGGCCGTGCAGGTAATGCACGTGCACCTCCAGCCCGCCGCTGTGCTCGATCACCGAGTCCAGCATGGCCGCGCTGTGAGGGACGTAGCCGCCCTCGACCGCGCAGGAGACCTGCATCACGGCTTCTCGGCCACCACGGCGTAGACCTGCGCGTTGAGGTCGCGACTGGTCTGTCCCTGCAGCCGGTCGGCCAGCACCACGAGGCTCTGCAGCACGAACGCGTACACCGGCCGGAGCGGGCGCGGCAGGTGGTAGTAGGTGGCGTCCTGTACGAACTGGAGGCCCGTGGCCAGCAGGCCGATGATGCCCTCGAACGCCACGACGCGGAACCCTGCCTGCTGGACCACGTGGCGCAGGCCGGCGCAGGTCCAGCGCCAGTAGTCGATCGGGTCGGGGTGGTAGATGAACATGCCGTGGGTGGACAACAGCATCCGCCCGCCGGGACGCAGCACGCGGAAGCACTCCGACAGGTAAAGCGCAGGATCGCCGACGTGCTCGAGCACCTGGGTCGACAGCACCACGTCGAAGCTGTTGTCGGGAACCGGGATCGTGGTGTCGGCGTTGAGCTCGAGAGTAGATCGCGGGTTGCCCGGTAGGTCAGCCGCCACGAACTCTGCATCAGCCGGGAAGAAGTACCGGTACGGCACGTCTGCGCACCCGTAGTCCAGCACGCGGCCTCCGGGGGGCAGGCGCAGGTCGGCCGACAGTGCCTCGAGCCGCCTGGGCAGCGTGCGTATGTGGTGGCCGTAACGGTGCCAGGGCGTCGCGCGTCGGATGTCAGGCGGCCGGTGGGCCACAAACCGGGTCGCGTCGCTCGGTGCCGGGGGCTCGGGCGTGGTGTGGCGGTCCGTGTCCATGGCGAGCCGCCTCGGGCGGGTGGGGATAGTAACGCGGGCTGTCTCGTATGCTGCCCAGCGACCGATGGCGGATGTCGAGCAGAATCGGTCCGTCTGGGAGGCCGGATGGGACTGGTCCACGGCGGGCGACGAGTGGTCCTCGTGGTGGGGAGGCACGCCCGCGCTGTGGTACGGCGCCCTGCTCCCGCGTATCCATGCGTTCGTACCCACCGGGACGATCCTCGAGATCGCTCCCGGCTACGGTCGCTGGAGCCAGTACCTCAAGGACCTCTGTGACGAACTGGTGCTGGTCGACCTGACCGAGCGCTGCATCGAGGGCTGCAAGCAGCGCTTCGCCGACGCCACCAACATCGAGTACCACGTCAACGACGGCCGCTCGCTGGAAATGGTGCCCGATGGCTCAGTCGACTTCGTGTTCAGCTTCGACTCCCTGGTGCACGCGGAGTCCGACGTGCTGAAGGCCTACGCAAACCAACTGGCCCGCAAGCTCAAGCCCGACGGCGTGGGGTTCTTCCACCATTCGAACAGCGGCCGGCTGCGCCGGCTGAGCGCGCTGGCCAAGCGCGTCCCAGAGCGAGGCCGCCGCCCGCTGGTCACCCGTGGAGTGCTGCCCGACATCTACGCATGGCGCGCCCAGACGGTGACGGCAGAGCGGTTTGCCGCTGACTGCGAGGCCGCCGGCCTGTCGTGCGTCGCGCAGGAGAAGATCAACTGGGAGTGGGGCTACTACCTGATGGACGCCCTGACGGTGTTCACACCCCGGGGCTCTCGCTGGGATCGTCCACGGACGACGAGGCGCAACCCGCTCTTCCACGCCGAGGCCGAGCGGATGGCCGACCTGTACTCCGCCAGATCCTTCCCGAGGGGAACGCAGGGATGAGCAGTGCGCGCAAGGTCGCGTCCAAGGCCCGCCAGCGGGGGATCGCGGGGTTCGTGCGCTGGTGGCCGAGCACCGGGCGCAAGCCGGTGGCGAAGCTGTTCCACGCAGATCTCGTGGCCAAGACGATGAACTTCGAGTCGGTTCGCTGGATGGGCATCGAGATGCGGCAGAACATTCTCGACCTCTGGACGATTCAGGAGACGATCACCGAGGTGCAGCCCGCGCTGTTGATCGAGACAGGGACGTGGGACGGCGGGTCGGCCCTGTTCTACGCCCAGCTCATGGACCTGCTCGGCGAGGGCCGGGTGCTGACCATCGATATCGACGACAAGAACAATCTCGATCATCCGCGCGTGGAGTTCCTCCACGGGAGCTCTACCGCGCCGGAGACGATGGAAAAGGTGCATGCCGCCGTCGCAGCCGCCGACGGACCGGTGATGGTGATTCTGGATGGCGACCATTCGGAGAGCCACGTCGCCCAGGAGCTGGAGCTCTACGCCCCGCTCATCACCGCAGGGAGCTTCCTCCTTAGCCAGGACGGGGTGATCGACGAGCTCGAGCTCTTCCGTGACAGCAGGCCGGGGCCGCTGCCCGCCAACCGGGCGTTCCTGGACCGCCACCCCGAGTTCGAGCACGACGCCGAGCGCAACGACCGCTTCCTGCTCACCCACCACCCGTTGGGGTGGCTGCGCCGCCGCGCTTAGCCATCTGCGCCGGGGCTGCGGTGACCGGCGCACGACCCTTTGCGTGCAGGACCACGTGGGGAATGGAGATCTCTTTGCCTCCGGCGGAGCCGATCGTCTGCTTGAAACGGCCGTGCTCGCGCACGTCGTCGAAGCCGGCCGTCCAGGCCATCCGCTTCCACGTCTGTCGCGAGGGCATCCAGAACACCACCGCGGCTTCGCGATCGGCCCGGTAGCGCGAGGCCGGGAACGGCAGCAGGCTGGTCAGCCTGTCGTACTCCTCGGCCAGGATCAGCTGCCCGTGGCACAGGTTCGCGAACCGCTCCAGGGCCAGGAGCTGATCTCGGAGGTGGATCAGCACCACGCCGCAGAACACCAGGTCGAACGTGCCGAGGTTCTCCGGGAGTGCCTCGTAGATGTTGCAGTGCACCCGCTCGACCTTGGACCCGGTGATCTCCTTGATCAGCCGGAAGCCGTCGCCCCGTGCGAGCTCCGCGTACTTGGCGGGCCGGCGTCGGGGTGGCCAGTCGTACTCGCTCTCATGCTCGACGTCGAGGGCCACCACCTCGGCGCCGCGGCGCTCCATCTCGAACGCCCAGAAGCCATCCCAAGTCCCGATGTCCAGAACACGCATTCCGTCCATGCGCTCGGGAAGGCCGTACTCGTGCACGTGCGGACGGTTGTCGAACCAGCCATCCGTGACCAGGCCCGAGCCCAGGTCGATCGTGTGGTACCAGCTCATCTCACCGACTCGCGCAGCCGCGTCAGCGGTGGACATCAGACGCCTCCTCCTCCTTGCAGGCCCAAAGTGCATCGGGACCGTACAGCCTGCACTAGGCTCTCGCGCCGCGGTGACGGACGGGGAGTACGCATTCGATGACTGATCTCGCGGTCTCCGTCGTTGTCCCTTCGCACGCCCGGAGGCTCCGTCTGCGCTGGCTGCTCAACGCCCTCGAGGAGCAGACGCTGGCCCCGGACCGGTTCGAGGTATGGTGGTTCACGACTACGTGGGGGACGACGCTCGCCTCATCGACGAACACCCGCTGGCCCTGGCCGGGCGCCTGCGCCAACTGCGGATCGAGCCGGGCACGGGGCGGCCCTCCGTGCAGCGCAACCTCGGGTGGCGTGCGGCGCGCGCGGAGCTGGTCGCCTTCATCGACGACGACTGCCGGGCGGACCCGGGATGGCTCGAAGCACTCGTGATCGCCGCTGAGCAGGCGCCGCAGAGCCATCCTCCAGGGCTCCACCCGTCCGGATCCGTACGAGGTGGCGTCGCTGGCCAGCCCGCACGCGCGGTCGCTATGGGTCACTCCTCCCGATGAGTTTGCGCAGACGTGCAACATCGCCTATCCCGTGGAGGTGCTCGAGCGCGTCGACGGGTTCGACGAAGCGTTGCCCGCGCCGGCGGGTGAGGACACCGACCTGGCGTTGCGTGCCCGGTCCACGGGGGTCGCGCTCACAGCCGTCCCCGACGCCAAGGTGTTCCACAGCGTGGACGCGTACGCCCTGCCAGACGCGATCAAGCTCAACCTCAAGTGGCGTCACTTGGCGTTTGTGATCAAGCGACACCCCGAGCTGCGCCGCCATTTCACCAACCGCGTCTTCTGGCGCAGGAGCCATCGCGATGTCGTGCTGTTGTCGCTCGGCGTCCTGCTGTATTCGCGACTGCCGGTCGCGGTGCTTCTGGGGACACCCTGGGTCTACCGGAGGCTGACCCGCCGGGGCCCGGGGCGCCGGGCCCTGTTCGTGGGCGCCGTCGAGCTCCCCGGGGCCCTTGTGGTCGACTTGGCCGAGGTGGCCACGATGTGCTGGGGCGGCGCGAAGTACCGGACGCTGATGCTGTGACCACCGAAGGAGAATCGCTCTCGGTCGCGCTGCTCAATCCGTTCTTCTGGCCGGAGGTCAGGCGGGGGGCCGAGCGATTGATCCACGATCTGGCCGTCGACCTGGTCGAGCTGTCCCAGCGGCCCAAGCTGATCACTAGCCACCCGGGCCTGCCGTTGCGATCGACGTGGACGGATTCCTCGTAATCCGGAACTGGCGGCCACCCGAGCACCGTGGACCCTGCGACGCGTGGAGCCCCACCTGTCCCACGTGCCCTTGAGCTACGCCTCGCTGCGGATGGGGCGCTACGACGTCGCGCACGCGTTCTATCCCACGGACGCCATGGCCTCGCTCCGCTGGGCGGCAAAGACGGGCCGTCCTGCAGTGTTTTCCTACATGGGTCACCCTACCCGGCAGGTCTTGGCCAGCAAGCGGCTGAGGAAGACGATCTGGGAGCGGGTGGCGGCCGAGAGCGACGCGGTGACGGCGTTGAGCCGTGCCGCGCGGGACGCGATCTGGAGCTGGTACGGGGTCGAGGCGAGGGTGATCTACCCCGGGGTGGACCTGGATGTGTTCTCACCTGGCGGTCATCGCGCGAAGGGCCGACGATGGCGTGTGCCGGTCGGCCGACGATGCGCGGAAGCGCATAGCGCTACTACGCAGCGGCGTTCGCGCTGGTCAGGAGCGAGCGGCCGGATGCCCGGTTGCTGCTCACCGCCCCCGCGCGACAGCGCTGGCGCGTGATCTCGGTGATCAGCCCGGGATCGAGTTGGTAGCGCCAAACAGGCCGTCGGCGAGATGTTCCGCGAGGCCTGGGTCAGCGGGTTGACCTCCCACAACGAGGCATTCGGCCTGGTGCTCGTGGAGTCATTGGCCTGTGGCACGCCGGTGTTCGCGGCCCGCGGAGGGGGGCGTGCCGGAGATCGTCGATCGCCCGGAGGTGGGTCGGCTGTTCGAGGGCGACGATGAGCGTGAGGTTGCGCGCGTGGTGCTGGAGACCCTGGAACTGGCCGAGGAGCCGGGGACTGCGGCGGCTGCCGGGCCCGGGCGGAGGCGTCGACCCGTCGCCCGGCGTATCCGATCTCCACGGTCGGCGAGGGATGCGTGGTTGAGGCTGGCGCGTGGACGCCGGTGATTGTCGCCACACGGGCTGTACGGAGGCGTCCCCGCCCGCTTGATCCGCGAACTGGAGGCTAGGCCGCCGGCGCCCGGCGATGCCGCGTGCCCGCTCACGCAGTCTCGGCCGCGGCGCGGCCGGTCGCTCGGGCATGTTGCGTGTCACGAAGTTCGCCAGGTCGGCGTCCAGCTCGCCCGGCTCGAACAACAGCACCTCGCGGGCGTCAAAGGAGCCGGTCCACCAGAGGCGCTCAACCCGCTGCTCCTCGGTCAACGCGGCCCAGAATGAATGGGGGAACCAGAACTCATCGCGGCTGTGGATGATGTGCGGCTTGAACAGGAAATCGAATCGGTCGCCCTCAAGTTGTATGAGCCAGTGGTGGTGGCCCCACCCGACCCAGTCGCCCTGGACACCCCAGGACTGCTCCTCCAGGCGCGACGGCACTTCGATGTACCCGGCCTTCGCGACACGGGAGAGCTCCTGCGCCACCCAGAGCGGGTCGCGGATGTCCTCGAGGACGTGCGAGCAGACGGCGAAGTCGAATTGGTTGTCGGCGAACGGCCACGGCGTGCGGTCGCAGATGTCGTGCTGCACCCACGTGTCGGCGCTGAAGCGCTCGCGTCCGTCGCCGTCGCGGCCCAGTAGGCCACGCGTCTCGTAGGGCATCACGTCGATGACCCAGTCCGCCCGCGTGAGCGGCTTGGCCCAGGCGCCGACGTCCAGTACCTGAGCAGTCGACGGGATCTCCCGATCGATCCGGTCGAGGCTCGCGGCTAGCATCGCGGGCAGTCTAGTTCCGCGCCCGTCCCAGGGCCCCGCCGGGGCGATCGAGGCGGCTGACAGGTGGGGCGTTGAGGCGCGCGACGCCGGGTCATCGAGCCCAGCGAGATCCCCACGCTGATGTGCCTACCCGGCTAGCGCGCCTGCGCGTCCGCTATCCACCCGGACAGCTTCGCGGTCTCGGCCTCGAGGTCGGCGACGGCCTTGACGTGCTCGCGGGCCAGCGCACCAAGCCGCGCACGTTCCTCCGGATCGTGCGCGAGCAGGATGCGTATGGCCTCCGCCAGCCCCTCGGCGTCGCCCGGCGCCACGAGTGCTCCCCACGGTTCGCGGACCAGCTCCGGAAGGCCGATCTCGTCGGAGGCCACCACACACAGTTCCATCGCCATCGCCTCCTTCACGACCACCGGCATCGAGTCGCGATCGCCGTCGGCGGCCACCACGCACGGCATGCACAGCAGGTCTCCCTTCGCAAGCAGCCCGCGTACCCCGTCGGGGCTCATGGAGCCGAGAAGGCGGACTCGGTCCGCCAGCCCGAGGCGATCGATCTCTGCCTCCAGGCGCTCGCCCTCCGGCCCTTCCCCGGCGATCGAGATCGAGACGTCCGGCAGCGTCGCCGCGGCCCGGACCAGGTGGACGAACCCCTTCTTCTCGACCAGACGTCCCACGGCGACCACGTGACGGCCGCCCGGCAGCGGCGTCGATCGCCGGAACGCCTCCGGATCGATTCCCATGATCTGCTTGAAGACGGCGTCGGAGTGGCCGGGTCCGGCGACCTGCCTCAGGTGTTCCACCGTGTACTCGCATCCCGAGGTGGCGAAGTCGGCGCGTCTGAGCCTCGCCGGGAGGTCGCGCGGCTTGGTGTAGATGTCGTAGGCGTGCGCGGTGAGGCTGGTCGTGGCCCCGATCAGGCGGGCGATACGGTACGCCTCGTCAGCCCCGACCGTGGCGAAGTGCGTGTGCAGGTGGACGGGGCCGATGCGCGCCAGCCGCCGCGCCCGGACCGCCAGCTGGCGGAGCGGAACGCCGCGGCCCGACCCCGCGTGGGGGCGGCGCCGGCCGAAGTCCTCCAGACACCGCCGTGGGTGAGCGACGATGAGCCACAGCAGAGCCCGGAGGCGCTGGGGCCGCGTCTCGTCTTCGACCCAGTGGACCTCGACTCCCGCAGGCACGAGCTGCGCCGAGTCCGGTGGCCTGCGGTGAGCCTCCACGCACACGCGGTGGCCGAGCTTGGCCAGGGTCGCCACCTCGGCCGTCACGAACGTCTCCGAGAGCACGGGAAAGCGGCGAAGGAAAATGCCGATGGCGGGCTTGGATGGGCGAGGCATGTCGATGTCCGCGCTTATGGTCCCGGTAATGATGACGCGGCAGGATCGAGGCCGGCTGAAGGTGGATGCCGTGATCCCGGCGGGAGCGGAGTCGCCCCTTCTCGAGGCCTGCCTTGGATGCCTCGCCGCGCAGACGGTGCCGCTCGACCAGGTGATCGTCGTGGACGACTCGCCGGACGGGAGCGTGCGACGGCGGGCGGGGGTGCGATTGCTTCACAGCCGCGGCCGTGGCCCGTACGCCGCCCGAAACGTGGGCTGGCGAGCCAGCGACGCTGACGTCGTGCTGTTCCTCGACGTTCGCAGCCGGCCTCGCCCGGAATGGGCCCGCCGCCTGACCGACGCGTTCGAGGATCCCTCGGTGGCGCTGGCCAGCTCGGACGTTCGCGTGACCGGCAACTCATCGCTGGGTGCCCGCGTGGGCCGGCGGCATCGCTTCTTCCGGCGCGAGCGCTACACCCGTGACGGACTGTTTCGCCCGTACGCCCCCACCTGCAACCTCGGCGTCCGGCGGGAGGCGCTCGTTGAGGCCGGCGGTTTCAGGGAGGTCCGCAGCTCCGCCGACATGGACCTGTGCTGGCGCATCCTGGCCGATCCGGCCAAGCGGCTGGAGAGCGCGACGGAGGCGCTCATGGAATGGGTCCCGCGCGACCGCCTGCGCGACTACTTCGAGCAGTGCTACCGCTACGGGAACGCCCACCAGCCGCTGTACGCCGAGTGGGTCGAAGCGGGGGCGCCCGAGAAGCAGCCGTTCGGATACCTGGCCCTTTCGCGCACGGGCGTGCGCCTGGCCGGCCGGATGGCGCGCGCGGGGTTGGTGCGCCGCGATGGGAGCGAGGTGATCGACTGCCTTCGCGAAGGCGGTCGGCTGGTCTACGAGCTCGGCTACCGCCGGGCCGCGGGCTCCACGACGCGGTCCACGACCCGCGCGGCGGCTTCGCCGTCGTCGTGAGGGCAGAATCGCGCCCGGAACCGTTCATAGCGGTCGCCGCCCGCAGCCCGGCCGTCGAGCCGGCGCAGGGCCTCCACCACCTCGTCGGTGGTGCGGCACAGGGGGCCCGGCGCCTCCGCCTCGAGATCGAAGTAGAAGCCGCGGACGCGGTCGCGGTACTCCTCGAGGTCGTAGGTGAACAGCACGATCGGCTTGCCGGTCACCGCGAAGTCGAACATCGCCGACGAGTAGTCGGTGATCGAGCACGTCGGCTGCGAGGTAGAGGTCGCGGATGTCCGGGTGGCCGGAGACGTTCCTCCCGCGGTCGCCCGAGCCGTCCCCGAGCGCCGATGCGAGGAGGTAGTGGAGGCGGAGCAGCAGCACGTGGTCGTCCCCGAGCTCGGCCGCGAACTGGTCGAGGTCGAGCTGCCAGGGAGAACGCCAGGTCGCCCGCCCCGTCGACGTGGTGGTCACGCCACGTCGGGGCGTAGAGCACCACGCGGGCGTCGTCGGACGAGGCCCAGCTCGGCCCGCACCCGCTGTCGCACCTCCGCGCCCTCCGGTCGGCGGAGGACGTCGTTGCGCGGATAGCCGGTCTCGAGGACCTCCCCGTCGTAGCGGAAGGCGCGGCGGAAGATCTCCGTGCTGAAGGCGTTCTGCGAGACCAGGTAGTCCCACTTCGCGAAGTCACGAGCCATCCGGTCCAGGCCGCTGCGATCGTCCTTCCAGCGCTCGTTGTCGAACCCGATTCGCTTGAGCGGCGTCCCGTGCCAGGTCTGCAGGTACTTCGCCCCCCGGCGCTTGGCAAAGTTGCGCGGCATCTGCAGATTGGAGACCACGCACGCGGCGCTCCCGACCGCGCGGAGATATCCCAGGCTGTACGGCGCGACCGCCCGTACGCCTGGCGGCAGATCGTCGGGGCGCGCAGCGATCCACGCCGGGTCGTGCGGCCCCGCCCGTCGCTCCAATTCCTCGAATATCGCCCTTGGGCTGTCCGAGAACGCGCCGTTGAAGCTGTTGTAGAGGACTCGGTCGGCGCGCTGTCTCGTCAGCGCCTGAAGTGGGATGGCGGCGGCCGCGCGCGCTAGCCGCTTGGAACTAGACATGCGCCGAGGGTGGCATGGCGGCCGATTCTCTACCATCGCGCCGATGCCCGAGCCGCCCGGCCCCCGCGCGCGCGTCGCGGTTGTGCACCACGGGTTCGTGCCGACCTACAGGGTGCCGTTCTTCGAGCGCTTGGCGGCCACCGGCGAGGTCGAGTACGTGATCTTTCATGGGCAGGCCCCGTCCGGGACCGGCCACGAGGCGGCGCCCGGCCCGTTCGCCTTTCCCCACGTGCGCGTTCGAAACCGCGAGCTTCGCCTGCACGGGCGAGCCGTGATCGTGCAGCCGATCGTGCGCCACATCCTGCGCGGCGGGTTCGACGGCGTGGTCGTGGGGGCGGAGTTCAAGTTTCCGGCCAGCTGGGCGGCGGCGGCAGTGACCAAGGCGCGCCGTGGCGCGCTCGTGCTGTGGGGGCATGGCTACGACAAGCTCGAGGATGAAGGCGCGGCGCGGCTCGCGGCGGGCACAGCGCTGAAGGCCGCATACGCCCGCCGGGCCGATGGCTACCTGGTCTATACGGAGGGAGGGGCGCGACGTCTGGCCGCTGCCGGGGTGGACGCCGACCGCGTGAGCGTGGTGCGCAACACGCTGGACGTGGACGCGCAGCGCGCGCTGCGTGCCCAGCTGGCCGAGTTGGACGAGGCCGAGCTGCGTGCGGACCTGGGCGTGGCGCCGGATTCGGCGGTTCTGGTCTACCTGGGCCGGCTGTACCCCGAGAAGCGCCTGGACGAGTTGGTCGGCGCCGCCCGTGCGTTGGCCGCGCGGCCGGGGCTGCCGCCGGTCGAGGTGGTAGTGCTGGGCGACGGGCCAGAACTCGAGCGAACGCGCTCGCTAGCGCGCGACGTGCCGTCGGTCCGGCTGCTGGGGGGCGTATACGACGAGGTCGAGGTCGGGCGGTGGCTGCGGGTGGCCACAGCGCTGGTCATACCGGGCAAGGTGGGCCTGGCACTGAACCACGCGTTGGCCCACGGCGTGCCCGTCCTGACGCGGGCCAGCGACCTGCACGCGCCTGAAGTCGAATACCTGGCCCACGATGACAACGGGCTGCTGGTGCCGGGGACGCTGGACGATTACGTGGACGCGCTGGCCCGCTTTCTGGAATCGCGCGAGCTGCGCGAGCGGCTTGCGGCGGGCGCGCTGCGCTCGGGCGCCGAACTGGGACTTGACCACATGGTCGATGCGTTCGATGCCGGCGTTCGCGCGGCGCTGGTCAGGCGGGGACGGATGGCGCCCGGCGATCCACGAACTCGCGGTGCCACAACTCGAAGTTGAGCAGCGTCCAGATGCCCTGCGAGTGGTCCTGCACGGCGTCGGCGTGGCGGTCCAGCAGCCCGCGCACGTAGCGCTCGTCGAACCAGCCGCGATCGAGCGTTGCTGGATCCAGCAGGATGTCGCGCGCGAAGTCGCGTAGCTCGCCGCGGAACCACTCGGCCATCGGCACCTTGAAACCGCGCTTGGGGGCGTCCAGCACCTCGTCCGGTACCCACCCCCGTAGCGCCGCGCGTAGCGCCACCTTCTTCTGGTTGCCCCGCAGCTTGGCGCTCGCCGGCAGCGATGCGCAGAATTCCATCCACTCGTGATCGAGCAGCGGTGACCGTGCCTCCAGCGACGACGCCATCGAGGCGATGTCCATCTTGGTCAGCAGGTCGTCGACCAGGTAGGTCTGCACGTCCACGTCGAGCATCACGTCCACCACGTCTGTGCCCGTGGAGTCCTGCCACGGGCCGCGCACCACCTCGTCGACGATCGACGGGCCGATTCGCTCGCGGTGGGCGGGCGTGTACAGCCGCGAGCGATCCAGGCCGTTCAGCTCGGTCGCGTAGGCCAGGTAGCGCCCCGGCCCGTCCAGGGTCAGCGCGTGGCCGAAGCGGCGAGCACGACTGGGCCACGAGTTCGCGCGGCCGCTGGCCGGTAGGCGCTCGGCAGGTGGCTTAGCCCACGTCGCGCAGGGGCCGGCAAGCGAGCCGCCCGGGCCAGCAGCGCCTGCGCCACGTAGCGTGGGTAGCCGGCGAAGCTCTCGTCGCCGCCGTCGCCGTTCAGCGCCACCGTCACGTGCCGCCGCGCCATCTGGGCCACGTAGAAGCTGGGGATCGCCGACGCATCGGCGAACGGCTCGCCGTGGTGGCGCACGATCTTCGGGATGATCTCCATCGCGTCCGGCTCGACCATGAGCTCGTGGTGCTCGGTCCCGAAGCGCTCGGCGACCAGGCGGGCCAACGGCAGCTCGTCGTACTCCTGCGGCCGAATCCGATCGAAAACGTCTTGACCGGGCTCGGGCGAGTGCCTCGGCCATGGCCGCCACGACCGCGGCCGAGTCCACGCCGCCGGACAGGAAGGCCCCGAGTGGCACGTCGGACATCATCCGGCGGCGAGTGGCGGTCCGGATGAGCTCGCGGATCTGCTCGTGCAGCTCGGCCGGTCGCCGCGCGCGGCCGCTTGGGGCTCGTACGTCCAGCCGCCAGTAGCGCCGGGTCGCGCGCGCCGCCTCTCGAACACCAGCGTGTGGCAGGCGGGAGCTTGCGCACCTGCGGATAGGCGGTGCGGGGGCCGGGCACCCAGCGGAAGGCCAGGTAGGCGTCCAGGGCCTGGTGGTCGAGCTCGCGCGGCGACACATGGGTCCGCACATCAGCGCCGGCAGCTCGGAGGCGAACGAAAGGGGCCTCGGCGCTGGCAGTAGTAGAGCGGCTTCTTGCCGAACCGGTCGCGGGCCAGCACCAGCCGCCGGCGCCGGGCGTCCCAGATGGCGAAGGCGAACATGCCGTGCAGGCTGTCGACGCAGCCGGTCGCCCAGCTCCTCGTAGAGGTGCACGATCACCTCGGTGTCGACCGCGGTGGCGAACGTGTGCCCCGGCCGCTCGAGCTCGCCGGCGCAGCTCGCGGTAGTTGTAGATCTCGCCGTTGAGCACGACCACGGTCTGGCCGTCCTCGCTGGAGATCGGCTGGTCGCCGGTGGCCAGGTCGATGATGCGCAGCCGCTGGATGCCCAGGCCCACGCCGGCGGCGGTGTGCACGCCGCGCGAATCGGGACCGCGGTGTTCCAGCGCCCGGCACATCTGCGTCATCAGCGCCGGAGCCACCTGGCTCCCGTCCCCGCGGGCCTGCCCGACTATCCCGCACACCGGATCGAGTCTACGGTGGGGGCCGTGAACACGAGGATCGCCTACCTGGGGTTCAGCTACCCGGCCCTGTCGCAGACGTTCGTGGTCCGCGAGGTTCACGCACTACGGAACCAGGGTTTCGAGGTGGAGACGTGGGGGATCAGGGCCGCGGACCCAGATGCACTACGCACGGACGAGTACCGAGCCGAGGCGGCCGCGACGCGTTCGCTCACACCAATCCGGCCGTTCGATCTGGTGCGTGCCCACCTGGGCGCGCTGCGCACTGCCCCAGGGGCGTACGCGGCCACACTGGCCCGGGCGGTCCGCGACCGCCCGCCAGGTGCCCGCGCACTGGGTTTGGCCGTGGCGTCGTTCGCGGTGGCCATCGGCATGTGGAGAGAGCTCGAGCAACGCGACACACGACACGTGCACGTGCACTTCGCCGGCTCTCCGACCCACGTGGCCACGCTGGTTGCCGCGTTCGGCACAGCCGCGGCACCCTCTGGCCCGCCGTGGTCTTGGAGCGTGAGCGTGCACGGCCCCGTGGAGTTCACCGACCTGACCGCCAGCCGCCTGCCCCAGCGCCTGCGTCAGGCGCTGTTCGTGACCGCCATCAGCGACTTCGCCCGCAGCCAGCTGCTGGCCCTGCTGCCCGAGCACGAGTGGCACAAGGTGCGTGTGGTGCGGTGCGGCATCGACCCCGCTGCATTCAGGCCGGCGATCGGTACCGGGGCCGGCCACGGCCCGGTTCGCATCCTTTACGTGGGCCGGCTGGTGGCGCTCAAGGGCCAGCCGGTGCTGCTGGACGCCGTGACCAGGCTGGCGGCGTCCGGCCTGGATGCCGAGCTGATCCTTGTGGGCGACGGACCCGAGCGCCACGAGCTCGAGCTACACGCACAGCGGTCGGGCCTGAACGGCCGGGTCACGTTTGCGGGGGCCCTGGGCCAAGACGAGGTGCGCGGACACTACGCGCGCGCCGACGTGTTCTGCCTGCCCAGCTTCGCCGAGGGGGTGCCGGTGGTGCTGATGGAGGCCATGGCGGCGGGTCTGCCGGTGGTGACCACGCGCATCGCCGGCGTGCCCGAGCTGGTCGAGGACGGGGTGGAGGGGTTGCTGACCAGCCCCGGCCGCGCCGACCAGCTGGAGGCTGCGCTGGCGCGGCTGGCGCGCGACCCGGATCTGCGCACGGCGATGGGGCGGCGGGGCCGGGCGAAGGTCGAGAGCCTGCATGACATCGCTAGTACCGCGGCCGAGCTGAGCGCCCTGCACCTGGAGTTTCGCCGTCCACTCGAACGGACCGCCTAGTGCCCACCGCGGGGCGGGCCGATGTCGCGGGCTGCCACATCGACCGGCTGGACATGGCGCAGACGCTGGACCGCTGCGAGGAGCTGATCCAGGCCGGCGGGGTGGCCCAGCACGTGGCCATCAACGCGGCCAAGATGGTGGCTATGCAGGACGACCCCGCCCTGCGGGCGATCGTGGACTCCTGTGAGCTGGTCTCTGCCGACGGCCAGTCGATCGTGTGGGCCTCCCGTGCGCTCGGCGACCCGCTGCCCACCCGCGTGGCGGGCATCGACCTGATGCAGGAGCTGCTGGCGCTGGCCGAACGACGGGGATACGGCGTCTATGTCCTGGGCGCCCGAGCCGACGTGCTGGAAGCCGCGCTGGCGCGGATCCGTGAGCGCCACCCCGGCCTGCTGATCGCGGGCGCACGGGACGGCTACTTCAGCGACGACGAGGGGGAGGCGGTGGCGGAACAGATTCGCGCAGCCGCGCCCCAGATTCTGTTCGTGGCCATCTCGTCGCCAAAGAAGGAGTACTGGCTCAGCCAGTACGGCCGCCGCATCGACGTGCCATTCGTGATGGGGGTGGGTGGATCGGTCGACGTGATCGCCGGGGTGACCCGCCGCGCACCGGCGCTGCTGCAGAAGCTCGGCCTGGAGTGGGCGTACCGGTTGGCGCAGGAGCCGCGCAGGCTGTTTCGCCGCTATCTGGTCACCAACGTGCGCTTCGCGCTGCTGGTGGCCCGCCACATGCCGTCGTCTCGCCGCGGCCGCCGGACGTGAGGCCGCGGCGCCGGCGCCGGTGGCTTCTGGCGGTGGTGCTGGGGCTGGGGGTGGTGATCGTCGTGGTGGCCGGCGTGAACGCCGCCACCACCTCGTTCGAGACCGTGTCGCTGGCGTACTTCGGCCGCCCGGGAGACGCCACACCTCCGGCCTGGTCACGTCCCTGCTGGCGGCGCAACCAGAGCGGGATCCGGTACCTGCTGCCTTGCGGCAGGGTGCGTGGCGTGATCCTCTATCGCCAGGGGCACGACCCCGATGGGGACGGCGACGTGCACGGAATCGCCCAGGTTGGTGCCCGCCTCGTGGTTCTGAAGGGCCGCCCGGGCCTGCCGCGATCTGCTCCGATACCCGGTGTAGGGCACCGGGTCGACCTGTCCGGGCCGGTGATCGCCGGCCGCTGGGGCATGACCACCATCGACGTGCGCTCGTCGGGGCCTGCCCCTGACCCTGCGGGTGTGTGGCAGGGGGCGGAGCGCCGCGCTACGGTGTTGCCGGTCAGGCTCCGTGTGGGTGGGATCGGGGCCCGCGACGCCACATCTGCTGCTGGATCCCCCCGGACTGGGCAGGTGCCACAGATGGCCGACCGCGACGACATCACTCAGGGACTGCTGGATCGGTTCGTCCCCCGCATCGGTCCACTGGAGGCGGTGCGCCGGCACAAGCTCCTGACGGTGTTGCCACCGCTCGTGTTCGTAGCGCTGGCGCTGGTCTATTCCACCGAGCGCACACCGATCTACACGGCTGAGGCGCGCCAGACCATCGGCCGCATCGACGTGAGTGCGCCCGGGGCCCTGGCGGGCTTTCAGAGCGCCACCCGTGCCCTGGCCAGCTCGTACAGCCGCGCGATCGTGGCGCCTGAGGTCGTCGACCCGGTGGCCCGCGCGACCGGGTTGGCCCCGGGTCTGGTGCGCAAGCGCCTGTCGTCGACGCCGATTCCAGAGAGCTCGGTGATCGCCGTCACCGGGACCGGCCCGTCGAAGGGGCAGGCGATTGCGGTGGCCGGCCAGGGCGCGCGTGCGCTCGAGGCCTACGTGGCCAAGCTCAACCGCAGCAATCCCAACGGGGATCGACTGTTCAAGGAGTTCCGCCGCGCATCGCTGCGCCAGGCCCAGCTGCGCGGAGATCTGAGCGAGCTCCGAGCGGGTCTGGACGGACGACCGGCCAAGGGCGCCGCCAAGCAGCGACTGTCCAAGCTGCGCCAAGACGTGGCGGCGGCCGACCTGTCCGTCGCCGTGGCCCGGGAGAACTACGCAGTCAGCCGGCGCAGCGAGAGCAACGTCTCGATCCTGCAGACCATCAGCATCCCTCAGACGGCATCGAGCGACAAGTCTGAGAAGGCCCAGCTCGCGCTGTTCGTGGCGCTGGCCGCCGGCATCCTGCTGGGCATCGCGCTGGCCAGCCTGCGCGCCAACCTGGCTGTGCGCCGCGCCTTCGCAGGGAAGTGACATGGCGCTACGCCTCGGTCGTGACCAGGTCCTGGCCGCGGGTCTTGCCGCCGCCCTCGTAACCGTCGGGTTGATCGGTCCACTGGCGCCCGCCCGTAGTGCCCTGATCGCCCTGGCCCTGCTCACCGGCGGTGCCTATCTGGTGTGGACCGTTCATCCGGCGTGGACGCTGTCCGCGGGGTTGTGTCTGTCCGTGATGGCCGGCAACTGGCAGCAGGTCGGTGTGCCCGGGTTCCTGGCACCCGACCGGCTCCTGCTCGTTGGCGGGATCGCGGCTGTGCTGCTGCGTGCGCCGCCGATCCGCGACCGCCGGCCGCTGGCGTTCGGCGCGGTGCACTGGGCGATGGTCCTGACCTTGGTGTGGATGACGGGGGAGGCGGTCTTCGCCCACACGCTCGGCGACCGCTCTGCGTTCTTCCAGCTGCTCGAGCGCCTTGGCCTGGTGCCATACATGCTGTTCCTGGTGGCCCCGGCGGTGTTCGCCGAGGAGCGCCACCGGCGTGCGCTGCTGGCCGCGCTGGTGGCATTGGGTGGCTACTTGGGGTTCACAGCGCTTGTTGAGGCACTGGGCATCGACGCGCTGGTGGTGCCCTCGTTCATCACCGACCCCTCCATCGGCTTCCACGCCGATCGCGCGCGCGGCCCGTTCCTGGAGGCGGTGACCAATGGCGCGGGGCTGTACGCCGGCGTCATGACGGCCGCGGTGGCGCTGTACTTCTGGCGCGGCAACCGCAGCCGGCAAGCGGCTCTGTTGGTGCTGGCGCTGTGCGGCCTTGGCCTGCTGTTCACCGAGACCCGGTCGGTGTGGCTGGGAGGGATCGTGGCAACCGTGGTGGCATTGCTGGCTGTGCGCGAGCTGCGCTTCTGGTTCCTGCCTGTGGTGGGGCTGGTGGCCGCGATGATGGCTATCAGTCTGACCACCGTGCCGGGGCTGGCCGATCGCGTGACCGAGCGCAGCAACGACCAGCGCACCGTATGGGACCGCAAGAACCTGGCCACCGCCTCGGTGAACATGGTCGAGGCGTACCCGCTCGTGGGTGTGGGGTGGGGGCGCTTCCAGGCCGAGAGCCCGGCCTACTTCGAGCAGAACCCGGACTTTCCGCTGACCGCGACCGATGAGATCATCCACAACGTTTTCCTGACCTACGCGGCCGAGACCGGTCTGGTCGGCCTGTCGCTGTGGCTGCTCACGCTGGCCCTTGGGGCCGCCGCGGCGTTGAGACCCGGGACACGCCCCGAGGCGCGCCCGTGGAAGGTGGCGGCAGGCGCCTACCTGGTCTTCTACCTGACCATCTCGAGCTTCGTGTTCTCGCAAGTCTTCCCCAACAACATGGTCTGGCTCCTGCTGGGCGTGGCCGTGGCTGCGGGAGGGGCACCCGGGCCCGGTCGGGCACGGCAAACCGTCACATGAGCGGCGCGGCCCAGCGCGCGGCCCTGCAGCTCTGCCGCACCGCGCAGCGGTCGGGGTGGACGGGCCCCGACATCTACGACGCGCTCGGGGCGCGCTGGCCGGGCATGCTCACCGGTGGCCGCCGCCGGCGTCAGGCGCTGATTCAGCTGCACGCGCGGAGCCCCGTGGACCTGCGACCGCTCTCACGCCGTCACCACGCGCCGATTGCCAAGGGCATTGCGCTGTTCGCCCAGGCGGAGCTCCGGCTGGGCGCTATGACCGGCGATCGCCGACACCTGGACGCCGCGGCGGCGGCGCTGGAACTCGTGACATCGGATCGCCGGGCGGGTGCAGAGGCCTGGGGCTACCCGTGGGATGTTCAGACCCGCTGGAGCCACTACCGGGCGGGCACCCCGAACGTGATCGTCACGGCGTTCGCGGCCCGAGCCCTGGCAGAGGGCGCGCAAGCCCTGGGACGGCCCGCTCTGGCTGACCGGGCGATACGCGCGGCCCGCTGGGTACATCGGGTTCTGTACCTCGCGGAGCCCGGCGCGTACGCCTATCACCCCGGCAGCACAGCGGTGATCCACAACGCCAGCCTGCTGGGCGCGCGGACGGCCTGGGCACAGCGACAGGACGATGGCTCCGTGGAACCCGCCGTACGCGCCGCCGTCCAGCGCGCGCTGGCTGCCCAGCGCCCGGATGGCGCCTTTCCCTACGGCGAGGGACAGGGACTGGAGTTCGTCGACTCGTTCCACACGGGGTACGTCCTGGAGTGCCTGTGCGACCTGCGCCTGGTGGACCCTGCGGCCGTGGACGCCGCCCTCGGGCGCGGCGTGGAGTACTACAGCCGTGCCTTCTTCGACGGCCAGGGTCGCGCACTGCTGTGGCCGGAGAAGGACTACCCCGAGGACGCGCACTCGGCGGGCACGGCGCTGAGCACGCTCTCGCGCCTGGCGGGTCACGGAATGGTGGACAATGCTCTGCTCGAGCGGGTGGCCGAGCGCGCCGCGGGGCACATGGTGCGTGGCGGCCACGCGGTGCACCGCCGCTACCGGTGGGGTGCCACCCGGGTGCGCTACGTGCGCTGGGCCGACTCCCACATGGCGCTGGGGCTGGCGGCGGCGGCGGTCACCCTGGCGGATGCGCGGGCGAGGACTGGCGGCGTCCCGTGAGCATCGTCGGCAGCGCCAGCACGTAGCGCGCCGCCACCCGCAGGCCGTGGCCAGCGCGTGCCGCAGCCAGGCGTGCGGGAGAGGCGTTCTGGAGCGCAGGGCGACGCATGATGGTCTCGTGCGCCGGCGGGGCGAGTCTGCGCCGGACGAAGGCAGCTGCCTGTCCGGGTGGGGCCAGCAGGCCGTCGATCAGGGAAACGTCTGCGTCGACCTGGTGGCCCGAGCCGGCGCCCCAGGGGTTGGCCAGCCGTAGAGCCGCTTGCTGGCGGGCTGACAGCCGGTCGGGTGCGGCCATGAGCGTTCCAGCGTCCAGCCCGATCCACGACTCCGCCCAGCGGGCCGACGCGCCCAGGCTTGGGACCAGCTCGGGGTGGTCGACGGCCAGAGCCCGTACCTGGTTGCCCGTGTCGGTTTTGCCCATGACCCGCCACCACGCAGCCAGATCGACCACCTGCCGCAGGCCGGCGAACCCGTCCCGCGCCAGGAAAAGCAGCAGCGTGGCCAGTTCGTCCGCCGGCGCCAGCCGGAGCCACCCGTCGGCCGTGGCGATCCCCCGGTCCAGGGCCCGGTCGGCGAAGGCGTCCTCGTACCAGTGCACGCGCCAGTGCACCTCGATCGGTGGGTAGGTGGGATGTTCGAGCACTCGGTGCAGGGGAGGTAGTCCGCTCCGCGGGGCCGCCAGGCGGTTCTCGTGCCAGCCCAGTGCCTTGAGGGCAATCACCGCATCGTCCATCCGACCTGGGTGGACCAGCAGATCCAGGTCCGACGACTCGCGCGCTCCCAGGTCGCCGTACAGCCATTCCGCCAGCGTCGTCCCCTTCAGCGGGGCGACCGGTATCCCACGCTCGACCAGGGCGCCGAGGGCTCGGTCGAGCAGCGCCGACTGCAGCAGTCCGCGGTGACGCGCTGCGGTGCGCGTGTGCTCCGCCCGCTGGGTGAACCAGCCGGGCAACCGGACCGATTGATCGTCCACGAGTTGCCCGGCAAGCGGGGCCAGTACTCGCGCGCGGAGGAGGGTCGTCATGAGGTCAACGGGGTCGGCTTGGTCGACCAGCGGGGCCAGCGCCGGCACCGGCATCCCCGCTTGCGCGCGCAGCAGGACCGCCACCGTGGCCCGGTCCGGCGAGAGGTCCGAGGCCGGCCCCTGCGTGCCCTTAGTTCGCGCTCTTGTGGTCACCCTCACCCTTCCCCCTGGCAGTGGGGCCGATTCGACCCTACACTCCCGTCCGTGCAGGGACTCCACGTCAACTCCGACGAGGGGCGCCAGGCCGGGCAGGGTGGGTACCAGCCACCGGCGATCCGAGACCACGGCACCCTTACCCAGATCACTGAAGATCAGGGGATGCTGTTCGACGTGACTCGCGCTTCCGTGCGCCTGATGGCCGCGGCCGTCAGCACTCCGCTGGTGCCGGGCGCCAACGACGGCACGACTGCCGGCACTTCCGGGTCAGGCCCGCCGGGGTCAGGGACCGCCGGCTCAGGGGTGCTGGGCAGCTCCGGCACGGTCGATCCATCCAGCAGCGCCACGGTGCCTAGCGCCGGTGGCGTTCTGGACAAGGCCGCCACCGGAGCCACCGACCCCTCCAACGTGAGCGACCCTGGCGGCAACGTCGGCGGTGGCGGTTCCGGAGGTGGAACGGCCGGGGGCGGCAGTGGCGGTGGGTCGGACGGTCGGCTCCCGTTCACCGGGCTCGCCGTGATCGGGATCGCGGCCGTAGGGGCCGCGACCGCCGGGTCGGGCGCCGCCCTGCGCAGGATGCTCCGGCGCGACAAGGCGCCCGGCGACGGCTCGTAGCGCTCCAGCCGACCTATCCTGTCTCGCCGTGTGGTCGCGCAGACGATTGACCCATAAGAAGGTCGCGAGGCTTCAGAACCAGGGCGACGTGGACGGCCTGCGCGCGGCCGCGGCCTACGCCGACCCGATCGTGGATCGCGACGGCAAGGTGCTGGACCGGGGAGCCCCGCTGCGGGCCGCGGCCGTCAGGGCTCTGCAGGAGCTGGCAGCCGGCGAGGATGCTCACCTGGTGGGGGTGTGCGCTCAGTTGTTGGAAGACCCGTCGGAGGACGTGGTGGTGGCCGCAGCCGATGCGTTGGCGGCGGAAGGGTCGGCCGACGCCTGCTGGGCATTGGTGGATGCTCTGGCCGCTCGCGGGCCTGCCTTGAGCCCGGAGGTGCGCGAGTCGTTGCGCGCCGGGGCAGTCCGATCCCCCTACGTGGGTCTGTCACACCGTTGGGCGGCCCACGTGGTCGATCTACGCCCGGGATCGCTCGATGATCAGGACCACGTCGAGCTGATGGCGCTGATGGAGGCGGATGACGCTGCGAACCCGGTGCAGCGCTTGTTCGAGGTTCTATGGCCGGAGTTGGTGCCCGACGGTGCAGAGGAGGGGGTGGCCGGGCACGCCGCCGAGCAGATGCTGGCGTGGTGCATGCCCGCCTCGTTCGACGGGCTGGCCGGCGTGTTGGACCGCAGCGACGTGCCCGAGGGCGCCGTGCGGCTGGCCGGGCTCTCCGGGGACCAGTCCGTGCGCGATCCGCTGGTACGGCTGCTGGGCCACCCGCGCGCAAGCCTTCGGTGCGAGGCTGCCGCCGCGCTCGGTCTGCTGTGTGACACCGAGACCGTGCTACCGCTGCTGGACGCCACCACCGATTCCGATGTGCGCGTACGCCGCAGTGCGGTAACAGCCCTGGACGCGCTTGGAAGCGCGGGCGTGACGGCGGCCATTGCCGTGCTGGCGCGCAGCGGCCGTTGGCAGGTGGGGGGTCAAGAGGCCGCGCAGGAACTGCATGGCGATACTTGGCTTCGTGGGCTGGGCCGGCTGATCGGGCTGAGCGGCAGCCGCAGCGCGCACCGTTCTCGCGGCGCAGGCTCCGCCCGCTACGCCGGGCTGATGGAGGCTCGGGCCCGCTATCAGGAGGTTCTGGCCGAGGGCTCTGACGGGCAGGCGCCCGGAGCGCCACCGCCCGACGGCGATGCCTACAGGTAGCTGTTGGCCTGCATGTTGAACAGCTCGGCGTACCGGCCGTCCAGGGCCATCAGCTCGTCGTGGCTTCCGTGCTCTACCACCCGCCCCTGATGCAGCACGTAGATCCGGTCTGCCGAGCGCACGGTCGAGAAGCGGTGGGAGATCAGTAGTAGCGCCCGGCCCTCCGCCAGCTCGCGCATCTGTTCGAACAGCCGGTGCTCGGACCGCGCGTCCAGCGAGGCGGTGGGCTCGTCCAGCACCAGGAAGGCCGCCTCACGGAAGAAGGCGCGTGCGATGGCGACCCGCTGCCACTGACCCAGCGACAAGTCATAACCGCCCCAGAAGCTCTTACCGAGCAGCGTTTCATACCCCTCTGGGAGCTGCTCCAGATACTCGTGGGCGCCGCCGCGGCGCGCGGCCTCCCGAATGGCGGGCAGGTCGTCGACCGCGTCTGCGCGGCCGAACCCGATGTTCTCCCTGGCCGACACCTGGTAGCGGGTGAAGTCCTGGAAGATCACGCCGATGTGGCGGCGCACCTGGGCAGGCGGCAGGTCCTGGGTGTCGGTGCCGTCCCATCTCACCCGCCCGGAGGTGGGCGAGAAGACGTGGCACAGGAGCTTGGCCAGGGTGGTCTTGCCCGAGCCGTTCTCGCCCACCAGTGCCACAACCTCGCCGGCTTCTATTCGCATGGATACGTCCTGCAGAACATCGCGGCCGGTCTCGGGATAGCGGAAGCTCACACTCTCCACGGCCAGTTCGGTGAACGGCCTCACCGGCTCGCCGCCGTCGCCGTCCGGCGGCGCGTCCGGCGCCGGCCGGCGCTCCAGGAAAGCGTGGTAGTCGGCCAGGAAGAGACTGCACTCGAACAGGCTGCTGACGCCCCGCTGAAGCATGTCGACACGTCCCGCCAGCAGCCTGATCGCGATCAGCGCCGCCCCGGCGGACGCCAGGCCCACGCGACCCTCGATCACGAACCAGACCAGCAGCCCGAGTGACGCGCCGGTGGCCACGAACGTGACCAGGGCGATCAGCACGGCCAGGCGCACGCGAGTGCCCACGTGGCCGCGCAGGTCGGACAGGTAGGAGCCGTAGGCCGTGTCCCAGCGGCGGTAAAGCACCCCGCTCAAGTTGAAGGCCCTGATCTCCTTGGCCTCGTCGCGCTCGGTCAGCACGTTCTGCAGGTATTCGCGGATCCGCCGGGTGGGGGTCTCGCGCACCCGGAAGTCGAACTCCAGCGCCCCGCTGCGGCGGGCCAGCAGTGCTTGGGGAATCGCTGCAAGCAGCAGGATCGGCAGTAGCAACGGCTCAATGGTCACCAGCGCGATCGCCAGCACCAGAACGCCCGCGCCGCCTCCGATCAGCGACACCAGAGCCTGCGACATGGCCAGCGGCTGCATCACGGCATTCAGCCGCACGCGCTGCAGATCGTCATGGAAGCCCGGGCTCTCGAACGTCTCCAACGGAACGGTGGTGGTCACGTCCAGGATCGTCTCCGTCATCGATCGCTGAACGGTCTCGCCGAGCAGCCGCTGCAGCTGCGCCTGGGCCGCCAGGGCCAGTCCCGCCAGTCCCGTGGCCGCCACAAGCCCGGCCAGCGCGGGGATCACGTTCTCGAACGATCCCCCGGCATCGCTCTGGATCAGGATCTCCTTGAGGGCGACCTTGCCCAGGTACACCTGCGCGGCCAGGAGCAGGACGCCGCCGAGCTGTAGCGCCACGTTCATGCGGGCCAAGCGGGGGTCGGCCCTGCGCGTCAGCTGCAGCGCAGCCCGGACAAGCGATAGGAACACCCGCGGCGATCGGCGCTGGCGGAGGTTGTCCTGCAGATGGGAGACGGCGTCGAAGTTCCTCTCGAACCCGTTGTCCCCGTCCGCCATGCGGACGGAGAATACGCCCGAGCGCGCTGAGGCAATGCCGTCTATCTTCGACCGGCGTGGAGGGGCAGGCGGTCACAGCGGCGGTGTCAACGGAGGACTCAGGTCTGGGTAAGGCCATGGCGGCAGTGCTGAATCGATCCGGCATCGAGCTGGTCGAGCCCGCCGCGCTGACGGCAGGCGACGTGGCCGTCAGCGAGATGGTCGACGGACGCCCGCCGGCGCTGGAGGACCTGGGCGTGACCGGCGACGCGCGGCTGGTGATCATCTCGGGCGCTGACGGTGACCACTCCGCCGAGGTGCGCCGGTGTCTCCGGCTGGGCGTGGCCGGGTTCGTGGAGCGCGACCGGCTGGAGACGACGCTGGCGCCCACCGTGCTTGCGGTGGCCGCAGGCCAGTCGGCCGTGCCGCTAGAGGTCGCTCAGGAGATGCGGGTGCCGCACCTGACCACTCGCGAGAAGCAGGTGCTCGGGCTGGTGGTCATGGGACTGGGCAACGCCGAGATCGCCGAGCGGCTGTACGTAGCCGAGAGCACGGTCAAGAGCCACCTGAACACGGCCTTCTCGAAGCTCGGGGTACGTTCGCGAAACCACGCGGTAGCGCTGATTCTGGATCCCCAGTCGGGTCTGGGCACCGGCATCCTGACCATCCCCCGCGACCCGCGCTGAATTAGAGGGCGTGCAGCCGGTTGTAGCCCTCGTCGGGGGTCACGGCCTGCCCTTCGTACTCCACCCACGCGTGTGCCAGAAACGGCTGCGAGCCGTCGGGACGAACCCCCAGCACCAGCAGCGTGGGGATGCCGCGGCGGGCAAGCAGCGCCGTCAACGTCAGCGAGCGCACCA
The DNA here is from genome assembly GCA_963750365.1 of uncultured Solirubrobacterales bacterium. Classification (GTDB taxonomy): domain Bacteria; phylum Actinomycetota; class Thermoleophilia; order Solirubrobacterales; family Thermoleophilaceae; genus JAAYBF01. The sequence goes on from CAVVQE010000002.1 coordinate 987,090, forward strand.
AACAGCGCCGGTCGGTGGGCAGGAGAGCGAGCACCAGGACCACCGCACGCCCCAAGCGGACCGCCGCGAAGCGTTGCTGATCGGGCGTCCGAGTGTCGGTCCGGCCGGGGACGACATGGCGTAGCGCTGCCAGTGAGCGCTCCAGGTTCACGCTGCGCATCAGCCGGCGAGCGCGGCGGTAGACCATCAGGATCTCGGCCACCAGCCGCACGCGGTCGCGCAGCCGCATGCGGCGACCCTGGACGGGTAGGACCGGCCCTGCCAAGGCGGTCAGCTCTTCTGCTCTAGGACCACCAGCCCGCGCTTGGACAGGGCCAGGCACAGGTTGCATAGGTCGGTCTCCAGAACATCGCCGGCGTCCGGGAAATCGTCCTGCAGCGTGGGCAGCGCGCCCCGTACCGACTCTGCCTCGCGCAGCACGGCGAGCATTCTGCCCGCAGTCGGGTTCAGGCCGAAGTACTGGCCGGACTCGATGTCCAGGAGCACGGTTTCCTGCGCGAACTCGCGGAAGACGACGTGGTTGGGGACAGTGACCGCGCTCGCCAGCGTACGCGCCACCGTCGCGTCAGCGTGCTCCATGCGCTCCCCCGTCCGAGATCACCGGCTGCCAAGGGTAATGCGAGGGTGCTGTGGGCGCCAGCCGGAACGCAGACGCATGAAGGGCGGCCCCGCGGCCGCCCTCGCGCTGCTTCGGCTACGTGCTGATCGCTGCGATCAGGTGGGGTTGCCGATGTCGACGCCCTGGAAGGAAAACCCGTCGGTCTCGGCCACGTACTTGGGGGTGCCCAGGAGGGTCAGGTCGCTGAGCGATCCGAGCTCCTTGATCTCCGGCGTCTCGTAGTCGTTGTTCATGTGGTGCCTCCCTGTCGTCCTGGCACGGACGAGATTGCCCTGCCGCCGGCAACGATACGAACAGCCGTGTGGCCGCCGAAGTCGTTTCCAACCTTTTTCCACCCTCCCGGCGCGCCAAGCATCCAGGTTCCGGCCGTCGATACGCTGGCGCCTGGATGGGCGCTCGCGGCGATCTATGCGGTGCGTACGGGCTCGCCGTGCCGAGCGTCACGGGCGTGGCGGCGCGGCATCTGGGGCCGGCTCCACCCGATTGGGCCAGCTGGGCGATCGAGTCTCGCGACTGGGAGGGCGGGAGGATCGACCGCGAATGGCTGTGGCCACGGCGTGCCCGCCTGCGGGCATCCGGGGGCGGCTGGATGGACATCGACGGCGAGACCCGCAGCGCCACGCTGCACCTGCCACCGTCCACCGCCGACCACGCCTTCGTCCACCCCTACCTGAGCCTGGTGGCCGCGATGGCCGCGTACTGGCGAGGCTGGCACTACCTTCACGCCGGAGCGGTGGTGGTCAACGGCAGCGTGTGGGGCCTTTTCGGCCAGCGCGGCGCCGGCAAGAGCTCCACCCTGGCCCACCTGGCCCGCCGGAGCGGGATCCAGGTGCTCAGCGACGATGTGCTGGTACTCGATCAGGAGCTCACGGCCTACGCAGGTCCACGCTGCATCGACCTGCGAGGCGACGCCGCCGAGCGACTCGGCCTCGGAGAGGACATCGGCGTGGTCGGCGGTCGCCGCCGGTGGAGGATGGCGCTGGGCCCGGTGGCGCCTGAGCTGGCGTTTCGCGGCTGGGTGGAGCTGGCCTGGGGCGACAGCGTGGGCGTCAGCGAGCCCGCTCCGTCGGAGCGTTTCGCGAGCCTGGCCCGCAATCTTGCGCTGCGCCTGGTGCCACCCGACGCTGCCGCGCTGCTGACGCTGGCCGACCTGCCGTATGTACGGTTCGCGCGTCCGCGCGAATATGAAGCCCTGGACGGGGCCCTGGATCAGCTACTCGTCGCGCTCGGGCAGTGACTTGTGGGGCGGCTGATCGGCCAGGGAGCGAGTTGCGCGCCAGGCCTGCTGCATCAGGCTGAACGTGTTGGCGCTGGGCCGCTCGCTCAGCCATTCAGCCCGCAGAAGTTCGCGGTCAACCAGGCGCTCGTCCACGCCCGTCCCATCCCATGACTCAGCGAAAGCGCGCGCGTGGCGGTTGAAGAATGCCCGGTCGAACGAGGCCTTCGTCTCGCGAGCGAACAGCTCGGGTGGCAGTAGCTCACCCGCCAGCGCGGGCAGCGAGGTCTCACGTTTGTCCAAGCCCGCCGGTCCGGCCGAGGCCGCGAAGTCAGCCAGCACAAGCGGGTCGAAGAACGGGGCGGCCAGATCGGTGCCGTAGTCGGCGGCCAACGCCGACAGGGTGGCGCGCGAGCACTGCACGTACCGGCTCTGCCACATCCGGTCGATCGAGCGGTCCCAGCGCAACGGCATGGCGTACGCCCGGGCGAAGTCCCGAGCCAGGACGTTTCGGACGGCCGGGCGGATCCAGCCGAACTCGCGGAACGGGTGGCTGGCTACCGCGCGGGCCAGCCGCACCCGCCGGGGCGCCAGCTCGCCAACCAACCTGCGCAGCTCGCTTCGGCGGGGTGGGCGGCGGGCGTAGCGCATCGCCGCCAGCACCCTGCGGTCCACAGGGCCGAACAGCTCGTCGCCGCCAACGCCGGTAATCAGCGAGCCGCCGGCGGCTCGTTCGAGCATCGGCGCCATGAAGTGGGCGTTGAACGGCATCACCTGTCCGTGCCGGCCGAGCACCGCAGCGGCAATTGAACCCACGATGTCCATCTGATCGGCCCACTCGACCTTGACCCAGTCGCTCAGGCCCAGGCGCGCGATCACCAGTTCCTGCCACTCGGACTCGTCGCTCTCGGGCACTTCGGGAAAGCGGTGGGTCACGGGGACGGGCGCCGCCAGGCCGTTGGCGCCCGCCAGCGCGGAGGCCAGTGCCAACAGGGTCGATGAGTCGCGGCCGCCGGAGAACGTGACCAGGCACGGTGGACGCCGCAGCGCCGCAAGGATGCTGCGTTCCAGGGCCTGGCGAGGTGTGGCGCCTGAGCTGGTCGGGAGCGCAGGAGCGAAGGGATCCAACCCGTATGGCGAGCCGGCCACCGTCTCAAGCGCCGTCAGGCGGTATCCCACCGGCACGGTCACCGTGGGCTGCCCCATGCCCGGCGTGCTCGGCATCCGCGGCATCATAGGATGGGTGGTCTATGGCAGCGTGGCTGGGGCGGGCCTTCGCACCCTCACGGCGTGCGTTCCGAAGGAGCATCAAAGGAGCCAACGCCCTCTTCGACGGCGTCTGGCTGGGTCTGCTGGGTGCTGACGGCCTGGCCGCGGTGGACGAGCGCTTCTACCGCTCGCTCGGAGCGCGGGGAGGGGAGCCTGCGATATTCGCCGGAGAAGGGCACAACGCCTCCGGCCTTTCCGACTGGGAGTCCAACGCGATCGAACGCTGGTTTGCACCGGGATCGCACGTGGTGGTCACCGCCGCCGGCGGCGGCCGCGAGGTGCTGGCCCTTGCCGAGCGCGGCTTCCACGTGACCGGCTACGAGCCAAACCAGGCGTTGGTCACAGCCGGCTGCATGCTGTTGGCCGAGAGGGACCTGCTCGGTAGCGCGTCGCTCGAGCTGAGCGCACGGGATGTGTTCCCGCCCCAGGCGCCGCGCTGTCATGGCGTAGTGGTGGGGTGGGGTTCATACATTCACCTGCAGGGCCGCCGCCGCCGGGTGTCGATGCTCTCCCATGCCCGCGCCCGCCTGGATCCGGGGGCGCCGTTGTTGGTGTCCTTCTGGGAGCGCCCTCCCGCGGATCGTTACCTGCGAGTCGTGCGCGGGTGCGCGGCACCGCTGCGGGCGCTGCGAGGCTTGCCTCCTCCGGAGCTCGGCGACTCCATGCGGGACACATACGTGCACTGGTTCACGCGGGAGGAGATCGAGTCCGAGTTGGCGCAGGCGGGGTTCGCGCTGGCCCATTACGCCGCCGAGCCGTACGCCCACGCAGTGGGCGTGGCGATCGCCGACGGCGGATGACCCACCACAGCCACGCGTATGGCCTGGACCTGTCGCTGCCGCACGCCGTGTGTGGACTGCCTGTGCGGCGACCGGACAAGCCGCGGCCGCGGCTGGCGGTCACGCTTGGCGCGGCCCGGGAGGCCGACGCCGCGTGGGGCACGCGAACGGCGCGCCGGGTGGTGGAACTGGCAGGCGAGGGCCGGTCGCCGGAGCTGGTGGTGGATGCGCGAGGCGCCAGCTACCGGATCGACTGGCGAGGGGTTGGCCAGTTCGTACTGCCCGGTGACGACAGGCTCGTCAGCACGATCGAGCGTGGCAGCGGCGACCACTGGGAGCGCTTGTTGCTAGGCCAGGTGCTGCCACTGGCTGCCACCCTGGCGGGAGTCGAGTTGCTGCACGCATCCGGTGTGGCCCTGGACGGGCTGGCGGTGGGGATCGCAGGTCCGAGTGGCGTGGGCAAGAGCACACTGGCATGCGCCATGGCCGACCGGGGTGGAACGTTCCTAGCCGACGATGCGCTGGGCCTGACCCGCGAGGGCGGTGCCGTGATGGCGCATCCCGGCCCGGCCCTGGCGCGTCTGGCCCCCGGCCGATCCGCAATCCACACCGCGGGCATCAAGGCCGGCCGGGTGTTGGGTGAGCGCTCGCAGCCCAGTGAGCTTGGCGTGCTCATTCTGATTAGGCGGACCGATGCGGTCCGTCGTCCGGCCTTCCAGCAGGGCGCCGAGTTCGCCCAGCTGGCCGGGGCCACCTTCAACCTGCTGGTGCAGACCGAGGAGCGCCTGCGCCGCCAACTGGACCTGTGCGCCGAGCTGGACGCGTCGGGACGGGTCTGGCGTCTGGAGCTACCCAACACGCTGTCTCCAGCTCAGGCCGGCGAGGTGATCGCCGACCACGCTCGTTCCTTGCCGCCGTGGGCGGCGCAATAGTCACGCCACTACCAGCAGGGCGCCCGGCGCGACCGCCAAGCGGGCGTTATCCCACTGGCCGATGTAGTCGCCGTCAACCTGCACCGGGAAGGTTCCGCCGTCGGTTGCGATCACCCCCGCCTCGCGGGTCTCGGGAAAGCTCTCGATCTGGCGGTGTCGCGCCAGCGTCCCGCCGTGTCCTGAGAGGGCACGCCAGCTCACCGTGGGCAGCTCGATGGGGCGAGCTCGCCGGAGCACCACCAGGCCGAGGCTGCCGTTGTCCAAGCGCACGTCCGGCGCCAGCCGAATGGGACGGCGACCGAAATAGGTGTACTCGTCGGAGTTCTGGGCGATCACGGTCACGCCCTCCACCGTCCTGTCGCCGATGGTGACTCGCACATGCGGCGGGTTCACCAGGTACTGGCGTGTGAACGTCGAGACAGCCGCGGAGGTGTAGTAGTACTGGCCGAGCCTGGCCTTGAGCCGCGGATGCGCGTCCACCCGCTCGACAACGCTTGCGTCCAGGCCGATGCCCGCCGCGAACGTGAAGTAGCGATCGTTGATGAGTCCAAGGTCGATCCGGCGGGGGCGGAAGTCGTCGGCCAGCGCAAGCAGGTGCTCGGTGGCCTCGACCACATCGGTGGGTATCCCGATCGCCCGGTGGAAGACGTTGGTGGCGCCGCCGGGAAGGCAGGTCAGCGGGGTGTCGGTACCGGCCAGGCCGTTGGCGGCCTCGTTGACCGTGCCGTCACCGCCGAAGGCCACGACCACGTGGTAGCCCTGTTCTGCCGCCTGGCGGCACAGTTCGGTTGCATGGCCACGGTCCTCGGTATCCACGGCCTCGACCTCGTAGCGCGCCTGGAGCGCGTACACCACCAGGTGGCGCAGCCGGTCGGAGACCGTGGTTGCGTACGGGTTCACGATCACCAGCATCCGCCGCTTGGGGGTGCGGTCGGGTAACAGGCGCTCGGCAAGCTGCTCGGCGCGCTCCAGCGGGGTCCCGGGTTCGGCCACGCGTGGGAAACCCCACCCGGCGGGTGGAGTTACGGGGTGCACAGGCCGGTTCCGACTGGCGGGCGGGGGCTTGGGCGACCTAGACTCGACAGCGTCCTGTCAACGACCGAGGCGCCCGCCCGGCGCCGGTGGGGAATCCCCCAAAGCACAATGCGTCCTTTCGTACGTCGCGTGCTTCCAATCAGCGTCGTCGTCGCCATGGCGTTCACCGCCTCGTATGCGGTTGCGCAGGCCGGACGAGAAGACGCGCCCAAGCGCGCGGTCGCGGTGCCGGGAGTCTCGCCGGTGCCGGTGGCCCGTGATGCGGCTCCTCGCGTGGCGCTCTTGGGACCCGCTGCGCCGCTGCCGGGACTGCGCGCCCGTCGCCCGATTGCCGCGCCTGCTCCAGCGCCGGTGCGCGTGGCTCCGGTCCCCGCACCGGTTCGGTCGCGCACCCGCGTCCCTTCTCGGGCTCCCGTGCCGGTCAATCCCGCCCCGCCGGTGATCCGCAGCCCCACGCCGACACCGACCCCGGCGCCAAAAGCTCCCGCCGGCAAGCGTTTCAGGAGCGAGCGATGAGCGCTGGAGTGGGCCAGGTCGACCTTTCCCTCCTACAGATCGGGAGCCAGTTTGGCGGCTATCGGGTGGGGCCGGTCCTGGGCCGCCAGAGCGGGATCGGCCGCGTGTACGAAGCCAGTCGGCTGGAGACTGCGGACCGCGTGGCCCTGAAGGTCTTCCGCAGTCCGGAGCTGGCCGCGCCCTCGCAACGGAGCTTCTTCGCGCGCAGCATCGAGGCGCAGGAGCGGCTGGAACACCCCAACGTGGTCTCGGTCACCGAATGGGGCTTTGACCCAGCCCCGTATCTCGTGATGTCGCTGGTTCGTGGCACCACGCTGGCAGAGCATCTGGCCAACGGCTCCCTGGGCGAACGGCGCGTCCTGGAGATCCTGGCCGCCGTGGGCGAGGGCCTCGATGCCGGTCGCAGGCAGGGCCTGGTCTACCGCCGTCTGCAACCCTCGTCGATCCTCCTGAGCGAAGAGGGCGCGGTGTTTCTCGGCGACTTCGGCGCGGCGCGCTGGGCCAGGGGCACCGAGCTGATCGGCACCGGCCGGCTGGGCCGGTTCGCCGATTACATGTCGCCCGAGGAGGTCGACGACGGCGATCCCACGCCCGCCAGCGCGGTGTACTCGCTCGGCGCGATCGCCTTCGAGGCCCTGGCAGGCAGAGCCCCGTTCGCCTCCGAGCACCAGGGCGAGACGCTGCAGGCCCATCTCACGGCGCCGCCGAGGGGACCGGGCTCGGTACGTCCCGAGCTGCCCCGCAGCCTGGATCGGGTGATCGCGCGGGCGCTGTCCAAGGATCCCGCTCTGCGCCAGCAGTCGGCGGCGGAGCTGATGCACGATGTGATCCGCGCCTGCCCTGATGTCCGCACGCCCATGCAGCGCTCGCGAACCCCGGATCTGGGTTCCAAGACGCCTCGCCGGCGTCTCCGGTTCGGAGTGGCCACGGCCGCCGTGGCCGCCGTGGCAGGAGCTGCAGCCCTTGGTGCGATAGCCGCTGGCGGTGATGAGCCGCAACAGGGGCCGGTGGTGGCCAAGCGTGTGGCCACACGCGATCTGGAGCTGCGCCACCCGGCCGACTGGCGCGTCTCGCGCCAGGCTCCGGAGCTGGCCGGCCTCGCCTTGGCCGACCCGGTCGCGCTGGCACCCGCCGCGGGTACCGGCGGCGAACTCCTGGTGGGTCGCCTTGAGCGGGGCGGGCTCCCGCGGGGCTCGGACCTGGTCGACCTGGGCGCCGTGATCGCTCGTCGCTACCGCACGCTGCGGGTGGCGGGATCCAGGCGGCGCGTGGTGGCCATCGCCATTCCGTCCGCTACCGGCCCGGTGGTGGCCGCATGCATCGGTCCGGTCAGAGGGGCGTTCGCGTCTCGCTGCCAGCGGGTGGCGTCGACTGTCCGTCCCCGCCGGGAGGGAGTGGCGCTTGCCGCCGCGAGCCCGGGTTATGCCCGCGCCCTCAGCGCCACGGTGCGACGGCTCGATCGGGTCCGTGTCAAGCGGGCGGCGGCGACTTGCGTCAGGCCAGGACTCCGGCAGGCCAGCGACGGCTGACGGCGCGGCTCAGCCGCGACTACGGGGTGCTGTGCCGGTCGTTTGCCCGGATCGAGGCCCCCGCTCCGGCTCGGTCCATCCACGCGGACGCCCTCGCCCAGCTCAGGCGGGCCGCCCGCGGCTGGCGCGACATGTCGGGCGCGGCACGGCGCCGGTCCACAGCGCGCTGGGGCTCGGCCCGGCGCGGCGTGCGCTCGGCCGAGGGCCGGGTGCAGCGGGCACTGCGCAGCCTCAGCCGCCTCGGCTACCAGGTGCGCTGAGCGTCAGCTCGCCTCGAAGCGCACCACGCCGCCGTCCTCCACCTCGCCCACCCGCCCCTCGCTGCGCAGCAGGTCGGTGTGGCCGAGCACCTCGCTCAGGGTCAGGTAGGCCTGCGTCACGGCGATGTTGCCCCACAGCGCCTGGGCCAGCTCGTAGGCGCTGCGCGGGCGCTCGGCGATCAGCCCGTAGAGCTTCTCGGCCCGCCGCTGGTGCAGCGCGAAGCGCTTGTCGATCAGCTGTGCGTGGTCGGTGAACGGCTCGCCATGCCCGGGCAGCACGATGTCCAGGTCCATCTGCCGCGTCTGGCGCATGGAATCCATGTAGATCTCGAGCGAATGCGGGCGCTCGTCCGTGCCGTCCAGCGGGCGTGTGATCAGCGGGTTCGACGAGATGTGCGGCAGCAGGTGGTCGGCGGCCAGGAGCATCCGGCGCTCGGCGTCGTGGAACACGGTGTCGGTCGGCGAGTGGCCGGGCCGGTGGTGCACGGTCAGCGTTCGTGCGGCGAACTCGATGCGTCTCGCCCTCGCGCAGTACGCGCGTGACGTCGGCACGGGCGCCCCAGGCGCGGAACGCGCGAGAGACCGACTGCAGCGCCGAGACCACGTCCTCGGGGATGCCGTTGGTGAGCATGACCTGGGTGGCGAAGCGGTCGTCGGCGTCTGTCTGCTCGGAGTAGCGGTCCACGAACGGCGCCAGGCAGTCCAGCGCGGCCACCTCGGCGCCCGAGCGCGCGGCCACCAGGCCGATCAGCCCCAGGTGGTCGATGTGCTGGTGCGAGATCAGCAGCAGTTCCAGATCCTCCAGCGAACGTCCGAGCTCCGCGAGCCCGTGGTGCAGCGCCTCGAGCGAGGTCCCCGAGTTGGGCCCGGCGTCGACGAGGGTGAGCGGCTCGTCATCGATCAGGTACGAGTTCACGCGCCCGACGGCAAAAGGGGTTGGCAGCGGGATCCGGTGGATGCCAGCGGCAGCCGCCTCGGCGTCCAGATCGCGAGCATTCATGCCGCTTGCGCCCGATATTTGACAGAAATCCTGACCGCGCACAGACTGGCGTCAACGCGGTCCGGTCCCGAGCACAAGCACCGGTCGCACACGTCGCTGCCCGCCCGACACGCATGGAGGCGACGTAGCAGGGGCTCCTGGCGCCGGCTCGGCGGCGTCGCTGCCCCTTGCTCGCTCAAGAGCGGATCAGCCCGAGCACTTCGTCGCGCCGCTCCTCCATGTGCTCGCGCGAGGTGACCGACTCCAGATTCAGGCGCAGCAGCGGCTCGGTGTTCGACGAGCGCACGTTGAAGTGCCAGTCCTCGTAGTCCACCGACACGCCGTCGAGCTCGGTGATCTCGCCGTCGCCGTAGCGCTCCTTGAGCTCGGCGATCTTGCCGTCCTGGTCCTCGACCTCGGAGTTGATCTCCCCGGAGATGAAGTACTTCGAGCGCAGCGGCTCCAGCAGCTCGGCGATCGTCTTGCCCTGCTTGCCCAGCAGCTCCAGGATCAGCAGCGCGGGCAGGGTGCCCGAGTCCGCGCAGTAGAAGTCGCGGAAGTAGTAGTGGCCCGACACCTCGCCGCCGAAGGCCGCGCCCTCGTCGCGCATGCGTGTCTTGAAGAACGCGTGGCCGACGCGGTTCACATGCGCGCTCCCGCCGGCCGCCTCGACCACGTCGCGGACCGCGCGCGAGGCGCGCACGTCGTAGAGGATCGCCGCGCCAGGCTCCTTCTCGAGCACCGACTGGGCCAGCAGCGCGGTCAGGAAGTCGCCGTCAACGAACTCGCCCGTCGCCGTCGAAGAAGAAGCAGCGGTCGGCGTCGCCGTCCCAGGCGATGCCCAGCTCTGCGCCCTCGGAGCGGACCTTGTCGATGATGAAGGTGCGGTTCTCCTCCAGCAGCGGGTTGGGCTCGTGGTCGGGGAACTCGCCGTCGGGGGTCCAGTACAGCTGCACCTGCTCGATCGGCAGCGTGTCCAGGATCGGGCCGGCCATCTGGCCCGCCATGCCGTTGCCGCCGTCCAGCACCACCTTGCCCGGGCGCACCAGGTCGGCGTCGATGAAGGCCAGCGCGTCGGCCCGGAAGGGCTCGGCGATGTCCTCGGTCGTGACCTCGCCGGGCGGGTCGGCGGCGGGGCCGGGGTCGCCGCCCGTGACGATCTCCTCGAGCTCGCCGATACCGGCGTCGCCCGACAGCGCCAGCGCGCCTCGTCCCACCAGCTTCGCGCCCGTGTAGGCCTTGGGGTTGTGCGAAGCGGTGCACATCAGCCCGCCGTCCAGCTCGCGCGAGCCGACCGTCCAGTAGAGCATCTCGGTGCCGACCTGGCCCACGTCCAGCACGGACGCGCCCTCATCCGCCATCCCGGCCGCGTAGCGCTCGGCCAGGTCCGGGGCCTGGAGGCGCATGTCGCGCCCGAGCGCCAGCCGCAGCTCGCCCGGCTCGGTGTCGTACATGTCGGACAGGACGCGGGCAAAGCCGCGCCCGAGCCGGTAGGCCACGTCCTCGTCGATCTGCTTGCCGTACAGGCCGCGCACGTCGTAGGCCTTGAAAATGGAGGGGTCGATGCTCACGGCGGGGTTGTATCAGCGGGGGCCTCGGCAGGAGACCCGGCGACGGAGCCGAAGCAGCAATTCCGATGTCCTTGCTGACCGCTGTGCTGCTCGGCCTGTTGATCTGGCTTCTCGTGCTGTTGGCGATCACGCTGGTGTTCGTCCGCGGGGCGCGGCTGCGCCGGCGCGGGAGCAACGCTACGCCTGAGCCAGAGCGCCGTCGCGGCCGCGACCGGCGTGTCGGGCGGCCGGACCCGCGCCCGGTACGCGTCGAGCGCCGCCGCGGCCAGGACCGGCGCGGGCTGACGGCCTAGCGATTCGAGCACGGCCGCCGGCGGTGCCTGGTCGGGGCGCGGGCACCGCGAGGATCCTCGAACAGCGTCACGACTTCCGTCCACATGGCAGACGCAAGTCGTGACTACCTGCGGCTGAGCGCCGCGGTCTGACCGCCTAGCCGGCGGCGCGCAGCAGGACCAGGCAGAACTGCGTGCCTGCGTTCACGGTGCGCTCCACCTGGAGCCCGGCGCCGGCGGCCGTGGCTCCCAGCTCGTCGAGGTCGACGGCAGAGCCCAGCCAGCGCGGATCGTCGGTGCCGCGCGGCGCGCGCCCGATGCGGGCGGCCACGGACTCGCGCAGCCTGCGTGCGCGCGGTCGGTGCACCTGCTCGCGGTTGGAGAGCTGGAACGCCGACCAGCCGCCCGGGCGCCAGCACCCGGCCCATCTCGCGGACGTAACCCAGCGTGACCGCGGGATCGGGGATGTGCTGGAAGACCACGTGCGAGAAGCACGCGTCGGCCTCGCCGTCGCCGACGCCGGCCAGGTCGGCGCCGTTGCCGTGCAGCCACGTGACGTTGCGAAGGCCCGGGTTGTGCTCGCGTGCCAGCGCCAGCATCCGCTCCGATACGTCGATCGCCACGACGCGCTCCGCGCGCGCTGCCAGCTCGCGCGTGACGCGACCGACGCCGCAGCCGATCTCGACCACGGTCTCCTGCCCCGCCAGCTCCACGCCGAGTTCGCCCAGGATCAGGTCGACCGCCTCGCGGCCCCCGACCCAGAAGCGCTCCTCGTCGGCCGCGCCGTAGCGCATGCGATCGTCGACGAAGAACATGGCGTCCTCGCGGGCGCGCTCGTCCCAGAACTCGCCCATGCGGTGCTCGTCGGCCATGACCGGGCACACCGTATCCGCGTAGAGTCGCCCGCCATGACGCAGGTGAGCGTGATCGTCCCCGCGCGTGACGCGGCCGCCACGCTCGGCCGGACGCTGGACGCCCTGGCCGCCCAGGACCTGGACGAGCCGTTCGAGGTGATCGTGGTGGACGATGGCTCGCGTGACGACACCGCCGCGATCGCCGAGCGACATCCCCGCGCAACCCTCATCCGCCAGCCGCACACGGGGCCGGCGGCCGCCCGCAACCGCGGCGCCGCCGCCAGCAGGGGCGCCCTGCTGGCCTTCACCGACGCCGACTGCGAGCCCCAGCCGGGCTGGCTGGCGGCAGGGGTGCGGGCGCTCGGGAGGCTGGAGCTGGCCCAAGGCCGCGTGGTCCCCGATCCCGTGGCGCCCGCCGGGCCGTTCGACCGCACGATCGCCGTGGACTGCGAGAACGGCCTGTACGAGACCGCCAACCTGCTGATCCGGCGCGGGGCGTTCGAGCAGCTCGGCGGCTTCGAGGAGTGGCTGGCCACCGACAGCGGCAAGCCGATGGCCGAGGACGTCTGGCTGGGATGGCGGGCCCGGCGCGCCGGCCTGACCACCGGGTTCGCCGCCGACGCCGTCGTGCATCACGCCGTGTTCCCGCGCACGGCCGGCCAGTACCTGGCCGAGCGCGCCCGGCTGCGCTACTTCCCCGTGCTGGCCGGCCGGATCCCGGAGCTGCGCAGGCAGCGCTTCTTCGCGCGAGTGTTCCTGAGCCGGCGCAGCGCCGCGTTCGACGCGGCGGTCGCAGCGACCGCGCTGGCGGCCATCAGCCGCAGGCGCACGCCGCTGCTGGCCGCGGTCCCGTACGGCTTGCTGGTGGCCCGTCACGCGCGGACCGCGCCCGCACAGGCGGCGGTCGAGTCGGCCGCCGACGCCGTCGGGCTGGTCGCGCTGCTGCGTGGCAGCTGGGCCGCGCGTAGGCTGCTGCTGTGACCGAGGCCGCGTCCGAGGACACCGGCCGCTTCCAGGATCTGACCGGCGAGGGCCTGCGCGGACGGGCCGCGCGCGGGACGATGGTCAACTCCGCATTCCTGATCGGCCTGAACCTGATGGGCCTGGTCAAGGGCATCGCCGTAGCCGGCTTCATCACCGTGGCCGACTACGGAGTCTGGGGGCTGGTGATCGTCGTGTTCACGACGCTGTACGGATTGGTGCAGATCGGCGTGGACGACAAGTACATCCAGCAGGACGCCGGCGACCAGCAGCACGCATTCCAGCTGGCGTTCACCCTCCAGCTGATCCTGAGCGGGCTGTTCGTGGCGCTGATCGTGGTCGCGATGCCCCTGTACGCCCTGGCGTACGGGACGTGGGAGGTGCTGCTGCCCGGGTGGGTGCTGGCGCTGGCCCTGCCCGCAAGCGCGTTCCAGGCCCCGCTCTGGACCTTCTACCGGCGGATGGACTACCTCAAGCAGCGCCGGTTGCAGGCGCTGGACCCGGTGGTCGGCGTGGTGGTCACCCTCGGGTGCGCCATCGCCGGGCTGGGCTACTGGTCGTTCGTGATCGGCACCATCTGCGGCGCCTGGGCGGCGGCGGCGGTGGCCGTTCGCGCGTCGCCGTACCCGCTGGCGCTGACCTGGGAGCGCGGGGCGGTGCGCGAGTACGCGTCGTTCTCCGGCCCGCTGATGTTCAACGGCGCATGTATCGCGGTCATGAGCCTTGGCCCGGTGTTCGTGGCCCAGCGCACGCTCGGCACCGCCGCGGTCGGCGCGATGGCCATCGCCAACAACATCTCGGTGTACGCCAACAAGGTCGACGACGTGGTCACGAGCACGATCTATCCCGCCATCGCCGCGGTCAAGGGGCGCCGCGACCTGCTCGAGGAGACGTTCCTGAAGTCCAACCGGATGGGGCTGCTGTGGGCCGCACCGACGGGCATCGGCATCGCCCTGTTCGCGCCCGACCTGGTGCACTTCGTGCTGGGCTCGCGCTGGGAGAGCGCGATTGCGCTGATCCAGGCCTTTGGCCTGATCGCCGCCTTCAACCAGATCGGCTTCAACTGGACCGCCTTCTTCCGCGCCATCGGCGATACCCGGCCGATCGCCGTCGCCGGGCTGGCCATGGCGATCGCCGTCAGCGCCATAGCCGTGCCGCTGCTGTTCACGGACGGGCTCAGCGGTTACGCGGTGGGCATGGGAATCGCCGCCGCCGTGCTCGTGGTCGTTCGCTTGGTGTACCTGCGCCGGCTGTTCAGCCTGGCGCCGATACTGTCGAACGTGGCTGGCGGCATATTCCCTGCCGCGGTGGCGGTGACCGGCGCCGCCGGTTTGCGCGCGGCGCTGTGGGGTGGGCAGCGCACCGAGGGACAGGCGCTGCTCGAGCTCGCCGTGTTCGCCGCGATCGCGCTCGGGGTCACGCTGGTCAGCCAGCGCGGCCTGGTACGCGAGTTCCGCGGCTACCTGCGCCGGCCCACGGAGCGGGTGGGGTAGCCGTGTTCGCTCGCTTCCGCAGCCGCCGGCGTGGTAGCGCACCCGCCGAGCCGCCGCTGACCAGCCCCGAGGACCAGCCGATCCTGGACCGGGCCGCGCCGCTGACCATGACCTCGCCGGCGCGGCTGCAGGCGGTCGTCGACGCGGTGCGTTACTGCCAGCGGCGCGGCATCCCCGGCGCCCTCGCGGAGTGCGGCGTGTGGCGCGGTGGGTCGGTGCTGGCCATGATCCTGGCGCTCCAGCAGCTCGATGCCCAGCGTGACATCTACCTGTACGACACCTTCGAGGGCATGACCGAGCCGACCGAGGACGACACATCGGCCGTCGATCGGTCCGGCGCTCGAACAGTGGCGGGCCGCCACGGAGGCGGGCCGCGGCCGTGGTCCGAGGTCTTCGGCCCGGGCGCGTATGGCGAGCAGGCGGTGCGCGACGCGCTGCTTGAAACGGGCTACCCGGCGGAGCGGCTGCACGTCGTGCCCGGCCCGGTGGAACGGACGCTGCCCGCCCAGGCCCCCGAGCGGCTGGCACTGTTGCGGCTGGACACCGACTGGTACGAGTCCACCCACCACGAGCTGGAGCACCTGTACCCGCGCCTGGAGCGCGGCGGGGTGCTGATCGTGGACGACTACGGCCACTGGGAGGGCGCGCGCAAGGCGGTCGACGAGTATCTGGCCGCCCACGACCAGCCGCTGCTGCTGGCGCGGACCGACTACACCGGGCGGATGGCCGTCAAGACCTGAGACGGCTAAGTGGGGCCAGCGACAGGCGCTCGCGCAGGCGCAGTCGCGGCCACGGCGTCCGGCTGCGATGGTCCAGGTAGGCCTGGCGCTGGGGCTGGTCACAGCGGCGGTGCCACGGCTTGTTCGCCCCCGGCCCCTCGAAGTGGCGGATGGCGGGCCGGTTCCTGGCCTCGGCCACGACCTCCGCGCCGAAGACCCGCTCGGCCTGCGGGAAGGCCAGGGCGTTCATGGCGTTCCAGCGTGGGTGCAGCGCCAGCCGGCGCCGGCCCAGCACCACGTTCAGGACGTCCTGGTCGCGCCACTCCAGCCCCGCGCCGTGGCTGTGCGCGTACGCGGCCATCGCGTCCCCCTGTCCCTCGGCGCGCAGGCGGCCCAGGTCCATGACCAGGACGCCGGCGTTGAAGTACGCCTCGGGCCCCGGCAGCCCCAGCTCGGCCGGGCGGTGCGCGTGGTGATCCAGGATCACGTTGGTTACCGCCGCCACGTGGTTCCCGGCCAGGTCGGTCTGCCACAGGACCGCCAGCGAGTCGAGCACGATCAGGTCGGAGTCCAGATAGAGCACGCGGTCCACGTCCTCGAGCAGCTCTGGCAGGAAGATGCGGTACCAGGTGGCCTTGCCGGTGAAATCGTGCGTGGGCAGCCCGGCGACGCGCTCGTCGGGTACGGGCACAAATGCGATCTGGGCGCCCTGCCGGCCCACCATGGCCGCCAGCCGGTCGCGTTGGCTGCCGCGTAGGTCGGGGCCGTGCAGGAAGTGAACCTGCACGGTCGCCCCGGCGTTGGCCAGGGCCGAGTGCAACATCGCGGCGGCGTGCGGGACGTAGTTGCGCTCGGCGGCGCAGCACAGGTGGATCACGGCTTGCGCGCCACCAGCGCGAACACCTGAGCGTTCAGATCGCGGCTGTCCTGGGTCTGGACGCGGTCAGCCAGCGCGGCCAGGCTCTGCACGACGAATGCGTAGGCGGGCCGGAGCGGCCGCGGCAGGCGGTAGTAGGTGGCGTCCTGGATCAGCTGCAGGCCTGTGGCCACCAGGCCGATGATGCCCTCGAAGCGCACCACCTCAAGGCCGGTCTGGCCGACCACGTGGCGCAGCCCCGCACAGGTCCAGCGCCAGTAGTCGACGGGATCGGGGTGGTAGATGAACGTCCCGTGGGTGGACAGCAGCAGCCGCCCGCCCGGGCGCAGCACGCGGCAGCACTCGGACAGGTACAGCGCGGGGTCGGCCACGTGCTCGAGCACCTGGGTCGACAGCACCACGTCGAAGCTCGCGTCGGCCACGGGCACGGTCGTGTCGGCGTTCAGCACGAGCGTGGCGTGCGGGTTGCCCGGCAGGTCGGCCGCCACGAAGTCGGCATCGGCGGCGAAGAAGTCGCGGTAGGGCACGTCCGCGCAGCCGTAGTCCAGCACGCGCCCGCCGGCGGGCAGGTCGAGCTCACCGGCAAGTGCGCGCAGGCGGACCGGCAGCGTCCGGATGTGGTGGCGGTAACGGTGGCCGGGACCGGCTCGGCGCAGGTCGTCCGGACGGCTGGCCACGTAGCTGGTGGTGTCCCGCGGGCCGGGCGGCTCCTGCATGGCGTGCACCATATGCTGCGCGCGATGGCGGACGTGGACCACAACCTGTCGGTGTGGCAGGGCCGCTGGGACTGGTCGACGGAGGGCGATGAGTGGTCGGCGTGGTGGGGCGGCACGCACGCGCTCTGGCACGGGGCGCTGCTGCCCCGCATCCACGCGTTCGTGCCCGCCGGGACGGTCCTCGAGATCGCGCCCGGGTACGGCCGCTGGACGCAGTACCTCAAGGACCAGTGCGACCAGCTGGTCATCGTCGACCTGACCGAGGGCTGCATCGATGCGTGCCGGCGGCGCTTCGCCGACTCGGAAAACATCGACTACCACGTGAACGACGGCAGGTCGCTGGACATGGTCGATGATGGCTCGATCGACTTCGCCTTCAGCTTCGACTCGCTTGTGCACGCGGAGGCCGACGTGCTGGAGGCCTACGCGGGGCAGCTGGCGCGCAAGCTCGCTCCGGACGGGGTGGCTTTCCTGCACCACTCCAACAGCGCCGGCCTGCGCCCGCTGCTGGGCGCCACCGCGCGGCTGCCCGAGGCGTTGCGGCGCCGGCTGGTGGGGTGGGGCGTGGCACCCGACGTGTACGCCTGGCGCGCCCAGAGCGTGAGCGCCGCCTGCTTCGCGGGCAGCTGCCGGCGTGCCGGGCTGGCGGTGATCGGCCAGGAGCGGATCAACTGGGAGCACGGCCCCTATCTGACCGACGCGCTGACCACGCTGACGCCGCGCGGATCGCGCTGGGAGCGCCCCGCCGGCTCGCGCCGCAACCCGCTCTTCCGGGCCGAGGCGCGGCGGATGGCCGAGCTGTACGCGGGCCCGCCGTCTTGAGCGCGCCGACGCCGCCCAGGGCTGCCGCGCGGTGGTTGCGCGAGCGCGCGATCGCGGCGTTCGTGCGATGGTGGCCGCGCACCGGGCGGCGACCGGTCACGCGGCTGTTCGAGGCCGACCTGGTGGCCCGGACGCACAACTTCCAGTCCACATCCTGGATGGGCGTGCAGATCATGCAGAACGTCCTGGACCTGTGGACGATCCAGGAGACGATCTCCGAGTTGCGCCCGGGGTTGCTCATCGAGACCGGCACTTGGGAGGGCGGGTCGGCGCTGTTCTACGCCCAGCTCATGGATCTGCTCGGTCACGGGCGCGTCATGACGATCGACATCGACGACAAGAACCAACTGGACCATCCGCGGGTGCAGTTCGTGCACGGCAGCTCTACCGCCACGGACACAGTCGCCCACGCGCGCGAGGCGGCCGCCGCCGCCGACGGCCCGGTGATGGTGATCCTGGACGGCGACCACTCGCGCGACCACGTGGCCCGCGAGCTGGAGCTCTACGCCCCGCTGGTCACGCCCGGCAGCCTGCTGCTCAGCCAGGACGGGATCATCGACACGCTGGAACTGTTTCGCGACGCCCGACCGGGGCCGCTGCCCGCGAACCGTGCCTTCCTGGCATCGCATCCAGAGTTCGAGTACGACGCGGAGCGCAACGAGCGCTTCCTGCTCACCCACCACCCGCTGGGCTGGATGCGCCGGGTGCGCTGAGCGGCGCCCGCCCGGCGGCGTGCAGCACCACGTGCGGGATCGAGGTTGCCGAGCCGTCCGGTGACTGGAGTCGCTGGGTAAAGCGCCCGTGCTCGCGCACATCGTCGAAGCCCGCGGTCCAGACCATCCGCCGCCAGGTCCGGCGCGAGGGCAGCCAGAACACCACTGCCGCCTCGCGGTCGGCGTGGTAGCGGCTCACGGGGACGGGAAGCAGGCTGGTCAGGCGGTCGTACTCCTCGGCGAGGATAGCTGCCCGTGGCACAGGCCCGCCATGCGCTCCAGCGCCAGCAGCTGGTCGCGCAGGTGCACGAGCACCGACGCCGCAGAACACCAGGTCGAAGGTGCCGAGGTTCTCCGGCAGCGCCCGGTAGAGGTTGCACTCCACGCGCTCGACGTTCGATCCCAGGATCTCCTTGGCCAGCCGGAATCCCTCACCGCGGTCGGGTGTCGGTCCACTGCGCCGGGCGCCGGCGCGGCGGCCAGTCGTACTCGCTCTCGTGCTCGACATCGAGGGCCACCACGTCGGCCCCGCGGCGCTCCATCTCGAACGCCCAGAAGCCGTCCCAGGTGCCCACGTCCAGCACCCGCATCCCGTCCATGCGCTCGGGCAGGCCGTAGGCGCCTACGTGCGGGCGAGTTGTCGAACCAGCCGTCGGTGGTCAGCTCCGGCGTCAGCTCGAGCGTGTGGTACCAGCTCATGGCCCGAGCCCGCTCCAGCAGCTCGGCCGGGGGAGATTCGGCGCGCGTCACGGGCGGCAGTCTAGGCTCACTCGCCGTGCTCATGGAAAGCTCCGAGCAGATCCTCGGCCAGACCGGGCCGGGCGACCTCGTCCTGGACGTGGGCGGCTGGGCGTCGCCCTTCCGGCGCGCCGACTGGGTCCTCGACCTGATGCCGTATGACACCCGCGGCCTGTACGGGCCGGTGCTGGGCGGCCAGGACGAGCACTTCAGCGCCCGGACCTGGGTGCAGCGGGACATCTGCGAGCGCACGCCGTGGCCGTTCGAGGACCACCAGTTCGACTTCGTGGTCTGTGCCCACACGCTGGAGGACGTGCGCGACCCCGTCTGGGTGTGCTCCGAGCTCCAGCGCGTGGGGCGGGCGGGCTACGTGGAGGTGCCGTCGCGGCTGGAGGAGCAGGCTTACGGGGTGCAGGGGCCGTGGGTGGGGTGGGGCCACCACCACTGGCTGTGCGACCTGAACGACGGCGGCATCGAGTTCGTGTTCAAGCACCACGTGCTCCAGGGCCAGCCCCAGGCCCAGTTCTCGAAGGAGTTCCACGCCGGGCTCGGCGACCGCGAGCGGGTGCTGGAGCTGTGGTGGAGCGGCTCGCTTCCCGCGCGGGAGCGGATCTTCACGGACGCCGGGGGCCTGGACGGCTATCTGGCGGACTTCGTGGCCGCGCACCAGCCGGCGCCGGCCCTACACCGCCGCCTGTTCCGACGCCGCGGCTAGCGCGTCACGACTTTCGTCCACCAGCAGACGCAAGTCGTGACTACACCCGCCCGACCGCGTACAGGTCGTTGCCCAGGAACAGGCGAAGGGGGCGCAGGCGAGCGATCCGCTCGGCCGCCGCCATCAGCCGGCTGGCACGCAGGTCGCCGGTCAGGTGGTGGTCGCCGCCGCGGAGCACGTTGGGGTCCAGCCATACGACGGGCTCGGCGAAGCCGCCGGCGCGCATCGCGCGGCGCAGCGAGTGCAGCGTCTGCTCGTTCACGTGGTAGGCCTTGGACTCGGCGATCCAGTGGTCAAGCCCGCGGGCGGATTCGCCGCGGCCGATCGCGCGCAGCAGGAGCCGGGCCAGCGGCCAGGTCACGTCCAGGAACAGGCGGTTGGGGGCGGTGTGCACCAGCAACATCCCGCCGGGGGCCAGCACCCGGCGCAGCTCGGCGATCGCGGCCACGGCCTGGTCGGGGTCCAGGTGCTCGATCACGTCGCCGAACAGGACGGCGTCGAAGCCGGCGTCGTCCCACGGCAGGGCGGTCACGTCGCCGCGGCGCACGTCGGCGCCGGGAACGCCGGTCAGCACCTCGCTGGTGATCTGCACGGCGGCCTCCGAGTAGTCCAGCCCTGCCACCTCCGCGCCGGCCTGCGCGCACGCCAGCAGCACCTCGCCACGCCCGCAGCCGGCGTCCAGCACGCGCCTTCCGGGCCGCGGGTCCAGAGCGCGCACCTGCGCCTGCTTGAGCGCCGAGAGGCCGTTGTCAACGCGGAAGCGGTCCCAGCCCTCGCACTTGTCGGACAGGAAGTACTCGCGGTCGTAGATATCGCTGGGCAGCGGCATGCGGGTGCTGACAATAGGATGGCTGGTCGATGTCCGGCGAGCGCGAGAGTCCTGCGGTCGCGGCCCACGGACGGCGACTCTCGGTGGTACTGCCCGCCTTCAACGAGGAGGCGAACATCGCTGCGGCGGTGGCCGAGGCCACGGCCGCCGTCGAGCCGCTGTTCCAGGACCACGAGGTGATCGTGGTCGACGACGGCTCGAGCGACGGCACCGCCGCGGTCGTGGAGCGCATCGCACGCGACGACCCGCGCGTGCGGGTCGTGCGCCACGGCCACAACCGCGGCTACGGCGAGGCGCTGCGCACCGGCTTCCTGGACAGCCGGCTGGAGTTCGTGTTCTTCACCGACGCCGACCTGCAGTTCGACATGACCGAGCTTGAGCGCTTCATGCCGTTCCTGGGAACGGTCGACGTGGTGGCCGGCTACCGGGTCAACCGCCAGGACCGCTGGATGCGGCGGATGAACGGGTACGGCTGGAACATCCTGGTGCGGGTGCTGTTCTACGTGCCCGTACGCGACATCGACTGCGCTTTCAAGCTGTTCGATCGCGCCGCGCTGAGAGCGGTGGACATCGAGTCGGTCGGGGCGATGGTGAACACCGAGCTGATGGTCAAGCTGGGCCGGCGCGGCGCCAGCGTGGTGGAGATCGGGGTCACGCACCGGCCGCGGCGGGCGGGCGAGGCGCGCGGCGCCAGCCCGGCGGTGATCGCCACAGCGTTCCGCGAGGTGCTGGCCATGCGCCGCCGCCTGTCGGCTCTGGACGGTCGCGAGCTGTGACGGCCTGCGTGGTGTGCGGCAGCCACGCCCTGGCGCCCCACCTCGAGGTGCGCGGCTCGGCCGGGCACAGCCTGGTGGCCACAACGACCAGCTACGGCGCCGCCCCCGACGACATCGTGCGCTGCATCGCCTGCGGGCACATGCAGGTGGCCACGTTCCCGCAGGCAGCGCAGCTGGACAGCGACTACGGCGACGTGGACGAGGCCGCCTACGTCGAGGAGGAGACAGGGCAGCGCGCCACCGCCGCGCGCGTGCTGGACCGCATCGAGCGACACGCCGGGCCCGGCCGGCTGTGCGACCTGGGCTGCTGGGTGGGCTTTCTGCTGTCGGAGGCCGAGCGGCGCGGCTGGCAGGCCAGCGGGGTCGAGCCGTCGCGCTTTGCCTCCGCCTACGCGCGCGAGCGGCTGGGCCTGGACGTGACCACCGGCACGATGGACACCGCCGCGCTGGACGGCCGCCAGTTCGACGCGGTGTTCCTGGGCGACGTGATCGAGCACCTGCCCGACCCGGCCGCAGCGCTGGCCCGGATCCGCTCGCTGCTGGCGCCCGGCGGCGTGGTGGCGCTGGCGCTGCCGGACGCCGGCAGCCGCGTGGCGCGGCGCATGGGCGCGCGCTGGTGGTCGGTCCTGCCCACCCACGTGCAGTACTTCACGCGCGGCAGCATGGCCCGGCTGCTGGCGGGTAACGGCTTCGCCCTCGAGTGGGTCGGCACCGCGCCGAAGGGCTTCACCGTGCGCTACTACCTGACGCGCCTGGAGGGCTACTCGAGTGCCGTGGCGGGCTTGGCCGTCCGGGTGGCGCAGGCGCTTGGCGTGGCCGACCGGCTGGTCTGGCCCGACTTCCGCGACCGGATGCTGGTCGTGGCCCGGCGGGTGGGCGAATGAGCCGCCGCGTGGCGGTCATCGGTGCCGGCGTCGCCGGGCTGACCGCCGCCTACGAGCTGGTCAAGGCCGGCCACGAGCCGCACGTCTACGAGCGCTGGCCCGGGCTGGGGGGCCAGGCCGCGACGCTGGACGTGGGCGGCGGGGTGGAGCTGGAGCGCTACTACCACCACCTGTTCACCAGCGACACCCACATCAGCGGCCTGTACGACGAGCTCGGCATGGCCAACGGGATCGAGTGGCTGCCCTCCAGCGTCGGCTTCTTCGTGCAGGGCCGCAGCCTGCCGTTCACCACCCCGCTCGACCTGCTGCGCTTCACGCCGCTGAGCCCGCTGTCGCGGCTGCGCATGGGCCTGGCGGTGCTGCGCCTCCAGCGCGGGCGCACCGGCGTCGGCCCCTACGAGTCGATCACGGCACGCGACTGGATCGTCAAGGCGATGGGACAGCAGGCCTGGGACACCGTCATGGGCCCGCTGCTGCGCGGCAAGTTCGGTGACCGCGCCGACGACATCTCGATGGCGTGGCTGTGGGGCAAGTTCACGCTACGGCGCCAGATCAGCGGCCAGCAGGCCACCGGCGAGGTACTGGGCTACCCGCGCGGGGGCTTCGAGCCGCTGTTCCGGGCGCTGCGCGAGGCCATCGAGCAGGGTGGGGGGCAGGTGCACATCGACCGGCCGGCGGCGCGGATCGAGCGGGCGGGCGAGGAGATCGAGCTGGTGGCGGGCCGCCCGCAGTCCTTCCGTCGCGGCCACGACCCGCGCGAGTTCGCCGGCGAGGACACGGCCGAGCGCTACGACGCGGTCCTGGCCACGGTTCCGTCGCCGATCTTCGAGCAGCTGCTCGGGCCCGAGCTGCGCGCCCAGGTCGGCGACCGCTACCTGGGCCTGCTGGGCGGCGTCGAGTACCACGCCGCCCAGTGTCTGGTGCTGGAGCTGGACCGCCGCTTCTCGTCCTTCTACTGGACCAACGTGGCCGACTCCGGGATGCCGTTCGTGGGCCTGATCGAGCAGGCCAACCTGACCGGCACGGGGCCATACGCGGGCCGGCGCTTTCTGTACGTGGCCAACTACGTGGCGCAGGACGATCCGGTTCTGGACCGCACGGCAGACGAGCTGCTGGAGAGCTACACGCCCGGGCTGCGGCGCGTGAACCCGGCGTTCGACCCGGCGTGGGTGAAGGCCCGCTGGCTGTTCGTGGAGCCGCACGCCCAGCCGATCGTGACGCCGGGCTACCGCGAGCGGATGCCGCCGCTGCGTACCGGCGCCGCCGGCCTGGTGCTGGCCAACACCACCCAGATCTACCCCGAGGATCGCGGCACCAACTACGCGGTTCGCCTTGGCCGTGACGCCGTGACCGCGCTCCTGGGCGGAAGCTGACCGTGCCGCTGGGTGAGTACCTGGTGGGACTGGTGTTCGCGCTGGGCACGCTCGGCGCGTGCCTGGCCGCGGCGGGCCTGCTGCTGCGCCGCCACTACCGCCACCTGACCGGCGCCCCGGCCGTGCTGGGCTTCGCCGTGCTGGCGTGCATCCTGCTGCTGGCCGTGCACATGCTGCCGGGGCTGGCGGGCATCCTCTCGCGCGGGTCGGTGCTGGCAGCCGCTCTGATCGCCCTGGCCGGCGCCGCGCTCATCGGGGGTCCGCCGGGGCCCGCCGTGCGCAGGCTGACGATGCCGCGGGTGAGCGCGGCCGGCGCCGCCGGGCTGGTGGGCGCGGCGCTGGCCGGCGCCTTCTGCGCGGCCTGGGCCTGGCTGGGCACCGGCTCGCCGTCGGCGGACACGGACACGATGACCTTCGTCGTGCCCAACCTGATCCGCTGGATGCAGTCCGGCTCGATCTGGGAGGTGCACCAGTTCACGCCGCTGCTGGCCAACGGCAACTACCCCCACAACGGCGACCTGCTGTTCATGGGCACGATGCTGCCCTTCGACAGCGACGCCTACATCCGCGCCGCCGGCCTGCCCTTCGCCGCCGTGGCCGGCCTATCGGTCTACGCGCTCGCGCGCGAGACCGGCGCGGCGCGCTCGACCGGCGCGCTGCTGGCGGCCACGGTCGTGGCGCTGCCGGTGTTCCAGATCTCGGCCTTCGAGGGCGCCAAGGCCGACGTGCCCGCGCTGGCCATGCTGGGCGCGGGGCTGCTGTTCCTGGTGCGCGGTCTGCGCCGCTACCGCACGTCCGAGCTCGTGCTTGGCGGCCTGGCCCTGGGCTTTGCCTTCGGCAGCAAGTGGTGGGCGTTCTGGAGCGTGGTCGTCGTGGTCGTGGTGTGGGCCGTGGTCGCCCTGTTGCGATCGCCGGAGCGGCGCGCCACGGTGATGCGCCTGGCGGCTGTCACGGGGCTGGTGGCCCTGGCCGGCGGCATCTGGCTGCTGCGCAACCTGATCGAGTCCGGCAGCCCCGTGTACCCGAGCCCGGTGCGCCTGGCCGGCGTGACGCTGTTCGACGCGCCCACCGACTTCGTCCGCCAGTGCGGCGGCTACAGCATCCTGAGCTACGTGGACGACCCGCGGGTGGTCCGCAAGCTGATCTACCCGGCGTGGCGCGAGGGCTACGCCGGGCCCGGCCTGGTGCTGGTGGTCGGCTGGGTCACGGCCGCGGTCTTCCTGCTGCGCGACCGCCGCCGCGCGATCGAGGACCCGCTGCGCCCGCTGCTCACCGTGCTCGCCGTGTCCGCGCCGCTGCTGGCGCTGGCCTACATGGCCGCTCCCTACAGCGCGATCGGCGCCGAGTACGCGCCCTTCGTCCAGGCCAACCTGCGCTGGCTGATGGGCGCCGCGCTACCCGCGGCGGCGCTGACCGCGTGGGCGCTCAGCCGGCTGCCACGCATCAGGCCGGTGGCCGAGGTGGCCATCGTGCTCGCGCTCTTCGACGCGCTGCGAAGGACGCTGGAGCTGCCTGCCGACCGGATCCTGGTGCCGGGGCTGGGCCTGGCCGCGGCCACCGCCGCGATCGCGGGGCTGGTGTGGCTGTGGCGGCGCGACTCGCGCCGGGCGCGCGCCGGCGCGCTCGTGGCGGCGGCCCTGCTGGGCGCCGTGGTCGTGGCCTCGGGCTACCTGCGCCAGCGCCACTACGCCGAGAACCGGTACTCCACGACCGACCCGGTCGTACGCACGCTGGCGCGGACCGAAGGATCCAAGCTCCGGGTCGGCCTGGCCGGCGTGTGGGGCGCCGGCGTGCTGTCACCGGTGCTGCCCGCCGCGGGCCCGGACCTGGCCAACCACGTCGAGTTCGTCGGGCCGACGGTGGACGGACAGCTGCGCGAGTACGGCACCCGCGGCGCGTTCCTGGCCGCCCTGCGCCGCGGGCGCTACGACCTGCTGGTGGTCGGTCGCAACGGCTATGGCGGCGAATGCCCGGTGCCCGGACAGGAGACTGACGACGACCGGTGGGCACAGGAGAGCGGTCTGACGCTGCTGGCCCGCACCAGCAACCTGTCGCTATACCGCGTGCCGGGCGGCTAGAGCCAGCCGCGCTTGCGGAAGTAGCCGAGCATGCCGCCGAGCATGGCGACCATCACGGCGATCACGATCCAGAACGCCGCCACGCTGCCCTGGCCGGGCACGTGCACGTTCATTCCGAACACACTGGCCACCAGCGTCAGCGGCAGGACCACCACGGAGATCGAGGTCAGCACGCGCAGGATGTCGTTCACGCGGTGGGCCAGCACCGACTCGTTGGTGTCCTCCAGCGCCTCCACGACCTCCTTGTAGTTCTCGAGCATGTCCCAGATGCGCTCGGAGGCGTCGTTGATGTCGTCGAAGTACAGCTCCAGGTCCTCGGCCAGGTAGCGCTGCTTGGTGCGCTCGAGGTCGCGCAGGACGGCACGCTGGGGGCGGATGATCTTGCGGAAGTTGATGATCTCCTGCTTGGCGTTGGAGATGTCGCGTACGACCTCCTCGGAGCGCCCCTCGAAGATCTCCTCCTCGATCCGCTCGAGCTTGTTGCCCATCTTGCGCAGCATCGGGAAGCAGTAGTCGAAGCTGTCGTCGACGATCTTGTAGAGCAGGTAGCCGGGCCCCTTGCTCATCAGGCTCTGCCGCACCTCTTCCGAGGCCTCGCAGCGCTCGAACACGTAGTCGACCGGCGGGATGGCGCGGTTGGGCAGCGTGATCAGGAAGTCCGGGCCCACGAACATGTCCAGCTCGGCCGCGTTCAGGCGCCCGACCTGCTTGTCGTAGACCGGGAAGTGCAGGACGATGAACAGGTAGTCGTCGTACTCGTCGATCTTCGGCCGCTGGTTGCGCGAGGCCACGTCCTCGTAGTCCAGGGCGTGGAACTCGAAGTGCTCCTCCAGCCAGGCGCGATCGATCGGCCCCGGCCGCTCGATGTTGATCCAGCGCAGGCCGGGGTACTCGACCGTCTCGACGTTGGGCTCAGGCGATGAGTGCGCGGGGTGGGCGTCAGCGCCGACGCGCGCCCCGCGACGCAGACGAGGCCGGGGAAGGCTCGGCATCGGCGGCCTCCGGTCTGTCGCGCGTGACGGGCATACGCCCTCAGGATACGCGTTCGGGCCGCCGCTCAGGCGGGCTGGGCGAACAGGATCGTCTCGGCCGGCCCCGGCCAGCGGTGCTGGAGGTACAGCCGGTAACCCAGGTCCAACCCGTGGACCCAGGCGGGGACGTCCACCAGGTCGGCCACCGAGTGGTAGACCGACAGCGCCAGCTTCGGACGGTGGGCGCGGATGGTCTGCTCGGCGCCCCGCAGGGTGGCCATCTCGGCGCCCTCCACGTCGAGCTTGATGAAGTCGACGCGGGTGCCGCCGCAGGCCGAGTCGATGGTCTCGGTGAGCGCCTCGCTGGCGCCCCGGTCGCCCAGCGTCGTCTGGCCCCCGTCGGCGTCGAACCGCAGCGTCTGGCCGGCCGTGTCCCACGTGGGGTGGGCGATGACCCGCACGCGGTCGCGCAGGCGCGGGTTCAGATCCAGGTTCGCCTGGAGCAGGTGCAGGTTGTCGGGGACGAACTCGAACGTCAGCACCCGTCCGCGGTCGCCGACGGCGGCGGCGAAGTACAGCGCGGTTTCGCCCCAGCCGCCGCCCGCGTCCACCACCACGTCGCCCGCATGCGCCGCCACCCGGACGCCCTCGCGGTCGAGCGCGTACTGCTCCTCGCCGAAGAACTCGTGCACCATGAAGGCGCGGCCGATCACCCGCACGTCACCGCCGCAGGCCGCCACGCGGTAGCGATGCAGCGGTTCGCCGCCGGCGGCGCGGTCCACCGCGGTCGCCTCCCGGCATGTCGTGTCCAGGCGATGGGCGGCGGCCCGGACGTCGGACTGGGAGACCGGCAGCGTCACGTGGTGCTCGCCCAGCACGCGCATGCACAGCACATCGATCAGCAGCTCCCGCGAGGCCGCGTCCGCCAGCAGCCCCGAGGTGCGTTCGAGTCCTTCCGCCAGCGCGCTGATCTCAGCCAGCGCTGGCCCCGCCAGCTCCGGCTCGTAGTGGCGGCGTGCGAAGCGCCCGTGCGCGCCGGCCCGCTCGAGCGCGTCCAGCGCCCGGCGGCGCCGGCTCAGCGGCAGCGCCAGGCCCCATTCGCCCTCGACACCCGGTTGGTTGCGATAGGCGGCGTCCAGGACCTGGGTGAACAGCCGCGATGTGAACGAATTCGGCGCGCCGGACACCTTCACAGCGTATGTCCGGCGCGCTATGCTCCTCAGCTACATAGCCGTACGCATCCAGAGGGGTGGAGGGAAATGGCCCTACGAAACCCCGGCAACCATCTGATCGACCCCGGTCGCTCAGAAAGGTGCCAAGTCCATCAGGTCGCAGTGACCTGAGAGATGTGGCGAAGCTCTTCGAACGAGCCTCCGTCACGAGACACACGGCGGAGGCTTCGATTTTGAAAGGGCAAGCAAATGGCTGCAGTTGAGGCACTTCAGTGCAAGGAATGCAAGGCGGAGTACCCGCTCGAATCGCAGTTCGTGTGTGACCGCTGCTTCGGTCCGCTGGAGGTCAAGTACGACTTCTCCGCGCTCGACGCCGACGGCACCCGGCGGCGCATCCAGGCCGGTCCGAACTCGATCTGGCGCTACGCCGACTTCCTGCCGTTCGAGCAGGCGCCCAAGAGCGCGCTGGACACCGGCATGACGCCGCTGATCAAGGCCGACCGGCTGGCCGAGGCGCTCGGCCTGGGCGAGGTGTGGGTCAAGAACGACGCCGCCAACCCCACCCACTCGTTCAAGGACCGTGTGGTCAGCGTGGCCCTGGCCAAGGCCCAGGAGCTGGGCTACAAGGTGGTGGCCTGTCCGTCCACGGGCAATCTGGCCAACGCCGTGGCTGCCCACTCGGCGGCGGCCGGGCTGGAGTCCTACGTGTTCATCCCCTCCAACCTGGAGGAGCAGAAGATCCTGGGCACCGGCGTCTACGGGACGAACGTGGTGGCCGTCAAGGGCAACTACGACGACGTCAACCGGCTCTGCCTGGAGCTGGCCGGCGAGCGTGAGTGGGCGTTCGTGAACGTGAACATGAGGCCCTACTACGCCGAGGGCAGCAAGACGATCGCCTTCGAGGTCGCCGAGCAGCTGGGCTGGAAGCTTCCCGACCGCGTGGTCGTGCCGATCGCCTCCGGCTCGCTGTTCACCAAGATCGCGCGCGGCTTCGACGAGTGGCGCCAGGTGGGCCTGCTCGAGGGTGAGCTGCCGACCTTCAACGGCGCCCAGGCCGAGGGCTGCTCGCCGGTTGCCGAGGCGTGGGAGCAGGGGCGCGACTTCTGCAAGCCCCAGCGCCCCGACACGATCGCCAAGTCGCTGGCCATCGGCAATCCCGCCGACGGGCCGTACGCGCTCGACCTGGCCAAGCGCTCGGGCGGCGGCATCGACGCGGTCAGCGACGACGAGATCCGCGCCGGCATCAAGCTGCTGGCCCAGACCACCGGCGTCTTCACCGAGACCGCCGGCGGCGTGACCACGGCCGTGCTCAAGAAGCTGGCCGAGCGTGGTGACATCCGCCGCGACGAGCGGGTGGTGCTGGTGATCACCGGTGAGGGCCTGAAGACCCTGGACGCCGTCCGCGGCAGCTTCGAGACCACCGAGATCGCCCCGTCGACGCGCGAGTTCGACGCCGCGTTCGACCTGGCGACCGCGGCCTCCTAGCGCGCAGTACATTTACCCGCGCTATGAGCGTCACGGTCAAGATCCCCACGCAGCTGCGCAGCGTCACCGGTGGCGACGCGGAGACCCAGGTCGAGGAGGCCGGCACCGTCGGCGAGGTCCTCGACGGCCTCTACGACCGCTACGACGGCCTGCGTGACCGGATCGCCGAGGACGGCGACCTGCGCCGTTTCGTGAACGTCTACGTGGGCGGCGAGGACATCCGCTTCCTGGACGGGCTCGAGACCTCCGTGGACGACGGCGACGAGGTCACGATCCTGCCCGGCCGTCGCGGGCGGGTAGCGCGGCCCGCGTGGGGTCGCGCCGGGCCGCGAGGCCGCGCCGGGGCTGCGCCGGGCTGCGAGGCCGCGGCTCCCCTGGTCGGCGTACCTGCCCGCTCGGCGAAACAGCGGCTGGGTAAGGGGCGGCTCGCCACCGCCCATCGCTCCCTGAGCGCCGGCGTCCCGGCGACCCCACGGGGACGCGTCACGAGTTCCGCCCGCCCTGCGGACGAAAGTCGTGACGCTCTTCCGGGTGAGTTACAGAGGAGCACCATGAGTGTGGGGGAGGTAACAGGCCGCCGTGTCGGCCCTCTCGGCGAGCCGGCGCCGGGGCGGCCGAGATGACAGCCGCCGTCCGGCGCGCCGGCCCGGCCGCGTCAGACCGCCCGGACGCGTCACAGGTTGAGGTCGCCTGGGGTGCCCAAGTTGTGACGCGCGCCGAGGCCGCCCGCCGAGGGTGACGCGATCGCTACAAAGGTGACGGCAGGGTCACTTGGCTGCCTCACCGGCCACCCTCTCGCCGAGCCCGCCGGCGGCGCTCGCGGTGGGCGCGCCGGCGGCCGCCGTCTCAAGCGCGGCCTCGATCCCCTCGACGAAGCCGTCCGCCGTGAAGCGGCCGGCGGTAGCCAGGCCCTCGGTTCGCAACCGCTCGCGCAGCTCGGCGTCGCCGGCCAGGCGGCGCACCCGGTCGGCCAGCGCGGCCGCGTCGCCGGGTTCGAAGAGCAGGCAGTTCCGGCCCTCGGCCAGGTACTCGGCGCTGCCGCCGGTGCCGGTGGCCAGCACCGGCGTGCCGCAGGCCATGGCCTCGAGCGGCACCAGCCCGAACGGCTCCGCCCAGCGGACCGGGAACACCAGCGCGTCGGCATCGCGGTAGGCCTCGGCCACCCGCTCGGAGGGGAGCTCGTGAAACGAGACGCGCTCGGCCACGCCGACGCGGCGCGCGAGCGCCTCGAGCTCGGCCCGGTGTGCCTCGTCGCCACCGCCCACCACGCGCAGCGTCGCGTCCTCCAGCGCGGCCAGGGCCTCGATCGCGGTGCCCACGCCCTTGCGCGGGTCCAGCCGGCCGACACACGCCAGCCGGCCGGTCCACGGGCGCGCGGGCGCGGGCGCGAAGGCCTCGTGGTCGATGCCCGGGTATAGGACCTCGGCGCGGGCCGGGTCCAGCCCGCCCGCAAGCGCTGCCTCGCGCGTGCGCGCGCTGTTGAAGAGCCAGGTGGCGGCGGCCGACAGGTCGGGGCGCCCGGGCAGGCCTGTGGCCCGGCAGAGCGGGCCGGCGGCGGGACCCGCGCGGCGCAGGAGCCGCTGCCAGGCGTCCACGCGCGGGCCGTAGGCCATCCAGTCGTCGCCGACCACACCGACCGCCGGGAGGCCGCGGGCACGCACCGACTCGATCAGTCCCAGCGACATCCCGCCCATGGCCCACCACGAGACCACGTCGGGGCGCAGATCGGCCAGGTGGCGGTCCAGCACCGCCTGGTTGTGGCGCTCCAGCGCCAGCCGCTGGCGCAACCCGAGCGGCGGAAAGTCGTGGTCGCGCCAGTACCAGCGCAGGTCGCGGTGGACATCGCCCGCATCGGCCTGGCTGACCTCCGGACGGCGGTAGTCGGTGGTCAGGACCGTGACCTGGTGACCGCGCTCGCGCAGGTGCTCGACGGCCTGGCGCCAGGTGATCTCGTAGCCGCCGAGGTGGTGGGGTGGGTACATGTTGCCCACGCTGAGCACGCTGATCCGGCCGCCGCGGCTCATCCATGTAGGTTACGGCCCATGAGCGTCTGGGCCGGCCAGCGCGTCCTGGTCACGGGAGCGCAGGGGTTCATCGGGAGCTGGCTGGCTTCCCGTCTGCTCGACGACGGGGCGACGGTGGTGGTGCCCCGGCGCGACGTCGAGCCGGAGTCGCGCTTCGTGACCGACGGGGTGCAGGAACGCTGCGTGGTGGTGCAGGCGGACATCCTGGACTACGAGGCGATGGTGCGGGCGATCAACGAGCACGGCATCGCCGCGGTCTTCCACCTGGCCGCCCAGACCATCGTGGGCACCGCCAACCGCTCGCCGATGTCGACCTTCGAGACCAACATCCGCGGCACGTACACGCTGCTCGAGGCGTGCCGCGCGGTCGGCGTGGTCGGGGACCCGGTCGAGCGGGTGGTCGTGGCCTCATCCGACAAGGCCTACGGCAACCACGAGGTGCTGCCCTACCGCGAGGACTTCGCGCTCCAGCCGCGCTACCCGTATGACGTCTCGAAGGCGGCGACGGACATGATCGCCCGCTCCTACGCGACCACCTACGAGATGCCGGTCGCGGTCACGCGCTTCGCCAACATCTACGGCGGCGGCGACCTGAACTTCTCGCGCGTGGTGCCCGACACGGCGCGGGCGCTGGTGCAGGGCAAGGCGCCGGTGATCCGCTCCGACGGGTCGCCCGAGCGCGACTACCTGTACGTGGAGGACGCGGTCGAGGCATACCTGGCGGTGGCACGGTCGCTGGACCGCCCGGAGCTGCACGGACGCGCGTGGAACGCCGGGTGGGGAGCGGCGCTGTCGGTGCGCGAGATGGTGGACCGGCTGATCGCCGTCGCCGGCGCCGACGTCGAGCCCGACGTGCAGGGCCACGGCACCCCGCACGGCGAGATCGACCGCCAGTTCCTGGACTCCACGGCGATCAAGGAGCAGCTGGACTGGCAACCGCAGCGCACGCTGGACGAGGGCCTGGCGGCCACGTACGAGTGGTACGCCGACCGGCTGGGCTGACGTGGGCTTCCTGCAGCCGAGCCCGCCGCCGGTCGACATCGAGCAGTGGCAGCGCCTGCCGCACCTGGAGCGGATCAAGCCGCTGGCTCAGGACTGGGCGCTGAACGGGTTCGGCACCCCGTACGCCGTCTACCTGCTGTACGTGGTCAAGCTCGTGGTCTACGTGCTCGGGGCGGCGCTGGTGATCACGGCCAGCACGCCCGGGCTCGGCGGTCTGGGTGACGTGGGCAGCTGGTGGACCGAGCCGGTCGTGTTCCAGAAGCTGGTGGTGTGGACGCTGCTGTGGGAGGTGCTGGGCCTGGGCGCGGGCTCGATGCCGCTGACCTTCCGCTTCTCGCCGATGATCGGCGGTGTCCTGTACTGGCTGCGGCCGGGGACCGTGCGCCAGCCGCCATGGCCCGAGCGCGTGCCGCTCACGCGCGGAAGCACGCGCACGCCCGCGGACGTGCTGCTTTACGCGGGCCTGCTGGCCGCCGCCGTCTACCTGCTGGTGGCCGGTGAGAGCGGCGCCCCGCTGCGGCTCGAGCCCGCCGCGGTGGGGGTGACGCTAGGCGTGCTGGGGCTACTGGGCCTTCGCGACAAGCTGCCGTTCCTGGCAGCCCGCAGCGAGATCTACGGCACGCTGCTGGTGGTCTCGCTGTTTCCGCTCGACAACTTGATCGTGGCGGCCCAGCTGACGTTCGTGGGCATCTGGTGGGGCGCCGCGTCGTCCAAGCTCAACCGCCACTTCCCGTTCGTGGTGTCGGTGATGATCTCCAACACGCCCTGGAACCGCTTCAAGGCGGCCAAGCGGCGCCTGTACACCGACCACCCCGACGACCTGCGCCCATCCACCCAGGGCGCGCTCACCGCGCACATGGGCACCGTGATCGAGTACACGCTGCCGCTGTTGCTGCTGGTCACGCGCGGCGGGACCGTGGGCACGCTGGCCGTGATCGGGATGGTCATCTTCCACGTGCACATCCTGTCCACGTTCCCGCTGGCCGTGCCGCTGGAGTGGAACCTGTTCATGATCTTCGGCGTGCTGTTCCTGTTCGGGCACTACGGCGACGTGCCGTTGTCCACGCTCGGCGACCCGCTGCTGATGGCGATCCTGGCCGTGCTGCTGGTGGGGCTGCCGGTGCTGGGCAACCTGCGCCCCGACCTGATCTCGTTCCTGCCCTCGATGCGCTACTACGCGGGCAACTGGGCCACCAGCCAGTGGCTGCTGCGAAAGGACACCGGCGCCGAGGAGACGCTGGACCGCCAGATCGTCAAGCCGGCGCCGGTGGTGGTGGAGCAGGTGACGAAGTTCTACGGGCGCGACATGGCCGAGCTGTTGCTGGCGAAGGGGCTGGCGTTCCGGTCGATGCACTCGCACGGCCGGGCCATCAACGGGCTGCTGTCGCACGCCGTGGACGACGTGGAGAGCTATCACGTGCGCGAGGGGGAGCTGATCGCCGGCGTGGTGTGCGGCTACAACTTCGGCGACGGGCACTTCCACAACCACCAGCTGCTGGCAGCCGTACAGGAGCGCTGCGGCTTCGCGCCCGGCGACGTGCGCGTGATCTGCCTGGAGTCCCAGCCGGCCCACCGAAAGACCCAGCACTACCGGATCCTGGACGCCGCCACCGGCGTGATCGAGGAGGGGGAGGTCGACGTGGCCGACATGGTCTCGCGCCAGCCCTGGCTGGACGGGCGGCCGTTCCCGGTCCGCGTCACGCCCGCCGCATGAGCAGCGCCATCGTGGTCGGCTCGGGCCCCAACGGCCTGGCCTGCGCCGCCACCCTGGCCGCGCGCGGCGTGTCGGTCACGATCATCGAGGCTGCTCCGGTGATCGGCGGCGGCACCCGCACCAGCGAGCTGACGCTGCCCGGCCTGCTGCACGACGACTGCTCGGCAGCGCACCCGCTGGCCCCAGGCGCGCCCTCGCTGACAGGGCTGGGCCTCGAGCGCCACGGGCTCGAGTGGGCGTGGCCCGAGCTCGACCTGGCCCATCCGCTGGACGGCGGCGGCGTGGCCGTGATGCAGCGCTCGATCGAGGCGACTGCGGCGGGGCTCGGCCGCGACGGCCCGGCGTGGCGAAGGGTGTTCGGGCGCCCGTCGAGCAACTTCGGCGAGCTGCTG
Organism: uncultured Solirubrobacterales bacterium; assembly: GCA_963750365.1. Taxonomy (GTDB): domain Bacteria; phylum Actinomycetota; class Thermoleophilia; order Solirubrobacterales; family Thermoleophilaceae; genus JAAYBF01. The sequence continues at coordinate 1,021,395 of CAVVQE010000002.1, forward strand.
GACGACCTGCTGCGGCCGATCCAGCACCTGCCGGCCCATCCGCTGGCCCTGATGCGCTTCGGCCTGCCCGCCGCCGCCCCGGCCACGCTGCTGGGCCGCGCCTTCGCCACCGAGCAGGCCCGCGCGTTGTTCGGCGGCGTGGCCGCGCACGCGTTCAGCCCGCTGAACCGGCCGATGAGCTCGTCCGTGGGCATGGCGCTGATCTGTGCCTGCCACCGCTTCGGCTGGCCGGTGGCGCGCGGCGGATCGCGAGCCATCACCGACGCGCTTGCCGCTGTGGTGCGCGAGCACGGCGGACGCATCGAGACCGGCCGCAAGGTGCGATCGCTGGACGAGCTGCCCGCCGCGGACGCGGTGATCCTGGACCTGGCCCCGCGCGGCGTGGCGGAGCTGGCCGGTGACCGTCTGCCCGGGCGGGTGGCCCGCGCCTACCGCCGCTACCGCCACGGTCCGGGGGCGTTCAAGGTCGACCTGGCGGTGGAGGGCGGCGTGCCCTGGGCCGCCGAGCCCGCGCGCCGCGCGGGCACCGTGCACGCGATCGGCTCGTTCGCGGAGACGGTGGCCGCGGAGCGCGAGGTCGCCCGCGGCCGGATGCCCGCCCGCCCATACGTGCTCGTCGGCCAGCAGTACCTGGCCGACCCGGCCCGGTCCGCGGGGCGACACCCACCCGATCTGGGCCTACGCGCACGTGCCCAGCGGCTACGACGGCGACGCCACGGAGGCCGTGATCGGCCAGCTGGAGCGCTTCGCGCCCGGCCTGCGCGAGCGCATCGTACAAACGTCCACCCGCTCACCGGCCGAGTTGCAGGCCTACAACGCCAACTACGTCGGCGGCGACATCATCACCGGGGCCAACACCCCGTGGCAGACGCTGGTGCGCCCGCGGCTGGCCCTGGACCCCTATTCGACAGGTATCGACGGCGTGTTCATCTGCTCCGCGGCGACGCCGCCGGGCGCCGGCGCCCACGGGATGAACGGCTACAACGCCGCAAAATCGGCGCTCCGTCGGCTAGAGCGTGCCTGATTTGCTTCATGTACTCCGGAGATCGGCCGATAGCAGCGCAATGGTCGGCGAGACGCGTGAAGACTGCCCCGGCTGCGGGCAGCCAAAGTGTGCATCGGGGAGTTGCTCCTGCGGCTGGCACTACGACGGCGGCACCGTGCAGCTGCCCGAGCTGGCCGAGGCCGCGCCGCTATAACGCGTCAGCTGACGCTCACGGCCACGCGCTGGACGGCGTTGACGCCGTAGCCGCCGGTGTTCCACGTGGCAGAGCTGTCCAGCGGCTGCGTCTGGCCGTCCCCGTCGGTCGCGCGCGCACACAGCTCGTAGTCACCGGCCACGGGCTCCCATTCATAAGACCAGCGACTCCACCCGTGCCGGCCGTTGGGCTCTTCGAGCCGCGTGTCCTCCCAGCTGGCGCCGCCGTCGGCGCTGAACTCCACGCGGACCACGGGGTGTGAGCCCGACCAGGCGCGACCCTCGATGAGCGTGGGGCCGGCCTGTACGTGGCGGGCTCGCGAGAGAAACTCCGGGATCCCCGGCGGCGCCATCAGCGCACGCGGCTTCTTGCGCGTCACCGGTGTGCCGGGGTCCTGCTGGGAGCGGCGATAGCGGTAGAGCTGCGTCTGCTGGACGCCCTCGAACGGCTGCACGATGGCGGTGATCGAGCGCAGCCACTTGACCGAGGCCATGCCGTACCAGTCGGGCACGACCAGGCGCAGCGGGAAGCCGTGTGTCGGGGGCAGCGGCTGCCCGTTCATCGCATAGGCCAGCAGCACGTCTTCGCGCATCGCCTCCTCGACCGCGAGGCTGCGCTGGTAATCGTGCTCCACGCCCTGGTCGACGCCGCGGTCGGCGCCGGTGAACAGCAGCTCGACGGCATCGTCGAGCAGCCCGGCATCCTCGAGCACGCCGCGCAGCGGCGTCCCGGTCCATTCGGCGCACCCGATCGCCTCGTCGTGCCAGGGGGCCGAGATCGGGCGCGGCTGGAGCCGCGCCCGGCCGCCGCCGGCGCACTCCATCATCACGGGCATCGAGACCGCCGGCCGCGCGCGCAGATCATCGAGCGTGAGCGCCAGGGTGTTGCGAACGCGCCCGTCGACCACCAGCTCGAACGTCGCCGGCGCAAGCTCGGGGACGTCGAAGTGCACGAGCACGTAGTGCATGTCGGTCGGGGTGATGGGCCGGCGCAGCGCCTCGAGCGGAAGCCCCGGGTTGCGCAGCGCCAGCGCGACCTCCTCGCCTGTGAAGCCGGTGTCGGTGGCGATCGGCACTAGCGTCCAGCCTAACGTCGAAAGCGCGCCCGGCAAGATTCGAACTTGCGACTTCTGCCTCCGGAGGGCAGCGCTCTATCCACTGAGCTACGGGCGCGAGCCTGGGCGCGTCAGTCTAGTGCGGTTAGGGTCGCGCCATGCAGGTTTCCGACGGCGAGCTGCGCGAACGGCGGGCGGCCGCGTACGAGAATCCACGCCCCGACGTCCAGCGCCTGGTGCCCGCCGCCGACCGCCGGATCCTCGATCTGGGCTGCTCGTCGGGCGCGGTCGGCGCGGCGCTCAAGCACGCGCGCGGGGCCGAGGTGGTGGGCGTGGAGGCCGACCCGGTCTACTGCGAGCGGGCCGCTGCGGTACTGGATCGCGTGGTCTGCGCCGACCTGGAGGACATGGCTGCCTGGACTGGGGAGGTGGGCCAGGGCTTTCACTGCATCGTGGCCGCGGACGTGCTCGAGCACCTGCGCGATCCGTGGCTGGTGCTGCGCCAGGCGGTGGGGTTGCTGGCGCCGGGCGGGTCGGTGGTGGTGAGCCTGCCCAACGTGCGCTACTTCTGGGCGCTCGCCACGCTGCTGGCCCGCGACCGCTGGCCGCGCGACGCCGAGGGCATCTTCGATGCCACACACCTGCGCTGGTTCGCCGCCCCGGACGCCCGTGAGCTGCTGGAGTCGGCCGGGCTGAGCGTCGAGCAGAGCGCGCCGCAGTACCGCCTGCGCCCGGGCGACTGGCGCACCGAACGGGCCGCCACGCTGCTGGCGCACGGACCGCTGCGCTCGCTGCTGACCTTCCAGCACGTGCTGCGCGGACGTCTGACCTGACGTCGGGCGCATATCGTCTGCCAGCCATGTTGCTGGCCGTGATCGCCGACACCCATCTGCCGCGAGGCAGCCGCCGCCTGCCCGCGGACTGCAGCAGCCGGCTCGCGCGACGCCGACATGATCCTGCACGCGGGCGACGTGCTCACCGCCTCGACGCTGGAGGAGCTGGAGCTGATCGGGCCACCGCTGGTTGCCGTTCACGGCAACCAGGACGACCCCGAGCTGCGACGCCGCCTGCCGGCGGAGCGGGTCGTCCAGGCCGCCGGCGCGCGGATCGGGCTGGTCCACGATGCCGGGCCCGCGGCCGGCCGCCTAAGGCGCCTGCGCAGGCGCTTCCCCGACGCCGACGCTGTGGTCTTCGGCCACTCGCACCTGCCGCTGCACGAGCAGCGGGACGGTTTCCAGATCTTCAATCCAGGCAGCCCGACCGAGCGCCGGCGGGCGCCCAGCCACACCATGGGGCTGGCGCGCGTGCGCGACGAGCGCGTGGCCTTCGAGCTGGTCGAGGTGGGTTAGCCGTGGACCTGGACGTGACATTCCTGGGTACCGCCGCCTCGGCGCCGACCGCACAGCGCGGCCTGCCCGCCACGCTCCTGCGGCGGGGAGGCGAGCGGCTGTTGTTCGACTGCGGCGAGGGCACCCAGCGCCAGCTGATGCAGTCGGCGGCCACGGGGGAGGTGGACGACATCTTCATCACCCACCGCCACGCCGACCACGTGCTCGGCCTCCCGGGCCTGCTCAAGACCTACGGCCTGCACGACCGCGAGCGGCGGCTGCGGCTATGGGGCCCCGAGGGCCTGGGCGCGCTGTGGAAGACCATGGGCGCGGTGGTAGGGCGGCTGCCGTTCGAGGTGCAGGTCGAGGAGCTGGCCGCCGGCGAGGAGCTGCCCGGCGACGGCTACTCGATCACGGCGTTCAACGTGGATCACCCGGGCGCGGTCGGCTACGCGCTGGCCGAGCACGAGCGGCCCGGCCGCTTCGACGATGCTCGCGCCCGCGAGCTGGGGGTGGCGCCGGGTCCCGACTTCGGCCGCCTGCAGGCGGGGGAGACCGTGGGCGGCGTCAGGGCGGAACAGGTGATCGGCCCGCCACGCGCCGGGCGGACCGTCGTGCTCAGCGGCGACAGCGCCCCCTGCGACATGACCCTGGCGATGGCCGCCGGCGCCGACCTGCTGGTGCACGAGGCCACGTTCATGGCGGCCGACGCCGAGCGCGCCCGCGCGACGCGCCACTCGACCGCCCAGGGCGCGGCGAAACTGGCGGCGGAGGCACAGGTCAAGCTGCTGGCCCTGACGCACATCTCCTCGCGCTACTACGTGCGCGAGCTGGTGGCCGAGGCCAAGGCGGAGTTCGGCGCGGTGATCGTCCCGCGCGACTTCGATCGCGTCGAGCTGCCGTTCCCGGAAAGTGGGCAGCCGGCGCACATCCGCGGCGAGCAATAGCTGGAGCGCCGCCGGGCACGGTGCTAGCGTCAGCGGCGCAGTTCCTTTAACCCGGTCCCGCGAGGCCAGGAAGGACAGTCGGCTTTGACCCACAAGGTGGTCCTCGACCGCGATGACGTGCGGCGCACGCTGGTGCGCATCGCTCACGAGATCGTCGAGAAGAACCCCGGCGAGGCCATCGCCATCGTGGGCATCCACCGCCGCGGCGCGCTGCTTGCCGGGCGCCTGCGCCAGCTGGTCGCGCGACCTGATCGGCGAGCCGGTCCCGCTCGGCGACGTGGACATCTCCTTCTACCGCGACGACGTGGGCATGCGTGAGCCCGGCGCCCAGCCCGTCGTGCACGCCTCCCACATCGACTTCTCGGTCGAGCGCCACACCGTTGTGCTTGTGGACGACGTCCTGTTCACCGGCCGCACCGTGCGCGCCGCCATCGACGCGCTGTTCGACTACGGCCGTCCCGGCCGCGTGCAGCTGGCCGTGCTGGCCGACCGCGGCCACCGCGAGCTGCCGATCCGCCCCGACTACGTGGGCAAGAACCTGCCGACCGCCCGCGACGAGCGGGTGCACGTGAACCTCGAGGAGCTGGACGGGGAGGACCGGGTGATCGATCCAGCCGGCGGGCGCGGAGATCACCATCACGCGAGGAGGGGATCAGCGATGAAGCGCCACCTGCTGTCCATCGACGACCTCACGCGCGACGACATCGAACGCATCCTCGGCCGCGCCGAGAGCTTCGCCGAGGTGTCGGGGCGGGAGATCAAGAAGGTGCCAACGCTGCGCGGGCGCACGGTGATCAACCTCTTCTACGAGGCCTCCACGCGCACCAGCTCCAGCTTCGAGATCGCGGCCAAGCGGCTGTCGGCCGACCTGGTGAACGTGAAGTCGGCGGGCTCGTCGGTCGACAAGGGCGAGTCGCTCAAGGACACGGTCCAGACGCTGTCGGCCTACGACCCGGCGGCGATCGTCTTCCGATCGCCGTCGGCCGGCGCCGCCGGGCCTGGTGGCGCGCTGGACGCGCGCCTCGGTGATCAACGCCGGCGACGGCAAGCGCGAGCACCCCACCCAGGCGCTGCTGGACCTGTACACCCTGCGCCGCCACCGGCGCAACCTGGACGGGCTGAAGGTTTGGATCGTCGGCGACGTGCTGCACAGCCGCGTCGCGCGCTCGAACATCCTGGCCTTCACGCGGATGGGCTGCCTGGTCACGGTCTGCGGCCCGCCGACGCTGATCCCGCGCGGGGTGGAGGCGCTGGGCTGCGACGTCAGACCCACCCTGGACGGGCTCGGCGAGGCGGACGTGGTCTACGCGCTGCGGATGCAGCACGAGCGGATGACCGGCTCGTTCGTGCCATCGCTGCGCGAGTACGCGTCCCAGTACCAGATCAACTCCCGCCGCCTGGGCGCCGGGCAGCTGCTGATGCACCCGGGGCCGGTCAACCGCGGGGTGGAGCTGTCGGCCGAGGTCATCGACTCGCCCCAGGCGCTGATCACCGAGCAGGTGCAGTCCGGCGTGGTGGTGCGGATGGCCGTGCTCTACGAGCTGCTGGCCGGCGCCCCGCGGCGCCGAGGCCGCGATCGAGCCGGAGCCCCAGCCGGCATGACCGTGATCCTGGACCGCGCCCCCGTGCCGGCGGCAACGCTGCTGGTGCGCGAGGCCCACCTGCTGGACCCGCGCGCCGGCCTCGACGGGCCGGGCGACATCCTCATCCGCGACGGCCAGATCGCCGCCCTCGGCGCAGCCCGGTTCGCTCGAGGCACCCGAGGGTTGCGAGGTGGTCGAGGCCCAGGGCCTGCACGCCTTCCCCGCCTTCGTGGACCCGCACGTGCACCTGCGCACTCCCGGCCAGGAGTACAAGGAGGACATCGAGACCGGCACCCGCTCCGCCGCTGCGGGCGGCTTCTGCGCCATCCTGGCCATGCCCAACACGCGGCCGGTGGTCGACAACGCCTCGATCGTCAAGTCCCTGCGCGAGGTGGCCGAGAACCAGGCGCGCATTCCCACCGGCTTCACGGCTGCGGTGACGGTCGGCCAGAAGGGCGAGCAGCTGACCGAGGCGGCCGAGCTGGCCGCCGCGGGCGCCGCCGGGCTGACCGACGACGGGCTGCCGATCCGCTCGGCCGGCGTCATGCGCCAGGCGCTTCAGTACCAGCGCCTGGCGGGGCTGACGATCGCGCTGCACGAGGAGGACCCGACGCTGTCGGCCGGCGGCGTCATGCACGAGGGCGAGGTCTCCGCGCTGCTGGGCGTGGCCGGGATTCCGTCCGTCAGCGAGTCGGTCATGGTGGCGCGCGACTGCGACCTGGCCGCCTACGAGGACGGCCGCATCCACATCCAGCACGTGTCCGCGCGCACCACGGTCGAGATCATCGAGCGGGCCAAGGCCGCCGGCGTCGAGGTCACCGCCGAGGCCACCCCGCACCACCTGCTGCTCACCGACGAGGCGGTGCGCACGCTGGACAGCCACAAGAAGATGAACCCGCCGCTGCGCTCCGAGGACGACCGCCAGGCCATCATCGACGGCGTCCGCTCCGGCGTGCTGGACACGATCGCCACCGACCATGCTCCGCACGCGCGTGAGGAGAAGGAGCAGCCGTTCGAGGACGCGCCGCTGGGCGTGACCGGGCTGGAGACCGCCTTCGCCTCGATCCACACCGACCTCGTGGTGCCCGGCGTCCTGGACCTCGGCCTCGTGGTCGAGCGCATGACCGCCGGCGGCCGTCCCTTCGGCCTGCACGTGCCGATCCTGGCCGAAGGCCGGCCCGCCGACGTGTGCCTGGTGGACCTGGACGCCGAGTGGCAGGTGGGCGAGAGCCGGCTACGAGAGCCGCTCGGCCAACTGCGCCTTCCACGGGCGCACGCTGATCGGCCGCGTGCGGATGACGGTGGCCGCGGGCGCCGTGGCCTTCCGCGAGCGCAGCTTCGCCATCGGGGCGGTCAGCTGATGGCCACCCGCGTGCTGGACCGCAGCCGCGCGGCGCTGGTGGTGGTCGACATCCAGGAGGCCTTCCGCAAGGCGGTGCTCGACTTCGACGGCGTGGCCCAGAGCAGCGGCGTGCTCGTCCGCGCCGCAGGCATCCTGGATCTGCCGCTGGTGGTCACCGAGCAGTACCCGCGCGGCCTGGGCTCCACGGTGCCCGAGGTGGCCGAGCACGCCGGCGGCAGCCAGGCACTCGAGAAGACGTGTTCTTCGCCGCCTCGCGCGCGGACGGGTTCGACCTGGCCGGTCGCGACCAGGTGCTGCTGTGCGGCATCGAGGCGCACGTGTGCGTGTCGCAGACCGCCCACGACCTGCTGGACGGCGACGTCGAAGTGCACGTGGCCCGCGATGCGGTCAGCTCACGCACCGCGGGGAACCGTGACCTGGGGCTGCACAAGATGGAGGGCTCGGGCGCGGTGCTCACCAGCGTGGAGACGGCGCTGTTCGAGCTGCTGGGAGCGGCCGGCAGCAACGAGTTCAAGCAGATCCAGGAGCTGGTCAAGTGAGCGCGGGCTATCTGCTGCTCGAGGACGGCGAGCGCTTCGACGGCGAACTGGTGGGGGCCGCCGCGGCAGGCTCGGCCGGCCGCGGCGAGGTCGTGTTCAACACGGCCATGTCCGGCTACCAGGAGTCGGTCACCGACCCCAGCTACCGCGGCCAGATCATCGTCTTCACCTACCCGATGGTGGGCAACTACGGCGTGCAGGCGGCCCACATGGAGTCCGACGAGGTGCATGCGCGAGCCGTGATCATGCGCGAGGGCGTAGACCGCGACGACGCTGCGGGCGCCACCGGCGGCTGGCTGAGCTGGCTGACCGAGCGCGGCATCCCGGCGCTGACCGGCGTCGACACCCGCGCGCTGGTGCGCCACATCCGCGACAAGGGGGCCATGCGCGGCGGGGTCTTCGACGCCGCCACCGACGAGTCGCAGGCTCGCGAACGGCTGATGGCCGAGCCGCCGATGGCCGGCCGCGACCTGGCGCGCGAGGTCACGCCGCCTGAGCCGGTGCTGCTGGACGCCCTGGACGGCAGCGACGACGGTCCGCTGATCGCGGCCATCGACACCGGCATCAAGTGGTCGATCGTGCGCAACCTGCGCCAGCGCGGCGCGCGCGTGGAGCTGCATCCCTGCAGCGCCGGCGCCGACGCGGTGCTGGCGCGCGACCCCGACGCGGTGTTCCTGGCCAACGGCCCAGGCGATCCCGCCGCGCTGGGTTACGTGGTCGAGACGGTGCGCGAGCTCGTGGGACGCAAGCCGGTCTGGGGCATCTGCCTGGGCCACCAGCTGCTCTGCCGCGCCGTGGGCCTCGAGACCTTCAAGCTGCCGTTCGGCCACCGCGGCGCCAACCACCCGGTCAAGGACCTGGAGACGGGCAAGGTGGAGATCACCAGCCAGAACCACGGCTTCGCGGTGCTCGGACCGGGCGGCGAGCGGACCATCGAGGGCGGCCGAGTCCATGCGCTGGGACACCGACTTCGGCACCGCCGAGCTCAGCCAGCTGAACCTCTACGACCGCACGGTCGAGGGCCTGGTGCTGCGCGACGTGCCCGCCTCCACCGTGCAGTACCACCCCGAGGCGGGCCCCGGCCCGCACGACGCGCGGCACCTGTTCGACCGGTTTTTGTCATCGCTGGCCGGAGGCCAGCATGAACATCAGAGCGCGGGGCTGGATGCCCGCGGAGGTAACCCCTAGGTGCCGCGTAGGGACGACCTGCACAAGATCCTGGTGATCGGCTCCGGGCCGATCATCATCGGCCAGGCCGCAGAGTTCGACTACTCCGGCGCGCAGGCGTGCAAGGTCCTGCTCGAGGAGGGCTACGAGGTCGTGCTGATCAACTCCAACCCGGCGACGATCATGACCGACCCCGAGTTCGCCACCGCCACCTACATCGAGCCGCTGCTGGCCGATTCCGTCACCCGCGTGATCGATAAGGAGCGCCCGGACGCGCTGCTGCCCACGCTGGGCGGCGGCACCGCGCTGGACCTGGCCCGCCAGCTGACCGAAGACGGAACGCTGGAGCGCTACGGGGTGGAGCTGATCGGCGCCGACTACGACGCCATCCGCCGCGCCGAGGACCGCGAGCTGTTCAACGCCGACGATGGAGTCGGCCGGCCTGCGCGTCGCGCGCTCGTCGATCGCTCACTCGCTGGCCGAGGCCGAGGCGGTGCGCGAGGACATCGGCCTGCCGGCGATCGTGCGGCCCGGCTTCACCATGGGCGGCCAGGGTGGAGGCATCGCCCGCAGCGAAGCCGAGTACCACGAGCGCGTGGCCGAGGGCCTGGCCGCCAGCCCGATCAACCAGGTGCTCATCGACGAGTCGGTCATCGGCTGGGGCGAGTTCGAGCTCGAGCTGATGCGCGACCGGGCGGACAACGTGGTTGTGATCTGCTCGATCGAGAACGTCGACCCGATGGGGGTGCACACCGGCGACAGCGTGACCGTCGCGCCCCAGCAGACGCTGTCCGACGTCCAGTACCAGGAGCTGCGCGATCAGGCGATCACGGTCATCCGTGCGGTGGGGGTCGAGACCGGCGGCTCGAACGTGCAGTTCGCGGTCAACCCCGAGACCGACGAGATCATCGTGATCGAGATGAACCCGCGCGTGTCGCGCTCGTCCGCGCTGGCCTCGAAGGCCACGGGCTTCCCGATCGCCAAGATCGCCGCGCGGCTGGCGGTGGGCTACACGCTCGAGGAGATCGACAACGACATCACCCGCGTCACGCCCGCCAGCTTCGAGCCGACGATCGACTACGTGGTGGTCAAGTGGCCACGCTTCGCCTTCGAGAAGTTCCCCGGCGTCGACGGCAAGCTGTCCACCTACATGCAGTCGGTCGGCGAGGCGATGGCCATCGGGCGGACGTTCAAGCAGGCGTGGATGAAGGCATGGCGCTCGCGCGAGCTGGACGTGCGCGCCGCGCCCCCAGCCGACGACGAGGCGCTGCTCACGGCGCTCGAGATCCCCTCGTGGGACCGCTACGAGCTGGTCTTCGAGGCCTTCCGCCGCGGCCACGACGTGGCCACGCTGAACGCCCGCACCTGCGGTCGACCCGTGGTTCCTGGCCGAGCTGCGTGAGCTGGCCATGGGCCAGGACCCCGAGGCGGGGCTCGTGCGCACGTACAAGGCCGTGGACACCTGCGCCGCCGAGTTCGAGGCCGCCACGCCCTACTTCTACTCCGGCTGGGAGCGGCCCGGGCCCGACGGCCCGCGCCACGAGGTCGAGCGCGGCCACAACCCCTCCGTGGTGATCCTGGGCTCGGGCCCGAACCGCATCGGCCAGGGCATCGAGTTCGACTACTGCTGCGTGCACGCCGCGATGACCGTGCGCGCTTCCGGCCGCGACGCGGTGATGGTCAACTGCAACCCGGAGACGGTGTCGACCGACTACGACACCTCCGACCGGCTCTACTTCGAGCCGCTGACGCTCGATGACGTGCTCGGCGGTGCATCGAGCTCGAGCAGCCCGAGGGCGTGATCGTGCAATTCGGCGGCCAGACGCCGCTGAAGCTGGCCCAGGGGCTCGCCGACGCCGGTGTGCCGCTGCTGGGCACCCCGGTCGAGTCGATCCACCTGGCCGAGGACCGCCCGAGCTTCGGCGCCATCCTGGACGAGCTGGGGCTGAAGAGCCCGCCGTACGCCACCGCCCAGTCGCCCGAGCAGGCGCTCGCCGCCGCCGAGCAGGTGGGCTACCCGCTGCTGGTCCGCCCGTCGTACGTGCTCGGAGGGCGGGCGATGGAGATCTGTTACTCCCGCGAGGGGCTGGACGGCTACCTCCAGCGCACGGCGGAGGGCGGCCGGCCCGACGGCGACATCTTCCTTGACCGCTTCCTGGAGAACGCGATCGAGGTCGACGTGGACGCGCTCTGCGACGGCGAGGCGGTGCGCATCGGCGCGGTGATGCAGCACGTCGAGGAGGCGGGCATCCACTCCGGCGACTCGGCCTGCGTGATCCCCGCCATGTCGCTCGGCCCCGACATGCTCCGCCAGGTCGAGGAGGCCAGCGCCCGGATCGCACAGCGGCTGGGCGTCGTGGGCCTGATCAACATCCAGTTCGCCGTCTACGGCGACGACGAGCTGTACGTGATCGAGGCCAACCCGCGCGCCTCGCGCACCGTGCCGTTCGTGTCGAAGGCGGTGGGCGTGCCGCTGGCCAAGGTGGCCTGCCGGCTGATGCTGGGCGAGCGCCTTGCCGACATGGAGCTGGCGCTGCCGGCCGCCGGCAGCCACGTGTCGGTCAAGGAGGCCGTGCTGCCCTTCGGGCGCTTCCCGCGCGCCGACTCGCTGCTGGGACCGGAGATGAAGTCCACCGGCGAGGTCATGGGGGTGGCTCAGGACTACCCGACGGCGTTCGGCAAGGCCCAGGCCGCTGCGGGCGCGCAGCTGCCGACAGCCGGCACGGTCTTCATCAGCGTCACCGACGGCGACAAGCCCACCGCCACGCAGCTGGCGGCCTCGCTGCACGACCTGGGCTTCACGATCATGGCCACCGGCGGCACCGCCCAGGCGATCCGACGCATGGGCGTCCCGGTGGAGCGGATCCAGAAGCTCAGCGAGGGCTCCCCGAACGTGGTCGAGGCCATCGAGGCGGGCCGGGTCGACCTCGTGGTGAACACCCCGACCGGCTCGGGCGCCCGCGCCGACGGCTACGAGATCCGCCGCGCCGCGGTGGCCCGCGGCGTGCCCTGCATCACCACCATGAGCGGGGCCAGCGCCGCCCAGCGGGCCATCCGCGCCGGGCGTGGGGAGGCGCCGCCGGTGACCTCGCTGCAGGAGCTGCACCCGGCCCCCAAGCGGGTCGTCACGTGAGCGACGCCCCGCCGCGAACGCAGTGCCCGCCCGAGCGGCGGGTGGCGGAGGTCCGCGGCGTGCGCAGGCTGGGCGCCTACGACCTGGTCACCGCGCGCGACCCCGTGGGCCCCGAGACACCCCAGCCCGGCCAGTTCTACATGCTGGCCGCCGGCCGACAGGTGGGGTGGAGGCAGCGGCGAGCGCCCGTTCCTGCCGCGCGCGTTCTCGCATGCGGCCGTGCGCCGCCACGCGGGTGGGGGCGTGGAGCTGGACTTCCTGCTCGAGGACGTCGGGCCGGGCACCCGCCGCCTGGCCGAGCTGACCGAGGGCGAACCGCTGATGCTGCTCGGCCCGCTCGGCGCCGGCTTCCGGCCGGCCCCGCCGGCGGCGCGGCCGCTTCTGGTCGGCGGCGGCATCGGCGTCGCCCCGCTGCTGTGCCTGTACGCCGACTTCCTGGCCGCCCGCCGCCAGGCCGACGTGATCCTCGGTTTCCGCTCGGCGGCGCACGCCGCGGCCGCAGAGCTGTTCGGCGGCCCGGCCGTGGTGGTCACCGAGGACGGCTCGATCCGGCCGCGCCGGGCTGGTCACCGAGCCGCTGGCCGCCGAGCTGGATCGCGATCCGCATGCGACCGTGTACTCGTGCGGGCCGCCGGCGATGCTCGAGGCGGTGCGCGCCCTGTGCGCCGAGCGCGGCGTGGACTGCCAGCTGGCGCTGGAGTCGGGCATGGCCTGCGGCTACGGCGCGTGCTTCGGCTGCGTGGTGCCCACGGTGGCGGGCTACCAGCGCGTGTGCGTGGACGGGCCGGTGTTCAGCGGCGACGAGCTCGCGGGGGTCGTGGCGTGAGCGACCTGGCAGTCGACTTCTGCGGCGTGGCGCTGCGCGGACCGGTGCTGAACGCCTCGGGCACCTTCGACGCGCATGGCCGCCCGGCGGGCGTTCGGCGATGCGCTGCTGGAGCGCTTTCCCTTCGACGCCTTCGTGACCAAGACCGTCACGCTGGCCCCGCGGCAGGGGAACCCGCCGCCCCGCCTGTGGGAGACCCCAGGCGGCATGGTCAATTCGATCGGGCTTCCGAACAAGGGCCTGGACGGCTTCCTCGAGCAGGATCTGCCGCAGCTGGCGGAGCTTGCGGTGCCGCTGGTGGTCTCGGTCATGGGCTTTGACCACGATGAGCTTTCGCAGCTGGTCGCGGCCGTCGGCGCCCGCGACGAGGTCGCCCTGATCGAGCTGAACGTGTCCTGCCCGAACGTGGAGACCGGAGTCCTGGTGGGGGCCGACCCGGGTGAGACCGACGCCGCCGTCCGTGCCGTGCGCGACCGCACGGGTAAGCCGTTGATCGTCAAGCTGAGTCCCAACTCGGTCGACCCGGGTGCGGTGGCGGCCGCCGCCGCCGGGGCCGGCGCGGACGCCATCTCGCTGATCAACACGCTCAAGGGCATGCCGCTGCACCCACGGACCCGCGAGCCGTGGCTGGGCGGCGGGAGCGGCGGCCTGTCGGGCCCGGCCGTGCGCGTGGTCGCGCTGGAGCAGGTCGCCGCCGTGGCCCGCGCGGTCGATGTACCCATTGTGGGGATGGGCGGCATCACATCGGGTAGCGACGCGCTCGACTTCCTCAGCGCCGGCGCCAGCGTGGTCGCGGTGGGCACGGAGAGCTTTCGCGACCCTGCCGTCGGGCGCCGAATCGGGGCGGAGCTATCTGCTCTCGAGGGCTTTCAAACCATCATGAAACGTCAACCAATCTCGACCTCCAGTCGAGGTTGAGATGAATTAGGAGGAAAACGTACGACAGGCGTCGACGTTGCGAAATCCGTGTGTATGATCGCCGCCTCATGCCGGTTGCGAACGAATCTTCTACCCAGAACCCCTCCGTCGCCGGCCACACCCCCGAACGTTCGCTGACCCAGCGCATGGACGCGCTCCAGCGCGCGAACGAGATCCGCAGTCGCCGCGCCACGCTCAAGCGCGACCTCAAAGCCGGCCGGGTCAGGATCCACGGGCTCCTGCTCGAGCCGCCGGAATACCTGCAAACAGCCAAGGTTTTCGACCTCCTGCTGGCGGTCCCCAAGTACGGGCGGGTCAAGGTCAACCGGATTCTCACGCACTGCCGGATCTCGCCGAGCAAGACCATCGGCGGCCTGTCCGAGCGCCAGCGCAACGAGCTCGTCTCCTACCTTCGCCGATAGACGCCCAGGCCCGACAGACCCCGGTCCTGGTGATCACGGGTCCGTCCGGCGTCGGCAAGGGCACCCTGATCAAGCGGCTGCTCGAGGAGTGCCCCGGGCTGCAGCTGTCGGTGTCCGCCACCACGCGCGAGCCGCGCGCGGGCGAGGTGAACGGCCGCGAGTACCACTTTCTAAGTCGCGAAGACTTCGATCAGCGGGTCCGCAACGGCGAGTTCATCGAGCACGCCGAGTACGCCGGCAACCGCTATGGGACGCTGCGCTCCGAGCTCGAGCGGCCCGCCGACGGGATCGTCCTGGAGATCGAGATCCAAGGCGCTCGCCAGGTGCGCGAAACCCTGCCGGAGGCCTACCAGGTGTTCATCGCGCCGCCGTCGCTCGAGGATCTCCAGCGCCGGCTGGTAGGCCGCGCCTCGGACTCCGACGAGCAGATCGCCCGCCGGATGGAGGTGGCGCCGGTCGAGATGGCTGCCCAGGAGGAGTTCTCGAAGGTGGTGGTGAACGCCGATGTGGAGGACGCGCTCGATGAGCTCGTCGCCCTCGCCGCTACGATGTCAACCCCCGACGAACCGGAATCCCCTTGATCAAGCCGCGCCTGGACACCCTTCTCGAGCAGGTCGACTCGCACTACGCCTGCGTTCTCGTAGCCGCCAAGCGCGCCCGGCAGATCAACTCGTACTACCACAACCTCGGTGAGGGCACGTTCGACGAGTACCCGCCGCCGATGGTCGAGACGGGCTCCAAGAACTACCTCAAGATCGCCCTGGACGAAGTCGCCGAGGGCAAGATCAAGTACCGCTACCGCGACTGATAGCGGCGCCCGCGGGCGTCCCCGGTCGACTCGCCTGCGTGCGCTGGCTGCGGTTCCTGCGTCCTTCGCAGGCTTGCTCTCAGCCGCGGTAGTCGCCGCATCGCTGGGTTACCGTTGGATGGGCCATGGCACGCATCCTCCTAGGCGTCTCCGGCGGCATCGCCGCCTATAAGGCCGTCGAGTTCACGCGCCTGGCCATGGCGGCCGGGCATTCGGTGCGCGTGGTGCAGACCGAGGCCAGCCTGCGCTTCGTGGGCAGGGCCACGTTCGAGGGCATCACCGGCGCGCCGGTGCTGGTCGAGGAGTTCGAGCCCGACCCCGCCCGCGGGGCGTTCCCCGGGGACCCCGAGCCCGGCCACGCGGCCATCTCGCATCTGGAGCTGGTGCGCCGCGCCGATGCGTTCGTGATCGCACCGGCGTCGGCCAACACGCTGGCCAAGCTGGCCGGCGGGCACGCCGACAACCTGCTCAGCAGCGCCGCGCTGGCCTGCACTGCGCCGCTGGTGCTGGCGCCGGCGATGAACAACCACATGTGGGACCACCCCGCCACCCGCGCCAACGTGGAGACGCTGCGCCTGCGCGGGGCGGCCGTGGTGGAGCCCGAGGTGGGAGCGCTGGCCTCGCGGGGGGAGTGGGGCGCTGGCCGCCTGGCCGATCCCGCCGCGATCCTGGAACGCGTGGAGGACGTCCTGGCGGGCTCGGCAACGGGCTCGGCCTCGCTGGCGGGGGTGCGCGTCCTGGTCACCGCCGGCGGCACGCGCGAGCCGATCGACTCCGTCCGCTACGTGGGCAACCGGTCGTCGGGGCGGATGGGCGTGGCCCTGGCGGCCGAGGCCGCCGCACGCGGCGCCCAGGTCACGCTGGTGGCCGCGAACCTCGCCGTGCCCGATCCCGCGGGGGTGCGCACGGTTGCGGTGCAGACGGCCGCCCAGTTGCGCGACGCGGTCGAGGTCGAGTTCGACCTGGCCGACGTGCTGCTCATGGCCGCAGCGGTCGCTGACTTCCGCCCCTCGGGCCCGACCGCCGAGAAGATCAAGAAGGCCGGCCGGGAGCGCTTGAGCCTGGACCTCGAGCCCACCGACGACGTCCTCGCCGGCGTGTCGGCGCGCCGGGGCGCGCACCAGACGCTGGTGGGCTTCGCCGCCGAGCACGGGGAGGGGGGCGCCGAGCACGCCCGCGACAAGCTCACGCGCAAGGGCCTGGACGCCGTCGTGCTCAACGACATCGCTCGCGCGGACATCGGCTTCGACAGCGAGCAGAACGAGATCACGCTGATCACGGCGGACGGGGAGCGCGGCGTGCCGCGCGGTCCCAAGCGCGCTGTGGCGGCTGTCATCCTCGATGAGGTGGAAAGGATCAGGACCGCACACGGAGCTCGCTCGTGAGCGATGCCGAACGCGAAGCGCGCGAGCGTGGCGAGCTGGTCTACGACCTCTACAAGCGCGGCTCCGCGTTGCTGGAATCCGGTGACTTCGCCGCCGCCGCCGTGCCACTGGAACGGGCCCGCGGGCTCGAGCCGGACAAGACCTCCATCCGCGAGGCCCTCGGCCGCGCCTACTTCCGCTCCGGCCGCTTCGAGCAGGCGCGCGCCGAGTTCGCCGCCGTGGTCGAGCGAGCGCCGGTGAACGACTACGCGCACTTCTGCCTGGGCAAGGCGCTGGCCAAGACCGGCCGCCCCGACGCCGCGCGCCGTCACGCCGTGCTGGCGGCGTCGATGCGCCCCGACCGGGCGGACTACCGGGCGCTGCGCGACCGCCTGCGGCCGGCGTAGCGAGCGGCCGACCCGGCCACGGACGGGACCGTCACGACTTCCGTCCACTGCGCAGACGGAACTCGTGACTCTGGCCGAGCCGAGCGCCTAGTTGCCTTCCAGCCAGCCGCCGCCCGCCTCGGGGGCAGGCTCCAGCCGTGCGCGCTGGTACTCGCGCACAGCCACCGCGCCCTCGACCACCAGGCCCAGGACGCGGTCGATCTCGCGCTCGTCGACCGCCGCCACGGGCACGTCGGCGTGCACCCACACCTCGCGCTCCTGGGTGCAGCCGAAGCGGGCCATGCGCGTCTGACGGTTCCACCACATGAGCATCCAGGGATCAACGCCCTCCGGAGAGTCGAGCGCGTGGGCCTGCGCACGCACCAGTCCGTCGTGGACGACCACGCCGACGTGGAGGGGCCAGCCGCCGGCCTGCTCGGCATCCACGGTCACGCCCCACTCGCCGTGCGCCAGCCGGCGCGACTGGCCGGGAAGCGTCTCCAGGTACTGGTCGATCACGTCCACCACGGCCATATGCCCTGACAGTACGGTGCAGCGGATGCGGGCGATCGTTCAGCGGGTCTCGCGGGCCTCGGTGAGCGTGGGGGACGAGCCGGTCTCCGAGATCGGGCCGGGGCTGCTGGTGCTGCTCGGCGTGCACCGCGAGGACGGGCACGATCAGGCCGACCGCATGGCGGCGAAGCTCGCGGCGCTGCGGATCTTCGAGGACGCCGATGGGCGCATGAACCGCTCGGTCCAGGACGCGGGCGGCCAGATCTTGTGCGTCAGCCAGTTCACCCTGTATGGGGACACGCGCCGCGGCAACCGGCCGGGGTTCGCGGAGGCCGCTCCCGGCGACCAGGCCGAGCCGCTCTACGAGCGGGTGCGCGCCGCGCTCGGTGCAGAGGGAGGGCGCTTTGGCGCGCAGATGCAGGTGAGCCTGGTCAACGACGGGCCCGTTACGTTGATCATCGAGCTGTGATCTAGCGCCTATACTCACTCGGCTAGGACTTTCAGTCGTACCGCGGCCTCCGGGCCGCGCCTGGAGGTGGGCTTCGCAGCCCGCCTTTCTTTTTGACCAAAACCAGCCCAGATGACCGAAACCGACCGCCTACAGACCGATATCGAGACCCGCCTGGGCCAGCTGCTGCCCGCCGTCGAGCTGCTGGCGTGCGAACAGGTGGCCGGCGAGCGGCTGCGCCTGACCATCGACCACCCGGACGGCGTCTCGCTGGCCCTGTGCGAGCAGGTCACGCGCGAGCTCGGCGATCTGCTGGGCGAATATGCGCTGGAGGTCTCGTCGCCCGGGCCCCAGCGGCCGCTGACCAAGCCCGACCACTTCCGCCGCTTCCTCGGTCGCCACGCGCGCGTACGCACGCGGGAGCCGCGCGACGGGCACAAGTCGTTCACCGGCGAACTGGTCGGAGCCACCGACGACGAGGTCACGGTGGCGGTGGAGCCCGAGGCGGCGCTGGTGTCCATTCCCTACACAGAGATCAGTCGCAGCAACCTTCTGGAGCGCAGAGGAGAGGAGCAGGCATGAGCAAGGAGATCGTCGACGCCATCCACGTGCTTGAGCAGGAGAAGGGCATCTCCGCCGACATGCTCATGGACGCCCTGGCGGACGCCCTTCTGTCGGCGTACAAGAAGAGCCCCGGATCGGCCCGGTACGCCCGCGTGGACATCGACCACGAGAGCGGCGACTTCACCGTGTTCGAGCTGCTGCTGCCGGAGGAGCTCGAGGAGCAGCTGCTCGACGAGGCCGAGGAGGCGCTCGAGGAGCCCACGGTCGACCCCGAGACGGGCGAGATGCGCGTGCCCGAGGAGCCCGAGATCCCGCAGGAGGTGCTGGCCGCCCACTCCGACCAGATCGAGGAGCGCAACGTCACGCCGGACGACTTCGGCCGCATCGCCGCCCAGACCGCGAAGCAGGTGATCCTGCAGCGAATCCGCGAGGCCGAGCGCGACATGATGTTCGACGAGTACCAGGACCGCGTCGGCGAGCTGATCACCGGCATCGTCCAGCAGTCCGACTCGCGCTACACGCTCGTCCAGCTCCGCGAGCGCGTCGAGGCGCTGCTGCCGCGCTCGGAGCAGGTCGGCGGCGAGCGCTACGACCACGGCGCCCGCGTGAAGGCCATCATCACCGACGTGTCGGCCCAGTCCAAGGGCCCGTCGATCATCGTCTCGCGCCGCTCGCCCGAGCTGATCCGGGCGCTGTTCGAGCTCGAGGTGCCCGAGATCGCCGACGGCCTGGTCGAGATCCAGAACGTGGCCCGCGAGCCCGGCTACCGCTCGAAGATCGCCGTGATCTCGCATACCAACGGCGTCGACCCCGTCGGCGCCTGCGTCGGCCCGCGCGGATCGCGCGTGCGCATGGTCGTGTCCGAGCTGCGCGGCGAGAAGATCGACATCATCCCCTTCAACGACGAGCCGGCGCGGTTCGTGGCCAAGGCGCTCTCGCCCGCCCGCGTGCGCGAGGTGCTGGTCGACGACGAGGCCATGCAGGCCACCGTGATCGTGCCCGACGACCAGCTCTCGCTGGCCATCGGCAAGGACGGCCTGAACGCGCGCCTGGCGGCGCGGCTGACCGGCTGGCGCGTGGACATCCGCTCGGAGACCGAGTTCGCCGAGGAAGAGTCGAAGATGGGCTACGAGGAGGAAGAGGTCGCCGGGCGCTGCGCCGCGGTGCTGACCAACGGCAAGCGCTGCCCCAACGCGGCGGTCAGCGGATCGCGCTACTGCGGCCTGCCGGCGCACCAGGCGATGGTCGACCAGGAGGGCGATCAGGTCGGCGGCGGCGAGCCCGCGCCGGCCGAAGGGGCCTCCTGAGGCGCATAGACTGGATCTGAGATGGCGAAGAAGCGAGTTCATGAAATAGCGAAGGAACGCGGGATCCCCAGCAAGGAGGTCCTGGCCACGCTCCAGGCCGCCGGCCTGGACGTGAAGGCGGCCGCGTCGAGCGTCGACGAGCGCGACATCGCGCGCGCTTTCGATCCCGAGGCCCAGGCCGCCGCCAAGAGCGCCGGCGAAGAGGCCAGCGGTAACGGTGACGGCGCATCCGCCACGGCAAAGGGCGCGGACGCGCAGCGCGCCACCCGCACCGAGCCGACTCCCGCCGGCGGAGGCGGAGGTGGGGGCGCCCGCCGCCGCCGCGTGGTCATCGACTCGCAGGCCTCCCGCCGCGCCCCCGGTCCGCCGCCACAGCAGAACCAGCCGCCGCGTCGCCGCGGGCGCCGCCGGCGTACGCCCTGGGTCGAGCCCGACCTGACGGCCAAGCCCGAGGTCGCCGAGGAGGTGCGCGTCTCGCCGGTGCAGTCCGGCGCGACGGTCAAGGAGGTGGCCGAGTCGCTGGGCGTCCCGCCGCCCGAGGTCATCAAGAAGCTGATGGAGCTCGGCGAGATGGCCACCCTCACCCAGACGCTTTCCGACGAGGCCATCGAGGTCCTGGCCGACGGGCTGGACAGGAAGGTCGAGATCCAGCACGCCGCCGACGACGTGGTGGCCGAGCCCGAGTACGTGGACGACGACTCGGCACTCGAGGAGCGGCCGCCGGTGATCACGATCCTGGGCCACGTCGACCACGGCAAGACGTCGCTCCTGGACGCCATCCGCCAGACCGAGGTCGCGGCCGGCGAGGCCGGCGGCATCACGCAGCACATCGGCGCGTACCAGGTGCACCACGGCGACCACACGCTGACGTTCCTGGACACGCCGGGCCACGAGGCTTTCACCGCCATGCGTGCCCGCGGCGGCCAGCGTGGCCGACATCGCCGTCGTGGTCGTGGCCGCCGACGACGGCGTGATGCCGCAGACCACGGAGGCGGTCGACCACGCCAAGGCGGCCGAGGTGCCGATCATGGTCGCGGTGAACAAGATCGACAAGGAGGGCGCGGATCCCAACCGCGTCCGCGGCGAGCTGGCCCAGCAGGGCCTGAACCCCGCCGACTGGGGTGGCGACACCGAGTTCGCGGACGTGTCCGCGAAGACGCACCAGAACCTGCCCGAGCTACTGGACACCCTGATCACGCTGGCCGAGATCGAGGAGCTCAAGGCCAACCCCGACGCGGAGGCATCGGGCACCGTGATCGAGTCGCGGCTGGATCCCGGGCGCGGAGCGGTGGTCAGCCTGCTTGTCCAGCGCGGCACGCTGAAGGTGGGCGACGCAGTGGTGGCGGGCGCACACGCGGGTCGCGCCCGCGCGATGCACGACTTCCGCGGCGACAAGCTCAAGAAGGCCACGCCCGGCATGCCGGCCGAGATCCTCGGCTTCGACGGCGTCCCCGAGGCGGGCGAGCACTTCCGCGTGGTGACCAACGAGCGCGAGGCGCGACGGTTGGCCGGGGAGCGCGCCAACCGCCTCAAGACCGAGGCGATCGCGCGCCGGGCCGGCGTGCGGATCTCCCTGGAGGACGTCATGGCCCGCGCCCGCGGCGGCGAGCTGGCCGAGCTGAACCTGATCATCAAGGCGGACGTCGCGGGCTCGCTCGAGGCGCTGGCCGACGAGGTCGCCAAGCTGCCGCAGGAGCAGGTCACGGTGAACCTGATCCGCGACGCCGTCGGCGGCATCAACGAGTCCGACGTGATGCTGGCCTCGGCCTCGGAGGCGATCGTGATCGGCTTCAACGTGCGCCCGGTCGGCGACGCCGGCGCCGTGGCACAGCGCGAGGGCGTCGAGATCCGCACCTACTCGGTGATCTACCGCGTGATCGAGGAGCTGCGCCAGGCCATGGAGGGACTGCTGGCCCCGGAGGAGGTCGAGTCGACCGCTGGCCACCGTCGAGGTGCGCGAGACCTTCAAGGCCTCGCGCGTGGGCACGATCGCCGGCTCGATGGTCACCGAGGGCACGGTCACGCCGCGGCGCGAAGGTGCGCCTGGTGCGCGACGGCACGATCGTCTACGACGGCCGGATCGGCTCGCTCAGGCGCTTCAAGGACGATGTCCGCGAGGTCACACAGGGCATGGAGTGCGGCATCGTGCTCGAGAACTACGCCGACGTGAAGCAAGGCGACATCCTCGAGGTGTACGAGACCCAGCAGGTGGAGCAGACGCTGGCGTAGGCCCGCGGGTTCCCCGTGGCCTTTTTGGTCTATCTGGAACTAGGACTTTTCTTCCCCGAGGGCTCCGACCTGAAGGGAAAGCGCAAGGAGGTGCAATCAGTGAAGGCACATCTGAGCCGTCGCTTCGGCGCGGCCGTCGCCGAGACCGACCACCACGACCTGTGGCAGCGGGCCACGCTCGCCTGCGCGCTGGTGGCGCGCGACGCGGCGGGCGCCGGCCGCCAGGCCGACGCCCTCGAGCGCTGGCTGTCCGGCCGCTTCCCCGAGGGCTACTCGGTCGAGCGGACGCTGCTCTCGCGCCGAGGACATGGTGGGCTAGGCGGTGGCCGGCGAGCGCATGCGGCGGGTCAACGAGGCGGTGCGCGAGGTGCTGTCATCGCGCTTGGCAGCAGGCCTTAAGGACCCCCGCATAGGATTCGTGACAGTGACGTCCGTGGAGACCGCCCCCGACCTCCGCCATGCTCGCGTGTACGTGAGCGTGCTCGGCTCCGACGCCGAGCGCCAGGAGACGCTGGAGGGGCTGGCGTCCTCGCACGGCTTCCTGCAGGCCGCCCTGGGCAGCGAGCTGCGCATGAAGCGCACACCCACGCTGGAGTTCGTGCACGACGAGTCGGTCGACCGGGGCTTTCGCATCGGCGAGATCATCGAGGAGCACGGACGAGTGAGCGTGGGCACCGAGCTGGACCAGGTGCTGGACGAGCTGCGTTCTGCCGACAAGCTGCTGCTGACCACGCACGAGAACCCCGACGGCGACGCCCTCGGCTCGCTGGTGGCCATGCACGGTCTGCTCGACCCAGCTGGGCAAGGACGCCGCTGATGTACATGTCGCCCGACGAGTTCCCGCTGCCGATCGAGTACCGCGACATGAAGTTCGAGGGCCTGCTGGGCGTGCCGCCCGACGACGTCGGCGAACGGGTCGTGGTGTTCCTGGACTGCGGCAACATCGACCGCATGCCGGTCGACTTCCTCAAGGACGACGGCCTGCACATCGTGAACATCGACCACCACCACGACAACACCCGCTTCGGCACGGTCAACCTGGTGGTGGCCGAAGCCTCGTGCGACCGCCGAGATCGTCTTCGAGCTGGCCCGCGAGCTGGGCGCCGAGATCACGCCCGCGATCGCCGACGCGCATGTACATGGGCCTGGTCACCGACACCGGCCGCTTCATGTACGAGAACACCACGCCGGCCGCGCACCGGATGGCGGCGGACCTGATCGAGGCCGGCGTCGACACCCACGGGGTCTACCGCCGCCTGTACGAGGACCTGCCCTACCGCACGGCTCCAGCTGCTGGCACGCGCGCTGGCCAGCGTCCAGCGCTACGACGACGGCACGATCACGATGGGCTCGCTCAGCCGTGAGGACTTCGAGGAGACCGGCGCGCTGGAGACCGACTCGGAGGGCATCGTGGACCACATGCGCTCGGTCGAGGACACCAAGGTGGCGGTGCTGGCCCGCGAGCAACTGGCGCCACGACCGCCAGGGCCAGCGCAAGGTCAGCCTGCGAGCCGTGGACGGCAGCGTGGACGTGTCGGTCATCGCCCGCGCGCTCGGAGGCGGCGGGCACCGCCAGGCCGCCGGGGCATCCACCGTGCTGGATCTGGACGAGCTGACCGCCGAGATCCGCGGGCTCGTCCGAACCCAGCTGGACGCGAACGCCCCGGGCTGACCGGCCATCGATGGCCGACCCGGCAAACGCGCTGCCGCTGATCCGTGGCAGCTAGCCACGGCCCCGGCGACGGGGTGATCCTGGTCGACAAGCCCGCGGGCAAGACCTCCCACGACATCGTGGCCGCGATCCGCCGTGGGCTGCCGGGGAAGACCAAGGTCGGCCACGCGGGCACGCTCGATCCGTTCGCCACGGGCCTGCTGCTGGTGCTGGTGGGCCGGGCCGCGCGCCTGCAGCGCTACCTGATGGGCCTGCCGAAGGGATACCGCGCCGTCGCGCGGCTGGGCTGGACCTCGGACACCGGCGATCCCGAGGGCACGCTCGTGCACACGGGCCGGGTGCCCGCCGACCTCCGCATTCCCGACGGGCGAGCAGCTCCAGCGCCCGCCGGCCTACTCGGCGGTCAAGGTCGGCGGCGAGCGGCTGTACGCCAAGGCGCGTCGCGGCGAGCCCGTCGAGGGCCAGGCTCGCCCGATCACCGTGTACCGGGCCGAGCTGGTCGCTCGCGAGGGAGAGCTGGCCACGTTCGACATCGAGTGTTCCTCGGGCACCTACGTGCGCCAGCTCGTGGCCGCCCTCGGGGACGCGTACTGCGCCGAGCTGCGCAGGACGACGATCGGCGACTTCGCGGTCGCCGACGCGGATCCGGCCACGCTGGTGCCGCCGGCACGCGCACTGGCCTTCATGCCCGAACGGGAGCTGGACGGTGAGCAGGCGCGGCTGATCTCGCACGGGGTGAAGCTGGCGCTGGAGGAGGGGGAGGACGTCCCTGGCCCGGTGCGGCTCATGCATGAGGACCGTCTCGTCGCCGTGGCCGAGCGGCGGGACCGCCAGCTGGCGCCCGTCGTAGTGTTCTCGCCGTGAAGGTCACCAGCCTGCGCGACATTCCCGAGCTTCCGCCCGGGGAGGCCCCGCCCCGCAAGGTGGCCATCGGCACCTTCGACGGCGTGCACATGGGCCACCGCGAGGTCATTCGCGGCAACGACACCGTCGTCACGTTCGATCCCCATCCGCTGTCCGTGCTGGCGCCCGAGAAGCAGCCGCCGCTGGTCATGCCGCACTCGATCCAGCGCGACGTGATCGGCGGCCTCGGCGTGGCCGAGCTGGTGGTCATCCCGTTCGACCGCGACTTCTCGCTGCGCAGCGCCGAGGAGTTCGTGAAACACGTACTGGTCGGCCAGCTGGGCGCCACCAGCGTCTCGGTGGGCGAGAACTTCCGCTTCGGCCACAAGGCCCGCGGCACGCCCGACTTCCTGCGCTCGCGCAGCGAGTTCGAGACGCGCGTGGTGCCGCTGATCGAGGTCGACGGCCAGCCGGTGTCCTCGACGCGCATCCGCGCCCTGGTCTCCTCCGGCGACGTGGCCGCGGCGGCCAAGCTGCTGGGCGGCCCGTTCATCGTCCAGGGGCCGGTCGTGCACGGCGAGAAGCGCGGTCGCGAGCTGGGCTACCCGACCGCCAACATCGTGCCCCGCCAGGGTTTCGTGGCGCCGGCCAACGGCGTCTACGCCGGCTGGGCCAACCAGCACCCGGCGGCGATCAACGTCGGCGTCCGGCCCACCTTCCAGAGCGCGCTTGGCCTGCTCATCGAGCCCTACCTGCTGGACTTCGACGGCGACCTGTACGGACAGGAGCTCAAGGTGGCGTTCAGCCAGCGTCTGCGCGGGGAGGAGCGCTTCGACGACGTCGAGGCGCTGAAGGAGCAGATGGCGAAGGATGTGGCCAGGGCGCGGGAGGTACTTGCCAGGTGAGCGCGCCCGCGCCCTGCTAGCTTTCCCCGCCGCATGTCGCTGACCGTCGAACAGAAGCAGGAGATCGTCTCCAAGCACGGCCGGGGCCAGAACGACACCGGCTCGGCCGAGGTCCAGGTGGCCCTGCTGTCCGCTCGCATCGAGGAGCTCACCGAGCACCTGCGCGAGCACCGCAAGGACCACCACTCGCGCCGCGGGCTGCTGATGCTCGTGGGCAAGCGCCGCCGCCTGTTGAACTACCTCCAGCGCGTCGATCTCGATCGCTACCGCGCGCTGATCAAGGAACTCGGACTGCGCCGATGATCGAGCCGGGCACTGCTGCGCCCGACTTCACACTGCCGGACCAGGACGGAAACGAGGTCTCGCTGGCCGACCTGGCGGGGCAGACCTCGGTGCTGGTGTTCTACCCGATGGACTTCAGCCCGACGTGCACCGACCAGCTGAACGTGTATCAGGAGGTCCTGCCCGAGCTCGAGGGGCGCGGCGTCAGGCTCTACGGCGTGTCGACCGACAGCGCGTTCGCCCACAAGGCCTTCCAGGAGCAACTGGGCGTCTCGATCCCGCTGTTGTCTGATTTCCACCCCAAGGGCCAGGTGGCCAAGGCCTACGGCGTCTTCATCGACAAGCGCGGTCACAACCAGCGCGCGCTGGTCATGATCGGCCCCGACCTCACGGTCACCTGGGCCCACCGGGCGCCGACGCCGCTGGAGATTCCGGGCGCGAACCTGATCTTCGACGCGCTCGAGCGGGCCGCTGCCTGAGCCGTCCGGACTCGGTTCGGCGGGTGTGCCCCCGCTGGCCGAGGACGACCACGTGCGCGGCCAGGGTCCGCTGGTGGTGGAGTACGCGGACCTGGAGTGCCCCTACTGCGCCCAGGCCCACTTCCTGATCCGTGACCTGCCGATCCGGCGGGTGTTCCGCCACTTCCCGGTCGTCTCCAAGCACCCGCGGGCACGCGTGCTGGCCGCGGCGGCCGAGGCGGCGGCGCGCCAGGGCCGCTTCTGGGAGTTCCACGACGCGCTGATGGCAGACCAGGGCCACCTGGAAGATCCCCATCTGTGGGAGCGCTGCCGCTCGCTCGGGCTCGACCTGGATCGCTTCGAGTCCGACCGGCGCGACGACCGCGCTGCGGCGCGTGTGGAGCGCGACTTCCGCGCCGGGATCCGCGCCGGGGTGGTCAGCACACCGACGCTGTTCGTCGCCGGGCGCGCGTACTCGGGCGTTCCGGGAGCGGAGCTGCTGGACCGGCTGTCGGGCTGAGCCGGGACCTTCTGGCGGCGCGCCCCGCGCGCGCTTGCGGTAAAACCCCTGGCGGCAAGGGGAATGCGTTCTGAGAGGCGGGACATGAATCGTCGATGGGTGGCCGGCTTCGCGCTGGCCGTTGCCGCGATGGCGGCCGGTAGCGGGCAGGCGCAGGCGGGCACCGTCCTGGCTGCGAAGGCGACGGCGGGCAAGGCCCAGCCGCAGAACTGCATCAAGCGGCCGCTGCCGGCGGGGCCGGCCGTGGTGCGCAGGAGCGCGAAGGTCGGCGGCGTGGGCTTCGTGACCGCGACCCTGAGGGCTGCCCGCGGCGACTGGGATCTGGCGGTGTTCGACGCCAAGACGCGACAGCTGGTGGCCGGCTCGGCCAACTTCGGCTCCAGCGAGCGCGCGCAGGGCTTCAGTACCGGCGCGCAGGACCTGATCGTCCAGGCCTGCCGGCGCTCGGGCTCGGCCCGGACGGCCCAGATCGCCGTGTCGTCGACCGCGATCGAGGCGCCGGCCAAGCCCGTGACGCTGTCGCTGGTGCGCGTGCTCGTGCCCAACAGCCTGCGCAAGGCGGAGCTGACCGGGATGGGCCTGGACCTGACCGAGCACGGCGGGCGCAACTTCGTCGAGGTCGTCCTGCACGGCGCCGAGGACGCGAGGCGCCTGCGCGACGCCAAGTTCTCCTACGTGAACGAGGTCGCCGACCTGGCCAGGCAGTCGCTGCTTGATCGCCGGGCCGAGCAGCGCCAGTCGGCGCGCGCGGTGGCCTCGGCGCTGCCCAGCGGTCGCAGCGGCACGTATCGCCGGCTCGCGGACTACAACCAGGAGATGAAGACCCTGGCCGAGCAGAACCCCGACATCGTCAAGCCGCTGACGCTGCCGCTGAAGACGCTGACGGGTTACAGCGTCCAGGGCATCGAGATCACCGAGGACGCCAAGGAGCGCGACGGCAAGCCGGTGTTCCTGCAGATGGGCGCGCACCACGCCCGCGAGTGGCCCTCGGCCGAGAACGCGATGGAGTTCGCCTACGAGCTGATCAAGGGCTACAAGGCCGGCGACGCACGCGTTCGGCGGCTGATGAAGTCCACCCGGACGATCGTCGTGCCCGTGGTGAACCCCGAGGGCTTCAACACCTCGCGCGAGGCGGGCCAGGCCCAGGGAGCAGCGGCCGGACGGCCGGGCAACGACACCACCGACACCGTCAACTTCCTGACGATCCCGTACGAGTACCAGCGCAAGAACTGCCGCGTGAACAACACCGATCCGGCGCCGGCGAAGGACCCCGAGCAGGGTAACTGCACCCAGGCCCCGGCGCAGGGAATCTCCCAGTTCGGCGTGGACCCCAATCGCAACTACGGCGGCTTCTGGGGCGGTCCCGGCGCGTCGGCCTCCGGCGAGCCGCCCCCCGGCGGTGACTACGCGCAGGACTATCGCGGCGACGCCCCGTTCTCCGAGCGCGAGACCCGCAACATCCGCGCGCTCGTGTCCACCCGCCAGGTCACGACGCTGATCACCAACCACACCTTCTCCAACCTGCTGCTGCGCCCGCCGGGCATCCAGTCGCAGGGGCCGCCCCCGGACGAGGCGGTCTACAAGGAGCTGGGCGACTCGATGGCGGCCAACAACGGCTACGCAAGCCAGCCCAGCTACATGCTCTACGACACCACCGGCGGCACCGAGGACTGGACCTACTACGCCACCGGCGGCCTGGGCTTCACCTTCGAGATCGGCGTGAACGGGTTCCACCCGTCGTACACCGACACGATCGCCGAGTACGAGGGCAAGGCGCCCGCGGCCGGCGCCGGCAAGGGCGGCAACCGCGAGGCCTACTTCAAGGCGTTGGAGAACACCGCCGCGTCGGCCAAGCACTCGACCCTGACCGGCAAGGCGCCCCCCGGCACGGTTCTGCGGCTGAAGAAGTCGTTCAGCACGGAGACGTCGCCTGTGGTCGACGAGAACGGCGTGGCCGGACCCGTGCAGACCTTCCCCGACACGCTCGACACGACCATGGTCACGCCATTCGCTGGCCAGTTCCGATGGGGTGTCAACCCGTCCACGCGGCCGATCGTGGCGCAGCCCAAGGGCAGGCCGGCCACGGGCAGCCCGAGCGCGCCGCAGGCCCTCACGAGCACGACCCCGGGCGCGCCTTGCGGCGCGGCCACGCCCGACAATCCCGCGTGCTACGAGGACATCGACTTCACCGTCCCGGCGGGTGCGGGCATCGACAACGCGAGCGCCACCGTGGAGATCAACTGGGCGACGCCCGCCAGCGACTACGACGTGACGGTGCTGAACAAGGCCACCGGCAAGGTCGTCGGCTCGTCCGCGGCGGGTACGACCAACAACGAGAGCACCACCTTCGGCGAGCCCGGCGAGAACATCGCCGGCCAGACCTACACCGTGCGGGTGGTCAACTACGCCGGCGCCGAGCCCTACAGCGGGCGGGTCAGCTACAAGGGCCCGACGCCCTTCAGGCCCGCCAGCAAGGAGAGCTGGACGATGACCTGCGAGTCGCCGTCCGGCCAGGTGGGCGCAACGCGGACGATCACGATCGACCGCGGCCAGACCCAGGACGTCGACTTCTCGCAGGACTGCGCTCCGGTCGCACCGCGGCTGTGCGCATCCACAAAGGGGGGCGCGAAGGGCACCGGGGTCGGCAAGGCGCGGCTCGGGCGAAATCGCAGCAAGCAGCGCAGGACGCTCGAGGGCACGCTGCTGTCCGACCGCAAGGGCATCGACCGCTACTGCCTGAAGAAGGGCGGCGGCGCGCTGCGGGTCGGGTATCCCACGAGCCGGCTGGCCTCGAAGCTCTCGAAGAAGACACGCAAGCGCATCAAGAGCAAGGCGATCTACCTGGGCACCACGTCGAAGGCGTTCCGCCTGGCCAAGCTCAAGGTCGGCTCGAAGACCAAGACGCTGCGCAAGCGCCTGAGGGGCGAGCGCCGTTACAAGGTGGGCAGGAACTACTGGTACGTGGCCAAGGGCAAGAAGGCGCGGATCCTGTTCCGCGCACGCCGCGGCAGGGTGCTGGAGCTGGCGCTGGCCGACCGCCGGCTGACCAAGAGCAAGAAGTCCACCGTGCGGCTGCTGCGCGCGTGGGACAAGCGCGGCAAGACCAAGGCCAAGGCCAAGAAGAAGAAGTAGCGCGGGCCACGTCGGTTTGAGCCGGCGAGGGCGCCCGACGACCAGGTGACAGGGTCCCGGCGGATGACTGGCCACTGCTAGCCTGCCGGATTGACTCCTAAAGAGAAGTCACAAGAGAGCCGCCAACCGGAGGCGGCACCGAAAGGAACATATGAGTATTGATGCAACCCGTGTCTCAGTTGAGATCGGCGGTACCGAGATCAGCTTCGAGACCGGCAAGCTCGCCAAGCAGGCGAGCGGCTCCGTGGTCGTGCAGGCGGGGGACACGATGGTCCTCGGCACCGCAACCGCCGGAAACCTCCGCGACGTGGACTTCCTCCCGCTGACGGTGGACGTCGAGGAGCGCATGTACGCCGCGGGCAAGATCCCCGGCAGCTTCTTCAAGCGCGAAGGTCGCGCAGGCGAGAAGGGCACCCTGACCGCCCGCATGATCGACCGGCCCATCCGCCCGCTGTTCCCCAAGGGGTGGCGGCGCGAGACCCAGCTGGTCTCGATCCCGATGTCGATCGACCACGTGCACCCCTACGACATCCTCGCGATGAACGGCGCCAGCGCCGCGCTGATGGTGTCTGACATCCCGTTCCCGACCCCGGTCGGCGCGGTTCGCGTCGGGCAGGACGACGAGGGCAACTTCGTGGTCAACCCCGACGAGGAGGACAACCTGGACGCCGCCCTGGACCTTGTGGTCTCGGGCACCGAAGAGGCCATCCTGATGGTCGAGGCGGGCGCCCAGGAGATCTCCGAGGCGGCCATCCTGGACGCCCTGGACATCGCCCACGGCGAGATCAAGAAGCTCTGCGCCGCGCAGCGTGAGCTGGCCGAGAAGGCCGGCAAGGCCAAGGTCGAGGTCGAGGTTCCGCAGGTCGACGAGTCGGTGTACGCGCAGGTCAAGGCCGAGTTCGAGACCGCGCTGAGCACCGCTACTTCGGTCGAGGACAAGCTGAAGCGCCAGGACGAGACGAAGGCCGTCGAGGAGAACGCACTGCAGTCGCTCTCGGGTGATGAGTCCGCCGACGACTACAAGGACAAGCGCGCCGCGGTCCAGATGGCGTTCGACAAGCTCGAGAAGGAGCTGATCCGCAAGCGGATCGCCGTCGACAAGATCCGTCCCGACGGTCGCGCGGCCGACCAGGTCCGCGACATCTGGATCGAGGTGGGAACGGCGCCGCGAACCCACGGCTCCGCGATCTTCACTCGTGGCCAGACGCAGGCGTTCACGGTGGCCACGCTGGGAACCACGCGCGACGAGATGCGCCTGGACACCCTCGGCCTGGAGACCACCAGGCGTTACTGGCACCACTACAACTTCCCGCCCTTCTCGGTCGGGGAGGCGGGCTTCATGCGCGGTCCCAAGCGGCGTGACATCGGTCACGGCGCGCTGGCCGAGCGCGCCCTGGTGCCCGTGATCCCGTCGGGCGAGGAGTTCCCCTACTCGATCCGCGTGGTCTCGGACATCCTCGAGTCCAACGGTTCGTCGTCGATGGCCTCGGTCTGCGGCAGCTCGCTGTCGCTGATGGACGCCGGCGTGCAGATCAAGGCTCCGGTGGCGGGTATCGCCATGGGCCTGATCAAGGAGGGCGACGACTACATCGTGCTCTCGGACATCGCGGGCGTCGAGGACCATCTGGGCGACATGGACTTCAAGGTCGCCGGCACCGAGAAGGGCATCACCGCCCTGCAGATGGACATCAAGATCACCGGCGTGACGTTCGACATCCTGAGCGACGCGCTCGCCCAGGCAAAGGTCGGCCGCACGCACATCCTGGGCAAGATGGCCGAGGCCATCGACGGCCCGCGCCCCGAGCTGTCGCGCCACGCGCCCAGCATCGGCCAGATCCAGATCGACACCGACAAGATCGGCATGATCATCGGCAAGGGTGGCGAGACCATCCGGGCGCTGTCCGAGGAGTTCGAGGCCCAGATCGACATCGACGACGACGGCACGATCCGCGTCTTCGCGGTCAGCGGCGAGCAGGGCGACGCCCTGGTCGAGCGGATCCAGTCGATGACCAAGGAGATCGAGGTCGGCGACGAGTTCGCCGGCAAGGTGGTCAAGACCACCACGTTCGGCGCCTTCGTCGAGCTCTCCAAGGGCAACGACGGCCTGCTGCACATCAGCAACGTCAAGCCCGGTGAGCGCGTCGACGCAGTCGAGGACGTGCTCAGCCGCGGCGACGAGATCGCCGTACGCGTGGTCGAGGTCGACAAGGAGCGGGGCCGTGTGGGCCTGCGCCTGGCCGACGACCCGGACATCGCCGGCAAGACCTCCGAGGAGCTGGCGTCGGTGGGTACCGGCGACAAGCGCGGCGGTGGCGGTGGGGGCGGCGGCGGCGGTCGCGACCGTGGCGGCCGTGGCGGCCGCGGGGGCAACGGCGGCGGCCACAGCCGGGACCGGCGCTGAACGAAGCAGCAGAGATAACGACGCTCGATTCGGGCGTCCGGGTGGTCAGCGAACGGATCGACTCCGTTCGCTCGACCGCCCTAGGAATCTGGATGCGAGCAGGAAGTCGCGACGAGGCCCACGAGCAGGCGGGCCTCTCGCACTTCCTGGAGCATCTGCTGTTCAAGGGGACCGACCGCTTCAGCTCGCTGGAGATCGACGAGACCTTCGACGCCATGGGCGCCGAGGTCAACGCGGGAACCAGCAAGGAGACCACGACGGTCTACTCGCGCTTTCTGGACCGCCACCTGGACAGTGCCTTCGACGTGATGTCGGACATGGTGCTGCGCCCGACCTACCCGGACATCGACTCCGAGCGCC
Organism: uncultured Solirubrobacterales bacterium; assembly: GCA_963750365.1. Classification (GTDB taxonomy): domain Bacteria; phylum Actinomycetota; class Thermoleophilia; order Solirubrobacterales; family Thermoleophilaceae; genus JAAYBF01. Next base: position 1,054,066 of record CAVVQE010000002.1, read on the forward strand.
AGGTGGTCATCGAGGAGATCGCCATGTACGAGGACGAGCCCTCGGACAAGGTGCACGACGTGCTGGCCGACGCCGTCTTCGGCGACCACCCGCTGGGGCGCCCGGTCATCGGCCGCGCTGAGGTCATCGCCGACGTGCCGGTGCCCGACATCGCCGCCTACCGCGACCAGCACTACGTGTCGTCCAACCTGGTGGTCGCCGGCGCCGGCAGCATCGAGCACGGGCGCCTGGTGGAACTGGTGCAGGGCACGCTGGACGAGCGCGTGGCGCGGGAAGCGCCGGCGCTGGCAAACGGCGCCTCGATTCCGGCGGACCCGCGGCTGCGCTTCCACGCCAAGGAGACCGAGCAGTACCACCTGGCCCTGGGTGCGCCCGGGCTTGCGCGCAACGACGAGCGGCGGTTCGCGCTGCGCGTGCTGGACACGATCCTGGGCGGCTCGAGCTCCTCACGGCTGTTCCAGGAGGTGCGCGAGAAGCGCGGCCTGGCCTACGCCGTGTATTCGTTCGCCAGCCAGTTCATCGACTCCGGCCAGGTGGGCCTGTACGTGGGCACGCGACCCGACAACGTGGACGAGGCGATGAAAGTGATCGCCGACGAGCTGCGTCGCGTGGCAGCCGATGGCGTGACGGAGGCCGAGCTGGAGCGCGCCCGCGAGAACGTCAAGGGGCGCACCACACTGGCCATGGAGTCCACGCTGGCGCGCATGAACCGCCTGGGCGGTTCGCTGCTGACCGGGGTGCCGCTGCTGAGCCTTGACGAGGTGCTGGCACGGGTGGACGACGTGACCCTCGAGGATCTGCGTGAGCTGGCCGCCGAGCTGTTCGACCCCGCACGGATGTCCGCGGCTGGGGTGGGGGCCAGCGAGGACGCCTTCCGGCGCGCGGTGGCTCAGGTGAACCCCGAGCTGGCAGCGGCGTGATCAAGGTCGCGGTGTCCGGCGCCGCCGGGCGCATGGGGGCCACGGTCTGCGCAGCGGTCGAGGGCGCCGAGGACATGGAGCTGACGGGCCGCGCCGATCCGCAGCTGGGAGTCGAGCTGTCCGAGGTGCTCGGCGGCGCCGACGTGGTTGTCGACTTCTCACGGCCCGACGTGGCCCTGGCCAACGCGCGCCAGTGCGTCGAGGCCGGCGTTCATTGCGTGGTGGGCACCAGCGGCGCCGACTTCTCATCGCTGGAGGGCGTGGGCAGCGCCAACGTCTTCTTCGGCCCCAACTTCGCCATCGGCGCCGTGCTCATGATCGAGGCCGCCAAGCTGGCGGCGGCGCACATGCCCGAGTGCGAGATCATCGAGCTGCACCACGACCAGAAGCTGGACGCGCCCTCGGGTACCGCAGCACACACCGCGGAGGTGCTGGCACAGGCCGGTGCCCACGTGCACGAGCCGATCCACTCAGTGCGCCTGCCCGGCCTGGTCGCCCACCAGGAGGTGCTGTTCGGTGGCGAAGGGCAGACGCTGACGATCCGTCACGACTCGATCAACCGCGAGTCGTTCATGCCCGGGGTGCTGCTTGCGGTGCGCCGCGTGGGGTCGCTCGAGTCGTCGCCTACGGTCGGGCTCGAGCGGCTGCTGTTCTAGCGGAGCCGCTCAGCCGCCGGAGCCGTTGGACCGCAGGGCGCGCGGCACCACGAACCTGATGCCCGAGCGCTGCTCGTCGATCGAGCACGTCTTGTTGTCGATCAGCCCGACCCGCTTGGCGTGGGGCACAAGCGCCATCTGGTTGATGTAGCGCTCGTGACCGCGCTTGTAGGTCAGAACCCACAGATAGCCGGCCTGGCGCAGCCGGGCCCGGTAGCGGACCAGGACCTCCTGGCCCTCCTCGAGCGATCCCACCATGACGATGGCGCCGTCCAGTTCGCCCGATCGCACGAGCCCCCGGCCCAGCGCCTCCTTGAGGTCTGAGCGCAGGCCGGGGCCCACGTCGCCGATCACTTCCAGGCGCTGATCGGGCTTTACGCCCAGTTTTTGCACGTTCGTGCGCTGGCTGTAGTCCTTCTCGGGCATGCGAGTCCATGCGCAGTCTGACATCTGGCGGTGACGAGATGGGGCGATGCAGCTGTTTCACCGCCGCCGCTGGTGCGCGGTAAGGTGCCTGCAAGCGGACCCGTAACGAGGAGTGTGAGCCGATGGGCTTCATGGACAAGGCGAAGCAGATGGCCGATCAGGCCCAGCAGAAGATCGAGGACGCCCAGAAGCAGTTCAACGAGAGCCAGGCCCAGAAGGGCCAGGAGGGCGGCGACGTCCGCTACGACAGCAGCGGCCGCCCGGTCGAGGATCCCCCAGCCGCCCAGAGCCCACCCGCCCCCGTAGCGGCCGAGCCGTCGGCCACCGGCGCCGCGCCGTCGGAGGAGGCCTCGGCGCCCGCGCCGCCGGCAGCGCCCGCCGAGCAGCCCGAGCAGGAGGCACCGCAGCCCGCACCCGAGGTCAAGGACGGCGTCAACGCCACCCCTGACCCGTTCAAGCCGATCCAATGACGCCGGGGCAGCGCCCGTGAGCTTCAGCGGGATCCTCACCGCAATGGTCACGCCGTTTCGCGACGACGGCGGTCTGGACGAAGACGCCGCGGCGGACCTGATGCGCCATCTGCTGGCCAACGGCTCGGATGGGCTCGTGCTGGCCGGCACCACCGGCGAGGGCTCCACGGTCAGCGACGACGAGGACGTGGCGCTGTGGCAGATCGGGGTAGAGATCGCGAGTGATTCCGGGGCTACGGTCATCGCCGGCACCGGCACCAACGACACGCGCCACTCGATCGCGCTGACCGAGCGAGCCGCGGCCTGCGGGGTGGACGGCGCTCTGGTGGTCACGCCCTACTACAACCGCCCCAACCGCGCGGGCCTGAGGGCCCACTACCAGGCGGTCGCCGGGGCCACCGATCTGCCGATCGTCATCTACAACATCCCGCACCGCACCGGGACCGACATGCCCAACGACTTCCTCGCCGAGCTCGGGCAGATCCCGTCGATCACGGCCGTGAAGCAGGCCCGCTACGACGACCTGGCCCCGATCGACGGGCTCGACCTGCTGTGCGGCAACGACGACGTGTTCGCCCAGACGCTGGACATGGGCGGTACGGGCGGCATCCTCGTGGCCTCCAACCTGGTCGGTGCCGAGATGCGTCGGATGATCGACGAGCCCGACCGCCGGCATGAGATCCAGGACGGCCTGAAGCCGCTGTACGAGGCGCTGGCGGTGGCGCCACTGGCGGCCTCGGTCAAGGCCGCGCTCAAGCTGCTCGGGCGCGACGTCGGCGATCCGCGCCTGCCCCTGGTCGCACCCGACCCCGAGGAGGTCGCCGCCATCCGCGCCGGCCTCGAGGCCCAGGGCCTGCTCGAGCGGGTCTGACCCCATGAGCAAGACCCTGCGAGTCCTGCCGCTCGGCGGCCTGGGCGAGATCGGCAAGAACATGACCGTCGTCGAGTACGACGGCAAGATCGTCGTGGTCGACACCGGGCTCCGCTTTCCCGCGCCCGACCAGCTGGGCATCGACCTGGTGCTGCCGGACTTCACCTACCTGCGCGAGCGCCAGCGCGACATCGAGGCGATCGTGCTCACGCACGGGCACGAGGACCACGTGGGCGCGCTGCCGTTCGTGCTGCGCGAGTTCGACGACTGGCCGCCCATCTACGGCGGTCCGCTGACCACCGCCATGGTCCGTTCCAAGCTCGACGAGCACAAGCTCAAGGACGTGCCGATCGAGGAGGTGCGCCCGGGGGAGGAGATCGACGCGGGGCCGTTCATGGTCGAGCCGGTGAAGATGGCCCACTCGATCCCCGACATGTTCGCCTACGCGCTGACCTGCGAGCTGGGCACCACGCTCGTGACCGGCGACTACAAGTTCGACCAGACGCCGGTCGACGGCATCCCGGCCGACGTGGCGCGGCTGGCGCGAGCTGGGACGCGACGGCATCCTGCTGCTGTGCGGCGACTCCACCAACGCCGACCGCCCCGGGTGGTCGCTGTCGGAGTCGTCGGTGGGCCCGCACCTCGAGCATGCGTTCGCCCGCTGCCGCGGCCGGATCGTCGTCACCTGCTTCGCCTCGAACATCCATCGCGTGCAGCAGGTGGTCGACGCCGCCGACGCGCTCGGGCCGCAAGGTCGCGCTGGTGGGGCGCTCGATGCGCAAGAACGTGAACATCGGCCGCCAGCTCGGTCACATCGAGGTCCCCGAGGGCATGCTCGTCGAGCCCAAGCAGATCTCCGACTACCCCGACGAGAAGCTGGTGATCATCTCCACCGGCAGCCAGGGCGAGCCGCTGTCGGCGCTGCGCCGCATGGCCGCATCCGACCATCCGCACGTGGACCTGCGCGAGGGCGACACCGTGGTCTTCTCGGCCACCTCGATCCCGGGCAACGAGCGCGCGGTGAACGAGACCGTCGACCGGCTGTACCACCTCGGGCGCCAACGTGATCACGGCGCGCGACGCGCCCATCCACGCCTCGGGCCACGGCTACGCCGAGGAGCTGAAGCTGATGCTCAACCTGACCCAGCCGCGCTACGTGATGCCGGCCCACGGGGACCACAAGCGGATCAGGCTGCACGGCCAGCTGGCCGAGGCCGTCGGGATCCCGGCCGAGAACATCTTCCGCGGCGAGAACGGCCTGCCGCTGGACATCGACGAATCACGGGGCACGGTTCGGCTCGCCGCGAGCAGTCCGGCCTGGTGTTCGTCGACGGCATGGACGTCGGCGACATCGAGAACGTGGCCCTGCGCGACCGGCGCATGCTCTCCGCCGACGGCATCTTCATCGTGGTCGCCACGATCTCCGAGCAGGACGGCCGCTCGGTGGCCGACCCCGAGGTGATCTTCCGCGGCGTGCCCTCACAGGACGACGCCGAGGCGCTGCTCGACGACCTGCGCGACGCCGTCGTCGACTCGCTGGAGCGCTCCGCCAAGGAGGGCATCCGCGAGATCAGCGCGCTCCAGGCCGACCTGCACGACGACCTGGCCGAGTTCGTCTACCGGCGCATGAAGCGCCGGCCGATGGTGCTGCCGGTGGTCGTCGAGGTCTAGCGGCCGCCCGGATCGGCCGGGAGGCCCCGGCCCGCCCCCGTCGCAGCGATCGATGCCTTCGGTGCGCCAGAGCGCACCAAACCCGTCGATTGACCCACTGGCGCCTGACCGCCCAGAGCTCGGCGCTCGTGTGGTGGCTGACAACCGCATCCGGCCCACACACCAGGACCGCGGCCATCATCTGTCCGTCCCTGCTGAGCTCCGGGCGGCCCACGGCGTACACGCCGCGTCCCCGTGGATGCAGCCGCCCGCGCCGGATCCTGTGCTTGATCGCGTCCGGGCTGTACCCCAGGGCCAGCAGCTGCCGCCGGGTCACGACGCCGTGCTGGCGATCCGCCAGGGTCCAGACCGCCGCCGCTGAAATCGATCGATCGCTTTGGTGTGCCATCACACACCAAAGGCGTCGATCGATGCAGATTCGCCCCCCGGGGCGTTCGGCTAGGGCGCCGCGGCGAAGGTGACGCCGTCGAGGGAGACGGGGCCGCCGCCGGTGGTGCTGACCGCGCCGGCCGGAGTGATCGTGAGCGTCGCCGTCGTGCCGGAATCCCGTACCGCGAAGCGGCTCGTGGCGGCTGGCCGCGCACCCGGCGGCAGGGTGAAGGCCGTGCCGGCGCCGCCGCCGTCCATCGTCCCGCGCAGGTGCACATAGCCCACGGGATCGACGTCGTAGCCCGGCGCGGCCTGACCGCTCGCGGTGCTCCAGCCTCCCCCGAGCGTGACCGCGGTGAACGCCGGCGTCTGCGCCCGCACGAAGCCCTCGGGCGGCACCCCGCCCAACGTGTTGGCGGAGCCGGCAAACCCGGCCAGCGCCGCGCTGTCGGCCCGTGCCGCGCTGGGCACCTGGCCGAGCGTGGACTCCTTGATGTCGTTGCCGCCGAGCGTGTTGAACGCCACATCGCGCCCGCCGATCGTGGAGTTGCGGATGTCGCGCCCGCGGACCTCGTTGTTGCGGATGTCGCGCGTGCTGATCGTGCCGTTGCGGATGTCCTGGGTGCGAATGGTCCCGTTCAGGATCTCACGCGAGTCGATCGCGCCCGTGGCGAAGGCCCACGACACCCCGCCCATCGACACGAACAGGGCGATGCAGGCGATGACGAGTGCGGGCGATGGGCGGCGCGGTCGGAATCTCACTGGGTCTGGGCTCCCTTGGGTTGCTGCGTGGACTGTCCTTGAACACCGGCGGCGTCCGGTTGATGCGCAGGCCGGGCCGGGAGGCTGACCACGAACACGGCACCCCCTCCCGAGGCGTCCCGCAGCTCCACGGCTCCGCCGTGTGCCTCGGCGACCGAGCGGACGATAGCCAGCCCCAGGCCGCTGCCGCCGACTGCGGTGCGGTCGTCGTCCGAGCGGGCGAAGCGCTCGAAGATCCGCTCGCGGCGCTCGGCCGGCACGCCGGGACCGCGGTCGGCGACCTCGAGCAGGACCCGATCGCCCTCGCGACGCACCGACGCCACCACCGGCGTCCCGGTGGCAGTGTGCAGGAAGGCGTTCTCGATCAGGTTCAGGGCCAGCCGGTGCAGGTCGTCGCCGACGCCGTCGACCACCGCGATGCCGGCGTCATCGGGCAGGTCCAGCGACAGCGGGTGGCCGTCCGCCAGCGGCTCGGCCTCCAGAGCGGCATCGCGTACCGCCTGGGCCACGTCGACCGGTGCCCGCGGCGCCTGCCGGCCCGCGTCGGCCCGCGCCAGCAACAGCAGATCGCCGACCAGCCGGCGCATCCGCCGCGAGGACCGCAGCGCCGAGCCCGCGATGTCCGCCGCGGCGTCACGGTCGCGCGGACCGTCGCTGCGGGACAGCTCGGACTCGAGCATCTCGAGGTTGGCGAGGATGCTGGTCAGCGGCGTGCGCAGCTCGTGCGAGGCGTCGGCGACGAACTCGCGCTGGCGCTCCAGCGAGGCCTCGGTCTCGCCACGGGCTGCGTCGAGCTCACGCAGCATCTCCTCCAGCGTGGACGCCAGGTCGCTGACCTCGTCGTTGGCCACCGGGTGCGGCAGCCGGTGGCTGGGATCGCGCGTGCGGGCGACCAGGCGCGCGGCGCGGGTCAGGCCGGCGATCGGCGCCATGGCACGGCGGGCGACGGCGAAGCCGGCCAGGAACGCGAGCGCGGTGCCGCCGAGGATGCCGAGCGCGAAGAACAGGTGCAGGCGGTTGGTGGTGGCGTCCAGGCTGGCGCGCGGCTTCGCGTACTGCACGAACGCCACCGCGCCGTCGATCGGGCTGGGGGAGAGGTTGAAGCCGTTGCCGCCGCGGTCCAGCGAGCCCGCGAACAGCGGCCGCGCCACCACCCGCAGATCGCCAACGTCGCTGGTGCCCTCCACCGGCGGCCCCAGGTTGGCGGCGCCGGGCGACTCGGCCACGACCTTGCCGCTGCGATCGACCACGCGGATCGTGGCGCCGCCGGCCGCGGCGGCCCGGAGGGTGGTGTCGGGCACGCGCAGCGTGGGGGCGCCCGAGAGCTGGCGCTGGACGCGGAAGCGCTCCTGAAGGTCGGCGGCGGTTGCGCGCACGTCGTTGTCGAAGTTGGCCCGCAGGCGCTGCTCGGTGAAGGCGCCGACCACGAGCGCGAACAGCGCCAGGATGATGAACGTCAGCGCCGCGGAGACCAGCGCCAGCTTGACCTGGATCGGCAGCCGCAGCCGGGTGCGCCGCAGGGCTCCGCGCGCGCGACCGCTCACCGGCGACCCCAGGTCACGAGGCGGGCCTCAAGACGTAGCCCGAGCCGCGGATGGTGTGCAGCAGGCGCGGCTCGCCGCCCGCCTCGAGCTTGCGGCGCAGGTTGGAGATGAACACGTCCACGGTGTTGGTCTCCGAGAACGGTGCGTACTCCCACACCTCCTCGAGCAGTTTGTCGCGCGAGACCACCAGCCGCTCGTTGCGCATCAGGTGCTCGAGCAGCTCGAACTCGCGGCTGGTCAGATCGATCGCGCGGTCGCCGCGCTCGACCTCGCGCGTGTCGGGGTTGAGCTGCAGGTCGCCGACCACCAGCGAGGCGCTGCCGCGGGGCGGGCGACGGCGAAGGAGCGCGCGCAGGCGGGCCAGCAGCTCGGTGCGCTCGAAGGGCTTGACCAGGTAGTCGTCCGCGCCCGAGTCCAGCCCCTCGACGCGCGCGTCCAGCGCATCGCGGGCGGTCAGCATCAGGATCGGCACGTCGCCGTCCTGGCGCAGGCGGCGGCAGACCTCGACGCCGTCGAGCTTGGGCAGCCCCAGATCCAGCACCACGGCATCCGGGGTGAACACCTCGGCCTCGGCCAGCGCGGCCTCGCCGTCACCGGCCAGGCGCACGTCGTAGCCCTCCATGCCCAGGGCACGTCGCAGCACGGCGGCGATGTCGCCGTCGTCCTCCACCACCAGCACCCGTGGCGAGCCCGTCATCACCGGGGATGGTAGGGAGGGGGAGGCCCGCTGGTGGCGAATGACAGAAGTCAGCAATGGCACGCCGCAAGCCCGCTCGCTCACCGCAACGTAAGCGCCGCCCTACGCCCAGGCGCAAGGGCGGCTTCGGCCTGCCCGTGCTCGAGCAGCATCACCTGGACCTGATCGGCCTGGCCCTGGTGGCGTTCGCCGCCTTCCTGGCCTTCGTCCTGTACCTGGGCGCGGCCGGCGGACGGGCGGGCGAGGCCACCGAGGAGGGCCTGCGCTTCCTGCTCGGCGGCGCCGCCCTGCTGACGCCGCCGGCGCTGTGCGCCATCGGCGTCGTGCTGGTGTTGCGCCAGATGCTGCCGTCGGTACGCCCGTTCCGCGCCGGGGCGGTGTGCCTGCTGCTGGGCATCACGCTGGGCCTTGCAGCCGGTTCGCTGGGCCTCGGGCCGGGGGCGAGCGATCACGCGCCGCTGCTGGACCCCGGCTACGTGAGCGATCGCGGCGGGGCGCTGGGCGAGCTGCTCTACGCCGCCGTCGGTGGCCTGTTCTCCGACCTGGGCGCCCACATCGTCTTCCTGTTCCTGGTCACCGGCGGCGTGCTGCTGCTGACCGGCGCGTCGATCGCCGGTGTCGTGGCCCGTACGCGCGAGGGCGTGAACGCCACCACCGAGCGCGTCAAGCGCTCCACGAGCGAGCTGACGGCCGTACTGCGCGAGCCGGCGCCGCCGCGGCCCGGGCCCGCGGCCCCGCCTGAGCCGCCGGGTGTGGAGCCGGTGGTGCACGCCACGCACGTCGAGGCGCCCGCGCTGGACGCCGAGGAGCGCTACCCCGACCTGTTCGAATCCGACCCCGGTCCCGAGGCCGACCAGCCGCCCGCCTGGCATGACGAGCCGCCGGCCGACGAGATCGAACACGACGAGCCCGTGGTCCCCGAGGCCGTCGAGGCGGAGCCCGGTGTGACCGCCGAGGACGCCGACGCAGCGCCGGTGCAGGAGCGTCTCACCCCGATGGGCAACCGCCGCACGGCCGTGACCGAGGCCGACGACGTGGACTACCAGCTGCCGCGCGCCACCTACCTCTCGCGCTCGACCGCCAAGCCGAAGGCCAAGTCCGGCGCCGACGAGCGGATCGGCCAGCAGCTGGTCGAGGCGCTGAGCCACTTCGGCGTGGAGTCGAAGATCGTGGGCAGCGTCAGCGGCCCGCACGTGACGCGTTACGAGCTGCGCCTGGCGCCCGGGATCAAGATGTCCAAGGTCGCCAACATGCGTGACGACCTGGCTTACGCGCTGGCGGCCGACGACGTGCGCATCCTCGCCCCGATCCCCGGCAAGCGCGCCGTGGGGGTCGAGGTGCCCAACCGGGTGCGCAACATGGTGCACCTGGGCGACGTGGCGCAGGAGGCGCCGGACGGCTGGTCGCCGCTGACCGTCTGGCTGGGCAAGGACATCGACGGCCGCGCGATCGGCATCGACCTGGCCAGCCAGCCGCACGTGCTGGTGGCCGGCACCACCGGCTCGGGCAAGTCGGGCTGCGTGAACGCCATGCTGGCGTCGATCCTGATGAAGGCCACCCCGAACGAGGTGCGCCTGGTGCTGGTGGACCCCAAGCAGGTCGAGCTGAACCTGTACGAGCACGTCCCGCACCTGCTGACGCCGGTGATCACCAGCCCGCGCCTGGCGGCCAACGCGCTCCAGAACCTGATCAAGGAGATGGAGGAGCGCTACTCGCTCATGAGCGGCGCGCGCACGCGCAAGCTCGAGGAGCTGAACCGCCTGCGCGTCCGCAACGGCGAGCGCCCGCTGCCGTACATCCTGTGCGTGATCGACGAGCTGGCGGACCTGATGATGGTGGCCCCGGGGGAGGTCGAGGACTCGATCATCCGCCTGGCGCAGAAGTCACGCGCCGTGGGCATCCACCTGGTCTTGGCCACCCAGCGCCCGAGCGTGGACATCATCACCGGCATGATCAAGACCAACGTGCCCGCGCGGATCGCCTTCGCGGTGTCGTCGCAGACCGATTCACGGGTGATCCTGGACCAGAACGGCGCCGAGTCGCTGCTGGGCAAGGGCGACATGCTGTTCCGGCCGGGCAGTGGCACCAAGCTCAGCCGCATCCAGGGTGCGTTCACCACCGAGGAGGAGATCGAGAAGATCACCGGCCACTGGCGCAAGCAGGGTGAGCCCGAGCTGCACGAGGAACTGCTGGAGGCCGTCGAGCCCGACGAGCCGGAGGAGGACGCCCCGGACTTCGACCCCGACGAGGACGACCTGCTGGCGGAGGCCGTCCGCACCGTGGTGCAGATGGACACCGCCTCGACCTCGATGCTCCAGCGCCGGCTGCGCGTGGGCTACACCCGCGCCGGGCGCCTGATCGACATGCTGGAGCGGCGCGGGGTGATCTCGGGCTACGAGGGATCGAAGGCGCGCAAGGTGCTGATCTCCGAGGCCGATCTGCCGCGGGTGATCGCCGCGCTCGAAGAGCCGCCGGTCGGCGCGACGGGCGACGCGCACAGCTAGAAGATCAGGTCCTGATCCCGATTACGCCAGAATAAGGCGCGCGAGGAATGCCGCCGATCGGGGACACCCTGCGGGAAGCGCGGATGAGGCAGCGGCTTGACATCGTCGATGTCGAGGAGCGCACCAAGATCCGGGCTAAGTACCTGCGTGCGCTGGAGAACGAGGAGTGGGCGCTGCTGCCCGGCCCGACGTTCGTGCGGACCTTCCTGCGCACGTACGCGGAGGCGGTGGGGCTGGACCCGCACGTTCTCGTTGAGGCCTATCGCAGCCAGCAGGACGACGGCGACGAGCCGGAGGCCCAGGCCCAGCAGCCGATCGCCGCGGCGCCGCGGCGGCGGCCCTCGCGCAGCCCGCGCCAGGCAGAGCGCCGGCGACCACCGGTGCCCGGGCCCCCGGGCCCGGCCGCGCTGGTCGGCGGCGCCGTGGTGATCGTGCTCGTCGGACTGCTCCTACTCGGCCTGCTCGGCAACGACAGCAGCTCGAACGACGACCAGCAGAGGGCGCAGAAGACCCAGACGAGCAAGCAGACCGCCACTCCGCGCGCCAAGCGCCCCGCCGCGCCGAAGAAGCCCGCGGCGCCCGCCGGGGTCACGCTGAAGATCGAGCCCAGCGTGCCGACCTACGTGTGCCTGGACAGCGGCGACGGCAGCCAGACGGTGTTCGAGGGCATCCTCGAACAGGCACGGACGTTCAAGAACCCGCGCCAGCTGCGCATCAACCTGGGCAAGCGCGCCGTCAAGGTCACGGCCAACGGCAAGCCGGTGAAGGTGGCCCCGAGCGCCGAGCCGCTGGGCCTCGACGTCACCAAGGCCGGGGCCAGCGAGATCACCGCCGGACCGCGGCCCTGCGCGTGAGCGCAGGCGTACGCGCCGCGGTCCTGGTCACCGGCACCGAGGTGCTGACCGGGCGCGTGCGCGACGCCAACGGCCCGTGGCTGGCCGACCGCCTGCCTGAGCTGGGCGTCGAGCTGGCGCACATCACGATCTGTGGCGATCGCCCAAGCGACATGAGCGCCCAGCTGGCGTTCCTGGCCGACCAGGGGGTCGACCTGATCCTGACCAGCGGCGGGCTTGGGCCCACCGCCGACGATCTGACGCTCGAGGTGGTGGGGACGTTCACGGGCAGGCCGCTGGCTCTGGACGCCGAGCTCGAGCGCCGCATCGCCGCCATCGTCGAGCCGCTGATGGAGCGCTGGCCGGGTGTCGACCCCGAGGCGGTGCGCACAGCCACGCGCAAGCAGGCGCTGGTGCCCGAGGGCGCGACGGTGCTCGAGCCAGCCGGGACCGCGCCCGGAATGGTGGTGCCCCCCGCGGCGGACGGCGGGCCCACGATCGTGGTGCTGCCGGGGCCGCCGGGTGAGCTGCAGGCCATGTGGCCGGCCGCGGTGCAGAGCGCCCCCTTCCAGGCGGTCACCGCGGCCGCGCCGAGCTACCAGGAGTCGGTACTGCGCCTGTTCGGGATCCCCGAGTCGGAGATCGCGGCCACGCTGCGCGAGGCCGAGACCTCGATCCAGGGCTTTTCGGAGCTGGAGATCACCACCTGCCTGCGCCGCGGCGAGGTCGAGGTCGTCGTGCTACACGAGCCTTCCGCGCAGCCCGCCTCGGACGCCCTGGTGGCCCTGATCGAGCGCCACCACGGCGACACCCTGTTCTCAACCGACGGATCGACAATCGACGACCAGGTGGCGGCGCTACTGGCCGAGCGGACGATCGCCACCGCGGAGTCGTGCACCGGCGGGTTGCTGGCCGCGCGCCTGACCGAGCGCGCCGGTTCCTCCGCCCACGTCAGCGGAGCGACGGTGTCCTATTCGAACGAGGCCAAGCAGTCGCTGCTGCGCGTGGATCCCGCCCTGATCGAGCGTCACGGAGCCGTGTCGCCGGAGGTGGCCGACGCGATGGCCGCGGGGGCGCTGGAGCGCCACGCGGTGGACGTGGCGGTCGCCATCACCGGCATCGCCGGGCCCGGCGGCGGCAGCGAGGAAAAGCCCGTCGGCACGGTCTGCTGGTGCGTCAGGGACTCCCGCGGGCGCTCGCTCGAGCAGGCGATCCGCGTGCCGGGCGGGCGCGCGGAGGTGCGCGACCGCTCGACCACGGTCGCCATGCACATGCTGCGCCGCTTCCTGGACCAGCCGGCCGGCTGACGGGCCGGCGGCGCAGCCGCTGGGCGGGATCGCCAAGAGCGGTCATGATGGCCTCCTGCCGATGCGACTGACGCCATGTCTGCCGTGTGCCCTGCTGCTGGCCGTTCTCGTCGTGCCGGCCCCGGTCCAGGGCGCGGAGCGCACGACCCTCAGGGCTGAAAGGGCCGTCCCCCGGCTCTGCCACGCCGGCGTTGCCGAAGGCCGCACGGGGGTCGCGGTGGAGCGCTGGCGGGCGCCCGCCGACGGCATCGCGACCGTGCGGCTGGAGGGCACCCGCTTCAGCGACTGGGACCTCGCCGTCTTCGGGAAGGCCGGCGCGCTGCTGGGCGCCTCGAGCTCGTTCGGCGCCGCCGAGCAGGCGCTCGCGCGCGTGGACGCGGGCGAGTCGCTGCTGGTGCAGGCCTGCAGACGCCTCGGCGCCGAGCGCAGCGTGCCGCTGACGATCGGCTTCAGCGCCGTGGCGCGCCAGCCGGCCGGCGGCGCGGAGCTCGTGCAGGTCCCGATCGCGAGCTCTGCGGACCTGCGCCGGCTGGAGGCCACGGGGGCCGACGTGACCCACGACGCGCAGGTGGGCGAAGCCGCCAAGGTCGTGGTCTACTCACCCGCCGAGCGGGCGCGGCTCGAGCGCGCGGGATTCGCGCCGAAGGTCGTGGAACCCGACCTGGCGTCAGTCGACAGGGCCGACCGCCGCACCGAACTGCGTGCTTCGCCGGGCTCGGGCCGGGCGCTGGCGAGCGGGCGCACGACCTACCGCCAGCCACAGGACTACACCTCCGAGATGAAGGCCCTCGCGGAGTCGAACCCGGGCCTCGTGCGAGAGGTCACGCTGCCGATCGCCAGCCTCGAGGGGCGCCCGATCGAAGGCGTCGAGATCGCCGCCGGCGTCGCCGCCCGCGACGACGGTAGGCCGGTCTACCTGCAGATGGGCGCCCACCACGCGCGCGAGTGGCCGTCGGCCGAGTTCCCGATGGAGTTCGCCCTGGACCTCGTGCGGCGCCACGACGCCGGCGACGCGCGCGTGCAGTCGCTGCTCAGCCGGGTGCGGGTGATCGTCGTTCCCGTCGTCAACGTCGACGGCTTCGCCGTCTCACGCGGGGCAGGGGAGCCGACGGCGAGCGACGACGACCCGGATGCCACGCGGTCGCTGGCGCTGAACGACAGGGCGGCGTACAAGCGCAAGAACTGCCGCGTCACGACTTCCGCCGCCGCGGCGCTGCCGTGCGCCGGCCGCTCGAACTCGGGGGTGGACCTCAACCGCAACTACGGCGCATACTGGGGCGGCCCGGGCGCCAGCGCCAGCGGCAGCGACCAGAGCTATCGCGGCCCCTCGCCCTACTCCGAGCCCGAGTCGGAGGCCGTACACCGCTTCACCTCCGGGCTCCAGGTGGTCACGCTGATCACCAACCACACGTACACCGCCGACGGCCAGTTCCTGCGCCAGCCCGGCTTCGACGACGTGGTCGCCGTCACCCCCGACGAGGCTCCGATGAAGGCGCTCGGTGACACCATGGCGGCGGCGACCGGCTGGAGGTCGGCGCTCGGCTACGCCACGATGGGCGACATCACCGGCGCCACCGAGGACTGGAACTACTTCGCCCAGGGCACCTTCGGCTACACCACCGAGGCGCGCGCGAGCAACTTCCACGCCAACTACGCCACCAGCGTCATCGGCGAGTACGACGGCACCCGCGCGCCGTCGGGCGGCGGGGTCTACGAGGCATTCATGGCCGCGGGCGAGCAGGCCGCGAACCCGGCCGGGCACGCGATCATCACGGGCAGCGCACCGCCGGGAAGCGTGCTGCGCCTGCGCAAGCAGTTCGCGACGGCCACCAGCCAGGCCGCGATCGCCGTGCCCGAGGCGCTCGACAGCACCATCACGGTGCCCGCCAGCGGGCGCTACAGCTGGCACGTGAACCCGTCCAAGCGCCCGCTCTTCGCGAGCTCGAGCGAGGCCTGGGCGATGACCTGCGAGGACGGCTCGGGACGCGTGCTGGAAACGGCGCGCGTGGACGTGGCCCGCGGCGCCCGCGCGGTGCAGGACTTCGCCTGCGCCACGGCGGCGCCCGGCGGCGCTAGCGGCGGCGGCGCCAAGGCCACCACCACGCGCTGCGCGTCCGCGACGGGGAAGGTGACCGCCAAGGGCCTGGAGCGGGCGCGGCTGGGGCGCAAGCGGTCGACGGTGCGCGCCGCGTTCGCCCGCGGCCGGCGCACCAAGGGCGCCATCGACCGCTTCTGTGTGGCCGGCGGCGGCGCGGTCCGGGTCGGTTACCCGTCCGCCCGCCTGCTGGGCAAGCTCTCGCGGGGCGAAAGGAGGCGGGTGAAGGGGCGGGCGGTGCTGGCGCTCAGCTCCAGCAAGCGCTCACGGCTGCGCAAGCTGGCCCCGGGAGCACGCGGGCGCACGCTGATCCGGCGGCTCGGCGCAGTGAAGCCGATCCGGGTGGGTTCGACGCGCTGGTATCTGAAGCGCGGATCGCGGGCACGGCACGTGTTCCGCGTCAGCGGCGGCAAGGTGCGCGAGGTCGGGCTGGCCGATCTGCGCCTGACGTCCTCGCGAAAGCGTGCAAAGCGCCTGTTCGCAAGCTTTCGCTGAGTCGTCACACACGTCACCCAAAGCGTCCGGTCCGCTTGCCATCCTGCGGCAACCAGGACTTCGAGGAGACAGGCATGGAACAGCAGGAGAAGGCCGCGAAGGCCCGCGACGCCGCGCTGAACACGGCGATCAAGCAGATCCAGAAGGACTTCGGCGAGGGCGCCATCATGAAGATGGGCGACGAGGCCTTCCAAGTCAAGGTCGAGGCTATCCCGACCGGGGCCATGTCGCTGGATCTGGCGCTCGGCGTCGGCGGCCTGCCCCGTGGCCGCATCGTCGAGATCTTCGGCCCGGAGTCCTCGGGCAAGACCACGCTCGTCTACCACGTGCTCGCCGAGGCCCAGAAGAAGGGCGGCATCTGCGCGTTCATCGACGCCGAGCACGCGATGGACCCCGAGTACGCCCGCAGGATCGGCGTCGACGTGGACGAGATGCTCGTCTCCCAGCCCGACCACGGCGAGCAGGCGCTGGAGATCGCCGACATGCTCATCCGCTCCGGGACGGTCGACGTGATCGCCATCGACTCGGTTGCGGCGCTGACGCCGAAGGCGGAGCTCGAAGGCCAGATGGGCGACCAGTCCGTCGGTCTCCAGGCGCGGATGATGAGCCAGGCCATGCGCAAGCTGGCCGGCAACCTCAACCGGGCCAACACGCTGTGCGTGCTCACCAACCAGATCCGCGAAAAGGTCGGCGTCATGTTCGGCTCACCGGAGACGCAGCCGGGCGGCCGGGCGCTGAAGTTCTACAGCTCCCAGCGCCTGGACATCCGTCGCATCGAGACGCTCAAGGAGGGCACCGAGGCGGTCGGCAACCGGGTACGCGTGAAGGTCGTCAAGAACAAGGTCGCGGCGCCCTTCCGCCAGGCCGAGTTCGACATCGAGTACGGCATGGGCATCTCCACCGAGGGCTGCATCATCGACCTCGGCATCGAGCACGACATCGTCACCAAGTCGGGATCGTTCTTCTCCTACGGTGAGGAGCGCCTGGGCCAGGGCCGCAACAACGCCAAGGCCTACCTGCGCGAGAAGCCCGAGCTGCTGAAGGAAATCCAGGACAAGATCTACGCCGCCCTCGAGCCCGAGCCGGCAGCGGTCGAGCCCATCGGCGGACCGCCGCCGGGGGTCGATCCCGAGACCGGTGAGGTCATCGCCACCTCCGGCAGCGCAGGCGAGGAGGTGGCCGCCTGAGCGAGCGCGAGCAGCCCAGCAGAGGTGATCGCGACCGTGCCGTCAGCCTGGCCTACCGGGCGATCGCGAGGCGCGAGCGCACCGTGTCCGAGGTGCGCGCCTTCTTGGAGCGCAAGGAGATCGACGGGCAGCTGATCGAGTACGCGCTCGGCGAGCTCCAGGACGCTGGCGCGCTGGACGACGCCCGCTTCGCGCGCCTGCTCGCCGAGGACAAGCGGTCGATCGACGGCTGGGGGGCGGCCCGGATCGACCGCGAGCTGCGCCGGCGTGGAGTGCCCGACCACCTGGCCGAGCAGGAGCGCGGCCGCCACGACCGCGACGAGGAGTTGCGCGCGGCGGTGCGGTTGCTGGGCCAGAAGCTCCCACCCGCCACCGACGACCGCCAGCGCGACAAGGCGTGGCGGATGCTGGTGCGCAAGGGCTACGAGCCCGAGCTGGCCTACGACGCGGTGCGCGAGCACGCGGCCTAGTGCTCAGGGCACAAGGCGGCCGATGCCGCGCGTGAACTCCCAGTAGGCGGGGCGCGGCCGGCCGCTCAGGTCCAGCAGCCCGGAGTCGAACTCCGCCCGCGGCCCGGGGCCGCGCCAGTGGTAGATGTAGATGCGCTTGATGCGCCTCGACACCGCGGGGTAGCGGTTCACAAGGAACGCCATCTGGCGGCGCTGACGCGCTCGGTCGGGTTTGGGGTGGCGCCTGTCCTTGAGCACCGCGCCGGTCTCGCCCACCCAGACCGGCCCGCTGGTGCGGGCCAGAAAGGCCCTGGTCAGCGTGGCTGAGCGCCGCTGGGCGTCCTCGAACGCGGACAGGCCCCAGATGTGGGCGCCGGGGCCGATCGCGGCTCGGAAGCGTTCCAGCCACCGTGACGATGCGCGCGTGCCGTCCAGGCGGAAGTCCCCGGTCGTGACCACGCAGCGCCCATCCGCGCACAGCTCGCGCAGCACCCTGTAGTAGGCCGCCGTTCGCCCCGGCGAGCGCGACGTCGGCTGGACGGCGGAGTTCGGTTCGCTCCAGGTCGAGAAGTGCCGTAGCCACGGGTGGCGCGCGCGCAGGCGCCGGACCGCGGACCGGAACGCCGCCGGCGTGGGCAGGGCGTCGGGGCGGCGATACGAGCGGTAGAAGCTGACCAGCACCTCCTTGCCGTGCAGGCGCGCCTGGCGCAGGTAGAAGTCCTGCGCCTTGCGCCGCGGTCCCGCGACCGCCACGTCGTCCCAGGGCACGAGCACGCGCACCCGGTCGATCCCGGTGGCCTGGAAGCGTGGGTCGTCGAACGTCTCGGGGCGGTTGTCGGCCAGGCCGATCAGCGGACCGCCGCCGTCAAAGGCCACGAGCCGCGTAGCCGCCGGCGCTGTCGGGCCGGAGGGCCGGCCGGTCTTCGCGTCGCCGTCGCCGGACCCCCCGCACGCCGCGAGCGTCAGCGCCGCCACGGCCGCCAGCGCCGCCAGCGCCGGGCGCTTCACGGGGCAGGCCGCCCGATGGCCGCGAACAGCAGGTAGTAGGCGGGCCGCGGGCGCCCCGCCGCGTCCAGCAGGCCGGAATCGAACAGGGTGTCCCCGGCCGCGGCGCGCCAGTGGTACACGTACAGCCGCTCCAGGCGCGGCGAGACGCGCGGGTAGGTCCCCACCAGGTAGGACATCACGCGCGTCTGGCGCTCCAGGTCGGGCTCGAGGCCCTTGCCGAAGAAGTTGATGGCGCCCACCTCGTTGACCCATACAGGACCCTCAGTCTGACGCAGGAACTCGCGCGTGAGGCGGGTCGATCTGCGGTTCACGTCCACGTACGAGGACAGGCCCCAGCGATGCGGCCCCGGGCCGATCCCGCGCTTGAACTCCTCCAGCCAGCGAGCGGAGCGCTTGCGGCCGTCGGGGCGGAAGTCACAGGTCAGCACGATGCAGCGCCCGCCCGAGCACTCCTGGCGGGCAATCCGGTAGAAGCGCGCAGTCCGCGCCGGGTCGCGTGAGGTCGGCTGGGCTGTGAAGTTCGCCTCGTTCCAGGTGGAGAACAGCCGCACCCACGGATAGCGCTGGCGAAACAGGCGGAAGTGGCGTCGGTATTCGTCGGCGGTGGGCAGGATCCGCTGGCCGCGCGAGGAGCGGAAGAAGCTGACCAGCGGCTCGATTCCCTGCTTGCGCGCCGCGGCGAACCAGGCGTCCTGGATGGCCAGCCGCTCGCCGCCGAGGGCGATGTCGTCGAAGGGGACGGTCACGCGGACGCGCTTGATCCCGGTGGCGAGGAAGCGCGGATCGCTCATCGTCTCCGGCCGGTTGTCGGCCAGGCCGATCAGCGGGCCGCGTGCGCCCAGCGCCGCCAGGCGGGTGTCGGCCACGTCGCTGCGAGGCGCCGGCATCGGCGAGCCGGGCACCTGCGGGGGCTTGGCGGTGGTCGACCCCGGCGCGGGTGTGCGACTGCCGTCCTCGCGCGAAGTGACCAGCACCGCGGCCACGCCGGCGGCGAGCATCACGGCCGCCACGGCGGCTAGGGCTGCGGTGCGGCGAGTCATCGGCGTCGCACGAGCGCGTCCGTGCGGCGACCAAGCGTAGAGAGTGAACGCGGGCCGTACGCCCTGAAGTGTTACGTCCAGGCGTTCTGAACGGGGGAGATACAGTCCCGCCGATGCCCAGCTACCACCTGACCACCTTCGGGTGCCAGATGAACGAGCACGACTCCGAGCGCATGAAGGGCATGCTCGAGTCGCTCGGCTACGCCGAGGCCGGCGCCCGCGACGGCGCCGACCTGATCCTGTTCAACACCTGCTCGATCCGCGAGAAGGCGGACACACGGCTGGTGGGTCACCTGGGCGAGGCCAAGCGACTCAAGGCCGAGAACCCCGAGCGCGTGATCGGAGTAGGCGGCTGCTGGTCGCAGTCGATGAAGGAGCAGGTGTTCGAGCTGTTCCCGTTCGTGGACGTGGCCTTCGGGCCGGGCCAGGTGCACAAGCTCGCCGAGTTCCTGACCTCCGACAGCCTGACCGCACAGGGCTACTTCGAGTTCGAGGGCTTCAGCGGACATCTGCCGATGCGGCGCGCCCGCGACTTCCAGGGCTGGATACAGATCTCGGTCGGGTGCAACTGCAAGTGCGCGTACTGCATCGTGCCGTCGACGCGCGGACGCGAGGTCTCGCGCCCGGCGCACGAGCTGGTGGCCGAGGCCGAGCGGCTGGCCGCGGACGGGGTGCGCGAGGTCACCCTGCTGGGCCAGAACGTGAACTCCTACGGCCGCGACCTACCCAGCGGGAGGAGCGCAGGCCAAGCGGTGCTTGGCCGAGCAACGCACCGACGATCTTCCGGCGCCAAGACCAGCTTCGCCGAGCTGCTGGCCATGGTCGACGCCATCGACGGCATCGACCGCATCCGCTACACCAGCCCGCACCCCAAGGACATGCGCCAGGACGTGGTGGCGGCGCACGTGGAGCTGGAGTCGCTGTGCGAGCACATCCACCTGCCGCTGCAGGCCGGATCCTCGCGGGTGCTGAAAGCCATGCGCCGCACGTACGACCGCGAGCGCTACATGGAGCGGGTGGCCATGATCCGCGCCGCTGTGCCCGACGTGGCGCTGACCACCGACATCATCGTGGGCTTCCCGGGGGAGACCGACGCCGAGTTCGGCGAGACCCTCGAGGTGGCCGAGGAGGTGGGCTACGACTCCGCGTTCACCTTCATCTACTCGCCCCGTCGTGAGACCACCGCGGCCGAGCTGCCCGGTCAGGTGCCTCACGAAGCCAAGCGCGAGCGCATGGCCCGCCTGCTGGAGGTGGTGCAGCGACGCGCCCACGAGCGCTCGCAGCGGTTCGTAGGCCGGTCGATGGAGGTGCTGGTGGAGGGCACGTCACGCACCGACGAGGACCGCCTGCGCGGGCGCACACGCCACAACAAGACCGTCCACTTCACCGGCCTGGCCGCTCCGGGCGAGATGGTCGACGTCCAGATCGAGTCGGCCACCAGCCAGACGCTGGCGGGCTCCGAGCGCCTGCTCTCGCGCATCGGCTAGCCCGTGGCCGTACCGGTGATCGCGGTCTTCGGCCCGACCGGCGTCGGCAAGACGGCGCTGGCGGTGGCCGTGGCCGATCAGCTGCGCGAACGCGGCGGGGATGCCGTGGCCATCTCGGCGGACGCCCTTCAGGTCTATCAGGGCCTCGAGGTGCTTACCGGAGCGCCGACCGCAGCGGAGCGCGCGCGTCTGGAGCACCGGCTGGTGGGCTACGTGCCGCTGGACCAGGAGTACTCCGCGGGCCGCTACATGGAGCGTGCCCACGCCGAGGTGGACGCCGTGCTGGAGTCCGGGCGCACGCCGATCGTGGTCGGGGGCACCGGCCTGTACCTGCGCGCCGCGCTGGCCCAGCTGGATCTGGCGCCGGCCCCGCCCGCCCAGCTGCGTAGCCGCCTGGAGCAACGGCTCGCCGCCGAGGGCCCGCAGGCGCTGCACGCCGAGCTGGCGACACGCAGACCCGAGCTTGCGGCGGACACCGATCCCGGCGACGGCAAGCGCCTGGTGCGCACGCTGGAGCTGCTGGAGATGGGCCAGGAGCCGCCGCGCCGCGGCGACGGCTCGCAGCTGTGGACCGCCGAAACGCGCCATCCGACGCTCCTGGTCGGGCTGACCATGGAGCGCGAGCCCCTCTACACCGCCATCGACAAGCGCGTGGACGCGATGCTGGCGGCGGGTGCCGCCGACGAGGTGCGCCGCGCCCATTCGGCAGGGATCTCGCGCACGGCCCGCTACGCGCTTGGCTTCGACGAGCTGCTGGCGGGGGACGTGGACGCCATGAAGCGCCGCACGCGCAACTACGCCCGCCGCCAGCTGACCTGGATGCGCAAGCTCGACGGGGTGCGGCTCACCGACGTGACAGGCCGCGAGACCACGGCGCTAGCAGCGTCGATCGCCCAGGCCGCCGCGACAGAGCTCGACTAGGGTCCCGGCCGTGCGATTCGAGAAGTGGCAGGCGCTGGGCAACGACTACGCGGTCATCGAGGCGGACGCGCTGTCGTTCGAGCTGACGCCTGCCCGCATCGAGGCCTTTTGCGCGCCCCACACCGGGGTCGGGGCCGACGGCATCCTGCTGCTCGCCCGGACCGAAGAGCGGGGAATGGTGGCCTCGCTGCGCATCTTCAACCCCGACGGCTCGGAGGCCGAGCTCTCCGGCAACGGCGTGCGCGAGGCCGTGATGTATCTACGCCGCAACGGCTGGACGGACTCCGACACGTTCTCGATCCGGACGGCGGCCGGGGAAGTGCGCCCGAAGATCACCGGCCCGGCCACCTGTAGCGTGGACATGGGCCGCGCCACGCTGACGTCCGACTCCTACCCGTCGGGGGCAGCTGACGGCGCCGGGACGCTGGAGCTGGATGGTCGCGAGATCTCGTTCCAGTTCGTCTCGATCGGCAACCCGCAGTGCGCGATCGAGTGGGGCGGGGACCTCGACGAGCTGGCGCTTGAGCCGCTCGGGGCGCCGATCGAGCGCCACCCGCTGTTTCCGAACCGCACCAACGTCTCCTTCTGGCGCCAGACCGGCGACGCCGAGATCCGAGCGCGGATCTTCGAGCGCGGGGTGGGGGAGACGATGTCGTCTGGCACCGGCGCGACCGGGGCGGCGGTGGCGGCGGTGCTGCGCGGGGCGGACAGCCCCGTGACGGTGAAGCTCGACGGCGGTGAGCTCGAGGTGGCGGTCGGTGAGGACCTGCACGTGGACCTGACCGGCTGGGCGCTGCCGGTGTACTCGGGCCAGCTGAGTGAAGACTTCGTGGCGTCGCTGCGCGGCCTCTAGCCGCCGTCCATAGAGTGACGCGCATGAAGACCAGTGAGCGCCTGGACCGCCTGCCCCCGTACCTGTTCGCCGAGCTGTCGCGCAAGATCGACGCCAAGAAGGCGGCCGGCGTCGACGTGATCAGCCTGGGCATCGGCGATCCGGATACGCCGACGCCGGAGCTGGTGCCAGACGCGCTGGCCGCGGCCGCGCACGACCCGGGCACGCACCAGTACCCCTCCAATCGCGGCCGCCCCGAGCTGCGCGATGCCTTCGCGCGCTTCTACCAGCGGCGCTTCGGGGTCGAGCTGGACACCGCGACCGAGATCGTGCCTGCCCTGGGCGCGAAGGAATGCGTCTTCAACATCAACCTGGCCTTCCTGGACCCGGGGACCGCCGCGCTGGCATCCGATCCGGGCTACCCCGTCTACACCGGCGGGCCGCTGCTGGCCGGAGCGGAGGCGGTGTTGATGCCGCTGGTGCCCGAACTGGGCTTCGTGCCCGACCTGGACGCCATCGCGGGCCGGGACGCCGAA
The DNA here is from genome assembly GCA_963750365.1 of uncultured Solirubrobacterales bacterium. Lineage (GTDB taxonomy): Bacteria > Actinomycetota > Thermoleophilia > Solirubrobacterales > Thermoleophilaceae > JAAYBF01. The sequence continues at coordinate 1,077,146 of CAVVQE010000002.1, forward strand.
CGCAGCCGCCTGATGTACCTGAACTACCCCAACAACCCGACCGGCGCCGTGGTCCCGGACGGGTTCTTCGAGCGGGTCGTGGACTACGCGCGCGCCAACGACATCCTGGTGGTGCACGACGCGTCGTACACCGAGACCACCTTCGACGGCTACGTGGCGCCGAGCTTCCTGGAGACCCCCGGGGCCAAGGACGTGGGCGTCGAGATCTTCTCGCTGTCCAAGGGCTACAACATGACCGGCTGGCGGATCGGCGCGCTGGTGGGCAACGCCGAGGCCGTCGAGGCGTACTGGAAGCTCAAGACCAACATCGACTCCGGCATGTTCGAGGCGGTCCAGCTGGCCGGGGCGGCGGCGCTCGACCAGGGCGACCACATCCCCAAGGAGATGAGCGCCGTCTACCAGCGCCGCCGCGACCTGGTGGTCGGCGCCCTGCGCGAGATCGGCGTGGACGTGGCCACGCCGAAGGCCACGATCTACATCTGGGCGCCGGTCCCCGAGGGACACACGTCGGCGTCGTACTGCGAGCTGGTGCTAGAGGAGTCGGGCGTGGTGGTCTCGCCGGGCGGCGCCTATGGCCAGAGCGGCGAGGGCTTCTTCCGCATCTCGCTGACGGTCGAGGACGAGCGGCTCGCCGAGGCGGTCGAGCGCCTGCGCCAGAGCCTGGGCGGCTAGTAGGAGTCGATCGTCTCGCGCAGCCCGGCGTCCAGCGGACGCGAGCTGTAACCGAGCTGTTCGCGGGCCTTGGTGTCGTCGGCGTAGTAGGTCACGCCGTCGGACGAGCGGATCAGCTCGCGGAGGTTCGGGGGAAAGCCCATCAGCGGACCCACGAAGCGCCCGAGCGGGGCCGAGGCCTTGATCAGCGGGGTCGGCAGCGTCGCCCGCGGGCCCTTGCGGCCGGCCACGGCGGCGGCGCGGTCGACCAGCTCGCCCATGGTCACGCACTCACCGCCCAGCACGTAGGACTCGCCGACTCGACCCTCGTCGAGGGCCTGGACGATGCCGGCAGCCACGTCGTCCACATAGGCCATCAGGTAGCCGGCGTGGGGCAGCATCTTCAGCTTCAGCTTTCCGGTGGCCGCCTGGTGGATCATCGTGCCCAGCTGCGAATGGTCGCCGGGCCCGTAGACGCCGCCCGGCTGGACCAGCACGATCGGGGCGCCGCGGGCGATCCGCTCGTCTGCGATCTCATGCGCCAGCACCTTGGTCTCCTCGTAGAACGACGAGAAACGACGGTGGTCGCGCACGTGCTCCTCGGTCACCGTGGCGCCGCCCGTGTCGCCGAAGGCGACCACGGACGACACGTGCACGATCCGCGGCACGTTGGCCTCGATGGCCGCGTCCAGCACCCGCGCGGTACCACGGACGTTGGCGTCGAACATTTCCTCGCGCTCGTCGGCCGTTATCCCGATCTTGTAGATCGCAGCCCCGTGCACCACGGCGTCAGCGCCGCGGACGCCCGCGGCGATGGCCTCGAGGGAGCCCAGATCGCCCTCGAGCAGCTCCACGCCTGCGTCGGCCAGCGCGTTCGCCTTGACGGGGTCGCGCACCAGGGCGACCACGTGGTCGCCACGCCCGGCCAGCAGGCGGGCGGTGCGCCCGCCGATGAAGCCCGTGGCTCCCGTCACGAAGACCCTCACGGGGCAATCCTAGATGCCCCGTACACTCGTGGGGAGTGCACAACGGCTACGGCATCCGCAACCGCAGAGCGCGCCAGCGCGCACTGTTGATCGCTGCGGGCCCCGAGGAGCACGATCTGAGCGAGCTTGGCGAGCTGCTGCGCACCGCCGGCGTCGCCGTGGCCGGCAGCATGACCCAGAAGCGCCAGACGCCGGACCCCGACCGCTATTTCGGCAAGGGCAAGCTGGCCGAGCTCAAGCAGGCGATCAAGGCCAGCGACGCCAACATCGTGGCCGTCGACGACGAGCTGGCGCCGCGCCAGGAGCGCAACCTGGAGGCCGCCATCGACACGCCGGTGATCGACCGCACAGCGGTGATCCTGGACATCTTCGCCGACCACGCCGGCTCAGCCGAGGGCAAGCTTCAGGTCGAGCTGGCCCAGCTGGAGTACAACATGGCCCGCATGCGGGGGTTGTGGACTCACCTCGAGCGCCTCGGCGGCTCGACCGGCGGCGGCATCGCCACCAGGGGCCCGGGCGAGACCCAGATCGAGACCGACCGCCGCCTCGCGCGATCACGGATCGCCGCGCTGCGTCGCCGGCTGGACCGCACGAAGGGCGTGCGCCAGACGATGCGCAACGAGCGCGAGCGCGCCGGGCTGCCAACGGTGGCGCTGGCGGGCTACACCAACGCCGGCAAGTCCACGCTGCTGAACGCTCTTACGGGCGCCGAGGTCGGCGTACGCGACCGCCTGTTCCACACGCTCGATCCCACCACGCGCTCGTTCGAGATCTCGGGCCGCGGCTACCTGATGACCGACACCGTCGGGTTCATCCGCAAGCTGCCGCATCAGCTGGTCGAGGCTTTCGGCGCCACGCTGGAGGAGGCCATGGGCGCCGACCTGCTGGTGCACGTGGCCGACGCGTCCGCCGACGAGGACGAGCTACGCGACATGCTCTCCGCGGTGGAGGAGGTGCTCGAGGAGATCGGCGCGGCAGAGGTGCCCGTGGTGCTGGCGCTGAACAAGGCCGACCTGCTCGACGCCGAGCGCCGCCGCGAGCTCTCGTTCCGGTTTCCGAAGGCCGTCCAGGTCTCGGCCGCCACGGGCGAGGGCCTGGACGCGCTGCGCGAGGCCATCGAGGGCCGGTTCCTGGCCACCCTCCGCCCGATGGAATTGCTGCTGCCCTACGGCGAGGGGGGCTCGCTGTCAGAGCTGCACGACCTGGCCGGCGACGTCGAGCGCGAGGACACGCCGGACGGCGTCCTGGTGCGGGCCCGCGTGCCCGCGGTGGCCGCGGCCCGCTTCGAGCGTTTCGCGCTCAACGGCCGCCGCTGATGGAGCTGCGATTCCGGCGCCTCCACGAGGCGGCCACGCCGCCTGCCCGCGCCCACGACGACGACGCCGGCTTCGACCTCTTCGCCGCGGAGGCCGCCGAGCTGGGCCCGGGCCAGCGGACTGCGGTGGGCACCGGGATCGCGGTGGCGATCCCCGCCGGCCACGCCGGGCTGGTCCTGCCGCGCTCGGGGCTGGCCCGAAAGCACGGCATAACGCTTGTCAACACGCCCGGGCTGATCGACGCGGGCTACCGCGGCGAGCTGCGCGTGCTGCTGTTGAACACCGACCGCGCGGAGCCGTTCGCCGTCGAGCCGGGCGAGCGCATCGCCCAGCTGGTCATCGTGCGCCACGAGGCGCCGGCGCTGGTCGAGAGCGACGAGCTGGGGGACACGGCGCGCGGCGAGGCCGGCTTCGGCTCAACCGGCAGTCGCTGACGGCTCGACCGGCAGCCGGTAACGGCTCGACCGGGAGCGGCCAGTCCCCGCGCCGCACGACCGTGGCGTGGCGACGATCGCGTGCCGTCCATTTCAACTCCCTCGAAACTACGGCAAGAACGTTGTTGGCCTCGCACATCGTTTGTCGTGGGGTCAAGAGGAGTTGCCCGCCTGGCAAGGAGCTTGTTCTCCCGACATGCATCTTGCGTGCCCGTCGGCGTTTTTGACATAGACCTGAGCGTGTCGATCCGCACTGCGGCCTGCCGCGATCGGAGGCCGGCGGCGGTTAGGACTCGACCACCTCGACGGTCCATCCGCTCGCGCTTTCCGAGACCGTCGCGCCGCGCCCGGCCAGCGCGGCCACCGCCTCGGGCTCGCGCGGCAGGGAGCGCGCCTCGAGTGCGGCCCTGGCCACCCGTCCGCGGGTGGCCTTGGCCATGTGCGAGATGACCTTGCCGGCCGGCGTCACTGCGCGGATGGACACCACCGTGGCCCGCTTGGGCGCCCAGGCCGTCGCGTACGACCCGGAGCGGAGGTCCAGGACCAGCTGCCCCGGTTCGTCTGGCAGCGCCGCGGCCAGCGCGGGTCGCCAGAGCGCGGGGAGCCCCTTTCGCAGCGCGGGGATGCGCGCGCCCATCGCCAGGCGGTAAGCCGGGATCCGGTCGCCCAGCGCCACGACACCGAAGAGCGCGCTGGCCACGAGCACGCGCTCGCGAGCTCGCTGCCTGGCGGCCGGGCCCAGCTCGGCCAGCCCCAGGTGCTGGTACAGCACGCCGGTATACACCTCTGCAGCGGGGGCGGTCGGCGCGTGCAGCAGGTTGGCGTTGCGCTCCAGCTCGCCAGCCTGGGTCTTGGACAGCCCCAGCGCGTCCAGCGCGCGCTTGCGGCTACGCCCGCCCGAGAGGGCGACCAACGCCTTGAGCACGCGCGCGCGGGTGGCCGTCAGCTCATCCGCGTAGCTCAGGGATGCCAGGTCCAGCGCCGGGCCCCGGGCGGGCACGGTCTTGCCCTCCGAGGGCGCCAGCAGGATCAGCACCCGCTCAGACCCCGGCGGCGCGGCGGGCGCTGGCGTGGGCTGCGTCCTCCAGCTCGTCGTCCAGCGGCTCGAGCTCGATGCCCAGCGCCAGCTCGATCAGCCGATCGGCCAGCCACACGTTCTTGGGCAGCAGCGGTCCGTGCAGGTAGGTCCCGATCACGTTGCGGCTGTGGACGCCCTCCAGGCCGTCGGCGCCGTTGTTGCCGTGGCCCGCCAGCACGCGTCCCAGCGCCAGCGACGGATCGTCCAGATAGGTGCGCCCGCCGTGGTTCTCGAAGCCCGCGATCGTGCGGGGGCCGGAGCCCAGATCCGCCTCGATGGCGCAGTTGCCGATCAGCCGCGGCCCTTCCTCGCGCACGGTGCGCAGGCCCACGAGGCCGACGCCGGCCAGCTCGCGCGAGCCGAGCTGATAGCTGTGCCCGAGCAGCTGATAGCCGCCGCACACAGCCAGCACGGCGGCACCGCGGTCGGCCGCGGCGTGCAGCGCGTCGCGCTTGGTGGCGGCCATGTCCTCGGCCACGGCGATCTGATCGCGGTCCTGGCCGCCGCCCATGTAGAAGAGGTCGTAGTCGTGCTGGGCCAGCGGTTCACCGACCGTGACCGAGCCGAGCTGGAAGCCCAGGCCGCGCCACTGGCAGCGCGCCCGCAGCACGGCGATGTTGCCCCGGTCGGCGTAGATGTTCATGAGCTCGGGGTAGAGCGCGCACACGCGCAGCGTCGCCGTCATCGCGGGGCCTCCAGGCACACCACGGTCGAGCCGACGTACTCACGCGTCTCGGGCACCGAACGGTGGGGGAGGACCGCGTAGCCGGCGTCGGCGCCCTGGCGGGCCAGCGCGTCGGCGTCGACGGTGTCGAGCACGATCGTGGCGTCCTCGCCGGTGAGCTCGCCGGCAGGCGAGACTGACTGGCGGCGACGGTCGATCGCAACCGCGCCATCCACCGGCCGCACGGCCACGGGCGTGGACGACAGCACCCAGCCGTCGACCTCGAGCACGTCAGGCAGCGGCGGCAGCGCCTCGTCGGCGGGGGTTCCCTCGAACGGGTCGGCCAGCGCAACGGCCACCAGGCCGCCGGGCTCCAATGCGCCGAGCAGCGTGGTCAGCATGTCGGCGCGTGCCTGGTCGCTGCCCATCAGCTGTGCCACCTGCATCGGCAGGACCGCCAGCGGGTGGCGTGAGCCCAGCGCCAGCGAGCGTGCGTCACCGACGAGCGCCCGCACCGGTAGCGAGCGGGCGCGGGCCCGCTCGTGGCAGGCCGCGACCAGGTCGGGCTCGAGATCCACCGCCACCACCTCGTGGCCGCGGGCCGCCAGGTCCAGCGCCACCCGGCCGGTGCCGGCCCCGATGTCCAGCACCGGGCCGCCGCGCTCGTCCGCCAGCTCGCGCCACAGCGGCAGATCGGCGGCGTAGCCGGCGCACTCCACGTCGTGCCAGGCCGCGCTCATGCCGCCCGCCCGCCGCGTCTGCCCGTGCTCTCGGCGGGAACATCCAGGCGGTCCAGCTCCAGCGCCGGGATTCCGTGTGTCTCGGTGCTGGCCTCGAACGCTGCGTAGGCAGCCTTGCCCCGGGCGCGGAAGGCGGCCTGCACCCTGTCCAGGTAGTCCCGCGAGACCACCGCGGTGCACTCCGCCAGGCCGCGCGCCAGGCGCGCGCGGCTCTCGGCACGGCCCATGTAGGTCCAGACCCGGCCCGTGACGCCCGTGACCATGCCCGTCACGTCCACGCGCTCGTAGTTGGCCTCGCGCCTGTCCAGCGCGTCCAGGCGGTCGGGCCCGACCGGAAGCGCCAGCCCGGACACGGCCACTCCGGGCGCCACCTCGAGGTCGAAGAACGCCACGTAGACGTCGGGACGCGAGCCGTCGTCACGGCGGTGGTAGGTCTTGTAGCCCGGCACGATGCGCCGGTTGTCGTGTGCCACCCCCAGCGTGCGGCGATGGCCGGCCAGCTCGGCCTCGACCGCACCCGCCCCGGCGCCGTCGGGCACGAGCGACGCGTAGCCGAATACCCACTCGGACGCGCTCAATCCGCCCACCGCCCCGCCAGCCCGCGGTCGGCCAGCAGCTCGCGCAGGTCGATCAGCGCGGTATAGGTGGGCAGGGCGTACAGCGGCCGCCCCGCTTCGCGCCCCGCGGCGACGGCGCTGTCCAGCGACGAGCCCAGCTCACGGTCCACCGCCGCGACGGCATCGATGCCGGCGTACTTCAGCCGCAGCGCCATCTCCTCGGCCCGCGTGCCCGTGCACGTGACATGCCGACGCGGCCGGCCAGCAGCTCGAAGTCGGCGTCCCAGATCCACGACACGTCGCGCCCATCGGCGATCCGGTCGTTCAGGGCCAGCCAGAGGTCCACCTGCCCGTCCTCGAGGGTCAGCGTGCGCAACACCTCGTTCGCGCCCGCCGGGTTCTTGACCAGCAGGATCGACACCGGGCGACCGTCCACGACGATCGTCTCGACGCGCCCGAACGCGCCGCCGAAGCCCTCGAGCGCGGGACCCACGGTGTCCAGGGGCACACCCAGCTCGAGCGCGAGCGCCACCGCCCCGACCGCGTTGTAGACGTTGTACAGCCCCGGCAGCTTCAGGTTCAGCTCCAGGGCGCCGGCGGGGGTCGCCAGCTCTACGCGGGCCCCCGTCATGCCGTGCAGTTCGACCGTGGTGGCCTCGACGGCGGGCGCCGGGCGCTCGCGCCCGCAGCCAGGGCAGCGGTAGTGGCCGATGTGACCCATGAACACGGCCTCGTACGTGTAGGGCGAGCCGCAGTTGCGGCAGTGCTTGGAGTCGGCCGCGTGCTGCAGCTCCGGGAGCGCCTGCGAACGATCGCCGACACCGAAGTAGACGGCCCCGTCGTGGCCGCGCCCCAGATCGGCCACCAGCGGGTCGTCGGCGTTCAGCACGAACCGGATCGGGCGGTCCTCCGCGCCGGCCTCGCCGGCCACCAGGGCCGCCCAGCGGTCGGCGAGCATCTCCAGCTCGCCGTAGCGGTCCAGTTGGTCGCGAAACAGGTTCGACAGCAGGTAGGCGCGCGGGCGCAGCGCCTTGGCCACGGCGGGCAGCCAGGCCTCGTCGACCTCGAACAGGCCCATCTGGCCGCGCCCGCTGCGGGCGTCCAGCAGCGCGGTGGCCACGCCCCAGCCCATGTTCGAGCCGGCGCGGTTGTGCACCAGCGAGCGCCCGTCGGCCTCGAGGATGGCGGCCACCATGGCCGCGGTGGTGGTCTTGCCGTTGGTCGCCGAGATCAGCACCGAGCCCTGGTCCAGCTCGCCTGCCATGGCCTGAAGCGCGTCCGGGTCGGCCCGGAGCAGCAGGCGGCCGGGCAGCGTCGTGCCGCCGCCGCGGCCCAGGCGTCGCGACAGCGTGCGCACCGTCCGGGCGGCGCCACGGGTCAGGCTCGGGCTCACGAGGGCCCGATCACCCGCAGGCAGCGCGGGGCCACCGTCATCGTCACGGGCACATCGGCGATCGGGTCGCCGTCGGCGTACACGCGGAAGCGGCGCTCGGCGTCCACCGTGATCTCGGCGCCGCGATGCGTGAACACGATCGGGTCGTTTATGTGCCGGCCGCGAAACACGCGCGGCAGGTTCATCAGGAAGCGCGGCCGCGAGACCTCGGTGATGGCCACCACGTCGAGCAGCCCGTCGTCCAGCTCGGCCTGGGGGGCGATGTACATGCCGCCGCCGTAGGCGCGCGAGTTGGCCACCGCCACGGAGTAGCCGCGGAGCTCGTGGCGCTCGCCGTCCACGGTCAGCGTGAAGGAGGCGCAGCGCCAGGAGGCGAGCGCGCGGAGCGCGGAGTACAGGTAGACCAGGTTGCCCCGGATCACGCGCGACTCGTTGGCGATCCGGTTGGCGTCGGAGTCAAAGCCCAGGCTGGCGATGCCGATGTAGGTCTCGCCGTTCGCGTCGGCCACGTCGATCATGCGCTCGGTGCCCCCGACCGCGATGCGGGCTGCCGCGACCGGGTCCTCAGGCACCCCGAGCACGCGCGCGAAGTCGTTGCCGCGCCCCGCGGGCACCACCGCCAGCGCGCCGTCGGTGTCGCGCAGTGCCGCCGCCAGCGGGCGCAGCAGGCCGTCCCCGCCCACCGACACCACCGTCTGGCCTTCCAGCCCGGCTTCGCGGGCCAGCTCGTGGGCGTGCGCGGCGTCCAGCGTCTGCTCGGTGTGAAAGTCCGCGCCCAGGCGGCGCAGCTCGGTCTCGACCTCGGGCAGGCGACGCACGGCGCGCCCGCCGGCGGCCGTCGGATTGCAGAGAACCAGCAGCCGTCGGATGTGCGCCAGTTTAGGCCGGGGGGCGAGACCGGCCCCTGCCGGGCCTCTACGGGGTGACACGCCAACCCAAGGAGGACCGAGATGATCGAGCCGCGCAGAATCTGGTGGGCCCGGCCGCGCAAGCTGGTTGCCCTCGAGCGGCCTGGAGGAGGGGGCCGCAGCCACCGTCCCAATCGACGCGAGGGAGAGCTGGCCTGGCTGCGCCAGCGGCGCGTTCGCACGGTGGTCAGCACGATGGCCACGCGCCACAACCTGCAGGCGTACGAAACGGTCGGGCTGGAGTGGCATCACGTGCCCGTCCCGGTGACCGCCGACGGTGGCCCGGCCCTGGACGAGATCCTGGGCCTGTTGCGCACCGAGCTGCGCGCCAGCGGGGCGGTGGCGCTACACGGCAACCGCCATACCGACTTCGTCGCCGCGGCGTGCGCGGCCCACCTGCACGAGCAGCGCGGGGTCGAGCCCGTCGACGGGCTCAGGGCGGCTGCCGCGGCGGGGCTCATGGTCACGCCCGATGCGTGCCGCTTGCTTGGCGTGGACTACGAGCTACTGACGCCGACCAGCTCGGCCAGCGAGCCCGCGGTGGCCACGGGCTGAGGGCCGTCCGCCGCGGCCTGCCCGGTGGTCGGGCCGCTCAGCACCAGTGCAGCGTCCAGTCCGGCCGCGCTGGCGGCCGCCACGTCCGAGTCCAGCCGGTCGCCAACCACAAGCGTGCGGCCCTCGCCGAGGCGGTCCAGCGCGGTGAGCATCAGCTGCGCTTCGGGCTTGCCGACGGTGGTGGCCGTCTGCCCCGAGGCCACCTCCACGGCCGCCACCAGCGCTCCGGTGCCCGGCCACGGGCCGTCGGGCATCGGCAACGTGGGGTCGCGTGCCGTCGCCAGCAGGTCGCCGCAGCGGCGCGCGGCCCACGCGGCTTCGCGTAGGAGCGTGTAGTCGAAGCGGTCGGTGCCGCCGACCACGACCACCTGGGCCGTGTCGGCCCGTCCCGTGCCGTTCACGATGCTCAGACCCGCGTCGATGACATGGCGTTGCAGCGCCTCGGCGCCGATCACGAAGGCCGCCTGGCCGCCACGCGTCTCGGCCAGCAGGTGCTGAAGGGCGCCGCCGACGGTGACCACGTCGGCCAGCGACGCCTGAACGCCGATGCCCCACAGGCTCTGGACCTGCTCCTCGCCCGACTGCCACGAGTTGTTGGTGGCGAACGCAACCCGCTTGCCGGCCGCGCGCAACGCGGCGATGGCCTCGGGGGAGCCGGGCACGGCATCGTCACCCACGCGCACGCAGCCATCCAGATCGAGGATCAGCTGGTCGTAGTTGTCGAGGAGGGGGGAGAGGGCTGGCACGTGGGAGAGCACAACCTACGGGGGGCGAACGAGCCTGGCTACTGTGCGCTGCGTGCGAAGCGCGATTCTGTTCGGACTGGTCGGCGTGCTGGTGCTTGCCGGGTGCGGCGGCGACGAGGCAGGCGGCTCCGCCCAGACCGCTCCGGACACGGGGACGACGGCTGCGGCCAAGCAGGCGGCGGCCAGCGGCTGCCGCCGCGTAAAGGCGCCCGCTCCCAGGGCGGATGGCAGCCTCAAGCGGCCCCCTGGCGCCAACCTGGCGGCCGGCAGGCTCTACGACGTCAGCTTCACGACCAACTGCGGCGCCTTCACCATCCGCGTGGACCAGGCCGCTGCACCCGCGACGGCCGCCTCGTTCGTCTGGCTCGCGCGCAAGGGCTTCTTCGACGCCACCATGTTCCACCGCATCGTGCCCGGGTTCGTGGTCCAGGGCGGCGACCCGACCGGCTCCGGACAGGGCGGGCCCGGCTACTCGACCGTCGACAAGCCGCCGGCCGACACCGTCTACAAGCGCGGCATGGTCGCGATGGCCAAGACCGAGGCGGAGCCCGCCGGGACGGCAGGCAGCCAGTTCTTCGTGGTGACCGGGGAGGCGCCGGGCCTGGCCCCCGAGTACGCAACGCTGGGCAGGGTGTCGAAGGGCCTCTCGGTGGTCGAGCGCATCGGCCGGATGGGAGATCCTTCGAGCGGCGGGGCGGGGACCCCGCTCGAGCCGGTCGTGATCAGCAAGACGAAGGTCTCGGAGCGCTAGCCAGCGCGTTGCGCCGCGGCCTTCGCCTGGCGGCGACGGCCGAACAACGCCAGCAAGCCGAGCACGGCGGCCACGATGAGCAGGCCGCCGAGCAGACCGCCGATCAGGCCGACGCCGCCGAAGGGCAGCGCCACCAGCTTGGCCAGGCCGAAGCCCAGGGCGACGAGCACCACCACCGCTGCGATCAGGATCGCCGCGCCGCGGACGCGCATCAGCGCGCCGGCGCCGGGCGGCGGGGCCACCAACCCCATGACGCGCAGCAGGAACAGCTGGCGACCGGACGGCGGCGCCTGGCCGAGCTTCTCGACTGCGGCCTTCAGATCGTCGGGACGGCGCTCGGCCAGGGCCATGGACGCCTGCATCATCTGCCTCAGCGCGGGGCGCTCCTGCGGGTGACAGCCGGCCAGTGCCTCGTTGAAGTAGGCGCGGGCGGCCTTGGCGTCGTACTTCTCGGCCGCGCGGGCGCCCAGCAGGGCCTTTGCCGCTACCCGGTGCTTGGACTCGCTCCTCAGCTGCTCGTCGGTCCGGCTCTCCAGCAGCGGGATCGCCTGTAGCGCGCCCGCCTGCATCTGCATCTTCATCTGCCTCTGCTTGGCCACGGCTCGCCAGTCTGGCAGACCGTAGGATCGAGTTGTGTCGAGCGACCGAGCCGAAGATCCCGCCGCCTTCTACGTGCGGGACGGCGACGCCTACCGCGCCACCGAGCTCACCCGCGGGCCGTGGGATCCGGGCAGCCAGCACGCCGGGCCGCCGTGCGCGCTGCTCGGACGTGAGCTGGACGCGGCGGGTGGGCTGGAGACGGGCCGGCTCAGCCGCGCCACCTTCGAGATTCTGCGCCCGGTCCCGATCGACCATCTGAGCGTGTCCGCCGAGGTCGTGCGGCCGGGGCGCAGCGTCGAGCTGGTGGAGGGGGTGATCAGCCACCAGGACAAGCCGATCGTGCGCGCCCGGGCCTGGCGCGTGCGCACCACCGAGCCGATGGAGCTGGACGCCGCTACGCCGGAGCCGCCGGAGGTGGGGGGGCCCGATGCCGCTCATGAGCACGGCTTCATGCCGACAGGGCAGGACACGGGCTACCACACGGCCATGGACACCCGTTTCGTGTACGGCGCCTGGACCGAGCCGGGCCCGGCGCTGGCCTGGATGCGCATGCTCGTCCCGCTGGTGGCGGGGGAGGAACCCAGCGCGCTGCATCGCGTGCTCACGTCGGCCGACTCCGGCAACGGGGTCAGCTCGCCGCTGGACTATCGCCGCTGGATGTTCATCAACGCCGACGTGTCGGTGACGCTGCGCCGGCATCCCGCGCGGGGAGTGGGTGGGACTGGAGGCCGCGACCTACGCCGAGACCGACGGCGTGGGCATGTCGGACACGATGCTGCGCGACCGCGACGGCATGATCGGGCGCGCCACGCAGAGCCTGTTCGTGGCGCCCAGGCCCTAGGACGGGTCCAGCCGGGCCTGCTCGAGGTCCAGGTCGCGCTCGATCGTCCGGCGCACCTCGTCGGTGATGGCGCCCTCGTCGCGCAGGGCGCGCAGCCGCCTGCGCTCGGCGCCGATCACCTCGCCCATGAACCGCCGGTAGCCGTCCGCGCGCGCCTCGTAGTCGGTGTCGTCGTCGTCGGCCTCGCTGCCTTGCACCTGCGAGCGAAAGCGGCGCTGGCGGTACTCGTAGAGCCGCCGAACGCGGTCGGCCGTGCCCTCGAACACCCAATCCTCGTCGGCGATCGCCTCGATCCGGTCGATGGCGGCGAAGGCGATCTCCAGCCGCGCGTTCAGCTCCTCGTCCTGGTCGCGCGTGTCGTCCTCCACGCCCACGGCGCGGATCACGGCGGGGAACGCAAGGCCCTGCCCGACCAGCGTCGCCAGGATCACGCAGAAGGCCAGGAAGATGATCAGGTCGCGCTCGGGGAACGGGCCGCCGCCATCGACCTCCAGCGGGATGGCCAGGGCCGCCGCCAGCGAGACCGCGCCGCGCATGCTCGACCAGGCCACCAGCGCGGTCTCGCTGGCCGGCTGGTGCACCTGCTCGCCCGCCAGGCGGCCGCGGATCCGCCGCGGCAGGTAGGCGAACGCGGCCACCCACACCATCCGCACCACGATCACCGTCCCCGCCACGAGCGCGCCGTAGCCCGCCAGCTCGCCCGCCGAGCGTCCGGTCAGGTTGTCCAGCACCACGGGCAGCTGCAGCCCGATCAGCACGAACAGGAAGGCGTTGAGCAGGAACTGCAGCACGCCCCAGATGGCGTTCAGCTGCAGCCGCGTGGTGTGGTCGGTCAGCTCGGAGGACCGCCAACCCAGCCACACGCCCACCGTCACGGCCGCGATCACGCCCGACGCGCCCACCTCCTCGGCCGGCAGGTAGGCGGCGTACGCGGTCAGTAGCGAGATCGTGATGTCGGTCAGCGGGTCGTCCACGCGCCGGCGCACGGCGGAAATCACGATGCCCGCCGTCACGCCGATGGCGATCCCGCCGACGCCGGTGAACACGAACTTGGGCCCGGCCTCGAGCAGCGAGAAGCTGCCCGTGACCACCGCCGCGACCGCGAACTTGTAGGCCACGAGGGCGGTCCAGTCGTTGGTCAGGTTCTCGCCCTGGACGATGGTGATCACGCGCCTGGGCACGTTCAGCCGGCGCAGAATCTCGGCGGGGGCCACCGCATCCGCGGGCGAGACCACGGCGCCGAGCACGAACGCGGCGGCCCACGGCAGCCCGATGATCTCGTGCCCGATCACGGCCACCACGGCCATCGTGCCCGCCACCAGGCCGACGGCCAGCCCCGTGATCGGCCGCAGGTTGGCCCGCAGCTCGCGCAGGTTGGCAAAGAACGCGGCGCTGTAGAGCAGCGGCGGCAGGAAGATCAGCAGCACCACATCGGGGTCCAGCGTCACCTCCGGCAGCCCGGGGGTGAAGCCCAGCGCCAGACCGCCGATGGTCAGCGGGATCGGGTACGGAACCCGCACCAGGCGTGCCACCACGGCCAGCCCGGCCACCGCGACCAGCAGGCCGAGAATCAGCAATTCGGTATGTGCCACAGCTAGACGCTAGTCAGCGTCGAGGACTGCAGCCGCGCCGGCGGTGGCGCGGGTGAGCTTGTCCAGCGAGCGGCGCAGCAGCCGCGAGACGTGCATCTGGGAGATGCCGACCTGGTCGGCGATCTCGGTCTGGGTCAGATCCTCGACGAAGCGCAGGCGCAGGATCTCGCGCTCGCGCCGGGGCAGCGCACGCACTGCCGGCGCCACGACCGGCCGCAGCTCGGCGATGCCGTAGCCAGGGTCCTCGTCGCCCAGATGGTGCACCAGCGCGTGGTCGTCGTCGTCCTCGCCGCCGGGCTGCGGCGAGTCCAGGCTCATCGGGGCGTACGCGCTGGCGGCGTCCATCGCCTCGAGCACGTCTTCGAGCGACAGGCGGGTGAAGCTGGCCACGTCGCGGGGTGTCGGAGACCGGCCGAGCTCGGTGGACAGGTGGTCGACGGCGTCACCGATGCTCATGGCCCGCTCCTGCAGGTCGCGCGGCACGCGGATGCCCCAGCCCTTGTCGCGAAAGTGGCGCTTGAGCTCGCCGGTGATCGTGGGCACGGCGAAGCGCGGAAACGGGCCGGCCGCGGCGTCGTAGCGGTCGATGGCCTTGATCAGGCCCAGGCACGCCACCTGCACCAGATCATCCAGCGACTCACCGGAGTGGCGGTAGCGCGCCGCCAGGCGCCGGGCGAGCGGCATGTGGTGCTCGATCAGCCTGGCGCGCGCGCCGGGCTCGTCACGCCGCAGTCCTTCCAGCAGCTGGGCCTCGAGCGCCGGTCCGCACCGCTGCGTCGCTTCGTCGGCCAGTGCGGCTCCTGCGTCGGGCGCCATATGTCTGACCTATCCCCATCGGCACCTCGTGCTAACCGCGACGAGCCCAGAGCCCGACATTTGGGGGGGTTTCGTGCCGGATTCGCGGTTCAGGTTTCCATAACGCACATTATGAGGCGTTGCATTCGCGCCTATCGGCCCGCGGCGGCCGCTACCCGGCATGGGAGTTGTCGACCTCGTAGGTCAGGTGGGTGGCCAGCGGCTCCACGGTCGCCTCGCGCGGGATCAGCCGCAGGTCCGGGCGGACGCCGGCGAACAGCGCACGGCCGCCTCCGAGGATGATCGGCGCCACGTGCAGGCGGATCTCGTCGACCAGCTAGCAGCACCTTGCTCATCGTGCGTTCTCCCGGCGGGTGAAGGTCATGTGCGTGACGCCGCTGGGCGAGGAGGCGGCCTCGATGTCGTAGTCCGTCTCGAGGCCCTCCAGCCCGTCCCAGAGCCGCACGCCCCGGCCGAGCAGGATCGGGACCACCACGGTGTGCATGTGGTCCACGAGCCCGGCAGCGAGGAAGTCGCGGACCACGGTGGGACCCCCGCCGATGCGCACGTCTTTGCCGTCGGCGGCCTCGCGCGCGGCATCGAGCGCCTCGGCAGGCGATGCGTCGAGGAAGTGGAACGTCGTGCCTCCCTCCATCTCGATCGACGGGCGGGTGTGATGCGTGAGCACGAAGACCGGGGTGTGGAACGGCGGGTTGGGACCCCACGCGCCCTTCCACTCGGGGTCCTCGTGCCATCCGGGGTGGCCGTACTTCGCGGCCCCCATGATCTCGGCCCCGATCCCCGGGTCGAACAGCCGCACGAAGGCGTCGTCGATGCCCCCGCCACCACCGGCCTGCCACGACCGGGTGGCGAACATCCACTGGTGCAGCCTGTCCCCGGCATGACCGAAGTGTGCCTCGGCGTCACGGCCCTCACCGGTGCCGAAGCCGTCGAGTGAGATTGCGAAGTTCTGGATCCGGACGAGTGACATGGCTCTCCTTGTGGTCTTGTTCGAGGTCAGTCGTAGTAGCGCCGGGCGCTCGACCCGAGACGCGTGACGTCGGTGCCGTAGATGTGGATCGAGATCGCGGTGGTGTCGCCCGTGTTGTGGACGCGGTGGATGTCGCCGGGCGGCGCGAAGCCGCTGACGTCGCCGACGTGGTTGTCGCTGCGCCCGATCATGTTGCCGTCGGCGTCGAACAGCTCCTCATGCTCGACACCCTGGATGACGCCGAACACGCACCAGGTGGTGTGGTCGTGGATCCGCGTCAGCTGGCCGGGGCGCCACACCAGCGCGACGATCGAGAACGACCCGTCGGGCTCGACGTACAGCGTGTGGCCGCGGTATTCGTCCGGCGAGCCGGCACGCTCCTCCTCGGTCAGCACGTCCGGTGTCGGCAGGTGGCGTCGGAGGTGTTCGGCGACGTTCTGCGCGGTCTCGGACCACCCTGCGTGGGCGGCGACGGCGGCCCGGACGCCGTCGACCAGCAGGGCCAGGTCGGTGTCGGGGAGTGTCTGTGTGGTGGTCATGGCTCGGGAGCCTGCCGACCGGGGTCACATGCGTCCAATGCCAACTTTCTGCGTCATCCATAGATAGAGTTGATGCATGCTCGATGTCACCCGCCTGCGCATAATCGAGGCCGTCGCGCGCCTCGGATCGGTTACCGCCGCCGCCAAGGAGCTCAACTACTCCCAGCCCTCGGTGACCCACCACCTGGGCAGGCTCGAGGCCGAGACCGGCGCGCAGCTGCTGCAACGCGTCGGGCGCGGCATCCGCGTGACCCCGGCGGGGCAGCTGCTGGCCGAGCGCGCGGGCGAGATCCTCGGCCGCATCGACGCCGCCGACGCGGAGCTGTCCGCCCATGTCGGGCTGAGCGCCGGGCGGGTCCGCCTGGCGGCGTTCGCGTCCGCGATCGGGTCGCTCGTCCCGCCGGCGGCCGCCACCCTCGCCGCCAGGCACCCGGGCCTGGAGATCAGCCTGATCGACACGCATCCGCCCGAGGCGATCGAGATGCTGCGCACCGGCAAGGTGGATGTCGCGATCATCTTCCGCTACGAGGAGACCGAGCCCGAGCCCTCAGGGCTGCGGCTGCATCACCTGCTCGACGACCCGGTGTACGTGCTGGCGCAACGTCGCGAGCCGACGCTGGCCGGCCTGAGCGACGCGACGTGGGTCGGCGGCTGCGAGCGCTGCAGCAGCCATCTGCTGGCGATGTGTGCCGATGCCGGGTTCGAGCCGCGGATCAGCTACAGCTCCGACGACATGGTCGTGATGCAGGCGCTGGTCAGCGCCGGGCTCGGCGTCGCGACCCAGACGGGCCTGTCGCTGCGCGCCCACCACATCGACGGGGTCGTGGCGACCGAGCTGCCCGGCGCCGAGCGCCACATCTACGCCGCAACCTACGGCGACCCGCCCGACCCGCCCGCGACCGGTGCCCTGCTGGACGCGCTCACCGCGGCCGCCGCGGAGGCGGCCGCGTCGGCCCCCTCCCCGCCCTAGCCCTCAGCCCTCGGCGGCATCGAGGTCGGCCCGCGGTTCTGCCTCGATGTCATGCCCGCCAGCCGCGCGATGCTAATACCGTGGCGAGCGTGCCCGACGTCCTTCGCCCACTCTTCGACCAGGTGGTCATCAAGGAGCTCGAGCCCGAGCGCATGCGCAAGTCCGGGCTCGTCGTCCCCGAGGGCAGCACCGACATGCCGCCCAACGAGGGCATCGTGCTGGCCGTCGGCGAGGGCCCGCCGGACCTGCCGGACTTCAAGATGCCCGTCACGCCCGGCGACCACGTGGTCTTCCCGCGCTCTGCCGGCGTGTGGGTCGAGATCGAGGACGAGCGCCTGCTGGTGTGCCGCGTGCGCGAGCTGCTCGGCGTGATCGAGTCGGCGCCGACGCGCGACGCCGCCGAGCGCCCCTGAAGATCAGGCTCTGACGCGCTCGCGCTCCGCCGCCGGCCTGCGGCGCGCCATCGCGGCCCCGGTCAGGCACAGCACGCCGCCCAGCAGCGCCAGCAGCGGTGGCGTCTCGGCCAGGATCGCCCAGCCCATCAGGATGGCCAGCGGCGGCACCAGGTAGGTGGTCGATCCCA
This sequence comes from uncultured Solirubrobacterales bacterium, assembly GCA_963750365.1. Taxonomy (GTDB): domain Bacteria; phylum Actinomycetota; class Thermoleophilia; order Solirubrobacterales; family Thermoleophilaceae; genus JAAYBF01. The sequence goes on from CAVVQE010000002.1 coordinate 1,094,836, forward strand.
TCCGGCCGGCGCTGCTGCGGGCCAGCGCATAGGCCCACGTGCTGAAGGCGATGGCGGTGGGAAACACGCCCAGGTAGACGGTCCAGGCGATCGACCCGGCGCCCGAGCGCCCGAGTTCGCCCACCAGGGTGGGTGTGAACGGCAGGCAGACCACGGTTCCCACGGTGCATGCCGCCCACGTAACGGCCAGCGCTGAGCTGCGCGAGAGCAGCGGCTTCTGCGCCACCACCCCGCCGGCGTAGGTCAAGGCGGCCACCAGGCACAGCGCGGAGCCCGTGCCGGCGCTGAGGCCGTCCTGCGAGGTGGCCAGGCCGATGATCACCACGCCGGCGAAGGCGACCGCCATCCCGCGAAGGAGCGTGCGCGGAAAGCCCTCCTTGAGCAGCCAGCCGGCCAGCAGCGCAATCAGGATCGGTCCGACGTTGACCAGCATGGCCGCGGTGCCGGCATCCACTCGCCGCTCGCCCTCGTTCAGCGCCACGTTGTAGATGCCGAACCAGAGGATCCCGCAGGTGAGCACCAGCCCCAGGTCCCGGCGGGCGGGGAGCCGCTCGCGGCGCGCGAGCACGATGGCGCCCAGAACCAGGCTCGCCACGAGCAGCCTACCCAGCGACAGCGCCCCGCCGGTCAGGTCCTCCCCGGCGGCCCTGATGCCCACGAAGGCGCTGGCCCACAGCACGACCGTGACCAGCGCGGCGGCCAGCGCCAGGCGCTCCTGGCGCCGGTCGGGCTGCTCGCTGGCGTTCACGCCGGCCACTGTAGACCGGGCACATCTCGCTGTTCGCCGAGCGCTGCTCGCTGCGGCCCGGCGGTAGTAGCCTCGGCCCCGTGAGCGACTACGACTACGTGATCGTCGGCGCCGGCTCGGCCGGCTGCACGCTGGCCGCCCGGCTCAGCGAGGACCCCACGGCGCGCATCCTGCTGATCGAAGCCGGCGGCAAGGATCGCAGTCTCAACATCAAGATCCCGGCGGCGTTCGGCAAGCAGTTCCACACCAAGCTCGACTGGGACTACTCGACCGTGCCGCAGCCGGGCTGCGCGGGCCGCGAGCTGTTCTCGCCTCGCGGCCGATCGCTGGGCGGCTCGTCGTCGATGAACGCGATGCTCTACGTCCGCGGGCGGCCGATCGACTACGACCTGTGGGAGAGCGAAGGCGCCACCGGCTGGGGCTGGCAGGACGTGGAGCCCTACTTCCGCCGCGCCGAGGACTACGCCGCCGGCGCGGACGAGATCCACGGCGCCGGGGGCCCGCTGCGCACGACCAGGGTTCGCTCTCCGCATGATCTGACCAACCAGTTCTACGCCGCGGCAGAGGCGGCGGGAATTCCGTACAACCGCGACTACAACGGCCCGGAGCAGGACGGTGTGAGCCCGGCGCAGGTGACCCAGCACGGCGGCAAGCGCTGGAGCGCGGCCGACGCCTACCTGAAGCCGAACATGGGCCGCCCCAACCTGACGGTCAGCACCGGCGCGACGGTGCAGGCACTCGAGCTGGAGGGCGAGCGCGTGACCGGCGTGCGGCTGGCGGCCCGGCTCGGGCGCTCGAAGCTGGTGCGCGCCGAGCGCGAGGTGATCCTCTGCGCCGGCTCCTACGGTTCGCCGCAGCTGCTGATGCTCTCGGGCATCGGCCCCGCCGACCACCTGGGCGAGGTCGGCGTGAAAGTACGCCACGACCTGCCCGGCGTCGGCCAGAACCTGCACGACCACCCCTTCTGCGTGTGCATCTGGGACGCCCACGACGGCCCCAGCCTGCTGGACGCGGAGAAGCCGCGCGCGCTGCTGGAGTGGCTGCTGCGCAAGTCAGGACCGCTGAGCTCGCCGGTGGCCGAGGCGCTGGGGTTCGTCAAGAGCCGCCCCGGGCTGGCCGCGGCCGACGTGCAGTTCCACATGGCGCCGGCCTACTACGTGGATCACGGGGCCAGCGTCTACGAGGGCCACGCGGTGACGATCGGACCCACGCTGGTCACGCCGAAGTCGCGCGGCACGCTGACACTGCGCTCGCCCGACCCGTCCGACCATCCGCTGATCGACCCCAACGCCCTTGGCGAGCCCGAGGACGTGGAGTCGATGCTGGCCGGCATGGAGCTGGCGCGCGAGATCGCGCGCTCGGGGCCGTACGCGCAGAGCCTGGGCAGGGAGCTCTTCCCTGGGCCCGACGTGACCGACCGCCAGGCGCTGGAGGACGACCTGCGCCAGCGCGTGGAGCTGATCTACCACCCGGTGGGCACCTGCCGGATGGGCTCCGCGGACGACGATGCCGTCGTGGATCCCGACCTGCGCGTACACGGCCTGGAGGGCCTGCGCGTGGTGGACGCCTCCGTGATGCCGGTCATCCCGGGCGGCAACACCAACGCCCCGACGGTCATGGTGGCCGAGAAGGCCGCCGACCACATCCTCGGCAAGGTCGCGACCGCAGCCAGCTGAGCCATGCCCGCGCGCGACCCCGGCGACCGTTACCAGCCCTTCCCGGGCCTGACGCGGATCCCGGGCTGGATCTGGTCGCGGCTGGGCCGCGGTGGACGAATCGCCGCAGGCGTCGCCGCGCTCGCCGCCGCCGTGGGGGTCGCGCTGCTGATCCCCGTCCTGTCCGACGTGCGCCACGACAACCGCGTGAGCGACGAGCGCGAGCGTGCCCGGCAGCTTGCCGCGGACATCAAGCGGGTGAACGCGATCCAGCATCCCCATCGCGCCCGCGCCCACAGCCGCGACGACCCGCGCGCCCCGGACGCGCAGCGCATGAGCGAGCGCCAGGCCGTCGTGGACGCGCTGGTCGCGCGCGTGCTGGCCGACTCGCGCGGGCGCCGCGGGCTGACCCGCGCCAAGCGCGTGGAGTGTGCCGGCCCGCCCGGCGACCGCCGCCCCGAGCGCCAGCTGGACCGCGCCAGCGGCCGCTACGCCTGCACGGCGGTCACGAGCGCCGTGGTCAACGCCAACGGCAACGCCTCGTACGGGGTCACCGGATATCCCTACCGGGCCGTGGTCCAGTTCGCCACCGGCGGCCTGACGTGGTGCAAGGTCGTCGGCCGCGCTGGCGAGGGAAGCCTGTACTCGCGCAACCCGACGCCCGTCCCCCGGAGCTGCACCGGCTGAGCTAGTCGGGCGGCCTGGTGGCCCGGATCACCCAGACGATGAACGCCAGCTGGAGCGGCAGGCGCGCCCACAGCAGCCACTGGGGCAGCTCTGGCAGGCCCCGGATCGCGTCCGGGTCGAGCGCCATGTGCACGTTGGCCGGGAACACGGCGACCAGCAGCGCGACCAGCCACCAGCGCGCGAACGGGTGCAGGCCGGGGAACAGCGCAGCGACGCCCCCGGCCACCTCGGCCGCGCCGCTGAGCGCCACCAGCTCGCGGTGCGCGGGCAGGTACGGGGGCATGATCGCCTCGTAGCTCGCGGGCCGCAGGAAGTGCAGCGCGCCCGCCACGGTGAACGCCACGCCGAGCGCACGGGCCGACGGGCGGCTGGTCAGAACGGGCGCTGCGATCAGGGTCATGGGCGCGGCATGCTAGACCAGGGGTATGCCTTCCTCAGACTCCCCCGTCCTTCTGATCACCGGCGCCAGCAGCGGCATCGGCGCCGCCACCGCTCGCGCCGCGACCGCGGACGGCTGGCGCGTCGTGCTGGCCGCGCGCTCGCAGGACAAGATCGACGCCCTGGCCGACGAGCTCGGCGCCGACAGCGCGCTGGCCGTGCGCTGCGACGTGACCGAGTGGGACGACCAGCAGGCCGCGGTGGCCGCCGCGCTGGAAGAGTTCGGCCGCCTGGACGCGTTCTTCGCCAACGCCGGCTTCGGGGCCTCGCGCGGGTTTCTGGAGGAGAGCCCCGAGCACTGGCGCGCGATGGTGGACACCAACGTCTACGGCGCCGCGCTCTCGATCCGCGCCTGCCTGTCCCACTTCAACGAGCAGGGCGCCGGCCACTTCCTGGTCACGGGCTCGGTAGCGGGAAGGGTCAAGCTGCCCGGGTCGCTGTACTCGGCCACCAAGTGGGCCGTGCACGCCATGGCCGACGGGCTGCGCCAGGAGGTCTCGGAGACCAAGATCAAGAGCACGGTGATCGCGCCGGGCATGGTCGACACGCCGTTCTTCGACAACCCGGTCAGCGGCGCGCTGGAGGCCGAGGACGTGGCGCGTGCCGTGCTCTACGCGCTGGCCCAGCCCGACCACGTGGACGTGAACGAGGTGCTGGTTCGGCCGAACTGAGCCGTAGCCTGGCGATGTGCCCGAGCGCCTGATCGCCCACCTGGACATGGACGCGTTCTACGTGTCCGTGGAGCTCCAGCGGCGTCCCGAGCTCAGAGGACTGCCCGTCGTGGTGGCCGGCTCGGGCCCGCGCGCCGTGGTCACCACGGCCAGCTATGAGGCGCGCAGGTTCGGCGTCTTCAGCGCCACCCCGGCCGCCCGCGCTCGGCGGCTGTGCCCGCAGGCCGTGTTCGTGGCGCCGGACTTCGACTTCTACCGTGCCCGCTCGGCGGCGGTCATGGAGGTCCTTCGCGGCCAGGTGGACACGCTCGAGATCGTCGGGCTGGACGAGGCCTACCTCGATCTGACCGGTGTCGAGCGGCCCAACGCCGCCGGGCGCCGGATCAAGGCCGCGGTGACCGCCGCAACCGGCCTGGCCTGCTCGATCGGCATCGGGCCGAACAAGCTCGTGGCCAAGGTGGCCTCCGACGCCGACAAGCCCGACGGCTTCCTGATGCTCACGGCGCAGCAGGCGCGCGAGCGCTTCGGCCCCTCCTCCCCCCTCCTGGTGCCGGGCATCGGCCCGAAGACCGCCGCCAAGCTCGAGCAGCGCGGCATCCGCCGCCTGGACCAGCTGGCCGCCATGCCCGACCAGCGGCTGTCGGAGTGGTTCGGCTCCCGGCTGGGACCACACCTGGCCGCCCTGGCCAGGTTCGAGGACGACCGCCAGCTGGACACCGACCGCGTCCGCAAGTCAGAGTCGCGCGAGACCACCTTCGACCGTGACCTGCGCGGCCTGGGCGAGCTCGAGCCGGTGCTGGAGGAGCTGGCACGCCAGTTGTGTGACGACCTCGAGCGCCACGGGCGCAGCGGACGCACGGTGGGCATCAAGGTGCGCACCGACGACTTCCAGATCCACACCCGGGCACGGACGCTGCCCGCGCCCGTCAGCTCGGTCGCGGCGCTCTGGCCCGTTGCGCTCGAGCTGCTGCGCGCGCTCGACCCGCCTCGCCCCGTGCGGCTGCTGGGGGTACGGGTGGCCGGCATGGAGGGGCCCGCAGACACGCGAGCTCGAGCCGGCGACAGCCAGCTCGAGCTCAGCGTGTAGTTACGGGGTCAGTCGCCTAGCGGGTCGTGAGCACCGTGCCCGTCGACGGGAAGCGCAGCTTGTGCTTGAGCGCCGCCGTCAGGTCCCACTCGCGGCCGCCCACGTAGGGGCCGCGGTCGATCACGCGCGCATTCACGGAACGCCCGCGATAGCGGAACGTGACCTTGGTGCCGCACGGCAGCGTCTTGTGGGCCACGCCCACGGTGCCGGCCGACAGCGTGCCGCCACAGCCGAGCTTGTTGCCGTACAGCCCGGGGCCGTACCACGATGCGTGGCTGCCGCGGTATGCCGACACGCGCCACGAACGCGCTGCCGCGGCGGTTGCGAAGCGGTCACCGCGGAACTTCACGCGCAGCCGGAAACGGCCGGCGCGCGGGGTGCGCCACTTCATCCGGAATTTCCCTCCCGAACGCGTGATGCCGCGCTTGACGGTCTTCCAGCCCCTGCGGGTCCGGACCTGCAGGATGACCCTGCGCCCGGCCTTCGCCGGAGCCACCTTGCCGCGGATACGCGCGGAGCGCCCGGCCCGCACATGGCGGGTGGACCTGGCCTTGACCTTGGCCGTCCGGGCCACGGGCTTGCCCGCGTCCGAGCGGCCGGAGCGGCCGCATCGGCCGCCGGGGTGTCCGGCACGGAGACCGCGCCGGCTGTGATTGCGCACGCGGCGAGACCGGCCACAGCCAGCCCCCGTGCACGCACGGTGGATCGATTGAACAACGGATGCCTTTCCCGGCGGCGCCTACGGGGTTAGCTGACGGGCTCGCAGCTCGGGAGAGCCGCTACGACTGTCCACACGCCTCGCGTGCGGAGGTCGATTCGCCCCAGCCGCGGTATTGCGGCGTTGGGTTCCCCGTCCCGGGAGCCGTGAAAGGCAGCCGGGCTCGGCACAGCCGAATCGAACAACAGTTCGCCAGGGTAGGGTTCCCCCACCGCTGTTCCGTGATGGTGGTCACACGGCAACGAATGGTGCAAAAGCGCGCCGCGGCGGTAGGTTGAGGGTCAGACCACCGAAGGGGAGCAATGGCCGGAGATCGCCTGACTGGACTGGACGCGTCGTTCCTACACCTGGAGGACGCGTCGGCGCACATGCACGTGGCCTCCGTGATGGTCTTCGAGGGCGACGCGCCACCTTACGAGGACCTGCTGGAGTCGATCGAGGGCCGCCTGCATCTGGTGCCCCGCTACCGCCAGCGGTTGGGCTTCGTGCCGTTCGGCCAGGGTCGGCCGTGCTGGGTCGACGACCCCCACCTGAACCTGCGTTACCACGTACGCGCCACCGCCCTGCCCGCGCCTGGCGGCGAGGACCAGCTACGTGCCCTGGCCAGCCGCGTATTCGCCCAGCAGCTGGACCGCGACAAGCCGCTGTGGGAGATCTACCTGGTCGAGGGCCTCGACCAGGGCCGCTTCGCGCTGCTGGCCAAGACCCATCACGCGCTGGTGGACGGCGTCTCCGGCGTTGACATCTTCAGCGTCTTGTTCGACACCTCGGCGCAGCCTGCGGCGCCGCCTGATCCCGGCACGCGATGGCTGCCCGCCCCCGCCCCCTCGGGGGCCCAGCTCCTTGGCGAGGCGTTGCTGGAGCGCGCCACGGTGCCCGGCGAGCTGGTCCGCTCGGTCAGGGCGCTGTTCCGCGGGCCGCGTCAGATAGCCGCCAGCGCTGCCCGCGCGGCCTACGGCGTTGGCGCGATGGCGTGGGCCGGGGTCAATCCGGCGCCGCCGAGCCCCTACAACCAGCCGATCGGCCCCCACCGGCGCTTTACCTGGGTGCGCACCGAGCTGGCGGACATCAAGGCCATCAAGAACGAGCTCGGCGGCACCGTGAACGACGTCGTCCTGGCCACCGTGTCGGGTGCGCTGGGGCGCCATCTGCGCCGGCGCGGGCAGCGCACCGACGGGCTCGAGCTGAAGGCGATGGTGCCGGTCAGCGTGCGCGCGGACGCCGAGCGCGGACACCTGGGCAACCAGGTGGCGGCGATGATGGCGCCGCTGCCCGTCTGGTGCCAGGAGCCCGAGGCGCGGCTGGAGATCGTGCGCGAGCAGATGGCAGGCCTCAAGGAGAGCGGCCAGGCGCTGGGCGCCCAGGTGCTCACCGAGCTCACCGGCTACGCCCCGCCGACGGTCATGGCGCAGGCCTCGCGGCTGGTGGGCCGCCAGCGCATGTTCAACCTGGTGGTCACCAACGTCCCCGGGCCGCAGTTCTCGCTCTATCTGATGGGGCGCAAGGCGGTCGACCCGTTCCCGATGGTGCCGCTGGCCAAGAACCAGGGCTTGGGCGTGGCCATCATGAGCTACGACGGGAAGATGAACTTCGGCCTGGTGGGCGACTACGAGGTGATGTACGACCTTGACGACCTGGCGGGCGACCTCTACGACTCGCTTGACGAGCTGGCCGAGGCCGCCGGTGTGACATTGGCCACAGGCGCTCCGTCGAGGGTGGGAGTAACCTAGAGGGGTGCGAGAGAAGGTCGTCGAGAGCGGGCGAAACCTGGGTTTGCAGGTCGACGTCCGCTACATGGAAGAGTCCACCGCCACGGTCCGCGAGGCCGCGACGGCGCTGGGCTGCCAGGAGGCGCAGATCGCCAAGTCGCTGGTGTTCGTGGCCGACGGCGATCCCGTTGTCTGCGTGGCGTCCGGCGCCCACCGGGTCGACGAGGACCTGCTGGCCGAGACGCTCGACGTGGCCGAGGTCCGCCAGGCATCAGCCGACGAGGTCCGCGCGGCCACCGGCTACTGCGTAGGTGGCGTACCGCCTTTCGGCCACGACCTGCCCGTGGTGCTGGACCGGGACCTGCTCGAGCACGACCGCGTGTGGGCCGCCGGCGGCGACGGCCACACCCTGTTCGACGTGGACCCCAGGCGGCTGGCCGAATGCACCCACGCCCGCGTCGCGCGCGTGGCCTGAGCCTAGAATCGGGGCCATGAGCCCGCGCCCGGAGCCGCTGCGCGCCGCGCTTGCGCAGATCAACAGCACGGTCGGCGACCTGACCGGCAACGCCGAGCGGATCGCGGCGGCGATCGACCACGCGCGCGCCGAGCAGGCCCAGCTCGTGGTGCTGCCCGAGCTGGCGCTCACCGGCTACCCGCCCGAGGACCTGCTGCTGAAGACCCACTTCCTGGACGCCACGGCCGACGCCCTCGGCGAGCTGGCGGCGCACACCCGCGACATAGTCGCCGTGGTCGGGTTCGCCGAGTCCGATGGCGACACCTACAACGCCGCGGCGGTGCTGGCCGAGGGCCGTGTGGCGGGCGTCTACCGCAAGCTGCACCTGCCCAACTACGGCGTCTTCGACGAGCAGCGCTACTTCCAGGCGGGGTCGGCCCCCGCCACGATCGAGGTCAACGGCGTGTCGCTCGGGCTGACCATCTGCGAGGACATCTGGATGCCCGGCCCGCCGGCCAGCAGCGAGGCGCTGGCCGGGGCGCGCGTGATCGTGAACCTGTCCGCCTCGCCCGTATCACGCCCGCAAGGGCATGGAGCGGGAGCGAATGCTCGTCCAGCGCGCCCGCGACTACCAATCGGCCGTGCTGTTCTGCAACCTCGTCGGCGGCCAGGACGAGCTGATCTTCGACGGCCACAGCCTGGCCCTGGATCAGGAGGGACGCGTGATCGCGCGGGCGCCGCAGTTCGAGGAGTCGCTGACGGTGTGCACCATCGACCCGGCAGCGGTCACCGCCGCCCGGCTGCGCGACAACCGCCGCCGCAGCCGACGTGCGCAGCGCGCGCCGCTCCGGCGAGCTAGAGGCGGTGCGCACGCTGGCGGCGCTGGAGATCCCGCGTGAGCCGACCGAGGTTGGCGGTCCGGTTGCCGAGCCTCTGGGCGCCGAGGCCGAGGTCTACGCCGCGCTGCGCACGGGGCTGCGCGACTACACGGACAAGAACGGCTTCGAGCGCGTGGTGTTCGGGCTGTCGGGAGGCATCGACTCCGCGCTGGTGGCCATGCTGGCCGTGGACGCCCTCGGCCCCGAGCGCGTGACCTGCGTGGTCATGCCCTCGACCTACTCCACCGACGCCACGCAGTCCGACGCGCGCGCCATCGCCGCCAACCTGGGCACCGACCTGATCGAGGTCGCCATCGAGCCCGCGATGCAGGTCTACGAGACGCTGCTGCGCGATGCGTTCGCCGGCACCGAGCCGGACCTGGCCGAGGAGAACCTGCAGGCCCGCATCCGCGGCAACCTGGTCATGGCGCTGTCGAACAAGTTCGGCTGGCTGGTTCTGACCACGGGCAACAAGTCCGAGCTGTCGGTGGGCTACGCCACGCTCTACGGGGACATGGCCGGTGGCTTCGCGGTGCTCAAGGACGTGTTCAAGGGCTGGGTCTACCGCCTGGTCGAGTGGCGCAACCAGCAGGCGGGGCGCGAGCTGGTGCCCGCCGCGGTCATCACGCGGCCGCCCTCCGCCGAGCTCCGCCATGATCAGCGCGACGACCAGTCGCTGCCGCCCTACGACGTCCTCGACGCCATCCTGGCCGGCTACGTGGAGGAGGATCTGGACGCCGCCGCGCTGGTGGCCCGGGGGTTCTCCGAGGACGATGTCGAGCGAACGATCGCCCTGGTCGATCGCGCCGAGCACAAGCGCCGCCAGGCGCCGCCGGGCATCCGCATCTCCACGCGCGCCTTCGGCCGCGACCGGCGGCTGCCGATCACCAGCCGCTACCGCACGCAGGTGGGCAAGCAGGAGCGGCGCCTGCGCGCTCTGGGCTGAGGCCGCTCAGGGCCGTCAGGGGGCCGGGCGCACCGCCATGGTCACCCGCGTGGCAGCGCAGCGGCGGCCCTGGTCGTCGCTGAAGTCGACTTCCCACACCCAGCTGGTGCGCCCGCGGTGGATGCAGCGCGCCTCGGCGCTGACCGTGCCCTCGGACACCGGCCGCAGGAAACTCGTGAAGTTGGACTGGCCCATGGCCACCATCCCGTCGTCCCGGACCGCCTGGTAGGTGCAGTGCGAGGCCAGGGATTCGGCCATGGCGGCGTAGGCGCCACCGTGGACGATCCCGAACGGCTGTCGCACGCGATCCTCGACCGCGAACCGCCCGCGACCCCGATCGGTGCCTGTCTCCAGGAGCTCGAAACCGAGCGTCCCCTCCATGCTGGCGACGGACGGGCGCGGGGTGTCGGGCATGTCGGGCACGCAGGCAAGATATCTTTCCGGCCTCATGGCGACCTTCGACCAGCTCTCGGCCGAGCAGAGAGCGATCATCGAGCTCGTGCTCAAGCAGCAGCAGGAGTACGAGCAGCTGGGAACCATGCTCGGGCTGCCCACGAGCCGCGTCCGCGAGCTTGCCCGCGAGGCGCTGGTGCGCCTCTCCCCCGTCTCCGCCGGCGCGGTCGAGGACGATTGGCGCGGCCAGCTCGCCGATTACCTGCTGAATCAGCAGACGGGACCTGAGGCCACCGCCACGAAGGGCCATCTGCGCCGCTCCGAGGCGGCGCGCGGCTGGGCACGGTCGGTGCTGGATTCGCTGGACCAGTTCTACGACCAGTCGAACCTGCCCACGATCCCCGAGGGCGAGCCGGCTGCGGCTCCCCGGCGCGAGCGCAAGGCCAAGAAGGCCAAGGCCGAGCGCCCCCCGAAGGACAAGAAGGACGGCCGCGGCCGCCTGGCCGCCATGGACACCTTCGCCCGGCGGCGCCTGATGGGTGCCGCCGCGCTGGCGGCGGTCGCGCTGTTCGTGGTGCTGGTCTGGCCCGTCGGCGCTCTGACCGGCGGCGACGACGCCGCCAAGCCTAAGCCTTCGAAGGCGTCCAGCGACGCCAAGATCATCGGCCAGCTGGTGCTGCGCCCGGTTGGCAAGACCGACTCCAAGAACGCCGGCGTGGCCGTGGTGGCCGAGCGGGGCGGTCAGCGCCAGCTGATCGTGCAGGCCCAGCTGACGCCGAGCAAGAACCGCGAGGCCTACGAGGTCTGGCTCTACAACTCCCAGAACGACGCCAAGTCGCTCGGCGCCCAGGTCACCGACCAGAGCGGGACCTTCCAGGGTGCGGGCCCGCTGCCCGCCAACTTCGCCCGCTACAAGTTCATCGACGTCTCGGTGGAGAAGGTCGACCAGAACCGCAAGCACTCGGGTCGCTCGGTGCTGCGCGGCCAGCTCGACCAGCTCCAGGCGCCGCCGGCCAACACACAGAACGGCCAGACGGCGCCGCAGAGCACCACCCCGCAGACCACCACGCCCGGCCAGTAGCGCCGCCATCGCCGCGCCGGCGGGCTCCAGCCGGCCGCTGTTGTAGCCGACGCGCCGTTCCAGCCGGCCGCTGTTGCAGCCAGCCGCCGTTCGCGAAATCGGCATGGATGCCGATTTCGTGGCACTCAATCCGTCGGCAGCAGCTTCCCGGGGTTCATGACGCCGGTCGGGTCCAGGCGCGCCTTGAGCGCCCGTAGTGCCTCGAGGCCCAGCGCCCCGACCTCGGCCTGCATCCACGGGCTGTGGTCGCGACCGACCGCGTGGTGGTGGGTGATGGCGGCGCCGGCCGCCGCAATCGCGTCGCCCGCCGCACCCTTGACCGCCTGCCACTGGGCCAGCTCAGCTCCCGTCTCCTGGGCGGCGATGAAGGTGAAGTACAGCGAGGCGCCGGAGGGATACAGGTGCGAGACGTGGCACATGACCAGCGCCGGAGTGCCTCGCTGGGTCAGGGCATCCGCGATGGCGCCCCGGACGGCCTGGTGGGTGTCCTCGAGGGCCGACCACGAGCACGCCGTCTCCAGCGTGTCGACCATTACGCCGCGGTCCATCAGCTCGTCACGCAGGTAGGGCGCCGCGAAGCGCCCGTGCATCCACGCGCGTCCCCAGCGCTCGCCGAGAAACACTGCTCCACAGGCGCGTAGCATCTCGGCGCTGCGGCCACGGCGGCGGATCACGTCGTCGTCGCTGCCCTCGAAGCCGGCGATCAGCAGGCATCCGTCCTCCTGGCCGCGCAGCCGTAGGTAGGTGCGGCCCAGCCGCTCGGCCCGCCCGCCGCTGGAGCCCATGGCCGCCGTCAGCTGGGTCTCGGCCTCATCTGAGAGCCGGCACACGTCGGGGTGCGCGCCGGCCTGTTCCAGCCGGCGCATGGCCTCGACGCCGTTGGCGAAGCTGCCCACCGACCAGGCCTCGTAACGCCGCGCCCGCGGTGCGCTGCGCACGCGCAGTGTGGCCGCGGTGATCACGCCGAGGACGCCCTCGGAGCCCACGATCAGCTCGCGCAGCGGACGGCCCGGCACCCGAGGCGGGCACGTCACGGGTGTCGAGCGCGCCCACGGGGGTCTCGCAGCGCACGGCCTGGACCAGCTCGTCGATGCGGCCCACGCCCGTCGACGCCTGCCCGGCTGAGCGGGTGGCCACCCAGCCGCCGACGGTCGAGTACTCGAAGGACTGCGGATAGTGGCCCAGCGTCAGGCCCGCGGTGGCCAGGCGACGCTCCAGGTCTGGACCGAACAGGCCCGGCTCCACGCGGACGGTCAGCGACTTCGGATCCAGGTCCAGAATCCGATCGAGGCGAGCCAGATCGAGCGCGATGGCGGCCCCGTGCACGCCGCGGACGGCGTCGATCCCGCCAACGACGCTGGTGCCGCCGCCGAACGGGACCACGGCCACCCCGGCCTTCGCGCACGCCTGGAGCACGGCCGCCACCTGCGCGCCGTCGGCGGGGCGCACGACGGCGTCTGGAGCCTGATCGAGCCGACCCGCGCGCAGGCGCACCAGGTCGGGGTAGCTGCGCCCTGCGCCGTGCCTCACCCTTGTTGCGTGGTCGTCGGCCACGTGTTCGGCCCCCACTATCGCGTCCAGCGCGGCCCGCGCGGTCGCGTCCAGCGTGGGCTCGGGCAAAGCCACGGTCTCGGGGCCACCGCGCGGCTCGGGCGCAGCCACGGCTTCGATGCCAAGCAGCGAAGCCACCATCTGCTCGGCCCGCGCCGATAGCGGCGAGGCGTCCTCGTCGACCCCCCAGCCCCACCAGCGCATCACGAGCTCGCCCAGCCGCGCGCCAGCTCTTCGAGGCCGTCCAGCGCGCCGGTCAGCTGACGCGCGGTGGCACGACGGATCTGCAGACCGCCGAAGCGCGAGAAGCCCCGCGGCTTGAGCCGCGCGGTCAGCGTGACCCGGGTGCCCTCGTCCACCGCCTCGAGTTCGAGCTCGGTGATCGACTCGGACAGGATTCGCTCGAACGGGGACTCCTCGACCTCGTGGCGCCAGTGGCGCCTGCGCGGGTGCTCGGAGTCCAGGAGCGTGTAGTCGGCACGCAGCCACTTCCCCTTGCCGGAGGTCAGCACGGCCGTCCAGGCGTCGCGCGAGGCGTCCTCGATGCGCTCAACCCCGGGCCACCAGCGCGGCAGGTGCTCTGGATCGGCCACTTCGCTCCACACGCGCTCCGGCGCGGCAGGGATCGTCCGTGATCGGCTGACGACGGGCACGCCCGGACTCTATTCAGAGTGGAAGGAGACCAGGCTCTCGACGTTGCGTCCCGCCAGGCGCTCACGACCGCGAAGGAACGCCAGCTCGATCAGGAACGAGCAGCCCGCGACCTGCGCACCGGCGTGCTCGACCAGCTGGCACAGTGCGCTGGCCGTGCCCCCGGTGGCCAGCAGGTCGTCGTGCACCAGGACCGCCGCGCCCGCCGGGAACGCGTCCGCGTGCACCTCGAGCCGGTCGGTCCCGTACTCCAACTCGTACTCGACCGACACCGTCTGCCGTGGGAGCTTGCCGGGCTTGCGGCCCAGCACGAAGCCCAGTCCGGCGTCGGCGGCGGCGGCACCACCGAGAACGAACCCGCGCGCCTCGGCCGACACGATGTACTGGGCCTCGACGCGGCGGGCGTGCTCGGCGACGCTGTCCACGGCCGCGCGCAGACCGGCCGGGTCGGCGAACACCGGCGCCACGTCCTTGAACACGATCCCGGGCTTGGGAAAGTCGGGGATGTCGCGGATCAGGTCCGCGACGCGCTCTGCGGGGCTCACTTGGGTGCGATCTTGCGCAGGTCGCGAATCAGCAGCAGGTGCTTGAGGTAGGACGCCGTGGCCGCCAGGTTCTCCAGCGCCTGTAGCGCCTCCTTACGCCGCTCCGCGTTGCGCGAGCGCAGCGCCGGCGCCAGGATCTGCTCGAGCAGCGCCGCCTCGCGATCGGCCGAGGTGCGGAACACGCGCAGGTTGCGCCCGCCGACGCCGAAACGCTTGAGCTCGGTGACCGCACGCACGATCTCGCGCTCGGTGTCGTCGTAGAGCGTCTCGCCGTCGCGCTTCTCGGCCTTGATCACGCCGTACTCCTCGAGCTCCTTGACCAGCGCGGCGTCCGCGCCGGTCTCCTCCAGCACCTGCTGTAGCTGGTACAGCGAACCGCCCGAGCGCATGGCAACGGTGGCGCGCCGCATGCCGCGTGGGTCGGCGGTCGTGGCCTGACCGTTCTGGGGACTCTCTTCATCGACCCGGCCGGACGCCAGCTCCTGGCGGATCACCCGCAGCGGTAGGAACTCGTCGCGCTGCAGGCGCAGGATCGTGCGCAGGCGCGCCACGTCGGTGGGCGCAAACAGCCGGTAGCCACCCGGCGTGCGCTGTGGCGAGATCAGCTTCTGGTCCTCGAGGTAGCGGATCTTCGAGATCGAGATGTCCGGGAACTCGCGCTCCAGCGCCTTGCACACCGCGCCGATGGTCAGCGCCTTGCCGGTCGGCGCCTGCTCGGCTTCGGGAGCGGCGCTCATCGCTCTAGGAACGTGAGCTTGTATTTGCCGACCTGGAGCTCGTCGCCGTCGGCCAGCCGGTGCGAGTCGATCCGGTGGCGGTTCACGTAGGTTCCGTTCAGCGATCCCAGGTCGTCCACGTAGAGCCCGTCGCGCCGTCGCACGATCAGCGCGTGGTTGCGCGACACCGTCACGTCGTCCAGGAAGACCTCGGCGTCCGGGCTGCGGCCGATGGTCATGCGCTCACCGTCGAGTGCGAAAACCTCGCCCGCGCGCCCGCCACCGGCGCGGATCGCCAGCGCTGCGCCGCCGCCCTCCTCCTGGATCTGATTGACGTCGACCGGCGTGAGCTCGCCGCTCTCGTCCAGCTGGTAGGCGGCGGTGGTGTCGCCCTCGGCCTCGGCTCCGCCCTCGGCCAGGAACGCACCACACTTCTGGCAGTAGTTGGCGCCCTCGGCGTTGACGAAGCCGCATTCCGGGCAGTGCATCGGGACGTCCCTAGCTCTCGCGGGCATCCTCGGGGCTGCTCTTGCCCGCCAGGATGTCGGTGAGCTGCTGGACGTCTGCGCCGCTCAGCGACGACTCGCCGTCCTCGTGCTTCTTGCGCAGCCGGTTGACGAGCTCGGCACGGAGGATGTCGATCTTGCCGTGCAGGATCCTGCGCTGATAGGAGACCTCCTGCTCTTCCTCCGTGTACTGCTGGATCAGCTGCTTGAGCTCGTCGTCGGAGAGGGCCCCGAGATCAGGGAAGGTGTCCATCCGCCGAGTATAGACCCAGGCGTCAAGTGGAGCTTGAGGCTTTGACGAAGCGCACGCCGTCTTGCACGTAGATCGCCGTGGCCCACAGCGTCAGCACCAGGCCCAGGTACAGCGAGGCCTCGGCCACCGGCGAGGCCACGACCAGCGTCAGGAAGATGGCGAACATGATCGGCCACACCGCCCAGCGCCCGACCATGTTCACCTCCAGGTCCATCCCCTTGCGCATCCCGTAGCGGGTCAGGACGAGCATGAACAGCTCGCGCGCGGCCAGGATCGCCAGCGCCCAGCGCGGCAGCAGCTCGAAGTTCCAGCACACGATGGCGCCCGCCAGCACCAGCGCGCGGTCGGTCAGCGGATCCAGTAGCGCGCCGAGGCGGCTGTACTGCCCTGTCAGCCGCGCGGTCAGGCCATCCAGCTGGTCGCCCCAGGCGATCCCGAAGTACAGCGCCGCCGCCGCGAAGCTGCGCCCGTCATCGGTGTTCAGGGCGATGACCACGAACACCGGCAACAGCGCCAGTCGCACGTATGACACCACGTTCGGAACCGTCCACGGCCGCAACGGCTCGCCCTTGCGAGTCTCGGCCGGAGGACCGTCGGAGCGGTCCATGCCCGAGAGCTTCTTGAAGCTGCTCAGGGCAGGGCGCGCCACAGCTCCACCGCGGCCTGCGCCGCTCCTTCAAGGGGGATCGAGCGCTTCTCCTGCCCGCGCCGGACCTGGGCCTCGACCTCGCCCTGCTCGAGGCTCTTGCGCCCCACGGTCAGCCGCAGCGGGCAGCCCAGCAGCTCGGCGTCGGCGAACTTCTCACCCGGGCTGGCGTCGCGGTCGTCGTAGATCACATCCATTCCTTCGCGCCGCAACTGCTCGTAGATCTCTTCTGCGACCCGGCGGGCGTCCTCCCCCTCCTTGCCGAGCGTGACCAGGTGGATGTCGAACGGGGCCAGCGCCCGCGGCCACGAGATGCCGCGGTCGTCCGCGAACTGCTCCACGGCGGCGGCGACGATGCGCGCAGGGCCGATTCCGTAGGAGCCCATCCAGATCAGCTGCTCGTTGCCGCCCTCGTCCAGGTAGGTGGCGCCCAGCGACTCGGCGTAGCGCGTCCCGAGCTTGAAGATGTTGCCCACCTCGATCGCGGGCTCCAGGCGGATCGCGGCGCCGTCGGGGCAGGTATCGCCGGCCTCGACGAAGCGCACGTCGGCGAAGTCGGCCTCGAAGTCGCGGCCGACCTCCACGCCGCGCAGGTGGCGATCGGGTTCGTTGGCGCCGGCCACCAGCCCCGCCAGGCCGCGCAGCGCCTCGTCGGCCAGCACCGGGACCTGGGCGCCGACGGGCCCGATGAAGCCCGGGGGGCGCTCCGAAGCGCTCGCGCACCTCGTCCTCGGTGGCTGCGCCGTGCGGTCTTGCCCAGCGCGTTGGCCAGCTTGGTCTCGTTCAGGCGGTGGTCGCCCCGGACCACCACCAGCAGCGGCTCGTCCTCGTCGCCGACCAGGACCGGCAGCGCCTTGATCAGCGCTCCTGCGGGCACCTGCAGCGCCGTGCAGACCTGTTCGACCGTCTTGGCCCCGGGGGTGTCCACCGCCTCCGGCGCGGCCAGCGGCTCGGGGAGGCGCTCCACGGGCTTCGCCGTGGCGCTGGCCACCTCCACGTTGGCGGCATAGCCGGCCTCGGAGAGCGCCACCTCGTTCTCCCCCGCCGCGCACGGCGCCATGTACTCGTGTGCCCCGACGCCGCCCATCATGCCCACGTCGGACTCCACCCGGTACCACTCCAACCCGGCACGGTCGAAGATCCGGTCGTAGGCCTGAGCCTGAAGCTCGTAGGACGCGTCCAGGCCCTCGCGGTCGCGGTCGAAAGAGTAGGCGTCCTTCATGATGAACTCGCGCGTGCGCAGCACCCCGGCGCGTGGCCGCGGCTCGTCCCGCTCCTTCGTCTGGATGTGGTAGGCCATGACCGGCAGATCGCGGTACGAGCGCACGATCCGAGCCATGTGGAAGGTGATCGACTCCTCGTTGGTCATCGCCAGCACCAGCTCGGCGCCGCGGCGGTCCTGGAGCTTGAACAGCTCGTCGATGCCGTAGCGCCCGGTCTTCTGCCAGAGCTCTGCCGGGTGCAGGATCGGCATCAGCAGCTCCTGCGTGCCAATGGCGTCCATCTCCTGGCGGATGATCTGCTCGGCCTTGCGGTGGGTGCGCAGGCCGGCCGGCATCCAGGTCCACATGCCGGCGCCCAGCTGGCGGATCAGGCCGGCGCGGACCATCAGCTTGTGCGAGATGGCCTCGGCGTCGGCCGGCGGCTCCTTCTCGGTGGGCAGCAGGTAGCGGGTCAGGCGCGTCATCGACGCCGCAGTCTATGCGCGGGTGAAGCGACGCCCGGCCGTGGGCGAGACGTCTTCGTCCAGGCGCTCGCGCGGCTTGACCTGCTTGCGCTGGGCTCCCGAGGCCGGCGCCATCGGCAGCTCGGTGCCCGTGCTCATGGCCTCGGCGGCGGCTGCCTTGGCCTCCAGGGCCGCCAGCCGCTCCGGCGTGAGCTCACCGGCGTTCTCCTCCTCGATGCGCTCCAGCCACTCGGCACCCTCGGCCGCCTTCTGCTCCTCGAACACGATCGTGCCGGCATCGATCGACTTGTCGATCTCGGCGAACAGCTCGTCGACCAGGTCGTCCTGCTTGACCTTTCGCAGCGGCTTGCCGTGCGCGAAGATCAGGCCCTCGTTCTTGGCGCCGGTGATGCCGAAGTCCGCGTGCGCCGCCTCCCCGAGGCCGTTGACCGCGCAGCCCAGCACGGCCACCTCGATCGCGTCCTCGTAGGCCTCCAGCCGGCGCTCGATGTCCTGGACGACCGAGTCCATGTCGAACTGCAGCCGCCCGCACGTCGGGCAGGCGATCAGCACTGGTCCCCTCTCGCGCAGCTTGAGCGCCTTGAGGATCTCCCAGCCGACCTTGACTTCCTCCTCGGCGTGGAAGGTGGACAGCGAGATGCGGATGGTGTCGCCGATGCCGTCGGCCAGGAGCGTGCCCAGGCCGACCGCCGACTTCAGCGAGCCGGTCCACTTGGTCCCGGCCTCGGTGATGCCCAGGTGCAGCGGGTAGTCGATCTTCTCCGAGAGCAGCCGGTTGGACGCGATCGTGTTGGGCACGCTGGTGGACTTGATCGAGACCTTGAAGTCCTCGAAGTCCAGCCGCTCCATCAGGGCCACGAACTCGACGGCGGCCTGCACCAGCGCCTCGACCGAGTTCTCGCGCTCCAGCTCGTGCAGGTGCTTGGGCAGCGAGCCGCTGTTCACCCCGATGCGCATCGGCACGCCGGCGGCCTTGGCGCGCTCGGCCACCTCGGCCACCTTCTCCGGGCCGCCGATGTTGCCCGGGTTCAGGCGCACGCAGTGGGCGCCGGCATCGATCGCCTTCAGCGCCAGCGTGTGGTTGAAGTGGATGTCGGCGATGATCGGGATCGGGCTGACCTTGACCAGCCGGCCCAGCGCCTCCACGTCCTTGTCGCGCGGCACCGCGCAGCGCACGACGTCCGCGCCGGCATCGGCGATCGCGTGGATCTGCTTCAGCGTCGCGTCGTAGTCCGCCGTCTCCGTCTTGGTCATCGACTGCACCGCCACGGGGGCGCCGCCGCCGATCTTCACGCCGCCGACGTCGATCTGTCGCTTTGAGGCCATCGCACTGAGGATAATGACCGGCCGGCGCGTTCAGGCTGCGGGCAGGATCTTCTGGCCGCCGCGGATGACCTGGTTGGGGTCCAGAGGGCCGGGCCCCGCCCGCTGTTATGAGTCGTAGAGCTCGGCGATCTCCGACTCGTATTTCTCGTGGATGGGCTTGCGCTTGAGCTTCATCGTGGGCGTCAGCTCATCGCCGCCCGGCTCCCATTCGGAGGGCAGCACCCGGAACTTCTTGATGCCCTCCACCCGGGCGAGCTTCTCGTTGGCGGCGTCGATCCCGCGCTGGATCTCCTCGATGACCTCCTTCGACTTCACCAGTGCTTCGGCGTCGTCGGTGTCCAGGCCGTGCTTCTCGGCAAAGCCGGGCACCACGTCGGGGTCGAGGGTGATCAGCGCCACGTTGTAGGGCCTGCGGTCGCCGATGGCGATGGCCTGCCCGATCAGCGACGACGACGACTTCACGCGCGACTCGATGTTGGCCGGGCTCATGTTCTTGCCCCCGGCGTTGATGATCAGCTCCTTCTTGCGGTCCACGATCTTGAGGTAGCCGTCTTCGTCGAACTCGCCGATGTCGCCGGTGGACAGCCATCCGTCGTCCGAGAGCGCCTCCGTGGTCTTGTCGGGCAGGTTGCGGTAGCCCTGCATGACCACCCGGGACTTGACCTGCACCTCGCCATCCTCGGCCAGGCGGATCTCGACGCCCGGCGTGGGCGGCCCCACGGTGCCGATCTTGATCTTGTCCGGGGGATTGATGCAGCCCGCGCCGCAGGTCTCGGACATGCCCCACAGCTCGGCCACGGGGATCCCCAGCGCGTGGAAGAACTCCAGCACCTCGGGCGGGGTGGGCGCCGCGCCCACGTTCAGCGCCTCGGCCTTGTCGAAACCGAGCTTCTGTCGGAGCGGCCCGAACACCTTCTCGTCGGCCGCGGCGTACTGGCGGGCCAGCTCCTCGGGCACCGCCTCGCCGGCCTGCTCCAGCCGCACCTTCTTCAGCCCGAGCTCGATGGCTCCCTGCACCGCCTGCTTGCGCTCCGCGTCCTGCTCGTACTCGACGCCGGCCTCGATGGCCGCCTTGAGCTTCTCCCAGATGCGCGGCACGGCAAAGAACCAGGTGGGACGGACGTCGGGCAGGTATGCCACCACCTGGCGTGGGTCGGGACAGTCGGTGGTCGTGAACCCCAGCATGATCGGCAGATACTGCGAGCACGCCCGCTCGGCGATGTGGGCGTAGGGCAGCCACGAGATCACGCGGCCTTCCTCGGGGAAGTCGATGATGTGCTCGATGGCGCCGATCGCTGCGACCAGGTTGTCATGGGTCAGCTGGACGCCCTTGGGCGGACCGGTGGTGCCGGAGGTGTAGATCAGCGTCAGGAGCGTGTCGGGCGTCACGCTCTTCCAGGCCGCCTCGAAGTCGAAGGCGGGGTCGCCGCCTGCCTCCACGTCGTCCACGGTCAGCGTGTCGCCCGAGCCGTCGCCGTCGACCACGATCACGTGGGCCACGCCGTCGACGCGCTCACGCACCGCCTGGATCGTCTCCAGGAAGGCGTTCTCGGTCACGAATACGGTGTTGCCCGAGTCCGTGGCCAGGTACTCGACCTGCTCCGCCGTGTAGGTGGCGTAAACCGAATACGGGCACGCGCCCAGGTGCATGACGGCGGTGTCGAAGAGGTGGAACTCGGGCCGGTTGGTCAGCATCAGACCGACTGGGTCGCCGGGCTTCACGCCCAGTGCGGACAGCCCGCGGGCCAGGCTCTCGACCTTCTTCGCGTACTCGGCCCAGGTGCACGAGTACTCGTCGTCCTTGGTGCGTATGGCCACGGTGTCGGCGTTGTCCGCGGCCGTGATCTGGAACGCCTCGCACATCGTGGCGGCGTCCAGTCCGCGCGGACGGTGGGCCCGTTTTGCTGTTGCGCTCTCCATGTCTCTCCTCCTCGTGGCCCCCTGGCAAGGCGAGCCTATCTGACCTGAAAGCCCTCACCCGTCAGGCGGTCGATGTCGTTGGTCAGGCCCAGGATGAACAGGCCCAGGACGAGCATCATGCCCACCACCCCGGCCCGTTCCATCACGGCCAGGGAGACCGGCCTGCCGCGGACCTTCTCGACCACCGCCCAGAAGATGTGACCGCCATCCAGCGGCAGGAACGGGAAGAGGTTGATGATGGCCAGCGACAGCGAAACCAGGGCCATGATGGCCACGACCTGACCGAAGTCCACCAGGATTGTCTGCCTGGTGACCTCGTAGGAACCGACGATTCCCGAGATCTCCTTGCGCTTCTGGGCGTCGAACAGCCGGGCTGGAAGCGCCACCGTCTGCTTGCTGATGAACCAGAACCGATCGAGCGATGTGGTCAGCGCCTCCCCTGCCGGCAGCGTCACGTCGGGCCCGGGAGTGAAGGCGAAGCCGAGCCGGGTGCGCTGCTGGGCGGGGTCGTAGATCGGGCGCGCCGAGACCTCACGCCGCCGCCCGTTGCGCTCGATCACCAACTGGGCAGGGGTTGCGGCGCGGCAGCCCTTCTGCGGTGGCCCCGCGCACTTGTGCTTCGCGATCTGCGGCGAGAGCTCCACCGGGCCGCCGCGCACCCCGTCGACCGACACGATCCGGTCGCCGGGCTTGAGCGCGGTGGCGGCCGGGTAGCCCTTCTCGGTTTGCTCGACCTTGTCGGTCGAGGGACCGGCGGCGCCGACGAACGCGAAGAACACGAACAACAGGACCAGCGCCAGCACCAGGTTCACCGCGGGTCCGGCCATGATCACGGCGATCCGCTTCCAGACCGGCTGGGCGTGGTAGGCCCGGTCGCGGACCTCGTCCGGCAGGTCCTCGTCGGGGTTCATGCCGCTGATCTTCACGTAGCCCCCCGCGGGGATCGCCCCGATGGCGTACACGGTCTCCCCCACCCTCTTCGACACCAGCGTCGGCGGGAAGAACAGCGAGAACTTCTCGACCCGCATGCCCACGAGCTTGGCCACGGTGAAATGGCCCAGCTCGTGTGCGACCACCAGGAAGGCAAAGCCCGCGAAGGCCAGGATCCAGCTCAGGCCGCTCATGCCGTCGCGCCCGCCAGCGCCTCGCGGGCGCGCTCGCGTGCTTCCTGGTCGATCGTGAACAGGTCGGCGAAGTGGCCGACCGGTGCCACCGGCATCGAGTCCAGCGTGGCCTGGATGACCCGCGCGATGCCCGGGAAGGAGAGCCGCTCGTCCAGGAAGGCCTGGACCGCCACCTCGTTGGCGGCGTTGAGGACGCAGGGTGCGCTGCCGCCGGCCTCGCCCGCGGCGCGGGCCAGCTGCAGGCAGGCGAAGGTGTCCGGGTCCGGTGCCTCGAAGGTCAGCTGGCCCAGCTCGGCCAGGTCCAGGCGGCGGACGGGCACGTCCGCGCGATCGGGGTGGTGCAGCGCGTAGGAGATCGGCACACGCATGTCGGGATAGCCCAGGTGGGCCAGCGCCGCGCCGTCGGCCAGGTGGATCAGCGAGTGCACGATCGACTGCGGGTGCACCACCACGTCGATGCGGTCGTATGAGAGGCCGAACAGGTGGTGGGCCTCGATGACCTCCAGCCCCTTGTTCATCATCGTCGCCGAGTCGATCGTGATCTTCCCGCCCATGTCCCAGGTCGGATGGGCCAGGGCGTCGGCCACCGCGATGCCCTCCAGGTCGGTGCGCCCGCGGAACGGGCCGCCCGACGCCGTCAGCTGCAGCGAGTCCACGGCCCCGGGGGCCTCGCCGGCCAACAGCTGGAACAGTGCCGAATGCTCGGAGTCCACCGGCAGGATGCGCGTGTCGGTGGCCTCGGCCAGTGCCATCACCAGGTCGCCACCCACCACCAGGCTCTCCTTGTTGGCCAGCGCCAGATCGATCCCCTCGCCGAGAGCGGCCACGGTCGGCCCGAGCCCGGCGGAGCCGACAAGGGCGTTCAGCACCAGGTCCGCGTCCGATTCGGTGATCAGCTCGACCAGGCCCTCGGCCCCCGCCAGCACACGGCCACCGGTCCACTCGGCGGCACGGGCGGCCGCATCGGCATCGGCGAGCGCCACGGTGGACACGCCAAAGCGCGCCGCCTGGTCCAGCAGCAGATCGGCGTTCGCACCGGCCGCCAGCCCGACGACGTCCAGCGAATCGCTGCGAGACACCACGTCCAGGGCCTGCGTACCGATCGAGCCGGTGGAGCCGACGATCAGGATCCTGCGCATCCGCCGGAGTGTAGGAGCTAGGTGGTCTCTACCTGCGGGGCGTGACGCTCGGCTGCCAGGTCCAGGGCCCGCAGGGTCGCGCCGAGCTGGTCGCAGACGGCTCTGAGCACGCGCACCTCGTCGTCGCCGAAGGCGTTGGGGTGCTCGTCCTCGACGTCCAGGACCCCCCACAGCCGTTCTCCGGCCCAGAGCGGGATCGACGCCTCGGAGCGGACCGCGCGCGTCTCGTCGGTCGGGCGGTAGTCCGGCTCGGCCAGGACGTCGCCGACCACCACCGGCTCGCGCTCGCGCAGCGCGCGGCCGATCAGGCCCAGCCGGGCGGATTCGCGCCAGGTCTCCAGACGGCGCTCGGCCAGGACCCCACGTGCCGCCTGGGTCTCGACCTGCCCGTCGTCCGTCAGCCTGACAGCGGCGCACAGCGGCCAGCCATAGGCGGCGTGGAGCTCCTCGACCACCGCCTCCGCCGCATCGAGCTCGCTGGCCGCGGCGGCCAGCCGCGTTCCCACGGAGCTGGTGACCATGATGTGCCGCGTACGCCGGCGCAGTCGCTCGGCGGTGGCCAACGCCGTGGCGGAGCTGGCCACGGCCGCGCGCGTCAGCAGCGACAGCGACACGCCCAGCCCCGCCAGCTCGCGCGTGTCTCCGTCTGCGTACAACTCGACCATGTACACGCCGTCGGTGTCCGCCGCCGCCGCAGCCAGCACCCCGGAGAAGCCGATCTCCTCCAGCAGCCGGCGCTCGGCGGGGTCGGCCGAGCGGTCGTAGCGATCGATGTGAAAGGTGCCGTTGCCGGCATCCACCAGCCGCTTGGTGGGGGCATACTCCGAGAGCGAATAGATCTCGTCCTCGCGCCCCAGGCGCATGCCGCGCAGAATCGCATCGCGGTCGTCCGCCGCCGCCAGCGAGCGGATCACCGAGTCGCCGCTGAGCGCGAACGAGATCGTCCAGCCGGCAGCGTTGACCACCTCGGCCAGTGCGCTGCTCACGGCCTCGAGCCGGTCGACGGTGGCGCGCTGGGCCAACCGCGTGTCCAGCAACTCCAGCACCTTTGCGCACGCCTCCTCGGTGCGCTCCGCCTGGCTGCGCCGGCGCCCGCGGCGTCGCTGAGTGGGGTTGGCGGCGGCCGCCAGGAGCTCGTGGGTGTCGTTGACACCGGCCGTGCATATCTGGGCGCCGCCGCGACGCTTTGCGGCGTATTGGGCGGCGTCGGCCGCGCGCATGAGCTGCTCGGGGCGCTCGGTGCCGGGCGCCGCTGCGGCCACACCGCACGAGAGCGATATCGGGGTGTCGCGCTCCTCGCGCAGGATCCTCAGCGCGGCTGCTGCGACCTGACGACCCCTTTCCAGCCCGGCGCCCTCCAGAACCACCGCGAACTCGTCGCCCGACATCCGCGCCACACAGGCCCCGGGTACGGACACGGCCGCCTTCACCAGTGCCTGTCCGACCCGCCTCAGGGCGCGGTCACCCGCGTGGTGTCCGCGTTCGTCGTTTATGACCTTCAGCTCGTCGACATCGCATGCCAGCAGCGTCAGCGGTTGCTGGGCGGTGCGCCAGCGGTCGATCGCGCCGGCCAGCTGCTCGTCCAGGGCCCGCCGGTTGGCCAGGCCGGTCAGTTCGTCCTCGTAGGCCAGCCGTGAAACCCGCGAGAACATCTCGCCGCGGGCCACCACGCCGCCCAGCTGACTGGCGATCGCTTTCAGGAACTCCACGTCCTGGCTCGTGAAACGCGGCGCGCCATGGGCGGTCGTGGCCCACATCTCGCCCCAGACATCTCCGTCCACCACGATCGGCACGCCGATCTCGGACTCCTTGTTAAGGCTGAGCAGCAGCTCCACCGACACGGGATCGGCGCCAGGGTCGTCAACGGCGGTGAAGTAAGGCTGTGCGGTACGCAACAGGCGGCCCACGCTGGCGTGGGTGTCCAGGCTGTACGTCTCGTCCTCGGGCAGGCGCTCCTCATCCGGTCCCAGGTCGCCGACGTTGATCAGCGTGCGCATGACAGAGCGGTCGCGCTCCCAACGGCTGATCGACAGCGACGCGGCGCCGATCGCCGCGCACGCCGCCTCGGACGTCCGCTCCAGCAGCTCGTCCAGCCCGCTGGCGGTAGCGGCCGCCGCGGCGACCTGCATGAGCACCTCGCGCTCGTCCGGTACCAGTCGTTCCGGGGGCATCAGTGGTTTATCGGGCGCGCTGGGCCCCGGCTTGAGGATTCAGCCCGGGCGTCCGGTGTGTCCTGCCTACCCGTAGCCGAACGCCAGCGCCGCGTAGAAGCCGACCACCACGGTGAAGAACACCGCGTCGAGGCGATCGAGGACCCCTCCGTGCGGCCCGAACAGGGTTCCCGTGTCCTTGACCTCGAGATCGCGCTTGAGCGCCGACTCGAACAGATCGCCGATCGGCGCCGTGACAGCCACCAGGAAGCCGATGGCCAGTGCGTCCGGACCCGATAGCCAGTCCGAATAGGTCCCGGCCGCCCAGAAAGCCAGCGTGCCGCCCAAAACCCCCGCGCCCAGCCCTTCGAGCGTCTTGTTCGGTGAGATGTCCGGCGCCAGCGGCGTCCGCCCCCACGCCCTGCCTCCCAGATACGCGGCGGTGTCGCCGATGAAGGTCGCGACCAGCACGTCCACGAGCAGCGTCTGCCCGTGCGGCAGCTCGCGCAGGAACACGGCGTGGGCCAGCGGCAGGCCTACCCAGGCGATGCCGAACACGGTTGCCGCCATGCCCCAGGCCAGGTTGTCCAGCCGCTCGCGCACGAGGCCGAGCAGGAACACCAGCGGAAAGGCCCCGACCAGCGCTATCAGCACCGCCGAGCGTTCCTCATACGTGGCCAGCAGGACCATCGCAGCCACGGCCAGGAAGCCGGCAAGATCGATCGGGCGCGCTCGCCGCATCAGCCCGTAGAGCTCGCTCAGCGCCAGCACGCCCAGGATGATCAGGCCCCCGGCCAGGACCTCCTTGCGGCCTGTGACCACCAGCACCGCGAAGACCGCCAGCGGAACGGCGAACACGATCCGCCGCGTCAAGTCGTTCATGGGCTAGCGCCTCCCGAAGCGGCGCCTGCGCCGCGCGTACTCGGCCAGCGACTCCTCGAACGCCTCGGTAGTGAACTCAGGCCACAGCTCGTCGCGGAACACGAACTCCGAGTAGGCGCACTGCCACAGCAGGTAGTTGGAGATGCGCTGCTCGCCGCTGGTGCGGATGAGCAGGTCGGGATCGTGCATGTCGGGCGCATAGAGCAGTCGGGCGAAGTCGGACTCGTCCCCGTCCGTGAAGCTTCGCGCCGCGTCCACGATCTCCGCCCGCCCGCCGTAGTTGAAGGCCACGAACAGGGTGATGCGGGTGTTGCCCGCGGTCGTGCTCTCGGCCCACTCCATCTTCTCCTGCAGCTCCTCCGAGACGCCCTCACGGCGCCCGATGAAGCGCATGCGAACGTCCTCGGCGTCCAACTCGGGCGTCTCCGAGTCGATCCGGCGCCCGAACATGGCCATCAGCCCTGCGACCTCGCTGTCCGAGCGGTTCCAGTTCTCGGTCGAGAACGAGTACACGGTGAGCTCCTCGATGCCCAGTCGGGCGGCATCGCGCAGGCGCGCCTTGACGGTGTCCGCGCCGGCCTCGTGCCCAGCCAGCGGCGACTTGCCGCGGCCTTCTGCCCAGCGCCCGTTGCCGTCGGTGATGATGGCCACGTAGCGCGGCACGCCCGCCTCGTCGAGCACGGTCACGGCGCCGGATCCAGCGAGGGCTGACGTGTCTGGACCGGGCACGATGCCCGGTCCAGCGAGGGCTGACGTGTCTGGACCGGGCACGATGCCCGGTCCAGCGAGGGCATTACGAGGTCTCCCCCATGATCTCCTCCTCCTTGCCCGCCAACAGGCTGTCGATGTCGGCCACGCGGGCATCGGTGAGCTTCTGCAGGTCGGTCTCGGCGCGGTGCTCGTCGTCGGCGCCGATCTCGCCCTCCTTCTTGAGCTCGCGAAGGTCGTTCTGCACGTCGCGGCGGGTGGTCCGGATGGCCACCCGTCCCTGCTCGGCGATGCTGTGCACCACCTTGACCATCTCGCGTCGGCGCTCCTCGGTCAGCTCCGGGATCGTCAGCCGGATCAGGTTGCCGTCGTTGGAGGGCGTCAGGCCCACGTCCGACTCCATGATGCCCTTCTCGATCGCCTTGATCGAGCTCTTGTCGTAGGGCGTGATGGTGAGCGTCCTGGCTTCGCTGGCCGACACGTTGGCCAGCTGCTTGAGCGGTGTCACGGCCCCGTAGTAATCGACCTCGACCCGGTCCAGCAGCTGCGGCGAAGCACGCCCGGTACGCACGGTGGCGAACTCGTTGCGGGTGGCCTCCACGGACTTGGCCATGCGCTCTCCGGCCTCGGCCATGAACTCCCGCGCAAGCTCGCTATCCACCTGTCGCCACCACCGTTCCCACCCTCTCGCCGCACACTATCCGGTCGATGTTGCCCTCGTCGTCCATGTTGAAGACGTGGATCGGCAGGTTGTTGTCCATGCACAGCGACAACGCCGTCACGTCCATCACGGCCAACTGCTGCTCGATGGCCTCGCGGTGCGTAATCGTCTGGATGAACTCGGCGCCGGGGTCCGAGCGCGGGTCGGCGGTGTACACGCCCTCCACGCCGTTCTTGGCCATCAGGATGACCTCGGCGTGGATCTCCAGCGCGCGCAGGGCTGCTGCGGTGTCGGTGGTGAAGAACGGGTTCCCGGTCCCCGCGGCGAAGATCACCACGCGGCCGCGCTCGAGGTGGCGCATGGCCTTGCGGCGGATGTAGGGCTCGGCCACCTCGGATATGTCCATGGCCGACATCACGCGCGTCACGGCCCCCTGCTTCTCGAGCGCGTCCTGGAAGGCCAGTGCGTTCAGGACGGTGGCCAGCATGCCCATGTAGTCGCCGGTGGCACGGTCCATGCCGGATGCGGCACCGGACATGCCGCGGTAGATGTTGCCGCCGCCCACCACCACGGCCACCTCGACGCCGCGGTCGGAGACCTTCTTGACCTCGGCGGCGATCGCGTCCACGCGCTCGGGGTCGGCACCGTAGTCCTGGCTGCCCATCAGGGCCTCGCCGGACAACTTCAGCAGCACGCGCTCGAAGGCGGCGCTGCCCTCCCCTGAGCCGTTGTCCGACACAGGCGCGGGCTACTCCCCGATCCGAAAGCGCGAGAAGCGGCGGACGACCACGTTCTCGCCCGTGTTGGCGGACAGCTCGGCGCGCAGCTCCTCGATCGTCTTGCCGTCGTGCTTGTCCTCGTTGATGTGCTTCTGGTTGAGCAGCACGGTCTCCTCGAGCCACTTGCGCATCCGGCCCTCGGCGATCTTCTCCTGCACCTGCTCGGGCTTGCCCTCCCCGGCGGCCTGCTCCTTGAGCACCTTCAGCTCGGCCTCACGGGCGTCCTCGGGCACTTCGTCCTCGCTCACGTACTGGACGGAGGAGGCGGCCACGTGGGACGCCACCTCGCGGGCGAAGTCACCGAAGTCGTCGTTGCGGGCCACGAAGTCGGTCTCGCAGTTGACCTCCACGAGCGCTCCGACCTTGCCGTTGTGGTGCACGTAGCTGACCACCAGCCCTTCGCTGGCCGAGCGGTCGCCGCGTTTGGCGGCCTTGGCCTGGCCCTTCACCCGCAGCAGGTCGATCGCCTTGTCGACGTCCCCGCCTGCCTCCACGAGCGCGTTCTTGCTGTCCATCATGCCGGCGCCCGTGCGGTCGCGGAGCTCCTTGACCTGCTTGGCCGAGATCGTAGCCTCACCCATGCTTCAGGACTCCTCGCTGGGATCGAACACGCGCTGCTCGGTGACCGGCGCCGGCTCGGCCGGGGGCGTGCCGCCCGCCGGGGCCGGAGTGGCGTCGGCGGCCGGCTCGGCATCCTTGCGTGCCTGCTCCTCGGCCTCGCGCCTGGCGGCCTCCTCGGCCTCCTTGCGCTGCTGCTCCTCGGACTCCTTGCGCGCCTGCTCCTCGGCCTCCTTGCGGGCGGCCTCCTCCTCGGCGCGGAAGCGGCCGCTCTCCTCGGACACCACGCCGGCGATGGCCTCGACGATGACCTTGCACGAGCGGATCGCGTCGTCGTTGCCGGGGATCACGAAGTCCACCGGGTCCGGGTCGCAATTGGTGTCCACGAGGCCGATCACGGGAATGCGCAGGCGCGCGGCCTCACGCAGGGCGATGACCTCGGTCTTGAGGTCGACCACGAAGATGACGTCCGGGGGACGCTGCATGTCGCGCACGCCGCCCAGGTTGTACTCGAGCTTGTCGCGCTCCTTGGTCGCCGCGATGCGCTCGCGCGTGGGCAGCAGGTCCATGGTGCCCGCCTCGGTCCAGTCGGTCAGCTCGTGCAGCCGCTTGATGCGCTTGTTCACGGTCTGGAAGTTGGTCAGCAGCCCGCCCAGCCAGCGATTGTCGATGTAAGGCATGCCGCAGGACGTAGCGGCCTCCTTGATGGTGTCGCGGGCCTGCTTCTTGGTGCCCACGAACAGCACCGTGCCGCCACGGCCGGCCACGTTGCCTGCGAACTCCTGCGCGCGCTGAAGCAGAACCTCGGTGCGCTGCAGGTCGATGATGTGGATGCCGCTGCGCTCGCCGAAGATGAAGCGGCGCATCTTGGGGTTCCAGCGGCGCGTCTGGTGGCCGAAGTGCACCCCGGCCTCCAGCAGCTCCTTTAGCGATACCTGAGCCAACTGAATCGTTCCTTTGGTTGTGGTGCGAAATCCCGACGGTCGTCACGCGGACCCGGACTGACATGTCCGGGCAAGGCCCACGCTCGTTCCGCAGGGGTAGTGGATCGATTGGTCGACAGAGGATAGGCGAACGCACCACAGGGGGTCAGGCACCGTGCGGTGCACGCCTGCGCGCGAGCCTGGCGGAGCGGGACCAGAACGAAAACGGGACGGCCCCCGTGGGAACCGCCCCGCCTCGATATCAGTGCCCGTCTGGCCCTCCGGACACTGGCTCCCGCCTGGCCACGTCGAGTGCTTGACGCAGATCGGCGGGTGGTTTGGACTCGCATCGGACTTCTTCCCGCGTGATCGGATGGTGAAACATGAGCTCGTGCGCGTGCAAGAACTGGCGCACCAGCCCGAGCCGCCGGCCCGCCGCCGCGCCCCCGTAGCGCGTGTCGCCGCAGACGGGATGGCCGATGGCCAGCATGTGGGCGCGGATCTGGTGGGTGCGGCCCGTGTCCAGTTCGACCTCCAGCAGCGAGGTCCGCGCCAGCGCCTCGGTCAGCTCGAACCGGGTCACGGCGGCGCGCGGCTTGTCGGTGTCGGACGACATGACCGTGCGCCGGTTGCGGTCGCGCCCCAGCGGCGCCTCGATGGTGCCCGACGCGGCAGGCGGGCGGCCGTCGACGAGGGCCAGGTAGCGGCGTGTGACTTGGCGCGCGCGAATCATCCGGGACAGCTCGGCGTGGGCGGGCTCGGACTTGGCCACCACGAGCAGGCCGGAGGTGTCGCGGTCCAGCCGGTGCACGATGCCGGGCCGCTCGGGATCGCGACCGCCCGATGCACGCCCCGCCAGCGCCTGGGCCAGCGTGCCGTGCTCATTGCCGGCGCCAGGGTGGACCACCACCCCCGCGGGCTTGTCCACGACCAGCAGGTCCGCATCCTCGTACGCCACGCCGAAGTCCGCGGCGGCCACCGGCTCGGCATCGTCGCGCGGCTCGGGCGCCAGCTCCACCTGCTCGTCCGCCGCCACCCGGTGGGACTTCGGCCGCGGCCGGCCGTCCACCGTCACGCGCCCCTGGTCGATCGCCCGCTGGGCCGCCGCCCGGGTGGGCATCAGCCCCTCGGCCACCAGGAACGCGTCAAGCCTCACGGCGCGCGGGGCCCTCCATGACGTAGAGCATGGCCAGCACACCGACCACGATGCAGGAGTCGGCCACGTTGAAGGCGGGCCACAGGACCGGGTCGATGAAGTCGATCACCGCCCCCTCGCGGGCCCGGTCGATCAGGTTGCCGATGGCGCCTCCGAGCAGTAGCCCGACCGGCAGCCAGAGCCACGCGCGGGCGGCGTTGACGGCGAACCAGGCCACCAGCGCCACCAGCGCCAGCGCGATCAGCACGCCGACGACCGCGCCCTTGCCGCCCAGGAAGCCGAAGGCCACGCCGCTGTTGCGCGTGTTGGTCAGATCCAGTCCGAAGAACACGTTGATGCTGTCGCCGCGGGCGATCCCGTTGTCGGCGACCAGCTTGCTGGCCTGGTCGACGGCTACGACCGCGACCACCGTTGCAGCGGCGCGGGCCCAGCCCTGCGCGCGGGACACCTCAGCCCCGGATGAGCCCGACCACGATGCCCCCCACGATCTGCAGCACCAGGAACCCGACGATCGGGCTCAGGTCCAGCGCGCCGGGGCCGATCTTCAGCGGCGGCAGGAAGCGGCGGAAGATGCGCAGGTAGGGCTCGACGACGTCGTTCACGAAGCCCACCACCGCCGACAGAACGCGGTTGTAGGGCATCCGCGGGATATAGCTCATGATCACCCAGACGATGATCAGGATCGTGTAGACCAGGATCAGGGTGCCCACGTAGTCGGCCACGTCGCCGCGGGTGATGGCCGCGATGCTCATCCGGCGGCCTCGACGACCAGGTCGACGGCCGCGCCAAGTGCCGCGGGCAGCCCGCGGTCCTCGAGTACCGCCAGGCCGCGTTCGGTGACCCCGCCGGGCGTGGCCACGCGGTGGCGCAGGTCGGCGGCGTCCAGGTCGTTGGCGTCCAGGTAGGCAGCGCTGCCCGCCATGGTCTCGACCACCAGCCGCGCGGAGGTTTTCGGATCCAGCCCGTGGCGCTCGCCGGCGTCGGCCAGCGACTGCACGACCAGCGCCATGAACGCGGGCCCGCAGCTCATGATCGCCATCGCGGGTTCGAGCAGCGGCTCGTCCAGCTCCATGACCGTGCCGCAGCGACCGAGCAGGCGCAGCAGCTCGTCCTCGGGGCCGTCGCCGGCGTGGCTTCCGCGGGCGTAGCCGAACACGCCCCGGCCGACCTCGACCGGGATGTTGGGGATCAGCCGGTACACCGGGATCCCCGGGTAGGCGCTCTCCAGCGCATCGAGCCGGGTCGCAGCCATGATCGACGCCAGCGCATCGGCCGCGCCGTCGACCTGATCGGCCACCTCGTCGAGCTGCGCCGGTTTGTGCGACAGGACGACAAGGTCGGCCCGCTCGGCCAGGTCGGCGTTGGAGCCCGCCACCTCGCCGCCGATCTCTGCCGCCAGGCGCTCTGCGCGCTCGGCGTCCGGGTCGAACACCAGCGCCGGCTCCGCCAAGCCCCGGGCCAGCCCCGTGGCCATGCTCCCCGCGCCGATGAATCCCAGCTTCACCCGGCGGAAGTTACCTAGCTCTGGTTGAAGAAGCCCTTCTCGATCAGCCGCGCGCGCTCCTCGGCTGAGACCTCGACGTTGCGTGGGGTCAGCAGGAAGACCTTGTCGGCGATCCGCTGCATGCCGCCGTCCAGCGCGTACGTCAGGCCAGACGAGAAGTCGATCAGGCGCTTCGACAGGTCTGCGTCCACGCCCTGGAGGTTCAGGATCACGGGAATCAGGTCCTTGAACTGGTTCGCGATCTCCTGGGCATCGTTGAAGGCCTTCGGCACCACCAGGTGGACCTGGTCCATCGTGGCCGCTCCGCCGCCGTTGCCGCCGACGGAGCGCAGCACGCGCGTCTCGCGGCCGGACTCGCGCGGGTTGTCGTCCGCGAAGATGTCGTCGAACTCGTCACGACGGCGCCGCTGCAGGCGGCGCACGTTCGGGCGCTCGCGGTAACGGTCCTCGAGCTCGGCCTCGGGCTCGACCGGGTCGACCATGCGATCACGGCCTCGCTCCCGGTCGCGTTCGCGATCCCGGTCGGGGACGGCCTCGTAGCGCGGGTCTTCCTCCTCGGCGAGCCCGAAGTAGACAAGCGCTCTATGCCATGTGTCGCTGATCGCCATCGGGATGAGGTTTCGCGCAGCGTGCGTGAATCCCTTCGTGTTGACAGATTATCCAGTGCCCGGCACCCGAGAAGCAAATGACGACCGAGATCTCCCAACCCCGCCCATTCACCTGCCAGCCCACACCGGGCCTGACGCTGTCCGGCAGCGACGAAGGCCAGGGCGCGCCGCTGGTGTGCCTGCACGGCCTGACCGCTACCCGTCGCTACGTGCTGCAGGGATCGCGAATGCTGGCTCGCTCGGGAGCACGCCTGGTCAGCGCGTACGACGCGCGCGGTCACGGGGAGTCATCCCCGGCTCCCGACGGGTTGTACGGCTACCCCGAGCTGGTGGCCGACCTCGAGGCCGTCCTGGACGAGCGCGGCATCGACAGCTGCGTGCTGGCCGGCAGCTCGATGGGAGCGGCCACGGCGATGGCATTCGCGCTCGGCCACCCACACCGCGTCGAGGCCCTCGTGCAGATCACCCCCGCCTACGACGGGCAGCCACGAACCGGACCGTCGCTGGGCGGCTGGGATGAGCGGGCCGACGCACTCGCGGCCGGGGAGGTCGACCGGTTCGTCGGGCTGACCGGCGTAGACCACCTGCCGGAGCGCTTCCGCGACAGCGCGGCCCTTGCGGTGCGCCAGCGCCTGGAGCGCCACCACCATCCGGAGGCGGTGGCCGAGGCGCTCCGCCAGGTGCCGCGCTCGGCGGCGTTCGACGGGCTCGACCAACTGCAGTCGGTCGACCTCCCGGTGCTGGTGGTTGGTAGCCGGGACGACACCGATCCCGAGCACCCGCTGGAAACCGCGCGCGAGTACGCCGCCCGCCTGCCCCGCGCCGAGCTGGTGGTCGAGGACGAGGGCCAGCCGCCGCTGGCGTGGCAGGGCGCGCGGCTGTCGAGGGCGATCGCGGCGTTTCTGGGCTAGCTGACCGATCTACCGCCTGCGCCCGACGTAGCGCACATACGCGTCGCCGAAACCGGAGGCCCGCGCCTTACGCCGTCGCTGAATCGCGTTGGAACGCGAGAGCCGGGCGCCCGTGAACGCAACCCAGTAACGCCGGTTGAGTCCCCGGTGGCGGCTCGAATACAGCAGGCCCACGGCCGGCAGGCCCCGCCTGAGCGCTCGCCGAGCGACTGCAGCCGCATGCTTCTTCTTGCGCTGCGAGGCCAGAACCACCGTCCAGCCGCCGCGCCTGGGCCAGTGCCCGATGACGCTGCGACGCCGGGCCGGCCTGCGCAGGTTCAGCCCGCGCAGTGATCTCAGGTCGCCCGCCTGAAGGAGCGGCGCCTCGAAGTTGCGCAGACGCCGGGCCAAGATCTCGATCAGCAGGCGGCGCTGCCCCTTGACCCGACCGACGGTGAGCGAGTCGAAGGTGCCGCCGCCGAAGCGGCCGTAGGCGAGTCTGCGCCCGCCGCCGAGCCCGCGTACGCTCGCGAGCCGACGTCCCCGGCGATCGAGCGCAATCACGTCGAGAACCCTGAAGCGGTTTCGCTGGTTGGTCCAGTTGAGCACCAGCGACACGGCCCTGGATCCCGTGCGTGGCCGATAGCGATGATCACGCTCCTGCCCGGTCCGGGAAAAAGGCTTGAGAGTCGTGGCCGCCGGCGCCGCGCGACAGCCGATCGCGGCCGAAATCGTGTTGAACACCGACTGGATCTGTACGCCCCCGACGTTGGGGAAATACGCTCCTCCCGTCTCGGCGGCGATCTGCGCGAGCCGGCTGGCTTCGTCATCGCCCGGTGACGGCTGGCCGATGCCCAGGCCCACGACATAGGTCGGCGGGCCGGGCACGTGGACGCCCTGGTATTCGCCTCGGTTGTGGCCGCCGTCGGTCAGGAAGATCCGGGCATCCGCGCCCGGATTGTCGAAGTAGGCGCGCACAAAGCCCTCGTTGTAGTTGGTCGAGCCAGAACCTGTGCCACCGACCCCGTCGTCACGGATGCTCCTGCGCAGCGCCGCAATCATGGCACCGCCGCCCGCGCCAATCGAGCCAGGGGCGAAGACGGTGCCAGCCGTGCGGCCGAACTCCACGGCGCCGAGCGTGCGTGTGGCGTTCTCCCTGGTGCGTATGAACAGCTCCAGACCGCTGCGGCGCAGCGCCTGGGGGTCGCTGCTGCTCATCGAGCCCGAGTCGTCGATGATCGCCTCGACGCGCGAGCGCTCGACGCACGACTGGGCCGACGCCTCAGCGGGCACAGCCGCCAGGACAGCGGCCGCGGCCAGAGTCCCCCGAACCGTTCGGATTGTGATCGGTACCCCCATTAATCAGCAACCTCCCGTTCGGCGCACGAGAACGACTCGCCCCCGGGCGCGACCTTTGACTCCCATCACGGTCCACCGTGGAACGAGTTCGCGAGGGCGTCAAACCCCGTGTCAGGCGTATAACACCGTGCCCACCCGCACGATCGTCGCCCCCTCCTCGGCAGCCACCCAGTAGTCCTGGGTCGTGCCCATCGAAAGCCGCTGGAGCCCGTGCTCGCCCGCCAGCTCGGCCAGCCGGGCGAAGTGGCGGCGGTTGTCCTCGGCGTCGTCGGCGAACGGCGGCATCGTCGACAGCCCCGTGACGGGGACCGGGCAGCGAGCGATGAAGTCGGCCAGGTCGGCGGGCGCCACGCCCTCCTTGCCCTCCTCGCCGGCCACGTTGACCTGGATAAGCACCTCGGGCGCCGGGTTGGCCTCGAGCTTGCGTAGTACCGATTCCGAGGCCACCGAGTGGATCAGCCGCACCTCAGGCGCGACGTCCTTGACCTTGCGGCTCTGCAGCTGGCCGATGAAGTCCCACGTGAACAGGTCGGCGTGTGCGGCACGCTTGGCCACGAGCTCCTGCGCGCGATTCTCACCGACCAGGACGATGCCGGCCTCGGCCAGCACGGGCAGCTCGTCGGCGGGTACGTATTTGACCGCGGCCAGGACCTCGACCGCGGACCCGATGCGCTCGCGTACCCGCTCCAGGTTGGCCCTGACCGCCTCGACCTTCAGCCCGGTGAACGTCCGCCTCAGGTCAGCCACACGATCCCCGCCTGGCGGCCGGTCACACCGCCGTCGCGGCGGTGGGAGAAGAACAGGTCCTCGCGCTCGTAGGTGCAGTGGTCCACGTGGCGCACATCCTGCACGCCAGCGGCGTGTAGCCGGGCTTCGGCGACTGTGCGCAGATCGAGCTGACGCCCGTCCGCCGCGCCGGGCACATCGGCGAACGCATCGAGCACCTCGGACCCGACCTCGTAGTGGTCGCGGCCGATGCCCGGTCCCACGACGGCGACCGGTGGCTGGTCGAATGCGGCGACGCCGCGGGCCAGGATGCCCGCCGCGATCCCACGCCAGCCGCAGTGCAGCATCGCCACCCGCCCCGGTCCGGCCAGAGCCACCGGCAGGCAGTCGGCCGTGACCACCAGCAACGCCAGCCCGGGCGTATCTGTCACGTGTCCGTCGACGTCGACCAGCTCCTCGGGCGGCGCATCCCAGCGAGCGACGTCGCTGCCGTGCACCTGGCGTCCCATCGCCACCCGGCCGATGCCAAGCACCCCGGCCAGATGGGAGCGGTTGGCCTTTACGCGCTCGCCGTCGTCGTCCGTGAGCATGCCCAGGTTCAGGGACTCGTACGGCCCCTCGCTGACGCCGCCGCGACGGGTCGAGAACGCAACCCGCGCGCCCGGCAGCTCGACCTCGATGGCCTCGGCGCTCACGACGCCACCCCGGCGATCTCGAGCGCGGCCGCCAGCTCCTGCTCGCGGCCGTCGATCCGGCCGTCGAGCTTGAGCGACAGCGTTCCCTGCAGCGCACGGCCGATCGCCTCCGACTCCGGGACGCCGGCGCGCACCAGGTCGTCCCCCGTGATCTCGAGACGGACGTGCCGCAGCCGCCGCGCCCAGTCGAGGATGGGCGCGGGAGGCGCGCCCATGGCCAGCGCCAGCGCCAGCGTCTCCGACGGCTCGCCCGCCAGCAGGCGCGCCAGCTGGGACGGCGGGCGCTCCTCGCGCAGACGCAGCGCGTCGACCACCCGCGGTGCCGCGCCTGCGGCACGCGCGATGCGGTCGCGGTCGGCCACCGGCAGCTGTAGTCGCTCGAGCCA
This sequence comes from uncultured Solirubrobacterales bacterium, assembly GCA_963750365.1. GTDB lineage: Bacteria > Actinomycetota > Thermoleophilia > Solirubrobacterales > Thermoleophilaceae > JAAYBF01. The sequence continues at coordinate 1,132,350 of CAVVQE010000002.1, forward strand.
GGTGCCGAGCGACAGTGGATCGGCGCTGACGAGCGCGGCGAAGCCCGCCAGCACGCGGTCGGCGCCGGCCTCCATGGCGCCCAGCTCGGCCCCGGCCACCAGCTCGGGATCCGGGTCCAGCTCAGGGTGCAGCGCCCGCGGCACGCCCAGGGCCACGAGGCGCGCGACGGCCTTGCCTGCGTCGGTCTCCGCCAGCACCAGCAGGAGCTCCTGGCGGATGCGGGCGCCGGAAACGGTGAGCAGCGCGTCGTCCTCGACCGCGGCCAGGGCCAGCCGCTCGGTCTCGAGCTCGAGCGCGAAGTCCAGCCGCGCGCCATAGCGCGCGCCGCGCAGCAGCCGCGTCGGATCGTCCACGAAGCTGCGCTCGTGCATCACCCTGAGCACGCCCTCCTCCAGGTCGGCCCGGGCCCCGTGCGGGTCGTGCAGGCGGCCCAGCTCGTCGCCCTTGAGGCCGATCGCCATGGCGTTCACGGTGAAGTCGCGGCGGGACAGGTCCTCGCTCAGCGGCGCCCAGCGAACCACTGGCAGCGCACCAGGCTCGCGGTAGGTCTCGGTGCGTGTTGAGGCCACGTCGATCGCCAAGACCGGTGTGCTCACGGTGGCGGTGCCGAAGCGCTCGTGGCGCACCGTCGTGCCACCCAGGCGGCGCGCCAGCTCCTGCGCCGCCGTCACGCCGTCGCCTTCGACGGCCAGGTCCAGGTCGACCTCGGTCGCGCCGCGCAGCAGATCACGGGGCGCCCCGCCCACCAGGTAGGTGGGCGGAAGGTCTGCCAGTGCGGGCAGGACGTCATGGAGCCCGGGCAGGGCCCTGAGACGCTCCCGCAGGCTGGGCGGATCGTTCACGCGCCCATCTTCGCAACCGCCGGTCCCCAAAGAGTCGCTCGGCGTATTCAGAAAATTCCTGCCATGGGGTGGCAACGGCGACCACCGGGTGACCGTAATTTTCTGAATACGCCTACTGCGCCTCTACTGCGGTCGGACGGGGACTCCGGCTGCCGCCATGGCCCGCTTGGCCTCGGCGACCGTGTAGCGGCCGTAGTGGAAGATCGACGCACAGAGCACCGCGTCGGCGTGGCCGTCGTCGACCGCCTCGACCAGGTGCTCCAGGCGACCCGCGCCGCCGGAGGCGATCACCGGCACGTCGACCGCGTCAGCCACCCGCCGGGTCAGCTCCAGCTCGTAGCCGTCCTCGGTGCCGTCGCGGTCCATGCTGGTCAGCAGGATCTCCCCCGCCCCGCGCTCGACGCCCTCGCGCACCCACTCGACCGCCTCGCGGCCCGGTCTCTGCGCGCCCGCCCTGAACCACCACCTCGTAGCCGCTCGCCGTCGGCGCGCCGGCGGGCGTCGATCGCCAGCACCACGCACTGGGCGCCGAACACCGCCGCCATCTCGCCCAGCAGCTCGGGCCGCGCGACCGCCGCCGAGTTCACCGACACCTTGTCGCAGCCGGCGTCGAGCACGGTCTGGGCGTCCTCCGGCGAGCGGATCCCGCCGCCGATGGTGAACGGGATGAACACGTCGTCGGCCACGCGCCGCGCCAGCTCGGCCACGGTCTCGCGCCGCTCGTGCGACGCGGTGATGTCCAGGAAGACGATCTCGTCGGCGCCCTCGTCCTGGTAGCGCGCGGCCAGCTCCACCGGGTCGCCGGCGTCGCGGATGTCCACGAAGTTCGTGCCCTTGACCACCCGGCCCTTGTCCACGTCCAGGCACGGGATGACGCGCTTGAGCGAGCCCATCAGGCAGGCCGGGCGTCCAGCTCGGCCTGGGCCTCGGCGACGGTGAAGCGCTGCTCGTAGAGCGCCTTGCCGGAGATCACCCCGGTCAGGTTCACCAGCCGCAGGTCGCGCAGCGTGCGCATGTCCTCGACGCTGCCGACTCCGCCGGACCAGACCAGCTGACCGCGTACCGCGGCCGAGATGCGCCTGACCTCCTCGGCGTCCACGCCCTCGAGCATCCCGTCGCGGTCGGCGTTGGTGTACACGAACCGCTGTGCTCCCTGTGCCTGGAGGCGTTCGATCAGCTGCTCGGGAAGCATCTGGGTCTCGCGCGTCCAGCCGGCCACCGACACCCGCCCGCCGCGCACGTCGACGCCCACGAGGACGCGCGCGCCCCAGGTGGCCAGCGCCTGGCTCGAGGAAGTCGGCGTCGCTGTAGGCCGCGGTTCCGACAACTACTCGCTCGGCGCCCGCGGCCAGCGCCTTGCGCAGCGATCCCAGCGAGCGCAGGCCGCCGCCGTACTGAACCGGTACGCCGAGCTCCGACGTGATCCGCTTGCAGGTGCTCGAGGTTGGCCGGCTCGCCGTCGCGCGCGCCGTCCAGGTCGACCACGTGCAGGTAGCGCGCTCCGGCCTCCACGAACGAGCGCGCGGCCTCCAGCGGGTCGTCGGCGTACACGGTCTCGTCCTCGAACCGGCCCTGGCGCAGGCGCACCGCCTTGCCGTCGCGGATGTCCACCGCAGGCAACAGGATCATGCGGGCGCTCCGGCGCCGCAGCGCGGCGAAGTTGCGTAGGAGCGCCAGCCCGTCCGGCCCCGACTTCTCGGGGTGGAACTGGACGCCGAACACGTTGCTGGCGCTGCGACGACCGAGGCGAAGTCGGCGCCGTAGCGCGGCCATGCCCGAGCACGTCCTCGCTGTGCGCGGGCCGGGCCGCGAACGAGTGCACGTGGTAGAAGGCGCACGGGTCCGGCAGGCCCGCGGTCAGCGGCGACTCGTGCGCGCCAGGAGACGGGGCTCCAGCCGATGTTGCGGCACCTTCAGGCCGGGCGCGTCCAGCGCCTCCACGGTGCCCTCGAGCAGCCCGATGCCCTCGGCGCCGCCGTGCTCGGTGGTGCTCTCGAACAGCAGCTGCATGCCCATGCAGATCCCGATCACCGGCACGCCGGCGGCGTGGCGCTCGCGCAGCAGCTCGTCGAACCCGAGCGCGCGCACCAGCTCCATCGCCCGCGGCATCGCCCCCACCCCGGGGAGCGCGACGCCGGAGGCCCGGCGCACCACGTCGTGGTCGCGGGTGCGCACCGCGTCGACGCCGACGTGCGCGAACGCCTTCTCGACCGAGCGCAGGTTGCCCATGCCGTAGTCGAGGATGGCCACGCGGCTCACAGCAGCCCCTTGGTTGACGGGATGCCCGGCTGGTCGCGGGTCCAGCGAAACGGCCTCGCGCAGCGCGCGGGCAAAGGCCTTGAACGCCGCCTCGATCATGTGGTGGGTGTTCGTGCCGCGCTCGAGCTCCACGTGCAGCGTCAGCTTGGCCGCGCCCGCGACGGCGCGCAGGAACTCCTCCAGCAGGTCGGCGTCGAAGTCGCCCACGGCCTCGGCCGGCAGATCGGCTTCGAACACCAGGAAGCTGCGCCCGGAGACGTCCAGCGCGCAGGAGGCGCGCGCCTCGTCCATCGGCACCACCGACGAGCCGTAGCGCCGGATGCCGGCGCGGTCGGCCAGCGCCTCGTCAAGGGCGCGCCCGAGCACGATCCCCGTGTCCTCGACCGTGTGGTGCGGACCGGTCTGCAGGTCGCCCTCGACGCTCACGTCCAGGTCCAGGCCGCCGTGACGCGCCACCGCGTCGAGCATGTGGTCGAAGAAGCCGACGCCCGTGCTCGCTGGCGCCGGCGCCGTCGCCGTCCAGGTCCAGCGTCAGCTCGATCGTCGGTCTCGCCGGTGGTGCGGCTGATCTGTGCGGTGCGGCTCATGCCCTGCGCTCCATCGACTCGGCGTGTACGGGAAAGCCCTCGGCCCGCGCCACCGCGGCCCCGGCGGACGCCAGCTGCGCCGCGGAGTCACCCGGGAACGTGACACGGGCCATGCGACGGCGAAAGGTGGCTGCCGAGAGGGCCGACTGGAAGCGCGCGGCGCCGCCGGTGGGCAGCACGTGGTTGCTTCCGGCCACGTAGTCCCCGAAGGCGGTCGCGGCCTGGTTGCCCACGTACACGCAACCGGCGCGGCGCACGTCGCCGGCGAGCGCCTCGGCCTCGCTACCCACGAGCTCGAGGTGCTCGGGCGCCAGCCGCTCGGACAGCGCCAGGCCCTCCGCAGGCTCGAGCTTCACCCCGTAGACCACCGCTTCGCTGCCCGCGCCACGCTCGCCGATATGCCGCTCGACGCAGTCGAGCAGCTCGGCCGAGGAGGCGGTGAGCACCAGCAGCCCGTCCGGGCCGTGCTCTGCCTGCGCCAGCAGGTCGAGCGCGACCAGCTCGGCGTCGGCGCCGTCCGATGCCACCACGACGAGCTCGCTCGGGCCGGCCAGACCGTCGATGCCCACGTCACCCGCCACCTGGCGCTTGGCCTCGGTCACGTACGTGTTGCCGGGGCCCGCGATCACGTCGACGGGCGCCAGCGGGCCGAGCCCGTAGGCCATGGCTGCCACCGCCTGGGCGCCACCCACGCGGTAGACCTCGTCGACGCCGCAGAGGGCGCACGCGGCCAGCACCACGCCGTGGGCCCGGCCGGCGGCCCCGGGCGGGGTGCATACGACGATCTCCCCCACCCCCGCGGCACGCGCGGTGACCGCGCACATGACGACCGTGGACGGATACGCCCCGCGCCCCCCCGGCGCATAGATGCCCGCCCGCGCCACGGGCAGCTCGTCGACCCGGATCTGCTGGCCCTGGGCCAGCGTCACCTCGACCGGGTCGTGCAACTGGGCCCCGACCAGCGCCGCGACGTTCGTGGCCGCCAGCTCCAGGCCCGCGCGCACCTCGGCGTCGAGCCCGGCCAGCGCGTCGTCCAGCTCGGCCGGCGGAACTCGCAGCTCGTCGGGCGACCCCAGCGCGAGCCCGTCCAGGCGCTCGATCACGGCCAGCCCGTCGGCGCCGCGTACCGCGGCCACGATCTCACGCACGCCCACAGCCAGCTCGGTGTCGGGTTCGGCCGGCCGCGACGGGGTGTCGCGCAGGAACCTCATCGCTGCTCCCGGATCCGAGCCACCAGCGCGTCGATGGCCTCGGCCTTGAGCTTGTGGGCCACCGGGTTGGCGATCAGCCGGGCCGTGCAGACGGTGATCTCCTCCAGGACCTCGAGGTCGTTCTCGCGCAGCGTGGTGCCGGTGGCGGTCAGGTCGACGATGCCGTCGACCATGCCGGTCAGCGGCGCCAGCTCGACCGATCCCTTGACCTCCACGATCTCGACCTGCCGGCCGGTCTCGGAGAAGTGCGTCGGCGGCGATGCGCGGGTACTTGGTGGCCACGCGTACACGGCCGAGCCGGCGCAGGGCCTCGGCCATGGCGTCGTCGCCACGGCGGGCCGCCACGACCATGTCGCAGCGGCCGAAGCCCAGGTCCAGCAGCTCGTAGACGACCCGCGTCGGGCTGCTCGAGCAGCACGTCCTTGCCGGTGATGCCGATGTCGGCCGCGCCCTGGGCCACGTAGGTCGGCACGTCGGAGGGGCGCATGGTCACGATGCCGGCGTCCTCGAACAGCAGCTTGCGGTCGTTGGCGCGCACCTCCGCCGTGTCGATGCCCAGCGTGTCCAGCAGGTCGAGCGTGTCGCCCAAGAGGGCTCCGCGCGGCACGGCGATCGTCAGGGCTGGAGCGGCGCTCATCGCAGCCGCTCCTCGGCCGCGCGAGCCACGTGCACGCGCTGCACGTCGAGCGCGAAGCCGCAGGCGGGCCGCGGGTCGCCGAAGCGACCGACCAGCTCGTCGTAGCGACCACCTCCGCCCAGGGTGAAGCCGACCGCGGGGTCGTAGACCTCGTACACGGCGCCCGTGTAGTAGGTCATGTGGCGCACCAGGCCCAGGTCCAGGATCACCCGGTCGGCCACGCCGCGGTCCTCCAGCGTCGCGTACAGGCGGGCGAGCCCGTCCAGCGCCGGGCCGGCCAGCTCGTGCACCCGCTCGAGCATCTCGGGACCGCCGCGCATCTCGGGCATCCGCGCCAGCAGCCGCCGGGCCGTGTGCGACAGGCCAAGCTGATCGACGCGCATCTCGAGCCCGACCAGGTCCTTGCCGGCCAGCCGCTCGAGCAGGTCGGCGTGGTGCTCGGCAGGCACCTCCAGGCTCGACAGCAGCTCGCGGTAGAGCGCGCTGTCGCCAAGGCCCACGCGGTGGCGCGCCAGCCCGGCCGCCTCCAGGCCGTCCAGCAGCACGGCGATCACCTCGGCCTCGCCCTCGGGCCCGGGCACGCCCGAGCAGCTCGATGCCGGCCTGCAGGAACTCGCGTGGCCTGACCGCTGCCGCGGCGCGCGGACCGGTAGGCGTGACCGAAGTAGCTCAGGCGCAGCGGCGGTTCGGCATCGCGGTAGCGCGTCGCGGCCATGCCGCGCGATCGGCAGCGTCATGTCCGAGCGCAGCGCCAGCACGTTGCCCTGGTCGTCGAACAGGCGGTAGCCCGAGGCGCCGGAGCGGTCCGGCGCCGAGCACCTCCTCGTACTCAAGCGTGGGCGTCCACACCTCGCCGTAGCCGGCGGCGGTCGAACGTCCTGTGCAGGCCGTCGGTGATCGCGCGCTGCTCGCGCATCTCGTCCGGCAGCACGTCGCGCGTGCCCGGCGGAATCGGATGGATCACGGGGCGTCCCCTCTCGTGCCGCTACGCGGGCAGCCGCTCGGGCGCGCGGGCGCCTTCGGCGGGCACGCGCTCGATGCGCGCGCCAAGGCCGCGCAGCCGCTCGTCGATGCGCTCGTAGCCGCGATCGATCTGGCGGATGTTGCCGATCTCCGAGCGCCCCTCGGCGCACAGCGCCGCGATGAGCATGGCCATGCCTGCCCGGATGTCCGGGCTCTCCATGCGCTCACCGTGAAGCCGGCTCGGGCCGCTCACGACCGCGCGGTGCGGATCGCAGAGCAGTACCCGAGCGCCCATGGATACGAGCTTGTCCACGAAGAACAGCCGGTTCTCGAACATCTTCTCGTGGATCAGCACCATGCCGTCGGACTGGGTGGCCAGCGCCAGCGCGATGCTGGTCAGGTCGGCCGGGAACGCGGGCCAGGGCCCGTCCTCGATCTTGGAGACGGCGTCGCCCTCGTCGTCCTTGACGCGCAGCGCCTGGCCGGCGGGCACCAATCGCACGTGCGTTGCCCGATCCTCGTACTCGATCTTGCAGCCAAGCCGCTCGAAGGCCAGCCGGGTCATGCGCAGGTCGTCGGACACCGCGTCCTTGATGCGCAGCTCGCCGCCGGTGCAGCCGGCCAGCGCGACGAAGCTGCCGATCTCGATGTAGTCGGGGCCGATCGCGTAGTCGGCGCCGCCGAGGGTGGCTTCGCCGTGGACGATCAGCACGTTCGAGCCGATGCCCTCGATGCGCGCGCCCATCTGCAGCAGCAGCCGGGCCAGGTCCTGGACGTGGGGCTCGGACGCGGCGTTGTGGATCACGGTCGAGCCCGGCGTCAGCGCGGCGGCCATCAGGGCGTTCTCGGTGGCCATCACCGAGGGCTCGTCCATGAAGAAGTCGCAGGCGCGCAGGCCGCGAGGCGGGCGCGCTGATGGCGTACGACTTGCGCCCCGCGACCGTCGCGCCGAGCGCGCGGAAGGCGTCCAGGTGCGGATCCAGCCGGCGGCGGCCGATCACGTCGCCGCCGGGCGGCGGCATCTGCGCCGAGCCGAAGCGCGCCAGCAGCGGGCCGGCCAGCAGGAACGACGCGCGGATGCGCTCGGTCAGTGCGCTGTCCAGCTCGGCGGACGCAGCCCCCGCCGCGCAGATGGCCACGACGTTGTCGCCGCGCCACTCTGCCGTGGCCCCGACGCTGCGCAGGAGCTCGATCATGGCCTCCACGTCGCGAATGCGCGGCACGTTGCGCAGCACGACCTCCTCCTCGGTGAGGAGCGTGGCCGCGAGCGCGGGCAGGGCGGCGTTCTTGTTGCCGGCGGGCACCACGGTGCCCGACAGCGGCTGACCGCCTTCGATGATGAATTTCTCCATGCGTGGATCCGCCGCTGCCGGGGACAGAAGCTCAGGCGGCTGCGCAAGGGTAGCGAAGGGCATCCCGCTGGCGAAGTTCGTTTGCGGCCCCCGATACCCTGCCGGCCGTGGCCTCTCCGACGCGCGAGCAAGCCTGGGAGCTGTTCTGCGACTGGACCGAGTCCGAATCGCTGCGCAAGCACGTGCTCGGCGTCGAGGCCGCCATGGTCGCCTACGCCCGTGACTTCGGCGAGGACGAGGAGCTCTGGGCGGCCACCGGGATCCTGCACGATCTGGACTACGAGAAGCACCCGGATCCCGAGACCGGACACCCGCGCGTGGCGCTGGAGCTGTTCCGCGAGCTGGGCTATCCGCAGGAGCTGATCGACGCCGTCGCGGGCCACGCCAACTACTTGGGCGTACCGCGCGAGACCCCGCTGGCGAAGACGCTGTACGCGGTCGACGAGCTCAGCGGCTTCGTGGCCGCCTGCGCGCTGGTGCGGCCGACGGGCATCCACGGCATGACGCCGAAGTCGGTGAAGAAGAAGCTCAAGACGCCGGCCTTCGCGGCGGCCGTGAATCGCGACGAGATCCGCGCGGCGGCCGGCGAGCTCGGGGTCGACTTCGACCAGCACGTGAGCACCGTGATCGCGGCGCTCGAGGAACGCTCGGGCGAGCTCGGGCTCGAGGGCTCGTAGCGCCCTCCGATCGCCCTCAGCCACCCGCTGAGAATCGCCCGCCCGAAGATGCCCACGCGCGCAGCGCCTGCGCAGAGGGGAACTCGTCCACCACCTCGCTGCCCATCCGGTGCCGAGTCACCGTCAGCGGCCCGTCCCAGCCACCTCCGCGCAGCACCCAGGCCACGATGTGCTCGATGCGACACAGGCCGGCGTCGCGCCCCTCCCCCCGGCCGCTTACCACGAAGCAGTCGGCCGGGTCGAGCGAGACGCCGCAGCGGGCGCAGCGGTCGGGGATATGGTCCGCCACGTGCCAGACCTTCGCATCATCGTCCTCGAGGGTGACCAGACCGGGCAGGAGCTGCTGGAGCAGTGCCTGCGCCTGCTCGACCCCGGCGTGATCGGGCTGTCGGCCCAGCTCGAGCGTTTCGACCTGTCGCTGGAGAACCGCCGCGCGACCCAGAACGCCGTGGTCGAGGACGCGGCCGAGGCCATGCGCGAGGCCAAGCTGTCGATCAAGGCGGCCACCGTCACGCCCGAGGGCAAGGACGACGTGGGATCACCCAACCGGATCCTGCGCGAGGCGCTGGACGGGCAGGTGATCATCCGCACCGGCCGGCGCATACCGGGTGTGACGCCGGTGGCGGGCGTCCACCACCCGATCGCCGTCGTGCGCATGGCCGTGGGCGACGCCTACGGCGCCGAGCAGGGCCGCGAGCAGGTGGACGGCCAGGAGTTCGCCTGGCGGACCGAGCGCATCTCGCGCAGCGTCTGCACGGCGGTTGCCGAGGTGAGCTTCCGTACCGCGGAGCGGATGGAAGGCCAGGTCTACGGCGGGCCGAAGTGGACCGTCAGCCCCGTGTACGAGGGGATGCTCAAGGAGGAGATGGACGCGGCCGCCGAGCGGCACCCGGCCGTGAGCTACTCGCCGGTGCTGATCGACGCCACCTACGCGGGGCTGGTGGGCCCGCGCCCGGACGCGCCGCTGGTGATCCCGGCGCTCAACCGTGATGGCGACTGCCTGTCGGACCTGGTCCTGCCCCTGTTCGGCTCGATCGCAGGCGCCGAGTCGGTGCTCCTGGCGCTGGACGAGGACCACGAGCCCACCGCCGTCATGGCCGAGGCGCCGCACGGCACGGCGCCGGGCCTGCTGGGCAAGGACGTGGCCAATCCGATGGCCATGATCCTGGCCGTCGCCGCCCTGCTCGAGTACGCCGCGGAGCTGGGTCATCCCGACACACGGACGGCGTCGGAGGCCGTCTACCGCGCTGTGCTGGACGCCGTCGAGGGCGGTGTGAGCACCCCGGACCTGGGCGGGCACGCGTCCACGACCGAGTTCACCGACGCCGTGATCGACCGTGTCAGGAGCGCGCTCGCGCGCTGACCTCGCGGCGGTGGCGCGCGCGGCGCTGGCGGTAATCGCCCCGTTGCAGCGCCAGGGTCAGCACCCCGGCTGACACGATCGCCGCGACGTTCAGCCCCAGCTGCGCGGCGGCGCCGCCCGCCTCGTGCCAGTCGCCGAGGGCGCCGGCCAGGGCCGCGTAGGCCGCGGCGGGCACCGTGGTCACCGAGATCAGCACGCCGATGAGCGCCCCGGACTTCGCGTTGGTCAGCGACAGCACTCCGACGGTTCCGGCCATCAGCGCGACCAGCAGCGAGAACCAGTCCGGACGTGCGATGAACGCGGTCAGCGGGTGCTTGGCGGCCTGGAAGGAGTCAGGAACCAGGCCGACGGCGTTCAGGAAGAAGGTGAAGCCGACGGTGATCACGCCGCCAACCAGGAATCCCCCCAGTAGTGCGATCAGCGACCGCCGCACCAGCCCGCGGCGCCGCTCGACCACCGCCACGCAGATGGCGGCGAGGGGGCCGAACTCGGGTCCCACGACCATCGCGCCGACGACCAGGATCGGCTGGTCGATGATGATGGCCACCGCGGCGATCATCATCGCCAGCACCATGAAGGCCAGGTAGCTCAGCGAGAGCTCCGTCATCTCGTCGGTGCGGGCCTCCACCTCCTCCCAGACCACGGCGTCCGACGGCATGCCCGGCGCGTGCTTCTCGGCCCGGTCCGCCGCGTCCGAGATCTGGGTGTCCACGTAGTCCAGCGCTATCGAGCCGTCCGTGGGGATCCCCAGGTCGCGCAGATCCTCGACGATCACGCTGGCGTCCTCCCGCGCGACGTCACACAGGATCACGTCGCCCTCGGGCTTGCGCGCCGCGCCGGCGAGCAGCACGACGTTGCAGACCGAGCCTGACCGCTCCAGCACCTCCAGCGCACCCTCGCTCTTGTCGCCGACGGCGACTATCCGCAGGTGGACCATCAGGGGGGGAATGGCTCGGGCACGCGTGCCATCATGACCGCGCGGGCGGGCGGTAAGCGCGACTTTCGCTGCGGCCTCCGGTTTACAGACCCAGCATGCGAACGCGATCGATCATCAGAGCCCTCCTCGTGGGCGCGAGCCTGCTCGCGCTGGCGCTCGTGGCCGTGCCGTCGGCCTCCGCGGGCTCGCGCATGGAGGTGTCGATGATGGATGACCAGCTGCTGCTGAACGCGTCACCGGCCGAGCTGGAGAGCGACATGGCGCTGTTCAAGCGCCTGGGCGTGGACCGCCTGCGGGTGTCGGCGTTCTGGAACCAGATCGCCCCCGACCCCACATCGCGCACCAAGCCGGCCGGCTTCGACGGTCGCGACCACACCAGCGGCCGCTACAACTTCGCCCCGCTCGATCGTGTGGTGGCGGCCGCCGTGCGCAACAACCTGCGGATCATGGTCTCGATCTCCACCCCCGCACCGGTGTGGGCCAGTGCCGACCCCTCGCGCGACAACCAGCTGTGGAAGCCGCGCGCGGGCGAGTTCGGCGACTTCGCCGAGGCCGTGACGCGCCGCTACGCCACGTGGGTCGACCACTGGGGCATCTCCAACGAGCCCAACCAGGGCGTCTGGCTCCAGCCCCAGAGCGACCGTTCCGGGCTCGTGGCCCCGCACCTGTACCGCGCGCTGGTGCTGGCCGCCTATCCCCGCATCAAGGCGCTCGACCCCACCTCGACCGCGCTGGTCGGCGAGCTGGCGGCCAGCGGCCGCTCAGGTCGCGGGGCCACCAGGCCGATCCGGCCGCTGCTGTTCCTGCGTGAGATGGCCTGCCGCGACTCGCGCTGGCGACGCAAGCGGCGCGGGCGCTGCAAGAACTTCAAGGCGATCCCGATCGATGCGCTCGGCCACCATCCCTACAACCTGCTCCAGCGCCCCACCAACAAGTCGCGCAACAAGTACGACGCCGCCATCGGCGACGGCCGGAGGCTCACCCGCACGGCTGACCGGCTGGTGCGCCTGCGGGCCTTCAAGCCCGGCCGTGGGCGCCGCCTGAGCGTCTTCTACACCGAATTCGGCTACCAGACCACGCCGCCGGACCCGTTTGCCGGAGTCAGCCTTGGCCAGCAGCGCCTCTACCTTCAGCAGGCCGCCTACATCGCCCAGCGCACCCCGCGCGTTCGCGGGCTGAACCAGTTCCGGCTGACCGACGGCGCCATCGCCGGCAAGGGTCTGCGGCGCTTCGAGGAATTCCAGTCCGGCCTGATGTTCCGCAACCGCAAGCCAAAGCCGGCGTACTCGATCTTCGCCCACCCGTTCGTGATCAGCAGGGACCGCTTCTGGGGCCAGGTCCGCCCCGGCGGCGCCCACACGGTGCGGGTGCAGCGCAAGGCCAGCCGCAGGGGCCGCTGGCGCCTGGTCGCCCAGGTGCCCACCAACCGGCTTGGCTACTTCAGCTTCCGCCTGCGCGGGCGCAAGCCCGGCTACTACCGCTACGTCTACGACGCGTCGAACCACCACTCGGGCACGGTCCGCGTCCGGCGCTGACACGCCCTGCACGAAACCTTGCATTCCGGGGGGCCTTCCGTCCGCGGCCGGGCTTAGCTTGTGCGAACACATGTTCCCGCGAATGCGACAGAGGATCGGCACCGCGCTGATCGACCGGATCGACCTGCTGGTGGAGTTCTCCACCCTCGGCGAGTACGCCCTGGCCGACGACCTGCGGCCGGTTGCGCTACACGCCGATGCGCCGGCGCCGAGCGCCCGCCGCTCGCGCGATGACTGCCCGTGGCGCGAGCAGCCGCTCAGTCGGCGCTGCGACGGCTGAGCTGGTCCCTGAACCACTCCAGCGGCTCCGCATCCTTGCCCGCGGTCGAGCCGTCCAGCTCCACGAAGCGCTCGAACAGGTCCAGATCCGGGATCCGCTCGAACAGGTCGTCCAGGAGTTCCGCGTCCAGCACGCCGGTGCGCCGCAGCTGGCGCCAGATGCCGTAGGGGCGATCGTGGAGCTCCAGCACGGCCAGTAGGCGCTCATCGTCGATGTAGGCCTCGGAGAATCGCCGCGCTCGCATCGCGTGATGGTTCTCGCCGGTGCGCCGCCGGGCGTGGTCGACCTGGAACTTCAGCGTGTCGTGAAGGAGCGCCAGCAGCCGCAGCTCCTCGCGGCGCGAACCGGCCTCCCCCTCCTGATCGATCGTGCCGAGCAGTTCGGCCACGTGAGCGCCGACGCTGCCCTCCGGATGCCCGCTACGCGGCCGGCCCCACGCCCAGCCCTCCAGCAGCACCGGATCCTCGGCCAGACGGCGCTCGAGCGCGGTCTCGGGCTCGAAGCCCGGGATGGGAGTGGCCGAGGTGCTCAGATCGCGGTCTGGCCGCGCCAGCCCTGGTCGTCGCGCGTGAGCACCACGCGGACGCGCTGATCACCGGCGATCGCGTCGTAGTGTGCGCGGTCCTCGTGCACGCCGGGCTGATCGTCCACCAGGACCAGCATGAGCTCGTCGAACTCGATGCCCGTGTGCGACCTGGCCAGCGCTTCGCGCACCGCGGCCTCGAGCAGCGACGGCTCCCAGCCGCGATCTTCTGCCCGCGCGCGCTCCAGCGCCTGGTCGGCCTCGCGCAGGTGCTCCTCGTAGTGCGGGGCCTCCTCGCGCTCGCGGGCGCGTGCGGCCAGCAGGCCGCCGACGAACAGGGCGATCAGGATGATCGCGGCGACTATGAGCACGATCGTCAGCGTGGACATGAATTCTCCAGTGATGAAAGACCGACGGGCCGCTTCGCCATCTGCTGCGAAACGGCCCGTCGATAAAGAAACGGCGGCGACCTACTCTCCCAGGCCCTTTCAAGCCAAGTACCATCGGCGCGGAGAGGCTTAACTGCTCTGTTCGGAATGGGAAGAGGTGTTTCCCCCTCGCTAGTGCCACCGAAAGGTTGCGAGACCAGCTCTCCGCCGGGCCCTCAAAACCGCACAGTTGACCGTGGGTACCACGCCCCGCCCTAAAGCGGGGTCAAATGTAATCCGTCAAGCCCTCGAAGCATTAGTACCGGTCTGCTGAGCACGTCACCGCGCTTACACATCCGGCCTATCACCTGGTGGTCTTCCAGGGCTCTTACTCCCTCAAGGGGATGGGAGAACTCATCTCGAGGTGGGCTTCCCGCTTAGATGCTTTCAGCGGTTATCCGATCCAGACGTAGCTAACCAGCGATGCCCCTGGCGGGACAACTGGTACACCAGAGGTCTGTTCATCCCGGTCCTCTCGTACTAGGGACGACTCCTCTCAATTCTCCAACGCCCACGGCAGATAGGGACCGAACTGTCTCACGACGTTCTGAACCCAGCTCGCGTGCCGCTTTAATGGGCGAACAGCCCAACCCTTGGGACCTACTTCAGCCCCAGGATGCGACGAGCCGACATCGAGGTGCCAAACCGGGCCGTCGATGTGGACTCTTGGGCCCGATAAGCCTGTTATCCCCGGAGTACCTTTTATCCGTTGAGCGACGGCGCTTCCACTTGCTACCGCCGGATCACTAAAGCCTGCTTTCGCACCTGCTCGACTTGTCTGTCTCGCAGTCAAGCTCCCTTAATGCTTTTGCACTCTACGCACGATTTCCAACCGTGCTGAGGGAACCTTTGCGCGCCTCCGTTACATTTTGGGAGGCGACCGCCCCAGTCAAACTACCCGCCTGACACTGTTCACCGCCCGGTTTCACGGCGCGGTGTTAGAAGCCCAAAACATCAAGGGTGGTATCTCAAGGATGGCTCCACGCCAGCCGCAGCCGGCACTTCAAAGCCTCCCACCTATCCTGAACGAGGTGCCTCGAACTCCAATATCAGGTTGTAGTAAAGGTTCACGGGGTCTTTCCGTCTTGCCGCGGGTACTCGGCATCTTCACCGAGACTGCAATTTCACCGAGCCCCTCGTTGAGACAGCGTCCAACTCGTTACGCCATTCGTGCAGGTCGGAACTTACCCGACAAGGAATTTCGCTACCTTAGGACGGTTATAGTTACCGCCGCCGTTTACCGGGGCTTAGTTTCAGTGCTTCGCGCCGAAGCGCTAACACGTCCACGTAACCTTCCGGCACCGGGCAGGCGTCAGCCCCTATACGTCGTCTTGCGACTTAGCAGAGACCTGTGTTTTTGGTAAACAGTCGGTTGGACCAATTCACTGCGGCCCCCTCAGGCTCCCTCCGTACGGAGTTCACCTTACCGGGGCGCCCCTTCTCCCGAAGTTACGGGGCCATTTTGCCGAGTTCCTTAACGAGGGTTATCTCGATCACCTTAGTATTCTCTACTTGTCCACCTGTGTCGGTTTGGGGTACGGGCACGCGCATCCTGCCTAGAGGTTTTTCTCGGAGGCATGGCGTCGGGGACTCGCCGGCCGTCAGGCCAGCTGGCATCGCACCTCGCGTAACGAACCCTCGGATTTACCTGGGGGTCCTAGCTACATGCTTACCCCTGGACAACCTTCGCCAGGGATCCCTTAGCCTTCCTCGTCCCCCCATCGGTCATAACGGACGCGACGTGGTACGGGAATATCAACCCGTTGGCCATCGGCTACGCCTTTCGGCCTCGCCTTAGGTCCCGACTGACCCTGAGCAGACGAACTTTACTCAGGAAACCTTGGACAATCGGTGGAGGAGATTCTCACTCCTCTTTCGTTACTCATGCCGGCATTCTCACTCCTCGCACGTCCACGGCTGGCTTACGCCGCCGCTTCACTGCGTACGAGGACGCTCTCCTACCACGTAGATCCGTGAAGATCTACATCCGCAGCTTCGGTGTCTAGCTTGAGCCCCGTTGAATTTTCCGCGCTCGAACACTTGACCAGTGAGCTGTTACGCATTCTTTCAAGGATGGCTGCCTCTAAGCCAACCTCCTGGTTGTCTGTGCACTCGAACATCGTTTCCCACTTAGCTAGTACTTTGGGACCTTAGCTGGCGGTCTGGGCTGTTTCCCTTTTGCCTACGAAGTTTATCCCCCGCAGACTGACTGCCGAGATACACATGATGGTCTTCGGAGTTTGCCTGAAGTCGGTAACCTGGTAGGGCCCCTAGTCCAAACAGTGCTCTACGGCCAACATGCAATTCCTCGACGCTATACCTAAATATATTTCGGAGAGAACCAGATATCTCCGAGCTTGATTAGCCTTTCACTCCGACCCACAGGTCATCCGCCCAGTTTTCAACCTAGGTCGGTTCGGTCCTCCACGAGGTCTTACCCTCGCTTCAACCTGCCCATGGGTAGCTCGCTCGGTTTCGGGTCTACCGCCACTGACTGAATCGCCCTATTCGGACTCGCTTTCGCTGCGGCTCCGCTCATCGCTTAACCTTGCCAGTGACGAGTAACTCGCCGGCTCGTTATGCAAAAAGCACGCCGTCACACCCGAAGGTGCTCCGACCGCTTGTAGGCACGCGGTTTCAGATACTATTTCACTCCCCTTCCGGGGTACTTTTCACCTTTCCCTCACGGTACTAGTCCGCTATCGGTCATCAGGGAGTACTTAGCCTTGGAGGGTGGTCCCCCCAGATTCGGACCGCGTTTCACGGGAGCGGTCCTACTCAGGAACATCGCACAGGAGGTCTGCTGTTTTCGCCTACGGGACTGTTACCCTCTTTGGTGTCTGAGTTCCACTGTTCTTCGGCTAACGACAGACTTTGTAACTCCTGCCAGAGCCATGCACGACCTGGAAGTGATGTCCTACAACCCCCGATCAGGCAACGCGTGCCGCTTACACCTGACCGGGTTTAGGCTGATCCCCTTTCGCTCGCCACTACTCGGGGAGTCTCGGTTGATTTCCTTTCCTCGGGGTACTGAGATGTTTCAGTTCCCCCGCTTGCCTCCTCCGGCGCTATGTGTTCACACCGGGGTATGACGCCGCATTACCGGCGCTGGGTTTCCCCATTCGGGAATCCACGGGTCAAAGGCTGTTCAACACCTCACCGTGGCTTATCGCAGTCGTCCACGCCCTTCTTCGACTCCTGATGCCAAGGCATCCACCGTGTGCCCTTACTATCTTGACGGTGATCAACAACGTCTCCGTGCCGCAACGGAAAGACTAAAGCGCGGCACGCAAAGCGTTGGGTGATACCCAGTGAGCACGGGGCTTATCGAGTCCCGTGCTCGTAGAACGTGAAGCCTCGACTTCACGTTTGGCCAACTGTGCAGTTTTCAAGGTCCGGCGCGAGAGCACCGCGGGGCATATCGCATTCCCGCTCAGGGCCCACAACAGGGCGCCCAACAGGAAGGCCGGCCTCACGGTCGGTCTCTCAAAACTCAACAGCATGCGGCGCCACTGCGGCACCGGTCCAAGCCCGGTCGACATGCTAGGACGCCTGGCCGTCGCGATCGGCGGAATGCCGAACGGCAGACAGACGCGCTCAGCCGTATGCCAGGCAACCCGAAGGCTGCACGGCACCGACGTTCAGGAGCTCCCTAGAAAGGAGGTGATCCAGCCGCACCTTCCGGTACGGCTACCTTGTTACGACTTCACCCCAATCACGAGTCCCACCTTCGACGGCTCCCTCCCGAGGGTTGGGTCACCGGCTTCGGGTGTTACCCGCTTTCGTGGTGTGACGGGCGGTGTGTACAAGGCCCGGGAACGTATTCACCCCAGCGTTGCTGATCTGGGATTACTAGCAACTCCACCTTCATGGAGGCGAGTTTCAGCCTCCAATCCGAACCGAGACCGGCTTTATGGGATTCGCTCCACCTCGCGGTATCGCAGCCCTTTGTACCGGCCAATGTAGCACGTGTGTAGCCCTGGACATAAGGGGCATGATGACTTGACGTCATCCCCACCTTCCTCCGGTTTGTCACCGGCAGTCTCGTATGAGTCCCCAACTAAATGCTGGCAACATACGACGGGGGTTGCGCTCGTTGCGGGACTTAACCCAACATCTCACGACACGAGCTGACGACAGCCATGCACCACCTGTGACTCTGCCCCGAAGGGAAGATGTGTTTCCACACCGGTCAGAGACATGTCAAGCCCAGGTAAGGTTCTTCGCGTTGCGTCGAATTAAACCACATGCTCCGCTGCTTGTGCGGGCCCCCGTCAATTCCTTTGAGTTTTAGCCTTGCGGCCGTACTCCCCAGGCGGGGCACTTAATGCGTTAGCTTCGGCACGGAAGGAGTCGACACCTCCCACACCTAGTGCCCATCGTTTACGGCGTGGACTACCAGGGTATCTAATCCTGTTTGCTCCCCACGCTTTCGCGTCTCAGCGTCAGTACCGTCCCAGCGAGCTGCCTTCGCCATAGGTGTTCCTCCTGATATCTGCGCATTTCACCGCTACACCAGGAATTCCACTCGCCTCTTCCGGACTCTAGCCTGACAGTATCGGCCGGCATTCAAGGGTTGAGCCCTTGACTTTCACAGCCGACTTATCAGGCCGCCTACACGCTCTTTACGCCCAATGATTCCGGACAACGCTTGCCCCCTACGTATTACCGCGGCTGCTGGCACGTAGTTAGCCGGGGCTTCTTGTGAAGGTACCGTCAGCCGGAACGGCTATTAACCGCCCGACCTTCGTCCCAACTGAAAGGGGTTTACAACCCGAAGGCCGTCTTCCCCCACGCGGCGTTGCTGCGTCACGCTTTCGCGCATTGCGCAAGATTCCCCACTGCTGCCTCCCGTAGGAGTCTGGGCCGTGTCTCAGTCCCAGTGTGGCTGATCGTCCTCTCAGACCAGCTACGCATCGCTGCCTTGGTAGGCCATTACCCCACCAACAAGCTAATGCGCCGCGGGCCGATCCCGATGCGGAGGCCGAAGCTTCCTTTACACACCTCACTGATGTCAGGGGGCACATCCGGTATTAGCCCGGGTTTCCCCGGGTTGTCCCAGTCATCGGGGCACGTTACCCACGTGTTACTCACCCGTTCGCGGCTCTGCCCCAGGGCAAGCCCTGGTTCGTCGCTCCACTTGCATGTGTTAAGCACGCCGCCAGCGTTCGTCCTGAGCCAGGATCAAACTCTCCGTGAAAGATCGCGTGTCATCCGACCGAAGCCGGCACCCGGTCAAATCAGGAAAGCTGTCGATTTCCGTACAGACGGGCCCCGCGTACACAATGCGATGACCCTCGGACTCGACGGGTTCTACTACTCAGTTAAGCCCTCCGCGGCGTCGAAAAGATCTCGAAGCCCGAAGGGTCGAACCTGGACGCGACTGAAAGCTCAAAGAGCCTTCGGTCGCACATGCTGTTGAGTTTTCAAAGACCGCCGTGCTCTCGGGGCGGGGTCTCCGCCCTACGAACGACGTTACCGCATGAAAAAGGCCTCTCTCGGAGGCCCGCCGCGCTGCCCCGTCTGACGACGAGAACTACGGCCGAGCCATCTCCAAGTTGGACTGGATCATCCGGGGCCGGTCAGTATAGCGCTGCGGGGGCGGAACGGAAGGCCGGATCGTCAAGCCAGGGTGATCCGGCGGAAGCGGCGCTTGCCGAGCTGGAGCACGGCGCCCTCGAGGCGGTCCGCCGGGATGTCCATCTGGTCCGAGGCCAGCGGGGCGCCGTCGAGGCGCACACCGCCTTGGGCGAGCAGCCGGCGAGCCTCCGAGCCTGACACGCCGAAGGCCTCGCGCAGGAGCGCGGGTAGGTGGACATCGCCGCCGTTGCCGGCGAAGGCGAACTCCTCGATCTCGGCCGGGGCCTCGCGGGCGACGTGGAGCCGGTCGAAATGAGCCTCGGCCTCCGCGGCGGCCTCTGAACCGTGGAAGCGAGCGGCCAGCGCCCTGGCCATGGCCCGCTTGGACTCGACGGCGGGCCGCGACGCGTCGAACGGCTCGTCGAGCAAGAGCTCGTAGTAGACCGGCATCGCTTGCGTCGGGCACCCGCATGAGCTTGCCGAAGATCTCGTCCGGCGGACTCGGTCACGCCGACGTAGTTGCCCAGCGACTTGGACATCTTCTGCACCCCGTCGGTGCCGGGCAGGATCGGCATGGTCAGGATCGACTGGGGCTCGCGCCCGTAGGCCTGCTGGACATCGCGCGCGAGGAGCAGGTTGAACTTCTGGTCGGTGCCCCCCAGCTCCACGTCGGCATCGACGGCCACCGAGTCGTAGCCCTGGAGCAGCGGGTAGAGCATCTCGAGCACCGAGATCGGCTCGCGCGCGCCGTAGCGCTTGGCGAAGTCGTCGCGCTCGAGGATCTGCGCCACGGTGGCCGTGCGCGCCAGCCGGAACAGGTCCTCCGTGGGCATGTCCAGCCACTCGCCGTTGCGCGCGCACCTCGGTGCGGTCGCGGGTCGAGGACCGTGAACGCCTGTTCCTTGAAGGTCTCGGCGTTGGCGTCGATCTCTTCCCCGTCGAGCTGAGGCCGGGTCGCGGACCGCCCACTGGGGTCGCCGACGCGCGCTGTGTAGTCGCCGACGATGAGGACGACGGTGTGGCCCAGGTCCTGGAACTCGCGCAGCTTGCGCAGGACGACCGTGTGCCCGAGGTGGATGTCCGGCGCCGTGGGATCGACGCCGAGCTTGGCCCGCAGCGGCCGTCCCTCGGCCAGCTGCTTCTCCAGCCGCCCCGCCGGAAGGGCGTCGACGGCGTTACGGGTTAGGAAGCGGGCCGCTTCTCCCGCGCTTTGCGACATGGGCGCAATGCTAGACTGCCGCCCCGTCGCCGAGGGGTTGCGGACGCCGCCGTCCCCCCCTCCCACAAGCCCCGCAACGCAACCCGCCGCAGGCGCGCGTTGAGGCACTTCGCCGTTCTTCGCCGGGCCCCACCGATGACGGAGCCGCCGACCACAATCACGCCCTCCCACGTCCCCGCTCCGGGGTCCTCGCCGGCGTCCGCGAACGGCGGCCCGCCCAGCACCAAACCGAAGCTGAAGAAGCTGCGGCTGGCGTTGATCATGCTCGGCCTGTCCGCGCTGGCCGTGGTCTCGACCGTGTTCGGGATGATGATGGCCGTAGCGAGCGACCTGCCCCAGCTGGAGAACCGGGCCGAGTACCGGCGAGCCGAGAACTCGACGCTCCTTGGCGAGCCGACCGGTAAGGGCAAGGCGCCCGAGGAGCTGGCGAAGCTGACCGGCAACGAGAACCGCATCCTGGTCAAGGACGCCGACATCTCCACCAACATGGAGAACGCGGTGATCGCGATCGAGGACCGCCGCTTCTACCAGCACGAGGGCGTCGACTACAAGGGGATCTCGCGTGCGTTGCTGCAGGACATCCGGCGCCAGGGGCGCCGTACAGGGCGGCTCGACGATCACCCAGCAGTTCGTGAAGAACGCCCTGGCCGCCCAGTCCAAGCGGACCGTGTTCCAGAAGCTGCGTGAGGCGGCGCTGGCCTACCACCTGGAACGCAAGTGGTCCAAGCAGAAGGTGCTGACCCAGTACCTGAACAGCGTCTACTTCGGCAACGGCGCCTACGGCGTCGAGGCGGCTGCGCGCACCTACTTCGGGGGCGGTCAGACGACCCCGAGCACGCCGACAGGGCTGCCCGCCGCGACGGCAACGGGCGGCGCCCAGGGCCCGGGCGGCCTGAAAAGCGGGCAGCTCGCGACCTGACGCCCTCCCAGGCCGCGCTGCTGGCGGGGATAATCGCCTCGCCCAGCCTGTACGACCCGGTCGAGAACCCGCGCAGGGCCCAGCAGCGACGCGACGCGGTGCTGGCCAAGATGCGCGACCAGCGGCTGATCACCGAGTCCCAATACCGCGACTCGCTGGACGACGCGCTGCCTGGCGCCAACGAGGTCACGCCGCCCAGGCCCGAGTCGCGCCAGCCGTACTTCACGAGCTGGCTGACCCAGCAGCTGGTCGACCGCTACAAGGCGCCGGCCGTCTTCAGCGGCGGCCTGAAGGTCCAGACCACTCTGGATCCCGAGCTGCAGGCCGCGGCCGAGAAGGCGATCAACGGCCGCCTGAGCGGCGTCGGGCCGAGCGCCTCGCTGGTGGCCATCGAGAACAAGACCGGCAAGGTGCGGGCGATGGTGGGCGGCACCGACTACCAGAACAAGCCGTTCAACCTGGCCACCAACGGTCACCGCCAGCCGGGGTCGGCGTTCAAGCCGTTCACCCTGATCGAGGCGCTCGAGAGCGGCGTGGACCCCAACTCGACGTTCAGCTCCCAGAAGAAGCAGTTTCCGGTTCCCGGGTCCCCCGGCGAGAAGTTCGTGGTGAACAACTACGAGGACTCGTACGCCGGGGTGGCTTCGCTGGCCTCGGCGACCGCCAGCTCGGACAACTCGGTGTACGCCGAGCTGGGGCTCAAGGTCGGCACGAAGAAGATCGCCGGCCTGGCCGAGCGGATGGGCGTGCGGACCGAGGTCTCGGACAACCCGGCCATGACGCTCGGAGGTCTGAAGGAGGGGCTGACGCCGCTGGAGCTGGCGTACGCCTACTCGACGATCGCCAACCGCGGCGAGCGGGTGTCCGGATCGCTGGCGTCGGCACCGATGGGGCCGGTGGCCATTGACAGCGTGAGCAGTTCCGGACGCAACGACCGCAACGAGCGCAAGACCCGGCGGGTGTTCCCGGCGAAGGTCGGCGAAGTGGCCGAAGGGATGCTGGCCGGCGTGGTCCAGGGCGGCACCGGCAAGGCGGCGCAGATCGGCGAGTTCGCCGCGGGCAAGACCGGGACGACCGAGAACTACGGCGACGCCTGGTTCGTCGGCTACAACCGCCAGATGACGGTGGCCGTCTGGGTCGGGTACCCGGACGGGCTGAAGCAGATGAAGACCGAGTACCACGGCGGCCCGGTGGCGGGCGGCACCTATCCCGCGGAGATCTGGCACGACTTCATGGCGACCTTCATCGGCGTGCGCGATCGCCGCGACGCGGAGCGCGGCAAGGAGCGCGCCCCCGAAGCGGCCCCCGCGACGCCGTCGACCCCGGTCCCGGCGGTTCCGGCGCAGGAGCAGTCGCAGGCTGCACCCGGCGGCGGACAGACGCCGGGCGACCAGAGTCCCGGCAAGACCCCCCAGGCGCCGCCCAAGCAGCGCCAGCCCTCGCAGCCCGCCCAGCCCGAGCGCAAGGCGCAGCCCAAGGCCCCCGCGCCGACGCCGCCGGCCACGCCCGGAGCCGGGGGCGGCGCCGCACCTACGCCGTAGCCATCCGCGGGCGCGGCGAGGAGACGCAGTCGCTACCGGCGTCGGCAGAAGCGCCAGGGCAGCTCGACCGCCCGGGTGATGCCGATGCGCTCTCCAACCGCCAGTTGCGGCTCGGGGCGGTCGCGCGGCAGGATCTCGATCGGGCCGTCGAGCCGGCTGCCGTTGAGTGCCAGGCAGATGCCGAGCGCCTGGGTGAGCTTCCCGGGACCGTTGCAGAGCTGCCTGCGGGCGCTGCGGCCGCGGCGGGCGGCCATCTCGTCGAGCCCCTCGAGCGGCTCCAGCGCGCGGATCAGCACCGCGGCACCGACGCCGTCCTCCTCGGTCACCGCGTTCAGGAGCGCGTGGATGCCGTAGGAGAGGTACACGTAGGCGCGCCCGGGCGGGCCGTGGAGCACGCGCGTGCGCGGCGTGAGGCCTGCGTGCGCGTGGCAGGCGGGCTCGCTGAAGTGGTAGGCCTCGGTCTCGACGATGCGCCCGGAGGCGCCCTGGAAGCGCAACAGGCAGCCGACCATGTCGCGCGCCACCTCCACCACCGGCCGGTCGTAGAAGGCCGGTTCCAGCGCGGCGCTCACACGCCGTCGTGGGCCAGCAGCTCGCGCGCCTGCTCCAGCTGCTCGCGCACGCGCGGGAGCGCCGTTCCGCCCTCCGAGGCCTTGGACTCCAGCCAGGCGCCGTCGCCGAGCAAGGCGTAGAAGGCATCGGGATCGTCCAGGGCGGGCGCCAGCTCGGCGAGTTCCTCGCGGCTGAGCTCGGACAGCTGCTTGCCGCGGTCGACGGCGGCCCGCACAACCGCTGCGACGGTCCCGTGGGCCTGGCGAAAGGGCACGCCGCGCTTGACCAGCAGGTCGGCCACGTCGGTGGCGGCCGGGAACTCGTCGGCCGCCGCGGTCGCCATGCGCCTCGCGATCGAACCTGACCCCGGTCAGCATCGCGTCGGCCACCTCGAGGCACAGCTCGACGGTGTCGATGGCGTCGAACAGCTGCTCCTTGTCCTCCTGCAGGTCCTTGTTGTAGGTCAGCGGCAGGCCGTGGAGCACGCCGTGGAGGGTGGTCAGGCGGCCCAGCACGCGCGGTGCCTTGGCGCGCAGCAGCTCGGCGGCGTCGGGGTTCTTCTTCTGCGGCATCAGGCTGGACCCGGAGGCAAAGCGGTCGGTGACCTCGCAGAAGCCGAACTCCTGGCTGGACCAGACCACCAGCTCCGCCCCGAGCTGGGACAGGTGGGTGGCGCAGGTGGCCGCGGCCGCGAGGTAGTCAAGGACGAAGTCGCGGTTCGAAACCGCGTCGAGCGAGTTGGGCACCACGCCGGTGAAGCCCAGCTCCCGGGCCACGAACTGGCGGTCGGTGTCGAAGTTGACCCCCGCCAGGGCGCCCGACCCCAGCGGCAGCTCGTCGGTGCCGGCCATGCAGAAGGTGAACCGCTGCAGATCGCGGCGGAACTTCCAGAAATAGGCCAGCAGGTGATGCGAGAGGTAGACGGGCTGCGCGCGCTGGAGGTGCGTGTAGCCCGGCATCGGCCAGTCCAGGTGGGCGTCGGCCAGGTCCACGAGCGTGCCCATGAGCGCCCGCAGCAGATCCTGTGCGCGCAGGCTGTGCGCCCTGACGAGCATGGCCACGTCGGTGGCCACCTGGTCGTTGCGCGAGCGCGCAGTGTGAAGCTTGGCGCCGGGTTCGCCCACGATCTCCGTGAGCCGGCGCTCGATGGCCATGTGCACGTCCTCGTCGTCGGGCTCGACCACGAAGCGGTTGCCGTCCACCTCCGAGCGCACCTGGGCCATGCCCCGTTCGATCGCCTCGAGGTCCTCGGGACCGATGATGCCCGCTCTGGCGAGCATCTGCGCGTGGGCCAGCGACTGCTGGATGTCGTACGGCGCGAGGCGGAAGTCGAAGCCCACGGAGGCGTTGAGCGCAGCGAACAGCGGGTCCTGGGGCTCGGAGAAGCGCGACATGGCCGGGGAGCTTAGTGCCGGGAGCCCTGGCTTCGGCGATCAGCACGTAGAGTGGCGAGGCGTGTCGGCGAGTCCCAGCGTGCGCCCATTCGCCGCGGGCGACGAGCGGGCGACCGTCCCGCTGCTGTACGAGAGCTCCGGCGGGATGTACGACCGCCTGGCCGGTAACCGTGAGCTGGCGGAGCGCACCCTGACGCGCGCGCTGGGCCGCGAGCAGACCACGGCCAGCGCCGACGTGGTGTGGGTGGCCGAGCTGGGCGGCGAGATCGCGGGCGCAATGGCGGTCATGCCCTACGCCGAGTGGACACGGCGCGCACACCGGTTCCTGCGCACCACGCTGCGCACCATTCCGCCCTGGCGCTGGCCGCGCGCGCTCTGGCTCTACCGCTCCAGCGGCCGGATGGCGCCCGAGCCCTCCAGCACCTCGCTGTACATCGATTCGCTGGCCACCGAGCCCGGGCACCGCCGGCAGGGGGTGGCACGGGCGATGCTGGAGCAGGCGGAGCGGATGGCCGCCGACCAAGGCCTGCGTACGGTGGCGCTGGACACGTGGCAGGACAACCGACGCGCGCGGACGCTCTACCTGAGCGCCGGATTCGAGGAGGTGGCCTACACGCCGGCCACCGGGTCGCTGCCAGGGGGCGTGTCGTTGGTCAAGGAGCTGCGGCGCTAGCTCAACGGCCGAGCGCCTGCGCCAGCGCCGCGGCCACCCGCTGCACCTGTCCCTCGCTGAGCCCGGGGAAGAACGGCAGCGCCAGCGAGCGGGCGGCAACGTCCTCGCACACCGGGAACTCGCCCTCGCGGTGGCCGAAGCGCTCCCGGTAAAAGCTCATCAGGTGGATCGCCGGCAGGTAGGGCTTGGAGTCGATGCCCTGCTCGCGCAGGGCCCTGATGGTGCCGTCACGATCGGCGCCGGGCGGAAGCTGGACCACGTAGACGAACCAGCTGCGGCGGTCGCCGCCGGCGTCGGTGCACGGCAGCTCCAGCCCCTCCAGCTCTACCAGCGCCTGCCGGTAGAGCTCGGCGGCGCGGGCACGCCCGGCCAGCATCTCGTCCAGGCGTTCGAGCTGGGCGACGCCCAGGGCGCAGGCCAGTGCCGACAGCCTGTAGTTAAAGCCCAGCCGGTCATGGTCCAGCCAGCCCATGTCTGGCGACCGGCCCTGGTTGCGCTCGCTGTCCACCGCGGCCTTGAAGGCCGCGTCCGGGGCGATCAGCGCGCCCCCCTCCCCCGTGGCCAGCTGCTTGTTGGGGTAGAAGCCGAACGCAGCCGGGTTGCCGCGCGCTCCCACGGCGACGCCGTCTTCGTGGACCGCGCCCAGCGCCTCGCACGCGTCCTCGACGATCCACAGTCCGCGTTCGGACGCCAGCCGCTCGAACCCCGCCATGTCGGCCGGGTAGCCGAAGATGTGCACGGGAAGCAGCCCGGTGGTGTGCTCGGTGACCGCGGCGGCTGCCGCGTCGGGGGCGATGTTCAGCGTGCGCGGGTCGATGTCGCAGAAGACCGGCCGGGCCTCCTCGTAGAGCACGCAGTTGGCCGACGCCACGAAGCTGAACGGGCTCGTGACCACCTCGTCGCCGGCCTCGATGCCGCAGCCGCGCACCGCCAGGTGCAGCGCCGCGGTGCCGCTGGAGATGGCGGACACGTGATCGGCCTCCAGGCGTGCGCCGAGCCCCCGCTCGAACTCGGCCACGCGCGGCCCGATGCCGATCTGGCCCGAGCGCAGGGTCTGCAGCACGAGCTGCTCCTCGCGGGCGCCGATGACCGGCCCAGCCAGCGGGATGGCCTGGTGTGCGGTCTCGGTCACGGCCGCGTCAGCCGCGCGCCGCCCGGGCCGCGGACGTGGTCGACCCGTCCCGGCAGCATGCCTGCCTCGAGCGAGTCGACCAGCGCCTCCCAGCTGGCTTCGATGACGTTCTCGGAAACGCCGATGGCGCCCCAGGTCTCGCGGCCGTCGCTGGCGTCCAGCAGCACGCGCGTGACCGCTCCCGTGCCCTTGGTCTCGTCCAGGATGCGCACCTTGAAGTTCACGAGCTCGATGTCGCGCAGGTGCGGGATAGGTCTCGCCGATCGCGTCGCGCAGCGCCTTGTCCAGCGCGTGCACGGGGCCATTGCCCTCCGCCGTGCGGACGTAGCGCTCGCCGTCCACCCAGATCTTGATCGTGGCCTCGGTCTCGACCTTCCCGTCCTCGCGCTTCTCGACGATGCAGCGCCACGACTCCAGCCGGAACAGCGGCTCGTAGACCCCCGCCTGGCGCCGGATCAGCAGGTCGAACGAGCCGTCGGCCGCCTCGAGGTGGTAGCCGCGGTGCTCGAGCTCCTTGACGCGCTCGGAGACGTGCGCGGCGCCGTCCTGGCCCAGGTCCACCCCGGTCTGGTCGGCCCGCGCCTGCACCGTGCCGCGCCCCGACAGCTCCGAGATCAGCAGGCGCCGGTCGGCGCCGACCGCGGCGGGGTCGATGTGCTCGAACGTCCGGGCGTCGCGGTTGACGCCGGCCACGTGCATGCCGCCCTTGTGGGCGAACGCGTTGGCGCCCACGTAGGGCTGGTCGGGGTTCGGGGCAACGTTGCACAGCTCGTCGACGAGATGCGCGGTCTCGACCAGGTGCTCGAGCCGCTCGGGGGCCACGCACTCGTAGCCGAGCTTCAGCTGCAGGTCGACCAGGATCGTGATCAGGTTGGCGTTGCCGCAGCGCTCGCCGTAGCCGTTCATGGTGCCCTGCACCATCCGTGCGCCGCGCTCGACCGCCACCAGGCTGTTGGCCACGCCGACGCCGGCGTCGTCGTGGGTGTGGATGCCCACCTGGGCGTGCTGGCCGAGCTCGGCTGACCACGTCCGCCACGGCTTCACCGACAGCGGTCGGCAGGGTGGCGCCGTTGGTGTCGCACAACGTCACGTTCTCGGCGCCGGCCTCGACGGCCGCCCGCAGGCAGCGCAGCGCGTAGTCGCTGTCGTCGCCCCAGGCGTCGAAGAAGTGCTCGGCGTCGTAGACCACCCGCTTGCCCTGCTGGCGCAGGAACTCGACGGAGTCGGCGATCATGCGCAGGTTCTCTTCGGGGTCGACGCGGGTGACCTTCTCCAGGTGCAGCGACCATGTCTTGCCGACCAGCGTGCAGACGGGCGCGAAGCTGTCGGCCAGGCCGCGCAGCCCCTCGTCCTGGTCGGCGCCGACCTCGCGTCTGCGGGTCATCCCGAAGGCGGCGACGGTCGCGTTCTGGAAGCGCTCGCCGGCCAGGAGCTCGAACAGGGCGGCCTCCTTTGGGTTCGAGCCCGGGAACCCGCCTTCGATCATGTGCACGCCCAGCGAGTCGAGCGCGTGGGCCACACGCACCTTCTCGTCGGCTGACAGCGACATGCCTTCGCCCTGCATGCCGTCGCGGAGCGTCGTGTCGTAGATGAGGACCTGCTCGGCCATGGTGGTGAACGCCTTTCTGCTGCGGACTTCGATACGGACGTCTGCGCGCCTGCGGCTAGGCCGCGGGCGCGTCCGTAATTCGCTGCCGTGCAGGGGCTGCCGCGCTCACGCCTTCGATGGTACCGCGACCACGTCCAGCCACTTCTCGTACGCGGGTGCGCGCCCGTAGAGCGCGTCCTCGTAGGTGGTCTGCAGCTGGCGCGTGATCTCGCCCGGCGGGCCGATCTCGATGTCGTCGATCTCGCGCACCGGCACCAGCTCGGCGGCCGTGCCGACCAGGAAGATCTCGTCCGCCAGCGTCAGCTCGGCGCGCGCGATGTCGCGCTCCACGACCGTGTGCCCGAAATCGCTGGCGATCTCGATCACCGACTTGCGGCTGATGCCGTCCAGGATGCTCGACGTCTGGGACGGCGTGGCGATCGTGCCGTCCTTGACCACGAAGATGTTCTCGCCAGAGCCCTCGCACACGTAGCCGTGCTCGTCGAGCAGGATGGCCTCCTCGTAGCCTCCGCGCTTGGACTCGATCTTGGCCAGCACGGAGTTCAGGTACTGGCCCCCGGCCTTGGAGTGCGGGATCAGCGACTGCGGGCTGATCCGTCGCCAGGACGAGACCTTGGCCCGGATGCCGTTGCGCTTGCCCTCGTCACCCAGGTAGGCGCCCCATTCCCAGACCGCCACCATCACGTCGACCGGGTTGTCCTCCGGGTCGAGGCCCATCGGGCCGTGCCCGCGGAACGCCAGCGGGCGGATGTAGCAGCTCCTGAAGCCGTTGCGCCCGATCAGCTCGTGGGTGGCCTCACGGATCTGCTCCCGCGAGTAGGGCAGGTCCATGTAGTAGAGCTTGGCCGACGCCTCGAGGCGTCGCAGGTGGTCGTCGTGGCGGAAGATCGGCGGGCCCGGCGGGCGTGTCGTAGGCGCGGACGCCCTCGAACACCGAGGTGCCGTAGTGGAGCGCGTGCGTGAGCACGTGCACCTTCGCGTCCTCCCAGGCGACGAACTCCCCGTTCATCCAGATCTGGTCCGCGCTGCTCACGTACGAGCCCTCCCTTCTAGAGGTGCGAGAGGACGGCCTTGGTGGCGTCCTCGGTGGTGTGCGAGCCCCCCAGGTCGGCGGTGCGGATGCCGTCCCCGAGAGCTGCGTCGACGGCCGATTCTACGGCAGCGGCGGAATCGTCCACACCCAGTCCGTGCCGCAGCATCAGCGCGACCGATCCGAACATGGCCAGCGGGTTGGCCTTCCCGCTGCCCGCGATGTCGGGCGCCGAGCCGTGCACCGGCTCGAACAGGCCCGGGCCCACGCCGCCGATCGAGGCGCTCGGCAGCATTCCGAGCGATCCGGTGAGCATGGCCGCCTCGTCGCTGAGGATGTCGCCGAACAGGTTCTCGGTCACGATCACGTCGAACGCGGCGGGGTTGGACACCAGCTGCATCGCGGCGTTGTCCACCAGCAGATGCTCGAGCGGGACGTCCGCGAACTCTTCGTCGTGCAGGCGCGTGACCACCTCGCGCCACAGCCGCGAGGTCTCGAGCACGTTGGCCTTGTCCACGCTGGTCACCTTCGTCCGCGCGGACTCGAAGGCGACCCTGGCAATGCGCTCGATCTCGGCGACGCTGTAGGCACAGTCGTCGTGGGCGGTGTCGCCGTCGCGGCCGGACTCGCCGAAGTAGATGCCGCCGGTCAGCTCGCGCACCACCAGCAGGTCGGTGCCCTGGATACGTTCGGGCTTGAGCGGGCTGGCGTGCAGCAGCGCCGGGCTCGGGCGCACCGGACGCAGATTGGCGAACAGGCCGAGCCCTTTGCGCAGGCCCAGAAGGCCCTGCTCTGGCCGGGGCCGGGAGGGGTCGGTGGTGTCCCACTTGGGGCCACCGACTGCGGCCAGCAGCACCGCGTCGGACGCCTTGCACGCCGCCAGCGTGTCGTCGGTGAGCGCGACGCCGTGCGCGTCGATCGACACCCCGCCAAGCAGCTGCTCGTCGTAGCTGAAGTCGCCGACCGCGTCCAGGACGCG
This sequence comes from uncultured Solirubrobacterales bacterium, assembly GCA_963750365.1. GTDB lineage: Bacteria > Actinomycetota > Thermoleophilia > Solirubrobacterales > Thermoleophilaceae > JAAYBF01. Next base: position 1,162,573 of record CAVVQE010000002.1, read on the forward strand.
CAGCGCCGCCGCCATGATCTCGGGGCCGATGCCGTCGCCGGCGAGGGTCACTACACGATGCGCCATGGCGGGCAACGTATACGTAGGGCCACAACGACGAGGAGCCGGGCACCAGGCCCGGCTCCTCGACATGCTTCCCCCGAAGGGTGTTGCTCAGCCGGCGCCGAGGATGGCGCCCACGATGTCCGGCGTGAACGGCTCGGTGCCCGGCACGAGCGCGGTGCCGCCGAAGCCGTTGGCGTTGGCGTAGTTGAGTTCGCGCGAAACGTCGCCGACGCCGTTGGACCCGGCCAGCGGCGCGATGGCCACGGTGCTCAGGGTGCCGAACGCGGCGCCGGTGGAGCTCAGGAAGCCGCTGCCCGAGTCACCCGGGATGCCCGGGGTCACGGTGTAGACGGTGTGGCTCCAGCCGCCGGGCGAGTTCTCGATCAGCTTGCCCTGCTTCGGGCTGAGCTGGGTGATGCCGCCGCGCAGCGACGAGTTGCCGTACGAGTAGACATCCGCGCCGGTGGAGCCGGGGCTGCCGACGCCTGTCGGCCCGCCGTAGCCGGGCACCGACGGGTTGACCTTCGCCACGTCAGCGGGGTTGATCTTGACCAGCGCCAGGTCGTTGTAGTCGCAGGTCTCGGGATCGCTCTCGCCGTTGGCCTGCATGGTCAGCCATGAGCTGTAGGCAAGCGTGCCGGTGGCGCCCGAGCCCACCAGATCGACCTTCGTGCCGAGCGGCAACGACGAAGCGTCACAGCCGTTGGTGTCGGTGGCTGCACCGGTGCCGGCGCAGTGCGCCGCCTGCCCGATGAAGGTGTCGGTCCCGCGGGTGAAGATGAAGTTGGCGGTGCACTGACCGGAGCCGGCGGTATCTGTCTGGATGCCGGGGTGGATCGTCGCCTGGTCGGCCGGCGCCCAGGCGGATGCGGCCGCCGGCGCGAGAGCCGCTACTCCGATGGAAAGTGCCGTAGCCAGTGACGGCCCGGGTGCTGCTTCGCATATGAAGTCTCCCACTAGGTAGGTGTCGAGGTCCGTGCACTCCCTGCCCGGACGCCCGCGTTATCCCCACTCGTGCGGGTGACTACACATGCGGGTGGCCTTTCGGCCTACGCGCGGGCGACGATGTTCAGGCGGACGTAGTCCAGCTCCACCGGATCGCCGCAGCGTTCCAGGACGGCGCGCGTGTAGGGCTCGCGCAGCTGCTCGCGGCAGGGCCTCGAGGTGGTGACCGAGGCACACGACGCGCAGGTATGTCTCGGGCTCGGGAGGGACCACCGGGGCCTCCTCCAGCCACGTGTCGGCTGCGCTGAATCCCGCTTCGCGCAGGCGTGCGCCGGTCTCCTCGGCCGTTGCGAAGTTCCACGGGCCCTGCCAACCGCCCAGATGCTCGGCGTACGGGCTCTCGCGCGCCACCTCGCGCGCCAGCGCGTGGAAGCGCTGGATGTTGCCGTGGCCGCCGCACTGGGCCACGATCTGCCCGCCGGGCTTGAGCGCCGCGTGCAGGCGCCGGAACAGCTCGCGGTGGTCGGGCACCCAGTGGAACACGGCGTTGGAGAAGACGGCGTCGGCGCGCTCTGCCAGCTCGAGCTCGAGCAGGTCGGACTGCCAGACCGTGGCGCGCCCGTCCAGGTTCGCACGCGCCTGCTCGACCATCGATGGGGCCGCGTCCACCGCCAGGACCCGGCCGCGCGGCAGGCGGTCCAGCAGCAGCCTGGTCACCCGCCCGCTGCCACAGCCGGCGTCCAGCACCGTCTCGTCGCCGGTGAGCTGAAGCCGGCCGAGCGTGACGCTGGCGAACTGCTCCTGGGGCGAGGAGACGCGGTCGTAGGCCGCGCCGTCCCAGTCGCGGGTGCTCACGCGAACTGCAGCGTGTCCGGGCCCTTGCGCTCGCGCTGCGCCTCGTAGGCGGAGATGCGCTCCTCGGAGTCCAGCGTCACGCCGATGTCGTCCAGCCCGTTCAGCAGCCGGCGCTTGGACTCCGCGGGGAAGTCGAACGAGAACGTCCGGCCGCCCGCTCGCACCTGCTGGCTCTCGAGGTCCACCACGGCGTGAGCCTGCGCGGCCACGAACTCGACGTCGTCCGCGGCCAGCTCGACCGGCAGCAGGCCGGTCTTCGGGGCGTTGCCACGGAAGATGTCGGCGAACGACTTGGCGATGATGACCCTGAAGCCGAAGTCCTCGAGCGCCCACGGTGCGTGCTCGCGGCTGGAGCCGCAGCCGAAGTTCTGTCCCGAGACCAGGATCGGGTTGGCCGGGACGTCGAAGCCGGGCGCGTCGCGGATGTCGGCGAATAGATGCTCGCCGAAACCCGTTCGCTCGACCCTCTTCATGTAGCGCGCCGGGATGATCTGGTCGGTGTCGATGTCGTCGCGCATCAGCACGCTCACGCCACCTTCGACCTGCTTCACGGGCTCCATCAGTATTTACCTCCCCTGGGGGCGTGGACGTCGCTCACTCCCACTCCCGGATGTCGACGAAGTGCCCCTCGATCGCGGCCGCGGCGGCCATCCGCGGGCTCATCAGGTGCGAGCGGGCGCCCTTGCCCTGGCGACCCTCGAAGTTGCGGTTCGACGTCGAGGCCACGCGCTCGCCGGGTGCGGCCACGTCGGGATTCATGCCCAGGCACATCGAGCAGCCCGCGCCGCGCCAGTCGAAGCCGGCGCTGCGGAACACCTCGTCCAGCCCCTCGGACTCGGCCTGCTCCTTGACCTGGGCGCTCCCGGGCACGACCATCGCGATCACGCCGTCGGCCACCTTGCGGCCCTGCACCACGCCGGCGGCCTCGCGCAGATCGCCGATCCGCGAGTTGGTGCAGGAGCCGATGAAGACCCGATCCGGCCTGATCTCGTTCATCGGGGTTCCGGGCTCGAGCGCCATGTACTCCAGGGCACGGCGCTCCTGGTCGCTCGCGGGCTCGGGCACGGCGCCCGAGACGCCGACCACCTGGCCGGGCGTGGTGCCCCAGGTGACCATGGGCGAGACCGACTCCACGTCGACCGTGATGTCCTTGTCGAAGCTGGCGCCGGAGTCGCTTCGCAGCGTCCTCCAGTGCTCAACCGCGGCGTCCCAGTCGGCGCCGGTCGGCGCGCCGGGACGGCCCTCGAGGTAGTCGAAGGTGACCTGGTCGGGAGCGATCATCCCGGCCCGGCCGCCGCCCTCGATGGTCATGTTGCAGATGGTCATGCGGCCCTCCATCGACAGCTGCTCGATGACCGGTCCGGCGTACTCGATCACGTGGCCCGTGCCGCCGGCCACGCCCATCTGTCCGATGGTGGCCAGGATCAGGTCCTTGGCCGTGACGCCGGCGGGCAGCTGGTCGCCCTCGAAGCTGATGCGCATGGACTTGGGCTTGTCCTGGGCCAGCGTCTGGGTGGCCAGCACGTGCTCGACCTCGGACGTCCCGATGCCGAAGGCCAGCGCCCCGAAGGCGCCGTGGGTGGCGGTGTGCGAGTCGCCGCAGACGATCGTCATGCCCGGCTGGGTCACCCCCAGCTCGGGGCCGATCACGTGGACGATGCCCTGCAGGCGCGAGCCGATCGAGTGCACCGGCACGCCGAACTCGGCGCAGTTGGACTCCAGCGCCTCGACCTGCTTGCGCGAGAGCACGTCCTTGATCTGGTCGGCGGTGGTGGCGCCGTCGGTTGGCACGTTGTGATCGGCCGTGGCCAGGGTGCGGTCCGGGCGGCGCACCGTGCGCCCTTCCAGGCGCAGCGACTCGAACGCCTGCGGGCTCGTGACCTCGTGCACCAGGTGAAGGTCGATGTAGAGCAGCGCGTCGGCGACCTCGTGGGCGTCCCAGATCTTGTCGAAGAGGGTCTGCGGCATTCAGCTCCTCCTGAGTCCTGCGGCGACGACCGCCAGGAAGCGGGCGTCCTCGTCGTTCGGGTTCTCGAAGTGGTGCGCCAGATCTGCGTCGAAGGTCACGGCGTCGCCAGTCTCCAGGTCGTGGGCCTCACCGTCACAGAGCAGGCGCAGCGCCCCGTCGAGCACGACGGTGGTCTCGCGGCTGCCGGGCTCGTGCAGCGGCGGGTCGCCGGCGCCACCGGTTGCGGCCCCGGGCGCCAGCGTGTGGAAGGCCACCTCGGCCCGCTGGCCCGGCAGCGGCGGCGTCAGCACCTCGTAGACATGCCCGCGCCGGCCGGTGCCGCCCTTGAGCCGCTCGCGGGCGCGGACGACGCTGACCGCGCCGCTCTCGTCCAGGCGGAGCAGCTGCGACAGCGTGAGCTCGAGCCCGGCGGCGATGCGCGTGGCCACGGAAAGCGTGGGGCTCGTCTCGCCGCGCTCGACCTGCGAGAGCATCGGCGCCGAGACGGCGGTGCGGTCGGCCAGCTCGCGCAGCGACAGGCCCATCGAGTCGCGCAGCGCCCGCACGCGCGGACCTACGGAGACCTCGGGAGTCGCGACTGCGGCTGCCATTACAACCGTACGTTATCGCATACAGCCTCGCCGTGCCCGCCAGGCGCCGACGCGAGCCCCGCCGCCGCGGTGGTGTGGATCGACCCCCTATATGAGGGTCAGTCCACACCACCGTCTGCGATCAGGAGGGCGAGGGCCAGCTCGCGGCGGGCGGACGGGTCGTCCAGGGCGTCGCCGAAGAGCTCGCGCAGGCGGGCCAGGCGGTAGCGGACGGTCTGGGGGTGCACGTCGAGGGCCCCGGCCACCCGCTCGGTGCGGCCCTGGTGGTCCAGCCACGCCGCGAGGGTGGCGGTCAAACGCTGGCGGGACGCCGCTGTCTCGTGGTCGAGCGGCGCCAGGGATGCCGTCGACAGGTCGCGGGCGAGCGGGCGGTCGGCGGCCAGCAAGAGGGCGAGCCGGTGCTCGTCGGCCACGACCAGCCCGTCGCCCAGTCCGAGCGCGAGCGCGGCGCGGGCGCGCTGGGCGCTGGTGGCCGCGGCGGCGCAAGGGCCCGAGGGCCCCAGCGCGGCCTCGGTCTGGCGCAGGGCGACCACCAGCTGGGCGCGCCGTCCGGGCGCGTCAGGATCGGGGATGAGCGCGCAGGCCCCGGCCGGATCGGCTGCCGCGATCGAGCCCTGGCCGAGGCGCTGCGCGAGCGCATCGGGCTCGTCGGTGCGCGCGACGACCGCGGCCACGCCTGCGGGAAGCGGCCACCAGCCCGCCGCTCCAGCGGCCGACTCTACGGCCGCGGGGTCTGCCGGCGGGTCCTGGACCAGTAGCCGGGCCAGCAGCCGGCGACGGCGCTGGGCCTCGCCCGCGGCCGCGGCCTGCTCGATGGCGTAGCCGTCGACGGACTCGGCCGAGATCTCGTCGATGTAGGCGAAGATCGACTCGGCCAGCAGGTAGAGCGTGTCCGGCGACAGCCCGGCCGCCTCGCCCGTGGCCGCCAGTCGGCGCCAGGCAACCCTCGCACCCAGCCGGTAGGCGGCCAGCAGGGCCTCGAGCGGACGCCCGGCGCGGACCTCGCCGCGCCCCAGCGCAACGTAGATCTCCCGGCGCGGATCGGGCTCGTCGCTCTGGCTGCCGAACAGGTCGAGGAAGCGGCGCAGCGCCTCCTCGACGCCGCGCCGCAGGCCGCGGCCGAACGAGCCCTCCAGCGGGAGCGCGTACTCGGGGACGCCCTCGCTGATGGCGGCGATGATCTCCTCGGCCAGAGCCGGCAGCCCGGGCGCCAGCGCCGCGGCGGCCGCCGGCGGCAGATCGCGCCATGGATGGGACTCGATGCGCCGGCACTTGTAGGCAAGCTACAAGATTCACGGTCCGATCCCGCGTGGATCAGCCGAGACGGGCTACAAATGCGGCGGCAGACTCCAGTGCATGACCCGTCTTCAGCGCAACGCCAACATCGGCGCGGTGGTGGTGCCGTTCATCGCGGTGCTGGCCGCGATCCCGCTCCTGTGGAACGAGCTGGTCGGCCCGGCCGACCTGGCCATCATGGTCGCGGTCTACCTGGCCAGCGCCTTCGGCATCACGATCGGCTTCCACAGGTTGCTGACCCATCGGGCGTTCGAGACCTACCGGCCATTGAAGTACCTGTTCGCCGTGCTGGGCTCGATGGCCGTCCAGGGGCCCGTGATCCACTGGGTCGCCGACCACCGCAAGCACCACGCCCACACCGACGAGGTGGGCGACCCGCACTCACCGCACGTGGGCCACGGCAGCGGCCTGAGGGGCCTCTGGCACGCCCACGTGGGCTGGCTGTGGGAGGCCAACGGGATCGCCGACGCCAAGAAGTACGCCCCCGACCTGCTCGAGGACCGCGGCATGCGCTTCATCAGCCGCCACTTCCTCTGGTGGGTCGGCCTCGGCCTGCTGATCCCGTTCGGGCTGGGCTACGCGGCCGGAGGCACCCTGACCGCAGCGCTGCTGACGCTGTTCTGGGCCGGCCTCGTGCGCGTGTTCTTCGTGCACCACATCACCTGGTCGATCAACTCGGTGTGCCACTTCTTCGGCCAGCGCCGGTTCCAGACCGACGACAGGTCGACCAACGTGTTCTGGCTGGCGCTGCCCTCGCTCGGCGAGGCCTGGCACCACAACCATCACGCGTTCCCGCGCGCCGCCGTGCAGGGCCTGAAGTGGTGGGAGATCGACCTGTCCGGCCTGGTGATCCGGGCGATGAAGGCGCTCCGGCTGGCCTGGAACGTGGTCCGGATCTCGCCTGAGCGCCAGCAGCAGCGCCTGGCCGCCCGCGCGAAGGTCGCCGCCTAGCGGCGCTCGAGCACCACGACGGGGATCTCCCGGTCGGTCTTGGACTGGTAGTCGTCGTACTGGGGCCAGGTGGAGGTCATCTTGGCCCACATCTCGGGCTTCTCCTCGGCGCTCGCGACACGCACGTCGGCGTCGAACCGGTCCCCCCAGACCTGCACGTGGGCGTGCGGGTTCTCCTGGAGGTTCAGGTACCACGCCGGCGGCTGGTCGGCGCCCCCCTTGGACGCCACGACCAGGTAGTCCCCGTCGTGCTCCTGGTAGATCAGCGGAGTCGTCCGCTCCTCACCGCTCTTGCGCCCGGTGGTGGTCAGCAGAAGGGTCGTGGTGCCCTGCCAGTCGTGTCCGACCTTGCCGTCGGTGCGCCTGTATTCCTTGACGTGTTCCTGACCGAAAAGCATGCCTCGACGTTACCGGGGGCCGGCCGACTCCAAAAGCGCCCTCACGTCCGCGCGGCCCGGCGCGCCAGGGGTGGCCGCGAAGCCCGGGTGCTCGAGGACGGCGTCGACGACGGCATCCAGATCGGCGTCGCGCACGCCCAGGTCGGCCAGCGTGGTCGGGCCGGCGCCCGCCGCCACCCCTGCCACGCGCCGGGCCAGGGCCGCCACGTCCGGCTCGCCGAGCGCGCCCGCCAGAGCGCCCAGCTTGTCGGCGGCGCGATCGGCCATGAATGCGATCGAGCGCGGCAGCATGACCGCGTTGGTCTGGGCGTGCGGGGTGCCCAACACGCCGACGAGCGTCTGGCAGCAGGCGTGGTGGATCACCAGGCCCGCCGCGACGCCGACCGAATAGCCGCCAAGCAGCGCGCCGAGCGCCAGGTCGTCGGCGGCGACCGGATCGGACTCCAAAGCGCGCACGATCAACGGCCCGCCGCGCAGCGACGCGCCGTCGGTGATCGGGTTGGCCAGTGGCCCGTACAGACCCTCGACAGCGTGCGCGAGGGCGTTCATGGCCGTGGCCGTGAGAGTTGCGGGCGGAGCCGAGGCCATGAGCTCCGGATCGCAGACGGCCAGCGACGGGGTCGCCGATCCGTAGCCCTCGTAGCCGGCGGGCATGCGGTGGAAGGGCGTGAACGTGGAGCCGGCAAGCGTGGTGGGTACGGCCGCGACCTGCCCGCCGCCCGCGGCCACCACGGCCTTGCCCGTGTCCACCACGCGGCCGCCGCCGAAGGCGACCACGTCGCGGCCGGCCACCGGCTCCATCAGCGCCGCCGCCGCGTCGGGCACCGGGCCCGGCGCCACGTCCAGCTGCTCGGCGGCGCGCTCGGCCAGGCCCGCTGGGAGCTGCGAGCGCGCACGCTCCGTGGTCAGCAGCACCCACTCGCCGCCGAAGCCGAACCGGCGCAGCAGCTCGGGCGTGTCGGCCGCCACACCGGCGCCGAAGCGCATGACCCGGGGGCCGTCGCGGAAGAAGAACGGCGGCTGGCTCAAGCGCAAACCTGGCCACGCAGCCGGCCGAGCCGGCCGCCTGCGCTCACAGCGGCGCCGGCTCGGTGGTCTCCGCCGGCTCGCGGTGGTCGGTCTTCTCCCCCGCCTTGATGAGCGCGATGGCGTTCGTGAGCGCGCGGAGGTAGGCGCGGCCGGAGGCCTCCATGGTGTCGGGCGAGACGCCCTGGCCAGTGGCCTCGACGCCCTCGAGCGCCAGCACCACCGTGACCTCGGCCAGCGCGTCGCGGCCCTCGGTGACGGCGTGCACGTGGTACTCCTTGAGCCGGCCCTCGCGCCCGCAGGCCACGTTCAGGGCGCTGAAGAAGGCCTCGACCGGGCCGTCGCCGGTGAAGCTGCCCGATCCCCTGCCGTCGCCGGGCAGCGAGACCTCGACCTTCGCGAACGGCGTGCGGCCCGAGCCGGCATCGATCTCGAACGACTCCAGCGCGTAGGCGTCGGACGTCTCGCGCATCTCGTCGGAGACCAGCGCCTCGAGGTCGAGCGCGGTGACCGTCTTCTTGCGGTCGGCAACCTCCTTGAAGCGCTTGAAGGCCGTGTTCAGGGCGGCCCCGTCGACCTCGAAGCCCAGCTGCTCGAGCGCGTTGCGCAGCGCGTGGCGACCCGAGTGCTTGCCCAGCACCAGCTGGTTGCTGTCCAGGCCGATCGTGGCCGCGTCCATGATCTCGAAGGTCGTGCGCTCCTTGAGCACACCGTCCTGGTGGATACCCGACTCGTGGGCGAACGCGTTGCGCCCCACGATCGCCTTGTTGGGCTGCACCTGGTAGCCGGTCATGCGCGTGATCAGGCGGCTGGTCTTGGCGATCTCGGTGGTCTGGACCTCGGTCCAGAACCCGTGCGCGGCCTCGCGCACGGCGAACAGCATCACGAGCTCCTCCAGCGAGGCGTTGCCGGCGCGCTCGCCGATGCCGTTGATGGCGCACTCCACCTGGCGGCAGCCGGCCTCCACCCCGGCCAGCGAGTTGGCCACGGCCACGCCCAGATCGTCATGGCAGTGGGTCGAGGTCACGACCCCCGCCAGCTCCGGGACCAGCCGGTACAGCTCGGCCCACATGGCGGCGTACTCGCTGGGCAGCGAGTAGCCGACGGTGTCGGGCACGTTGATGGTCGTGGCGCCCTCGTCCAGGGCGATCTGCAGCACCTCGGCGGTGAACTCCAGGTCACTGCGCGAGGCATCCATGGGCGAGAACTCGACGTCCTCGCAGTAGCCCTTGGCCTGGGCCACCGCCGCGCGTGCCTGCCCCTTGACGTCCTCGCGCGTGTTCTGCATCTGGTGCTCGATGTGGATGTCGCTGGTGGAGATGAAGGTGTGGATGCGCGGGCGCTCGGCGTCCTTGACGGCGTTCCACGCGGCGTCGATGTCCCCGGCGCCGGCCCGCGCCAGGCCGGCGATCACCGGTCCCTGCACGTCGCGGGCGATGGCCTGGACGGCTTCGAAGTCACCGGGGGAGGCGATCGGGAAGCCCGCCTCGATCACGTCGACCCCGAGCCGCGCCAGCTGGTGGGCGATCTCCAGCTTCTCGGCCTTGTTGAGCGAGATCCCCGGCGACTGCTCGCCGTCGCGCAGGGTCGTGTCGAAGATCAGTACTCGGTCTTCGTCGCTGCGGGTGCTGGTCTGATCTGCCATGTCGCTTCCTTCCTTCTACCTCTGCCCTGCGTTCTCCTGGACTTGCGGCTTAGGCGGCCGCCACGCGCTATTCCCCCCGAGGGGGGAGCGAAAGGAGAAGCTGCAGGTCGAGCGGGAACGACATGGGTTCAGCGTACAGAATGCAGACGAACCCGGAGGCTGCTCCGGATTGCTGGGGCAGAGCGCCCCCAATCCAGGACGGCGTCCCGCCTCGGACGTGGAGCGCCTAGATCGGGAGCGCCCTCGCCCTCAAGGCCGGCTGCGCGTCCGGGCCGCCCTCCGGTGACGGCACGGTGAAGTCGTTGAGCGACTGGATGATCAGTGCGATCAGCGCCACGCCGACGATCACGGCCACCACGTGCAGCACCAGGCTGACGATGCCCAGCACGAAGGCTGCCTGGGCCATCGAGCGCCCACCGGCCTGGCCGCGATCGGCCTTCTGGCGACCGACCACCCCGCACACCAGACCCGCGATGGCCAGCGGGCCCGACAGCAGCATCGAGAAGCCGAAGGTGAACGGCGCGCCGACGATCAGCAGGCCCAGGCTGGCCAGCGACAGGCACAGGGCCGCGACCGCCAGGTCGTTGCTGAGCTGCGGCGGGGGCGGCTGGTACCAGCCGGCCTGCGGCGGCGCGGGCCGACCCGGCGGAGACTGGGGTTGCCAGGCCACGCGCGCAGGCTAGCGCTGCCTACAGCGTGATGGAGCGCCCGGCCACGAAGCCGTCCTCGGACACGATCTCGTCCACGATCTCGCTGGGCACCGGCGCGTCGGTGGTCACGATCATGACCGCCTCCTCGGGGTGCTCGTCCTCGCCGTGGTGGCCCACAGCCGCCGAGTTGATGTTCACGCCGGCGTCGCCGAGCAGCGTCCCGACACGGCCGATGCGGCCGGGCTGGTCGCGGTAGCGGAAGATGGCCAGGCTCTGCTCGAGCTGGACGTTGAAGCGAGCCCCCCATGCCTCCAGCAGGTGCGGCCGCGCCCGGCGGCCGAACACGGTGCCGACCACGCGCGTGGCCTCCTGGCCGCTGCGCACGGTCACGCGCATCAGGTCGTTGAAGTCACGCGCCGAGGTGCTGCGCGTCTCGCGCACGTCGATGCCGCGCTCCTGCGCCAGCGACGGCGCGTTGACGTCGTTGACCGGTTCCTCGGTGCGCCCCATCAGCGCGCCCTTGATGACCTGCACGGTCAGCAGTCGTGTGTCGCGCTCGGCGATCCGGCCCAGGTACTCGACCTCGATCCCGTCGATCGAGGTGCCCTCGGCCAGCGCGGTGCCGATCCGGCCCAGCTCGGAGGCCAGCGGCAGGTACGGGCCGAGCGCCTCGAGGTCCTCCCCGGCCACGGCCGGCACGTTGACCGCCGTGGTCACGGTGCCCCCGGTCAGGGCGGCCACGACCTGCTCGGCCGCCTGGTAGCCGGCGCGGTCGGTGGCCTCGGCGGTCGAGGCGCCGAGGTGAGGGGTCACGATCACGTTGGGGTAGCCGAACAGCGGGTGATCGGTCATCGGCTCCGACCGGAAGACGTCGAGCGCGGCGCCGCCGACCTTGCCGGAGTCGAGCGCGTCCTTGAGGTCCTGGTCGACCACCAGCGGCCCGCGGGCCACGTTGAGGATGCGCACGCCGTCCTTCATCTTCGCGAACGCGTCGGCGTCCAGCCAGTCCTCGGTCTCGGGCGTCTTGGGCAGGTGAACGGTGATGAAGTCGGCCTCGGCGTACACCTGCTCGGAGCTGTCGGCGCGCTCGGCGCCCAGCTCGGCGAAGCGGTCCTCGGCCACGTAGGCGTCGAAGGCCAGCACCCGCATCCCGAAGCCGCGGGCGCGCTCGGCCACCAGCTGGCCGATGCGGCCGAAGCCCATGATCCCCAGCGTCTTCTCGTACAGCTCGGTGCCGCTGTACTTCGAGCGGTCCCACGCGCCGCCCACGAGCGAGGCGTGCGCCTGGGGCACGTTGCGGGCCAGGGCCGTGAGCAGGGCCATGGTGTGCTCGGCGGCGGTGATCACGTTGGACTGCGGCGCGTTGGCCACCACGATGCCGCGGCGGGTGGCGGCGTCCACGTCCACGTTGTCCACGCCCACGCCGGCGCGGCCGACGGCCTTGAGGTTCTCGGCCCGCTCGAGCAGCTCGGCCGTGAGCTTGGTGGCGGAGCGGATGAGGATGCCGTCGAACTCGCCGATGCGCCGCTCGAGCTCGCCGTCCTGCCAGTCCGCGCCAAGCTCCACGTCGAAACCCGCGTCGCGCAACACCTGCACGCCGCTGTCGCCGATCTTCTCCTTGACCAGGACCTTCGTCATGACTGGGCCTCCACCACGTAGTCGATGCATGCCGTCAGCGCGCGGACGTCGTCCGGCTCGACGGCGGGGAACATGCCGATGCGCAGCTGGTTACGGCCCAGCTTGCGGTAGGGCTCGGTGTCCACGATGCCGTTGGCGCGCAGCGTGGCCGCGACCGCCGCGGCATCGACCGAGTCGTCGAAGTCGATCGTGCCCACCACCAGCGAGCGGTGCGCCTGCTCGGCCACGAACGGGGACGCGAACTGCGAGCCACCGGCCCAGCTGTACAGGTGGGAAGAGGACTCGGTGGTGCGCGCCACGCAGAAGTCCTGCAGCCCGCCGCCGGCGTTCATCCAGTCGATCTGCTCGGCCAGAAGCCACAGGGTGGCCACAGCCGGGGTGTTGTAGGTCTGGTCCTTGCGCGAGTTCTCCAGCGCGGTGGTCAACGAGAGGAAATCGGGGATCCAGCGGTCGCCGGCGCCGATCTGCTCGATGCGCTCGATGGCCGCCGGGCTGGCCGCGGCGAACCAGATGCCGCCGTCGGCGGCGAAGCTCTTCTGGGGGGCGAAGTAGTAGAGGTCGGCCTGGGAGGCGTCCAGCGGCAGGCCGCCGGCGCCGGATGTGGCGTCCACGAGCACGAGCGCGTCGCCGGCCGGGCGCTCGACGCCGAGCATGACGCCGGTCGAGGTCTCGTTGTGCGCCCAGGCGACCACGTCGCACGAATCGTCCGACAGCGGCTGCGGCGCGCTTCCGGGCTCGGACTGGACCACCACCGGGTCGGCCAGGAACGGCGCGCCGGCTGGTGACCTTGGCGAACTTGGACGAGAACTCGCCGTAGGTCAGGTGCAGCGCGCGCTCGCGGACCATGCCGAAGGCCAGCGCGTCCCAGAGGGCGGTGGTGCCGCCGTTGCCCAGCAGGATCTCGTACCCCTCGGGCAGGCCGAGGAGCGCCGACAGCCCCTCGCGCACCCGTCCGACCAGCGCCTTGACCGGCTTCTGGCGGTGTGAGGTGCCCATCAGCGCGGCGCCGTCGGCGGCCAGGCTGGCCAGCTGCTCGGGACGCACCTTCGACGGGCCGCAGCCGAAACGGCCGTCGGCTGGCTTCAGGTCTTGCGGGATCTCCAGGGTTGCGGTCGTCATGGGCTGACGGCTCCTCGTCGGGGTCGTACTTACGGGCTGCCCAGGCGCGCGGCGGGATCCTGCACCTCTCGCTCCCCGGTGGTCGCTTCCACCCGTTACGCCAGTTGCGAGAGGGCGAAAGACCTTAGCGCAGGCGGCGGAGCACGTACCTGCCGCGTGCGCGGCCGACGCTGTAGACGGTGATCGCGTTGCGGTTGCGGCCCACCTCGAGCACGTCGGGGTTCAACAGCGCCGAGTAGTACTCGCTGGTGGAGCCGCGCAGCCGCGCGCTGCGGGTCACCGCCCAGATGCGGCCGTTCACGGCCACCGCGATGTCGCGCCGCCTGGTGCTGCGACCGTCCCTTGATCCTGCCCGTCACGTGCGACGGGATGAAGCTGGAGCGGCGGTAGATGCGGCGGTAGTCGCGCGCGCCGTTGAGGGTGGCGCGCACGGCCCCTCGGGGCCGGACGCGGAACTGGCTGACAGGCCGTCCCAGCAGGCGCGGGTTGGGCCCGAAGGCATACAGGCTGCGCGCGCCCGAACCGAACAGCGAGAGCTTGCGCCGGACCGCCGCACGACGGCCCTGAGCCAGACGGGCTCGGGAGAAGCGGATGCGCGCCAGCGGCGCGCGCGAAATGACCTTGACGCGCCCGCGGGAGCGCACGCGGGCGTTGGAGGTGGCGCGGCCGGAGAGCCCCGACGGCAGCCGCAGGCCGATCTGCCGCGCCAGCGTGGGCAGCACGTCGTAGGTGCGCACCAGCGATCGGTCGATGCGCCCCCGCCGCTGGCCCGGGGCCTTCATGAACAGCGGGATCGGCGCCACGTCGAAGGCGTTGTAGGGCAGGATCGTGCGGCGGTCGGTGGCGCCCACGTGAAAGGCCACGCCGTGGTCGGCCATGACCACGAGCGCGGCGCGGTCGTAGACCCCGGTGGCCTTCATGCGCGCCACGATCCGGCCGATCAGCGTGTCCACCGCGCCCACCTGGAGCAGATGGCGCTGCCACGACTGGCGCACCAGGGTGCGGTCGAAGACGCTGAGCTCGCTGCTGTTCAGGCCCTTGATCGGGCCGAGCACCGAGCGGTCGTAGCGGCGCAGCTGGGGTGTGAAGACCCACGGCACGTGCGGCAGCAGCGCGTGCTTGTAGTACAGCGTCGGGCGCTTCGAGCCGGTGATGCCGTCGATCCAGCGGTCAAAGCGGCCCAAGCGGTCGCGCGACAGGAAGTAGTGGGCGCCGTGACGACGCCGGCAGTTCGTGTACGGGCAGAGGCTGGTGGCCTCCTCCTGCACCTTCAGCCGGTAGCCGCGGGCGTGCAGCAGCGTAAACAGGTTGCGCGGGTGTCCGCTGAAGGTGGCCGGCACACCCACCACCGGGCTGCGCCCGTCGAGGATCGACGGGATCGCGAGCTTGGTGGAGTCGGCCGTGGTGGTCGCGTTGGCGTACCACGTCGAGTCCTGTGCCAGCGCCGCGAAGTTCGGGTAGCGCACGCGGTCGATGCGGCCCTTGCCGTCCAGCAGCGAGGTCAGCGGTAGCTCGTCGAGCACCACCATGACCACCGGGCGCGTGGGGCGCTTCGCGGCATCGGCCGCCTGGGCGCCTGCCATCGACACGGCCAGCCCCGCCAGCGCCGCCACCGCGGCCGACGGCCTCACGACAGCGCCGCCCCGATCAGGCGCGCGACCACCAGCAGGACGATCGTGGACGACTGCTGGTCGTAGCGCTTGTCGAACTCGTCCTGGAACTGGCGCCTGGCCTCGTCGTCGGTGGCCACGATCACGGCGATCACCACCCAGAAGATGGTGGCCAGCACGGACAGCACCAGGGCCACGATGCCGATCACGAAGCCGGCGCCGGCGAGGCTCTCGTTCTTGGCGGTCAGTCCCTCCCGCACGCGCTGGCTGCCCTTGCGGGACTGAAGCATGCCGGGGATGGCGAGCCCCACGGAGATGAGCGACGACAGCCCGGCCGATATGAGCAGCAGCCCCGCGCTGGAGACCGACAGGCAGAAGCCCAGCACGGCAGGCCCGTTGTCGGCCGCGGTCGGCACCACGCCGGCCGCCGCAGGCGCCGGCGGCCCCGGTCGGCCGGCTTCAGCTCCAGGCTGGGCATGCGCCGGGGGCGCGTAGGGGCCCTGCGGAGGGGACCCGGCGCCGAGCTCCGGCGCGGGCCCGGACGGCTCGGGCGGCAGGAACCCGCCGGGCAGCGGCGAGTCGGCCAGCTCAGAACTCCGAGTCGATCCAGTCCATCTTGCTGCGCAGCTCCTTGCCCTCCCGCTCGATCTGGGTGGCGGCCTGTTCCTCGCGCATCCGCAGGAAGTTCTCCTGGCCGGCGTTGTTCTCGGCGATCCACTCACGGGCGAACTCACCCGACTGGATCTCGCCGAGGATCTCCTTCATGGCGGCGCGCGTCTGGTCGGTGATCACGCGCTTGCCGCGGGTGTAGTCGCCGTACTCGGCGGTGTTCGAGATCGAGTAGCGCATGCCGCTGATGCCCTTCTCGTACATCAGGTCGACGATCAGCTTGACCTCGTGCAGGCATTCGAAGTACGCCATCTGGGGGTCGTAGCCGGCGTCGACGAGGGTTTCGAAGCCGGCCTGCACCAGCTCGGAAACGCCACCGCACAGCACGGCCTGCTCACCGAACAGGTCGGTCTCGGTCTCGTCCTTGAAGGTCGTCTCGATCACGCCGGCGCGGGTGCAGCCGATGCCCTTGGCGTAGGCCAGGACGGTCCCGCGGGCGTTGCCGGTCTCGTCCGCGTTCACGGCCACCAGCCCCGGAATCCCCTCCTTGGCCAGGTACTGGCGCCGCACCAGGTGACCCGGACCCTTCGGGGCCGCCATGCCCACGTCCACGCCCGGGCCTGGCTCGATCTCGCCGTAGGTGATGGCGAACCCGTGGGCGAACATCAGCAGGTTGCCGGGCGCGATCCCGTCGCTGATCTCCTCGCGCCAGAGCTGGCCCTGCTTCTCGTCGGGCAGCAGGATCATGACCACGTCGCCGCGGCTGGCGGCGTCGGCGATCGAGGTCACCTCGAGGCCGTCCGCTTCGGCCTTGGCCACCGACGACGAGTCCTGGCGCAGGCCTACCACGACGTCGACCCCGGAGTCCTTGAGGTTCAGGGCGTGGGCGTGGCCCTGCGAGCCGTATCCGAGGATGGCCACGGTCTTGCCGTCGAGTGCGCCCAGGTCTGCGTCGTCGTCGTAGATCACCGGCGGCACGCTACTACGAGCGTGTCCAGCGGGCGCACGATGCTTCGGTTGACCTCGAACCCCTCGAGCAGAGCGACCAGCCCGATCAGCGCGCCGGCGGTCAGACCCCAGAACCAGTTGGCGTAGCCCGCGGCCGGATCGTACGGGCTGTCCACCCCCGCGGCCCCGGGGAACAGCCGGGCGTACGGCGAGCGCTCGGAACGCGTCATCGCGGGAAAGAAGACGGCCCGCGAGCCGCGGCCGGGAATCGTGCGGCTCTGCACGACCAGCGTGGTGGTGGCCATGGCCGCCAGCCGCTCGAGCGTCAGGGCCGGGCTGGGCACGTGGTAGAGCAGCCCCGATGACCAGACCACGTCGTGCGGGCCGACCTCGATGGCCAGGTCGGGATCGTTCACGTCGCCACGCACGAACCGGACCTGCGATCCGCGCCGTTTGCGCTCGGACTCGAACTCGGGCGTGGGCGCCATGGCATCGACCGCCGTGACCTCCTTCGCCCCCTCCTCCTCGGCCTCGAACGAGTAGCGCCCGTGCACGCTCCACATGGCGCCGACGTCGGCGAACGAGCGGCCGCCGACCAGCGGTCCGAAGACCTGGCGGTACGCGGGCAGCCCGGCCGCACCCGGACGCAGCCGCATGCGCGCGCGGGTGGCCAGCGAGGCTGCGTGGGCCGACGGCGTCACGCCGCGATCATGCCAGCCGACCGCGCAGCAGCTTGCCCGCCGCGTTGCGCGGCAGCTCGCTGACGCGCACCACCGCCTTCGGCACCTGGTAGCCCGCCAGGCGCTCGCGGCAGAAGGCCAGCAGCTCGTAGTCGGACACCGGGCGGCGCTCGACCACATAGGCGGTCACCGCCTCGCCCCACTCGGCGTCGGGCACGCCGGCCACCGCGGCGTCGGCGATGCCGGGATGCGCGCTGAGCACGGCCTCGACGGCCGCCGGGGCCACGTTCTCGCCGCCGGTGACGATCAGGTCCTTCAGCCGGCCCTCCACCGACAGCGCGCCGGAGCGGTCCAGGCGGCCGACGTCGCCGGTGTGCAGCCAGCCACCGGCGCCGAGGGCGGCGCGCGCCACCATCGGGCCGCGCACGAGGATCTCGCCCTGGCTGCCGATCGCGAGCTCGGCGCCGGGTACCGGCACCGCGGTGCGCTCCCACGGCCCGGTAACGGCCACCTGCGAGCACGTCTCGGTCATGCCGTAGGTGGCCCTGACCGGCAGCTGGCGGCGGCGCGCCCAGTCGATCAGGTCCCCGGGCACCGGTCCGCCGCCCAGGACGAAGGCGCGCAACTGCGGGGCCTCGGTGAGGCCGGCGTCGCGAAGGCGCCGCAGCTGGGTGGCCACCACCGAGGCCAGCGTCACGCCCGCCACGGACTCGGGGTCGACCCGCTCGGCCAGCACCGCCGTGGCTCCCGCACGCGCGCAGCGCACCAGGATGGCCAGCCCGCCGATGTGAAACAGCGGCAGCGGGCACAGCCAGCGGTCGCCCGGTCCGTAGCCGAACACGGCCTGCGACGCGGCGGCCGACGCCTCCTGATTGGCCACGGTGAGCTCGACCGGCTTGGGCTGGCCCGACGTGCCGGAGGTGAACAGCACCGCGTGCACGGCCGCCGGGTCCAGCTGGCGGCGCACGTCGGTATCGGTCTGGAAGCCGTCCGCGAGCGGCTGGTCGACCACCATCATCGCCCCGGAGAGCTCGCGCTGGCGGCGCTGGCCGTCCGCTGGCAGGCGGGTGTTCAGCGGCACCAGCGCCGCGCCGATCCGCGGGAGGGCGTGCAGCAGCACCACGAAGTCCAGCCCCGCCGGCAGCGTCGTGGCCACGCGATCGCCCGCGCCGACGCCAAGCGCCGCCAGGCGGCGCGCGGCCAGTGTGGCCGCGGCGTCCAGCTCGGCGTAGCTGAGGGTGCCGGAGGCCGACTCGACCGCCGGATGGTCGGGCCGGGCATGCGCCGCGAGATCTAGCCACTCGTCCAGGCGAACTATCGTACGGCGGCCAATGGCCGACTGGACCGATGAACAGGCAGCCCGCAAGATCGCCCCCGCCGCCGACTGGCAGGCCGAGGGGGACTACGAGGACATCCGCTACGAGACAGCGGACGGGATCGCGAAGATCACCATCGACCGGCCCGAGGTACGCAACGCGTTCCGCCCGCAGACGCTGATCGAGGTCTCCGCTGCGCTCGACCGCGCCCGCGAGGACAACGGCATCGGTGTGATCATCCTGACCGGCGAGGGCCCGCTCGCGTTCTGCTCCGGCGGCGATCAGAACGTGCGCGGCGACACCGGCTACATGCGCGACGGCGACCAGGTGGGCCGCTTCCATGTGACCGATCTGCACGTGCAGATGCGCCGTCTGCCCAAGCCGGTGGTGGCCATGGTGGCCGGATACGCGATCGGCGGCGGCCACGTGCTGCACGTGGTGTGCGACCTGACGATCGCGGCGGACAACGCCCGCTTCGGGCAGACCGGGCCGCGCGTGGGCTCGTTCGACGGCGGCTTCGGCGCCAATTTGCTCTCGAGCCTGGTCGGGCCGAAGAAGGCGAAGGAGATCTGGTTCCTGTGCCGCCAGTACGACGCCGAGGAGGCGGAGCGCATGGGGCTGGTGAACACGGTCGTACCGCTGGAGGAGCTCGAGCGCGAGACGGTGGCGTGGTGCCGGCGGATGCTGGAGCTGTCCCCGTTCTCGCTGCGGCTGCTCAAGGCCAGCTTCCATGCCGCCGAGGACGGCTTCTCGGGCATCCAGGCGCTGGCCCACGACGCCAACCTGCTCTTTTACGCCAGCGACGAGGCCAAGGAGGGCCGCGAGGCGTACAAGGCCAAGCGCCCGCCGGACTTCGGCCGGTTCCCCAAGCGCCCCTGATGGGCCCGGCGCGACTGTGGATCGTCGCGGTGCGCCCGCGGACGCTGCCCGCGGCCGTGGCGCCCGTGCTGGTGGGCACCGCGCTGGCGATCGCGGCCGACTCGTTCGGCGCAGTGGCGTTCGTGGCGGCGCTGGTGGGCAGCGTGTTCCTGCAGATCGGCACCAACCTGGCCAACGACTACTCCGACGCCCGCCGCGGCGCGGACACCGACGACCGGCTCGGGCCGGTGCGGGTCACCGCCGGCGGGCTGATGCCGCCGCGGCGTGTCCTGGCCGGAACCTACATCGCGTTCGGCGTGGCCTGCGTAGCCGGTGTGGTGCTGACCGTGATCGCCGGTCCCGTGATGCTGGCGGTGGGTGTCGCGTCGATCGTGGCCGGGGTCCTGTACACCGGCGGCCCTCGCCCGTACGGCTACTCGGGGCTCGGCGAGCTGTTCGTGTTCGTGTTCTTCGGCGTGGTCGCGGTGGTGTTCACCTTCTACGCGCAGGCCGAGTCCTACCCCTGGGAGGCATTCGCGCTGTCGGTGCCGGTGGGGCTGCTGGCGGCGGCGATCCTGGTGGTGAACAACGTGCGCGATGTGGACACCGACCGGCGCGCCGGCAAGCGAACGCTGGCCGTGAAGCTGGGCCGCGAGCGGGCGCGGCGGCTGTTCGACGCGATGCTGGTGGTCTCCTACCTGATGTGCGTGGCCATCCCCGCGGCCGGCGGCCTGAACTGGTGGACGCTGCTGGCCCTGTTGTCGATCCCGCTGGCCGTGCCGCTGCGCCAGACCGTGGCCACGCGCACGGACGGCCCCGCGCTGAACGGGGCGCTGGCGGGAGCCGGGCGGCTGCTGGGCGTGTTCAGCGCGCTGCTGGCGGTGGGTGTGCTGCTCTCGTGAAGCTCCGGACGCTGCTGCGCCTGGCCATCCCGCTGCGCGAGCCGTTCGCAACCGCGAACGGCGTGCTCGCCGAACGCGAGCTGGTGGTGATCCGCCTGGAGGACGACGACGGGACCGTCGGCTTCGGCGAAGCCGCTCCGCTGGAGCCCTACGACGGGGTGAGCATCGACCAGGTGATCGACGCGCTGCGCGAGGGCCCGCCCGCGCGCGACGCCCCGCGCCAGGCCCGCGCCGCCTGGGAGCTGGCCGAGCTGGACCTGCAGCGCCGCCGCCTCGGCCGCCCGCTCGGCGAGCCGCTGCACGACCAGATCCCTGTGAACCTGACGCTGGCGGCCGGTCCCGCTGACGAGGCGGCCGCCGCCGCCAAGGCCGGCCTGCGCAGGGGCTACTCCTGCTTCAAGGTCAAGGTGGGCCTGCCCGACGACGCCGAGCGCGTGCGCGCGGTCCGGGAGGCGGTCGGGCCGTGGCCGGCCATCCGCGTGGACGCCAACGGCGCATGGACCCCGGACCAGGCGGTGGCGGCGCTCACGGAGCTGGAGCCGCTGGACCTGGAGCTGGTCGAGCAGCCGTGCGCGACGCTCGAGGAGCTGGCCGAGGTGCGGGCGCGGGTCCCGGTCACCGTGGCCGCCGACGAGTCGATCGCGGGGGCCGATGACGTGCATCGCGCCGCGTCGCTGGGCGCCTGCGACGCGGTGAACGTGAAGCTGGCCGCCGCGGGCGGCTTCGGCCCGGCGCGCGACGCCCTCCGGGCCGCGCGCGAGCACCACCTGGCCGCTTGGCTGTCCAGCACCCTCGACGGGCCGTGGGGCATCGCCGCGGCGCTCCAGCTGGCCTCGTCGGCCAATCTGGGCATGGCCTGCGGGCTGGCCACGCTGGAGCTGTTCGACGCGCGGCTGGCGCGCAGCCTGCCGCCGCCGTCGAACGGGCTGATGTCCGTTCCCCACGGCCCCGGGCTGGGGCTCGAGGTGTCAGGCGACGCGCTCGCCGAAGTGCTCGTCGAGGAAATCGGTTAGCAGCAGAGCGACGGCGTCCGGCTGCTGGAGCTGGGGCGCGTGGCCGGCGTGCTCGACGATCTCAGCGCGGCCGCCGGGCACGGCCTTCGCGATCCGGCGGGCGGCGTCGGAGTAGCGCTGGTCGCGGTCGCCCGCCATGGCCAGCACGGGAAGCGCCAGCCGGTCCAGGCGCTGCCACACCGGCTCGAGCGCGCCCTGACCCGCGGTCCTCAGAATCAGGGCGAGCGAGCGCGGGTCCTGCGCCAGGCGCCCGGCCCGCTGGGCCTCGACCAGCGCGTCCGACTGGTCGGCGAACAGCGGCTGGCGCTCCCAGATGTCCACGATCGTCTCGATCGGCTGGGTCTCCATCCACCCCGCGAGCTTTTCGTCGGCCCGGGCCCGCTCGACCCGTGCGGCCGGCGCCTCGATGCCGGCGGAAGTGCCCACCAGCACCAGGCCGGCGTAGGCGCCCGGGTCCCGCAGCGCCGCGTGCAGCGCCAGCCGCCCTCCCAGCGAGTAGCCGCAGAGCACGCCGCCGCGCCCGGCCTCGGCCAGCTCCTCGAGCCGCGCCTCGAAGGTGTGCTGGCGATGGTCGAGCAGCACGCTGGAGTAGCGTTCGCCCAGCTGTGCGCTGACCGCCTCCCACGCGCTCGCGGGCTGCATGAATCCGGGGGTGAAGACGATCCGCATGGGCCAATGATTCCTATCAACAGCACCTACGCGCCCGTACAGGCCATGGTCGACGAGCTGGTGCGCTGCGGCCTGACCCACGCGGTGACCTGCCCGGGCTCGCGCAACGCGCCGATCGTGCTGGCGCTGGCCGGCGACCGGCGGCTCGAGGCGGTGTCGGTGATCGACGAGCGCGCCGCGGGCTTCATTGCGCTGGGCATGGCCAAGGCCAGCGGGCGGCCGGTGGTGGTGACCTGTACCTCGGGCACTGCCGCCGCCAACCTGGCCCCGGCCGTGCACGAGGCCTCCGAGGCGCGCGTGCCGCTGCTGGTGCTGACAGCCGACCGACCGCCCGAGCTGCGCGGCGTCGGCGCCGGCCAGGCGATCGACCAGATCGGGCTGTACGGGTCGGCGGCGCGCTGGTTCGTGGAGCTGGGCAACGGTGAGCCGGGGGCCGTCTGGAACGCCCATGCGCGCTCGACCGCCTGCCGGGCGTGGTCGACGGCCGTGGGGCCGCGGCCCGGCCCGGTGCACCTGAACCTGCCACTGCGCGAGCCGCTGGCGCCGGTCCCCGAGAAGCTCGCCGAGGCCGACTGGCAGGGGCGCGACGACGGCTCGCCCTGGACCGCCGTGCGCGCGCCCTCGCATGCACCCGACGGCGACGACGTGCAGTGGCTGGCGGCGCGGATGGCACAGACCCCGCGCGGCGTGGTGGTGTGCGGCGATGTGGCCGAGGATGTGGCAGGTCCGGTCACGCGCCTGGCCCGCGAGGCGGGCTGGCCGGTGCTGGCCGACGCACTGTCCGGCGTGCGCTGCGGCCAGCACGACCTGAGCCACGTGGTGGCCCATTACGACGTGCTGCTGCGCGACGAGCGCTTCGCGGCCGCGCACGCGCCCGGCCTGGTGCTGCGCGTGGGCGACACGCCCACGTCCAAGCCGCTGCGGGCGTGGCTGGCCGGCGCCGAACAGGTGGTGGTGGATCCCGACGGGGCATGGCACGACCCGTCTCGCAGCGCCGCGGCGATGTTCCGTGCGTCCCCGGCGGCGGCCTGCGACGCGCTGGCCGGCGCGCTGGAGGCGCGGGCGGCGCGGGCCGACGCTACCTGGCTGCGGTCCTGGCGGGAGGCCGACGCGACCGTGCCGCGCGCCCTGGCCGCGGCCCCGGACCCGTTCGAGCCGAAGGTGTATGCGGCGCTGGCGGACGCGCTGCCGGCGGGCGCCCAGGTCTGGGTGAGCTCGTCGATGCCGATCCGCGAAGTCGAGTCGTTCTTCCCGGTCACCGACACGCCCATCCGCTTCCTGTCCAACCGCGGCGCCAACGGCATCGACGGGGTGGTGGCGTCCGCCGCCGGCGCCGCCCTGGCCACCGGCGCCCCTACGTGGGTGCTCATCGGCGAGGTGGCCCTCGTGCACGACGCCGGCGGGCTGCTGGCAGCCGCGCGCGCGGGCGCCGACCTACAGCTGGTGTGCGTGAACAACGGCGGCGGCGGCATCTTCGACTTCCTGCCGCTGCCCCAGCACGCCGATGCGGCGCTGTACGAGGAGCACGTGGCCACGCCGACCGGGGTCGAGCCGGCCGCCCTGGCGGCGCTGGCGGGCATGAGCGACCGCTTCACCGAGGTACGGACCGACCGCGCCGACAGCGTTCGAGTGCATCGTGAGCTGTACGCCCGGGTGTCGGAGGCGCTGACAAGTCAGGGGTGACGATTAGGGACCTCCCCGATGCCCGCGGGGTCGATCGCGGGCAGGTTGGGGGCATGAACAAGACCACCTCCCTCCCACTCCTGGCGGCCCTAGGGCTGCTGGCCGTCGCTCCCCCCGCCCTCGCGGCCCCGGCCAAGCTGGCCGGCGGCCCGGTCAGCGCCGCGGGCGCCACGACGGTCACGATCACAAACCCCAACCGCCACTCCCTGAAGGGCACCGTGAGCCTGGTCAGCGGCCGCGCCAAGCTGGCCTCGCGCAGGGTGGCGCTGAAGCCGCGCCGCAGCAAGCGCTACGCCCTGAAGCTCTCGGCGGCGGGCCTGCGCGCGTTGAACGCCAAGGGCAGCCTGCCCACCATGATCACCGCCAGGCTGGCGCGCGGCAAGGGCAAGGCCAGGCGTTACCGGCGAGCGATCGTCCTGAAGGCGGCGGGCGCCAACCAGGTGGGCGGCGCCCCGGTCACCGGCACACCCGGCGCCGGGCAGCCCGTAGGTGGCGGCGCCGCCAACAGCTGGCTGGCCACGACCAGCACCGGAGCCACTTTCCCGCTGACCGTCGAGGGCGGCAAGGTCACGCTGACGCAGGCCGCGCAACAGCCCGTGAGCTGCAGCGAGATCGGGAACCTGTACCGCGTGGCCCTGTCCACGGAGCTGTTCGACCTGACCGGACCGTGGGACCTGGGCAACCAGGACGGCACGCAGACGCAGCAGGTTCCCAGGGTCAACACGCTGGTGACCTCCGGCGCCCGCACCGTGACGTACCGGCTGAAGACGGCTCGCACCGGCAATCAGATCGACGGCAGCCTGATCCAGACGTTCAGCGACTCGCGGTACGACATCTTCACCAACCGGGTGTACTTCATCAACTGTGCCGGGACGCTGAACTTCACGGCCGTCCCGGCGGCATAGGACCGCTCAGGCCAGCAGCGGCAACAGCGCCTGCAGCTTGACCTCCGTCTCGGCCAGCTCGTCGGCCGGGACGGAGTCGGCCACGATGCCGCAGCCGGCGTACAGGTGGGCCACGTCGCCGCGCAGCAGCGCGCAACGCAACGCCACGCAGAACTCGCCGTCCTCGGCCAGGTCGGTCCAGCCCACGGCGCCGGCGTACCAGCCGCGGTCCAGGCCCTCCAGCGCGGGGATCATGGGCTCGGCCACGGCGCGCGGCTCACCGCCGACAGCGGGCGTGGGGTGCAGTCGGCCCGCCAGCTCGACCGCCGGCACGGGGTCGGACAGCTGGGCCCGGATCGGGGTGGCCAGGTGCTGCACGTTCAGCACCTTGATCAGCGTGGGCTCCTCGGCGGCCGCCACCCACACGCTCACCGGGGCCAGGGCACGCTGGATGCGGCGCGTGACGATGGCCTGCTCCTCGAGGTTCTTCGGGCTCTGGCGCAGCTGCTCGCCCAGGTGGTCGTCCACCGCGGGGTCGGCGCTGCGGCGGGTGGTCCCGGCCAGGGCCACCGTCTGGGCGCGCGCCCCGTCGCGGCGCACCAGCAGCTCGGGGCTGGCGCCCACGAACGTGCCGCCGCGGCCGCCGACGCAGTAGCAGTAGCAGTCGGGAAAGCCGCCGCGGAGCGCGTCCAGAACCGGTGCCGGGTCGATCTCGCGGCCGGTCTGCACCCGCACCTCGCGCGCCAGCACGACCTTCTCGAGCGCCCCCTGCGCGATCTGGGCCACGGCGCGCCGGACGGCGTCCTCGTAGTGCGACGGCGCCGCGGCGCCCGACACCCGCGCACGGGTCACGGGGCTGGGATCCATCAGCGGCATCACGGCAGGTGCCAGCTCGCCGGCCCGCCGCGCCGCGCGCTGCACGGCCTCCTGGCCCGCGCCCTGGCGTGGCTCGACCGCAACGGTCATGGTCAGCCGCGCCTGGTCGCCCTTGCGCGCTATCGACAGCTCCGGGAGCACCAGCTGGGCCGGGTCGAAGCCCGTCCATTCCGGCGTCGCGCCGCCCCCGGCCGCGAAGGCGAAGCCGCCTACGAACACCGGCCCAGCCCCGGGCGGGCGGCCCGGATCGGCGGCCTGGTCGTCGTCCAGGGTCCGCGCGCCGATGCGCCGGCAGTCCGCCGCCGCGCCCTCGAAGCGGTCGGATCCGTCGCGGCTGACCACCGCGGCCTCACCCAGAGCGCAGAGCGCGTAGGCGTCGCGGCCGGGCTGTTCCATGCAAAAGAAGCGCTCCGCGTGGGCCCGGGCCGCCAAAATCGAGGCCGACGGGTCGATGGCGGCGCTGACGGGCACGGTGACCGAAGCGAATGCCCTCAGCCCGAGGCGCAGCGCCAGCCGCTCGGCGTCGTCGGCGCGCCGCGTCAGGCGGTCAATGGCGATGCCGTCCGGCGCGAGCTGATCGGCGGCGACGCTCACCGCTTGAAGCTTACGCGTGGGCTGGGCGGGCTAGGTGGCGCCGCGGCCGCGGCTGACCGCGATCTCGCCGGTGCGGACCATCTCGATCAGCCCGAACGGGCGGCACATGCGCTCGAACGCCTCGATCTTGTCGTCGGCGCCCGAGACCTCGACGGTCACCGAGCGCTTCGACACGTCGACGATGCGCCCGCGGAAGATCTCGGCGTACTCCATGATCTGGCCGCGGCTGTCGCCGTCGACCGAGATCTTGAACAGCGCCAGCTCGCGGGAGACCGCCTCAGCGGGCTCGAGGTCGCGGATCTTGATCACGTTGACCAGCTTGTGCAGCTGCTTGGTGACCTGGTCGATCGAGTGGTTGGCGCCGTCGACGGTCAGGGTGATGCGCGAGATGCTGCTGTCGTCGGTCTCGCCGACGGCCAGCGAGTCGATGTTGTACCCGCGGCGGGCGAACAGCCCCGAGATGCGCGCCAGCACGCCAGGTTTGTTCTCCACCAGCAGCGACAGCACGTGGCGCCGCCCGGTCCGGTGCTGGCCGGCCGCCTGCAGCTCCTCGAGGTTCAGGACCTCCTTCGTCCCCGGTTCACCCATCACTCAGCCCACCATGTCCCGCGCGGCCTGGCCGGCTGGGATCATCGGGTAACAGTTCTCCTCCTTGGACACGCGCACGTCGCAGACGACGGGGCCGTCGTGGTCAAGGCACTCCTTGAGCCCCGCCATCAGCTCCGACTGCTTCTCGATGAGCATGCCCTTGGCCCCGAAGGCCTCGGCCAGCTTGACCCAGTCGGGGCTGGCGCCCATCTCGACCGAGCTGTAGCGGCGGTCCCAGAACAGCTCCTGCCACTGCCTGACCATGCCCAGGTAGCCGTTGTTCATGATGAATACCTTGACCGGGATGTTCTCGGTCACGCAGGTGGCCATCTCCTGGATGTTCATGATGATCGAGCCGTCGCCTGCGATGCAGATGACCTGATCGTCGGGGCGCGCGACCTTGGCGCCCATCGCGCTGGGCAGGCCGAACCCCATCGTGCCCGCGCCGCCCGAGTTGATCCAGTTGCGGGGCGCGCCGAAGTGGAAGTACTGCGCAGCCCACATCTGATGCTGGCCGACGTCGGACGTCACGATGGCGTCACCGCCGGTGGCCTCGTAGAGCGCCTCGACCATGTGCTGCGGCTTGATCTCGTCGCCCTCGCCCGGCTCGTACGACAGCGGGTACTTCTCCTGCCAGCCACCGATGCGCTGCCACCAGCCGTCCAGCCGCGACGGGTCGGTGTCCAGCGCCCGGTACTCGGCGTTGAGCTTGGGAATGATGTTCTTCGCGTCACCGACGATCGGGATGTGCGCCGGCACGTTCTTGGAGATCTCGGCCGGGTCGACGTCGATGTGGATGAACTTGGCCCGCGGCGCGAACTCCGACAGCTTGCCGGTGATGCGGTCGTCGAAGCGGGCGCCGATGCAGCAGATCAGGTCCGCCTCGTCCATCGCGTAGTTGGCCGTGCGGGTGCCGTGCATGCCAAGCATGCCCAGCCACTGCTCGTGCGGCGCCGGGAACGCGCCGAGCCCCATCAGCGTGCACGTGACCGGGAAGCGGTCCGAGGTGCACAGCTCCACCAGCTCGGCCGACGCGTCGGCGTTGACGACCCCGCCGCCGGCGTAGATGACCGGCCGGTTCGCGTTGGCCAGCGCCTTCGCGGCGAGCCGGATCTGCTTGGTGTTGCCCTCGACCGTCGGCTGGTAGCCCGGCAGGTCGACCGCCGTGACCGGCTCGTACGGGATGTCGGCGCGCGAGAGGTCCTGGGGCACGTCCACCAGCACTGGCCCGGGACGGCCCGTGCGGGCGATGTGGAACGCCTCGTGGATGGCCTCCGGGATCTGCTGGGGGTCCTGGATCATGATCGAGTGCTTGACGATCGGCATCGTGATGCCGGAGATATCGGCCTCCTGGAAGCCGTCGGTGCCAAGCAGATCGGTGCGCACCTGGCCGGTGATGAAGACCGTCGGCACGCTGTCCATCATCGCGTCCGCGATCGCCGTGACCAGGTTCGTGGCACCCGGGCCGGAGGTGGCCAGCGCCACGCCAACGCGGCCGGTGGCCTTGGCGTAGCCCTCGGCGGCGTGTCCGGCGCCCTGCTCGTGTCGGCACTGGATGTGGCGCAGCCCTGCGTCCACCAGCGCGTCGTAGGTGGGCAGGTTGGCCCCGCCCGGAAGACCGAATACGTGCTCGACGCCCTCGCGCTTGAGGCACTCCATGATGGCGTCGACTGCTCGCATGCTGCTCCTTTCGGGGGTCGGCGGGGCCGCGCGAACGGCCGGATCGTTCATCGTACCAGCGGTTTCAGGCCTCAAAGAGGCGCTCCTGGGGCTCCGGCTCGGGGAAGTAGAGGTCGTTGCCGCAGCGCCGGCAGACCTGCTCGTGGAGCGGGACCACGTGACCGCACTCCTCACAGCGGCGTCGTGGCTGCGCACGCTCGTTGCGGTAGGCCAGGGCCACGATCGTCCCGATGCCCGGCAGGCAGAAGCCGATCAGGAACCAGATGAAGAACGACGACCCCTTGATCCGGCCGATGACCCCGGCCGACAGACCGAAGCAGAACAGGAGCACGAGTGCTTGCACGGATCGGTCCGCGTCAGAGGATCCGCATGGCCCAGACGACCGCTATCACGGCCACGACCGCGATCAGCACCCAGACGATGCCCATCACGAAGCCGATCACGACCTTGAACAGCAGATACGCGGCGGCGACCAGGATCAGGACGGCCAGGGCCTTGCGGCCTACTGCGGATGCGGCGTCAGCCATGACGTTGATTGTAGGGAGCTACAGAACGTGGGCCGGGCGCGTGGGCAGATAGCGATCCAGCCCCGGCAGCGGGACGGAGCTCATGACCCAGATCGGCCACACGATCTCGAAGCCCAGGCTGCGCAGGCGGCGCAACAGCCACCAGCTGTGGGTGGCGCAGTACACGCTCAGCGTGTCCGGCTCCTGCGTCTTGGCCACCCGGTCCAGCGCCTGCAGCACCACCGGCACCAGATCCTGTGAGGTGCGTCCCACGGCCGGGCCGACCGCGTCGTCCATGCCCGCCCAGCACAGCGCCGTCGGGCGGCCCTGGGCGTCCACCGAGGCCAGGCAGGTGCGCGTGCGCGCGAAGAAGTCGTGCAGCTGCGGCCGCTCGTGGCCGATCGCGCCGGGCTCCAGGGCCTGCCACTCGTCCCGCGCACGGTCGGCCTCGAGCACCACGACGGGTGGCTCGGCCGCGTCCGTCACGCGTGAGCGGGCCTCCAGGTAGGCGGTCGTGGGCGCGCGCATGTGCCAGTGGCCCGCGGCCGGCATCATGCCGGCGGCCGTGATCGCGTTCAGCACGCGCGATATCCCCGCCGCCACCGCCACGCGGCCCATCTCCCGGGTCGGATCGCCGGGCCAGACCCGGGCCAGCAGCGCCGGCCCGATGCCGCGTCCGCCGTGTTCGGGCAGAACGTGCAGCTCGGTCAGCTCCTCCATCTGTCCGAAGCGGCAGGTGCGCGCGAAACCCACCAGCGCGCCGTCCACCTCGGCCAGCACGAAGCTGCCCTCCTGCGCCGAGACGAACTCGACCAGCTGACGCCTGCGCTCCCACTGGCGGGCCATGCCCGCTGTATCCGGCGGCGCGCCGTTGTCCACCCCGAGCGACTCGGCCATGCCGTGCAGGGCCTTCCGCGACAACTCGAACGCCGGCCGCAGGTCGGCGCTGCGGCCGGTGCGGAACTCCACCCCCTCGACTGAGGGCGGGGAGGTCAACCCCCGCCTTGCGGTTCGCCAGGCCGCTCGCCCCCGCGCGGGTTGTCCTCGCTGTACTCACCGAGCGAGGTGGGATGACCGAGGTTGCCCAGCTGAGCCGACGCCCGGCCGAACAGCAGCCCGACGGTCCAGTCGCCCACGATCCGCAGCCTGCGCGCCACGCCGGGCATCATCGCCACGTGGTAGGTGCGTGCCGCGAACCAGGCCGGGAAGCCGCGCAGGCGCACCCCGAGCATCGTGGCCACGGCCTTGTGCTGGCCCATGTCCACGAACACGCCGAGCGTGCGGTAGCGGAACTTGCGCAGCTTGCCGCCCGACAGCGTGGCCGCCACGTTGTCGGCCACCACCCTGCCCTGGCGGATCACGTGCTGCGCGGTCGGGGGCGAGGGCTGGCCCTTGCGCGCAGGGTCGGGCACGGCCGCGGCGTCGCCGATGGCCCACACGTTGTCGTGCCCGGGCACCCGCGTGGTGGCGTCGGCCAGGACGCGGCCGTGGTCGTCCAGTGGCAGGCCGAGCTCGCGCATCATCGCCGGCGGCTTGACGCCGGCGGTCCAGCAGACGAAGCGGGTGGGCACGCGCTCGCCGGTCGACAGGGTGGCCGAGCTGGCCTCGATCCGCTCGAGCCGGGTGTCGGTCAGGATCTCCAGCCCGCGCCCGCGCAGCTCGCGGGTAGCGAAGGCAGCCAGGCTGGCCGGGATCTCGGGCATGACGCGATCGGTGGCCTCGACGAGGATCCAGCGGGTGCCGTCCATGCGACAGCGCGGGTAGTGGTCGAGCATGTCGGCCACGTAGTCCTGCAGCTCGGCGATCCCCTCCAACCCGGCGTAGCCGGCGCCGACGAAGATGAAGGTCAGGAACTCCTTGCGCTCCTGCGGATCGGCCATGGCCTCCGCGGTCTCCAGGTGCAGGATCACGCGGTTGCGCAGGTCGATGGCGTCGGCCAGGCTCTTGAAGCCCAGCCCGTACTCGGACAGGCCCGGGATCGGCAGCACCCGCGACACCGAGCCCAGGGTCACGATCAGCTGGTCGTAGTCCAGCGACTCGGCCTGGCCGCCGAGCGTGTTGATGTGGAGCTCGTTGGCGGCCG
Source organism: uncultured Solirubrobacterales bacterium (assembly GCA_963750365.1). Lineage (GTDB taxonomy): Bacteria > Actinomycetota > Thermoleophilia > Solirubrobacterales > Thermoleophilaceae > JAAYBF01. Next base: position 1,193,199 of record CAVVQE010000002.1, read on the forward strand.
GGTCGGCGCCCGTCACGCGGGCCAGGCGCAGGTCGGCCCAGTCCAGCTCCTCGCGCAGCGCCACGACCACGTGGCGCGGCTCCAGCGAGCCGGCGGCGGCGCCGGGAAGCAGCGGCGTGTACAGCAGGAAGTTCTGGTCGGTGACCAGCGTGATGCGGGCGCTGTGGCGGGGCAGCTTGCGCTCCAGGCGGCGAGCGGCGTACAGGCCGCCGAAGCCGCCGCCGGCGATAACTACGTTCCAGGCCATTGCGGCCGAGGCTATCGCGGGCGTCCGGCCTGGGCGCGCGCGGCGTCGAGCGCCGGACGCATGGGCTTCGGCAGGCGGCGCCGCACCCGCCACGAAGCGCCACAGAACGCGTGGTTGCCCACGGTCGCGAAACCCTGCTCGTCGGTGCGCAGCGCCAGCAGCAGGTGCGCGACCCGGTCCGATGGCGGCAGCTCCGGGTCGGTCACCCGCACGCAGAAGCAGTGCGCGCGGCGGCCGCCGGGCGCCACCAGGATCGCGCCCGCCTCGGCCACCATCCAGACGCCCATCGAGCCCTGCTGGAGCGCGACGCCCGTCTGTCGCTGCAGCTCACGCTCGCGATGGTCGAGCAGATCGCCCAGCAGTCCCTGGGCCACCGGCTCGCTGCCCTCGTGGCGGGCACCCTTGGGCCGCAGCACGCTGGCGCCGCGGAACGCGTACAGCTCGGGGTTGATCCATGCCTGGGCGAAGGCGATCAGCGCCACGGGCAGCGTCAGCCACGTCACGACCAGCAGACCGGTACCGGTGAGCACGAACGGAACGGTCAGCGCCACCGTCCAGATGGTCCAGGCGCGCGCGTAGCGGTCCAGGTAGGCCTGGTCCGCCGGCTTGCGCCAGGGGACGGCGGCGGTCTCGGCCAGCGCTTGCGCCAACGCCCTAGCCGCCGGCGATCGGGCGGCGCAGGATCACCAGGCCGGCGTCACGCGGGAGCTCGCGGATCTGCTCCGCCTGGCCCTGGCCCCGGTCCAGCACGCCGATGAACCCCTCGTCCAGCTGGTCGCGGAACTGCTCGACCGCGGTCGCGAACGCCGCGTCGTCGGTCTCGGTCCACTCGGCCAGCGTGGAGTGCCCGCTGGCGTCCATCCTGATCAGTCGCGACATGCCTGCTCCTCGACTCGGGTGCATGACCGATGGTACGCCCAGGTCAAGTGGCTGGATCAGGCCAGGGCGGACAGCTCCGCCACGACCTGGGCCGCGGGCACCTCGCGCGCCAGCTCGTGGGCCTGCCCGGCCCACAGGTTCACCACCTCCCGGTCCCCTCGCTCGCGGCCCGCGGCGCGCACGGGCGCGGTCAGATGGTGGACCTCCGGGTACGCCGCGGGAGCGTCCGGGTGCTCGCGCATGAAGCGGTTCTCGATCCCGCGCGCGGGCTTGCCGGTGAACGCCGTGGTCACGCGGGTCAGGCCCGGCGAGGCGATCGCGTCCCGCTGCGCGGGCGACGTCCCGGCCTCCGGGCAGCGCATGAACGCAGTCCCGACCTGGGCGGCCTTCGCCCCTGCCGCCAGCACGGCGGCGACGGTGGCTGCGCTGGCGATCCCCCCGCTGGCCACGATGGGCAGCTGGCTGTCCGGCCCGCCGAGCAGCGCCAGCAGGGCCAGCAGACCCAGATCGCCCTGGTCGGCGAACGACGCGCGGTGACCGCCGGCCTCGATGCCTTGCGCCACCAGCACGGCCGCCCCCGCCCACTGCGCGATCCGCGCCTCCTCGGGGCCGGTGACCGTGACCCATACCTCGCAGCCGGCGTCGCGCAGCGTGGTCACGGTGGCCTCGTCCGGGCAGCCGAACGTGAACGACACCACCGCCGGCGCGCGTTCGCCCAACAGGTTCAGCTTGGCCTCCCAGCCGTCGTCCTCGTAGCGGCCCTCCCCCGGCTCGTGGCCCTCGTCGCGCAGCCGCGCGGCGTAGCGCTGAACGGCATCGGGGTCGGCCGGGCCGTCGCCCGGTACGAACAAGTTCACGCCATAGGTCGCGCCGCCCATGGCGTCCATCTCCGCCGCCAGCGCCTCCGCGCTCTTGTAGCCGGCCGCCAGGAACCCAAGTCCGCCGGCGCCGCTGACTGCGGCCGCAAGCTCCGGCGTCGAGGGCCCTCCGGCCAGCGGGGCCTGCACGATCGGCGCGCTCAGCCGGTCGAGCACGCCCATCTCAGACCCCGAGCCGCTCCTGGACCAGGCGCTGGACCTCGCCGCCGTCGGCGGTGCCCTTGGTGGCCTTCATCACGGCGCCGACTATGGCGCCCACGGCCTTCGGGTTACCGCCCTTGATCCTCTCCACCACGTCCGGGTTGTCGGCCAGCGCCTGGTCCACGATGGCGCCAAGCTCGTCGCCGCCGGCCTTGCCGAGTCCGCGCTGATCCACGATGGCCGCGGGCTCGCCGCCTTCGTCCAGCAGCACGCCCAGGACCTCCTTGGCGGCCGAGCCCGACACGGCGCCCTCGTCCACCAGGTCCACCAGCGCTCCGAGCGCCTGCGCCGTCAGCTCCGTCTCGGCCGGCTCGCGGTCGCCGAGCTGGGCCTGGAGCTCGCCGGTGACCCAGTTGGCCACCGCGCGCGGCTCGGCCGACGCCGCCGCGGCTGCGGCCTCGAACAGGTCGCCGAGCTCGGGACGGAAGGCCAGCAGTCGGGCCGGGTCCGCAGGCAGGCCGAGGTCACTCTCCAGGCGCTCGGCGCGGGCCGCGGGCAGCTCCGGCAGCGCCGCCCGGGCACGCTCCAGCATCGCGTCGGTGGGCGCGATGGCCACCAGGTCCGGCTCGGGGAAGTAGCGGTAGTCGTGCGCCTCCTCCTTCGAGCGCAGCGCGCTCAGCGAGCCGCTGCGGGGGTCGAAGTGCAGCGTCTCCTGCGTGACCGTCCCGCCGTTCTGGACGATGTCGATCTGGCGGGCGATCTCGGCGTCCACGCCGCGCTCGAGGAAGCGGAACGAGTTCATGTTCTTCAGCTCGGTCTTCGTTCCCAGCTCCTGCGAGCCCTTCGGCCGGATCGACACGTTGGCGTCGCAGCGCAGGGAGCCCTCCTCCATGTTCACGTCCGACACGCCCAGCTGACGCAGCGTCACGCGCAGCAGGCGCAGCCACTCCGATGCCTGCTGGGCCGAGCGCACGTCGGGCTCGGTCACGATCTCCACCAGCGGCGTGCCGCCGCGGTTGAAGTCCACAACGCTGGACTCGGCCGAGTGGATCCGCCCCGACGCGCCGGCGTGCACCAGCTTGGCCGCATCCTCCTCCAGGTGCGCGCGGTGGATCCGGATGTCACCCAGACGCCCCGCGCCGCAGATCGGGATGTCGTACTGGGAGATCTGGTAGGCCTTCGGCGAATCGGGATAGAAGTAGTTCTTGCGGTGGAAGATCGATCGTGGCGCGATCTCGCAGCCCAGCGCCATGCCGATCATCAGCGCGTAGTGCACGGCCTCGGCGTTGGTCACCGGCAGCGCGCCAGGAAGGCCCAGGCACACGGGGCAGGTGCGCGTGTTCGGTTCCTCGCCGAACGACAGCTCACAGCCGCAGAACATCTTCGTCCTCGTCTGCAGCTGGACGTGGATCTCCAGGCCGATCACGGGCTCGAACTCGGTCACGGCGTCAGCCCCTCGAAGCCGATCGCCTGCTCCAGCGCGTGCGCGGCGTCCAGCACGCGGTTCTCGCTGAACGCGGGGCCGGCCAGCTGGATGCCCACCGGCAGGCCGCCCGCCAGTCCGCCGGGAATCGAGATGCCCGGGATGCCGGCCAGCGACATCGGCGCCGTGCAGAAGTCCGACAGGTACATCGCCAGCGGGTCGTCGGCCAGCTCGCCGATCCCGAACGCCACCGACGGCGCCGCCGGCGTGACGATCAGGTCCACCTGCTCGTAGGCGGCCCGGAAGTCCTCGACGATCTTGGTGCGCACCTTTTGGGCGCTGCCGTAGTAGGCGTCGTAGTAGCCCGACGACAGCGCGTACGTGCCGATCATGATGCGGCGCTTGACCTCGTCGCCGAAGCCCTGCTCGCGCGTCAGCTCGTAGAGCGAGAGCAGATCGCCAACGTCGTCCGCCCTGAGGCCGTAGCGCACGCCGTCGAAGCGGGCCAGGTTGGCGCTGGCCTCGGCCGGGGCGATCACGTAGTAGGCCGCGATCGCCTGGTCGGCGTGGGGCAGGTCGATCTCGGTCAGCGTGCCGCCGAGCTCCTCGATGCGCTTGAGGGCGGTGTCGAACACCTCCTTGACGCCGGCCTCGATGCCGCCGCCGGTCAGCTGCGGCGGCACGCCGAAGCGCAGCCCGTCCAAGCGCTCGGCGGTGGGCAGCTCGACCTGCTCGCGCAGGCCCGTCGAGGTGGAGTCGCACGCGTCGGTTCCGGCCATGTGGCGCAGCAGCAGCGCGGCGTCGGTCACGTCGCGCGTCAGCGGGCCCGCCTGGTCCAGCGACGAGGCGAAGGCGATCATGCCGTAGCGCGACACGGCGCCGTAGGTTGGCTTGAGGCCCACGATCCCGCAGAGCGAAGCGGGCTGGCGGATCGAGCCGCCGGTGTCGGTGCCCAGGGCCCAAGGGGCCAGGCCGGCGGCCACCGCCGCCGCGCTGCCACCGGACGATCCGCCGGGCACCTTGCTCCTGTCCCACGGGTTCAGGACGGGCCCGTAGCCGGAGTTCTCGGTCGACGAGCCCATCGCGAACTCGTCCATGTTCGTCTTGCCGAGCAGCGCGGCCCCGGCTCCGGTCAGCTTGCGAACCGCGGTGGCGGTGTACGGCGGCCGATAGCCCTCCAGGATCCGCGAGCCCGCCTGGCTTGGCACGCCCTCCGTGCAGAACAGGTCCTTGACCGCCAGCGGCACCCCGGCCAACGGCCCCTCGGCCCCTGCGGCGGGTGCCTCGTCCGCCACCCAGAGGAACGCGTTCAGCTCGTCGGCAGCGGCGCGTCGGCGGTAGGCGTCGAACAGCTCACGGGCCGAGAGGTCGCCGGCCGCGATGCGCTCGGCGGCCTGCGCGCCGGTCAGGTCGAGCAGGTCGCTCATGCGCCGGGGCTGGGCACGCGAAAGCCCTCGCCGTCGGTGTCCGGCGCCTGCTCCAGCACGACCTCGCGCGGCAGGCTCGGCCGCGGCTCATCGGCGCGCAGCACGTTCTCCAGCTCCACCACCCGTGACGTCGGCTCCACCCCGTCCAGGTCGAGCTTGGAGATGGTGTCGATGTGACCCAGGATCGTGGACAGCTCGCCGGTCATGCGCTCGATCTCCTCCTCGGAGAGCCGAAGGCGTGCGAGCCGGGCGACGTGTAGGACCTGTTCGCGGTCGATCATCGGCGCGCGATTCTAGGCGCTCAGCCGCCGAAGCCGGCGGCGTCGACCACGCGGCGCTCGTGGGTGCCCACGCCGATCGTGCGGCCGTCGCAGGTGATCTCGACGTCGAAGCGCAGCTTGCGGCCGTCGGCCACCTCGCGCAGGCGGGCGTACGAGGTGCAGGTGGAGCCGCCCATGGCGGCCCCCACGTGCTTGATGCAGACCTCGAAGCCGACTGTGGCCTTGCCCTCGGGCAGGTTCTCGAAGGCCAGGATCGAGGCGTTGCGCTCCATCATCGCGATCATGCCCGGGGTCGAGAGCACGGTGGCCGCGATCGTGCCGCCCACGTCCGTGGTCAGCGCACCCTCGACCGTGAACTCCTCGCTGCGTTCCATCCCCGGCTCCACGCTCACCATGTTCAGAAAATTCTTGCCATGGGGTGGTTGGCGCTGCCACCGGGTGGCAGCGGTTTTCTGAATACCGTGAGCGTCGGTTTGGGCTCAGCCATGCGTGGAGGGCTCCGGTTGGCTGCCCGTGGCGGCGTCCTGCCACGCCGTTCCGGCGGCCTCGCGCCGCATCGACTCGCGCGATGCCAGTGCGATCACCGCCAGCACCACGATGGCGAGCGGAGCCCCCGCCTGGACGGTCGTGGTCTCGTCGAACCCGGGCTCCTGGATGATCCGGTACACCACCAGCAGCCCCGTCGCGGTGGCCACCACAGCCGCCGCGGTGCTGGGCGTGGAGGGAGGCTCGAAGCGGCGCGCGGCGGCGCGGAGCCACGCGCTGCCGACGGCCAGCACGATCGTGCCGAGCAGGCCGATCACGATCAGCTTGTCCACGAGCCCCGGCACCTGCCAGGCGTTCTTCTCCTCCGCCTGGGCCGCCTCCCGGGCGCTCTCCTGGTTCTCGCGCTGGGCCTGGCTCCCTACCGCGCCGCTGCTGGGCTCGGAGAGCTTCTCGACCTCCCGCGCCCGCTCGCCGACCGCCGACGAGTACCAGTCCATCGCCATCACCAGCAGTAGAACGAGCGCGGCCACCATGGCCACCGCGTCTGATCGCAGCAGCCGGCTGAAGGTCATCGGGGTGGCGCTGCTAGTTCCTCGGGAACGGCGACCGTCTCGACCGGTACGCCGGTTGCGTCGGTCGGGCGCCCCGGAGTGCTCCGGCGCTCGTCGCGCATGGCTATCAACGAGCTGGCGCACAGGCCCGCGGTCACGGCCAGTCCCGCCCATGCGCCGGGGCGCAGGCTGAGCCCGTCCGCAGGCACGTCGATCAGCCGCACCACGCAGATCACGACGCCGATGATGGCGCCGAGCAGAACCAGCGACTCCCAGGCGATGCCGGGCGAAGGGGTGCGCGCCGCGGCCACCAGCGGCACGGTGGCCACAGCCGCGACGGCGAGCAGCGCGAGCAGCACATCGGGCACCGTGAAGGCCTGCCATGCGGTGAGTCCCGAGCTCGGTCCGCCGTCCGCGGGCGAGAACCTGTACCAGTGCGCGAACAGCAGCGCGAAGAGCGCGACGCCGGTAATCGCCATCAGCCATTCGCCGATCGTGAGCCTGTGCGCATTCACCGGCGGCAGCCTAGCCCGGGGCGAGCTTGACCGCGTCGCGCGGCGGGCGTAGATTCGTGACAACGAGCACGGATACACCATAAGGGGGACAGATTTGTGTCCGACCGGAACCTGGAAGCCACACGCCGCTTCTTCGACATCTGGGGCAGCGGCGACCTGGACGCGCTCGACGACATCATGGCCGAGGATGTCGTGGACCACGACGCTTACAACGTCCACGCGTCCGAGGGCCGCGAGGGAGCGAAGAAGTCGATCGCGATGTACCGGCAGGCCTTCTCCGACCTGCATCTGACCATCGACGACGAGCTCGAAGGTGGCGACACCGTCGTCGTCCGCTGGCACGCGGAGGGCACCCACGACGGCGAGATCATGGGCCTGCCGCCCACGGGGAACAGCGACACCACGCACGGGATCTCATGGATCAAGTACGAGGACGGCAAGGCCGTGGAGAGCTGGACCCAATGGGACGTGATGGGCTTCATGCGCAGCATCGGCGCGGTGCCTGACTCGCAGGCCGCAGCGGCGTCCAACTAGGGGGAGAGATCAGCGCTGCGAGCGGCGTGCCGCTCGCAGCGTGTTCTCCAGCAGCATCGCCCGCGTCATCGGCCCGACGCCACCGGGCACCGGGGTGATTGCCCCCGCCACCTGGCTGACGGCGTCGAAGTCGACATCCCCGGTCAGGGCGCCGTCCTCGGTGCGGTTGGTGCCCACGTCGATGACCACCGCCCCCTCCCCCACCATGTCGGCGGTGATCAGGTCCCTCTGCCCCGCGGCGGCCACGAGCACGTCGGCGCGTCGGCACTCCGCGGCCAGGTCACGCGTGCGTGAGTGGCAGTGGGTGACTGTGGCGTTGGCGGCCAGCAGCAGCTGGGCCAGCGGCTTGCCGACCAGCTGCGAGCGGCCCACCACGACCGCGCGTGCTCCCGACAGCGCAACGCCCGCGTGCTCGAGCAGCTCCATCACGCCCATCGGCGTGCACGCGACCAGCGCTTCGCGCCCGTGCATGAGCAGCCCCGCGTTCACCGGCGTCAGCCCGTCGACGTCCTTGGCCGGGTCGATCAGCGCGGTGAGCTCCGCGTCGTCGAGATGATCGGGCAGTGGCAGCTGGAGCAGGATGCCGTGTACGCGCCCGTCGGCGTTGAGCTTGTCGATCAGGGCCGTCAGCTCGGAACGGGAGACGTCGCCTGCGGGCTCGTGGTGAAAGGACTCGATGCCCACCTGCGCGCAGTCCTCGCGCTTCATGCGCACGTAGACGGCCGAGGCCGGGTCGTCGCCGACCAGGATGGTGGCCAGGCCGGGCGTCAAGCCCTCGTCGCGGATGACCGCAGCCACGCGCTCGCGCACGGCCGCCGCGACGGCCTTGCCATCGATGACCGTGGCGCTCACTTCTTCTTCAGGGGTGCGAAGTCGGCCATGAGCTTGCGCTCGGAATGATCGGCGGCGAAGCGGACGACCACGAGGCCGCCCCGCTCCAGGGCCACCACCACGCCGTCGCCGAAGCGGACGTGCTCCACGTCGTCGCCGACCGCGAAGGCGGCGGCGCTGCCGGGCTCGGGCGCCGGCGCGGCGCCGGGCCGAGGCGCGTTCCATGAGCCGGCGAGGGTGCGCGCCGGCGTCTGCTCCTCGGCGTCGGTGAGCTCCACCGGCACCTCGCCCAAGAAGCGCGACGGCACGTTCCAGTCGCGCCCGCCGTAGAGCGCACGCGTGCGGGCATGGGTCAGGTACAGCTCCAGGCGGGCGCGCGTGACGCCCACGTAGAAGAGCCGGCGCTCCTCCTCGATGTCACCGGCCTCGATCGAGCGCGAGTGCGGAAACACCCCGTCCTCCATGCCGATCAGGAACACGACGTCGTACTCGAGGCCCTTGGCGTTGTGGAGCGTCATCAGCGTGACCACGCCTTCGTCGTCCTCGATCGAGTCCTGGGCGCTGAACAGCGCGACCTGCTGCAGGAACTCCTCCACGCCGGGGTCCTCGGCGGAGGCGTCGTACTCGCGCGCGACGCTGACCAGCTCCTCGAGGTTCTCCAGCCGCCCCTGGCTCTCGATCGTGCGCTCGTTCTCCAGCGCCGTGATGTAGCCGACGTCCGAGAGCGTCTCCTGGAGCAGGTCGCCGACCGAGGAGTGCTCGGCTCCGTCTCGCAGCTTCTCCATCGTCTCCATGAAGCGACCGACCGCCTTGACGGCCGCCGTGCCCAGACCGGGCACGGCCTGGGGATCGAGCGCGACGTCGAACACCGGCTCGCCGATGGTGTTGGCGTGAGCGACGATCCGCCCCTGCGAGGTGTCGCCGATGCCGCGCTTGGGCGAGTTGACCACGCGCTGGAACGAGACCACGTCCTGCGGGTTGGTGAGCAGCGTCAGGTAGGCCAGCGCGTCCTTGACCTCGGCGCGCTCGTAGAAGCGTGTGCCGCCGATCACCTGGTAGCTGACGCCGTAGCGGACCAGGGTGTCCTCGAGCACCCGGCTCTGGGCGTTGGCGCGGTAGAAGACGGCCACGTCGTTGCGCGACCCCCCGCCCTCCACGTGGCGCTCGATCTGGCCGGCGACGTAGCGGGCCTCGGAGTGCTCGTCCTCCATCTCGCGCATGCGGATCGGCTCGCCCTTGCCGTTCTGGGTCCACAGGTGCTTCTCGATCTGGGCGCGGTTGTTGTTGATGACCGCGTTGGCGGCGTCCAGGATCGTCTGGGTGGAGCGGTAGTTCTGCTCGAGCTTGACCACCTGGGCGTCGGGGTAGTCGTGCTCGAACTCCAGGATGTTGCGGATGTCGGCGTGCCGGAAGGCGTAGATCGACTGGCTGTCGTCGCCGACCACCGCCAGGTTGCGGTGCTCCTCGGCCAGCAGCCGCAGCCACTGGTACTGGGCGTGGTTGGTGTCCTGGTACTCGTCGACCAGAACGTGCTTGAAGCTGCGCCGGTAGCGCTCCAGCACCTCCGGGAACAGCTGGAACAGGTTCACGGACTGGAACAGCAGGTCGTCGAAGTCCATCGCGTTCATGCCGTGGATGCGTTGCTCGTAGAGCTCGTAGACCTCGGCCGCGGTCTGCTCGAAGTAGCCGCTGATCTTCAGCCGGTAGGCGTCGGCGTCGAGCAGCTGGTTCTTGGCGTCGGAGATCTGGCGCTTGATCGCCCGCGGCGGGAAGCGCTTCGGGTCGGTGCCCAGCTCATCGATGCACTGCTTGACCAGCCGTACCGAGTCGGCCTCGTCGTAGATCGTGAAGCCGCGCGTGTAGCCCAGCCGCTCGGCGTCCGAGCGCAGCATGCGCGCACAGGCGGCGTGGAAGGTCATGACCCACATCGCGCGCGTGCGCCGGCCCACCAGCACCTCGACCCGCTCGCGCATCTCGGCGGCGGCCTTGTTGGTGAAGGTGATGGCCAGGATCTCGGACGGGTGCGACCTGTCCGGTGGACACCAGGTACGCGATCCGGCGCGTCAAGGCGCGAGTCTTGCCCGATCCCGCGCCGGCCAGGATCAGCAGCGGGCCGTCGCCGTGGGTGACCGCCTGGCGCTGTGGATCGTTCAGGCCCTCGAGCAGGCCCTCTTGCGCAGCGGTGGTGCTCACCGCGTCAAGGTTAGGGCCGTCGCCGGTCAGCCCGGAGCCACGATCCGCCACGCGCCGTCGACCTCCCGCAGCACGACGACCTCGCCGCTCGCGAGCCGCGCCCTCGCCCGCCCGCCCTGCGCCCGTATCGAGCGCACCTTCACTTCGCCCAGCGACTGGCCGGCCTCCAGCCGCCCGCCGGCCACGCGGTCCTTGCAACGCTCGGGCGGGCGTTGCCCCCCGGCCCGGACCAGCAGCTCGCACACCCGCTCGGGGTCGGCGCCCTCCACCGCCTTGGCGTAGTCGCTGATCGCCGTGCGTATCTGATCTTCGTCGCTGGACCCGCCACAGGCGCTCAGGGCGAGCACCGCGAGGGCCAGGGCGGCAGGGCTTCGCATCACCGGTCAGGCTAGGAGGTGATGGGCATATGTGACGAGATCCGCGCGCACTGTGCCGAGCTGGCGGCAGGCGCGCGGCGGGTCCGGATCGACGCCGATGCCCTGGACGCGATCGCGCCCGGTCCGCCGCCGGCGCTCGATCCCCGGAGCCACTATCTGACCGGTTCCGCAGAAGAGATCGCGCTGTTCACGCTCGAGCTCGACGCGATCAACTTCGGCTCGGGGTGGTTTCCCACGATCCGCAAGCGGCCCGGCTGCTCGGGCTCGGTCACGATCGCCCGCGCGCTCACCGAGCACGGGCCGTGGCCCGCGGCCGACCTCACGGGGCTCGGCGCCGCGGAGGTCGCGACAGCACTCGGACAGCACGCCGGCCACGAGCTGATGGCGCTGTACGCACGCGCTCTGCGTGAGCTGGGGAGGTTCCTGGCCGGCCGGCCCGCGCTCGAAGCGGTGGCTGCGGCCGCGGGCTCGGCCGCAGCGGCTGGCCGCCCAGCTGACAGAAGCGATGCCCATGTTCCGCGACCCCGGCTTCTACAAGCGCGCGCAGATCACGCCGGCGGACCTGGCCCTGGCGGGCGTGGCCGATTTCGACGACCTGGACGAGCTGACGATCTTCGCCGACAACCTCGTGCCCCACGTGCTGCGCGTGGACGGCGTGCTGGTCTACGACGACGACCTGGCCGCGCGCATCGACGCCGGCGAGCTGCTGCCGCCGGGCGCGGCGGAGCGCGAGATCCGCGCCTGCGCTCTGCACGCGTGCGAGCTGATCGCCCCGCGCCTCGGCGTGCCGCCGCGGACGCTGGACAACTGGCTGTGGAACCGCGGCCAGCAGCCGCGCTACAAGGCGCTGCCGCGCCACCGCACGCGCACGACGGCCTACTAGGCGTCAGCCGCCGGCCGGATCGTTGCCCCGGCGCCGCTGGAGAGGCGTGACGTCGGCGGATTCGGGGCGTTTGCCCGTCAGCTCCGCAACCAGCGCCTCGAGCTCGCCGACGCGCACGGCCAGCCCCTTCAGCGCGTCGGCCACCGGGTCGGGCAGGTGGGCCCAGTCGGCGTCGGGTCCCTCGGGCTTCTGCCCGTTCACGCGCACCGGATGACCGGGGTTGCCGACCACCGTCGAGTTCGCGGGCACGTCGTGGATGACCACCGAGTTCGCGCCGATCTTCGCGCAATGGCCGACGTCGATCGGCCCCAGCAGCTTGGCGCCGGATCCCACCACCACGTCGTCACCAACGGTCGGGTGACGCTTGCCGCGCTGAAAGCCGGTCCCGCCGAGCGTCACGCCCTGGTAGAGCGTCACGTTGGCGCCGATCTTCGCCGTCTCACCGATGACCACCCCGGCCCCGTGGTCGATGAAGAGCGCGTCGCCCACCTCGGCCGCCGGGTGGATCTCCACGCCGGTGACCACGCGGCTGGCGTTGGCCACCACGCGCGGCGCCAGCGGTACGCCGGTGGTGTGCAGCGCGTGCGCCACGCGGTGGGCCAGCAGCGCCTGCACGCCGCCGTAGGTCAGCAGGATCTCGGCCCGCCCCACGCCGCGCGCGGCGGGGTCGCGGTCCTGCGCCGCGGTCAGGTCGGCACGCACCTCGCGCGCCACCCGGGCCAGCGTTCCGAGGCCGAGCATGCTCACAAGGATGACGCAGTGCCGCAGGCCGGACAATCGTCTCGCCGGGAGGTGGCCACCAGCGTCTGCTCACCCGTCAGCCCGTCGATGCGCATCAGGCGGTCGGTCAGCGGCGTGCCGACTCCGCTCAGCAGCTTCAGCGCCTCCAGCGCCTGGAGCGAGCCGACCACTCCGGCCATCGCCCCCAGGACCCCCGCCTCGCGGCAGCCGCGGCGGGCCTCGGGCGGCGGCGCCGTGGGGAACATGCACCGATAGCAGGCTGATTCGCCCGGGCGGATGCTCAACACCTGGCCCTCGAACGCCACCACGGCGGCTTCGACCAGCGCGACGCCCTGCGCGCAACAGGCGTCGTTGACCACGTAGCGGCTCTCGAAGCTGTCGGTGCAGTCCACCACCACGTCGGCGCCCATCACGACCGCGTCGGCGTTGGCCTCGGACAGCTCGACGGGGTACGCCTCCAGGACCACCTCGGGGTTGAGCAGCCCGAGCCGGGCGGCGGCCAGCTCGGCCTTCTGGGCGCCTACGTCAGGGCTGAGGTAGAGCGGCTGGCGATGCAGGTTCGACAGCTCGACCGTGTCGTGGTCGACCAGCCCGATCGTGCCCACGCCGGCCGCCGCCAGGTAGGTGGCCACCGGGCTGCCCAGCGCGCCCGCGCCGACCACGATCGCCCGCGACGCGCGCACGCGCTCCTGCGTCTGCCCGCCCCAGTCGTCCATCAGCAGCTGGCGCGAGTAGCGCTCCAGCTCCTGCGCCGAAAGGCTCACGCGGGGTTGAAGAAGGGCGCGCTCACGTAACGCTCGCCCGAGTCGGGCATGACCACGACCACGTGCTTGCCGGCCATCTCGGGGCGCGATCCCACCTCGATCGCGCCGGCCAGCGCGGCGCCGCAGGAGATGCCGGCCAGCACCCCCTCGGTGCGCGCGCAGCGCTGGGCGGTGGCGATGGCGTCGTCGTCGGTCACGCCGATCACCTCGTCGAGTATGTCGGTGTTCAACACCGGGGGGACGAAGCCGGCACCGATGCCCTGGATGCGGTGCGCGCCGGGCTTCCCTCCGGCGATGACGGGCGACGTGGCCGGCTCGACCGCCACCACCATCAGATCGGGGTTCAGCTCCTTCAGCCGCTCGCCGGCCCCTGTCACCGTGCCGCCGGTGCCCACCCCGGCAACCAGCACGTCCACCGCACCATCCATGTCGCGCCATATCTCCTCCGCCGTGGTGCGGCGGTGGATCTCCGGGTTGGCCGGGTTGGAGAACTGGTCGCAGATGAAAGCGTCGCCCTTCTCGGCCGCGATCTCCCGTGCCGCCTGCACCGCCTCGTCCATGCCGCCCATCGACTCGGTGATGCGCACCTCCGCCCCGTACAGGCGCAGGAGCGCCTCGCGCTCGCGGCTCATGCCCTGGGGCATGGCCAGCACCAGGTCGTAGCCGCGCGCGGCGCAGACGAACGCGAGCGCGATGCCGGTGTTGCCCGAGGTGGCCTCCACGATCGTGGTCTTGCCCGGCGTGATCCGTCCGTCAGCCTCGGCGGCATCGATCATGGCCACCCCGATCCGGTCCTTGACGCTGCCGGCGGGGTTGTAGGCCTCCAGCTTGGCCACGAGCTCGGCACCGCAGTCCGGCGCCACCCTGGTCAGGCGCACCATGGGAGTGTCCCCCACGGTGTCGGCCAGGTTGGCGGTGGGCGCGGGCATCGCGCGAACCGTATCCGGTGAATGCCGACCGGGTATCGGCGAGGGCAGCGGGTACCTCCGCCCTCGCCGATAGGTTCCCCCGTCCCGCGCCTCCCGCGCCGACCAGAAAGAAGAAACATGCCCCTCCCCAAGCCGAGCTCCCGTCATGCGCTGTCCGTAGTACTCCTGGCCGGGCTGTTCGCCGCCGGTTGCGGCGGCCAGACGACCGACATCAGCGCCGCGGTCGACGACACCAACAAGACCCTCGACGGCGCCGCCACCTTGAGCTGCCCGAAGGAGATCGACGGCGGCGAGGGCACCAAGTTCGACTGCAAGCTCAAGGGCAAGGCCGGCGAGACGGCCACGGTCAACCTGAAGGTCGGCAAGGACAGCATCGCCCCGGTCAGTGAGAAGGAGTACGTCAGCGCTCTGGGCAAGGTCACCGGCGGCTGAGCGGCCCGGTGGCCGCGGCGCCTAGATGTAGTACATCGGCGCCGTGGCCTCGCGCTCTTCGCGCTCGGCCACGTCGGCGATGGTGGTGCTGCTCAGCACGCCGCGCACGGCGCCGACGGCCTCGACCCAGATCTGGCCCGCCAGGGCGGCGTCCTGGCCCAGGTCGCCCTCCAGCAGCTCCACCACCTCGAGCACGGTGATCTCGGCCGGGGCGCGGGCGAAGAGGTAGCCGCCCTTCACGCCGCGCTGGCTGTGCAGCACGCCGGAGCGGCGCAGGGTCGCGAACAGCCCCTCCAGGAACTGGACCGGGATGTCACGCGCCTTGGCGATCTCACCGATGGGCACCGGATCGCTGCTGCCGCGCCGAGCCAGCTCGGTCAGCGCGCGCACCGCGTAGGGGGCCTTGGACGTGATCGCCAGCACCTCTGCCAGTCTACGGGCCGGTCATGTCGAAACCCGTCCGCGTATTGGCCCTTTGGGGACCGCCGCTGGTGCTGATGGCGCTGATCTTCGCCTTCTCGGCGATGCCGAGCGACAGCGACAAGCACATCTGGTGGATCTTCCTGCTGCGTAAGGTGGCCCACTTCAGCGAGTACGCGCTGCTGTGCGCGCTGTGGCTGCGCGCACTGCGGACGGTGGTCGGCCTGGACGGCGCGCTGCGGGCGGCCGTCGGCATCTGCGTGCTCTACGCAGCCACCGACGAGTTCCACCAGACGTTCATCGGTGGCCGGGTGGGCACCTGGCACGACGTGGTCATCGACACCGCGGGCGCGCTGAGCGCCGCGTGGCTACTGCGCCGGCGCGCTCAGAGCCAGCCGCGGTCGGTGGCCAAGAGCACGGCCTGAGCGCGGTCGCCGGTCCCGAGCTTGGCGTAGGTGTTGTGCAGGTGGGTGCGCACGGTGCTGGTGGACAGCTCGAGCTCGAGCGCGATCTGCTTGTAGACCTTGCCCTCGGCCAGCTTCTTGAGCACGTCCAGCTCGCGGCCCGAGAGCGGGCACGGATCCACGTGGCGCTTCTTGCCGTTCGACGAGTAGGGGATCTCGTACATCAGGTTGCGTAGCTGCTCGGGGCCCAGCTCCAGGGCGCGGGCCGCGTTGAGCAGCTGCTTTGGGTCCACGGCGCCGCCGTGGCCGTAGTGGGCGAGCATGTCGGCCAGGCGCACGATGGCGGGCTCGCCCGTGGCGTCGTCGGAGTGGTGGCGCTCGATGGCGGTGGCCAGCGATCCAGGCAACCCCCAGCGGCGGGCCAGCACGCCGCCGACCAGTCCGTGGTCCACGCCCAGCTCGCGCCGCTCGGCGTGCACCCGCTCCTCGGGGGTGCGGGCGCTGCCGTGGATCTGCGCCGGGTACGCCGGATAGGCGTGCACCAGCACCAGCTTGCCGATGTCGTGCAGCAGCGCCGAGGTCAGCAGCTGGTCGCGACCGGGGTAGTCCAGCTCGCGGGCCACGCGCTCAGCGGCCGCCTGGGTGGCCACGGCGTGCAGCCGGAAGCGCTCGGGCTGGGCGTCCCAGCCGGGGATGCGCTCGAAGAAGTCGAAGACGTTGGCCCGCCGCGGCCAGCCGCTCGACCCCCTCCGGGGTCAGCGCCTCGACGGCGGCGGGCACGCTGGCGATCTTGCCGCGCCCGTTCTTGGCCACGCGGTTGGCCACGCGCAGCACGGTGGTCACCAGCGCCACATCGGACTCCACGGCGGCGACCACGTCGCCGACCGCGTCGGGGCGCTCGCGCACCAGTCGCAGCACGCGGTTGCGTGACTCGGACAGCACCGGGAAGTTCTCGAGCGCCTCGAAGGCAGCCGTCAGGCGACGGCCATGGCCCTCATTGGGGCGGCCGCCCTTGGAGGCGACGCTGGCAGGTGTACGTTCGATTACGGCTTCCACGATGGGGAGATGGCCCGAGGCCAGGATGCACGTCCCCTATCGGCAACGCGCCCGAACTATTGAGCGGACGGGCGTCAAGCTGGCGCCCCCAGGCGCTGAAGTGCTGCATCGACGCGCGCCAGCGTTTCCTCGCGCCCGAGCGCGACGACCGACTCGAAGATGCCCGGCGAGATCGTGCTGCCGGCTGATGGCCACCCGCACCGGCTGGAACACCTGCTTGGGCTTGACGCCGAGCTGGTCCACGACTCCCCGCAGCGCGGCCTCGGTGGTGGCAACGTCGAACGGCTCGCGCCGCTGCGAGCGCGTCGCGGGCGGCCGCGAGCGCCTGGGCCGACGCCCTCCTTCATCACCTTGTCCCACGCCTTCGGGTCGGTCTCCTGGCGCTCGACCAGGAAGGCGGCCAGCGGCCAGAAGTCCGCCAGCGTCTGCATCTTCTCCTGGGCCACGGTCACGGCGGGCACCAGGTCGTCGTGGCGCCCCAGCAGCGGCTCCAGCCGCGCGGCCACGTCCTCGGCTGGCAATTCGCGCAGGTAGCGGCCGTTCATCCAGCGCAGCTTCTGCTCGTCGAACACCGCGGGCGAGCGCGAGACCTTCTCCAGCGAGAAGCCCTGGACCAGCTCGTCGGTGGACATGAACGTGGTCTCGGCGTCCAGGCCCCAGCCCAGCAGCGCGATGTAGTTGCGGACCGCCTCCGGCAGGTAGCCGGCGTCGCGCAGCGCCTGGACCGAGGCGGCGCCGTGGCGCTTGGACAGCTTCTTGCCGTCGGTGCCGTGCAGCAGCGGCAGGTGCGCGTACACGGGCGGCTCGGCGCCCAGGGCCTTCAGGATCATCACCTGGCGCGGGGTGTTGGAGAGGTGGTCCTCGCCGCGGACCACGTGGTCGATGCCCATGTCCAGGTCGTCCACGGCAACGGCCAGGTTGTAGAGCGCGCTGCCGTCCGAGCGGGCGATCACGAAGTCGTCGATGGCCGCGTGCGGGAACGTCACGTCGCCGCGGATCACGTCCGAGACCACCGTCTCGCCCTCGTCGGGCACGCGCAGGCGCACCGCGCCGTCGTCCTCGTAGGCGGCCCCGTCGGCCAGCAGCCGGTCGATCTGCTCGCGGTGGCGGGCGGCGCGCTCGACCTGCGAGAGCGGCCCTTCGTCCCAGTCGATCTCGAGCCAGCGCAGGGCGTCCAGGATCTGCTCGACGTTCTCGGGCGTGGACCGCTCGCGGTCGGTGTCCTCGATGCGAAGCACCAGCGTGCCGCCGTGCTTGCGCGCGAGCAGCCAGTTGTAGAGTGCCGTCCGCGCGCCGCCGATGTGCAGCTGCCCGGTCGGCGATGGCGCGAACCTGACCCTCATGCCGTCCGAGCCTATTCACCGCGCATGCTGATCGGCGCCCACGTATCCACGGCCGGGCGGGCTCGTGAACGCCCACGCCCGCGGCGTCGAGATCGGCTGCGACGCGATCCAGGTGTTCAACCAGTCGCCGCGCATGTGGAAGCCCACGCGCTGGAAGGACGAGGACATCGCGGAGTTCCGCGAGCTGATGGCGGACGGGCCGATCAAGTCGGTCGTGATCCACGCGGTCTACCTCGATCAACTGCGCCTCGAAGGACAAGGACGATCCGGTCGAAGTCGATCGCCTCCCTGGTGCACTCGCTGCGGATGGGCGACGCCATCGGCGCCGACGGCGTGGTCCTGCACCCCGGCTCCACGGTCGGCGAGCCGCACGGGGCCTCGATGAAACGGGTGGGCAAGGCGCTGGCGCAGGCCCTGCGCCGAGTCGGACTCCTGCCCGCTGCTGCTGGAGGACACCGCCGGCGCCGGCAACACCCTCGGCCGCAGCTTCGAGGAGCTCGGCGAGCTGATCTCGCTCGCCGGTGGCGGCAAGCGCCTGGGCCTGTGCCTGGACTCGTGCCACCTACTGGCCAGCGGCTACGACGTGCGCACCGCCGACGCGGTCGCGGCCACGATGGACGAGTGCGAGCGGCACGTGGGCAGGCGACGGCTGCGCTGCCTGCACGTGAACGACTCGAAGATGCCCTTCGCCTCCAACCGCGACCGCCACGCGCCCCTGGGCACCGGCGAGATCGGCGCCCGCGGCTGCGGCGCCTTCCTCTCCGAGCCCCGCTTCGAGGGCCTGCCGGCCCTGTTCGAGGGCCCTGGCTTCGACGGCGACGTGGCCGCACCGGACATCAAGCGGATGCGCGAGCTGCGCCGCAACGGCCTGCGCGCGCGCAAGCGGCGCTCCTAGAGAGAGCCGCCGCCGCATTGATCGACGGGTTTGGTGCGCTCTGGCACACCAAAGGCGTCGATCAACGTTCGCGAAGCGCTAGAGCTGGTCGCGGATGTCGAACGCCGGATCGTGCACCGGCTTGTCGAAGAACTGCGGGTTGGTGCACTCGAAGGCGTCCCCGTAGCCGCCGTAGGCCTTCTCGACCGTGGTGCGGCACTGGGGCAGCGGCACGCCCGTCATGGTCACGCCGCCGAAACCGTGGCGCTCGCGCTGGGCGGCCTCGAAGGCCGCGACCTCGATCTCGGCCCGGAAGACCTTGTTCATGCAGCCCATGAAGCGCTTGCCGGTCTCGTCGTCGTCGAAGAGGTAGAGATAGGAGCAGCCGGACTCGATGCATCCGGCGGGGTGCACGACGCGGTCGCAGAAGGAGCAGCACTGGCGGCACTCGTGCAGCTGCTCGCGGTGTGCGGAAGATGCTTCCACGTAGAGAAGTGTAGGCCGGTAGGCGCTGCTGTGGGTGGTCAGGCGGCCTGGCGCAACGCGGTTCCCGGCAGCTGCCCGAGCTCGGCAAGGCACGATCCGCTGGGGGCAACCCGGAAGCCCTCCCCCAGCCTGAGCCTGCGGCTGCCGACGACCAGCTCCAGCTCGTGCTCGCCGGGGTTGTTGCGGCACAGGTCCTTGAGGTCGTCGAGGAACGTCTCGGGCACGTGGCCGGCGACCTCGATGGTCAGCCGCTTGACCTCCGGCTCGGCGTCGGGCATGGCCGCCGCCCGCGCCAGCTCCTTCTGGGTGGGCTCGAAGACCTTGATGTCGTCGGGCACCAGCTTGATGTCGCCGCCGTCCTTGTGCTCCACGCGCCCGCGCACCAGCAGCACGCCGTCGCCCTCGATCAGCGGGCCGTACTCCTCGACCCCCTTGGCGAAGATGATCATCTCGACCGCGCCCTCGAGGTCGTCGAGGGTGGCGAACATCATGTTGTCGCCCTTGCGCGTGCGGATGCGCTTGCTCTCGGTGACCATGCCGCCCAGCACCACCTTCTGGCCGTCCCACTTGCGGTCGGCCAGGTCGGCAAGCGAGCAGTCCACGCGCTGGCGCAGCGCCGGCCGCACCTCCTTGAGCGGGTGCGAGGACAGGAACAGGCCAAGCGTCTCCTTCTCCCACGCGTTCACCTGCTCACGCTCGTCGGGCAGTCGCAGGCACCGGCAGGTCGGGCTCGCCCGCCGCCGCCCCGGGCTCGGGCTCACCGAGGTCGAAGATCGAGCCCTGGCCGAGCTGGGCGTCCTGCTGGGCCTTCTGGCCCTGGCCCTGGGCCTGTTCCATGACCGAGTACATGCCGGCGCGGGTGGCCCCGGTGGAGTCCAGCGCACCGCACTTGATCAGCGCCTCGATCGCGCGCTGGTTCACCGCCTGGCAGTCGACCCGGCGGCAGAAGTCCCAGACGCTGGTGAACGGGCCGTCGGCCTGGCGCGCCGCGACGATCTTGTCCACGGCGGCCGAACCCACGTTCTTCACCGCGTCGAGGCCGAAGCGGATCGTGTCGCGCTTGCCGCTCTCCCCGGTGTGCACGGTGAAGTCGTGCGCCGACTCGTTGACGTCCGGCGGCAGCACCTTGATGCCCATGTCCTCGCAGTGGGCCACGAAGAAGGGCACCTTGTCCTTGGTGGACATGACCGACGAGATCAGCGCCGCCATGTACTCGGCGGGGTAGTTGGCCCGCAGCCAGGCGGTCCGGTAGCCGATCAGGCCGTAACAGGCCGCGTGCGAGCGGTTGAACGAGTAGTCGGCAGCGGCCTCGTTGGTGGCCCACAGGCTCTCGATCACGCCGTCGGCCGTGCCGGTGGCCCGCGCGCCCTGCGAAGAAGCGCTCCTTCAGGGCGGCCATCGCATCGCGCTTCTTCTTGCCGATGGCCTTGCGCAGGTCGTCGGCCTCGGCGCCGGAGAAGCCGGCGATCGCCTTGGCGATCTGCATCGACTGCTCCTGGTAGAGGATCACGCCGTAGGTGGCCTCGGTGATCGGCCGCAGGCGCTCGTCGATGTAGTTGATCTCGGCCGGGTTGCGCTTGTTGCGCGCGTAGGTGTCGATGTGGGCGCATCGCGCCAGGCCGGTAGAGCGCGTTGAGCGCGACCAGGTCCTCGAACTCGGTTGGCTTGACCTGGCGCAGCGCCTCGCGCATGCCGTCGGACTCGAACTGGAACACGCCGACGGAGTCGCCGCGGGCCATCATCTCGTAGGTCTTGGGGTCGTCCAGCGGGAGGGTGGCCATGTCGGGCCGCTGGCCAGCCGACGCCCTCGATGATGTCCAGGCAGTTCTCGATGACGTCCAGGTTGCGCAGGCCCAGGAAGTCCATCTTCAGCAGGCCGAGCTCCTCGATCGGGCCCATCGAGTACTGGGTGATGACCTTGTAGACGCGCTCGCCGTCCTCGGACACGGCGCCGCGGTCCTCCATCAGCTGCAGCGGCACGATGTCGGTGAGCGGCCGGTCAGCGATCACGACGGCGGCGGCGTGAACGCCGGCGTTGCGCACGATGCCCTCGAGCCCGCGTGCGGTGTCGATGACCTCGCGCGCCTCGCCGTCGGTGTCGTAGACCTTCTTTAGCTCGTCGACCTCGGACAGGTACTTGTCGAGGCTGAGCGAGCGGCCCATGACCGGCTCGGGGATGAGCTTGGCCAGCCGGTCGCCCACGGCGTAGTCCTTGCCCAGCACGCGTGCCGCGTCGCGGGTGGCGTTGCGCGGCAGCATCTTGCCGAAGGTCACGATCTGGGCCACCGACTCGCGCCCGTACTTGCCCTCCACGTAGCGCATGACCCGCGCGCGGCCCTTGACCGAGAAGTCGATGTCGATGTCGGGCATGGACACCCGCTCCGGGTTCAGGAAGCGCTCGAACAGCAGGCCGTACTTGAGCGGGTCGACCTCGGTGATGTCGAGCGCGTAGGACACGATCGAGCCCGCGGCCGATCCGCGGCCCGGGCCGACCGCGATGCCGTTGTCCTTGGCGTACTTGACGAAGTCCCAGACGATCAGGAAGTAGGCGTCGAAGCCCATCCGGCCGATGACCTCGAGCTCCATGTCCAGGCGCTCGGCCGCCTCGGCGGGGATCGGGTCGCCGTAGCGCTCGCGCAGCCCGGCCAGCGCCAGCTCGCGCAGGTATTCGCCCTCGGGCCGCCCGTCCGGGGTCGGGTAGCTGGGGATCAGCATGTTGCCCAGCTCGATGTCCACGTTGCAGCGCTCGGCGATCTCCAGGGTCGTGGGCACCGCCTCCGGCCACGCCGCGAACGCTGCGGTCATCTCGCCCGTGTCCTTGAGGTAGAACTCGTTGGTGTCGAAGGACATCTTCGGCTCGGCCAGCGTGCTCTTGGTCTGCACGCACAGCAGCGCCGCGTGGTTGTGGTAGTCCTCGCGGCCCAGGTAGTGCACGTCGGCCGTGCCCACCACCGGCCGGCCGACCTCTCGGGCGATGCGACACGATGCCCTCGTTGACCTTGTCCTGGAGCGCGATGCCGTTCTTCTGGACCTCGAAGTAGACGTTGTCGGAGCCGAACACCTGCAGCAGCTCGTCGGCGTGCGCGCGCGCCTCGTGCGGGTTGTCCTCGGCCAGGCGCTGGCAGAAGCGCGAGGCCAGGCAGCCGGTGAGCGCGATCACGCCCTCGGAGTACTGCGAGAGCAGCTCCATGTCCACGTTGGCCTTGCCCGCGCTTGTAGCCCTCGAGGAAGCCGGCGGACGTGAGCTTGACCAGGTTGCGAAAACCCTGGTCGTCACGCGCGATCAGCGTCAGGTGGTTGCGCTCGTAGCGGACCGCTTCGGTCTTGCGGTCGTCCACGTAGTAGGCCTCGAGGCCCATGATCGGCTTGATTCCGTGCTTCTTGCACGCCTTGTAGTGCTCCACCGCGCCGTTCATGACGCCGTGGTCGGTCAGGCCCAGCGCGGGCTGGCCGTGGGCGGCCGCGCGCTCGGCCAGGGAGTCGATCCGGCAGGCGCCGTCGAGCAGCGAGTACTCGGAGTGGACGTGGAGGTGGGCGACGGACACGCGGGGTCGAGAATACGGCCGTGCTCCGACAGCACCGGGGTCCGTGCCCGCTAATTGCGGCGCTTACGGGTAGATGGTCCGCAGCCGCGAGGCGGCGGCCACCCGCTCGATGGCCACGGACTGCGCCGCGGTGCGCCAATCCGTGGCCAGCCGGTTGCGCGCCTGCAGCACCCGGCCCAGCGCGTCCGACAGCTGGAGGCGCAGCCGCGTGACCACCTCCTCGCCGTTCCACGAGTACTTCTGCTGGTCCTGGACCCACTCGAAGTAGCTCACGGTGACCCCGCCGGCGTTGGCCAGCACGTCCGGGATCACCTCGATGCCACGGCGGGCCAGGATCGCGTCGGCCTCTGGCGTGGTCGGGCCGTTGGCGGCCTCCACGATCAGCTCGCAGTCCACCAGCTCGGCGTTGTCGGCCGTGATCTGGCGTTCCAGCGCGGCCGGCACGAGCACGTCGCAGGGCGTCTGGACGACGTCGTTGCGGCCGGCCTGCGCGACTCCGGGCATGTCGCGCAGGAAGCCGTGCTCGGCGACCCAGGCGAACACGGCGTCCAGGTCCAGGCCGTCCGCGTCGGTCACGCCGCCGCTGATGTCGGACACACCGACCACCTTCGCGCCGCGAGCGGCGCATTCGCGCACCACCACGGCACCGACGTTGCCCAGTCCCTGCACCACCAGGCGCATGCCGTCCATGGTCTGCCCGCGCCCGCGCAGCACGTCCTCGAGCACGAACACCACGCCTAGCCCCGTGGCCACGTCGCGGCCCTCCGTGCCGCCAAGCACCAGCGGCTTGCCGGTGACGATCTCGGGCACCGGATGGCCCACCTGCTGCGAGTAGGTGTCCATGAACCAGGCCATCTCGCGCTCGCCGGTGGCCATGTCGGGCGCGGGGATGTCGCGGTCGGGGCCGATCACCGGGAAGATCTCGGAGGCGTAGCGCCGCGTGACGCGCTCAAGCTCGGGCACCGACATCCGGTTGGGGTCGCAGCGCACGCCGCCCTTGGCGCCGCCGAACGGCAGCCCCAGCAGCGCGCACTTGAACGTCATCCACATGGCCAGCGCCGCGCACTCGCCAAGCGACACGCCCGGCGAATAGCGCATGCCGCCCTTCATCGGGCCCATCGTCAGCGTGTGCTGCACGCGGTAGCCGGTGAAGCTCTCGACCGTGCCGTCGTCGCGCCGCACCGGAAAGTTGACCACCAGCGCCCGGCGCGGCTCGAGCAGCCGCGCCCGGATCTCCTCCTCCACGTCCAGCAGGTCGGCCGCGCGGGTGAACTGGTCGATCGCGACGCGGTAGAGCTCCGAGCGCCACTCCGAGCCCGGCGCGACCAGGTACGGCGCGTCCGCCGCCAGTTCCTCCCAGCCACCGGCTCCCCTGCGCTCCACCTCCACGCGGTCACCGTACGGCCCGTGGCGGTCGTTTCCCCGAGTAAGCTGCGCGCAGATGATGCGCGACGGCCCCATCCCCCTGTTCCTGCACGGCGCGATCGAGTACCTGGCCGGGATCGCGTTCGTCGCCGCTCCGTTCCTGCTGGGCTACGACAGCGGCTCGGCCAAAGCGATCTCGATCGTGATCGGGGTGGCCGTGATCGCGCTGGCGGCGAGCACCGACGGACCCACCAGCCTGGTGAACCAGATTCCACGCTCGGCGCACGTGGCGCTGGACTACATGCTGGCCGTCCTGCTCATCGCGATCCCGTTCCTGGCCGGCTTCTCTGGCGAGACGGCGCCCACGGTCTTCTTCATCGTGCTGGGTGTGGCCCACCTGCTGATCACGATCGGCACGCGCTTCAAGTCGCCCGAACTGAGTCGTTAGCCGCGAGGCGCGCGCCCCGCGCCAGTTCAAGCGCGCCTGGCCTGGACGGATGATCGGTCCATGGACGGATGATCGGTCAAGGCGGCGGCCGACAGGTCGATTGGGCTCGTATGCGAGCGACCAGACTGGCTTCAGCGGTGATCCTGGCCGCATCCCTGCTTTTCGTCTCCGCGAGTCCGGCGGCGGCGCTTGGCGGCCCGAGCGTCACGACACACACGCCCACCGGCGTCACCGCGACGGGGGCCAACCTCCGCGCCTATGTAAGCCCCGGCCTCGGCGACGCCTGGTACCGCTTCCAGTACGGGACCACCACGGGTTACGGCAGCCTTACGCAATGGCGATTCCTGAACGGCTCCCTCTTCACCTATCTGGTCACCGACTCGCTCTCGGGCCTCCAGCCCGGCACGACCTACAACTATCGCGTGGTCGGCACCGACTACTTCGGCAATGCCGTCTCGTACGGCGCGAACCGCCTGCTCACGACGGTCGGCGAGGCCGTCCCCGCCGCTTCCCCCGCTCCGTCGGCCGGGCAGGGTCAGGGGCCCGCTGCAGAGCCCGCTCCCGCGGGACCGGACGCTCCGCTGCCCCCGCCACCCGCCAAGCTCGGGACCAGCGTGGGCCTGGCGCCGCAAGCGGGCAAGGTCACCGTCAAGCGCCCAGGCGCCGCCAAGTTCGTGCCGCTCACGGACGAGTCCGTGGTGCCCGCCGGTAGCGTCATCGACGCCAACCGCGGAAGCGTGACGCTGACATCCCAGCTGCCCTCGGGCAGCACCCAGAGCGGCCGCTTCGGCGGCGGCGCGTTCAAGGTCGGCCAAAGTAGCGGCGGGTACGTCGACCTCTACCTGCGCGGACCGGTGTGCGCAAAGCCCGCCCGCAAGCGCAGCGCCCGCAAGAGCGGCGCCGTGGCCACCACGGCGGCGCGCCGCAAGCCCTCGGGGCGCCGGCTGTTCGGCCGCGACCGCGGCGGTCGTTTCCGCACCCACGGGCGCAACAGCCACGCCACCGTGCGCGGGACGCGCTGGATGGTCGCCGACACCTGTGCCGGGACGCTGACCCGCGTGACCGAAGGGGCCGTGGTCGTCAAGGACTTCGCGAAGAAGAAGCGCGTGCTGGTCAAGGCCGGCGGGCGCTACCTGGCTCGGCCGCGACGCTAGGCCGAGCCCGTGCGGCGCGCACCCACCACCGCGACGCCGTGGCGCGCGCTGGTCTCGATCGTGGCGCTGGCAGTCGCTGTCGGCATCGTGGGGCAGGTGACGGGCCTGCTTGGCAGCGTCGACCGAACGAGCGTCGAGACACGCTTCGACGTGCGGGGCGCGCAGGCGCCCGACGACGTTGCGGTGGTGGCAATCGACGCCAAGACCTTCGGCGACCTGCGCCAGCAATGGCCGTTCCCGCGCTCGCTCCACGGCCGTGTCGTGCGCCGCCTACACGCGGCGGGCGCGCGCCAGATCGTCTACGACGTCCAGTTCACCGAGCCCAGCAAGCAGAGCGAGGACGAGGCCCTCTACCGGGCCATCGACGACGTCGGCGGGGTAACCCTGGCCACCAGCGAGAGCGACGGCCGCGGGAACACCGAGGTGCTCGGCGGCGACGCCAACCTCCGCGCAGCCGGCTCACGGGCCGCCGCCTCGAACCTGATCGACGACCACGGCTCGGTCCTGCGCTTCCCGCGCCAGGTGGCGGGACTGCCGACGCTGGCCACCACCGCTGCCCGGCGAGCGGGCAGTCCCGCGCTGGACCCGGGGCTGTTTCGCGACGGTGGCGCCTACATCGACTACCGCGGCCCCGCCGGCACCGTGCCCACGCTGTCCTTTTCCGACGTGCTGCGCGGGCGCTTTCGCTCCGAGACGGTGCGCGACCGTGTGGTGGTGGTCGGTGCGGCAGCGCCCACCCTGCGCGACGTCCACCCCACGCCGGTGGGCGACGAGCTGATGGCCGGCGCCGAGGTGCAGGCCAACGCCATCTGGACCGCCATGCACGGGGTGCCGCTGCGCAGCGCGCCGCCGTGGCTGTCGCTCGGCCTGATCGTCCTGCTGGCCATGGTCGCGCCGCTGGCCGGTGCGCGCCTGCCCGGCCTGCTGGCCGTGGCTGCGGTCGTCGCGGGCGCGCTTGCCTTCCTCGGCGCGGCGCAGTTGGCGTTCCAGGCAGGTCTGATCGTCCCGCTCGTGGGGCCGCTGCTGGCCCTCCTGACCGGCGCCGTGGGCTTCATCGCCTGGGGCCGGTTGTCCGAGGGCCGCGCGCGGCTGACCGCCCTGCGCGACAACGAGGTCCTCGAGGCGCGCGTTCGCGAGCGCACCGACGAGCTGTGGCAGACCCAGCAGGAGATCGTGCAACGGCTGGGTCGCGCGGTGGACTGGCGCGATGGCGAGACCGGCGAGCACGTGGATCGCATCGGCAGGTTCTGCGAGCAGCTGGGGCTGGCCACCGGGATGAGCGCCCCCGAGGCCGAGCTGCTCAGGCACGCGACCGTGCTGCACGACGTGGGCAAGGTCGGGATCCCGGACGGGATCCTGAACAAGCCCGGCCCCCTCGATCGCGACGAGTGGGAGGTAATGAAGTCCCATACCTCGATCGGGGCCAGCATCCTGGAGGGCTCGGAGTCAGAACTGATCAAGCTGGCGCGAACCGTGGCGTTGACACACCACGAGGCGTGGGATGGCAGTGGCTATCCCAACGGGCTCAAGGGCGAGCGGATCCCGCTGGCCGGACGGATCTGCGCCATCTGCGACGTGTTCGACGCGCTGCTCTCGTCGCGACCGTACAAGCGTGCCTGGGCATTCGACGACGTGCTCGTGGAGTTGGCGAGCCTGCGCGGCAGCAAGCTCGACCCCGCGCTCGTGGAGACGTTCCTACCGCTTGCCCGCTCGCTGCACGCCGAGACCTCCGCTCGCCCGGGCGGAACCACGGGGCCCGTGCGCCGGGAGCGCGTCGCGCCACCGGCAGGCGTCGGCGCCGAGTACTAGTCGTCGCTGTCGCCCGCGGCCACCAGGATGCCGCCGATCACGATCAGCGCCACGGCGGCGCCCGCGCCCAGCTTGCCCTTGTTCTGCGTGGCCTTGCGCTTGGCCAGCCGCGATCCGACCTGCCAGACGATCCAGCCAAGCACGGTGTAACTGCTCTTGTTGCTCATGGTTCGAACCTCCCCGGGTCGACAGCTCTCAAAGCCTCTGCGCCCGAGCCTAGTGACCGCGCGCGAGCCGCGGACTAGCGGCGTTCGCGGACGACCGGGCGCTCCTCGACGACCACATCGCCACGGCGGCGATCGCGATCGGCGAAGAGGAAGAACAGCGACACCACGAAGCCGACGACCCCGGCGATCATCAGGATCACCCCGGCCGTCTGGATGTCGAAGCCGCCGACCGTGGCGGTCACGGCGTACTTGAGGATGGCCCCGAGGGCGAAGATGAAGATTGAGGTGCCTAGATACATGGAGCTCCTATCGTCAAGAGGGCAGCGCGACTGAAGGCCGCTCAGTCCTCGTTCGTTACCCGGTTGCGCACCGCGTACGCCATGCGCGACTGAAGCGTCCACAGTTCGATGAAGCCCGGGCTGGACTCCTGGCTGAACAGGCCGCCGGACTCGCCGAAGCCGGCCAGCTCCTGGTCGTAGAGCGCATGCGGCGAGCTGCGCGCCACCACGGACGCCTTGCCCTTGTACAGCCGGACCGTGATCTGGCCGCTGACCTGCGCGTTGACCGAGTCCATGTAGGCGTCCAGGTCGCCCCGCAGCGGCTCGTGCCAGAGCCCGGCGTAGGCCAGGTAGGCCCACTTGCGGTCCAGGATGAACTTGAACTCGTTCTGGTGGATCGTGCACACCAGCTTCTCCAGCTCGGCGTGCGCGGTCAGGAGGATCTCCGCTGCGGGCACCTCGTACAGGTCGCGCACCTTCAGCCCGACGATCCGGTCCTCGATGTGGTCCAGGATGCCCACGCCGTGCTCGCGGCCGGCGGCGGCCAGGCGGTCGATCAGGTCCACCAGGCCGACAGCCTCGCCGTCCAGCGAGACCGGCCGGCCGGCCTCGAAGCCGATCACGATGTCCAGCGCCTGGTCGGGCGCGTCGCGGGCGTCGCTGACCAGCTCGAACACGTCGTCGCGGGGAGGCTCGGCCAGGTCCTCGATCGGGCCGCCCTCGGACGAGCGGCCCCAGATGTTGTCGTCGATCGAGTACGGCGGCGCCTCGGTGCCGCCCTTGACGGGAATGCCGTGCTCACGCGCGTAGGCGATCTCCTCCTCGCGCCCCATGGCCCAGTTGCGCACGGGCGCGACGATCTTCATCTCCGGCGCCAGGGTCAGCACGGTGCCGTCGATGCGCACCTGGTCGTTGCCCTTGCCGGTGCAGCCGTGCGCCACGGCGTCGCAGCCGTGCTCGCGCGCCTTGTCGACCGCGATCTTGGCTATCAGCGGGCGGCCGAGCGCGGTGAACAGCGGGTAGCCGCCGCCGTAGCGGGCGTTGGCCTTGATTGCCGGCAGCACGTAGTGCTCGGCGAACTCCTCGCGCGCGTCGACCACCTCGCAAGCCAGGGCGCCCAGGTCGAGCGCCTTGCCCCTGACGATGTCGAAGTCCTCGCCGGGCTGGCCCAGGTTCACCGTCAGCGCCACCACCTCGGCCTCGTAGTGGTCTTGGATCCACTTGAGCATGACGCTGGTGTCCAGACCGCCCGAATACAGCAGCAGCACGCGCCCGACGTCGCCGGGGGCGGCCTCGTAGGCGCCGAGCTTCTGGGTGTCGTGGTCGTCGGCCATCGGCGGCGGAAGCTACAGAGCGGCGCCGATCCGCGCCGCCGCATCGTCGATCTCCGCGTCGGACACCGTCAGCGGGGGCAGCAGCCGCACGGTGTCGGGCCCGGTGGCGTTGACCACCAGCCGCTGGTCGGTCAGCAGCCGCCGGGCCAGGGCGGGTGCGTCGTCGGCGCCGAAGGCCAGCATCAGCCCGCGCCCGCGCACCTCGAGGCCCAGCTCGCCCAGCGCCGCCGCCAGGCGCGCCGCCTTGGCCGCGACCGTGTCCAGAAACCCGTCCTGGCCGATCACGTCCAGCACGGCGTTGGCGCCCGCGGCGATCACCGGCCCGCCGGCGAAGGTCGATCCGTGGTCGCCCGGCTGCAGCACGTCGGCGTACTGCGGCGACGTCAGGCAGGCGCCGATCGGCAGGCCCCCGCCCAGGCCCTTGGCCACGGTCATGGCGTCGGGGCGCAGGCCGGCGCGCTGCCAGCCCCACCAGTCGCCCGTGCGCCCCATGCCGCACTGGATCTCGTCGAAGATCAGCATCGCCCCGTGCTCGTCGCAGGCGGTGCGAGCGGCGGCCAGCGTGGCGTCGGAGAGCGGGTGGATGCCGCCCTCGCCCTGGACGGGCTCGAGCAACACCGCCGCCGTACGGTCGCTGACAGCGGCGGCCAACGCCTCGGCGTCGTCGTGGGGCACAACCTTGAAGCCCGGCACCAGCGGCGCGAACGGCGCCTGCTTGGCCTCCTGGGGCGTGGCGGACAGCGCGCCCATCGTGCGGCCGTGGAAGCCGCGCTCCATGACCACGAACTCACCCTGCGGGCGGTGGCGGCGGGCCAGCTTGATGGCGCACTCGATGGCCTCGGTCCCGCAGTTGCAGAAGAACGCCTTGCCGCCCAGGGCCAGCTCGGACAGCCGCCCGGCCAGCCGCATCGCGGGCTCGGTGTAGTACAGGTTGCCCACGTGCATCAGGCGCGCGGCCTGCTCGCTGACAGCCTGCCACCAGCGCCGGGTGGCAGTGCCCGATCTGCACCACCGAGATTCCGGCCAGGAAGTCCAGGTACTCGTTGCCGTCGACGTCCCACAGCACGGTGCCCTGGCCGCGCACGAACTCCACCGGGTTGCGGGCGTAGGTGCCCACAACCGCACGTGCCTCGAGCTCTTGAAGGGCGCTCAGGGCCACAGCTTGGTGCCGATTCCCTCGTCGGTGAACAGCTCCAGCAGCAGCGCGTGCGGGCGGCGGCCGTCGACGATGTGGGCGTTGCGCACCCCGCCTTCCAGCGCCTCGACGCAGGCCTCGAGCTTGGGCCGCATGCCGCCGCTCACGCCCGGCAGCGCCGCGCGCACCTCCTCGGCGCTGCTCTGCGAGATGCGCGACTCGGGATCCTCGGGGTCCGACAGCCAGCCGATCACGTCGGTGAGGAAGATGGCCTTGTACGCGCCCAGCGCTGCGGCCACGGCCGCGGCGGCGGCGTCGGCGTTCACGTTGTAGGACTGGCCTTCGGCGTCGGCGCCGACCGACGCGATGACCGGGATGTAGTCCTCGGCGATGTGGTTCAGCACGCCCACGTTCACACGCTCGATCTCGCCCACGAAGCCGATGTCGCGCTCGTCGGCCCGGACCTGCTTGCGCACCTGGAACAGCATGCCGTCGTCGCCGCAGAGGCCGACCGCGGGCTGGCCGTGGCGGCCCAGCAGCAGCACGATGTCCTTGTTCTGCTTGCCGACCAGGACCATCTTCGCCACCTCGACGGTGGCCGCGTCGGACACGCGCAGACCGTCCACGAACTCGACTTCCATGCCCAGCCGCTCCATGTAGCCGGTGATGGCCGGACCGCCGCCATGCACCACGACCGGGTTCAGCCCCACGTACTTGAGCAGCACCACGTCGCGCGCGAACTCCTCGCGCAGCACCGGGTCGACCATGGCGGCGCCGCCGTACTTGATCACCACGGTGCGCCCGTGGAAGTCGCGGATGTAGGGCAGCGCCTCGAGGAGGGTTGCGATCCTCACGGGACTTTCCGCGAGCGACCCCGTGGGGTTTTCTTCGCCTCTCTCCGTCATGTGCTCCTCAGGTCGTGTAGTCCGCGTTGATGGTCACGTAGTCGTGGGTCAGGTCGCTGAAGAACACCTCGGCCTCGCCGCCCTGGCCGGGCACACGCAGTTCGAGCTCGAGCTCGTCGGCGGCGAACGACGCTTCTACCCGCGCCCACTCGTCGGGGTAGGCCAGCTCGACCATGGCGCCGCCCCTGACGACCTCCATCCCGTCGATATGCAGGTCGATGTCGAACGGTGCGCGCCCTGCCAGCCCCTGCCCGACAGCCTGCAGGATGCGGCCGAAGTTGGGGTCGGCGCCGGCCAGAGCGGTCTTGACCAGCGGCGAGTTGGCCACCGCCCGGGCCACGGGCCCGACGCTGTCCGACGCCGCCGCGCACGACCACGCGGCCCACGCGCGAAGCACCCTCGCCGTCGGCCACCATCTCCAGCGCCAGCTGGCGCATGCAGCGCGTCCAGCGCCTCGCCAACGGCCAGCTCGTCGGGCGACTCGGGCTGCACCTCGACGCCGGACGCGCCGTTGGCCAGTACGAAGACCGCGTCGTTGGTGGACAGCTGGCCGTCAACCGAGATGCGGTCGAAGCTGCGCTTGACGCATACGCCGGTCAGCAGCTCGACCGTCTCGGCGGCCAGCGCTGCATCGGTCTGGACGAAGCACAGCATCGTCGCGAAGTGCGGCGAGATCATGCCGCCGCCCTTGGCCTGGCCGGCCAGGCGCACGTTGCCGCCTGAGGGCAGCGCCAGCTCCAGGCAGGCGCGCTTGGGGCCCTTGTCGGTGGTCAGGATGGCCTGCGAGAACGCCTCGGCGTTGGGCGCCAGCGCCTGGGCCGCGTGGCGGATGCCGGCCACCGCCTTGGCGCGGGGTAGCTCGCGCGCGATCACGCCGGTGGAGGCCACCGCAACCGCCCCGGGGTCCAGGTCCAGCGCCTCGGCCGCCGCGTGCTGCTGGGCGCGCGCCGTCTCCAGCCCGCGCTGGCCGTCGGACACGTTGGCGTTGCCCGAGTTGACCGTCACCGCGCGCAGCGCGCCCAGGTCGGCCTCGCGGGCCACCGTCACCGGCGCGGCCACCAGCGCGTTGCTGGTGAAGCGGGCGGCGGAGGTCGTGGCGTCGCGCTCGGAGAACACCAGCCCCACGTCCTCGCCGGCGGGCTTGATCCCCGCCGCGATGCCGCCGGCCAGAAAGCCCTGCGGCAGCGCCGTGGGCGCCAGCTCGGTCACGAAGCTGGGGCGGTCGACCCACTTCGAAGCGAAGAAGCTCACGCCAGGCCCTCGGTCTCGTCCAGGCCCAGCATCAGGTTCAGGTCCTGCACCGCCTGGCCGGCGGCGCCCTTCCAGAGGTTGTCGATGGCCGACTCCACCAGGACGCGGTTGCCGGTGACCGTGCCGTACACGTGGGCGCGGTTGGTGTCGCGCACGTGCGAGGTGTGGGGCGGGCTGTCCACCACGTCCACGAAGGGCTCGCCGTCGTAGGCGGCGTGCAGCAGCTCGGCCACGTCCGCGCGACTCAGCTGGCCCTCGGTCTGCGCGTAACAGGTAGCCAGCAGGCCCTGGTCGACCGGGACCAGGTGGGGCACGAACGTGATGCCCACGCCGTCCGGGAGCTCCTGCTCCAGCTCGGCCTGGTGGCGGTGGCCCTCGGTCTTGTAGGCGTTCACGTTGTCGGCCGCCGACACGTAGTGGGTCTCCTGCGGTGGCCTCGCGGCCGGCGCCGGAGACGCCGGTCTTGATGTCCACGACCGCGTCGCGCAGCTGTTCGCGCAGCGGCCACAGGCCCAGCAGCGCCGCGGTGGAGTTGCAGCCCGGCCCGGCCACCAGGTCGGCGCCGCGGATCTGCTCGCGGTGGCCGTTGATCTCGGGCAGCCCGTAGACGGCCTCGCCCAGCAGCTCGGGCGCCTCGTGCGGCTGGTACCAGTGCTCGTAGGCGTCGCTGGGACAGGCGGAAGTCGGCCGACAGGTCGACCACCTTCAGGCCGCGCTCGCGCAGCGCGCGCACCGCGCCGGCCGCGGCCTTGTGCGGGTAGGCCACCAGCGCAGCATCGGCCGCGTCCGCCACCCGGTCAGGGTCGAACTCGTCCATGGTCAGGTCGATCCGGTGGATCGGGTACAGCTCGTCGTGGCGCCGGCCCGCGTCGCTGCGGGCCGTGACCGCGGTCAGCTCCAGGCCGGGGTGGCGGTGCACGATGCCGGCGCCGAGCGCGCCGCCGTATCCGGCCGCCCCGATGACGGCGACGCGGCTAGTCACGTAGCCGCCCTCCCACCTGGGCCAGCGCGGCTTCGATGGCGCTGCGCGGCTCGGCCACCTCGTCGTCGGTGAGCGTGCGGTCCGGCGCGCGGAACTCCAGCCGCAGGGCCAGCGAGCGGTTGCCCTGCCCCACCTGCTCGCCCTCGTAGACGTCGAATACCTCGGCCCCGCTCAGGAGCCGGCCGCCCGGCATCCAGGACCACGGCGCGGATGGCCGCGGCTTCCACGTCGGCCGGAGCCACCACGGCGATGTCCTGGCGCACGGCGGGGAAGCTGGTCACGTCGGCGAACTGCTCGATCGGGGGCGCAGCTGCCGCCAGGGCGTCGAAGTCCAGCTCGAAGCTCGCGCCGCCCTCCAGGTCCCAGGCGCGTGCGATCAGCGGGTGCAGCTCGCCGACCCAGCCCAGCTCCACGACGCCGGCGTGGACCACGGCGGTCCGCCCCGGGTGCAGGAACGGGGGCGCGTCCTTCGGGGCCGCGAAGGCCAGCTCCAGCCGCGCTGCGGCGCCAACGGCCTCCACGAGGCCCTTGGCCGCGTAGAAGTCGCCGGCCACCGCGTCGCGGCGCCACGAGCCGGGCGCGGCCTGGGTCACCAGGGCAGCCAGGTGGTGGCGCTCGTCGGCGGGCAGGGCGCCCCCGGGCCGAGCGGGGTCCGCCGCCGTGTCGCCGCCGGGGCTGTACACGTGCTGGGACTCGAACAGCGCCAGCCCCGTCGTGCCGTGCGCGGCGTTGGTGCGCGCCGCGTCCAGCAGGCCGGGCAGCAGCAGCGGGCGCATCACGCTCTGGTCCTCGCTCAGCGGGTTGGCCAGCGCCAGGGCGGGTTCGTCTGCCAGCCGCAGGGCCGCGAGCGTCTGCGGCGAGGTGAAGCTCCAGCCCACGACCTCGTGCAGGCCGCGGTCGCGCAGCGCGTCCTCCAGCCGCCGGCGCAGCCGCTGGCGCGGGGTCAGGCGCCCGACCGCGCTGCGGCGCGCGGGCAGCGTCACCGGCAGCTTGTCCAGCCCGTGGGTGCGCGCCACCTCCTCGAGCAGGTCGGCCTCGCGCTGCACGTCGGCGTCGCGCCAGTAGGGCACGGTCACGTCCAGCGTGCACCGCTCGGTGTCTGACCCCCTTTGGTGCACGGCGAAGCCCAGCGACTCCAGCCTGCCGACGACCTCCTCCTGGCAGATGGCCTTGCCCAGCAGCCTCAGCACCCGCTCCATGCGCAGCTGCACGACGCGCGGCTCCATCGGCTCGGGGTACACGTCGATCTGGCCCGGCACCAGGCGCGCGCCGCACAGCTCCACCATCAGCCGCGCTGCCAGCCGCTGCGCCGCCAGCGCGTTCTCGGGGTGCAGCTGCTTCTCGAACCGCGTCGAGGCCTCCGAGCGCAGGTTCAGCGCCTTCGACGTCTTCAGGATGTTGACGCCCACGCACGTGGCCGCCTCCACCAGCACGCGCGTGGTGGCATCCGAGACCTCGGAGATCTGGCCGCCCATCACGCCGCCGATGCCGGTCGGGCCCTCGGGGTCGCGTGATCAGGCACATCTCGTTCTCGAACGTGCGCTCCACGTCGTCCAGCGTGGTCATGGTCTCGCCCTCGCGGCGCCTTGCGCACGATGATCTTGCCGCCGCGGACCTTGTCCAGGTCGAAGGTGTGGATCGGCTGGCCGCACGCCAGCATCACGTAGTTGGTGATGTCCACGACGTTGGAGATCGGGCGCTGCCCGGCGGCCATCAGCCGCTGGCGCAGCCACGGCGGCGAGGGACCGACCTTCACGTCCTCGAACACGCGGGCCGTGAAGCGCAGGCAGACGTCGGGGTCGGCGATCTCGACGGCGATCAGGTCCTCGATCGACTCGTCGCCGGCGGCGATGGCGTCGGCCTCGGTGGGGTCCTCGGACAGCTCGGCGCCGGTGGCGGCGTGCACCTCGCGCGCGATGCCGAACACCGACAGGCAGTCGGGCCGGTTGGGCGTGATCTCCAGCTCCAGCACCTCGTCGGCCAGCGGCAGGTGGTCGGCCAGCGGGGCGCCCGCGGCCAGCGACTCGTCCAGCACCATGATCCCGGCGTGGTCCTGGCCGATGCCCAGCTCGTCCTCGGCGCAGATCATGCCGCTGGACTTCACGCCCCTGAGCTTGGCCTCGCCCAGCTTGGTGCCGTCGGGCATGATCGCGCCCGGCAGCGCGACCGCCACCGTCTGACCGGCCGCCACGTTGGGCGCGCCGCAGACGATCGTGCGCTGGCCGGCGCCGTCGTCGACCTGGCAGACCTTCAGCCGGTCGGCGTCGGGGTGCTGGTCGGCGCTCAGGACCTTGCCCACCACGAAGCCGCCGGTGTCCCCCACCCCTACGTGCTCGATCCGCTCCAGCTCGGTGCCGGTCAGATCCAGGCGGTCGGCGATGCCGGCAGCGTCCAGGTCGGCCGGATCGCAGTACTCGCGCAGCCATGTCAGCGGCACCCTCATGCCCCGAACTGCTCCAGGAAGCGCACGTCGTTGTCGTAGAACATGCGCAGGTCGGGCACGCCGTGGCGCAGCATCGCGATCCGCTCGATGCCCATGCCGAACGCGAAGCCCTGCACCTTGTCCGGGTCGTAGTCCACGAAGCCCAGGACGTTGGGGTCGACCATGCCCGAGCCCAGGATCTCGATCCAGCCCGAGCCCTTGCACAGCGAGCAGCGGTCACCGGCCAGCACGCCGGTGCCGTTGCATTTGAAGCAGGACACGTCCACCTCCACCGACGGCTCGGTGAACGGGAAGTAGTGCGGGCGCAGGCGGATGTCGCGCTCGGGGCCGAACATCGCCCGCGCAAACTCCAGCAGCACGCCCTGGAGGTCGCCGAGGGTGATGTCCTCGTCGATGGCCAGGCCCTCGACCTGGTGGAACATGGGCGTGTGGGTGGCGTCGTTGTCGCGCCGGTAGGCCTTGCCCGGCACCACGAGGTAGATCGGCGGCTCCTGGAGCTCCATCGAGCGCACCTGCATCGGCGAGGTGTGCGTGCGCAGCAGCACGTCGTCGCGGCTCGAGGCAAATAGAAGGTGTCGGCCAGCATCCGCGCCGGGTGATCGGGCGGGTGGTTGAGCGCCGTGAAGTTGTAGTAGTCGAACTCCACCTCGGGCCCCTCGGCCACCGAGAAGCCCAGCCCCAGGAACACGTCCTCGATCTCGCGCCGGGTCTGGGTGATCAGGTGCAGGTGGCCGGCGTGCGCGGGCGGGTCGCCGGGCAGCGTCACGTCGATCGAGTCGCCCTTCAGGCGCTGGTCCAGCTCGGCGGCCTCCAGCGCCACGGTGCGCTCGGCCAGCTGTGCCTCCAGGGCCGTCTTGACCTGGTTGCCGCCCTTGCCGACCGGGCCCCGCTGCTCGGGCGGCAGATCCTTGATCGATCGCAGCATCGTGGTCAGCTCGGCCTTGCGGCCCAGCAGGCGCACGCGCAGCTCCTCCAGCTCGGCGGCGCTGTCCGCCGCGGCGATGGCCGCCTCGCCCTCCGCGCGGATCTCCTCGAGGCGGGCCGGAGCGTCAGTCATGGCCGGATGACATCACGTAGAGGGCCAGCGTGGCCGCCATGGCCGCGTTCAGCGATTCTGGGCCGTCGGGCCGCAGCGGGATTCGCGCGCGCACGTCGGCTGATTCAACGACATCGGTGGGCAGACCTTCGCGCTCGGCACCCACGAGCACGGTCACCGGGCCGTCGACAGGCGCCAGCACGGCTGCGTCGGCATCGGCGTCCAGCGCCACGGTGGTGCCGGGCGGCGTCGCCCCGCGCGGGCGGCCGGGCGAACACCGACCCCATGGCGGCCCGCACCGCCTTGGGGCCGTACGGGTCGGCGGTTCCCGGGCCGATGAGCACCGGGCCGTCGGCCAGCGCGTGCGCCGACCGGATGACCGTGCCCACGTTGCCCGGGTCGCCGACGCCGTACAGCGCCACGCTCAGGTCGCCGCCCGGCTCGGCCCAGCGCTGGTGGTACACGCCGATCACACGGGTGCCCGAGCCCAGCGCGCGAGACCCGGTCGAGCAGCTCTGGCTCCACGTCCTGGCCGGCCCAGAGCAGCACCTCGGGCTCCCAGCCGGCCGCCGCCGCGGCAGCCACCAGGTCGTCGCCCTCGGCCACGAACAGGCCCGTCTCGTCCCGCGCCTTCTTGCGCGCGAGCTTGCGGATGAGCTTCAGCTGGGAGTTGTCGGATGAGGTGATCACGGCACAAAAAAGGCGCCTCGCTGGGCGCCCGGGAAAAGTGCTGGTGGCCGTCTGCCGGTCTAGGCAGCGGCCGCCTCCCGGGCGGTTTCGGCAAAACGTCGGAAGCTCTCCTTGTCGTTCACGGCGATGTCGGCCAGCACCTTGCGGTCCAGCTCGACGCCGGCCACCTTGAGGCCGTGCATGAAGGTGCCGTAGGTCAGGCCTTCCTGGCGCGCGGCGGCGTTGATGCGCTGGATCCACAGCCGGCGGAAGTCGCGCTTCTTGTTCCGCCGGTCGCGGTAGGCGTAGGTGTCGGCCTTGAGCAGCGTCTCCTTGGCCTGCTTGTAGCTGGACTTGCGCTGGCCGCGGAAGCCCTTGGCCCGCTCCAGCGTGGCGCGGCGCTTCTTGCGCGCGTGGACTGAGCGCTTGACGCGCGCCACTAGCGGATCAGCTCCTTCACGCGCGGCACGTCGGCCTTGTCGATGGCCATCGGCCGACCGAGCTTGCGCTTACGCCTGGCGCTCTTCTTCTCCAGGATGTGGCTGGTCATGCCGTGACGGCCCCGGATCTTTCCGGTGCCCGTCTTGCGAAAGCGCTTCTTGGCGCCCGAATGAGACTTCATCTTCGGCATGGCGACGGCCTATTGAAGCAGACGCCGCCGTTCGTGCGGCCCCGCGATCGCTCAGTCGGCGGCCGGGGCCGGCTCGGCCTCGACCTTGTGCGGCACCGGCGAGAGCAGCATCGTCATGTTGCGCCCGTCCTGTATCGGGCGCTGCTCCACGGTGCCCAGCTCGGCCACGTCCTCGGCCAGGCGCATCAGCAGCGCCTCTCCGCGCTCGGGGTGGGTCTGCTCGCGGCCGCGGAACATGATCGTGACCTTCACGCGGTCGTCGCCCTTGAGGAAGCGGACCACGTGGTTCTTCTTGGTCTCGTAGTCGTTGTCCGCGATCTTGGGCCGCAGCTTGATCTCGCGCACGTTGACCTGCTTCTGGTGCTTCTTGGCGGCCTTGGCCTTCTGCTCCTGCTCGTACTTGTACTTCGAGTAGTCCAGCACGCGGCAGACGGGCGGGCGGGCTTCGGGCGCCACCTCGACCAGGTCCAGGTCGCGCTCACGTGCGTACGCCAGGGCCTTGTCGGTGGGCCAGACGCCGATCTGGTTGCCGTCGTCGCCGATCAGCCGCACCTCGCGGATGCGGATGCGCTCGTTGATGCGGGTCTCGTCCCTGTCGGGCGGTCGCCGGTCGAACCTACGCGGAACGGCCACTAGTGAAGGCGAGTGGGGCTAGACGGCAAGAAGAAAAGGTGAGTCGGGAGAGGGCAAGGGCGCTCAGCCGTGGCGGCGCGTGGTGGGGTTGCCCTTCATTCGCAGCCCACTATAGCGCCAGCGCGCCGGAGCGCGCCAGATGTGCCGGTGCCGGCCTGCGGCCCGGGGAGCTGTCCTGACTAGGTGGGGTCCTACCCCACTAATCCAGGATGTCTCCGGCACCAGCCGTCCCCCGCGAGCTCAAACGGCTAGCGCTTGGCCGTGAACTTGCGGTTGAGCGTGTCGCAGACGATGCCGCTGCCCGCCACGAAGTCGTACTCGCGTACGTAGCCCTTGAACTTGGAGCCGCTGAACTTGCCCTTGAGGATCACCGTGGCCTTCGACTTGCCGTAGGTGTCCACGCGCTTGGCGTTCACGGAGTTGCCCTTGATCTTGAAGCCGCCCTTCGGCGCGATCGTGAACGTCTCGAAGCCCGCGTCGCTGCCGCAGCTGGCGAGCATGCGCGCCGAGAACTTGGTGACCTTGCCGCCCTTGACCTTAAACTTCACGTCGTAGCCCTGGTACGCGATCTTGCCCTTATAGGAGCCAGAGGAGGGCGCCGCCATGGCCACGGCGGCGCAGGCCAGGGCGAGCACGAGGGTCAGCGGCAGTAGGAAGCGGCGAAGGTTGGTTCTCACGCGCGCCAAGCTGGCACGAGATCCGCGATCGCGCCAGCGATTCGCGCTCAGGCGCGTCCGTCGATCTCCGACTTGGCGCGATCGACAAAGCCGGCCACCGGCTCGGCGCCCAGATCGCCCTGGCCGTGGCGGCGCACCGCCACCTGGCCCGACTCGGCCTCCTGGTCGCCCACCACCAGCAGGTAGCGGACCTTGCGCAGCTCGCCGTCGCGGATCTTGCGCCCCACCGACTCGCCGCGGTCGTCGACGGCCACCCGCAGGCCGGCGGCGCCCAGCTCGGCGGCCACCTGCGCGGCGTAGTCGCCGTGGCGGTCGGCGATCGGCAGCACCAGCGCCTGCACCGGCGCCAGCCAGAGCGGGAACTCGCCCGCGTAGTGCTCGATCAGGATGCCGATGAAGCGCTCGAAGCTGCCCATCAGCGCCCGGTGGATCATCACCGGCTGGTGATCCTCGTTGTCGGCGCCGGTGTAGGCCAGCTCGAAGCGCTCGGGCATCGAGTAGTCCAGCTGCACCGTGCCCAGCTGCCACGAGCGCCCGATCGAGTCGGTCATGTGCAGGTCGATCTTCGGGCCGTAGAAGGCGCCGTCGCCCTCGTTGACCTCGAACTCCAGGCCCTCCTCACGCAGCGCGGCGTCCAGGGCGCCCTCGGCGCGGTCCCACATGTCGTCGGAGCCGACGCGCTTCTCAGGCCGAGTCGACAGCTCCAGTCGCGGCTCGAAGCCGAACACGTCGTAGATGAAGAAGCCGAAGGCCAGGCAGGCCTTGACCTCGTCCTTGACCTGCTCCTCGGTGCAGAAGATGTGGGCGTCGTCCTGGGTGATGTGGCGCACCCGCAGCAGGCCGTGCAGCGTGCCGCTGGGCTCGTGGCGGTGCACCAGCCCGGCCTCGGAGTAGCGGATCGGCAGGTCGCGGTAGGAGCGCCGGTCGGACTTGTAGATCTGGATGTGGGCCGGGCAGTTCATGGGCTTGAGGCCCATCTGCCGACTCTCCACCTCGGTGAAGTACATGTTGTCGCGGTAGGTGTCCCAGTGCCCCGACTGCTTCCACAGGTCCACGTCGTAGAGGATCGGCGTACGGACCTCCTGGTAGCCGCGGGCGGCGTTCTCGCGCCGCCAGAAGTCGGTCAGCTGGGTCCAGATCTGCGCTCCGTCGGGCTTCCAGAACGGCGACCCGGGCGATACCTCGGACAGGAAGAACAGGTCCAGCTCGCGGCCGAGCTTGCGGTGGTCGCGCTTGCGCGCCTCCTCGAGGCGCTCCACGTGCGCGGCCAGGTCGTCCTTGGACAGGAACGCGGTGCCGTACACGCGCGTGAGCATCTGGCGGTCGGCGTCACCGCGCCAGTAGGCGCCCGCGACGCTGGTCAGCTTGAACGCCTTGATGCGCTTGGTCGACGGCGCGTGGGGGCCGCGGCAGAGGTCGGTGAAGGGGCCGTTGGTGTACAGCGAGACGGTGTCCACCTGCTGGTCGCGCACCAGGTCCTCGATCAGCTCGACCTTGTAGTCCTGGCCCTCGGCGCGGAAGCGCTCGAGCGCCTGGGCCACCGGCACGTCCTCGCGCACGAACGGCTCGTCCGCCTTGATGTGCTTGCGCATCTGCGGCCTCGATGCGCTCGAAGTCGGCGTCGCTGAGCTTCACGTCATCGGGGAACTCGAAGTCGTAGTAGAAGCCGTCCTCGATCGGCGGGCCGATCGAGATCTTCACCCCCGGGTACAGCTCCATCACCGCCGCGGCCAGCACGTGCGCGGTGTCGTGGCGCACCAGCCACAGCGCGTCATCGCCCAGTGCGCCCTCGCTCTTGGGCGTGACGATCTGGATCGCGGCGCCTTCCTCCAACGGCGCGGACAGGTCGCGCAGCTCGCCCGTTCACGCGCACACCCAGCGCCACGCGCGCCAAGCCCTCGCTGATGGCGGCGGCCGCGTCGGCGCCTGTGGCCCCCGCAGGGACCTCAAGCGCCGCGCCGTCTGGGAGCGTGACGGTCATGGCTGCAACCTACCGAGCGCCAGAGCAGAAGAAGTAGACGGGACCACGGCTGCAGGGGGCCACGGCCGGGCCCCGCCTACAGGCACCGTAACCAACACATCAGGGTCCCGCTTGGGAAACGTCAAATACCTGACAAAAGTGTGACCAGGCTCACACTTTCATCGGCTGTCTGACCTAGCCTCGCCCGTTGAGTCGTACTTCTGGGCCGCACGCCCGCCTCGGCTCCCTCCCGCGCGCACCACTGCGCGCCGCTGCCGGCCACGCCGGCTTCTTGCCCCCGATGTCTGGAGGACATTCACGTGCGCAAGCTGCTTGTCATACCCACCCTGCTCGGCCTGATCGCCACCCCTGGCGCGATGGCCCTGCCTTCCCAACAGAGCTTTTCCGAGCCCGGCGCCAAGGGCGCCGCGCCCGCCTGCCGGCAAGGCCGTGCCGGTGGCTGCCCGCCACGGCCAGGCCAAGGCGCCCAAGAGCGGTCGCGCGCCCAAGCCGAAGGCCCCGGCGGCGCCGCGCGTGAGCGTGCCGCCCCAGCTGCAGGCCATCGCCGCCTGCGAGTCCGGCGGCAACCCCGGCGCGGTCGACTCGTCGGGCACCTACCGCGGCAAGTACCAGTTCTCGCGAGAGACGTGGCAGGGCGTGGGCGGCTCGGGTGACCCGGCCGCCGCCTCCGAGGCCGAGCAGGACAAGCGCGCCGCGATGCTCTACGCGCGCAGCGGCCCGGGGCAGTGGCCCGTCTGCGGCAGCTGACAGCCATCTAGGCTCGGCGTGTGGCGGCGCTGGTAGCAATCCCCTCGCACCTGGGCTACCTGGCGCTTGCACTGCTGGTCGGGGCCGAGTCGATGGGGGTGCCGCTGCCGGGCGAGACGGCGCTGATCACCGCGGCGATCCTGTCGCGCGACGGCTCGCTACAGATCGAGGCAGTGATCGCGATTGCCGCCACCGCGGCCATCGTCGGCGACAACTTCGGCTACCTGATCGGTCGCCGCTTCGGCAGGCGCCTGCTCACCCGGCCCGGCCGCTGGGAGCAGCGGCGCCTGCGCGCGCTCACGGCCGGCGAGGCGTTCTTCGCCCGGCACGGGGCCAAGGCGGTCTTCCTGGGCCGCTTCGTGGCCGCGCTGCGCATCTGGGCCGCGTGGATCGCCGGGATGACGCACATGCCGTGGCGCAGCTTCCTGCTCTGGAACGCGCTCGGCGGCATCGCCTGGGCGGTGACCTTCGGCCTGGTCGGCTACCTGGCCGGCGAGGCCTTGGCGCGCGTGCTCGAACGGGCCGGCGCGGCGGTCGCCGTGGTCACCGTGATCGGCGCCGGTGGCGCGTACCTGGTCATCCGCCGCCGCCGCGAACGCCACGCCTGACGGCTCGCTCGATCAGGTGTTCACCTGCGAGCCCGGGACGATGTCGTCCTGGCCGCTGTCCTTCCAGCGGATCCACGCCTTGGTGCCGCCGTCGTAGTCCGGCCCGTTCAGCACCAGCGTGGCATCGCGCTCCCAGACCACGCAGTCCTCGCTGCCCTCCTCGTCCAGCCCGCGCCAGACGCGGACGAACGGGTTGGCGTCCCACTCGTTGCCGATCGTGGTCGGGTCGGTGTGGCCCGGGTGCACGC
Organism: uncultured Solirubrobacterales bacterium; assembly: GCA_963750365.1. Classification (GTDB taxonomy): domain Bacteria; phylum Actinomycetota; class Thermoleophilia; order Solirubrobacterales; family Thermoleophilaceae; genus JAAYBF01. The sequence goes on from CAVVQE010000002.1 coordinate 1,236,340, forward strand.
GTGTTTCGTGCGGCAGGCCCATCAGCGTCTCCATGACCGACGACTTCAGGTCGGCGTAGCCGGTCGAGCCGGGCGCGTTGACGCCGCCGACCGAGTTCTTGAACAGCGTGTCGCCGGTGAACACCTCGCTGCCGTTGACCACGAAGTTGAGCATCCCGGCGGTGTGGCCCGGCGTGTGCAGAGCACCGATCTTCAGGCCGCCGACCTCCAGGATCAGGTCGCCTGGCTCGACCGTGCGGTCCACGTCCATCAGCTCCTGCGCTTCCAGCGGGTGGGCCAGGATCTCGACGCCGAGCTTCTCCTTGTACACGTGGTTCTCGGCCACGTGGTCGGCGTGGTGATGGGTCAGCAGCAGGTGCTCCACGGTCAGCTCGTGCTTGTCGATGGCCGCCAGCAGCGGCTCCGAGGGGCCGCCCGAGTCGATGATCACGCCGTGCCCGCCGGGCTCGTCGGCCACGAGGTAGGCGTTGGAGAGCCACTCGGGCTCCTTCATTGAGCGTTCGACGATGGCGACCATGAAACCGAGCCTATAGTCCGCGCGCATGGACCTCCGCCCCCATTTCCCGGTGCTCGAGCGGCTGACCTACCTGAACGCCGGCTCGGTCGGGCCGGTACCGCGCCAGGCCGTGGAGGCCGCGCAGGCCGAACTGGAAGATCAGCTCCAGCAGGGCCGCGGCGCCAAGGCTGCTTTCGAGCACGCGATCGAGCTGGGAAACCGGCTGCGCGGGCGGATCGCGGGCGTCGTGGGCTGCGACGAGGGCGAGTTGGCCCTGACCGGCGCCACCACCGACGGGGTGAACACCGTGCTGGGCGGCCTGGACCTGCAGCCCGGCGACGAGATCCTGACCAGCGACGAGGAGCACCCCGGCCTGCTGGCCCCGCTGGGCCTGGCGCGTGAGCGCCGTGGCGTGTCGATCCGGGTGGTGCCGTTCGACCAGATCGCCGCCCAGGTGCGGCCTGACACCAGGCTGGTGGCCTGCTCGCACGTGTCGTGGCTGAACGGCAAGGTGGTGGACACGGCCGCCCTGCGCGACGCAGGCACGCCCGTGCTGCTGGATGGCGCGCAGGGCATCGGCGCCGTCCCGGTCGACGTGGCCGCGCTGGGTTGCGACTACTACGCGGGCTCGGGCCAGAAGTGGCTCTGCGGGCCCCAGGGCAGCGGCTACTTGTACGTGCGCGCCGACCGGATCGCCGAGCTGGCGCCGCCCGCACCCGGGTACGGCTCGCTGAGCGACCCGCTCAAGGCGCTGGAGCTCGACCTGCGACCGGGCGCCGCGCGTTACGAGCCCGGCCTGCCGGCCAGCCACCACGCGGCGTGGGCGCTGGCCGCTCTGGACGTGCTCGAGGCGCCCGGCCTGGACGCGGTCCTGGAGCGCGCCGCCACTCTGGCCCAGCGCCTGGCCGACGCGCTGGCGCAGCAGGGCCTGGCCGTGGCCCCGCGTGGTCGCTCGACGCTGGTGTCCTGGGAGGCCGCCGACAGCGAGGCCACGGTGGCGGCCCTGGCGGAGCAGGGGTTCGGCGTGCGCAACCTGCCCGGCACGAAGCTGGTGCGCGCCGCGGTGGGCGCGTGGTGCACCGAGGAGGAGCTCGACCGCCTGGCGCTGGCTGCGCCCGGCTGTTCGGCCTGACATGGGCGCCGAGGATCCAGTCGCGGTACTGGAACGCTGGCGCGGTCACGGCGCCGAGTTCCGCGTGCTGCACCTGTCCGAGCAGAAGGCGATCGTGGAGCTGTGCACCTGCCTGGGCGATGCGGTCGAGCGACTGGAGTCCAGCGACCCGCGGCTGCTGGAATATCTGCGTGCCGAGGCCGACACCGGCGCCGACGAGCGCCGCCGCTAGTCCTTGCTGGTCATGACCACGACGCCGAAGGCGATGCTGGCCAGCACCAGCGCCATGGCCACAGCCATGAGCACCCAGTACCCGGTGGCCAGCCCGATGGTGCCGTTGCGGCGCGCGTCGGTGGCCCGCACCGCGCCGTAGAGCGCCACGGCGAAGGCGGCGGTCACACCGATTCCGCCCAGCAGCGCCGTCCACACCAGCGCGAGCAGGTCCCCCCAGTCGATGATCGGGTCCGCCAGCAGGCGCATCTCAGGTCTCCGCCGCCGTGATCGCGGAGCCCTGCGAGAGCCGCCGTGCGTAGACGGCGGCCATCACGACCACCAGGATCACGAACACGATCAGCGGGCCTGCCAGGCCCGACCCGAAGATGCTGGTGACGCCGTAGGTGGCGCCGCCGATGAGCGCCGCGGCCGGGAGCGTGAGGACCCAGGCGACCACGATCGAGCCGGCCACGCCCCAGCGGACCGCGGACACGCGTTTGGCGGCCCCGGCCCCCATGACGCCGCCCGAGATGGTGTGGGTGGTCGAGAGCGGGAAGCCCACGTGGGTGGCCGCCAGGATGACCGCTGCGCCGCTGCCCTGGGCCGCGAAGCCCTGCGCGGTGTCCATCTTGATGATGCGGCTGCCCATCGTCTTGATGATCCGCCAGCCACCCATGTAGGTGCCCAGCGCGATGGCGGTGGCTGCCGAGACGATCACCCAGAACGGCGGGTCCGAGCCGGCGTCCAGCTCGCCGGCGGCGATCAGTGCCAGCGTGATGACGCCCATGGTCTTCTGCGCGTCGTTGGTGCCGTGCGCGAGCGCGAGCAGGCCGCCGGAGAGGATCTGGCCGACCTTGAAGCCGGCGTTCGTGGGCCCGGGCCTGAGCCGGCCGACGATGCGGTAGATCAACGTGATCGCCACCCCGGCCACGATGAACGCCAGGATCGGCGCCACCACCGCCGGCACCGCCACCTTGCCCAGCAGGCCGGAGCCGATGATGGCGTCCGGCCCCTTGGCCACGAAGGCAGACCCGACCACGCCCCCGATCAGCGCGTGTGACGAGCTGGAGGGCAGGCCGTAGTACCAGGTGACCAGGTTCCAGGCGATCGCGCCGATCAGCCCCCCGAACACGATCGGCTCGGTGATCAGGTCGGCCTCGACGATGCCCCCGGCGATGGTGGCCGCGACCTGGATCGACAGGAACGCACCGACGAAGTTCAGGATGGCCGCGTAGCCCACCGCGATCTTCGGTGCCATCGCGCGGGTCGAGATGGACGTGGCGACCACGTTGGCGGTGTCGTGGAAGCCGTTGGTGAAGTCGAACGCCAGCGCCGTGACGACGACGATGATGAGCAGGATCAGATCGTGGTCCATCGCGGCCCGACCGGGTCAGGAGTTCTTGATGGTGATGCCCTCGAGGATGTTGGCCGCCGACTCGGTCGAGTCGATCGCGTTCTCCAGCCGCTCGAAGATGTCCTTCCAGCGGATGACGACCATCGGGTCGATGCCGTTGTCGAACAGCGACGCCATGGCCTCGCGAACCACCCGGTCGCCGTCGTTCTCCAGCCGGTTGACCTCGACCGTGTAGTGCGAGATGTCCTTGAAGTCGCGCAGCCGCGGGATGGCCTCGGCGATCTGGCGGCAAGCCTCCAGCAGGATGTGGGCCAGCCGCTGGGACTGCTCCATGGGCGCCTCGATCTTGTACAGCCCGAGGTAGTCCGCGACCTCCTCGGTGTAGTCGACGATGTCGTCCAGCGCGGAGGCCAGCTGGTAGATGTCCTCACGGTCGATCGGGGTGACGAACGTCTCGTTGAGCCGCCTGATGATGTCGTGCGTGATCCGGTCCCCGTCCTGCTCGCAGATCAGGATGTCGCGCGCCAGATCGGCGCCGCGATCGGGGTAGCTGCGCAGCATCTGGTCGAGCAGATCGGCGGCGCGGAGGATGTTGCCGCCAGCTTCCTCGAACAGATCGAAGAACTCGCGGTCGCGGGGAGCAAGCGACAGGCGCATAGCGCGGCCACGCTACCACTTGGAGGGGCCGGAACCCGCCTTAGCCGACCTGTGCGCTCGCGCGCTCGATCCGCGCCGCCGGTACTTGCCCGGCGGGACCCAGCGCGCCGCGGACGGCGGCCGCGCTGGCAGCGTGGTCGTAGGCCACGCGCCGGTGCTCGATCCGGCCGCCGGCGTGCAGCACCGCGTAGGCGGCGCGCGGGTCGCCGTCGAACGGCATGCCCACGCTCCCCGGGTTGGCCAGCCTGATGCCGGTGTCCGACTTGCGCTCGAACGCGAGGTGGGTGTGGCCGAACACCAGCAGCCCCGCCTCCACCCCGTCGAGCAGCTCGGCCTCGCCGTCCGCGGGCTCGGGCAGGAAGCTGTCCACGTCCGAGCCGGGCGAGCCGTGGCAGAACAGCGTGTCGCCCTCGCGGTGGGTCTCGGGCAGCGCGGCCAGCTCGGCCACCGCGTCGCGCCCGAGCATTCCAGCGCACCACGAGATGGCTGCGCGCACCTGCTCCGGGGCGTCTGCGGGCGCCGCGGTCCAGCGCTCGCCGTTGCCGCGGATCCAGGTGGCATCGTCCAGGCCGCGCAGGCGTGCCAGCGTGTCGGTCGGCCAGGCCCCGAACAGGGTGTAGTCCCCTCCCAGCAACCAGCGCTCGACGTCGCCGGCGTCCTCCAGCACGGCCTCCAGCGCGGGCAGGTTGCCGTGCACGTCGTAGAGCAGGCCCAGCATGCGGCCGAGCCTAGCTCAGCGGCGCACGCGAAACGCCAGCGTGGCCGTGCGCGAACGGTTGCCCGCCACGTCGGTGACCACGGCGCTGAAACGGTACGAGCCGGGGGTCAGCTCGAACCTGCCCCTGAAGCCTCCGCTGACGCGCCTCAGCGCCAGCTTGCGTGTGCGCAGCGCCCGGCGGCAGCTCTTGCGACCGGACCGCCGTGTGATGCACACGCGCACCCGCCTGGAGGCCAGGGCAAGAATCGACGGGACGGCGCCCTGGTTGTCGCGGGCCGCGACCGTCACCGCGCATCGGCGCTTTCGACAGCGCAGGCCGGTCACACCGGCCCACGGCGGGGTGCGATCGGGCCTCGCGCCCACCGGCGCGGGTGTGACCGGGGAAGGCGCAGGCGCGGATGCCGGGGCCTCGGCCGTGCGGCCGGTCAGCAGCGTGAAGATGCTCGGGTTCGAAACCTCCGTATAGGCACCCGGCAACCCGCCGCGCCCGCAGCCACCGGTCGGGCCGAAGCTCACCAGGCCGACAAGCAAATGGCCGGAGCCCGTGGGGATCACCAGCGGCCCGCCGCTGTCGCCGCTGCAGCTGTCGGGGTTGTTGGAGCTGCCCGACGCACCGGTGCCACCGGCGCACACGAAGCGGGCGCTGACGTAGGTCGAGCCATAGACGTTGCGGCAAACGCTGTCAGGGCGCAGCGAGAGCGTCGTGTCCATCAGGTTCTGGCTGACGCTGCCGCGCTCGGTCAGCCCCCAACCGGAGACCAGCGAGCTGGCGCCGGCTGCCACGGCGGACGCGAGCGCGGCGGATGAGGCCAGCCCGATCGGCTGCACGCTGGGCGTGCCGTAGCCACCCAGCGGCGCCGTCAGCGTCAGCAGGGCCGCGTCGTAGCTGCCGTCGCCGGCCACGTACTCGGGCGCCGCCAGCACCGAGTAAACGGCCGCGGGCACCTGAGCGGAGCGGTCGGCACTGCCGTAGTACACGGTCACGTTGCCCGGGGCGGCCACCGATCCCGAGTTCACCACGCAGTGCGCCGCGGTCATGACGTGGGTGGCGTCGCGGATCACCCCGCCGCACTGGTAGGACGAGGAGCCGAAGCGGATGTTCAGGCGCACCTGGTAGGGGTGCGCGCTGCTGTCGACCGCGTTCCCGGCGATGATGCGCGGCTGGGCGGACTGGGCCCCGGCCACGCCAGGCAGGGCCAGCGCAACGGCGCAGGCGACCAGGATGATCAGGGGGCGGGCTACTCGCACGTGCTCTCCGCCCATCGGCGGGCGGGTCGAGCCCTTTATACGTGCACGGGCGGGCAGACTTGTGTCCGAGGCGCTCAGCGCCGGACCCGGAATTTCTTGGTCAGCTTCCTAGACCGGTTGCCCGCGTGGTCGGTGGCCACGGCGGTCAGCTTGTACGTGGCTCTGCGCAGCGTTCCGGTCATCGTGTACCCGCCGCGGATGCGCTTGGGCCGCAGCTTCTTCGTGCGCGTGACGTAGCGGCACTTCCGGGCTCCCGAGCGGGTTCGCTTGCAGACCTTCACGCGGCGGGTCAGCCTGGCCGAGAGCCTGGCCACGCGCCCGCCCCTGTCGGCGGCCCGGATGCGAAAGGTGCACCTGCGCTTGCGCGTGCAGGAGAGCTTGGACAGGCGGGCCGTGGGGCGGGTGGTGTCGCGGGTGGCGATCACCGGTGCGGGCGTCGGCGTCTGGGGTGCCGGGGGAGCCGAGATTGCCGCGGTCGTGCCCGTCGTCGACCCGCCCGCCGAAGATCCGCCTCCGCCCCCTGTCGATGAGCCTCCGGATCTGGCACCGGGGGTGCCGGTGTCGGTGTCACCGCCGGCTCTGACTGCCGATGTCTGGTAGCTGGCTGCGTCCAGGAACGAGGCGATTCCGCTGCCCTGCGTCCAGGTATAGGCGGCGGGAATGTCTTTGCGCCCGCAGCCGTAGCCATAGCTCGTGATGCCGAGGAGCACGAAGGTCGTCACGTTGGGATCAGGGTCCACGTCGAGCACCAGCGGGCCTCCGCTGTCGCCCTGGCAGGTATCGGGATTGTTCTGGGCGGGGCTTCCTCCCCCGGCGCATACCGTCCGCGCCGCGACGTAGTAGGCGCCGTACTGATGGGTGCAAGCGGCGTCGAGCCGAAGCGCCACCCGGGTTCCCTGCAGAGTCGTCGACGTGTGCCCCCCTTCGGTGGTGTCGCCCCACCCGGTCACCAAGGCGGTCCCCTGGTCCTTTGGCTGGGCTGGGTTGGCCAGCGGGATAGCCTTGGCAGCTAGGAATCCTGAGAGGTCGATCGGGCTACTCAAGGTGAGCAGGGCGACGTCGGTACGATTCGTCCGGGCTGCCGTGGGTGTATTGCGGCGGGACGTCGACCGAGGCGACCGCCACTGAGGTCTGGCCGGATCCGCGGGTGTCCAGACCCGTAGCGCGACCGAGAACGGCCCGGGCACGGGACTATGCGGCTTCGCGACGGTCGTCACGCAGTGCGCAGCTGTGATCACGTGGGTTGGGTCGCGGATGGACCCCCCGCAGATGAAGGCACCCGTTTCGACCGGAGCTCGATCTGGAACGGATATGCCGAAATCGAGACATCACTTCCGGCGATGATCCGGGGTTGAGCCTGCTGCGCCTGCGCCCCAGGCGCGCACGCCAATGCGGCCAGCACCAGCGCAGGGAGCAGCCATCGGAGAAGCCTCACAGGAGTACCTTCGGCGCGAACGGGAGCAAGGTCAACCCCCTGACCCCCGCGGCGGACAGGGAGTTGAAGGGTGGTTGGTTATCCTGCTGCCCTCCCGGGCCGTTAGCTCAGCTGGGAGAGCGCCGCCTCGACAAGGCGGAGGTCGCTGGTTCGAGCCCAGCACGGCCCACTGTCAGCCCACCATCCGCGCCAGCACCTTCGCCGTTGCCGGCCACTGCGCCAGCTGGTCGAGCGCGGCCAGCGCCACTCCCGCGTCGGTGAGGCCCATGTCGGGCTGCTCGAGCAGCAGGCGGCCGAGCCAGCGGACCGCGGCGCGCTCGTAGAGGTCGGGTTGCTTCTCCGCGATCAGCGCCAGCAGGCGCAGTGAGTCCGCCAGCGAGATGCGCTCTAGCTCGGCGGCTGCGGCGCGGGCTCCCGGGAGGTCGCCACGGTCGAGGGATGCGATGAACCACGTGTAGGGCCGCCCCTTGATCGACACGAACGCATGTTCGCATAGGCCCGGCGTCCGTCGCTGGCGGTCTGCAGGTAGGTCAGCGCTTCTTGACCCTGAACCGCTTGCGCACCGTCTTCGAGCGGTTGCCCGCCGCGTCGACGGCGATGGCGTCCAGGCGGTAGCGGGCCGCGGACATCTTGGTCTTGGCGCTGTAGCCACCCCTGATGCGCCTGGGGCGCAGTTTGCGGCTGCGCTTGACGGTGCGGCAGCGGCGCTTGCCGCGCACCGTCCGGCACTTACGTACGTTGCGGTAGAGGCGCATACGCAGCGACCTGACCTTGCCCGAGTTGTCCCTGGTGCGGACGTGGAAGGTGCAGCGCCGGCGCTTGCAGCGCAGCAGCGTCAGGCGGGCGCGCGGCCGCGTGCGGTCGCGTCTGGTCAGCTGCTTTACCGGAGCAGTCGCCGGAGGGGCCGCGGCCGGCGTAGTGCACTCGGCGCCACCGCCCAGCAGCGCGCAGATCTCGGGGTTCGACGCCTCGGTGTAGACGGCGGGCACGCCGGGCTGCCCGCACTGGTCGCCGCGGCTGGTGATGCCCGCCAGCTTCAGCGCGCCGCCCACGGAGATGGCCAGCGGCCCGCCGCTGTCGCCCTGGCAGGTGTCGGGGTTGTCGGCCGGCGCGCTGCCGGTGCCACCCGCGCATACGGCCAGCGGCGGCGAGTAGGCGCCGGAGCCGTAGTACGCGGTGCAGGCCGAGTCCGGGCGAAGCGGCAGCGCGACCGCGCGCATGCGCGGGCTTGTGGTCATCCCCCCGTTGGTGGTCACGCCGAAACCCGTGGCCGTGGCGAACTGGCCGCCGTCGACCGCCGCGGCCAACTCGCGGTCCGAGGCGAACGGGATGCGGTTCGCCGTCGGTCCGCCGTAGCCCGCCAGCGGCTGGCTCAGGGTGAGCAGCGCCGCGTCGTAGTTGTCGTCCAGGCCCAGGTACTGGGGCGCCACGTCCACGCGCGCGACGCCGACGGCAGCCTGCGCGGCCGCGTCCGCCGACCCGTAGCGCACGGTCACGTTGCCGGCAGCGGTGGGCGTGCGCGAGACCACGAGGTCGTCGGTGACGCAGTGGGCGGCGGTGACCACGTGGGTGGCGTCGCGGATCGACCCTCCGCACTGGCCCTCGGTGATCAGCGTCGAGTTGATGATCACCCGCACCTGGTACGGGTACGAGCTGATCGGCACCTCGCTGCCGCTGATGATGCGGGGCGAGGCCTGCTGCGCCGGGGCGGGCGCGGCCAGCGCGGCAGCTGCGCCCATCGCGGCGAGCAGTGCGTAGAGCAGCCGGCGACTCACCCCGGGCAGACTACGGGGATCGCCGCCGGCTCACGCCGGTGGCCGCCTCAGGCGTCGTCCTCGTCCTGGCGCTCCTTGATCTTGCCCTCGAGCTGCTGCATCACGTCCGGGTCGCGCAGCGTGGTCACGTCGCCAAGCTCGCGGCCCTCGGCGATGTCGCGCAGCAGCCGGCGCATGATCTTGCCCGAGCGCGTCTTGGGCAGATCGTCGGACCAGATGATGCGCTTGGGCCGGGCCAGCTTGCCGATCTTCTTCGCCACGTGCTCGCGCAGCTCGGCCACCATGTCGTCGTCGCCCTCGCGGTCGCCCTCCAGCGTCACGAACGCGGCGATGGCCTGGCCGGTGTCCTCGTCGAACTGGCCGATCACCGCCGCCTCGGCCACCTTGCCGTGCGAGACGATGGCCGACTCCACCTCGGCGGTCGACAGCCGGTGGCCCGACACGTTGATCACGTCGTCGATGCGCCCGATCACCCAGAAGTAGCCGTCCTCGTCCTTGCGGGCGGCGTCACCGACCAGATAGGTCTCGGGGCCGAACTTCTCGAAGTAGGTCTCCTTGAAGCGCTCGTCGTCCTGGTAGAGCGTGCGCAGCATGCCCGGCCACGGCTTGCGCAGGATCAGCAGGCCCTGGCCCTCGCCCACGTCCTCGCCGTCGGACTCCCCCACCACCGCGGCGTCCACGCCCGGCAGCGCCTGGGTGGCCGACCCCGGCTTGGCCGAGGTGATGCCCGGCAGCGGCGAGATCAGGATGTGGCCGGTCTCGGTCTGCCACCACGTGTCCACCACCGGACAGCGTCCGCCGCCGATCACGCGCCAGTACCACAGCCACGCCTTCGGGTTGATGGGCTCGCCGACCGTGCCAAGCAGGCGCAGCGATGTCAGATCGTGGCCGTTGGGGTGCTCGGCGCCCCACTTCATGAACGAGCGGATGGCCGTGGGCGCGAAGTAGTAGATGGTCACGCCGAGCTTCTCGACGATGTCCCAGTGCGCGTCCTTGTCCGGGTAGTCGGGCGGGCCCTCGTACATGACCGAGGTGGCGCCGTTGAGCAGCGGCCCGTAGACGATGTAGGAGTGGCCGGTGACCCAGCCCACGTCGGCCGCGCACCAGTAGACGTCCTCGTCGGGCTTGAGGTCGAAGACGTACTTGCTGGTCCAGGCCGTGCCGGTCAGATAGCCGCCGGTGGTGTGCAGGATGCCCTTGGGCGCCGCCGTCGAGCCGGACGAGTAGAGGATGAACAGCGGGTGCTCGGCGTCCAGCGGCTCGGCCTCGTGCTCATCGTCGGCAGCGTCCAGCACGTCGTGGTACCAGAGGTCGCGCCCGTCCTGCATGGGCGCGTCGTTGTCCACCGACCGCACCACGATCACGGTCTTGACCGACGGCATGTCGCCCAGCACCTCGTCCACCTCGGACTTGACCGCGGCGGTCTTGCCCTTGCGCCGTGCCCCGTCGGCGGTGATCAGCAGCTTGGCGTCGGAGACCTCCATGCGCTCGGCCACCGAGGTGGGCGAGAAGCCGCCGAAGACCACGTTGTGGATGGCGCCGATGCGCGCGCAGGCCAGCATCGCCACCACGACCTCGGGGATCATGGGCAGGAAGATCCCGACCACGTCGCCCTTCGCGACACCGTTGTCGGACAGCGCGTTGGCCAGCTTCTTGGTGTCGGCCAGCAGCTCGGCGTAGGTCACGTCGCGCTGGTCGCCCTGCTCGCCGCGCCAGTGGAAGGCCACCTTGTCGCCCTTGCCGTCCTCGACGTGGCGGTCCAGGCAGTTGTAGGAGGCGTTGATCTGGCCGCCCTCGAACCACTTGTAGAACGGCGGGTCGGACTCGTCCAGCGCGGTGTCCCACTTCTTGAACCAGTGCAGGTCCTCGGCCTGCTTCTCCCACCACGCGACGGGATCCTTCGCCGCCTCCTCGTAGATGGCCGGGTCGCTCAGCAGCGCCTGCTCCACGAACTCGGCGGGCGGGTCGAACGTCTCCTGCTCCATCAGCTCGGCCAGTTCGTCCTCGAGCTCCTGTCCTGTGGGCGCGGTGCCGGCTTCCATGTGTCCTCCTCGTCGCTTGCGGGGGTTCTACCCCATGCACGGGGGCGGGACACCCAGCGGCGTCCCGCCCCTACACGCTCAGGCGACTCGCTCGGGCTCGGGCTTGGCGGCGCGCCCGGTCAGGCTGGTGCCGGTGCCCACCTCGGCGCCCAGGCCGGTCTCCGAGCGCACGTACATCTCGTCGAAGCCCTTCTTGGCCTTGCGCTCCTCGCCGCTGAGCACCGTGCCCAGGTAACAGGCCAGGAAGCCCAGCGGAATGGAGATCAGGCCGGGGTTGGCCAGCGGGAACGGGTGGCCGTCGGTGGAGTCGGCGCCGGGCCACACGCCCGGGCTCATGAGCACCAGCCCGACCGAGCTGACCACGCCCACCAGCACGCCGACGACCGCACCGGTGGTGTTGAACCGCCGCCAGGTCAGCGCCAGCAGCAACGCCGGGAAGTTGGCGCTGGCGGCCACGGCGAACGCCAGCCCGACCAGGAACGAGACGTTCTGGTCCTTGGCCAGCACGCCAACCAGGATTGCGATGATGCCGATGGCCACCGCCGCGATCCGGGCCACGAGCACCTCCTCCTTCTCGTTCTCCTCGCCGTTGCGGACGATGTTCGTCCAGACGTCGTGGGCCACGGCTCCGGACGCCGAGATGACCAATCCGGCCACGACCGCCAGGATCGTGGCGAACGCAACCGCGGCGATGATGGCCAGGAACAGGTCGCCGCCGACGCTGCCGGCGCCACCGCCCAGCTCCTCGGCCAGCAGCGGGGCCGCAAGGTTGCCGCCGGCGCCCGCCGGCTCCACGCCGGCCTCGCCCAGGAATGCCCGCGCGCCGAAGCCCAGGAACGTGGTCATGATGTAGAAGGCGCCGATGAGCACCACGGCCCACAGCACCGACACCCGCGCCGCCTTGGCGTCGGGGACCGTGAAGAAGCGCATCAGGATGTGCGGCAGGCCCGCGGTGCCCAGCACCAGGCCAAGGCCCAGCGACAGCGTCTCCCACGGCTTGTTGGCCGCGAAGTTCAGCCCCGGCGCCAGGTAGGCGTCCTTCTCGGGGCTGGCGTCGCGGGCGTCGCGGAACAGCTCGATCGGGTTCCAGCCCGCGCGGTTGAGCACGAACAGGCTCAGCACCAGCGTGCCGACCATGAGCAGCACCGCCTTGATGATCTGCACCCAGGTCGTGGCCAGCATGCCGCCCGCGACCACGTAGACCAGCATGAACACGCCGACGATCACGATCGACAGCTCGAACCCGATGCCCACCAGCGGCTCCATCAGTGCGCCGGCGCCCACCATCTGCGCAACCAGGTAGAAGGCCGCCACGGTCAGCGTGCCCAGGGCTGCCACCGCGCGCGCGGGCTTGGCGTTCATCCGGAACGCCAGCGTGTCGGCGATCGTGAACTTGCCCGAGTTGCGCATGCGCTCGGAGAGCAGGAACAGCACGGTCAGGAACGCCACCAGGAAGCCGACCGAGTACAGGAAGCCGTCGAAGCCGAAGAGGAAGATCAGCCCGGCGATGCCCAGGAACGACGCCGCCGACATGTAGTCGCCGGCGATGGCGAAGCCGTTCTGCGCACCGGTGATGCCGCGGCCGGCCGACCAGAAGTCGGTGGCCGAGGTCATCCGCTTCGACGCCACGTAGGTCACTCCCAGCGTGATGGCCACCACCACGCCGAAGATGCTCAGCGCCAGCTCGTTGATCTCTGCGAAGTAGGTCATCGGGCCGGGCCCTCCTCACTCGCGCGACGTTCCTTGCCGGCATCGACCGCCTTCTTCGCGGCGGCGCGGGCCAGCGGGTCGAACTCGCGGTCGGCGCGCTTGATGTACCACCAGCTCAGCACCCAGACCATCACGAACTGGCTCAGGGCGAGCATGTAGCCCACGGTCAGGCCGTCGAACAGAAACTCGCGGCCCATGAAGTCCTTCGCGGCCCCGGCCAGCAGGATGAAGCCCAGGTACCAGGTCATGAAGAAAACGGTCAGCGGCACCACGAAGCGGTTGCGCGTGGATACAAGCTTCTTGAACTCGGGTGATCGCTCCGCTGCGATCCAGTCGATGTCGTCGGTGCGGCCGTGATCGCCCGCACCTTCGTGTGGATCGGTCATGTCGCTTGCTCCTCCCCCGGAGATGGACGGTTGCCCCGGCCCGTACCCGCCGGGGCCGGGAGCCAACCGCCCGTATTCAGCCGCCGAGGAAGAAGGCGATCAGGCCGAAGATGAACGCGTAGAACACGATCGCCTCGGTCAGCGCGAAACCCAGCCACTGGATGCTGGTGATCTCCTCACGCATCTCCGGCTGGCGGGTCACCGACTCGATCACCTTGCCGAAGATGTAGCCCACGCCGATCCCGGGGCCGATCGTTCCGAGCCCCGCGCCCACGCCCAGCGCGATCGACTGCAGCCCCTTCGAGTTCGACGCCTGTGCGACCAGGAATGTGGCGAGCTCTTCCATCGGGTGCTCCCTTCGGTGGGGTGAGCCCATGGTCCCGCGGCGGGGTGGCGAAATCCATGACCCGCCGGGTAAGCGTGACCGATCTCACGCAGCGCGCTCAGCCGGGGCGGCGCGGCCGCCGCGGGCGCCGCAGCCGCCGCGACGGATGGCGCGGAGCGGCCGCGGCCGCTCGCGCGGCCCGCTTGGCCTCCTCGCGCTTGCGGTCGTGGTCCTCGCTCAGCCCGACCTCGAGGAACACCAGCATGAGGACGCCGAGGAACCCGATCAGCATCAGGGCGATGCCCACGGTCTCGGCGATCACGTCCTGCGCCAGAACCTCGAAGAGGACGCCCACCGCGGCCAGCAGGGCCGTCGACCCGAACGCGAGGATGCGCTGCCGCGCGGTCACTCTCTGACCGTACCCGCCCCGAAACGACAACCGAGCCGAGCGCGCGAGGCCGCGAGGTCAGCGCGCCGTCAGCGCCCTGGCCACCACGCGCACGTGGCGGCCCAGGGCCACGCGGTCGAGCTTTGCGGCGCTGTCGCACGACTGGTGGTAGCACGAGGCGCTGCTGCCGAGCTTCATCGCCCGCAGGCCCAGCAGGTGGAACTCGCGGTGATCGGACAGCCCGCCCGAGGCGTCACGGCGCCAGCTCAGGCCCACGCGCTCGTGGCGCGCGGCCGCGGCCATCGCCCGCTCCACACCACGCCGTGGCGCGCGGGCCGGCGAGCGCAGCACCAGCGAGCGCCGGCGGCCGACCTCGTCCAGCGCGAGCGCCCAGCGCAGCCGCCGGGCGCCGCGATTGCGCCGGACCAGCCGGGCCAGCGCCAGCGCGCCGAGGTGGTCGCGCGCGCCCGTGAACAGCCGCTCCTCGGCGCCGGTGCCCACCAGCCACAGCTCACACGGAAGCCCGCCGCCGCGGGTCCGCTGCGCCAGCTCGGCCAGCGCGCCCACGCCGGAGCCGTTGTCGTTGCCGCCCGGCGAGCGGGCGACGGTGTCGGTATGGGCCATGACCACGCGCACGCAGCGCCCGCGGCCGCGGCGCACGCCGATCGTGTTGGTCGAGCTGCCCTTGCCCGGCACGCGGAAGCGCTGGACCGACACGGGCATGCCGGCGCGCCGCAGGCGCGCTGCCAACAGGCGCTGGGCGCGCGCCTCGTTGGCACTCGTGGCAGGGCGCGGGCCGGCCGCGGCCAGCTGCCGTGCGAAGCGCAGCGCGGTGTCGCCGGTGGCGGCCCCGGCCGGCCCGGGGGCGCCCAGCGCGGCGACCACCATGCACAGCGCCATAGCCAAGAAGAACCGCCCCCGCGCAAGCTGGTGCGCGGGGGCGCCCAGGGATCGCATATCTCCTCTCAATCCCCAGCCGGCGGAGGGGACGCTCGGTCCCCAGCGTCGTCGGCCTATGCGCCGAATGTAACCAATTTGCGCGAAGCGCGTCGCCAAAAACTCAGGCGGCGACCTGTGTGGCTCGCTCGCCCGACTCGCGCACCTTGGGCCCCTTGTAGGGACCCGGCTTGGGCCGCGGCTTGCCGCCCGGGAACGCCAGCCGCAGGATCGTGCGCTGCACCATCCCCCACTGCTGCAGGAAAGGCCCGGTGTTGTAGGGCAGCTCGTAGCGCTGGCAGATCTCGCGCACCTTCGGCGCGATCTCGCCGTAGCGCGTGCTGGGCATGTCCGGGTACAGGTGGTGCTCGACCTGGTAGCCCAGGTTGCCGGAGGCGATGTGGAACATCGGCCCGCCGTCGATGTTGGCGGCGCCCAGCAGCTGGCGCACGTAGCGCGCGCCGCGGGTCTCGTCCTTGGTCTCCTCCTGGCTGAACGTGTACGTCTGGTCGGGGAAGTGCCCGCAGAAGATGATCGCGTTGGTCCACACGTTGCGGATGATGTTGGCCGTGAAGTCGGCCCAGAACGTCCTGCGGAACGTCTCCAGGGCCAGCTCCGCCGCGGTCGGCGGCGCGGGCTTGCGGCGCAGCCGGTCGGCCAGCTTGCGCGACCGCGGGCGGCGCGAATCGACCAGCTTGCGCACACCCATCTCGACGCCGGTGGCGATCCCCGCGCTCAGGGCCGGGAAGGCAATGTAGTCCTTGGTCACCTGGGCGCGCGCCTTGCCGCCCATGCCCTTGAGATCGTGCTTGATGTCGGCCCACTTCTTCTCGCCCGCGCGGATGGCGTCGATGTCCAGGTCGTGGACGGCCACGCCCCACTCGAAGAAGGCCATCAGGAACAGGTTCATGATCGGCTGTCCCAGATAGCGCGGGTGCCAGGGCTGGTTGGGGTCGATGCGCATGACCTCGTAGCCCAGGTCCTTGTCCAGCCCGCGGATGTTGGTGTGGGTGTGGTGGATGTAGTTGTGCGAGTGCTTCCAGGCCTCCTTGGTGGAGGCGGTGTCCCAGTCCCACACCTGGGAGTTGATGACCGGATCGTTCATCCAGTCCCACTGGCCGTGCATCACGTTGTGGCCGATCTCCATGTTCTCCAGGATCTTGGCCGCGCCCAGCGTGGCGGTGCCCAGCAGCCACATCGGCGCCCACCTGGCAGCCAGGAGCTCCACCCGTCCGATCAGAACCAGCCGGCGGTGCAGGCTGATGATGCCGCGGATGTAGGCGGCGTCGCGCTCGCCGAGGGAGTCGAACACCTCGTCGTGAAGATCGTCGAACTCCTGGCCGATCGCCTCGATCTGTTCCGGCGTCAGCTTGTGCAGCGGGTTTTCCATCTCGGTGGGCATGCGCTCTCCTCCGTAGCTCTCAGAGTTCGATTTCGATCGGGCCCTCGGGTGCGTTGATGCAGGTGCGGATGGTCTCGCCGTCGCTACCTGACACCTTCCCGGTTCGCAGGTCTCGTATCCGACCCGACTTCAAGGTCCCGACGCAGGTGTGGCAGATGCCCTCGCGGCATCCGTAATCCAGCTCCAGGCCGGCCTCTTCGCCGGCCACGAGGATCGGCTGGGAGCCGTCGCTCTCGGCCTCGGTGTCGCTCTTGAGGAACTTGATCGTGCCGCCCTCGCCCTCCTCGACGTCCTCGCCGCCGAGGATCGGCTGGAAGCGCTCCATGTGCAGGAGCTCGCGATCGCCGTGCTCCCTCCAGTGGTTCTCCAGCGCCTCGAGCAGCTCGGGCGGGCCGGAGATGTAGGCGGTGCGCTCCTTCCAGTCGGGGCACAACCGGTCCAGGTCGGCGGGCGTCATGCGCCCTGCGTCGGTGGCGGTGTGCTGCTCGTGCAGCTTGAAACCCTCGTGCTTGTCGGCCAGCGCGCGCAGCTCGTCCCCGAAGATGACCTCCTCGGGGGTGCCCGCGGAGTGGATGTGCATCGTGTCCGGCAGATCACCCTCGTGGTCCAGCGAGCGGAGCATGCTCATGATCGGGGTGATGCCGCTGCCGGCGCTGATGAACAGCAGCTTCTCCGGGACCGGGTCGGGCAGCAGGAAGTCGCCCTCCACGCCGCCCAGGCCGACGATCGCGCCGAACGGGCCCTTGCGCACCAGGTAGGGCGATACGACCCCCTCGTCCACGTTCTTGACCGTGATCGAGATGCAGCCGTCCTCGCGCTTGGGATCCGAGGTCAGCGAGTACGCGCGCCAGTGACGGCGGCCGTGCAGGTCGACCCCGATGCGCAGGTACTGACCGGGCTCGTGGCCCTCCCACTCGTAGCCGGGCTTGATGACCACCGTGGCGGCGTCGGGGGTCTCCTCGTTGACCTCCACGACCTTGCCGCGCAGCTCGCGCGTGGACCACAGTGGGTTGATCAGCTCTAGGTAGTCGTCGGGCAGCAGCGGCGACGTGAACGCGCTGATGAACCGCAGCGCTCGGCGCTGCAGACGCGGGACCTTCGGCGGGGCACCTCGCTCGGCCATGGGGCAAGACGATAGCCGACCTTGACATCGATTGATGTAAGTGTCGCCACCGCTGCGATCCGGCGCGCGCGGAAACGAGCGATCTGCCCGATAGTGGAGGGGTGATCCTGGCCAGCGAGCACGACCGCCTGACGCGCCGCATGATGGACGCGCTCGGCGCGGGAAACGCCGTCAGGGCGCACGCCGCCGCGAACGACGCATTCGACGCAGGCCTCGGCCTGCTGGAGCTGTTCGACCAAGTGCTGGCGCCGGCGATGTGCCGCATCGGCGAGCGCTGGCCGGAGGGCCTGGTGCGCTACACCCAGGAGCGCTTCGCCTCGACCGCCGCGGACTCGCTGCTGGACCGCCTGGTCCCGATCCACGGCGGTGGCCCCGGTTCCGGCTGGCTGGTGGCCATCATCGCGGGCGACGAGCACTGCGTGGGCGCGCGCATGGCCGCTGCCACCCTGGCGGCGTCGGGGCTGCGGACGCGCCGGGCGCTGACGCTGACGGCCACCGAGCTGGTGCACGCCGCCGCCGACGCCGACGGCGTATGCGTGTCCTGTTCGAACCCCTGGACGGCCGAGAGCGCCCGCGCGGCGGCGACCGCGATCGCCGCCTCGGGCGCGCCGGTGCTGCTCGGCGGCGAGGGCTGGGGCGAATGGAACGGTCCGCCGGGCACGAGGCCGATCGGCTCGATGGCCGAGCTGGCCGCAGTGGCTTCGCAGCAGACCGCGCTGGCCTAGGGGCGCTAACGGAGGCGCACGGTGGACCCGGCCCCCGGGCGCGGGGTCGTGGCCTGACTCAGCCCCCGACGGCGTACCTGATGTGGGTCGCCGCCGGCGAGTGCAGCACCTCGACCGGTTCGAGCCGGAGAGCCTCCACGCCATCGAACAGCCGCTCGCCGGCCCCGAGGAGGACCGGCGCGATATCGAGCGTGAGCTCGTCGACGACGCCGGCCGCCAGCGCCTGACGCACCGCGGAGGCGCCACCGGCGATGTCCACGCCGTCGTCGCCCGCGGTCTCCTGCGCCCGGGCGAAGGCGGCGTCGAAGCCGCCGGTCTCGAAGTAGAAGGTGGTGCCGCCCGCCATCTCGACCGGGTCGCGCGCGTGGTGGGTGAGCACGAAGACGGGGGCGTGGTAGGGCGGCTCGTCACCCCACCATCCGCGCCAGTCCTCGTCCCAGGCCCCGCGGATCGGGCCGAACATGTTGCGGCCCATCACGTAGGCGCCGCGCGGGCGCATCAGCCAGCCCTGGGCGGTCGCGTCGGCCTCGCGGGTGACGTCGCCGAGATGCCACTCGTGGACCGCCCTCCCTCCAACGCCAAGCGGGTTGTCGCGATCCTGGTCGGGGCCGGCGACGAAGCCGTCGAGCGAGATCGACATGTGACACGTGGTGGGCGCCATGGCCGGAAGGACTACCACGCGAGGCAGATCGCCGAGTTGGGGTGCTCGTAGACAGAGGCGCCGACCGGAATCGAACCGGTGTACGCGGCTTTGCAGGCCGCTGCGTAGCCACTCCGCCACGGCGCCGGGGCCGGTCCAGCCTAGAGAACCGGTGCGATGGTCGGCCGGGCGGCAGCCTTTGAGATCGCGCGAGGACTAACGGCTGGGTGCGGCGGGGTGCGGCGGAGAGTCGTAACCGTCCCGGCGCACTTGTAACTCGGCCGTGACACTCGCACCGGCCGGCCCATGTCAGCGTCACGACTTCCGTCCGCATGCTGGGCGGAAGTCGTGACGCTGCGGGTACGACCGGGGCGAGCGTTGCGAAAGTCGCGCAAGTGTTACGGAAGCGCCGGCACGCACCCTCACCAAGCCGTCGCCGCTGCCCGAGGCAGGCAAGGCCACCGGCCACCTGAGCTTCAGGGGCGGGCGACGACGTGTCGATCGAGGTCAGCTCAGGCTACTGGCCCAGCTTCTGCTTGAGCGCGTCGAGCTGGGCGCGCACGGCCTGCGGGAGGTGGTCGCCGTACTCGTCCAGGCTGGCCTCGATCTGGGGCAGCTCGGCCTTGACGGCCTCCTCGTCGACCGACAGCAGCAGGTCGAGGTCCTCGGCCGAGAGGTCCAGCCCGTCGGTGTTCAGGTCCTCGGCCGTGGGCACGAGCCCGATCGGCGTCTCGACGGCCTCGCCCTGGCCGTCGCAGCGGCGGAAGATCCACTCGAGCACGCGGCTGTTCTCGCCGAACCCGGGCCAGATGAAGCCCCCGTCGGCGTCCTTGCGGAACCAGTTGACGTAGAAGATCTTCGGCAGCTGGGCACCCGGCTTGGCCCCGAGCTTGAGCCAGTGCGCCATGTAGTCGCCCATGTTGTAGCCGGCGAAGGGCAGCTGGGCGAACGGGTCGAAGCGCAGCTGGCCGACCTGCCCGAACGCGGCAGCGGTCTGCTCGGAGGACATGGTCGCTCCCATGAACACGCCGTGCTCCCAGTCGAAGGCCTCGCGCACCAGCGGCACCACCGTGGCGCGGCGGCCGCCGAGCAGGAAGGCGTCGATGGGCACGCCCTCGGGGTCCTCCCAGTTGGGGGCGATCGACGGCGCCTGGTCGGCCGGCACCGTGAAGCGCGAGTTGGGGTGGGCCGCGGGGACGTCGCTGTCGGGCGTCCAGTCGTTGCCGTGCCAGTCCACCAGGTGGGCGGGCGGCTCCTCGGTCAGGCCCTCCCACCACACGTCGCCGTCGTCGGTCAGCGCGGTGTTGGTGAAGATCGTGTTCTCGCGGATGGCTGCGATCGCGTTCGGGTTGGTCTTCTCGCCGGTGCCGGGGGCCACGCCGAAGAAACCGGCCTCGGGGTTGATGGCGTACAGCCGCCCGTCGTCGCCGAACTTCATCCAAGCGATGTCGTCGCCAACCGTCTCGACCTTCCAGTCGGCCAGGGTCGGGATGAGCATGGCCAGGTTGGTCTTGCCGCAGGCGGACGGGAACGCGCCGGTCACGTACTTGACGTCACCTTCGGGCGAGGTGAGCTTGAGGATGAGCATGTGCTCGGCCAGCCAGCCCTCGTCGCGGGCCAGCACGGAGGCGATGCGCAGCGCCATGCACTTCTTGCCCAGCAGCGCGTTGCCGCCGTAGCCCGAGCCGTACGACCAGATCTCGCGCGTCTCGGGGTAGTGCACGATGTACTTGGTGTCGGCGTTGGTGGGCCACGGCACGTCCTCCTGGCCCTGCTCCAGCGGCGCGCCGATGGAGTGCACGCACGGCACGAACTCCCCCTCCCCGAGCGCGTCCAGGGCGCCCTGGCCCATGCGGGTCATGATGCGCATGGACACCACCACGTAGAGCGAGTCGGTGACCTGCACGCCGATCTTCGCGGTGTCTGAGCCCAACGGGCCCATCGAGAACGGCACCACGTACATCGTGCGGCCCTGCATCGAGCCGTCGAACAGCGGCTCAAGCTCAGCCCGCAGCTCGGCCGGGGCACGCCAGTTGTTGTTCGGGCCGGCATCCTCCTCGCGCTCTGAGGCGATGTAGGTGCGGTCCTCGACCCGGGCCACGTCGGAGGGGTCCGACCAGGCCAGGTAGCTGTTGGGGCGCTTGGCGTCGGACAGCCGCCGGAAGGTGCCCGCGTCCACCAGCTGCTGGCACATCGTGTCGTATTCCTCGGCCGAGCCGTCGCACCAGTAGACATCGTCGGGCTTGGTCAGGGCGGCGATCTGATCCACCCAGGACTGGAGCTTCTTGTTCTGGGTCGCGGCGGCGGTCTGGCTCACGGCGGGGGCTTGCTCCTCGGTGGCTGGCATCGGTCGGCGGGGCCGGGACGGTACCGGACTACCCGGCTCCCCGGTGTTCGCACGCACGTTGGCGCCGGCGCCAAAACGGCACTAGGGTGTCCCGCGTAAGGCGTCCCGTCGAGGAGAGGATTTCCCCTGTGAAGCACCGTCCCAGTCTGCTTGCCGCCGCGCTGAGCATCGCGCTCATGGCGCTGGTGCCTTCGGCCGCCGACGCGGCCAAGCCCAGGAAGGTATCCGTGGCCCTCGGCGACTCGCTCGCTGCCGGCGTCCAGCCCAAGGCGGGCGGTGGCAACCGCAACACCCGCGATGGCTACGCCACCCAGCTGGCCAAGCTGGCCGGCACCAAGCTCGTGAACTTCGGCTGCGGCGGCGCCACCAGCGAGACCATCTACAAGGGCAAGAAGCCCTGCAGCCCCAAGCTCAAGACGCCCTACAAGAACAGAAGCGCCAAGACCTCGCAGCTGGCGGCCGCGGAGAAGTACCTGAAGAAGAACCGCAAGAAGGTCAGCTTCGTGACGATCGACATCGGCGCCAACGACGTGGCCTCGTGCGCCCAGGGCGGCAAGCTCGATGTGCCGTGTGTGACCGCGGGACTGGCGCGGCTGAAGAAGAACACGCCGCTGATCGCCAAACGGCTGCGAAAGGCCGCGGGCAAGAACGTGACGCTGGTGGGCATGACGTTCTACAACCCGTTCCTGCAGTCGTGGTTCACCAATCCGGGCCTGGCCGAGGCCACGGTCAAGATCGCCAAGGAACAGTTCAACACCGAGCTGGTCAAGGCGTACAAGAAGCAGGGCTTCAAGATCGCCGACGTGGGCACCGCGTTCGGCACCTACAAGCCGTTCTCGCAGACCACCACCTACAGCGGCCGCGCGGGCGTGCCGGTGGCCGTGGCCAACATCTGCAAGTACACGTGGATGTGCGCCGCCGCACCGCGCGGACCGGACATCCACGCCAACAAGGCGGGCTACAAGCTGATCGCCAAGACCTTCCAGAAGGCGATCGGCCGTAAGGCCCGGCGCTAACCCGCGCGCTGGATCTGGAACAGGCTGGTCGTGCCGGGCTGCCCGCTGGGTAGCCCGGCAGTAATCCCGATCCTCTCCCCTGCCTTGACCCAGCCCAGCTCCACGACCCGCCGGGCGGCCTCGGCGATCAGCTGCTCGGTGACGTCGTGGGACTCCATGTACGCCGCCTCGACGCCCCACATCAGCGACGCGCGGCGCACCACCACGGGATCGGGCGAGAGCACGTAGATCGGCACGCGCGGGCGGTGCGCCGAGATGATCCGCGCCGAGCGCCCCGACAGCGTGGGCACCACGAGCGCGGCCAGGTCCAACTGCATCGCGGCGTCGCAGGCGTTGTAGGCCACGGTGTAGGCGGGGTCGTGCTCGGCGCGCTCCGAACGCAGGACGCGGTGATGGTTCCACTGCTCGAGCGGCAGGTCGCCCTCGGTGGTGCGGGCGATGGCGTCCATCATCTTCACCGCCTCCACGGGGTGGGCGCCGATCGCGGTCTCCTGGGAGAGCATGACGGCGTCGGTGCCGTCCATGATCGCGTTGGCCACGTCGGCCACCTCGGCGCGCGTGGGGCGCGAGGAGACCACCATCGAGTCCAGCATCTGCGTGGCTGTGATCACCGGGCGCGCCAGCTCCCCGGCCGTGCGGATGATGTTCTTCTGGACCAGGGGCACGCGCTCGATGTCCATCTCGATGCCCAGGTCGCCGCGCGCCACCATCAGGCAGTCGGCAGCGTGTGCGATGGCCTGGAGGTTGTCCACGGCCTGCGGCTTCTCGATCTTGGCCACGAGCGGCGTGTCGGTGTGGCTGCGTAGCTCGGTGATCTCCTCCGGCCGACGGACGAAGCTCAGCGCCACCAGGTCCACGCCGATCGATTCGCCGAAGCGCAGCTTCTCCATGTCGTCCTCGGCCACCGCCGGCAGCGCCGACAGTTCGCCGGGCACGTTCAGGCCCTGCCGCGACGTGACCCCGCCCCCCACCTCGACCGCGGTCTCGACCTCCTGGCCGCGTATGGCCTTCACCCGCAGGCGCACGGCGCCGTCGGACAGGTAGACGATGTCGTCGGCGCCCACGGCATCGCAAAGGCCGGCCCACGTCACCGACAGACGGGTGTGGTCGCCCTCTTCATCGCTGCCGCAGACCAGCGTCAGCGTGTCGCCCGGCGCCAGCTCGGCCAAGCCGCCCTTCACGGGGCCGATGCGCAGCTTGGGGCCCGGCAGGTCCTGGAGGATTGCCACCTGGCGACCCGCGCGGCTGGCGGCGTCGCGTACCCGCTCCGCCGTGGCGGCCATGCCCTCGAAGGTCCCGTGGGCGAAGTTCAGGCGGGCCACGTCCACGCCGGCCTCGACCAGCCGGGCCAGCGTCTCCGGGTCGTCGGAGGCCGGGCCGATGGTGGCCACGATCTTGGTCCTGCGCATCACCAGGTCGAGCCTACTCCGGGCCGCGGCGTGTCAGCGCGCGAGCGCGAGTTGGCGTGACTGCGCCAGCAGCCGCCCGTCCTCGCCGAACAGCTCGGCGTCTTCCTCCAGCAGGCCGTCGCCCACCGTGCGCGTCACGAAGCTGCCGAGCGCCCAGCCCGCGGGAGCGGGCAGCGTGGCTCTGAAGTGGATCGTCAAGTCCAGCGTCGGCACGGCCAGCGGCTCGGCGACCGCCGAGAAGATGGCGGGAAACCAGCAGTCGCACAGCGCGGCCAGGAGCGCACTGTCCAGCTGCTGTGCTCCATCGCGAAGCCGCAGCCAGCCACCTGCCACGGCTTCGTCGCCGGCGGCGGGCTCCACGGCGGGCCGATATTCGAACTGCCGAACGAACGGAAGCGCCTGCTCGTGGTCTGCCAGCGCGGCGATCGCCTGCGGTGGCGGCACGTCGGGCGCGCCGGCCGCCGCCAGCGTCATCGACTCGCCGCCGCGGGCCAGCACGGCCAGCCCGGTGGCGAACGGCCTGCCGTCCTGGAGCATCCGCAGCCGGGCGAAGGTGACCGAGCGGCCCTGGCGCTCGGTCACCACCTCCACCGTGGCGGGGCCGGCCTGCGGGGCACGCATGTAGTGCATGGTCAGCGAGCGCAGCGGCCGGTCGCCCACCTCGAGTCCGGCCTCGAGTGCGCGGACGGCGATCGCAGCCAGATAACCGCCGTTGGGCCCGGCGACCACCCACCAGTCGGCGCCGATCTCGCACGAGAACGTCCCGTCGCCGGTGGGCTGCACGGCGGTGTCTGTGGCGAAGTTGCCCATGCCGGCGCGGGCATCATCGCACCTCCGTCGCCAGCGGTGCGTCCTCGTAACGCTGCTGTTACGCTCGTGTAACAGTGAGCGTCCAGACCCCCGCGCCATCCGCCGTCGACCCCCAGCTGCTGGACGCCGCCCACCGTGCGATCGAGCGGCAGGGGTGGCAGGCCGCCACGCTGGAGCGGATCGCCGAGGAGGCCGGGGTCTCGCGCATGACGCTGCACCGGCGCGGGGTCTCACGCGACGCCGTGCTGCGCGCGCTGGCCTCACGGCTGGAGGCCGAGCACCGTGAGGTCATGCTCACCGCGCTGGCCGCACCGGGCAACGCGCGCGAGCGTCTGGGCGCGGCGCTGGAGGCAGAGTGCCGCCTGGCCGAGAAGAACCTGGCGCTCGGCGCCGCGCTGGACGCCGCCGGACGCGACGCGATCTACCACGAGGAGGGCCGGCCCGCGCTCACGCGCGACGCGTTCGTGGCTCCCTACCGGCGTCTGCTCACCGACGGCGCCGCCGACGGCACGCTGGCCCAGACCGACGCCGAGGAGACCGCCACCGTGCTGATCAACCTGGTGGCCCACACCTACCGGCATCTACGCCACGAGCACGGCTGGGATGCCGAACGCGCACGGCGGTCGGTGTGCTCCATCGCGCTGGACGGCGTGGCCGCGTGACGGGCTACGACCGCCCGCTCGACCGTCGCGGGCTGACGCTGCTGGGCCTGACCCACACCTGCACCGACACCTGCCAGGGCGCGGTTCCCGCCCTGCTGCCGTTCCTGGCGGCCGCGCGCGGCTACTCGTTCGCGGCGCTCGGGTCGCTGGTCCTGGCCGCCACGATCGGCTCGTCGCTGATCCAGCCGCTGTTCGGCCTGATGTCCGACCGCGTGCGCCAGTCGTGGCTGATGCCGGCCGGCGTGGCGCTGGCCGGCGCGGGCCTGGCCGTGGTCGGGCTGCTGGACAGCTACGCGCTGACCGTGGCGGCGATCGCGGTCAGCGGCATCGGGGTTGCCGCCTTCCACCCTGAGGGCGCGCGCTACGCGGGCATCGCGGCCGGCGCGCGGCGCGGGCGCGGCATGAGCATGTTCTCCGTGGGCGGCAACGTGGGCTTCGCGCTCGGGCCGCTGCTGACCACCCCGCTGATACTGATCTTCGGGCTGCCGGGCACGCTGGGCCTGGTGGTGCTGCCGGCGATCATGGCGGTGGTGCTGCAGCGCAACCTCCCCCACCTGCACGAGCTGGAGAGGGCGCGCAAGGCGGCCGCGGCCGCCAGCGGCGTGCGGCGCCAGGACCAGTGGGGGCCCTTCAGCGTGCTCGGCGGCATCGTGGCCATCCGCTCGGGCGTCTACTTCGGCCTCCAGGCGTTCGTCCCGCTGTGGTTCGTCACACGGCTGGGCACCGGCGAGGGCACAGCCAACGCCGCGCTGACGGCGATGCTGGTCGCGGGCGCCCTTGGCACGCTGATCGGTGGGCAGCTGGTGGACACGATCGGCCCCAAGCGGGTCCTCGTCGGCAGCATCCTGGCTTCGATGCCGCTGGTCATCGTCTTCCCGCTGGTGGGGCCCGGCGCCGGCTTCGCCGTGCTGGCGCTGATCGGGCTGGTCATCATCGCCAGCTTCAGCGTGACCGTGGTGCTCGGCCAGCAGTACCTGCCCAACCGGCCCGGCCTGGCGTCCGGAGTCACGCTCGGGCTGGCCATCGGCATGGGCGGTGTGGTGGCCACCATCCTTGGCGTGGTGGCCGACGCCCACGGCATCGAGACCGTGCTCTGGATCGTCGCCTGTCTGCCGCTGCCCGCCGCACTGCTGTCGCTGCTGCTGCCGCGCGAGCCGCCGCGGCGAGCCACCGAGGATCCAGGTGGCCAGGACCGGTCGCGACCCGCCGCCGAGATGGCGATCAGTAGCTGAACACGGTGCCGCCCTCGTCGCCGAGCCACTCCCACATCGGGGTCGCCCCGGCCACGCGCGCGTTGTCCACGAAGGTGTCGGCATCGAGCTTGCGCGTGTCCACACAGATCGGGCAGACCAGCAGCTCTCCGCCGCCCTGCGCGAACTGCTCGAACAGCCGCGCCAGCGGCGGGCAGCCGTCGCACGCAACGGCGTCGGCGTGACCCGGCAGCGCCAGCCGCACCGCCTCCTTGGTCAGGAACATCGCGACCGGGCGTCCCTTCTCAAGCGCCGCACCGCCGACCAGGAACGCGATCATCACACGCTCGCTGTCCTCCAGGCCCGTCGCCAGGTTGATCAGCACCTTGTCCGCCATACCGTCCTCCTCAGGTCACCCGGCGGGGCCGCCGGTCCCGGCTATGATGTCGCGTTCGTGCGGCTGTAGCTCAGTTGGCTAGAGCGTCTGCTTGCCATGCAGAAGGTCGTGGGTTCGAATCCCATCAGCCGCTTCAGGAAAGCCGGAGGGGAACCACCTCGCTGAGCCCTCCGGAGCTCCGCTTCGCGGCAGAGCTGACGAGGGTTCCCGTGGGATCGTCAGGCTGCGGCCGGGCGCGTGCGTAAGGCAGCGCGGGTCTCGTGCTCGCCGCGCCGCTTGAGCAGCAGGCCCCCGGCGACGAGCAGAGCACCCAAAGCGAGAAACGCGAGGTCCCACCCGAGCGGGGCTCCGACATCGTCGCGAACGTGATGAATACCGAGGATGTGGTGGTCCACGATGCCCTCGACCAGATTGAACGTGCCCCAGCCGATCAGCAGGAGGCCGAACTGGTGGCTCGCTGCGGCGCGGTAACCGGCCCGCATGGCCGTGGTCAGCAGCATGATTCCGACGAACGCGGCGATCCACGTGCTGACGTGAAACAGGCCGTCCCAGACCGTGTTCGTTTCGAGGCCGGCAACCGTCTTGGCGGGGTGGTCGCCGGTAGCGGTGAGCATGTGGTGCCACTGCAACAGCTGATGGAGAACGATCCCGTCCACGAAGCCGCCGAAACCGATGCCGAGTAGAAAAGCGCCCCTGTTGAAGCGCCGCTCCTCACCTTGGAGGGCTTCCCCAAGGCCCTCCCCATCGGACCTCGCCATGAGCGCGCCGCTACCCGTCCGTTGAGCGCGCAAACGCTGGCCCTATCGGCCGGCCAACCGCCGCGGCTCGATAGCTGAGGGGTCCGCGGTGACGCCGCTCGTCGCGGCGACCAAGGTTCGAAGACGAGTCGGCTCAGGGCTCGCGGCGATGCAGCCAGTCCCAGACGTTGCTACGGGTGGCCCACCTGAACGCGATTGCGATCGTCACAAGAACGAGCAGGCCGACCTCGACCACGCTGGCACCACCAATCACCGCTACGACCACGCAGGCCAAACCGACCAGCCAGATCGCCAGCCAGATCACCTCGTCGATGTAGCCGAGAGCGTGTCTGATCCGTTTCATGGCGTACCCGGCCGGCAATTGCTACGACGTCACCGAACTCCTCGCTGGCGAGCACCGGGCGAAGGCCGGGACACATGGATTCTGACTGAGCTCCGGCCGTCAGGCGCGATCATCGGGGTCGACGCGAGGGCGGCGGATCGTCGAACTCGTCGTGACGGCGAAACCAGAACGACCCCGGCGCCGTCGGCCAACCCTCGGGCAGGTCCTCGTCTTCGGACTGCGCGCCATAGGGCGTCAAGGACCACAGGCTCCAGAGGCTGCCGATCCATTGCACCATCGCTCCGTGCTGCAGGAAGTAGGTGCGGTAGACGTCGTTGCCGTCGCGCAGGAAGACGTTGAAGCCAAACCACTCGTCGACGCCGAAGTCCGCCGGGAAGCGCTCGCTGCGGATCGTGTACCAGGGCACGTCCGTCCAGCCCATGCGCTCGGCGTAGCCGCGGAGGTCCGCCTGGGATGCCGAGGATGCCATCGCGAAGGTGATGTCGCGAGCATGCAGGAGGCCGAGCTGGGGGATGCCGTCGGCGACAGACGAGCAGCCGACGCACCCGGCGTCATCACCCTCCTCGAAGAAGAACCGGTAGAGGATCAGCTGGCTGCGTCCGTCGAACAGCTCGAGCAGCGACCGCCGCCCGTCTGGACCCTCGAACGCGTAGTCGTGCTCGACCCGCACCATCGGCATGCGCTTCCGTGCGGCAGCTAGTTCGTGCATCGCGGCGGCGACGGTCCGTTCGCGCTCGAGCAGGGCCGCCAGCGCCCCGTCCCACTCGTCCTGGCTGACGACCGGCGGACGAGCGGGCGTCGGCTCGGTCTTCCCATCCTGCGGCATGGTGGTCTCCTGGTGTCGTGGGCCGCGCCTGTCGAGGCCCTTCACAACGTGAGCGAAGCCGGCCGCGCCTTCTCGACATCGAACCACACATCATCGCCCGCGCAGCTCGAGCGCGACCGCGCCGAGCACCAAGGCCGCTCCGACAAACGCGCCGGCCCAGAGCGGCTCGTCCAGCACGGTCGCGCCCATCACGGCGCCGACAAGCGGTGTGACGTAGGCATAGGTACTGACCAGCGGCGCCGGAGCGCTGGCCAGTAGGCGTGTGTAGAGCATGAAGCCGACGAGCGAGTCGAAGACGAGCAGGAATACCGCCGCCCCGATCGATATCGAGCTGACGTCCGACCAACGAGCCGGATCGAGCTGGCCGAGCGTTAGCGCGAGCAGCAACAACACCGTGCCACCGGCGACCAGCTGAACCGCGTTGGCCACCACGCGATCGGCAGGTGGTCCGCCGCGCGCGGTCAGCAGGCTCCCCGCGGCCCACAGGATCGGCGCGACGCAGAATGCCCCGACCGCCCACGGGGCTCCGCCGATCGCGCTGTCCGGCGCCGTCAGGACCACGATCGCGATGCCGCCGAACCCGGCGCCGAGCCGCACCTGCGACCCGACCGACACGGACGTGCCGATCAACCCGCCCAAGAGCACTACCCACAGCGGGATCGTCGCCGCGAGGATCGCGCCGAGGCTGGCGGTCACCTCGGTCAGCGCCACCATCGCGAGTCCTTGCCCGCCGACAAGCAGCAACACGCCGGCGACCGCGAAGTGCCGCAGCTGCACCCGCGTGGGCGCGGGCCGGCCAAGCGCCGCCACAGCGAGCGCGAGCCCGGCGACCAAGAAGACCAGCGCCGCCCCGCCGAGCGGCGGCACCGTGTCGACCATCAGCTTCATCGCGGGGATCGCCGAGCCCCAGCACGCATAGAGCGCGAGCAGCAGGAGCACGGTGCGGTCGGGCGGCGACACCGCCGTCCGTGCAGCCCCCCGCCGCGCGATGATCATCGTGAAAACACCATGACCGACGGTCCGCAAAGTACAGACCTCGGTTTCCCGCGGTCAGCCGGAGTCCGCTTCGGCCGCCTGCACACGAGCGATCTGGTCGAGGTGCTCCTGGGACGGCCCGGTGTCGTAGGAGTCGTGCCATCGCCACCACACGTACGGAGGCTCTTGCGGGTAGCCCTCGGGCGAGTCCTCCCACTCCTCCTGGCGCCCAAGCGCCGTGATGTCGAGGTAGCTCCAGGTGTTGGCCATCACCTCGTCGCCACGGCCATTCGTGAGGTAGGTCCGGAAGACCCTGTCGCCCTCGCGTATGAAGGCGTTCGTGCCGTGCCACTCGTCGACGCCCATGTCGACGTCGAAGTCGTCGGTGATCGTGTACCAGGGGATGTGCTCCCAGCCCATCTGGGTCTTCAGGCGCTCGATGTCGGCCTGGGGCGCAGGCGAGGCATACGCGAGTGTCGTGTTGCGAGCGTTCAGGTGGGCAAGGTTCGGGACGTGGTCGGCCATGAACGAGCAGCCGGGACAGCCATGCTCGGGCCAGCCGGATACGCCCGGCTCGTAGAACGCGCGGTAGAGCAGCAGCTGACGACGGCCTTCGAACAGGTCGAGCAGGCTCGCGGCGCCGTTCGGGCCCTCGAAGCGGTAGTGCTTGTCGACGGCCTGCCACGGCATGCGGCGACGCTCCGCAGCGAGCGCGTCGCGGGCGCGCATCACCTCCTTTTCCCTCACACGCAGTTGCTGGCGTGCAGCCTCCCACTGCTGCGATGAAACGACGTCGGGAGTGTTCATGGCGAGTACCGACCTTTCGGACCTGGGGTTGGGGGCACGCGTCAGCAGGATGACCCCGGCCAAGCGGCGGCCGCCCCCGTTTCGGCGATTACCGCAGCGCCCTGGCAGCCGCCTACGAGGTCTCGTAGCGGCTAAGCGACTAAGCACGTTCACCGGAGATACCCCAGTGGGGTATTATGGGCCGCAACATCCAGGCTCTCCGCGACAACCAGGCTCGACAGCGTGTCAACATGACCGACCTCGAAGGGATGGCCATGCAAGCTGTCGTCTCGCCCCTGCCGACGGTCGTGGAAGCAGTGCGCGACGTGGTCGGCACACGCGACCCCGCAGTGCTGACGTCCTGGCAGCGGCGTGCCCTCCGCGGCGTTCTGTCGCATCGTGCTGTGCGAGCACTCTCGGTCTTCCGCCCGACCCAGATGCCCAGCGATGGTGCGCCAAACCCCCTCCTGGAGGCTCACCCAGGCGCATCGATAGAGGACGAGTTCGAACGCGTCGCGTCCACCGACCCCGACGCCTTGGGCCTGGCCATCGAGCGGGCCACGAAGGCCGGCCGGCCCACCGCGCCTTGGCTGGTCGCCCACCGCGAGCCGCGAGGTTGGCTGGAGGACTATCTCGAGGCGGTACGACTGGTGTGGGCCGAGGTACGTCCGCTCTGGACAGGCGCCCGGGACCGGCTCGAGCGCGAAGCCGAGCGGATTCGCGTGGCCGCCCACGCCGGGGCCCTGGCGCAGGTGGTGGCAGACCCGACCATGCCCGGTCAGCCGGATAAGAACGATCTGGTGCTGCCCAGCCACACGGAGAGCTCCGGTCGCTTGCACGCATCGGGGACGCTGCAGCTGGTCCCCTTGCTTGCCGGTCCGGGCGCGAGCAGTTGGGGGGACGACTACGGCGACGGGCTCCTGAGCCTGCGCTACGGCTTGCCGGCAATACACGGGACGGGCGAGACAGCGCCGGCTCACCCTGAATCGCTCGAGGCACTGCTGGGCCCCTCGCGCGCCTCACTCCTGCTGGCACTCGAGTACCCCCAGAATCCCGGCGACCTGGCCAACGCACTCTTTCTGACCCCCAGCGGGATCAGCCACCACCTGGCGGCCCTCGAGGCGGCCCAGCTGATCACCCGCACACGGGAGAACCGTCACGTGACGGTGAAGCGCACGGTCCGCGCGACCACCCTGCTCGCACTGTACGACCGCGCCTAGCGGATCAGCGGCCTTGCGCCGCCCAAGGTCAAGCGCGACGGCGCCGGCATCAGACCAGGTCGTAGAGCGCGAGCAGCGCGTTCGCTCGGTCCGTACGCCGCACGAGCACGTTCCGCCCTTCACGCGTGCGCGTGACAAGTCCCGCTGCCTCGAGCGCCGACAGGTGGTGGGTCACACCGCTCGGCGTCAGGAACAGCTGCTCGGCCATACGGCCGGGATTCAGCGGTTGCTCCAGGGCCAGCAGGATCGCAGCGCGGGGTCCTCCGAGCAACGCGTCCAGCGACTCGGGCGATGTCGCCTCGTCGGCCGTGACCCCCTCTGCGGGCAACGGGTAGCGCACGCTGAGCAGCCGGTCAGCGTCATCATCACCCCAACTGCCTGCTGGACGGGCGGCCAGGAGAGGAACCAGCTGCAGGGTTCCGGCGACCCGCAGCCGTCCGGACTGATCGGTGTGGCTGGGCAGCGCCAGTTGGCCATCCTCGATCCGGCCCGGAATCTCCGCGTCGATGAGCACCTCGGCCCCGGTGTGCGTGTCCGATGCTCCCTGGATCCGGTCGATCTCACGTTCCAGTCGACCACGCCCACGCCACCACTGTGGCTGCAGCTCGGCCCACACCCGCCGCAGCGCACCGATGTAATCCTCCAGCCAGCCACCGGGGTCCCGGTGTACCACCATCCACGGAGCGGTCGGGCGGCCCGCCTTCGTGGCCTGTTCGATGGTCAGCCCGAGCTGGTCGGCATCAGAGGCTGCCAGCCGCTCGAGCTCGTCGCGCATGGCAGCGCCCGCGACTGTCTCCAGGAGTTCGTTCGGGCCGCCGTCGCTGGGCACCGCGGTCGGACGGAAGGCGGTCAGCGCTCGCAGCTCGCGTCGGGGCATCGTGGCTCGCAGCATGCGTCGCTGCCACAGCGTCAGCACGGTCGGCGGACGATCGCTCATCACGTCCCGCACCGCCTCCACGACAGTCGGCAGAGGTGACAGGATGGGCTCCAGCACCACCCGGTCGAGCTCCGCCAAGGGCAGGTGCTGCCGCGGCTCGTCGAAACGCGCCCCCATGACGACTAAAAGGTACAGCCCGGCCGGCCGCCGCCCGGCGCCCAGGACATCGTCGCCGGCTCTTCGGGATTCGTCGAAACGAATTCGCGTCGCCTCTGTCGCTGCCTAGGGTGCACACGCCCACAAGAACGGAGAACAACTGTGTCGTCATCAATTCTCGACATGTCGATGTCACTCGACGGGTACATCGCTGGCCCCGACGATTTCCTCGGTGGCGAAGATGGCGAGCGGCTGCACAAGTGGGCCGACGCAGCCGGGAGGCCCAGCCAGTTCCAGGACGAGTGGAACGCGGCCGGCGCGGTCCTCTCCGGACGACGGACGGCCGAGCTCATGGATCACTGGGGCGGTAGCCATGGCGGCGTCCCGATCGTCGTGCCCAGTCACCGCCCGCCCGGCCCGGCCGCCCGCTGGGGCTATCCATTGGTCACCTACGTGACCGACGGGATCGAGAGCGCGATGGAACTGGCAAAGGCCACCGCCGGCGACCAGGACGTGCAGGTGCGCGGCGCGTACACGGCGCAACGGGCACTCGAAGCCGGGGTCCTTGACGAGGTGCAGATCCATCAGATCCCGGTACTGCTCGGCAATGGCCGTCGGCTGTTCGACGTCCTGGCGACGGAGATCGAGCTGGAGATCGTCCGGGTGATCGACACCCCGGACGCCACCCACATCCGCTACCGCATCCGCCGCTAGGCATTCTGCCGGTGCACCCCGACGCCTAGCACGACCAGGCAGACCCCCGCCGCCTCGCCCCAGGTCGGGATCTGCGCCAGGACGACGATCCCGATCACGGTCGCGAAAGCGGGCAGCAGCGAGATCATCAACGCATACGTGGCACGGGGCAGGCGAACCATCGCGAGCTGATCCGAGACGTACGGGATCACCGAGGAAGACAACCCGACCCCGACCCCAGCCAGCAGCGCGAGCGGGTCGACGACCGCTGTGACCGCCTGCCAGCCCCCGAAGGGCGTTACCACCACCGCGGCGATGAGCATCGCAGCGGCCAGGCCGTCGAGCCCGCCTAGGCCCTCTCGCTTGGCCACACGGTCGGCCAGGACGATGTACGCCGCGAAGCACACGGCATTCCCGAACGCGAGCGCAATGCCAACCGGCTGGCTGGCCAGGCGCACATCGGTGAGCAGGTACACCCCTCCTACCGCGAGCGCGAGCGCCCCTGCGTTCCGAGGACTCCGCGCCCCGATCGCCGCCAGGGCGATCACGGGCAGGAACTCGATGGTCGCGACGGTCCCCAACGGAAGCCGGTGGATTGCGCTGTAGAAGCAGACGTTCATGACGGCTAGGACAGCCCCCCACCCGACCAACAACCAGCGTCCGTTGCGATCCAATGTGCGCACCACCCGCCACGGCCGCCGCCACAGCGCAAAGACCACTCCCGCCGACGCGATCCGAAGCCACGCCACCCCGAGAACGTCGACACGGGCAAACAGCAGGACCGCGAAGGACGGTCCCAGCGAATGGAAGATGGCACTGACCAGGAAGTAGAGATGAGGCGGCGCCTCGTCGATGACCCGCACGGCGCGCGCCTGCGCGGACGAAGCATGAGGTGCGATTGGAGTCGCAACGGCCATCGCCACATCTTCCAGCCGTCGCTCCAGGTTTGGCAGGGACGAACGCAGGCATACGGCGCTGGTCTCCCTACTAATCACAGGCAGACTGACGCTTTGACCGACGGGGGTCCCAGTCGTCTAGAGCTGTTCTCCGATCCTGGGTCCCACCACCGTGACGGGCGGGATGTCCTTGAGCGCCCACTCGGGTGGTTCGACTCCGGCCGAACGCGCGGCCCGGCGCGCGAACTCGCGCTCGAACCCCGCTGGGGTGCACGTGATCAGGAAGTGCGCGCGCGAAGGCCCGCGATTGGCGAACGTGTGCGCCACCCCGCCGGGCGCGAACATCAGTGCGCCCGCCCTGGCGATCAGCAGTTCCCCTCCTACCTGGAAGGTCAGCTCCCCATCGAGCACGTAGAACGCTTCGTCGAAGTCGTGTTTGTGCAGGGGCGGGCCCGCGGCACCCGCCGGCATCCGGCTGGCTATCACCGACACCCGCCCCTGGCTCTCTTCGCTCCTGAGCAGCACGCGTGGATACCGTGGCTCTGCCTCGCTCATTCCCCACCCTTTCGTTTGGCGCCGCTGGATCGGCTTGCTGCTCCGGCTCTCACAACGGCCGGACGAGAATCGCGCCGGGCCAGCCGTTCACCTCGAATGACCCCACTCGGGTGAAGCCGAGGCGCTGATAGGCCTGTGGGAGCTCGGGCACACCGTCCCAGCAGTCGACGCGCAGCTGCTGGGCCCCGCGAATACGCGCGATGCCGGCCGCGTAACGGACCAGTTGGGCTCCGACGCCCAGGCCGCGACAGGCGGATGCTGTCAGCAGGACCTGCACGTAGAGCTCTGGACAGGTCGGCGCGGGAACATAGTCGTGGGCGTCACCCAGCACGATCGCACCGACACGTCGGCCGTGGTCGTCCTCGCAGAACAACAGGCCGCCGGACTCAGCCCAGCGTCGAGCCCGTGTGATGTTCGTCGCTCGTGCGGAGAAGGGCTCGCTCCCCCACTGGCCCGTCTGACCGCGCGCGACCAGCCACGCGACTGCATCGTCGAAAAGCTCAAGCAGAGCCCCGGCGTCGTTCGAGGTCCCGGGACTAATTGACAGATCCTCGGAGTCCAGGTGGTGAAGCATCGGCGAGAGCCTAGGGCTCCCCGCCCCACGGTCACCGATGCTTCGGGAATGTCCGAAACGGCACGGTCCGCACCAGCCACGCACGACGTACGCGGCATCGTTTTCGCGTTTGCCGAAGCATCCGGCTGGCGCCCCGGAGCGTTGCTAGACCTGCCCGTGAATCCCGAACGAAAGAGGCAGCGCATGGGCAGAATCATCGTCACCGAGTACATCTCGATCGACGGGGTGATCCAGGCTCCAGGAGGCGACGAGGACTTCGAGCACGTCGGCTGGGTGTTCGAATTCGACCGCGGCGACGAGGGACAGAAGTTCAAGGACGAGGAGACGTTCGACTCGGAGGCGCAACTGCTCGGCCGGCTGACCTACGAGGGCTTTGCCCCGGCCTGGCCGACCATGGAGGGCGAGGTTGCCGACAAGTTCAACGCGATGCCGAAATACGTGATCTCCAAGACGCTCCGCGACCCCGAGTGGAACAACACCACCGTCCTCGACGGCGACGCAATCGAGGAGGCACGGGCGCTCAAAGACCGAGTCGAGGGCAACATCGTCGTCCACGGCAGCGCCCAGCTGGCACAAGCCCTCTTCGAGCACGACCTGGTCGACGAGCTGCGACTGATGGTCTTCCCAGTCGTCCTCGGCACCGGCAAGCGCCTCTTCACCGACCCCGCCAGCAAGAAGACGCTGAAGCTGGCCGACTCGAGAGTCGTAGGCGACGGCGTCGCGATCCTGACCTACCAACGCACCGTCTGAGGGGGTCCCGGTGGATTACACGCAGTTCGTCAAGAAGCTCTCGTTGCCGGACAACTTCACGGCCCCGCGCGAGCTGTCCTATGAGCACCTGGTGGCCACGGCCATCACCCGGGACGATCTGACCGACGACGTCCGCGGGATCAACGCCAGCATCAGGCTGATTCAGCAGACGCGCGGCGGGAGCTGGCCGACCGAAGCGGTCAGCGAGGAGTTCAACTTCGTAGACCTCGTCTGGCACGAACTGGAGTTCCGCGAGGGCACGTCGTTCACATACGTGGTTCGCGACACCGAGCGCGCCTATCTCGGGTGCTGCTACTTCTATCCGATGGGCGGGCGTACGCCGCTGTCCCCGGACCTGCTCGGCCACGACGTCGACGTCAGCTGGTGGGTGACGCCGCACTCCTACGAGCGAGGCGACTACCGCACACTGTCCCTCGCCGCGCGCCACTGGATCACCGAACGCTTTCCGTTCGAGGCCCCGTACTACTCGAACCTCGAGATCCCGCGGAGCACGACATCGCCCTAGGCGCTGCCGTGATCGCCATGGGCCTGCTTGCGGGGCTCGTCTACGCGTTCTCGATCGGCGTCATGCCGGGCCTGACTGCGGCTGACGACCGCACGCTCGTCGATGCGATGCAACAGATGGCCGACAATCCGGCCTTTCCCCTGACCTTCCTGGGTGCTGGGGCGCTCGCGGCGGTCGCCCTGTTTCGGGCGCGTCGTTGCGGCTCGGCCGACACCGCACGCTGGATCATCGCCGGCCTGGCCCTCTACATGGTCACGGTCGTCGTGACCTTCGCGGTCCACATCCCCCTGAACGAAGACATCAAGCAGGCGGGCGACCCCGACCGCATCGAGAATCTGGCCGCCGTGCGCGACGACTTCGCGACCCCCTGGGTCGCCTGGAACATCGTCCGGACGCTTGCGTCGACGGCGGCCTTCGGCGCCCTCACCTGGGCGCTCGTCGTGCGCGGCCGCATGGGGCGAGCGCTGTAGCCACAACCGACCGGGCTCTAGGTCGAGCCGGATCCTGGTCCGCCAGGCCCGGCGGCGGACGCCGCTGCGGGCGCTCCGAACCAGTTGGTCAGCGCGTCGGTGAGCTCGGGCCCGACTATCGCTCCCACCCAGGCCACATGCCCGTCGGGCCGGATCAGCACGGCGGCGGGGGCGGTGACGTCCCCAAGCGCCGGAAGCTTCCAGATGCCGCTGTAGTGGGCATCGATCACCCGCACCCGATCCGCCCAGGCGGTGACATCGAAGCCGCCGGGCTCACCGAGGTTGAGCAGCACCGGCCGGGCGTCGTGCAGCAGCGTGTAGAGCCGTACCGGGCCGTCCGCGGTGACCAGGTCGAGATCGGGCATGCGACGTCCGAGCAGCGGGTGTCCCTCGCCCAGGTCGTAGTGGATGTCCAGACCGGACATCATCGCGGCGA
The DNA here is from genome assembly GCA_963750365.1 of uncultured Solirubrobacterales bacterium. Lineage (GTDB taxonomy): Bacteria > Actinomycetota > Thermoleophilia > Solirubrobacterales > Thermoleophilaceae > JAAYBF01. The sequence continues at coordinate 1,273,696 of CAVVQE010000002.1, forward strand.
ACCGCTCGCGCGGCTCGTCCATGCCGACGAGCTCGGCGACGGTCTCGCCGAGGGCCTTGATGCGTTCGTCGGGACGGCGAAGAGCAACATGCGCCATCGTGGTGCGCAGCACGCGCGCGGCGACCGGGTGGCGCTCGGCGTGGTAGCTGTCCAGGAGGCCCTCGGGCGACGTCCGATCGACCACCTGGGCCAGCTTCCAGCCGAGGTTCACCGCATCCTGCACACCGGTGTTCAGGCCCTGTCCGCCATCAGGGGCATGCACGTGTGCGGCGTCGCCGGCAAGCAGGACCCGTCGCTCCCGGTAGGCCGCGGCCTGCCGGGTCGTATCGGTGAACCTGGAGATCGAGCTGGGGCTGTGGACCCCGTAATCGGTCCCGTAGACGGAGACCAGCGCCTCGCTCAGATCGCAAAGGGTGGGTTCGGTCGTGGATCCGACGTGCTGCTCGGTCACCATGACCCGCACCGGCCCCTCATTCTTGAAGACCACCTCGCCGTCGCGGATCTCGTACTCCACCCTGCCGATGGCGTGCTGACCGATGGCGTCGCGGCGCAGGCCCAGCTCCGGCTCCTCGGCCGTCTCGACCTCGGCGATCAGGCTGCTTGTGGTCGGATCCCAGCCCGGGAACTCGATGCCTGCTGCCTTGCGGACCAGACTGCGTCCCCCGTCGCACCCGGCGAGGTATTCAGCCCGTAGCGACTCGCCATCGGACAGCTCGACGTCCACGCCCGTGTCGTCCTGAGCGAAACCGGTCACCTCACGCCCGCGATAGAAGGTCACGGCCAGCTCGCCGACCCAGCCGGCCAGGATGCGCTCGATGTGGTTCTGCCACAGCCCGAGCGAGTAGGGATGACGGGTGGGAAAGTCGCTGATGTCCAACCGGGCTCCCGCGAACTGCCCTACCTGGACCTGCTGTCCCTCTGCGAGAAACCGATCGGCGATTCCCCGCTGATCGAGGACCTCGATGGTGCGTGAAAGCAGGCCCCCTGCACGCGATCCGGCGAGGTCCTGGCTGGTGCGCCGCTCGACGATCGCGACGTCGACGCCCGCCAACGCCAGCTCGCCCGCCAGCATCAGCCCGGTCGGGCCTCCTCCGGCGATCACCACGGAATGCTCGGTCATTGCCATTTTGCCACTCCCATTTCCGCTCGTTCCCGGCTCGTGGCGGGCGAGTATGGGACATGTCTCAGCTGCTCATGAGGAATTTTTTTTCGGTATAACTTGAAGAAGGGAGAGGAGCGACGAGCGCTTCAGCCCCGTCCTGTGCGCGAGGTGCGTCAGCGATGTGCGGCTCGTCTGCAGGCCAAGTGCGGCCACCTCCGCGAGCTTCGGTGTCGATTTCGGGGACGCCGGCTTCGACTTCGGGGTAGACCAGTCCACGAAGCGGAGGGCCCCATGCGCTACCTGATCCTGATCAACCAGAACCCGCACGCCTTCGACGGCATGACCGAGGAGGAGATGCGCGCGTTCGGGCGTCGCCACATGGAGTTGCGCGACGGGCTGCTCGAGTCGGGCGAGTTGGTGGCGGGCGAAGGTCTGGCCAACTCGTCGATGGCTCACACCGTGTCCGTCCGCAACGGGCAGACGCTGACGAGCGACGGACCGTTCGCCGAGCTGAAGGAGCACCTGGCGGGCTTCTACCTGGTCGAGGTGTCGTCGTTCGAGCGGGCAGTCGAGATCGCCGCCCGTGTTCCCGACGCGGAAGTCGCCGAGGTGGAGCTGCGGCCGGTGCTCGACCTGCGCGCGATGGACCTGTGACCGCCACCGCCCAAGCGGCGATCGAGGCGCGGATGCGTGAGGTCGCGCCGCCGGTGCTGGCAGCGCTCGTGCGCCGTCACGGCGACTTCGCTCGCTGCGAGGACGCGCTCCAGGAGGCCCTGCTGGCGGCGTCGAGCCAGTGGCCGGTCGAGGGCGTACCGGAGAACCCGAAGGGGTGGCTGGTCACCGTCGCGTCCCGGCGCTGGACAGAACTGTGGCGCAACGACATGGCGCGGGCACGGCGGGAGGAGGTGGCCGCCACGCTCGAGCCGATGCCGCCCGAGCGCGTGGAGGCTGAGCCAGACGACGCGCTCAGCCTGCTCCTGCTGTGCTGCCATCCCGCGCTGACCGTGCCGTCGCAGGTCGCGCTGACGCTGCGCGCGGTTGGCGGGCTGACCACGGCTGAGATCGCGCGATCGCTTCTGGTGCCCGAGGCCACGGTGGCTCAGCGCATCAGCCGCGCCAAGCAGCGGATCCGTGCCCTCGGGGGCACGTTCTCGCTGCCCCCGGAGGCGGAGATGCGCGCACGGCTGGACGCGGTCCTGCGCGTTCTGTACCTGGTCTTCACCGAGGGCTCCACCGCGAGCTCGGGCGCCGCGCTGCACCGCGTCGAGCTCAGCGCCGAGGCGATCCGGCTCGCGCGGCAGCTCCATGCAGACAGGCCCGGCGACGGGGAGATCGCGGGCCTGCTGGCGCTGATGCTGCTCACCGACGCTCGCCGGCCGGCGCGTACCCGGCCTGACGGGACTCTTGTCCCGCTCTCCGAGCAGGATCGCGCGCCGCTGGGACCGGACCGGAGTCGCCGAGGGGGTCCGGCTGGTCAGCACGGCGCTCGCGTCCGCTCCCGTCGGCCCCTTCCAGCTCCAGGCGGCCATCGCCGCCGTCCACGCCGAGGCGACGCGCGTGGAGGACACCGACTGGCCGCAGATCCTCGGCCTCTACGAGTTGCTGCACCGCTTCGAGCCCGGTCCGATGCCCGCGCTCGGGCGAATCGTGGCCATCGCCATGGTCCAGGGGCCCGAGGCGGGGCTCCGGGAGCTGGATGAGGCGACGGCCGACCCCGTGCTCGCCGACCACCACCGAGCCCACACCGTGCGCGCCCATCTGCTCGAGATGGCCGGCGCTTGTGATGCCGCTCGCGTCGCCTACCGCGAGGCGGCGCGGCGCACGCTCAGCGTGCCCGAGCAGCGCTATCTGGCTTCGAAGGCCGACCCACGGGAGGAGACCCACCATGAGCACCGATCGCGACCCGCGCGTTGACGACTACATCGACGGCCTGCCGGACTGGCAGCGGGCGATTTGCAGCGAGGTGCGCGAGCTCGTCCACGTCGTGGACCCCGAAGTCCAGGAGACCATCAAGCGACGCGTCCAGCCCTACTTCGTGCTCGAGGGCAACGTCTGCGCGCTGCTGGCCGCGAAGAGGCACGTCTGCGTCTTCCTCTACGACGGCGCGATCGTGCCCGATCCCGAGAACATCATCACCGCCGGGCACGACAACGCCACCGCCCGCCAGATCTCCATCCACGAGGGCGAGGAGATCAACGCGTCCGCACTGCAGGCGATGCTCACTCAGATCATCGCCAACAACCGCGCGGGCGGCTGGCGCAAGCTCAAGGCCCCCGGCGGCGCGGACCAGAAAGGACAACGATGACCGCCCGCCCACCCATCCGGATCGTCCCCTACCCCAGCGGACGCGACATCCCCGCTTCCACGGACTTCTACGTGCAGATACTCGGACTCGAGGTGTCGATGGAGGACCCGGTGCTCTGCCTCAGCTCGCCGGCCAACCCCTCGGCGCAGGTCATTCTCTCGCCGCCAGGGTTCGAGGATCCGCAACCCGGCTTCGGCGTGGACCTCGGCGACCCGAGCGCGGTCGACGCCGCCCACGCAGAGGCGGTCAAACGCGGACTGCGCGTGGTCTATCCCCTGACCGACGAGCCCTGGGGAGTTCGCCGCTTCTTCGTAGAGGACCCCGGCGGCACGATCGTGAACGTGCTCGCCCACGTGGCCTGACGGCCGCACGGCGCCGGGAGGCGTCACAGCGCACGGCGCCACCTCGTCTCTGTAGTAGAGACCCGAAAGGAGACGACCATGAGAATCTTCCTTGCAGGAGCGACTGGCGCGCTTGGCAGGCAGCTGCTTCCCCGCCTGGTAGCCCGCGGCCACGAGGTCACGGGCATGACCCGCAGCGAGGGCAAGCAGCAGCTGATCCGGGATCTGGGCGGGCGGCCGGTGGTCGGCGACGCGCTCGATCCCGAGTCGGTGGCCCAGGCCGTCGCTGCGGCCGAGCCCGAGGCGATCGTGCACCAGCTCACCGCGATCCCACATAGCCCGAACATGCGCCACTTCGCGCGTGACTTCGCCCAGACCAACCGGTTGCGTACCGAGGGCACCAATCACCTGCTGGCCGCCGGCCGCGCCGTGGGCACGCGCCGCTTCGTGGCGCAGAGCTACGCACCGGCCATCTACGCCCGCGCAGGAGGCCCGGTGAAGTCGGAGGGCGATCCTCTGGACGAAAGCCCTCCCGACCAGATGCGAACCACGATCGACGCCATTCGCCACCTCGAAAACGCTGTCACGGGATCGGACTGGACCGAGGGAGTCGTGCTTCGGTACGGTGCCTTCTACGGTCCCGGGACCAACTTCAGCCTGGGGCCGGAGGGCGCGATGGTTGAGGTGATTCGCAAGCGACAGTTCCCGCTCGTCGGCGGCGCCGGAGGGGTCTGGTCGTTCATCCACATCGAGGACGCAGCGGATGCCACGGTCAACGCCGTCGAGGGCCGCGGCCGCGGGATCTACAACGTCGTGGACGACGAGCCGGCGGCCGTGGCCGACTGGCTGCCCGTGGCCGCCGAGGCCGTCGAGGCGCCCGCCGTCCGCCGCGTTCCGCGCTGGCTGGGCCGCCTGCTGGCGGGCCAGACCGCGACGGTGATGATGACCGAGGCACGCGGCGCGTCGAACGCCAAGGCCAAGCGCGAACTGGGCTGGACTCCCCGGCACGCGAGCTGGCGCGAGGGCTTCGCAACGGGGCTCGGGTAACCGTGACGGCTAAGAGCACCGAATCCACGCCTCTCTACGAGGAGCTGCGGCCCGGCGCCTTCGCGATCGCCTACCGCATGCTGGGGAGCGCGAGCGAGGCGGAGGATCTCGTCCAGGAGGGGCTGCTGCGGCTCCATCGGGCGCTCGAGAGCGGTGAACAGCTCGAGTCCCCGCGGGCGTACCTGTCGACGATCGTCACCCGGCTGGCCATCGACGAGTTGCGCTCGGCCCGCGCCCGACGAGAGACCTACGTCGGCGAGTGGCTGCCCGAGCCGCTCATCACCTCCGACGAGGACGACCCGGCTCGGCACGCCGAGATCGCCGACTCGCTGTCGCTCGCGTTCCTCGTGGTCCTGGAGGACCTGTCGCCGGAGCAGCGCGCGGTGTTCCTGCTGCGCGAGGCGTTCGACTACCCGTACGACCGCATCGCGGCGATCGTCGGCAAGAGCGAGCAGGCCACGCGCCAGATCGCCACGCGTGCACGCCGGCACGTGGACGACCGCAGGCCCCGTTACGAGGCTTCCGAGGCGCGCCGCGAGGCGCTCGCGGAGCGCTTCTTCGCCGCTGCGCGCGAGGGCGAATTCGAGACGCTCGAGTCCCTGCTTGCCGAGGACGTGGCGCTGCACGGCGACGGCGGCGGCCGCGTGCCGGCGCTCGGGCGCGCCCTCTTCGGCCGGCGCCGCGTGGCCCGAACGATCGCCGTCTGGATCAAGACCGGACGTCGCTCCGGGGGCATCGAGCTCCGGCGGGCTCAGGTCAACGGCCAGCCGGGTGCGGTCATCAGCGACGCGGACGGCGGCCTGATCGCCGTCTGGTCGCTCGATATAGCCGAGGACCGCGTTCAGTCGATCCGGTCGGTGGTCAATCCCGACAAGCTCGCCCATCTGGGACCCGTCAGCGGACTCTCGGCGATGCTCGAACGCGCTCGGCGAGGGTAGGGCGCAAGCGCTGGAGACCGTGTCGCTGTCACAGGCGCAGCCGGCACCTCGTCCTAGATAGCACCAGAGGACATCAAGGAGACGACGAAAGCCATGAACACGCGCTCAACTTGCAACCCCTCCGATCATTCGATGGCCGAGGCGCTGACCGAGGTCGCCCAGCTCGTCACCGGACTGGGAATCATGACCTTTGCCCTCTTTCCCTTTGCACTGCCGATGATCGCCCTGACGGCGGTGTTCGTGCTCCCGCTCGTGGCGGTGGGCCTGGTCGCGGGCGTGCTCACGGCCCTGGTCGCAGCGCCGATCGCATTGGTCCGGCGCCTGCGGCGGCAGCGCGGCCAACGTATCCCAGGCTTCGACCGGCACGCCCCGGGGCCGATGAGACTCCAGGCGCGCGGCCGCCGAGGACGCTCCCCATCGGCGCGCTCAGCGACGAACGCGTGTAGCTGACTCGCGGGATCGCGGACCACGGTCGGCCGAAGCCTGTACCTGGGCCTGCCGGCACCGAGGCCAACTCGCCCGCGGCGACCGGCTTGGCGTCCGCCGCCGCGGCCAAGCTCCGGTGGATGCTGCTTCGCGACACGCTGCGGCGGGCGTTCTGGCTGCCCTCGGCCGTTGCGATCGTCGGAGGCGTCGTGCTGGCCTACGCGCTGCGAGAGTTCGACGCGCAGGCGAACCCGTCGGTCGGGCTGTTCGCCTTCGAGGACTTCGACTCGGCCAGGGGGATGCTGTCCACGATCGCCGGGGCCACGGTCTCCGTGGCGGGCCTGAGCTTCTCGGTGACGATCGTGGCGCTGCAGCTGGCTTCGTCCCAGCTCTCCCCCCGGGTGCTGACCACGTTCCGCGAGGACCGGGTGGCGCAGGCCACGTTGGCGAGCTTCCTCGGGGTCTTCGCGTACTCGGTGGTCCTGCTGGCGCGGCTGACCAGCGGCGACGGGAACCTTCCTCAGGTGGCCCTGCTGGTTGCCGTGCTAGGTGCGCTGATGGCGTTTTCCCTGTTCGTGGCCTTCATCGGCCGGACCGTGGCCGCGCTACAGGCCTCCAACGTGATCCGCCGCATCGCCGAGGAGGGCGGACGGGCGCAGGCGACGGCTCACCCGACCGGCGTCGGCGGGGCGCCCGCGGACCCCGATGCCGCGCGCTCCGCCGCCGAACGGCTCGTGCAGGACAGCGACTCGGTCCCCCTGACGGCCCGGCGCGCAGGCTTCCTGCTGAATCTCAGCGACCAGCTGATCGAGCGCGCCCGGGCGGCAGACGCGCTGGTGGTGCAGCGCAGGGAGATCGGCGAGTTCATCGTGGCCGGCGAGGTGGTGGCCGTGGCACACCTCCGCGACGGCCCGGACGAGGCCACGGCCGAGCGCTTGGAGCGGTGCTTCAGCTACGGCGAGGAGCGCACTCCTAGCGGGGACATCGCGTTCCCGGTCCGTGCGCTAACCGACGTGGCCCTGCGCGCGCTGTCGCCGAGCCTGAACGATCCCACCACCGCCGAGAACGCGCTCGGGTCGCTGACGCAGACGCTGCTGCTCTTCGCACGCACCGATCCGGCGGCCGACGTGCGGGTGGACGCGGACGGCCAGCCGCGATTGTGGGCGCGGGCCCCGGGACTCGAAGACCTGGTGATCCTGGGCTTCGAGCAGGTGCGGCTGATGGTGGCCGACGAACACCCGACGACCGCCGCCCGCCTGATCTCGTGGCTGGAGGAGATCGCGCGCGCGGGCGACCAGGCGGGCATGGGGTCGCGCCAGGCACGCCGCCAGATCGAGCTGTTGCGCCCCACCGCGGCGGCCGCACCCTCTGCCCGCTGAGGGCGGCCGTGTTCGGAGCCGGCCGGCGGTGGGTATGGACCTCTCAGCCCCCAGCGCTAGGAGGATCAGATGCGACTACTCACGCGCCCGGCGGCTCTCGGCCTGACCGCGGCAACGACCCTGCTGTGCGTCCTGGGGCCCGGTGCCGGCGCCGCCGTGGCGGGCTACAGCTATTACGAGTCCGACGCCCTGCTTGTCCGGTCGGGTGACGGCAAGGCACAGGCCGGCGGGCACATCAACTGGTACCACGGCTCCTTTCCCAAGGGCTATATCCACCGCGGTGACTACGGCAGGAACGCGGACGTGTCCGCGAATCGGGCCGTTGGCTGCATCTGGGCGAAGGTCAGCTACGGCTACCCCAACGGCGGCTTCAGCGTCGGCCCCGGCGGGCCGGGCGGATCGGTGTCCGGCGGCAGTTACGCCGGCCGCGGCTACTACGTGCGCTGCCGCCGCAAGCACAACAAGCGCCCACGCCATTTGCGGCTCTACGGGGTCGGCTACGCCAAGGCGTTGCTGAACTCGTCGACGCTCGAGGTGTGCACGTCGCGTACCAAGCGGCAGGGGCCGCGCTTCTGCTCGTTCCAGAAGATGATCTACGGCGACTGAGGGGCCGGACGCGGGGTGCCCTGCCCCGACGGCAGCCGCCAGACGTGCTCGGCCGGCAGGGTCACGCCGACCTGCTGGCCGACCCGCGGCGCGTCTGGCGGCGGCACGTGCGCATGCAGCCGCCGCCCGCCCGCATCGACCACGACGCGCACGTGATCGCCGGTGTAGACCGCCTCGACCACAAGCCCGTGCAGGTCGCCGTCGACCCCGAGGCGCACGTGCTCGGGGCGGATGGCCAGCGTGTGCGGTCCGTCGGGCAGGAGGTTGGCCACGCCGAAGAAGCGCGCCACGGCGGCGCTCACGGGCCGCTCGAACAGGGCGCGCGGCTCGTCGTGCTGGACGATCAGGCCCTCGAGCATCAGGGCGACCAGCTGGCCCAGCTCCGCGGCCTCGGAGCGGTCGTGGGTGACCACCACGGTGGTGATCTGGCGACGCTCCTGGAGCTCGACGATGACCCGCCGCAGCGCGGCACGGCGATTGGGGTCGAGCGCCGCCAGCGGCTCGTCCATGAGCAACAGGCGCGGCTTGGCGCACAGCGCGCGGGCCAGCGCAACCCGCTGCTGCTCGCCGCCGGAGAGGCCGTGCACGCGCCGGGCGGCCATCCCCCCCAGGCCGACCTCCTCCAGCTGAGCCGCCGCGATCCGGCGGCGCTCGCTGCGGCCCACCCCCGCCGCGCGCAGCGCCAGCCCGACGTTGTCCTGCACGTCCATGTGCGGCAGCAGCCGCGGCTCCTGGAAGACCACGGCGATGCCGCGCCGGTGCGCCGGGCGCTCGTGGATGGGCTCTCCGCCTAGGTGCACCTGCCCCGCTTCGATCGCCTGGAGCCCGCTGATGGCGCGCAGCAGCGTGGTCTTGCCCGCCCCGGACGGGCCCACCAGCGCCGTGCGCGATCCGGCGGGAACGGTCAGCGACAGGCCACGCAACACGGGGCTGGCCCCGGGAGCGACGGACAGGTCGCGGCAGTCGAGCTCGCAGCCGCTCACAGCGGCATCCTCCCGGCTCGGACCGCGCCCGCCAGCACGGCCACCGCCGGGGCCAGGAACAGCAGCGCCAGCGTCGCGGCCACCTGAGGATCGTTACCGACGAACGGCAGCAGCACGATCGGCAGCATCGGCCGCCCGCCCCCGACCGCCAGGCTGGTGCCGTAGTCGCTCCAGGACACCAGGAAGCCGATCAGCGCCGCCGCCCCGACGGTGGGAGCGGCCGCGGGCAGCGTCACCCAGAGCAGCCGCCGCAGGGGCGACAGCCCGTTCACCCGCGCGACGTCCTCCAGCGCGGCCAGCCGCGGCCCGAAGCCGGACAGCAGCACCAGGATCACGTACGGCAGCACGAACGTCAGGTGACCGGCCACGAGCGCGGTGATGGTGCCGTCCAGGTCCAAGCGGATGAACCACTCGGTCAGGCCGGTGCCGACCGCGTAGCTGGGCACCAGCAGCGGCATCGCCAGCAGCAGGAACACCGGCGCCGGATGGCGCAGGCGGCGCTCGCCAAGCACCCGCGCGGCCGGCCACGCGATCGCCAGCGCCAGAGCAGCCGTGATGACGGCCACCAGCAGGGAGTTCCCGAAGGCGACGGCGCTGGAGCCGGAGAATGCGACCTCCACCCCGCGCAGCCCGAACTCCTGCGGGATCAGCGCCGGCGCGCGCCAGCGGTCCGCGAACGCGCGCACAACCAGCGCCAGCAGCGGCACGATCGCCAGCACGGCCAGGACGGCCGTGCCCCGAGAGAGCCTGCGCTCAGCCACCCTGGGGGTCCCTGGCGGCGCGTACCGCCACAGCCGCGAGCGCGATCGAGGCCGTCGCGGACACCAGCAGCGCGGCGGCGGCGGTGCCCTGGCCCGCGATCAGGTCGCCCTGCGTGGCCTGGCGTGCGTACTCGGCGATCGTGGACGGGTAGGACGGGCCCACGGCCAGCGGCACCTCGAACGCACCGAGCACGAAGGCGAACACCACGATCGAGCCGACCACCAGCGGCGAGCGCACCGCCGGCCAGGTGATCCAGCGCAGGCGCTGGAGCGGCGCCACCCCCAGCGCTGCGGCGGCCTCGTCGTGCTCGCGGTGGCTGCGCCCGAGCGCGGCCAGCACGAGCAGCAGCAGGAACGGCGCCTCCTTGTACACGTACACGAGCACTATTCCGAGCCCGCCCCGGTCGCGGATCAGCGTCAGCGGAAGGCCTCCAAGCAGACGATCGGCCAGGCCGCCGGGGGCCAGCCAGAGCACGGCCACCGTGGCCACGATCAGATGCGGCACCGGCACCGGCAGCGCCAGCACGCTGCGCACGAAGGCGCCGCGGCGGCGCACCGCCAGCGCCAGGGCCAGCGCCAGCGCCGCCGCAGCCGCCGTGCTGAGCGCGGCGGTGCGCAACGTGAATACGACCGCGTCGCCGAACGCGGGATCCGCCGCCAGCCCGCGCCATGCGTCCAGCGTGGCCGACTGCCCCAGGGGCACCAGGCTGACCCGCGCGGCGCCGACCAGGGCCCCGCCGAACAGCGCCAGCAGCGTCACCAGGGCGGGTGCCAGCAGGATCGCGTTCTGCGCCCGGCTGCCCAGTCGGCTCCAGCGCATCGGCTAGCGCAGGACCTCTCGCGCCCAGCGCTTCTCCAGCGGCTCCACCTTCTCGGCGGGCAGCTCGGCCAGGCTCCGGCCGTAGTCGCGCAGGAGGTAGGGACTGGCGGCGGAGCGGAACAACTCGCGACGATCGCCAAGCCGGCCGAGGTCGAGCACCGTGGGATTGGCCAGCGAGTCCGGATCCGCTTTGGCGGCCTGCAACCGCGGCGAGAGCAGCAGATCGGCCACCACCTGCGCGCCCTCGCGGTTGGCGGCCGCAGCCGGGATGGTCACGAACGAGGTGTTCTGCAGCGAGCCGTCGGCCAGGCGGAACGGCCTGGCGCTGCGCGCGAACTGCCCCTTGCGCACGCCCGAGTTCACGAACGCCGGATCGTAGGACATGGCGAAGTCCAGCTTGCCGTCGCCGAACAGCCGGCTCAGCTCGGCCTCGGACTTGGGGTAGGCCCGGCCGCGGCGGTACAGGAAGGGGCGCAGCTGCTTCAGGTAGGCGAACGCCGCGTCCTCGCCCCTGGCCGCCACGACCTGGCGCACGAAGGCCGAGCCGGTGAAGTCGGGCGGCGCCGGATAGGTAAGGCGCCCGGGGTTCTCGCGGGCGTAGGCCAGGAGCCCGTCCAGGTCACGTGGCGGCGCCGGCGTGCGATCGCGGTCGAAGCCGAAGACGAACACCGCCCGCTGCCAGGGCGACTCCTGGTGGTCGACGCTCACGCCGAAGTCGGTCCGGATCGACGGATCGGAGCGGTCGAGGTAGCGCGCGTTGGGCAGCCGGCCCGCCCACTTCTCCAGCCACAGCCCGGCCTTCTTGCCGGCCGCGAAGTTCTCGCCGTTGAGCCAGATCAGATCGACGCTGCCCCCCGCACGCTTGCCGGCGCGACGCTCGGCCACGACTCGCTGGACGGCGTCCGCGGTATCAGCCGATCGGCACGCGCTCGATCGTCACCCCGAGCTTGCGGGCCGCCGGAGCGACGGTATCGTCGACGTAGGCGTTGACCTTGGCGTCACCCCCGAACATCCACCAGCGCACGGTCTGGCCCCGAGCCGCCTCCAACGTGCCGCCGAAATTGCCCGCGACCGCGGCCGGGCGTTCGTTTCCGCCGTCGCCGCAGCCGGCCAGCGCAGCGCCGACCAGCAGGGCGACCGCCGTCACCGGCAGGGCGCGGCGGAGCCAGATGGAGCTGCGGGGTGGCGGCAAGCGATCCTCGCGAGTTCGATGACGGGAGCCGGCGGCCGCGGCACGGGCCGGGTGAATGGCGATTCATTGACCCATACGGTGCATGAATCGCCATTCAGACGATGTGACCCGATACGAGCGCGGACGGTTCAGCGATCGCCTGCGGCCGAGCTGTCGCCGGTTGAACCGTCGTGCGCCCAGACGGGTCGAACCTGGCGTGGCCGACCAGGTTCGCGACTTCATCGAGGCCCTCGGCCCGTTCGGGGGCATCGCCTTCGTACTGCTGTACGTGGTGCTGACGGTGCTGTTCGTGCCCGGAACGATCCCCTCGCTGGCCGCCGGCGCGCTGTTCGGCCCGCTCTGGGGAACGCTGCTGACGCTCGCCGGGGCCACGCTGGGCGCGGCGGCGGCCTTCGAGATCGCACGAGCGCTGGGCCGTGAGCGGGTGCGCGCGCGGATGGGACACCGCACCGAGGCGGCCGACCGCTGGGTCCACGGCCAGGGGCTGCTCGGGGTGATCGCGCTGCGCCTGATCCCGGCGGTCCCGTTCAACGCGCTCAACTACGCCTTCGGGCTGTCGTCCGCGAACCGCCGCGACTACCTGGCCGGCACCGCGATCGGGATCGTGCCCGGCACGATCGCCTTCGTGGTGCTGGGCAGCTCGATCGCTGATCCGCGCTCGCCCGGGTTCATCGGGTCGCTGGCCGCGGTGGCCTTGCTGATCGCGGTATCGACGTACCGCAACCGCCGCTCGCGGCCGCAGCCGGTGCCAGGAACGCCGCGGCCGTGATCCGCCGGCTCTGGCGCGAGTCGCGCCCCGTCCACCCCGACACCGAGGAGGCCCTGGCCCGGCGCTGGGAAGAGCTGCCCGACCGCGTCCGGACGGACGCGCAGCTGCTCGGCCGGCGCACCGTGGGGTGCGAGGGCACGCACGGCGTGTTCCCGCGCTGCAACCTGGCCTGCACCCCCTGCTACCACGCCAAGGAGGCCCAGCAGGTGCCCACCGACGGGGACCACACCGCCGCCGAGGTGGAGCGCCAGATGTCGTTCCTGCGCTCCGTGCGCGGCACCGGCCAGCACGCCCAGCTGATCGGGGGCGAGGTGAGCCTGCTCTCGCCCGACGACCACGCGCGCGCGCTGGCGATCATGCACGAGCACGGCCGCAAGCCCATCAGCATGACCCACGGCGACTTCGACTACGACTACCTGCGCAGCGTGGCCGTGGGGCCGGACGGGCAGCGCCGCTTCGGGCTGCTGCGGATGGCCGCCCACGTGGACGCGCTCATGCTCGGCCGGCGCAGCAACCCGCGGCCGCGGCGCGAGGCCGAGCTGCACGCCGAGCGCCGCCGGATCGTGGCCATGTTCGACCGCCTGCGCGCCGAGCACGGCGTGCGCTCGGACCTGGCGCACAACATGACGGTCACGCCGGCGAACCTGGCGCAGGTGGCCGACGTGGCGCGGACGGTCATGGGTCTGCGCTACGGGATGGCCTCGTTCCAGCCCGCAGCCCACCTGGGCAACGCCAAGCGCTGGCGCGAGGACTACCGCGCGCTGACCATCGACGACGTCTGGGCCCAGCTGGAGGCCGGCGCCGGCACCCGCCTGCCGTGGCGCCATCTCCAGATGGGCGACGCCCGCTGCAACCGCTCGGCCTACGGCCTGACGGCCGCGGGGCGCTGGTTCCCGCTGCTGGACGATCGCGATCCGCGGGACCTGCGTGCGCGCGACCGCTTCCTGGACGGCGTCGGGGGTATGGACTTCGACCGCCCGCGCCTGCAGCTGGGACTTGCTCTGGCGCGGCTGGCCGCGCGCCAGCCGCGCCTGATGGGCACGGCGGCCGCGTGGGCCGGGCGCCTGGCACGGCGAGTCGGCGTGCGGCGGCTGCTGACCGGTCACCCGCGGGCCTTCACGTTCGTGGTTCATGCCTTCATGGACGCGGCCGTGGCAAGGCCGGCTTGGGAGGCGCTGGAGCGTGGGCAGAACGCGAGCGACCCCGAGGTTCGGGCCGCCCAGGAACGGCTGCGGGCGTGCTCCTACGCCATGGCCCACCCAGAGGATGGGCGCACGGTGCCGGCGTGCGTGCAGCACGCCGTCCTGGACCCGATGGAGAACCTCGAGCTGCTGAAGATGCTGCCCCGTCGATGACCGACGGCGAGCACTGGGCACGCGAGGAGCTCGAGCGCCTGCGCGACCGCCGCTTCGCCCCGAGCGCCATCGCCGCCTTCCTGGCGGCCTCGCAGCGCCGTGCCGCGAACGTGCGCCGCGCCCGCCCGGACCTGGCCCGGCAGGCCCGCCGGTGGGAGGCCGCGGGGCTGGGCGCGTGGGCGCTCCTGGCCGCCGGCCGGCGCTCCTCGCGCCCGTCGCTGGCGCCGGGACTGGCCTGGTGGGGCGCCACCTGCCTGATGCTCGAGTGGCACCTGGGCATGTTCGAGTCCGAGGACGGCCGGCCGCGCGACCTCGGCGCCGCGGACGCGCTGACCCTGACGCGTGCCTGGCTCGTTCCGGTGATCGCGGGCGGGCCCGCACCGGCCGCGCTCGGCGTGGCGGCGCTGACCGACGCGCTCGACGGGCCGGTGGCCCGCGCGAGCACGCCGACCAGGGCGGGGCGCGACCTGGAAGGGCTGGTGGACGCCGCGGTCCTGGTGGCCGCCCTGCGCTCCGCGGCCCGCGAGCAGCGCCTGAACCGGCTCGTGGTCAGGCTCGAGCTGGCTCGGCTCGGGGCCGGCGTAGCCTTCGCCACCGCCGCGTACTTCGCCCGCGCCCGGCCGCCGTCCGCCGCGTTGCTGCGCGCCGCCCGCTGGACGACCCCTGTCCGCCTGGCTGGGCTCATGGCCGCCGGGACGCGCCGCCGGCGATCGGCTGACCTGCTCGTGGGAGGCGGCTCGCTGGCCAGCCTGGGCATGCTGTTCGCGGCGGCGCGGGACCGGCCGGCCTGATGCTGGACAGCTATGCCCGCGGGCTCTACCGGCCTGCGATCGACCGCCTGGCGGCAACCGCCGCGCGCCACGGCGTCGCGGCCGGGGCGGTCACCGCAGCCGGCCTGACCATCGGTGTGGCCGCCTGCGTGGCGGTGGCGTTCGAGCTGTGGCTGGTGGCGCTGGCGCTGTGGCTGGCCAACCGCGTGCTGGACGGCCTGGACGGCGCGGTGGCCAGGCGCACCAAGCCAACCGACCTGGGCGGGATGCTGGACTTCCTGGCCGACTTCGTGGTCTACGGCGGATTCGTGGTGGCGGTGTCGATCGCGGTCCCGGATGCGCGCGTGGCCTGCACGGTGCTGCTGGCCGCCTACCTGCTGAACAACGTCGCCCTACTGAGCTTCGCTTCGCTGATCGAGAAACGTGCGATGGCCCTCGGCGACGAGCGCTCCCTGCGCTTCACCGCTGGGCTGACCGAGGGCACCGAGACCGTGATCGCGTACGTGGCGATCTGCCTGCTGCCCACGCACGCCGGCACCGTGGCCTGGGTGTTCGCGGCGATGGTGCTGGTCACGGTGGCTCAGCGGGTGGCGCTCGCGGTGCGCACGCTCGGGGCGGCTAACCGGCCGGCTGGGCCAGCAGGGTGATGGCCACCATCAGCGCGGCCAGCGCGCCGTAACCGAGCCTCGACCACCTGCCCTGGCTGGTGCGCAGCGCGATCACCGCCTGGATCGCGTAGTAGGCGGCGAAGGCGCGCGAGGCGACCGCGATGATCGTGAACGTCTGCACGGTCGCGGCCAGCGCGATCGCGGCGGCGCCCGAGACCAGGTACGGCCGCGAGCCGCGCATCCACCCCACCAGGCCGCGCAGGTTGCCGTCGGCGGCCACGGTGTCGGCGGTAGCTGCGCTGAACTGGCTCAGCACCGCCGCCAGGACCAGCGGCAGCGCCAGCAGCGGCGCCACCCGGTCGGTCACCTGGAGCAGCGTGTCGTCGGCTCCGGCACCCGTGCCCAGGCCCATCACCGGCGTGGCCACCAGCACGAAGCCCACGTAGATGACGGTGGCCACGACCTGCGCCACGCGCGATGCCCAGATGCGCGTGCGGGCGTCGTACTCGTCCCCCAGGTAGCGCACCGTCTCGAACCCCTGCACGGTGATCACGATCCCGCCCAGGACCAGCAGCGTCTGGCCGATGCCCAGGCCGGGCACCGGCGGCAGCTCCAGCCCGCCGCCGAGCAGGTTGCCGGCGTCGTCGACGGCCAGCGCGCCGCCCAGCACCGTGGTCAGCACCAGCACCGCCACCAGCGCCGCCCGCTCGGCCAGGTCCAGGCCGTGGAACCCGCGCGCGATGCCGATGGCCACGATCACGGCCACCGCGGCGCAGGCCAGTATCCGCTGCGCCGGCTCGGATCCCCCTGAGGAGACGTAGCCGACGATGTACTGGGCCATGATCCGCAGGTACAGGGCGACCGAGATCACGTATGCCAGCACGATCACGCCGTCGGCCAGCCGCTCGAGCCGCGCGGTGCCCGCGTCCAGGTCGCCGCTGTCGGCGAGTGGCTCGACCACGCGTACGCAGTGACGGACGGCCGTGCCGACCAGCCAGGCCACGGCGCACACGCCGGTCACCCCGACCACCGACAGCGCGCCCATCGTGCGCTCGAGCACGGGCACGATGATCAGGAAGCCCGAGCCGAAGATCGACGCCAGCGGCGTGACCGTGGCCATCAGGATCCGGCGGCGGTCGAGCGGCTCGGCCTGCGCGGACACCCGCGCATTCGATCAAAACCGTGCCGGTCAGGCGTCAGCCGCGCGGGAACGCACCGCCGCGCGGATGACCAGGGACGGGTAGCCGCCACGGGGTACCACCACCCGCCGCGTGGCCACGAGCCCCGCGGCGGCGAGCTCGGGCATCGGGTCCAGCGGCATCAACCCGCCCCACGCTCGCGGGCGTGCGCGCGCCATGGCCCGCAGGATCCAGTGCAGCACCCGGCCGCCCGCCGGGCGCGGGTCAGCCCAGACGGTGGCCAGAACCAGCCGCGAGCCGGGCGCCGGCGCCAGCAACCGGCGCGCCTCAGCCAGGACGGCCGCCCGCTCGTCGGCATCGAGCAGGTGGAGCAGGTAGGCGCAGGTGACCACGTCGGCGCTGCCGTCCGCCAGCGGGACGCTGGCCGCGTCGGCCCTGACGGTCTGCCAGCCATCCGGCAGCGGGCCGACCCGGGCCAGCATGCCCGCGGAGCGGTCGACGCCCGTCGCCTGCACCGGGCGGGCGTCGCCGGCGGCCAGCGCCCGCAGGACCGCTCCGGTGCCGGTCGCCAGGTCCACCAGCCGCTCCTGCGGTCGCACGTCGGCAGCCGCCAGCAGGGCCGCGATGGCCGCCCGCTCGAAGCGTTCCTGTGCGCCGTAGCGCTCGGCGTGCCCGTCCCAGGTGGCCACTGCACTGGCCTCAGCGGCTCTCACGTGGCCTCCGGGCGGGCGGCGGTAGGGTCAGGCGCATGCCCAGCGCGCAAGTCACGGCGATCGTCGCGGGGTGGCAGCGGCGCGGGCGCCCGCTGGCCGTGGCCGGCGCGAACACCACGGTTTGGGAGGAAGGCGAGGGCAGCCCGGTGGTGTGCCTGCACGGCGTTCCCTCATCGTCCTTCTTGTACCGCAAGGTGCTGCCCGGCCTGGCCGCCGGCGGCCTGCGCGGGGTCGCCTTCGACCTGCCCGGACTGGGGTTCGCGGACCGTCCGCAGACCTTCGACTACTCGTGGTCGGGGCTGGCCGCCTGGGCCGTCCAGGCCGTGGACGCGTTGGAGCTGGATCGCTTCCACCTGGTCGTCCACGACCTCGGCGGGCCGGTCGGGTTCGACGTGGTGGCGCGCGATCCCGGACCGCGTCGCGTCGCTGACCGCGCTGAACACGCTGGTGCGGGCGGCGTCGTTCAAGCGGCCGTGGTCGATGGAGCCGTTCGCGCGGCGCGGCATCGGCGAGCTGTACCTGCGCACGCTGAACCCGTTCGCGTTCGAGCGGCTGATGCGCCTCCAGGGGGTGGCCACGCCGGTGCCGGCCGCGGAGCTGCGTGCCTACGTGCCCCTGCTCAAGCGCTCCGACGGCGGCGCGGCCTTTTTGAAGATCATGCGCGGCTTCGAGCGCACCGAGGCGTTCGAGCGCCGGATCATGGCCGCTCTGGCCGCGCGCGAGTTCCCTGCCCAGGTGCTGTGGGGCGATCAGGATCCTGCGCTGAAGTTCGATCCCTACGCCGAGCACGTGCGCCAGGCCCTCGGAGTGGACTCCGTGACGCGGCTGCACGGCAAGCACTTCGTCCAGGAGGACGCGCCGGAGGCGATCGCCGAGCACGTGTGCCGGCTCGCCGGCGCCTAGCCCGGTCGCGGCGAGCGCAGGCGCCGCAGCGCGAGCGCCCCCCGTGCCAGCGCCGCCGGCAACGGACGTGCGTACTTCTCGCGCAGGTAATCGTCGGCGGCGCGCGCCGGCCCCTCGCTCATGGTCGGATAGGCGTGGACGGTCGTCGATTCCGAGTCGATCCGGTCGCCGTTCTTGACCCGCGCCACCAGCTCGGCCACGACCTCGCCGGCCGCCGCACCGACCACGGTGGCGCCCATCAGCCGCCCGCGGCGGTCACCGACGAGCTCACAGAAGCCGGCGGTGCGCCCGTCGGTGATCGCCCGGTCGAGCGCAGACAGCTCGTAGCGCGCGCACGTGACGCGGTCGCCATGGTGCTCGCGAGCCTGATCGAGCGTGAGCCCCACCTGGGCCAGCTCCGGCCGCGTGAACGTGACGCGGGGCAGCACGGAATCGACCTTTCGGCGGGCTCCGAACAGGGCGTTGATCGTGGCCACGCGGGCGTGATGGGCCGCCACGTGGGTGAAGGGCATCGCGGCGGTCACGTCGCCGACCCCGAAGACGTGACGGGGGCCGGCGCGCAGGTCGTGGCCAACCGCCAGCGCGCCGTCGTCGCCCGTCGCGGCCCCGACGGCGTCCAGCCCGATGCCCTGGACCCGCGGGCGGCGCCCGACCGCCACAAGCAGAGCGTCGAATCCCAGCTCGGCGCGGCCGTCAGCGCTCTCGATGACCAGCCGGCCGGCGCCGTCGTCGTCGCGGCGCACCTCCACGGCCCGCGCGCCGGTCCGGACGGCCACGCCGTCGTCCGCGAGCGCACCGCCGACCACGGCGGCCGCATCGGCCTGCTCCCTGGTCAGCAGCCGCTCGGCCATGTCCGCCAGCGTCACGTCGGACCCCAGCCGGGCAAACGCCTGACCTAGCTCGCAGCCGACCGGCCCGCCGCCGAGCACCACGAGGCGACGGGGCAGGCGGCGCAGCCTCCAGACGCTGTCGGAGGTGACCACGTCGGACCCCTCCAGGCCGGGGATCGCGGGTACCACGGGGGCAGCCCCGGTGGCGATGATGGCCGAGCGAAAGCGCAGCTCCCGGCCTTCCGCGGTCAGCGCATGCGGGCCGGTGAAGGTTCCCTGCGCCTGAATGACCTCGACCCCGGCGGCGCGCAGGCGCGCGGGCGAGTCCTCCGGCTCGATGGTGGCGATCACGCGCCGGACACGCTCCATGACCTTGTCCAGATCCACCGGGCCCAGCTCGGCGGCCAGGCCGTAGTCGGCCGCGCTGCACACGCCGTGGGCCAGGTCCGCCGCGGCGATCAGGCTCTTGGAGGGCACGCAGCCGGTCCACAGGCAGTCGCCCCCCGTGCGCTCGCGCTCCACCAGCGCGACGCGCGCGCCCGCCGCCGCCGCCACGTGCGCGGACACCAGGCCGCCGGTTCCGCCGCCCAGCACGATCAGGTCGTAGGCGCGCTTGGCCACGCCTATCCGCCGTCAGCTCGCAGCGCCTCGAGCACGTCGGGCACCACGCTCTCCGGGGGCGGTTCGCGCAGCCGGCGCAGGCCGCCGATGGTGCGCCGCAGCGACGCCAGCAGCTCGTGGCAGCCCGGGCACACCTGGGCGTGCGCGTGCACGCGCCGCAGAGCGGCCGGATCGAGCTCCTGGTCCAGATACGCCGATGCGTGCGCAACGGCGTAGCGGTGATCCAGCCAGGTGCGGATCGGATTGGCGGCGGTGGTCCACATGAGCTAGACGTACGCCTCCACGGCACCGCGGACGCTCATCCGAGCCCGGTGCAGCCGGCTCTTGAACGCCGCCGGCTTCAGGCCCATTATGGCCGCCGCCTCATCGGTGGCCAGCCCCTCGATGTCGCGCAGGACGAGCGGGGTGCGGTAGTCGGGGTGCAGGTTGCGAACCGCCTCCTCGAGCGCCGCCTGCAGGTCGTTCTGCTCGCTCTGCCCCAGCGGTCCCGGCCGCGCGTCGCGCGGCTCGTGGGCCAGATCGTGAAGCGACCGTTCGCCCGCGCTGGCGGCGGTGCGCTTGAGCCGCCGGTTGGCCTCGTTCACCCCGATCCGGTAGAGCCAGGTGAAGAACTGCGCGTCGCCCTTAAAGCGCGCGATGCCGCGCCACGCGCGCAGGAAGGTCTCCTGCGTGGCTTCCTGGGCCTCCTGTTCGCTGTTCATCAGCCGCCGCACCACCGCGTGTAGCCGGTCGGCGTGGCGGCGCACCAGCTGCTCGAAGGCCTCTGCATCGCCGCTGCGGGCGCGGGCGACCAGCTCGTCTTCGTGGGTGTCCACCGGCATCGCGTCATGGATGATGGCGTGTGCCGTCCTCCGCGGTGACGGCGTCCCGGCCGGCGCTGCGTGCCCACGCTGACGGGCGCCGCGCCGAGGACCTCGCTTGAGCGGTTTCAGGTAAAGCCATCCCCATTTGGACCCGCCCCGGCTCGCGAGGGTTCAGCGTCCATCCCCGATGCTCGACATGATCCGGCGGTGCGCGTCCTCGGGAGACGGCGGTGAGGGTGGATCTGCGCCAGCTCGGCGCCGTGTTCATCGGCGGCTTCGCGGGCACGATCGCCCGCGCCGGACTCGCCGAACTGGTGGTGCACGATCCCGGCGCCTGGCCGTGGGCCACGCTGGCGGCGAACGCGGCGGCCGCGGGCCTGCTGGGCTTCGTGACCGTGCACCCGCCCGGGCACCGCTCGGACCTGTTCGCTGCGCTGGGCCCGGGCCTGTGCGGCGGTCTGTCCACCTTCTCGGCGCTCCAGCTCGAGCTGCTGTGGATGCTGGACGCCGGTCACACCGCCATGGCGGGTGCCTACGCGCTGACCAGCGTGGCCCTCGGCGTGGCGGCCGTCAGCGTGGGCACCGGCCTCGGGCGCGCCCGCACCCGGGTTCCGGCATGACGCTCACGGTGCTGATCGGCGTCGGCCTGCTGGGGGGCCTTGGCTGTGTCGCCCGCGTGCTGGTCGACGACGCCGTCATGGCGCGCATCGGCGGCGGCTTCCCGCTGGGCATCCTGGCTGTGAACGTGTCGGGCGCGTTGGCACTGGGGCTCCTGGTCGGCGCGGGCGCGCACGGCCAGACGCTGCGGCTGGCCGGAGTCGGCCTGCTGGGCGGCTACACCACCTTCAGCACCTGGATGCTCGACAGCGACCGCATGGCCGGTGACGGCCTGCGCCGGCGCGCCGCGGCCAACGTGTTGGTCAGCCTGGCCGCGGGCCTGCTGGCGGTGTGGCTCGGCCGCCGGCTCGGCGGCGCCTTCTAGTGCTTGGGCAAGTAGGCCTGGTCGTCCTCGTGCTCCTTGAAGAAGCGCACCATGTTCGGCGCGTACTCGGTGAACACCGGCGGGCGCAGCCCGTGCGGCGCCAGTAGCTCCACCGCCCGGCGGGTGTCGAACGTGACGGGGTGGTTGAGGTAGGCGATCGACTCGCGCGGCGTGTCCGAGAAGAGCTTGCGCACGCTGGGCAGGCGCAGCGAGCCTGCGACCATCCACGCGGGCAGCCGCCCGCGCGTCGAGCGCCCGGCGTACTCGCGGCTCAGCGTCTCCAGCAGGTCGTGGGCGCTCATCGGGTCGGGGTCGACCAGGTGCAGGGTCTGGCCGGCCATGGCCTCGTCGGTGGCGGCGACCGCCATGCCCGCGACCACGTAGTCCACCGGGACCACGTTGAAGGGCGCGTCGGCGCGGCCGAACTGGACCGGCGACTGGTTGTGCCGGGCCGCCTGGGAGACCGCCCGCAACAGGTAGTAGGGCCCGTCGAACTTCTCGGTCTCGCCGCTCTGCGAATCGCCGACCACGATGGCCGGCCGCAGGATCGTCGTGGGCACCTCGTCCATGCTCTCGCGCACCCACACCTCGGCCTGGAACTTGGTGCTCTCGTAGTGGTTCTTGAAGTCCTGGCCCAGCACCAGCTCGTGCTCGTACACGGTGCCACGGCGACAGCCGGCCACGTACGCCGTGCTCACGTACACGTGGCGGCGCAGGTTGGCGGCGGCGCGGCAGAAGTCGACCACGTTGCCGGTCCCGTCCACGTTCACGCGCTGTGCCAGGGCCAGCGGCACCGCCAGGTCGTAGATGGCGGCCAGGTGGAACACGGTGTCTACCGATCCCGTCAGGCGCTCCCAGTCGGAGTCGGAGAGCCCGAGCCCGCGCTCGCCGATGTCGCCGGTCACTATCTCCAGCCGGCCGCCCCAGGGGGCGGCCAGCTCGGCCGCCGCCTGCTCCATCCGCGGCTCCACCAGCGCCGTCAGGCGCACGTCGTCCGAGGCCTCAAGCAGCCTGCGCGCAAGGCGGCGCCCGATGAAGCCGGGAAAGCCCGTTATCAGTGCGTGCTCCACGTCAGCCAAGCCGGGCCACCTCCCCGGCGATCACGTCGAGGTCGTCGTGGCTCAGCGTGGGTGACATGGGCAGGCAGTAGTGCCGCTCGGCCGCCTCCTCGGAGCGCGGCAGCTGCTGCCAGCCCTCGCGCTCGCGATAGTCGCTGAAACGGTGCACTGCGGGGTACCAGGTGGTCTGGATGCCGGCCTCCTTTAGTTGGTCGCGGTGGCGATCTCGTGACTCGCGGTCGGCGGCCAGCACCGGGAACGCGAAGTGCGACCCGGCCGCCACCGCGCCGTCGTCCCACATGAGCTCGATGCCGTCGACGCCGGCCAGGCGCTCGCGGTAACCCGCGGCCACGCCCCGGCGCCGATCGATCTCGCCGGCCAGTCGCGGCAGCCGCGAGAGGCCGAGCGCGGCTCGCGGCTCGTCCATACGGAAGTTGTATCCCACATCCACGACGTCGTAGGACTTCGCGTAGCCACGGTGGCGGTCCCAGGTCACGCTGGTCATGGCGTGCGAGCGCAGCGAGCGCACCGTGGCCTCCATGTCGGGGTCGGATGTGATCACCGCACCCCCCTCGCCCACGCACAGCTGCTTCTTGGAGAAGAACGAGAGACAGCCCAAATGGCCGACCGTGCCCGCGCTGCCAGGGCCCACGTCGGCGCAGATGGCCTGGGCGGCGTCCTCGATCAGGATCAGCCCGCGCGCGTCGCAGAGCGTCCGTAGCGCCACCACGTCGGCGGGATAGCCACAGAAGTGCACGGCCATGACCACCTTGGTGCGATCGGTGATCTTGGCCTCCACGGCGGCCACGTCCAGGTTGGGAGCGCGGGCGGACGCAACGTCGCAGAACACGGGCTGCGCTCCGCAATAGCGAACCGCGCCGGCGGTGGCCACGAACGTCATCGACGGCACGATCGCCTCGTCGCCGGGCCCGAGCCCGGCCGCCCGGCAGGCCAGGTGCAGCGCGGCCGTGCCGCTGGCCACGCAGGCCACCGCGGCGGCCCCAAG
Organism: uncultured Solirubrobacterales bacterium; assembly: GCA_963750365.1. Lineage (GTDB taxonomy): Bacteria > Actinomycetota > Thermoleophilia > Solirubrobacterales > Thermoleophilaceae > JAAYBF01. The sequence goes on from CAVVQE010000002.1 coordinate 1,297,153, forward strand.
CTCCGCGCAGAGCGCGGCCTCGAAGGCCTGGGTGCGCGGGCCCATGGTCAGCCAGCCCTCCTCCAGGCACCTGAGCACCGCCTGGACGTCGTCCTCGGGCATCGGCACCGTGGCCAGCGGGTAGCGCCAGCTCACGCCAGCGCCTCCTCGACGCCCGCGATCACGCGATCCTGCTCGTCGGCGCTCATGTGCGGGTACAGCGGCAGGGTCACCTCCGAGCGGGCGGCGCGCTCGGTGCGCTCCAGGCCGTCTGCGCTGTAGCGGCCGCGGTAGGCCGAGAACTCGTGGATCGCCGGGTAGAAGATGCTGGTCTGCACCCCGTGGCGCTCGCTCAGGTGGCTGCGGAAGCCGTCGCGGCGCGCGGCGTCTTCGAGCATCACAGGCATCACGTAGCACGAGGAGTCGTCCACGTCCTGGTCGCGGTAGGGCACGATCAGCCCGTCCAGGCCGCACAGGCGCGAGCGGTACCGCCGCACCAGCTCGCGCCGGGTGGCGATGTCCTCCTCGAGCCGGGCCAGGCGCGAGAGCGCCAGCGCCGAGCGCGGCTCGTCGATGCGGTAGTTGTAGCCCAGCGCGACCACGTCGTAGGTGTCCGTGCGGCCCGAGTGGCGATCCCACGTGCCCGACGTCATGGCGTGCGAGCGGCGCGAGCGGGCCAGCGCGGCGACCTCGTCGTCGTCGGTGGCCAGCAGCCCGCCCTCCCCAATCGCCAGGATCTTGTTCGAGAAGAACGAGAAGGCCCCGGCCAGGCCGATCGTGCCCAGCTTGCGGTCCCCGAGCGTGGCGCTGGGGGCGTGGGCCACGTCCTCGATCAGCGCCAGCCCGTGCTCGGCGCACAGCGCGGCCAGCGTGTCGGCCGCGGCCGGGTAGCCCGCGAAGTGCACGCACGCAACCGCCTTCGTGCGCTCGGTGATCTTGGCGGCCACGTCGTCGGGGTCGACGCCCGGATCATCCAGGCCGGCGATGTCGGCGAACACCGGCGTGGCGCCGCAATACAGGACCGCCGCGGCCGTGGCAGCGAAAGTGAACGCCGGCACGATGACCTCGTCACCGGGGCCCACGCCCGCGGCCAGGTAGGCCAGGTGCAGCGCCGCGGTGCAGCTGCTGACCGCCACCGCGTGCCGCGCGCCCAGCTGCTCGGCGAACGCCTGCTCGAACGCCGCCGTGCGCGGGCCCATCGTCAGCCAGCCCGAGCGCAGGACATCGGCCACGGCATCCAGGTCCTCCTGGGCCAGGCGCAGGTCGGTGAACGGGATCACGGGCCGATCGGCGCTCACCCGCCCCGCTCCCGGTCCAGCGCCTCGTTGACCAGCTGGTCGGCACGCTCGTTGTGCTCGCGCCGGACGCTCGTCACCGACCAGCTCCCGAAGCCGCGCAGGCTCTCCAACGTCTCCAGGAACAGGGGCTTGAGGCCGGCGTTCTTGACCTTGTAGCGGCCCTCGATCTGGCGCGCGACCAGCTCGGAGTCGTTGACCACGTCCACCTCCGTCGCCCCCAGCTCGCGGGCCAGCTCCAGGCCAAGCAGCACGGCCTTGTACTCGGCCACGTTGTTGGTGGCCTGGCCGATGTAGGCGCTGCGCTCGGCCAGCTCCTGGCCCGAGCCGTCGGAGGCCACGGCGGCCACCGCGGACGGGCCGGGGTTGCCGCGCGCGCCTCCGTCCACATGGACGGTCACGCGACTCAGGGCGATCAGCTCGAAGGAGGATCGATCGGGGGGAACGTGCCCTTGACCCGCTGGCGCCGGCGGTCGGAGTACGACTCGTGGTCGCCCGGTTGGCCGCCCTGCGCGCGGCGGTCCACGATGACCTCCACGTTGGGGTCGTCCTTGTAGTAGTCGGACAGCTTGGGCAGCAACTCGTCCTCGAGCGCCGCTGGGACCACGCAGTAGATCATTGCTCTGCCACTCCTATCACCAGACGACCTTCGGCGTCGAGCCCGGCGTTCCAGTTACGCAGCTCCTCATCCAGATCGCCCAACTCGTCGCCCTTGGCGGCCAGCCCGACGGGATCGGCCGCGTCACCGAGATCGATCCGGAAGCGATACCACGACAGCTCCCAGGCCACGACCAGGTCGACGGTGCTTGGGACGTCGAGGTCGGGCAGCGCGGTGGCCCACGGCGCTCCCAGGCTGCGGGCCAGCCCGGCCACCGTCCGCTGGTGCTCGGAGCCGTTGAACAGGTCGAGCGCGCGCTCGACCTTGACCTCGGCGGTGGTCGGCACCGCGCGCACGTGGCGCGGGTCCTGGCGCCGCGAGCGCGGCGGCGGCTCTCGGCGCGGCGGCTCAGGCTCGGACTCGGGCGCGCCCTCCTCCGCGACAGGCGCGGCCGGCAGGTCCGGATCCTCCATCGGCAACTCGGCGGGCTCGGCGCCGCGCCGGCGCAGCCGGCCCAGAAACGGCCGCCGCTCCTGCGGCCGCGGACCGCGTGTGGGCACGTCGCCATGGGCAGACTCGCGGATCCAGCCCGCCTGGTCGGCGCGCCCGAAGCACAGCTCGCAAACGGTCTGGGTCTGACCGCCCTGGACCAGGTATGGCTCGGTGCGCTCTCCCTTGAGGATCGTGCGCCCGCACACGTCGCAGGTCACATGGTCATGAAACGGGCGAAGCTCCTTCTTCACTGTGGCGATGCTAGTCGCTCAGACGGCGACGGCGGTCTCGAGGCAGTCGTGGACGGGGGCCACGCTGCCCAGGTCGAGCAGGGTGAACAGGCGGCGCAGCGGCGACTGCCGCGGGACGACAAGGCGCAGTTGCTTGCGGCGGCGCACCAGCCGGCGCGAGAGCTCGAACAGCACTTCGATGGCTGCCGAGTCCAGGTAGCGCGCGTCCGACAGATCGATGACCAGCGCGCGGTGGTCGTCGTGCACGGCGCTGGTCAACTCCTCGCGGACGTATGCCGCGTTGGTCATGTCGACTTCGCCGGCCAGCGTGATGACCAGCATCGGCCCGCTGTTGCTGACACAGATATCGGCGCCGCTCTTCACTCCGCGGCCCGCTCGCCCATACGCCGGCGCATGCGGACGATCGTGCCTGTGGGTTCGGCGCTCACCTGGACATCATCCATCAGCGCGTCGATAATCGCCAATCCGCGTCCATGATCGTCATCACGCGGCTCGCGCCAGCGTCCGCGGTCCCTGACCTCGGCGTGGAATTCGCCGTCGCGGATGCCCACGCTGGCGTCGAACTCGGTCTCGCTGGCGCCGTAGGCATGCTCGATCGCGTTCATGGCGGCTTCGGACACCGCCAGCGTCATCTCGAAGCGCTCTTCCTCGCTGGCGCCTGCCGCGGTCAGGAAGCGGCCGATGCGGTGGCGAAGCTGGGTCAGCGCCGTCGGCTCCGCGGGCAGGTGCAGCTCCAGCGAGCCGGCCGTTGGCGGCTCGGGGCGCAGCGCCAGCAGCGCCACATCGTCGCTCGGCCGGCGACCGCCCAGCAGCCCACCCAGGATCTGGTCGCAGACATCGCCGAGCTCGCCACCGGCCACGCCTGCGACGGTGGCCAGCTGAGCCAGGCGATCGTCAAGCGACGTGTCGCGCCGCTCGACCAGCCCGTCCGTGTACAGCAGCACGGTGCTGCCGCGCTCCACCCACGCCTCCTCCTGCTGATAGCCCAGGTCGGAGGTGCCCAGCGGCACCGAGCGCCCGCCCTCCAGGTAGCGCGGCTCGCTGTCGCGCGAGACCACCAGCGGCGGCGGGTGGCCGGCGCTGGCGTACCAGACCTGCCCCGTGTCCCGGTCCAGCAGCAGGTAGAGGGCTGTGGCCATGAGCTCGCCCTCCTCCTTCATCAGCAGCCGGTTCAGCCGGGCGAGTGTGTCGGCGGGTGAGGTTCCAAGGAGCGCGTATGCGCGGAAGGCGGTGCGCATCTGGCCCATCACGACCGCCGCGCGCAGGCCGTGCCCCACCACGTCGCCCACCACCACCGCCACCCGGCCGTCATCCAGCTCGACAGCGTCGTACCAGTCCCCGCCGATGGCGGCGCTGGCGCTGGCCGGCAGGTAGCGGGCATCCAGCTGCAGGCCCTCGATCTTGGGCAGGCTCTCGGGCAGCAGCGAGCGCTGCAGGGTCTCGGCCACCTCGTGGTCGCGCTGGTAGGCCTCGCTGAGCTTGCGCTCGATCTCCTTGCGCTGGTGGATGTCGGTGGCGGTGCCCACGTAGCCCACCAGCCGCTCGCCCTCGAAGCGCGGGACGCCGCGGTCGACGATCCAGCGGTAGTCGCCGTCGCGGCCCAGCAGCCGGTACTCACGCTCCCACGGGACGCGGCGCCGGAAGGCCCGCCACCAGCTGTCGATCACGCCGTCGCGGTCATCCTCGTGCACGCCCAGATCCCAGCTGTCGCCCAGTTCCTGCTCCAGCGGCCTGCCGGTGTACTCCAGCCAACCGCGGTTGATGAAGTCCACCAGGCCGTCGGCGTCGGCCGTCCAGATGTACACCGGGGCTGCGTCGGCCAGCTCGCGGAAGCGGGCCTCGTTCGCGGACGCCATCGCTGAGCGCCTCCTCCAAACGCACGCGCTCGCGCTCACGCTCGGCGGCTGCGCTCTCGCGATCGACGGCGGCGGCCAGCGTGGTGGCCATACCCAGCAGGAAGTTCACATCGTCCTCGGAGAAGTCGTCCTGGCGCTGGCTGCCGGCCGCCAGCACCCCGAACGGACCCCCGAGCACGCCAACCGGCACGCTGGCCGCGCTGCGCAGCCCGTGGCCTACCAGCACCGGCGAGGGGGTGAAGCGGGTCTCCGTAGCCAGGTCGGGCGAGACCACCGCGGTGCCCTGGCGCAGCGTGTACGTCAGCTGGCCCGGATCGGTGGGCGCCAGCCGGTTGAGCACATCGGGCGCATCCGTGAGCCCCACCTGGGCGCGGAAATACAGCTCGCGGCCGTCGGCACCCGGCGAAACCAGCATCGCGACCTGGACGGCCAGCTCGGCGGCGATCATCTCGACCGCGCTCGAGGCCAAGGCGTCCAGGTCCGCGCCGGCAAGCGCCTCGCGGCCCAGCTCGGCTACCGCGGCCTGCTGTCGCAGCCGTCGCCGCAGCTCATCGTCCGAGCTCCGGTCCGGGGGCTCTGCGACCCCGCTAGATGGCTTCGGTGAGCGAGTCACCTTGAAGCCGGCTCTTCAGGCGCAGCACCGCCTTGGTGTGTAGCTGGGACACACGCGACTCGGTGACTCCCAGGACCTCTCCGATCTCTCGCAGGGTCAGGTTCTCGTAGTAGTAGAGCGCCACGACCAGCTTCTCGCGCTCGGGCAGGCGCGCGATCGAGTCGGCCAGCCGGTCCTTCATGTCCGTCAGGTCCATCTCCTGGGCGGGGTCGGCCGCGGTCTCGTCCTGGATCGTGTCCAGCAGCGAAACCTGGTCGCCCGAGGAGTCCGACACCGTCCACAGCTCGTCCAGCGCCACGACCGACGAGTTGGAGATGCGCATCAGCGACTCCTGGAAGTCGTCGACCTCCACCTCCAGCTCCTTGGCCATCTCCTGGTCGGTCGGCGCACGGTGCAGCTTGTGCTCGAGCTTGGCGTTGGCGCGCTCGATCTCGCGCGCCTTGGCCCGAACCGAGCGCGGCACCCAGTCCAGCGAACGCAGCTCGTCGATGATCGAGCCCTTGATGCGCGTGATCGCGAAGGTCTCGAAGCGGATCTCGCGCGCGGGCTCGAACCGCTCGATGGCCGAGATCAGGCCAAGCAGCCCGTACGAGATCAGGTCGGATTCCTCGACGTGAGCCGGCAGGCCGCTGGACATGCGGCCGGCCACGTACTTGACCAGCGGCGAATACGCCAGCACCAGGCGCTCGCGCGCTCGTGGGTCGCCGTTTTCCTTGTAACGGCGCCACAGGTCCCGCAACTCGATCGCCTTGACGTTGGTTTCCACTGCTCCTGCCCCTTCAGGCGCGGGGATGAGCCCGCGCGTAGGCCTTCCTCAGGCGAAGCGACTCTACCCGAGTGTAGGTCTGGGTCGTACTTATCGATGCATGTCCGAGCAGCTCCTGGATGCTGCGCAGATCTGCGCCCCCCTCGAGCAGATGGGTTGCGAACGAGTGCCTGAGCGTGTGCGGCGAGACGCCGCCCTGGATCGAGGCCCGCCGCACGGCGCCCGCGAGCCGGCGCCGCACGTCGGATGTGGACAGCCGACGACCGGTCTTCGACAGGAACAGCGCCGGGATCCGCCTCGCGCGCCAGCTGCGGGCGGCCACGGTCCAGCCACGCGCGCAGCGCGCGCCACGCCGGCTCCCCGGCGGGCACGACCCGGGTCCGTCCGCCCTTGCCCTCCACGCGCAGCTCCTCGGCGTCCGGGTCCAGGCTGGCCAGGTCCAGGTCCACCACCTCCTCGGCACGCAGGCCGGCCGAGTAGGTCAGCTCGAACATGGCGCGATCGCGCATCTCCAGCGCTGTCGAGCCGGGCATGGAGTCCAGCAGGGCGGTCAACTCGGCGGGCTTGAGCACGGTCGGCAGGTGGGAGTCGCGTTTGGGCGAGGCCACCAGGTCGGCCGGGCTGGCCTCGAGGCGCCCGGCGCGAACGAGCTGGGCGTAGAAGGAGCGGGTCGACGCCAGCTTGCGCGCCACGGTCGAGCGCGACATGCCGCGCTCGGACAGCACCCCGGCGAACCGGCGCAGGGCGCGGAAGTCCAGCTGCTCTGGGCTCAGCCCCTGGGCGCTGGCCCACTGCGCCAGCTGGCCCACGTCGACGCCGTAGGCGCGGCGCGTCTTCTCGGCCAGGTTCTGGCGCCGCATGCCCTCGTCGAAGCCGCGCAGGGCCGCGCTCCAACTAGGGTTGATCGCCGTAGTGTCGGGGTTCTTCGTCAACACTCAGGATGGCCGCGTCGCGGTGCAGCGCCAGCTCGAGGCGGCCGGGCTCGTGGACGATGACGGCACGCCGGTAGCGCCGTGGCACCCGATCCAGGGGCCGCGCGACGCGTCGACCATGTGGTACGCGGTGCTCGTGAAGCAGATCCGGGGCGTGTTCATCGGCATGCTCTGCATTCGGCATCTGAACCGCCAGGCCTCCATGGAGGCCCAGGGATGGGTGGAGGTGCCGTGGGACGCGATCGGCGTCTGAGCATTCAGCCGATGTAGATCGGTGTGTGCACCGCCACCTTGTCGTACAGCTCGATCACGTCGGGGATCGCCATGCGCACGCAGCCGTGTGATGCGGCGCTGCCCAGCGATCCCGTCTGGTCGGTGCCGTGGATGCCCGCCCCGGCGAAGATGCCCATCCAGCGCGCCTTGAGCGGGTTCTCGGGAGTGCCCCCGGGAATCGACCTGCCCGGCCAGATCGCCGGCCCATGCGCTGTTGGGCACCGTCCACGCGGCGTTCACCGCCTTGTTCTGGATCGCGTACAGGCCGGCGGGGGTCTCCAGCCCCACCTGGCCGACGGCCACCGTGTAGGTCTTGGCCAGCTTGAGGTTCTTGTACAGCTTGAGCCTGAAGTTCGCGCGGTCGAGGACCAGCAGCGTCGGGTACTTCCGGGCCAGCTGGTCGCGCGTGACCTTCGGCTTGATCCTGGTGGTGGGAGCGGCCACCACGCGGTGGTCGGGGTCGGTCAGGGCGCCGGCCACGGCGGTGCGCAGCTTCTCGGCGTCCACGCGGAACCCCTCCTTGGAGTCCACCTTGGCCAGCGACGGGAACTCCAGCTTCGCGTCCTTTGCCGGACGGTCCACGCTCTCGGCCACCCGCGCCACCAGACGGTTCGCGGCGGCCTTGGAGTAGGTGACCCGGGGCTCGATCGCCGCCTTCTTCTGACCGCCGGTGGCATCGCGCCACACCCGCGAGAAGATCGAGCCCTCGCGGCTGATGCGCACGGCCTCCTGGACGATCGCATCGGCGTCGGCGTGCAAGCCGGCGTGCTTGGCCGACAGCGTGAAGCGCCTGCCGGCACTGGTCACCGCGACCGGCTTCTCCAGCGGCTCGGCCACCTGGGCGCGCACCCGCGCCCGCGCCTGTTCGGCGGTCAGCCCGCCGAGGTCGACGCCGGCGACCGTGACGCCGTCCGCGATCCGGTCTTCGTTCGAGGAGTCGTACGCGCTGACGCCGACCGCCCCCACGAGGAGCAGAACAACCATGGCGGCGATGGCGATGAAAGACTTGTGACGCATCGGAGTGGTACTGCGTGCGGGCGCGACCCCTCATGGTAGGGCCAGCACGCTGGATTTCCCAGCGAGTGTCCGGCATGCAACACCGGTTGCGGGCTTCTACGGGCCGGCGGGCCGATCGGATGCGTCGGTCACGGGGCGGCCGCGCGGCGCCTGAGGTTCGACTCGATTGCCCCGATCACGCTGTCGCGGGCTCGGTGGCGCAGCTCGTACTCGCGCAGCGCCTCGAGATCGGTCCGTTCAAGCGAGCCGAGCAGCGGCAGCACCTCCTCGGCCTCCAAGCCGTCGTAGTGCTCTACCGGCGGCGCGGGCGGGGCGGCCACCGCCATCGCCGCCGCGACCTCCTTCGGGCGCGAGTTGCGCACGTTCGGGCTCCAGCGCAGGAACTCCTCGACCTCGCGCTCGTAGCGGTAAGGCTCACTGCCGGCGCGCAGCAGCGGGTGCAGGCGCATCTGCTCCGCCAGCTCGATCACCGCCTCGCGGCTGGTGCAGCCGTACTCGAAGCCGGCCGCCTTGAAGCGGCGGTTGTCCACACCACGGCCAAAGCGCAGCTGGTTGAGCATCTCGGGCGGGATTCTCACGCCCACCCGGCGTGCAACCGCGGTGGCCAGCCCCGTGCCCCACGGGGGCAGCACCGGCGCGTAGGGCTTGCCCAGCAGCCCCGCCACCTCCGACAGCGCCAGCACGCCGTCGGCGGCCACGTTGAACACACCCGGCAGGTCGTTCTGCACCACATGCTCCAGCGCGTGCACCACGTCGTCCTCGTGCACGAACTGGTAGCGGGGGTCGAAGCCCAGGATCATCGGCAGCGCGGGCAGGCGCATCAGGTCGATGTGCGAAGTGCGCACGTCCGGGCCCAGCACGTTGGCGAAGCGCAGCACGCTGACGCTGACCGCCGGGTTGTGCTCGGCGAACTCGGCCACCGACGCCTCGGCCTCCAGCACGTCGCGCTCGATCGGTGTCCCGGGCGGGTGCGTACGACCCATCGTCTCGTCGAAGAACGCCGGGTCGTCCTGGTTCGAGCCGTAGTAGTGGGTCGACGACTTGAACACGAACTTGCGCACCGTGCTCTGCGGCCCCCCGCAGGCGGCCAGCAGGTTCATCGTGCCGATCACGTTGTTCTCGTGGGCCAGGCGCGGGCTGGTCACGATCGAATCCACCACCAGGCGGGTGTCCACGACGGTGTCGATCTCCGCCGCCTCGACCACCCGTCGCAGCAGCGCGTGCTGGGCGCCGACCTTGACGTACTCCGTCCGGTCGAGCTCGACGCTGGGCTCCTCGTTGTCCACGCCCACGATCGCCTCGACCGAGGGGTCGGACTCCAGCGCCAGCGCCAGGCGGCCGCCCCAGTAGGTGGACAACCCCGTGATCAGGATCCGCTTCGAGTTCACCCGAACCACACCGACCGGCGCTTGGACAGCATGTCGAACAGGTTCTCCTGGATTCGCGAGCGCACCTCCTGGGCCACCGTCTGGACGCGCGAGCTGTCGTCCTCCCCACCGGGCTCGTCGAAGTGGATCGGCTCCAGGAACCGCAGCTTGAACTTCGCCGGCAGGTAACCCAGCATCCCCAGCGGGCCGAGGTGCGGGAACGTCGGTGTCAGCGGCACGTACAGCAGCCCGGTGAGCTTTTGCAGCAGGTTGAACTGGGCGAACACGGGCGCGGCCTCCTCGGCGCCCACCACGCACACCGGCACGATCGGCACCCTGCGCCTTCATGGCCGCCTGCACGAAGCCGCCGCGACCGAAGCGGCGCAGCCGGTAGCGGTCCTTGTAGAGCTTCTCGGTGCCCTTGCGGCCCTCGGGGAACACCAGCACGAGCTGCTCCTCGTCGTAGAGCAGCCGCTGCACGTTCGCCGGGTGCGCAGCCACGGCTCCCACCTTGGGGAGCAGCATCGAAAATCCCGGGTAGCCCTTGAAGAAGTGCTCAACCGTGATGTTCAGCGGTCGCGGGTGGGCATGCTCCTCGCGGATGGCCTTGGCGATCATCGTCGCGTCCGGCGGCAGCGCGCCGGAGTGGTTGGACACCAGCAGCGCCCCGCCCGCGGCGGGCACGTTCTCGATGCCCTCGACCTCCGCCCGGAACCAGTAGCGGTAGAGGAAGTCGACCAGCGTCTGGTCCATCACCCGCTCCACGCGCTCGGAGCGGCCCCAGTCGGTGAGCGTGCGCTCGGGCTCGACCCCGGGCAGGTGGCGCCGCAGGTCGTCCGTGCGCAGGGAGGGCAGCCCTGATCGCTCCTCCGGCTCGGCCTCCGGGCGCTCCCGCAGGCTCAGCGGCGTGCGTGCGCGGTCTGGCATCGCTCGATCATGTCAGGAACGGCTCTAGGCGTCGCTCCAGCTCGGGCCAGTCCGGTGCCCCGATGACGCCCTCGTCATCGTCATCCACGAGCTCCTCGTTCCACGGGTGCACGATCGTCGCCGCCAGCATGCCGCGCTCGCGCGCGCCGGTGATGTTCACCGGGCTGTCATCCACCAGCACATCGATCTCCAGCTCCACGCAGCGGGTGAGCTTGTCGAAGCTGCAGTGCAGGTCGTGGTAGGGGATCCCGGTGGCCTGCAGCCAGCGATGCGTGGCGGGCGCGCACTCCTGGCGCCGGTGGCTGGTCACGTGGATGAAGTGACCCGCGTCGTGCCAGCGCGCGATCGCGGCCGCCGCTCCGTCGTACGGCTCGGCGGCCTCGATGTTCGCGTCCGAATGTGTCTCGCTCACACACGTGATCAGCTGCTCGCGCTCCAGCTGCGTGATCCCCCAGTCGCGCTGCTCGGCATAGGGCAGCGCCACCCCGTAGCGGTCCTGCGCGATCCGCTCGAGCAGATCCCAGTAGTGGTGCAGCGTGGAGTCGATATCGAGTGCGATGCGGGCCACGCCCGGTACCGTAGGGACTGCGTGAGGTCCCCGGTGCCCAAGATGCTGCCCAGGGTCGTGCCCACCCGCCCCGGGCAGGGACGGCTGGCCGGCGACGACTACGGCGTCAGCGACTCGCCGAACTGGCGCACGGTCGACTGGGGCGCCCACCAGCACCGCACCCACGTGGCCGGCACAGAGCTCAACTATGTCGACATCGGCCGGGGTGACCAGCACCCGATCGTGTTCGTGCACGGCCTCGGCGGCCAGTGGCAGAACTGGCTGGAGAACATTCCCCGCTTCGCCCAGGAACGGCGCGTGATCGTGCCAGACCTGCCCGGCTTCGGCCGCTCGCCGATGCCGTCCAGCAAGATCACGATCGAGTTCTACGGGCGCGTGCTCGCGGAGCTGTGCGATCAGCTCGAGCTGGGGCCGTGCGTGCTGGTCGGCAACTCGATGGGCGGCTACATCGCGTCCGAGCTGGCCATCACCCGCCCCGACCTGGTCGAGCGCCTGATGCTTGTCTCCGCGGCGGGCGTCTCGCAGGTGGACGTGGCCACGCGACCGGTCATGGCCGTGACCAAGGCGGTCGGCCTGGCCACGGCCATGTCCGTGGCCCGGTTACGCGCCGTCGCGCGGCGCCCGCGCATGCGCCACTGGGCACTCTTGCTAGTGGCCCGCCACCCCAGCCGCCTGGAGCCCGACCTGGCCTTCGAGGGCCTCATGAAGGGCACCGGCAAGCCCGGCTTCGTCGACGCCATGCGCGCGTGCCTGGAGTACGACCTGCGCGACCGGCTGCCCGAGATCGGCTGCCCAACGCTCGTGGTGTGGGGCGACAAGGACATGACCATCCCGGTCCAGGACGCCGACAAGTTCACCGAGCTGATCACGGGCTCGCGCAAGCTGATCCTCGCGGACACCGGGCACGTGTCGATGGCCGAGCGCCCGGTGACGTTCAACGGCCACCTGGACGACTTCCTGACCTACCAGGTGCGCGACGGCGAGCTGGAGGGCTACTCAGCCGGTCAGCGCGCCGTCGGAGGCTGAGCCGACCAGCTTCGAGTACTTCGCGAGCACGCCGCGGGTGTACAGCGGCTCCGGCGGCTCGTAAGCGCCAATCCGCGCTGCGATCTCCTCGTCGGAGAGGTCGACGTCCAGCCGCCGCTGCTCGACGTCGAAGGTGATCGTGTCCCCCTCCGCCACCGCCGCGATCGCGCCGCCCTTGGTCGCCTCCGGGGCCACGTGGCCGGCCATGAAGCCGTGGGTGGCACCGGAGAAGCGGCCGTCGGTCAGGAGCGCCACCGACTCGCCCAGGCCCTCGCCCTGGATGGCGGCGGTCACCGCAAGCATCTCGCGCATGCCCGGACCCCCTGACGGGCCCTCGTTGCGGATGACGACCACGTCGCCCTCGTTCAGAGCGCCCGCCTTGACGGCCTGCGAACGCGTCGGCCTCGCCCTCGAACACCCGCGCGGGCCCGCTGTGGGTGCGCCGGCCGTGGCCGGCGAGCTTGACCACGCAGCCGTCCGGCGCCAGGTTGCCGCGCAGGATGGCGAAGCCGCCGTTGGGGGCCAGCGGATCGGAGAGCTGCCTGACCACAGGCTGACCGGCGGTCTCGGGGGCCGCGGCGGCCTCCTCGCCCACGGTCTTGCCGGTCACCGTCATCGTGTCGGGCTGCAGCGAGCCGAGCTCCTTGAGGCGGGCGGCCACCAACGGGACCCCGCCGGCGCGCCAGAGATCGGGAGCCACGTAGGTCCCGAACGGCTTGAGGTCGGCCAGCAGCGGCGTCGCCCAGGCGATGCGATCGAAGTCGTCGATGTCCAGCTCCACCCCGGCCTCGTTGGCCACGGCGAGCAGATGCAGCACCGCGTTGGTCGAGCCGCCAGTCATGGCCACCCCGGCGATCGCGTTCTCCAGCGAGGCCCGGGTGATTATGTGGCTGGGCCGCAGGTCGTTTTTCAGCACCTCGACCACCAGCCGGCCCGCGTCCTCGGCCACCTGCCCCTTCTTGCCCTCCTCGGCGGGCACCATGGACGAGCCCATCGGCGAGATCCCGAGCAGCTCGAACGCCAGCGCCATCGTGTTGGCGGTGAACTGGCCGCCGCACGCGCCCGCCCCGGGCGACGCGGCATCCTCGATCTCGTTCAACTCCTTGTCGTCGATCTTGCCTACCGCGTGCGCGCCGACCGCCTCGAAGACCTCCTGGATCGTCACCCGCTTGCCCTTGTACATGCCGGGAGCGATCGACCCGCCGTAGAGCATCACGCTGGGCAGGTCCAGGCGCGCGAGCGCCATCACGCAGCCTGGGATCGTCTTGTCGCAACCCGAGAGCGCGATCACGGCGTCGAACATGTGGCCGCGGGCCACCAGCTCGATCGAGTCGGCGATGACCTCCCTGCTGACCAGCGAGGTGCGCATGCCCTCGGTGCCCATCGTTATGCCGTCGGACACCGCCACGGTGTTGAACTCCATCGGCGTGGCCCCCGCCGCGCGCACACCCTCCTTGACCCGCTCGGCCAGCCGGCGCAGGTGGAAGTTGCACGGCATGACCTCGGTCCACGTGTTGGCGATGCCGATGATCGGGCGCGACAGCGATTCGTCGTCGTGACCGATGCCCTTCAGGTACGAGCGCGCGGCGGCGCGGTCCGGGCCCTCGAGCTGGACGCGGCTGCGAGCGCGTGGATCGACGCTCACCGGCGGTGCGCCTCGACCGAGTCGCCCGCCCCGCGGCGGCGCTCCCACTCGGACAGGCGCCACAGGTCACGCCGAACGCGGGCCGGATCCAGCTGGCGTCCCACCAGATGCATGTTCGCCCGGCCGATCACCCGGCTCTCGTCCGAGGTCAGCGCCATCCACTTGGCCAGCACGTCGTCGGACGCGGGAAGGCGGGTGTTGCCGTCCCCGTGCACGTCGGGGAACTGAACGCAGTATTCGCTCAGCAGCCGCCCGTCGCCGGGTACGTAGGCCACGATCGGCTTGTGCGGATAGACCAGGTAGGCGTAGCCGGGCGCCCGGCGCGCTGCCGACGGCGCCCCCGGTGCCCGCCCGGACACGCGCAGGAAGCCAAGGTCGCGGTACATGGCCCACTCCTCCTCGTTCACGCACGAGCGCAGGAGCTGGCGGGCGCGCTGCTCGGCCCGCCGCTCGCGGCCGGGGTCGTACCCCAGCTGGACCAGGTCGGCGGCGCTCTGCTGGAGCCGCTCGCGCCGGGCGGCGTGGCGGGCCCCGATCCAGCGTGCGACCAGGGGTGCGGCCAGCGCCGCGGTCACCACGGCCATGACAAGCAGGGCGAGCAGCATGAGCGGCCTGTCAGCCGCCTGCTGCGCGCGGGAAGAAAATCACCCGCTCGGCCTTTGCGGGGATATCGGCGTAGTCGCGCACCATCATCGCCTCGCGCCGCCCGCTGCCGGGATCTTCTGTGGGCACGGCGGCCCACATGCCTTCTTCGAGCTGGCGCCGGAACTCCTCGCACCAGCAGCTCCTCGTCCTCGGCCAGCTCGGGATCACCCTCCGTCAGGAGGACTTCGCCGTGGCCGGGTTTCATGCGCAGGAACTTGATCTCGCTCTCCTTGGAACACCCTGCGGCGTCGTGCCGCAGAACCGACGATTATGGCAGAGGACCCCGATCGGCCCCGACCATCCACCGATCCGAGCGGCCAACTCCCAGCGCGTCCACCGGGCCGGGACCGGTGCCGATGGCGCGCAGGCCGTCCCTCACCGCCTCGGCGGCGACCAGCCGGGCCAATCGCGCGGCCTCGAGGGACGAGCGGCCATGCGCCAGGTACGCGGCCAGCGCCGAGGAGTGGGTGCAGCCGGAGCCGTGAGCCGCACCGTCGGGGTGGCGCTCGCCGTCGATCTCACAGAACTCCGACCCGTCGTAATAAAGGTCGCTGCCGCCCGCCCGATGCCCGCCGGTGACGACCACGACCGCCGGGCCGAGGCTCCGGATGCGCCGGGCCAGCTCGCGCGCGTCGTCCCCATCGGCCCGTTCGGCCAGCACACGCGCCTCGGGCAGGTTGGGGGTGACCACCGTCGCCAGCGGCAGGATCAGCTCGCGCAGCGCGGACCGCGCCTGCTCTTGCAGGAGCACCGAGCCGCTCTCGGACACCATCACGGGATCCACCACCACGGGTACGTCGCCCACCAGCGAGAGCGCTTCGCGCACAGCCTCGATCGTCGTCGTATCGCCCAGCATCCCGACCTTCACGGCATCGACGCCGATGTCGTCCACCACCGCGCGCACCTGGTCGAGGATGGCTGCCGGCGACACGGGGTGGACCGCGGCCACCTCGAGCGTGTTCTGGGCCGTGATCGCGGTGATCGCCGTCATGCCGTGCGTCCCGCAGCGCGCGAAGGCCTTCAGGTCGGCCTGTATGCCGGCACCCCCACCGGAATCGGACCCGGCGATGGACAGCAGTCGTGGAGGTGCGGTGGCGTCCAAGGGAAGCGCTGCCCGTGCGGCGGCGCCGCAAGGATAGGCGCGGGCGCACGCTCATGCGGTCCCGCGGACATAGCTGCCAAGCACGTCATGCCTGAGATGACCGGACTCCTCCAGCCTGGCCATGAGCGCCCGGACCTCAGCTGCGGAAAGACCGCTGGCCCGGCAGGCCCCGTCGACCCCTCCCCCGGCCTCGACCGCGGCGATGACGGCCCGCTCGGCCGCGCTGCTCTCCGGCACGCCGGCGCCCCCAGCCGAGTCGTCCTCGGCCGCAAGCGGCCGCCCCCCGATTCCGAACAGCTCGTCGAGGATGTCCTCGGTCCGGGTGATGACCGCAGCTCCCGAACGCAGCAGCGCATTGCTGCCACGCGCCCGCGCCCAGCCGGCGGGCCCCGGAACGGCGCCGATCGTCCGGCCGAGGTCCTCGGCGAACTCGGTGGTGATCAACGAGCCGGATTCCTCGGCGGCCTCGACGACCACGGTCGCCTCACAGAGGCCGGCCATTATCCGGTTGCGCGCAGGAAAGCTCCAGCGAAACGGGCGCTGCCCGGGTGGCAGCTCGGACATGAGCAGACCCGTCGCGGCAATCCGCCGGTGCAAGGCGGCGTTGGCGCGCGGGTAGACCACATCCGGCCCGCCGCCCAGCACCGCGACCGCGAGCCCCCGTCCCTCGAGCGCGCCGACGTGCGCGCTGGCGTCGACGCCGAGCGCGAGCCCGCTGACGACCGTGATGCCCGCAGCAGCCAGCCCGCGCCCCAGCTCGCGAGCCGTCTCGAGCGCGTGCGGTGAGGCCTGCCGGGCGCCAACGAGGGCGACAGCCGGCCCGCGGGAGAGCGCGGCGTACCCGCGCGCGGCGTCACCGCGCGTGAACAGCACCGCGGGCGGATCCGGGAGCTGAAGCAGGCGTGTCGGGTAGACGATCGAGTGACGGCAGACCGCGGTGACACCGCCCTCGCTCAGATCGGACTCGACCTGTGCCGCGTCGAAGGACGCTAGGAAACGCTCCGCGGCCGCGCGGCGCCCATCGCCCGCAAGCGCCTCGATCAGCTGCCCGTCGTCCAGCGCGAGCACGCCCGACGGGTTGCGCCGGTCCCCACCGAGCCGGTCGGCAATCCGCGCCGCGAGCAGCCCTACGAGCATGCCCCGGCGCAGGCATGCCGGGCAGGCGGAGCCGGCGAACGCACCTTCCCCCTGCTGCGGAGCCGGATCGCTCATGCGGCCGCGAGCGCGGGTGACACGAGGCGGTAGCCAAGCGCCTCGTCGAGATCGGCCGCCACGACGAGATCGCGACCGTCCAGGTCGGCGATCGTACGGGCAAGGCGCAGCACGCGGTCGTGACCCCGTCCGCTCAGCGCCCCGGACTCCAGCGATCGGATCAGGCGCCTGCGCGAGCCCTTGCCGACCGGCACGAGCCGGCGGGCAGCCGCCGCGTCCATCTCGCCGTTGCACGTCGCGCCGACCCGCTCGAAGCGGGCGGCCTGGGCCGCCCTGGCGGCAACCACGCGCGCGGCCACCGCGGCCGAGTCCTCGCCCGTGGCGTTGCAGCCGGCGACCAAGTCGACGGCGGGTGGAGGCGCAACCTGGCAGACGATGTCGATCCGATCGAGCAAGGGGCCGCTCAGACGCCGCTGGTAGCGGCTGCGCTCCAGTTCGCCGCACCGGCAGGCTGCGGCCTTCTGCCCACACGGGCATGGGTTGCAGGCCGCCACCAGGGTCGCGCGGGCGGGAAACGAAACCGACTGCTGGCCGCGCACGATGTCCACACGGCCGTCCTCCAGCGGCTGGCGCAGCGCCTCCAGCGCGGCGCGGGAGAACTCGGGCAGCTCATCCAGGAACAGCACGCCGCGGTGGGCGAGGGTGACCTCTCCTGGCCGCGGCCGGGCTCCACCGCCCACGAGGCCCTGGGCCGAGATCGTGTGGTGCGGCGAGCGGAACGGCCGCTCGGCTGCCAGCTCGCCGCCTCCGGTCCCGGCCACGCTGTGAACGCGTGTGATGTCCAGCGCCTCGGCCATGCTCGGCGGCGGGAGAATGCCGGGGACACGTCGGGCCAGCATCGTCTTCCCAGCTCCGGGCGGCCCGACCATGAGCACGTTGTGGCCTCCGGCGGCAGCGATCTCAAGCGCGCGCTTGGCGTCGAGTTGACCGCGCACCTCGGCGAGGTCGGGCCCGCCGGAAGCCTGCCGGCCCTCGGGATGGCTCGGTCGGACCGGATCAGGGACCCAGCGCCCGTGGAGCAGATCGACCAGCTTGGCGAGGTCGCCGACGCCGAGTACCTCGAGGCCCTCCGCAAGCGCGGCCTCGGCCGCGTTCGCCTCGGGGACGATCACGCGCTCGTACCCCGCCGCGCGCGCGGCGAGGGCGATGGCCAGCATGCCGCGCACGGGCCGCAGCGTGCCGCTGAGCGAGAGCTCGCCGCACACCGCGGTGGCGGTCAGCGCGTCCGCCGGCGCCTGGCCGGCGGCCACGAGCACCCCGACCGCGAGCGCGAGGTCGAAGCTGGGGCCGGCCTTACGCACCGATGCCGGCGCCAGGTTGGCGGTGATGCGCTGGAGCGGGAACTCGAGCGCGGAGTTCAGCAGGCCCGAGCGGACACGCTCACGCGCTTCGCGGACGGAGGCATCGGGAAGCCCGACGACCGTGAACGCGGGCAGGCCGCGCCGCACGTCGACCTCGACCGTGACCTCACGGCCGTCGACCCCTTCGAGGGCGAATGCGGAGACGCTCGAGAGCACACGCCCAAGCTAGGAAAGGCCGGCCGACGCGTGGGTTGCGAGGGTTACGATCCCGCACCGATTTGCCTCAGGATTTGGTTCGGGGTCGTTACTCACGTAACCCACGGGTAAGTCGTGGCTTCCTAGCCTCCCCGGGTATGGGATCGAACACCGTCCGCGACCCGCGCCGGCGCCTCGGTGAGCTCGGCGAGCGGCTGGCCCGTGACCACCTCACGCGGGCGGGCTACCGCATCGTCGACACCAACGTCCGTACCCGTCAGGGCGAACTCGACATCGTCGCCGCCGACGAGACCGCGCTCGTGTTCTGCGAGGTCAAGACGCGCGTGGTCGGCGGGGCCAGCGGCCCGGCGTCGCCGCTGGAGGCGATCGGGCCGGCAAAGCAACGCCGTCTGCGCCGCCTGGCAGCCGAGTGGCTGGGCCGCGGCGGCCACGGCGGCGGCGCCCCGCAGCTGCGCTTCGACGCGATCGGCGTGCTGATCAACCCGCGCGGCGAGCTGCTGGCCCTGGACCACATCGAAGACGCCTTCTGAGGGCGCGGGCGCGCCGAGGGGGCGAAGCGCCGTGTCCGGCGCTGGACTCGGAGCCTCGCCCTGGCGCTGGCTCGAAGCGCCCCAGCCCGACCGGCGCTGGGCTCGGAGCGCCGCGGGCGGGGCGCTTGGCTCGGAGCGCCAGGGCGCGGCGCGCCGGGCGAAGCGCCGCCTCGGCGCTGCGCTCGGAGCGCCGCCCCGGACCGGGGCCGGTCCGGCCTCGGGCCGCGGGGTGACCGAAGCAGCCGACCGGCCGTGCCGCGGGCGAGTCACAACTTTCGTACGTCGACGGTGCGGAGATTGTGACTCGTCGCACCGGAAGCAGCCCACGCCTGCGAACGCAGACGAGCGCGCGAGGCTGCTGCCAGCGCCTTGGCCGCAGCGCGCGAGGCTGCTGCCAGCGCCTTGGCCGCCGCGCCGCGGCTGCTGCCAGCGCCCCGGCCGCCGGGCCGCCCCGGCCGCGCCCCGCCCCGGCCGCCGCGTCGCCGCGTCGCCGCGACGGGACCTAGGCCAGCTTGAGCTGGTTGTAGGCGATCGAGGCGAACGACATCCGGTGTAGCGGCGAGACGCCGTGCTCGGCTATCGCGGCCCGGTGCTCGGGCGTGGAGTAGCCGACGTTGGTGGCGAAGTCCCACTGCGGGTGCTGATGGTGGATGCGGCGCATGTAGCGGTCGCGGCTGACCTTCGCGAGGACGGAGGCGGCAGCGATGGCGGCGCTGCGGCAGTCGCCGTCGATGACGGCGCGCTGCTCGTGCTCCATGGTGGGCACGTTGAAGCCGTCGACCAGGCAGACGGTCCCGGGACAGGAGACGGCGAGCAGCGCCGAGCGGAGCGCGTCGAGGTTGCTGACGTGCAGGCCGCGGCCGTCGATCGCGCGGACGGAGCGGGCGATGATCGACGTGCGGGCGGCGGCGCGGAGGACGAGCGGGTAGAGCTGCTCGCGTGACTCCTCGCTGTGCTGCTTGGAGTCGTTGAGGCGGGAGAGGGCGCGGCGGTCGGCGAGCGTGAGCCGCTCGAGGTCGAAGAGGACGGCCGCCCCGACTATCGGCCCGGCGAGCGAGCCGCGCCCGGCCTCGTCGGCCCCGGCGACCCAGCGGCTGCCGATCTCCCGGTCGAAGGCGAACAGGCGGCGGCCGCTCTGCTTCCTGGCGCGTGCCTTGCGCGCCTGGCGCGAGAGCTTCTTCGCGGACGGTCCGCTCGGCGGGGTGATGTCGGCGGCGGCGTTGCTGGGCTCGGCCACGGTGCGGCGATGATAGGCGGGGCCGCGGGCGGAACGACGCCCGCCGGGTTCAGAGGGTGCCGATGCGCTTCGGCGGCCAGTAGGTGAAGAAGGCCTTGCCGATGAACCAGCTCTTGGGGACGGGTCCCCATTCGCGGCTGTCAGCGCTCTCGCCGCGGTTGTCGCCCATCATGTAGTACTGGCCCTTGGGAATCGTGATCGAGCGCGGCAGGTTGCAGATCGAGCAGCTGGCGTCGGGCCTGATGAACGGCTCCTTGCGGAGCTTGCCGTCTATGTAGACCCGCCCGCGTTTGACGGAGAGCTTGTCGCCGGGCAATCCGACGACGCGCTTGATGAAGTTGGTGTCGGACTTGGCCGCCGTGTGGCGAGGGCAGGGCTGGTCCTCGGGATGGTTGACGCCGCACTCGCTGGTGTCAGCGCCGGCGGGCGGCTTGAAGACCATCACGTCGCCGCGGTCGGGGTCGCTGAAGCGCAGGCTGACGCGGTCGACCAGCACGCGCTGGCCGACCTGGAGGGTCGGCACCATGGACTCGCTGGGGATACGGAACGGCTTGACGAGGAAGGCCTGGATGCCGAGCGCGAGCCCCAGCGCCACGATCACGATCGTGACGAGCTCGACTAGCGAGTTGCCGGACTTCTCGGACTTGCCGCGCCGCACGGTCTGGGCCATGGCCGGGCGCGGAGCCCGCTAGGCGCCGCGGTCTGTTTCGGCTTCGGGTGCGTCGTCCGAGCCGGCGTCCGGCTCCTGTTGCTCGTCCTGGCCCTCGGCTTCCTGGGCGCCGCTGGGCTCCGCGGTGTCCGCTTCGACCTCCGCATCGGCTTCGGCGACCTCCGATACGCCCTCGTCGCGCGGATCGGCGGCCTCTTCGGGCTCCGGCTCCACCACATCGGTCTCGGGCGGGGGCATGACGCCCTCGCCGTCGCCACTGGCCGTCTCCGGCACGACCACCGCGTCACGGGGGTCGTCAGCGGAGAAGCGGCGCTCGCGCACGCGGGCTCCGCGCCCGACGCGATCACGCAGGTAGTAGAGCTTGGCGCGCCGCACATCGCCGCGGGCGGCGACCTCGATCTGCTCGATCTTGGGCGAGTGCACGGGGAACGTGCGCTCGACGCCGACCCCGAATGACTGCTTGCGGACGGTGAACGTCTCGCGCAGACCGCTGCCCTGGCGCTTGATGACGATGCCCTCGAATACCTGGGTGCGGCGGCGATTGCCCTCGACGACCTGGAAGTGCACCCTCAGGCGATCACCAGCCTCGAAGGCCGGGACGCGGCGCAGCTGGGCGCGCTCGATGTTGTCGATGACACTGCTCATGCGTTTTGAGAGGGCGCTGGGCGGGGTCCGCTGCGCGGCGGCGAATGGTAGCGAAGGGCCGGGGGTGTGACCCGGCCGACCCCTCAGCGGCGGTCGCGTCCGCGCTGGCGGCTGCGCTCCAGGCGCCACTCGCGCACCCGGGCGTGGTCCCCGGAGGTGAGGATCGCCGGCACGCCGCTGTCGCGCCATACCGCGGGACGCGTGTAGTGCGGGTACTCGGGGCCCCCCTCGAGGGTCGCGCTGAAGGACTCCTCGACCGCGCTCTGCTCGTGGCCGAGCGAGCCGGGGAGCTTGCGCAGGATGGCGTCGCAGACGACCATCGCGGCCAGCTCACCGCCGGCGAGCACGTACGGGCCGATCGACACCACATCGGTTGCCAGGTGCTCGTGGACGCGCTCGTCGAATCCCTCGTAGCGGCCGCAGAGGAGCGCCACCTCGTCCTCGCCCGCCAGCTCGGTCGCGAGCGCGTCGTCGAACTGGCGGCCGGTTGGCGCCAGCGCGACCACGCGACGGCTGCCGCGGCCTTCCACCGCGTCGGCCTGCCAGCGGGTCGCCAGCGCCGCCTCGACCACGTCGACTCGGATGACCATCCCCGCGCCGCCGCCGTAGGGCGTGTCGTCGACCTGGCCTGCCTTCAGCGGCGTGGTGGCACGCAGGTCGATGGCCTCGAGCGAGTGCCCGCGCTCCAGCGCGTTGGCCACGTGGCGCTGCGAGCGAAACCAGCCGAGCCAGTCGGGGAAGAGCGTGAACACGTCGAGCCTCACGACGGAGGGTCCTCCAGGCCCAGGAAGCTGCGGTTGACCTCCAGCGCGCGGGCGGCCAGGTCCACCTTGGTCACGGCGTCGGCGATCAGCGGGATCAGCGATCCATCCGAGAGCTCGAGCACGTCGCACGACGGCGAGGCGACCACCCGCTCGACGGTTCCTACGCCCTCGATCCGGCAGCCGACCAGGTCGGAGGCCAGCCACTCCCCCGCCTCCAGCGGCCAGTCACGCTCGGCGATCAGCAGCAGCTCTCCGCCGATCGCGACCGCGGCCTCACGGCTGGTCACGCCCTCCAACGTCAGGATCGGCTGGTCGTCGCTGCCCCGGCGGCGACGCACACGGCGGAGCGTTCCGGCCACGGTGACCTCGGTACCGGCTGCCAGCGGGTGGTCGGGGGTGAGCACGCGGAAGCTGCCGTCCAGGCCGTGCGCGCGTCCGACGCGGCCGGCGGTGACCAGGCGACCGGAATCCGCGTCGGCCACGGCCCGGCTGGTCAGTCGGCGTCCAGGACGTCGACCAGGACGCGCTTGTTCTCGCGTACCGAGGCGGCCTTGAGGACCGTGCGCAGCGCGGAGACGGTGCGCCCGCCACGGCCGATGACCTTGCCCGTGTCGTCGGCGGCGACCTGAAGCTCGAGCACGACGGTGCCGTCGTCCTCGGTGAACGACTCGACGCTGACGGCGTCCGGGTCGTCGACCAGAGCCCGCGCCAGGTAGGCCAGCAGGTCCTCCACAGCGCTACAGCGCTAGGCGCTCTCGGGTGAGGGAGCCTCGGGATCGGGCTCGGCGCCCGAATCGGGCTCAGGCTCGGCGGGCGCGTCGCTGGACGGAGCCTCGGGCTCGGCGGGCGGCTCGCTCGACGGAGCCTCGGGCTCGCTCGAGGCGGCTTCGTCCGCCGGAGGCTCAGGCGCAGCAGCTGCATCCGCCGGGGCCTCGGCCGGCTGCTCGGCCACCGGCGCGGCCTCCGTTACGGGCGCCGGTGGGGCCGCGACCTCGGTGTTCGGCGCGCGCAGCAGCTTCTTCACCGTTCCCGTGGGCCGGGCGCCGCGCTCGAGCCAGTAGTCCATGCGCTCGCGATCGATGACGATCGTCGAAGGCTGGGTCTGCGGGTTGTAGTGGCCTAGGGTCTCGATCGACCGGCCGTCGCGGGGCGAGCGCTGGTCGGCGACGACCACGCGCCAGATCGGATTCTTCTTGTTGCCCACGCGGGTGAGCCGGACTCGTACGGACATAAGGAGCGCAGGTTAGACGGTCGGCGCCTTGTGCGACCGTCTCCTTGCCGTGACCAGATTCTCTGACTAAGGTCAGAGAATCTCCGGGGCCTCGGTAGAGAGCATTCGCCGCTTCAACCGCTCGGTCGGTCGGCACCTAGGCGCGATGGACGATCGGTTCCTCGGGCGGAGCCGGCCGATGGGCGAGGCACGGCTGCTCTGGGAGATCGGCCCTGAAGGTGCGGACCTGCGTGCCCTGCGCGCCCGGCTGGGGCTGGACTCGGGCTACCTGAGCCGTCTGATCCGCTCTCTGGAGGCTGACGGCATGGTGACCACGGCGCCGAGCGGCGCGGACGGCCGGGTCCGGCGGGCGGAGCTCACGCGGGGCGGGCTGGCAGAGCGGAGCGTGCTGGACGACCGCAGCGACGAGCTGGCGCAGTCCCTTCTGGACCCACTCACCGAGCACCAGCGGACCGAGCTCGTGGACGCCATGGCGGTGGTCGAGCGCCTGCTGACGGCGAGCTCCGTGGAGATCCGTCCGGTCGATCCCGGCCACGCCGACGCGCTCGCGTGCCTGGGCCCCTACCGCGACGAGTTGGAGCGGCGCACCGGCCGTGATCCGCGCACCAGCCTGGCGGTCCCGCAGGAGTCGATCCGGCCCCCGGACGGGGTGAACCTGGTGGCGTACCTGCGCGGGGCGCCGATCGGCTCCGCAGCCCTGAAGGGCGGCGGGTCCGCGCCACCGGAGATCAAGCGGTTGTGGGTCGCCGAGGCCGCCCGTGGCCTCGGCGTCGGGCGCAGGCTGATGGACGCGCTGGAGGCGGCCGCCGCCGAGGCCGGCGCGCAGCGTGTGCGGCTGGACACCAACCAGGCGCTGACCGAGGCCGTCGCGATCTACCGCAAGCGTGGCTACGCGGAGGTCGATCCCTACAACGGCGAGCCCATGTCGGACCTGTGGATGGAGAAGCAGCTCGCCCCGCCGACGCGGCCGGGCTAGCGCCGCCCGCCCGCAAGCTGCTGCAGGTCGGGCATCTTGCCCTTGGAGAGCTGGCGCATCATCTTCTGCATCTGGCCGAACTGCTTGACCAGGTGCGAGACGGCCTGGACGTTGGTGCCCGAGCCCTCGGCGATCCGCTTGCGGCGTGAGCCGTTGATGATCTTCGGATCGGCCCGCTCGGCCGGCGTCATCGAGGTGATGATGGCCTCCAGGCGGTCCAGCTCCTTGTCGTCCACGTTCAGGTTGCCCATCTGGGCGCCAAGGCCGGGGATCATCTTCAGCAGGCCCGATAGCGGGCCCATGTTGCGCACCTGCTTCATCTGGTCGAGGAAGTCGTCGAGCGTGAACTGGTTCTTGCGGATCTTCTTCTCGAGCGCCTGCGCCTTGCGCTCGTCCATCTGGCCCTCGGCCTTCTCGATCAGGGTCATGACGTCGCCCATGCCGAGGATCCGCTGGGCCATCCGGTCCGGGTGGAAGCGCTCGAAGGCATCCAGCTTCTCGCCGGTCGAGGCGTACAGGATCGGCTTGCCGGTCAGCGCCTTGACCGACAGCGCGGCGCCGCCGCGCGCGTCGCCGTCGAGCTTGGACAGGATCACCCCGTCGAAGTCGGTGGCCGCCGAGAAGGACTCGGCCACGTTCACGGCGTCCTGACCGGTCATGGCATCCACCACGAGCAACGACGTCGTGGGGCTTGACCGCCTTCTTGACCTTGACCAGCTCGTCCATGAGCTCGGCATCCACGTGCAGGCGGCCGGCCGTGTCCACGATCAGGACGTCGCGACGATCGGCCTTGGCCTGCCCCAGCGCCCACTCGGCCACGTCGACCGGGTTGCGCGAGGTGCCCTGTTCGTAGACCGCGGCTCCCGCGCGACCACCGACGGTCTTGAGCTGCTCGACCGCGGCCGGGCGCTGGAGGTCGCACGCGGCAAGCGCCACGTCCAGCTGCTTCTCCTCCTTGAGGTGGCGCGCCAGCTTGCCGCAGGCGGTGGTCTTGCCCGAGCCCTGGAGCCCGGCCATCAGGATCACCGTGGGCCCGCCCGACGAGGCGAACACGAGGTCGCGGCCCGAGCCGCCCATGAGCTCGGTGAGCTCGTCGGAGACGATCTTGACCACCTGCTGGCCGGGGTTCAGCGACCCGAGCACGTCGGAGCCGGTGGCCCGCTCCTTGACCGCCGAGGTGAACTGCTTGACGACCTTGAAGTTCACGTCGGCCTCGAGCAGTGCAAGGCGCACCTGGCGCATGGCCTTGTTCACGTCGTCCTCGCTCAGCGTCCCGCGCGAGCGGACGTCGCCGAGGGCTTCGTTCAGCCGCTCTGAGAGGGAGTCGAACACTCGAGTGAGGCTAGCTCAGGCGCGGGGCGCCAGCACCGTTCAGGAGTCGTCGCCGTCGTCGCCCGGCAGCATCGACTTCAGCTGACCCAGCGCCTGGCCGAACTCCGAGGGGACGATCCAGACCGTGTTCGAGTCGCCCTCGGCCAGCTTCGGGAGCGCCTGCAGGTACTGGTAGGCCAACAGCTTGGGATCGGCGTCCCCCTTGTGGATGGCGTCGAACACCGTCTCGATGGCCTTGGACTCGCCCTGGGCGGTCAGGATCTGTGCCTCGCGCTGGCCCTCGGCGCGCAGGATCGAGCTCTGCTTCTCGCCCTCGGCGGTCAGGATCTGGGACTGCTTGACACCCTCGGCGGTGAGGATGGCGGCACGCTTGTCGCGCTCCGCCCGCATCTGCTTCTCCATGGCCTCCTGGATCGAGGGCGGCGGGTCGACCGACTTCAGCTCGACGCGGTTCACGCGGATGCCCCAGCGGCCCGTGGCCTCGTCGAGGACCACACGCAGGGCGGCGCTGACGGTGTCGCGCGAGGTCAGCGTGACCTCCAGCGTCATGCCTCCGCAGACGTTGCGCAGAGTGGTCAGCACGAGCTGCTCGATCGCCGAGATGAAGTCGGCGATCTCGTACGAGGCGGCCTTGGGGTCGGTGACCTGGAAGTAGATGACCGTGTCGATCTGGATCGTCAGGTTGTCCTCGGTGATCACCGGCTGCGGCGGGAACGAGACCACCTGCTCGCGCATGTCCAACAGGGGGCGCACGCGGTCGACGTAGGGGATGACCAGCGCCAGGCCAGGATCCAGCGTGCGCTGGTAGCGGCCCAGGCGCTCGACGATGCCCGCGCGGGCCTGCGGCACGATGCGCACGCCGCGGGCGATCGTGAACAGCACCACGATTGCCACGACGCCCAAAACGATCAGTCCAGCCATTTGCTGCCTCCGTCCATCGTTATGCCTCGACGACCAGCGCCGTGGCTCCGTCGATCTTCATCACGTGCGCCCGCGAACCCACCGGGAGGACGTCGTCCTCATCGTAGGTACGGGCGCTCCACACCTCGCCGGCCAACTTGATCTGGCCGCCGCGGTGGTCCACCTGCTCCAGCACCTCGGCCTGGGCGCCCACGAGCGCCTGGGTGCCCGTGCGCAGCGTCGCGGGCGTCTTCAGATGCCGCCGGGCCACGGGTCGCAGCACGCCGATCGAGGCGATCGACGCCGCGATGAAGACCACGATCTGCACGGCCACGCCCGCGCCGACCGCCGAGGCGATCGCCGCGGCCACGGCGGCCACCGCGATCGGGCCCATGAAGAAGGACAGCGAGACGATCTCGCCGACGGCCAGGAAACCGGCGACGATCATCCATAGAACCCACTCAGGCATCTGCCCTGACTCTAGGGGTCGAGTATTGCCTTGGCGAAGTCCTGCGGGTCGAACGGACGGAGGTCCTCGATGCCCTCGCCGATCCCGATCAGCTTCACCGGCACCTCCAGCTCCTGGGCGATGGCCAGCGCGATACCGCCCTTCGCCGTCCCGTCCAGCTTGGTCAGCACGATGCCCGTCACGTTCGTGGCCTCACGGAACAGCAGCGCCTGGCGCAGGCCGTTCTGCCCGGTGGTGGCATCGATCGACAGCAGCGTCTCGTGCGGCGCGCCCGGGAGCTTGCGCTCGATGACCTTGCGCACCTTGGCCAGCTCGTCCATCAGGTGCTGCTGGGTGTGCAGGCGGCCGGCGGTGTCCACGATCACGACGTCGATGCCGCGTGCCGTGGCCGCCTCCAGCGCGTCGAAGACCACCGACGCCGGGTCCGAGCCTTCGGCCCCGCGCACCAGCTCGACGTCCGCGCGCTCGGCCCACACCTCGAGCTGCTCGGCCGCAGCCGCGCGGTAGGTGTCTCCCGCCGCCACGAGCACCGAGCGCCCAAGCTCCTTGCGCAGGTGCCAGGCGATCTTGCCGATCGTCGTGGTCTTGCCGGTGCCGTTGACGCCCACGACGAGGATCACGGTAGGGCTCGCGCTGAGCGCGATCGTGTCGCCCGGCAGCGTGGCCGTCTCGGCCAGCAGCTCGCGCAGTCGGTTGGTCAGGTCCTCCCCGCTCTGCAGGTCGCCGGCCGTGGCCTCGCCCTCCAGGCGCTCGACGATCTTCGCGGTGGTCGGCGCCCCGACGTCGGCGTAGATCAGCGTCTCCTCCAGGTGCTCGAAGGCCTCGTCGTCGAGCGATTCGAACATCGTGGCCTGCAGCTCCGCGCCGAGCGCCTGGCGCGTCTTGGACATGTTGTCGCGCAGGCGCCTGAAGAAGCCGCCGCGCGGAGGCTCGCCGGCCTCCTCTGGCCTGCTCTCGGGCACATCGTCGACGGCGAACAGCTCCTGCCAGGTGCGGGCCACGCCGGGAGCTTAGGCTGCGGGCTCTTCGGCGGCGCGCAGCACGACGTCCGCCGCCGGGACGCCGGTCAGCCGCCTGGAAACCACCTTCGACACGCCGTCGCCGCCCATGCTGACGCCGTAGAGGCGGTCGGCGGCGTCCATCGTGCGCTTCTGGTGGGTGACGACGATGAACTGCGCGCGGTCGGAGTAGCGGCGCACCAGCTGCAGGAAGCGATCCACGTTCAGGTCGTCCAGCGCGGCCTCGACCTCGTCCAGGATGTAGAACGGGCACGGGCGCGCCAGGAAGACGGCGAACATGAAGGCCAGCGCCACCAGCGACTTCTCGCCACCCGACAGGAGCGACAGGCGCTTGGACGACTTGCCGGCCGGGGTCACCTCCACCTCGACGCCCTGTTCCGCGGCCGGCGGCGCGTCGGGAGCATCGGCTCCAGCGTCGGCCGCGTCGGCCGAATCCTCGCCGTCGCCGCCCAGCACGGGTCGCGGCGTCTGGTCGGGGCTGACCAGCCGCAGCCTGCCGCTGCCGCCGGGGAACAGGTGGCCGACGACCTCCTCGAAGTTCTTCGCGGCTG
Organism: uncultured Solirubrobacterales bacterium; assembly: GCA_963750365.1. Lineage (GTDB taxonomy): Bacteria > Actinomycetota > Thermoleophilia > Solirubrobacterales > Thermoleophilaceae > JAAYBF01. The sequence goes on from CAVVQE010000002.1 coordinate 1,325,558, forward strand.
CCTCGAAGGTCTGCTCGAAGCTCTCGCGGATGCGGCGGTCGGTGTCCCTGATCAGCCCCGACAACTCGGCCATGGCGCCCTCCAGGTCCTTGCGCTGGACCTCGAGCTCCTCGACGTGGGCGACGGCCTCCTCGTACTCCTGGGCCGCCAGCGGATTGACCGGGCCGAGCTGCTCGCGCCGGCGCGCCAGCCGCTCGATGCGGCCCTGGAGATCGACCCGCGCCTCCGCCTCCAGCGCCTGCTCGGCCGGCTCGGCCACCAGGCCCAGCCGGCCGGCCACCTCACCGAGCGAGTGCTCGGCGTCAGCCGCGCCGTCGCGCGCCCGCTGCGCGGCCACCTCGGCCGTGGTCACCCGTTCACCGGCCTCACGCAGGCGGTTCTGCACGAGGGCCTCCTCCTGTGCGCACTCGCGCAGCTGCGCCGCCGTGCGCTCGCCGGCGTCGGCTCCCGCAGCCTGCTCCGTCTCAAGCGCCTGGAGCGAAGCCGCGACCGCATCGCGGGCGGAGTCCAGCGCCGCGGCAGCGCGCTCGGCAGCGCCGGCCACCTGACCGTCACGCTCGATCCGCTCCCGCAGCCGCGCGGCCCGGGCAACCCGCTCCTCGTGCTCGCGCACCGCGCCCTCGGCCACCCGCTGCTCGGCGCGGACCTCGGCTGACAACTCGGCTCGGCGGACCGCATCGGGACCCTCGTCCGGGGCCTCACGGCGACGCTCCATCAGCCAGCCGGCGTGCCGCGCCGCCTCGGCGGCGGACTGCAGCTCGCGGGTGGCGTCGCGCAGCGCGCCGTCGGCCTGCTCGCGCGCCGAGTCGGCATCGGCCACGCTGGCATCCGCCGCCTCGACCGCGGCGCGCGCCTGCGCTTCGACCCGCGCGGCCTCCTCCGATGCGGCCACGAGCTCCGCGCGGCGATTGCGCTGCTCGAGCACGCGCTCGGACCCCCCGGAGGGGGCCTGGCGAAGCTCGCCGAGTGCCGGCCGCCAGACGCGGCCGTCGCGGGTCACCGCCGAGCCGGCAAACGCCGCGTCCACATCGGCGAGCGAGTCGACGACCCAGACACCGGTCAGCAGTCGCTCGACCAGCGCTGCGGCATCACCAGAGGGGGTCACGTGGTCGAGCAGCCGACGCGCCCCGTCGCACGGTGCGCCGCCGGCGCGCGAAGCCGCCGTCGCCCCGGAGCCCACCAGCACGATGCCGCCGTCGGCGCCGGCCGTGTCCAGAGCCTGATCGCCGTGCGCCAGCGTCTGGACCACCCCGGCCTGCAGCCGCGGGCCCAGCGCGGCCGCCAGGGCCGTCTCGTACCCGGGCTCGACGTCGAGGGAGTCCGACAGCGGCGGTGCCTGATTGCCGGCAGACCCCGCCGAGCGCAGGAACTGGTTCACAGCCGCCAGCTCGGCGCCGGCGCGGGCGGCCTCCCCGCGTGCGGCCTCGGCCCGTTGCTCGGCCTCGCGGCGCCGGCCACGCACCGCCGCAGCGGCGCGCTCGGCCTGCTCCAGGCGCTCGCGGCAGCGCTGCGCCGCCTGCTCGAGCTCCTCGCGTGCAGCCTCGGCCCGCCGGCGCTCGGCATCCAGCTCGGCCAGCTCGGCCTGCACGCGCTCCTCGCGCGCGCCCTCGAGTGCCGCCAGCTCGCGCTCGAGGTCGGCAACGCGGGCGGCCGCAGCGGCGCCCGGCGCGTCCTCCTGCTCCAGCTCGGCCTGGAGCAGCCCCAGCTGCGAGCGGCGCCGCTCGGCGCCCTCGCGCGCGGCCGCCGCCTGGTCGCGGGCGCGCTCCATGCGGATGCCGATCCGGTCCTGGGCCGACCGAGCCGCGTAGAGCCGGCCCTGCAGCTCCTCGCGCTCGCGCGAGATCGCCGTCAGCGCCTCCTCGGCCGCCTCACGCCGCTTGGCCACGGCGGCCAGCGCCGCGTCGGCCTGTGTGCGCACCTGCTTGGCCGCCTCGGCCTCGCTCTCGGCGGCGGCGAGCAGGGCGCGCACCTCGCGGACCTGGTCGCGCGAGAGCTCGTAGCGCGCCTCGTCGCTCTGGCGCTGGAGGCGCTCGTGCAGTTGCGCGGCCTCAGCCTGGCGCTTCAGCGGGCGCAGCCGCGAGCGTGCCTCGCGCTCAACGTCCAGGGCGCGCGACAGGTTCTCCTCGGTGCGCTCCAGCTTCAGCTGGGCGCGGCGGCGGCGCTTGCGGTGCTTGCCCAGGCCGGCGGCCTCCTCGATGAGCATGCGCCGGTCGCGCGGCTTGGACAGAACGATGGCCTCGACGCGGCCCTGCGAGACCACCGAGTGCATCTCCTTGCCCAGCCCCGTGTCCGACAGCACCTCGACCACGTCGGCCAGGCGGCAGCGCGCCCCGTTCAGGCGGTACTCGCCCTCGCCAGCGCGGTCGAGCTTGCGCACGATCGAGATCTCGGAGAAGTCCGTGTTCTCCAGCGCGCCGTCGCCGTTGTCGATGACCACCTCCACCTCCGCCGAGCTGGAGCCCTTGACGCCGTGGCCCCCGGCGAAGATCACGTCCTTCATCGACTGCCCGCGGACCGCCAGCGGGCTCTGCTCCCCGAGCGCCCACAGCACGGCATCGGTGATGTTCGATTTGCCCGACCCGTTCGGACCGACCACGACGCCGACCCCGGGCGAGAACTCCAGCTTGGTGCGATGGGGAAACGACTTGAAGCCCTTCATCGAGATCGAGCGCAGGTGCATCAGGCTTCCTCCTCCACCAGGTCGCCGTCCTCCGCCGCGAGCGCGGCCAGCGCGGCCTCCTGCTCGGCGCCCTTCTTCGAGCGGCCCGTCCCGCGCCCGAGCTCGCGCCCGGCCGACTCGGCCACCGCCACGAAGCTGCGCTGGTGCGCCGGGCCGCCCTGCTCGACGATCCGGTAGCTCACGACCTCCGCCCGTTGCGCCAGCCGCTCCTGGAGCACCGACTTGTGGTCGACGGGGTTCTCCAGCGCACCCTCGATGGCTTCGTCGAACGCGGCCACGACCGCCGGCGCCACCCGGTCGATGCCGAACGACAGGTAGGTCGCGCCGATGACCGCCTCGCAGATGGATGCCAGCACGCGCTCGCTGACCGCCAGCATGTCGAAGCTGGGCCCCACGCCGCCGTCCGGGGCGCGCTCGCCCAGGCGCCGTGGCACGTCCAGGTCCAGGGCAACGGCGGCGCACGAGGCTCCGCTGACGGCCTGTGCGCGCACCTTGGTCAGGCGGCCGGCGCCGTAGCGCTCGAAGCGCGGGTAGAGGTGGGTGGAGACCGCCAGGCTCAGGACGACGTCCCCGAGGAAGGCCAGTCGCTCGTAGGACTCGGCACGGTGGTCGACCCACGACGCGTGCGTGAACGCCTGCCGCGCCAGCTCCTCCGGCAGTTGGTCCAGCAGGTCGCCAAGGCTCTCGCTGCTCTCAGCCTTCGGTGTCTTCGACATGGGCTGCCACGTAGTCGGCGGCCTGCCCGACCGTGAGGATGCGGGCCGCCTGGTCGTCCGGGATCCGGATCCCGTAGGTGTCCTCGAGCTCCACGGTCAGCTCGACCAGATCCAGCGAATCGGCCTCGAGGTCCTCCTTGAACCGGGTGCCGTCGGCGATCACCGACGGATCGACCTCCAACTCGGCGGCCAGGTGCTCGCGGATGCGTTGCATGACCTCCTCGCGCTCCATCGCAGGCAGCGATCAGCCCGGCGTTCCGGGGGTCTCGGGCTTCACGCTGGCGAAGCTACCAGCAGGCGCGGACCGCAATGCGCCGGCCGCCTCCAGCGCCGCGTGGGTGCGGCCCACCATGTCCTCGTCAACCGCCCGCCGGGCCAGGGCGATGGCGCTGGCGATGCCCTTCGGGCCGAAGCTGCCATGGCCGACCACCACCGGCTTGCGCAGCCCCAGCAGGATCGCCCCACCCACGTTCTCGGGATCGAGCCGGTCGCGCAGCCGGCCAAGCGACCCGCGGATCAGCAGGCCGCCCGCGCTGGAGACGGGCCCCGACGTGATGGCTTCGCGGATGGCGTCACGCACGACCCGCGACGTGCCCTCCAGCACCTTCAGGGCGATGTTGCCGGTGAAGCCGTCGGCCACGACCACGTCCGCCCCGGCGCCGGGCAGGTCGAAGCCCTCGAGGTTGCCCGCGAAGTTCAGCGGCCCGCCCTCCAGCCGCTCGCGCGCCTCGAGCACGTCGGGTGTGCCCTTGCCGCTCTCCTCACCCACCGACAGCAGGCCGACGCTCGGTCGCTCGACGCCCATCACGACCTCCATGAACGCCGCGCCCATGTAGGCGAACTGCACCAGGTGCTCCGGGCGCACCTCCACGTTGGCGCCGCAGTCCAGCAGCAGGACGGGCTTGGCCGGGATCGGCACCAGCACGGCCAGGGCCGGCCGATGCACGCCCCGGAGCCGCTTGACGGCAAGCGTCGCCGCGGCCAGGGTCGGACCGGTGCTGCCGGCCGACACGAGCGCCTCGGCGCGGCCGTCGCCCACCGCCCCGGCGGCCAGGACGATCGATGCCCCGGGGTTGGCGCGCACCGCGCGCACGGGGTTGTCCGACACGGGCACCGCCGGGGCGTCCACGGTCTGGACGTGATCCGCCGACGGGGGCAGGTCGCTGCCGAAGACGAGCGTGGGCACGCCGGAGAGCCGAGCGCCCTCGGCGACGACAACCGGGCCCCCGTCCGCCCCGTTCGCGTCGACCGCGATCACGACGGAGCCGAGCGGGCTACTCGTCGTCGGTGTCGACTGCGGGCCGGAAGATCTCGCGGCCCGCGTAGGTGCCGCACTCGCCGCAGACGCGATGCGGGATGCGGGGCGCGCCGCAGCGCGGGCACACGGAGATGCTCGGCGACGAGATCTTGTGCTGGGAGCGCCGCTTGTTCGTGCGCGCTGAGGACTGTCGTTGCTTGGGAACGGCCATGGCAGCGGCCGAGGATAGCGTTCAGGCGGCTCACGCCCCCCGGACCCTCGGCCGGTTAGTCCAGTTTCAGCTCTGACAGCTTGGCCCAGCGCGGGTCGGGCTCGGGCTCGTGGGCGTGGCCGGGGTCATGGTTCAGGTTCTGGCCGCACTCGGGGCACAGGCCCGCGCAGTCCTCGCGGCAGACGATCTGGGTGGGCAGGGCCAGCGCCAGCGCGTCGCGGGTCCAGCCGTGCACGGCCAGCTCCTGGTCGTGCAGGTAGGGCGATGACAGCTCGTCGCCGCCGCCGGGCTGGTCGATCTCGCGCGCGTCCACCTCCACCACTGCCTCGGCGTCTTCGAGGCAGCGCATGCACGGGCCGTCCAGATGGGCCGCGAAGCGCAGCCGCAGCGCGAAGCCGGAGCCGGTGGTGCGCGAGACGTCCAGGCGGACCGCCACGCGCTGCTCGGCCAGCGTGTAGGTCTGGCCGCCGAAGGCCAGCGGCTCCACGGCCACCTCGAGGTCGACGCGCGCGCCCTCGCCCGAGGCCAGGCGCAGCGTCCCGAGATCGAACGTGTCGGTCAGTGGAGCCATCGGATCCAGGCTAGCGCCGCCGCCGACCGGGTCCCAGGGCCGGTCCGGGCCCGGCTAGCCGCCCAGGTGGTTGAGGATGTCCAGGATCCGCCGGACGATCTCGGCCTTGTTCTTGAGCAGGTCGACGTCCTGGCTGTTCTTCAGGCCGCTGGTGCGCCGCTCGTAGAGCTCGTCGCCCCTGCGCCGCAGCTCGCCCAGGTCAGGGCGGTCTTCACGCGTGGTCTGGCGCAGGTCGCGCCGGGTGCCGTCGGGGTTGCGCCCCGCCCTGCGCAGCTCACGCTCGCTGACCCTGACCTTGGGGGGCGCCGGCGCGGGTGCGGGCGGCTGGATGACCGGGTTCTCGGCGTCGGGGGCGCGGCGCGGCCGCTCGGCGATCCTGGCGGCACCGGTGGCGGCCTCGGTGGCCTCCTCCGCCTGCTTGCCGCCGCGGAAGATCCTCAGCGCCAGGCTCGGGACCTTGGCGACCTTGAGGACCGGCACGGTGGTGATCGTGTCGATGGGGTGATGGATGGGATCCCACGGCTTGCCGACCACGGCGCCCGCGAGGTCGACCACATCGGACAGCTTGGCCCTGTTCGCGTCCGGCTTGGGGCCGTACCCGTGGTCGGGGTCCCAGCCGGGCCCGCGATCCGGGTCGGCGGGCTCGGCGTGCGGCTTCTCGACGGGCTGGCCGCGGGGCCCTTCGGCCACGTAGGCGGGAGCGAGGCAGTCGGGCAGCTGCGCCGGAGGCGGCGCCGGCTGGACGCCGAGCTTGCCCAGGTCGTCCCGGACCTGCCGGCCGACCGGCTTCGCAAGCGGCGAGCCGGGCTTTGCACGGACCGGCCTGTCGGGCTCGGCCGCCGGACGGTCGCGCAGACCCGCGTAGCCGTCCGAGGCATCGGTGTGCGTGGGTGGCGCCGGCTGCGCAACCGGCTGCCGATCGGCGACGGGCGCCGGCTGCGCGACCGGCTCCGGCGCCGGCGGGTCGTGCAGGCCTTCGTAGCCGTCGGATGCGTCGGTGTGCGTGGGCGACGCCGGCGCAGGGGGCGCCGGCACGGGCGCGGCGTCGCGCGGCGAAGGCGCGGGAGCGCTCGCGGCCGGCTCGGGCGTGGGCGCCTGGACCTTTGGCTGCCTACGGCCGGGCGTTGTGGCGGGCTTGGGTTGCGGGGCGGGCGTCGGCCGCGGCTTGGCCGCCGGCTTGTCGTGCATGCCCGCATAGCCGTCCGACGCATCGGTGTGGATCGGCGGCGGCGAATACGCCTTCGGCGCCGGCGAGGCCGGCCGGGGCGGCGGGGTCGGGCGCACCGCGGGCCTGGGCAGCGGCTTCTCGTACATGCCCGCGTAGCCATCCGAGGCGTCGGTGTGCACGGGCGCGACACGACCCCCGCCGGACGGCTTGGAGCCGAACGTCTTCTTCGTGGTCGGCGCCGGGCCGTTGTCGGCGGGCATGGCCGATGCGTCGGCAGCCCCGAGCGAGGCCAGCCCCGCGAGCGCCAGCACCGTCCCGGTGCCCAGCTTCAGCTCGCGCGAGGTCAGCGGCCGCTCCACCAGATCCGGTGCATCCCCGCGTCCATCCATGCCCCCATGGGATCCCCCCGCTCAGCGGGGGCGAAACACGGCACGGCGCGGTACGCACGGAGTCGTCCTGGATCGGTGGGGCATGGCCCCACCTGGGCAGGACAGCTGACCGCCCCGAACTGCGACGGTGACAGCGGCGTTACGGTGCGTGCGCGGCCGTGACGCTCTAGGCCACGTCGGCGGGCTCTTCGCGGCCCTGGAGCCGGTCGCGCCCGCGCTGCACCGCAGCGGTGAACTTCTCGAGGTTGACCTCGAGGGTGTTGAGGATGTCGTCGGCGTAGTCCTCGGCGCCGAGGCGGATCTCGCGCTCGCGTGCACGGGCGTCCTCGACGATCTCGTCAGCCTGGCGCTCGGCCTGCTTGACGACCTCTTCGTCACCGATCAGCCGCGACTGCTCCTCACGCGCCTCGCGGATGATGCGCTCGGACTCGCGCTTGGCCTCGGCCAGCATCTCCTGGCGCTCCTTGACGATCCAGCGTGCCTGCTTGATCTCCTCGGGGATCGTGGCCCGCATCTGATCGAGGATGTCGTAGATCTCCTCTTTGTCCACGCGCACCTGATCCGTCAGCGGGACGGGCTTGGCGTTGTGGACGGTGTCGTCCAGCTTGTCGATCAGTACGAGTACGTCCATCAGGAATTACTCCGCCCAGCGTTCCGCTGCGCGCCTTTATGTTCAAGCTCGGGCATCACGTCTCGCATCCGTTTCGTCAGCGCTTCAAAGCTTCCTGCAAGCGGGAGGCTACCGGGGCCGGGACCAGCCCGGTCAGGTCGCCACCAAACGTTGCAATCTCCTTGACGCCGCTCGAAGACAGGAAACTGTACTCCGGAGCAGCCATCAGGTACATGCTCTCGATGTCTGGCGCCATCTTACGGTTGAGCTGGTTCATCTCGAACTCGTATTCGAAGTCGGAGATGGCCCGCAGCCCCTTGACCACGGCCTTGGCGCCGTTCTCGCGCGCGAACTCGACAAGCAGGTTCGAGAACGGCTTGACCTCGACGTTTCCCAGCGACGCGATCTCGCTCTCGATGAACGCGACGCGATCCTCGATCGCGAACACGCTCTTGGACTTGCGCACCGACGCGTTCACGACGGCGACGATCACGTTCTCGAACACCTCGGCGGTCCGCGAGATGATGTCCAGGTGGCCCAGCGTCACCGGGTCGTAGGACCCCGGGACGACGGCGGTGCCGTCGTGCTTAGCGTCCACGATGGATCACGATCCTCGTGCTGCCGTAGTCGCGCTCCCGGGAAACCGGGAACGGCAGCTCGAGCGGCATGCGGGTGTCTGACTCGGTAACGGTCACAGAGGTGTCGTAGAGCACCGCCGGAAGCAGCTCGGCCAGCGAGCCTGCGGCGGCGACGGCGGAATCATACGGCGGGTCACAAAGAACGAGGTCGAAGCTGCGCAGTCCGGCCACGCCGCGCAGGTAGTCGAGGGCGTCCCGGCGCACCACCTCGCCACGCTCGCCCAGCGCCGTCAGGTTGGCCTGGACGGCGTCAACGGCGTCGCGCGAGGAGTCCACGAACACGGCGCTGGCTGCGCCGCGCGAGAGCGCCTCGATGCCCAGGGCGCCCGAGCCGGCGTAGAGGTCGAGCACGTCGGCCTCGCTCACGTCGCCCAGCATCGAGAACAGCGCCTCGCGCACCCGATCGGCGGTCGGGCGCACCCCCGCGGGACGGGTCAGCGCCCGCCCGCGGTGCCTGCCCGCGATGACCCTCACACGGCCAGTATCGCGCTACCTGGCCTTGGCCGTGAAGGTGCTCGTCCCAGCGCAGGGATGAAACTCCTGGCGGTAGGCGTCGTAGCGGCTGTCCGTCATGACGAGCTTGCCGGTGACCTTGGAGCCCTTGACCTTGCCCGCGATCTCCAGGTTCACGCTGTCGATCTTGTCGCGCCCCTTGTAGGCGAACCTGCCGCCCTTGATCTTCATCGCCTTGGGCGGGATCGCCGCGTTGAACTCGATCCCGTCGCCGATGCAGAACATGTTCACGCCGCCCACGAAGCTCTTGACCTTGCCACCGGAGATCTTGAACGTGATCGTGCGGTTCTGGCTGGTCTTGCCCTTGTAGGAGCTGCCGGCAGCGAGGGCAGCGGGGACACAGGCGAGGATGACAATGGCCGCGAGCGCGGCGGTCGTGCGCGATTTCATCGCGCCAAGCTAAGTGCGAATCGCCAGATCCGCCATAGGCGATTACGCCGGAATCGGGTCCAGGTCCGAGCCGAAGCGGTCGATCACGGCGCCCCGCAACAGCGCGTTCTCGGGCTGTTCGAGCCGGGGGTCGGCGGCAATGGTGGCGTCGGCATGGGCCCGCGCCCGCTCCAGCAGCTCCTGGTCGTCGGGCAGGCGGGCCACGCGGAACTCCGGCATGCCGCTCTGGCGCGTGCCGAGCACCTCCCCCGCTCCGCGCAGGTCCAGGTCCACCTCGGCCAGCGCGAAACCGTCGCGGTCCGATGCGATGGCCTCCAGCCGCGGCAGCTTGGGATCGCCGAACAGGATGCAGAGGGACTCGTGCTCGCCACGGCCGACTCGGCCGCGTAGCTGGTGCAGCTGCGAGAGCCCGTAGCGCTCGGCGGCCTCGATGAGCATGACGGTGGCGTTGGGCACGTCGATGCCGACCTCGATCACGCTCGTGGCCACCAGCACGTCGGTCTCGCCCGCGGCGAAGCGGCGCATGGCCTCCTGCTTCTCGGCGCTCGGCATCTGACCGTGGATCAGTCCCACCGACAGCTCACGGAACTCGGTCTGGCGCAGACGCTCGGCCTCGTCCGTGGCGGCTCTGGCCTGCAACGTCTCGGACTCGGACACCAGCGGGCAGACCACGAAGCACTGGCGGCCGGCAGCGATCTCCTCACGCACCCGCTCGTACGCCCGCGCACGGGCACGGGCGCCGTCGACCACGAAGGTCTGCACTGGTCGCCGCCCGGCGGGCAGCTGGCGCAGGACCGTGGTCTCCAGGTCGCCGTAGGCGGTCAGCGCCAGCGTGCGCGGGATCGGCGTGGCCGTCATGTGCAGGGCGTGCGGCGCCAGCTCGCCGGGGGCCTTCGCGTCCAGGGCCGCGCGCTGGCGGACGCCGAAGCGGTGCTGCTCGTCGACCACGCACAGCGCCAGCGCGGCGAAGCGCACGGGCTCCTCGAGCAGCGCGTGGGTGCCCACGACCAGGCTCAGCTGGCCGGATTCGAGCCGGCCCAGCAGATCGCGCCGGCGTGCGCGGTGGTCGATCCCGTCAGCAGCTCTACCGAAGCGGCGCCGTCGAGCAGCCGGTCGATGGTCAGCAGGTGCTGCTCGGCCAGCGTCTCGGTGGGCGCCATCAGGGCGGCCTGACCCCCGGCCTCGACCGCGCGCAGCATCGCGTGCAGCGCCACCGCGGTCTTGCCCGAGCCCACCTCGCCCATCAGCAGCCGCTGCATCGGCGCGGGCCGTGCCAGGTCGGCCTCGATCTCGGCCGCGGCCGCCTGTTGGTCGGCGGTCAGCTCGAACGGCAGCGCCGCCAGCCACGGGTCCACGAGCGATCCGTCTCCGACAACCGCCGGCGCCTGCCGTCCCCCGCCCCGTGCCCGCCGGCGGCCCGCCACGGCCAGCTGCGACAGGAACAGCTCCTCGAACGCCAGGCGCCTGCGGGCGCCGGCCTCGTCGTCCTCGCTGTCCGGGAAGTGCGCGCCCGCGAGCGCTGCCGGGCGGTCGGGCAGCCGCTCCGCGGTGCGCAGGGCGGCCGGCAGCGGCTCGATCACGTGCCGGATGCGTCCATACTCGTCCCAGATCAGGCGGCGCAGCGTCTGGGCCGAAACCAGCGCGGTCGCCGGGTGGACGGGCACCAGGCCGACGGTGTGCACCGGCGCTGACTCTCCCCCGCCGAAGGGCTCGAACTCCTTGACGTGGAACTGGTTGCGCTGCTTGAGCGTGCCGTGCAGCAGCACCTGGCTGCCCTCTCCCAGCTGGCGCGCGATCCACGGCTGGTTCCACCACACCGCCACCATCGGGCCGGTCTGGTCGAACACCTTGGCCTCCACGCGCTTGCGGCGCCGGTCGCGCATCGGCTTGACCGTGATCGAGCGCACCGCCACGGCGACGGTCGCCTGCTCGCCTACGCCCAGGGAGGCGATCGTGCGCGCGTCGCTACGGTCGCGATGGCTGTGGGGCAGGTGCTCGATCAGGTCGCCGTGGGTGGCGATGCCGAGCGTCTCCAGGCCCTTTGCGGTCTTGCCCCGAGCCTCCAGCTCACCGTTCAGCACGCTCGGCCGGGGGATCGAGCGGATGTCGGCTGCCAGCGCCTGGGCGGCCGGGAGCTCGTCGCTACTGGCGAAGTGGGTGGGAATGCCGGTGTCCGGCGAGGGCACCCTCATTCAGCGCAGAGCAGCCACCACCAGGCGGGCTGTCCACCATCCTGTAGCTCCAGCTCGACGCCATCCGGCAGCGCCCGCTCGACCGCGGCGCCGTCCAGCGGCGCATCCCGGCCGATGATGCAGGTGACCAGCTCGGCGCCGTCGGCCACCGCGGCCATCGTCTCCCGGAGGGTCTGCTCGGGATCGCCCCAGGAGACCAGCTCGTCGCCGCTATAGCCCACGGCGTCACCGATCTCGAAGCGGCCCTGGGGATCCTTGCGCGCGGACTCCGCGACCCCGCCGACGACCAGCGCGGCCGCGGCGTTCGCCACGGCCTTGGCGTTGTGCTCCGCGCTCTGGACGGGATCGAACGCCAGCAGCGCGGCAAGCCCCTCCTGCGGGGCGCGCGTGGGCACCACGCGCGCTGGGAGCTCCGACAGCTCGGCCGCGCGCTCGGCGGCCAGGATCACATTCGGGCTGTTGGGCAGGACGATGGCCTCGGCGCCGCCGGCGGCGTGCACGCCGGCCAGTAGCTCGTAGGTCGACGGGTTCATCGTCGGCCCGCCGTCCACAACCAGCGCCCCCAGGTCCTCGTACAGGCGCCGCATGCCGTCACCGCTGGCCACGGCGACCACCGCGCAGGCGTTCTGGGCCTCGTCCGCGCCGTCCCATCCGAGTCGTGCCGAGCGCTCGGCTACCTGCTCGTGCATGTCCGCGACATCAAGGCGTGACACCTCACCGGTTCCTTCGAAGACGGCCACCGCGGCGTCGGGATCGTCGGTGTGCACGTGCACGCGGATCGTGCTCTGGTCGCCCACCACCAGGACGCTGTCGCCCAGGCGCTCGAGGGCCGGGACGAACGACTGGCCGTCAAAGCCCGCGCCGGTGACCGCGAAGTTGGTGCAGTACCGGAACGTCGACGAGCTGTGCTCGGGCAGGTTGTGGCTCTGGGCGCCGGCGCTTCGGTGGGCCAACTGCGGCTCCTCGCGGCCGCGCAGAGCGGCCACCACCCCAGCCACGATGATGGTCAGGCCGTACGCCCCGGCATCGACCACCCCGGCCTGCTTGAGCACCGGGAGCTGCTCGGGGCCCCGTTCGACCGCCTCGTTCGCGGCATCCAGCGCGCGTTCCAGCACCTCGGCGATCAGCTCGTCCTGCTCCTCCGGGGAGGCCCCGGGCCCCAGCCGCGGCGTCGGGATGTGCGCCAGGTCCTGGGCCACCCGGTGGGCCATGGCCCGGACGGCGCTCAGCATCGTTCCCTCGGCCGGATCGCGAACCGACGCGTAGGCGGCGTCGGCGGCGCGCGCGAAGGCGGCTGCCACCAGCACCGGGTCCACCAGCTCGCCCGGCCGCGAGGCCAGCTCCTCGGCTGCGCCGCGGACGATCTGCGACAGGATCACGCCGCTGTTGCCGCGCGCGCCCAGCAGCGCCGCGCGGGCCACCGCGCTGACCAGCTCCTCGCGCCCGATCTCGTCGATCATCTGGCCGTTGAGGGTGTCCAGCTCCGCCAGCACGGAGCGCATGGTCATGGCCATGTTGTCGCCGGTGTCGCCGTCCGCGACAGGGAACACGTTCAGGTCGTTGACCTCGCCACGGCGGCTTTCCAGCTCGTCCAGCGAGGCCGCAACCACGCGGCGGAAGCGGATCAGGCTCTGGTCGGACACCAGTGGGGTTCTACACCCCGGGGCCGTCGGGTTTCAGCCCGAGGTACCTGGCGCCCAGGCGCTACCGGGCATATCAGGCGTACTTCGCGACCTTGCCGGCCTTGAGGCAGCGGGTGCAGACGTACTCGCGCGAAGGCGTTCCCTTCACGTCGATGCGGACCTTCTGCAGGTTCGGATTGAAGCGGCGCTTGGTGGCCACCATCGAGTGGCTCCGGCTCTGACCGAACGCAGGGCCCTTTCCGCAGCTGTAACAGACCTTCGGCACGCGGGAGAGGATAGCGGGCAGCGGGCCAGCGCCCCGGGCCGGGTCTCAGGCCACGTCGGCCAGCACCGCCAGCGCCCGCTCCACGTCGGCGTCGTCGACGTCCAGGTGCAGCACCGCGCGTACCTGCGACGGGCCGGTGGCCCCCACCAGCACCCCCTCGGCGGCGGCGCGCTGGCAGAAGTCGGCGGCGCCGGCGATCTGGAAGATCACGATGTTGGTCTCGACCTCGTCGGGTACCAGGGCCACGCCTGGCACCCGCGCCAGCCCGTCGGCCAGTCGACGTGCGCGGGCGTGGTCGTCGGCCAGGCGCTCGACGTTGTTGTCCAGCGCGTAGAGGCAGGCGGCGGTCAGCACGCCCGACTGGCGCAGCGCGCCGCCCAGCATCTGCTTGTAGCGCCACGCCTCGTCGATCAGCTCCTGCGAGCCGGCCAGCACGGCTCCGACCGGGGCGCCCAGGCCCTTGCTGAAGTCCAGCCAAGCCGTGTCGAAGCCACCGGCGAAGGCGGAGGCGTCCACACCGGAGGCCACAGCGGCGTTCATGAGCCGGGCGCCGTCCATGTGGGTGCGCAGCCCGGCCTCGCGGGCCACCCCGAGCACGTCGCGAACCGCTGTCAGCGGCCACACGCGGCCGCCGCCCATGTTCGTGCTCTGCTCGACCGACACCATCCGCGAGCGCGGCGCGTAGCGATCGCCCGGTGCACGCAGCAGCCCTGCCACCTCGTCCGCGCCGAAGATCCCGGTCGGGGTGTCCAGCAGCCGCAGCATCGCCCCGTTCACCGCCGCCGGGGCTCCGGCCTCGAACCCCGCCGGGTGCGAGTTGGCGGCCAGGATGGCCTCGTCGCCGCCGGGCCGGATGTGCAACCGGAAGGCGATCAGGTTGCACATCGATCCGCTGGGCAGGAACAGGCCGGCTTCGTGGCCAAGCAACTCAGCCACACGCTCCTGGAGCTGGAGCGTGGTGGGATCGAGCTGCTTCTGCTCGTCGCCCACCTCGGCCGTGGCTATGGCCTCGCGCATGCCCCGCGAGGGCCGGGTCTGGGTGTCGCTGAGGAGGTTGATCGGGCCCGGCACGGCCCGGGAGGCTAGTGGGCTGAGGGCGGTCCGTGACCCTTCGAGCCGTCCCGGGGGCCGAGTCCGCAGAAACGCACCGTGGAGGTGCCTTCCCTGTGACTCGTCCGCGTGGTGCCCGCGCGCGGCTCAGTCCAGCTGGCGGCGCAGCTCGGCCATGCGCAGCACAGCGTGGGCCGCGTCCTCGCCCTGGTGGCGCTTGCCACCGCCGCTGCGGGCCAGCGCCTGCTCCATGTCGTCCACCGTGAGCACCCCGAAGGCACACGGAACGCCGGTGTCGAGCGCCACCCGCGCGATTCCCGAAGCCGCCTCCGAGCAGACGAAGTCGTAGTGGTCGGTCTCGCCGCGGATCACGGCGCCCAGGCAGGCCACGCCCGCCACGCGACCGCTGTCGGCCAGATAGCGGGCCGCCAGCGGCAGCTCGAAGGCGCCGGGAACGTCGTGCACCTCGACCGCCGCGCCCGCCGCCTCGAAGGCGCGCGTGGCGCCGTCGACCAGCCGCTCGGCCAGGTCTGCGTAGAAGCGGCCGACGGCGATGGCGTAGGTGTCAGCCATCCCCGGGCGGCTTGTTCTCGGCGGCGCGCTCGCGGTCGCTGACGTGCTCCTCGAGGATCATCTCCTCGTCCAGGGCCAGGCCCTGGTGGTGCAGCAGATGGCCCATCCGCTGGGCCTTGGCGCGCAGATAGTCGGTGTTGTGGGTGCCCGGCTGGGCCTCGATCGGCACCTGGTCGGTGACGGTCAGCCCGTAGCCCTCCAGGCCCACGATCTTCTTCGGGTTGTTGGTCAGCAGCCGCAGGGAGCTCAGCCCCAGATCCACCAGGATCTGGGCACCGATTCCGTAGTCGCGCAGGTCCGCGGGCAGGCCCAGCTCGAGGTTGGCGTCCACCGTGTCCATGCCCTGCTCCTGGAGCTTGTACGCCTTGAGCTTGTTCAGCAGGCCGATGCCGCGGCCCTCCTGGGCCAGGTAGAGCAGCACACCCTGGCCCTCCTGCTCGATCCGTAGCAGCGCATCCTCGAGCTGCTGGCCGCAGTCACAGCGCAGCGAGTGGAAGACGTCTCCGGTCAGGCACTCCGAGTGCACGCGCACCAGCACGTCGTCGCAGCCGGCCACGTCGCCCTTGACCATGGCCACGTGGTGCTTGTCGTCGACAAGCGAGCGGAAGCCGACCACGTTGAAGTCGCCGAAGGCGGTCGGCATCGCCGCCTCGACCACGCGCTCGATGAGCTTGTCGTGGCGGCGCCGGTAGGCGATCAGGTCGGAGACCGTGACCATCTTCAGCTCGTGCCGGGCGCAGTAGTCCTCGAGGTCGGGCACCCGGGCCATCGAACCGTCGTCGTTCATGATCTCGCAGATCACGCCGGACGCGTTCAGCCCTGCCAGGCGCGCCAGGTCCACCGACGCCTCCGTCTGACCCGTCCGCTCGAGGACGCCGCCCGGCTTGGCCTTGAGCGGGAAGATGTGCCCCGGCTGCACCAGGTCGCGCGGCCCGGTGGCCGGGTCGATGGCCACCTGGATGGTGCGAGCCCGGTCGTGCGCCGAGATGCCCGTGGACACGCCTTCGCGGGCCTCGATCGAGACCGTGAAGGCGGTCTCGAACGGCGACTCGTTCTTGGCCGCCATCAGGTCCAGGCCCAGCTCCTCGCAGCGGTCGCCGGTGAGCGTCAGGCAGATCAGCCCGCGTCCGTAGGTGGCCATGAAGTTGATCGCCTCGGGGGTGGCGAACTGGGCGGCCATGGTCAGGTCGCCCTCGTTCTCGCGGTCCTCCGCGTCCACGACCACGACCATCTTGCCGTCGCGGATGTCCTCGATGGCCTCCTCGATCGTGCTGAAGGCGGTTTTCTGGGTGCTCATGGGGCCTCCACGGTACGGGAGCAGAAGCTGGTGAGGTGCTCGCCGTGAGCGCCGATCACGTCTGCGCTCCCGCCCTGGTGAGCTTCTCGACGTACTTGGCCAGCACGTCCACCTCCAGGTTCACCGGATCGCCGGGCTTCACCGTGCCCAGGGTCGTCCGCTCGAGCGTCTCGGGGATCAGCGACACGCTGAAGCCGTCCGCGTCCACGGCGGCCACCGTCAGCGACACGCCGTCCACCGCGATCGAGCCCTTCTCGACCACGTAGCGCAGCAGCGCCGGCTCAGCCGCAACCGTCACGATTCGCGCGAAGCCGTCGTCGGCCAGCACGGCCACCGAGCCGACGCCGTCCACGTGGCCCTGCACCACGTGTCCGCCCAGGCGGTCGGCGGCGCGCAGGGGCAGCTCCAGGTTCACCCGGTCCCCCGGCTGCAGCGGGCCAAGCGACGAGCGGTCCAGGGTCTCGGCCATGACATCGGCGCTGAAGGCGCCGTCGGCCACTGAGGTGGCCGTCAGGCAGACGCCGTTCACGGCCACGGAGTCGCCCTCGGCCAGCTCGTCGGTCAGCTCGCCCGCCTCGATAGCCAGCCGCGTGCCCTGGGCGTCGGGATCGGTCTCGCGCACCACCCCCGTCGTCGCCACCAGCCCCGTGAACACCGCTACCACTCCTGCAGGCGCGCGCTGATGAGCACGTCCTGGTCGATCGTCTCGACCTCGGTGGCCAGGGCCCGCGGCGCGTCGGCGACCAGCGCCACGCCGTCGGCCTCGACGGCGGCGCGTGAGTCGCGGCCGCCGATCAGCAGCGGCGCCACGAACATGCGCGCCTCGTCGATCTGGCCGCTGCGTAGGAACACGCCCGCCAGGTGCGGGCCGCCCTCGAGCAGCAGCGACTGGATGCCACGGCTGCCCAGCTGGTCCAGGGCGTCGCAGACCTTCGCGGCCTCGTTGGCCCCGGACGTGACCACGACCTCCACGCCGGCGTTGCGCAGGGCGTCGGTGGCGGCGCGCTTGGCTGCGCGCGAGCAGACCAGAATCACCGCTGCCTCGCCCACGCTGCGGACCAGGCGCGACTCCAGCGACAGCGACGCCTCGCTGTCGAACACCACGCGGGCGGGCTGGCGCCCCGCACCCTGCACCCTGGAGGTCAGCAGCGGGTCGTCGGCACGGACCGTGCCGATGCCCACGGCCACCGCGTCGCACTCGGAGCGCCAGCGATGCGCACGGGCGCGGCTGGATTCGCCCGATATCCACTGCGAGTCGCCGCCCGCGGTCGCGACCTTTCCGTCGAGCGACATGGCGGACTTGAAAACCACCAGCGGCCGGCCGGTGCGGGCGTGCTTGCGAAACGGCTGGTTGAGCAGCCGGGCGGCCGCTGCGACCTCACCCCCGACCATCTCGACGGCTATGCCCTCGTCGCGCAGGATGCCCGGGCCGCGCCCTGACGCCTTGGACGAGGGGTCGTCGGACGCCATGACCACACGGGTGATCCCGGCCTCGATGATCGCGCTCGTGCAGGGCGGCGTGCGGCCGGTGTGACAGCACGGTTCCAGCGACACGTAGATCGTTGCGCCAGCCGGGTCTTCCGCGCATGCCGCCAGCGCCACCCGCTCGGCGTGGGGCTCGCCCGCGCCGGTGTGAAAGCCCTCGCCGATGACCGTGTCCCCGCGCACCACCACCGCACCCACGAGGGGATTGGGAGAAGTGTGCCCACGGGCCCGCTCGGCCAGCTCGATCGCTCGCCGCAGGTGCTTAAGATCGCGCTCGGTAGCCGTTGGGGAAGCCATGCATGGTGCGAGTTGACTCGCGAGTCAACCTTACACCGCCGCTGTCGCCACCCGTCAGCGGCAGCGCTTCTCGGGCGACTTCGAGCTGTAGCCGTTCTCGCCGCGGATCGGCGCACCCAGGCGGCAGAGCGAGATGCGCTGCGGGAACCCGAAGCGCGTGCCCCTCGGCGGCCCGATCCAGTCGGTCGCGTAGGTGGCGTACATCAGCGCGCGCTCGGGCCACCACTTGCCGGCCTGGAAGCCTCCGTTGCACTTGCCCGCACCGGAGACGCCGGGCCGGTTGAGGTATAGGAACGCGTCCACGCCGGGGATGCCCGTGGTGGTGGTGGGCTTGGGCCCGAGGCCGCGGAAACGCGGGTTGCAGTACACGTTCACGCGCCGGTAGCGGCCCTTCTTGCCGAGCTTGTAGTGCACCGGTCCGCGGCCGTTGTACGAGGTCGAGATCACGAACGGCTTGCCCCCCACGCGGCGTGCCACCTTGCGGCCGTAGGCCACGTTCTTGTAGGTCCAGTCGTGGTGGGTCACGTTGAGCATGAAGCCACGGACCTTCTTGATGCCCTGGTAGCGCAGCATGCGCGCGGTCCACGACGCCGACTTCCAGTCCGAGGCCGTGGCCTCGAGGTAGATCGTGGCGTTGGGCAGCTTGGAGAGCACGTCGACGCCGTAGCGCAGCAGCCGCATGCGCGCCTTGCGGCGTGACTTCTTCAGACAGCTGATCGTGCCGATGCCGTCGGGCTCGAACGCCAACACCACGCGCTGGCCGCCGATGGCCTCGGCGAACTCGCGGTACCACTGCCGCGAGCGTGCGTCCTCAGCCGCTCCGCCACCGTCGTAGCGCGAATTGCAGGCGGTGCCCTGGTGGCGCATGACCACGATCAGCGGCGTCGCGCCCGGCTGGAAGACCTGCACGCAGTTCAGGTAGTTGCGCACCTTGCGCTGCATCCGCGGCCGGGTGAACCTGCCCATCCAGCGTGCCTTGGGCTGCAGGGCCAGGTTGGCCATGGCGTCCGCGCGGCTCTGCTGCCCGCGCGCGCTGTAGATCTGCATGTCCTTGTAGGACCGCTCGGTGGGGTCAACGAAGAAGCTGGCGCCGGCCAGCGGGTTGGCCGCCGCGGGGTTGGTCCCCCTGGGATCAGCCGGCTGGGTCGGGGCCGAATCGGCCTCCGGCCCGCAGTCCCGCTCGAGGTTGGGAACCTTCGAGACCTGGAACGGCAGGCCTGCGGGCTCGGCCACCTGGGCCGATGCCACCGCGGGGATGCACAGCACTGTCGCGGCAGCGCCGGTGAGGGCGGCGATGAGTCGCATCGAAATACCAGACCTCCTGAGTCGTCCGTTCCTTGCGGTTTCGGCAGATCCGGCACACAGGTCAACCGTTTTGGCGCACAAGCCGCAACCGCGTACGAGATATGTCCACCCTCCCTTGCCGGGGAGGGGCGCTGCCCGCCCGTCAGCGGTGCAGCGGCTCCTTCTGCGCCTCGGTCTCGGGAGGCGTGATGTAGGGCTGCTGGTCCTGCTGGGAGTCCTCTTCGTGGTACGCCGACTCGGCGTTGACCGCGAACAGGTCGTGCTCGGTGCCCTTGACCAGGTTGTCCACCGCCCGCATCGAAGTGAGCATCGAGTGGTCGGAGTTGTTGTAGCGGTGCAGCCCGTTGCGGCCAACCTGCTGGAGGTTCGAGAAGCCGTCGAGCCAGCCCTTGAGCGCCTCGATCCGCTCGCCGTAGTCCATGTCGTAGATCGGGTAGGCCTTTGGCACCCGCGTGGCGAAGCCGAACTCGAGCATCTCGGGCTTGGCCAGGCCGAGCGTCTCGAGCTCCTTCATGCCCAGCTTGACCAGGTCTTCGTCGCTGGTCTCCCAGAGCTCGTCGCCGGCGAAGCAGAAGTACTCCAGGCCGACGCAGGCCTTGCTGGGGTCCGGCACCATCCACGGGCTCCAGGAGCGGAAGTTCTGGATCCGGCCGACCTCGACCTCGGGCTCGTGGATGTAGATCCAGTTGTCCGGGAACAGGTCCTCGCCGTCCAGCACCAGCGACACCGTCAGGAAGTCGCGGTAGCGCAGGCCCTTGGCCGCGGAGCGGACCTCGGGAGCGGGCGGCGGGTCGATCATGCCGGCCATGTTGCGCAGCGGCAGCGAGGAGATGACCTGGTTGGCCTCGTACTCCTTGCCGCCGGCCGTGACCTTCGTGACCTTGCCGTTCTCGACGTGCAGCTTCTCGACCGGCGTGTTCATATGGATCTCGCCGCCGAGGCGCTTGATGTCGTCGGTCATGGTCTCCCACATCTGGCCGGGGCCGTAACGCGGGTAGTTGAACTCGGAGATCAGCGACTTGATCTCGTCGTCCTTGTTGCCGAAGAACGCGGCCTTGGCGGCGCTGAAGAACGACAGGCCCTTGATCCGCTGGGCGGCCCAGTCGGCGCGGATCTCCGACACCGGCGTGCCCCAGACCTTCTCGGTGTAGGAGCGGAAGAAGTTGTCGAACAGGCGCTTGCCGAAGCGGTTGGTGACCCACTGCTCGAAGGTCTTCTCCTCGCCCTTGGGCTTCACCTTGGCGATCAGGTAGGAGACCATGCAGCGAGTGAGCTCGATCGGGCCGAGCTTCTTGATCACGTCCGGACCGCGCAGCGGGTAGTCCAGGAACTTCTTGTTCCAGTAGATCCGCGACATGCGCGGGCGCTTGAGGAACTCCTCGCGCATGATCTCGTGCCAGAGGTCGTCGACCTCCTGCACCTTGGTGAAGAAGCGGTGGCCGCCGAGGTCGAAGCGGTACTCGCCGCCCGGGCCGTCGCGGACCTCGGTCTTGGCGATGCCGCCGACCTGGTCCTCGGCCTCGAACAGGATCACGGGCAGGCCCTGCTTTGCCAGCAGGTAACCGGCGGTCAGGCCGGCGGGGCCGGCGCCCAGGATCAGCGTCGGCTTCTCCTTCACGCCCGCGGTGGCGGGCTCGACGGCTGGCGCCGCCTGCGCGGGAGCGTCGGTCTCGGAAGCGGAAGCGGAAGCGGCGGGAGGTTGGTCTCGTTATCGCTCATCTCAAGGGGAGGTTCGGGAGATCTTCGTATACAGGACTCCGCGTACCCCAATCCGGCGAGCACGGCGGTAGAAGGAAGGCACTGCCTCTTCGTGTCGGAACCGCTTGTCCAGCTCCATTGCCCGGCCCCACTGGGCCGAACGGCGACGGACGAGTTGGGTCCAAGGTGCGTCCCAGTCGTTGATGCTGGTCGTGACCGGGTGCACGAGGAGGACGTGACTGCCGACGGGCAGCCTATCAGTGAGCGGGCGCAGGTTCTTGGCGGGCGTGGCATTCTCCAGGCGCTCCTGGGAATCGCGCCAGTCCATGACGCCCTCGGTGGCAGGTACGCCGAGCTGGGTGGCGTGCAGCAGGCCGGGCTTGAGGTTGTAGTTCACGAGCGGCTGCTGCTCGGGCTGGAGGGTGACCACCAGGTCGCCCTGCTTGAGCTTGGGGTTGGCGGCGGCAGCCAGATCGGAGACGTTGGACTTGTTCTCGAGGTTGGACGTCTTGGGCACCGACCAGATGCCCAGGATGATCACCAGCGCGACCAGGCCCAGGTTGCCGGCGCGCGAGAGGCCGAACGAGGCCAGCAGGAAGATCGGGCCCAGCGCCACGCCCAGGTAGCGCGTGGTCCACGCCGGCGTGACCTGCGAGAACAGCCAGGCGATGGCAAGGGTGGCCACGCCGATCGACAGCACGGTGTAGATGGCGGTGCGGTCGCGCTGCTGCGGCGTGCGAGGGGTCCCGGTGCCCCGGGTCCCGGTGCCCCGGGTCGCAAGCACCGCAGCCAGGCCCGAGCCGGCGGCCAGGAGGATGGCGACGGTGACCGTGCCGCCGCCCAGCAGCGACTTGGAGATCTGGATCGGAGCGCCGAAGCGCGGCGGGTTCAGCCATGGCGCGCCGGTGTGCTGGGCCTGGTAGAGCAGCGTGGGCAGCCACGGCAGGAACAGGATCAGCGCGCCGGTGAAGCCGATCAGCACGTCCTTGAAGAACGCACGCCGGTCGTCGCTGGCCAGCAGCGGCGGCAGCAGCGACACGATCACGCCGGCGGTGACGAAGATGCCCCAGCTGTGCGTGTACAGGATGGCCGCGAGCAGCACGGCGAACAGCGGCAGGTACCTGCGGTTGCGGTAGACGTAGACGTGAACGAACGCCGCGCTGGTGAGCAGGCTGAGCACCACCATCAGCGAGTACATCCGCGTCTCCTGCGCGTAGGTGGTCAGGAACGGGTTGAAGGCGCCGAGGGCCGCGCAGATCAGCCCGGCGCGGCGGTTGAACAGCGTCCAGCCGGCCCACAGGCCGCCCGGCACGGCCAGCAGCGAGATGGCCACCGACAGCCCCTGGGTGGCGGACGGGCCACGCCCGAAGACCTCCATCCAGACGTGCAGCATCATGTAGTACAGCGGCGGAGCGCCGTCCTGCTTGAGCACGCCGGGGATGTCGAGGAACGGCTGCGAGGCGATGCCGATCGACAGCCCCTCGTCCATCCACAGCGAGGCGCCAAGCGCGCGCGTGCGGATGTACAGCGAGATCAGCAGCAGCAGGCCGACCAGCGCCACGATCGCGGGCGTCGACGTGAGCAGCGAGCTGCTCGGGCGTTGGAGCGAGCGCGCTCGCGAAGCGACCGTGGCCATCAGGGAAAGATAGTCAGCGCGAGGACGACAGCTCGGTCGTCCTCGCGGTCGGAGGGACACGGGGCGCATCGGCGCTTGGCGACGGGCAGGCGCGGCCGCGCGCGTCCGAACGGGGCGCGGTCCAGATTCGCCAGCGCCCCGAGCGCGCGGCCTCGCGGAAGCGCTTGTCGGTGACCGTCGCCACCAGCGGGCCGCCGGGAACGGTGTTGGTGCGGAAGATCGCCCCCGGCGCCGGCGACTCCTTGAGGGGACGGACGTCGCCGACCCCGATGCCGTGTACGCCCAGCTCGTACGCCACCATCTGGGTCTGGAACGGCCCGCTGTAGATGTTGCCGCAGCTGAGCACGCGCGACGGTCCGCCCGCCTGGTCGATCACGCCCGGGAGGGTGTGCCACAGGCTGGCCTCGTAGCGCAACTCGTCGAGCGTCTCGCTGACGTTGTCCACCTTGGCCTTGATCACCGGCGAGAGGGCCAGCGCGCCGACTGCGAAGATCGCGAACGCGGTGCGCAGCGCGGCCCGTTCGCTGGTGCGCCGGCCCACGAGCTGGCGCAGCCCGTCGAAGACGCGGCCGATGCCGATGCCGCCCAGCACGCAGAGGACGGCGGTGGTCACGATCAGGTAGCGCTGGTTGCCCGCGAAGCCGCGCTCGGTCATGACCGCCACCAGCAGGATCCAGGCGATGCCGAGTCCTGAGAGCGCGAGGATGGCCCCCTGCCTGCGCTGGCCGATCCAGGCCCGCGCGGCCATCGCCACGGCGATCAGGCCCCCCACCTGCAGCGGAATCACCGCGCGCTCGACGAAGCGCTTGGCCACCTCCAGTCCCGGGTGGTCGGCGAACGCCGCGCTGCCCGGGTTGGGCCTGCCGGCCCGGCTCGAGGCGCGGAACGGCTCGCCCGAGCCCCACAGCTCCGGGCCGAACCACAGGATCGGGATGGCCAGGCCGACCAGCACCACGCGCAGACGCAGCTCGGGCTCGCGCACGAACAGCCACAGGCCGTACAGGCCCAGGAAGGGCCAGGTCTCGGGTCGCAGCAGCGCCACGGCGAGGCCCAGGTAAAGCGCGTGGTCGCGGCGACCATCGAGGTGGCGCTCGAAGCCCCACAGGAACAGCCCAGCCAGCAGCGCCTCGGAGTTGCCCAGCGCCGAGTCGCGCACGTACTGGTAGGTGGTCAGCAGGAAGGCGGCCGCCATCAGGCCCGCGACCACGCCGGCAGCGCCGCGACCGACCAGCCGCCGGGCCAGTCGGAAGGACATGGCCAGCGCAAGCAGCGCCCCCGCCCGGGCGATCCACAGCCACAGGTAGGGAGCCGCGTCGGCGCCGAAGACCGAGAACGGGACGTTGAACAGGACCGGCAGGGGCTTCCACGACGGCCCGCCCTCGGTGACCAGGTCCAGGTGCGCGATCTCGCGCCCCCACAACAGCCAGGCCCAGGGGTCGTAGGTGGGCGCGGACGGGAACAGCAGCGTCAGCGCCGACAGCGCCAGGCACGTCAGCAGCACCCAGCGGATGGCCAGCGTCGGCGGACGGTCACCGGTCCCGGCGTCCGCGCCGTTCACCGCCGGGGCTCGGTCAGCGCTCGCGCCGCCGGGACGCCGCAGCGTCAGGGAGTTTGCAGCCAGGACGCGCATGGACGGCGATCAGGCGCTGCTCGTCTGCTGGAGGCGGGTGATGTCGCGCAGGCGCGCCCAGCCCCCGTATCGCGTCACGAGCACGATCAGCCCGACCACGGTGATCGGGATGTACAGGATGAAGCGAAGCAGCAGCACGTAGGACACCACCAGGCCGCCCGAGCCGCCCAGGACGCGGGCGCCGAAGGCCACCGCCGCGTCGAAGGTGCCGATCGAGCCGGGCGCGGCGGGCAGCGCCGCGACGAAGTTGGTCAGGCCGACCAGGTAGAGCGCGCCGGTGGCGCTGATGTCCAGCCCGACCGCCTTGGCCACGGTCAGGTAGACGCTGCCCTCGACACCCCACAGCACCACGGTGGCGGCCAGCAGCGGAACGCCGGCCGGCCCCCAGAGCGCGCGGGGCGCGCCCGCCAGCGGCCGCGCCAGGTCGCGCAGGCGCGTCAGCTGCCCGCGGTCGTTCAGGACCTTGAGTGCCACCAGGCCGATGATCAGGAGCGCGAGCCCGCCGCCCGCCACCAGCAGCGGGTGGTCGCCCGTGGGCAGAGCGTTCTTCTCGTGCAGCACGCCGAAGCCCACCACCACGGTCATGGTGGCCAGCACCATCAGGTCCATGGCCCGCTCGGCCACGATCGTGCCGAGCAGCGTGCGCTTGCCGGCCTTGCTTCCGTCGTCCAGCGTGGCCCGCTGATCCATCAGGACCACGCGCAGGACCTCGCCCGCGCGGGCGGGCAGGACGTTGTTGCCCATGTAGCCGACGGTGGTCAGCCCGTAGCAGTCCGCTCGCGAGCTGTGGATGCCTGTGACCTCCAGGATCCGGTGCCAGCGCTCGGCGCGGATGAGCGTGGCCGCGGCGTACAGCACGCCGGCCGTCGCCATCCACGCGATCGCCCCACCCGTGTGCGGGAACCGGGGCGCGTCCTGGTGGGAGGCCCAGAACACGACCGCGGCAAGCGCGACCACGGAGAAGACGACCTGGAGTAGGGCGAAGCGTCTGTTCATCGGTACAAGAAGTTGGGCGCGCCGGAAGTCCTCCAGCTCCCGAGGAAACGTACGTCGATCCCACGGAGGCGGACAGCTCGAGACGCGGTGAAGACGGACGCGTGCCTGGCCCGCGTCAGGCGCGGAAGGTAGCAGGCCGATGCGTGCCTTTCACCCCTTTCGCGGTGAGCGGCCCGGCCGCCGGCGCGCCCAACTGGTCTAGACCACTGTGGTAGCTTGCGAGGCCTGGCACGTAGAGGAGCGAGGAGGATGGCTGTGGAAACGTCGGGGATGCGCCTCGGGATGGCGGCGACCGCCGCCGCGACGGTGCTGGCGGCCGGGGCGCTGAGCGCCTGCGGCACCAGCGATGAGGGTGGCGGTGACAGCGGGAGCGCCGGCAAGTCGCCCACCATCGCGCTGCTGCTGCCCGAGACCAAGACCACGCGCTACGAGCAGCAGGACCGGCCCAACTTCGAGCGACGCGTGAAAGAGCTGTGCGCGGACTGCAGGGTGGCGTACGCGAACGCCAACCAGGATCCGGCTAAACAGCAACAGCAGGCCGAGGCCGCCATCACGAAGGGGGCCAAGGCGCTGGTGATCAGCGCGGTGGACGTGAAGTCCGCCGGCGCGATCGTGCAGCGCGCGCGCCAGTCCAAGGTGCCGGTGATCGCCTACGGCCGCCTGATCCCCGACCAGGATCTGGACTACTACGTATCGATCGACCCGTTCCAGGTCGGCGTACAGCAGGCCGAGGTGCTGATGAAGAAGCTCAAGAGCGCGGGCAAGCAAGACCCGCGGATCGTGATGATCAACGGCGCGCCCACCGACAGCAACGCCAAGCCCTACAAGGACGGCGCCATGAGCGTCTTCGCGAAGCAGGGGGCGAAGGTGGTCAAGAGCTACGACACCCCGGACTGGAGCCCTGACAAGGCCCAGCAGGAGATGGACCAGTCCATCACCGGCCAGGGCAAGGGCGGCTTCGACGCGGTGTACGTGGCCAACGACGGCATGGCCAGCGGCGCGATCGCAGCGCTCAAGGGCGCCGGCATCGATCCCGCCACCCGGCCCGTGACCGGCCAGGACGCGGAGCTGGCCGGCGTGCAGCGGGTGCTGGCCGGCCAGCAGCTGATGACCGTCTACCAGCCGCTCAAGGCGCTGGCCAGCGCGGCCGCCGAGCTCGCGGTGCCGCTGGCCCAGGGCAAGGACGTGCCGAGCGACCTGGCCAAGGAGAAGGTGGACAACGGCAAGGAGCAGGTCCCCTCGGTCCTGCTGGACACCATCGCCATCCGGCCCGACAACGTGCAGTCGACGGTCGTCAAGGACGGCTTCCTCAAGGCCTCCGCGATCTGCACCAAGGCGTTCGCGAAAGCCTGCCGGGAGGCCGGCGTGAAGTGACGGCGGCGACGCTGGCCGTAGACGCCGGCCAGACGCAGGTGCGGGCCGCCCTCTACCGCGGCGACGGCGAGGGCGACCCGCGCGTGGCCGTCGCCCCCGGGGTACGCCGCATGGACTCACCCGCGGTCGGCCCCGGCACCGTTGCGAGCGCGGTGCTCGAAGCCGTCGGGCGCCTGGGCCCGGTGGGCACCGTGCCCGCCGCGATCGGGCTTGGTCTGTCGGGGTTCGAGATCGCCGCCGAGCCCGAGCTCGAGCAGATCGCGAGCGCCCTGTGCCAGCGCCTGGGACGCGCCCCTGTGGCCATCGCCACGGACGGCGCGACCTCGCTGCTCGGCGCGCTCGGGGGTGCGCCGGGAGGCGTCGTGGCCGCCGGCACCGGCACGGTCGCGATGGCCTTCGATGGCGCGAGCTGGGCCAAGGTGGACGGCACCGGCTCGGTGCTGGGCGACGCCGGCAGCGGGTTCGCCATCGGCAGGAGTGGACTGGACAGCGCGCTGCGCCACCACGACGGCCGCGGCGGTTCAGCGGCGCTGGCCGACGCCGCGGTCCGCCGCTTCGGCGCACTCGACGAGCTGCCCCGGCAGATCAGCCGGGCCAATCCTCCGACACGCGCCGTGGCGGCGTTCGCCGAGGACGTGGCAGCGGCAGCCGATCAGGGCGACCACGGCGCCGGCCGGATCCTGGCCCGGGCCGCACGCGAGCTTGCGTGCTCGGGCTGCGCCGCCCTGACCCGCGTGTTCGGCCGCGACCAGCCGGCGACGCTGGCGTGCACCGGCAACGTGTTCAAGGCCGGTGACGCGCTGACCGGGGCCTTCGCGGCCGCGGTCGCCGAGCTCAGGCCGGGAACGCGAATCCAGACGGCGGCGGGCGGCTCGCTGGAGGGCGCCGCGCTGCTGGCCGGCGCGGCGGAGCGCTACGCGCCGGTTCCCGGGGTTCTGTGGCGGGCCGCGGCATGAGCGCACTCGACGCCCTGCGCGGCGGGCTCGTGGTGTCCGTCCAGGCCCCTCCGGGCAGCCCGCTGCGCGACCCGGCGCACATGGCCGCCATCGCGTGCGCCGCGGCGGCGGGCGGGGCGGTGGCCATCCGCGCCGCGGGCGCCGCCGACGTGTCGGCGATCAAGGCCGCGCTGGACCTGCCGCTGATCGGCCTGCACAAGCGCCACACGCCGGACGGCGTGTTGATCACCCCGACCGTCGCCGACGCTCGGGCCGTGGCCGACGCGGGCGCCGACGTGGTGGCGGTTGACGCCACCCTGCGGCGGCGATCCGACGGGCGCGCCACCGCGCAGTTCCTGGCCGAGCTCGGCCGCGAGCTGGCCGTGCCGGTCCTGGCCGACGTGGACGACCTGGAGTCGGGGCGTGCCGCCGCGGACGCCGGTGCGGACGCCGTGGCGACCACGCTGGCCGGGTACACGGGCGCAGCCGTGCCCGCGGAACCCGATCTGGCGCTGGTGAGGGCGCTGAGCCGGTCCGTGTCGGTCCCGGTGGTGGCCGAGGGCCGCTACCGCGATCCCGGGCAGGTGGGCCTGGCCTTCGCAGCCGGGGCCCACGCCGTGGTGGTGGGCACCGCCATCACCGACCCCACCGCCCTGACCCGCCGGCTGGCGCGGGCCACGCCGGCCGCGGGCTCGTGAGCGCTCGCCGGGCACGCTCGGGCCTGCCACGCCGGCTGGCGGGCGACAGCCCGAAGGGCGCCCAGCTGCACGAGATCCTCGAGGGCCTGCTGAACACGCTCCCAGCCGGCAGCGCGCTGCCCTCCGAGCGCGAGCTGGCCGAGCGCTACGGGGTGGCGCGCATGACGGTGCGCGGCGAGCTCGACCGGCTGACCGCGGACGGACTGGCCTACCGCATCCAGGGCCGCGGCACGTTCGTGGCCGAGCCACGGGTGGCTCAGGCCATGACGCTGACCTCGTTCAGCGAGGACATGCGCGCCCGCGGGCTCGAGCCCAGCTCCCGCCTGCTGGACCGCCAGGAACACCCGGCCGGCGACCGGATGGCAAGCCGGCTGGAGGTGCGCCCGGGCTCGCCGCTGGTACGCGTGGACCGGCTGCGTCTGGCCGACGCCGAGCCGCTGGCCGTGGAGCAGGTCACGCTGCCGCTGGAGCGCTTCCCGGCAGCCGCGACGGCCGACCTGGCCGCCACGTCGCTGTTCACCCTGCTCGAGGAGGAGTGGGACGCCAGCCCGGCCGAGGCGGACCAGCGTGTCCTGGCCGTGTCCGTACGGCAACCGGAGGCGGACGTGCTTGGCATCGCGTCCGGACACCCGGGGCTGCGCTTCGAGACGCTCGCCCGCGACGTCGCGGGCCGGCCGCTCTACCACGCGGTGTCGCTGTTCCGAGCGGACCGATACGAGATCGAGCTCCGCCAGGAGCGCCCCGCATGAGCACGTTGATGGCCGCCGACATGGACGCGCAGCCGCGGGTGCTGCGCGACCTGGCCCGGCGGCGGCCCGAGCTGCTCGAGCGCCTGGGCCGCCACGCCGGGCCGCTGCGGGGCACGATCATCGTCGCGCGCGGCTCGTCGGACTACGCGGCGGTCTTCGGCCGCTACCTGATCGAAGCTGCCACCGGGCACCCCGTGGCACTGGCCGCGCCGAGCCTGACCACCCTGTACGACGTGCACACCGACCTGCAGGGATGGCTCGCGATCGGGGTCAGCCAGTCGGGCCGCACGCCGGAGATCGTGTCGGTGCTCGAGCGCTTCCGGGCCGGCGGCGCGCACACCGTGGCGGTCACCAACGAGTCGCCCAGCGACCTGGCGGCAGTGGCCCACGTGACCGTCGAGCTTGGCGCGGGCGACGAACGCGCGATCCCGGCCACCAAGACCTTCACCGCCCAGCTGGCGGCGTTCGCGCTGATCGCCGAGGCGTGGGGCACGCCCGCCTGGACCGCAC
This sequence comes from uncultured Solirubrobacterales bacterium, assembly GCA_963750365.1. Taxonomy (GTDB): domain Bacteria; phylum Actinomycetota; class Thermoleophilia; order Solirubrobacterales; family Thermoleophilaceae; genus JAAYBF01. The sequence goes on from CAVVQE010000002.1 coordinate 1,355,035, forward strand.
AGGACTGGGCGCAGGTCGCACCGGCCGTCGATCGGGTCCTGGCCGACCGCGGGCCCGCCGTGCGCGCCGCAGAGGCCGTGGGCGACGCGGGCGCGATGGTCTGCGTTGGCCGCGGCTACCTGACCGCCGTGGCGCTCGAGGCCGCGCTCAAGCTGCGCGAGGCGGCGGGCCTGATGGCCGAGGGCTGGTCGGCGGCAGACTTCCGCCACGGGCCGATCGCGGCGGCGCGGCAAGGTCTTCCGGTGCTGGCAATCAGCGCCCGCGGGCCCGCGGCCGGCGACGTGCACGAGCTGTCGGACCGGCTGGGCCGCGAGGGCGCGGTCGTGCTCGAGCTGTCAGACCGCGAGCATGCGGCGCTGTCCCTGCCCGCCGCGCCCGCAGAGCCGCTGGCGGCCATCCCCGCCGCCGTGCGGGCGCAGCAGCTGGCGCTGGCGGTGGCGCTGCGCCGTGGCGCGGATCCCGACAGCCCGTCGGGGCTGTCCAAGGTCACGCCTACGCGGTAGCAAAAGCCTCGACGCCGCCGACCAGCGTCCGGGTGACGTTCAGCTCGCCATCGAGGACGGCCACGTGCGCGGGGCTGCCGGGGCGCAGGACTCCGAGGTCGCGCCGGCCGAGCATCCGCGCGGGCGCGCTGGACGCCGCGTGCACGGCGTCGGCGACAGGCACCCCCAGGGCGACCAGGCGGCGGACCGCCGCGTCCATGCTGCTCACGCTGCCCGCGAGCGTGCCGTCGGGGAGCCGCACCGCCCCGTCGCTGACGGCGACCGGGCGGTCGCCGAGCATGTAGCGGCCCTCCCCCGCTCCGGCGGCTTCGATGGCGTCGGTGACCAGCACCAGTCGTTCCCTGGCGGTCAACCAGGCTGCGAGCGCGGACTCGGGGGCCAGGTGGACGCCGTCCACGATCGCCTGGACGTACACACCCGGTCTGACGAGCGCCACCCCGCCAAGCCCGGGATCGCGCGCCCGCCATCGCCGGTGCGCGTTGTGCACGTGGGTCAGCGCGGTGGCGCCCGCGTCGAAGGCGGCGCGAGCCGCGTCCGCGTCGGCGCCTGAGTGCCCGCACGAGACCACCACGCCCGCGTCGACCAGGCGCCGGATCGATTCCAGCGCGCCCGGCAACTCGGGCGCCAGCGTGACCATCGTCACCGGCCCGTGGCCCAGCAGCTCGCCGAGCAGGTCGGGGTCCGGTCCACGCAGGTGGGCCGGGTCGTGCGCCCCGGCCCAGTCCGCCGATAGGAACGGCCCCTCCAGGTGCACGCCCGTGACCAGCGCCAGCCCATCCGGCTCGGCCGCCACAGCAGCCGCCAGCGCCGTCGGCTCCGCGTAGGCCGCGCGCGCCGAGGACACGAACGTGGGCTGCACGGCCACGACACCGGTGGCGGCCAGAGCGGCGCGTGCATGCCGGTAGCCGTCGCGGTCGGTGCGCAGGAAGTCGACGCCGGCGTAGCCGTTGATGTGGGCGTCCACGAACCCCGGCACGGCCAGGCCGCTGCCGGCGGGCGCGAGACCCACCTCGACCACCAGGCCGTCCTCGATCGCCACGTCCCCGGCCACGGTCTCGCCGTCAACCAGGGCCTCGCCAACTCCAAGCCGCAACGGGCCCTCCTCACTGGTATAGACCAGCGAGTCTAATGCCGTCCCGCGCATCCCCGCCGGAGCCACTACCCTGCCCGCGATGATCGCTCGACGCCCCGCGGCGGCTGCCGCCTGCGCCGCCGTGCTGGCCCTGGCCGGTTGCGGCGGCAGCGACGCCCCCGCCCGTCCGGGCGGCAAGGGCCAGCCGCCCGACCCCAACGACAAGCGGGCCGTGGCGCTCGACTGCATCGTGAACCAGGAGCAGCTGAGCGCGAGGTATTCCGGTGAGAAGGCGATCCAGGTGGGCGCGCCGGGCGGGCCGCGGATCGAGTTCCTGATCTCGGGCGGCGAGGCCGAGGGCCGTCAGTTCCAGGGCGACGCGCAGGGGGCGGAGCAGATCGGGTCGACGCTTCTGTTCATCAACAACGGCAGCGACGCGGTGCTCAAGCAGCTCGAGCGCTGCCTCGACGACCAGTAGCTAGCTGCCGCCCATCTTCAGCAAGCGCCCCCCGTCGACCTGGAACACCTCGACGCTGTTCCGTCCCTTCCTGAAGCTGTCCGGCGGCACCAGCACTCCGATCAGCTGACCGCCGCCGCTGGCCAGCTTGAACGTGTTGCCGACGGCGCGCACGGTTCCGTTCACCGCCACCGCGATGTCCATCGACCCGCCGCTGCCGCCGGTCACCCGGCCGGTGACCCAGACCGGGATCGTCGGGCCCCTGCGGGTCCACCTTTGCGTAGGCGCCCGCCTGGGCCAGCGTGACCTTGGCGGCCGACGCGCCGGCGGACTGAGCCTTCTGGCCGAGCAGCTGCTGGTTGGGGCCGATCCGGTACAGCCGGCCGGGTCCTTCGCTGCCCTTGCCGAACTTGGCAATGCGCTCCTGTACCTGCTGCGCCTTGCGCCGCTCGAACTCGGCCGCCGGCATGCGGATCGCGCCCGACAGGTCGCGCCTCAGCATCTTGAACTCGGTCCGCTTCTTCACGGCCTGCGAGAACGCGGACTTGCCGTCGGTCTTCTCGGGCGGCTCGATGTTCAGGATGTCCAGCATCGTGGGCACCACGTCGGTGGTCTCCACGTTCTCGCGGTTGACCTTGGCCTTGGCCTGCCCGGGAGATTTGATGAAGAGTGGAACCGGCGCGATCTCGTCCACGTTGGACTCGGTGGCCTTGCGGCGGTCGAAGCGGTCCTTGACGAAGGCCACGCCGTGGTCCGCTGTCAGCACCACCATCGACTTGTCCCACAGCCCCTCCTTCTTGAGGTGGGCGATCAGGCGCTGGAGCTCGCGGTCCACGAACCCCAGCTGCAGCAGGTGGCGCTGCTGGAGGACGTCGAGCTGGCCCTGGTCCTTGTAGCTCTGGCGAGAAATCTGGGGGATCGGGTCGGTGCCGTCGGGGCTGTAGGTGCGGCCGTCGGGCAGGTACTGCCACGGCACGTGCGGCAACAGCAGGTGCTTGAAGTTCAGCGTCGGCCGGCGTGTGTCCTTGATCGAGTCGATCCACTCGTTCAGGCGCTTGGTGCGCCCGCTGCGGAGGTTGTCGAGCGTGGCCTTGCCGCCGTCGCCCTTGGCGTCCGAGCCGGCGGAGCCCGAGCCGGCGGAGCCCGAACCCGCCGCCGAGCCGCCGGCCGCCGGCTTGGACGTGCCGCCGCCGAAATCGCCCCACGTCTCGGAGACCGAGGCCAGCTTCCGCTCGATCCCGGGCGGGGCCACCATGTGCTTGTAGACCAGGCCCAGGTCGTCGGTCATCGACCTGATCCGGTCGGCAAACGGCTCGTCCAGGCGATCGTCCTTGCACAGCTCGCGCGGGCAGACCGTCGTGGCCTCCTCGCTGACGTTCATCCGGTGGCTCTTGCCGAGGATCGCGAAGATCGAGTTGGGATGGTCGGCCGAGGTGGGCAGGCGCTTCTCCTTGACCGGGTAGTTGCCGTCCATGATCGCCGGCCAGGCGCGGCTGGTCGAGTCGTAGATCGAGTGAGCGTTGGGAAACCACGTGCTGCTGGCGGCCAGCTCCGCGAAGCCGGGATAGCGCTTGGCGTCGATCTTGCCGTCCGCCCCCACCAGGTCGATGCCGGGAAACTCGTCCAGGCCCAGGAACACGATCGGTGCGCGCGAGCCGCCCTTGACGTTCTGGGCCTCGGCGTCGCCGGCCGTGACGATGTCCGACACGGGCGAGGCGAACAGGAACAGGATCAGCAGCAGCAGCGGAGCCGGTGAGAGCACGCTCAGGAACGAGCGCACGGGCTCGGCACGCGCGTAGCCGAACGCCAGCAGCGCGCCGACGGCCAGCGACAGCGCTATCAGCACGAACGTCCCGCTGAAGGAGTCCTTGAGGAACTGGATTACGCCGAGCGCGGTGAGCAGCGTGATGAAGACCAGGTGCACGACCTGGCGCGCGGGCTTGGACGCCAGCCCAACCAGGAACTCGATCAGCACGCCGATCAAGGGCGGGCCGACCACGACCATCACGGCGAAGGTGATGATGTCGCCCGACGTGGATCCGCGGGCGGCGAAGAACTCGGGGTTCTTGCCCAGCAGGTCGAACAGCGGCTGACCCAGCGCGAAGGCGGTCAGCACCGCCAGGTGCAGGAAGGCCCACGGCAGCGAGGTGGCCTGCAGGCCCGCGCCGGCCTGTCGCGGCTTGGGGGCCTCGGCTCCTTCCGAGGCGGCGGCCTCCCGGCCGCTCATCAGCCCTCGGTCGCCGTCAGGTCGATCGGCGCGCCGCCGCCCTTGGGCCGGGCGAAGTACAGCAGGCGGGTGCCGGAGGCCAGGCGCTCGCGGCGCTCCACGTCGAAGGCGCCGGCCAGCACGCGCTCGAAGTTCTCACGCTCGTAGTCGGGGTGCAGGCCCTCGCGCTTGCCGCTCAGGAGCTTCTTGACCATCGGGTCCTCGCGGGTGGGGAATTCGATGACCAGCGACGTGCCCAGCGATGCCAGCCAGTCCACGAACTCGGCGATGGGGACGTTGGCGGTGACCGTGGTGTGATGGATCAGCGCCAGGGCAAGCACCAGATCGGGCTTGCCGCGCGAAGCCAGGTCCTTGCGCTCGACGCCCCGCCAGCCCAGGCTTGGCGACTGGTCGGCCAGGTTCATGGTCAGCGTCAGGATGTCCTTGTTGCCCTCGTCGCGCAGACCGCGGTAGAGCAGCTCCATCGGGCCCTGGTCGGCATCGAGGGCGATCACGTAGTCCGAGCCCTCGGCTGCGATCCGCGAGTAGCGGCCGTTGTTGGCCCCGATGTCCCAGGTCAGCGGCCAGCGCTGGCTGGTGGCCACCTCGCGCACGAACTCGTCCTTGCGTTCGGCGTCGGAGTCGGTGTAGCTGTTGCGCTCGCCGTAGGCCACCCAGACGCCCTGCGGCGGGTTCCACTCGAGCCCGCTGACCACCTTGCGCATCTTGGTCACCTGGGCCAGCAGGATCTCCTTCTTGATGTTCGCGCGCTTCATCTCGCCCTTGACCTCGCTGGCGCGGTCGGCGTACTTGGCCTCCAGGCGGGCGTGGATGAACACGTTGCTGGGATAGCCCTTGCGGAAGCGGTCGCGGAAGCTCGAGAGGTTGCGCATCTGCTGCGGGCTGATGCCGTCGATCTGGCCGCGCAGCAGGCCGTGGAAGGGTACGTCCTTGTGCGCCTGGAGCATCAGCGGGTACAGGAACAACATGCAGAACTGGCGGTAGCCGACCCAGCCCTCGCCCTCGCGCCAGCGCTCGAACGAGCCGACGTCGACGAAGGTCGGCTGGGCGCCGCGGAACTGGACGTTGTAGGACGACGCGTCCTTGAGCACCAGGCCCTCGTTGATCGACTTCTCCAGCAGATCCAGCTGCAGCAGCGCCGCGTCCTTGAGCATCGAGAACGGCCACTCGTAGGGGTAGGACACGAACGGGATCCGCTCGTGCCTGAGCACGCCTGCGCGCTCGTGCACGAGCAGGTCCGGCAGCGCGCCGGTGTCCTGCACCAGCTCGGTGCCCACCAGGCGCCCGTCGGCGACGGCAGCGTCGAAGAGCTTGGACCCGCTCAGGGCCTCGAAGTCGGCAAGGCCGTCTGGCGACAGCGCCCGGTAGACCGCTCCGTCCGCATAGAAGATGCGGCTCTCGGGGTCGCGGAAGGACCCCGACTCGGCGTTGACGAGGGCGTCCTGAGAAGTGTCGCTCGGCGTATTCATTCAGAGGTCTCGGGCTCGTGGCCCGACGCGATCAGCGGGCCGCCCGAGGGCGGCGCGATCGGAAGGGTAGCTGGCGGGGAGCGCGCGGGCTGCGCGCCCTCCCCGCCCGCCGGCTACTGGGTCTCCGGACCCTCGGCGGTCGCGGTCTCCTGCTCCGGCTTGCGGATGTGGAGGAAGACCAGAACGCGGTTCCAGTACATCTTGGCGGTGACGGCGAAAGCGGCGAAGCCACCGGCCACGAGGGCCGCGATCTGGCTGCCGGTTCCGGCGTCGAGATAGGCGATGACAGTGCTCATGAAGTATTGACTCCGTGACCGAGAAGGTTCAGGACAGCGGCCCAAGGTAGCAAAGGACGTCGTCGCCTTGTTGCCCTTTACACGGATGTGAAGCCGACGGAGGGCAACGGGGTACCCTCCCCCGCGACGTGAAGCTCATCATCCAGATCCCCTGTAAGGACGAGGAGGCCCAGCTCCCGGGCACCCTGGCCGACCTCCCGCGCGAGGTCCCGGGCTTCGCCGTGGTCGAGTGGCTCGTGATCGACGACGGCTCGACCGATCGCACCATCGAGGTCGCCCGCGAGAACGGCGTCGACCACATCGTCAAGCTGACCAACAACAAGGGTCTGGCGGCAGGCTTCCAGGCCGGCCTGGACGCCTGCCTGAAGCTGGGCGCCGACGTGATCGTGAACACCGACGCCGACAACCAGTACTACGGCGGCGACATCCCCAAGCTGGTGGAGCCGATCGTCGAGCGCCGCGCCGACATGGTGGTCGGCGACCGCGAGACGCACACGATCGAGCACTTCTCGCCGCTGAAGAAACGACTGCAGCAGCTGGGCAGCGCGGTGGTCCGGCGCGCCTCGGGCACGACCGTGCCCGACACCACCTCCGGCTTTCGCGCCTACAACCGTGAAGCCGCGCTGCAGATGGTGGTGGTCTCCCGCTTCACCTACACGCTCGAGACGATCATCCAGGCCGGCAAGACGCTCGTGGCCGTGGACCACGTGCCCATCCGGACCAACCCGAAGACGCGCGAGTCGCGCCTGTTCCCGTCGATGTCCGCGTACGTTCGCCGCAACGCCGTCGCCATCTTCCGCGTGTACGCCCTGTACGAGCCGTTGCGCGTGTTCATGATCGCCGCGGGGATCGTGGCCATACCGGCGGCCGTGATCTGGGCGCGCTTCCTCTACTTCTTCGTGATCGGCGAGGGCCAGGGGCACGTGCAGTCGCTGATCCTGGGCTCGACGCTGTTGATCATCGCCTCGATCTTCGTGGCCCTTGGCGTGATCGGCGACCTGCTGGCCGCCTCGCGCTCGATGCAGCAGCGCACGCTGGAGCGGGTGCGCCGCGTGGAGCTGAGCCTGGGCGTGAAGCCGTCGCACTACGAGCCCGGCAAGCCGTCCGGCCAGGGCACCACCGGCGCGGACTCGGGCGCGGCCACAGGCAAGCGCGAGCGGGTGCAGCTGTGAGCGGCGTGGCCACGCCGGGGTCGACCGATCCGGGCACCGCTCCGACCGGCAACACCTTCGACAAGTACGGCTCCACCAACCCCGTGGTGCGGCGCCTGATGGGGCGCTTCCACGCAACGCTGGACGAGCTGTGGACCCAGGCCGCGCCGGCCAGCGTGCTGGACGTGGGATGCGGCGAGGGCGTGCTGACCCACGAGTGGGCGCAGCGGCTCGGCGACAAACGCATCGTCGGCATCGACCTGGACGACCCCGAGCTCCAGGCCGAGTGGGCCAAGCGCGAGCGACCCAACCTGGAGTACCGGATCGAGGAGGCCACCGCGCTGCCGTTCGCCGACGGCGAGTTCGAGCTGGCCACGGCCATCGAGGTCCTCGAGCACGTCCCCGAGCCCGAGGCCACGGTGGCGGAGATGGCGCGCGTGGCCAGCCGCCACCTGCTGGTGTCTGTGCCGCGCGAGCCCATGTGGCGCGGCCTGAACATGGCCCGCGGGGCCTACGTCAGGCATCTGGGCAACACCCCGGGGCATGTGAATCACTGGTCCAAGCGCTCGTTCGTGAGCCTGCTGGCCCGCCACGGCGAGGTCGTCGAGGCCCGCTCGCCGTTCCCGTGGACCATGCTGCTCGTGCGGCTGTAGTGGCCGAGGCCGAGGAAGGGGGCTATCAGCGCGGAGCGGCGCTGCTGTCGCTCGGGATCGGCACCACCGGGCTGGTCACCTACGGCTACTTCGCGCTGGCCTCGCACAACCTGACCGAGGCGCAGTACGGCGGCATCACGCTGCTGTGGTCGGCGGTGTTCATCACCGTCTCCGTGCTCTACCGGCCGGTCGAGCAGCTGCTGTCGCGGACGATCGCGGAGCGCGACGCGCACGGGGCCGCGGGCAACCAGCACCTGCGGGTGGCAGCCACGATCCAGCTCGTCCTCGGACTCGCTGTTCGTGGTGGCCGCGCTGGCTCTGCAGGGCCCGATCCGCGACGACCTGTTCCAGGGCTCCTCGACTCTCTACCACGTGCTGATCGTGGCCGTGCTGGCGTACGCGGTCAGCTACTTCGCCCGCGGCTTCCTGGCCGGCCGGCGGCGCTTCGGGCTCTACGGCGCGCTGGTGCTGATGGAGGCATCGTCACGCGTGCTGTTCGCCCTGGCGGTGGCGGTCGGCATCGCCGAGGGCCAGTCGGTGGTGGCGCTGGGCATGGCCGCCGCGCCGATCGTGTCGCTGGCGGTGGTACCGCTGGCGCTCTCGCGTACGCGCGCACCGGGCCGGGTCATGAGCGACGCCGAGGCGGGAGCCGAGGCGCGCTCGCTGGACGACGCGGCCGCGGCCGAGCCCGGCGGCGAGCCCGAGTTCTCGCTGGCCCACGGCACCGGCTTCGCGGTGGCGGTGCTGGTGATCATGCTGGCCGAGCAGACGTTCCTGAACGCAGGCCCGCTGCTGGTCAAGGCCACCGAGGGGGGCGCCGAGGGAGCGGCGCTGGCCGGCTTCACCTTCAACGTCCTGCTGATCGCACGGGCGCCGCTGCAGCTGTTCCAGGCTGTCCAGACCTCGATCCTGCCCCACCTGACGCGCCTGGGGGCGCGCGGCGAGACCGACCCTTTCAAGCGCAGCGTGAACGTCACGCTGACGGCAATCGCCGGCTTCGCGGCGGTGGTGGCGCTGGCCATGGCCGTCGCAGGCCCGTTCGCCATGGAGCTGGTCTTCGGTGGCGAGTTCGCCTACGACCGCCTGGGGCTGGTGCTGATCTCGGTCGGCATGGGCCTGTACCTGGCAGCGGCGACGCTGAACCAGGCGCTGCTGGCCCGCAACCGGGCACGCCAGGCCAGCGCGTGCTGGGTCGGGTCGGCCGGGGCGTTCGTGGGCTTCTTGCTCATGCCCGGCTTCGACGACCGCGTGCTGCAGGTGGAGGTCGGCTACGTGGCCGGGGCGCTGGCGCTGTGCGCTCTGCTGTACGCGCTCTACCGCAGCGCGACCCCGTCCTGACGGGCCGCACCCGGCGGTTCAAGCACCTTCACGCCAGCATCGCCGGCCTGTGATCCGTGCCGCGCACCCGCCGCGTAGCCTCCGGTCATGGCCAAGCAACCGGCGGTAGGAGAACAGGCACCTGACTTCGAGCTGGAGGGCACCGACGGCACCTTCCGGCTCTCCGACCACCGCGGGGAGCGGGTGCTGTTGCTGTTCTACCCGGGCGACGAGACCAGCATCTGCACCAAGCAGTTCTGCTCCTACCGCGACAACGCCGAGGCATTCGGCGCCCTGGGCGTGACCGCGGTCGGCATCTCGGGTAAGGGCGTGGACTCCAAGAAGTCCTTCCAGGACAACCACAAGCTGAACGTGCCGCTGCTGGCCGATCCCGACGGCGCCGTCTCGCAGCAGTACGACGCGTACGCCAGGCGGCTGAAGACCAGCAAGCGCTCGGTCATCGTCATCGACGAGGACGGCAAGGTGGCCCACCGCCACGATCACGCCCTCGGCCTGGACTTCCAGACGGTGGCGGACCTGAAGGAGACGCTGGATTCCCTACCCGCGCGGGCGTAGTCTCGCGCGGGTGAGCTCGACCACCACCCACACCCGGACCTGCCCCTTCTGCGAGGCCACCTGCGGCCTGAGCGTGGAGCTGGACGGCCGGGAGGTGGTCGCGGTCCGCGGCGATGCCGACGACGTGTTCAGCGCGGGCTTTCTGTGCCCCAAGGCCACCGGGCTGAGGCATCTCAGCGCCGACCCTGACCGGCTCCGGACCCCACTGGTGCGAGGAGCGGACGGCGAGCTGGCCGAGGCCGGCTGGGACGAGGCCTTCGCGGCGATCGACCGCCGGCTGGCCCCGATCCTGGCCGAGCACGGCCGCGATGCGGTGGCGGTCTACCTGGGCAATCCCAGCGCCCACAACCTGTCGGCTCTGACGTACGGGCCGGTGTGGCTCAAGGCGCTGGCCAGCCGCAACGTGTTCACCGCGAGCAGCGTCGACCAGATGCCCAAGCACGTGTCCGCCGGGCTCATGTTCGGCACGCCGCTGAGCATTCCGGTGCCCGACATCGACCGCACCGACCATCTGCTGATCCTGGGCGCCAACCCGCTGGTGTCCAACGGCAGCCTGCTGACCGCCCCCGATATGCGCGGCCGCCTGCGCCGGCTGCGCGAGCGCGGTGGCCGCGTGGTCGTAGTGGATCCGCGCCGCACGCGTACGGCCGAGGCGGCCGACGAGCACCACTTCATCCGCCCCGGCCATGACGCGCACCTGCTGATGGCGATGGCGCAGGTGATCCTCGAGGAGGGGCTCGAGGACCTCGGGCCGATCGGCGCGCACGTCCGGGGCCTGGACGCCGTGCGCGAGCTGACGGCCCCGTTCACGCCCGCGGCGGTCGCGCCGGCCTGCGGGATAGCGGCCGATCAGATCCGCCGGCTCGCGCGCGAGCTGGCCGCCGCCGAGCGCGCCGCGGTCTACGGGCGGATCGGCACCACCACGCAGTCGTTCGGCACGCTGGCCAGCTGGCTGGTGGACGTGCTCAACGTCCTGACCGGGAACCTGGACCGCGAAGGCGGCGCCATGTTCACCCGCGCGGCGGCCGGGCAGCGCAACTCCGTGGGCCGGCGCGGCCAGGGCCGGGGCTTTGCCATCGGCCGCTGGCACACGCGGGTGCGCGGACTGCCCGAGGCACTCGGCGAGCTGCCCGTGTCGGCGCTGGCCGAGGAGATCGACACCCCCGGCGACGGGCAGGTCCGGGCCCTGATCACCCATGCCGGCAACCCGCTGCTGTCGACGCCCAACTCGGACCGGCTGGCGCGTGCGGTCGAAGGGCTGGACTTCATGCTCGCGATCGACATCTACGTGAACGAGACCACCCGTCACGCGGACGTGATCCTGCCCGCCCCCGACCCGCTCGAGAAGCCGCACTACGACCTGGCGCTCTACCAGCTGGCGGCGCGCAACGTGGCCAACTACTCGCCCGCGATCCTGGAGTCCGAGCTACCGAGCGAGTGGGAGGTACTGGCGCGGCTGACCGGGATCATCTCGGGCCAGGGCCCCGACGTGGACGTGGACGTGGTCGACTCGATGGCCATCGGGGCGATGGTGGCGCGCGAGGTCGGCGACACCCACTCGCGCATCGCCGGACGCGATCCGGGCGAGATCCTGGCCGAGCTGGAACCACGCCGCGGCCCCGAGCGGATCCTGGACCTGCTCCTGCGGGTGGGCGACTACGGCGACGCCTTCGGCGACCAGCCGGACGGACTGACGCTCGCGCGGCTGGAGGAGAACCCGCACGGCATCGACCTGGGCCCGCTGGCGCCGCGCATGCCCGACGTGCTGCGCACGGCGTCGGGCAAGATCGAGCTGGCGCCGGAGCCGATCACCGCCGACGTAGCGCGGCTCGAGGCGTCGCTGGCCGCCGCCGCGCCGGAGATGGTCCTGGTGGGCCGCCGCCAGCTGCGCTCGAACAACTCGTGGATGCACAACCTGGAGCCGCTGGTCAAGGGCAAGGAGCGCTGCACCGCCCAGATGCACCCCGACGACGCCGCCCGCCTGGGGCTGTCGGAGGGCGCAGCCGCCGTGCTGCGCTCCGCCGCCGGCCGCGTCGAGGCGCCGGTGGAGATCACCGACTCGGTGATGCCCGGCGTGGTCAGCCTGCCGCACGGATGGGGTCACGACCAGCCCGGCACGCGGATGGCGGTGGCCGGCGCCCACCACGGCGTGAACAGCAACGTCCTGGCCGACGAATCGGCGGTGGAGCCCGTGTCCGGCAACGCGGTGCTCAACGGCATACCGGTCGAGGTGTCGGCGGGCGGGTAGGTCCACACAGGGAGCAGTCCTGCATTAGTGGGGTGTGGCCCCACCTGGGCAGGACAGCTCGCCGGCTCGAACTCTGACGGTGACAGCAGCGTTTCGGCTAGATCGGTCGCAGCATCGAGTGGCCACAGTTGCGGCAGATCACGTTGGCCGTGTCCGACATGCGGGCGATGGTGCTGTGCGCGCCGCAGTGGTCGCACTCCGAGCGCAGCTCGAAGCGGTGCAGGCAGTTCACGCAGCGGTAGCGGCCGGCCAGATTGGTCGCGCGTAGCCACGGCTCACCGCACGACGGGCACTCGGGCCCGAGGTCCACCGGGCCGTCAGGCACGGCCGCGCAGGAAGTCGGCGGCGGGCATGGAGCGCTTCCCCGGAGGCTGGACCTCGAGCAGCTCGAGCGCGCCGTCGCCGCTGCCCAGGAGCAGCCGGCCGCCGGTCTCGGTCAGCTCACCGGCGGGAATCTGCGTCGAACGGGCCGCCGCGCGCCGCACGCCCAGGCGGCCGTCGCCGTCCGCGACCCAGGTGCCCACGTGCGGATTCAGCGCGCGCACGGTGCGTTCCAGCTCGGCGGCGGGGCGGCTGGTATCCAGGCGGCGCTCATCGCCTTCGATCTTCTCCGCGTAGGTGACCCCTTCCTGCTGCTGGGGCCGGGGATCGGGGCGTTGGTCGAGCGCCTGCACCAGCAGCCGCCCGCCCAGCTCGGCCAGGCGCGGCGCCAGGCTGCCGTAATCGTCGTCCGGATGGATCGGCTCCGGCTGGCTGAGGTACACGGGCCCGGCGTCCAGCTCCGCCACCGGGCGCATGATGCACACGCCGGTCTCGGCGTCGCCGGCCTGGATGGCCCGTTCCACCGGCGCCGCCCCGCGCCAGCGCGGCAGCAGCGAGGGGTGCACGTTGAACGCGGGGTGTGCCGACAGCAGCGGCTCGCGGATGATGGCGCCGTAGGCACACACCAGCAGCGCTTCGGGCTCGGCGCCGGCGATGCGCTCCACGGTCGCGGGCGCGTTCAGGTCGTCGGGCTGGAGCAGCTCGATCCCCAGCTCGCGCGCCCGATGCGCCACGGGCGGGGGCTGCGTGCGCCGTCCGCGCCCGCGCGGGCGGTCGGGGCGCGAGACCACGAGCGCGGGACGGTGGTCCGAGCCGGCCACGCGCTCGAGCACCGTGGCGGCGAAATCACTGGTGCCCAGGTAGACGGTGCGCACGCCAGGCACCCTAGGGGGGCGCCGAAGTGACGCTCACCCACCCCGGGTTTCCAAGTCTGACTTTTCGGGAACTGGCGCAGCCAAGGAGAGCCGAGGAGGGAGAGCGATGTACCAGCAGGTCTTCGACCCCGTGGGGGATTCCCTGGGGCTCAGTTCGATCTTTGCCGTGCTGCCGCTGCTCACGCTTTTCGTGATGCTGGGCGGCTTCAAGATCACCGCGTGGAAGTCCGGCCTGGTGGCGCTGGCGGTGGCGATCGTGGTGGCCATCGGCATCTACGACGTGCCGGTGGGCCAGACACTGGACATGGGCCTCGAGGGCGCGGCGTTCGGCTTCTTCCCGATCATGTGGATCGTGATCAACGCGGTCTGGGTCTACAACATGACCGAGGCCACGGGTCATTTCGCGGTGTTGCGGCGCGCCTTCGCCGCCATCTCGGACGACCAGCGGATCCAGGCCATAATCATCGCCTTCTCCTTCGGCGCGCTGATCGAGGGCCTGGCCGGCTTCGGCACACCGGTGGCCATCACCTCGGTGATGCTGCTGGCGCTGGGCTTCCAGCCGCTCAAGGCGGTGGCGCTGTCGCTGATCGGCAACACCGCGCCGGTCGCATTCGGCTCGATCGCCACCCCGATCGTGACGCTCTCGGCCCAGACCGACATCCCGGTCAACGACCTTGGCGCCCAGGTCGGCCTCCAGACCCCGTTCCTGGCGCTGATCGTCCCGTTGATCCTGGTCGGCGTGGTGGACGGCGGCCGCGGCGTGCGCCAGACCATGCCCGCCGCGCTGGTGGCCGGCATCTCGTTCGCGGTCTCCCAGTTCGTCTGCGCCACCTACATCTCGGTGGAGCTGACCGACATCATCGCCGCGCTGGTCTCGACCGGCGTCCTGGTTGGCTTCCTGCGCGTGTGGTCGCCGTCCGAGCCCCTGCTCGGCGACAGCGAGGCCGGCCCCGCTGCGGCGGTCGCCGGCGCCGAGGGTCACAACCCGGCGCTGGAGCGCAGCGTGCGCCTGCGCGACCAGAAGACCGACTCACCCCGGGAACGCTGGGAGGCGTTCGCGCCCTACATCATCATCGTCGCCGTCTTCGCGGTCGCGAAGCTGGTCGACCCGGTCGAGCAGTTCCTCTTCGAGCTCTCCGGCGGCACCGGGTTCGGCACGGACGACAAGGCCGCGAACGGGTTCGACTGGCCCGGGCTCGACGTGGTGAACCCCGACGGCGAAGCTGCCAGCGCCGTGACCTTCGGGTTCTCGTTCTTCGACACGCCCGGCACCGTGGTGCTGTTCTGCGGCCTGCTGACGATCCTGGCGATCAAGGTGCCCCTGCGCGACGCGGTGCGCACCTACGGCGCGACGCTCAAGCAGCTTTCGCTGGCGATCGTGACGGTGATGGCCGTGCTGGGCCTGGCCTACGTGATGAACCTGAGCGGCATGACATCCACGCTGGGCCTGTGGATCGCCGGCGCGGGCGGGATCCTGGCGTTTCTCTCGCCGGTGATCGGGTGGCTGGGCGTGGCCATCACCGGCTCGGACACGTCATCGAACGCGCTGTTCGGCGCGCTCCAGGTAAAGGCGGCGAAGGAGGCCGGCATCGACCAGACGCTGTTGGCGGCCGCCAACAGCTCCGGCGGCGTGCTCGGCAAGATGATCTCGCCCCAGAACCTGGCCATCGGCGCCGCGGCCGTGGGGATGGCGGGCAAGGAGGGCGACATCTTCCGGCGGGTACTGTTCTGGTCGGTGGTGATGACGGTCCTGATGGGCATCCTCGTGTACCTGCAATCCACATCGATACTGGGCTGGATGGTGGTCTAGCTGGCTGCCGACCCGGCCCTGGTCGGCAAGCTGCGCGCCGCGTGCGGTGACGAGCACGTCCTGACCCACCATCACCAGCTGCGCACGTACGAGTCCGACGGCCTGCTGCAGTACGCCGCGCTGCCCAGCGCGGTGGCGCTGCCCGGCAGCGCGGAGGCGGTCCAGGCGTGCGTGCAGGCCTGTTACGAGCACGGCGCGCCGTGGGTGGCGCGCGGATCGGGCTCGGGCCTGTCCGGCGGCGCGATGCCGGTCACCGACGGCGTGGTCATCGCGGTCTCGCGGATGCGCCGAATCCTCGAGGTCGACCTGCCCAACCAGCGCGTTGTCGTCGAGCCGGGCGTGACCAACATCGCGGTCTCAGAGGCCGTCGGGCCCGGCCACTTCTATCCGCCCGACCCGTCCAGCCAGATCGTCTGCTCGATCGGCGGCAACGTGGCCGAGAACTCGGGTGGCGCGCATTGCTTCAAGTACGGCTTCACCACCAACTACGTGACGGGGCTCGAGGTCGTGCTGACCGACGGCCAGGTGGTCACGCTCGGCGGGAAGGGCGTCGACATCCCGGGCTACGACCTGGTCGGCGCCTTCGTGGGCTCGGAGGGAACGCTCGGCGTGGCCACCAAGATCACGCTGCGGGTGGTGCCCTCCCCGGAGGCGGTGCGCACGCTGGTGGCCTTCTTCGACTCCACCTCCGAGGCCGGCGAGGTGGTCTCGGCCATCGTCTCCGCGGGCATCGTCCCCGGCGCCATCGAGATGATGGACAACCTGTCCATCCGCGCCGCCGAGGGAGCCACCAACGCGGGCTACCCGCAGGACGCCGGCGCGGCGCTGGTGGTGGAGCTGGACGGCTCCGAGCATGAGTGCGAGGCCCGTTTCGACGCCGTGGTGTCCATGTGCGAGGACGGCGGCTCCTGGCGGGTGCGCGTGGCCCGGGACGAGGACGAGCGCGCCCTGATCTGGAAGACGCGCAAGGCCGCCTTCGCGGCCATGGGCAGGATCGCCCCCAACTACTACGTCCAGGACTCGGTGATCCCGCGGACGCGCATGGCGGCCGTGCTGCGCCGGATCGAGGAGCTGGGCTCCGAGTACGAACTGCAGGTGGCCAACGTCTTCCACGCCGGCGACGGCAACCTGCACCCGCTGGTCTGTTACGACGGCTCGGTCGCGGGCGAGCCCGAGCGCGCGGAGGAGCTGGCAGGGATGATCGTCAAGGCCTGCGTCGACGAGGGCGGCTCGATCACCGGCGAGCACGGCGTCGGCGTGGACAAGAAGCGCTACATGCCGTCGATGTTCGGCGAGGACGACCTGGCCACGTTCCAGCGCCTGCGCTGCGCCTTCGACCCCGACGGGCTGGCCAACCCCGGCAAGGTCATGCCCACTCCGCGGCTGTGCGGCGAGGTCCCCGGGCCCTACCGCAAGCACCCGCTCGAGGAAGCCGGGATAGCGGAGCGGATGTGAGCGGCGTCGAGCATCAGCTTCAGCATCAGCTTTCTCCCGCTGGCCAGCAGGAATTCGCCACGGCCTTGCGCGAGGTCGTCGAGGCCGGTCAGGCGGTGCGTTTCATCGGCGGCGCGACGAAGGCGCACTGGGGCGCAGCTGAAGCTGATGCTGATGCGGGCGCTCCTACGGTGATCTCGACCCTCGGCCTTGGCGAGATCCGCGAGCACAACGTCGGCGACCTGACCGCCGTGCTCGATGCCGGCGTGCGGCTGGCCGACGCGCAGGCCGCGTTCGGCGCCGAGGGGCAGATGCTGGCCCTGGATCCACCCGACGGGGGCGCCACCATCGGCGGCGTGGTGGCCGCAGCGGACTCCGGCCCGCTGCGCCACCGCTACGGCTCGGTGCGCGACCTGGTGGTGGGCATGACGGTCGCGCTCTCCGACGGCACGGTGGCCAAGTCGGGCGGCAAGGTCATCAAGAACGTGGCCGGCTACGACCTGGCCAAGCTGTTCGCCGGCGCCTACGGCACGCTCGGCGCGATCCTCCAGGTGGCGGTGCGGCTGCACCCGCTGGCGCCCAGCACGGTGACCGCGCAGGGCCGCGGCGACGACCCGCGCGCGGTGGCCGCAGCGGCCACGGCCCTGAGCCACGCGCGGCTGGAGCTGGAGTGCCTGGACGTGCGCTGGGAGGATGGTGGGGGCGCGGTTCTGGCCCGCTGCGGCGGCGCCGCAGCCGCCGAGGCGGCCGAGCACGTGGCGGCGCTGCTGGCCGAGCAGGGGCTGGACAGCTCGGTCGACGACTCCGACGCAGCCGTGTGGGACACCCAGCGCGCCGGGCAGCGCTCGGAAGACGCGACCGTGGTGCGCGTGTCGGGCCTTCAGGACCAGGCTGCGCTACTGCTGGAGCTGGCGCGCGAGCTGGACGCGCGCGTGGTCGGGCGGGCGGCCTCCGGGCTCTCCTGGGTCACGCTGTCCGGGCCAGCACAGGCCGAGCACGTCCGCCAGGCGCTCGCCCCGTCGCCCTGCGCCGTGCTGGACGGCCGCGGCGACCTTGATCCCTGGGGCCCGCGCGACCCGGGTGCGCTGGCTCTGGCCGAGCGGGTGCGTGAGCGTTTCGACCCCGCTGGCGCGTGCGCGCCCGGCCTGCTGGATGGCGGGGCCTGAGATGGAGGCCGGCCCCATCCAGATCGGCATCTGGGACGAGGACAAGCCGCCCGAGACGTCGCTGATCGACGACTGCGTGCACTGCGGCTTCTGCCTGCCCACCTGCCCGACCTACCAGCTCTGGGGCGAGGAGGCCGACTCGCCGCGCGGACGGATCGTGCTCATGCGAGCGGGTCACGAGGAGGCCAACGAGCTGTCGGCCCCGATGGTCGACCACTTCGACAACTGCCTGGGCTGCATGGCGTGCGTGACCGCCTGCCCGTCCGGCGTCCAGTACGACAAGCTGATCGAGGACACCCGCGCCCAGGTCGAGCGCAAGTGGGAGCGCAGCGGCCAGGACAAGTGGACGCGCAAGGCCGTTTTCGCGCTGTTCCCCCACCCCGGCCGGCTGCGCTGGCTCGTGCCGCTGATGCGTTTCGGCGCGGCCACCAAGCTGGACCGCCTGACCGCATCGCTGCCGCTTGGCCGCGTCGCCGAGGTGGCCAAGCTGGCCCCCGCCGCGCCGGTGCGCCACGCGCTGCCCGAGCGGGTGGCCGCGCAGGGCGAGCCGCGCGGCACGGTGGCGCTCCTGCGCGGCTGCGTGCAGCGTGTGATGTTCAGCGGCGTGAACGCCGACACCGCGGCGGTCCTGGCCGCAGAAGGCTGGCACGTGGAGGCGCCCCAGGACCCATCCTGCTGCGGCGCGCTGGAGCTGCACGCCGGGATGGGCAGCGACGCCACCGCCAACGTGAAGAAGACGATCGAAGCCCTGGAGGGCTACGACCGGATCGTGGCCAACGCGGCCGGCTGCGGATCCGCCATGAAGGACTACGGCCACGTGATGCGCCAGGACGCCGAGTGGGCCGACCGCGCCGCCGCCTTCGCCGAGAAGGTCGTGGACGTGACCGAGATCCTGACCGAAGGCGAGCCGCGCGCCGAGCGCCACCCGATCGAGCTGAAGGTGGCCTACCACGACGCCTGCCACCTGGCCCACGCCCAGGCGGTCCGCAGCCAGCCCCGCGACCTGCTGCGCGGCATCCCCGGCGTCGAGCTGGTGGAGCCGGCCGAGTGGGAGATCTGCTGCGGCTCCGCCGGCATCTACAACGTGGTCAAGCCCGAGGCGGCGGCCGAGCTGGGCCGGCGCAAGGCGCAGAACCTGCTGGACACCGGGGCCGAGGCAGTGGTGGCGGCAAATCCCGGCTGCACGCTGCAGATAACCGCACACACCCGCGAGCTGGGAAAGGAGCTCCCGGTGCTGCACCCGGTCGAGCTGCTGGCCCGGTCGCTGAGAGGAGACAGATGACACCGAGCGGAGTGGAGATCAACGGACCCGAGGTCGAGCGCGGCGACGAGGTGCTCACCGGCGAGGCGCTGGAGCTCGTGGCCTTGCTGCACCGCGAGCTCGATGGGCGGCGCACAGAGCTGCTGGCCAAGCGCGAGGAGCTGCAGGCCGAGCTGGACGCCGGCGGCACGCTGGACTTCCTCGACCAGACCAAGGAGGTCCGTCAGGGCGACTGGCAGGTCTCCCCTCCCCCGCCCGCGCTGCGCAAGCGCTGGGTCGAGATCACCGGGCCGACGTCGGCCAAGATGGTCATCAACGCGCTGAACTCGGGCTCGACGGGCTTCATGGCCGACTTCGAGGACGCCAACTCGCCGTCGTGGTCGAACATGGTCGGCGGCCAGGTGAACCTGATGGACGCCGTGCGCGGGTCGCTGGAGTTCGACGACGAGGCCAAGGGCAAGCAGTACCGCCTGAACGAGACCACCGCCACGCTGCTGGTCCGCCCGCGCGGCTGGCACCTCGAGGAGCGCCACCTGACCGTCGACGGCGCGCCCGTGGCCGGCGGGTTGATGGACTTCGGCCTCTACATCCACCACAACGCGCAGGCCCTGCTGGACAAGGGCAGCGGGCCGTTCTTCTACCTGCCGAAGCTGGAGTCGCATCTGGAGGCGCGCATGTGGAACGACGCCATGACGCTGGCCGAGGACCACATGGGCCTCGAGCGCGGCACCGCCCGCGGCACCGTGCTGATCGAGACGCTGCCGGCTGCGTTCCAGATGGATGAGATCCTGTACGAGCTGCGCGAGCACTCCGCCGGGCTGAACGCCGGCCGCTGGGACTACATCTTCAGCGCAATCAAGCGGTTCAAGGAGCGGCCCGAGTTCGTGACGCCGGACCGCGTGGACGTGACCATGACCGTGCCGTTCATGCACGCCTACTCCGAGCTGCTGGTGAAGACGTGCCACCGGCGCGGCGCGCACGCGATGGGCGGCATGAGCGCGGTGATCCCCTCGCGCACGGACGAGGAGGCGGCGCAGAAGGCGCTGGACGCCGTGGCGGCCGACAAGCGGCGCGAGGCCAAGGCGGGCTTCGACGGGTCGTGGGTTGCCCACCCCGACTCCGTCGAGCCGGCCATGGGCGAGTTCCAGAAGGTGCTGGGCGAGCGCGACAACCAGGTCGACAGGCAGCGCGACGATGTCGACGCGGTGGCCGCCGACCTGCTGGCCATCGACAGGACCGAGGGCCAGATCACCGAGAAGGGCCTGCGGCTGAACGTGAACGTGGGCATCCAGTACGTGTCCAGCTGGCTGCGCGGCAACGGCGCCGCCGCCATCTACGGGCTGATGGAGGACGCGGCCACCGCCGAGATCTCGCGCGGCCAGATCTGGCAGTGGATCCGCCATGGGGCCCAGCTCGACGACGGCCGCACGGTCACCCCGGAGCTGGTGCGCGAGCTGGCCGGCGAGGAGCTGGAGACCATCCGCGAGGAGATCGGCGACGACGAGTGGTTCGAGCGCGAGGGGCGGCCGGAGGAGTCGCGCGCGATCTTCGAGGCGGTGGCGCTGAGCGGCGACGACAGCTTCATCGAGTTCCTGACGCTGCCGGCGTACGACAAGCTGGAGGAGATCGAGAACGCCGCCCGGGCCTGAGGCCCACGACCTGAAGCAGCCGCGCGCCGTCCTAGCCCAACTTGTACGTCACGAGCGCCTTGGCCACCAGGGCGCCGTCCGCGCCGCGGGCCTCGGCCTCGATCGAGCACAGCGAGCGCCCGCGGCGCAGCACCGCGGCCGTCACGTCGAGGTCCTGACCGCTCGCCGCCGCGACGTACTCCACGGACAGCGAGGCTGTTGCGCCGGCCAGCCGCCCAGGCAGCTCGGCGCCGGCCCACGCCGCAGCCATGGCGGCTGTGTCCAGCGCGGTGGCGATGGCTCCCCCGTGGACGGTCTCACCGATCGTGGCCAGGTCGGCTCGGTACGGCAGTCGTAGCCGTGCCTCGCCGTCGCCGAGGGACACCAGCTCCAGGCCCAGGAGCGCGGCGAACGGCGAGGCAGGCAGGAACTGGCGCATCAGCTCGCTGCCGTCCCGGGGTGCGTCGGTCATGAAGGGGTTCTATCCGCAGCGACCGGCGCGCGCGATGACCCTGGAGGTAACGAACCGGGCTGCGCCGTGCTACGCGGCGCGCTCGCGCCGCTCTTCGGCCTCGCGGATCGCCCGCATGGCCTCCTTGCGCTGCTCACGGCTGCCGCGGTCCAGGATCAGGACGCCGTCCAGATGGTCCATCTCGTGCTGGATCACGCGGGCCTCCAGGCCAGAGGCCTCGACCACACGCTCGTCGCCGTGCTCGTCGCGAGCACGCACGCGCACGTGCAGCGGGCGCTCGATGTCCATCTGCACGCCCGGCAGCGACAGGCAGCCCTCCTCGAGCACGTCGGTGTCGTCGCCGTGCCAGTCGATCGCAGGGTTGATCAGCGCGATCAGCGGCGCGTCGGGTCCCACGCGGTAGACCAGCAGCCGCTGCGAGATGCCCAGCTGGGGTGCGGCCAGGCCGATGCCGAGCGCGTCGTCCATTAGCCCGGCCATGCGCGCCACCTGGCCCCGGAGCGCGTCGTCGAAGTTGTCCACCGGGGTGGCGCTGCTCTTGAGCACGGGATCACCCAGGCGCTTGATGAACGACATCGCCGCAGAACGCCGGGCCTCGACCTCGGGATCGAGGCGCGGCTTGTCCTGGTCCTCCTCCTCACGGGGCGGCTCGGCGACTTCGACGGGCTCATCGGCCATGCCTCGATTGTATGCCCCGCCCGATCCGCTGGCAGACTGCGGCCGATGGACGCCGCCGGAAAGGTCACCCAGCTGCACCGCTGGCCCGTGAAGTCGATGGCCGGCGAGCCGGTGGACGCGCTGATGGTGGATCAGCGCGGCGCGGGCGGCGATCGCAGCCATGCGCTGCTGCACGAGCACAAGGGCGCTCAGCGCCGGCTGACAGCGCGCGAGGCGCCGCGGCTGCTGGCCTGGCAGGCGGCCTACCCCGGCCGACCGGGCGACCAGCTACGTCCCGACGACCCGCCCGAGCCGGAGCTGCGGGCGCCCGACGGCACCAGCTGGGAGTGGTCGGACACCGCTCTGCCCGGCGTCCTGGCCGCCGACCTGGGCCGAGCCGTGACCCTGCGCACGGATGCCGCGGGCCAGCAGGACCTGTCGGACTCGCTGCTGATCACGGTCCAGGCCACTCTGGACGCGGTCGCCGGCGAACTGGAGCGCCCGCTCGACCTGCGCCGCTTTCGCACCAACATCCACGTGGAGCTGGATGCGCCGCCGTTCGCCGAGGAGGACTGGGAGGGCCGGCGGCTGCGGGTCGGCGAGGCCGAGCTGGAGCTGCTGCACCCGTGCGAGCGCTGCGCTATCCCAACCCGCGATCCCGACACCCAGGAGAAGTGGGCGCAGCTGCTCCGCCACCTGTTCGCGACCCACTCGGGCCGGTTCGGGATCAACGCCCGCGCGCTGGGTGCGGCGGTGATCCGGACCGGCGACCCGGTAGAACTGCGGTGATGATCCGCGACGCCACGCCGGACGACGCTCACGCCGTCGCCTCGCTCCAGGTGTCGGCGTGGCGCGCGGCGTACGCCGGCATCCTCCCCAACCAGTTGCTGGCCGAGCTGTCGGTGGAGCTGCGTGAGGACTCCTGGCGCGCGGCCATCGAGGATCCGTCCGGCCTGGTTCTGGTGGCGGCGGACAAGGAGCTGCTGGGCTTCTGCGCACTGGCGCTGCCCAGCCGCGACGAGGACGGGGATGAGCGCACCGCCGAGGTGTCGGCCACGTACGTGGATCCCTCGCGGTGGCAGGGGGGAATCGGCCGCTCGCTGCTGACCCAGGCCCTGGGCTCGCTCGAGGACGGTCGCTGGGACGCCGTGACGCTATGGGTGTTCAGACGCAACGCGCAGGCGCGCGCCTTCTATGCCCGCTCTGGCTTTCGGCCCGACGGCACAACGTCCACACACGACGCCAGCGGCGTTACAACCGCCCGCATGCGCCTGGCGCTCTAGGAGAGGAGCAGGATGCCCCGAGGACACGATCGAACGGGAGCGCGGATTGCGCTGGCAACCGCTGCCGCGGCCGCGACCGCCCTGATGCTGGCCGCGCCCGCCGGCGCCAAGACCACATGGCTGTGCAAGCCGGGGCTGAAGGACAGCGCCTGTTCGTCGCGCCTGTCCACCACTCTGTACTCACCTGCCGGCAAGCTGCTGCGCAGGGCCACCCCCAAGGCCGACCGACGCAAGAGCTTCGACTGCTTCTACGTCTACCCCACCGTCAGCGACCAGAAGCGGCTGAACGCCACCAGGGCCAAGGATCCCGAGCTGCGGGCCATCGCGCGCTTCCAGGCCGCCCGCTTCAGCCAGCACTGCCGCGTGTACGCCCCGGTCTACCGGCAGCTGACCCTCCAGGGCATCGGTGGCACCACGGCGAACCGGGCGAAGGGCGCGCGGCTGGCCTACCGCGACGTGGAGTCGGCCTGGAAGGAATACCTCAAGCGTTACAACCGCGGCCGCGGCGTGGTGCTGATCGGCCACTCCCAGGGCACCGGCATGCTCAGCGAGCTGGTGCGGCGTCAGATCGACCGCAAGCGCTCCGCGCGCCGACGGCTGATCGCGGCCTACCTGCTGGGTGGCAACGTGACCGTGCGCAAGGGCCGCGACCGCGGCGGCTCGTTCCGCAACATCCGAGCCTGTCGCTCAAGCACCCAGACGGGCTGCGTGGTCGCCTTCTCGACGTTCAACCAGACGCCGCCGGCCAACGCCATCTTCGGCCGCACCTTCGAGCTCTTCGGCGGGGCCTTCGGCCAGACCAGACCGAAGAGCGTCGAGGTGCTGTGCACCAACCCGGCGGCGTTGCGCGGCGGCTCCGCGCGGCTGAGCTCCGTGCTGCCCAGCAGGCCCTTCCCCACCTCGACGACGATCGGGCTGGGCAACACGCTGGTGGGCTTCACGGTGCCCTCGCCACCAACCGCCTACGTGGAGTTCCGCGGCGCCTTCGCGGGCCGCTGCTCGTCCGCCGGCGGCGCGCGCACGCTACAGGTGGCCTCGCGCGGCGGCGCACCGGAGCCAAGGCCGGTGCCCGACGCCAGCTGGGGCCTGCACCTGCTGGACGGCAACATCGCGCTCGGCAACCTGGTCGACCTGTCGGCACGCCAGGCCAGGGCCTACGCCCGGGCACGGCGGCGCCACTGACGCTCAGACGCGGCTGGGGACCTGCACGAGCGACAGCTCGTCCGAGCCCGTGGAGGGCTCGCCGCCGTCCGCAAGCGCCGCGCTGAGCGCCGCCGCCTGCTCGCGGAAGCGCTCGACGCCGGCGAGCTTGATGTCCTCGTAGCCCCTGATCACGTCGGGCAGCGCCGCAATGGCGGCCACCTGGTCGGCGCTGGCCGGGGTCAGATGTTCGAGCGCGCCGTCCACCAGGGCGCGATACTCGCCGACCAGGGCGCGCTCGACGCGGCGCACGTGGGCGTGGCCGAACGGGTCCAGCGGCGTGCCGCGCAGCCGGCGCGAGCGCCGCAGGAGCGCCAGGGCCGGGAACGCCCACCGCCCGAGCTTGATCTTGCGCTTCAGTCCGAGCGCGCGCATGAGGGGTGGCTGGAGCATGATCTGCACCTTGGCGCCGGGTCCGAACTCGGCGTCGCGGCGCGCCTCCTCGGCAGCCAGCAGGTGCAGCCGCGCGACCTCGTACTCGTCCTTGTACGCCATCAGCTTGTGCAGGGCGTGGGCGTAGGCCCGGGCCACCTGGTCGCCGCCGCCGGTCTGCTCGTGCTCGATCCGGGCCACGCGCACCACATCGTCCAGGTAGCGCTGGGCGTAGCGCCGGCTCTGGTAGGCGATCAACTCGCCCAGGCGCAGCTGGACCGAGCTGCGCAGCTCGCCGGTCAGCGGTGCGTCCGCGAGCATGTCCACGGCGCGCGGGTCGGGCTCGCGGTCCTGCGCCTCGGCAGCCTGGCCCAGCTCTGCGGCCAGGGCCTCGGGGTCGGCAACCGCCGCCCGGCCCCAGCGAAACGCCGCCACGTTGGTCTTGACCGCAGCCCCGTTGAGCTCGATGGCCTGCTCGATGGCCGCGTGGCCGATCGGCAGGCAGCCCTGCTGGTAGGCGGCGCCGACCAGCAGCATGTTGGCGGGCATGTGGTCGCCGAACAGCCGCCCCGACAGCCCGGAGGCGTCCACGTGCACGTTGTCTGCCGAGCGGGTGGCGCGGTCCACGCGCCTGAGCGCCAGGTCCGTGTCGGCCATCGGCTCGGTGGCGTCGGTGATCATGCGGGCGGTGGGCGTCTGGGCAGTGTTGAGCACGGCGACGGTGCGGCGCGAGTCGGCTACGGCAAGCGTCTCGGAGGCGGCGGCGCCCAGCAGGTCGAAGCCCAGGATCAGGTCCGCCGATGCGGCCCCGGCGCGTAGCTGGCCCTCGATCGGGTGCGCGGAGATGCGCACGTCGGAGATCACCGGCCCGCCCTTCTGGGCCAGCCCGGTCTGCTCGAGCCCGGACGCGTGGCGGCCGTCCAGGTGGGCCGCCATCTGCAGGATCGCGGACACCGTCACGACCCCGGTGCCGCCGACGCCCGGCATGCGCACCAGCGCGTCGGCGGGCACACGTGGCTCGGGGTCGGGCAGGTCGGCCGGCGGCTCGCGGCGTGACGCGCGGGGCCTTGGCCCCCTTGTCGCGCGGGGTGACCATGACGAACGACGGGCAGTCGCCCTTCAGGCAGGTCAGGTCGCTGTTGCAGGAGGCCTGGTGGATCTCGGTCTTGCGGCCGAACTCGGTGGCCACCGGCTGTACCGACAGGCACGAGGACTTCTCGCCGCAGTCGCCACAGCCCTCGCAGACGCGCTGGTTGATCCACACCTTCTCGGCCGGCTGCTCGAGCTTGCCGCGCTTGCGCAGGCGGCGCTTCTCGGTGGCGCACTGGTCGTCGTGGATCAAGACCGTGACGCCCGGCACGGCCGCCAGCTCGGACTGGACGTCCTGGAGCTCGTCGCGGTGGCGCACGGCGGCGATCGCGGCCAGCTCGACGCCGCGGTAACGCTCGGGCTCGGGCGTGGTGACCACGACGCGGGCCACGCCCTCGACCTCCAGCAGCCGCGTGATGGCCGGCACGTCCAGGCGGCCCTCGGGCTGCTGGCCGCCGGTCATGGCCACGGCGGCGTTGTAGAGCAGCCGGTAGGTCACGTTCACGTTCGCCGCGACCGCAGCCCGGATGGCCAGCGACCCCGAGTGGTGGAAGGTGCCGTCGCCGAGGTTCTGGATGAAGTGGGGATCGTCGGTGAACGGGGACAGCCCGATCCACTGCGCCCCCTCGCCGCCCATCTGGGGCATGCCGACCAGGTGACCGCGCCGTCCGCCCTGGTCGAGCGCGACCATGGTGTGGCAACCGATTCCAACACCCACCAGCTCGTCGGGCTGAGCGCGCGTGGAGGTGTTGTGCGGACAGCCCGAGCAGAAGTAGGGGGTCCGCTGCGGCAGCGCGGCGCCAGCGGCGGTGCCCTGGCCGGCGCGCTTGCCCAGCCGCGCGAGCCGCTCGCTGGCGCTCTCCGGGAGCGCCGCGCGGTCCAGCACCCGCCCCAGCGCACTGGCCACGTCGTCGGCGCCGACGGTGGCCCGGGTGGGCACCAGCGGCCGGCCCTCGCTGTCGTGCTCGCCCACCACCAGCGGAGCGTCGGGCGTGCGGTACAGAGCCTCCTTGACCAGCCCCTCCACGAACGAGAGCTTGTCCTCGACCACGAGCACCGTCTCCACGCCGGCGGTCAGCTCGCGTATCTGGCCCGTGTCCAGCGGCCAGGGCATTCCGAGCTGCACCACGCGCAGCCCGAGGGCGTCGCGCTCGGCGTCGCCAAGCCCCAGGTCGTCCAGCGCGCGGAGCACGGCCTGGTGGGCCACGCCGGCGGCCACGATGGCCAGCCGCGGCTGCGCGGGCTCGAAGACGATTCGGTTCAGACCGGCTACGCGGGCGTACTGGCGCGCCAGATCCAGGCGCTGGGTCATCAGGTCGTGCTCGGCGGCCAGGTTCGACGGCGGCAGCAGCACCGGCGGCTCGAAGCCCGAGCGCGGCGGCAGCTCAGGCAGGCCGGCCTCGGCCGCGGCCACGTCGACCGTGGCACTGGCGTCGGCGATGTCGGCCACGATCTTCAGCGACGCCCAGAGACCACTGTGCCGCGACAGCGCCACCGCATGCAGGCCGAACCCGACCAGCTCGGACACCGACCCGGGGGCCAGCACGGGCAGCATCAGGCTGCGGCACAGCGGCTCGCACGAGCTGGGCACCGTCGAGGACTTGGCAGCGGGGTCGTCGCCGATCAGCGCCACGGCTCCACCCAGCGGCGCCGTACCCGACAGGTTGCCGTGGCGGATCGCGTCGGCGGCACGGTCCAGGCCGGGGCTCTTGCCGTACCAGAAGCCGGTGACGCCGTCGTGGCGGCGCCCGTCCAGCGTGCCCAGCAGCTGGGTCCCCGCCACCGCGGTGGCCGCCAGCTCCTCGTTCACGCCGGGCTGGAAGACGATCCCGGCGGGCTCGGTGTGCTCGGCCGCGCGTGCGAGCTCCTTGTCCAGCCCGCCCAGCGGCGAGCCCTGGTAGCCGCTGACGTACATGCCCGTGTTCAGCCCGCGGGCGCGATCCAGCCGCCGCTGGTCGAGCATCATCCGCACCAGCGCCTGGATGCCGGACAGGACCACCGTGCCCTGCTCGGCCGTGTAGCGGTCCGCCAGGGCCACCTGGTGCGCGGGCTCTGCGACCCTCACCGTGCCACCTCGACGTCCCGTGCGGCGGTGGCGTCGGCCAGGCGCTCGGCGGCCAGCTGCTCTGCGTGTGCCAGCGGTGTCCGGCCGCTCTGCGCAGCTTGGGCCAGGATGTGCGCGGTCCGGTCGCCGATCTTCAGCACCTCTTCGCGCATACGCGACTCGTCCCAGCCCATGCGCAGGCCGTGGATGTCCACCACACCGCCCGCGTTGGCCACGAAGTCGGGCACGTAGGTGATGTCACGCGCAGCCAGCAGCGCCGCGTCGGAGCCGTGGCTGAGCGTGTCGTTGGCGGCGCCGGCCACGACCGAGCAGCGCAGGCGGCCGATCGACCCGGGATCGATCACGCGGGCGAGCGCGCACGGGGCAAAGACGTCGCAGTCGGTGTCGATTACGTCGAGGGGATCCACGACGTGTCCGTCGAGCTCGTGGGCCAGTCCTCGCGCCCGTTCGCCGTCGACGTCGGCGATGAGCACGGTGGCGCCCTCGGCGGCCAGGATCCGCGCCAGCACCTCGCCCACGTGCCCAGCGCCCTGGATCAGGACACGGCAGCCGCTGAGCTCGAGCCCGCGATGCTCGACGGCGGCGCGAATGGCGGCAGCCACGCCTGTGGCGGTCCAGCGTGACGGATCCTCGGTGGCGCACGAGACGGTCGCGCCCGACTCGCTCATCAGCGCCAGGTCGTTCACGCCCGTGCCCATGTCGACCCCGGGCAGGTAGTCGCCGCCGGCTTCGGCCACGAAGTCGCCGAAGCGCCGCATCAGCGCGGCCCGGTCGCGTATCCGGCCGTCGGCCATGATCACCGACTTGGCACCGCCGAAGTGCAGCTCGGCGACCGCGTTCTTGAGCGTCATCTGCGCCGCCAGGCGGCGGCACTCGGCCACCGCGTGGGCGATGCTGGCGTACGGCTTGAAGCGCACGCCGCCCAGGCCTGGGCCGAGCGTGGTGTCGTCGATGACGATGACCCCGTGGAGCCCCACGGAGAGGTCGCGACAGACGATTTCGCGCCGCCCTTCACATGCTGTGCCGTCCGCGGTCCGTGTCGCCGTGGCCAACGCCCTCCTCCTCCATCTCGGGTCCCTTGAGGGTGGTGTAGCGCCATTGGTCACAAGAGCAACCCGATCGCATGATTGCTGCCGATCTCGGCACGTTTCTTTCGTTATATGGCCGCTGGACGTATGGTTGTCGTATGTCAGCCCGAGAGACCGTGGACGAGACCGATCGCCGGATCCTGCAGCTCCTGGCCCAGGATGCGCGGCGCACGGTGAGCGACATCGCCGAGCACGTGAACCTGTCGCCCGCGCCGGTGAAGCGCCGGATCGACCGGCTTGAGCAGGCGGGCGTGATCGCCGGCTACACGGTCGTGCTCGACCACAAGAAGGTCGGCCCCTCGATCGAGGCCTACACCGAGCTGCGCTTCGTCGGCGACACCGACGTCGACGACATCCTGACCTCCGCCACCGAGCTACCCGAGGTGCAGGAGGTCCTGGCCATCGCCGGCGACCCCGATGCGCTGGTGCACGTTCGTGTCGACGACGTCGAACACCTGCAGCGCGTGGTCAACCAGCTGCGCCGCACCGGCAAGGTGACCGGCACGAAGACTCTGATCGTGATGGGTCGCTGGGCGCGGCCCGAGTGACCGCGGCCTACTGCGGGTCGACGTCGACCGCCAGCGCCACGCCCTGACGCGAGAACGAGGGCGCAAGCGCGTCCACGGCGGCCCGCACCGCGCCGATGCCCGCCTCGCGATCCGGCCCGCGCACCACCAGCTGTGCGCGGTTCTTGCCCTGGCGGCGAAACAGCGGCACCGGGCCCAGCACGGAGGCCCCGGGCGGGTCCAGCCGCTCGCGTAGCTCGCCCGCCGCCTTGTGCTCGGGCCCGGCGTCGGCGCACGAGCAGACCACACGCACCAGGTGGCCGTACGGTGGGTACGAGAGCGCCTTGCGCCGAGTCAGCTCGCCGCGCAGGAAGCCGCTGGAGTCGTGGCGCGCGGCGTACTGGAGCGCGCGCGCCTCGGGGTCCAGCGCCTGCACCACAACCCGTCCCCGGTCGGACCCGCGGCCGCTGCGCCCGGCCAGCTGGGCCACCAGCGCGAACGTGCGCTCCTCGGCGCGGAAGTCGGGGAAGCGCAGGGTGTTGTCGGCATCCAGCACCACGCCGAGTGTCACGCCGGCGAAGTCGTGGCCCTTGGCCACCATCTGGGTGCCCACCAGCACGGCCGCCGGCGCGGCCTCGAAGCGCTCCAGCGTGGCGGCCACGCCGTCGGTGGCCACCGTGTCTGCGTCCATCCGCATCACCGGCAGCGGGGCCACCAGCCGCTCGAGCTCGGTGCCCAGCTGCTCGGTGCCCAGGCCGTGGCGGCGCAGCGAAACCGAGTGGCAATCCGGGCAGCGGCCCGGCACACGCTCGCTGTGACCGCAGTGATGACAGCTCACGCGGCCGCGTGCGCGGTGCAGGACCAGCGACACATCGCAGTCCGGGCACTGCCACACCCGCCCGCACTCGGCGCAGGTCAGGAAGTTCGACCAGCCGCGCCGGTTGAGCAGGACCATGGCCTTCTCGCGCCGCTCGGCCACCTGGGCCAGCGCGTCGCGGGTGCGCGGATGCAACGCGTCGCCAACGCCGGCCATGCCCACCAGCTCCACGGGCGGCAGCGGCTGGCCGTCGACCCGGGCGGCCAGCTCCAGGCGCCGGTAGCGCTCGAAGCTCTCGGGACGCGGCGTCGCGGTCCCGGCCAGCAGCACGCAGTCCGCGTCCGCGGCGCGGCGCTCGGCCACCGCGCGGGCGTCGTAGCGCGGGTCGCCGTCCTGCTTGTAGGAGCCGTCATGCTCCTCGTCGACCACGATCAGCCCGACGTCGGTCAGCGGCGCGAACACGGCCGAGCGCGGCCCGACGCACACCGTTGCGGCGCCCGAGCGCAGCCGCGCCCACTCGTCGTAGCGCTCGCGGGCGGTCAGCTTCGAGTGC
Organism: uncultured Solirubrobacterales bacterium; assembly: GCA_963750365.1. Lineage (GTDB taxonomy): Bacteria > Actinomycetota > Thermoleophilia > Solirubrobacterales > Thermoleophilaceae > JAAYBF01. The sequence continues at coordinate 1,385,601 of CAVVQE010000002.1, forward strand.
AGGACGGCGACGGTGTCGCCGAAGCGCTGCACGAACCGTCCTGCGGTCTGTGGCGTCAGCGCGATCTCGGGCACAAGCACGATCGCGGTCCGCCCACGCGCGATCGCAGCTGCCACCGCACGCAGGTAGACCTCGGTCTTGCCGCTACCGGTCACGCCGTGCAGCAGCAGCCGCCGGTCGGCGCCCGGGGCGGCGTCCATGGCGCCCACCACCTGGTCCAGCGCCGCCTCCTGGGCGGCGGTCAGCGCGCGCACGTCGGGGCGGGCGCCCACCATCGACGTGCGCGGCCGGGCCGACGCCCGCAGCGCCCACTCCAGCGCCACCAGCCCGCGCTGCTCAAGCCGCCGCGCTCCCGCGTGATCGCAGCCGGTGGCCACGGCCAGGTCCCTGACCCGTGCCGGCGCCACGGCCAGCGCCTCCAGCGCGGCGCGCTGTCGCGTGCCCAGCCGCGCGTCGTCAGCCAGCGCCCGGCGCCCTGCGTCGGTTATGACCGCCCGCAGCGATCGCCTCGGGCCCACCCTCGGGCCGCTGCCGGTGCCCGTACCCGGCGGCAGCACCAGGGCCAGCCCGCGGGCCGGGGTCGAGACGTACTCGCGTGCCACCCACAGGCCCAGGTTCACCAGCTCGGCCGGCACGTCGGCCTCGAGCGCCGAGAGCGGCTGGGCCAGCTTCTCGGGCGGCACGTCGCTGGTCTCGGCAACGCCCACCACCACCCCGAGGATCCGCCGGCGGGCGAACGGGACCATCAGCATCGAGCCCACCCCGACGCCCTCCATCGCCTCGCTCAGCTGATAGTCGAACGGGCCTCGCAGGGCCCGGGCCGTGGTCAGCGGCTCGACCTTGGCTATCACCGAGGAACGGCCAGGCAGGCGTAGTGCACGGTGAAGGCGCGCTCGGCGGCCTTCCGCGACGCCGTGTACACGCCGCGTCGCAGCGCGGCCTTGGCCGCAGCCTTGGCGCGGGCGGCCGCCGAGTCCGCGAAGAACGTGTGCACCCGCATAGGCAGCGGGTCGGACAGCTCGGCCTGCACACGCAGGCCGGCCGCGGCGCACAGCGCGTGCATGTCAGCGCGGCTGAAGCGGTGCAGGTGGCCGATGGCCTGGCGCCCGCGCTCGGCCGCGGGCCGCGACGCGCTGCGGTTGTCCTCGAGCGGCACCTCTAGCACCACCGCGCGGCACGCGCGGGCGGTCTCGCGCAGCAGCGGCAGCGGGTCGGGCACGTGCTCGAGCACGTGCGAGAGCACCCCGAGGTCGTAGGCGTGATCGCCCACCGGGAGACGCTCGCCGTCGAAGCGCTCCACAACCCCCGGGCCGAGGCGGTCGCCGGCGATGGTGACCGCGCGCTCGGATATCTCGTAGCCGTGGTGGCTGTGCCCGATGCCGCGCCGGGCCATCAGCTCCAGCAGCACGCCGTCGCCGCAACCAACCTCGGCAACGCTGGCCGGTGGCCGATCGAGGCCGCCAGCCAGCCGCAGCACGTGCTCGGCCTTGCCCTGGGCACACAGCGCGCGCCAGCGGCCGTAGCGGTCGGCGTCGTCGCCGGCGGCGCTGTACTGCTCCTCGTACACGTCGCGCAGCTGCGCCGACCCGGTTGCCTCCATTGGCCGTAGGCTACGCGGCCCTGACCACGGATTTCGAAGCAGAGGGGCTCCTCGAGGGCCTGGACGGTCCGGCCCGCCAGGCGCGGCTGGAGCTGCTCGCGCGGCTGGAGGGTGAGGGAGTCGACCCCGACGAGCTGGCCCGGGCGTCCCGCGAGGGCCGGCTGGCGCTGGTTCCCGTCGAGCGGATCCTGGTCGGTGACTCCCAGCGCTACACCCTTGCCGAGGTGGCCGCGCGCTCGGACGTGGAGGAGCAGTTCCTGGAGCGCTACTGGCGGGCCATCGGCATGACCACGGCCGCTGAGGACGAAGCCATCTACCTGGACGACGACGTGGAGGCAGCCAGGCGAGTCGGTGCGCTGCGCGCCGCCGGCCTGAGCGACGACAGCATCCTGGAGATCGCGCGGGTCGTGAGCAGCGGGCTGAACCCGCTGGCCGTCACGATCGCGGGCGTGTTCGCCGCGAACTACCTCGAGGAGGGCGACGACGAGGCCCGTCTGGCTCTGCGCTTTGCCCAGGCCACCGAGGATCTGCTGCCGCTGATCGGCCCCGCGCTGGAGCACGCGCTGATGGTGCAGCAGCGTGCCCTGGTGCGGCAGACCTCGGCAATCGGGTCGTCGCTGGCCGAGGGCCGGCTGCCCGACGCGCAGGAGGTCACGATCGGCTTCGCCGACCTGGTGGACTTCACCAAGCTGGGCGAGTCGGTCGATCCCGGGTCGCTGGGCGCGGTGGCAACGCGGCTGGAGGAGCTGACCCGCGAGGTGGCCCAGCTGCCGGTGCGGCTGGTAAAGACCATCGGTGACGAGGTGATGCTCCAGTCGCCCGACTCCGCCGCCATGCTTGATGCGGCGCTGGCGCTCCTGGACGCCTCCGAGGCCGAGGAGGACGGCTTTCCCCAGATCACGGTCGGCATCGCCCGCGGCGCCGCGATCTTACGCGGGGGCGACTGGTTCGGCCACCCGGTGAACCTGGCCAGCCGCGTGACGTCGGCCGCGCGTCCGGGCAGCATCCTCGTGACCGAGGCGGTCAAGGACGAGGCGGGCGAGGGCCGCTACACCTACTCGTACGCCGGCGAGCGCAAGCTCAAGGGCGTGAACGGGTCGCAGAAGCTCTTTCGGGCGCGCCGCCGCGAGGGCGACGCGCCCGAAGAGAAGAGCTAGCTAGACAGCGGCGGGCTCGGAGATCCCCGCGGCCTCGCGCAGGGCGTCGGCCTTGTCGGTGTTCTCCCAGGTGAAGTCGCTGTCCTCGCGGCCGAAGTGGCCGTAGGCGGCGGTCTTCTGGTAGATCGGGCGGTGCAGGTCGAGCTCCTTGCGGAAGCTGCCCGGGCGCAGGTCGAAGTGCTCGTTCACGAGCTCCACGATCTTCGCCTTGGCGATCTTCTCGGTGCCGAACGTCTCGACCGAGACCGACACCGGGTGCGAGACGCCGATGGCGTAGGCCACCTGGACCTCGGCACGATCGGCCAGACCGGCGGCCACCACGTTCTTCGCCACCCAGCGGGCCGCGTAGGCGGCGGAGCGGTCGACCTTCGACGGGTCCTTGCCCGAGAAGGCGCCGCCACCGTGGCGGGCCGAGCCGCCGTAGGTGTCCACGATGATCTTGCGGCCGGTCAGGCCACAGTCGCCCACCGGGCCGCCGATCACGAACTTGCCGGTCGGGTTGACCAGGAAGTTGTCGGCGGTGAACAGCTCGGACTCGTCGAACAGGTCGGCCGGGATGATCGGCTTGACCACGTGCTCCCAGAGGTCGTTGCGGATCGTGGTGGCGGAGTCCACGCCCTCGGCGTGCTGGGTCGAGATCAGCACCTTCTCGACCTTCACCGGCACGTTGTCGCGGTAGCGGACGGTGACCTGGGTCTTGCCGTCCGGGCGCAGGTAGTCGACCGTCTTGTTGCGGCGGATCTCCGCCAGCTGGAAGGCCAGCTTGTGCGCCAGCGAGACAGGCAGCGGCATCAGCTCGGGCGTCTCGCGCGTGGCGTAGCCGAACATCATGCCCTGGTCGCCGGCGCCGGCGATGTCCAGGTCGTCGTCGTCATCGGAGGAGCCCGAGCGGTGCTCGAAGCCCTCGTCCACGCCCTGGGCGATGTCGGGCGACTGCTCGTCGATCGCGGTGATCACGGCGCAGGCGTCGCAGTCGAATCCGTACGCGCCGTCGTCGTAGCCGATCTTGCGGATCGTCTCGCGTGCGATCTTCTGCACGTCCACGTAAGCCTTGGTTGTCAGCTCGCCGGACACGACCACGAGACCGGTGTTCACCAGCGTCTCGCAGGCCACGCGGCTGAGGGGGTCTTCAGCCAGGACGGCGTCGAGGACGCCGTCGGAAATCTGGTCGGCGATCTTGTCCGGGTGGCCCTCGGTGACCGATTCGGAGGTGAACAGGAACTCGTTGTCTTGGAGGTCGTCGGTAGGCATGAGCAGCGCAGGGTAGAGGATCAGCCGAAATCATCTATTCCCAAGTGCCTTTCCGGCATTGGTGGCCGCCAGAGTGGTCGGCTCCGCAGCGGGGGACGGGCCGGGCCCGCTCTCAGCCCCGGCTGCGGTCCCCGCCGCTGGTCTTGTAGTCGATCACCAGCGGCACCCCCTCGAGGCCGAAGCGCTCGCGCAGCTGGTTCTCGAGGAAGTAGCCGTAGCTGCGTGTGATCAGCGAGCGGTCGTTGACCTGCACCGCGAAGCGCGGCGGGGAGACCTGGAACTGGGCCATGTAGTACATCCGCAGCCGTTTGCCGCGCGTGGCCGGCGGCTGGCGGGCGCCCTGGAGGTCGGACAGGAAGCGGTTCAGCTGCGGCGTCGACAGCCGCTCGGCCGCGCGGTCGGCGATGGCCAGGGCCTCGGCGATCAGGCGCTGTAGGCCGCGGCCACTGGTGGCCGAGACCGCCAGCAGGCGCGGGCGCTGGCGCAGTTTCTGCGCCAGCCGGGCGCGAGCGTCCTCGAGGTCGGTGTCGGTCACGTCCCACTTGTTCAGCGCGATCACAGTGCAGCAGTTCTTGTTCATGGCCATCTCAGCGATGCGGAAGTCCTCCGAGGTCACGCCCTCCGAGGCGTCGCACATGACGATGGCCACGGCGGCCCGCTCGGCCGCCCGCTCCGAGCGCAGCTGCGCGTAGTAGTCCACGCTGCCCGCCACCTTCGTGCGCCGGCGCAGCCCCGCCGTGTCCACGAGCGTGACCGGCCGCCCTTCGACCTCGATGCGGGTGTCCACCGGGTCGCGTGTGGTGCCGGCCACGTCGGCCACGATCACCCGCTCCTCGCCCAGCAGCTTGTTCACCAGCGACGACTTGCCCACGTTGGGTCTTCCGATCACGGCCAGGCGGACAGGCTCGTCCTCGTCCGGCTCGACGGGCGCGTCCGCCAGCGCGGCCACCACGCGGTCGAGCAGGTCGCCCGTGCCCAAGCCGTGCACCGCAGACACGGGCACGGGCTCGCCCAGGCCAAGCGAGTAGAAGTCGCTGGCGCCCGGGGCCAACCGCGAGTCGTCGACCTTGTTGGCGGCCACCACCACCGGCACCCGCGAGGCGCGCAGCTCGGCGGCCAGGTCCGCGTCACCTGGGCGCAGACCCGCCGTGGAGTCGACCACGAACACCGCCACCGCGGCCTCGGCCAGCGCCGCGCGGGCCTGGGACTGGATCGAGCGGGCCAGCACGTCCTCGTCCTGCATGTCTACGCCGCCGGTGTCGATCAGGAGGAAGTCGCGCCCGTTCCAGTCGGCGCGGATCTCCTTGCGGTCGCGGGTGACCCCGGCCTGCTCGTGGACCACGGTCTCGCGGGTGCCGGTCAGGCGGTTGATCAGCGTGGACTTGCCGACGTTGGGGTAGCCGACGACGGCCACCTTGGGCAATGCCATGGTCAGGCCGGACCCGGCGCGCCGGTGAGCTCGGCGCTGAGGTCCCACAAGCGCAGGCGGGCGTCGGCGTCGAGCGCCTGCGCGTGCGGCTCGGCCTCGCTCAGGCGATCGAAGAAGCGGCCGGTCACGCCATCGAGCTCGGGTGAGGTGATCAGGCGCATCGTGGCCTCGACCCCGGCCTCGAGCGTGTCGATCGACCGTCCCGCCTGCTCCAGCACGATCTTGGTGGGCATGTAGGTGGACGGGTGCAGGCTGTTCACCGTCACCCCGCGGCCGTCCAGGCGGCCCGCCAGCTCGATGCCCCAGCTGATCTGGGCCAGCTTGGACTGCCCGTAGGCGCGGCTGCCGTCATAGCCGCTCTGGATCTGCGGATCATCGAAGTCGAGCGGCGCCTGGCCCAGAGACGCCACGTTCACGATGCGCGCCGGCGCCGACTCGCCCAGCAGCTCCAGCAGCTCATGGGTCAGCAGGAAGCCAGCCAGGTAGTTCACGGCGAAGCGCAGCTCGTGGCCGTCGCGGCTCTCCTCGCGCTGCTGGGAGTCAGGCTTGCCCGACCCGACGCCGGCGTTGTTGACCAGCGCGTGCAGCTCGAGCTCATCGCGCTTGATCTGGGCGGCCATCTCGCGTACCTCGGCCAGCGAGGCGAAGTCGGCCTGGTAGGTGCGCACGCGGTCGGCGCCGGCCAGCATCTCCACGTCCGCCTCGGCAGCCGCCAGCCGCTCGCGGTCGCGTCCGTGCATCAGGACGGTCGCGCCCTCCACGGCCAGCCGCTCGGCCACCGCCCGACCCAGGCCGTCGGTGGCGCCGGTGACCAGCACGGTGCTCTCCTCCAGCGGGCGCATCAGACGCGCGCCTGCTCGACCATGGCCACGATCCGCCCGACCACCTGGTCGACGTCCAGGCCGCTCGTGTCCAGCTCCGTGGCGTCCGGTGCGGCGGCCAGCGGCGAGTGCTCGCGCCCGGTGTCCTGGGCGTCGCGCAGCGCCTGGTCGCGCAGGACGGTCTCGACGTCCGTGCCCAGCTCGGCCGCCCGGCGCCGGGCGCGCTCGCCGGCGTCGGCGGTCAGGAACACCTTCACCGCCGCATCGGGGACCACGACGGTCCCGATGTCGCGTCCCTCCGCCACCCAGTCGCCGCCGGCCAGCAGCTCGCGCTGCTTGGTCACCAGTGCCTGCCGCACCGCGGGGTTGGTGGCCACGCGCGAGGCGGCCTCGGACACCTCGGGCGCCCGGATCTCGTCGGTCACGTCGCGTCCGTCGGCCAGTACGCGGTCACCCAGCTCGATGTCGATGGCCGCCGCGGCGTCGGATGCGGCTCCGCCCTCGCGCAGCAGCTTGAGGCCCACGGCGCGATACATCGCGCCGGAATCGAGGTAGGTGAACCCGAGCGCCCGCGCCGCCGCGCGCGCCACAGTGCTCTTGCCCGCGCCCGCCGGACCGTCGATGGCCACCACCATGCGGCGCAGGCTACCGGCGCGCGTGCGGTCTGCCGTGCGCGCCCCGGACGCGTTATCAGGGTTAGCGCCGGCCCCACGACGGGTCGGACCCGTCGAAGCGCTCGCCGCCGGCCGAGAAGTCGCGCACGAGCGTGGCCACCGTGCGCCCGCTGGAGAGCCGCGCCACGGTGATGCCCGGGGCGTCGTAGGCGAACAGCTTGCCGTTCGGCGAGAAGACCGGGGACGAGCAGCGCGAGCAGCGCTTGACGCGCTTGAGCTTCCTGCCGTCCGCGCCGACCGTGTAGATCCCCCCGCGGCGGACCAGGATCAGCGACTTGCCCGACGCGGACCAGCCCGGATCGCGGCCGCTGGCGACCCGTTTGAGGCCCTTGCCGCTGGGCTTGACCGTGTAGATGCCACCGCCGCGCTCGAAGGCGATGCGGTTGCGCGCGGACCAGTCCGGGTCGGCGCCGCGGCGCACGATCCGCTGGGCCTTGCGGCGGATCAGGTCGTAGACGTAGAGGCCGGTGCGCGAACCGCTGCGCCCGGCGAACACCAGCGACCGCCCCGAGCGTGAGTACGCGGGCTGAGAATCGTCTGCGGTGACCGCCGGCAGCAGGCTGAAGCCGCTGCCGCTGGAGCTGATCAGCGCCAGCTGGCGACCCGCGTCGAAGACCAGCTGGCGCGCGTCATGCCGCCAGGCCGGGCTCCGGTACTCGATGTTGCAGTCGCCGTCGACCGTCCTGCCCGCTGCCTGCTGGCACTCGCGCAGGAAGCGATCGGCGCGGCCGTCAGGCTGAACGGTGGCCAGGGCGCGGTACGCGGCCGCCGAACCGTCGTCGCCGATCCCCTTGCTCTGCACGCCGTAGGCCACGCGGCCGTTGCCGCCCTTGAAGGTGGCCTGGGCCGCCGGGGCCAGCACGGCCAGGGCCGCCGCTGCGGCGGCCAGCGTTGTCGTCGCGCGCCTCACTGCTGGGAATAACAACCGACCACGCCCATCGGTGCGGTCACGCGACGAGCGCCGCCAGGTCGTCCACGAAGCCCGGGTAGGAGACGGCCGCCGCCTCCATGTTCACCACCTCGACGCCCTCCTGAGAGGCCAGGCCGGCCACCGCCCCGAGCATGGCCAGCCGGTGATCGCCGTGCGAGTCGATCGTCCCGCCACGCAGCGGCTCGCCGGTGCCGTGCACCACGAAGCCGTCATCCAGTTCGTCGATGTCCGCTCCCAGCCCCCGCAGGCCGCCGACCGTGGCCGTGATGCGGTCGGACTCCTTGTGACGCAGCTCCTGGGCCCCCCGCACCACCGTGTCACCCTCGGCAAACGCCCCCAGCAGCGCCACCAGCGTCAACTCGTCGATCGCCAGCGGCACTTCCTCGGGTCCCACCTCGGTGGCCTCGAGCGGCCCGTGGGCCACGTCGAGCTCGCCGACCGGCTCCTCGTCGGAACTGGTGCCGGGCGGCTCCAGATCGCCGACGATGACGGCGCCCATGCGCTGGGCGATCCGGAAGAAGCCGGTGCGCGTCCAGTTCAGCCCGACGCCGCTGATCAGCAGCTTGGAGTGTGGGACCAGGCACGCCGCGGTGGCCAGGAAGGCCGCCGACGAGGGGTCGCCGGGCACCGTGATCTCATCCAGCTCCAGCTCGTCGACCTGGCTGACGGTGGCCGTGAGACCGTCGCGTTCGAGCGGCACGCGCGCGTGGCGCATCATCCGCTCGGTGTGGTCGCGGCTCATGCTGCCCTCCGTGATGGAGGTCGTCCCCGCCGCCAGCATGCCGGCGATCAGCACGCACGACTTGACCTGGGCGCTGGGCACCGGCAGCTGGTAGTCGATCCCATGCAGCTCGGTTCCGCTGACCACCAGCGGCGTGAAGCGCTCGTCGCGGGCCTGCACGTTGGCCCCCATCAGCCGCAGCGGCTCGACCACGCGGTCGACGGGCCGGCGGCCAATCGACTGGTCACCGTCCAGGCTCCACTGGCCGCCCGACTGCCCGGCCAGCCAGCCGGGCAGCAGCCGCAGCAACGTGCCCGAGTTGCCCACGTCGATGAGCCCTTCGGTGGCCTCCAGCGCCGCGCGCAGCCCGACGCCGCGGATGGTCAGCTGGTCGTGGCTCTCGTGGACGCCCGCTCCCAGCGACAGCAGCGCCTCGAGCGTGGCGCCGGTGTCGGCGGACCTCAGGTAGTTGTGCACGGACACCGGCTGGTCGGCCATGGCGCCGAACAGCGCGGCCCGGTGCGAGATCGACTTGTCCGCCGGGGGGGTGTACCGGCCGCGGATCGGACCCGCGGGCTCGAAGCGCGTGCTGGTCAACGCTGGGCCACCGTGATGCCCAGGGCCTCGATCAGCTCGCGCGCCTGGGCGGCCTGCTCCTTGCCGCCGATCCAGAGCGTGATCGACCCGGTGCGCATGTCGGGCGCGGGCGCAAGCGCCATATCGACGATGTTGACCCCCGCCTTGCCGAGCTCAAGCGCCACCTGGGCGACGATGCCCGGGCGGTTGGGCACGGTCAGGGCCAGCTCGTGGACGCGGTCACCGACCCGGCCGGCGTCGAGCAGGCGCTGGCGATCGCTCCGCGCCGACTCGTTCCAGGCCGCGAGCGCGTCGCCGTCGGCCGCCCGCAGGTCGGCGGCCACCGCCGCCAGCCGCTCGGCCGCGGCGTCGATCTCGTCGGCGATGGCAGCGCGGTTGGCCAGATAGATGTCGGTCCAGATGCCCGTGTTGGCGCCTGCGACGCGGGTGGCGTCGCGGAAGCTGGGCCCGATCCGTGGCAATTCGGTGTGGGACGCGGCCTGCGCCACCAGCACGTTGGCCAGCACGTGGGGCAGGTGGCTGACCACTGCCAGCAGGCTGTCGTGGGTGGTGGCGTCGATGGCCGACGGGTGGGCGCCCAGGGCCACGATCAGCCGGTACAGGCGCTCGTAGAGAACGCCCGACGAATTCATCGTCGGGGTCAGGTACCAGACCGCTCCCTGGAACAGGTCGGAGCGGGCGTGCTCGACCCCGGAGGTCTCGGCGCCGGCGATCGGGTGCCCGCCGACGAACCGCTCGTCCTCGATCGTCTCGACCAGGGAGTGCTTGACCGACCCGACGTCGGTGACCACGCAGTCGAGCCGGCGCGGCGGCCAGGGCGTCGCGCACCTGCCCCGTCAGGGCGCCGACCGGCGCGCAACAGAAGCAGAAGTCGGCGCCGTCGAGGGCCTGCTCCAGCGAGTCCGCGGCCACATCGATCGCCCCCGCCTCCAGCGCCCGCCTGAGCCGCTCCGCCGAGCGGCCGTGGCCGACCATCTCGATGTCTTCCAGGTTCTCCCGAGCCGCCAGGCCGATCGAGCCGCCGATCAGCCCCGCGCCGAGGACCGCGATCCGCACGGCGTCAGACGGCGGCTTCGCGCCGCGCGCGCACCGAGGCCGCCAGGCCCTCGAGCACGCCGACGGTCGAGTCCCAGGCCATGCAGGCGTCGGTGATGGACTGGCCGTAGGTCAGCTGACGCCCCGGGATCAGGTCCTGGCGGCCGGCTACGAGGAAGGACTCGAGCATGACGCCGACGATCGCCCGCTGACCGTCCTCGAGCTGGCGCCCGATCTCGGCCGCCACCCCGGGCTGGCGAGCGGCGTCCTTGCCCGAGTTGTCATGCGAAGCGTCCACGACCAGGCGCTCGGGCAGGCCGGCGGCGCGCAGCTTCTCCAGCGCCTGCCCGATCCCGTCGGGGCCGTGGTTCTGCGCCGCCCGGCCGCCGCGCAGGATCACATGGCCGTCGGGGTTGCCGCGCGTGTGCAGGATGGCCGGGGTGCCGTCGTCGGCCACGCCGGCGAACGCGTGCGGGACGGCGGCGGCGCGGACCGCGTCGACTGCCACCTGCACGTTGCCGTCGGTGCGGTTCTTGAAGCCGATCGGCATCGACAGCCCGGACCCAAGCTGGCGGTGGATCTGGCTCTCGGTCGTCCGCGCGCCGATCGCGCCCCAGACGACGGTGTCCGAGATGTACTGCGGGGTGATCGGGTCCAGGAACTCGCAGCCCACCGGGAGGCCGAGGCCCAGCACCTCCAGCAGCAGCTTGCGGGCGCGGCGCAGACCCGTGTTCACGTCGCCGGAGTCGTCCAGGTGCGGGTCGTTGATCATGCCCTTCCACCCGGTGGTGGTGCGCGGCTTCTCGAAGTACACGCGCATGGCCACCAGCAGGTCGTCGCCCAGCTCATGGGCCTTCGCGGCCAGCAGCCGCGCGTACTCGGTTGCGGCTTTGGAGTCGTGCACGCTGCAGGGGCCGACCACCACGAGCAGGCGATCATCGGCGCCGTCGAGCACGGCCGACACCTGCTCGCGGCCGCGGATCACGACTTCCTCGTGCCCCGCCGTCAGCGGCAGCTCGCTGAGCAGCCGCTGCGGCGTGGCCAGCGGCGCGATCCGGACGATGCGCTGGTCGCGTACCCGGTCGAGGCTCTTGGACTGGGTCTCGTGCACGATCTGGAGCCTGTCAGACGGCCGCGGCCGGCACCTTGCCCGCCAGCTCCGCCACGCGCTCAACGCGGGCGAGGTAGTCGGCGAACGCCGTCCGCGCGGAGCTGCTGGGGGCCGTCGCAGACCGCGTTGTCGGGGTCGGGATGGACCTCGACGATCAGCCCGTCGGCGCCGGCGGCAGCGGCGGCCATCGACATCGACTGCACCAGGTCGCGCCGGCCGGCGGCGTGGCTGGGGTCGACGATCACCGGGAGGTGCGTCAGGTCCTTGAGCACCGGCACGGCCATCAGGTCGAGCGTGAAGCGGTAGGCGGTCTCGAACGTGCGGATGCCGCGCTCGCACAGGACCACGTCGCCGTTGCCCTCCTTGAGCACGTACTCGGCGGCCATCAGCAGCTCCTCGAGCGTGGCGCTCAGCCCGCGCTTGATCAGCACCGGCACGCCCGAGCGCCCGATCTCGGTGAGCAGCGTGTAGTTCTGCATGTTGCGCGCGCCCAGCTGGATCATGTCCGCGACCTCGCAGACCGCGTCCAGGTCACGGACGTCCATGACCTCGGTGACGATGGGCATTCCGGTCACGCGCTTGGCCTCGGCCAGCAGCCTCAGCCCCTCGTCGCCCAGCCCCTGGAAGCTGTAGGGCGAGGTGCGCGGCTTGTAGGCGCCGCCACGCAGCAGCTGGGCCCCGGCCGCCTTCACGACCTCGGCCGTTTCCAGCATCACGTCGCGCGACTCCACGGTGCACGGGCCGGCGATGGTCGCGAAGTGCTCGCCCCCGATCTTTCGCCCGGCGACGTCCACGACGGTCCGCCGGCCGTGGGTGACCTGGCTCGAGGCGAGCTTGAAGGGGCGGCTGATGGCCATCGCGTGGTCCACGCCGGGAGCGACCTCCAGCGCCAGGTCGCGGACCAGCTCGACATCGCCCACGACGCCGATCACCTGCTGGGCCTCCCCCTCGATCACATGAGCCCGCGCGCCCGTCGACTCGACCCGCGCGACCACCGCGGACACGTCCTCCGGTGTCGCGTCCTCTCTCATCACGATCATCATTTCTTCCTGGAAACCTCTCAAACTCGGTACGGGTCAGGTACGGCTGCGGTCATACGATCTGCGGCCGCGGGCAGGGGTTGGCGTCCGGGGACTCGAGTGTCGGTCTGCGAGCAGGAGCGCTGCCGCCGGCCGGACGCCTAGATAAATCGCCAATAGGCCGCAAAGGCACGCCAGGTTGCGCCGGGGGCGCTGGTGATGCGGGCGTGCGGGGAGCGGCTCACTGCTCTATGTCTAGCAGCGTCCTCTGCCCCGGGCAAGCAAAACAGCGCCGGCCCCGGCGCGCTGGCCAGCGGCGTTCCGGGTAGGCCGTGGCGATGATCGCTTTCCTCGGAACCGGAATCATGGGCGCGCCGATGGTGCGCAACATCAACGCCGCCGGCTTCGAGGTGAGAGCCTGGAACCGCACTGCCCGCAAGGCCGAGGCGCTGGCCGGCGACGGCGTCGAGGTGGCTCTGTCGCCCCAGGAGGCGGTGGCCGGCGCAGACATCGTGATCACGATGCTGGCCGATGGCGACGCGGTGACCGCGGCGATGGAGGACGGTGGCGCGCTGGCGGCCATGGCCGACGATGCCCTCTGGCTTCAGATGTCCACGGTCGGCATCGCCGCCACCGACGCCCTGGCCGCGCTGGCCGATGAGCGCTCGGTGGGGTTCGTGGACGCGCCGGTGCTGGGCACCAAGGGACCCGCCGAGAATGGGGCGCTCACGGTGCTGGCCGCGGGACCGGACAACGCGCGCGAGCGCTGCGCGCCGGTGTTCGACGCGGTCGCGGCCAAGACCACCTGGCTGGGGGAGGCTGGAACCGCCACGCGGGCGAAGCTGGTGCTCAACCACTGGGTGCTCACGCTCACCGAGGGCGTTGCCGAGACGGTTGCCCTGGCCGAGGCGCTGGACGTAGACCCCCAGCTGTACCTCGACGCGATCGCGGATGGTCCGCTGGACTGCGGCTACGCCCAGACCAAGGGTGGCGCGATCATCGGCCGCTCCTTCGAGCCCAGCTTCTCGCTCGCGCTGGCCCGCAAGGACGTCGCGCTGGTGCTGGAGGCGGCCGCGCGCCACGAGCACGAGGCGCCGCTCGCAGAGGTGATCGAGCGCCAGATGGGCCGGGCGATCGACGCCGGCCACGGCGACCAGGACATGGCGGCCACCTACTACAGCACCGCGTCCAGCGCCGCCAGGAAGCGGTCGTTCTCGGCCCGCGTGCCGTAGGTGACCCGCAGCCGGCCCTGCTCGCCGAGGGCGGCGCCGGCGCGGACGATCACGCCCTGGGCGGCCAGGCCGTCCATGATCGCCTGCTCGTCGCGGTCGCCGAGCGAGATCCAGGAGAAGTTGGCCTGGCTCTGGCTGTGCACGAGGCCGCGCTGGTCGAGCTCGGACTCCATGTGCACGCGCTCGATGACGGTGGCCTCGATGCGGCGGGCGATCTCGTCCTGGTGGCGCAGCGCCTCGGTGGCTGCGGCCTGGGCCAGGGCGTTGACCGAAAACGGCTGGCGCACGTGGTCGATGGCGCGGCGGAAGCGCTCGGGCCCCAGCGCGTAGCCCACGCGCAGGCCGCAGAGGCCGTAGATCTTGGAGAAGGTGCGCAGCAGGATCAGGTTGGAGTGACGCCCCAGCAGCTCGACGGACTCGTCGGGATCCTGGAGCAGGTTGAACTCCACGTAGGCCTCGTCCAGGATCACGGCGACGTGGTCGGGCACGCCCGCCACGAACTCGGCGATCTGGTCCAGCGGCAGCGCCGTGGCGGTCGGGTTGTTGGGGTTGCACACCAGCACGAGGCGGGTGGCGGCCGTGATCTCGCTCGCCATGGCGTCCAGGTCGTGGTTGCCGTTCGCGTCCAGGGGAACCCTGACCTCCGTGGCACCGGAGGAGGCGGCCAGCATCGGATAGACCGAGAACGAGGGCCATGCGTACACCAGCTCGGCGCCGGGCTCCAGCAGGGCGTCGGCGGCCGACAGCAGGATCTCGCACGAGCCGTTGCCGACCGTCACACGGTCGGCGCCAACGCCCGTGCGGTCCGACAGCGCGCTGCGCAGCGCGGCCTTGTCGGGATCGGGGTAGCGGTTCAGCGTCTCCAGCCGTCCCTGTATGGCCCCCACCACTGCGGCCGGCGGGCCGAACGGGCTCTCGTTGGAGGCGAGCTTGACCAGCTCGCCGCCGAAGTCGTAGTTGCCGGCCGCCGGGTACGACGGGATGTCGCCCAGGCGGCGGTTGAACTCGATGCCGGGGCTCACTGCGCGCCCTCCAGGTCGCGGCGCAGCGACACCGCCTCGCGCAGGTAGACGTGCTGGGGCGCCTGGTCCTCGGCGGCGTAGGTGTGCAGCAGGAGGCGGATCACCCGCGGCAGCGAGCCCGGCACGGGAATCTCGCGGGTGCACAGCAGCGGCACGCCGGACATGCCCATCTGGCGCGCGGCCACGGCGGGGAACTCCGCGTCCAGATCCTCGGTGCAGGTGAAGATGCAGCTGACCATGTCGTCGATGTCCAGGCCGTTGCGGTCGATGACCGCGCGCACCAGCTCGTCGGTGGCCTCCAGGATGGCGTCAGCCTCGTTGGCCACCACGGTGGTGGCGCCTCTCAGTGCGCGCAGTCTCACGGCGCGGGATTGTCCCAGCCCGCGGCGCTGCGCAGGCTCGCGACCTCCGCGGCCGTGAGCTCCCGCGACTCGCCCGCGGGCAGTCCGCCGAGCGTCAGCGGCCCGAACGCCACACGTTCGAGGCCCACCACCCGGTGGCCCACGGCCTCGAGCATCCGCCGCACCTGGCGCTTGCGGCCCTCGGAGATGACCACCTCCACCACGCCGGGCTCCAGCAACCGCACCTGCGCCGGGTAGGTCATCCCGTCCTCGAGCTCCACGCCGCCGCGCAGGCGATCGAGGGCCTGATCGCCGACCTCCGGCGGGACGACGCTGGCACGGTAGGTCTTCTTCACCCCGTAGCGAGGGTGGGTCAGGCGCTCGGCCAGGGCGCCGTCGTTGGTCAGCAGGATCAGCCCGGTGGTATCGGCGTCCAGGCGCCCGACCGGATACAGCCTGCGCCGCGAGGGCACGTACTCGACCACTGTGTGACGCCCATGCGTGTCGGCGGCGGTGGACACCACCCCGGCGGGCTTGTGCAGCACGTGCACCTCGCGCGGCTCGGGCGCCACCGGGCGGCCGTCCACCTCGACCCCGCTCGACTCGTCAACGTCCAGAGCGGGGTCGGTGACCACGGCATCGGCCACCCGCACGCGACCGCCCGCGATCAGCCGCTCGGCGGCCCGGCGCGAGGCCACCCCGGAGTGGGCCAGGAACTTGGCCAGGCGCATGTGCCGTGACGCTAGCGGCAGGGGCGCAGTGAGGGTCCGGCGGCTGCCAGACTCGGGGCGTGGATCTGAAGCTGCTCGACCAGGTGCTCGCCGACGCGGGCCAGCCGGCCTTTCGCGCCACCCAGGTGTGGGAGTGGACCGCCCGCGGCGCGAGCTCCTATGAGCAGATGACCAACCTGCCGGAGACGCTGCGGGCCGAGTTGGCCGAGCGGGTGCCGCTGTCCGCGCTGACCGTCGAGCGCGAGGCGCTGGCCGCCGATGGCACCGAGAAGGTGCTCCTTCGGACCGGGGACGGAAGGCCGCTGGAGACCGTGCTGATGCGCTACCGCGACGGGCGCCGCTCGCTGTGCGTGTCGTCGCAGTCGGGCTGCCCGCTGACCTGCACGTTCTGCGCCACCGGCACGATGAAGTTCGGCCGCAACCTGACCGCCTCCGAGATCCTGGACCAGGCGCTGCATTTCAAGCGCAAGGCCGCGGGAGGAGCGCAGTCCGATCGGCAATCGGGCGAGCACCGCGCCGACCGGGGTCCGGACCATCTGGTGTTCATGGGCATGGGCGAGCCGCTGATGAACCTGGACAACGTGCTGGGGGCGTGCGAACGGCTGCCGGATGTGGGCATCCACCCGTCGTCGACGACGATCTCGACGGTCGGCTGGATCCCGGGCATCGATCAGCTGACCGAGCGCGAGGGCCCGACCATCCGCTTGGCGCTATCGCTGCACGCCGCCGATGACGCGCTGCGCAGCGAGCTGATGCCGGTGAA
The DNA here is from genome assembly GCA_963750365.1 of uncultured Solirubrobacterales bacterium. Lineage (GTDB taxonomy): Bacteria > Actinomycetota > Thermoleophilia > Solirubrobacterales > Thermoleophilaceae > JAAYBF01. The sequence goes on from CAVVQE010000002.1 coordinate 1,402,036, forward strand.
CGACCGCTACCCGCTGGCCGACGTGCTGGATGCCTGCCGGCGCTGGCGCGAGCAGCGCCGCCGGCGGGTGTACATCGAGTACCTGATGCTGGCCGGCGTGAATGACGGCTACGAGCAGGCGCTTCAGCTGGCCGCCGTGCTCACGCCGCGGGAGGCGTTCAAGGTGAACCTGATCCCGTACAACCCGACCGACTCGGGCCTGACCGGGTCGGGCCGCGAGGCCATCGACGGCTTCCAGGCCGCGCTGCACGACCGTGGCGTGCCGGCCACGGTGCGGCTCACGCGCGGCCGCGACATCGACGCCGCCTGCGGCCAGCTGGCCGTGAACGCCTAGCGCGACGCAGCCTCGGCAACGACCGCGACCGGCCGCGGTTGCCACGGCAACCGCTCGTAGGCCGCCAGGTAGGAGCCGAGCAGGATCAGCACCAGGCCGGCGAACGTGGCCGCGCTGACGTCCTCGCCCAACAGCACGACGCCGTAGATCACGGCGAACCCGGGCGCCACGTACGCCACCAGCGACGCCTTCGGCGGCCCCAGCTTGGCGATCAGGTCGTAGAAGAACACGAACGCGATGCCGGTCCCCAGGACGCCGAGCGCCAGCAGCGATGCCGCGGCATCGAGCGAGGGCGCCTGGCTGGGCAACGCGGTGGCGGCGAACGGCAGCGAGACCACTGCGCTGACGGCCATCGTGGCCGTGACCAGCACGATCGGCGACTGGTCGGCCATCCGGCGTTTGATCAGGAAGGCGCCGGCGGCGTAGCCCAGGCTGGCCAGCGCCACCATGGCGCCGCCGACCAGGGCCGCCGTGCCCCCGCCGGCGTCAACGCCGAGCAACAGCACCACGCCGCTGATGCCCACAGCCACGCCGACGGCGCCGATGCGCTTGGCCCGCTCGGCCGGGGTGATCACCACGGCCAGCAGGAACGCGTAGATCGGCGCCGTGGACACCAGGATGCCCGCCAGCGAGGAGGAGATGTGGTCCTCGCCGTAGGAGATGAGCATGAACGGGGCCACGACCTGCATCAGCGCCAGGATCGCCACGGGGACCGCGGCGCTGCGCAGAGCGCCGACGCGGCCGCTGCGCCAGGCCAGCGGAGCCAGCACCAGCGCGGCCAGCGCCGTGCGCACGAAGACGATCATCGGCGGCGAGAACACGTCCTCCAGGGCGACCTTGATGAACAGATAGGAGGCGCCCCAGAAGGCGGCGACGAAGGCGAACTGCACTGCCGAGCGGCGGCTCATGCCGCCGAGCATGGCATTCGCCGGCCATCACTTCCAATTACGACTTCACCGGGCTAGTATCAGTGCAGCTAATGCTGGACGTCAAGCGCATCAAGGTCTTCCGCGAGGTCGCCAACCGCGGCTCGTTCTCCGCCGCGGCGGAATCGCTCTCGTTCACCCAGTCGGCGGTCAGCCAGCAGGTGGCGGCGCTCGAGCGCGAAACCGGCACCCAGCTGCTGGACCGCAGCCCGCGCGGGGTGCGCCCCACCGATTCCGGCCGTGCTCTGCTGGCCCACGCCGACGCCATCCTGGCGCGGCTCGAGTCGGCCGAGGACGAGCTGGCCGAGCTGGCCGGGCTGCGCGGCGGACGGCTGCGGCTGGCCGGCTTCCAGAGCGCCGGGGCCACCCTGCTGCCCCAGGCGGTTGCCGCCTTCCACGAGCGCCACCCCAAGGTGGAGCTGGGCATGATCGAGGCCGAGCCGGCCGAAGCCGTCGAGCGGCTGCGCAGCGGCGACGTGGACATCGCGCTGGTCTACGACTTCGAGCCGGTCCCGGGCTCGCTGGGGCCGGACCTGGAGCTCATCCACCTACTGGACGACACCTACGACGCCGTCGTGGCCAGCGGCCACCGGCTGGCCTCGCGCCAGCGGCTGAAACTGTCGGACCTGGCCGAGGACCCGTGGATCGCTTCGACCCCGCGCTGCGGATGCCGCCAGATCACAGACCGCGCCTGCCTGGACGCCGGCTTCGAGGCCCGCGTGGCCTTCGAGGCGGACGAGACGATGGCCGCGCAGGCACTGGTGGCCGCGGGCGTCGGCGTCACGATGTTCCCGCGCCTGGCGCTGAACCCGCTGCACCCGGGCGTGGTCGCGCGCTCGCTGGGCCCGGCCGCGCCGGTACGGCGCATCTGGACGGCCCGCCTCCAGGGCGGTCACCGCTCGCCTGCCAGCGAGGCGATGCACCAGCTGCTCGTGGACGCGGCCGCGGACTTCAGCGGCGATGCGTCGCTCCAGGCGGTGTCCTAGACCTCCTGGGCCTGCGCGGGCTCGGCGCGCGCCTCGCCGGCCTTGAGCAGCCGCTCGCGCAGCTCGCGCTCGTCGCCGGGGGTGGGGTCGAAGCGCGTGATGTCGGGCAGCGCGTCCAGCGCCTCGAGCCCGAACAGCTTCTGGAACAACTCGCTTGTCCGGTAGAGCACGGCGCCGAAGCGCGAGCGGCCGGACTCCTCGACCAGGCCGCGCTCCAGCAGCGTGCCGGTGGCCGACTCCGAGGCCACGCCGCGGATGCGGGCGATCTCGGGTCGCGAGACGGGCTGGAGGTAGGCCACGATGGCCAGGCACTCGGCCTGGGCCTGGGTCAGCGGCGGGGTGCGGGGGCGGCTGAGCAGGCGCCGCGCGGCGCGCTCGGCCACGGGGTCGGTGGCCAGCGTGAAGCCGCCGGCCACCTCGCGCAGCACGACCCCCCGGTAACCCTCGGCGTAGTGCTCGCGCAGGCGGGCCAGCGCCTCAAGCACCTCGCCCTCGCTGGACTCGCTGGCGTCCGCCAGGCTCTCCAGCGACACCGGGTCCGACGACAGGAACAGCAGCGCCTCGGTGATGCGGGCCAGCTCGTTCACGTCTCGCCTCCGCCTTTGATCGTGATGGGCCCGAAGGGCTCGGCCTGATCCCAGCTGGCCTCGCCTGACTTGAACAGCTCCAGCAGCGCGAACAGCGTGACGGCCTCGGTCATGCGATCGGCGCCCTGGACGGCGTCGTCGAAGGAGAAGCTGGCGCCGCTGCGCAGCAGGCCGCGCACGTGCGCCAGGCGCTGCTCGAGCGACACGCGTGGGCGCGCCAGGTGGCGCAGGTCGATCTTGGGCGGTACGCGCAGCAGCCCGCCGAGGGCCTCGGCCAGCTGGTCGGGCTCGTATGCGGCCTCGGCCAGATCGACCGACACGCGGCGCAGGTGCGCGGGCAGACGGGCCGAGCGGTAGCGAAAGCCACTCTCGGCCTCCAGGCGCTGGCGCAGGAAGCCGGCCACGTCGCGGTAACGGCGGTACTCGAGCATCCGGGCCAGGAGCTCGTCGGCGGCCTCGGATGGCTCGAGCTCGAGGCCGTCGCCGTCCTCGGTCGGCAGCATCATGCGCGACTTCAGCTCCAGCAGCGCGGCTATCAGCACCAGGAACTCCGTGGCCGACTCCAGGTCGATCTCGCCCTTGGCCTGGAGGTGGTCGATGTAGGCCACGACCACGTCGGCCAGCTCGACCTCGAGCAGGTCGACCTCCTCGCGCAGTACAAGCGTGAGCAGCAGGTCGAAGGGACCCTGGAAGACCTCCAGGTCCAGATCGAGTGAGGCGACGGCCATCGCGCACAGCCTAGGGGCGGCGGCGGAGGTGTTTCTCCCCCGCTGCCGGTGAATGGCTATTCATGCACCGCTGCGGTGCATGAATAGCCATTCATCGCGTCGGGAGGGCGGCCGGGAGCGGGATGCGAGGCTTGCGGGGTGAGCGCCACCGCCTTCGCGCCGGGACGGGTGAACCTGATCGGCGAGCACACCGACTACAACCGCGGGCTGGCCCTGCCGTTCGCGATCGAGCGTGGGATCACCGTAACCGCCCGGTCCGGCCGTCCGTCGGCCCCGCCGGGGACAGAGACGTTCGTGGAGGGCCTGCGATCCGAGCTCGGGCTCCCGGGCGCGGTCATCGAGGTCCACAGCGACTTGCCGGCCGGCGCCGGCCTGGCCTCCTCAGCGGCGCTGAGCGCCGCCCTGGCGCTGGCGCTGCTGGCCCTGGCGGGCGAGCCCGAGCCCGATCGCCTGGAGCTGGCCCGGACATGCTCGCGGGTCGAGAACGAGTGGCTCGGCGCACGAACGGGGCTACTGGACCAGGTCGCCGTGCTGCTGGCGCCGCCGGGCTCTGCGCTGCTCATCGACTTCGCCGACCTGTCGACCGAGCCCGTGCCGCTGGATCTCGGCGGCTGGCGGCTGGCGTTGCTGGACTCCGGCGATCGTCACAGCAACGCCGAGTCGGGCTACAACCAGCGGCGGGCGGAGTGCGAGCGCGGCGATCCTCGCCGCCTGCGCCACGTGGAAAGCGAGAACGCCCGCGTGCGCTCGGCGATCGAGGCGCTGGACGGCGGAGACCTGCCGCGCCTGGCGGCGCTTCTGGACGCCTCCCACGCCAGCCTGCGCGATGACTACGACGTATCCACCCCCGCGGTGGAGGCCACGCGCGACGCGATGCTGGCCGCCGGCGCGGCCGGAGTACGAATCATGGGTGGCGGCTTCGGCGGCTCGCTGCTGGGCCTGTTCCCACCTGACACGGCGCCCCCAGCCGGCGCGCTGGTGGTCGAGCCGGGCAGAGCGGCGCATCTCGTGGCCACCTGAGAGACTCGCGTCATGGCGAGCTATCCAGTTGCAGGGAAGGTGGCGATGGTGACCGGCGCGGCGCGCGGTATCGGCTTCGCCACAGCGCAGGAGCTGACGCGCCGCGGCGCCAAGGTGGTGGTCGTCGACCTGGACCAGACGGCCGCCGAGGAGGCCGCGGAGCGGCTTGGATCCGGGGCGACGGGCCTGAGCTGCGACGTGACCGACGGCGGGGCACTACGCGCCGCGGTGGCCGACACCGTCGAGCGTTACGGCGCGCTGGACATCGTCGTGGCCAACGCCGGGATCGCCTCCCGCGCCGCCACCGTGAACGCCATCTCGGGCGAGACCGCGGAGCGCGTGCTGGACGTGAACCTGAACGGCGTCTTCAGGACGGTGACCGCGGCGCTGCCCGAGATCATCCGCAACCGCGGCCACGTGGTCGTGGTGGCGTCGGTCTACGCGTTCGCCAACGGCGTGGGGGCCGCGCCCTACGCGATGGCCAAGGCCGGCGTGGAACAGCTCGGGCGCGCGCTGCGGGTGGAGCTGGCCCAGCACGGCGCAGGGGCCAGCGTGGCCTACTTCGGCTTCATCGACACCGAGATGGTGCACCGCAGCATCGACGAGGACCCGGCCGCCGAGCGGGTGTGGAAGGTCACCCCCAAGCTGCTGCAGAAGCGGCTACCGCCGTCCAAGGCCGGCGAGGGCATCGTGGACGGCATCGAGAAGCGGGCGCCGCGCATCATCCGCCCCCACCGCTGGGTGGTGTTCTCGCTCCTGCGTGGGCTGGTGAATCCACTGCTGGACGCCGCCATGGTCCGCGACGAGGGGTCACAGGGGCTTGCCGCCGAGCTGGACAAGCGCGGCGACCAGGAGCAGCCGACCACCGCCTGAGGACCCTCGTGCGGTGCTCGCGCCGCGCTCCTAAGTCGGCGCCCCCACCCCCATCGCGGCGCGCACGTCGACCATCGTCGCCGCCGCCAGCTCGCGCGCCCGCTCGGCGCCGCGGCCCAGCGCGGCCTCGAGGGCGGCCTCGTCGGGGCGCAGCTCGGCGTAGCGCTCGCGCACCGGGCGCAGGTAGTCCACGAGCGCCTCGGCCACCGCGCCCTTGAAGGCGCCGTACTGCTGGCCCTGGAACTCGGCCTCGACGGCCTCGGGGCCGACGCCGCGCACCACCGACAGGATGTCGATCAGGTTGGTGATGCCGGCCTTGCCGGGGCCGCGGCGCACCTCGCCGTCCGAATCGGTGACCGCGCTCTTGACCTTCTTGACGATTTGCCGCTCTTCGTCGTCGATGTAGATCCGGCCCTTCTCCTCCGAGCTGGTGGTGCTCATCTTCGACGTCGGGTCCTGCAGGTCCATGATCCGCGCGCCTACCGCGGGGATGCGGTGCTCGGGCACCACCAGCGTGTCCCCGTAGGCGGCGTTGAAGCGGATGGCGATGTCGCGCATCAGCTCGACGTGCTGGCGCTGGTCGTCGCCCACCGGCACCTCGTGCGCGCGGTAAAGCAGCACGTCGGCCGCCATCAGCACCGGGTAGAAGTAGAGCCCGGCCGACACCAGCTCGCGCTGCTTGGCCGACTTGTCCTTGAACTGGGTCATCCGGTTCAGGTCGCCGTCGGCGGTCACCGACGACAGCAGCCAGGTCAGCTCGGTGTGCTCGCGCACGTCGGACTGGCGAAACAGCACGCAGCGCTCGGGGTCCAGGCCCGCGGCCATGAGCAGCGCGGTGGTGTCGTACACGTAGCTGCGCAGCTCCGCCGGCTCGTAAGGGACCGTCGTGGCGTGCAGGTCGACGATGCAGTAGATGGCGGGATCGCCGCGCTCCTGGCCCTCCAGGTAGCCGCGCACGGCGCCGATGTAGTTGCCCAGGTGCTTGCGCCCGGTGGGCTGGATCCCGCTGAAGATGCGCACGGCGGCGCAGTCTACGGCCGCGTCGGCGGCCGCACCCGGCCGGCGCGCAGCCCTAGTCGACCAGGCCGCCGCCGTCGCCGGTGCCCACGCCGGTCACGGCGAGCACCAGACACAGCAGCGCCAGCGCGAGCCCGGCCGCGCGCGCGGGCGGAAGCGGGGTGCGATAGGTCAGCGCCACCGCGGCCAGGCCGAACGCCACGCCGACGATCGGCAGCGTGAGCGCGGCGCCGACTGCCGCGACCACGAAGCCCCAGACCTGGATCCGGTTCAGTCGCTGCTGGCGCTCGGCGTCCACCGCGCGCTACAGCGCGCCGGAGGACTCGCCGTCGGCCGAGCCGGCCTTGTCCGGGTCGCCGGGATTCGGGTCCTCCGGCGTCCAGCGCACCACGGGGTTCTTCGCGGCGCCCGCCTCGTCCAGACGGCGCACCGAGGTCGTGTACGGCGCGTTGCGGGCGATCTCCGGGTCCTCGGCCGCCTCGGTCAGGATCGCGCGGACCACGTCGGCGAAGTGGTCCAGACGCTCCTTGGGCTCGGTCTCGGTGGGCTCGACCATCAGCGCCTCGTCCACCAGCAGCGGGAAGTAGACCGTCGGCGGGTGCACCTGGTGGTCGAGCATCCGCTTGGCGATGTCCAGCGTCTTGATGCCCAGCTTGTCCTTGGCGCCCGCGCCCGAGAGCACGAACTCGTGCATGCAGTGGCGGTCGAAGGCGATCGGCAGGTACTCGGCGATGCCCTCCTCGGCCAGCGCGCCTTGAGGTAGTTGGCGTTCAGCACCGCCATCTCGGAGGCCTCCTGCAGGCCCTCGGCGCCCAGCGAGCAGATGTAGGCGTAGGAGCGCACGAACACGCCGAAGTTGCCCTGGAAGCCGCGCATCTTGCCGATCGACTTGGGCCGGTCGTGGTCGAGCGAGAAGATGGCTGGTCCGGACTCGACCGTTCACGACGGTCTCCGTTCCTCCCCTCGGTTTCAGGCAGCTTGACCACCTGCGGGCGCGGCAGGAACGGCTCGATGCGGTCCGAGCATGCGATCGGGCCGGCGCCCGGCCCGCCGCCGCCGTGCGGCTGGGTGAAGGTCTTGTGCAGGTTGTAGTGCACGATGTCGAAGCCCATGTCGCCGGGGCGCGAGATGCCCATCACGGCGTTCAGGTTGGCCCCGTCGTAGTAGAGGGTGCCGCCCACGTCGTGCACGATCGACGCGATCTGCTCGATGTTGCGGTCGAACAGCCCGAGCGTGTTGGGGTTGGTGAGCATCAGGCACGCCACCTGGTCGTCGGCCTTGGCGCGCAGGTCGTCGATGTCCACGCCGCCGTGCTCGTCGGTGCCCACCTTCACGACCTCGTAGCCGGCCATCGTGACCGTGGCCGGGTTCGTGCCGTGCGCGGTGTCGGGCGTGAGCACCTTCGTGCGCTGCTCGCCGCGGTCCTCGTGGTAGGCGCGCGTGAGCAGCAGACCGGCCAGCTCGCCGTGCGAGCCCGCCGAGGGCTGCAGCGACACGTGCGGCAGCCCGGCCACCTCGCCGAGGGCGACCTGCAGGTTGTACATCAGCTCCAGCGCGCCCTGCGCCTGCTCGGGGTCCTGCAGCGGGTGCAGGCGGGCGTGGCCCGGCAGCGCGGCCACGCGCTCGTGCAGCTTGGGGTTGTGCTTCATCGTGCACGAGCCCAGCGGGTAGAAGCCCGTGTCGAGGTCGAAGTTCTTCTTGGACAGGCCGTTGTAGTGGCGCACGATCTCCGGCTCGGAGACCTCCGGCAGGGCGGCCGGCTCGCTGCGGCGGGCCCAGTCCGGGAGCAGCTCCGCGACCGCGACGTCGGGGACGTCGTCGGCTGGCGGCACGAACGCGCGCCGGCCCTGCACCGAGCGCTCGTAGATCGTCACCGTCTGCTCGTCGGCACGTGGGTCCAGGACGACTTCGCTCGCCATCAGGCGCCGACCTCCTCACGCGTGGCGGCCACCACGGAGGCCAGCCGGTCGATGTCCGCGCGGCTGCGGCGCTCGGTCAGCGCGATCAGCAGCCCGTCCCCGTACTCGGGGTAGGTGTCGGCCAGGCGGTAGCCGGGGTTGATGCCGGCCTCGCGGGCGCGCTCGAACAAGCCGTCGAGGTCGGGCACGCGGACGGCGAACTCGCGCACGACGGGGCCGGGGTTGATGGCTTCGAGGCCGAGGGTCTCGCGGGCGTAGTGGGTGCGCTTGAGCATCAGCTCGCCGAGCTCGACCAGGCCCCTGCGTCCCAGCCACGACAGGTAGACCACTCCCGCCAGCGCGTTCAGCGCCTGAGCGGTGCAGATGTTGTGCGTGGCCTTCTCGCGCCGGATGTGCTGCTCGCGCGTCTGCAGGGTGAGCACGAACCCGCGCTTGCCATCCATGTCGCGCGTCTCGCCCGCGATCCGGCCGGGCATCTTGCGGATGAAGCGGTCCGAGGCGGCGAAGAAGCCGAACGAGGGCCCGCCGTAGTCCAGGCGGTTGCCCAGGCTCTGGCCCTCGCCGACGACGATGTCGGCGCCCTGGCGGCCCGGAGCTTCGAGGATGCCCAGCGGCAGCGGGTCGGCGGCGACCACGAACAGCGCGCCCTTGGCCTTGGCAGCCTCGCCGAGCGCGGCAACGTCCTCGACCGTGCCCAGGAAGTTGGGCTGCTGGATGAACACGGCGGCCACGTCGTCGTCGATCAGGGCGGCCAGCGCGTCGGCGTCGGTGGCGCCTTCCGCCGTCAGGCCCGCCTCGTCGATGGTCATGTCGTAGCCGGCGGCGTGGGTGGCCAGCGCGTCACGCGAGTGCGGGTGAAGGCCGCGCGAGGTCACGAACTTCGAGCGCTTGGTCTCCAGCTTGGCCAGGTAGCCCGCGGCGGCGACGGCGCTCGGGCCCTCGTAGACCGACGCGTTGGAGACCGGCAGGCCGGTCAGCTCGGAGATCGCGGTCTGGAACTCGAACATGACCTGCAGCCCGCCCTGGCTGATCTCGGGCTGGTAGGGCGTGTACGGAGTCAGGAACTCCGACCGCGAGAGCAGCGAATCGATGATCGAAGGCACGTAGTGGTCGTACATGCCCGCGCCCAGGAAGGTGGTCTGCGCGTCGGCGTGCACGTTGCGCGCCGCCAGCGAGCTCAGGTGGTCGAACACCTCGGTCTCGGACATGCCGGCCGGGATGTCCAGCGGCCGGTCCAGGCGGACGGCCTCAGGGATCTCGGAGAACAGCTCGTCGAGCGAGCCGACGCCGATCGCGTCCAGCATGGCCTTGCGGTCGTCGTCTGTGGCGGAGGTGTAGGTGCTCATCAGGTTTCAGGTGTCAGGTTTCAGGTTTCAGGTCCGCGGGCTCGGCGCCGCTCGGACCGGCGCGGGCCTAAGCCTGACACCTGACACCTGAAACCTGCTTTCTAGCTCTCCAACAACTCCTTGTACGCCCCAACGTCGAGCAGGGATTCCAGCTCGGCCGGCTCGGAGAGCTTGACCTTGACCAGCCAGCCGTCGCCGTAGGGGTCGCTGTTGATGTTCTCCGGCGTGTCGTTGAGGGCCTCGTTGACCTCGACCACCTCTCCGGAGAGCGGCGCGAACACGTCGGAGACGGCCTTCACGGACTCGACCTCGGTGTAGGGCTGGTCCTTGGCCACCATCGCGCCGACCTCGGGCGGGTCGTAGAACACGACCTCGCCGAGCGCGTCCTGGGCGTACCAGGTGATGCCGAAGGTGGCCGTATCGCCCTCGATGCGCGCCCAATCGTGCTCGGGGTGGTACTTCAGGTCCTCCGGATAGCTCTCGGCCATTACTCCTCGGTCTCAGGTCGCTTGTACAAAGGCTTCGAGCGCACCTCGGCGGCCCGCGCCCTTCCGCGTACGTCAACTTCGATCTTGGTACCCGGGTCGGCGGAATCATCTGGCACGTAGGCCATGCCGATGCCGTAGCCCAGCGAGGGCGACATCGTGCCGCTGGTGACCACGCCCTCGCCCATCTCCGCGAACACCTTGTTGCCCTGGCGCGGGATGCCCGGCCCGGTGAAGGCGAAGGCCACCAGCTTGCGGCCGGTGTCGGCCTCGCGCAGCGCCTCCGCGCCGATGAAGTCGGTGTCCAGCTTCACGGCCCAGCCCAGGCCCGCCTCGAGCGGGTTGTGCTCGGCGTCGAGGTCGTTGCCGTACAGGTGGAAGCACACCTCGGTGCGCAGCGTGTCGCGCGCGGCCAGCCCGGCCGGCACCACGCCCTCCTCCACCAGCGCGTCCCATACGCCGGCGGCCGCATCGGGCGGGATCAACAGCTCGACGCCGTCCTCACCCGTGTAGCCGGTGCCACACGCCAGAACCTGGGTACCGGTGAAGCCCACCGTGGCCGTGCGCATGCGCTCCGGCAGGGCGCCCTGGACCAGGGCACCCACGATCGAACGGGCCTCGGGGCCCTGGACGGCGAGCATGGCGTAGCGGTCGGCGGCATCCTCGACCTTCACGTCGAAGCCCTCGGCGTGCTCGGCAAGCCAGGCGAAGTCGCGCGCGTGGTTGGCCGCATTGGTCACGGTCAGGAAGCGGTCGCCGAGCCGGTAGGTGAACAGGTCGTCCAGCACGCCGCCGTCGTCGCGGCAGAGCACGGAGTACTGGGCGCCGCCCTCGGCCAGCTTGGTGATGTCGTTCGAGAGCAGCCGCTGCAGGAAGCGCTCGGCGTCCGGGCCGCTGGTGACCACCTCGCCCATGTGCGACACGTCGAACATCCCGGCCCCCTGGCGCACGGCCAGGTGCTCTTGGCGGACGCCCTCGTACTGCACGGGCATCTCCCAGCCCGCGAACGGGACGATCTTCGCCCCCGCCGCCTGGTGGCGGTCGAAGAGCGGCGTACGACGCAGCGTGTCCACGGCCTCAGACAAGGACGGAGAGGTTACCGGCGCCCGCGCCACGAGCTTTACGCCGGCTGTGTAGCCCCCGCTACAGACCGCACGGGCCCGCCGGAAGAGGGTGTTCATACCGCATCCCCACCACCACCACCACGGAGGACCCAAAATGTTCCGCAAGCCCCAGATCAACCGAATGAACACCGCCCTCGCGCTGGCCGCCGGCACGCTGCTGGCGCTGCCGGCCTCGGGCATGGCCGCCGACTCGTTCGGCAGCCGCCTGCTCAACGAACCGGCCAACTCGGCGGAGTGCTCCACGCCGCCGTGCACGTACGTGTCCTACATCCACCCCAGCGACCCCAACGGCGACCCGTACTCGGGTGGCTCGCCGGTCACCGGCGTGATCACCAAGTTCAAGGTTCGGGCCCTGCCCTCGCTGGCCGGCAGCCCGGTGCGCGTGACTCCGCGCGTGGCCGCCATCACCCGCCAGAGCCCCGATTCGGCCACAGCGTCGGCCAAGGCCAGCGGCAAGCAGGTGACCCTGACGGCCAACGGCCAGATCGAGCAGCACGCCACACGGGTGCCGGTCTCGCGCGGGCAGCACCTGGCGCTGGACACCGTGAACGCGCAGGTGACCTACAACTCCAGCGGCGACAAATTCACCTACGTGTGGTCGCCGCCGCTGGTGAACGGGGCGGCCGCACGCGCCTCGACATACCCGAGCGGCACCGGCGAGCTGCTGGTCCAGGCCAGCGTCGAAGCCGACCGCGACCGTGACGGTTACGGCGACGAGACCCAGGACAAGTGCCCGTCGCAAGCCAGCACGGCCGGCAAGTGCGACCGCCGCGCCCCCAAGCTCGGCTCGATGAAGCTCCGCAAGGGCAAGCTGTCATTCCGCCTGAGCGAGAAGGCAAAGGTCAAGGTCAAGATCCAGAAGCGCCGCAGGATCGGCAACCGGTCGCGCTACGTGCAGGTCAGCCGCTCGTCGCTGTCCGGCAAGCGGGGCGCCAACAAGCTCGGCCTGCGCAGGCAGCTGGCCGGCGGCCGCTACCGCGTCACGGCCGTGGCCACCGACCGCGCCGGCAACAAGTCACGCGCCTACGTCAAGAAGTTCCGGCTCAAGCAGTAGCCAACACCGGGCCGCGGGCGCCTGCCCCGCGGCCACACCCACCCAGCGCTCGGGCGTCCCTTCGGGGGCGCCCGCCGCGCGTTCCACACACGGGCGCTGAGCGGCCGAACCCTCGGAGGTAGCGAGGCGATGGCGCCCTGCACCACGCCGTCGGCAGAGAACACCGCGGCGCGGGGTTCCGGGGGTCGCGAGACCCCCGGCGAACCCTCGGAGGTAGCGAGGCGATGGCGCCCTGCACCACGCCGTCGGCAGAGAACACCGCGGCGCGGGGGTTCCGGGGGTCGCGCGACCCCCGGCGCCATCCTCAGTCCTTGAGGAAGCTCGGGATGTCGATGTCGTCGTCGGAGATCTCCAGCGAGCTGCGCTGGCGGTCGTCCATCGACACGTCCCGGCGGCGCGGCTCGCGGCGACGCCCGGTGCTGTCGTCGGTGAACAGCGAGCCGCCGCTCGGTCCGTCGAACCCGGTGGCGATCACGGTGACCCGGACGCCGTCGCCGAGGCCGTCGTCGACCACGGCGCCGAAGATGATGTTGGAGTTCTGGTCGGCGGCCTGCTGGATGATCTCGGCCGCCTCGTTGACCTCGAACAGGCCCAGGTCCTGCCCGCCGGTGATGTTCAGCAGGATGCCGGTCGCGCCCTCGACCGACTGCTCGAGCAGCGGCGACGAGATCGCAGCCTTGGCCGCCTCGCCCGCGCGGTTCTCGCCGTTGGCCTCACCGATGCCCATCAGCGCCGAGCCGGCGTCGTGCATGATCGTGCGAACGTCGGCGAAGTCCAGGTTGATCAGGCCGGGGATCGTGATCAGGTCGGTGATGCCCTGTACGCCCTGGCGCAGGACGTTGTCGGCCTCGCGGAAGGCCTCGAGGATGCGACGTGCGCCGCTCGACCACCGCCAGCAGCTTCTCGTTGGGGATCACGATCAGCGTGTCCACCTGCTCGCGCAGGCGGTCGATCCCCTCGTCGGACTGGCGCTTGCGCTGGCTGCCCTCGAAGTCGAACGGCCGGGTGACCACGCCAACGGTCAGCGCGCCGATCTCCTGCTTGGCCACCTCGGCGATCACGGGCGCGGCGCCCGTGCCGGTGCCGCCACCCTCGCCCGCGGTGACGAACACCATGTCCGCGCCCTTGAGCGCCTCCTTGAGCTCGTCGCGGCTCTCGTTGGCCGCGCCGTAGCCGGTCTCGGGGTCCGCGCCGGCGCCGAGGCCGCGCGTCAGCTGGTCCCCGATCTGGAGCTTGATGTCGGCGTCGCACATCTGCAGCGCCTGGGCGTCCGTGTTCACGGCGATGAACTCGACCCCCTTCAGGCCGGCGTCGACCATGCGGTTGACCGCATTGGTCCCACCTCCACCGACTCCGACGACCTTGATGACCGCCAGGTAGCTGCCCGTGTCCATTGCCTAGATCCTCGCCTCTGGTGCTCGGGGGTTCCGTCCGGACGTGAAGCAATCCTTGAGGGTTTCCGGATAACTCAAGGATGCCTGCAAAGTCGGGACTGTAAGCGGCATCTCAACTCGATGTCAACAGGTTGCGCAAGGAATCATGCATTCTGAAGCTCGATCGGACGTTGAGTGTTGGCAGAAGTCTCTACCACAGCTATAGGGTTGAGGCTCATGGCTCGGTGCCCTGCGTCCCCGCTTGTGGCGCGGCAGGCGGGGGGGTCTGGGTGGGCGCGGCCGTAGCCGGCGGGGCGGGTCCGGGCGTGGCGGTCTGGGGCGTGGCCGGCGCCGGCGCCTGCTCGCCGGCACCGGGTCCGGCCGGGGTGTCGGCACCAGCCGGCGCCACCGGGGCCACCGTCTGCACGGGCAGGCCGCCGGCCGTGGGCCTGCCGGGAATGCTCAGGTCGATGTAGTCGGCGCCGGCGGCGTCACGGTCGGCCAGGACACGCGTTGCTGCGGTCCACTTGGTGGCCACGGAGGCGGCCGCGCCGAAGATCAGCTCGGGGCCGTCCTTGACCTGCACCACCCAGCCCTTGGAGCGGTCCTTGGTGACCGACTCCAGCCGCGCGGTCAGGGCGGCCGGGGCGCCGCCGGCCACGCGCACGGCATCGAGGGTGCTGCTGGGGGTCAGGCGACGATCGGGCACGTTGCCGGGCTCGACCTTGATCGTGGGCAGTGAGCCCTTGATGGTCAGCGCCGTGAGCACCGACCCGTCGGCGGCGACGGGGATGCGGCGGGAGCCGGCCACCAGCATCGCGGCCGGGCGCTGCTCGACCACGGCGATGCTCATGGCGTTGGGAAAGTCCGTCTGGATCCGGACCGAGTGGATGACCGGGAACCGGTCGGCCACCGCGTCGATCGCCGCCCGGTCCACGTGCAGCGTGGTCGAGCCGTGTGCCGCCTCCTCGAGCGCCGCGGTGGCCTGAGCGGCGTCCTTGCCCGTCAGGCCCGTGACCTGCACCTTTTCGACCGCCACGAGCCCGATATCGCGAAGCCAGACCATGTAGAGGCCGAACAGCACCCCGGCGAGCGCCAGCGCCACGATCAGGCGCCGGCGCAGGTGCGGCGGGACGGTGGTCAGCAGCCGCCGCGGCGCGGACAGGGCACGTCGGGGCGAGAGCACGCGCAGGCGCCGCGCCGCGGCCGCTGCCCCGCTCATGCCGCGTCGTCCCAGCTGCCGACTTCGCCGAGCGTCTGCACCTCGGCCTCCAGCTCGATGCCGAACTCCTCGCGCACCCGCCGCCTGGCCTCGGCCATCAGCGTCACGATGTCGGCCGTGGTCGCGTTGTCATGGTTCTCGACGAAGTTGGCGTGCACCGGCGACAGGCGGGCTCCCCCGACGGTCAGGCCGCGACAGCCCGCCTGGTCGAGCAGGACGCCCGCGCTACGGCCGTCGGCCTCGGGGGCGTCGGGGTTCTTGAACGTGCTGCCGAACGTCTTGATGCCGGAGGGCTGGGCAGCTCGGCGGCGGGCACGCATGTCGGCCAGGCTGGCCTTGACATCGGCCGGATCGGCCTGCTCGAGCAGGAACGAGGCCTCGGCCACCACCTCGCGCGGGCCGATGTTGGAGCGGCGGTAGCTGAAATCGAAGTCAGCGGGCTCGCGCCGCTCGATTCCGGCGGGCGTGGCCACGTCGGCCCACTCGAGCACGCGTGACAGGTCGCCGCCGTAGGCGTTTGCGTTCATCTTCACCGCGCCGCCGACCGTGCCCGGGATGTTCACTCCGAACTCCAGCCCGGCCAGGCCCTCGCGCGCAGCACGGGCCGCCACCGAGGGCAGGCGTGCGCCGCCGCCGC
This sequence comes from uncultured Solirubrobacterales bacterium, assembly GCA_963750365.1. Classification (GTDB taxonomy): domain Bacteria; phylum Actinomycetota; class Thermoleophilia; order Solirubrobacterales; family Thermoleophilaceae; genus JAAYBF01. The sequence goes on from CAVVQE010000002.1 coordinate 1,417,667, forward strand.
AGCGCAGCCGCCGGCCGTCGCGCTCGGTCTGAGCGAGCGGCCCGTCCAGCTTGATGGCGAGTCCGCGGAATCCGGCATCGGCTACCAGCAGGTTCGATCCCGAGCCGATCACTCCTACCTGGCGATCCTCCGAGTCGGCCCAGGCCAGCAGCTCCACCAGCCGGTCGGCGCTTTCGGGGCGACCGTAGAAGTCGGCCGGTCCCCCGGTCCGCACCGTGGTCAGCCGCGCCAGCGGGAAATCGGGCTGGACACCTTCGGGCGCGCTCACGTGAGTTCCTTCGCCAGGTCGTCGACGTTGCCTGCGCCGAGCGTGAGCAGCACGTCACCCTCCCCCAGCTCGGCCTCCAGGCGTCGCGCGGCCTCGGCCAGGGTCGGTGTCCACAGCACGCGCCGTCCGGGCGCCGCGTCAGCGGCGGCCTGGGCCACCATCAGCCCGGAGACGCCGGGAAAGTCGCTGGCCTGCTCACGCGCCGGGTACACGTCGACCACCGACACCACGTCCGCCACGGCCAGCGAGGCGCCGAACTGGCGGGCCAGTTCCCGCGTGCGGGAGTAGAGGTGCGGCTGGAAGCACGCGACCAGGCGCTGCGCCCCCAGCGTACGGGCGGCCTCGAGCGTGGCGCGGACCTCGGTCGGGTGGTGGGCGTAGTCGTCGAACACGCGCGCGCCGGACGCCGTATGGCCGTGCTCCTCGAAGCGGCGTCCAGCACCGGTATAGCCCGCCAGCGCCGGCGCGGCTTCGTCCAGCGGCACGCCGGCCTCGCGGCAGGCTGCCAGCGCCGCCAGCGCGTTCTCCACGTTGTGGCGACCGGGCACCGACAGCTCAACTGGAACCCCGGAGACCTCGAAGCGCGCGCCCAGCGGCCTGAGCTCGATCGACTCGGCGCGGAGCACGCCCTCCTCGACGCCGTAGGTCAGAGCGTCGTCCAGGTTGGCGCCGGGGCCCGCGATGCGTACCCCGGCCCCGCCCGCGAACTGCGCGAACGCGGCCTGTAGCTCGGCCAGAGACGAGTACGTGTGGTGGTGGTCGAGCTCGATGTTGGTGACCACCGCCACGTCGCGCGGCAGTTCCAGGAACGAGCGGTCTGACTCGTCGGCCTCGACCACGATCCACTCGCCCGCCCCCCACGCCGCGTTGGTTCCCTCCGAGCGCAGCTCGCCGCCGATCAGGAACGCGGGCTCGCGCCCGCACGCCAGCAGGACGTGGGCCAGCATGCCGCAGGTGGTGGTCTTCCCGTGCGTGCCCGCGACCGCGATGGCGCGCTTGAGCGATGCCACCTGGCCCAGGAGCGTGCCGCGATGGATTACCACCGCGCCGGCATCGCGCGCGGCCACCAGCTCCGGGTTGTCCTCCGGGATGGCGGTGGACACCACAAGCTCGGCCCCCGACGGCACGTTGTCCGCCGCGTGGCCGATCGAGGGCGTTACGCCAGCCTGGCGCAGGCGCTCCGTGTACGACGACTCGGAGCGGTCCGAGCCGCTGACCTGAGCCCCCAGCTGGGCGCACACCAGCGCCAGCCCGCTCATGCCGGCGCCGCCGATGCCCACGAAGTGCAGACGGCGCTCGGACATTCTGGCGGGGGCCATCACCGCACTGTACGTTCGGCGGCGGCGCAACTGCGCCCGCTCCCGCGGGTTTCGGCATCATCTCCTGCGTGACCTCCCGATCCATCCGCCGCGCGCTAGTACTCGGGCTGCTGCTGGCGGCCGCCTGTCCTGGGCAGGCGCTGGCCGCCGAGACCTATGAGACGCCGCCGGACCAGACGAGCGGGCTGCTGCCACCGAACGTGAGCAACCCGAACCCCGCGCCGACGGTCACGGGCAGCCCCCAGGTGGGCGGCACGCTCACCGGAACCCGCGGCACGTGGGAGTCGGATACCGACCTGAGCAGCCGCTGGCTGCGCTGCGTGCCCGCCACCAACACATGCGTCAGCACGGGCGACACCGACCTCAGCTACGCGGTCGGCCCTGCCGACCAGGGCGCGGTGATGCTGCTGCGGGTGGAGGGGACCCGCAGCGCGTTCGGCAGCACCCGCACCCGGACCGCGGACGCTGTCAGCAACCCGATCGCGCCGGCGCCCGTGTTGCCCAGCGCTCCCCAGAACGTGGTCGCGCCGACGATCACCGGCGACGCCCGTGAGGGCAACGTGCTCGGGGTGGCGCTGGGCCAGTGGACCGGCACTGATCCCATTCGCTACTCCTTCAAGTGGTCGAGCTGCGCCACGGGGGGCAGCTGCACCGCGGTCGGGTCCGGCGCCAGCTACCGCGTGCGAGCGGCCGACGTTGGCGACAGGCTCGTGCTGGGGGTCACCGGCACCAACGTGGCGGGCGCAACCGGCGTGCTCGTGGCCACCGGCTTCGTGCCTGCCAAGGCCAGGCTCAGCCGGCTCTCGCCGTTCCCGACGCTGCTCATCGACGGCCGCGTGGCCGGCCGGACGACCCGCATCTCCACGCTGCGACTGCGCCGGGTCCCGGGCGGGTCGACGATCAACGCGGCCTGCAAGGGCCGCGCCTGCCCGTTCCGCAAGAGCCGCGTGCGCGTACGCAAGTCCAAGAAGAGCCGAACCGTCACGCTGCGCCGCCTCCAGCGCCGGATGCGGGCCGGCACCGTGGTCGTGGTCACCGTGCGCAAGGGCAACACGCTGGGCAAGTACGTCCGGCTTCGCTTCCGCCGCGGCTCGGCGCCCGCCCGCGTCGACCGCTGCGTCAAGCCGAAGTCGTCGAAGCCGCTGAAGTGCCCCTAGGGCCCTCGGCCAGCGCCAGCAGCTCGTCGGCCACCACACGCGCCGCGTCCGGCCGCGCGACCGCGCGCGCCGCGCGGCCCATGGCCGCCATCCGCTCCGGCACGCCCAGCAGCGCCGCCACCTCCCGCGCAAGCCGCGGCCCGTCCAGCTGACCGTCGGGCACGACCACCGCCGCCCCGGCGCGCTCCATATGGCGCGCGTTCAGCGTCTGGTGATCGGCCGTGGCGTGCGGGTAGGGGACGAGCACCGACGGCAGGCCGGCGGCCGCCACCTCCAGCACCGATCCGCCCGAGCGGGCGACCACCAGGTCCGCCGCGGCCAGCGCGTCGGCGAACGGTTCGATGTAGGGGTGCAGGTGGTAGTGCGGCGGTGATCCCAGGTCGGCCAGGCGGGCGGCCAGATCGTCGTAGTCGCGCCGGCCGGCCGCGTGCAGCACGGCCACGGGCGCGCCGGAGCCGAAGGCGCCGAGCGCGGCCTGGTTGATGCGCCGGGCGCCGAGCGAGCCGCCGAACACCAGCAGGCACGTCTGGTCGGGCGCGATGCCGAAGCGCTCACGCGCCGCGTTGCGGTCCGCGCTACCAGTGCCGGCCGGGATCGGGCGGCCCACGACGCGGTAGCGCTCGCCCTCGCGGCCAGCGATCGGGAAGGCCAGGAACACACGGCGGGCGAAGCGAGCCAGCAGCCGGTTGGTGATCCCCAGGTGGCTGTCGGCCTCGGTGGCCACCACCGGCAGCCCCAGCGAGCGCGCCGCCAGCCCCACGGGTGCGGCCACGTAGCCGCCCCCGCCCATCACGGCATCGGCGCCGAGCGTGCGCAGGAGCCTGCGCGCGCGCCACGTCGCGGCGCCCGCGAGCCCCACGGCGCGCGCGGCCTTCAGCGGGTTGCGCCGGTCGATTCCTTCGACGCGCAGGGGGTGGAGCGGGAAACCAGCTGCCGGCACCAGCTCCGCCTCGGCACGCTCGCCCGCCGACGAACTCGACCTCGCGCGCCGCTATCCCGCAGCGCGGCGGCGACGGCCAGTGCCGGGACCACGTGTCCCGCCGTCCCGCCCGCGGCGATCACGATCGTGGGCATCGCGGCCTCCCTCGATCGGGTGCAGGCGCGGCTTGGCCGCCCGGGCGGGCAGGCCGCCGGTGGCGGCCACGTTCAGCACCAGGCCCATGCCGGCCAGCAGCACGATCAGGTTGGTGGACCCATAGGAGATGAACGGCAGCGGTACGCCGGTCAGCGGCGCCATGCCCAGCACGGCGAAGAAGTTCAGCGTGGCCTGGGACAGGATCAGGCACGTGATGCCGGTCGCCACGAGCTTGGAGTACGGGTCCGCCGCGGCCTTGGCGGCGCGCAACCCGGCGTAGCCGATCATCCCGTAGAGGGTGGCCACCCCGGCCATGCCCACCACCCCCAGCTCCTCGCCGATGATGGCCAGGATCATGTCGGTGTGGGCCTCGGGCAGGTAGAAGATCTTCTGCACCGACTCGCCGAGGCCGACGCCGAAGAGGCCGCCGGAGCCGATGGCGGTCAGGGCCTGCACGGCCTGGAAGCCGCTGTCGCCCGCATCCTTGAACGGGTCGATGAAGGCTGTGATGCGGGCCATCCGGTAGGGCTCGACCACCGCCAGGCCGGCCGCCAGCACGAACAGCCCGCCCCCCAGCGTTCCCAGCAACCGCATCGGCACGCCGGCGGCCAGCAGCAGGCAGCCGATCGAGAAGCAGATGACCATCGCCGTGCCCATGTCGGGCTGCTTGAGCAGCAGCAGGCACGCCGCGCCCACGACCAGCAGCAGCGGCTTGCAGAGCGTGCCCAGCGCCTTGACCGACGCGGGTCGCTCGGCCAGCAGCCGGGCCGCGTAGAGCACCAGGGCGACCTTCAGCAGCTCGGAGGGCTGGAACTGCAGCGGGCCGGCGCCCAGCCAGCGGGTGGCGCCGTTGATGGTCACGCCGATGCCGGGCAGCATGACCGCCACGGTCAGGGCGAAGGCAACTCCCAGGAGCAGAGGCGTCAGCCGCTTGACCGCCGCCAGGCCGTGGCGGGAGAACCAGTGCAGCGCGAACAGGCCGATCAGCCCCAGGAACACGTACCGCTTGAGGTACATCGCCGGGTCGCCGCCGTTGCCCTGCAGCAGCGACTCGGCCGAGCTGGCCGAGTAGACCATGACCGCGCCCACCGCCAGCGTGCAGAGCGTGGCCGTGTAGAGGATCGAGTACTCCACGGGGCGCTTCACGCGCGGGGTCCTGCTCGGCGGCATCAGAAGCTGTTTCGACGCCCATCGCCGGATTCATCCCAGGCCGGCCACCAGTTCGCGAAACCGCTCTCCGCGCGCCTCGTAGTCCGCGAACTGGTCGAAGCTGGCGCAGGCCGGCGAAAGCAGCACGACGTCGCCGTCACGCGCCGCCGCCGCGGCCTGCTGGACCGCCCGGTCCAGCGTCCCGCACTGGTGCAGCGGGACGGTGGCGTCCAGGTCGGCGGCCAGCGCGGGCGCCGCCTGGCCGATCAGGTAGGCGGCCCGGCAGCGCTCGCTCACGGGGCCGCGCAGGCTCGCGAAGTCCCCGCCCTTGAGGCTGCCGCCGAGGATCACGTGCACCCCGCCGGCAAACGACTCGATGCCCCTGACGGCCGAGGCGGGGTTGGTGGCCTTGGAGTCGTTCACGTACAGGACGCCCTGCGCGCCGGCCACCTCCTCCAGCCGGTTGGGCACGCCGGCGAACTGCTCGAGCGCGCTCACGATCGCCGCGCGCGGCACGCCCATCGCGTCGGCGGCGAGCGCGGCCGCCCGGGCGTTCTCGCGGTTGTGGTCGCCGCGCAGCCGCACGGATCCCAGGTCGAAAGGATCATCGGCCAGGTCCTCGGGCCTGACCCGATGCGGGGGATCGTGGGCGAAGATCTTCAGCTTCGCCGCCGTGTAGTCCTCCAGCGTGCCGTGACGATCCAGGTGGTCGGGCTGGATGTTCAGCAGCACCGCGCAGTCGGGCGCGAAGGCCGAGCTGTCCTCGAGCTGGAAGCTCGATGCCTCGCAGATCACGGTCGCGCCCGGCGCCACCGCGCCCACGAGGTCGGCCAGTGGCCGCCCGACGTTGCCCGCCACCTCCACCGCCAGCCCCGCCTCGCGCCAGATGGCCCCCAGCAACTCGACCGTGGTGGTCTTGCCGTTGGTGCCGGTCACGGCCACGAACGGGTGGCCGTCCAGCAGCCGCCAGGCCAGCTCGAGCTCGCCGGTGACCTCGATGCCCCGTCCGACCGCGGCGGCGATCACCGGCGCGGACCACGGCACGCCGGGGCTCTTGACGACGGTGGCCACACGCTCCAGCAGATCCACGCCGTCAACGCCCACGTGCGCCTCGAAGTCCGGTGGCGGCGTCGACCTGGCCGGAGTCCAGGCCGATCACCTCACCGTGGCCGGCCAGCATCCGGGCCGCCGCCAGCCCCGACCGCCGCAGGCCGACCACCAGGTAGGGACCCGGCGGCAGTGGCGGGCGGCTAGGCAATGGACTGCTGGTACAGGGTGAACCCGATCGCGCTAGCAGATCGCGGCCACGATCCAGAAGCGCAGGATGATCTTGGTCTCCGACCAGGCCATCATCTCGAAGTGGTGGTGGATCGGCGCCATCAGGAAGACGCGCCGCCTGAAGCGCTGGAAGGCGAAGACCTGGATCAGCACCGACAGGGCCTCGATCACGAAGATGCCGCCGATCAGCAGCAGCAGCACCTCGGTCTTGGTCATCACGGCCAGCGCGGCGATAGCGCCGCCCAAGCCGAGCGATCCGGTGTCGCCCATGAACACCGACGCCGGGAACGAGTTGAACCACAGAAAGCCCACGCACGCCCCCACCAGGCAGGCGGACAACAGCGCCAGGTCCTGCTGCGCGGGGCCGCCGGTGATGAACGTCATGGCGGTGAAGGCCAGCAGCACGATTGCGCAGCAGCCAGCCGCCAGACCGTCCAGGCCGTCGGTCAGGTTCACGCCGTTGGTGGCGCCCATGAGCACCAGAAGGATCAGCACCGGATAGAAGTAGCCCAGCGGCGACCGAGAGCGTCGACCACCCGCAGCAGCAGCGTGTCGTTGAGCCCCACGTACTCGGTGGCCACCAGCCACAGGCCGATCGCGATCAGCGCCTGCACGGCCAGCTTGGTCTTGCCCGAGACGCCCAGCGAGCGCTTCTTGCGCACCTTGGCCAGGTCGTCGGCAAGCCCCAGGCCCGCGGTGGCGAGCGCGGTGGCGAACACGGCCATGCTCACCGCCCGGTAGTCGGTCAGGATCAGGAACGGCACGGCCACGGCCGCGAAGATCACGATCCCGCCCATCGTCGGCGTGCCGGCCTTGCCGTGGTGACCCTCGGGCCCCTCCTCGCGGATGTGCTGGCCGAACTCCTGCGCGCGCAGCCACTCGATGAACTTGGGCCCCAGGAACATGCAGATGAGCAGGGAGGCCATGCCTCCGATCAGGATCTCGCCCACGGCTAGGCCAGCACCCTCTCGAGGCCGACCGAGCGCGAGCCCTTGATCAGCACCCGGTCGCCCGGCAGCGCGATCTCGTCGAGCAGGGCGCCGGCCTCCTCGGGCGTGGCCCGTGGAGTAGCTCTCGCCGTCGAACTCGTCCGCGTAGGGCGTGGCCTGCTCGCCGACGGTGATCAGGACGTCGATCCCCAGTTCGGCTGCCTCGCGGCCGATCTCGTGGTGGAAGGCGCTCGGACTGCGGGCCCAGCTCGGCCATGGTGCCGAGGACCGCGACGCGCCGGTCTGCGGGCGTCTCGGCGAGGTGCTCTAGGGCCGCCCGCATGGACATCGGGTTGGCGTTGTAGCAGTCGTTGACCACGCGTCACCCCGCCCGCCAGCTCCACCACCTCGCCCGCGCATGCGACGAGAACGCAGGCGTCCACGCGCCCCGCGGGCCGCACGCCCAGCGGCCAGCGCGGCCGCCACGGCGGCCAGCGTGTTCAGCAGGTTGTGCGGCTCGGAATAGGTCAGCTCCAGCTCGAGCGTGTGCTCGCCGGGCCTCGATCTCGGCGCAGCCGGCGTCGAAGGACAGCAGCGTTCACGTCGCCGCCCGGGCCCGAAGGTGATGGTCTCCAGATCGTCGCGCAGGTGCGGCGTCCAGCAGCGGCTCGGCGGCGGGGACCACGCAGGCGGCCCCGGCCTCAGGTCGCGGATCAGCTCGGCCTTGGCCGCCGCCACGCGCTCGACGGTGCCCAGCAGCTCCAGGTGCACCGGGCCCACGTTCACGATCACGCCCACGTCGGGCTCGGCGATCGGCCACCAGCTCGGCGATCTGGCCCTGCGCCGCGCATGGCCATCTCGAGCACCAGCACCTCCGTGCCGGGCGGCGCCTCGAGGATGGTCAGCGGCAGCCCGATCTCCGTGTTCAGGTTCTGCGCGGTTGGCGTGGGTGCGGCGCTGGGCGGCCAGGAGCGCGGTCAGGATGTCCTTGGTCGAGGTCTTGCCGGTCGAGCCGGTCACGCCGACGACCTTGGCCCCCAGCTCGCGGCGCCAGCCTCGGGCCAGCGCCTGCAGCGCGGCCAGCGGGTCGTCCGCGGCGATCACGACGCCGCCCGCTCAGGCCGCTCGGCGTGCTCGGGTGCGACGAGCACGCCGCCGGCTCCGGCGGCCAGCGCCTCGGGCCGCGAAGCGACCGCCGTCGGCGCGCTGGCCGCGCAGACCCACGAACAGGTCGCCCGGCTGGACCTCGCGGGTGTCCACCACGGCCCGGCCGCGATCGCCGGCCGCCGGGTCGCCTGCCACCAGCCGGCCGCCGGCGGCGGCCGCGATCCAATCCGCGCGCCGGCCCTTCACTCGAGCGACCTCAGCGCCTCGCGCGCCACCTGGACGTCGTCGAAGGGCTCCTTGCGCCCGTCCTCGAACTCCTGGCCCTGCTCGTGGCCCTTGCCGGCGATGACCACCACGTCGCCCGGCGCGCGCCGCGGCCACGGCCTGGGCGATCGCCTTGCGCCGGTCGACCTCGCGCTCGGCGTCCGGGCCGGCGCCCGCCATCACCTGGTCGACGATGGCCTCGGGGTCCTCCGAGCGCGGGTTGTCGGAGGTCACGATCACGCCGGTCGGCGTGGTCGGCCGCCGCCTTGCCCATCAGCGGCCGCTTGGCCTGGTCGCGGTCGCCGCCCGCGCCGAACACCACGTGCAGCGTGCCCTCGGTCAGCTCGCGCGCGGCCCGCAGCACGTTCTCCAGCGAGTCGGGCGTGTGCGCGTAGTCCACCAGCACGCCGAAGTCCTGGCCCTCCTCGACCGGCTCGAAGCGCCCGGGCACGCGGCTCGCCTGCGCCAGCGCGCGCGCCGCCACGTCCGCCTCCACGCCCATCGCGCGCGCCGCCGCGAACGCGGCCAGCGCGTTCTGCGACGTTGAACAGGCCCGGCAGGCGGGTGGTCATGCCCACCGGGCCGTCCGGCGTGTCGACCGTGAACGCGGCGCCCTGCACGTCGAAGCGCACGTCGCGCGGCGCGGTAGTCGGCCTGCGCCCTCGACCGCGAAGGTGATGGCGTCGCCGAGCTCGCCGGCCAGGCGCGCGCCGTACTCGTCGTCGACGTTCACCACGGCCGGCCCCGGCTGGTCGAACAGGCGCCGCTTGGCCAGGTAGTAGGCCTCCATCGTCGGGTGGAAGTCCAGGTGGTCCTGGGTCAGGTTGGTGAACACCTTGCACCGCGAAGTGGATGCCGTCGGCGCGGCCGAGCTCCAGCGCGTGCGAGGACACCTCCATCGCGCACGCCTCGTCGCCCGCGTTGAGCATGCGCCGGAACGTGTCCTGCAGGTCGATCGCCTCGGGCGTGGTGCGCTCGACCGCCTCCTCGAGCCCGCCGACGACCTGCTTGACCGTGCCCAGCAGCCCGGTCTGGACGCCGGCGCCCTCGAGCACGTCGCGGATCAGGAAGGCCGTGGTGGTCTTGCCGTTGGTGCCGGTGATGCCCGCCACGCGCAGCTTGGACGTGGGGTCGCCGTAGAAGCGGGCGGCCACCGGGCCCATGGCGGCGCGCACGTCGTCGACCACCACCTCGGGCACGCCGAGGCCCAGCGGTCGCTGGCACACGAGCGCGGCGGCGCCGCGCTCGACGGCGTCGGGGGCGAAGTCGTGGCCGTCGGAGCGTGAAGCCGGGCACACAGAAGAAGAGCGTCCCGTCGGAGACGCTCCTGCTCGAGTAGGCCAGCCCCGTGATCTCGACCTCGGGGGCCCCATCACCCATCAGGTCTCGAAGGGTCATGGTGCGGGGAGTCTATGGCCGCTGGAGATGGACCGGCGGCGGAGCGCGGTGTTTACGGGACAGCGCCTGCTCCACCGGCCGGGGACGGCGTCCGAGGATCCGACACCGGCCAGGTGACGGCCGTTTACGGGATAGCCATGGATGGCTATCCCGTCGGAGGAATCCCGACCGCCGGCCAAGGTGACGGCCGTCTACGGGATAGCCATGGATGGCTATCCCGTCGGCGGAATCCTCATGTACGGCAGCGCGAACGAGACGATCTGCTCGAACGCCGGCGCGGCCACCTCGCCGCCGTAGTAGCCGATCGTGGGCTCGTCGACCATCACGGCCACCATCAGCCGCGGGTTCTGGGCCGGCGCGAAGCCGATGAACGAGGAGAAGAACTTGAACTCGGAGTAGCCGCCGTTCTCGGGGTCGGGCTTCTGGGCGGTGCCGGTCTTGCCGGCCAGCTTGTAGCCGGGGATCGAGGCCTCCTGGGCGGTGCCGCCGGCGGCCAAGCACGCCCTCGAGCATCTGCGCCACCTGGTCCGCGGTGCGTCGCGAGACGACCCGCTTGCCGGGGTCGCTCTGGCCCTCGACCACGTGCGGGCGGTGCATCACGCCGCCGTTGGCGAGCGCCGAGAAGCCGGCGGCCATCTGCAGCGGGGTCACGGCCAGGCCCTGGCCGATCGGCAGGTTGCCCATCGACGAGCCCGAGTAGGCCTTGGGCGCCGGCACGATGCCGCCGCCCTCGCCGGGCAGGCTGACCCCGGTGGGCTTGCCGAAGCCGAACTTGCGCACCCAGTGGTCGAACCGCCGCGGGCCGAGCTTCTGGCCGATCATGACCGAGCCGACGTTCGAGCGACTGGGCCAGCATCTGGGCGGTGGTCAGCGTCACGGGGCCGCGGTCGTGGGCCTCGCCGATGGTCCGGTCGGCCACCTGGATCTGCGAGCGGCAGGTTCAGCTCGGTCTGGGGCGTGACCTTGCCGTCCTGCAGCGCGCCGGCGACGGTGAACGCCTTGAAGGTGGAGCCCGGCTCGAACGCCGACCCGACCGAGCGGTTCTGCAGCGCGTCCTTGGGGGCCGCGCTCAGGTCGTTGGGGTTCACCCGCGGGTAGTTGGCCATGGCCAGCAGCTCGCCGTTGCGCGGGTCCATGACCAGCGCGGTGGCGCCCTTGGGGCGGTGGTCGCGAGCCACCTGGCCCAGCACCGCCTCGACGCGCTCCTGGAGCGCGGCGTCGATGGTCAGCTTGAGGTCCGTCGCCCGACTCGCTCGCGCCTGGTGTCGGCCAGGCTGACGACCTTGCCGGTGGCGTCCTTGACCAGGCGCCGCTGGCCGTCCTCGCCGTGCAGGTCCTTCTCGAACTCCTGCTCGATGCCCGCCAGGCCGTTGCCGTCCACCCCGACCGAGCCCAGCAGCTGGCCGGCCAGCGCGCCCTGCGGGTAGGTGCGGTTGGGCTCGGACACCGTGTCGATGCCCTCGATGTCGCAGCTTGGCGATCTTGTCGCCCAGCGTCGGGTCGAGCTTGCGGCGCAGGTACACGAAGCCCTTGTCCTTGTCGGACAGCAGCGGCAGCAGCTCGCTCTGGTCGCGTCCCAGCAGCGGCGCCAGCCGGGCTGCCACGTCCGTGGGGTCCTTGATCAGCATCGGGTTGGCGAACACGGTCGTCGCCTCCTCGGACACCGCCAGCTCCACGCCCTTGCGGTCGGTGATCGTGCCGCGGCTGGCAGGAACCTTCAGGTCCTCGACCTGCTGGCGCGGCCGCGCGCTTGGACAGCGAGTCGGCCTTGACCGTGCCCAGCCAGGTCGCCCGCAGCGTCGCCAGCCCCAGGAGCAGCAGGAAGATGGCGAAGAGGAGTCCGATCCTGCGGTCGAGCAGGGTCGACCGCACCGCCTACCGCCCCTGTGGGGTGGCGGCCGCCGCCGGGACCTGCGGCGACACGGTGGCTGGAGCCTGCGGCGCGGCGGGTTCGGGCGTGGTTTGTGTGGGCGCGACGGCCTGGGGCTGGGGCTGGGACGCCGGCGCGGGCGCAGCGGCCTGCTTCTGCGCCTGGGCGCCGGGCTCGGACTGCGCGGGCGGAACCACATCGGTGCCGGCCGAGCCGGTGCCGGCGGTCAGCCGCGCCAGGGCGTTCTTGGCGTCGGCGCCGGGGTTTGCCTTCAGGTAGCGCACCTCGCCCGCCGCCGGTAGCACCAGGCCGCGCTGAGCGGCAGTGGTCTGGATCCGCTCGCTGGAGCCCAGCCGCGCCAGGTCGCCGCGCAGGCGGGCGTTCTCGCGCTTGACGGTCTCGGCCTTCTGGGCGGTGGCCGCGATGTCGCGGTTCATCCGCAGCAGGTCGACGTTGAAGAACACGATGCCCACCAGCAGCAGGAACACCAGCCCGATCCAGAGCCGTCCCGACAGCAGGCGGTCCAGCACGGCGGCGCCGGCCGGGCGCACGGCGCGAACGCCGGGAACCGGGCGCCGCGGCGCGGCGTGCGGGCGGCGGGCGGGGGCGGCAGGCGCCCGAGCGGGCACGCGGCGGCGAAGTGGCGCGGCGGACATCAGCCCGCCTCCCGATCGCGATGCGGCGGGCCACGCGCAGCCGTGCGGACGCCGAGCGCGGGTTGTCGGCCACCTCGCCGGGCGTGGCCACCACCGAGCGGCGCGTGATCAGCTCGGCCTCGGGGGTGCGCCCGCAGCGGCAGACGGGCAGGTCGGGCGGGCAGATGCAGCCGCGCGCGCGGTCGGCCAGGAAGCGCTTGACGCGCCGGTCCTCGAGCGAGTGGAACGAGATCGCGGCCAGGCGGCCGTCCTCGGCCAGGATCGACCAGGCCCCCGGCAGCGCCCGGTCCAGGTCCTCGAGCTCGTCGTTGACCACGATTCGGATGGCTTGAAATACGCGCTTTGCAGGGGAACTCCCCCCAAATCGCCGGCGCACGGCGGCGGGCAGCGCGGCCTCGACGGCGGCCACCAGCTGGCCGGTGGTCTCGATCGGCGCCTTCCGGCGGCGCCTGACGATCTCGCGCGCGATCACGCGGGCGTTGCGCTCCTCGCCGTAGGTGGCCAGCACCTTGGCCAGCTGGCGCTCCTCCATCGTGTTCACCACCGCGCGCGCGTCCAGCTCCTGGCCCGGGTCCATGCGCATGTCCAGCGGCGCGTCGTAGGAGTAGGAGAAGCCGCGCTCGCGGGTGTCGATCTGCATGGACGAGACGCCGAGGTCGAAGTACACGAGGTCGGCGCTGAAGCCCTCGGCGGCCAGCAGCGCCAGCGCGTCGGTGTAATCCATCCGCAGGAAGCGGGTGTGGCAGCGCACCTCGGCGGCCAGCTCGTCGAAGCGCTCTTCGCGCGTCGGGGTCGCGATCGACGCACACCAGCGTGCCCGACGGCCCGATCCGCTCGGCCATCAGCCGCGCGTGGCCGCCGGCGCCGAACGTGCAGTCCACCACGCGATCGCCCTCGGACGGCCCGGTCAGGTCGATCAGCTCGCCGGCCAGCACCGGTACGTGCGTGCGCGTCATGTCAAGAAGGATCGCCAAGGGAGTCCGTCACCTCCCCCATCACCTGGTCAAGCAGGGCCTGCTGCTCGGTCCAGCCCTCGGCGGACCACAGCTCCAGGTGGTCGTGCACCCCGGTGACCACCACCTCCTTCTCGATGCCGGCGTGCTCGAGGAGGGACGCCGGGATGGTCACGCGGCCGGCCGAGTCCAGCTCCAGCTCGAAGGACTTGCCGTGGAAGTAGCGCTGGATCCGCTTGTACTGCGAACCCAGCGGGTTCTTGCCCTCGACCGCCTGGTTCACCCGCGCCTCGTGTGCCTGGGGCGATGACACCGTGATGCAGGCGTCCGTGTCGGGCGAGAGCACCAGGCCGTCGGAGAAGGCTTCGCGGAACCTGGAGGGAATGCTCAAGCGGTGTTTCGCGTCCAGCGAATGTTCGTAGTGGCCTCTGAATGCCATGTTGAGCAGGTCTTCCGCGGCGGGGGGCTGACTCGGACCGGAGTGGTGGAGTGGGAGGAGCCCCGCCACTCCGGTCCTCGTGAGCTGGCGCCACCGTAACCCACCTTCTCCCACTGCGCAACACATTGCCCCACTTCGGTGCACAGCCGTGGCCGGATGTTCGACCCGTGCGCGTCCGTGTGTGGCTCTACTGAGCGGAAATCAGCCGCTGGGCTGCGGTGGGCGCCGGCGCCCGTGCAGCCGGGCAGCGGACTGCAAGAGCGCGGCCTGGGCGCCGGATTGCAGCTCCGGGGCCGCGATCGCAAGGGATCCTGCACCTGGGTGGGGCGTTGTGGGGTGCCGGTCGACCTGGCCGCGCCGAGTCACAACCAAGCCACGCTCACGGTGCATTTCTGTGGACTCGCCGCCGCGGCCTACGCCCCGCGCCGCTCACCGAGGGCGGCGGCTACAGGCCCGCCACGCGGCCCGAGTCCAGCAGCGCGGCCGCCAGCGCGGCGGCCACCAGCAGCAGCACCGAGGGCACCAGCAGCAGCGCCACCACGAGCTGGATCTTCGGACCGGCCTTGGCGGCGTCCTCGGCCACCCGGCGGCGCAGCGCCAGGCGGGCGTCGCGCGACTGGCCCGCCAGGGTGTCGCCCAGCGGCGCCCCGTGGCGGCGGGCGCGGTCGAGCGCGGCGCAGAGCGCGGTGACCTCCGGCTGGGGCAGGCGCCGGGCCAGGCCCGCGAGCGCCTGCTCGAGCGGGACGCCGAGGGCCACCTGGCCGCCGACCGCGCGCCACTCGGCGGCCAGCGGCCCCCCGGCGCGCTCGCCCACGTCGGCGAGCGCAGCCGCGAGCGAGGAGCCCGCGGCCACCGACACCCGCAGCAGGTCCAGCAGCGCCGGTAGCTCGCGCCGGACCTGCCGGGCGCGCTCGTCCGCGCGCCGGCGCAGCCACAGGTCGGGCCCCAGGAAACCGGCGACGGGCGCCACGAGCACGATCAGCAGCCCCAGCCGGCCGGGTGCGAGCGCAGCGAACAGCGCTCCCACGAGCGCCGCCGCCGGCGCTGCGGCCAGCTTGGCCGCCATGACCTCGCGCGGCCCCAGCCCACCGGGGCGCCCGGCGGCCGCGATCCGTTGCTCCAGGTCGGCCGGCGCGCCGCGGCGAGCCAGCGACCGGCGGCCCAGGCCGGACAGCGAGCGCAACAGGGGCGGCGCGCGGCCCGGGCGCACAGAGCGGGCGGGCCAGAGCACGCCGAGCCCCGCGAGCGCCAGCACCGCGCAGGCGAACGCGAGCGCCGAGGCGATCACCAGCGCACGCGTCCCAGCCGGCGGATCGCCACCGCGGCGACGGCCTGGAGCGCCAGCGCCACCCCCACCAGCCACGCGGTCAGCATCGACGACGCCAGCCCCGCCAGGAAGCCGGGGCTGGCCAGCTCGGCCAGCAGCGCCCCGCCCGCGGGCAGCAGCACCACGACCAGCCCCGTGAAGCGCGCCTGTGCCGTTGCCGCCCGCACCTCGTCCTCCAGCCGCGACTGGTCGCCGAACGCCTCGGCACACTCACGCAGCAGCGACGCCAGGTCGCCACCCGCGCGGCGCTGCACCAGGCAGGCGGCCACCAGAGCGTCGATCCGCGACGACCCGACCCGCGCGCGCATGGTCTCCAGCGCGCGCTCGGTGCGGGCACCGGCGTCCAGCTCGGCCGCGACGCGCCCGAGCTCGTGCGCGGCGGGACCGGTCAGGCCCGCCGCCGCCTCGGCCAGCCCTCCGCGAAGGGAGTGGCCGCCGCTGAGAGCGTCGGCCAGCGTCAGGGCTATCGCAGCCGCCTGCCCGTCCACCTGGCGCCGGTAGCGGGCGCGGCGGGCGGCCAGCAGCCTGCCGGCCAGCCACGGCCCGCCCGCGCCGAGCACCACGGCCGCCGGCGGGCCTCCGGCCAGCAGGCCGGCCAGGAACGCCAGCGCGCCGCCGGCCGAGAGCAGGCGCCTGCGTTCACGCGCGCCGGGATCCCGGCCCTCGCTGCCCGCGGCGACCACGACGTGCGCCAGGGCCGCCGCGGCAGCCCCCGCGCGCGGCAAGCGCCGGGCCGCGACCGGCCGCGCAAGCACCACGACGTCGACGACCATCAGGGCGGCGCACACGCCCGCGGCGAACCCGAGCCACCCGGCGGTGGTCACCCGCCCACCGCCCGCAGCCGCTGCGCCAGGACGCCGTCGCGAGGCCGGGTCGCGTCGTGGCCGTGAAGCAGCTCGCGGGTGGCTGCGCCGCCGGGCCCGCGTTCGACCTGGCAGATGGACACCACAGCCCGCGAGCCATCCGGCCGGCGTTCCTGGTGGACCACCAGCTCCACCGCCCGGGCCACCTGGTCGCGCACCGCCTGGTGGGGCAGCCCCACCCCCGCCATCAGCGCCAGCGTCTCGAGCCTGCGCAGCGCGTCCTCGGGCGAGTTGGCGTGAACCGTGCTCAGCGATCCGTCGTGGCCGGTGTTCAGTGCCTGCAGCAGGTCCAGCGCCTCCGGGCCGCGCACCTCGCCGACCACGATCCGGTCCGGTCGCATCCGCAGCGCGTTGACCACGAGCCGGCGGATGGTCACCTCCCCCCTGCCCTCCAGATTCGGCGGCCGCGACTCCAGCCGCACCACATGCTCCTGGCGCAGCGACAGCTCGGCCGCATCCTCGATCGTCACGATCCGCTGCCCCGCGGGGATCGCGCCCGAGAGGGCGTTCAGCGTGGTGGTCTTGCCCGAGCCCGTGCCGCCGCTGACCAGGATCGAGGCTCGCGCCGCGACCGCCAGGGCCAGCAGCTCGGCCGCCGCGGCGGGCATGGTGCCGCCGCTGACCAGCTCGCGGAGCGAGAAGCCCCGGCGGCGAAAGCGGCGGATCGTCAGGCACGGCCCCACGAGCGACAGCGGTGGCACCACCACGTTCACCCGCGAGCCGTCGGCCAGACGCGCGTCACAGAGCGGCGAGGCCTCGTCGACCCGCCGACCCAGCGGCGCCAGGATGCGCTCGATGGCGTGCACCAGATCGGCTTCGGAGTCAAAGCGCACGGCTGACGGCTCGATCCTGCCGCGCCGCTCCACGTAGACCCGGCCCGGCCCGTTGACCATGACCTCGTCCACCAGCGGGTCGGCCAGCAGCGGCTCCAGCGGACCCAGCCCGCCGGCCAGCAGCAGGACGCGCCGGCACAGCGCCTCGCGCTCGGCCTCGGCCAGCGCCGGCGCCTCGGCTGCCACCAGATCGCGCACGCGCGCCTCCACGCCACGACCGTCCACCCGGCCCGCCCGCGCGCCCTCGATCAGGCGCTGGCGTAGAGCCTCGGCAAGCTCGTCGATGGAGCCCATGCCAGGTCAAGGGTCCGAAGCGCTCGTTTTCGCCCCCGCCTGCCACCATCTTGCGGCCGTGTTCGCAAGCCGCTCGACCCGCTGATGCGCCGGGTGTTCCCATTTGTGTGCGCCGCCGTTCTGGTGGACACCATGTTCTTCGCGGCGATCACGCCGCTGCTTCCCACCTACCAGGACGAGCTCGGGCTGTCCAAGACGGCCGCCGGGCTGCTCAGCGCCGCCTACCCGGCGGGCACGCTGCTGGCCTCGCTGCCCGCGGGCTGGCTGGCTTCCCGCGTCGGATCCAAGGCCACCGCGATCACCGGGCTGGCGCTGATCGCTGCGACCAGCGTGGTGTTCGGCCACGGCGAGTCGATCGGGGTCCTGGACGCGGCACGCTTCGTCCAGGGCGTCGGTGGCGCCTGCACCTGGGCCGGCGCGCTGGCCTGGCTGATGGGCGTGACCCCGCCCGAGCGGCGCGGTCAGGCGATCGGCGCCGCGCTGGGAGCCGCTCTGTTCGGGGTCCTGCTGGGCCCGGTGATCGGGGGAGCGGCCACGGCGACGAGCCCGGAGCTGGTGTTCTCCGGCGTCGGCGTGGTGGCGGTGCTGATGCTGCTGTGGGCGCTGGCCATCCCGGGATCGGACGTCCATCGGCGCAGCAGCTGGCGCGAGCTTGGCGTGGCGCTGCGCTCCCGCTCGCTGCAGAAGGCCGTCTGGCTGTTCCTGCTGCCCGCCCTGATCATCGGCGCGATCGACGTGCTCGTGCCGCTGCGCCTGGACGACCTGGGCGCCCGCGGCCTGACCATCGGCGCACTGTTCGTGGCCGCCGCCGCGGTCGAGGGGCTGCTGAACCCCGTCATGGGCCGCCAGTCCGACACCCGCGGCCGGCTACCGCTGATTCGAGTGGGCCTGATGGGCGCGGGCTTGACCGCGCTCGCGCTGCCGCTGCCCACCAGCGTGTGGCTGCTTGGTGCTCTGCTGCTGGTGGCGGTGACCTGGCTGGCCTTCTTCTGGGCACCGGCAGCGGCGTTGCTCTCGGACGCCTCCGAGGCCGTGGGGTTGGATCAGGGGTTCGCCTTCGGGATCATGAACCTGGCCTGGGCCGCGGGCCAGGTCACGGGCGGCGCGGCCGGCGGCGCGCTGGCGGACGTGACTTCCGATGCGGTGCCCTACGCGATCCTGTCCGTGCTGTGTCTGGTGACGCTGGCGCTAGCGCGCGAGCGCAAGCCGGTGCAGGCGATCTAGCTGGCGGCGTCCCAGGCCTTCAGCTGGGGCAGCGGGTCGAACGGCTTGCCGCCGTCATACCAGCCGGGGGCGCTCCAGATCTCGAAGTGCAGGTGGCAGCCCCTTGCGTTACCCGACTCGCCGACCGCGCCGATCGGCTGGCCTGCCGCCACGGTTTCGCCCTTCTTGACCGACGACGGGGCCTGGAGGTGCATGTAGACGTAGTCCTGCGCCGGGGCGGAGCCGCGGATCACGACGTAATTGCCGGCGGAGGACTGGTAGCGCGCGTACTTCACCGTGCCGGCCGTGGCCGAGACCATCGGCACGCCGCACTTGGCGAACACGTCCTGTCCCTGGTGGCTGTGCCCGCTGCGCGCGACGCCGAAGCGCGAGCCCGAGCTGCCGAAGTCGTGCTTGCCGCGGATGGGGAAGATCCCCGCTGTGGAGCCCTGCTGGGGCGAGATCGCCGCGCGAGCCTCGATCTTGAGCTTGCGCGCCGGCGAGTGGCGGCGACGCTCGCGAGCGGAGAAGTTGCCCGTCACGCCGTTGCCCGGAACGCGCATCCGAAAGCTCGAGTAGCTCTGATTGCTGACGCGGGCCCGCAGATCGTCGGCGCGGCCCTTCCCTCCGTGCAGGATGGCCTTGCGCACCGCGCCCAGGCGAACGCCCTTGACCAGCACGAGGCTGCCGCCCTGGACCTTGCGGCCGGGCGCGCACTTGCGCATGCAGCGCCAGCGCGACATCACCGGCACCTCGGCGATCTGAAGCTTCTGGGCCTCGGAGACCAAGCCGCCGCGCGTGCCGAGCACGAAGCTGCCCGAGCTGGCCTCCCACGGCACCCGCACGCGGACGCTGGAGCTGGAGGCTTGGCCGGCGCGGCCGCGCAGGTCGCGGATGCCGTCGCGGCCGCCGGGGAAGACGGCGCGGTACACGTCGCCGAGGCCGCTGCCGGACACCAGCAGCAGGCTGCCGCCACGAGCCTGGCCGTCTACACAGCCGGCGATGCATTCGACCGACCTGATGTTCGGCTCGGCCGCCGAAGCCGCGCTGGGCGCGGCCATCACGGCCAGGACGACGAGCGGGGCTGTAAGAAGCGTGCGGCGCATGGTCGACATCACCGGCTGCCCGGAGCTTCGCCCGGGTGCCGGCTTACCCTGCCCCGACACGAACGCGGGACAAAAGGTGCGGAGCCGGGTCAAGCCTGCTTGCTCCCACAGCTGGGCCACGGGTCCAGCCCTTCGGCCCTGTAGAGCTTCAGCGCGACGCGATCCTGCTCGGCCTCACTGGCCTCGGCGGGGTTGCTGCCGCGGCCGCCGTGGGCCTTCCACGTGGCCTTCGAGAACTGGTACTTGCCGAAGTACTTGCCGTTCTTGGAGACGGCCGTGATGTCGCCGCCCGACTCGCACTCGGCGATCTTCCTGAGCACGGACGGCACCTTGGTGCTCGAGCGGCGCTTGGCGCCCTTGCGGGTGACCCAGCTGCTCTTGAACGCCGGCAGCGACAGGGCGCGCCGGGTGGCGGGGCCGACCACGCCGTCCACGTCCAGGCCCTCGCGCTTCTGGAAGCGCTTGACGGCACGCTTGGTCGCGAGACCGAAGCGTGCCGTCGGCCTTCACGCGGAGCTTGCGCTGAACAGCAGCCACGGCCTTGCCGCGGTCGCCCTTCTTGAGCACGATCTCCGTGGTCATGGCGCCGGTCGACGAGGCCGTATCGGCCGATGCGGCCGAGGCCGCCACCAGCCCGCACGCGAGCGCGAGCGCGGTCAGGGCGAGGGCGAGCACGAAGACATGCGAACGACGGGTACGGCAAGCCAAAATCGACGCCAAACCTTCTTCAACTCCTCTTTCCTAGCGCCTACGGGGTGAGCTGACGGGCTCGCGCTGGAAAGTGCGCTACGCCGCGCGATGGCGGCGATTCGCCCCAGGGACCGGAAACGACCCGGACCCAAGTGGTTCCCCCGTTCGCCACCAAACGGGTTGGTGGCGACTCGGCTGGATTACGAACAGAGCGGTATGGAAGCAGATAACCCCGGCTTATGTCCACCGGGTTCTCGCCGGCGGCCTATCCAGAGCGGCCGGGGGCCGGGCAGCTAGCGCCGCTTGAGGCGGACACGACGCGACCCGGAGGCCCGCCGGCCGTCCGCCGTGCGCCCGATCGCCACCAGCCGGTAGCGCCCTGCGCGCAGCCTGCGCCGCACCTTGACCCGCACCGTCCGCCGCCGCGCCGTGAGGTTGAAGGCCCGGCTGATGCCAAGCCGCCGCCCGCGCGCATCGCGGACCGCGACCCGGACGCCGTGCAGCGCAGCCCCCTTCGCGCGCACGCGCACCCGGAACGTCGCGCCTCCCCGGGCCCTGCGCATGCCGAGCGTGGCTCCGACCAGCACGCGCCTGCCAGATCGCGCGGGACGCGGCCGGCGCAGGACCGCGATGACCGAGCGGCCCATGCTGGCCTCGCCCTTGGCGTTTGGGTGCAGCGGGAAGGCCGGCTCGGTTGGCACGAGACCCTCGAACCAGCGCTCCGGGGGCAGCTTGCAGACGTCGTGGCCCACGCTGTCGTCGTAGGTGTCCACGAACTCGGCGTCGTTTGCACCGGCCTGCCCGGCGATCATCGCGTTGATGCGGATGATCAGCTCGTCGATGTAGCGCACGTCGTCGGGGCTCAGCGGAACCGTCGGATAGCAGTTGCCGCTCTTGGGCAGCACGTTGGGGTAGCCGACGATGGCCACCCGCGCACGCGGGCTGCGCTGGTGGATGCCCCGCAGCACGGCTGCGATCTTCGGCTTGGCCGCCTCGATCTTGGCCGCGACGGTGTCGTTGCCGCCCGGCGCGTAGTGATCGCGGCACGCCGTTCCGTTCGGCTGGGTGAGCCCGAGCTGGGCGCACTTCTCGGCCACGCCGACCAGCCCCGCGTCGTTGCCACCGATGCCCACCGTCACCAGCGTCGTGGCCGCGCTCAGCGCGTCGAACTGCGGCGGGTTGGTGCCGCCGGCCGGAAGGTCGGTCTGCGGCTGGGTCATGTGCTTTGTCTGGGCGCTGCCGCAGCTGACGTCGGTGAAGCGGGCCACGCCCAGCGCCGGCGCGGTCAGCGACGGGTAGTTGTGATCCGAGCGTCCGCAGTCGATCGGGTCGCCGTGCTGGTTGGGCACCAACGGACCCGACGTATAGGAGTCACCGAGCGCCACGTAGTCGTCGCCGGCCGCCTGGGCCGGAGCCGCGCAGAACAGCACGGCCCCCAGCACGATTCCCGCCACCCGCGTACGCATGGCCCGATGGTACGCCCTGGCCGCCGTGCATTGCGCCGGCCGACCGGCTCAGCGCAGCGAGCGCTTGGCCACCGGGAAGTCGAAGAAGGTCTCCGGGAACGGCTCGTCCTTGAGCGTGAAGTGCCACCACTCCGTGGCCAGCGGCTCGAAGCCGCCGGCGACCATCGCCCGGCGCAGGCGCAGCCGGTTGGCCCGCCGCTTGCCGCGGATCTTGCGCGACAGCGGATGCGAGCGCACGTCGAAGCAGTCGTAGCCGGTGCCCATGTCGATCGAGCTGTCCTTGAAGCGCTTGGCGAACGGCCCGGCGCAGTCGAACAGCTTCTGGCCGCGGTGGTAGGTGCCGTCCTTGCGGCGCTGGGGCAGCTTGACCAGCGTCAGGTCGACCGTGCTGCCGCGGCTGTGACCCGACTTGGCGGCGATGTAGCCCTCCTTGAACACCCGCGACTTCTTGACCCGCGGGTAGAACTCGCGCTTCATCTTCTGGTCGGACAGTCGCTTGCCCCAGGCCACGAACTGGTCGACGGCGCGCTGGGGGCGGTAGCAGTCGTAGACCTTGAGGGTGTAGCCCTTGGCGCGCACGCGTGCCTGCACCTTGGCCAGCGCCGCCGCGGTCTCGCGCGTGACGATGCAGCGCGCCTCGCGGTAGCCAGTGATCCGCCGCCCGATGAAGTTGTGCGCGGTCCGGTAGCGGATGTCCAGGTGGATCGAGGGGACCGCGCTCTGGATCGACACGAAGCGCCCCTCGGGCGCCACGGGGTCCTTCGCCGCGGCGGTGCCGGGGAGGATGAGCAGGCTGGCAAGGACGAGAGCGAGCAGGCAACGGGAGCGCATGTCCCGTTGCCTACCCGCTGTCCGCGCCGGCTATGCCAGGTGCGCCGGGGTCTGGGCGGGCTCGAGCGCCAGCTCCAGCACCTCGCCGATGGTCATGACCGGGTGGAAGGTCATCGCGTCGCGGACCTCCTCCGGGACCTCGTCGATGTCGGCACGGTTGCGCTCGGGGATGATCACGTCCGTCAGCCCCGCGGCGTGTGCGGCCAGCACCTTCTGCTTGAGCCCGCCGATGGGCAGCACGCGGCCCTGGAGCGTGACCTCGCCGGTCATGCCCACCGTGTGCTTGACCGGGCGGCCGCTCAGCAGCGACGCCAGCGCCGTGGTCATCGTGACCCCCGCGCTCGGGCCGTCCTTGGGGATCGCGCCGGCCGGCACGTGCACGTGGAACTCGCGGTTCTCGAACGAGTCGTCGTCCGCGCCCACGTCGTGAGCGTGCCCGCGCACGTAGGAGAGGGCGATCCGCGCCGACTCCTTCATCACGTCACCAAGCTGGCCGGTGAGCACCAGGTTGTCCTTGCCGCGCATCGAGGTGGCCTCGATGAACAGCACGTCGCCGCCGACCGGCGTGTACGCCAGCCCGGTGGCCACGCCCGGCACCGCCGTGCGCTCCGCGGCCTCCTGGAAGAACCTCTGCCTGCCCAGGGCGTCGCGGATGGCGTCGATGTCGATGGCGACCGGGGCCTCGGCCGTGCCGCCGGCGATCTTCGTCGCCGTCTTGCGCAGCACCGTGCCCAGCTCGCGCTCGAGGTTGCGCACGCCCGCTTCGCGGGTGTACTCGGACACCACGGTGCGCAGGACCGCGTCGCCCACGCTCACCTCGTCCTCGCGCAGGCCGTTGCGCCCGCGCTGGCGGGGCCACAGGTAGTCGCGGGCGATGGCGACCTTCTCCTCGGTGGTGTAGCCGTCGAAGCGCACCACCTCCATCCGGTCCAGCAACGGCGCGGGGATCGTGTCCGAGACGTTCCCGGTGGCGATGAACAGCACCTTGCTCAGGTCCAGCTCCACGTCCAGGTAGTGGTCGCGGAAGCTGTGGTTCTGCGCGGGGTCGAGCACCTCGAGCAGCGCCGCCGACGGATCGCCGCGCCAGTCGGCGCCGACCTTGTCGACCTCGTCGAGCATGATCACCGGGTTCATCGTCTTGGCGTCGCGCAGGGCCCGCACCAGGCGACCCGGCAGCGCGCCGATGTAGGTCCGGCGGTGGCCGCGGATCTCGGCCTCGTCGCGCACCCCGCCAAGCGATATGCGCACGAACTCGCGGCCGGTGGCGCGGGCGATGGACTCGCCGATGGACGTCTTGCCGGTGCCCGGAGGGCCGATCAGGGTCAAGATGGCGCCCGACTTGCGGTCCGTGGCGTCGTCGATGCCGCGGTCGCGGCGCAGCTTCATCACGCCGATGTGCTCCACGATCCGGTCCTTGACGTCCTCCAGGCCAGCGTGGTCGGCGTCCAGCACCTCGCGCGCTGCGACCGGGTCCAGGACCTCGTCGGACTGCTCGGACCACGGCACGGCGATCAGCCAGTCCAGGTAGGTGCGGATCATCGAGCTCTCGCCCGACTGCTCGCCCATGCGCTCCAGCCGGCCCAGCTCCTTGACCGGCCTGCTCCTGACGTCCTCCGGCATGCCGGCTTCCTCGATCTTGGTGCGGTACTCCTCCGCCACCGACGCGTCGTCCTCGTCCAGCTCCTTGCGGATCGAGTCCATCTGCTTGCGCAGGAAGTACTCGCGCTGCTGCTTGTCGGCGCCCGACTGGACGTCGTCGCGGATCTGCTGGCGCACCTGCAGCTCGGTCAGCCGCTGGCGCTGGAGGCCGAGCGCCTTCTCCAGCCGCTCGGTCACGTCCAGGGTCTCCAGCAGCTCGACCTTGTCCTCGTAGGTGATGTCCGGCGAGTAGCCGGAGGTGTCGGCCAGCGTGCCCGGCTCGGAGATCGAGCGCAGGAAGGCGGCGATGCGGCCGTCGTCGCCGCGCAGCTCCAGCAACTCCTCCACCACGGCTCGGTACTCGCGCTCGAGGTTGCGGGTCTTGCCGTCCACAGGTTCGTCGTCGGGGTGAGGGGTCACCTCGACGCGCAGCTCGCCGCTCGGGCTGGCGTGCGCGGCGCCGGCGACGGCACGGTGCAGGCCGCTCAGCGCGACCGCGTGCCCGCCGCCGGGCAGGCGCACGTGCTCGGCCACCTCGGCCACCGTGCCAACGCCTGCGAACTCGCCGTCCTTGCGCGGGACGATCAGAACGCGCTCCTCGTCACCGACGTCGATCGTCAGCGTCACGGTCATGTTGGGGAAGACGACCGAATCGTCGACCGGGATCAGCAGCAGGGTTTCCATCAGATCAGCTCGCTCTCTCCGCTGGACTTACGAAAGATAAGTTGAGTGTAGCGGCCTCAGCGCCCGTGTGAGCAAACCTGATGCGCACTGACTTAGATCGTAGCGGGCGGTCGCTTTTGGCCGATCGGCATGGGAGCCTTCCGGGCGTGTCCGTACAGCCCTCCCCCGCCCGCGAGGCCGCATCGGCCGCTGCCGTCGATCTGGTCGAGCCGGGAATGGCCCTGGGCCTCGGCTCGGGCCGGGCGGTCTGGCGCGTGGTCGAGCGGCTCGGCGAGCGCTTCGGCGCGGGCGACGCGCCGCTGCGGGTCGCCGTAGCTTCCGAGCGCACCCGCGAGCGCGCGCGCGAGGCCGGGCTGGAGGTCGTGGAGCTGGACGGGACGCTGGAGCTGGACCTGGCGCTCGATGGCGCGGACGAGATCGACCCGCAGCTGCGGCTGATCAAGGGCGGCGGCGGCGCGCTGCTGCGCGAGAAGATCGTGGTCGCTGCCGCGCGGCGGTTCGTGGTCGTGGCCGAGACCCCCAAGCGCGTCGAACGTCTGGGCCAGGGCTTCCGCCTGCCGGTCGAGGTGGCACGCTTTGCCTGGCGCGACACGCAGCGCCGGCTGGCGCGCGTGCTGGCGGATCCACAGCTGCGCCTGCGCGACGACGACGAGCCCTACGTGACCGACGAGGGCCACCACATCCTGGACTGCCCGCTGCCCGCGGACATCGACCTGGACGCGCTCGGCGATCGGCTACACCGCGTGCCCGGCGTGCTCGAGCACGGCCTCTTCGCCGGAATGGCCGAACAGGCGCTGCTGGGTACGCCCGAGGGCGGCGTCGAGGTCCTGCGGGCCTAGGGCCCGGCGCGCCCGCCTCGAGGTCGATCGTTCACTTTGGTGCGCCCTGGCGCACACAATCGAACGATCGACCTGTGGGCCGCTGCCGCTCACAGCCCCGCTGCCGTGACCGCCGATCGCCCGGCCCGGCCGCCGTCACCCACCGGACGCGTAAGCAGCCGCAGCTCGCGGGCGAAGTTCTGGGCGGCGGTCAGGTACACGGCCTGGCGCTGGGTCACCCGCAGCGTGGCCGTAGCGGAGCCACCCGCTTCCGCGCCGCTGCCCTCCCCCGCCGCGCCGTCCGGGGACCGCTGGGGCGCGGGAGCCGCGCCGCCGACGGCCAGCAGCTCCACGTCCTCGAGCGCCAGAAAGGTGCGGCCCGGACCGTCGCGCGGCTCGGTGGACACCAGCACGTCCACGCGCGCGCCGGCACCTGCGGACCGGCTCAGCAGCTGGCCCCCGGCCACCGTGACCTGGACCGCCCGCTCGCCTCTGCGCAGCGCACGGGCCCCGGCGTCCCGGCCGCCGCCACGCCCACCCGCCGCCAGCGCCGCCACCGTGACGTAGGCGCCCCGGCGCAGACCACCTGGCACTGGCGCGCCGCTCAGCTCTGCCGCCGAGCGGACGGCGTCCGGCGGTGCGAACCGCTCGGGCACATCCCGTAGCGCGAGGTCGGCGGACCGCAGCCGCCCGCCCGGCTTGACGTCCCGCGCGGCGACGATCACGGGCACGGGCCGGCCCGTGCGGCTCTCGACTTCGGCCACCCGGCGGCCGACCTCGGATGCCGCCAGCCCGCCGCACGCCAGCGCCAATGCCAGCAGGAAGACCGCCCGGCGGCGGCGCAGCGAGCTATTCACGGATCAGCCACCGGCAGCTCCAGCGCGGCACGGGTGCCCTCGGACGTGCGCGTGAGCGTGATCCGCCCGCCGGCCTCCTCGGCCGCCCGGGCCGCGATGGCCAGCCCCCGGCCGCGATCGGGGTGCGACGCCACCGGGATGCGGCGCGGACCGGCGTCCATGACCTCGATGACCACCTTCGAACCCTGGCGCCGGCCGCGCAGCTGGATTCCGCCGCTGCCGTGCTCGACGGCGTTGGCCAGCAGGTTGCCCACGACCTGAGCCACGCGCCGGCGGTCGGCCCGCACCGCGGCCGTGCCCGCCTCCCAGCGCAGGCTCAGCCGCCGGCCCTGGCCACCGGCCACCGGTCGCCAGCCGGCGGCCGCGGTGCGCAGCGAGCGCTCCAGTGACAGCAGTGAGCCACTCGCCGCGATGTGCTTGCCCGTGCGCGCAGCGTCAAGGTCGTCGAGCCCGGCGCGCATGCGCTCGAGCTCCGACTCCATGGCTCGTGCCCGCCGCATGCCGCCCGGCTCGCGGCGCATGGCCGCCGCGGCCAGCGCCAGGGTGGCCGCCGCTCCACGCAACTCGTGCGCGGCATCGCCGACCAGACCCAGGCGGCGCGCCAGGCGGAGCGCCACGGCCGCCGCGCACGCGGCCGCCACCCAGCCGGAGACGAGCGCGAGCGCGGTCATGGGAGGTCCCCGAGCCGGTAGCCGACCCCGCGCACGTTGACTATCCACGGCCGCGGCGAGTGCGCCGCCAGCTTCTTGCGCAGGCGGCAGGCGTGGGCGTCGACCGTGCGGGTGCGCCCGATGGCCACGTAGCCCCAGACATCACGCAGGAGGTCGTTCTTGGGCACGACCCGGTCGGGCTGCTCGGCGAGCGCCTGCAGCAGCGCGAACTCCTTGGCCGACAGGTGCACCGGCTGCTCATCGATGCGCACGCTGCGCGTGCGCGGGTCCACGACCAGATCGCCGGCGCGCAGTACCCCGTGTGCGGGGCGCCCGTCGCAGCGGCGCAGCAGCGCGCGCACCCGCGCCAGCAGCTCCCCGTAGAGGAACGGTTTGACCAGGTAGTCGTCCGCGCCGCGCTCGAAGCCGCGCAGGCGATCGGCGTCGCCGCCGCGGCCGGTCAGCACCAGCACGGGCACCTGCGGATCGATCCGTCCGGCCGCGGCGTCGGCCGAGCGCACGCGGTCCAGCAGCTCGAGCCCGCTGCCCTGGCCCAGGCCGAGGTCCAGCAGCACCAGCGCCGGGTCACGAACCTCGAGCTGGCGGATGCCCTCCGCAGCGCCGGTTGCAGCGGCCACGGAGAAGCCGTCAGCCGATAGGTTCTCGGCCAGGAACGAGAGCGTGGCCTCGTCGTCTTCGACGATCAGCAGCGAGGGCTTCATGTCCCTCCCAGTTGCCGGAGCGCCCGGATTCGCCCCCCTTGGTGCAAATCCTGTTGCAATCCGTCCGCGGCGGAAGGGATCGCGGCTAGGATCGCGACGCGCTCGGGACCGGGACCTTCCGGCCCCCGAGCCGATCACTTCATGGACAGCACAAAACGCGGAAACTACGAGTCGGGCGCGGACTACGTCCTCGAATACGGCGAGCTGCGCTTCACGTTCAACGAGCGCGACTTCACCGAGCGGGTGGAGCAGGCGGGCGCCAAACTCGGCTTCGTCTGCGGCGAGCTTGACGACGACGAGCGCGAGGACCTGGTGAACCTGGCCGTGAACGGCGAGGTCACCGACGCCCACTCCTCGCTCGGCGAGCACGTGGTCGAGCGCTGGGGCGATCTGCACGGCCGCTCGGACCGCTCGCTGGTGCACTGGCTGCGCCGGCTGGTGTTCCGTGGCGCGTGGCTGGACCAGCGCGTGATGGAGGGCGAGCTGGAGCTGGTGTTCGACGAGGACACCGCCTCGTTCGGCTACGCCCAGCCCGAGCGCGGCGGCGAGCTCATCGAGCTCTCCCCCGAGCCGTCGTGGCACAGCGTGGCCTACCGCCCGTAACGGGCGCTAACGGCTCTGGATGAGCTCCACGACCCGCTCGGGGTCGTCGGTGACCTCGAGCATCTGCCAGTCCTCGTCGGAGATCTTGCCCTCGCGCTGCACCGGGTCGCGCAGCCACTCGACCAGCCCCGACCAGTAGTCGCTTCCGAACAGCACCACCGGGAACCAGCGCACCTTGCCCGTCTGGCGCAACGTGGCGGCCTCGAACAGCTCGTCGAAGGTGCCGAACCCGCCGGGGAACACCACGAAGGCGCACGCGTAGCGGACGAACATGACCTTGCGCGTGAAGAAGTAGTGGAACTGCAGCGGCAGGTCGACCCACTCGTTCAGGCCGGCCTCCTGGGGCAGGTCGATGCCGAGCCCCACCGAGCGCACGCCGGCATCGGCCGCGCCCCGGTTCGCCGCCTCCATGATCCCCGGGCCGCCGCCGGTGATGATCGCGTGGCCCTCCTCCCCCAGCCGCCGCGCCACCTGCCGCGCCGCCTGGTACTGGGGAGCCTCGCGCTCGGTGCGCGCCGACCCGAACACCGAGACCGCAGCCTGCAGACCCGAGAGCGTGGCGAAGCCGCTCTCCAGCTCCCCTGCCATCCGCGCCACGCGGTCAGCGTCGGTGTACAGCTCGACGATCCGGGCGCTCTCGGCCCCGAGCAGTTCCTCGTCAGAGGTCTGCGGATCGCGCGCAGGGTCAGCCATGCGCCTGCCTGTGCTCAGCTGATCAGGTCGGCGCGCAGCGAGCCCGAGCGCGACGCCGACACCTGCACCGCGCCGTCTTCGGCGGGCCCGTCGAGCGCGATCCGGGTGGAGGCCTGGCGCTGGGGCTCCCACGCCATTCCGGTGCTGGCGACCACGGTCAGCGAGCCGCCCTCCTCGAGCTTGCGCGCGGCGCCGAACAGCCGCCGCGCGGCCCCGGCCGGCAGCGCTTCGAGCGAGTCGATGACCACGACCGCGTCACCGCCGCGCTCGGCGGCCCGCTTGGCCCGCTCGACCGCCAGCTCGGCAGCCTGTGTCTGGGCCTCCAGCGACCCGTCGAAGCTTCCGCCGGCCACCGGCACGGACACGCCGGCGCGCTTCCAGTCGGTGACCTCCTCGGGGCGCACGCCCACGAGGGCGACGCTGACGGACAGGTCACCGCCGGCACCCGTAAGCGTGTCCACGACCTCCCTCAGGAGGCGGGTCGCACCCGTCCCGGGAGCACCGGCCACGGCCACACGCGAGCCCTTGCCGATCGCAATCGAGTCGAGCGCGGACGGCAGCGGGAGCTTCTCGGTCGGATGTACCGCGGTCAGATCCGAGAACAGCGGGCGCTCCTCGGGCGGCTCGGCGTCCCGGCCGTTGACCTGCTCGACGCGGGTGAGCGACGGATGCCGTTCGTTGCGCCGAGCGGGCCGCATACGGCCGCTCACGTCGTCACCGGCGCGCAGCTCGCAGCGGCGAATCTGGGCTGCGGAGACATATGGGTGGGTGCTCTCGACCGCCTCGCTGCGCAGGAAACCGCTGCCGTTGGGCAGCACGTCGAGCACACCGCTGACCTGTTCGCGGTCGGAGTCGTCGCCGTCATCGTCAGCGTCGTCAGCGGCATCGGCCGACGACTCGCCGGAGCCTTCGTCCTCGGCGTTCTTCGGTCCGCGCGAGCGGCCGCCGCGTCGCGAGCGGGAGCGCCCGCGCGAGCGCTTCGGAGCGTCGTCGCCACCGTCGCCGCCGCTGTCGCCGCCGCCGCCGTCGCCGTCGCTCGCCTCGTCGGCGTCGGAGTCATCCACGCTGACCTCGCCGCCCTGGGCGCGCACGATGGCCGCGACCAGGTCGTCGCGCCGCAGCCCGCGGAAACCCTCGACCCCGAGCTCGGAGGCGATCGCGTGGAGATCGGCCAGCGGGCTCTGGTCGAGTTCGCTCTGCTGCAGGACTGTCACCTGGTGATGCTCCTCTGCGGTTGAAGTGAGCACGGAAGGCTAACCGTTGCCAGGACGGCGTCCCCCGGCGGGGCCGTCCCGGCCGCCGGCGCTGCCCTGGCGCTCGCGTCGCAGAACCTCCGACAGGCTGCCCGCGCCGGGCGCCTCGAGGCCCAGCAGCACCCGCCGTACCGCGATGAAGTCGGCGGCGGCGGCCACGTCGTGCACGCGCATGACCGCGGCGGGCGCGGTCAGCGCGGGCTCCAGCGCCGCCAGGGTGCCCGGCCCACGCGCCGCCGGGGACCGCCCGGTGACCGCTCCCACGAAGTCCTTGCGCGAAACGGCCAGCAGCAGCGGCCGGCCCAGCGCGTAGAGCTCGGGCAGCCGGCGCAGGACCTCGATCGATTCGGCGGGGGTCTTGGCCAGGTCGATGCCGGGGTCCAGCAGCAGCGCCTCCTCCGGCACACCCGCCTCCCGGGCGGCCGCCGCGCGCTCGCCCAGCAGCGCCAGCACGTCGCCGACAACGTCGTCGTACTCGGGGAAGGCCTTGGTCTTGGGCGCCGCCCGGGTGTGGGTGATCACCAGCGCCGCGCCGGCCGCAGCGCACAGGCCCGCCAGCGCGGGCTCGGACAGGCCGGAAACGTCGTTGACCATGGCGGCCCCGGCGTCCAGCGCGGCCTCGGCCGGTCCTAGCCGCCAGGTGTCCACCGAAACCGCCACGCCGGCGTCGGCCAGCCGCTGGATCAGCGGCACGATCCGCTCGGCCTCCTCGGCCTGGCTGACCGCCACGCGATCCGTGCGCCCGGACTCGCCTCCCACGTCGATGATGTGGGCGCCGTCGTCGACCAGGGCGAGCGCGCGTTGGGCCAGCTCAGATGGGTCCTTGGGGCCCTGGGCATCGGAGAACGAGTCGGGCGTGGCGTTCACGATGCCCATGATCAGCGGCGCGCCCTGGGCCACCTCCAGGCTCCGCCCGCGCAGCGCCAGCCTCATGCGGTGCCGGGCACCGGCTGGCCGGGCACCAGGCCCTCGAGGGCGGCCACCCGCTGCCAGCACTCGAGCTCGCGGTCGACGCGGGTGGTATCCCAGCCCAGCTCGGCCGCCAGCGCCTGGGCCACCGCGCGCGTGGCGGGCGAGCCCGGCGCACACAGCGTGCGGGCGTCCAGCAGTCCCAGGCGGGTGCGCCGCAGCAGCACGTCCTCGAGCGAGCGGGCCTGCTCGCGGCGCGCGGCGAACGGCGCCTCGACCAGCAGATCGGGCAGGTCGGGGACGATCCGCTCGGCCAGCTCCGGAGCGCCCTCGGTCATGGCCATCACGTCGACCGCGGCATGGCCGTATCGGCCTGCCAGGTGCGCGCGCACCTCCGCTTCCAGCGGCCGGTCGCCGTTCAGCTCGTCCGCGGCCAGCGGCATGCCCAGCGGGATCTCGGCCGTGCGGCACGGCGCCTCGCGGCCCTCGCGCTCCACGATCCGGTCGACCGCGCTCTGCGCCATCCGGCGCCAGGTGGTGAGCTTGCCGCCGGTGATCGTGATCATGCCCGAGCTGGTCTCGTACAGCTCGGCCTTGCGCGAGATGTCCACGGACTTCTTCGGGTCGCCGGTGGAGATCAGCGGGCGCACACCCGCGTAGGCGCCGGACAGGTCGGCGGCGGTCAGCTCGGTGGCGAAGAACTCGTTGACCGCGTCCAGCAGGTAGTCGACGTCGTCAGCCGCGGCGGGTATGTGGTCGAGCTCGTCGCTCTCGTAGGTCACGTCGGTGGTGCCGATGAGCGTCCGTCCCAGCCACGGCAGCACGAAGATGAAGCGCCCGCCGCCGGACGGGACGATGGCGCCCGAGACCACCGGCAGCTTCTCCAGCGCCACCGTCACGTGCGTGCCGCGGCTCGGCTTGATGCGCGGCACCTCCGCTTCGTCGTGCAGCTCGTCGGGGCGGATGCGATCGGCCCAGACGCCCGTGGCGTTCACCACGTTTTCGGCGATCAGCTCGAACTCGCCGCCGTCGAGGTCGTCGCGGCACAGCACGCCGGCCGCGCGGCCGCCGCGCTCCACCAGCCCCTGGACCTCCACGCCGTTGGCGCACACGGCGCCGAAGCGCTCGGCCTCGCCGAGCACCGTGAACACCAGCCGGGTGTCGTCGGTCTGGCAGTCGTAGAACAGGTATGCCGAGGTTGGCTCGCGCGCGGCCAGCGCGGGCAGCATCTCCAGCGTCTCCTCGGCGTCCACCGTGCGGTGGCGCTCGGGGCTCCAGTACTCGGGGTCGCGGTCGGTGCCGCGCCGGCGCGAGCTGCGGCGCTCACGGCTCATCACGTCGTAGAGGTTCAGCCCCACGCCCGACTTGCGGTCCGGGCGGCGGCCCTCGAAGGCGGGGATCAGCAGCGGCAGCGGTCGGACCAGGTGCGGGGCCAGGTTGACCATCAGCTGGCGCTCCACCAGCGCCTCGCGCACCAGGCCCAGGTCGAAGTTCTGCAGGTAGCGAAGCCCGCCGTGCACCAGCTTCGACGAGCGGCTCGAGGTGCCCGACGAGTAGTCGCCCTTCTCGACCAGCGCCACGCTGTAGCCGCGCGAGGCGGCGTCCAGGGCCACCCCTGCTCCGGTGATGCCGCCGCCGATGACCACCACGTCGAACTCGTCGGCCTGCATCGCGGCCAGGGCGTCCGCGCGTGCGATCACGGCAGGTAGGCCACGTACTCGTCGACGGGTGAGCGCTCGGGTGGCGGCTGCTCCTGGCGCCGGCCGCCCAGATGGATCAGGGCCACGAAGCGCTCGCCGGGCCCGATGCCCAGCGCCGCGGCCCCCGCGGGCGCGCGCAGGAAGCCGGGCGTGCGCCAGTAGCCGACCAGCCCGCGGGCGTGGGCGCCCAGCAGCACCGCGTAGACCGCGCAGCCGGTGGCCAGCAGGTCCTCCTCGTCCTGCACGGGGTCGCCGCTCTGGACCGCTGACACCGCGATCAGCGTCGGCGCGCGGTCAAGCTTCGGCGCGTTCTCGGGGCCCGCGGCCTGCTTGAGCGCGAGTCAGCGTCTCAGGCCCGACCACCCGGAACTCCCACGGCTCGGTCAGGTGGTGGTTGGGCGCCCAGCGGGCCAGCTCCAGCAGCTCCTCGAGGGTCTCGCGCGGCACGGGCTCCGCCCCGTAGACCTTGTGGGTGCGCCGCCCGCGGATCGCCTCTTCCAGCTCCACCGCTGCGACGCTAGCGCACCGCCGCGGGCACGGGCGGGTGGGCCGGCGGTGGCTCCCACTCGACCTCGAAGCGGCGCCGGTAACGCCCGATGGCGCGGATGAAGGTGGGGCCGACAAGCAGGGCGAAGGTCGCGCTGGCCGCCACGTGGGCCGCGTTGTAACCCAGCGACGTGCCCGCGACGGCGCCGTAGGTGCCGGCCGTCTGCTCGGCGGCGAAGCTCCACTGGTACACGTCCATGAACGCGCCGAACGCCACGGCCGCCAGCGCACAGGCCAGCGCCAGCGTCCAGCGCGAGGGCTCGCGACTCCGGGTCGCTCGCGCCAGCGCGGCGCCGGCGACGCCCACGCTGCCCCAGGCCACCATCTGCCAGATGGTCCACGGGCCCTGGCCGAAGAAGACGTTCGAGGCGACCGCCGTGATCGCCCCGACCATGAAGCCGGGCACCCCGCCGAGCGCATAGCCGGCGAACAGGACGATGTCGGTGGTGGGCTTGACGCCGGGCACTGCCGCGAAAGCCAGTCGCCCGACCACGGCCAGCGCAGCCATCGCCGCCACCAGCGCCACGATCCGGGCCGGCGGGCGGCGGCGCTCGTACCAGCCGAGCGCCCCCGCCAGCACCACGGCCAGCGCGGCGTACGCGATCACCTGGGCGGTCATCGCACCACCAGCGGATGGGCCAGGACGCGCCCACCTTGCTCGGGGGTCAGCGCGCCGGCCTCCCCGCCGAGAACGCGCGCGGTCTCCGTCGAGTAGTGCCAACCGCCCGCCAGCACCGCGGCCGCGGCGTCGTCGGCGATCACATCGCCCTGGCCCATCAACACCACCCGCTTGGCGAAGTGGGCGGCGAACTCGGTGTCGTGCGTGGCCACCAGCACGGCGGCGCCGTCCGCGGCCAGCTGCTCCAGGCGCTCGGCCAGGGCGTCCTTGCGCACGCGGTCCATGCCGCGTGTGGGCTCGTCCAGGCAGACCAGCGCGCACGGGCCACCGCCCAGCACCACCTCGAGAGCCAGCCGCTGGCGCTGGCCGCCGGACAGGTCACGCGGGTTGGCATCGCCGCGATCGGGGATGCCGGCCGGCGCCAGTGCCTGCACGCCGGCCTCCTCGCGCGCGTGGTCGTGGATCAGGTAGTCGCCCGGGTTCTGCAGCAGCAGCGCCACGTCGCCGCCGGTCTCGACGCGCCCGCGCGTGGGCTCCATCAACCCCTTGATGTGGCGCAGGAGCGTGGACTTGCCGGCGCCGTTGCGCCCCATCAGCGCCACCAGCTCGCCCGCGCCGATCTCCAGGTCGATCCCGCGCAGCACCTGCGGCCCGTCCTCGAGCTCGCACCAGAGGTCGCGGCAGCGCAGCGCGCGCGGGCGGTCGGGCGCGGCCTCGCGCTCACGGTCCGGCGCAGGCCCGGGCGGGTGCGGGTGGCCGCTGCGCCGCAGCGCTGTGCGGGCCTGCTTCACCGACGTCGGCGGGGGGCGCAGCCCGACGGCGTCGAACAGCCGCGCCACCGGCGTGGACAGCGAGCCGCCGCGTGCCAGGTCCCACTCGAGGAACCGTTCGGGCTCGCCGTCGTACGCCACTGCGCCGTCGCCGACCGCCACCACCCGGTCGGCCGCGGACAGGCAGCGCTCCAGACGGTGCTCGGCCAGCACCACCGCGGTGCCCCACTCCTCGTTCACCCGGCGCAGCAGCCACACCAGCTCGTCGCCCGCCACCGGGTCCAGCTGCGACGTCGGCTCGTCCAGCAGCAGCAGCCGCGGACGGCCCACCAGCGCAGCGGCGATGGCCACCCGCTGCAGCTCGCCGCCCGACAGCGAGTCGGTGCGCCGGTCCAGCAGGTGGGCCACGCCCATCGTCAGCGCCACCTCCTCGACCGCCCGGGCGACGGCCGCCGCCGGCTCGCCGCGGTGCTCCAGCGCCAGCGCGATCTCGGCCCGCACACCTCCCATGACCACCTGCGACTCGGGGTCCTGGAACACGGTCCCGCAGACCGCCGCCAGCTCCGCCGGGCCGTGTTCGCGCAGGTCCATGTGGCCAACCGCGAGGTGACCGCGCGCGTGCCCGCCGTGGAAGTGGGGCACCAGCCCGCACAGCGCACGCAGCAGCGTCGACTTGCCCGAGCCCGAAAGCCCGGCCAGGACGGTGAACGTGCCCTCCTCGAGCTCGAGGTCGATGTCCGTGAGCGCGTCGGCCTCGCGCTCGGGGTAGCGGTAGCCGAAGCCGTGGGCGCGGACCAGGACGTCAGCCACGGGCGCCCACCCCCAAGCGCGCGGAGCGGCCGGCGAACGGCAGCGCGGCTGCCCCGAGCACCAGCGCGCAGAGCGCCAGCTCGAGGACGCCCACGGGCATGCCCAGCGTCGGGTACTCCTGCACCGAGCCGGCGCCCGCGATGCGCAGCGCCACGGCGCCGGCCGCGATCAGGGCCGCGGCGCCCAGCACGCGAGCGTCGTGTCGCGAGCGTCGCCGCGGGGCGCGGGCGGGGCGCACCGCGTGCGAGTAACCGCGCACCTCAAGCGCCGCCGCCACGTCCACCGCCCGCTCCAGCGAGCCCGACAGCGCGGCGCGCGCCACCTCGAGCCGCCCGCCGGGCACCGGGCGACAGCGCGAGGCGTCGCTCATGCGAGCCGCGTCGCGGGCCAGCACCGGCACCAGCCGCGTGGCCAGCACCGCCGTCAGCGCGGAGCGGTAGGAGTAGCGGCGCAGCGCACGCAGCACGTGGTCCTGGTCCACGCACGCGGAGAACAGTGCGAAGGCCATGCCGAACACAACCACCCGGTAGCCCTGCAGCAGGCCCGCCATCGTGGCCTCGAGCGTGATGTCGAAGCGGTGGCCGAACAGGGTGCCCCCGCGGATCAGCACCGTGGCGCCCTCGTTGTAGACCAGCGGGTTGATCAGCCCCACGAGCAGTCCCAGCGGCAGCGTGATGCGCAGCGCCCGCACGAGCTGGCCGCCGACCCCCGCCGCCGCGGCGCAGCCGGCCACGGCGGCCAGCGCGGCCGTGAGCACCAGCGGATGCGGGTACAGGAGGCACACCAGCGCGAACGCTCCGCACAGGGCCGACGTGGCGCCGGCGCCAGCCAGGTGCAGCGGGCTGGCCCGCTGCTGGTAGACGGGCACGAAGCCGGGCTTCATCGTCCCGCCGCGGTGGGCAGCTTGACCACCGGGCCCGAAGCCGGCGCGGCCACCGCGAAGGCGTCGCGCAGATCGGAGCCGCGGAAGGCCGCGGCCGCACGACGCAGTCCCGCCTGGCTGCCTCCCGTGACCACCCACACCAGCTGGTCGTCGCGGGGTCGCAGCGCGGCCACCAGCCCGGCGTCGCGCCCGGCGCGACGGGCGACGCGACCCGACTGGTCGAGCAGCGACAGCTCGCCCGACGAGCCGAAGCGGGCGAACACGGCGCTGCGCCGGGGACCCTGCTCGAGCGCCCGCACCGTGGACAGGTTGCGCGCCACGTCCCAGGTGGCCACCACCACGCGCGCCACGTTCTGGGTGCCCTGGGTGCCCAGCGCCGATCCGCTGGCCGGGGCGCCGGCGGCCCGCAGCGTCTTCTTGACGCGCTCACACGGCGCCGAGCGCGCGTCCTCGCATTCCACCCGCACGGGGAACTTCCGGCCCTTCAACCCGCGCACGAACGGCTCGGGGAAGGCGCCGACGATGGCTGGGATGTCCTGGCGCACCCGGGTCGAGTGGTAGTCCCACTGGACCACGTCGCCGCCGCTGAGCTGGTAGTCGTTGGCGCCCTTGTCGCCGGCGATGCCGTTCACGAAGAACAGCCACGCCTTGCCATCGCGCTCGGACAGGCCGTCGATCGACCGCACGTAGCCGCCGCCGAAGCGGGTCTTGACCTTGTTGCCGCCCTGGAGCAGTCGCAGCACGGTGTCGCTCTGGCTCACGGACGGCAGCGCGCGCTGGTCCAGGCGCTGCTCGCCGAAGTCGCGCGTGACCAGCTGGTTGACGCCTCCGCCCTCCTTGTCGGCGCCCGCGCCGATGCCGCAGGCGCCCAGCGCGAACGCGGCCGCGGCCGCCGCGGCCAGCGTGGTCAGGGTGCGCGTGGCGCGTGTGATGGTGGAGTTCATGATCGCCCCGTCCTCGAGGGTTCGCCGATCGCGGCCGGAGGAAGGTCTCCTGGCTTCGGGCTCGGCGCCGCGCCTTCCCGGCGGGCCGGCGGCCCTCCAGTGGCGTCGTGCGGCGCTTCGGCGCCCGGTCACAGTGGCGGGACCGCGCCGGAATCGCACCGGACTTCCCGACCACCGACCGTGTGGACGGATCCAGAATACAGCCGCGCTCTGCCGCTGCGCCCGCCCTCAGCCGCGACGCGCGGCGGCCACGGCCACCAGCCGCAGGAGCACCATCGCGCTGGCCGCCAGCAGGGCGGCCACCACGAAGAACACGGTGTGGCCCGCGGCGTAGTCGACCAGGTCGGTCAGGCGGAAGGCCACCACGCCCACGGTGACCACAGCCACCGCGATCCCGCCGGCCACCAGCGCCAGCACCAGCCCGGCGCCGGAGACGAGATCGACCACCGGCCGCGTGCGCCGCGCCAGCGCGCCGCGTCCGGCGCGGTCGGGGTAGCGGGCATCCAGCGCCTTGAGGCCGGCCAGCAGGATCAGCGACCAGCCGGTGGCCAGCAGGAAGCCGCCGATCACGTCGCTGGGGAAGTGCCATCCCATCGAGACGACCGAGAACGACACGCCGAGGGCCAGCGCCGAGCCCACCAGCGCCGCCGCCGGCCGCAGCCGCGGTGAGACCACCAGCACCAGCGCGATCGCCATGCTCATCGCGGCGGTAGCGTGGCCGCTCGGGAACGCGGCGGCGGCCACGTGGGCGCCGTTGAGCATCTCGTCTGAGCGCGGGTAGGCCAGCAGCGCCTTCAGCAGCTGGCTGGAGATGCTGGTCAGGCCGATCAGCGCCACCACCAGCGCCGCCGCGCGCGGGCGCCCGCGCGCGAGCGCGATCGCGGCCAGGCCGAGTGTGATCGTGACCACCTGCGCCGGGTCACCCAGCTGGCCGAGCCACGTGGTCAGGCCGCTGACCTTCGGCCGCTGCAGGCCCAGAAATCCCTGGAACGCCGAGGCATCCAGCCAGCGGGCGTCGGGCGAGCCGTAGGCCAGCGCGAGCATGACCACGAACGCGCCCGCGCAGAGCGCGGCGCCGCGGAGCAGATGCCGGGGGGTCAGGGCCATCGAGGCCACGCTAGCGGCCCGGCGCGGCGGCGCTACACTGATTCGCCTTCAAGCCGCCATCGTCTAGGGGACTAGGACGCCGCCCTCTCACGGCGGAAACAGGGGTTCGAATCCCCTTGGCGGTACTTGCGAGACAGCGCTAGCGCGCGATCCGCTCCCTGGCCCGCGAGCTCGATCCCAGCCCGCGCATCTTGCCCGCCGCAGCCAGGCCGGTGCGGGGCATGTTGGCGTAGATGGCCTCGTACTCTCCGGCGCGAACCGTGTAGGTCTCGTGCCAGATGCCCACGTTGCCGTTCAGCCCGATGTTCTGAAAGAAGCGCTGCCACGCCGGCTTGTGCTCGCGCTCGGGGTCGTTGGCGTAGGCCTCCAGCTCGTCGAAGCTGCGCCAGTACTGGATCACCGTCGGCGACAGCGGCGAGGCCAGCACGAGCCGGTAGGCCAGCAGCGGGCTGTCGGGCTGGGCCTCGAGCTCGTCGAGCATCGTCTTCATCCCGGTGAACACCGGAAACCACTCGCGCAGCCGCCAGGGCTTGTTGATCCGCATGCCGATCAGGAAGACGACGAAGTCACCCTCGATGTCGGCCGCGAAGCGACCGGCGTTGACGTGGGGAATCACCTGACGATCATCGTCGCTGACCGAGCGCGCGTCAAAGCGGCCGGTCCGGCTCGGCGCGGCGGCGCGCTACAAGCGCAGCGCCGCCACGGCGGCCGACTGCTCGGCGGTCATGCCCTGGATCGGCTCTCCATCCCAGGACACGTCTTCGTACATGGCCACCTGGAGCTTCTCGTGCTCCTTCAAGCTGAGGCGCTCGTGGTGGCAGAA
This sequence comes from uncultured Solirubrobacterales bacterium, assembly GCA_963750365.1. Taxonomy (GTDB): domain Bacteria; phylum Actinomycetota; class Thermoleophilia; order Solirubrobacterales; family Thermoleophilaceae; genus JAAYBF01. The sequence goes on from CAVVQE010000002.1 coordinate 1,457,171, forward strand.
GGCCAGGAACGAGTAGAGGTCGGGCAGCTGGTCGTGCCAGCCGCGGTCCGAGCCGCGCACCTTGACCAGGTCGTGGATCGTGCTCGGCACGCCTCGCAGCCCCTCGTCGAACATGCCGGCGAACACGGCGAAGTCCAGCTGGGTGATGCGGCCGGGGGGCACCATCTCCAGCTGGCGAGCCGGGTCGGTGATGCCGCCGGCCAGCTCCTCGTCCTCCATCAGCAGCGTGCCGTCGGTGGGACGTGGGTTGCACTCGATGATCACCAGCCCGTCCTCGGCGTCCACGAAGTCGAGCGACATCTGGCCCGTGTAGTCCAGCTCGGCGCCCAGCTGCTGGACCGCCTTCAGCGACTCGCTGCCGTCGATCGACTCGAACTGGATGCCGGTGGAGTGGTGGAACTGGCGCGGCGCGCGGTACATGCAGTGCGAGGTCACGCGCCCCTCGTGGAGCGTCGAGTAGGTGCACACCATCGGGCCGTCCACGAACTCCTGGACAAGCCACGGCTGGTCGGGGGTCGGATGGACGTCCTCGACCTTGACCCGGCCGGCCAGCGGCCCGGTGTTGGTCAGCAGCGTCACGCCGCCGCGCGAGAACACGCCGCGGCCGAAGTAGTGGGGCCAGCGCCCGACGGCCTCGCGCAGCTCCTCGTCGCTGTGCACGGTCACGCCGACCGGTGCGCGGATGCCCAGCCGCTCGACCATCGCCTCGAACGAGTGCTTGTCGTGCAGGCGCGCCAGCGCCTCGAACGTTCCCGTGTACAGCGACGCCCCGCCCGACTCGGCCGTTTCGCGATGGCAGGCCAGGTAGAAGGCGTCCTCCCATGCGGGCACGATCAGCTCGATGCCGTGCTCGCGCGTGTAGTCCGCCACCTGGCCGACGAACTGCTCGGTGGCGAACTTCGGCGCGGCGGTCACCAGATGTCCCGCGACGTAGCGCGAGTGGCTTCCGGGCGCCGTGGAGTAGGTGTCGCAGGCGTGTACCTCGTGGCCGGACCGCGCCAGCCTCCGGATGATGGCGAGAGCGAAGGGCATCCGGGCGCTGGTCACGAGGATCTTCATGTCCGCTCGTTCGCTAGGACGGGGCGCAGATCCTCCAGGCGGTCGAAGAGCATCCAGGCGTACCTGGCGGTCCCGTCCTCGCGGTGGCGGTGCAGGTCGGCCAGCTCGGGGTCGTCGCGGTAGCTGTCGAACGCGGCGCGCGACTCCCACTCGACCAGCACCATCACCTGCCTCGGCTCGACGGCGCCGACCACGTTCTGACGGTGGCGCCCGAGCGCGACCACCCGGCCGCCGTGGCGCGGAACCTCCTTCGCGGACCGTCGCGCGTACGCGCGGTATTCGCCGGCGTCGGCCACGTCGAAGAGGTTCAGGGCGTAAACGGGCTGGTCGGAGTCGGTCATGGCCGGATGCAACCACGGAGGGCCGACCCGTACACCCGTCCAGGCGGGGACACGGCGAGCAGCGCCCAGCCTGGCGCTCCTCGCACGGCCTTTTGCAGGCCATTCGTCACACTAGTGACAAAGCGCGCAAGAGTCCTATCAATTCGGTCAGATCAGAGGAACGTGGTTGCCCCCCACGAACCGAGGAGCTGACGCACCGGCCGGAACCAACTCTCGCGATGCCCGCCCCAGCTTCCTCACACGCGCCTTCCGGCACGGAACCGATCCCGCTCCCCGGCGGGTTCGACGCGCCGCTGGCCATCCGCGCGCTGGAGGCGGCCGGCACCGGAGTCTGCATCGCCGACGCCAGGCGCCCGATGCTGCCGCTGGTCTGGGCCAACGAGGCGTTCAGCGACCGCACCGGCGTCTCGCGCGAGGAGATCGCCCGCGGGAGCTGCCGGGTGCTCCAGTGGATCGACATCGACGCGTCCGCAGTGGCGGACCTGATGGCCGAGCTACGCGGGGGCGGCTCGCATGGTGTCGAGCTGACGCACCGGCGCCGGCGCCTCGGCGGGACGAGCCGCGTCTCGTTCTCGCCCGTGGTCGGTCCCGACGGCTCGCTGACCCACCTGATCGGCGTACACGACGGCGCCGGCGCGACTACCGAGGAGCGGCCGCGGGTGGCCACGCACCACGACGCCCTGACGGGCCTTCCCAACCAGGTGGTGCTGCTCGACCGCCTCGGTCAGGCACTGGGCCGCCTTCGCCGTCGCGAAGGCACGGTGGGCGTGCTGTTCCTGGACGTGGACGGCTTCCGCCAGATCAACGACCGCTACGGGCGGCGCGCGGGCGATCGCTTCCTGCGCGAGGTTCCGCGCCGGCTGCGCAGCGCGTTGCGCACCGAGGACAGCGTCACCCGCACCGGCGGCGACGAGTTCGTCGTGCTGCTGGAGGACTGCGGCGGCGAGCGCGGGGCCGTCCAGGCGGCCGAGCGTGTGCTCCAGGCGTTCGAGACGCCCTTTGCGCTCGGCGACGAGCGGCTTGCGCTGCGGGTGTCGCTGGGCGTAGCCGTGACGGAGTCCCCGGAGCAAACCCCCGAGGCGTTCCTGCGCGACGCCGACGCGGCTTTGTACCAGGCCAAGAAGGTGGGCGGCGACGGCCTGGCCGTGTACGACTCCGGCCTGCGCGAGCGCGCGAACGAGCGCGTCGGGCTGGCCCGCGACCTTCGCGCCGCCATCGGGACCGAACAGCTTTCCCTGCACTACCAGCCGATCGTGGACCTGGGCAGCCAGCGCGTGACCTCAGTCGAGGCGCTGGTGCGCTGGAACCACCCCACTCGCGGCCAGGTCCCGCCGGACGAGTTCGTCCGCCTGGCCGAGCAGACCGGAATCATCGTGGAGCTGGGACGCTGGGTGCTGGACCGCGCGTGCACCGAATTCGCAGCCGCCCTGGACGAGGCCGGCGACAAGCACGTGGAGCTGGCGGTGAACCTGTCGCCGCGTCAGCTGGCCGACGTGGGGCTGCCCGACGTGCTGGGCCAGATAATGGAGCGCACTGGCCTGGGGCGCGGCCGCGTGGCACTGGAGATCACCGAGACGGCGCTCACCCACGAAGCCGACTCCCCCGCGGAGCGGCTCTGGGCGCTCAAGCAGCAGGGCGTCCGGATAGTCCTCGACGACTTCGGCGCCGGCTACTCGTCGCTGGGCCATCTCAGGCGTTTCCCGATCGACGCGATCAAGATCGACCGCTCGTTCATCGACGGGCTGGGAACCCAGTCCCGCGACGCGGCGATCGTGGGCGCGATCCTGCCGATGGCCCGCGCCCTGGACCTGGAAGTGGTGGCCGAGGGCGTTGAGTCCGAGAGCAAGCTCGCGCACCTCTACGCGCTGGGCTGCCGCAGCGCGCAGGGCTACCTGTTCGCCCGCCCGGCGCCGATGGCCGAGATAGCGCCGCTGGTGCGCCAGGCCGCCAGCACGCGTGCCGACCGCCCGGTCCACCCCGCACTCGGCGCGCACCGGTCGCGCCTGAAGGCCGCACTGTCGGTTGGCGACGCCGAACAGGCCGGGCGGGTGGTCCGGGCAGCGCTCGCGGCGGGCTTCGACGGCCTGGCCGTGCAGTCCGAGGTCATCGGCCCGGCGCTCCACCACATCGGCGACGAGTGGGAGCTGGGCCGCCTGGGCGCGGCCGACGAGCACCTGGCCACCGCCATCGCCGAGCACTGCCTGGGCATGGTCTTCGAGGCCATGGGCGGCGCTCAGGCCGACAAGCGCGGCCGCGTGGTCCTGGCCGCCGTCGAGGGCGAGCGCCACGTGCTTGGCCTGCGCATGACCGCCGACGCCCTGCGCGCCGCGGGCTTCGACGTGATCTACCTGGGCGCCGACGTGCCCGAGGACTCTCTGCTGACCGCCGTCGAGCGCCATTCGCCCCACGCGGTGTGCCTGACGGCCACGCTGCCGTCCGGGGCACGCGCCGTTGCAGCCGCCGGGCGGCGGTTGCTCTCCCGCCAGCCCGAGCTGACCGTAGTAGCCGGTGGGCCGGCGGTGCCCGCCACGACCCTCCGTCGCGCGGGAGTGCTGGTGGCCGAAAGCGTCGAAGAGGCGGTCAGCCTGGTCTCCCGCGGCTCCGACGCGCCGATCGGCGACGCCAGCTTCGCCGCCGCCGGCTGACCGGTCCGCAGGCGGACAACTCAGCGGTTCACGTCGGCTTCACACCCCGATCACCGCGGCTTCACCAGCTCGGCGCGCGACCGGAGCACCCTGCTCTCAATGAATGAGACAGCGATAGAGAAGGGCCGGCACTACGGCCGGCTGGTGTTCGTCGCAGTGGTCACCGCATGCCTGCTGACATTCGTCTACCACCAGGCGTCCGAGGGCCCGAGCGGGCTGGCCGGCATGGTCGTATGGTCGTTTGCCGCCGGGTTCGGGCTGGAATTCGTATGCGCTGCGTGGGCCGGTCGGACAGGTGGCCAGAGCCGGCGCCGATCGATCCGTCACTAGGTGGGGTTAGCCGCACTTGCGGCATCGCGGGGGGGTGCTACTTTGGCCTGACGATGCAGATGCGTCGTTCGGACATCCTGAAGGCCTCCCCGCCCATGTTCGAGTCGCGCACGCTGGATCGCCTCACGCGCGTGCACCCGGTGGTGCCGCCGTTGATCTTCATCCCCGCGATCGCCGTCACCTTCGCGCTCGGCCAGGAGGGCGTCGCACCGCTACCGGTCATCGCATGGTTGCTGGCCGGCTACGCGATCTGGTCGCTGACCGAGTACTGGATGCACCGGGTGATATTCCATTTCGAGCCCGAACAGGGGATCGGCGCGCGGCTGCACTGGATGATGCACGGCGTCCACCACGATCACCCCAACGATCCGATGCGGCTGGTAATGCCCCCCTCGGTCAGCGTGCCGCTGGCGCTGGGCTTCTACGCCCTCTTTCACGCGATCTTCGGCGGCCAGCACGCGGACCTCGTGGCCTGCGGCTTCCTGGCCGGCTACCTGGCCTACGACATGACGCACTACTACCTGCACCATCGTCAGGCCCGCACGCGGCTGGGCAGGCTGTTCTACGAGCTGCACATGCGCCACCACTTCCAGGACGACACGCGCGGGTTCGGCGTGAGCGTCCCGTACTGGGACTACGTGTTCCGCACGGGCGCCGAGCGCAAGCGCGCACGCTGAGCCGCCGGGCGGTGCGTTTGCGCAGCGCGCCTCGCCGCCTGCGATCCGGGGTAGCCTGACCCATCGCCGAGGCGCTCTCCCCCTCCGACCTGTCCGCAATCCAGGCCGAACGCGGACCGGTGCTCATGCACGTGGGCGGCATCTGCGTGTTCGACGGCCACGTGCGGCGCGAAGCCATCGTGCGCCGGGTGCGCGAGCGCGTGCACCTGATCCCGCGCTACGCCATGCGCCTGGACGAGGCGCCGCTGGGGCTGGCCAACCCCGCCTGGGTGGACGACGACTCCTTCGACCCCGATCGCCACATCCGGCGCGTGGCCGCTCCGGACCCCGGCGGCGACGCCGAGCTGTGCGAGCTGGTGGGCCAGCTGCTGTCCGAACCGCTCGATCGCGGCCGGCCGCTGTGGCAGATGACGCTCGTCGAGGGCCTGGCCGGCGATCGCACGGCGCTGGTGGCGAAGATGCACCACGCGCTCGTGGACGGCATGGCCGCCGTCGACGTGAGCACGGTGATCCTGGACCCCACGCCTGAGCCGCTGGACATCCAGCCGCCGCCGCGCAGCTCGCCTTCGAAGCCCGTCCGCACGGCGCGGCTGGACGGACTGACCCGACTCGCCTCCGCCCAGCTGGCGCTGCCGCGCAGCCTGGCCCGCGAGGCGGTCACGCGGACCATGGACCCGCGCACCTACACCAGCCAGCTACGCAACGCCGCGGCGCTGGCGGGCGAGCTGGCGCGGGTGCGGCCCCAGGCGCCGGACACGCGCCTGAACGCCGCCATCGGGCGCGACCGCATCTTCGCGCTGGCCCGCTGCACGCTGGAGGAGATCAAGTCGGTGCGGCGGGCCACCGGGGCCACCGTCAACGACGTTCTGCTCACGGTGGTGGCCCTGATGCTGTCGCGCTTCCTGGGCCGCGAAGCGCCCGAGCACGCCGTCGCGCTCGTGCCGGTCTCCGTGCGGACCGACGACGACGAGGGCGAGCTGGGCAACCGCATCTCGACCGTGTTCGTCGACCTTCCTCTGACGGGCACGCCGATCGAGCGCCTGGAGGCGGTGAGCGCGGCGATGGACGAGGTCAAGGGCTCGGCCCAGATTCGCGCGGGCGCGCTGATCGTGGGCGCCACCGGGCTGGCCCCGCCGGTGGTCTCGTCGCTGGCCGTACGCGCCATGAGCGGCCCGCGCCTGTTCAACCTGGTCGTCTCGAACGTGCCCGGACCCCAGCAGACGCTCTACCTGGACGGCACCCCGCTGCGCGAGGTCTACCCCGCGGTGCCGCTGAACCCGCGCAACCAGGCGCTGTCGATCGGCATCGTCAGCTACGACGGCGGCGTGGGCTTCGGGCTGCTGGGCGACCGCGACGCGCTGGCCGACATCGGCGACGCGGCGGCGGGCGTGCAGGCGGCGGTGGCCGAGCTTGTGGGCGCGGTCTAGGGCCTACGGGGTAAAGTGTCCGGCCCCACGCGGATGTGGCGGAACTGGTAGACGCGCAGGCTTCAGGTGCCTGTGTCCTTTGGGACGTGGAGGTTCGACTCCTCTCATCCGCATGCACCCCCCGAGTAGCGTTGCCGCGATGGACGCTGCCATTCTCACCGACTCCGGTTCCCCCGTCTTCGGCACCTACGACGAGCCCAGCGCGGGTCCGGGTCAGGTGGTCGTGGATGTGGCGGTAGCGGGGCTGAACCCCGTCGACCTGACCATGGCCGCGGGCCGTTTTCCCGGCTTCACCCCCCAGTTCCCGAGCGTGCCCGGCCGCGAGGGCATCGGCACGGTGGACGGCCGGCGCGTGTACTTCACCACCACCCAGCCGTTCGGCTCGATGGCCCTGCGGGCGCTGGCCGAGGAGACCGAGCTGTTCGAGGTCCACGAGGGCGTGGACGACGGGACCGCCGTGGCGCTGGGCATCGCCGGCCTGGCCGCGTGGCTGCCGCTGGCGTGGCGGGCCAGGCTGCAGGAGGGCGAGACCGTGCTGATCCTGGGCGCCACGGGGGTGCTGGGCTCGATCGCCGTCCAGGCCGCCAAGCTGCTGGGAGCCGGCAGGGTGGTCGCGGCGGGCCGCGACGCCGAGGGCCTGGAGCGCGCGAGCCGGCTGGGCGCCGACGCCGTGGTCGACCTGACGGACAGCGACGACCCGACCGCCGCATATCTCGAGGCCGCCGGCGGCCAGGGCCCGGACCTGATCCTCGACCCCGTGTGGGGCGAGCCCGGGCTGGCGGCCATGCGCTCGCTGGCGCCGTTCGGGCGCCACGTGCAGATCGGCAATTCCGCGGACCCCGAGCTGACGGTGACCGCGCCGCCGTTTCGCAACAACATGAGCCAGATCATGGGCTACACCAACTTCCGCGTGCCCAAGGCCGACCAGGCGGAGGCCTACGCCACGATGACCGCCCACGCGGCGGCTGGGCGGATCCAGGTCGACGTGGAGCGCCTGCCGCTGGGCGACGTGGCGCAGGCATGGGAGCGCCAGGCGGCGTTCGCCCACCGCAAGCTGGTCCTGGTGCCCTAGACGGGCGGCGGTGCTTGACTTCAAGCGCGGTCGAAGGTGCATCCTCCGGACCGATGCCGGGTAGCCCACTGGAATGCGAGCCGAAACGCCGACCCCGCCCGTACCCGGACCCGATCCGATGCCACCGGGCCCGGGACCCGACCCGGGGCCCCCCTCGCCCACCCCGGACCCGATTCCGGCGCCGGACCCGGGCCAGCCCGGGCCGCCGGCGATCTGAGCCATAGACTCGACCACAGACGAATCGAAAGGAAGACATGGCTTACGAAGTACCTGACCTGCCCTACGCGTACGACGCCCTCGAGCCCCACATCGACGAGGCGACGATGAAGGTGCATCACGACAAGCACCACCAGGCCTACGTGGACAAGGCCAACGGCGCCCTGGAGGGCACCGAGTGGGCCGACAAGCCGATCGAAGAGGTGGTCGCGAACCTGTCTCAGCTGCCCGAGGACAAGCGCGGCCCGGTGCGCAACAACGGCGGCGGCCACTACAACCACGGCCTGTTCTGGGAGTCCCTGTCGCCCGACGGCGGCGGAGCCCCCGACGGCGATCTGGCCTCGGCCATCGACTCCGCGTTCGGCTCGTTCGACGACTTCAAGGACAAGATGAAGCAGACCGGCGTGGGCCAGTTCGGCTCCGGCTGGGCGTGGCTGGTCCACGACGGCAGCGGTCTGGCCGTGGTGGGCACCCCCAACCAGGACAACCCGATCACCGACGGCAAGACGCCGCTGCTGGGGATCGACGTGTGGGAGCACGCCTACTACCTCAAGTACCAGAACAAGCGTCCCGACTACATCGACGCGATCTGGAACGTCGTCGACTGGGGCAAGGTCGCCGAGCGCTTCAGCGCCGCCTCGTAAAAGAGTGAGTCGACCGGCCGGGCATCCTGCCCGGCCGGTACACGGCACCCGCCGCACCCACGCGCCCCGCTCAAGCGCCTCCTGCCCGGCCGGTACACGACACCCGCCGCACCCACGCGCCCCGCTCTATCGTTCTGCGCGTGAGCGCCACGACTACCGACTGGGCCGACCACACGCACCAGACGCTGGCCGCGGCGGGCCATCGTGCCAGCGCGCCCCGGGCCGAGGTCATCCAGGCGGTCGCCGAGCTGGGCTGCTCGGTGAGCGCCAGGGAGATCGCCGACCGGCTGCGTGACCGCGACAGCGCGGTCGGGTTGGCCAGCATCTACCGGGCGCTGGAGCTGCTCGAGCGCCTGGGGCTGGTCAAGCGCATCGACCTCGGCGACGCAGCGGCACGCTACGAGGCGGCCGCGCCCGGGGGCGAGCACCACCACCACATCGTCTGCGACAGCTGCGGCACCGTCGAGCGCTTCGAGGACGACGCGCTCGAGCAGGCCATACACACGCTCTCCGACCGCACGGACTTCAACGTGGCCACGCACGATGTGACCCTGCATGGCGAATGCCCGGCGTGCAGCGCTGCGGGCTGAACCGGCGGAGGCGAGCTGGCTAGTCGCGCCCGCGGCTGCCGCCACGGCCGCCGCTGCGCTCGACGCCCTTGGTGGCGTCGACGTAGGGCAGTAGGCCGACCTCGCGCGAGCGCTTGACGGCCTTGGCCATCAGCGACTGGTCGCGGCGCGAGAGGCCGGTCACGCGGCGCGAGCGGATCTTGCCGCGCTCGGTGATGAAGCGCTGGAGCAGAGCGACGTTCTTGTAGTCGATCTTGTCGATCTCCTCGCGCGGGAGCTTGGAGTAGCGGCGCGCTTCCTTGAATCCAGGCTTGCGTGCGCGGGGTTTTTCCTTGGTTCCTCGGCCCATGCGACGGTCAAGGGTGACAGATGCGAACGAGTTGTGGCTTGCGCGGTGACGGGGAGTCGGTCAGTCTGCCCGTGCGATGCGGTGGGCGGTGGCGATGCTGGCAGCGGCGACGGCCCTCGTGGCCGCGCCCGCCCACGCCTCGGTGACCGCCAAGCCGTGGCCGCCCGCGAGCGGCGAGGGCACGCTGTTCGTGCACTACGGCGAGGAGCACTGGAACGACGCCGACGGTCTGACGCTGCTGCCCAAGGTCGTGGAGGAGTCGGGGCGCTACAAGCCCGCGCTGGTCACCACGTCCGGCGACAAGGACAACGACGGCACCGTGGAACAGCTCAGCCGCTGGAAGCAGATCGTCTCGCCCTACGACCGGCTGGGAATCCCCTACTTCCCCTCCGTGGGCAACCACGACCGCAAGGTCCCCCCCGGGGTGGCGCCGGGAACCGCGGGTCTGCTGACCCCCGGCGTCCAGGCCGACCTGACCAACTACAAGCAGGTGTTCGCCGACCGCCCGTTCCCGTTCGGCGACGCGCCGCCCTATCAGGACCCCGGCTTCACCCAGCGGGCGCGCGCGGCCGACGACCCCCCGGGAGCGGCCTCCGCACTACTTCGTCGACTACAAGAACCTGCGGGTGATCTTCCTGGACAACTCGTGCTGGGGCCTGGCCGACTGCGACGCCAGCCAGAACCCGTCGTTCCCCGACTCGCAGGGCAATCGCGGCCAGCTGGACTACCTGCGCAAGAACGGTGGCGACGCCAGCCGCGCCGGCAAGCAGGTGTTCGTGGTCATGCACATGCCCACCCGCGACCCGCGCGACCAGAGCTACATCGACCAGACCACGTTCAACCACGTGATGGGCAAGGGACTCTCGCCGAGCGGTGCCCCGGACAACATGCGCTTCGAGGAGGCAGCCGAGCAGGCCGGCGTCGACGGCGTCCTGGTGGGCCACATCAAGGGCCAGTTCCTGTACAAGGGCCGCGGCGGCATCCCCTACTTCATCGACGGCGGCGCCGGCGGCGAGCTGTACACGGACGGCCCGGTGGGCACCGACCACGGCTACTGGCACGGCTTCCGGCTGCTGCGCGTGGCCGCCGGCAAGCTCACGAGCGACACCGTTCCGATCTTCGTCAAGGACGGCATCCGCCTGGAGGGCCCCGGTTATCTGATCAGGGGCGCGGATGCCAAGTACCAGGCCTTCGGAAAGCAGCCGGTGTTCAACGACAAGGCCAAGGTCACCGCGCTGGAGCTGCGCGACCCCGACCCGATCCGCCCCGCGCGGGGCGCCGCGCTGGGGCCGGTCGGCGGCTTCGTACGCGGTGGTGGCTGGATCTTCATACCGGTGCTGCTGTTGGCATTGGGCGGCCTGGCCATGAACGGGGCCCTTCCGCGCCCGCGCAGGCGGGTCGCGGTGGCGGCGGCCGGCGCGGCCGGAGCGGGCGTGATCGCGGTCGCCGGGGTGTCGATGGCCCAGCAGACCTCCCCCACCACCACGCCGCTGGACAGCCTGCCGGTGCCGGCACGGATCTTCGCCACCAGCAACCCGCAGGTGGTGGCGCCGGTGGCCTCCAAGACCGACGACCCGCGCCGCGACCCGGCTCGCCAGACCGAGGACGGCGGCTTCCGCGCTGGCTGCCCGGGCGACGCCCGGGTGAGCATCACATCGGGCTTCGAGACCAGCTCGAAGCCGGTCCACGTGGCCAGCAGGCGCGGCAGGATCGTGCGGACGGCGCGGGCCTACCGGCTCCGAGCGCTACGGCCGGGACGCCGCGTACGGGTCTCCAAGGTGCGCCTGGGCCAGCCGGCGCGGGTGCTGGTGCGGATCCGCCGCCGCGGCCGCACCGTCAGGGTGCTGCGCGACTCGTGCCTGGCGCCCGGGAGCAAGCTGCTGACCTCGCGCTGGGACGGAAGAATCACGCGGCGCGGCAAGCGCCGTGCCGCCCCAGCCGGCCGCTACCGCGTGCACGTGCTGGTGCGCTCGGACCGCAGGAACGTCAGCCGCACCGCCAGCGTGGTCGTGAAGAAACGCCGCCGCTGAGCGGCTAGCCCACGTCACGCGGCTGGGTGGTGGCGCGAAAGAGCGGCGTCAGCGCGTCGCGGGCGCCGCCACCGGGGGTCTTGCGCGCCGGCCGCGTCGGACCGCGGGCCTCGAGCTCGGCCACCCTCGAACGGGCTTCGTCCAGCTCCTCCATCGCGTCCTCGAGGCTGCGCTGGAGCGACGAGACCTGCTCGCGAAGGCGCAAGCGCAGCTCATCGCGCTCGACCCGAAGATCGGCGACCTGGGCCGAGGCCTCCTCGAGGCGGGCCTGCAAGGTGTCCGCGTCCTGGTCGACCGCTGCGCAGGCGGCGAGCTCCTCGGCCGCCGGGTCGGCGCCGATCGGGCGCGCGCCCGTCACGTGCGGCCGGGTAGTGGCGGCCGCCGCCAGGTGGCGCTGGTCGATCAGCCACCTGCCGCTGGCTCGCGTGGCGGGCAGACGCCCGTCCTCGATCAGCAGGCGAACTTCGCGCGCACTCAGCCCGCTGGCGCGGGCGGCCTGCTCGATGTCGAGGCTTCCCATGGCTGCACGCCAGATTCGCCGTTCTGCGGCGTTCCCCTGCCCTCTGCAGGCTCGTGCCCGAACGTCTCCTGATGTGTTCGCAACCAGCCTCCGAACTGGTCGCCCGGGAGGGCCTTGCTCAGGTAGTAACCCTGTGCGTAGTCGGTGCCCATGGCGGCCAGAGCGTCCCAGGCCGCACGCGTCTCGACCCCCTCGGCCACGACCTCCAGGCCCAGGTTGTGGCCCAGCGCGACCGTCGATCGCACGATGGCCGCGTCGTCGGGGTCGTCCTCCATGTTCATGACGAACGACTTGTCGACCTTGATCGTGCTCACCGGCAGCTGCTTCAGCGAAACCAGCGAGGAATAGCCGGTACCAAAGTCGTCGATGGCCACGCGGATGCCCATCTCGCGCATGCGGTCCAGCACGCGCCTGGCGCGGCGCGGGTCGGACATGATGGCGCTCTCGGTGATCTCCACCTCCAGGCGCGACGAAGCCGCACCCACGCGCGAGAGCATCCGGCCGATCTCGCGCGGAAGCTGGAGATCCAGCAGCAGCTGCGCGGACAGGTTGACCGCCACGTTCAGCTGGATGCCCTCCTTGCTCCAACCATCGATCTGCTCCAGCGCGGTCTCCAGCAAGTGGATGGTCAGCGGGCGGATCATCGAGGTGTGCTCGGTCACGGGGATGAACTCGTCTGGGAACAGCAGGCCGCGCTGGGGATGGTTCCAGCGCGCCAGCGCCTCCACGGCCTCGACGGTGCCGGTGGCCAGTCGCGCCTTGGGCTGGTAGTGCAGCACCAGCTCCTTGGTCTCCATCGCCCGGTTGAGCTGGGCGACCAGGCCCAGCCGTGCGGGCGTGTACTGGTGCTGGTCGGGCGAGTAGAACTCGTGCCCGGTGTGGGCCTTCTTGGCTGCGTACATGGCCACGTCGGCGGCCTGCAGCAACTTGCCCGCCTTGTCCACGTCGGTGGGATACAGAGCCGATCCGATGCTGGCCTCGACCTTCAGGGCCAGGCCGCCGACGCTGAACGGCTCGCTCAGCGCGTCCTGGATCCGCTGCGCGGCTCCGGCGACGGAGTCCTTCGCCTGCACGTGCGGTAGAAGCATCGCGAACTCGTCGCCGCCGAGGCGTGCCACGTGGTCGCCCTCGCGCAGCACCGACCGCAGACGTTTGCCCACGCGCTCGATGACCAGGTCGCCGTTGAAGTGCCCGAGCGAGTCGTTGATCTCCTTGAAGCGGTCGAGGTCCATGAGCAGCACCGCCACCATCGCGCCGTGCGGGCAGTCGGCAAGCGCGCGGTCGGTCAGGGAACTGAAGAGCTCGCGGTTGGGCAGCCCGGTCAGAGAGTCGATCATGCCGGCCTCGGCGTCATGGCGATGGCGGCGCCCGGGCCGCCACTGCCCGGCGGCCGTGATCAGCCCGAGGAGCACTGCGGCCAAGAGCAGCCCACCCGCCAGCAGAAGCGATTCGTTTCGTCGGCTGGCTCCGCTGGTGGCCACACCCTCGAGCGCATCGAGTGGCGTGTCGGTGTTCAGGACCCCGACGGGGGGCGCCGAGGTCGAACCGCGTACAGGCGCGTAGACACCGACGGAGGTAGTGCCCAGCGACCGCTGCTTGTCAGCGGTGGTGTTGCCGGCGAGGGCGCTGTGCAGGCCAGGGGTCGAGGCCAGCTTGCCGCCGTCCTCGCCCTCGAGGCTGGAGTACATCACGCGGCCGCGGCGGTCCAGCAGGCGGACCGCCAGGGCGTCGCTCTCGGCGGCCACGCGCTGCAGCGAGCGCGCGATGCGCGTGCGGTCGGCGCGGCTGGGCTTACGTGCGGTCACCGCACGGGTCAGTGCGCCCTGCCCGAGCGCGCCACGCATGACCTCGGCTTGGGACTCGGCGGCCCGTAGGGCCCCGGCGTCGCGGTCACCCGAGCGGCCGGCACCGACCGCCAGGACGATCACCGCGGCCGCAGCCAGCATGAGCCCGACCGTCAGCGCGACCGTGGGGAGGCGGTTCCGCGAGGAGGGCATCCCTCCCCCAATCGACCCACGGGCGAGGAACTTGAGCGCTGCGGGCCAGGATCAGTCGTTCTCGTCCCAGCCCAGCGAACGCTCGACCGCCTTGTGCCAGCGGGCCAGACCGCGTTCGCGCTCCTCGGCCTCCATCTGGGGCTCCCAGCGCTTGTCTTCAGCCCAGCGCTCCTTGAGCTCCGCCCGGTCCTCCCAGAAGCCCACCGCCAGGCCGGCGGCGTAGGCCGCGCCGAGCGCCGTGGTCTCCGTCACCGCGGGGCGGATCACCGGCACGTCGAGCACGTCCGCCTGGAACTGCATCAGCAACTCGTTGGAGGTCATGCCGCCGTCCACTCGCAACTCGTCGAACGGGACGTCGGCGACGTCGTTGGCGGCGTCCACGACCTCCTTGGACTGCCAGGCCGTGGCCTCCAGCGCGGCGCGCGCGATGTGTCCCTGGTTCGAGAACGCCGTCAGGCCGCAGATGATCCCGCGCGCATCGTCGCGCCAATGTGGCGCGAACAGCCCCGAGAAGGCGGGCACGAAATACACGCCGCCGTTGTCGTCGACGGTCTTGGCCAACTCCTCGACCGCGGGAGCGTCGGGGATGATCTTCAGCCGGTCGCGCAGCCACTGGATCAGCGCGCCGGTGACGGCGATCGACCCCTCGAGCGCGTAGCGGGCAGGCTCGTCGCCGAGCTTGTAGGCCGGCGTCGTCAGGAGCTTCTCGGTGTGCACGATCTCCTCGCCGGTGTTCACCAGCAGGAAGGACCCCGTGCCGTAGGTGTTCTTGGCCTCACCCTCGTCGAAGCAGGTCTGGCCGAACAGCGCGGCCTGCTGGTCGCCCAGGATGCCGGCTACCGGCCGGCCGCCCAGCGCGGTGCCCTTGGCCTCACCGTAGGACTCCGAGGACGAGCGGATCTCGGGCAGCATCGACTCGGGTATGCCCATCAGCTCCAGCGCCGGCTGGTGCCAGTCCAGCGTGCTCAGGTCCATCAGCAGCGTGCGCGACGCGTTGGTCACGTCGGTGGCGTGCACGCCACCGTCGGTGCCGCCGGTCAGGTTCCACAAGACCCACGTGTCCATCGTGCCGAACGCAAGCTTGCCGTCGTCGGCCTTCTGGCGCGCGCCGTCGACGTTGTCCAGGATCCACTTGACCTTGGGGCCCGAGAAGTACGTCGACAGCGGCAGCCCGACCACGTCGCGCAGGCGGTCCACGCCCTCGTCGCCGGCCAGCTCGCGCACCAGCGGGGCCGTGCGCGTGTCCTGCCAGACGATGGCGTTGTAGACCGGCTCGCCCGTCTCACGGTCCCAGACCACGGTGGTCTCGCGCTGGTTGGTGATGCCGATGGCCTCCACGTCGCCCGCCTCGGCGGGCGAGCTGGCCAGGACGCCGCCGATGACCTCTCGCACCCGCTTCCAGATCTCGCTGGCGTCGTGTTCGACCCATCCGGCCTGCGGGGTGATCTGCTCATGCTCGCGCTGGTCGATGTGCACGATGGAGCCGTCTTGGTCGAACAGGATGCAGCGCGAGCTGGTCGTCCCCTGGTCGATCGCGGCGATGAACTTGGCCATGGATCCCTTTCTACTGCGCAGGAGCGGATCGGCCGCTCTCGTCGAGGTCGGTTGTGCCCTGCTCGACCACCTCGGGGTCGGGCGGGTTGCCGCGGGCAATCAGCACGTCACGGATCAGCTTGTCGTAGATCACGCCGCCGAGCACGCCTCCCACCAGCGGCCCCACGATTGGTATCCACATATACGAGTTGACCTTGCCGTAGTCGCCCGGGTATGGCCACCTCCTTCCAGCCCTCGAAGAAGGCCAGGATGCGCGGCCCGAGGTCACGTGCCGGGTTGATCGCGTAGCCCGCGTTGGCGCCGTAGGACATGCCGATGGCCACCACGATGAAGCCCACGATCAGCGGCGCCAGGTTCGACTTGACCGGGGCGTTGTACTCGTCGGTCACGGCGAAGATGAAGCCCACCAGGAACGCGGTGCCGATCACCTGGTCCATGAACGGACCGAACCAGCTGCCGAAGTAGGGCGCGGGGAAAGTTCCGAAGATGCCGAAGCTGGCCACCGAGTCCGGCGTTCCGCGCACGATCTTCTCCGAGCCCTCGAAGGCCGAGATGGCGTCGTGGTAGTTGAAGTACACCAGCGCCGCGGCCACGAACGCGCCCAGCACCTGGGCGGCCCAGAAGCTGGGCACCTTCTTCCACGGAAAGCCGCGCGAGACGGCCTGGGCCAGCGTGACCGCCGGGTTCAGGTGGGCGCCGCTCACGCCTCCGGCCACATAGACGGCGAAGGCCACGGCGAAGCCCCAGCCCCACGAGATCAGCAGCCAGTCGCCTGCCGAGCCCAGCCCGACGTCGCCGCGCCCGGACTGGGGCAGCGCCGCGACGGTCATGGCCACCACGCCGCAACCGAACGCGATGATCACAAAGGTGCCGAGGAACTCCGCCACCAGCTCGCCGGTCGTCGATCGCTGCCAGCGAAAACGGCCCTGCGGTCGCCCATCAGACATGTCCAACTCCTCCCTCATGAGGATTGACCGGCCTCTTCCCCAGGCGTCCTGCCCGACATGGGCGGCTGTCAAACCGCAGTCGCGATGACTACGCTCGGGTCATGACCGAATCCGTCCCCGCCGGCGTGCTCAGCGCCACCCAGCGCGCCGCCGACCTGGAGCGGATGCGCAGCGAGGACTTCGACATCGTGGTCATCGGAGCAGGCTCCACCGGCACCGGCGCGGCACTGGACGCCGCCACCCGCGGACTGAAGGTCGCGCTGGTCGAGGCGCGCGATTTCGCGGCCGGCACTTCGAGCCGTTCCAGCAAGCTCATCCACGGCGGCCTGCGCTACCTCGAGCAGTTCGAGTTCGGGCTGGTGCGCGAGGCGCTGCGCGAGCGCAGCCTGCTGCTGAACACGATCTGCCCCGCACCTGGTTCGTCCGGTGTCGTTCCTGATGCCGCTGGAGAACCGGTTCTGGGAGCGGCCCTACATCGGCGCCGGGCTGGTGCTGTACGACGGGCTGGGCGGGGCCAAGGGGCTGCGCCGCCACCGCCACCTGAGCAAGCGCGGCGCCTTGCGGGTGGCGCCCGGGTCTGAAACCCGACGCGCTGATCGGCGCCGATCCAGTACCAGGACTGCAAGGTCGACGACGCCCGCCACACGCTGACCGTGGCCCGTACCGCCGCGCTGTACGGGGCGGCGGTGGCCAGCAACGCGCCGGTGGTCGGCTTCCTGCGCGAGGCCGGCCGCGTGACCGGTGTGCGCGTGCAGGACCGCCGACAGCGGCCAGGAGATCGACGTGGCGGCGCGCGAGGTCATCAACGCCACCGGCGTCTGGACCGACGACGTGCAGCACCTGGTCGGCGAGCGCGGCAAGTTCAAGGTCAGGGCGTCGAAGGGCGTGCACCTGGTGGTGCCGCGCGACCGGGTCCAGCTGGACACCGGGCTGATCCTGCGTACCGAGAAGAGCGTGCTGTTCGTGATCCCCTGGGGCCGGCACTGGATCATCGGCACCACCGACACCGACTGGGAGCTGGACAAGGCCCATCCGGCGGCGTCGGCGCGCGACATCGACTACGTGCTCGAGCACGTGAACAAGGTGCTGGCCAGCCCGCTCACGCACGAGGACGTGGAGGGCGTGTACGCGGGGCTGCGGCCGCTGCTGGCCGAGGAGAGCGAGGGCACCAGCCAGCTCAGCCGCGAGCACAGCGTGGCCTCCCCCGCCCCCGGCCTGGTGTCCGTGGCCGGCGGCAAGTACACGACCTACCGCGTGATGGGCCGCGACGCCGTGGACGCCGCGGTGCGCGGGCTGGACGAGAAGGTGCCGCCGTCAGCCACGCAGGTCACGCCGCTGCTGGGCGCCGAGGGCTACCGGGTGCTGTGGAACCAGCGCGGCCGCCTGGCACGCGAGAGCGGTCTGCACGTGGAGCGCATCGAGCACCTGCTGGGCCGTTACGGGTCGGCCATCCACGACCTGCTGGGTGAGGTCGCGCGCGATCCCTCGCTCGGCGAGCCGCTAGAGGGCGCCGACGACTACCTGCGGGTGGAGGTGCGCTACGCGGTCACGCACGAGGGCGCCCTTCACCTCGACGACGTGCTGGCGCGGCGAACCCGGATCTCGATCGAGACCTTCGACCGCGGGCTTGCCGCCGCCGAGCCCGCCGCCCAGCTGATGGGCGAGGTGCTGGGCTGGAGCGACGAGCAGCGCGCGCAGCAGGTCGAGCTCTACAACCAGCGCGTGGTCGCCGAGCGCGACTCGCAGACCAAGCCCGACGACCAGGCCGCCGACGTGGCGCGCACGTCGGTGCCGGACTTCACCGCGGCCTCGGGTACCTGACGACGCCGGCTGGCGACCTCCCGGTCGCCTACCGGACGTCACCCCCCCGCCCGCCCTGCGGCAGTGGGGTGGTTTGACCCCCTATGTGAAGGTCAATCCACACCACCGCGTGGGCCCGCCGCCGCTTTAGGCCTCGGCCGCCGCCAGCACGCTTTCGTCGGCCGGCATGAGCTTGTCGTGCTGCACCAGGATGGCTCCCTCACCCGTGACGTACGCCTCCTCGCCGTGCTGGGTCACGTCCATGCCCAGCGCCTCCTCGTCCCTACTGGCACGCAGCGGGAACAGCGCCCCCATCAGCCGCAGCAGGGCGTAGGTGGCGCCGAACGCGTACGCAGGGGCCGCCGCTGCCGCCAGGGCCTGGTGTCCCAGCTGAGCCAGGTTGCCGTACAGCAAGCCGTCGGAGACGCCGTTCCACGACGCGCTGGCGAACAGGCCGATGAAGAGGATGCCCACGAAGCCGGCTACCCCGTGCGCGGCAAGCACGTCCAGCGTCTCGTCCACGCGCGTGCGCGGGCGCCAGAGGATCACCGCATAGCTGGGCACCGCGGCGAAGGCGCCAAGCGCCATCGCCCAACCGGGGCTGATGAAGCCGCCCGCCGGCGTGATGGCCACGCAGCCCACGATGATCGCGGTGGCCGCGCCGATCGCTGTGACCTGGCGACCGCGCAGCAGGTCCAGCGCGAACCACACGACCAGCGTGCTGGCCGGCGCCAGCAGAGTGTTGGTGAACGCCAGAACACCGGCGTTGCCGGTGGACACGCCGCTGCCGCCGTTGAAGCCGAACCAGCCGAACCACAGCAGCCCGGCGCCCAGCAGGACGTACATCGCGTTATGGGGCAGCAGCGCCTGACGGCCGTAGTCCTTGCGCGCGCCGACCACGATCGCCGCCGCCAGTGCGGAGAAGCCCGAGCCCATCTCCACGGGAACGCCTCCGGCGAAATCGAGTGTGCCCAGCTCCTGCAGCCAGCCGCCGCCGAAGACCCAGTGAGCCAGCACCGAGTACACCAGCAGCGCCCACAGCGCGGAGAAGATCAGGAACGGTCCGAAGCGCATCCGCTCCGCCACCGCGCCGGAGACCAGGGCGACGGTGATGATGCAGAAGCTGCCTTGGAAGGCCATGAACAACAGGTGCGGGATGGTCTGGCCGTCCTTGGGGACAAAGTCGACGCCGTTCAGGAACGCGAACCCGAAACCGCCGACGAAACCGTTGCCGTCTGAGAAGGCCAGCGAGTAGCCCAGCGCTGCCCACACCACGGTGGCCACGGCCAGCGCGCCCGCGCACATCATGAACGTGTTCAGGGTGTTCTTGGAGCGCACCAGGCCGCTGTAGAACAGCCCCAGCGCCGGGGTCATCAGGATGACCATCGCGGTGGCCACGAGCATCCATGCGGTGTCGCCGCTGTCCACCTTCGCGGCCAGGAGTGTGGCCGCGTCCATCAGCCAGAGACCGGCGTCAGCGCGCCCCGGTCGGTCTCGCCGGTGCGGATCCGCACGGCGCGCTCCAACGGCACCACGAAGATCTTGCCGTCGCCGACCTCACCGGTGCGCGCGCCCTCGCAGAGCGCTTCGATGGCCGGCTCCACGAACTCCTCGGACACGGCCATGTCGAAGCGCAGCTTGTCCGACAGTCCCATCTGCACGGTCGTGCCGCGGTAGTTCTCGACCCGGTCGAACTCGCCGCCGTGGCCCTGGACGCGGCTGATCGACACCCCGCGCACCCGCGCGCGGTAGAGGGCTTCGAGCACGTCGTTGGCCTTCTCGGGCCGAACGATCCCGATCACTAGCTTCACTTGGCAGGCCTCCTGGTTGGTCGGCGGGGGGCGACCGAGGAAGCCTTTCCTGCCCGCGCGCGGATGCCATTGGCCGCCTGTCTAGAGATTTGCCCGGCGTGCTTGGCCAGCGGGCGAAGCCCGCGCGGCTCACGCGGTTGTTCGGTCGGTGACAGCGCCTCTTGACCGCTGGTGGATCACTGCGACGTTGGAACCAGAGGCACCGAACCCGGACAGCCTCGGCCAGGGGACCGCAAGTGATGCTCAGAAGCTGGACCAAGGGGATCAGACACCAGGCCGCGCCCGCGTGCCTGGTCTCGGTGGCACTGCTCGCGCTCGGTCCCATGACGGGTGTTTCGGCCGCAAAGGTCAAGGGCCCGAAACGGGTCACGCCAGGCAAGATCGTGACCTTCGTCGCCTCGGGCCTGCCCGCCAACACGCAGTTGTCGCGCGTGCGGATCGAGCCCACCGTGAAGGCTCGCGGCTTCGATCGGTCGCGCGCGTCCGACGGCCGAGAGCTCAGCGCAAAGCGCTTCCGCACGAACGCCTCGGGAAGGGTGGTGCTGCGGTTCCGGTTCCCGACGCGCCGCCTGCTGTGCGGGTTCAGCTGTGGGCAGTTGAGGCGGTGGACGAAGGGCAGCTCGATCGACGTCTACATCCATCTGGACGCCGGGCGGCGAGCGATGCTGACTCGCCGCGTATCCAGGATCGCCGGCGCGAAGCCCAGAAGGAGGAGCGCGAGGGCGAAGCTTCACCGCTGCGGGACCATCCTCTTCCAGCGCGGGTCGGGCGAGGCGATGATCAGGATCGTGACCCGTGGTATCGGGTGCACGGCGGCGCGGAAGAAGCTCCGAGCCTGGCGCAACAACCGCTACCGGCCGCGCACGGGCCCGCGCGGGTACCGCTGCACGGGCGGCGGCCCGTTCTCCCGCACCACCTGCCGGCGGGCTGGGCGCAGCGTGCCGGTCATCGCGTTCACCAGCGGCGACTGACCACGCCGGGCCAACCACCCAGACGGGCCCGCCCCGCAGGAGCCACGCTGCTTGACTTCACCAGGACACCGGGAGGACAATCGCCCTCAAGCAATCTGGGGGAGGCAACATGGCTTGGAAGCTCGAGGGGCAGTACTTCGAGAACTGCTCCTGCGACGTTCCGTGCCCGTGCACGGTCTCGATGGATCTGGGCGCCGACCGGGACCGCTGCAACGCGTTCCTGGTCTTCCACGTCGAGTCCGGCGAGGTCGACGGCGTCGACGTCAGCGACCTGACCGTCGCCGCGATGATCGATACCCCGAAGGTCATGAGCGAGGGCAGCTGGCGCCTGGGCGTGCTGCTCGACGACAAGGCCTCGGACGAGCAGGCCGAGAAGCTCGGGGCGGTATTCGGCGGCCAGCTCGGCGGCCCGATGGAAGCCCTCGGCCCGCTGGTCAGCGAGCAGCTCGGGCTCGAGCGTGTTGCGATGGAGGTCTCGCACGAAAACGGCACCCACCGGATCAAGCTGGGCGACGACGGCGAGGTCGAGGTCCAGGAGGTCGTCCCGTGGGGCAAGCAGGACGGCCAGCCCGCGCGGCTGGCCGGGATCTTCCACCCGGCGGGTGACGACCTCACGATCGCGAAGGCGACCACCTCCCACGTCAGCGCGTTCGGCATCGACTTCGCGTTCGAGGGTGGCTCCGGCTTCGCCAACCCGTTCTCCTGGGCCGCCTAAGGGCGTGCAGGCCGCCCGGCTAGTCGCCCGCCGGGCTCCCGCCCGGCTCGAGCGCGCCCAGATCGGGCTGCTGGGTGCGCTGCTGGCGCTGGCACTGGTGGCGTGGCTGATCACCGATGACCGCATGGGCGGCATGGACGCCGGACCCGGGATGGCCCTCGGAGGGCTCGGCTTCTACGTCGTCGTCTGGGTCGTGATGATGGCCGCGATGATGTTCCCAGCGGTCGCACCGACCGTGCTGATGTACGACCGCTTGCGGGCCGGTCACCACGCGCGCGGCAAGGGTGCCGGCGTCGAGGCCACGGCGCTCTTCGTGGCGGGCTACCTGCTCGTGTGGACGGTGGCGGGCGTGGCTGCCTACGGCGCGTTCGAGCTCGTCCGCGCCATCGACCCGGCGTTCTTGGCGTGGGACAGCGCCGGGCGCTATCTGGCCGGCGGCGTGATCGTGGCCGCCGCCGTCTACCAGCTGACCCCCCTCAAGCAGGCGTGCCTGGTCAAGTGCCGCAGCCCGATGATGTTCCTGGCGGAGCGCTGGCGCCACGGCCGGGCAGGCGGGCTCGACCTAGGAGTGCGCCACGGCGCCTGGTGTCTGGGCTGCTGCTGGGCGCTGATGGCCGCGCTGTTCGCCCTCGGCGTCATGAGCCTTGGCTGGATGGCGCTGATCGCGGCGTTCATCGCCGCCGAGAAGCTGCTGCCGTGGCCGGCCGCGGCGCGGCGGGCCGTGGCCGTGATGTTGTTGGTGCTGGGGCTCGGCGTCGCCTTCTTTCCCGCCGACGTGCCGGGCTTCGCCGAGCCTGGCAGCGCCATGCACGACGGCGCCGGCGACCACGGCTCGGGCATGAAGATGATGCGTTAGGCGGGCTGCGCGCCGATCTCCGGCTCCTCGGCCTCGAAGGAGCCGCCGGTCGCCTGGTGAGCCGCGGGGACCGTGCCGTCGCCGAGCACGTCATCGCGGCTGTAGTGCCCGGCCGCGTCGAAGGAGCGCTTGGCGTGCAGCGCGGCTCGGAGGTCGCAGTCGTGCACGAGTATGCCCTCCTCGCCGTAGAGGGGGCCGGCAGCGATCCGGCCGCCGGGCTCCACGATCACCGCGCCCCCGTTGCCGTAGACCTCGCGCTCCGGTAGCGCGAGCGGGAAGTCGCCCGGAAAGGCGGCACGCGGTATGAACTGCGGGGCGGAGATCACGAACGCCCCGGACTCGATCGCGATCGCGCGCATGAAGGCGACCCAGCCGTCGGAGTCATCCGCGGTGGGCGCGACCCAGATCTGCGGTCCCTGGCGGTACAGGGCGTAGCGCGCCAGCGGCATCCGGTTCTCCCAGCAGATCAGACCGCCGACCCGGCCCACCGGAGTGTCGACCACCCTCAGGTCGTCGCCCCGGCCGATGCCATGGAAGAGCCGCTCATGGTGGGTGGGCATGAGCTTGCGGTGCTTGTGCAGCAGCCCCTCCGGGCTCAGGAGCAGGCTCGTGTTATAGAGCGTGCCGGGGCGGGCGCTCTCGCGTTCGTTGACGCCGATGACCGCGTGGATGCTTTGTTCGCGACACACGGCGACCAGCTCGTCCACCAGCGGGCCCGGCACGTCCACCGAGCTCAGCCACATCCGCTCCCACAGCTCGTCCGAGCCGCCGAACGCCGCAGACTCCCTGGCCCAGGCGTTAGACGGGTACAACGAGAGGAAGCACTCGGGCAGCACGGCCAGCTCGGCGCCGGCGTCCGCCGCCTCTGCCAGCAGCCGCGCCGCCTTGGCGACGCTGGCTTCGGCATCCAGGATCTCGGGCGTGGCCTGCAGCGCAGCCACCCGGATGGTGCGCAGGACAGCCACCCGATCAGCTCACCCCCGCCGGCATCGCCGGCTCGATGTTCTGGTTGAAGCGGAAGAAGTTGTCCGGGTCATACCGGGCCTTGACCTCCGCCAGCCTGTCGTAGTTGTCGCCGAACGCGGCGCGCACCCGGTCCTGTCCCTCGTTGCCGATGAAGTTCAGGTAGACGCCGCCGCTGGTGAACTGCTTCATGTCGGCCGATATCCCGCGGCCCCAGCCGATGTGCCGCTCGTCGTCGTCCGCGTTGTCCCAGAGCACGAACGGGTGCGCCACCCACGCGGCGTCACGCTGCACCATCGGCGTGTCGCCCGCTGACACCCGTGCGGCCTGGCCGCCCCAGGGGAACATGATCGACTGGCACGCTGACGGCACCGGCATGCGGTCGGAATGGGAGGCGAACACCTCGATCGCCTCGTCGCTGAGCTCCGCCAGGTAGTCCGCCGTCCAGTAGTTCCGCAGGCCCGGCGGGTCGTCGATCATCTGCTGGAACTCCACGTATGGCATCGCGCCGACCAGGTCCACGGCCGGCTCGAGCTGGCGCAGCTGGGCGGCATACGGCTCACCCTCCTCGAGGATGTCGCCTGCCCACAGGAACGCCGCGGCGCAGCAGAGCTTGCCCTGCATTTCGGGGGGCACGAACTCCTCCGGCGGGCCGGTCAGATAGACCGCCGCCAGCCCGAGCTCGTCGGGCGCGCCCTCCATCGCCGCGCGCATGGCTCGCAGGAGCTCGCGCCCGCGATCCCCCGGCCACAGCATCAGCCCCGCCATGACGATCGGGCCGACCGGGTGCAGGCTGAACTCGAACGCGGTGGCAACCCCGAAGTTGCCGCCCCCGCCGTGCAGCGCCCAGAACAGGTCCGGGTTCTCGTCCTGGCTGGCCCGGACCTGCTCGCCGTCGGCGGTCACCAGCTCGACCGCCAGCAGGTTGTCGCACGCCAAGCCGTGCTTGCGCTCCATCCAGCCGGAGCCCCCGCCGAGCGTGAAGCCGGCGACGCCGGTGGTGGACACGCGCCCCCCGGTCGTGGCCAGCCCGTGCTCCTGGGTGGCCTTGTCGAACTCCCCCCACGTCAGTCCGGCGCCGCAGCGCGCCGTGCGGGCTTCAGGGTCGACCTCGATCGACTTCATCCGGCGCACGTCGACCACCAGGCCGTCGTCCACGGTGGACATGCCGGCAACCGAATGCCCGCCGCTACGGACGGCAGTCGGCATCCCTGCCTCGTGCCCGAAGCGTACGGCGGACGCCACGTCGCGGGCGCTTTCGCACTGCGCGATCACCGCGGGGTGCCGGTCGATCATCGCGTTGAACAGCGTTCGCGCGTCCTCGTAGCCGGGTTCGCCTGGGACGATGACATCCCCCTCGAAACCGTCCTTGAGCTCATTGAGTGCCGTGTCAGCGGCGGGGCCGGTGCTCATCGCTTCACCTCGTTCGGTCGAAGCAGGGGTGTGCGGCGAGCCTAGCTCGCTGGAGGTCCCGAGTCGAGGGCCGGGGTCTCCTGGCCCGGCAGCGCTCCGCTGCGGTCACCCCAGAACCAGAGTCCGGACGCGCACGGGTCCGGTAGGTTCGGCGCCAGTTCACCGATGCCCATGTACCGCCGTTTCTTACTCGCGACAGCGACAGCCGTGGCCACTGCCGGAGCGACGCTGTGTGCCTCCCCGGCACAAGCGCAGCCTGTGATCGTGGTCGGAAACGGCCCGGTCGAACGGGTTGACGACCCGTTCGTGCCGGCCAGCTCGGAAACCGATCTGGGGCCCGCTCCCGGCCGCCCGCGGGTCCACGCATACCCGGCGGCGCAGGGCAGGCAGGCGGTGGGCCGCGCGCTTGCCGTGGCCGCGCGAAGGGGCACCATCAGCGGGTCCGAGTACTCGCGCTACCGGCAGCGCTACCGGCGGGGGCGCGCCACGCTCGGGCGGCTGTCGGGGGCGCGCAGGCGCGAGCTCGGGTACGTGGTCCGGTCGGTCGAGCGGGTGGCGCTGGCCGGACGGCTGACGGCCACGCGCATGCCGGCGATCTTCCTCCAGCTCCGCCGGAACACCGCCTACTGGCCCTCTAAATCGTTCCCGGCCAGCGGCGACCAGCTCACGTTCCGCGGCAGCGAGCTCCTGTACCAGTACTTCCCCGGCCGCGGCCTGCAACTCCATCCGCTGTCCAACTTCAAGAAGGCCAACCTGCTGAACGGCGCCTGCGCGATCGGGCAAGCCCGGCAAGCCCGTGTGCGGCGCCCGGCCCCCCGGGCCCAAGCCGGGCACCCCGTGCCGCCCTGAGCGGCTTCGTCGCCTCCTCGACGAGCTGTCGGCGCTGGCGGTCCAGCGCCACCGCGGATTCGTGGCGTGGGAGTACCTGTTCGACTTCGGCGGCGGTTCGCCACCGTGGATGAGCGGCATGGCCCAGTCCGTGGCCATCACCGCCCTCACGAGAGGAGCGCAGCGCCTGAACCGGCCGGACTACGCCGCAATGGCCGAACGGGCGCTCGGGGCGTTCGAAACACCCTCGCCCGTCGGCGTCCGGACCACGGGACCGCTCGGCGGGGTGCACTACCTCCAGTACTCGTTCGCACCGCGCCTGTACATCTTCAACGCCTTCCTCCAGTCGTTGATCGGCCTGCACGACTACGGCAAGCTCACCCGCAGCACCCGCGCCACGGCCCTGTTCCAGCGGGGAGAGCTCGAAGCCAGGCGTGAAGTTCCGTACAGCAGCACCGGAAACTGGTCGCGCTACTCGTTCCGCGGCGCCAAGTCGACGGCGCTTTACCACGAGCTGCTGCGCGAATCGCTCCAGAGCCTCGGCCGCCGCCTGGGCAAGCTGGGCGGCGTCTACTGCCGGTATGCGGTCCGCTACCGCCAGTTCCAGGACCGCCGCCGGTAGTCACCGAGTCCGAGCCGCCCCACGAAGGCCCATCCGTCCAGGTTGGTGCTGATGGCTCATGTCAGACCGCCCCCGGTCCGATGTAGAGATGTCGCAACCCACTTGGAGACTCCGTGGAAAAGCAGCGCACCAGCACGCTGATCGAGGAACTGCCGCTCGCCGTCCTCGCGACCTTCTTGGTTATCGGCGTTCCCGCCCTGCTGGTCTTGACCCTGCGCGTCACAGGCGCAATCACCTCCTTCTGGGCCGAGGCCGCCATCGGCGTCGCGGGGTCGCTGTTGCTCTCGTATGCCGGCTCCGCGTTCTGGGAGACGAGAACCAACTCACGGGACACTCTCTTCAGCGAGCTGATGGTGTGGGGCTGGGTACAGCGGTGGCGCAGCGAACGCCGGCTCGACGCCGCCGCCGATCTGCTCGGAATAGCCAGCGGCCACCGGCGGCGGCCCGCCTCCGACGATGCGCTCACCTACGAGCGCACCCGCGACCTGCTCACCCGGCTGACATCCCAGCTGGAGGCAAGGGACGCGTACACCCACGGCCATTCCAGGCGGGTCGCCCGCCACGCCTCGAACATCGCACAGCGCATGGGCCTGCCCGAGGATCAGGTGGCCCGGGTTCGTGCGGCGGGCGCCATGCACGACGTGGGCAAGGTCCATACCCCGATCGAGATCCTCCGGAAGCCGGACAAGCTGAGCGACGCGGAGTACGAGATCGTGAAGCGGCACCCGGTTGACGGCGCTGTAATGATCGCGGCCCTCCACGACGACGAACTGACAGCGATGGTTCGCCACCACCACGAGCGCCTGGACGGCACGGGCTATCCGGATGGGCTGGCGGCCGAGGAGATCCCCATCGGCGCACGTATCCTGGCGGTTGCGGACACCTTTGACGCGGTCACGTCGAGTCGCCCGTACCGCTCGGCCAACCCTCACAAG
Source organism: uncultured Solirubrobacterales bacterium (assembly GCA_963750365.1). Classification (GTDB taxonomy): domain Bacteria; phylum Actinomycetota; class Thermoleophilia; order Solirubrobacterales; family Thermoleophilaceae; genus JAAYBF01. Next base: position 1,484,462 of record CAVVQE010000002.1, read on the forward strand.
AAGGGCCTCGACATCCTGACCGCCGAAGCCGGAAGCCAGCTCGATCCCGACGCGGTTCGTGCGTTCTGCAGCTACTACTCCGGCAGGGGACCGTTCACCTGGTGGACCATCCTGGTCAACGGCGCCCCCAGGCTCGCGGCGTGGCTCGGCGCCACACTCGCTCCGGCCGGCGCCGGCGCGCTGGCCACGGCTGCGATCATCGGCGGCACGACGCTGACTTCGCCCGGCCGCCCCCCCTCGCACCCCAATCAGGCTGTCGCCGAGGTGGGCGCTCCGGTGGAACCCTCAGCGAAACGAACACCCGCTCGGAGCGATAGCCAGACCGCAGCGCCGGGACCGCGTAATACCACGAAGCGCTCCAGCAGGGAAAACGCTCGGCCCCCAAACCGGGGTGTGGCCAAGCCGAAGAGCCGAGGCAACGCGCCCGCGCCGATCGACAACCCGGACCGGGTCAACGGCCAGGGACGCGACCAGGTCAACAGCCAAGGGCCGGGCAAGGGCCAAAGCCAAGACACAGGCCAAAGCCAAGGCGAGAGCAATCGGCCGACTCCGAGGCCACCGACACAGCCGCCAGAAGCCCGACCCAACATTCAAACCCAAGCCGAAGAAGCGCTCGAACCTCTCAGGGGAGGCGGTGTCGTGGATCCGGCACGGCTGGTCGCCCCCGTTCAAGAGCGTGTGCCACTGCCCGCGCTGCCTATCGGCGCCGATTGACACCCCGTCGGCCTCGGGCGTCCCGGAGCCTCGGGACTCGGGACCGCGTGATCAGTTTTCGGGGCCGGGGCCGTCTTATCAGGCATGTGCATGTACCGAGGGCAGCTGATGGTTCAGTCAAATCGAGATGACAAGCGACCGGTGAGCGGTGAGAACGCCGCCGTGGTTGCCGCGGTACGAGGCGGAAGCGAGGCAGCATTCGTCGAGGTCGTGAAGCGCCATCGGCGGGAGCTCCACCTTCACTGCTATCGGATGTCCGGATCCTTGGAGGACGCGGAGGACCTGCTGCAGGAAACGCTCCTGAAAGCCTGGCGCGCCGGCGGTGGCTTCGAGGGCCGCTCTTCTTTCCGCGCGTGGCTGTACCGGATCGCCACCAACGCTTGCATCGACTTCCTCGCCCGTCGCCCGCCACGCGAGCTTCCTCCCGACCGGGTGCAGGCCGCCGACCCGGCACTCGATCCGCCCGAGGGTGTCGATGCTCCCTGGCTCGACCCGTATCCGGGTCACTCTCTGGAAGCGCTGGTTGGCGCCGAGGAGCCGGTCGCGACGGTCGAGGCCAAGGAGACGATCGAGCTGGCCTTCCTCGCCGCGATCCAATACCTGCCGGCGCGCCGGCGGGCAGTGGTCATCTTGCGCGACGTGCTCGACTGGTCGGCGAAGGACACCGCCGAAACGCTGTCGATGAGCGTCGCGTCCGTGAACAGCACCCTTCAACGGGCACGTCGATCGCTTCGCGAAAGGTTGGGCCCACGGCGGGTCGACTGGAGACGGCCGCCGCAGGCAGGCGCCGAGGAGCTGGCGCTGCTGCGGAGCTACATGGCAGCGCACGAGCGCGGCGACGTTGCCGCGCTTGCCGAGCTGCTGCGCGATGACGCGCGGATCTCCGCACCCCCGCGGCCCCTCTGGTACGACGGGAAGAAGGCCGTGCTGATGGCCGTCCGCCGGCTTGCTGGAACCGACGACTTCCGTTACGTGGCGACCAGCGCCAACGGTCAACTCGCTGCGGCGAGCTACGTCAGGGCAGCGGGCGAGCGGGAGTTCAGGCCGATGGGGATCGACGTGCTGCGCATCGAGGACGGCCTGATCGCCGAGGTGACCGCCTTCCTGAGGCCGGATCTCTTCGAGCTCTTCGGCCTGCCTCCCACGGTCCGATAGCACGCTTACGGACGGAGGAGAACCAATGGAGAACGTAGTCTCAGCAGACGGAACCCGCCTCGCCTACGACCGCTTCGGTTCCGGCCCACCGCTGGTCATGGCCGCCGGGGCGTTCAACGACCGCTCGGCCACCGAGCCGCTGGGTCGGGCACTGGCCGACAGGGCGCAGATCCTCAACTACGATCGCCGCGGCCGGGGTCAGAGTGGCGACACCCTGCCCTACGCGGTCGAGCGCGAGATCGAGGATCTCGACGCAATGCTCGACGCAGCTGGAGGAAACGCCGCGGTGTTCGGCTACTCCTCCGGCGGGAATCTCGTGCTCAAGGCCGCGGCCGCGGGCTCGGCGATCGACCGGCTCGTCCTGTACGAGCCGCCGTTCAATGCGGACGACGAATACCCGGCCCTTCCGCCGGACCTCCCACGACGTTTGACCGAACTGGTGGAGGCGGGACGACGAGGCGCCGCGGTCGAGCTGTACCAAACCGCCGCGGTGGGGATGCCGGAAGAGGTTGTGGTCCAGATGCGCACGGCTCCCTTCAGGCTGGGCATGGAGGCAATCGCCCATACGCTCGCCTACGACGCGGCGGTCGTCGGCGACCGACGTCTGCCCACGGACCTGCTCGCCAAGGTCGACATCCCGACCTTGGTCGTCTGTGGCGAGGCGGGGGCCCCGTTCATGCGTGCCGCGGCGGCGGCTGTCGCGCAGGCGCTGCCTTCAGCCACTCTGGTGAGCCTGCCCGGCCAGGGTCACGGGATCGACCCCGGCGCTACCGCCGCGGTGGTCGGGGACTTCATCGCCCGTGCCTGAACGACGACTCCCGCGCGGCGAGCATCGGCTCGCCCGTCGGTCACAAGGCATCTCGATAAGCGTGTCTGATCGCTCGATCAGCGACCGTTGTTTGCCCGGCGACATCGCCGGTGCGAGCATCGCGGGTGTGCCCGATCCCACCTCCTCCGGCTCGGGCCCAGCCAGCCGCTCGGGAGATCCCGCCGTCGAGGGTGGTGTCACCCTCCGGCCCGCGCGAGCAGCGGACACGATCGACCTCGTTCTCCTGGCTGCACTCGACTCGGCGCGCGTGTTGGAGGGCGAAGTCATCGTCGCCGAAATCGGTGGCCGCATCGTGGCCGCGATGTCGCTCGACCGGGGGTCCGTCATCGCCGACCCGTTCGTCCGGACAGCCGCGCTGGTGGAACTGCTCGAAGTTCGCGGTCAACAGCTGCGCCGCGGCGTCGCCGTCCCCGAGCCGGGCATCGTGAGCCGCCTGCGCGCCCTGCAACAGCGCCTGGCAGTTCGCGCCACCTAATCAGGCGCACGACTTGAGCACTCCTGCCCCAGACGCATTCGCCGATCGGTGGGTCAGCGCCTGGAATGCGCGGGACATCGAAGCGGTCCTCGTCCACTACGCGCACGATGTGGTCTTCACGTCGCCCACCGCTATGCGCTTTGCACCTGAGTGCGGAGGGACGGTTCGCGGCAAGGACGCCTTGCGTCGGTATTGGACGGTGGCGCTCGAGAGCAACTCAGGGCTTCACTTCGAGCTGCTGGGCATCTACGCGGGCATCGACACGATCGCCCTGCATTACCGCAACCAAGTTGGCGGTCTGGTGGTTGAGGTACTGACGTTTCGAGATGGCCTGGTTGCGGTCGGGCACGCAACCCACATGCACGCTCAACCCTAGAACCGAACGAGCGCGCTGAGTGCCTCAGGGGGCTGGCTCCGCGCTCGCGATGGCCTCCGCTGGCGGGCTGGGGGCCTGCGAGTTGGCGGACGGTTTGCCTTGGCCCGGCACCAGCAACAGGAGGTGACTGGTGGAGACGGCCTCGGCGACGTCGATGAGCTTCCGGCCGGTGCGCCGGGAGTGTGCGCGCAGAAGCTCGAACGCCCCGCGCTCGTCGATCCCGTGACGCTCCATCAGTATCCCCTTGGCGCGTTCGGTGAGCGCACGGCGGCCGAGGGCACCCTCCAGGCTGTGGAACTCGGCGAACCGGCGCAGGACGATGTCGACCGCGCTCTGCATCTCTGCCGGATCGCCGTCGGTCACGTAGGCGAAGATGCCGCGCTTGGCCGCTTCGTTGACGAACGCGGGCTCCTCGGTCTCGAGGATCGCGATCACGGGGCAGGCGGCCTCTTGAACTATGCGTGAGATCAGGTCGAGGGCGTGCTGTGAGCTTTCGCCCAACCCGACGAGCGCGACGTCGGGCATGGTCTCGGCGGTTGCGGCCGCGACTTCGGACACCTCGAGCTCACGGGCGATCACGTGGTGGCCCATCGCAGCCACCAACCCGGTGGTTGTTTGAAGGCGTTCCTTTCGCTCGTTGGCGATCAGGACACGAAGGGACTCAAACGGTTCAGCGCTCACGGACCAAACGGTCGGCCAGGGACCGGATCCCCCACGATAGTGGCAGGTGCTACGATCATCAAGTAGCTGGGACCCCAGCCTCACGGTCCTTGCGTCTTCGCCCCCAGCATTCGGTCGAAAAGTATGCCGACCCTGGCCCATCGGTTGGCGCGAATGCTGTGCGAGGCAAGGAGATGAGGGACGTGGAAGGGGAGCTGGCACCCGCCGACGTAGGCGAAGTCGCCCCGGATGGGGCCATGGGGTTGCGGCTTGCGCGCCCCTCTGACGCGACGCCGGCGACGCCGCGCGGGAGGTTCTTGGCAACGACGGCGTGGCTCGACGGCGGGGTACCCGCGGTCTCGGTGGTCGGGGAGCTCGATCTCGCGACGGCGCCGGCCTTCGAAGATGCACTTCTTGCCCTGTCCGGCCGCGGCGACGGGGCGGTGATAGCCGACTTGGCGCTCTGCGACTTCATGGACCTCCGCGGGCTGCATGTCCTACTCGACGCCCGCGCCCGCCTTGAGCGCGCCGGCCGGAAGCTCCTGGTGGTAACCGGCAATCGGGAGCTGCTGAGGATCTTCAAGATCACGCGCGTCGGCAAGGTCCTGGCGATATATCCCTCGGTGGCCGCCGCATTAGAGGTCAACGGCAATGGGTAGCTGGCGCGAGCGCGAATCCGAGAAGCAGGGCCGCTGCCGTGAGCAGAACGAGTCAGCGGCACAGGCGCGCACAACGGCGCCCTCCAACACCGGCGACGACTCCTTCCGATGCGAGTGCGGGGACGGGGAGTGCAGCTGCGCGATCACGTTGACACCGACGGAGTACGCGGTCGTGCGCGCACACGCAACCCACTTCGCAGTCGCGCGAAACCATGAGAACCCGGAAAGCGAGCAGGTGATCACCGAGAACGCGCGCTTCGCCATCGTGGAGACCGTCACCGGAGAGGCGACGAAGCTCGCTCGGAGGAGCGACCCCCGCCAAAGGCGTAGCGAGCGGCGCTGGCGCAACGCCGCTCAACCCCGGGCGCCGAGGAACGGGGTCGTGAGCCCACGGCGCGCGCGCACCCGACCGGAGGCCCCTCCCCAGTGACATACCCACGACTGAGCCTCGGAGCCGTGGGCCGGCACCGGCGAGCGGTCTCCGCCTCGGGCGCCGAGCTCCTGAACGCACGGTGGCACAAGCCCCACGGCATGACCCGCTCCCGCCGCTGCACCGGGTGTGGCCACACCTTGGCCGACGCTCACAGGATCCATCAGGGCGGTGGTGCCTATCACCGCGACTGCGCGCCATACGCCGTCGGGCTGCCTTGATCCGCGGGGTCACCCCCTGCCGGGCTCGCGCCTACGGTCTATGACCAGAACTCGTCCCAGGCGGGGCCGGCGACCGGGGCGACTGGCACATTTTCCCTCCCCTATCTATACGTGCAGCTAGCGGTCCACCGGCTGACTTTGATGCCGCTTTCGTCCGGGTCGGTTGGACCTTCGGCCCAGTACAAATACTGCTTGATGCGGTATCGCCCTGCTCGGTTGATCGTGTACGGCACAAAACTTACGCCGTTGTTGTTCGGCGCTAGCCAAGCTCCACGAAACTGGAACTGAAAGTAGCCGTAGTCGCTCGTGTAGGCGACGTACCAGGGGGCGGAGATGATGCGTCTCCAGCCGCGGCGCCGGCCGTACCATCGATACAGATCAGGTGACCACTCAACGCGCTCAGGGTTCCGGAGGTCCGTGTTATAGGACGAGTCCATGTACGGCGGCGGATAAATGAGCAAACGCCCGTTGTCACACTGCAGCCCGCCGAGCCGGTAGGCGGGGGATGCGGATGCGACGCCGGCGAGAGGAAGCCACAATGCGGCGATCGCGACAACGAGGACCGTCATCCCACGGCACCTGTATTGCGGGGAGCGGCGCCGACGGCCCGTCCTCCGCGAGAGGCTAGGACCAGCTCTCTTCCCCGGGTTGCTGGCCGCGATAGCCCCTCGCGAGTTCTTGAACATGGCTGGCCCCCAGACCGCTTTTGCGACCGCGCTGCTTTGAACGAACCTAACCTCGAACAAACCAAAAAGCAACCAAGCGGGAGGGCCATCTCCGGTGCGGGCAATCACGACGAGCCCGCGCGTCCGCTCATGGGTTCGACGACGTCATCCCTGCTGGGCGTGAGACGTGCCGCGATGTCCGCCGACATCCGCCTCCCGAGCATCGCGTTGAGCTTCATACGCCATCGGTATACGTCGGGTGGCGAAGTCACCGGTTCGGGTCTAGCTTGGCCTTCTCATCGATCTAAGGGGGACGGGCGACATCGCGTATCAGGGGAAGCTCGCCGCAGCGCGGTGCCTGTCGGCACTGATCGTCCTGGCCCTCGCGATTGCGCTGTTGTGGCCGCCGGCCGCCCCGGCACATCCTGCAACGCCTGTTGCGCAGACCAGCATCGCCGGGGGCTACATACCCCCCGACAGCGAGTGGCCGTGGGTGACATCGCTCGTCGACCCGACCAGAGCCGGGACCTCAGACTTCGAACGTAGTACTTGCACCGCGGTGCTCATCGCGCCGCAGCGTGTCTTGACCGCCGCCCACTGTGTCGTCGGCAGTGACGGCCAGACCCCTCGGCCCGCAAACCGCATTCAGGCGCTCGTCGGGCGTCGCAACCTCAAGAACACCGCGCAGGGCGAGCGCCGCAACGTGACGGGGGTGGCCGTCCACCCGAAGATGTACCTGCCGAAGTCGGGGCCTCACCAGAACCACGCGTTCTACGACATCGCCGTGCTCTTTCTCGACCAGCCCGTGGCCACACCCCCCGCGACGATCGGCACCCCCCAGGACTGGAACACCTGGGGGCGGGCAATGGGCTGGGGACACAACAACTACGACCACAGCAACCGGCTGTGGGACGAGTACCTGCGCGCCGCCGACTACGACCTGCTTAGCGACGAGCAATGCGCCAGCTTCTTCGACTACGGGGAGACCCAACACTTCTACGGCAGCATCCACGTATGTGCGAACAACGCACCAGGGCCGAACGTTGACTGCATCACTCACGGCGACAGCGGCGGCCCGCTCATGGTCTACACGGCCGCGGGCTGGAGGCTGATCGGCATCACGAGCTTCTATCCCCACGGAGAAGGCGATCGGTGCGGCGCCGGAGGCCCGTTTGGGTTTGCGTGGGTCGCGGGTGAGGAGATGCGCCACTGGCCTCTGACTGTCCCCCACCCTCCGATAACAGGCGGAGGGGGAGGCGGAGGCGGAGGCGGAGGCGGAGGCGGAGGCCGCTCGGTGAATCTGGGCATGTCGGCCGCCCAGGTCCGGGGCTACATCCGCGCGATGATCCGCGACAACACCAGCGGCAAGGTCAAGCGCCTGAAGCGACGCTGTCGCCGGGAGAGCTATCGAGGCTTCAAGTGCCGGCTGCGCTGGCGCATTCGCAGCCGCAAATTCTCGGGGAGGGCAACGTTCTGGCACTTCGAGAACAAGGGGGAGACATATTGGACATACGTCTTCCAGGGCAAGCGCAAGAAGATCGGGTGCCGCAGCTGCCGTGCGAAACGGCTGCGCTGGTAGGGGCTGTCGCCCAGCGTCGGGAGAGGTGCAGGCGACCCTGCCTGTCCGGCACCCTCCCGAAGGACCCGGAGCTACCGAAACGACATCTCTGGTATCGGGGCGACTGGATTTGAACCAGCGACCGCTCGGCCCCCAGCCGAGTGCGCTACCAGACTGCGCCACGCCCCGAGGGTGGTGATGCTAGCGCCGGTGCGTGAACCCCGGCGGTCCGGGTACTTCGTGGCGACGGAACCCGAGGGAGGGACGTATCCGATGGCTATCGCACGCAGACGAGCCCGAGGTCGCGCCGCTCGCGACGGCGGCCACGACACCGGCGTGACCGCAACCGCCCGGCGTGGCGTCGGCGGCGGCTTCCTGTTGATCGCGCGGGTGGTGATGCTGATCACCTGGCTGCTGGTGGCGGTCATCGTCGCGGCGATCGTGCTCAAGGTGCTGGGGGCGAACGCGGACAACTCGCTGGTCGAGGGCGTCACCGATCTCGGCAAGACCCTGGTCGGACCCTTCAAGGACCTGTTCAAGATCGACAACGCCAAGACGGCGGTCGCCGTCAACTGGGGCCTGGCCGCGCTGCTCTACCTGGTGGTGGGCTCGCTGATCGCGACCATCCTGCGCCGCGTGGGCGTGACCAGCCACCCCGACCGGGTCGGCTGAGCGCAGCTAGCCGGCCTCGGCCAGCGCGCGCTTGGAGGCCGCCACCCGCTCGCTCTCCAGCGTCTTGCGCTGAGCGCGCGCCCGCTCGATCAGCTCATCGAGTGGTGCGCGCTGCAGCGCGGCGTGCTGGTCCCGGTTCTCCTTCAGAGCGATCCACAGGCCTTCCTTGCCCGCAACGCCGAGGGTGAGGTTCTCGAGCGCCAGGAACGTGCCCAGCTCGGGGTCGCCGGTCGTGAAGCCGCTGAACTTGGGCCTGCTGGCCTTCTCGGCGATCCAGGTGGCGACCTGCTTGACGGGATTGCGGGTCGTGTCCGTGGCCTCCATCAGATCGATCAGCGCCTGGCGATCCGCCTCGATATCCGCCGATAGCGAGCGCATCCGGTCGCCCAGTGGCGTGCCCTCGTTGTGGTCGGCGATCTGCTCCACGAGGTCGCTGCCCAGCATCGCGCCGGCCAGGTGGTCGTTCAGGTAGGTGTCAAGCGACTTGTGCGCCACGGTTCTCCCGTCTTCGGTTGGAAGGGAGTGTTACCGCGGCGGCGGGCGTCTGACACCTGCGGTCTACAATCGCCGCACCCGCGGGCGTGGTGTAAAGGCTGCATGCGACCCTTCCAAGGTCTAGGTACGGGTTCAATTCCCGTCGCCCGCTTGGGTCTCGTCGGCTCCGCTCGTCAGGACCAGGCGTAATGACCCCCGGCGCCGCGCGGTGCGGCGACGGTGGCAGTTGGCGCACACCACTTCGCACTTCTCGATCTCCGCCAGGATCGAAGCCCAGCCGCGATATGGCAGCGCTTGGGCCACATCGAACTCCTTGTCCCGCAGGTGATCGAATTCGAGCACGACAGGATCGGCCTCGCCGCAGTCAGAGCACGGGTGCGTCGCGAAGTAAGCGAGCAACCACTCGGTTCGTTCCCGCGCAAGAGCCTGCTTGCGGCCCCTCGCCTGGTCGACATACCGCTGGCGGTTCGCCAGGTAGTGCGCTCGGTGATACGCCGCACGGCACGGTCGGCACATGTTGTCGTGCTGGCCCTTCTTCGTGCGGCGCCAGGCGAACTCGGAGAGATCCTTCTCCACCCCGCACGCCCCGCATGTCCTCCCCTGCCCCATACGAACACATGTTCGCCGAGCGGGCCGGATGGAACGCTACCCCGGCGTCAGCCACTCCCGGCAGTTGTCCACCAGCATCGTGCGCTCCTGCTCTTCGGTCATCCCGCCCTCCTTGAGCGTCGGCAGGATCTCCTCGTGGAGCAGCCGCGTGTGCCACTCGCGCACCGCGCCCTGGTCCATCAGCCCCTGGATCGTCTCGTCGTTGAACCAGTCGATCGAGGCGCACGAGTCCATCGACAGGTGCATCTTGGCCACGTGGCCGCGCTCGAGCAGCGCCAGCACGGTGGCGTTGCGCTTGTCGGTTGGCAGGTACATCTCGATGCCGTAGCGGTCCAGGCCGACGTAGGCGCCCGTGTCCAGCACGCGCTCGATGTAGTCGATGTCGTCGGTGTCACCGCAGTGGGCGATCTGCACCTGCTCGGGCGCGACGCCCTCCTCGATGAAGACCTCCATCTGGCGCGGGCCTGTCTGTGAGCCGGGGTGCGAGTGGGCCATGATCGGCTTGCCGGTGCGCAGGCTCGCCCGGGCGCACGCGCGGTGGACCTTCTCGACGTTGGCGGTCACGCCCGGCTCGTCGGCCGCACATTTCAGGAAGGCGGCCTTGATGTCGGTGCCCTGGATGCCCACCTCGATGTCGTGCACGAAGGCGTCGGCCATCTCGTCCTCGGAGCGGCTCTGCCAGTTCAGCGGCAGGTAGTCGTAGGTGTAGATGCCGGTGCACGGCACGACCTGGACGCCGCTCTCGCGCGCGATCCGTTCCATGAAGCGCACGTCACGGCCGCCGAACATGGCGGTTGGCTCGACGATCGTCTGCACGCCGACGCCCTTGGCGCCGTTGGCGGCCTCCAGGCCGGCGGCGTACAGGGCGTCCTCGTCGTACAGGTGCGGGAACTCCTCGGCCGTCGCGTTGTCGCGGAAGCGCAGGTGCTCGTGGATGAGCACGGTGCCCAGGTCCGCCGGGTCCAGCGGCCCGGTCACGCTCTCGATCGTCGCCATGCTGCTCCTCTCTCCAGGGTGGGCCGATCCTATGTGCTGGCCGTGGGCCGGCAACCCGGCCGGTACCATGTGCGGCCGCTTGGGGCAGTGGCCAAATTGGCTAAGGCACCGGTCTCCAAAACCGGGGATTCCAGGTTCGAGTCCTGGCTGCCCCGCTCGATCGACCACCACGCGGATGTGGCGGAATTGGCAGACGCGCCGGCTTTAGGTGCCGGTGGCCGAAAGGCCGTGGGGGTTCGAGTCCCTCCATCCGCATCGCCCGCCTCGCCCGTGACGGGGGCGCGCAGGGCCTAACGTGCACAGCATGAACACCCACGAGCGCCGCATCGAGGAGCTCGAGCACGAGCTGTCGGAGGCTGAGCGCCGCGTGGCCCGCCAGCACCAGCGGGTCTACGGCGGCAAGCGCCCGTACGACCCCATCCGCGAGGCCGAGCTGGCGCGCAACGTGGAGGGCGCCGTCCAACGCCTCAGGCTCGAGCGTGAGCGCGGCTCCGCCGGTGCCGACTAGCTCCGCGGAGCCCATCCGCAGCCGCTCCTGGTGGGGCTGGGGCTGGGCCGACCAGGCGATCGGTGACGAGGAGTGCGCCCAGCTCGCAACCTCCCTGCCCGGCCTGCGCCAGAGCCCCCGGCCGCTGCCGCTTGCCGCCGACCTCGACCTGCGCGTCCCGCGCGTGACCCCTCCCCCGTCGCTGGCCGCACTGTGCTCGGACGACCCGATCGACCGCGCGGCCCACACCCACGGCAAGGCCTACCGCGACGTGGTGCGCAACCTGCGCCTGGACCTCGAGCACCCGCCCGACTGGGTAGTACGCCCGCGGACCGAGCAGGACGTCATCGACGTCCTCGACTGGGCCTCGGGATCCTCGGTCGCGGTGGTCCCCTTCGGCGGCGGCTCGTCGGTGGTGGGCGGCGTGGAGTACCGCGGCGAGGATCACCCGGGAGCGGTATCGCTCGACCTGACCGAGCTGGCGGCGGTGATGGAGGTGGACCAGACCAGCCAGGCTGCCCGCATCCAGGCGGGCGCGTTCGGCCCGGCGCTGGAGGGCCAACTGCGCGAGCACGGCCTGACGCTCCGCCACTTCCCCCAGAGCTTCGAGTTCTCCACCCTGGGCGGCTGGCTGGCCACGCGGGCCGGCGGGCACTTCGCCACGGTCGAGACCCACATCGACGACCTGACCGAGTCCATCCGCGCCGTGACCCCGTCCGGCGTCAGCCAGTCGTGGCGGCTGCCGGGGTCGGGCGCGGGCCCCTCGCCCGACCGGATGCTGCTGGGCTCGGAAGGCACGCTCGGGGTGATCACCGAGGCGTGGATGCGCGTGCGCCCGCGTCCCGACCAGCGTGCGGCCGCCAGCGTTCAGTTCAATCGGATGGACAGCGCCCTGGACGCCACCCGGGCCATCGCCCAGTCCGGCCTGCGACCCTCGAACTGCCGCCTGCTCGACCCGGGCGAGGCGGCGTACAGCGGCGTCGCCGACGGCGTCCACAGCGTGCTGGTGCTGGCGTTCGAGTCCAGCGGCGTGCCCGTGGCCGACCGGCTCGAGCACGCGCTGGCGCTTGCCGGCGAGCACGGCGGGCGCTGGGACCGCCCCCGCGCCGGGTCGGGCGGCGACAATGACGCCGCAGGCGCCTGGCGCGATGCCTTCCTGCGCATGCCGTACATGCGCGACGCGGTGGCCCGGATGGGTGGCATCGCCGAGACGTTCGAGACGGCGACCACCTGGGACCGCGTGGGCGAGCTCTACCAAGCCGTCCGCGCCGAGATGGCCGAGGCGATCGAGGACATCTGCGGCTCGCCGGGCATCCTCAACTGCCGCCTGACGCACGTGTACCCCGACGGCGCCGCGCCGTACTTCACGGTGATCGCGGCGCCGCCGGCAGACCAGGAGCTGCGTTGCTGGGACGAGATCAAGACGGCGGCCGGCGACATCCTGGCGCGCGAGCGGGCCACGATCACCCACCACCACGCGGTCGGGCGCGACCACCGGCCTTGGTACGACCGCCAGCGACCGGAGCCGTTCGCCGCCGCGTTGCGGGCGGTCAAGGCCGAGCTGGACCCGGCCGGGATCCTGAATCCCGGGGTGCTGATCGACCGCTGACACACGGCCGCCCCGTGCTGGATTAGACTGACGCCTGATGGCGGAGGAGACGCACATCGAGCATCCCAACCGGGACAAGGCCGGGTCGAAGGCGGCCAAGGCCGTGATCGTCCTGCTGATGCTCGTGACCGCCGCCCTCGTGCTCATCATCACCATCGGCGGCTGGTCGGTCCTCCAGGGCGCTCAGATCGTGGCCTTCTTCTACATCGGCATATACCTGCTGATGGCCTTCTACGTGGCTCGCTGGAACCGTGGCCTGTTGCCCGTGGGCGCCGCGCTGTCGATCTTGCTGGCCGTCGTGGCCGGCGTGGCCGCGCCGGGCTGGTTCGCCCGTAGCAAGGACGGCTTCCAGGACCCCGCGCTGCCACCCGACCTGCTGGGCATGCTCACGATCATCCTGATCCCGGTGTCGGTCGTGCTCGTGGTGTTCGCGATGCGGGGCTTCGCGCAGAAGTGGAACGTCGAAGTGGAGACCCACAACGAGGGCTACGACTACGACGATCGCGGCGCGGCGCCCGCCGGCGCCTGACCCCGCCCGGCCGCGCACCTACAATCGCACCGCTTGCGGCGGTGTCGAAACTGGTAAACGAGACGGTCTCAAACACCGTTGGCTGAAAGGCCTTGTGGGTTCGAGTCCCACCCGCCGCATAGCCCTCTGAAGCGCTGGGCGGTCGCCGAGCTGTCCTGCCTGGGTGGGGCTACACCCCACCAATCCAGGACGGCTCGCCCCGATTCAGGACCGCCGCGCGGGGTGACCGCGCTCGCCCTATCCCGGCGCCTGCCCCCGGGCCCGCTCGTTCATGGCGGTCCAGCCGCCGAAGGTGATGCCCGCCGCGGCGATCAGGCCCAGGAAGAGGCCGATCTTGCGGCTGAAGTCGACGCCCTCGACATCGACGCCGCCGTCGGGCACGACCAGGATGCGAAACAGGATGAGCACCACGGCGAACGCGCCGGCCGCGGCCACTATCAGCCCGGGAGGCTGGGGCAGGTCGGGCACGTTGCCCGTCGCGCGCGCCACCACGAGGGCGATCGCCAGGACCAGGATCAGGAACAGCAGGATGTCGATGAAGCTGAACGCCTGCCAGGCCGATGCGTTGGCGCTGGCGCTGAAGCCGCCGACGCTGGCCGAGGCCCCGTACCACGGCAGGAGCATGAAGATGAACAGCGCGACCCCCGATACACCCGCGATCATCTCCCCGAAACTGATCTTCGACGTGTCCACTGATCCTCCGTCCGCCGTTGGCTCGAATCCGACCGCGCCACTCTAACCTGCCGATCCAGTGCCTGAGACCGAGACGCTGACGGGAGAGATCACCGCGATCGATGGCCGCTGCGTGGGCACCGACGCCGAGCGCCGCGCCGCGGTGCTCCTGCACGAGCGCCTGGACACCCCCGACCGCCCGGCACGCCTTCAGGCCATTCGGGTCCATCCGCGCTTCGGCCTGGCCCACGCGCTGCATGCGGCGCTGGCCGTCGTGGGCAGCGTGGTGGCCGTCAGCGCAGCCACGGTGGGCGCCGCCCTGGTCCTGGTTGCCACCGCACTCGCGTTCCTGGATGCGCTGGGAATCGCGCACCTGCTGCGCCGGCCGCTGGCCACGCGGGCGTCGCAGAACGTGGAGTCGCTGGAGCAGTCCGACAAGCCCGGCGTGCTGGTCATCGCCGCGGCCTACGACTCACCGCGCGAAAGCGGGTCGCTGGCGCTGGCGACGCGTCTGCTGCGCGACCCCCAGCTGGCCATGGTCGTGGCGATGCTCGTGCTGCTGGTCTGCTGCGCCCTGCGGGTGGCGGGCGTGGAGGGCACGGCCGTTACCGCCGTGCAGTTCGCGCCCACCGTTCTGCTGATCCTGCTGATCCCCGCGCTGGTGGACGTGGAGCTCTCGGGCGCCGGCCCGGATCCGGCCGGCGCCGCTGCGGCCGCCACGGCGGTGCGCCTGGGCCGAGAGCTGACCGGGCAGCTCGAGCACTTTGCCGTCTGGGTGGTGCTCACCGGCGCCAACCAACCCTCCGCGCTGGGCATGCGCGCCTGGCTGCGCGCTCACCGCGCCGAGCTGGAGCGCGAGCGCACGGCAGTGGTGGCCATCGGGCCCCTGGGCGATGGCCCGGTGCACTACAGCCGTCGCGAGGGCGCGGTGGCGCCGCTGCGCAGCCACACCGACCTCGTGCGGCTGAGCCGCCAGGTGGCCGAGGACGCGAGCGACGCCGACGCCGCCGGCAGCTACGTGGCGCGCGAGTCCACCAACGCCGCGCGCGCGATGTCTCGGCGGCTGCCCGCCATCACGGTGTCGACCGCGGGCGCCGCACCCGGCGGCGCCGATGCGATCGAGCGGGTGACCGCCTTCACCAGCGAGCTGGCGGAGCGGCTCGACGCCGAAGTCGGTCCGTCGCTTCCGCCGCGCCCCTGAGGCTCAGGACCCGGCCCACCCGCGCACCGTGGCCTCGGCGATGGTCAGGCAGCGGCCGACGCCGTGCCAGTCCACGTGCTCGGCGGTGTCCGAGGGCAGGTGGTAGTCGTTGAAGACGTTGCCGCG
The DNA here is from genome assembly GCA_963750365.1 of uncultured Solirubrobacterales bacterium. Classification (GTDB taxonomy): domain Bacteria; phylum Actinomycetota; class Thermoleophilia; order Solirubrobacterales; family Thermoleophilaceae; genus JAAYBF01. Next base: position 1,499,600 of record CAVVQE010000002.1, read on the forward strand.
CAGCGACAGCAGCGAGATCGCCGGCAGCCCCGCGATCCGGGCCAGCGCGGGATCGGTGAAGCCGCCGAGGCGGTAGCGCCGCGGCGCGGGCTCGCCGGCCGCGGCCGCGCCGCGGTCGGCCAGGTCCAGGTCCTGGTCGCGGTATCGCACGCGCCACAGCGGCCCCTCGGCGCTGACCACCATCGGATCGCCCGCGCCCAGGGTGTCCAGTCCCAGCACCAGCGTTCTGGCGGGGTCGAGTCGGCGGCCGTGGTCGCGCATCCACGCGGCCATGCCGCCCATGCCCGACTCCTCGCAGCCGCTGAGCAGGACGCGTACCTCGGTGTGCGCCAGCGGGTCGGCGGCCAGCCGGCGCGCCAGCTCGATCACGGCAGCCACCCCGGTCGCGTTGTCGCTGGCCCCCGGCACGGTGGCGCCGCGGTAGACGTCCAGCGACAGGCCTGCGCCGAGGCCCAGGAGCGCCCACGCGGGCCAGCGCAGCCAGCGCGGACCGACGGCGCGGGCGATCATCGCCAGCTCGGTGAGCAGCGTCATCGGCGGCCGCCCGTTGGGTCCGGCGCCGCTGTCGCGCAGCGGCGAGCGCCACAGCAGCCCCGTATTGGCGGCGTCGTGGTGGGCCACCAGAACCACCGTGCTGCGCGCGGCCTCGCGCGCGGGAACAGAGCCGATCACGTTGGCCCCCTCCCCTGCCGGCAACAGCCGCCGCAGCGGCTGCGCGCGGCCGGAGAAGTCCAGCTCCAGCGAGGCCAGCGCCGCCAGCGCGGGCAGCCGGCCGGTGGCAGCGGCCAGCATGTGCGCGGCCTGGCTCAGCCCCCAGCTGGGCGAGTAGCGAAACGACTGCGTGCGCACATTCGCGACGCCCACCGCCGCCAGGCGGCCGGCGCCCCAGGCCGCGGCGGCCCGCTCGCCGGCGCGGGCCGAGGCGCGGTCCATGGCGGCCAGGGCCTGGACATCGGCGCGGACCGACGCCGGCAGGCTCACATCATGCCCAGGCCGCCGCTGACCCCGATCGTCTCGCCGGTCACGAACGACGCGTCCTCGCTCGCCAGGTAGGCGATCGCCGCGGCCACCTCCTCGGGGCGGCCGGCGCGGCCCATGGCGGTCGAGTCGACCATGCCCTGGACGAAGCGCTCGCCGAGCCGGCCCAGCGCGGCGGGCGCGACCTTGAGCATGTCGGTGTCGATTGGCCCGGGCGCCACCGCGTTCACGCGCACGTGGTAGCGCGCCGACTCCTTGGCCAGGGCCTTGGTGAATCCGATCACGCCGGCCTTCGTGGCGGAGTAGACCGTGGACAACTGCGAGCCCACCCGGCCGGCCTCGGATGCCACGTTCACGATCGATCCCCCGCCGCGCTGATGCATGCCTCCCAGGACGGCATGGGTCACAGCCAGCACACCACGCAGGTTCACCGCGATCACCCGGTCCCACTGGGCCTCGTCGGTGCGGGTGAAGAAGTCGTCGTCGGCGATGCCGGCGTTGTTGACCAGGATCGCGATCGGCCCCAGCTCGGCCTCGGCGGCCGCGACCGCCGTGCCGACCGACGTGGTGTCGCGCACGTCCATCTGCACGCCGACGCCGTCGATGCGCGCGGCCAGATCGCGAGCGCGGTCGGCGTCCAGGTCGGCCACGGCCACACGCGCGCCCTCAGCCGACAGGCGTTCGCAGGTGGCGCTGCCGATGCCGCCCACGCCACCCGTGACCAGCGCGATCTTGCCCTCGAGCCTCATGGCGCGGCAACTGTATCCCGCTGCTTGGAATAGCCTCGGCGGCGATGGAGACCATCCCCATCATCGGCGGCACCGGCGCGCTGGGCTGGGGCCTGGCGCTGCGCCTGGCGCAGGCTGGACATCCGGTGGTCATCGGCTCGCGCGATGCGGACCGGGCCAACGAAGCCGCCGCGCGCGTGCGCGAGAAGGCCGAGGGAGCCGACGTGCAGGGCGCCGAGAACGCCGACGCGGCCAGCCGCGGTCCGATCGTCTTCCTGACGGTGCCCTTCCGCGCCCAGTCCGAGAACCTGACCAACCTGAAGAACGTGCTGACCGTCGGCCAGCTGCTCGTGGACGCCACGGTGCCGCTGGCCGCCGCGGTCTCGGGCAAGGCCACGCGGCTGCTGGGCGTGCCCCAGGGCTCGGCCGCCGAGCAGGCGCAGGAGATGGTGCCCGAGGGGGTGACGGTGGTGTCGGCGCTGCACTCGGTGTCGGCCGCCACGCTGGCCGACCCTGAGGCCGAGCTGGACGAGGACGTGCCGGTGTGCGCCGACCGCAAGGACGACAAGGCGCGCGTGGCCGCCATCATCGGCTCGATTCCCGGGCTACGCCCCGTGAACGCGGGCGCCCTGGAGACGGCACGGCTGGTGGAGGGTCTGACGCCGCTGCTGATCTCCGTGAACATCCGCAACAAGGCGCACGCCGGCATCAGGTTCACCGGCCTGCCTGAGCAGCTCTGGCCGTAACGCTGCTCAGCGGCGGGACCGGCGGGGCCAAGCTGGCTCGCGGCCTTGTCGACGTCGTGGGCGCCGAGGCGCTGACGGTGGTGGCGAACACCGGCGACGACGCCGAGGTCTACGGCGCCCACGTGTCGCCGGACCCGGACCTCGTGACCTACTGGCTGGCCGACGCCATCGACGAGCGTGGATACGGCATCGCCGGCGACAGCTGGCAGGTCATGGACGCGCTGGCCGCCGCGGGCCGCGAGACGTGGTTCCGGCTGGGCGACCGCGACCTGGCCATGTGCCTGATCCGCACCGAGCTGATGGCCGCCGGCCACAGCGCAAGCGCCGCCCATGCGGCGGTGGTCGCGGCGATGGGCGTAGGCGCGCGCGTGCTCCCGGCCACCGACGAGCCCGTTCGCACGCGCGTGGGCGCGCGCGGAACCACCTTTGCGTTCCAGGAGTTCATGATCGTCGAGCGTGGCCGCGGCCCGATCGAGAGCGTCCAGTTCGACGGCGTCGAGCGTGCCCGGCCCACGCCCCAGGTGCTGGATGCGCTGCGCGATGCCGAAGTGGTGATCATCGGCCCGTCCAACCCGATCGCCTCGATCGCCCCGATCCTGGCCGTGCCCGGCATGCGCGAGGCGGTGCGCGCCAGCCCGGCGCCGGTCGTGGCCGTGAGCCCGTTCGTGGGCGGCCAGGTGCTGAAGGGGCCCACGCTGGCGTTCTGCGAACAGGCGGGCATCGCTCCGTCGGCGGCGGGGTTGCTGGACGCCTACGCGGGGCTGCTGGACGGCGTCGTGGCCGACGAGCCCGTGCCAGGAATACCGGCGCTGCGGACCGACACGCTCATGGACACGCCCGCGGCGCGCGCGCGGCTGGCGGCGGAGACCGTGGACTTCGCCCGCTCCTTGTCATGCTGAAGCAGCCATGCGCACCGCCGCGATCCTGCCCGTCAAGAGCTTCGGCTCAGCCAAGCAGCGGCTGGGCGCGCTGATCGAGCAGGACGCCCGCAGCCATCTGATGCGGGCCATGCTGTCGGACGTGCTCGACGCGCTGGCCGGCGTGCCGGAGCTGGAGCAGGTGCTGGTGGTGACCGCGAACCCGCTGGCCGGCGAACTGGAGGCCGACCCGCGCGTGCACGTCCTGCACGACGACAGCGAGGCCGGCCAGTCGGCGGCCGCGCTGATCGGCATCCGCCACGCGCGCGCGGCGGGCATCGAGCGTGCGCTGCTGGTGCCGGGCGACGCGCCGCTGCTGGATTCGGGCGAGCTGTCGGCGCTGCTGGCTCACCCCGAGCCTCTGGCCATCGTGCCCGACCGCCACGGCACCGGCACCAACGGCCTGGTGCTCAGTCCGGTGGACGCGTTCGACCCCAGCTTCGGGTCCGGCAGCCTGGCCCGCCACGAGGCTGCCGCAGCGGCCACCGGCCTGCCCTTCGCCGTCGACCCCCTGCCGTCGCTGGTGCTCGACGTGGACACACCCGACGACCTGGAAGCGACCACCGCAGCGCTGGAGGCACGCTCCGGCGGCGCGCCCGCCACGCGGGCCGCGCTGCGGCGCCTGTCGCTGGCCGCGTGAGCGCTCCGGGCCTGACGGCCACGGCGCTGACGGGCCTGCCCGAGGTGCGCGCGGGCGACGACCTGGCCGCGCTACTGGCGGCAGCGGCGCCGGAGGGGCTGGCGGCGACCGACATCCTGGTGGTGGCGCACAAGGCGGTGTCCAAGGCCGAGGGCCGCGTACGCGACCTGGCGACGGTGGAGCCCGGCGGGCGGGCGCGCGAGCTGGCCGCCGAGCACGCCAAGGACGCGCGCCTGGTTCAGGTGGTGCTGGACGAGTCGGCCGAGCTGCTGCGTGCCGACCACGGCGTGCTGATCTGCCTGACCCGTCACGGGTTCGTGTGCGCCAACGCGGGAGTCGACCGCTCGAACACCGCGGGCGCCGATCAGGCCGTGCTGCTGCCGCTGGACCCCGACGCGTCGGCGCGCGCCCTGCGCGCCGCGCTACCGGGCCACCCGGCGGTGGTGGTGGCCGACTCCTTCGGCCGCGCGTGGCGGGTGGGCCAGACCGACGTGGCCGTCGGCGCCGCCGGGCTTGCCCCGCTGGACGACTGGCGCGGACGCCCCGACGCCCGCGGCCGGCAGATGGAGTCCACCGTGATCGCCGTGGCCGACGCGGTCGCCGCCGCGGCGGATCTGGCCCGGACCAAGGACGGCGGCGTGCCCGCGGTGGTGGTGCGCGGCCTGGAGCGCTTCGTCACGGCTGGCGACGGCCCCGGCGCGGCTGCGCTGCGCCGGCCGCCTGAGCTGGACCTGTTCCGCTGAGGGACCGCGCGAACATCCAGTGAGAGGGCTGTGATCCGTCGGCTCAGGCTGCCAGCGGCAGCTCGTGGCGGCGGCGGATGTCGTAGAGCGTGGTCCGCTCGGCCGCCGGCCGCCCGGCGCGGTGGGCCGCGCCGATCAGGTCGGCGGGGTCCAGCCTCACGCCGTGCTGGCTGCCGGCCAGGCGCGAGATCGACTCCTCCATGAGCGTGCCGCCCAGGTCGTTCACACCCCAGCGCAGCGCCTCGGTGGCGGCCTCCAGGCCCATCTTCACCCAAGAGGCCTGGAGCGAGGGCACGCTGCGACCCAGCGCCAGCCGGAACGCGGCGGTGTGCTTGAGGTTCTCCTCGGCGGAGATCTCCTCGATGCCGTGGGTGCGCCCCAGCATCGTGTGGTACGGGATGAAGCTCAGCGGGACGAACTCCGTGAAGCCGCCGGTGCGCGCCTGGAGTTCACGCACCACGCGCATGTGCTCGGCCAGCTCCCAGGGCTCCTCGATGTGCCCGAACATGACCGTCACGGTCGAGCGCAACCCGGCCTGGTGGCTGGCTTCGATGATCTCGACCCAGCGATCCACCGGCAGCTTGTTGGGCGAGATCCGCTGGCGCACGCCGTCGTCCAGCACCTCGGCTGCCGTGCCGGGGGTCGAGCCCAGGCCGGCGTCGCGAAGCCGCGCGAACACCTCGGCGGGCGAGAGGCCGCTGACCGCGCACATGTGGTCGACCTCCATTGCCGAGTACGCGTGCAGGTGCAGCTGTGGCGCGGTCTGCCCGGCCAGGCGCAGCCAGGACTCGTAGTCCTCGAGGCCCCAGTCGGGGTGGATGCCCGACTGCATGCACAGCTCGGTGGCGCCGAAGGCCACCGCCTCGTGCACGCGGGCGACGAACTCCTCGCGGTCGTGCTCGTACGCGTCGGGCGAGCGACGGCCCTGGCCGAAGCCGCAGAAGGCACAGCCGACCGTGCAGATGTTGGACACGTTGATGTTGCGGTTGACCACGAAGGTCACGGTGTCGCCTGCCAGCTCGCGGCGCAGCTCGTCGGCGGCCTGGCGCATGTCCTCGATGGCCTCGGGGCGGGTTTCGGCGAACAGGGCGGTCAGCTCCTCGGGCGCCAGCAGCTTGCCCTCGCCCGCCCGCGCGACTGCTCCCGCGGTCAGCTCCGAGCGGATCGGCCGGTCCTCGCGCCTGCCCGACCCGCGCCGCGGGATGAAGCTCCAGAACGAGGCCTTGACCACGTCCAGGACGCCCTGCTCCATCCACCGCGCGTCCATGTACTGCGGGTACACGCACAGACGCTCGGTCAGCGCGTAGCCGCGCGGCTGGAGCTGCTTGCGCATCTGATGCGGCGACGGGAAGGGGTGCTCGGGCGAGATGTGGTCGCCGTTGGCGGACAGGCCACCCAGGTCCGTGGCGCCCTCTTCCACCAGCGGCAGCCACCAGTCGGCCAGGTTGGGCGGGATCTGAATGCCGACGTCGGGCATCAGCTGCTTGGCGGCACGCACCAGCGTCCGCATCTCGTCCAGCGTCACGTGCCGGCCCCACGCGGGCATCGGCTCCGCCTCGGCGGCGGACTGCGAGCGCTGTGCCTGGTCGGCGATCCGCGCCGGCTCGGCGCCGTGGTAGCGCTGGTGGGGCACGAAGTTCTGCAGGATCACCTCCTGCAGGTGGCCGTGCTCGGCGTGCAGCTGCGCCAGCGCCTCCAGCGCCTGGACCCGCTGCGCCGGCGTCTCGCCGATGCCCACCAGGATCCCGGAGGTGAACGGAATCCTCAGCTCGCCCGCATCGCGGATCGTCTGCAGCCGGCGTTCCGGGTGCTTGGTCGGCGAACCCTGGTGTGCCACCAGGTCCGGGTTCACCGACTCCAGCATCAGTCCCTGGGAGGCGGTGACCTCGCGCAGCCGGGCCAGGTCGCGCCTGGACAGCACGCCCAGGTTGGTGTGCGGCAGCATGCCCCGCTCCAGCGCGCGCTCGCAAGCCCACGCCACGTACGAGGTGAAGTCCTCGTGCCCGTACGAGCGCAGCCGCCGGGCCACCTCGGCGTTGACCTCCGGCTGCTCGCCGGTGAGCACCAGCAGCTCCTTGGCGTTGCGCCTCACCGCCTCGTCGAGCTGGCCCTGGACCTCATCGGGGTCGTACAGGTGCGCCCGGTGGGTGGCGAACGCGCAGTACTTGCAGTAGCAGCGGCACGTGCGCGAGAGCGAGAGCGTGTAGTTGCGGCTGAAGGTGATGCGGCGCATCTGGCCCGATCCTATTCCCACCCCGGGTCGAGCCGGCAGCGCGCGCTCAAGGCAGGCGAAACCGTCCCCGGCGGGCGTAGGATGGCCGCGATGGGCGACAACGACCCCGCTTCCGTGCCGCTGGGGGCAGGACTCGGCCCACTCCTGGACCGGGACGGCGAGGTGGCTTCACTCGAAACCGTTCTGGCCGAGCTCGGCGCGGGCCACGCGCGCACCCTTCTGATCGAGGGCCGGGCCGGCATCGGCAAGAGCAGGCTGCTGGCCGAGCTCAGGGCCAGGGCCCAGGATGCCGGAATGCGGGTCCTGGCGGCGCGCGGCAGCGAACTCGAGCGCGAGTTTCCCTTCGGCGTGGTCCGCCAGCTGTTCGAGCCGCTGCTCATGAATGCGTCCACCAGGAAACGCCTGCTCAAGGGCGCCGCCGCGGCTGCCGGACAGGTGCTGGATCCGGTGTCCCAGCCCGACCAGTCCCCCGCCGACGTCTCGTTCGCCGCGCTGCACGGGCTCTACTGGCTCACTGCAAACGTGGCCGGAGACGAACCGCTGGTCATCGCGGTCGACGACCTGCACTGGTGCGACCACCCGTCGCTGCGTTTCCTGGCCTACACCGCAAAGCGCCTCGAGGGCCTCCCCCTGCTGCTGGCCGCAGGCCTGCGACCGAGCGAACCCGGCGCCGATGCCACGCTGCTCGGCGAGATCGCAGACGATCCCTCTACCGCGACGCTCCAGCCGCGCCCGCTCGGCGCCGTGGCCATCGGCGAACTGGTGCGCGACCGCCTCGGCGCCATGCCCGATGCGCGCTTTCGTGAGGCCACTCACCGCGCCACCGGCGGCAACCCGCTGCTGCTGCATGAGCTGGTCCGGACCATGGCTGCCGAGGGCGTGACCCCCGATGCCGATCAGGCCGGCATCATCCGCGACCTGGGTCCGCGTGCGGTGTCGCGCACCGTGCTCCTGCGCCTGGCCCGCCTGGGCCACGACGCCGCCCCGGTGGCCCGCGCCGTGGCGGTGCTCGGCGAGGGCGCAGACCTCCAGTCCGTGGCCAGCCTGGCCCAGATGTCCGACTCGAGGGCCGCCGATGCCATGGGCGCCCTGGCCCGGGCGGAGATCCTGCGCCCCGAGCAGCCGCTGGGCTTCGCGCACCCGCTGCTTCGCGATGCCGTCTACCGCGAGCTGCCCCCGGGCGAGCTCGAGCTGGCCCACTCGCGCGCTGCGGAGTTGCTGCGCGAGGCCGGCGCTCCCCCGGAGAAGGTCGCGGCTCACCTGCTGGTAGTCCCGCGGCGGGGCGATCCCGAGGTGGTCGAGCTGCTGCGGATGGCGGCACGCAAGGCCGCGCGCCAGGGCGCGGCCGAAAGCGCCGTGGCCTACCTGGCGCGGGCGCTCGAGGAACCGGCGCCGCCCGAGTCGAGGCCACAGGTGCTGCTGGAGCTCGGGGCCTCGGAGATCCACGTGAACATGCCGAACGCGCTGGACCACATGCGCGAGGCGTACGCCACCGTGCAGGATCCGGCCGCCCGCGCCATGGCCGCAGAGGGCCTGGCGCGTTCGCTGATCTTCGCCGGCGACCCCGACGAGGTCGTCGAGGTGGCGGATCGCGCGCTGGGGGAGCTGCCCGAAGACATGGACGACGTGCGCCACGCCCTTGAAGCTCTCGCTCTGGTCGCCCTGCACTTCGGGGCGGACGACACGGGGATGCGGGAGCGTTCGGAGCGGGCCCGCGCGCTGGGACCGGGCGACGGCCACGGCGCGCACATGCTGGCGGCCGCAGCCGCCTGGGACTGGACCTGCACGGGCGGAACCGCCGAGGAGTGCGCCGCGCTCGCCCTCGGAGCGATTGCCGACGGCTCGCTGGTGGCCAACGATCCCGGCTTCTTCACACCGGTGGCGGCCGCCACGCTGATCAACGCCGACAGGCCCGAGCTGCTGGACCTCTGGGAGGCCACCCAGGCCGAGGCCCACCGCCGCGGCTCGCTGTTCGCCATGGTCGGGGTCAACCTCTGGCGTGGTCTGACTCTGCTCCAGCGCGGGGACCTCGAGGAGGCGGAGGAATCGCTCAGCGCCAGGTTGGAGCGCACCAACGTGTTCGGCGCCGACGGCTCGAACGCAAATGCCTATACCGCGGGCTTCCTGGGCCGGGTGTACGTGGAGCGCGGCAAACTCGACGAGGCGCGCCGGGTGCTTGACATGCGCGACGCGGCCCCGCTCGGCTCCGACGGCGACATCTACCGCCGGCGGGCCGAGATCGAAGTTCTCCTGGCCGAGGACCGCGCCGAGGAGGCGCTCGCACGTATCGACGTCGTGGTCGGGGCCCTACGCCGGATCATCAACCCCTCCGTGATCCCCTGGCGCACGCTGAAGGCGCTGGCGCTGGACCGGCTGGGGCGGTCCGACGAGGCGGTGGCGCTGGCCCAGGCCGAGGTGGAACCCGCACGCCATTGGGGCGCGCCCGCCTGCGTGGGCCGCACGCTGCGGATCCTCGGCACGCTGGAGCGCGACCGCGGCCTGGCGCACCTGGAGGAGGCCGTGGCGGTCACGGAAGCCAGCCCCGCGCGGCTCGAACACGCCAAGGCGCTGGCTGCGCTCGGAGCCGCGATGCGGCGCGAGCGTCGGCCGTCGGACTCCCGCGAGCCGCTGCGTCGTGCACTGGAGCTGGCCGAGTCATGCGGGGCCACTCCGTTGATGGAATACGCACGGGCCGAGCTGTACGCATCAGGTGCGCGGCCGCGCACGAGCGCGCTGGGCGGGGTTGAGTCCTTGACGCCCTCCGAGCGCCGCGTCGCCGATCTGGCACTGGAGGGGCAGACCAACCGCGACATCGCCCAAACGCTCTACGTGACCCCCAAGACCGTGGAGGTCCACCTGAGCAACACCTACCGCAAGCTGGGCATCTCGTCACGCCGGGAGCTGGGCCGCGTGCTTGCTCCAGCGGCCTGAGCTAGCGATGCGCCGGTTTCTGACCACCGCGGCGATACTCGTGCTGCTGCCCGTGCTGGCCCCCGGCTGCGGCGACGACGACCCGGTGGCCAACGACGGCCGTGGCGTCACGCTGGCGCTCGACTTCCAGCCCAACGCCGTGCACGCCGGCATCTTCAGGGCCATCGACGACGGCCTGGACGAGCGCCAGGGGCTGGAGCTCTCGCTACGCACGCCGGCCGCCTCGACCGATTCGCTGAAGCTGCTGGCGTCCGGCAAGTCCGACTTCTCGGTGGTCGATATCCACGATCTCGGGCTGGCCCGCGAGCGCGGCCAGGACGTCGTCGGTGTAGGCGCCATCGTCCAGCGTCCGCTGGCCGCCGTGATCGCCCGGGCGGCCGTGCGGCGCCCGCGCCAGCTAGAGGGCCGACGGGTGGGCGTGACGGGCCTGCCCTCCGACGAGGCGGTGCTGAAGTCGGTGGTCCGCGCCGATGGCGGCGACCCGGCCAAGGTGCGCACCACCACGATCGGCTTCGCGGCGGTGCCAAGCCTGGCGTCGGGCAAGGTCGACGCCGTCGTCACGTTCTGGAACGCAGAGGGTGTGGCCCTGAAGCGGCGCGACGTGCGCACGCGGGAGTTCCGCGTGGACCGCTACGGCGCGCCGCGCTACCCGGAGCTGGTGCTCGTGACCAGGCGTTCGACCGTAGAGGACGATCCCGCCCTGGTGCGCCGGGTCGTGGCGGCGCTGCGGGCGGGCACGCGCGCAGCGGCCGACGACCTGGCCGCGTCCGCGGCCGCCGTGAGCCGTCGCAGCCAGGCCGACCGCAAGCTCACCGACGCCCAGCTGCGTGCCGTCGCCCCCGCCTTCGAGCCACCGCTGCGGCTGCGGCGCCGTTCGCTGGAGGGCTGGGCCGCGTTCGACAAGCGCTTCGGGATCCTCAAGCGCCGGCCCGATATAGACCGCGCGTTCGCTCTGAACCCATAGCGCGCACCCCCGCCTCAGGGCGAGGCCACCGAGTCCCCGCCTCGTCCACCAGCCCGAGAGCTGTTGCCCTGCGAAGACAGTCGAATCTACGGCAAGAAGCGTGTCCGCCCGGCAAGATCCTTGCCACCAGGACAAGACGGTGTCCCGGCTGGGTAAGTCCCTTGCTCGGGCGGCAGCTTTCTTGCCGGTCGGGCAACGTTCTTGCCGTAGTTCCGAGTGGGCGGGATAACGCCAGTGGCGGGCTGTCCGGCAGCGCGGGCTGTCCGGCAGCGGCGGGCTGTCCGGCAGTGGTGGGCTGTCGCGGACCCCCCGCCGCAGCGCCGTCAGCGCCGTCGCGCGCAGACGCGGAAGCGCTTGCTCAGCCGCACGAGGCGGCCGTCGCGCAGGCGCAGCGACGCCTTCGCGCGGCGCACGTGGCTGCGGCGCAGCGCGCGGGTCCGGAAGCGCTTGCTGATCGGGCGCCTGGCGTCCTTGCGCACCTTCTTGCCCACGCGCAGCCTCGCGCGCTTGATCAGCTTGGCATCGGCTCCGATCACCGAGACCCGCACGTTGCCGCGCCCGCAGCGGCGGGGGCGGCGGCCACCGGTGCGCCCGCGGCGGTAGTTCAGCTTGAGCACCAGCCGCGGCTTACGCTTGCGCGTGCCGCTGCCGCTGCCACCGGAAGGCGCGACCTGCGTGAAGCCGCCGCCGGTGGCGCCCCCGCCGGGCAGGCCCCCGCTGCCCGCGCCCGGCGCCTGGCGCTCCAGCGCCCCTGGGGCGCCAGCATTCGCTGCCCCGTCGACGGCCCGAATGGTCACCCGCCGGGCGCCGGCGGGCAGCGCGATGTCCTTGGTGAAGGCGCTCGCGCCCTTGACAGGGGCGCCCAGGTCCAGCGCGGCCCCGTCGACATCCGCCCGGTAGCGGTCGGCGGTGCCGCAGAAGCCGTCGTCACCGGGGGAGCGGAACTTCAAGCGGTAGCGGTCGCCGCCAAGCGGCTCCAGCGACAGCGCCTCCGGCGCACCGGGCGGGGTGCCGTCGGCGTCGTAGTTTCCCGTCCCCTGCTGGTCGTGGCGGAAGGAGGGCCACTCGGGCTGGCAGGCGTCCGCGCCGGGTGCCTCCCATTCGAACAGGTAGCCCTCGCGGGTGACGGCGGCCAGGCGCTTGTCGTCGCTGACCGCGCCGGGGGCGAACAGCCAGCCGCCGGTGACCTTGGGGAACCCGGACACATCCCTACCCGTCGCGCCGTCGTAGGCGTGCAGCAGGCCGAGGCCGGTGCCGGCCAGGATCTGGTTGGACGTCCCAGGGGCGACCTTGGCCACCGTGGAGCTGGACAGGAACTGGTAGTCGTCGGTGATCACCGGGAAACCTGGTGCGGTGGCACCGGAGGCGAGGTCGTAGGCGCCTATCCGGTGGCTGTAGGGGAAGTTCTGGCCCACGAGCAGCAGGTTGGCGGCCTGCTCGAGGTCGACCTGGTACTTGACCGCGTCGACGCCGCCGGGACCCGAGCCGTCGATGTCGCCAACGGCGGAAGACTCGAACAGGTTCAGCGCACCGGCCGACCCGCTCGCGTTCTGCTGGATCTCCTGCGGTGCGCCGCCGTCGACGTCGTACAGGCTCAAGCTGGTGCTGCCGGTGACCGACACCAGCACCTTCTGCGCGCCGCCCACCTTGACCAGCGCCGGATCGTGTCCGGGCCCGATCAGCGGCAGCACATCCTGGATGATGCCGCCGGGCTTGACCGGCCAGCCGGGGAAGAAGGGCCCGCCCACCGACGCCCTGCCGCCCGACTTGACGGCGTAGACCCGCGAAGTCGAGCCGGCTGTGGCCAGCAGTCCTCCGAAGCCCACGTCGCCGCCGCCGCCGCTGCCGCCGTAGACCTCGTTGGTGGCGGCCACGATGTCATCGCGACCGTCGCCGTCGAGGTCTCCGATCGCGGCGCTGTTGATCGACTCGGCGGTCATCGGCTCGCTCTCGCTGGTGTCGATCAGCCGCACCGGGAAACCGGGCACCGCCGATCCGTCCGGACGGTAGGCGCGCAGCCGGCCGTCGAGGCCGGGAACGACCACGTCAGGCGGCTTGTCCCGGCCTTCGAGGTGACCTATCGCGATCGATGCCAGGAAGCCACACTTCGGGTGCTTGATCCCCTTTTTCTGCTCGGCCACGTCGCAGTTGTCGCGGCCGGGATCGGGATGGATCGGCCATCCGGGCAGCAGCTTGCCGGCCGAGTCCCAGGCATACAGCCGCTCGCCGGCCGTGGTGATCACCTCTGGCACCCCGTCGCCGGTGAGGTCGGCGATCGTCGGCGCACGCGGAGGCTCGAGAGGGGCGGCCAGGGCTCCCAGCGCGGGCGAGCCCTTGTGGGCGCGAGCCGAGAACTGGGTCTCGGTCTTGACCGGCCAACCGGGAAGCTCCGAGCCGTCCGGTTTGTAGGCGTGCACCTGGCCGTCCTGGGTGGGCAGAACCAGCTCTTGCCTGTTGTCGCCGTCTATGTCCGAGTAGCGCAACGGCGCCTCGCCGCCGGTGCCAAGGCGCTTGGGAAAGCCCGCCCGCAGCGTCGGGTCGTCCAGGGCGGTGAGCACCTTGCGATCGACGCCGTCCTTGGTCGCCGCGTCGCGGTCGTCGACCACGAGCCTGACGGTGAACTGGCCCTTGTAGGGGTCGGTCCGGGACGGGTCGAGGGTGGGTCCGGCGGGATCGGCCGCGTCGGCGGACGGCCCGGCGGGAAGCGAGGCCCTGACCGCGTTCAGGTCGATCGTGCCGAAGTCGGTGACCGGGGAGTCGGCGTCGGCCTCCCTGACCGTGGTCCACTGGCTGTTGGTCGGCGCCAGGCCCGGTCCGTACTGGAGCTTCCAGTGGAAGCCGTGGTCGCTCCCGCGTGGCCGCGCGGCGCGTCCGGTGATGCGGGCGCTGGCGCCGGTCAGCGGCGCGTACCAGTCCGGTGATGCGATCGAGGCCTCGGGCGGGATCTGCTTGTCGTGCGCTGCCTGGACGGCGGCGCCGACGTTGGCGCGGCCGTAGCCGAAGTGGGTGTCGAAGCCCGCCTGGGCGGGGTCGGGGTTGCCGGTGCCGATGGTGTCGCCGGGCAGGACGTCCTCGGCGGTCTGCTCCATCAGCTCGCGTGCCTCATCGGCGTTCAGGTCGATGCCCTGCTCCTTGGCCGCCGAGATCACCAGCGCCACGGCGCCGGCGGCCTTGCCCGTGTTGGTCGAGCCCGTGGCGCCCTCCATCGAGATCGACGAGTGGCCGCCGAACTGGGTGGTGTTCGCGCCGCGGAAGTAGGTGCCAACAGGGATGCTGGTGCCCAGTCCGGCCGTCTTGATCAGGCCGAGCAGCGTGTTGCGCACACCCGGGTCCCCGCTCTGGCTGGGCAGGTCCACGCCCAGCCCCTTGGCGTCGGCGACCGTGCCCTGGATCAGCATCGTGTGGTTGTAGTTCGCCGGGTAGTTGTGGTTGCCGGTGTTCAGATCGTCGCCCGAGTAGACCTGCGAGACGCCGTGCTCGTAGGCGTACTGCGAGGCCTTCTCGGCAAACGAGGAGTGGTACAGGCCGCCGTCGGCGCCCTCGATGACCTCCACCCCGTTGTCGGTGGCGTAGACCACCGCCATGAAGAAGTTGTTCTGGTCCGAGACGAAGGTGTCCCAGACCCGCATGGGCATGAACTGGCACTTGGGACAGACGCCGATCGAGCCCTTGCCGTCGTTGCCCTTCTCGACCGCCTCGTTGGTGCGCCCGGTGCCGTGGTTCTCGGCCGCGAAGTAGCTCGAGGTGTCGGCCGGGTTGTTGTCGTCGTCGAAGAAGTCCCAGCCGGCGATGTCGTCCACGTAGCCGTTCCCGTCGGCATCGGTGTGGTTGGAGAAGGCCTTGATCAGGTCCTCGCCGCGCGGCTCACGCTGGCCCGCGGGGCGCTGGTCGGCCCGGGCCTTGACCGCCGGATCGTCCTTGTAGTCGTCCACGTCAAGGGCGCCGTTGTTGTTGCAGTCGTACTCGGCGCAGTCGCTGCCGTCCGCCTTTCGCGGCAGCGGCAGCTCGGCCTTGTTCAGCGCGACCTTGTCGCGCAGCCCGGCGCTGTCCCAGTTGATCCCGGTATCGAGGATCGCAACCGTCACGTCGGGGTCGCCGCGGGTGATCTTCCAGGCGCCGGCGGCATTGAAGCCGGACACCTGGGCCTTGAGCAGCTTGCCGTCGCCGTCGGCTGTCGTGACGGTGTGGGCGGGATCCAGATACTTGGCCGACGTGCGCGTGTTCTGCGAGGCGAAGCCGAACAGGTCGAAGCGCTCGTCGAAGATGTTGCTCGAGCGCGGCGGGGGGAGCTGAGAATCCGGCTCGGCCGTGTCGTAGTCGGGGTCGTTGGGCGTGTCCTGGCGCTGGACGTTGGGGCCGTATGGCGCCGGCGCGGGGGCCGCCTCCAGCTGCTGCGAGGAGTCGCTCGATCCGGGGTCGTCAAAGCCGGCCGCGAACGCCATCGCCGGCACGCAGAGCGCCGCCGCCACGGCAAACGCCGCCCACCGCATCATGCCTCCCAGCATGCGCGCCAGCCTTACACAGGTCGGCCGGTCGTGCGCCGATCAGATCGGCGGCAGCAGCCCGTCCACGAGCTTGGCCATCTCGCGCGCCATCCGCGAACGCGGCACCACCCGCGAGAAGCCGGCTGCCTCGGCGCGGCGGCGGGTCTCCACGTCCACGTGGGAGTAGAAGCCCAGCGTGGGCACTGCCTCGAGCTCGCCGCGCTCGCGCATCGATGTCACCAGCGCCGGTCCGTCCAGCAGGTCGGTGGTCAAGTCCACGACCAGGAGGTCGTGGAACGAGGCGGCCGTGCGGATGGCGTCCTCATCGTCGAAGCGGTTCACGGTGTGTCCGGCCGCCCCCAGGCCGCCCTCGACCTTGGAGCCGAACAGCAGGTCCGGGCACAGCAGCGCGACGCGGGCCACCGCGGCCCCCTACTGCGCCCAGCGGCGGCGCAGCTCCTGGCGGACCGACTCCGGGCGGCCCCAGAGCTGGCGCACCTCGACCCGCCCCGAGCGCGCCTCGCGAGCCACCAGGCGGCCCGCGATGCCCTGGTCGTCCAGCAGCGCCAGGGTGCCCGCCACCGTCTGCGCGGCAGCGGCGTGGCCGAACTGGTTCGCGGCCCGCAGCCGGAAGTGCCACTCGTTCTCGGAGTAGGGCATCGCGTTGATCTGCGTCAGCATCGTCGCCGCGTCGATGTAGCGGCTCTCGTCTTCGAGCTGGAGATCCAGCTCGAGCTGCGTCCAATCGGGCGGCAGGCTGTCCACCACGCGTGTGAAGTCGTCGGCCAGAGCCACGCCCAGAGCCTACCGCCGCGGCTCAGCCGAAGATGGTGTCGAACACCAGGAAGGCGTTCAGCGCGATGATCATCGCGGCCACCACGGATGCGCCCGCCGTGGTCAGGCGCCGGTTGACCATGTCGCCCATGACGCGCCGGTCGCGGCTGAGCAGGATCAGCGGTATCAGCGCGAAGGGGATGCCGAACGACAGCACCACCTGGCTGAACACCAGCGCCGCGGTCGGATTCGTGCCCACCGCCAGCACCACGAGCGCCGGCATCATGGTCACCAGCCGCCGCAGCAGCAGCGGGATGGTCACGCCGATGAAGCCCTGCATGACCACCTGCCCTGCGTAGGTGCCCACGCTGGCCGAGGCGAACCCCGACGCCAGCAGCGCGAGCGCGAAGGCCAGCGCGGCGGACGGCCCGATCATGTCGCCAAAACCGGCGTGCGCGCCCTCGATGGTGTCCACGCCGGTGAGGCCGTTGGCGAAGAACAGCCCGGCGGCCGCCGCCAGCATCGCCATGTTCACGACGCCGGCTACACCCATGGCCAGCAGCACGTCCAGCCGCTGGAAGCGGAGCAGCCGGCGGCGATGCGCCGGATCGCGCCCACGCACGCGCGTCTGGGTCAGGGCGGAGTGCAGGTAGATCACGTGCGGCATGACCGTCGCGCCCAGGATGCCGGTGGCCAGGAGCACCGACTCGGTTCCCGCGAAGCCCGGCACGAAGCCGCCGGCCAGGCCGCCCGCGTCGCCCCCGATCCGCAGCGTCTCGTACAGGAACCCCAGCAGGATCACGCCCAGCATCCCGGCGATCACGACCTCGAAGCGGCGATAGCCCTTGCGCTGCAGGCCCAGGATCGCGAACGAGACCACCGCCGTGATCAGCCCCGCCGGGAACAGCGGCACGCCGAACAGCAGGTTCAGCGCGATGGCCGCCCCGACGAACTCGGCCAGGTCGGTGGCCATGGCGATCACCTCGGCCTGCACCCAGAGCGCACGTGAGGTGGCCTGGGGGAAGCGCTCGCGGCACAGCTCGGGCAGGTTCTTGCCGGTGGCGATGCCCAGCTTGGCCGACAGGTACTGGATCAGCATGGCCATCAGGTTGGCCATGAGCACGACCCACAGCAGCAGGTAGCCGAACTTGGATCCGCCGGCGATGTTGGTGGCGAAGTTGCCCGGATCGACGTAGGCGATCGCGGCCACGAACGCGGGGCCGAGGAAGGTCAGCCCGCGGCGGAAGCCGCCGCCGGGAGGCGGCTGCGCGGAGCCCTCCCGCACCGCGGCGTCGGTTGCGGTGCTCACCGCTCCGGTGCTGATGTTGAGCAGCCTAGGTCAGGAGTTTAGGTGCGTCTAACTTCTGGCGCCGTCGGCTTCATCCAGCGCGACACGCATCATCTGCGCCAGCGAGCCGCCGAGCGCGTGCTCGGTGGACCCGAAGCGGACCGTCAGCGGGCCGTCGAAGGGCTGGCGGTCCAGCACCTCGAGCGCGTCGCCCGGGGCGATGCCGCGCTGGGAGAGGTAGCGCAGCATCTCGGGATCCGAGTCCGAGACTCGCGTGAACACCCCGGCCTGGCCCGCCTCGAGGTCCGCCAGCGGCACGGTGTCCTCCTCGTCGATGAAGCCGTCGGCCGAGGGGATCGGGTCGCCGTGGGGGTCGCGGGTCGGGTTCCCGAGCTTCTCGGCGATCAGCTCCGACAGCTCGGGTGAGATCGCGTGCTCGAGCACCTCGGCCTCGGCGTGCACGCGGTCCCACGACATGCCCAGCGCCTCGGCCAGGTAGAGCTCGAGCAGCCGGTGGTGGCGGATGACCTCGAGCGCCACCCGCTGACCGGCCTCGGTCAGCTCGGTCCCGCGGTATGGCTGGTGGGTCACCAGCCCCAGCGTGGCCAGCCGCTTGAGCATCGCCGACGCCGATGCCGGCGACACGTCCAGGCGTTCGGCGACCGCCGAGGTGGCAACCGCGGCGCCGCTGCGCCGCTGGAGCGAGTAGATCGCCTTGGCGTAGTCCTGAACGGCCTCGGAGACCGTGGCGCCTTCGGGCGCCGCCTCGTGTGAGCTCGTCGGGTCGATGCACGGAGGCTAGAGCGCCTGAGGGGCGCGCGTAGACTCGGATGCATGATCGCGTCAGCCGACTACGAACTGTTGACCGAGCACGCCGGGGTGGTCGCCCGTCCCGGCCGGGCGGTGCTCGAACTGACCGGCGCCGAGGCCGCCGAGTTTCTCCAGGGGCAGGTCAGCAACGACGTCGAGGCGCTCGAGCCCGGGCAGGGCTGCTACGCCACGCTGCTGGATCACAAGGGCAAGCTGCGCACCGACCTGCGCGTGACCCGGCCGGCCCTGGACCGCCTGCTGGTCGACGCCGAGCCGATCGGCCGCCGCGCGCTGGCCCACAACTTCGAGATGTACAGCCTGGGCCGCGACGTGACGTCCGAGGACGTCAGCGACGACCGCGTGGTGCTGTCGCTGATCGGCCCGCGCGCGCACGACCTGCTCAGCGACCCGCCGCCCCACCAGGAGCACGCGTGCAACGAGGCCGACGGCGTGCTCCGCGTGACCACCGACGTGGGCGTGGACCTGATCGCTCCCGCTGCGGCGGAGGCCGAGCTGCGCGCAGCCCTGGACGCCCCCGCCGCCGACGAGCAGGCGGCCGAGGTGGTGCGCGTCGAGCGCGGACGGCCCCGGCTCGGGATGGACATGGACGCCACGACGATGCCCCAGGAAGCGGGCATCAACGAGCGCGCCGTGAGCTTCACCAAGGGTTGCTACGTGGGCCAGGAGACCGTGGCCCGCCTGCACTACAAGGGCAAGCCCAACCGTCACATGCGCGGCCTCAGGCTCACGGGCGGCGCGCAGCACGGCGACCCGATCGTCCTGGGCGAAAAGCAGGTGGGCACGATCGGCACCGTCGTCGAGTCGCCGACCCACGGGCGCATCGCGCTCGGCCTGGTGCGCCGCGAGGCCGAGCCCGGAACGCAGGTGCAGGTTGCCGGTGCGCCCGCCGAGGTCGTGGCGCTGCCGTTCGGCTGACGGCGGCCGCCCTCACCCACGGCTAGCATCGCTCGCGAATGGCCGATCAGCGACAGCGACGGCCGGCCCGTGGGCAGCTGAGCGACGACAGCCCGCTGCTGGGCGGATCCCTGACCACCGCGGCCGGCGCCGAGGAGCCGCGTGCTCCGCGGCCCGCGTACGACCCCCGTGACGACCGGCTGCAGCTGCCGCGCCCCGCTCCGCCCAACGCCGCCGGCGGGAGCGACCCGCGCCGGCTGCGCGAGCTGATCCCCGTCCACGAGGAGAGTCGCGCGCTGGACGACTGGGGAAGGTCGGAGCGCGTGTTCGACGCGCTCCAGCCGCTGCTCGACTTCTACTACCGCTACTGGTTTCGCGTGGAGGTCGAGGGCATCGAGAACGTGCCTGCCGAGGGCGGCGCGCTGCTGACCTCCAACCACTCGGGGGCGCTGCCGCCCGACGCGCCGATGATCATGCAGGCCATCCGCCACGAGCACCCGGCGCCGCGACCGCTGTACATGCTCGCCGAGCACTGGTTCAAGGGCTATCCGGGCGTATCGATGCTGACCAACAAGATCGGCATCGTGGCCGCGCATCCGGCCAACGCGCAGCGCCTGCTGGACGACGAGGCCAGCTTGGCGCTGGTCTTCCCGGAGGGCCAGAAGGCCACGCGCAAGCTGTACTGGCAGCGCTACCGCCTGCGGCGCTTCGGGCGCGGCGGGTTCGTGCGCACGGCCATGCGCGCCGGCGTGCCGATCGTGCCGATCGCGGTCGTGGGCGCCGAGGACGCCATGCCCATCTTCGCCCACGTGCCCTTGCTGCAGCGGCTGACCGGGCTGATCTACTTCCCGGTGAACCACGCCTTCCCCCACTTCGGCTTGGCCGCGGCCGGAATGTACATGCCGGCCAAGTTCAAGATCCGCTTCCTGGAGCCCGTCGACCTGTCGCGCTACGGCAGCGAGGACGCAGAGGATCTGTCGCTGGTTCAGGGCATCGCCGAGGACATCCGCGCGCGCATCCAGGCCGAGGTCGATGATCTGGTTGCCTCGCGAACGTCCGTATGGTTCGGTTAGGGTGGCGAGCGAGGGATGAGGAAGTTACGGAAGACTCCGGCCGGGGCGGCTGCGCTACTTGCATGCGCCAGCGTGCTCCTAGCCGCCTGCGGCGAGGAAGACTTCAAGAACGAGCCGCGCCCGGCGGCGGCCGTGAACCTGACCGGGGTGATCCAGCCCAAGGGGGTCACGATCAGCCCCAACGGCCGCGGCGCCGGAGCGTTCCTGATCACGATCTCCAACCAGACCGACGACGCGCACACGGTCACGCTGGAGGGCAGCTCGGTCGAGGAGACGGTCGGCCCGATCCAGCCCCAGGACACCGCGACCATCCAGCGCACGCTGGAGCCAGGGACCTACGAGGTGCGTGCCGGCTCCGAGCGCGCGGTGGTCAAGGAGATCCCGCCGTTCGAGCTGCGCGTGGGCAAGCCGCGCTCGTCCTCGTCGGACAAGCTGCTGCTGCCCTGACGCGGCGCTTGCCCGCGCGCCGGTCCCGGCGTACGATCGTCGCAAGCGCAGCTATCGAGGAGGTCCGGGTTGGCCTGGCATTTCAGCGTTCTGGTCGTCGCGAACGTGACGGCGGACTCGCCGGCGCTGATCCAGGCGCTGACCGAGCGCGCAGCGCAGGACCCCAGCTCGTTCACGCTGATCGTGCCGGCGCCCGTCGCCGGAAGCGCGGGGCGTGAGGCCGCCGCGGCGCGGCTGGACACGGCGCTCGCGTCGATGCGCGCGGCAGGGCTGGACGCCGACGGCCTCGTCGGCGATCACGACGTGATCGCGGCCGTGCACGACGCCTGGGATCCCAGCCGCTACGACGAGATCGTGGTCTGCACCCTGCCCACTGGCACGTCGAAGTGGCTGCAGGTGGATCTGCCCCACCGGATCCAGAAGCTCACCGACGCGCAGGTCCGGCACGTGATCGCCGAGCCGCCCAAAGCGAAGGCGGTGCCCCAGCGTCACCACCACGAGCAGCCGGAGCGCCTGGGCCTGCTGACCCCGCTCGGAGCGGTGACCGGCAAGCGCGCCACGAAGAGCTAGGCCACGCCTCAGGCGTCGGTGTGCAGGCGCGCCTGTGAGTCGACCGGCGTGAGCAGCTCGTCGATCTCGCCGAGGCGGCTTCGAACGGTGGCGGCCAGGGCGTCCACCAGCTCCTTGGCGTTGCCGATGCTGTTCTCCGCCGTGGTCAGCTGGTGCTTGACCTTGCGCACGTCGTCGACCGCATCACGCGCGCGGCCGACGCTGGCCATGACCGCCGCCGGATCGATCTCGTCGCCCGCCTCCGAGCTCATGGCTACGCGGGCGCGGGCGACCCGGTAGGCGAACTCCAGCTCCAGCGTCGAACCCTCCTCGGGGTCGAACAGCGCGATGACCTTGTCGCCGTGGTACTCGCGCAGCGGATGCAGCCGGGCGGGCACCTCGTCCTCGCCGGGCACCACGAGCACCGCGTACTCGGCGTCGCGCTGGCTGCGCGCGGCGTCCAGCTGGCGCTCGAACTCGGGCTTGCTCAGGCGGCTGTCCTTGACCTCGAAGACGATCCGGCCCGCGCCGGCGCCTGCGGCGCCGTCGAGCGTGACCACCACGTCGCCCTTGCGCCCGCCCAGGCCGGGCTCGTCGCCGACGGCGTCGGCCATGTCGCCGTGGACGCCCGCGATCCGGTCGATGGCCTCAGCCACCGCCTCCTCGTAGGTACGACCCTTGGCGGTGCCGCGCTCACGCTCCTCGCTCAGCTCCTCCAGCTTCTGCTTCTCGTCGCGCAGGCCCTGGAGCTGCTTCTCCAGCTCGCCCATGCGCTCCAGCAGGCGCTGTTGTGAGGTCTGCTGCTCGGCCGAGCTGCGCTTGAGCTCGCGCACCGTGGCGTGCTTGAACTCGGCCAGCGGGTTGTCGGCGCCGTCGGCGGAGGAGAACTGGCGCCGCAGGTCCTCGCGGGACTTCTGCATGGCCTCGGTCACGATCTGCTTGACCTTGTGCTGGACGGCGGTGGAGCTGCCGTCGGAGAACAGCTGCTCCAGCGACTTGGACAGGTGGCCCGACTCGGGGTCGAACACCTCGTCGACCTTCCGTCCGAGCTCTTCGGCGACGCTCTTGGCGCGGTCGCCGAACTCGGCCTCCACGCTCTTGGAGACCTTCTCGAACTCGGTCTTGACGAACTCGGTGTTGGCCGCAGTCTGCTCGCGGTCGAGCACCCGGGCGCCGATCTCGATCGCGTCGGTGATCACCTGGTCGGCGTCAGGAGCCTCGCCGACCAGCCGCGCGGCGGTCTCGTCGACCACCTCCAGGCCGTCGATGCGCACGCTGTCGCCATCGCAGGTGACGTGCTGGGGCCGGTGTAGGGGGAATGCCGCTTCCATGACAGTGCAGTCGCACGCTACGCCTGCCCCCTGACAGAACGAGCGCGATCGTGCATCAACGGCCCACCCCCAGCCGCGCGGCGGCTGCCGGGATCAGGACGGTCAGAGCCCAGCAGTACATGGCCCAGTCGGGGTTCACGTACGCCATCGGGATCGATATCCCGAAGGCAATCCACACCGAGGTGGCCGCTACCGGGTTCCAGGGCACCTCCTGGCCCGGCGCCAGCAGCTGGGCCCGCTCCGCGTGCGTGAACAGCACCCGCAGCAGCGTCGAGAGAGACAGGATGAACACCGCGTAGATGACCACGGGCGCGGCGCTGTTGTCGTAGTGGCCGAGCAGCTCGGTGGGCACCGGGAGCAGGGCCACGATCGACAGGAACACCAGGTTGATGACCGCCAGGCGCGTGTCCGAAGCCTGCAGGCGGCCGAAGAACTCGTGGTGGCGCAGCCAGAACAGGCCGACGACGGCGAACGAGATGAAGTAGGCGGTGACCGACGGGATCAGGTCGTCGAGCGCGCCGTCCAGATCCCCCTCGGGGACCTGAGGGACGTCGATCGAAAGCGCCAGCAGGGTCGCGGCGATGGCGAACAGGCCGTCCGAGAACGAGTCGACCCGCGCCAGCCGGCGGCCCGTGTCCAGCGCGCGGGTGGGCGAAGGCGGGTCGGCCACGCCATGCAGGCTAGGAACCGGACCGGCCGGTCCCGCGCTGCGCCCCGCGCGCCAGGGCCGACGCCACGAGCGACAGGCCGACCACCAGCAGCAAGGCCTGGCGCAGCCCGGCGGCGTCCGACAGCAGGCCGATCGCCGCCGGCCCGGCAGCCAGACCAACGTAGCCGGCCCCGGACACCAGCGCGATCGAGGCCGCCTCGGCGTCCTGGGTGCCGCGCGCCGCGGCTGTCAGCACCAGCGGGAAGCACGCCGACAGGCCGATGCCCACCAGCGCGTAGCCGGCGATGCCGGCGCCTGGCGCCGCCACGGCAAGCGCCAGCCCCAGGCCGCCCGCGGCCAGCAGCGTGCCGGCCCGGATGACCACGGCGGCCCCGAGCAGATCGGCCACGCGATCACCGCCCAGCCGTCCCAGCGCCATCGTCAGCGAGAACACCGCGAGCCCCGCGGCCGCCAGGCCCTCGGAGGCGCCGGCGTCCCCGTTCAGGTAGACCGCGCTCCAGTCTGTCACCGAGCCCTCGGCCAGCAGCACACAGAAGGCGATCGCCCCGAGGACGGCCAGACGCCGGCTCGGGCGCACGAACGACCGCGCACGGGTCGCCTCGGCCCGTGGTGCCGGCAGGCCCGTGGCCGCCAGCGCCCCGCCCGCCAGCATCAGCGCCGCGACCACGGCCAGGTGCAGCTCGGCGCCAAGGCCGCCCGCGGCGGCGAGGCCGCCGAACGCTGCCCCCGTCATGCCGCCGAGCGAGAACGCGGCGTGCATGGAGCTCAGCACGCGGCTGCCGCGCCGGCGCTCGACGGCGACGCCCTCCACGTTCATGGCCACGTCGAGCACGCCGTTGGCCAGCCCCATCGCGAACAGGGTGCCCGCAAGCGCGGGCACCGACGGCGCCGCCGCCGCCACCGGCAGGCCGAGCGCGTAGAGCGCCAGACCGGCCAGCGCCGGCCGGCGGGCGCCCAGGCGCGCCGCCAGCGCGCCAGCCAGCGGCTGGGCGATGACCAGACCGCCGGTGGCGAAGAGCAGCGCCAGGCCCAGCTGGCCGTCGCTGGCGCCCAGCTCGGCCTTGATCGCCGGCAGCCGGGCGAAGAACGAGCTGAAGATGACGCCGTTCAGAAAGAACAGCAGCGTCACGGCAGCGCGCTCGCTCGGTTTCATGCCGGTACCATGCCCGCCCCATGGCCTCCGTTGACCTGACCGACGTCACCCACATCAGCACCGAGCCCGGCGAGCTGCCCGAGAAGATGGCCGCCTGGGTCATCCGCGAGGAGCGCCAGGGCGAGCCCCGCGACGCCTTCCAGCTCGAGGAGATCGAGGTGCCCCAGCCGGGCGCCTTCGAGGTCGTCGTGCGCGTGATGGCCGCGGGTGTGAACTACAACAACGTATGGGCGGCCCTCGGCCAGCCCGTCGGGGTCTGGAAGTACGGCGACCACCCCGAGTACGGCCACCACATCGGTGGCTCCGACGCCTCGGGGATCATCTGGAAGGTCGGCGAGGGCGTCACGCGCTGGAGCGTCGGCGACGAGGTGATCATCCACTGCAACCAGGCCTCCTACGAGGACGTCGAGGTGCACGGGCTGGACCCGATGGCCGCTCCGAGCCAGCAGATCTGGGGCTACGAGACCACCTGGGGCAGCTTTGCCCAGTTCACCAAGGTCCAGGCCCAGCAGCTGCTGCCCAAGCCCACGAACCTGACCTGGGAGGAGGCCGCCTCCTACGGCCTCGTGTACTTCACCGCCTACCGGATGCTCATGGACCAGTGCGAGCTGCAGGCCGGCCACAAGGTCCTGATCTGGGGCGGCGCAGGCGGCCTTGGCGTGTTCGCCATCCAGCTGTGCGCCGCGGCCGGCGCCCAGTGCGTGGCGGTGGTCTCCAGCGAGGACAAGGGCAGGCTGTGCGAGCAGCTGGGCGCCACCGGCTGGATCGACCGCAACGAGTACAAGGGCATGATGCGAAAGGGCGGCGAGTCGCCCGAGGAGGAGAAGGCGCGCTTCAAGGAGTCGCGCCGATTCGGCAAGGCGGTGACCGAGATCCTCGGCGACGCGCCCGACATCGTCTTCGAGCACGTCGGCAAGGCCACCTTCCCGACCTCGGTGCTCACCGTGAAGCCCTTCGGCAAGGTCGTGATCTGCGCCGGCACCACCGGCTTCAACCTGGACTTCGACGTCCGCTATCTGTGGATGAAGCAGAAGCAGATCATCGGCTCGCACTTCGCGAACGCGTACGAGTGCATGAAGGCAAACGAGCTGATCGAGCAGGGCCGCATCCGCCCGGTGCTGTGGCGCACGATGCCGTTCGAGGGCGTCGGTGAGGCACACCAGCTGATGCGCGACAACCAGCACCTGGGCAAGATCTCCATCCTGGTCGGCGCCGAGGAGGAGGGACTGGGCCGGACCGAGGAAGGGCCCGGAGCCATCAAGGCGGAGGTCGGAGCATGAGCGGCGAATCGATCGTGTGCCAGGTCCCATGGGTCATCAACCCCTTCCGGGGCGACAAGTTCGAGGCCGCCTGGCTGCCCGTGGCCGAGGCGGCGCTGGACTACGGCGCCACCGGCTGGGCGCTGTTCAGGTCCAAGGAGGGCGGCCTGGACTTCACCCAGCTCGCTTTCATGCCAAGCAAGCTGGACTTCGAGCGCTACTGGTACTCGGAGGAGGTCGGCAAGGCCCGCGAGGGCATCGCGGGCTGGTTCCACGTGCCGCTGGTACCCGAGTTCCACAGCATCGCCGGCATGGGCTCGCTGGCGCCGGCCGCCACCTCCTAGAACGCAACTCGCCCGGTTCGCGCGGGTTGGCTAGAGCGTGACCCACCGCGTCGCCCGCTTGCTCGGCATCCTGCTCATCGCGGGCGCCGCGGGCGCCGCACCCGCCGCCGCGCTGGAGCCGTTCTCGGCGCCGGCCCGCACCGACGGCATCAAGTTCGTGTCCAGCACCACCAAGGCCGGGTGGAAGTGGCAGTTCTTCCGCAACACCGCGTACCCGTGCAGCGTCAGCGGCTACCAGACCTTCGCCATCGGCACGCGGCTGGGCACTTCGCGACGGTCGCCAAGGCCGCTCTGGGTGCGCATGCGCGGCGGCGGGGTTGGCTTCTTCAGCCCCGACGGCAAGCCGCGCCCGTCGTCCGCGAACAAGGTCGAGGACGGGGCCGGCCGGCTTCGATCCGTCGCGGTGAACAACGCGCTGAACAAGCGGGTGAACTCGCTGCGCAGTGGCTTTCGGAACCTCTCGGTCTCCATGTGCAGCCACGACCTCTACTCCGGCGGCGCGCAGCCGGACCCGTTCAACCCCTTCCGCACCGCGAGCGGCAGGCCACGGAGCGTGAACGGGCTGGTGGCCACCAAGGCCGCGATCCAGTTCGCCGCCCGCCGCTATCGCACCACCAGGACCTTCCTGCACGGCACCAGCGCCGGCTCGTTCGGCGCCTGGGGGGTGGCGTGGAGCCTGCAGCGCCAGGGCATCCCGGTGGCCGGGGTCGTGGCCGACTCCGGCGTGGTGAACCGCCAGTTCGAGGCCGACCAGAACGGACAGGGTGGGCGCTGCGCGCGCGGAAGTGCCGCGATCCGCGCGATCGGCGCGCGGGTCCACCCCGTGCTCGCCAATCCCGGCAACCAGCCCGACCTGCTGGTCAGCCGCGGCGCGCTGACCACGCCGGTCTTCAACGTCTGGAACCGCGACGACGCCAACAGCTGCGGCACCACGAAGATGGCCTGCACGCGGGCGGATCGGTCGGTGGTCGTCATCGGCGCGATGGTCTGCAAGATGGACCGCATCTCCCGCGCCATCGCGGCGCTCCCCGCCCGGCGCCGGTCACGCACGATGCGGGTGTGCGTGCGGGCTCCCAAGGGCAGACGGGGCAGCTGCGCGCGCCACGTCGTCACGGGCGTCGGCAACGTCCCCAACACGGCTCGGGCGTTCCCGGCCGACTACAACGGCGTGATCGTGGACTGGGTGCGGGCCCGGCTCAGGGATCCCCTGCGGGCGCTGCACACGCGCCTCGGGCGCCCCGGGCGGGTCGCCCGTAGCGGCCGCGTGCGGGTGCGCTGCAAGGCGGCGGGCGCGGGGCCGCGCCGCTGCGCGGTCTCCGTGCGTAGCCACGGCCGGAGAATCGGCTCGGGTTCGCGATCGATCGCGGCCGGCTCGCGCTCGACCGTGGTCACGCTGCGGCTGAACCGGCGCGGGCGCCGCGCCGTGTCGCGCGCCGGCCGGCGCGGGCTGCTGGTGCGCGTCGGCGCGAAGGTGGCCGAGTCGGGCACCGGCCGGGCGGGCAAGGACTCACGCCGGGCGCGGCTACGGCGCTAGGGCGCGCCCGCGTAGGCGCCGAGCACCGGCCAGACGCTGCCGGCGCGCATCAGCGCGCCTCCGTGATGACCGTGTCCTCGTCGCTGTAGGCGGGCGCGCAACAGCAGAGCAGCACCAGGTCCTCATCGGTCGACGCCCACAGCTTGTGTTCGGTGCCCGGCGGAATCACGACCGTGTCGCCGGCGCGCACGTGGCCCTCGTTGTCGCCCATCAGCATCCGGCCGCTACCCGCGGTGAAGTGGTAGATCTCCTCGCTGACGTTGTGGTAGTGGGCATCGGTCGACGCCCCGGCCGGCACCGTCGCCTGCGCCAGCGACTGATTGCCAGCGGGCAGCGACACACGGCCGGCCACCTCGCGGATCGTGGATCCATCCTTGGTCGTGAACGGCCGCGCCTGGTCCAGGCGGCCGCTTGGCAGATCGCCCATCAGCCCTGCTCCAGCGGCGCCATCGTCAGGCCGGCGTCGCGCAGTTGCTCCCAGTAGTGCTCGGCCGTCTCCTTCATGCCGGTGAACACGATCGCCTGACCGCTGTTGTGGATCTGGTCGGCGATCGCGTAGCCGCCCTCCAGTGTGATTCCGGGGATCACGCGCGCCAGCGCCGAGGCCACGCCGTCGAACGTGTTGTGGTTGTCGTTGAGCACGATCACGCGCCAGTTGCCGCCCAGGTCGCTGCCGGGCCCCCGCACGCGCGGCTTCTCGATCGTCTCGGTCATCGCAGCGCCACCTTGTCCCAGTAGCGGCGCAGGCCCATGCCCAGCTGGTCCGGCGGCGCCGCCTGCACCAGCGCCTCGGCGGTGTCGAAGTCCACTGCGGACCGGGTCTCGGCCTCCGACCACTCGGCGAACTGCTCGGCGCTGAGCTCACGCGCCTTGCGGGCGCGGATCGACAGCGCCTCGCGCATCCGCTCCAGGTGCCCGGACACGTCGGTGAAGCGGCCGAAGTGGGTCAGGCACAGCGCCTGCGGGTCCAGCCCCGCGACCAGGTCCACGGACGCCAGCCAGCGGTCCACGTCGATGTCCGGCGGCGGGGTCGGCGGCACGATGTACTCGTGTGGGGGCAGGCGGACGCCGGCCACGTCGCCCACGTAGGCGTCGCCGGTAGCGGTGTCCAGGTAGCTCACGTGGTGCGATGCGTGCCCGGGCGTGTAGACCACGTGGAAGCGGTCCTCGATCGTCTCGCCGCCCTCCAGGATGTGGATGCGCTCGCGGTCGACGGGCGCCACCTCGCCCCACAGCTCCTCCATCCGGCCGCCGTACAGGCGGCCGGCGCTGGCCACGAGCTTGGACGGGTCGGCCACGTGCGGAGCCCCGCGCTCGTGCACGTAGACCTGCAGCGACGGGTTGCGCCGCGCCAGCACGCCGGCGGCGCCGGCGTGGTCCAGGTGGACGTGGGTGAGCAACAGCGCGCGCGGCTCGGACTCGAGCCCGTCCAGCAGCGTTTCCAGGCACGACGACGGGCCCGGGTCCACCACCAGGCCGTCCACCTCGAAGGCGCAGATCACGCGATCGCGCCCGAGGTGCATCAAGTCGATGGCGCGGCTCATCGAACCTCTGACCTTACAATCACTCCATGGCCCCTGACCGAACCCACCGCCTGGACGAGCGTGACCGCCCCTGGGTGATGCGCACCTACGCGGGCCATTCCACGGCCTCGGCCTCCAACGCGCTCTACCGCAAGAACCTGGCCAAGGGCCAGACCGGCCTGTCGATCGCCTTCGACCTGCCAACCCAGACCGGCTACGACCCCGACCACGAGCTCGCACGCGGTGAGGTCGGCAAGGTCGGCGTCTCGATCGCGCACAAGCGCGACATGCACGAGCTGCTCGACGGCATCCCGCTCGGCGAGATGAACACGTCGATGACCATCAACGCCACCGCCGCCTGGCTGCTGGCGCCTGTACATGACGGTGGCCGAGGAGAACGGCGTCGCGCGCTCGGAGCTGGCGGGCACGACCCAGAACGACATCATCAAGGAGTTCCTCTCGCGCGGCACGTACGCGTTCCCGCCCGAGCCCTCGCTGCGGCTGATCGCCGACATGATCGCCTTCACCGTCGACGAGGTGCCCAAGTGGAACCCGATCAACATCTGCAGCTACCACCTGCAGGAGGCCGGGGCGACGCCGGTGCAGGAGATCGCCTACGCCCTCTCGACCGCCATCGCCGTGCTGGACGCCGCCCGCGAGCGGGTGGACCGAGGAGACCTTCCCGCGCGTGTTCGGGCGGATCTCGTTCTTCGTCAACGCCGGCATCCGCTTCGTCGAGGAGCACGCCAAGCTGCGCGCCATGGGCCAGCTGTGGGAGCAGCTCGGCCGCGAGCGCTACGGCGTGACCGAGCCCAAGTTCCTGCGCATGCGCTACGGCGTGCAGGTCAACTCGCTGGGGCTGACCGAGAGCCAGCCCGAGAACAACGTGATCCGGATCGTGCTCGAGGCGCTGGCCGTGACGCTGGGCCGCGACGCCCGCGCCCGCGCGCTGCAGCTGCCTGCATGGAACGAGGCGCTGGGCCTGCCGCGGCCGTGGGACCAGCAGTGGTCGCTGCGCATCCAGCAGATCCTGGCCGAGGAGACCGACCTGCTCGAGTACCCCGACATCTTCGAGGGCTCCCAGGTCATGGACGGCCTGGTGGCCGAGCTGGCCGAGGAGCGCGCAGGCCGAGATGGACGTCGTCGCCGAGCGCGGCGGCGCGGTCGATGCCGTGCCCTACATGAAGACCCGCCTGGTCGAGTCGCACCGCGAGCGGGTGGGTCGGATCGAGCGCGGCGAGCAGAAGGTGATCGGCCAGAACGTCGTTCACCGAGCACGAGCCCTCGCCGCTCCAGGAGGGCGAGGACGGCGGCATCATGACCGTGGACCCGACGGTCGAGAAGGGCCAGATCGAAGCCGTACGCACCTGGCGCTCCGAGCGTGACCAGGCCGCCGTCGACTCAGCGCTGGCGGAGCTGCGGGACGCCGCCGTCGTCGACCACAAACGTCATGCCCGCCACGCTGGCCGCCGCCAAGGCCGGGGCCACCACGGGCGAGTGGGCGGGCGCGCTGCGCGAGGTCTTCGGCGAGTACCGCGCCCCCACCGGCGTGGCCGACGCCGCCGCCGCGGCCGGCGGTGACGACGCGCTGACCGATCTGCGCGAGCGCGTCGAGGCAGTGTCCGAGACGCTGGGCAGGCGGCTGAAGATCCTGGTCGGCAAGCCCGGCCTTGACGGGCACTCCAACGGCGCCGAACAGATCGCCATCCGCGCCCGCGACGCGGGCATGGACGTGGTCTACGAGGGCATCCGCCTGACTCCGGCCCGGATCGCCGCCGCTGCCGTGCAGGAGGGCGTGCACGTGGTCGGCCTGTCGATCCTGTCGGGCTCGCACGCCGAGCTGATCCCGACCGTGATGGACGAGCTCAAGGCGGCGGGCGCCGACGTCCCGGTGGTGGTCGGCGGCATCATCCCGGTGGCCGACGAGAAGGCCCTGCTGGACGCGGGCGTGGCGCGGGTCTACACGCCCAAGGACTTCGAGGTCTCGCGCATCATGGGCGACATCGTGGACCTGGTGGCCGAACGCAACGCGGCCGAGCCGACGCCGGCGTAGCTTCGCGTTTCGCCCGCGCGGGCGGATGGGTAGGCGGGACACCGGCAAGCCGGAGTTCTCCGAGCCGGCGGCGGGCGCTGAGCCCCGGGCGCAGCAGCGCTCGCTGCAGTCGCGCAGCTTCCGCGACACGGTGCGCCAGCGGCTGGAGCGAACCAAGCGCTACTGAGCCGGGCAGGCTGAGAGCGTTGTAGGTGCCCTGGCGCCATCAACGCTCTCAGCCGACCCGAACGGGACCGCGAGGCGCGAGCGGCTAGCGTCCGCGGTCGATGGCCGCCGACGAGGGACAGACGCTGGGCCGCCGCCTGCGCGAGCGTGAGCTGGGCGCCGCCCCGGCCGCGCTCAACCTGATCGAGGACCGCTCGCCGCGCGGGCGCGAGCACACCGCCGCCCTGCTGGAGCAGGTTTCGCCGGCCGCGCTCGGCGGTGAGGCCCAGGGCCACCTGGTGGGCATCACCGGCCCGCCCGGGGCGGGCAAGTCCTCGCTGCTCAGCGCGCTGGTGGCACATTGGCGCCGGCAGGAGCGCTCGGTCGCCGTACTGGCGGTGGACCCATCGTCGAAGCGCAGCGGCGGCTCGCTGCTGGGCGACCGCGCGCGCATCGACCACGACCCCCGCGACGAGGCGGTGCTGATCCGCTCGACCGCCGCGGGCGGCCGCCTGGGCGGGCTGGCCGTGCCGACCCGCGAGGCGGCAACGGCGCTGGCCCCCGCTTTCGACGTGGTGGTCATCGAGACGGTCGGCGTCGGCCAGTCCGAGACCGACGTGGAGGAGGTGTGCGACACCGTCGCGGTGGTCGTCCAGCCCGGCTCGGGCGACACGCTCCAGTTCATCAAGGCGGGGATCATGGAGGTGCCCGACGTGCTCGTGGTCACCAAGTCCGACCTCGGCGACGTGGCCGACCGCGCCCGGCGCGACCTGGCGATGGCGCTGGCCGCCCTCGGCGCCGGCGAGGTGCCGGTCGTGGCCACGTCGGCCAACCCGCCGCCGACGGGCATCGTCGAGCTGGCACAGACGATCGACGCGCATCGCGGGAGCCTGGATCTGCCCGCCCGCCGGGCCCGCGCCCGCCGCCTCAGCGCGCTGGCCGAGCTGGTGGCCGAGCACGGCGAGTCGGCCCTGCGCGCCCTGGGCGGGCGTCGCGGCGCAGAGGGGCTGCTGGCGCAGGCCGACGCCGGGACGTCCATGCCCGAGCTGGTCGAGCTGCTGCGGGAGCGGGCCACATGAGCCTGGCCGTGGCGCTCACGCTGATCCAGATCATCTTCGCGCTCGCGGTGATCGCGCTGATCCTGAAGCGCTGACCGTCCCGCCAAGCAGCCGCTCCGCGCGCCGCAGGCCCGCGGGGGTGTCGATGCTGATGGCGTCGCGCTCGGGCACGTCGACGATCGCCGGCTCCAGGCGGCGCACCGTGGCGGTCAGCGGCGTGTCCTCCCCCGCCCCGCGCAGCAGCGGCAGCGCGTCCGGCGTATAGAGCGCGAGTACGGGCTGCAGGCGGCCGGCCGCCCGGGCCACGCAGGCCAGGGCGTCGCCGCGCCCACCCGCCACGGCGGCCAGCGCCGCGGTGGTCACGAACGGCATGTCGGCTGCGCACACCAGCACCGGCGCCCTCGCCTGCTCCAGCGCGTGCACGATCCCGGTCAGCGGGTGGCGCGGCTCGGCCGGCTCATCCCAGCGCGCGACGCCGGCTGGCAGCTCCGGCAGGGCGGTGTCGGCCTTGCAGACCACGGCCAGCGAGTCGCACAGCGGCGCCAGCGCCCGAAGCGGCCAGGTCGCCAGGGCCTTGCCGCCGAGCTCCACCGCGGGCTTGGAGACGCCGCCCATGCGCCGGCCCAGACCACCCGCCAGCACCACCCCGACGGCGTCCACGGGCGGTCGCGTTGGCCCGCTGATCACCTCTGCCAGCATAATGAGCACGATGGAGGGCTCCGCACCCGATTCCGTTGGCACCCGCTCCAGCTGGCTGCGCTGCTACCGGTGCTGGTCGCAGAACCTAGAAGTGCAGCTGCACTACGAGGGCATCCTCAAGGTCGACGCCCAGACCGCCGAGGCCGTGGAGCCCGTCGAGGAGGTCCAGGAAGCCGTGGTCCAGTGCCTGGACTGCATGCACGACCAGCCTCACCTGAGCCTGGCCTTCTACGAGGAGGACGGCCGCCGCGTCAGCCGCATCGAGGCGGTCGACGATCGCTGGGAGCGCATGGTCAGCGGTACGCCGTGGGTGGCCTCGTGCACGGTCACGGTCGAGGAGAGCGAGGTCGAGAGCTGCTCGGGCCCCGAGGCCGCCGACTCGCTGGCGTTCGCCGCGTTCGGCGACCACGGCACCCGCGAGTTCTTCACCCACGTCCGCTTTCACAAGCACGACGAGTCCGGCCAGATCGCCATCCACATGCTCATCGAGCTGTACGCCCGCTCGTCCGACGAGGCCACCGAGGTGCTCACGGCGGCCTCGCGCGGCACGCTTGAACTGGCCTCCCTGGCCGAAGAGTCCCGCCCGCCCGCTGCCGGCGGCGACAACGCACACTGACGTGATCAAGCCAACCCTCCGCTTCGTGGCCTCGGTGCTGATGGTGAGCGGCGTGCTCATGCTCGCGGATGCCGGCGCGACCCTGCTCTGGCAGGAGCCGATCAGCGCGTACACGGCCCAGCGCCAGCAGAACAACCTCGAGGAGGCGTTCGCCGCCACGCCCGCCAAGCAGCCCGCGCCGAAGCAGGGGCGCCCGCCGCGTCAGAAGCCGATCCCCGGCTCGGCGGTGGCCCAGATCCGCTTTCCCAGCCTGAACCGCCGCTACTACGTGATCGAGGGCACGGGGACGACGGACCTGCGCAAGGGCCCGGGCCACTACCCCGACACCGCGCTACCGGGCCAGAACAAGACGGTGGCCATCGCCGGCCACCGCACCACCTACGGGGCCCCCTTCCGCACCATCGACAAGCTCAGGCGCGGCGACCAGATCCAAATGCGCATGCGCTACGGCAGCTACGTCTACCGCGTACAGAAGACCCGCATAGTCGACCCCTCGGAGACCTCGGTGACCGACAACGTGGGCTACGACCGGCTGGTGCTGACCGCCTGCCACCCGCTGTACAGCGCGGCCCAGCGGATCGTCGTCTTCGCCAGGCTCGTCAAGAAACCATGAGCGCCGCGGGCGCACGCTGCGCCCCTTCGACCGAGGAATCGTCACGCGACTCGAAGAAGAGTATGAGCGCGACGACCAGCGCCAGGGAGATGGCGAGCACCGCGAGCCAATAGACGATTTTGCCGACCATGTCCTCGACCGCGACCATATCGGCACCGCTCGGACGCATGGCGTTCACCGCGCGTCTGCTGGTGCAGGGCAACCCGGCGCTCGGCCCGGCGCTGGTGGCCACGCTGGCGTTCGTGGCCATGGCCGGCTCGGAGGCGGGCTTCTACCCCAGCCTCTGGTACGGCATCGCGCTGCTCACGCTGGCGCTGCTCGTGGCCACCGTGGTGGCAGTGGGCATCCCACGCGACGTGCCCCGCGTGGTGCTGGCCGGCGTGCTGGCGATGGCCGGCTTTGCCGCTTGGCAGTACCTGTCGCTGACCTGGGCGAGCGAGAACGGACAGGCGCTGGACGGCGCGAACCGCACCCTCTTCTACGCGACGGTGCTGGCGCTGTTCGCCTTCTGGCCCTGGAATCCCCGCGGCGCGCGCCTGGTCCTTGGCGCGTTCGGCCTCGGCATATCGGCCATCGCGCTGGTGCAGATCGTCAAGTTCCAGGCCGACCCCCTGCCCTACCTCAACGACGCCCGCTTCTACGAGCCCGCGGGCTACATCAACGCGAACGTGGCCATGTGGGTCATGGCCACCTTCCCGTGCCTGTACCTGGCCGCGGCGCGCGAGCTGGCGCCGTGGACCCGCGGCGTCTTCCTCGGCTGCGCCGGCCTGCTCTCGTGCGTGACCTTGATGGGCCAGAGCCGCGGCTGGCTGGTCGCCGTCCCGTTCGCGCTGATCGTGTTCGTGCTGCTCAGCCGCCACTGGGTGCGATCGCTGGCGGTAGTGATCGCGGTGGCCGCGGCGACCGCGCTCGTCTCGGGTCCCTTGCTGGCGGTGCACGACGACTTCGAGCGCGCCACCATCGGCGACCGTGCCTCGACGGCCGCGCTGGTCACGCTCGCCGCCGCGGCCGTGCTGGTGGCGGTGGGCGCCGCGGCCGGCACGGCGGAGCGGCGGGCGAAGGTCAGCGAGGAGGCCAGGCGGCGCGGCGGCCGCAGGCTGGGAGCGATCCTGGTCTCGATCGTGCTGCTGAGCGCGGTGGGCACCGTGGCCGCCGTCGGCGACCCGGTGGATCGCCTCTCCAACAGCTGGAAACAGTTCAAGAGCCTGGAGACGCAGGCCGGCCAGGGCCAGTCGCGCTTCACCACCGGCGGCACCAACCGCTACGACTTCTGGGTCGTGGCCTGGGACCTGTTCGGCGAGCACCCCGTGCGCGGGGTCGGCGCCGACGGCTTCCAGCCCTACTACCTGCGCCGGGGAAAGTCGGACGAGCGCCCCCGTTACGCCCACTCGCTGGAGCTCGGGGTGCTGGCCCAGACCGGGCTCGTCGGCGCGCTGCTGGTGTTCGGGGCGATGGCCGCGCTGCTGGCGGCCGCGCTGCGGGCGGTGCGCAAGGGCTACGCACCGGTCGGCGCGGCGGCCGGCGCGGCCGTCGCGGTCTTCACCTACTGGTTCCTGCACGGCTCGGTCGACTGGTTCTGGGAGTTCGCCGGCCTCGGCGCGCCGGCCCTGGCCATGCTCGGGCTGGCCGCCGGCCTGGCGCCCCGCGGCGGTTCGCCCGTCCCCCGCCCCCCGCTGCCCACCTCGGCGCTGTCCGTCCGCGTGCTGACAGCCGGCGGCGCAGCGGTCGCGGTGGGAGTGGTGTTGCTGGCCGGTCCGTGGCTCTCGGACCTCGAGATCGACCGTGCCGCCAAGGCTTGGCGCGGATCGCCCGAGGGGGCCTTCAAGCGCCTGGACCGCGCGCGCAAGCTGAACCCCGTCAGCGCCCAGCCCGATCTATCGGCCGGCACGATCGCGCTTCGGCTGGGCCGCCTGGACCAGGCCGAGGCGGCGTTCCGGCGTGCCCGCGAGCGCGAGCCGGAGAACGCCTACGCGCTGCTGGAACTGGGGCTGATAGCCGCCGAACGTGACGATCGTGCCGAGGCCACCACCCTGCTCAGACGCGTGGTCGAACTGAACCCGCGTGACCAGATCGCAGCCCAGGTGCTGCGCGACGTGCGGCGCGGGCGCTACATTACAACCGCTAGGATCAACCAGATGCTTCTGAGGCGGGCAAGGGGGAAGTGATGCACCATTCGCGCGCTGACAGCAGTCGGTGGCGCGAATACACAAACCGTGGTAAGTATGTTTTTTCGCGGTACAGGGGTGTCGGCCCTGCCCGCTAGGGTTCAGCGGCCCATGGAAGGGCTAGGCTGGGGTCGTCGACACGACGAAATCGACCGGAACACGAACTCAAGGGACTACGCAACAGAATGAGAAAGACACTTTCAATCGCGCTCGCCGCTCTCCTCGTGGCAATGTCGCTGACGTCGGTCGCGTTCGCGCAGTCCTCCGTCGACGGCTATGCCCCCGACGACGGCGCGGTGCAGAATCAGATTCAGGGCAACGACGATTCGGGGACTCCTTCGGGCACGAACCCGAGCACCAGCTCGGGCACCACGCCCCAGGCGACCAAGAGCAGCGACAGCGGCAGCCTGCCGTTCACGGGCCTCGATCTGGCTCTGCTTGCGGGAGCCGGCGTCGTGCTGCTCGGTCTTGGCATCGGGATGCGCCAGCTGACGCGCGCACCCGAGTCCGTCTGACCGCTCCTGTCGACACATAGCGCCCGCGCGGGCGCGACGGCTGCGGGGTTACTCTCTCCAGGACGATGAGCGAGGCGACCGCACAACACTCGAGGCCGGCGGATCCCAGATCCGCCGGCCTCGCTCATGCGCCGGGCCCACCGGACCGACAGGAACCGGAGATGGGTTCCCGTCTCGACCCACAGCGGCTCTTCGAGGGCCCCGGCTGGCGCAACCTGCGCGTCGGAACGGACCTGCTCGCGCTGGTTGCCGCGCCGCTGGCCGCGCTGGCGGCTGCGCCCGACGACATCGGCAGCGACGGCAGAACCCTGCTGTGGCTGCTGGGCCCCCTGATCCTGGCCCTGATGGCGCTCTGGGGCCTTTACGCCAGCCGCACGCAGCCCAAGATGATGGACGCCGTCGGCAAGATCATCGCGGCCACCTCGCTGGCCACGATCATCCTGATCGCCGGCGAGGCCTTCGTGGAACCCGCTGCCCAGCCGGCGGCGCTGCTGGCCCGGGGCTGGCTTTACGGCACGCTGTTCCTGATCGGCACGCGGCTGCTGCTGGCCTGGGCTCAGGGCCGCGGACGCGCGGCGGGCCTGGTCTTCACCCCGACGCTGATCATCGGTGCCGGGGTGGTCAGCTCACACGTCGAGATGCGCCTGACCACCCAGCCGCGGCTCGGGCTCCGGCCCGTCGGCTACCTGGATGCCGACCCGCCGCCGCAGGAGATGGTGCCCGAGCGCTCCGCGCCGGTGCTGGGCACGCCCGACGACCTGGAACGGGTCGTCCGCGAGACCGGCGCCAGACATGTGGTGTTCGGCTTCCTGTCGGGGCCCGACCACGAGGTTCTGCCGCTGATGCGCCGCTGCGAAGCGCTGGGCCTGCAGGTGTCGTTCGTGCCGCGCTTCTTCGAGAGCGTGAACGTGCACCTGGCGCTGGAGCACCTGGGCGGCCTGCCGCTGTTCGGCCTGCGCCCGATCGATCCCAAGGGCTGGCAGTTCGCCATCAAGCACGTGTTCGACCGTGTCCTGGCCGCGGTGCTGCTGGTCCTGCTCTCCCCCCTGCTGGCCGCCCTGGCGCTGGCCACGCGGCTCAGCTCCCCCGGCCCGGTCCTGTTCCGCCAGCGCCGCGTGGGCCGCGACGGTCACGGCTTCGACATGCTCAAGTACCGCTCGATGCGGCTCGCGCCCGCCGCGCCGGCGCAGACCGAGATGGCCACGGCCGGGGGCAACCTGGTCTCGCTGCCGTCCGATGTCGCGCCGGGCGGCGTGGAGGGCGACGACCGGCGCACATGGATCGGCACGCTGATGCGGTCCACCTCGCTGGACGAGCTGCCCCAGCTGATCAACGTGGTGCGCGGCGACATGAGCCTGGTCGGGCCGCGCCCCGAGCGTCCCGAGTTCGTGGAGCTGTTCGGCTCGCGGATCGACCGCTACGAGGACCGCCACCGGGTGAAGTCCGGGGTCACCGGGTGGGCTCAGGTGCACGGGCTGCGCGGCAAGACATCCCTGCGCGACCGGGTCGAGTGGGACAACTACTACATCGAGAACTGGTCGCTGGGGTTGGATTTCAAGATCCTGGTCATGACCGTCGCGGCGATACTCCAGCGCGCCGAATAGCGCTCCGATCGCTCAGGGTCAGTGTTGTCCCCTAAAGTGCTCGCGGTGACTTCACTAAAAGGCAGGGGAAAGCTGCTGCTGGCGGCTGCGCTGATGGCGCTCGTGGCCAGCGCGATGGTGGCGCAGGTCTCGCACGCGGCCTCGTCGAAGGCCGGCAGCGTCCGCTTCGTCCAGAAGGCCAGCAACAGCGACTTCGACCGGTTCACGAAGAGCCCGTCGCCCGCCCTCAGGAGCTTCATGCGCTCCCGCTACAGCGGCATGATCGTGTCGAGCCCGTACTTCGACTCGCGCCTGAGGTGGTTCCCCAAGGCCTGGGCCTACACCGGCCTGTACACGGCCTTCCCGGGCGCCTCGGTCGTGCGCAAGCACCCCAGCTGGTTCCTGCGTCAGCGCAGCCGCCGCGGGCCGCTGGCGCACGTGCCGTTCGACTGCGAGAACGGCAGCTGCCCGCAGCTGGCCGCCGACATCGCCAACCCCTCCTTCCGCCGCCATTGGATCAAGGGCGCAAAGCGGCTGGTACGGCGCGGCTACAAGACCATCTACATCGACGACGTGAACATGATCCGCCGTGTCAGCGACGGCAACGGCAAGGAGCTCACCCCCTACAGCCCCCGCCTGCGCAAGCGTGTCTCACGCCGCGCCTGGCGGGTCTACGTGGCACGCTTCACACGCCAGATCCGGCGCTCGCTGCCGCGGCGGGTGAAGATCGTCCACAACGTGATCTGGTTCGCGCCGCACAGCAAGGACCGGCTGACCCGGATCCAGATGCGCTCGGCCAACGTCATCGCGCTGGAGCGCGGCATCAACGACCCGGGTCTGACCGGCGGCCGCGGCTACTTCGGGCTGCGCAACTACCTCAACTACGCCTCGTTCATCCACAGGCTCAAGCGGCCGGTGCTCTATGACGAGAACGCGCCCAGCGACGAGCAGCGCGACTACGGCCTGGCCGGCTACTTCCTGATCAACACCGGGCGCGACTACTTCGGCAGCTCGCCGTCGGGCAATCCCGACAGCTTTTTCTCGGGCTACCGGGTCAAGCTCGGCAAGCCCAGAGGCGGTCGCACCCGCTCCCGCGGGGGCCTGTTCAAGCGCAGGTTCCAGAACGGTGTGGTGCTGCTCAACGAGCCCGGCGCCCGCACCCGGACCATCGCCCTCAAGGGCAACTACCGCACTGCCGATGGTCGGGCAGTGGGCTCATCGGTCACGCTCGCCGCCTCTCGTGGCGTGGTGCTCGTACGCTCGCGCTGACATTTCGTCGACGAAGGGCTGCGAACGCATGCGAGTAACGGTTACCGGCGGGCTGGGCTACATCGGCGCCTGCGCCGTCGAGGAGATCGCCGCCGCCGGCAACGAGGTGCGCGTGCTGGACTCCCTGCTGCACGACCAGGAGGACATCGCCGCCCACATCGAGGGCCAGGGCATCGAGCTCGTCCGCGGCGACGTGCGCGACGGCGACGCTCGCCGTCGCGCCTTCGACGGCGCCGACGCGGTCATCCACCTGGCCGCCATCGTCGGAGACCCCGCTTGCGCCAAGGACCCCGCGCTCAGCAACGACGTGAACATCGAGGGCAGCCGCGGCGTGGTGGCCGATGCCCAGGCCGCGGGTGTCGGCCGGCTGGTGTTCGCCTCCACCTGCTCGAACTACGGTCGCATGGCCGATCCGACGGTGCCCATCACCGAGGACGGCGCGCTGGCGCCCGTCTCGCTGTACGCGGAGCAGAAGGTGCAGATCGAGAAGTCCCTGCTGGAAGGCGACTTCGGCGACCTCAAGCCCACCTGCCTGCGCTTCGCGACCGTGTACGGCGTGGCGCCGCGGATGCGCTTCGACCTGACCGTGAACGAGTTCACCCGCGACCTCTGGGCCGATCGCGAGCTCGAGGTCTTCGGCGAGCAGTTCTGGCGCCCCTACGTGCACGTGCGCGATGCCGGCCGCGGCGTGGCGCTGGTGCTGGGATCGGAGCTGGACAAGGTCGCCGGGCGCGTGTTCAACGTCGGCCACTCGGACGAGAACTACCGCAAGCTCGACCTGGTCGAGATCATCACCGGCCAGCTGGGCCGCGGCAACGTGTCCTACGTGACCAAGAACGAGGACCCGCGCGACTACAAGGTCGGCTTCGAGCGCATCAAGTCAGAGCTCGGCTTCGAGCCCGCGCAGCGCGTGCCGGAGGGCATCGCCGAGCTGATCGAGGCCCTGGGCGACGGCGCGTTCGAGGACCCCTGGGGCCAGCGGTACCGGAACACCTGACCGGAGGCGTCAGGACTCGACGTACATCACCACCGTCTCCGGCAGCACGCCGTCGTGCTCCATCGCCTCGGCGCCGTCGGGGGACTGCAGGCCGGCCATCAGGGCATCCATGTCGGGAACCTCCATCGAGAGGGCCACCCTGGTGGAGTCCTGCGGGTTCACGAACGTCTTGAGGTTCGTCACTCCGAGCGGACCGAAGAACTCCTCGCGCTTGCCTGAAGACAACCAGTGTTCGGTGTCCTTCACTTCGTGCTGGGCGATCACTGTGGGCACGGGTCCTCCTTGGGTCGTTTGGAGCGACGTGAGCCGCTGTACCGAACCTACCCCCAGCGCCGCGCGCGAGCCGCGGAAGTCCTCACGGTGGTGTGGATCGACCTTCACAGTGAGGGTCGATCCACACCACCGCGGGCGGGGCGGCGCGGGCGGGGCGGGGCGGGGCGGCGCGGGCGGGGCGGCGGGGCGGCGCGGGCGGCTAGGGCTGCGACTGGTCCGGCAGTAGCCGCGGCAGCATGGCCTCGAACTCGCTCTGCGCCTGGTCGTAGTCGTCGTGGCGACCGATGTCGAGCCAGTAGCCGTCGAACGGGTAGGCGCCGACGCCCATGCCCTCGTCCAGGAGCTTGAGCACCAGGTCGGGGATGTCGAAGCGGCCGGCGGGCACCAGGGCCAGCGCCTCGGGCTCGATGGCGTAGACGCCCATGGAAACCGTGATCGGGGTCTCGGGCTTTTCCTCGTAGCCGGTTACGGCTACCACCTCGCCGTCGCCGTCGCCCAGATGCAGGACGCCGTAGTCGGCCTTGATCACCCGGCGGTGGACCGCGACGCTCATCGCGTTGCCCGAGGCCTTGTGGGCCGCGTAGAAGCTGCCGTAGTTCAGATCGGTGAGCAGGTCGCCGTTCATGGCCAGCAGGCTCTCGTGGCCGGCGATCGTGGCCAGCGGCCCGGCGGTGCCCAGCGGCTCGGTTTCCAGGTGGTAGTCGATCTCGACGCCCTGCTCGTGACCGTCGCCCAGGACGGCCTGGATCAGGTGGGCCAGATAGCCGACGGCGATGGTCACGCGGCCGAAGCCGTGGCTGGCCAGCTGGCGGAGCACGACGTCGAGGATCGGGCGGTCGCCGAGCGGCATCAGCGGCTTCGGGATCACCGCGGTGTACGGAGCCAGGCGCGAGCCCTTTCCGCCGGCCAGGATGACCGCCCGCGCGCTCACCGGCTAGCGGGTTGTACCTGCGACTTCGATTCCGGCCGAGCGGCGGCTGGTGTAGTAGGGCGAGATCTCGGCCTTGGCGCCGATGACGATCAGGCCCAGCGGTGACACCTCCATGCGGTCCAGCAGCTGGCGCAGATCGGCCACGTTGTCCAGGCTCAGGCGGTCCAGGCGGTTGACCAGGATCATCTGGTCCACGTAGCGGGTCAGCACCTGCGCATCCACGATGCCCAGCAACGGCGGGGCGTCCACGAACACGTAGTCGTAGTCGAGCGTGCGCACGTGGCCCAGGAAGGCGGACATGGCGCCGGCGGTGACCAGCCGGCCGGGATCCTTGGCCTTGGTGCCGCTGGTGATGATGTCCAGCCGGCCCTGCCTCCGCTTGCCCGGGGAGCCGCTCAGGACGCTGACGATCGACCGATCCAGGATTTCGGCGTCGGGGCGCTGGCCCTCCCAGTCGATCATGGCCAGGATGTCCGACAAGCCGAGTCCCAACGGCACGCCGGCTATCTCGTGCAGTCGCGGCACGCGCAGGTCGGCCGAGATGATCAGCGTCTTGTGACCGGTCCGGGCCATGGTGTTGCCCAGGCGCCAGACGGCCGTGGTCTTGCCCTCGCCGTGCACGCCGCCGGTGACCAGGATCAGCCGTGGCGGCGTCTGGCTGCCGGCCACGAGCTCGACGCCGGCGCGCACGGTCTCGTAGGCCTCGGCCTCGACCCCGCTCATGACGGCGGAGCGGCGGCGGCGAACGCCGCGAACGTAGGGCACGCCCGCCAGCACGCGCAGGTCCAGCGCCCGGCCGAGCTCGCGCGGGTCGCCGATCCGCGGCGACAGCTGATCGCGGCCTAGCGCGACCAGGATGCCCAGGAAGACCGAGCCGAACAGGGCCAGGATGCCGTTGCGCAGCGGCTTGGGCGAGCTGGCGCCGCTGGGCACCTCGGCAGCCGACGCCAGTTGCAGATCAGAGCCCGCGCTGCCCTCGGTCACGCTGAGCTGGCTGATGCGCTCGCGCAGCGCCGCCAGCTGGGCGGCCGAGGCGGCGTCGGGTGAGTTGGTCAGCCTGTCGGCCTCGGCCTGCAGGCGCTCACGAGCGCGCTGGAGCTGGAGGCGGTCGATCCGGGTGCGCTCGGAGAGGAACGTGCGCGAGACCGTGTTCGCGATCTGCGCCGCGCCCTCCGGCGTGTCGTCGGTAGCCGTCAGGTCGATGATGTTGGCCTCGGGCGTGGCCTGGGCGGCGAGCTTTCCCTCGAGCGTGGAGCGATTCTCGCCCGGCAGCTTCGCGGCGGCGCGGTCGAGGATCTCGGGCGAGGTGACCAGCGTGGTCAGCGTGGTCAATTCGCGCTGGAGCGTGGTGGGATCCGAGGACGTGATGTTCTGCTGCACGTTCAGGACGATCGAGGTCTGGCCCTGGTACTTCTTGGGCAACACCAGCGAGGCCAGCACCACGGACCCGGTGATGAGCGCCACGAGGCCGAGGATCAGCCATTTGCTGCGCCGGATCGCGACGAGGTAGCGCCGGATATCCGTGCGTTCCTCGCCTGCCGCGGCCGCAGGGGCGGGGTGTTGTGGGAGCGTGCTCACAAGGGTTACGGCCCGGCCCGTGGGAGGGCGCGGGCACATGGTAGTCGGGCCCGAGGACGGGCAGGCGCGCACTCTCGCACATGCGTCCAAGCAGGACGCGTGCGGGCTCAGGTCCGGGTCGCCCGGACCGATCTAACAGGCATAGAGCAAGAGGGGCCGCGGAGCGGCTCCACGACAACGGCAAACCCGTCGCGAGGCGGGGACGCAAAGCAAGGGGCCTCGCGCCGAGCGAGGCAGCCCGGCCGCCGAAAGGACCGCCCCCATGCGCAACCGCACACGCTTCCTCCCGCCCATTCTCGCCATCCTTTGTGTGATGGCTGCTTTCACCGGCTCGGCCGCCGCGTCGCCCGCGACCGGAGACCTTCGCTTCGCGCAGGAGGCCAAGTCCTCCTTCGACCGCTTCACGAGTGCCCCCTCCGCGGCCACCCAGGCCTGGATGCGCGAGCACTACGACCGCATGCGCACCTACGCCCCCTACTTCGACGGCCGTACCTCCTGGTACTCGAACTCCTGGGCCTACAAGGATTCCTATGCCGTCTACAAGAACGGCGACGGCTCGCCGGCCGACCACGCGCGGTACGTCCTGAAGGACAGCGCGGGCAACCCGATGTTCATCCCGTACGGCTGCGGCGGCGGCACCTGTCCGCTTTACGCCGCCGACATCGGCGACCCAGGCTTCCGCGCCGCGTGGATCGCAGAGCTGCGCGAGACGATGCGCGCCGGCAACTACAGGGGCGTCTTCGTTGACGACGTGAACATGGAGTTCCGCGTCTCGGACGGGCACGGCAACGAGCGCGCGCCGATGAACCCGCGCACGGGCCGCGCCATGACCCACGCCGAGTGGAAGAACTACATGGCCGCGTTCATGGAGGAGATCCGAGCATCGTTCCCCGGCAAGGAGATCGTGCACAACTCGCTCTG
Organism: uncultured Solirubrobacterales bacterium; assembly: GCA_963750365.1. Lineage (GTDB taxonomy): Bacteria > Actinomycetota > Thermoleophilia > Solirubrobacterales > Thermoleophilaceae > JAAYBF01. Next base: position 1,544,049 of record CAVVQE010000002.1, read on the forward strand.
GTTCGCCGGCCACGACGACCCGGCCGTGGCCCGCCAGCTGCGTGCCGCCGACGTGATCAACATGGAGCGCGGCGTGGTCGACGGCGGCCTGACCGGCGGCGGCGGCCAGTTCGGGCTCGACACCTTCCTGGGCCACGTCGAGTGGCTGCACGCCAACGGCAAGGCCGTGACCTACGACGCCTACGCCTCCAACCGCGACGAGGCCGAGTACAACATGGCGGCGTACTTCCTGACCAACGGCGAGCGCGACACCTATCGCAGCGACTACCGCAGCACCCCGGACGACTGGTGGAACGGATACGACGTGAAGCTGGGCGCCGCCAAGGGCGCCCGCTACAGCCAGGACGGCCTGCTGCGGCGCGACTTCGCAAACGGCTACGTGCTGCTGAACAAGCCGGGCAACCCGACCCGCACCGTGGCCACGGCCGGCGGCCGCGGACCGGACGGCGCTCCGCGCAACGCCGTGACCCTGCGTGCCGGCCAGGGCGCGGTCGTGCAGGGTGAGCTGCCGCCGGTGGTGGTGCCGGTGCTGGCCAAGCCGGTGACCAACCCCATCAGCGCGGTCATCGCGAAGGTGCAGAGCCGCGGCTCCACGCCGGTCCGCAAGGCCGTGAGCCGCAAGGTCAAGGCCAAGGCGCGCAGGATCGCCCGCCGCTCGGTGCTGGTCAAGGGCAAGGTGCGAGGCAAGAGCAAGGGCAGCCGGGCTCGAACGAGCAGCGCGCGCGCCGCCAAGGTGCGGATCCAGCTTCGCCGTCGCGTGGGCAAGCGCTGGGTCAGGGTCAAGGCCGCGACCGTGAGGGTCAATCGCAACGGCCGCTTCTCGAAGCTGTTCTCCCACCTCAGGCGGGGTCGCTACAGCGTCAAGGCCAGTGCGGTCGGCCGTTCCGGCGCCAAGGCCAAGGTCTCGGCGCGCGGCTTTCGCATCGCCCGCTAGCAGGACCGCCCGCAGCCGGGGCTAGAGTGGCGCCGATGCCGCGCGCGCTGCTGGTCTTCGAGCCCCCTGACGGCGGCGTGGCCGAGCACGTGCTGCAGCTTGCTTCCAACCTATCCGCCCACGGGGTGCAGGTCACCGTGGCCGGCCCCGCTGAAGCCGTGATCTACCCGGCCCTCGAACGCGCCGGCGTGCGCTTCGAGCGGCTCGCGTTCGGGCGCGAGCTGCGTCCAGGTCCCTACGCCCGGGCGCTGAAGCGCCTGCGCCAGCTGGTCCGCTCCGGCGACCACGACCTCCTGCACGTGCACTCGTCCAAGGCCGGCGCGGTGGCCCGGGTGGCCGCCCTGGGCACCGGCGTGCCCGTGGTCTACACACCCCACTGCTTCCCCTTCATCGGGCCGCAGTCGCGTCGCCGCCGGTTGCTCTCGGCAGCCGCAGAGGCGGTGCTGGGCCGCATCACGGCCGCAATCGTGTGCGTCAGCGATGACGAACGGCGCCAGGGGCTGGCGCTGCACGTGGCGGCGCCGGGGCGGATGCACGTGATTCACAACGGCAGTCCGCCGTGCCGCCCCCCGGACGAGCCCGACCACGAGCTGACCGCCTGGGCAGGCGAGGGGCCCGCTGCCGGATGCCTGACCGCGCTGCGCCGCCAGAAGGGCGTGGACGTGTTCCTGCGTGCCGCGCCGCTGATTCTGGACGCCGTGCCCGATGCCCGGCTGGCCGTGGTGGGCCGGGGGCCCGAGCGTGACGCGCTCGGTGTGCTGGCCGGCGAGCTGGGGCTGGACGGCCGCGTGCGCTTCTTCGACTTCCACCCGCCCCCCGCCCGGCAGCTCGGCGCGCTGGACGTGTTCGTCCTGGCCTCGCGCTGGGAGGCCTTTCCGATCTCCGTGCTCGAGGCGATGGCCTGCGGCGTCCCGCAGGTGGCCAGCGACGTCGGCGGCACGGCGGAGGCGGTCCGCGACGGCGTCACGGGTGTGCTGTGCGCGCCGGAGGATCCGGAGGACCTGGCCAAGGCTACGATCGGGCTGTTGCGGGCCCCCGAGCGGCGCGCGGCGATGGGCGAAGCGGCCCGAGCGCTGCATGCCGAGCGCTTCGGCGTCGAGCAGATGGTCGCCGCCACGGCTGCGCTCTACCGTAGCCTGGCCTCGTGACCGCGAAGATGGCCAAAGCCCGGGTGGCAGTGCTGATTCCCTGCTACCGGGACGGGGCGCTGGTGGCCGAGGCGGTGGACTCGATCCAGGAGCGAGAGCCGTTCGAGCTGGTGGTCGTCGACGACTGCTCGCCCGACCAGCTGACGCAGAGCGCCACCGCAGAGCTGGCCGCCCGCGGCGTCACGGTCATCCGTCACGAGGTCAATCGCGGCGTCGGCGCGGCGCGCAACACCGGCCTGCGCAACACCACCGCCCGCTACACCTTCGCCCTGGACTCCGACGACCTGGCCACCCCCGGCATCCTGGGCCGGATGGCGGACCTGCTCGACGCCCACCCCGAGGCCGACCTGGCCTACGGCGACTACCAGGAGTTCGGCGAGAGCGACGCGGTACGGGAGGTGCCGCTGTCGCTGGATCCCTACCGGCTGCTGTACACCAACGAGTACCCCCAGACCGCCATGTTTCGCCGCAGCCTGATCGAGGGCATCGGCGGCTGGGACGAGCACCGCATAAGGGCGTACTCGTACGAAGACTGGGCGCTGTGGCTGACGCTGATGTCCCGCGGCGCGACGGGCGTGCACGCCGGCCCCGGCGTGATCACCCACCTCCAGCGGGTGCACGGCCCGCGGATGCTCGAGGCCGCGCGGCGACACCACCGCGAGCTCTACCGCCACATGCGCCGCTCCAACAGCACGCTGTTCTCACGCAAGCGCCAGCTGCGCGCCGCCTCGGAGCTCTCCGCCAAGCGCAAGCTGCTCTACCCCGTGCTCTACGGCGGGCGGCCCCGCTTTCGGTTCGAGCCGCACGTGAAGGAAGCGATGGAGCGCGTCGGTGTGTGGCGGGGCCCGCGATGACGGCCCTCACCGGCCGCCCGCCCACTCTCACCCGCCCGAGCGCCAGGCGTACAACGGTGCTGCTGGGCCTGGCGCTGGCGCTGGCCGCCGGCAGCGCGGTGTTCGCGGCGATCCTCCAGCGCTACCCGCCGCCCTGGATCGCGGTGGTGGGCAGCGTGGGGCTGGTGGCGCTCCTGCTCGTGGCCGTGCTGCGCTACGAGGCCGCCGTGGCGCTGGGCCTGCTGCTGCTGGGGGTCGTCGCGGTCGAGCCCGCGCCGCCCGACGGCGTCTTCGCCATCGTGATCGCGGTGGCGCTGGTCACCGGTCGCTTCCGAATCGACCGCGCGCCGATCTCGGTCGTGGCGCTGTCGATGTTCTACATGCTGCTGAACATCGCCTCGACGGTCGACGCGGTGAGTGCATCGCGTGCCGCGTTGTTCGCATCCATCACCCTCTACCTGATCGTCTTCGCGCTCTGGTTCACGGGCTGGATGGACACCCAGGAGAAGGCCAGGCTGGTGGTGCGCTGGTATCTCGTCGGCGCGGTCGTCGCGGCACTCCTGACGTCAGCCGCCATCCTGGCCAGCTTCCCGGGCAGCGACCAGTTCGTGACCATCGACGGGCTGCGCGGGAAGGCGCTGTTCAAGGACCCCAACGTGTTCGGCCCGTTCCTGGTGCCGATCGCGCTTATCCTGATCGAGGAACTGCTGAACCCGCGGCTGCTGCGCCTGCGGCCGTCGCTGAAGGCCGTGTCGCTGCTGATCCTGATGGCCGGCCTGTTCTTCTCCTACTCCCGCGGCGCGCTGCTGAACTTCGGCGCGGCCGTGCTGGTCATGCTGATGGTGCTGGCCGTCCGCCGCGGCGGCGGCAAGCGCGCGGCCACGCTGCTCATGGTCATCGTGGTCGGCGGGTCCGGCATCCTCGGGGTGGCCGCCACGACGGGCCAGCTGACCTTCTTCCAGGAGCGGGCGAAGGCGCAGGGCTACGACAAGGACCGCTTCGCCGCCCAGCGCCAGGGGATCCAGTACGGCGAGACCCACCTGATCGGCATCGGGCCGGGCCAGTTCGAGAAGCTCCAGGTCACGCCGTCGCACAACCTGTATGTCCGGGCTCTCTCCGAGCAGGGCTTCGTGGGCTTCTTCACGATCGTCGCGCTCGTGATCTCCACGCTGATCCTGGCCGTCCGCAACGCGCTCCTGGGACGAGACTCGTACGGCATCGGCTCGGCCGCCCTGCTGGCGGCGTGGGCCGGGATCGCGGTCGAGTCGTTCTTCATCGACACGCTGCACTGGCGCCATCTGTGGCTGGTGGCCGCGCTGGTGTGGATCGGCGCCCGGCGCCCGGACACACTTGACGAGCGGCCCGCGACCCGGGTGGTGCGGGCGTCTGTGACAGCGTCGTCGTGAACTGTTACCTTTCCGCGCCAACAACCGCCTAACCGGGTCTGCGATGTGCACCCGGGCGGGGGAACCAAGATGGACGGTCACCGTGGCCGTCAGGGGCTAATCGCCGGTTGAGTGCTCACCCGGCGAAGCGCGTGCTCTTTCTGCGCTCGCCCGTCAGCTAACCCCGCCGGCCGACGAAAGAGAGATCCCCATGAGGAGAACCAGCGTTCTCGCCGCACTGGCCTGCGCCGCTCTGCTGCTCCCGGCAACTGCCCAGGCCAGGGTCAAGTCAAACCCCGCTCATGCCGTGGTCGAGCGGGTCAACAACTACCGCGCCGCACACGGGCTGCACAAGCTCAAGCTCTCGCGCAGCCTGTCTCGCAGCTCGTACGCCTACGCGCGCCACCTGATGCGGGCAGACCGCTTCGGGCACTCCTCGCGGATCCGCGCCAGCGGGCGCTTCCACCTCCTCGGCGAGAACCTGGCGTTCAGCTGGGGTCGGCGCCGCAGCTCACGCATCCCGGTTCGCGGCTGGGTTCATTCCGCACCCCACCGCGCCGTGATGCTCAACCGCAGCTTCCGCTACGTGGGCGTCGGCCGCGTGGCGGGCCGCTTCGGTTCACGCCGCGCCACGATCTGGGTGCTGCAGGCAGGACGCTAGAACGCTGAGCCGCGGGCGCCGCCGATGGCGGCGCCCGCCGCCCGCTACTGGCCCGGCGTCTTGCGGGGCACCAGCACCGAGCGCTTGAAGGTGGCCACCAGGACGCCGTCCTGGTTGAACACATCGGTGCGTACGCGCACCACGCCGCGATCCGGCTTGGACTTGGACTCTTTGACGTCCAGGACCTCGCTCTCCACGAACAGGGTGTCGCCGTGGAAGACGGGCGCCGGGTGGGACAACTCGTCGGTGGCCAGGTTGGCGATCGCCTTCCCGGAGACGTCGCCGACAGACATGCCCAGCGCCAGCGAGTAGACCAGCGGCCCGACCACCACGTTGCGCCCCTGCTGGGACTGCGCCGCGTACACATCGTTGATGTGCAGGGGGTGGTGGTTCATCGTCAGCAGGCAGAACTGGTGGTCGTCTGCCTCGGTAACGGTCTTGGCCGGCCAGTGCTTGTAGGTCGCGCCGACCTCGAATTCCTCGAGGTAACGGCCGTAGGGCCGTGCGCCGCTGTCCTCACGTGAGGCCTGATCGAAGGTGGTTCCGTTGTCAGCCATAAGCCTTTCGCGCGTCGGTTGCGCGCGGCACTCTACGGCTCAGGAGCGCGTCGGGGCGTCCAGGAAGGCATGGTCGACCGCCGCGGGCACGTCGATGCGGCGGAAGTTCTCGGCCAGGAACTCGGTCACCTCCCCGCGTGTGTGACCCTCGTCGGCCAGCCGGCGGGCCATCAGCAGCGCGCCCGCGGGCACATCCTTGGCCGGGTCGGGCTCGAGCCCGCGCTCGAACCGACGCGGTGAGCGGCGCCTTATGGCGGCGCTGCCCACGGTCTGCGGCGGCTGGCCCAGCGACGCCTCGAGTTCGTGGATGCGGTTGATCGCCGCGTCCGCCGCCGCCGTCACACGCTGGCGTTCGCCCGCGGAGTGGGCCGACAGCTGGCGCTTGAGGTTCTCGACGATCTCGTCGAGGGTCTGGGGCGGGGCTTGCGACATGGCCAGTCCTTCCGTGGAGGGGCGTGTTCGGAAGCCTCCCGTCTCCGAACCAGGTACCTCAGAAAAAGTAGCGCCCCTGAGCCATCGGCGCGAATCGCGGTAACGGTAGATTCACGGCCATGCGCAACCCCCGAGACTTCGCAAAGCCGCTGGCCGTCGGCGCCCCCGCCCCAACGCTCGAGGTGCCCTTCCTGCCGTCGCGGATGATCCACTTCTTCGACCCCTCGAACGAGAAGATCGTCGGCAAGCTCGAGGATCTGGCCACCAAGGCCGACGTGGTCCTGGGCAACCTCGAGGACGCCATCTCGGTGGACAACAAGGAGGCCGCCCGCGAGGGCCTTGTCAGGGTCGGCAAGGAGATCGACCTGGGCCAGGCCCAGCTCTGGACCCGGATCAACTCACTCGAGTCGCCGTGGGCGCTGGACGACGTGACCCGGCTGGTCACCGAGATCGGCGACAGGCTGGACGTGATCATGGTGCCCAAGGTCGAAGGCGCCTGGGACATCCACTACATGGACCGGCTGCTGGCACAGCTCGAGGCACGCGCCGGCCTGGAGCGCCCGATCCTGATCCACGCCCTGCTGGAGACCGGCATCGGCGTGGTGAACCTCGAGGAGATCGCCACGGCGTCTCCGCGCATGCAGGGCATGAGCTTCGGCCCGGCCGACCTGGCCGCCTCGCGGCGCATGAAGACCACCCGCGTCGGCGGCGGCCACCCGGGCTATCTGGTCATGAACGACCCCGACCCCGACGATCCCGAGGGTCCGCGCGCCACCGCGCAGCAGGACCTCTGGCACTACTCGATCGCGCGCATGGTCGACGCCTGTACGTCGGCCGGGATCCTGCCCTACTACGGCCCGTTCGGTGACATCAAGGACGTCGCCGGCTGCGAGGCTCAGTTCCGCGCCGCCTTCCTGCTCGGCTGCGTGGGCACGTGGTCGCTGCATCCCGTCCAGATCGACATCGCTAAGAAGGTGTTCAGCCCCGATCCCGACGAGGTGAAGTTCGCCCAGAAGGTGATCGAGGCCATCCCGGACGGACGCGGGGTGCACATGATCGACGGGAAGATGCAGGACGACGCAACATGGAAGCAGTGCAAGGTGATGGTCGAGCTGGCCGAGCAGCTGGCCGAGCGCGACCCCGAGCTGGCCGAGGCCTACGGACTGCAGGCGGCGGGGGCTGGCTCCTAGCCGCCTTGATCGCGGCCGTGGCGGCGGCGCCGGCGGGAGCCGCGGTTGAAGGCACCCCGCGGCTGAACAGGGGCGCCGACCCAAGCATCGACAGGTTCCTGGACCGGCGCAGCTGCGCGCCGGCGCTGCGCAACTACGTGCGGATGCGGCTGTTCTCCCCCTTCTCCGATCCGTGCGTGGACGGGGGCTACCGCGGCGGGCTGGTCAACGTGAACGCACAGGCCATCTACCCCGGCCAGGTGCGCGTCCGTCGCGGCGACTCCGCTCGCGAGCGGCGCGCCAAGCGGGCGCTGGACAGCCTGATCCTGCGCGACGGGCGCGGCCGGCGTCTGTACGTGCCGTTCGACTGCAAGCGCGGGCGCTGCCCGCAGTACGCCGCCGACATCGGCTCGCCGCGCTGGCGGGCTTACCTGGCGCGGCGGGCGCGGCGTGACCTCTCGCACCGCTACCGGGGCATCTTCCTCGACGACGTGAACTGGGGCGTGAACGTCAGCGACGGGCGCGAGCGCCCGGTGCGGCCGATCGACCCGCGCACCCGCCGTCCGATGACCGACGGCGCCTGGAAGCGCGCGATGGCGGCGCTGGTGCGCACGGTGGCCCGCCAGGGACCGCGACGCGAGCTGATGGTGAACACGGTCTGGTGGAAGCCCGAGAGCACGCTGGACGACCCGCTGGTGGCCGACACCGCCAGCCTGGCCACGTGGTGGGAGCTCGAGCGCGGCCTCGAGGACGTGCGCCGGGGCCAGTCCTTCGAAGGCCTGCTGGCCGTGATCGACCGTCTGCACGGCCTCGGCGTGAACGTGAACCTTGGCGACTACCTGGCCACGACGCGGCCCGAGGCAGAGCTCGAGCTGGCGGCCCACCTGCTGACGAGCGACGGCAACGACACGTTCTCCACCGAGTACAGGGTGTGCCCGAAGCGCGATCGGCGCTATCCGCCCTGCCGCGGCTCGTTCTGGGGTGGCTACCGGCTGCGCCTCGGCCGTGCGCTGGGGCCGCGCGAGCTGCGGCCCGACGGCTTGTACGAGCGCCGCTTCCAGCGCGGGATCGTGCTGGTCAACCCGCCCGGAGCTCCGGCCCGCGCGGGCGCGCTGGATGCGCTCTACCGCGATCTGGACGGCACGCCCCGGGTCTTCGCGGCGCTGGCGGGCGGCCGGGGGCTGGTGCTCAGGCGCTGACGTTCCGACGGAGCGCCGGGCGCGCCCTGTAGGCTCCCCGGCCGCTGATGCGCTTCTTCGAGTACGAGAGCCGCCGCCTTGTCGAGGCTGCGGGCATCCCCGTGACCAAGTACGGGTTCGCCACCACCGACACCGAGGCCCAGCAGATCGCCGAGGACATCGGCGGGCCCACCGTGATCAAGTCACAGGTGCTCAGCGGCGGCCGGATGAAGGCCGGGGGCGTGAAGTTCGCCGACACCCCCGAGGAGGCCGCCGGGCACGCCCGCGACATCCTCAAGCTCGAGATCAACGGCCACATGCCGCGCGGCGTGCTGGTTGACCCCAAGGCCGAGGTCAAGCAGGAGTACTACGCCGGCGTGGTCTGGGACGGCACCGCCAAGAAGCCGCTGATCCTGTTCAGCGACATGGGCGGCATCGACATCGAGCAGGTGGCCGAGGACCACCCCGACCACGTCGGGCGCGGCCACATCTCCAACCTCAAGCCGGTATCCGACTACCAGGCCAAGCAGGTGATCGCCGCCGCCGGGGTCACGGGCAAGCCGCTCCAGCGCCTGACCCCGATCGTCGCCCGGCTGGCCCAGCTGTTCCGCGACCGCGACATGACGCTGGCCGAGATCAACCCGCTGGCCGAGCTGACCGACGGCTCCTTCGTCGCCCTGGACGCCCACATGGAGATGGAGGACGAGGCCAAACCGCGCCAGCGCGCCGTCCTGGCCGGCATCGGCATCGAGGAGGAGGACAACCGCGAGGGCTACGAGCCGTCGCCGTTCGAGGTCGCCGTCTCGGCCATCGACGCCGCCGACCACCGCGGCGTGATCCAGGGCAAGGACACGGGCTTTCACGGCAACATCGGCCTGGTCATCGGCGCCGGCGGCGGGTCGCTGACGCTCACCGACGCCGTGCGCTCGCAGGGCGGCAGGCCCGCCAACTACTCGGAGATCGGCGGCAACCCGTCCGTGGCCAAGGCCCACGGCCTGGCCACCGAGGTCTTGAAGAAGGACGGCGTCGAGAAGATCGCGGTGATGATGTCGATCGTCTCCAACACCCGCGTGGACATCGTGGCCCGCGGCGTGATCAAGGCCTGCCTGGACCTGGGCAAGGACCCCGCCGAGACCATCGCGATCTTCCGCATCCCGGGCGCCTGGGAGGAAGAGGGCTTCAAGATCCTGGACAAGTACGGAATCGACTACTGCGACCGCTCGGTCTCGATGCACGAAGCGGCGCAGCGCGCGGTGGAGAAGATCCAGGGCAAGGAGGCGGCGGCCACCTGATGGCGGTTCTCCTCAGCGAAGACACGTCCTTCATCGTCCAGGGGATCACCGGTCGCGAGGCGGTGAACCTGACCCGCGAGTGCCTGGACTACGGCTCGAACATCGTCGGCGGGGTCACCCCGGGACGCAAGGGCCGCGAGGTCCACGGCGTGCCGGTGTTCGACACCGTCCAGCAGGTCATCGAGCACAACGGCGGCCAGGTGCCCGACGGCTCGGTCGTGACCGTCCCGCCCGCGTTCACCAAGGACGCCGTGTTCGAAGCCCTCGAGAACGGCATCAAGACCGTGGTCATCGTGACCGAGCGGATCCCGCGCGGCGACGTGGCCCAGATGGTCGAGCTGGCCGACCAGCACGGCGCGCGCATCATCGGGCCCAACTGCCTGGGGCTGATCGTGCCCGGCGTGGCCAAGATGGGCGGCATCGGCGGCCCGGCCAAGAACGCCGAGCAGGCCTACCAGCCCGGGCAGGTCGGGGTCATGAGCCGCTCGGGCGGCATGACCACCGAGATCTCGTCCACGCTCACGGCCGCGGGCCTGGGCGTGTCCACCGCCATCTCGATCGGTGGCGACGCCATCATCGGCTCCACCTACGCCGAGCTGATGCCCCACTTCGAGGCCGACGAGCAGACCAAGGCGATCGTGATCTACACCGAGCCCGGCGGGCGCATGGAGGCCCAGCTGGCCGAGTGGGTGGCCGAGAACAACTCGCGGCTGCCGATCGTGGCCTTCATGGCAGGCCGCTTCATGGACGACGAGGAGATGCAGGGCATGAGCTTCGGCCACGCCGGCACCATCGTCGAGGGCAAGGAGGACTCGGCGACCGAGAAGATCGCCCGTTTGCAGGCCGCCGGCATCCCGGTGGTGGAGCGGATCGACGAGATCCCCGAAGCGGTAAAGGAGAAGCTGGCGTAATGGCCGGCGTTTTCATCGACGTGGAGGTCTCCGGCGAGGCCAGGGACGACGCCGAGCTGGCGCAGAAGCTCGCGGATGCCTGCCCGGTCGACATCTTCGCGGCCACCGACGGCGGCACGGAGATCGTGGAGGGCAACCTGGACGAGTGCATCCTGTGCGGCCTGTGTGTGGAGGCCGCGCCGCCGGGCGCGGTGACCGTCAAGAAGCTCTACGACGGCACGTCGCTGAGGCGCTGACCGCGCCGCCAGATGGCCGCCTGGGGCAAGGTCGCGGCACTCACCGCCCTGGCTCTGGCGCTCCGCCTGCTCGCGCTGGGCCACCAGGACATCTGGTCGGACGAGGCGTACTCGATCGCGCTCGCCCAGCGATCGTTTCCCGACATGCTCGGGCTGTTCGGGCTCGAGGCCAACGGCACCCTCTACGAGCTGGTGTTGTGGCCGCTGGTGCGCCTGAGCGAGTCCGCGGAGATGGTCAGGGCGCCGGCCGCGATCGCCGGAGCCGCCGCCGTGCCGGCCACCTGGTGGGCCGGGCGCGAGTTGCTCTCCTCGCGCGCCGGCCTGCTCGGCGCGGGGCTGATAGCGGTGAACCCGTTCGCCGTCTGGTACTCCCAGGAGGCGCGGGCCTACAGCTTCGTGGTGGTGTTCGCCGCACTCTCGTTCCCGCTCCTGGTACGGGCGCTCCGAGACGAGCGGCGACGCTGGGCGGTCCTCTACGTGATCGTCACGGCCGCCGCCGCCTACTCGAACGTGGTCTCGCTGCTCGTGCTCGGGCCGGCCCACGCGGTGCTGGCGGCGGCCGGCGGCCGCGAGCCGCTGCGGCGCTGGCTGCGCCAGGTCGCGGCGCTGGGACTCGCGCTGGTGCCGCTGGCCTACCTGCTCGTGCACGCGCGTGTCGAGCGGGACACGCTCTACTACCTCGCCGCTCCGGGCCCGCGGGACCTCGTGCGCCTCGCGCGCGAGTATCTGGCCGGCTACACCACCACCCGTGCGATCTACCTCGCCGGCCTTGGCGTAGCGGGGATCGCGGTCTCATGGGCGGTGGCCAGGTCGCGCCCGCGCGTTCCGCGGAGCGCCGTCGACGCGGTTCACCACCCGCTCGCCGTGCTGCTCACATGGGCGATCCTGGGCCCTGCGCTGGTCTTCGTGCTCTCCCAGGCGAGCCCCCTGTTCGAGTCGCACTTCGTGATCGCCGCGCTGCCGGGGGTGATGCTGCTGCTGGCCGTCAGCCTTTTGGCTCTCCCCCGCCCGGCGGCCGCTGCAGCCGCTGCCGCGCTGGTCGTGGTGATGCTGGCCGGGGCCCGCTGGACGGCCACGACGGCCTCGAAGGAGCAGTGGCGCTCGGCCGTCACGGTCCTCGAGCGGCGGCCAGCCGCGGACACGCTGCTCCTGGACAACTCCTTCGCGCTGCCGGCGCTGGGCTATGCCTACCGTCCGGCGCGCGACCCATCGGGCGATCTGCTGGTACCGGAGTGGGACGACCGCCGCCTACCACCGTGGCTCGTGCTGCGAACCGACCCAGACGGCTACCACGACGCGCCGCCGGGCCCGCCAACCCCCGCCCTGATCCGACGACTCACCGACCGCGGGCGGCTGTGGGTCGTGCTGGCCGAGACGATCGGGGGCGTTCAGGGCGACGTCAGCCGCGGTCGCGCCATGAACTGGGCACGACGCAACTGCAGCGTGCGCGAGCAGCGCTGGTCGCTGGCCGGGCGGGAGTACCAGGACGTCTTCGTCGCGACCATCGCGAACTGCCCGGCGTAGGACGATCAGTGCTGGCGGGCCAGCTGCTTGGCGATCACGCTGCCCAGCAGCTTCACGATGCCGCTCTCGCCCGAGACCTTGACGTGGCCCTGCTCGTAGGCCTTGGCCCATTCGGACAGCGTGCCCTCGTCGGCCAGGCGGTTGAAGTGCTGGCGCTGGACGACCACGTCCAGGCGAGCGTCGCCGGCCGGGTCGCGGTCGATCTTGGGGCCGGGTAGCTGGACGCGCCAGATCGGGGCGTCGGCGCCCCTGGCCTCGAGCTGTAGCCGGATCACCAGCTTGAGCTGGCGCAACGCCGGCACGGCATCCAGCAGCCGCTCGACGGCGGTGGCGATCTGGGCCTTGGTGTCGGCGGCGGACATGGCCTCAGTGTTCCAGAGCGCGCGCCAGTTCGCCGAAGGCCGGTCCGGAGCGGGCCATCGCCTCCGGGTCCACGCGCTCGAAGTGGCGCTTGTCGTAGGCGGGCAGCAGCCAGGTCGAGGCGGTGAACATAGCGTCGGTCGCGCGCGAGGAAAGCCGCTCGTTCATGGTGCTGCGCACCCGCGTCTTGACTCGGTCCACGCCCCTGTCGCGGTCCACGGTGCCGGTCGACCAGGCCTCGGCGTAGTCGCTCTGCTGCGGCGTGACGGCCAGCAGCGGTCGCTCCTCGACGCGCCGCGCAAGCACATAGATGGTGCCGCGCGTGCGCGCGGTCAGCGTGACCCGCTCGCCAACCTCCTGCGGGTCGCGGATGCGATACCAGCGGCTGGCCGGATGACGCGAGGCCTTGATCAGCATCCACTCGACGCGGAAGCCGTTCTCGGGACTCAGCACGCGGAACCACAGCTCGGGGCTGAACTGGAAGAAGCCGTGTCCCATCCAGTTGTTGGCCGGCGCCATGCCCAGGTAGTGGCCGTCCAGCGCGGTCATGGCCATGGCGTTGGCGATCGCCGTCGGGAAGTTGAACACGTGCTCGAGCGTGCCGCCGTCCCAGACCAGCGAGTATCGCCCGTGCAGGTCGTCCGCAACCGGAACGTTCAGATCGTGCACCAGGCTGGAGCCCTCGAAGTCGGAGTTGTCCATCGACGCGGGCTCGCCGGCGCCCAGCAGCCGCAGCAGCGGCTCCACGAAGCCGTCCTGCTCGCCGGCCAGAGCCCGGGCGCGATCCAGCGGCAGATCCAGGCCGGCTGTGGCGAACGCGGCAACCAGGTCGCGCGGCTGGATGTGCATGCGCTGGCGGCCGAGCATCAGCGGCCGCGAGAACTCCGCGCCGGCCGATCGGGCCAGCAACAGCGCTGTGGTGGCTTCGCGGTCCAGTCCCATCGGCCCGCGACCCTAACGCCAGCGCAGCGGTCGCAGCAGCCGGCGGGCCAGGCGCACCGGCGGCAGTTCGCGAGCGGCGAAGAAGACCCCGCGCGACTTGAGCTCGAAGGTCAGCGGCCCGTCCGGGGGCGACGGGCTGGCCCGGGCCATCTCGAACAGCAGATCGCGGCCGCCGCGCGGGCCGCAGGTCACGGCGCTGGTGTAGCCGGCCCGGCGGGCTGCCTCGGGGGCCTCGGCCGAATATCCGCAGGAGGGATAGGCGAACGAGACCACCGGCCGCTCCAGTAGCTGTTCCAGCTCGTGCTTGGAAGCCTCCATCTCCTGCTGGGCGGCCTGCAGGCCGAACGCGTCCAGCTCGGTGTGCATCCGGGTGTGTGAGCCGATCTCCACAAGCGGGTGGGCGGCCACGCTCCGCAGCTGGTCGAGGTCACACAGGTGGATCCCGGTCGCAGGGTCGATGAACGGCCACGGCTGGCCGAGCAGGCCTGGACAGGCATACACCGTGGCGGGCACGTGAAGCTCGTCGAGCAGCGCAGGGAGCGTGGTGGCGTTGTCCTCGGGGGCGTCGTCGAAGGTCAGCGAGCACAGACCGCGCGCCGGGTCGCCCGCAGCCAGCCTCTCCGCCAGCTGCGCCTGGAACACGAACTCGTAGCCGCGCCTGCGCAGCCGCCGCACCTGGCGGCGAAACGAGTCCGGCGGCACCATCAGGCCGCTCGGGTCCAGCGCGTGCGCCACCTCGCCGAGGCCGTGGTAGGCAAGTACCAGTGGCGGAGGGCTCACTGGCGTTCCACCACGCTCTCCGCCGCGGCCGAGGCCACCACCGCACCGTCGCCCTCCGCGGCCGGCTGGCGCCGGACCAGCGCCACATAGGTCGCGAGATCCTCGGGGTAGCGAAGGCGCTCGAAGCCGGCCAGCGCGACCGCGTACACCACCAGGCCGGCGACCGCGGACGGGATGACCGGGAGACCGCCGAACAGCACGACCGGCGCCGCCAGCGCGCCTGCCAGGAACGGGCCCGCCAGTGAGCGCACGAGCCGGACTCCCCCTGTCAGGGAACGCACCAGCCCGAAGCCCAGCAGGAACAGGATGAAGGCCGACAGGGCGGCAGTGAACGCCGCGCCGGAGGCCCCGTACGCGGGGATCAGCACGAAGTTCAGCCCGACGTTGCCCACCAGCACGGAGGCGGCGGCGGCGGCAAAGGCCAGCGGCCGCTCGCGCGCTATGACCAGCACGGCGGCCAGGTCGTTGATGCCCAGGAACACCACCATCGCCCCCAGGAAGCGCAGCGGCGCGACCGCCGCGTCGTACTGGCTGCCGTAGAGCAGGTCGATGATGGGCTCCGCGAACAGGATGAACGCCAGGCCGACCGGCACCAGCACCACCGCGGTGGCCTTCGTGCCCAGCTCGAACCCCTTGGCCAGGTGCTCGCGCCCCCCTTCCTGGGAGGAGAACCAGGGCAGCATCGCCGCCGAGAACGACCAGCCGATGAACATCGTCGCCTCGATCAGGCGAAAGGCCGCCCCGTAGTAGCCGACCTCCTTGTTCCCGCCGTCGGAGAGGAAGGAGATCAGCGTCTGGTCGATCTTGACCAGCCCGACCATCATCACGCCCACGGCGCCGATGGGGACGCCGGCCTTGAGCAGCCCCATCCAGCGTGACCGATCGAAGCGGGGCAGCACGTGCACCACGCGCCGGTCCATCAGGAGCGTGAGCACCGTGAAGCCGACCACGGCGCTGCCCAGCATCACGAACGACACCGCCAGCAGCCCACCGCCCGCTACGAGCACCGCGACGCCGGCCGCGGCGGTGAGCACGCGCTGCACGATCAGCGAGACCGAGATGAACTCCATCCGCTGGTAGGCCTGCAGCACGGCGCCCCAGGTGCGGCCCAGGTTCTCGATCCCGACGGACAGGCCGACCACGAGCACGGCGAGCTTCACGTCATGGGAATAGCCGCCCAGCACCACGATCAGCTCGGCCAGTCCCAGCAGGACCACGGTCAGCACCACCTTGATGGCCATCACGTTGGCGGCGTAGTCGTGCACGCGCCGCTGGTCGCGTGCCACCTCGCGCGCAATCAGCTCCTCGGTGCCGAAGCCCGAGGGCAGCGTCAGCACAGTCGTGTACGACAGGGCGAACATCAGGTCGCCGAAGGCGCCGGCGCCCAGGTCGCGGGCGACCGCCAGGAAGAACACGACCGACGCCAGCTTGGCGAAGACCTCGCCTCCCCCCCGGGCAGCCGCGTTGAAGGCGACCTTCTTCGATGCGCTCGAGTCGGGCACGCCGGCGATGATGTCAGGGGCCGAGGCTGTCGAAGCGCGCCAGCGCGGTGCCGGGCGGCCGGTAGAAGTGGCCCGCGGGGCGCTCGACGAACAGCGCATGGCTCCCGCCCGAGCGGGACGCCAGCTCCCGCAGCACCCCCAGCTCCTCGCCGTTGGGGTTGAGCACGTACAGGCGCTCGGCGGCGTGCTCGAGCGCGAGCCCGAACTCGAAGTGCTGGAAGTCCTCCTCGTGGACCGAGTCGTGGATGAACACGTCCACCCTGCGGTCGCCCAGCGCCGGCCCGAGGTCGGTCAGGATGTCGCCCACGACCGGTTCCCATCGGCCTGCCAGCTGCGAGGGCACCAACCACCCCGCCTCGGGGTCGATGTCGATAGACAGCAGCCTGCCCTCCGCCCCCTCGCCGGCGTTACGCTCCAGCGCCCGCAGCAGCATCAGCGAGCCCAGTCCGTCCCAGATGCCGGTTTCGACGATCAGCCGCGGCTTGACCGCCCGAACGACCACGTACCACAACAGCCTGTTGCCCAGTGGCATGCGGCGTTTGGCGTCGATCCGCCCGCGCGTGCGGCGCCGCAGCTCGGCGTGCAGCTCGGGGTCGGCGTCCAGCTCGTCCAGCCACGCGCGCACGTCGGAGCGCTCCGCACCCAGTTGCGCGCTTGCGAACTCGACCAGCTCGTCGGTGTTGCCCAGGTCGTAGGAGTAGCTGTGGGTTTCGGGGTCCAGCAGCACGAACTTCGCGATCGTGAACGGATCATCGCGAAAACGGGCGCCCTCCTCGCGCACGCGGCGGGCCTTGAGCAGGAACCTGAAGCGTCCCAGCCGCTGAGCCAGGCGGATCCCGCGCTGTCCCGCGACGCGCTTGAAAGCCTGCTTGAGGGCGCTCATCGCGGCGAGGGCACCCGGGGGTTGCCGGCGAGAGCCGACCACATGTCCGTGAGGTCCTCGAGTGTGCGCTCGGCGCTGAACACACGCTCCGCCCGCTCGCGCCCCCTTCGCCCGACCTCGTCCGCCATCGCCCGGTCGGCGATGTACGGCTCGAGGGCATCGGCGAGCTGCCCGGGGGTCGGTTCCTCCACCAGCGTGCCCACGTCGCCAACCACCTCGGCTATGCCGTCCTGGCGCGGGCCGACCACGGGCCGGGCCTGCCCCATGGCCTCCATCAACACCGTCGGCGCGCCCTCGCTCGGACGGCCGCCGCTGCGAGCCGGTGAGGCCATGGCCACCACGCGCGCGCTGCGGTAGAGCGCCTGCACGTCGTCGACCCAGCCGACCTCCGCCACCTCGCGCAGCCCCAGTTCGCCGACCAGCGCATCCAGCTCCGCAGCATGCTCGGGGAACACGCGGTCCACCGGGCCGGCGATCCGGGCGCGGGCGTCCAGGCCGCGATCGCGCAGCAACCGCACCGCGCGAAGCAGGTTGTCGAAGCCCTTGCGCGGGTCCAGGCGCCCGACCGCCACGATCAGCGGCTCCGTGGGCACCGGCGCCGGCAGCGGCTCCAGCACCACCCCGGGGTAGATCACGCTCAGCCGGCTGTCGAACTCGGGACGGAACTGCGCCGCCATGGACTGGCTGACCACCGCGATGTGGTCGCAGCGGCGGGCGACGGCGCGCGCGAAGCGCCCGTCGTAGAAGTGGTCGTGCTTCATCCATACCACCGGCACCCCGAGCCGGCGGGCCATCGGCGCACCGAGCAACGCGGCCTTAACGCCGTTGGCGTGGACCAGATGGAAGCCGGCGTCGGCGTAGTCCGCCGCGAGCGAGCGGTAGATCAGCGGGAAGCGCGCGGGGGCCGCCTTCCCGCGCAGGTTCTCGACGCGCGGTTCGTAGCCCTCGTCGCGCAGGATGTCGGCGAACGGGCCGGGCGTCATGACCAGCAGGTGGGGCTCGATCCAGCCGGGGAGCGCCCGCAGCACGCGCAGCAGCACCATCTCCGACCCGCCGTAGTCCCCGAAGGGCGCGATGATCAGCAGCCGCAGCGGCTTCACGCCCTGACCCCCACGGCCCAGCCGTTGGACTCGAAGGGCTCCACCCGGGCCTGGAAGCCGGCGGCCACCAGGTCACGCGCGCACGCCGCGTCGGAGTAGGCGGTCCCGGCGTGGCCCGCCACCTTGATCGCCCGCACCCGCTCGAGCCACGGCGGCCGGCCGCGCACCAGGCGCTCGTGTGTGCCCTCGAGGTCCATGTACAGGTAGTCGATGGTCCGATCGCTGGCGAACCCGTCCAGGATCTCATCGACCGTCCGGGCCCGGACCTTCAATCCTGAAGACGACCCGGCTTCGGGCTGGTCCGCCACCAGGCCGGATTCGAGCCCGCTCCCGGAGCCAAGCTCGACCTGACGGGCGCCGGTCCAGACGGCCGCCTCGAGCACGTGCACGCGATCTGCCCACGGGCGGGTGTTGCGCCGGGCCAGCGCAGCGTTCCCTGGGTCGGCCTCGACTCCCAGCAGGCGCGCGCCCGGGTTGCGATGCGCCAGCCGGCAGAGCGAGGCCCCTATATGGGTGCCCAGCTCCACGATGGTCTCCAGCGGGCGGTCGCCCAACTCCGGCGGGGGCTCGGCATAGGCACGCGCGAACGCCTCGGTGAGCACCGCGACGTCGCCGCCGCGGGGCCTGACCCAGAGCGGCCGGCCACCCAGCGCGGTCACGCGGAGCGGGACAACGGTGCCGCGCCGGCCCCAGCCCAGGCTCAGCACCAGGTAGCGGGCACGGCTCGCGGCGTCGGACAGCTCCGCCGTGGTGCCGGCCCGCCAGCGCACCGCCGGCCACACCCCGGAGATTCGCCGCGCCAGCGCCACCGGGCTGCCCTCGCCGGCTAGCGGCGCGGGGTGGCTGCGGCGCCCCGGCCCCCGCCGGGGTCCGCCTGGCCGCCGCCGTCGCGGGCCCCGCGGAAGACCGCGACCGCCGTGCCCACGGGTCGATAGAAGTGCCGCCGCGGCCGCTCGGCGAAGACCGAATGGTCCCCGCCGCGGGCCTCGCAGGCCGACCGGAGCACCGGTAGCTCGGCGCCGCCGGAATCGATCACGTACAGGTCGTCGGCGGCATGCTCGAGCGCCTGACCGAACTCGAACCGCTGCAGCTCCTCGTTGTGATCGGACTCGTGGATGAACACGCCGACCTCGCGGCCCTCCAGCGCGGGCCGCAAGCTCTCCTCGATAGCGCCGACCACAAGCTGCCAGCGATCACGCAGTCCCTCGGGCACGAGCCAGCCCGCATCCGGGTCGAAGTCCAGCGAGATCAGCTCGCCTGCCGCGCCCTCGGCGGCGTTGCGCTCCAGCGCTCGCAGCACCACCAGCGACCCCAGGCCGTCGTGCACGCCGGTCTCGACCACGGTGCGCGGCTTGACCGCGCGCACCAGCCCGTACCAGAGCAGCCGATTGCCCAGCGGCAGCCTGCGCTTGCTGTCGATCCGCCAGCGCACCCTAGCGCTGACGCGCTGGTTGAGTTCCGGGTCGGCCCTGGCCTCGGCCAGGTAGCCGGCGATTCGCTCCCGCGGCGCCTGCGTCACCGCGGCCAGATAGTCGGCCAGCTCGACCTCGTTGTCCAGGTCGTAGGTGTAGGAATGCGTCTCGGGATCCAGCAGCACGAAGCGCAGGACGTTGACCGGATCGTCGCGCAGGCGCACACCCTCCTCGCGCACGCGGCGCGCCTTGAGCGCGAAGCGGAACCGTCCGAGCCGGCGAACAACTCGGGCGAGGCCCTCATGGCCCTTCAAATACGACTTGATCGAGTCCATCCCTGGGCTGCCGAGTGTCCCACAGAAGGGGCATACCCGCCAGAACCGGGAGCTGTGGGCGCGCTCAGATCTTGTGCCGTTGCAGGAGCTTCTTGCCGATGACCATGCGCTGGATCTCCGACGTGCCCTCGCCGATCAGCAGCAACGGCGCGTCGCGGTAGAGGCGCTCGATCTCGTACTCCTTGGAGTAGCCGTAGCCGCCGTGGATGCGGAACGACTCCTCGACGCAGAAGCGGCCCGCCTCGGAGGCGAACAGCTTGGCCATGCCGGCCTCCAGGTCCGACCGCTCGCCCGCGTCCTTGAGCCGCGCTGCCTGACGCGTGAGCAGCTGCGCCGCCTCGGCCTGGGTGGCCATGTCGGCCAGCTTGAACTGGATGGCCTGGTGGTCGGCGATCTGCTTGCCGAACGTCTTGCGCTCCTGGGAGTAGCGCAGCGCCAGCTCCAGGGCGCGCTTGGCGATCCCCACCCCGCGCGCGGCCACGTTCACCCGGCCGACCTCGAGCGCGTCCATCATCTGCGCGAAGCCCTTGTTCAGGCCCTCCTCCTCGCCGCCGAGGATGTTCTCCGGCGGACACTTGTAGCCGTCGAAGACCAGCTCGGTGGACTCGACGCCCTTGTAGCCCATCTTCTTGAGCTGCGGCGGCACGTTGAAGCCGGCGTACTCCCCCTCGTTCTCGTGGACGCCCGCCTCCTTCTCGGCGATGAAGCAGGTCATGCCCTTGTGGCGCTTCTCAGCGTCGGGATCGGTCTTGACCAGCGTGAACACCAGCGAGGAGCGCAGGCCGTTGGTCACCCACATCTTCTGGCCGTTGATCTCCCACTTGCCGTCGTCGCCCTTCTTGGCCGCGGTCTTGATGGCCTGGACGTCGGAGCCCAGCTCGGGCTCGGACAGCGAGAAGGCGGCGCGGATCTCGCCCGTGGCCATCCGCGGCAGGTAGTTCTGCTTCTGCTCGTCGCTGCCGTACTTCATCAGCAGGTAGGAGCCGATGAAGTGGGTGTTGATGATGCCCGAGATCGAGATCCACCCGCGTGAGAGCTCCTCGACGATCATCACGTAGGTCGTCAGGTCCAGGCCCATCCCGCCGTACTCCTCGGGGATGGTCACACCGAACAGCCCGAGCTCCTTCATCTGCTCCACGATCGGCTCGGGGAACTCGTCCTCGTGGTCG
Source organism: uncultured Solirubrobacterales bacterium (assembly GCA_963750365.1). Taxonomy (GTDB): domain Bacteria; phylum Actinomycetota; class Thermoleophilia; order Solirubrobacterales; family Thermoleophilaceae; genus JAAYBF01. Next base: position 1,564,792 of record CAVVQE010000002.1, read on the forward strand.
TAATGCTCGGCGTTGGGCAGGATCTGCTCGTCGGCGAACTGGCGCACCATGTCGGTGATCGCCTTCTGCTCGTCGGTCATGTCTGTCGCGGGGACGGCTACGGCCATGGAATCGGCGCTCCGAGGTTCGCTTGGGGTCAGGACGCGGACCCCGGAGGATACCCGCGTGGCGGATCGGTCGGACCTGACCTACGGTGGACGGGTGAGGGGTTTGCCTTGAGAACCCTGACTGTGGCGTGTGCGGCCGCTTTGCTGCTCGCGCTGGCCGCCACCACGCCCGCTCAGGCGGCGCGTCCTGCGCCAAATTATCCACCGGGGTTCTCCGAGCGGGTGATGGTCGGCGGCCTGCAGGCGCCGACCACCGTGGCATGGACCCCCGACGGGCGCATGCTGATCGCGCAGAAGGGGGGCCAGCTGAAGGTGGCCGCACCCGGCGCCGGCACCGCCACCCAGATCCTGGACATCTCGAGCCGGGTCAACCACGCCGCCGACCGTGGGCTGCTGGGCCTGGCCGTGGACGCCAACTACGGCGGCGGCGCCGGGCAGAACCGCTACATCTACCTGCTCTTCACCTACGACGTGAATCCACTGGTCGCCGACGACGGCAACACCAGGACCGTCTCCCGGCTCGAGCGCTTCACGCTGTCTGCCAGCAACCAGGTCGCCTTCGACAAGGTGCTGCTGGGCAGCTATGTCAGCGGCGCCTGTCCACAGGCGCGCAACGACCTGGACTGCATCCCCTCCGACGATCTCTCGCACTCGATCGGAACGGTGCGGGCCGACCCGGACGGGACGCTCTGGGTCGGGTCCGGCGACGCCGCGAGCTTCGGCGGGGTGGACACGCTGGCGCTGCGCACCTACGACGAGCAGAGCATGGCCGGCAAGATCATGCACGTCGACCGCGACGGCAAGGGCCTGCCCCAGCACTCGTTCTGCCCGAGCGAGACCAACCTGACCCTGGTCTGCACGAAGCTGTTCGCCAAGGGCTTTCGCAACCCCTACCGCTTCACGCTGCGGCCCGGCGGCGCCGGCCTGATGGTCGGCGACGTGGGCTGGAACCAGCGCGAGGAGGTCGACCTGGTCCGCCAGGGTGGCAAGAGCTACGGCTGGCCGTGCTACGAGGGCAGCCAGCGCACGACGGGCTATCGCGACCTGGCCCAGTGCCAGCCCGAGTACGCCAAGGAGGGCACCAGCCAGGCACACACCCCGCCGCAGTACGAGTACCTGCACCAGGAGGGCCGGACCGTGATCGGCGGACCCACCTATCCGGGCGGCAGCTACCCGAGCGCGTACGACGGGACGATCTTCTACGGCGACTACGGCAACCAGCTGATCCGCCGGCTGTCGGTGAACGGCCAGGACGAGGTTGTCGACCACCACGACTTCGCCACCAACTGGCAGGGCCTGGTGGGGCTGGAGCTCGCGCCCAGCGGCAACGTGGCGCTGGTGGACATCGGCACCTTCAACAACGACGGCGCTATCCGCGAGCTGGTCTACCAGAGCCAGACTCCGACGGCGCGCGCATCCGCCTCCCCCACGTCCGGCGCGGTGCCGCTGCAGGTGAACTTCGACGGCACGTTGTCCAGCGACCCCGACGGCGACTCGCTGACCTACCGCTGGGATTTCGGCGACGGCGCCACCAGCAGCGCGGCCAAGCCCACCCACGTCTACACCCAGGCCGGCCCGGTCACAGCCCGGCTGACGGTGGACGACGGTCACGGCAACAGCGACACCACCAGCGTGGACCTGCGGCCCGGCAACGACGCACCCACGGCCACCATCGACTCGCCGGCCGCCGAGTCCACCTACCGCGACGGGCAGACGATCACGTTGCGGGGATCGGGGAGCGACCCCCAGGACGGGCAGCTCGCCGGCTCGGCCCTGAGCTGGCGAGTCCTGCTGCACCACGGCACCCACGTCCATGACGCACACGCCGAGGCGGGCGTGGCCACCACGAGCTTCACCGCCGGCCGCGACCACGACGCCGACTCCTACTACGAGGTCCGCCTGACGGCCCGTGACTCCGCCGGCCTGGAGGGCACGCGCACGATCTTCCTGCGACCGGAGACGGTCCAGCTGAACGTGGCCAGCACGCCCACCGGCGCGCCGCTGAGCTACGGCGGCCGCGACTTCACCGCGCCGCTGTCCACCGCGACGGCGATCGGCTTCCAGACCAGCCTGTCGGCCGCCGCCACGTTCTTGTACGGCGGGCGCACGTTCTACTTCGACCGCTGGTCGGACGGGGGCGCCCGCGAGCGCTCGTCGTACACGGTGCCATCGACCGACGTCAGCCTGCGCGCCTTCTACGTGGAGGACAAGGCCGAGGGCAGGGCGGCGACGGCGTCGACGGTGCAGGACAACGAGCCGTCGTTCTCGGCCGGCGCCGCGGTCGATGGCGATCCCGGCACGCGCTGGAGCTCGGACCGCCTGGACAATCAGTACTGGCAGGTCGACCTCGGCTCGGTCCGCAGCGTCGACAGCGTCCGCCTGGACTGGGAGGCCGCCTTCGCCAGCCGCTACCGGATCGAGACCTCCACCGACGGCACGACGTTCTCGACCGCAGCCGACGAAGCGATCACCCAGGCGGCCGTGCGCACGACCCAGTTCACCGCCCGCCAGGCCCGCTACGTCCGCATCCGCGCGCTCGAGCGCGGCACCCACTACGGCATCTCGTTCTGGGACGCACGCGTCTTCGGCCCCGACGACGACACAACCGCACCCGAAACGGTCATCAACTCGGGCCCTTCGGGCAACCTGGCCTCCCAGACCGCGACGTTCACCTTCTCCGGCGGCAGCGGGGCGTCGTTCGAGTGCCGGATGGACGCGGGCGCCTGGGTGGCCTGTGCGACGCCGAAGACCTACACAGCGCTGGACCAGGGCCAGCACACCTTCGAGGTCCGAGCCACGGCGCCGAACGGCCAGACGGACCCCACCCCGGCCAGCCGCACCTTCACCGTCGACACCACCGGGCCCGAGACGGCGATCGGCGTCGGCCCGGCGCAGGGCAGCACGATCACCTCCAGCTCGACCAGCTTCAGCTTCACCAGCCCCGATCTGGGCGCCACCTTCGAATGCAGCCTGGACGGCGCCGCCTGGGCGCCCTGCACCTCCCCGCAGAGCCTGACTTCCCTCGGCGACGGCCAACACACCTTCCAGGTGCGCGCCAAGGACGCCGCTGCCAACACCGACCCCAGCCCGGCAAGCCGCACCTTCACGGTCGACACCACCGCGCCCCAGACCACCATCACGGCCGGGCCGGCGGCGGGATCGACGATCACCACCAGCTCGACCAGCTTCGAGTTCAGCGGTGAGGCAGGCGGCTCGTTCGAGTGCAACCTGGACGACGGCGGCTGGGCCACCTGCAGCTCCCCCAAGGCCTACTCCGGCCTGGCCCAGGGCCCCCACAGCTTCCAGGTGCGCGCCACGGACGCCGCCGGCAATACCGACGCGACCCCGGCCAGCCGCGCCTTCACGGTCGACGTCACACCGCCCGGCCAGCAGGAGGACAAGGCTCTGGGCAGGGCGGCGACGGCGTCGACGGTGCAGGACAACGAGCCGTCGTTCTCGGCCGGCGCCGCGGTCGATGGCGATCCCGGCACGCGCTGGAGCTCGGACCGCCTGGACAATCAGTACTGGCAGGTCGACCTCGGCTCGGTCCGCAGCGTCGACAGCGTCCGCCTGGACTGGGAGGCCGCCTTCGCCAGCCGCTACCGGATCGAGACCTCCACCGACGGCACGACGTTCTCGACCGCAGCCGACGAAGCGATCACCCAGGCGGCCGTGCGCACGACCCAGTTCACCGCCCGCCAGGCCCGCTACGTCCGCATCCGCGCGCTCGAGCGCGGCACCCACTACGGCATCTCGTTCTGGGACGCACGCGTCTTCGGCCCCGACGACGACACAACCGCACCCGAAACCGCGATCGGCGTCGGCCCGGCGCAGGGCAGCACGATCACCTCCAGCTCGACCAGCTTCAGCTTCACCAGCCCCGACCTGGGCGCCACCTTCGAATGCAGCCTGGACGCCGCCGCCTGGGCGCCCTGCAGCTCCCCCAAGGCCTACTCCGGGCTGGCCCAGGGCTCCCACAGCTTCCAGGTCCGGGCCAAGGATGCAGCCGGCAACACCGACCCCAGCCCGGCAAGCCGCACCTTCACCGTCGACACCGCTGGGCCCGACACCACGATCAACTCGGGCCCGAGCAGCGCGATCGCGACGAACTCGGCCCAGTTCACCTTCTCGGGTAGCGCGACCGCCACCCGCTACGAGTGCAAGCTCGACGGCGGCAACTACTCGGCGTGCAGCTCCCCGCACCAGCTGACCTCCCTCGCGGACGGGTCGCACACCTTCACCGTCCGGGCCTTCGACGCGGCAGGCAACCCCGACCCCACACCTGCCAGCGCCAGCTTCACCGTCGACACCACGCCGCCCGACACCACGATCAGCTCCGGTCCCTCCGGCGACATCACCGCCACGTCCGCCACGTTTGGCTTCTCCAGCGAGCCCGGCGCCAGCTTCGAGTGCAAGCTGGACTCTGGTGCGTGGGCCACCTGCGCCTCACCCAAGACCTACAGCGGGCTGAGCGTGGGCGACCACAGCGTGCAGGTCCGCGCCCGCGATGCCTTCGGCCGCTACGACCCCACGCCGGCGACCCGCAGCTTCCGTGTGGTCGACAACACGCCACCGGACACCACGATCACGTCCGGCCCGACGGGGACCGTCACCGGCTCGTCGCAGCAATTCGCGTTCGCGAGCGAGGCGGGCGCCACGTTCCAGTGCCGGGTGGACAGCGGCGCGTGGTTCACATGCGTGTCTCCCCGCACGGTGACCGGTCTACAGCCCGGTGCGCACACCTTCCGTGTGCGCGCCAAGGACACCGCGGGCAACATCGATCCCACCCCCGCGCGCCGCAACTTCACCGTCGCGGCGGGCACGGCGAAGCTCGCCCCGTCGGCTGCCGACACCTACGGGACGACGATCCGCTCCACACCTGGTCTGACCGCTCTGTACGGGCTCGGTGACCAGAGCAGCACCAGCGCTCGCGCGACGGCTGCGCGACCCGGCGCCTACCACGGTGACCCCAAGCGCGTGAGCCCGCTGGTCAAGCGGGCGAGCGACCAGCACGCCCGCTGGCTGGACGGCCGCGACGATTGGATCGCGCTCGACCCCAAGGCGCTCGGTCACCGCGCGGCGTTCTCGGTCGAGCTGTGGCTCAAGCTCGCTTCGCGCCGCCAGGCACGCGTTCTTGCCCTGTCCGGACCCGGCGGCAGCGACCTCGGGCTGGAGACGGGGCCTGGCTCGAGGCCACGGGTGATGGCCCGCGCCGGGAAGGGAATCGTCCGCGCGACCGGTCCACGGTTGCGCGTGGGCAGGCGCTACCACGTGGTGGCCGCCTCCGATGGCCGCCGGCTACGCCTCTACGTGAACGGCAAGCTCGTTCGTAGCGTCCGCTACCGCGCCAGGATCCGCCGCCAGCACGCCAGGCGCCTGACGCTCGGCCCCAGGGGCAGCGGCTCACACAGGTTCAGGGGGACGCTCGACGAACTGGCGCTCTACAAGCGCGCGCTGTCGTCCCGGCAGATCCGGACGCACTATCGCGCCGGCCGCTGATTAGCCGACCCCCGGCGTGGCAGATCGGCGGGACCTGCTCTACCGTGGCCTGGTGTCGGGGTTCAGGCCTAGCGGCCGTGGATCGATCTCAGCCATGGTGGCCCTCGTAGTCCTCGCCCTACCGGGGGTGGCTGGCGCAGCCATGCCTGCCGGCTTCAGCGACCAGCCCATGATCACCGGGCTGACCCAGCCGGTCGGGGTCGACTGGGCGCCGGACGGCCGTGCGTTCGTGGTCGAGAAGCACGGCGTGCTCAAGACCGCGGCAGCGGGCGCGAGCACCGCTACCACGGTGGTGGACCTCAGAAACGAGGTCAACGACCAGGGCGACCGCGGCCTGCAGGACGTGGCCGTGGACAAGCAGTTCGCCACCAACGGCTACGTCTACCTGGCCTACGTCAAGGAGTTGAGGCCGCTGGTGGCCGACTCCGACGCGCCGATGACATCGCGGCTGGTGCGGCTGCGGCTGAACCCCGCCAGCGGCCAGCTGGCCGACCCGGCCGAGCCGCCGCTCGTGCTGCTGGGCAAGGACGGCGACTCGCCCTGCCCGGCGGCGCCGGCCAACGATCTGGACTGCATGCCGGCCGACTCGAGCTCGCACATGATCGGCACCGTCAAGGCCGCCGCCGACGGCACGCTGTGGGTGGGAAATGGCGACGGCGCCAGCTTCAACTACGCCGACCCGCTGGCCATGCGCACGCTGGATCCGACCAGCCTGGCCGGGAAGATCGTGCACATCGACCGCGCGGGCAACGGCCTGCCGGGCCACGCCTTCTGCCCCGCCAACACGGACCTCACCGACGTGTGCGCCAAGGTCCACGCCAAGGGCTTTCGCAACCCCTACCGCTTCAACCTGCGGGCCGACGGAAAGCTCGTCGTGGGCGACGTGGGCTGGAACACCCGCGAGGAGATCGACGTGGTCGACGGCGGCGGGCTCAGCTTCGGCTGGCCCTGCCGCGAGGGCCGGATCGCCACGCCGGGCTACAGCGACCGCACCGACTGCGACGCGTACACCACCGCCACCGAGACGGAGCCGGTCACCGACTATCCGCACTGCCCCGCCAACAACCCGCCGGCCGTCTGCGGCAGCGCGGTCATCGGCGGCCCGGAGTACCGGGGCCAGACGTTCCCAGCGGGCTACCACGGCTCGGTCTTCGCCGGCGACTACACCAGCTCGAAGATCTTCCGACTGCCCGCCGATGGCAACGGCGGCTACGGCCAGCCGCTGGTGTTCAAGGACGACTGGGCCGGAACCGACATCGAGGTCGCGCCCGGCGGCGACGACCTGGCGTACGTGAACTTCGGCTACGGCAGCGGCCCGGACGGGGTGGTCAGGCGGATCTCCTACACGCCGGGCAACACAGCGCCCGTGGCCGCGGCCAGCGCGGACAAGACCAGCGGAGATGCGCCGCTGACGGTGAAGTTCGATGCGTCGGGCTCGTCCGATCCCGACGGCGACGCCCTGACCTACGACTGGGACTTCGGTGACTCCAGCGCGCACAGCAGCGCGGTGAAGCCGACGCACACCTACACCACCGTGGGCAGCTTCGACGCCAGGCTGACCGTGTCCGACGGGCGCGGCACCAGCGCGTCGCAGACCATCCGGATCACGGCCGGCGGCAGCCCGCCGGAGGCCACCATCGCCGCTCCGATCGCCGGCAGCCTCTACCGCGACGGCGATCAGGTCCAGCTGCGCGGGTCAGGAAACGACCCCGACGACGGGTCGCTGCCGGCCAGCGCGCTGGACTGGCAGGTGATCCTCCACCACGGCTCCCACACCCACTTCGACTCGTCGTTCCCAGGCGTCGACGAAGCCACCTTCACCACACGTCGCGACCACGACGCCGACTCCTACTACGAGGTTCGCCTGACGGTCACCGACTCACTCGGCCTGACCGACACCGCCAGCGTGGACATCCGCCCGCGTACCACGACGGCGACGATCGACAGCACCCCCGCGGGGGCACCGGTCAGCTACGGCGGCCGCGCCGGCACGACGCCGCTCAGCCAGGTCACCGCCATCGGCTACGGCACGACCGTCACGACAGCATCGGCGTTCAGCTCGGGCGGGCGGCCGTTCCGGTTCGACCACTGGGCCGATGGCGTGACGGCCAACGTACGCGACGTCACGGTGCCCGAAGCGGGCGTCGACCTGCGCGCGATCTACGTCGAGGACAAGGCGCGCGGCATGACCGCGACGGCATCCTCGACCCAGGACGCCGACCCGGCCCTCTACGGCGCGGCAAGGGCCGTCGACGGAGACCGGGGCACACGCTGGAGCTCCGAGCGGCAGGACGACCAGTGGTGGCAGGTCGATCTGGGCTCGGCTCGCAGCGTTGACCGGGTCCAGATCGACTGGGAGGCGGCGTTCGCCAGCCGCTATCGGATCCTGACCTCGCTGGACGGGAGCGACTGGAGCCCGGCCGGCGAGACCACCCAGTCGGTCGCCGGCTCGCGAACCACCGCGTTCGCCACCCGCGTGGCCCGCTACGTGCGTGTGCTCGGCCTCGAGCGCGGCACCCAGTTCGGGCTGTCGTTCTTCGAGGCGCGTGTGCTCGGCCCGGCCGACGTGGCCCAGCCGCCGGAGCCGCCCGGCCCGGGTCCCGCCCTTCCGCCCGAAGCTCCGCCCACCCCCCAGCCCGCGCCGCCCGCGGCGCCCACGCAGGCCGCTCCGCCGGCCAAGCCGCCGCGGGCCAGGCCGCGGCGCAAGCCGCCGTATGCGTCGGCAGTGATGGGTACCCGCGGGCTCAGAGCGCTGTTCGGCCTCGGCGACACGGGCCATCGCGCGGTGGATGCCAAGGGCGGGCGCCCGGGGCGATTCCGCGGCTCGCCCAGGCGCGCGAAGCCGCTGACCGCCTCCGGGGGTGACGGGCTGGCCCGGGCCTTCGACGGCCGCAACGACCGGATCAGGTTCGATCCGCGCAGCCTGGGCCGCCCGCGCGCGTTCGCGATCGAGCTGCTGCTGAAGCCCGCCCGCAACAGGCGCACCGGCTACCTGGTGACCGCCGCGGCCGACCGCCGGCGTGACGGCTTCTCGCTGGCGCTCGACGGCCGCGGCCGGCCCGTGCTGACGGCGGCTCGGCGCGGCTCCGCCCGGCCGCTGCGGATCCTGGGCCCGCGCCTAGGCCGCAAGGCGCGTCAGGTGGCGGTGACCTACGACGGCCGCCGCCTGCGCCTCTATGTGGACGGCAAGCGGCGCCGGACCAGCCGCGCCGTGAAGCTCATCTGGTCGCGCTCGCGGCGGCTGGTGGTGGGGGCCGACGAGCACGGCGGCAACCGCTTCAAGGGAACGCTGGACGAGCTCTCGCTCTACGACCGCGCGCTGTCGGGACGCACGGTCAAGGCGCACCGCGGCGCGAGCCGCAAGCGCTGAAGGCCGCGGCGGCGGCGGGATGTGGCGGGCGGGCTAGTAGCCCTTGGGGTGGCGCGCCACGAAGCCGGCGGGCTTGCGGTTGTACTTGCGCCAGCGCGGACCCTTGCCGGACGCCCGCTCACGCGGACCGCTGCGATCGCCCAGCGAGGTGTCGAGCCTCAGGCCGGCGATGACCACGTAGGCGTGGCCGGGGTTCGTGTAGACGGTGATCCAGCGGCCCTTGCCCTTGCGGCCCCAGCTCATGAAGCTGCCGGAGTCCAGCGGGCTTCGCAGGAACTTGCCGCCGTACAGCGCCATGCTGATCGTGCCTGAGCAGTCGTAGCCTCGGTCTAGGAGCGGCGTCCTCGAGCTCTTCGCAAGCTGGTACGGCTTGTGGCCACCGCCGTAGATGTACGGCTTGCCGACGATCAAGTTGGCGTTGGCGATGGCGCGCTTGACCCGGGTCGGAGCGCCGGCGGGCGGGATGACTTGGCCATTGACGAGCTTCGCGCGCTTGGCGGGCGGCGGCGGCGGCACGTACTGGGCGCCGCCACTGGACTGCGCAGCGGCGGCCCCGGGAAGGGCGACGCAGGCAGCAACCACGGAGGCGGTCGCGCACAGAAGGGTCCGATGTCGGAGACGTGTAGGCAAAACTCTTTCGCACGCCTACGGGGTTAGCTGTCGGGCTCGCGCTGAAAGAGCTTGCGCGTCTCCAGTCCTTTGGAGATTCGCCCCAGTGGTTTGCACCACTTTGGTTCCCCCGTTCCACGCTAGGCGCAGATTCGGCGTGGCGGCAAGCTAGCAGATGTCGAGGAAGGTGTTCGCGTCCTCCCCCTGAAATCCCCCCACCTTCGTGGCAAACGACATAAGAGCGGTCAACCAAACCCCGCTTGGAGGGTGGGTAACAATGCCCACCGTGAGCGCCGCCTCCCCCCTGCCGACTCCGTGAACTTCGCCCGCGATCTGGTCGACTCCGCCGATCCGGCGCGCACGGCGCTGGTGACCATCGACTCCGCCGGCCAGCGCGCCGAGCACAGCTTCGGGACCGTTTCCGACCGCGCGGCGCGGCTGGCGGGGACGCTGGCGGCGCGCGGGGTCGGTCAGGGCGACGTGGTCATGACGGTCATCGGCAACCGCGCTGGAGTGGGTCCTGGCGCTGGTGGCGTGCTTTCGGATGGGCGCCGTGGCGTTGCCCTGCACCGAGCAGCTGCGCGCAGCGGACCTGCGCACGCGCATGGACGCGGTCGAGCCGGCGGCCGTGCTGTGCGACGAGCGCAACGCCGCCACCGTGCGCGAGGCGGGATTCGACGGCACGCTGCTGGTGGTGCCCGACGAGCGCCTGTTCGACTGCGCCCCCTCCCCCGCGCCCGACCTGGACCCGCGCGCCCCCGCCCTGATCGTGTTCACATCCGGCACCTCGGGCCGCCCCAAGCCGATCCGCCACGGCCAGCGCTACCTGGCCGGCCAGCAGGTGCAGGCCGAGCACTGGTTCGGCGCGCGCGCGGGCGAGCTGGCGTGGTGCACCGCCGCCAGCGGCTGGTCGAAGTCGGCGCGCAATTCGTTCATCGCGCCGTGGCTGCGCGGAGCGACCGCGCTGCTGCACGACGCCCGCTTCGACCCCGCCGAGCGGCTGGACCTGATCGAGCGCGAGCAGGTCGCCGTCCTGTGCATGGCCCCGACGGAGTACCGCGTGATGGCCAAGCGCACCGAGCTGCGCGAACTGCCCACCCTGCGCCACGCCGTGGCCGCCGGCGAGCCGCTGAACCCCGAGATCGTGAATTTGTGGCAGGACCGGGTCGGGGTCGCGGTGCACGACGGCTACGGCCAGACCGAGACGGGCGCGCTTACCGGCATGCCGCTGGGGCCGCCGGTGCGGCCGGGCTCGATGGGCGTGGCGCTGCCGGGCTTCGACACTCTGGATCGACGACGGCGAGCTGTGCGCCGACCCGGCCACGGTGCCAACCTTCTTCGTGGACGGGCCCGAGGGCACCTGGCGCACCGGCGACCGCGTCCGCCAGGACGACGAGGGCTACCTCTGGTTCGAGGGCCGCACCGACGACGTGATCATCTCCGCCGGCTACCGGATCGGTCCGTTCGAGGTGGAGTCCGCGCTGGTGGCCCATCCCGACGTGGCCGAAGCAGCCGCGGTGGCCGCCCCCGACGAGGAACGCGGGCAGGTGGTGAGGGCCGTGGTGGTCCTGCGCGACGGTGTGGAGGCCGACGACCAGCTGGCGCGGGCACTTCAGGATCACGTCAAGCAGCAGACCGCGCCGTACAAGTACCCGCGCCTGGTGGAGTTCGCCCAGGCGCTGCCCAAGACGGCGAGCGGCAAGATCAAGCGGGCCGAGCTGCGGCAGCCCGGCTAGTGTTTATGCGCCAGCTTCTGGTAGTCCCTGACTATCGGCCTCACGCTGCGTCTATGGAGCATGAACTCGCAACCCGCCCGCTCCATCGTCCTGCGCCGCCTCCTGGCCGTGGCCGCGCTTTCCCTGACCCTGCTTCCCGCGACCGCCGCGGCGCAGACGCCGTCCGAAGACGGCTACAGCACCGACGGTCCGACCGTGCAGAACCAGATCGACGACGGGGGACCTGCGCCCCAGAGCGACTCCGGCTCGAATCCGTCCCCCTCGGCGAGCTCGGGCGGCGGCGACGGCGCGGGGCTGCCGTTCACGGGCATGGACCTTGGCCTGCTGGCAGGCGCGGGAGTGCTGCTGGTGGGGCTGGGCGCGGGGATGCGCCTGGTACTGAGGCTTCCTCCCAGCGTGCGGTGAGCGTCGGCTATCGGGCCCACCAACCCACGCAGCGCCGTCGAAGGACCGCCGGCGCGGGAGCATCTTGAGCCACGGACGGCTCAGCGACGACCGGCTCGCCCGCGCTGCTGCGCACGGCGAGCCGGACGCGTTCGGCGAGATCTACAGCCGCTACCACGGCGTCGTGTACGGCTACTGCCTGTCGCTCCTCCACGACCCCGAGGACGCACGCGACGCGCTCCAGAACACCATGGAGAAGGCCTTGGGCGCCATCGCGTCCCAGCGCGTCACCGGCGGCCTGAAGGCGTGGCTGCTGAGCATCGCCCACAACGAGGCGATCTCGCTGACGCGGCGGCGACCCGCCACCCAGCCCATCGCCGACGAGCCTGCGATGGCCGCGACCGCCTCCGACCCGGCGGTACGCGAGCGGCTGGCGCAGCTGGTGCAGGATCTCGAGACGCTTCCCGATCGCCAGCGCTCGGCGCTGGTCCTGCGCGAGCTGTCCGGCCTGGGCTCGGCCGAGATCGGCTCCGCGCTCGGCATCTCGCCGGCGGCTGCCAATCAGGCGGTGTACGAAGCGCGCGCGACGCTGCTCGCACAGAGCGGGGGCCGTGACATGCAGTGCGGGCAGGTGCAGACGAAGCTGTCCGACTCCGACGGCCGCGGCCGGCGTGGGCGGCGCCTGAAGGCGCACCTGGCCGACTGCGCGCTGTGCAGCGCGTTCGCCGCCGCTATCCCGGCTCGGCGCGCCGACATGCAGTTGCTGTTCCCGCCGCTCGGCGCCGCGCTCGCGGCCAAGACGCTGACCGCCGCGACCGCAGCGGGAGGCGCAGCCGCCGCTGGCGGTGGCGCCGCGGGCGGTGGTGGCGCCGGTGGTGGAGCCGCTCACGGCGCCGGCGCCGCCGGCAAGGGCTCCAAGGGACAGCTGGCCGGCGCGGGAACGCTGGCGGCCGTGATCGCCGCCGTGGTTGTCGGCGCCCTGGCCCTGGGCTCACCCGAGCCGGACCCCGCCAGACCACCGCCAGCCGAGGCGGCGGCTGCGCAGCCGCCGCCGGCGAAGGCCGCGAAGAAGCACTCCGGCGCCCAGCCGCGCCCGACCGCCCCGGTGGCCGACAGCCGGCCGCCTGCTGCCGTGGCCGGTTACTCGGACCTCGGCCCCGGGGTGCTGGGCACGCTCGGTGGCTCGGGACAAGGCACGAACTACGGCGCCGGCACGGCATCCGCCGGGCCGTCCGGGGCCGCCGGCGGCGGCCGCGACGGCGGCGGATCGCTGCCCTTCACCGGCCTGGACCTGGTGCTGCTGGCGCTGGCCGGCGCCGCGCTGGTGGGCACCGGTGGCGGTCTGCGCCGCCTGGCGCGCGCGCCGCGGCTCTAGCCTCGGGACATGCCCAACCGCCTGGCCGGCGAGACGTCGCCCTACCTGCTCCAGCACAAGGACAACCCCGTGGACTGGTACCCGTGGGGGCCCGAGGCGCTGGCCGCCGCGGCCGAGCGCGACGCTCCCATCCTCCTGTCGATCGGCTACTCGGCGTGTCACTGGTGCCATGTGATGGAGCGCGAGTCGTTCGAGGACGAAGCGACGGCCGCGTTCATGAACGAGCGCTTCGTGTGCATCAAGCTCGACCGCGAGGAGCGCCCGGACCTGGACGCCATCTACATGGAGGCCTGCCAGGCCATGACCGGGCAGGGCGGGTGGCCCCTGAACGTGTTCCTGACTCCCGAGCAGGTGCCCTTCCACGCCGGGACCTACTTCCCGCCGCAGGAGCGGCACGGGCTGCCGTCGTGGACGATGGTCGTGGACGCCGTGCGCCAGGCGTGGGACGAGCGCAAGGACGACATCCGTGCCAGCGCGGACCGGGTGGCGCAGCGCCTGCGCGGCGGCGCCGGCCTGGAGCCGTCCGAGGCGGCGCTGGACACAGGTGTCGTCGAGACGGCGGCGGCCAGGTTGAGCGAGCTGTACGACGCCGAGCACGGCGGCTTCGGAGGCGCCCCCAAGTTCCCGCCGGCATCGACGATCGAGTTCCTGCTGGCGCGCGGCGAGACCGAGATGAGCCTGGGCACGCTCCGCGCGATGGCCGGCGGCGGCATGTACGACCAGGTCGGCGGCGGCTTCGCCCGCTACTCGGTGGACAGGCGCTGGCTGGTGCCCCACTTCGAGAAGATGCTCTACGACAACGCGCTGTTGGCGCGGGCGTACCTGCACGGCTGGCAGGTCAGCGGCGACGAGCTGCTGCGCCGCGTCTGCCAGGAGACGCTGGACTGGATGCTCACCGAGCTGCGCGGTCCCGAGGGCGGCTTCATGTCGGCGCTGGACGCCGATTCCGAGGGCGAAGAGGGCCTGTTCTACGTGTGGACCCCCGACCAGCTGCGCCAGGTCCTGGGGCCCGAGGACGCCGAGCTGGCGGCCGCATACTTCGGGGTACAGCCGGGCGGCAACTTCGAGGGCCGCTCGATCCTCACCCGCGGCCGCAGCGAGCCCGACGACCTGGCCGGCATCCGCAGCCGCCTCTACCAGGCCCGGGCGCAGCGCGTGTGGCCCGCCCTGGACGACAAGCGCCTGACCGCATGGAACGCGCTGGCCATCGCAGCGCTGGCCGAAGCCGGAGCTGCGCTCGAGGAGCCCCGCTACCTGGAGGCCGCCCGCCAGGCCGCTGACTTCGTCCTGCGTGAGCTGCGCGACGACACGGGCCGTTTGCTGCGCACATACAAGGACGGCCAGGCCAAGCTGAACGCATACCTCGAGGATCACGCGTTCCTGCTGGACGCGCTGCTGACGCTGTACGAGGCCACCTTCGAGCCACGCTGGTTCTCCGAGGCCCGCGCGCTGGCCGACACGCTGATCGAGCGCTTCGCCGACGACGAGCGCGGCGGCTTCTTCGAGACCTCGAGCGATCACGAACAGCTGGTCGCCCGGCGCAAGGATCTGGAGGACCACCCGATCCCGTCAGGCAACGCCGCCACTGCGCTGGCCCTGCTGCGGCTGGCCGCCCTGACCGGCGAACACTCCTACGAACAGCGTGCAGAGGGCGTCCTGGCGCTACTGCACCCGCTGGCGGCCAAGCACCCACAGGCGTTCTCGCACCTGTTGCTGGCCGCCGACTTCCACCTGTCCCCCGTGCAGGAGGTGGCCCTGGTGGGGCCTGACACCAGCGAGCTGCAGCGCGTGGTGCGAGGCCGTCTGCGCCCGCACCTGGTCCTGGCGGGAGGCGAGCCCGACGGCGTGCCACTGCTGGCCGACCGGCCGGCGGTGCACGGCGCCGCGACCGCCTACGTGTGCGAGCGCTTCGCCTGCCAGGCGCCGGTCACGACGCCTGAAGCTCTGGCTCGTCTGCTCGACCCTTAGCCAGCGACGACGGCCACCAGACCTTGTCGCCCATCTGCACCATCAGAGCGGGCACCAGCACGCTGCGCACCAGGAACGTGTCCAGCAGCACGCCGAAAGCCACCACGAAGCCGATCTCGGTCAGGAATGTCAGCGGCAGGATGGCCAGCACGCTGAACGTGCCGGCCAGAACGATCCCGGCGCTGGTGATCACGCCGCCGGTCACGGCCAGCGCGCGCAGCATGCCCTTCTGGGTGCCGTGTTTGAGCGTCTCCTCGCGCGCACGCGCCACCAGGAAGATGTTGTAGTCAACCCCCAGCGCGACCAGGAACACGAACGCGAACAGCGGCAGCGAGGGGTCCGAGCCCGGGAAGCCGAAGACCAGGTCGAAGACCAGATAGCCCACGCCGAGCGCGGCGGCGTAGGACAGGATCACCGTGCCGATCAGCACCAGCGGAGCCACCACCGCCCGCAACAGCACCATCAGGATCAGGAACACCACCACCAGCACGATCGGTGGGATCACCTTGGAGTCCCAGGCCGAGGCCTGGCGCAGGTCGTACTCGATGGCGGTCGGACCGCCGACCTCGGTCCCGTCGCTGGCCCTGCTTGCCACCGACCGGATGCCGGGAACCAGGTCGAACGCCGTGGTCGAGTAGGGCTGCGGACCAAGCGTGGCCTGCACGAGCGTGCCGGCGTCGCCTTGGGCCACGGGGCCGCTCACGGCCTCCACCCCCTTCGCGCCGGCGACGGCCCGGCGCACGGCGGCCACGTCGCCGCCCCGGGGAACCACGATGTCCGTGGGCACCGACGCGCCCGCCGGGAAGCTCTTGGACAACAGCTTCTGACCAGCGACCGATTCGACCTCCGTGGTGTAGCTGTCGTTGGTGGTCAGATCCGTGGAGAAGAACGCCAGGCCGCCGCACATGACCAGCAGGATCACCACCGTTCCAGCGGCCACCCGGCGCGGACCTGCGGCCACGCGCTCACCGACCCGGGCCCAGAAACCGTGGGTGGCGTCGCTTGGCCGCTCGTGGCTGTAGCGCCTGAGCTCGTAGGGCGTGAACGCGGCCCGGTCGAAAACGCTGATCACCGACGGTGTGCGCGCACGCCCGCCGGAGACGAGCCCGACCAGCCTCCGCAGCAGCGCGGTCACGATCGTCAGCGGCAGCAGGACCAGCGCGACCAGCGAGGCGCCGAACGCCGCGAAGCCACTCTTCTCCTGGACCGCGGTGGGCGCGGTCTCGGGTGTGTGGGGCACGAACGGCCAGAAGGCGCGGCGGCCGAAGATGGTCAGCAGCGCGGGCAGCAGCGTGAGCATGGAGAGCGCCGCGCAGGCCACTCCCATCGCGCCGATCGGCCCCAGGCCGGCGGTGCCGTTGACCTTGGCGATGCTCAGGCACAGCAGCGCCATGACCACAGTGGCCGCCGAGGCGAAGACCGCGGGACCGGCCGAGCGCATGGCGGCCGCGATGGCCACGTGGCGATCGGTGGTGTGGTGCAGCTCCTCGCGGAAGCGGGAGACGATCAGCAGGGCGTAATCGGTGCCCGCGCCCAGCACGAGCACGGACATGATCGAGCTGCTCTGCCCGTTGATCGTGACTCCGAGCTCGGAGATGCCGTAGCCCACCGAGCGGGCCAGCATCTCGGCGAAGATCACCGCGGTCAGCGGGACGAAGAGGAAGATCGGCGAGCGGTAGATCAGGATCAGCAGCACGATCACCAGCGTCACCGCGGCCAGCAGGAGCGTGCCGTTGATGCTTTCGAAGACCTTGATCGCGTCGGCCGAGTAGCCGGCGCCGCCCGTGATCTTGACCGCCAGCCCGCCTCCAGGATCGGACACCTGGTCGCGCCACCCGTCGATCGGGTCGAGGATGGCGCTGGAGTCGCCACCGCCGCCCTTCAGATACGCCGTCACGATCGCGGCCTTGCCGTCGGTCGAGCAGATCGGCCCCACGAACGGCCGGTAGCCCGCCGGCTGCCCCGCCACGGGGGAGGTTGGACCCGAGCAGCCCGGCGCACCGCCCGCACCGGAGGGCTTGTCCTGGGCACCGGAGCCGCCGCGCCGCTTCTGGCCGCCCGAGGCCGCGGTGGCGCCGTCGGCCACCACGCTCGAGTAGCGCTTGGCGGCCAGCTTCGCGACGTCCCGGGTGATCATGCGCCTGTCGGCCGCGGTGAGCCCGGACTGGCGCCGGAACACGATCACGGCCGGGGCCAGCTCGTCGCCCTGCAACTTCTTGGTCTTGTTCAACACGGCCGTGGACTCGGCGTCGCCGGGCAGGAAGGACGACGACTCGTTCTTCTCCGCGTCGGTGAACTTGCCGGGCAGATTGGCGCCGAGCGAGAGGAAGATCCCCACGATCCACACGACGAACACGATCCACTTCGCGCGCGAGCCACCGGGAACTGCGAACACGCGGCTCATTCGGTCAGGTTCTACCACGGTCACGGGGCCGCGCGTGGGGGGCCAACGCCGCGATTCGCCCACGTTGTTGCGACACCGGTAAGCGGCTTGGCTCTAGGCTCGCGCAATGCGGGGGAACCGGGATGGCGCGCATGCGCTCACCGCCGTGGCCATTGCGGCCGCGCTGGCGCTCGCGGTACCGGCCGCGGCGGCCACGATCAAGGGCTCGAGCCGCTCCGATCGGATCGTCGGCACCGCGCGGGCCGACAAGATCAAGGCAGGTCGCGGCAACGACCGCGTGCGCTCGCTGGGTGGCGCCGACCGTGTCTACGGGGGTCGCGGCAACGACCGCATCGACGGTGGCAGCTCCGGCGACCGCCTCTACGGCGAACGGGGCAACGACCGCATCCGCGGGCGCAGCGGCCGCGACCGTGTGCGCGGCGGCCAGGGCCGCGATCGCCTGACCGGCGACTCGGGGGACGACGTGCTCTTCGGCGACTCCGGCAACGACCGCCTGGCCGCAGGATCGGGCAACGACGAGGCCTTCGGCGGCAGCGGCAACGACACGCTCTTCGCCGGCCCACCGGGCTCGGGCGACGCCGCCGGTGACGACCTGCGCGGCCAGGCTGGCAACGATCGCCTGGCCGGCGACCGGGGCAACGACGGGCTGGACGGTGGCGACGGCAACGACCGCATCACAGGGGGCAGAGGCGAGGACGACATCAGCGGCGGCGCCGGCAACGACCGGATCGACGCCCGCGACGGCGACGCCGATTCGATCGACTGCGGCGACGGCGAGGACACGGTGCTCGTCGACTCGGTCGAGAACGGCATCGTGGACTGCGAGACGGTCCTCGGTCCGCCGGACCCTCCCGAGGCCTGAGCGCCCTCGCTACTTCGCCTTGCGGTAGCCCTTCTTGACCGCGTCGGGGCGCGTGAAGATCTGGTCGGCGCGGCCTTCGTAGGTGCGAAAGCCGAAGCGGTCCGCCAGCTGACTGAGGCCGTCCAGATCGCCCTTGTGGGAGGCGCCCGGGTCCAGCAGGCGGTTCCCACCGCCGCCGGCCGAGCAGGGCGCCGAAGCCACCTGCGGCGGGTCGGGCAGCGACGGCGGCTCGAAGTCGGGGTTGGCCCAGTCGAAGCTGTGGCCGATGTTGCGCGCGTAGCGGTGCCTCCTGGTCAGATGCCCGAGGCCGAAGCGGTGGCTGATCAGCTTCAGGATCGACTCGTGCCCGTGGATGCCGTGGTCGACCCGGAACTCCGGCCGGTTTCTCCGGGCCCCGCGCGTATACGGCGAGATGGCCAGGGCCGGGATGCGAAAACCCATCTGGCCGAAGTCGCTGTCCAGGTCGCGCGAGGCCCGGATGTCGGGCACGCGCGGCGGGCGGACGTGATCGAAGAAGCCGCCCCACTCGTCGTAGACCAGGAACAGGGCGCCGCGGCGGTAGTTGGGTGAGCGCACGAATGCGTTTGCCACGTCCGCCATGAACGCCTGGCCCAGGCGCACGTCGCCGAGCGGGTGGTCGTCGGCGGACAGGCCGTCGCCACCACCACCGTCGCGGAACGGCGGGTCCACGATCGAGATGTTGGGCAGCGTGCCCGCGGCGCAGTCGGAGTAGTAGCGCGCGATCGAGCTGGACCAGCCCAGCCCGCGGGTGCCGTAGACGGCCGAGAACGGCTGGTCCGAGTAGTAGTAGCGAGCGCTCAGGCCGCGGCCGATGGCGCGGTCGAAGATGGTCTCGAACTGGTTGCCGCCCTTGTCGACATCGACCTGGTCGATGTTCGCCGTCTTGCCGGCGGACGTGGCGGCCCACTTGTAGTAGCGGTTGGGGAACGTCGGCGCCAGCAGCGAGCAGAAGTAACGGTCGTACAGCGTGTAGCGCAGCGCGGCCTCGTGGATGAACGGCAGCTGGCCGCGCTGGTAGTAGCTCAGCGCGAAGACGTCGTTGCCGCTGCCCGGGCCGATGAACCCGTTGCGCAGCTGCGCGCGCCCCGACTTCCAGCCGTGCCCGGGATCGGAGTAGCCGCAGCCCTGCCAGCGGGCGCTGCCCAGGTTGTCCGCCGGGCGTGTGGGCACCTGGTTGCCCGCCGCGTCGCGGAAGCTCTGGCGCTGGCTGGCGTCTGCCCCGGGCACCCAGCCGAAGTAGTGGTCGAAGGACCGGTTCTCCATCATCAGGATCACGAAGTGGTCGATCTCGATGTTGCGCGGGCTGGGCAGCCGCGCCCGGCGCGCCTCGGCCTCGGCGGCCTCGTACAGCAGCGTGCTCGCCGGCAGCACGCCCGCCATGCCGGCCAGCCCCGCCGCATACGCGGTCCGCTCCAAGAAATCCCGCCTGCTCAGGTCCTCCGCGCTCACCCCAATGCAAGCCTACGCCAGCCACGCACCACAGGGGGTCAGTCACCGTGCGGTGCAGAGGGGCGAAGGTGACCCCTCTGGAGCCTCCACCTAACAATGGCGCGCCGGCCCAGACTCCATCTCCCAGGTGGCGTTCAGCACATAACCGCACGCAGCAACAAGGGCATGCTGCTGTTCGCGGACGATGCCGAGCATCAGCTCTTCCTCCACCTGCTGTGGTCGACGGTGCGTGACTTTGAGTGGACGTGCCTGTCGTACTGCCTGATGCCGAACCACATCCATCTTCTGGTTCGTCTCGAGGGGCCGACGCTCTCGCGAGGCATGCAGCGGCTGGAGACCGCGTGGGCGCGCCGGTACAACGATCGCCGCGGCACCTACGGCCACGTTTTCCAAGGCCGCTTCGCCTCTCAACCCGTCACGACTGACTCGCACCTGCGCCGAGCGCTGCGCTACATAGCCCTCAATCCCGTCCGGGCCGGTCTGGTCCCACGCCCCGCCGACTTCAAGTGGAGCGCACACCGAGCCATCGTCGGACTGGACTCGCCTCGATTCGTCGCCGTCGGGGAAGCCTTGAGGCCGTTCGGAGGCGGCGGCATTGAATCGATCGCCACGTACCAGGCGTTCGTGGCCGATCAGGCCGGCGCGGAGGCGTACGCCTTGGAGTTCGAATACGACGGTGCGGGCCCGCCGCCAACGCCGGAATCGCTATCGGCACTGGCTCGCGACGCCGACGCGGACACCGTCATCCTCACCGGTCACGGCCAGCTCGGTCACTCCTTCGCCGCCATCGCGCGAACCCTGGGTTGGAGCCGATGGACCGTCGCGCGACGGTTCGCGCGGTTGCAGTCTCAGCGTGCACCGCACGGTGACTGACCCCCTGTGGTGCGGGGGTTAGAGGATCGACATGTAGCGGTCGAGCTCCCACTGCGAGACCTGCACGCGGTAGTCCTCCCACTCCTGACGCTTTATCTCGATGAAGCGGTTGAAGATGTGCTCGCCGAAGGTGCGCAGCGCCAGCTCGGACTCGTTGGTCAGCTCGATGGCCTCGCCGAGCGTCTCGGGGAGCTGCTCGATACCCAGCCGTTTTCGCTCGTCGGGCGAGAGGTGGTAGAGGTTCTTCTCCATCGGCTCGGGCAACTCGTAGCCCTTCTCGATGCCCTCCAGCCCGGCGTTCAGCAGGATCGCGAACGTCAGGTAGGGGTTGCACGCCGGGTCGGGGCAGCGCAGCTCCATGCGCGTGGCCTGCTCCTTGCCGGGGTGATAGAGCGGCACCCGTACCAGCGCCGAACGGTTGCGCCGCGACCAGGCCGCATACACCGGCGCCTCGTAGCCGGGCACCAGGCGCTTGTAACTGTTCACCCACTGCGCGAACACCGAGCTCATCTCGCGCGCGTGGCGGAGCTGGCCCGCGATGAACGCCTTGCCCACCGACGACAGGTAGAACTGGTCGTCGGCGTCATAGAAGGCGTTGGCGCCGTCCTTGAACAGCGACATATGCGTGTGCATCCCGGAGCCGTTCTCGCCGAACAGCGGCTTGGGCATGAAGGTGGCGTGCCAGCCGTACTTCATGGCGTACTCCTTGACCGTGATCCGATAGGTCATGCAGTCGTCCGCCATCTTCAGCGCCGGCGCGTAGCGCATGTCGATCTCATGCTGGGACGGACCCACCTCGTGGTGGCTGTACTCCACGTGCATGCCCAGCTCTTCAAGCGCAAGCACGGTGTCGCGGCGCACGTCCGAGCCGGCGTCCAGGGTGGTCAGGTCGAAGTAGCCGCCCTCGTCAAGGATCTCGGGCTGGCCATGCTCTGGGCGGGCGTTGCGGAAGTAGAAGTACTCCAGCTCCGGCCCCACGTTGAAGGTGTCGAATCCCATCGACTCCGCCCGCTCGAGCGCGCGCCTGAGCACGTGCCGCGGGTCGCCCTCGTAGGGCTCGCGGTTGGGCGTGAGCACATCGCAGAACATGCGCGCCACGCCGGCTTCGCTGGGACGCCAGGGCAGCACCCGAAACGTCGACACGTCGGGCATGGCGATCATGTCCGATTCCTCGATCGCGTTGAAGCCGGTGATCGAAGATCCGTCGAAGCCCATGCCGCCCTCGAACGCGTCCTCCATCTCGGCGGAGTTGATCGAGAAGCTCTTGAGCTGGCCCAGGATGTCGGTGAACCAGAGCCGGATGAAGCGGATGTCCTGCTCCTCGACTAGGGCACGGACGTCATCGGCGCTGCTGGGCTGGTCGGCCATCGCTGTCTTCCTTCGGTCGCTGTTCACTTGAACGGCGGGGGAAGCCGCAGGCTACCGGGAGAACCTCCAGGGGGCTCACGCCCCCCGGACCCCCCGCAGACCCTTGGCCGGCCGGCGCCACCTCCAGGGGCTCACGCCCCCCGGACCCCCCGCAGAGCTTGAACGACCGGCGCTCTACCTGTAGTCGTGCGCCCAGCGCTTCAGGGCGCGCACGGCCGGCTCCAGCGCCTGGCCCTTCTCGGTGAGCTCGTAGCGCACGCAGGACGGCGAATCACAGTCCTGGCGGCGGGCCACGATGTTCTCGCCCTCGAGCTCCTTCAGGCGCTCGGAGAGGAGCCGGTCCGAGAGGTCGGGCACAAGCTGACGGATCTCCGAGAAGCGGACCGGGCCTTCGAGCATGACCATCAGGATCGCGCCGGTCCAGCGCTTGCCGACCATCTCGATCGCGCGGTGGTAGAGGGAGCAGCAGGGGGACCGATCGATATCGGAAACCTCCGGCCGCGCCTCGATCGCCACTCCACCCGGGGCAGGCATGAACCCAACTGTAAAGGACACGCCGGAGTACGCCCAGAGGTCGTTTTATGCAGCTTGGAGGAGGCGCGCTTCCTCGCCCGATCCGTCCACCGGCACGTCGCCCGCGCGGGTCACGAGGTTTGCGAACGAGCTCATGGCCACGTGCGCGATCGCTTCCAGGATCTGCTCGTCCTCCCAGCCGGCCTCGCGAGCCGCTTCGTGCACGTGCAGCGGGGGCCGGCCGTCGGCTTCGAGGAGCGCCCTGACGTAGCGCAGCAGCGCGGCCTCGACGTCGTCGTGGGAGTCGAACTCACGCGCCAGGGCCATCTCGTCGATGCCCAGGCCGGCCTCGCGACCGGTGCGGAGCAGTGTGGCCAGCGCGAACTCGCTTCCCTGGTGCTGCGCGACGGCCAGCCCGATCCGCTGCTGGGTGGCCACGCTCAGGGTGCCATGGCGAAGCTCTGCGCGCATTCGGGTGAAGGCACGCAAGGCGGCCGGCGATCCGGCCAGCACGCCGACGATGTTGGACAACTGCCCTCCCGCGCTGACGGCGGCCTTGACGATCGGCTGGCTGCGCTCCGGTGCGGTCAGGTCGTCATGGACGAGAAACCGGCTCTCCTTGGTCTTCATCGCAGCTTCCTTCTCTAGTTCGACGCGAATCCTCACCGGTAATACGCACCGGCGGGAGCGGATGGATCTCCGCTATGCGGCGAAAGTAGGCCGCGCGCCTAAGCGCGGTCTGAAGGGAGCTGGGCGCGCTCTAGGCGCTGGCGGTGACGACGGCCATGAACACCAGGAACAGCCCGAACAGGAAAGCCCACAGGACAATGCGATCGGGGCGCGCCTGGATCCGCTGGGCGGCCGGCGACGGACGCCGGCGAGCGGGCACCGGCTGGCCGGTGATCTTCACCGTGCGACGCTCGTACGGAACGGCCGCGAGGGGCGGATCGTAGTGTTCGTCTTCCCGCAGTAGGCGGGCACCGGCGGCTGGTGACATCTGCTCTCTTTCCGAATGCCTGCGGGGTTAGCTGTCGGGCTCGGGCTGAAAGAGCTGCCCTTGGCCGTCGCCGGCCGTTCGCCCCTGGCCTCTCGGCCTCTGGATCCCCCACGCCCCGGATGGGGCCTTGGCGTCAACGGCGGGCACTGTAGCAGGCGTCTCGGCGGTTGAAAATGCCCGCACTTGCGCCATTTGCCCCAAGGTGCGGGTTGGACCGGCGTGGGAGCCGCGGCTAATTGCGGCCGGCTACCTTGGCCACGTACTGGGCCACGTCCTGCGCGTCGGGCCCGGTGAGCAGATTGCGGGGCATGCGGCCCTGCCCGGTACCGCCGTTGCGGATGGCGGAGAGGATGCGCTTGGGGGTGACCGCGCCGATGCGGTCCAGGTTGGGACCGGTGACCCCGCGGGCGTTGACCGCGCCGAGCGTGTGGCAGCTGGCGCAGCGCTGGCGGAAGAGCTGCTTGCCGTTGGATTCCGCGCTGGTCAGGCCCTGGCTACGCAGGGCGCCCGTACCGCCCTCGGCCTCGCCCCGGTTGACCAGCACCAGGCCGGGCACGCCGACACCGAGCACCACGAAGGCCACCAAGACGATGACCTTGAAAGCCGTGCCGCCGCGGGTCAGGTAGGCCTCACGGGCCTGGCCTGGTCCGCCGGAGAAGGCGATGAAGACCACGACCGCGCCGAGCAGCACGAACGGTATGACGAAGGCCAGCAGAAGCATGCGCGCGAGAGACTATTCCAACCGGACGACGGCCGGTGCTATTCCCCGGAGCGGCCCGATACCTGCTCGGCGCCGGAGTACACGTTGAACGTGCCGTCGCGGACGAAGCCGCACATCAGCAGCCCGTGCTCCTGGGCCAGCGCCACCGCCAGCGAGGTGGGCGCCCCCACGGCCACGATCCCCGCCAGACCCGCCATGACCGCCTTCTGCACCAGCTCGAAGCCGATCCGCCCGCTCAGGCAGGCCAGGGCGCCGGTGGCCGCCCCCGGCCCGAGCAGCAGCGAGCCGACGGCCTTGTCCATCGCGTTGTGGCGACCCACGTCCTCGCGCACCACCAGCAGCTCGCCGCCCGCGCTGAAAAGCGCGGTGGCGTGGATGCCACCCGTGCGGTCGAACGCCTCCTGGGCGTTCCGCGCCCCGCCGGGCAAACGCAGAACGGTCTCGGGATCCAGCCGGATGCCGGGCTGCGGCGGGCGCTCGGGGACCTCCAGCTGAATTTGCTCCAGGGCCCCCTTGCCGCACACCCCGCACGACGAGGTCATGTGAAAGCGGCGTTCGGAGAACGGATCGCGGCGCAGACCAGCGCGCGTGGCGACCTCCACGATGTTGGCCTCCAGCTCGGCGTTGGGGCCGGCCGACTCCACATCGGCGCCGCCGGCTATCAGACCCTCGCCCACCAGAAAGCCCACGGCCAGCTCCTCGTCGTGGCCGGGGGTGCGCATGGTCACGGCCAGCGCGCGGCCGTCGACGCGGATCTCGAGCGGCTCCTCGACCGCGACCTCGTCGCGAACCAGCTCGCGACGTTCACTACCGACCCGCTCGATCCAGGTGAGCGCGACGCCGGAGTCGATGGCCTCGGGCATGCCCGAAGGCTAGTGCCAAAATGGGAAGGCCCCCGCCTGGGCGGGGGCCTTCCGTTAGCTGGCCTGTAAGCCGGATCCTGTCGTGGACAGTCATCCATCTGCCCCTCTCGGGGCGGGCCCCTCGGCCCTGCGGCCTACCTGGGACTCGGCGGGCAGCTTCGACGTCCCTGCTTGGCCTTGCACCGGGTGGGGTTTGCCTGGCCGCCGTGTCACCACGGCGCCGGTGCGCTCTTACCGCACCATTTCACCCTTACCGGCGACGGACGCACGTGCGGATCCGTCGCTTAGGCGGTGTATTTCTGTGGCACTTTCCCGCGGGTTTCCCCGGGTCGGCGTTATCGACCACCCTGCCCTGCGGTGTCCGGACTTTCCTCGAGCGCAGGTTTTCTCTCCCGCGCCCGCGACTGTCTAGCCAGCAACGATCCAGTCTAGGACGGTTCGGGCGCCTTGCCTAGGCGACGACGCTCCCGCAGCCGCCGCACCGGAACGCCGCCCCCGGGTGCGGGTCCACGGCGTGCGTGGGCGCCGCGAGGCGCGTCCACTGGCCGTCGGACCCGCACACCAGACAGCTGGCGGTGCTGCGATCGGCGACGAGGCCCTCCCATACGCGCTCGAGCCGCTGCTCGAGCGTCGTCGGCCTGTCGCCACCGGACAGTTCGGAGCGACGCCGCGCGGCGTCGTCGCGACCGAACGGGCGGCGGGCATCCCCGAAGAGGCGGGGGCGGTCTGCGACCGCGGCGCTCATGAGACCCTCCTCAGTACCCCCACCACCCTGCCGAGCACGCGGACCTCATCGCTGAGGATGGGCTCGAGCAGATCGTTCTCGGGCTGCAACCTGATGTGGTTGCTCTCCCTGAAGAAACGCTTGCAGGTGGCCTCCGAATCGCCGACCAGCGCGACGACGATGTCGCCGTCGGTCGCCGTCTCCTGCGAGTGGACGACCACGTGGTCGCCGTCGTGGATACCGGCGTTGATCATCGAGTCACCGGTGATCGCGAGGATGAACTCGCCCTCGTCACCGCCGGCCAGGTCGGGGATCTGCACGTACTCCTCGATGTTCTCCTCGGCCAGGACCGGCGAGCCGGCGGCCACCTGGCCGACGACGGGCAAGGCTCCCCCGGCGGCGGACTCGACCGCGGTCCGCGCCCGCTTGGCCTTGTCGACCAGGAGCTCGATCGCCCGCGGCTTGCTCGGGTCGCGGCGCAGCAGCCCGGACTTCTCCAGGTTCGAAAGGTGAGCGTGCACCGTGGACGACGAGGTCAGGCCGATGGCCTTGCCGATGTCGCGGACAGTCGGCGGGTAGCCGTACTTGGCCGAGTAGCGCTTGATGAACTCGAAGATCTCCTGCTGGCGCTTGGTGAGGTTGAGGTCCTTCAGATCGGCCATGTGGCACCTCTTCCGGTGGCTGTCGAGAGCTGTACAGCGAACATGTGTTCGTAGAGTACCGACCGCTCGGACGGAACGGGACGGGCTACCCGCCAGCGCTATGATCGGCGCCCCGTTCGCGCGCCTGTGGCGGAATTGGTAGACGCGCCAGCTTGAGGGGCTGGTGATCGAAAGATCGTGGAGGTTCGAGTCCTCTCGGGCGCACTGGTGCGACGCCGTCCTGACTTTGACTGGTGATGCCAGTCAAACCCAGGACAGCGTCCGCGCCGCCTCGCAGATCCGTCCAGCGCCCCCTCAAGGCGCAACACGTGCTGCCGAGAAGGGTTAGAGAAAGCAACCCCGACCCCACCGCCACAATGAACGCTCCTTCTGGCTCCTCATCCAGCAGTCCCCCGGGCTGGTACCCCGACCCCGCCGGCCGCGGCAAGCGCTACTGGGACGGGCGCGCCTGGACCGGGATGACCCGCCGCCCGGCGGCCAGCCGCACACGCAACCGCGGCAACGGCGCCTGGGTCGAGATCACCGGCAACGTCAGCTCCTTCGGCGGCTACTGAGCGCCGCAACCGTCACGCCGCCGCGGTAGCGGCGGCACGGGCTAGAGCTTGAGCAACACGATCACGTTCAGCACGAACAGCGTGGCGAACCCGACGGTCCAGCGGTTGAGGTTGCGCTCCACCAGCGAGCCGCCACCGAGCGGGCCGCTGCCACCACCCACGCCAAAGGCGCCGGAGAGACCGGTGTCCTTGCCCGAGTGCAGCAGGATCAGGACGATCAGGATGACCGACAGCACCACCTGCACACCGCTGAGAATCGCTTCGAGGCCCATCGCCGCAGCAGGGTAGCGGGCAACCGTCCCGGCGCGCTGGCCCCGGGCGGCGCCGCAAGCGGCTACGAGCGGCCTCAGACGCGCGGCGCGTGGCTGTCGAGCTCGTCGAGGCGGCGCAGGATCTCGATGGCCTCGGCGCGCAGCTCGCGGTCGATGGCGCGGTAGTCGTCGGCGGAGAGCTTGCCCATCTGGCGATCCAGCTCGGCGTCGCGGATCTCGCGGTACTTGGCCTCCTTGGCCGCCTCGAGCTCGGCGCGCGCGGCGCCCACCTCGGCGGCATCGTCCTCGCGGTAGACGAGCGGGCGCACGACGACGACGGTCACGACGGCGACCAGCAGTATCAGCGCGAGCCCGTACTCCACGATCCGGAGCCTAGGGAGGCGCCCCGGTCGCGGGTTCTAGGTGCGGCCCGCCAGCTCCTTGCCCAGCCGCGCCGAGTACAGGCTGCGAACGCGCCGCAGGCGTGCCTCAGGCGACGGCCAGGCCGCCAGCAGCGCGCCCAGCAACACGATCCCGCCACCGATCCAGATCCACGACACCAGCGGCGAGACGATCGCGCGGAAGGTGGCCGGGGGCGGGTTCTGGCGGTAGTTCTCGGCCAACGCACCGATGAGCAGCGCCTGGGCGTCGGCGCCGGGGTTCGGGAAGCGCCGGTCGGCGTCGCGGATCGGCTTGTCCAGCGAGCTGATGTCGGGCCGCATGGCCACCCAGAAGTCGCGCCGCAGCCCCCAGCGCACGTCGACCTCGCTGGTGGCCTCGCCCTCGAAGTAGCGCGCGGTGGCGCCCTTGGAGGCGTCCTGGGTCGGGAAGAAGTTGCGCGAGGGGTGCAGCGTGGTGACCTCGTCGCCCTTGCGCACCCGCAGCACCGCCCCGAACGAGATCGGCGCCCCTGTGCCGGCGTCGTCGGCGCCGAGGCGCGCGGTCGGCTTGACGTAGGTCACGCGGTAGTCGCCCGCGTCGAAGCTCTGCCCCGGCGACAGCCGCACGTCCTTCTGCAGGTGAAACGCCGACGATCCCGCCACCCCGAGGAACAGCACCGCGATGCCCGCGTGCACGATGTAGCCGCCGTAGCGGCGCCGGTTGCGCCCCACCAGCTGGCCGAGGGCGGTGGGCAGCCGCTCGCCGCTCAGGGCCCGCCGCGCCAGCGCGCCGCGGGTGAACTCCTGGACCACCACGCCGAGCAGCAGCGCCACCAGGGCGAACATGGCCAGGGCGGGCCGGCTGTCGGTGGCGTTGGTGGCCAGTATCAGCACCACGACCACGACGGCGCTGAACAGCGCCGGGGCGCGCACCGAGCGCACCAGCCCGGCGAACGTGACCCGCCGCCAGGCCAGCATCGGGCCGATGGTCATGAGCGCCACCAGCACCAGCGCCAGCGGCGTGACCACGCGGTTGAACCACGGCGGCCCCACGCTGGCCTGCGTGCCGGTCACGGCCTCGGAGATCAGCGGGAAGAACGTGCCCCAGAAGACCACAAGCGCCAGCGCCACCAGGATCAGGTTGTTGAGCAGGAAGAAGGCCTCGCGCGAGATCAGCGAGTCCAGCCGTGACTGGCTGCGCAGGTCGGGCAGGCGCCAGACCACGAGCGCGACCGAGACCACCACGACCAGGCCGATGAAGGTCAGGAACTGGGTGCCGATCGTGGACGCGCCGAAGGCGTGGATCGAGTCGAGGATCCCCGACCGGACCAGGAACGTGCCCAGCAGGGCCAGTACGAACGTGGCCATGATCAGCGACACGTTCCAGACCTTCAGCATCCCGCGCTTCTCCTGCACCATCACCGAGTGCAGGAACGCGGTGCCGGTCAGCCACGGCAGCAGCGAGGCGTTCTCGACCGGGTCCCAGGCCCAGTAGCCGCCCCAGCCCAGCTCGGTGTAGGACCACAGCGCGCCGAGCATGATGCCCACGCCCAGGAAGGTCCACGCCACCAGCGCGAAGCGGCGCGTGGCGCGGATCCAGTCGGCCCCCGTGTTGCGCGTGATCAGCGCGCCGACGGCGAACGCGAACGGGATCGAGAAGCCCACGTAGCCCGTGTAGAGCATCGGCGGGTGGATCATCATCGCCGGGTGGCGCAGCAGCGGGTTGAGCCCCATCCCCTCCGCCGGCGGCGCCGCCAGCGTGGTGAACGGGTTCTCCCAACCCACCATCAGCAGCAGGAAGAAGGCCGCCACCACGCCCAGGACACCGGTGGCCCAGGGCGCGATCTCGCGCAGCGACCGGCGGGTCACGAACAGGACCACGCTGGAGAAGATCGAGAGCAGCAGCGCCCAGAGCAGCAGCGAGCCGTCCTGGGTCGCCCACATGGCGGTGACCTTGTAGAACGTCGGCGTGTCGGTGGACGACCCGTCCGCCACCAGCTTGAACGAGAAGTCCGAGCGCAGGAATGCGGACTGCAGCACCGCGGTGGCCGCGATGCACAGAACGGCCACGCAGTACATCGCCCGCCGGCCCGAGACCACGAAGTCGCGCCGCCCCGAGACGGCGCCGTAGACCGAGGCGCCCGCCGCGTAGAGCGCGGTCAGCAGGGCGACGAAGAGGCAGGCAGACCCTACGCCGGCCACGCTACGTGGTCTTCTTCTTGTCCTCGGTGAACTTCGACGGGCACTTGGTCACCAGCGAGTCGCGCTCGGCCGCGAAGCGCCTGCCCTCGAGCTTGCCCGAGACGATGACCTCCCGCCCCTCGCGGAATGGGTCCGGCACGACTCCGGAGTAGACGACAGGGACCGATGCGCTGCCGTCGCGATCGCGAATGGCGAACTCCAGCCGCTCCCCCACCCGCTCCACCGAACCCTTGACGACCTTGCCGGTGAGCTCGTAGGAGCGGCCGGGATCGGCGTTGCGCATGACCTCGGACGGCGTGCTGGCCTCCGTCGACGAGCTGAAGCTGGTGTAGACCAGCACGCCTGCAAGCAGAACGGCGACTGACAGCGCCAGCACGAGCCGTACCCTACGTTTCCGGGAGGGATCCATCGCATTGCAGTGTACGAGGACGCCTGCGCGAACTCGGACTGATGGCGCCGCGACAGGGGATCGACGGTGCCAATGTGACGTGACAGCACAACCGTAGGGCTATACCGGGGTTACATGCAGCCAGTGCCGCGCCGAATACCGATAACCATCGCCACTCTTCTCGCTTGTCTGTGCCTGCCCGCAAGCGCGCTCGCGGCACCGCCGAAGACCTCCAAGCTCGAATCCGGGTGGGAGATCCGCGACCTGGTGAACACCCCACCCCCGCCGACGCCGCCGCCGCCGTCGGAGAGCGGTGAGGGAGAGGTCGGCGCGACCGAGGACGCGCCCGCGCCGATCGAGCCCTTCAACCCCAACTGGAGGCCGGCCAGGGTCCCGGGAGTGTTCTCCGCGGACGCCGCCCCGTCCCTGTTCGGGGGCACCGCCAAGCAGTACCGGCTGCGCTTCACCGCCCCGCCCAAGGCCTCCGGCTACAAGTGGGCGTTTCGCTTCGACGAGGTGCGCCGGCGCACCACCGCGTATCTGAACGGACGCCGGATCGGCGCCAACGGCGACCCGTACTCGGCGTTCGAGCTGCCGGCGAAGGGACTGCGCGCGGGCAAGGTCAACGAGCTCCTGGTCACGGTGGACAGCCGCAAGGACCCCAAGCTGCCCGAGGCGTGGTGGAACTGGGGCGGCATCGTGCGCCCCGTCTGGCTGGTGCCCAAGGGGCGGGTGGGCATACAGGACATCGGCATGCTCAGCGACGTGACATGCAAGGGCCTGGCGCGACGGTGCAAGGCCGCCGTGAAGCTGGACGGCATCCTGTCCAAGCTGCCCAGAGAGCGCCAGAAGTACAAGACCACGACCCAGGTGGTGCGCAAGGGCAAGAAGCGCCAGGTGGTGCGCAAACGCGTGAAGGTGCCGATGCCCCAGCCCAAGCTGGTGGTCAAGCTGCGCTCGCCGCAGGGCAAGCTCACGCGCAAGACGCTCAAGCTCAAGGGCCTGCGCCGCGCGCGCCGGCGGCTGAACGATCTGGAGATACCGGTGCGGGGCCCGAAGCTGTGGTCGCCCGACAAGCCGCAGCTGTACTCGGCATCGGCCAGCCTGGTCTACAAGGGCCGCACCGAGCAGATCGACCGCAAGAAGATCGGGCTGCGCTCGGTCGAGGTGGTCCGCGGCGGGCTGAGGCTGAACAACAGGCCGATCAACATCCGCGGTGGGTCGATACACGAGGACATGCCGGGCCACGGGGCCGCCCTGACCAATGCCGACATGGACACCATCGTCCGTGAGCTCAAGGAGGCCGGCGCCAACACCACACGCGCCCACTACCTGCTCAACCCAGGGCTGCTGGACCGCTTCGACAAGGCCGGGATCATGGTCTGGAACCAGTCGCCGATCTGGCAGCGTGACCACGGCGCGAACCTGCTCCAGTACTCGAAGGAGCGCCGCCGCGCGCTGATCCAGCTCACGCGCAACGTGCGGCAGGCCCGCAGCCACCCGTCGGTGATCACCCACGCCGTATCCAACGAGCTCAGCTTCACCCCCGACCGCAAGGCCGGCACCAGGCGCTACCTGATCGACGCCGCCGAGAAGGCGCGCGACCTCGATCCGACGATCCCGATCAGCCTGGACATCAAGGGCCGGCCCGGTTTCGAGGAGCAGTTCGTCTACGAGAACTTCGACATGATCGGCATCAACCAGTACTTCGGCTGGTATCCGTGGGTCGAGGACTTCAACACGCTGGAGCCCTACCTGCGTGAGATGAACGACCTCTACCCCAACCACGCCAAGGTCATGACCGAGTTCGGCGCCGAGGGTCGCGCCGACATGGAGGGATTCCCGCCGGAGACGCTCGGCACCTATGCCTTCCAGGCCAACCACGTGGCGCGTACCCTGGACCTGGTCGACCGGCTGCCGTTCATGACCGGGGCCATCCACTGGACCATGCGCGAGTTCGAGATCAACCCCGGTTGGCTGGGCGGCGTGCGTATGAACCGGCCCGGCCGCAACACCCGCCACTACAAGGGTGTGCTGACCTACAACGGCGTCCGCAAGCCCGCCTGGACCGCGCTGCGCGAGCACTTCGCGCGCACTCCTCTGTACCGTCGCTGACCGCAACTTCGGCCGTTGGGCCGTGTGTACTATCGCGACCGCTTTGAAGCCCGGCCCGCACATCTCTCCGGCCGGGACCCGATCGAGAAGGGACCGTATGACCAAGCAGAGCCTCCGACTGCTCGCCTGCGCGCTGCTGACGACGCTGGCGGCGCTGCTCGCTCCGATGAGCGCCTCGG
Organism: uncultured Solirubrobacterales bacterium; assembly: GCA_963750365.1. Taxonomy (GTDB): domain Bacteria; phylum Actinomycetota; class Thermoleophilia; order Solirubrobacterales; family Thermoleophilaceae; genus JAAYBF01. The sequence goes on from CAVVQE010000002.1 coordinate 1,597,366, forward strand.
CGAACACAAAGCAGCTGTCGCTGCTCCAGGACGACCGTGAGTTCCTGGGCGGGACCGGCGAGAACCTGGATGCCGCCGCCGCCGAGCTGAAGAACCTCGGCGTGGACATCATCCGGACCAACGTCAACTACAACAAGGTCTACCGCACCCCCAAGGACCGCAAGAAGCCCAAGGGCTTTCGCACCAGCAACCCGAACAGCAGCCAGTACGACTGGTCGGCAACCGACCGACTCGTGGCGCTGGCGCGCCGCAACAGGGTGAAGATCATGATGACGGTGACCGGTCCGGGACCGTTCTTCACGTCCCAGAAGCCTTCCAAGTGCAGGCGACTGCCCTGCACCTACAAGCCCAAGACGAACGAGTTCAAGGCATTCGTCGCGGCAGTTGCCAAGCGCTACCGGGGCAAGGTGTCCTACTACGCCATCTGGAACGAGCCGAACATCGGCAAAACGTGGCTGACGCCGCGCTTCGAGCGCAGGCGCGGGGTCGGCAAGATCGACTACGCCGCTGCCAAGTACCGCCAGCTCTACATCGCGGGCCAGAAGATGATCGCCAAGTACGACCGCCGTCGGCGCAACCGCGTCCTGTTCGGCGAGACCGCCGCGATCGGCTCACCGCTGCCGTTCATCCGCGCCGCGCTGTGCCTGGACCCCAAGGGCCGGCCGTTCCGCGGCCGCAGGGCCAGGGCAACCGGCTGCTCCGGTCGTGTGAAGAAGATCAACACGATGGGCTTCGCCGTCCACCCCTACAACCAGGGCGGCAACGGGACGCCGCGGAGCAAGACCAAGACGCGGACGTCGCTGCCGATCGCCTACATGCCCCGCTTGTACCGAGTCATGGACGGCGCCGCGCGCCGCAAGCGCATCTCGCGCGGGCGTGGGATCTACGTGACCGAGTTCGGCTTCCAGTCCAAGCCGCCGGACAGCGTCTCCAACGTGAACCCGCGTGAGCAGGCGCAGTACATCAACGAGTCGGACCGCCTGTTCTTCAGTGCCCGGCGCGTGAAGTGGGTGGCCCAGTACGAGCTCACCGACGTGCCGCAGACCGACCAGTTCAACTCCGGTCTGCGGTTCGTGGGCGGAGAGCGCAAGCCGGCCTACGAGGCCTACCGGATGCCGATCGTGGTCACGCGCCTCTCGGGCAGCCGAGTTGAGGTCTACGGCCAGTCGCGGCCGGGTGGATGCTCCACCGTGGCCATCCAGTCGCAGGCCAGCGGTGGCAAGTTCACCACGGTCCGCAACGTCAGGACCAACTCGCGCGGCGTCTTCCGCGTGAAGGTCCGCAAGAAGAACGCCTTCCGCCTGAAGTGGCGCCTGAGCGGCATCAGCAACGCGACCGGTGAGACCATCACCAGCCGCGAGGCCAAGGCCGGCAGGAAGCTGCGCTTCTACAAGCGATAGGGCAGGCAGCAGGCCGGCGGGGCATCGTGCCCCGCCGGCGAACGACAGCCCGCCCTCGGTGGCCGGCTGCGGTTGCATCGACGGCCGTCCCTCGGGGCGGCCGTCTCTGTTCTGAAACCTCCCTATACAACTAACCCCGTGCCCGAGCCCCTGATCAGCGCGTACCACCCCCGCGAGGGCTGCTTCGACGAGGCCGTCGACGGCGGACGGGCGGCCCCACCCCTACGCCCAGGCGCTGGTGGAGTCGCTCGAGCGGCTGGGGCCCGAGGGGCTGTCCGCGGCCGCCGACCGGCGCGACGCGATCTTCCTGCAGCAGGGCATCACGTTCGAGGCCAGCGGCGAGGACGGGCCGGTCAAGGACCGCCCTTCCCGCTGGACCTGATCCCCCGGATCATGCCCGCGGCCGAGTGGCGCATCATCAAGCGCGGGGTGGCCCAGCGCGTGCGCGCGCTGAACCGGTTCGTCGAGGACGTCTACCACGAGCGCGGCATCGTCCGGGAGGGGATCGTGCCGTGGGACCTCGTGGTCACGCGGCCCGAACTTCGCCCGCGCGGCCCACCGCATCCGCCCTCCGGGCGGCGTCTGGTGCCACGTGTCCGGCTGCGACCTGGTGCGCGATGCCGACGGCTCGTGGAAGGTGCTCGAGGACAACGTGCGCACGCCCTCGGGGATCTCCTACGTGCTGGAGAACCGGATCGCCATGAGCCGTCTGGTGCCCGACCTCTTCGACCGCTACTCGGTACGGCCCGTGAACGACTACCCGTCGCTGCTGCTGGACGCCCTGCGCGCGGTGGCGCCGGGCGGAGGCGAGCAGCCGACGGTCGTGGTGTGGACGCCGGGGTCGGCCAACAGCGCGTACTTCGAGCACGCGTTCCTGGCCCGTCAGATGGGCGTGGAGCTGGTGGAGGCCTCCGACCTGGTGGTACGCGACACCACGGTCTTCATGCGCACCACACGCGGGCTGGCGCGCGTGGATGCCATCTACCGGCGCATCGACGACGATTTCATCGACCCGCTGGAGTTCAGGCCCGACTCGCTGCTGGGTGTGCCCGGCCTGATGCGCGCCTACCGGGCGGGCAACGTGGCCATGGCCAACGCGCTGGGCACCGGGCGTGGCCGACGACAAGGCGGTCTACCACTACGTGCCGGAGATGATCCGCTTCTACCTGGGCGAGGAGCCGATCCTGGACAACGTGAAGACCTATCTGCTGGGCGATCCCGAGCAGCGCGAGGATGCGCTCTCACGCCTCCACGAGCTCGTGGTCAAGCCCACGGGCGAGTCGGGCGGCAAGGGCGTGTTCATCGGCCCGCACGCCAGCGAGGACCAGATCGCCGCGCAGCGCCAGATGCTCAGCGTCGCGCCGGAGCGCTGGATCGCCCAGGAGACGGTGAACCTGTCCACGGTGCCCACGGTGCGCCCCGACGGATCGCTTGCTCCGTGCCACGTGGACCTGCGCCCGTTCGCCGTCTTCGGCGACGAGATCTCGATCGTGCCGGGCGGCCTGACGCGCGTGGCGCTGCGCGAGGGCTCGATGATCGTGAACAGCTCACAGGGCGGTGGCTCGAAGGACACGTGGGTCCTGGCGGACGAGCTCGAGGAACCGGCTCCCGGAGACGCGTTCGATCCCTTCGATCCGCCGACGATGCCGGGCCTGCGCCAGGCGGGCTGGCACCAGCAGGAGCGTCAGCAGCAACAAGGAAGAGCCGGGTCCGGTGTTCGCGGGGCCAATGCCGCGGACGTGCTCGCCCCTCACGACCGTGGCAGCGCTCATGCTGGCTAGGAACGCCCACGACGTGTACTGGCTCGGGCGCCACCTCGTGCGCGCCGAGCACACCGCGCGGATGCTCGACGGCCTCTTCCACGCCGACCTGCAGGGCCGCCCGGACGATCCCACCTCGGTCACGCTGACGTGGGACTCGCTGCTCACGATCATGGGCGCACAGCAGCAGGTCTCGCCCGGGGTGGCCGCGCAGCGCGACGAGGTCATCGCCACGCTGACGCTGGACCCGCACAACCCGGTGTCGATCCGTGCCTGCGTCGAGCGCGCGCGCGAGGGCGCCCGCACCGTCCGCGACACCATCTCGGCAGAGATGTGGGAGTCGGTGAACACGTTCAACCTGGGCATGCAGGGCGCCAACCTGGACTCGGGCCTGCGCACCGGCCCGTATTCGATCTACGCCTACGTCAAGGAGCGGACCGCGCTGTTCTGGGGCCTGACCGCCAGGACCATGCAGAAGGACGAGGCGCGCTCGTTCCTGGTGGCGGGAGGCCGGCTCGAAGCCGCGGACATGGTGTTGCGCATGCTGCGCGTGGCGTTGCCGCCCACGCGCCAGCGCAAGGAGGACGACGACCGCGAGGTGCCACGCCGGGACGGCAACGCGCTGGCCCTGCTGCGCTCCGTGGGCGGCTTCCAAGCCTTCATGCGCTCGGCGGCGGCGCCGCCGAACGCCGGCCCCGTCACACGCTTCCTGCTGTTCGAGCGCGACTTCCCGGACTCGGTGGCGGCGTCGGTGGAATCCCTGCACGGGGCGCTTTCGCGGGCCGAGTCGGATCCGCTGGAGGCGCCACCGGTGTTGCGCCTGGCGCGCATCTCGGCCGACCTGAAGTTCCGCAGCGGCCACGCGGACGCGGGCGCCGACCTGGCGCCCGCGTTTCGCGAGGTCCAGCACGAGCTGGATGCCGCCGACCAGGAGATCGACACCCGTTACTTCCTCGGCCAGGGCATGACCCGCCAGAACGGGGCCCCGTGAAGTACTCGATTCGCTACCTCACCGAGTACCGCTACGACAGCCCGGTCCACGACCAGCACAACGCACTGCGCGTGCGCCCCGCGGTTACCGCCAACCAGCGCCTGGATGCGTTCGAGGTGCGCGTGGATCCCAGCGCCCGGCTGCACAGCTACACCGACTACTTCGGCACCGAGGTCATCGAGTTCAACCTCATCGAAGGTCACGAGCGGCTCTCGATCGAGGCGCGGGCGCGCGTGACCAACGAGCGGCCGGCCGAGCCGCCGGCGGGTGGCTGGGACGACCTGGCCGCGCCCGCCTACCGTGAGGCCGCCGGCGAGTTCCTGCTGCCGGCCGGGATCCAGCCGACCGGCCCGGCCGTCGACGAGCTCGTTGCGGCCATCCGTCGCGACACCCCCGCCGAGACCGTGGTTGCGCTCACCGAGTCGATCCCGGCGCGCTTCGAGTACAAGCAGGGAGCCACCTACGTGGGGTCGACCGTCGACGATCTGCTGGCCGGCGGCGCCGGCGTGTGCCAGGACTTCGTGCACCTGGGGCTGGTCCTGCTGCGCTCGCACGGGATCGCGGCGCGCTACGTGTCCGGCTACCTGTTCGCCGCCGCCGAGGCCGGCGACGAGTCGGCCGAGGTCGAGACGCACGCCTGGCTGGAGGCGCTGCTGCCCGCCGCGGCGGCCGACCAGGAGCCCGCGTGGATCGGCGCCGACCCCACCAACACCGGCCTGGCCGGCGAGCAGCACGTGAAGATCGGCCACGGGCGCTTCTACTCCGACGTGCCGCCGATCAAGGGCGTGTTCCGCGGCGCCGCGGAGGCCGAGCTGGACGCCTCCGTTCACATGACGCAGCTCGAGAACGGCACCAGGCCGACCTAGAGGCCGTCGCCCTTCGCGCGGTTGCAGTCGGCGCACAGCAGCTGCAGGTTGGCCTCGGTGTCGGCTCCGCCGAGCGAGTGGGGGATCACGTGGTCGTACTGCAGGTCGAAGCCCGTGCCGCACTCCACGCAGCGGCCGCAGTCGCGCTGCCAGACGGCGCGGCGGACCTCGCGCGGGATCGGCAGCCGCCGCGACGCCGGCGGCTGCGCATCCAAGGCCGCGTGGGCTCGCTCGAGCTTTCGCAGCCGCCTGCGGTCGCGGTCGGCCACGAGCGCGGCAACGTCGGCCGGCGACAGGTCGTCCGCCTCGCTGAAGAAGCGCCCGGCGAACCACCACCAGCGCCGGCCCTCGTCCTCCAGCACGCACACCGGCTCACGCTCCTGCTGCTCGCGGATCCGGGCCAGCCGCCGCGGGCTCAGAGGCGGCGCCAGCCGCCGGCCCACGCAGAAGCTGTGGCGCCGCCACAGCCACAGCCCCTCGGTCACGAACGCCGCGTGGCGGTCCTCGCGAAGCATGCGGGCAAGCTAGGAGACCTCCCGGATCGCCTGGGCGTCCAGTTGCACGCTGCGCTCCAGCGCCAGCGAGCGCCGCAGGCTGTCGTCGTGGGTGGCCACGACCAGCGCGCCGGGCCAGTCGGCCAGCGCGGTCTCCAGCACCTCCAACGAGGCCACGTCCAGGTGGTTGGTGGGTTCGTCGAGCAGGATGCACGTGGCACGCCGGTGGGCCACGAGCGCCAGCTCGGCCCTGGTGCGTTCCCCCGGCGACAGCGTGACCGCGGGCCGCACCACCTCGCGCGCGCCAAGGCCGAAGGCGGCCAGGGCCGTACGTGCGTCGGACTCGCCCAGGCCGGTCAGCTCACGCATCCCGGCGGCCACCGAGGGCGCCAGGTCCAGCGTCTCGCGCTGCTGGCCCAGCACGGCTATCACCGTTCCCGGCGCGCTGCGGCGCGCACCCGCCACGGGCGCGAGCGCGCCGGCCAGCGCGGCCAGCAGCGTGGACTTGCCGGCGCCGTTGGGACCCTGCACCGCAATCCGCTCGCCGTAGTCCACGGCCAGGTCCAGTGGGCCCAGCGAGAAGCCAGCGCGGGCCAGGACTGCGCGTTCCAGGGCCACGACGGGTCCTCCGCGCCGCTCCGTGCGGGTCAGCGACAGGCGCAGGCGGGGGGGCCGGCGCGGCTTGTCCGGCACGTGCACGCGCGCCGCGCGCGTGCCGATCTTGCGCGCCCGCGACTGGGCCTCCTCGGCGCGCATCTTGACCCACTCGCGGCCGTGCTTGTCGCCGTCTCGCGCGGCGCGCGCTCCGTTGCGCGCGCTAGCGGCGGCACGGCGGCGCACCTCGCGCTGGGCCTCCCCCAGCTCGGCGCGCCGGGCCGTTGCCTGCTCGTAGTCGGCGTGCGCGCGCCTGGCAGCAGCCGCGCGCTCGCGCTCGTATGCATCCCACCCGCCCGCGTAGTGCGTGGCCCGGCCGGTGCGCGGCTCCAACTCGATCAGCTCGTCGGCGATGCGGCCCAACACGGCGCGGTCGTGCGAGACCAGCACCACCCCACCGGCCGCCTCCTCCAGCACCCGCGACAGAAACGCGAGCCCCTCGTCGTCGAGGTGGTTCGTGGGCTCATCCAGGAGCAGCGCGTCGAACCGGGATGTGCGCAGCGCGGCCAGCCCCGCGCGCGCCGCCTGGCCGCCCGACAGCGACGCCAGCGGGCGGTCCAGCAGCGCGCGCTCCAGGCCTGCGTCATGTGCCGCGGCCTCCAGCCGCGGCTCGGCGTCGGCTCCGCCGAGCGCCAGCCAACGCTCCAGGGCGGTGGCGTGTGCGGGTACCGCGTCCAGATCGCCATCGGCCAGCAGCGCCGCCAGCCGGTCGACCTCGCGCCCGGCAGCAGCCACACCGATCCGCTCCAGGATCACCCGACGGGCGGTCTGGGGACCGAGGTGGCCGGCCATCTGCGGCAGGTGGCCGATCTCCCCGTTGCGGTAGACCGAACCGGTCCAGACCGGCTCGACCCCGGCCAGGACACGCAGCAGCGTCGACTTGCCGGACCCGTTCGGGCCGACCAGCGCCACGCGGCTGTCCTGGCAGACGCGCAGGTCCACACCATCGAGCACGGTGCGGGTCTCGTAGGTCACGGTGACGCCTCGGGCGTCGATCACGGCGGCAGACACGACTACTCCTTCGACGGAGGTACGACGGGCTACGTGACAACCGCGGCGGTGCGGCGGGCGGGCGGTTGTCAGTCGAAGGAGCGCATAGTCAGGGCCTACCGCGGCCCTGACGTCAAGCTAGCACGGGGGTCAACCGCGATCTCACACGTTGTCGGCGGCCTTCGTTGAATCTGCATGGAACTCAATCTCTCAGGCCGCGTCGCGGTCGTCACCGGTGGTTCGAAAGGCATTGGCCTGGCGGTGGTTCGCACGCTGCTGGACGAGGGGGCGCGAGTCGTGGCCGCCTCTAGGACGTGTTCGCCCGAGCTCGATTCGCTGACGGGCGACCTCCTCCACGTGCCCGTCGACCTGATGGATGCCGATGCGCCCGCAGAGGTGGTCGCGCGGGCAGCCGAGGCTTTCGGCGGGCTCGACATCCTGGTCAACAACGCCGGCGGACCCCCTCCCGGCGCGCGGCTGCCGCGCTTTGGCTTCCTCGGGCTGTCGGACTCCGACTGGCGGCAGATGCTGGAGTTCAACCTGCTGTCGGCCGTCCGGGCCTGCAGGGCCGCGCTGCCACTGCTACTCGAAGGCGACGGCGGGGCCATCGTGAACATCTCGTCGACCCACGGGCGCCAGCCCTCGGCTGTGAACGTGGACTACGGCGCGGCGAAGGCAGCGATGATCAATCTGACCAAGGCACTTTCGGAGGAGTTCGGCCCGCAGGGCGTACGCGTGAACGGCGTCTGCCCCGGTCCCGTCGAGACACCGTGGTGGACCGACGACGGCGGCGCGCTGGATATCCTCGCCGCCCAGACGGGCGCCGACCGCGATGCCGTTCTCAGCACCGTCGCGCCCGACATGATGCAGCTGGTCACCGGGCGCCTGAGCCAACCGCAGGAGATCGCTGACACGGTGGCGCTGCTGGCTTCCCCGCGCTCGGCCAGCACCACCGGTTCGGAGTTCGTCGTGGACGCGGGCCTGCTCAAGCAGCCCTAGCCAGCAGGGCCATGAGCGGCGCGTGGTCGGAGGGCTTCTGGCCCTTGCGGAATTCGCGTTCGATGCCGCATGCCTCGAGCCTGGACGCCACCCCGGGCGAGGCCAGCAGGTAGTCGATCCGCAGGCCCAGGCCCTTGTGGAAGTGCCCCGCCCGGTAGTCCCACCACGTGTACTGCACTTCGTCGGGATGCAGCTCGCGGTAGGCGTCGACCAGGGCGCCGCGCTCCAGGATCGCCTCGAACGCCGCCCGCTCATCGGGCTGAACGTGCGTGTCCGCGGCGAACGCAGGCGGGTCGTATACGTCGCGGTCGTCGCGGGTCACGTTGAAGTCGCCGCCCAGCAAGACCTCCTCGCCAGCCTCCCGCAACGCCGCCACGCGGTCCGCGGCGGCGCCGAGGAAGGCCAGCTTGTCGGCGTACAGCGGCGAGTCCAGCGAGCGGCCGTTGATCACATACGTGCAGATCATCCGCACGCCGCCCACCTCTGCCTCGACCCAGCGGGCCTCCGCGGGGTCGGGCTCGCCCGGCAGGCCCAGCACCGTGTCCCCCACCTCCAGGCCGGCGCGCGCCAGTATGGCCACGCCGGCCCAGCGGCCGGCGGAGTGGTGCACCGACTGGTAGCCGGCGGCCTCGAGCTCGAGCGCCGGGAAGGCGGCCGCCTCGCTCTTGGTCTCCTGCAACAGCAGCACGTCCGGCTCGAACGCCTCGGTGAACTCGAGGATCCGCGGCAGGCGCATCTTCAGCGAGTTCACGTTCCAGGTCACCACCTTCATGCGGCCGACGCTACAGGCCGCGGGGCCGAGGGGAAGATCCCGGAGCCGGGTAGGCCTCCCGGCCACGGTGGTGTGGATTGACCCTCACATGGAGGGTCAATCCACACCACCGCCGGGTTGCGCGACGGTCCCCGCGACCGCCAGACTGGGTTAGGCTCGCCCCGCGCCCGTCTGACGACAGAGCCACGGATACGCACGACGTGATGCCGATTCGATCCTCATCAGCGGCCCCTCCGTGGTGGCGCGTGCCGGAATGGAGCTAGACGGCAGGAAGCTACCCGAGCAGAGTCAACTCGAGGCCGAGGTGGCGGTGGTTGGAGGAGGCCCCGCTGGCATCGTGACCGCGCTTGAGCTGGCACGGGCCGGGCATCACGTGGTGGTCCTCGAAAGCGGGGGAAATCGCCCGGAGGGGCAACCCCAGCGGCTGGGAGCCACCGAAACGGGCAGCGACGGTTTCCACATACCGGGCTCCGCGGCAAACCGGCGGCAGCTCGGCGGTACGACGGTCATCTGGGGCGGTCGCTGCGTGCCCTTCGACCCCGTCGACTTCGAGCCGAGGGATTTCGCGGGGGCGCGCTGGCCGATCGGCTTCTCGGACCTGAGCCCTCACTTCGCCCACGCTTGCCGCTACCTGCGCTGCGGGCAGGACCGCTTCGACGCACAGGAGATCCCCGAGCTGGCCGGACCGACGCTGGTGCCCGGCCTGCCCGACGGCGATGTGCGCACGTCGGCGCTCGAGCGCTGGTCGCTGCCTACGAACTTCGGCCGCCACTACCGCCGGGATCTGCGCGATTCGCCGCGCATCCGCCTGGTGCTGCACCAGACCGTGACCAGGGTCGTGCTCGACCCGGGCCGGGGCACGGTGCAGCGGCTCGAGACATGCGGGCCCGATGGGCGCCGCGCCAGCGTGCGCGCGCGCCGGTACGTCCTCGCCTGCGGCGGGCTGGAGACGACCCGTCTGCTGATGGCATCCCGAGTGGGCGACCATTCGGGCCATCTGGGCCGGTGGTACATGGCCCACCCCCAGGGCACGATCGCCGCCGCGCAGTTCTCGACGCCGCCACGGGCCACGATCTACAGCCACGAGCGCGATCGCGACGGGGTCTACGTCCGGCGGCGCTTTTCCTTCTCACGCGAGTTCGTGACCGAGCAAGGGCTCCCGAGCTTCGCGGCATGGCTCGTCAATCCGACGCTTGCGGACGCGCGGCACGGCAACGGGATCCTCTCGCTGGTCTACCTCGCGCTCGCCTCGCCGGCCGGGCCGCTGCTGGCGTCACAGCGGCTCAGGGAGGGCCACCTGGGAGAGCGCGGGGGAGCTGACCTGCCGGCGCATGTCCGCAACCTGCTCAGGGAGCCGGCGCGTGCCGCGCGCTTCGCCGGCAGCTTCACCTACGGGCGCTACCTGCGCCGCGGACGCCGGGTGCCCGGCTTCTCGACATACAGCCCCTCGAACCGCTATCCGCTGCAGTACCAGAGCGAGCACCGCCCGCATCGACAGAGCCGCGTGACGCTCACCGACCAGCTCGACGAGCTCGGCGTGCCACGGCTGCGGACCCAGCTGCATTTCGACCAGAGCGACGTGGACGGCGTACTCGAGGCGCATCGTCACATCGACGAGTACCTGCGCCGGCACGGCTGCGGGCGGCTGGACTACCTGACCGACGACCCTGCCGGCGGCGTGCGCGACCAGCTCCTGGCCGGCTGTCACCAGGCGGGGACCACCCGCATGTCGGCTCGGCCCGAGGACGGTGTGGTTGACGCGAACCTCGCGGTCCACGGCGTCGGCAACCTGCACGTGGCCAGCAGCTCCGCCTTCGTGACCTCTGGCCACGCCAATCCCACCTTCACGATCCTGACTCTGGCGCTGCGGCTGGCCGATCACCTCCGGCGCGAGCTCAGGTCGGACTAGGCCGGACAGGCCAAGCCGGCCACGGTGGTGTGGATTGACCCTCTATGTGAGGGTCAATCCACACCACCGCCGGGTTGGGCGAGCGGGCTAGACTCCGCGGCCCAGGCGGACGTAGCTCAGTTGGTAGAGCGCAAGCTTCCCAAGCTTGAGGTCGCGGGTTCGAGGCCCGTCGTCCGCTCTTTCTCTGGCCTATCCGGCGCGGTCGAGCTCGCCGAGCAGCGTGTCAACCCGCTGGGCGATGTCGTCGCGGGTGGCCCGCACCTCATCGATCGGCCGCCCCTTGGGGTCGGGCAGGTCCCAGTCGAGGTAGCGCTTGCCCGGTATGAACGGGCACTCGTCGCCACAGCCCATGGTCACGATCACGTCGGCCTGCTCGGCGAGCTCGCGGGTGAGCAGCTGAGGGCTGCGGTCGCCGATGTCGACCGCCAGCTCGCCCATGACCTCGACGACCTCCGGGTGCACGCGCTGCGCCGGGGTGGTGCCCGCCGAAAGGCCGCGGTGGCCAGGGCCCGCGGCGCGCTCGAACAGCGCCTGGCCCATCTGCGAGCGCCCGGCGTTGTGCAGGCACGCGAACAGGACCGTCGCCACCGGTCAGGCGCGCCGTTCGGGCTTGCGCGCGCGGATGATGGCCGAGGCCGCCTGGGCGTGGACGCGATGCGTCTCGTTAACCTCGATGTCCTGCAGGCCCGCGGCGGACAGCGATGCCTCGAACTCCTCGCGCGTCAGCGCGCCGGCGATGCATCCGGTCCACTCGGCCATGTCGGCCCTGGTGGCCGCGTCCATGTCCGGGTCGGCGATCACGTCGGACACGGCGAACAGGCCCCCCGGCCTAAGCACCCGCGCGGCCTCCGCCAGCACCTTCGACTTGTCGCCCGCCAGGTTGATCACGCAATTGCTGATGATCACGTCCACCGACTCGTCGGCGAGCGGCATCTCCTCGATGTAACCCTTGACGAACTCGACGTTCTCGACGCCGGCGGCGGCGGCGTTCTGACGCGCGGCGTCAAGCATCTCGTCCGTCATGTCCAAGCCGATCGCTCGCCCGGTCGGACCCACCCGCTTGGCGCTAATCAGCACGTCCGCACCGGCCCCGGAGCCCAGGTCGAGGACGGTCTGCCCCGGGCTGAGCTCGGCCACTGCGGTCGGCACTCCGCATCCCAGCGACGCCCCGACGGCGACGCCGCCGGCCTCGTCGTCTGCGTACAGCGCGCCGCCGAAGACTGCGCCGCCGTCCTCGTCGTCGAGCCTGATCTCCGGCCCGCACCCACAGGAGCTGCCAGCCGCCGCGGCGGCATAGCGCTCCCGCACTACCTCACGAATGTTCACTTCAGCCATGACTTCAAGACCTCCAGGGAATCGGGGATGACGGAGTAGTAGGCCCAGCGGTGTCGGCGCTCGACCTGCACGAGCCCGGCGTCGGTGAGCTTCTTGATGTGGTGCGAGAGCAGCGACTGCCTGACGCCGAGCAGGGCGACGAACTCGCACTGGCACACCGGCTCATGGCTGCGCAGCAACACGTCCACGATGCGCACGCGTAGCGGCTCCGCGAGCGCCTTCGCCACGACGGCGACGCGCTCGCTGTCCAGGCCGGGATCGAGCCCGGCGGCGGGAGCACAGCAGCGCGAAGCAGGCGGTCCGATGGGCAGTGTTGGCGCTGTGACAGTCATAACTACAACTATTGTTATGAGAATAGCATGGCGCCCGCTGCCCGCCACCGGGGCGCACCCAGACCGCAGGCGGCCGGCGGCGGGCGCTCAATACCCTGCCGGTAGTGCAGCGCCTGCGCTCTCCCTTCGTGATCGCCGCCGTGATCGGCGTGACGGCCCTCCTGGGCCTGCTGGTCTACGGGCTCAGCCACAACGGCCCCGATCGCGACATCGACCAGGCGCTGGCCAAGGGCGAGCGGGAGTCCGCCCCGGGCTTCGACCTGCCCACGCTCGAGGGCGGTGGGCGCGGCACCCTGGCCGACTACCGCGGCAAGGTGGTGGTGCTGAACTTCTGGGGCTCGTGGTGCGATCCGTGCCGGTCCGAGTCGCCGCTGCTGGAGCGCTGGCACAAGCGCATCTCGCGCGACGGCAAGGGCACGCTGCTGGGCGTCGACGTGCTGGACAACACGCCGGACGCGAAGGCCTTCATCCGCGAGTTCGGCCTGACCTATCCCCAGCTCAAGGACCCCGACGACGGGCTACGTCCGCGCTACGGCGTGGCGGGCGTGCCCGAGACCGTGGTGATCGACCCGCGCGGGCGCGTCGCCGCGGTCAAACGCGGTCCGGTGGACGACGCGTTCATGCGCAAGAACGTGGCACCGCTGGTCGCTCGGGAGGCCTCGTGAGGCGCTTGCTCGTGGCCATCCTGGCGCTGCTGCTGCCTGGCGCATGCCCGCAGCGGCCGTGGCCGACTGCCAGCCGCGCACCTCGCTTGGCGACGTCGAGGACGAGGTCATGTGCCCGGTGTGCGGCACGCCGCTGGCGCTGGCCACCGAGGCGCCGCAGGCCAACCGCGAGCGCGTGTTCATCCAGGACCTGGTCGACGACTGCCTGAGCAAAGGCCAGATCAAGGACCGGCTGGTGGCCGAGTACGGCAGCGAGGTGCTGGCCACCCCGGGCGACAGCGGCTTCGACCTGGCCGCCTACCTGGTGCCGGCGCTGGCCGTGCTGCTGGGCGGCGGCGCCGTGACCGCCGCGGCGCTGCAGTGGCGGCGCTCGCGGCGGGCAACCGGCCTCGGCGACGATCCGCCAACCGCCTCCGGCCCGGCCGCAAGCGCAGCCGCATCCGAACGCCTGCAGGACGACCTCGACCGGTACGGACAGTGATCCAGCTCGCCGCGGAGGTGAACACGACGTTCGTGGCCGCGTTCGCGGTGGGCTTCATCTCGTTCATCTCGCCGTGCGTGCTGCCGCTGGTGCCGGGCTACCTGTCCACCATCTCCGGCGTCTCGTTCGCCGACATCCAGGCAGGCAAGGGGCGCTCCAAGGTGCTGGGCCCGGCGATCCTGTTCTGCCTGTCGTTCACCGTCATGTTCGTGGCGCTGGGCATGACGGCCACCGGCTTCGGCTCGGCGCTACAGGACCACCGCCGTCTGCTTCAGCAGATCGCCGGGGTGGTGCTGGTGGCGCTGGGGCTGCTGTTCATCGCCACGCTGTTCGTGAACCGGCTGAACCGCGAGTGGCGGCCCGAGTCGTTGCTGGCGCGCGCCTCGACCGGCGGGCCGATCGTCGCCGGGCTGGCGTTCGCGGTGGCCTGGCTGCCGTGCACCGGCCCCACCCTTGGCGCGATCCTGACCGCCGCCGGCACCGAGGACAGCGTCGGCCAGGGCGGCATCCTGCTGGCCTTCTACGCCCTCGGCCTTGCCGTGCCGTTCATCCTCAGCGCGCTGGCGTTCTCGTCGGTGTCGGGCTTCTTTCGCTTCTTCCGAAACCACTACAGCGCCATCACCGTGGTGTCGGGGGTAGTGCTGGTGGCGATGGGCGTGCTGCTCTACAGCAATGAGCTGACGCGCCTGAACGCCGAGGCACTGGCCCTCATGGACGACCTGGGCATCAACTTCTTCAGCGACCTGTAGGGGCGCCGCCTAGCCGCGGCGGTATCTGATCCGCCGGCCCGCCTTTGCGATCCGGCTCGAATGGCCGCGCCAGCGCAGCCGGTAGTGCAGTTTGGCCGCACGCCCGCGGCGGAGCTGGAAGCGGAAGTAACCGACGCGGTTCGTTCGCACGCGCTTCAGCCGCTTGAACGGCCCCTTGGCCGACCGCGCCACCTCGACCACGGCCCGCTCGCGCCTGCGCGCCGGGCGCACCTGACCCCAGACCTCGACGCGGTTCGAGCGCTTGCGCGTGACCACGAGCGGCAACCGCCAGGCCGCCAGCGCGGGCTTGGCCACGCCGTCCTCGCGGCGCAGCCCGGTGTTGAAGATGTCCTCGAACGGCTTGTCGGGCACGTCGTAGAGCTCGAACTGGGCCACCGACTTCACGCGCTTGTCGGCGAAGAACAGGCGCTCGGATTCGTTCAGCGCCTTCGCGTGGCCCTCGGGGCTGAGCCCGCGGGCGTCAGCCGGCCGCGACTGAAACCCGAACTCGGTGATGAAGATGCCGCGCCGCCTGGGGATCCGCTTGTACTTCTCGGCCCGCGCCAGCAGGCGATCGGCGCGGCTGAGGTAGGCCATCGGCAGCGACGCCCGGGTACGCGTCCGGGAGAACACCGTGCCCAGCGCGCTCTGGTTGTACGGGTGCAGCGCCAGGCCGCCGATCGGCAGCTTGCCGGGCTTGGAGCAGCCCTGCAGGCGCTTGATCGCGCCCTTGTACGGGCGCCCGCGGCGGTTCAGGCAGAGGGCGGAGTAGAGCGTGTCGCGGGGCGAGCTGATGGCCGACGTCTCGCCGAACAGCACCCGCTTGGAGCGGCGCCGGTCGTGCTTGCGGATGGCGCGGTAGCCGGCGATGTAGAGCTGGCGCAGCTGCTTGCCTCCCATGTCCACGATCCCGGCGCTGGTCTTCATGCGCTGGGGCAGGAGGTAGTTCTCCAGGTTCGGCTCGTTCCAGATCGAGTAGTACGACGCCTGCCCCTTGAAGCGCTTGGCCACCGCGCCCACGAACTTGCCGTACAGCACCGGGTCGGGCTTCCAGTAACAGGACAGGCCGAGCTTGGGCTTGTTGCCCACCGGGTGCGGGCATCGGGCCGGCTCGCGCGAGGCCCAGTAGGGCATCGCGGGCCCGACGCTGATGATCAGCTTCAGGCCGTGGGCGCGCGCCCGCCGAGCCAGCTGGTCGTAGGGGCCCCAGTTGTAGCCCGTCGAATCGGGGTTCGCCGGGTCGAAGCCCGCCGGCACCGCGTAGTGGGTCGGGTCGGGCGAGGCCCGTCGCCAGGACACGTACATGCGCACGGCGTCCGCTCCCAGGGCGCGCGCCTCGCGCAGCGCCTCGTCGGGGTCGCGGTCGGTCAGCCCGAGAAATACCGCGCTGTCCTCGATCACCGACATCTGGGTGGAGGAGGCGCCGGCCGGCGCAGGCGCGGCGGCGGCCCCTGCCAGGGCCACGAGCGCGGCGAGGATGGATCGCTGGAATCGGTGCACGAGCATGAGCCCGGCGCGCAGCCGGGGTCCGGTCGCGGGACGCTAGCCGAGCGCTCGCCGGGGCCGCCCCACCCGCGTTGGCTAGGCGTTAAGGCTTCTCGCGGTACTTGATGCGCCTGCCGGCGGTGGCGGTACGGCTGGGGAAGGTCTCGCCGTTGGGGCTGGCCCACGTGGTGCGGTAGCGCAGCTTGGCCGCCTGGCCGCGGCGCACGCGCACGCGGAAGTAACCCGAGGCGTTGGTCCGCGGCGAGCCGATCCGCTTGAACTTGCCGCCCTTGCGTGCAGCCAACAGCGCCACGCGCGTCCGGACGTTGGATGGGCGCACCTGACCCCACACCTCGACCTGGGTGGCGGTGAGCCTGGTGACCACGAGCGGCATCCGATAGGCCCCCCACGCCGGCTTGAGCCTGCCGTCGCCGAACCTAAGGCCGGTGTTGTAGACGTCCTCGTCCTTGAGCTCGGGCACGTCGTAGAGCTCGAACTGGGCCACCGCGCGGATCCGCCGGTCGCCGAAGAACAGCCGGTCGGACTCGTTCATGGCACGCGCCTGGGCGCCCAGGCTCAGCCCCTTCTTGTCAGGCGGGTTGGACTGGAAGCCGAACTCGGTGATGTACACGCCCCGCCCGCGCGGTATGCGCCTGTACTTCTCCGCGCGGCGCAGCACGCGCGTGGCGCGGCTGGTGTAGGCCATGGCCATCGAATCCTTGGTGTACGAGCGGGTGAACACCGAGCCAACGGCGTCCTTGTTGTAGGGGTGGATGGCCAGCCCGCCGATGGGGAGCTTCGACGGTTTGGAGCAGCCCTGGAGCTTCTTCAGACGGCCGCGGAACGGCTTGCCGTCCTCGTCCAGGCACAGCGCCGCGTAGAGCGTGTCCATCGGCGAGCTGATGGCCGCGGTCTCACCGAACAGGACCTTCTTCTTCACCGCCGGGTCGCTGCGAGTGAGCCCGCGGTAGCCAGACGTCCACAGCTCACGCAGCTGCTTGCCGCCCAGGTCCACGAACCCGCGCTTCGAGCGCGAGTACTGCGGATACAGGTAGTGCTCGAGGTTCGGCTCGTTCCACAGCGAGTAGTACTCGACCTGCCCCTTGTAGCGGCTGGCCACCGCCTGCGAGAACTTCTCGAACAGGTTGCGGTCGGGCTTCCACATGCACGACAGCGCCAGGTTGTCGTAGCCGCCGAGGTGGTGTGGACAGCGGTCGCCCTCGCGCGAGGCCCAGTACGGGATCTCGCCGGACAGGGTCAGCATGACCTTCAGCCCGTTGCGCTGCGCGCGCGCCACGAACTGGTCGTACAGGCCCCAGTCGTAGCCGGCCGAGTTGGGATCGGCGGGATCGAAGCCGGCGGGAATCGTGCGGCTCTTCTTGTCGGGCGAGACCCGCGACCAGACCACGAACACGCGCACCACATCCGCGCCCAGGTACTTGGCCTCGGCCATCGCGGCCTCGGGATCCTTGTCGGTCAGGCCCAGCAGCACCGCGTCGTCCTCGAAGATCGAGAACTGCTTGGAGCCGGCGCTGGCGCCCGCCGGGACGAGCGCGAACAGCGTCAGAACGGCCGCGGTGAGCAGCAATGTGCGAAGCGAGAGGATCACTTGGGAGCAGCAACCCGCGGCACGCCCCCGAGTTGCGAGCGCGAAGAGTAACTGGTCACATGGACGACGGTGCCGACACGCCCAGCAGGTCCAGAGCGCGAGCGATGGTCCGGCGTGTGGCCTCGCTGAGCGCGATCCGCAGGTCCTCGTCGCCGCCCTCCTCGGCCGCGCCCACCACCTTGCAGTCGCGGTAGAAGGCCGAGAAGTCCTGGGCCAGCTCGGTCACGTACGTGGTCATCCGGTGTGGCGCACGGCGGCTGGCGGCCTCCGCCACCTCGGCGGGGAACGCGGCGAGCCGCTTGACCAGCCCCCGCGCGGATGGGTGCAGCTGCTCGCCGCTGGCGGCGATGTCGGCCCCCAGCGCGGCGGCCACGCGCTGATCGCCGGCCTTGCGCAGGATGCTGGCGATCCGCGCGTGCGCGTACTGGGCGTAGTAGACGGGGTTGTCCTGGCTCTGACGCCGGGCCAGCTCCAGATCCAGGTCGAGCGAGGTCTCGTGGCTGCGCTGGAGCAGAAACCAGCGCGTGGCGTCCACGCCGATGTCGTCCAGTAGGTCATCCAGCGCGACGATCGCCCCGGCGCGCTTGGACATCTGCGCCCGCATGCCGCCCTCGAGCAGGTTGACCAGCTGCATGATCACGGTCTCGAGCGCGCCCGGCGCGCCGCCGAGGGCCTCCCAGACGGCGGTGATCCGTGAGACGTAGCCGTGGTGGTCGGCGCCCAGCACGTCGATCGCGCGGTCGTACCCGCGCTCGCGCTTGTTCTCGTGGTGGGCGATGTCGGCAGCGAAGTACGTGAGCTCACCGTTGGAGCGCACCAGCACCCGATCCTTGTCGTCCCCGAACGAGGTGGTGCGCAACCAGGTGGCGCCCTCCTGCTCGTAGATGTGCCCGCGCTCGGCCAGCCGCTGGATGACCGCGGTCACCAGACCCGTCTCGTGGCTGACGCTCTCGCGCGCGAAACGGTCCATGTGCACGCCGAAGCGCACCAGGGTGGACTCGATGCCCTCCATCATCAGATCCACGCCGCGCCGCGCCAGCTCGTCCGGGTCCAGCTGGGCCGCACCGTCGATGCGCTCGGCCAGCTCGGTCACGTACCCGCCCTGGTAGCCGTCCTCGGGCGGCTGCTCAGCGTTCGCACGCGCCGCCAGCGAGGCGCCGAAGCGCTGTATCTGGGTGCCGAAGTCGTTCACGTAGTACTCACGCTCCACGTGGTTGCCCGCCCACTCGAGCATCCGCGCCAGCGAGTCGCCGTAGGCGGCGTGACGCGCCGAGGCCACGGTGATCGGCCCGGTCGGGTTCGCGCTGACGAACTCCAGGTCGATGCGCTCGCTCTGCGCGCCGCGGCCGAAGTCATCGCCCGCCGCGGCCACATCCGCCACGGCCCGGGCGTACCAGGCGTCCGACATGAACAGGTTCAGAAAGCCCGGGCCGGCCACCTCGACCCGCTCCAGGTCGTCGCCCAGCCGCTCGCCCAGCGCGGCCCCCAGCCGCTCGGCGATCTCACGCGGCTGCGCGCCCAGCGCCCCCGTGAGCATCATGGCCGCGTTCGTGGAGTAGTCGCCAAGCTCGGCCTTCGGCGGGCGCTCGAGCCCGGGCGGCGCCACGGCGCCGTCGGCGAGGCCGGAGGCGGCTGCGTGCACGTGGGCGGCCAGGTCGGCTAGTGGGTCGGCGAGCATGCGACGTTGAATCTACTTCCGCCGATGCTCAGTAGTGGTACGGCTCCCCGGCCAGAATCTTGTGCCCGCGGTAGAGCTGTTCGAGCAGCACCACGCGTGCCAGCTGGTGGGGCAGCGTCATCGGGCCCAGCGAGAGCGACATGTCGCCCTGCGCGGCGCGGTGGCCGCGCGGGCCGCCCACGACGAAACAGAGGTCCATGCCGGACTGGCGGCGCTCTTCGAGGAAGCGGCTGAAGCCTTCGGAGTCGTACGTCCTGCCGCCGGCGTCCAGCAGCACGGTGAATGCGCGCTCGGGGATCCGTCGCTGCACCTGAGCGTCGTCCTTGACCTCCACGAGCTCCAGCCGCGAGTGCCCGGCCAGCAGCTTCTTGTAGTGCTGGACATCGTCGGCGTAAGGCGGCCGCAGCCGGCCGACGGCCACTACGACCAGTCTCACGGGGCGGGGCTGGCGAGGGGTGCGATACTGCGAACCGTGCCAGAGCAAGACGACGATCGCCAGTTCGACATCCACGCCGACCCCGAGGTCATGGCCGGCCACTACGCGAACTTCGCGAACGTGAGCCACTCCGACTACGAGTTCACGGTCACGTTCGCGCGGGTGGACCATGAGGTCGACGACGAAGCGGTGCCGGGCGTGGTGGTCTCACGCATGAACCTCTCCCCGCGCTTCATGCGCGAGCTGATCGACGCCATGGAGGACAACTTCTCCAAGTGGCAGACCCGGGAGGGCATCAAGAACCTCCCGGAGTGGGATGAGGGCAAGGGCGAGGGCCAGAGCCCTACCGGCTGAGCGCCCGCGCGCCCTCCTGCTCCCAGCGCCGCCCGAAGCCGATCCGCTCGATCGTGGTCGGGTGGCTCCCGAACAGCGCCTGCGTGATCACCGGCGGGTCCGGGTCGCCGATGTTGCGAAGCGCCAGGCTGCGCTCGAGGTCGATGAACGCCTTCGGATCGTCGGTCAAGCTCAGCGCGAAGCCGTCGGCGCGCGCCTCCACCGGCCGCGACAACGCGTTGCCGGCGCAGGTGAGCCCGAAGCTGACCAGGGCAAGCGCCAGGGCCAGGGCGGGCAGCGCCGCCGGACCCGCACGGGCCGCGCCGCGGCGCGGCCCCAGCTCCGCAGGGGCGAACCGCTCGCTCAGCGCCTGGATCAGGAATGTGCCGGGCACGATCACGATGGCCAGCCACAGCAGGCCCCTGGGCACGTCGCGGCTGTGCACGTGCCCGAGCTCGTGGGCGACGACGCTGCGCACCTGCGCGCGCGGGTAGTCCTCGATCAGGTTGTCGTAGATGACCACCCGCTTGGTGTGCCCGATGCCGACCACGTAGGCGTTGATGGCCGTGGTCCGGCGGCTGGCGTCCACGCGGTAGACCTGCCCCACGTCCACATCGGCCTTCTTGGCCAGCCGCAGCACCTCGGCGCGCAGCGGGCCGCGGGGAAGCGGCTCGAACTTGTTGAACAGCGGGTCGATCACGATCGGGGTCAGGTACACGGCCAGCACGCCGATCGCGGCCGCGGCCCCAGCCGCGGGCAGCCACCAGCGGCGCGGAAAGCGGCGCACCAGGCCCAGGAAGACGCCGCCTGCGACTGCGCCGAAGGCGGCTCCTATGCCCGCGCCCAGAGCCTGATCGGCCAGCCACGGCCCCAGCGACTGCGTGGACAGGCCCACGTCCACCGCCCGCTCGTGCGCCCAGAGCCCCAGTGGCAGCCCCACGGCGACCAGGATCAGCGACAGACCGGCGCCCGCGGCTGCGCCGCCCAGCAGCGGACGGGCGCCGAGGCGCTCCAGACGCGCGGCGAAGCGAGCGGGGGGTCGCAACGCCAATACCGCCAGAGTGATGCCCGAAACGGCCAGCTGGCCGATGAAGATCGCCCGCTGGACCGAGCGGAAGTCCTCGGCGCGCTCCAACTGTGCCGGGCTGAAGTAGGCTGTCGCGTCGACTGCGGCCGGGTCGATCAAGCCGCTCCTCGGCCTGAGGAGCAGTGTGGCGATCCCCGCGGCGAGCCCAGTGGCCGCCACTGCGAGCGGTAGGCGCCAGCGAGGACGTGCCATTCCCCCGGACAGTATCGGTGAACCCCTGAAGATCGCTCTTCTTTCTGATGTGCACGGCAACCTCCCGGCCCTGCGGGCCGTGCTCGAGGACGTGGACGCCACCGGCCCCGACCGGGTCTGGTGCCTGGGCGACCTGGTCGGATACGGC
This sequence comes from uncultured Solirubrobacterales bacterium, assembly GCA_963750365.1. GTDB lineage: Bacteria > Actinomycetota > Thermoleophilia > Solirubrobacterales > Thermoleophilaceae > JAAYBF01. The sequence continues at coordinate 1,618,731 of CAVVQE010000002.1, forward strand.
GCCCATCCCGACGGCTGCGTCAGCGCCGCCAGGGAGCGCTGCCACGTGAACCTGGCCGGAAACCACGATCTGGGGGTGCTGGACCACATCGACATCGCCGATTTCGCCCCCCACGCCGAGCAGGCCGCGCGCTGGACGCGCCAGAACAGCACGCCGGAGACGCTGCGCTACCTGGAGTCGCTGCAGCCGCACCACGACGGCGAGGCCATCGGCCTCTTCCACGCCAGCCCACGCGACCCGATCTGGGAGTACGTACTGTCGGGCCATCAGGCTGCCGAGTGCATGGACTTCATGGAGCCGCGGATCGCGGCGATCGGGCACACGCACGTGGCCTCGTACTTCAGCCGCATCGAGGGCGCCATGGCCGGCGGCCCCGCCGCGGCGGGAACCGAGCTGGATATCTCCAGCGGCGAATGGCTCCTGAACCCCGGCAGCGTCGGCCAGCCTCGCGATGGCGACCCCAGAGCGGCGTGGCTCCTGCTAGACGTGGAGCAGTGGACCGCGACCTGGCGAAGGACCGAGTACCCGGTGCGCGAGGCAGCCGACGCCATAGATGCTGCAGGTCTGCCCACCGGTCTGGGCGAACGGCTCTACTTGGGACAGTGACCTGGCGCTCCCGACACCTGCTGGCCGTCACGGCCATGGCGGCCGCGCTGGCCGTGAGCGGCTGCGGCGGCTCGAACGAGCCCACGGGCGCCAAGCTGCCCAAGGGCTCGGTGGCACAGCTCAACCAGCGCCTGGACGAGATCCAGCGGCGCTACGACGACGCCCAGAAGAACGACAACCCAGGCGCCTGCGAGGACATCCAGAAGGACTCCTTCCCCGAGGTCAAGAAGATCCTGGACGCCCTGCCCGAGGACGTGGACGGCCAGTTGCGTGACGCCACCGAGGAAAGCTTCGCCCGGCTCCAGCAGCTGACCGACGACGGCTGCCAGTCGATCGAGCCGTCGCAGACCGAGACCACCCCGCCCGAGACCACGCCGCCCGAGACCACGCCGCCCGAGACCACACCCACGGAAACCACCCCGCCCGAGACCACGCCCACGGAGACCACGCCGCCCAAGACCACCCCGCAGGACGGCGGCAACGGCGGCTCGAACCCGGGCGACAGCGGCGGCGGCGGGACGCAGGCCCCACAGAACGGCAGCGGCGACTGATGGCCGCGCCGACCGAGATCGCGGGCCGCTACGCGCTCGACCGCCGGCTGGGCGCCGGCGGCATGTCCACCGTGTTCCTGGCCACCGACACCGTGCTGGAGCGCTCGGTGGCGATCAAGCTGCTGGCCGAGCACCTGGCCGACGACGAGGATTTCGTGGCCCGTTTCCGGCGCGAGGCGCTGGCGGCGGCGCGGCTGCAGCACCCGAACGTGGTGCAGGTCTTCGACTCCGGCCTGGACGCCGAGTCACACCGCCACTACATCGTCATGGAGTTCGTGGACGGGCCCTCGGCGGCCGACATGCTCCGCGACCAGAAGCGGCTGGGCCTGGAGGACGCCATCAACGTGGTTCGCGACGCCTGTCACGGGCTGGACTACGCCCATCGCGCCGGCGTCGTGCACCGCGACGTGAAGCCCGGCAACTTGCTGTTGGCCTCGGAGTCGCATACCACCAAGCTGGCCGACTTCGGCATCGCCAAGGCCTCGCAGCAGACGCGCATCACCCAGGTGGGGTCGGTGCTGGGCACCGCCGCGTACCTGTCCCCCGAGCAGGCGCGCGGCGAGGAGGCCGGCCCGCCGTCCGACATCTACTCGCTCGGCGTTTGCGCATACCAGTTCCTGACCGGCCGGCTGCCACATGAGTACTCGTCGCTCACCGAGCTGGCGCTCAAGCAGCAGGAGGAGTCCGTCGAGCCGATCACGGTGCACCGGCCCGAGGTGCCGCCGGAGCTGGACCGCGCCGTCCGCGTCTGCCTGGCGCGGGAACCGGAGGCGCGCTATGCCACCACGCTGGAGATGGCGCAGGCGCTGGATTCCGGACTGCACGGCGAGGTCACCGACGCCACACGGATGCTGGCGGCCACCGGCAGCGGCATCGAAGAGCTGGACGCCACGCGCGCGCTTGAACGCACCCAGGCGGTCCGTCGCACCCCCACCCACACGCCCACGCCGCCGCCTGCCTACCGGCGCGATCCGACCGGGGCGCAGGTGGTCGCCGAGCCGTCGAAGGCTCAGAAGCGCGCCAGGCGAAACCGCCGCCTCGGGGGCCTGTTCGCCGCTCTGGCCGTGGGTGCCGCCATCGCTGCGGTGATCCTGGCGTTGAGTTCGTCCAGCACGACCACCGGCCCCAAGGCCGTCGACCAGGGTGACGTGCAGCAGCAAGTCGACGGGGTCAAGCAGTTCCTGCGCGACAACACGCGCTAGCGACAAGGTGGTGTGGTTTGACCTTCGCTATGAGGGTCAAACCACACCACCGCCGCCGTATGGCTCTTGGCCCGCCAGCACGCGCTCCGCGTAGGCCTCCCACTCGCCGCCGCGGATGGCGGCGCGGATGCCCGCCATCAGCCGCGCCATGAAATCCAGGTTGTGCAGCGTCAGGATGCGCGCCCCGGTGAGTTCGCGATTGCGAGCCAGGTAGTGCAGGTAGGCGCGCGAGTGCTGGGTCCCAGCGCCCTCGAACAGCGGGCGCGGGTCGTCACGCCACTCGGACTTGGTCAGGTCCATCCGCCAGCGCCGAGCGGGATCGGGCACCAGCGCGGTGCCGTGACGGGCCAGCCGTGTCGGCGTGGCGCAGTCGAAGGTGTCGATCCCGGCGCCGACGGCGTGGACGATGTCGTCCACGTCGCCGATGCCCAGCAGGTGGCGAGGCGGGCCGTCGGGCAGCCCCTCCAGCGACCAGCCCACCACCTGGCGCATCTGGGCCTTGTCCTCGCCCAGCGAGCCGCCGATGGCGATGCCGTCCACGCCGGCCGCCGCGATGTACGCCGACGACTCGGCCCGCAGCTCACGATCGACCCCGCCCTGGACGATCCCGTACAGCACCTGGTCGGGGCGCCCGTGCTCGACCTGCCAGGCCACGCAGCGGTCCAGCCAGCGGTGGGTGCGCTCCATCGACCGCAGCGTGTAGGCGCGATCGACGTGGAACGGCGTGCATTCGTCGAACGCGAGGGCGATGTCGGAGCCGAGCGCCGCCTGCACCTCCATCGACGTCTCGGGGCCCATGAAGCGCTCAGCCCCGTCGGTGTAGGCGCGGAAGCTCACGCCCTCCTCCTCGATCGACAGGATCCGGCTCTGCGAGGAGCCGCGCCGGCGCTTTACCTCGTCGGCCACCGAGCCGTGGCCCATCGAGAACACCTGGAAGCCGCCGGAGTCGGTGATGATCGGCGCCTTCCAGCCCATGAACCGGTGCAGGCCGCCAAGCGCGGCGATCTGCTCGTGGCCGGGCGTGATGAACAGGTGGAAGGTGTTGCCCAGCACCATCTCGTAGCCGAGCCCCGCTACCTCGGGCGCGTCCAGCCCGCGCACAGAGGCGTTGGATGCCAGCGGCACGAAGGCCGGGGTCTGCACCCGGCCGTGGGCCAGACGTAGGACGCCCGCGCGGGCGGAGCCGGCGCGGGCGTCGATTTCGATCAGGGCCATCGGCCCTGATCCTGCCTACTTCTCGGTCGCGGTGCCCTCCACGGCGGGCTGCTCGGAGCCGCCGCCGATGGTGATCCGGCGCGGCTTGACCTTCTCGGGCTTGGGAATCCGGACGCTCAGGACGCCCTGGTCGAACTCGGCCGTGACCGCATCGGTGTCGATGCCCTCGGGCAGCGTCAGCTGGCGCTGGAATGCCCCGAACGCGCGCTCGATCCGGTAGAAGCCGCGCTCGCTGCGCTCGTGCTCGGCCTTGCGCTCGCCCGAGAGAGTGAGCACGCCGTTCTCCACCTCGATGGACACGTCCTCCTCGGACACGCCGGGCAGGTCGGCCTTCAGCAGGTAGTGATCCTCGGCCTCGACCAGGTCCATCGCGGGAGCCCAGCGCTGAGCCGCGGTCGGGCTGTCAAAAAGTCGGTCGAAGAGCCGGTCGACCTCGCGGGAGAACGGCTCGGGCTTGATCAGGAGACTCATGGCAGTACCTCCGTCGGGGTCGTTTACTGATGCTGCGATGAGTATAAAACCTAAGTGTCCGGTTATCAAGTCTTGGTGATCAACCGGGCTCTGGGCCGCCTGACGGCTCGATGTTCTGGTTGCTGGCGAAGAGGTTGTGGGGGTCGTAGCGGTGCTTGATGGCCTGGAGGCGCGCGTAGGCCTCCGCCCCGAAGGACGCCACGACGCGGTCCCGGCCCTCGTCGCCGATGAAGTTCACGTACACGCGGCCGGTCGTATACGGCCTGATCGCCGCGCTGAGCTGGCGGGTCCAGGCGATGTTTGCGGCGTCGTCTGCGGGCTCCTGCCATAGCGAGGTGATGTGGAGGTTCAGCGGCGCGTGACGCTCCCCGACGGCCATCGTGCCGTCGGGCACCCGGGCGGCCGCCCCGCCGCCGGGCAGCGTGATTATCTGGGTCAGCGGCGACGGCTTGGACAGGTGAAAGCGACACAGGACCTCGATCGCCTCATCGGGAAGCTCGGCCAGGAACTCACCGGTCCAGTAGTTGCGCATGCCGGCGGGATAACCGGAATCGATCAGCTGCTGCAGCGCCACGTAGGGCGTCGGTCCCACCAGGTCGGCCACCGGGGGGCCGAAGGCTCGCAGCGGCGCCAGTGCCTGCTCGCCTGCCTCGTCCGGACCGGTGTAGCACACAATTACGCCGGCTACGGGCTGTCCACGCACCGCCTCCGGGACGAACTCCTCAGGCGGTGCGGTGATCAGCGCCACGCCCGCCCCGAGCTCGTCCGGAGCGTCCGCCATGACGTCGCGGAAGTTGCGCAGCACCGCGGCGGCCATCGGCGCCGGGTAGATGAGCATCCCGCCCAGCACCGTCGGGCCGATCGGGTGGAGCTCGAGCTCGAAGCTCGTGGCCACGCCGAAGTTGCCACCACCCCCACGGGAACCCCAGAAGAGGTCAGGGTTCTCGGTCTCGGACGCCGTCAGGATCCGGCCGTCCGCCGTGACCAGCTCAAGCGAGCGCAGGCTGTCGACCGTGTAGCCACAGCTGCGCTCGATCCAGCCCGACCCTCCGCCGAGAACGAGCCCGCCGAGTCCGGTGGTGGACATCCGCCCACCGGTCACGGCCAACCCGTGCTGCTGGGTGGCGGCGTCGAGCTCTCCCCAGGTCAGGCCGGCCTGGACGCGGCAGGTGCGCGCCTCGGCGTCGATCTGGACGGCCTTCATGGGACGCAGGTCGACGGTGACGCCGTGCTCGCAGACGGCGTTGCCCGTCACGTTGTGGCCGCCGCCGTAGACGGACACGGGCAGCCTGCGGTCGCGGGCGAAGCAAACCGCCACCGAGACGTCCCGGGCATCGCCGCAGCGAGCGATCAGGGCCGGGCGTCGGTCGATCATCCCGTTGAAGACCGCCCGCAGCTCGTCGTAGCGGGCGTGTCGGCGATCTACCACCTCGCCGTTGAACCCGGCCTCCGCGAGCGCCGCCGGATCGGCCAGGGCAACCCTCAGCACGCGCACGAAGGCATCCGGCTGTTCGACCGGTGGATCGTCGGCGCAGTGGTCGATCACTTCCAGCGGCCAGCCGTAGCGACCGCTCGCGGTCTCCGCGACGCTCAGTGGCGTCGCGAGGTCGTGCCGGCCCCAGATCAGTGTTGTGGGGACGGTGATTCGCTGCAGGTCGGCGGTCGCGATCGGGGGCCCGCCGAACTGCTCCATCAGGGCACCGAGCGCTGCCTGCACGCTCGGCGCGCGGGCGCGGTCGAGGTTGTAGGTCGCGAACGGCTCCCAGTCCTCCCCCATTCGCTCGCGCAAGCCGTCCAGGTCCAGCGCACAGTGGCGCCAGAGGCCGTCATGGGTGTGCTCGGTCGGGTCGGCCATGAACTCGCCGAGCGCGACGCCGAACTCGGGCGCGGGGTTCAGGCCCGCCAGCCCGAGCGAGTCGACGAGCACGAGCCGGCCCAGTCGATGCCCGTGGCGGGCGGCGAAGCGTGCTGCCAGGGCACCGCCGAGCGCGTACCCCACGATCGCCGGCGACGACTGGCAGCTGTCCTCGATCAGCTCACCCAGCCAGGTGAGCACGCGGTCCGCGTCCAGCGGCCCCTCGGCCACCTCCGAGCCGCCCTGGCCAGGCAGGTCGGGGACTATCACCCGGTTGGTGGCGGCCAAGTCCGGGATCACGCGGAACCAATGCGCCGCGTTGCCGCCGGGGCCGTGCAACAGCACCAGCGGCGCACCCTCACCGGCCTCGAACACGGGCGTCGAGATGCCGGCTAGCTCCGGCCGTCGCTCGGTCACCTGGCATCCCGCAAAGAGCTGCTGCCGGGGTTCGGCGCCGCTAGGTTTGGTGGTCGCCTGTCGTATGGCCATTGCGGGCCGTCCTTCGGTCGTGGGGCCAGGGGCGACCGAAGCTACGGGGCCAGACCCGCGGCGGCATCGCCCGGAATCACCAAGTCGCGGCGCCGGGCAATGGTCATTTCTGACCACGAGACGGCTGGTCAGGCCAGGTCGTGTCCGTACGCGAAGGCGCTGGCCGCCGTGCGAGAGGACACTCCGAGCTTGGCGAAGATGTTCTGCAGGTGCCGCGCGACCGTGTGCTCGCTGATGACCAGCTCCGACGCGATTTCGCGGTTGGACTTCCCCGCCGCCACCAGACGTAGCACCTCGAGCTCACGCGAGCTGAGACCGTGGCTGTCGGCCGGGACGGTGCTGTGGACCAGTGATTCCACGCGGGCTAGGTCCGGCGCCGCTCCCAGACGCGCGAAAGCTCCACGCGCCGCGTCCAACTCCATCGCGGCGGTTTCCTCATCTCCCAGTGCCTGGCAAGCCAGGCCAAGCAGCACGCCGGCGCGAGCGGCCTCATATGGCGCCTCGAGCTTCCGCCATGCCCCTTCGGCGCTACGTAGCGCAACCAGCGCGGCCCTGGCGTCGCCCTCCGCCAGGTCGACCGCGCCCTGCGCGTGCGCCGCCATCGCGCCGACCATCCCCCCTTCCCAACGCTCGGCGATTTCCAGCAGCTCGGCGGCGGCGGCGCGGGCCGCTGTGACATCGCCGGCGGCAAGCATGATCTCGACGTACGACGGCAGCAGCGCGGCCCGCCTGGAAGGCTCGGATGTCTCGCCCACCAGGCGACCGATGGCGGCGGCTGCCACATCGGCCTTTCCCTCCGCCAGCCGCATTAGCGCCAGGCCCGGCTGCGGGTCGTGCCCGCGCTGGAGCGCATCGCGGTAGGCCGTGGCGGCGGCGGCGAAATCCCCTTGCAGGCGGTGGACTTCACCCTCGCGGTAGAGGGCTTCACCGACGCCCGACTCGTTCATCGCCTGTGCGCACCGCCGGCCCGCACGCCGGGCCTCCTCCAACGCGTCTGGCCACCTACCGTGCAGTTGCTTGATCTCGGCCCGATGGACCAGGCAAGTGCCCGTAAAGCTGACCATGTCGGACTGCTGATCGCACCAACCAGTCAACGCAGCCGTCCACTCCTGTGCGCGGCGCGGCTCGTATGCGACCTGACAGCCCATGATCGCGCCGCAATAGACGAAGCCGCTGACCATTGGCGACAGCTCGCCGGCGGTGACTGCCACCATGGCCTCGTCGAGCAATGCCAGTCCCTCCGCGACCCGGCCCTGCTTGATCAGTAGAGCTCCCTGATCCTGGGCGGCGAGGGCGAACAGGTCTTGGTCGCCGAATCGCTGGCCGATGGCCGCCGCCTCGGCACCCGCGGCAATGGCTGCGTCGTGGTCTCCGGCCGCCGCGCGCTCGAACATCCGCGGGAGCATCAGGAAACCCTGCTCGACGCAGTCACGCCCTTCGCGTTCCATCAGCCGCCGCGCGCGGCCGTGCCACCCCGACCCGCGGCCGACCTCGCCGCGCAGGATCAGATTCATGCCGATCCAGAACGCGCAGCGCACCGCCCGCAGCGCCTGGCCACCGTCCAGGTGCAGCTGGTGGACGCGCTCGAGCACGCTCACGTACTCGTCATCACGCGCGAGCATGTAGGCCGAGGTGGCCAGCAGCTCCAGGTCCTGCGCCGCCAGCGGCGTGGCCTGATCGGCCAGCGACAGGGACTCGTAGGCGTCCAGCCAGGCCCGCCCGGCATACGCCTGGCGGCCTCGTTCGAGTTGATTGACGGCATCCACGACTGCTCTCCGACCAGGGGTGGGAGCTTCAGTCTGCCTGTACCAGCGCTTCGCCGGTCATCTCCCGCGGCTGTTCCTGACCCAGCAGCGCCAGCACGGTCGGCGCGACGTCCGCGAGGATGCCGCCGTCGCGCAGTTCGCCCACGTCGGCGGTGACCACGAACGGCACCGGGTTCATCGAGTGCGCGGTGTTCGGCGAGCCGTCGGGCTCGAGCATGTGGTCGGCGTTGCCGTGGTCTGCGGTGATCAGGCAGACGCCGCCGTCTGCGTGCACCGCCTCGACCACTCGGCCCAGACAGCCGTCGACGGTCTCGATGGCCTGCACGGCCGCTTCGATCACCCCCGTGTGGCCCACCATGTCGGGGTTGGCGAAGTTGATCACGCCGAAGCCGAAGTCACCCTCGCCCCAGTGCTCCACGAACGCGGCGGCGGCCTCGCGGGCGCTCATCTCGGGCTTGTGGTCGTAGGTGGGCACGTCGCGCGGCGAGTCCACGAGCTCGCGCTCCTCGCCGTCGTAGGGGTGCTCCTCGCCCCCGTTGAAGAAGTAGGTCACGTGGGCGTACTTCTCGGTCTCGGCCACGTGCAGCTGGTCGATGCCGCGCTCTGCCAACGTCGACGCCAGGGTGACGTCCGGGCGCTGCGGCGGAAACGCCACCGGCAGGTCCCAGTCCTCCTGATACTGCGTGAGCGTGGCGTAACGCAGGTCCAGCTCGGCGGTCAGCTTCTGGGTGAGCTGACGGGCCCGGTCGGGGCGGAAGTTGAAGAACAGCACGGCGTCGCCGGGCCGGATCGTGCCGTCGTCGCCCACCAGGCTCGGATGGATGAACTCGTCGGTTTCGTCGCGCTCGTAGGCGGCTGCGATCGCGTCGACCGCGCTGTCGAAGCTGCCGCCCTCCCCCTCCCCGGAGACCAGCGCGTCGAAGGCCGCCTGGGTGCGCTCCTCGCGCTTGTCGCGATCCATCGCGTAGTAGCGCCCGGTCACGTCGGCGACGCGGCCGCCGTGCTCGGACAGCCAACCCTGGACCGTCTCCAGATACTCCTTGCCCGAGTGCGGCAGCGTGTCACGGCCGTCGGTGAACGCGTGCAGCACCAGGTCCGGCACCTGCTCGCGCTCGGCCAGCTGGATGCACGCCTTCAGATGGTCCATGCTGGCGTGCACGCCACCCTCGGACACCAGGCCGAGCAGGTGCAGGCGCCCGCTCTCCCGGGCCGCCGCGCACGCGTCCCGCAACACCTGGTTCTCGAAGAAGGAGCCGTCCTCCACGGCGTCGTCGATGCGCTTGAGGTCCTGGGCCACGATCTGCCCGGCGCCCAGGTTCAGGTGCCCGACCTCGGAGTTGCCCATCTGCCCCTCGGGGAGCCCCACCGCCGGCCCCCACGCCGTGAGCTGGGTGTGCGGGTGGCGCTCCCACAGGTCGTCGAACACCGGCGTGTCGGCCAGCTCGACGGCGTTGCCGGGGCCAGGCTCCGCCAGCCCCCAGCCGTCCAACACGATCAGCGCTACGGCGGGGAATGTCTGTGGGGGGCTCACGCCCCCCACGCCCCCCGCGACCCTTGGCCGGTGGAGCTCATCTGTGGGGTGCTCACGCCCCCCACGCCCCCCGCGACCCTTGGCCGGTGGAGCTCATCTGTGGGGGGCTCACGCCCCCCACGCCCCCCGCGACCCATGGCCGGTGGAGCTCATCTGCGGGGTGCTCACGCCCCCACGCCCCCCGCGACCCTTGGCCGGTGGAGCTCATCTGTGGGGGGGCTCACGCCCCCCACGCCCCCAGCGACCCTTGGCCGGTGGAGCTCATTCCGCCGCAGCGACGATTCGCGCGAAGCCCTCGGGGTCCAGCGAAGCGCCGCCGACCAACGCGCCGTCGACGTCGGGTTGGGCCAGGATCTCGGCCGCGTTGGCGGGCTTGACCGAGCCGCCGTACAGGACCCTGATGGCCTGCGCAGCCGACTCGGATCGTCCCCCGACCAGTGCGCGGATGAAGGCGATCGCCTCCTGCGCCTGGTCGGGAGCGGCCACCTGGCCGGTGCCGATGGCCCAGATCGGCTCGTAGGCCACGCTGACGTCGGCCAGCTGATCGTCGGGCACCGCCTCCAGCCCCTCGCCGATCTGATGGCGGAGCTTTCGCTCCATGTCGCCGGCGACGCGCTCTTCCTCGGTCTCCCCGACGCACAGGATCGGCGCCAGTCCGGCGGCCAGCGCGGCGGGCAGCTTGCGCTGGAGCTCGCGGTCGGTCTCACCGTTGTGCTGGCGCCGCTCGGAGTGGCCCAGCAAGACGGCCGTGGCGCCCACCTCGGTGAGCATCGCCGCCGACACCTCGCCCGTGAACGCACCCTCCTCCTCGGCGCTCATGTTCTGCGCGCCAACCGTCACGGAGGCGCCCTCCAGCCCCGCCACCACCGCGTCCAGCGCGGTGAAGGGCACGAACAGGCCGACGTCGGCAGCGCGGCGTCCGGCGTCGGGCAGCAGCGACGTCAGCGTCCTGCAGTACTCGGAGGCCTGGTCGCGGGTGCCCCAGAGCTTCCAGTTTCCGGTGATGTAGGGCTTGCGGTCTGACATGTCTCTACGAAAGGACCTCCACTCCCGGCAGCGCTTTGCCCTCCAGGAGCTCGAGGGCGGCTCCCCCGCCCGTGGACAGGTGGTCTACCCGGTCGGCCAGGCCGAACTCGGCGATGGCGGCGGCGGAGTCGCCGCCGCCCACCACCGTCGTGCCGGGGCAGTCGGCGACGGCCTGCGCCACCGCGCGGGTACCGGCGCTGAACGGCGCCAGCTCGAAGGCGCCCATCGGCCCATTCCAGAACACGGTGCCGGCGCCGGCGATGACCTCGGCGAAGTGCGCACCGGTCCGCTGGCCCACATCCAGGCCCATCCAGCCGTCGGGCACGTCCAGGCCGTCGATGCTCTGGGTGTCGGTGTCGGCCTCGAACGCCCGCCCTGCCACCACGTCCAGCGGCAGTTCGAGCTTGCCATCGCCCTGTGCCAGCAGCCGCCGGGCCGGCTCCACCCCCTCCTGCTCGCACAGCGACGAGCCGACCTCGTGGCCCTGCGCCTTGGCGAACGGGAACATCATCGCGCCGCCGATCAGGATCGTGTCAGCCACGTCCAGAAAGGCGTCGAGCACGCCGATCTTGTCGGTGACCTTGGCCCCGCCGACGATGGCCACCAGCGGCCGCTCTGGGTCTTTCAGGATGCCGGTCAGGGTCTGGACCTCGCGCTGGAGCAGACGCCCGGCGGCGCTGGGCAGCAGCTCGGCCACGCCGTGGGTGGAGGCGTGCGCGCGATGCGCGGCGCCGAAGGCGTCGTTCACGAACACGTCGCCCAGCGCGGCGTAGCGCGCGGCCAGCTCCGGCGCGTCGTCGGTCTCGCCGTCGAAGTAGCGCACGTTCTGGACCATGACCACCTCGGCGTCCGGGAGGGCGTCGGCGTCGGGTTCGTCCGCCAGCGCCACCTGCACGCCCAGCAGCTCACCGAGCCGCTCGGCCACCGGCGCCAGCGAGAGCTCGGGATCGCGGCCCTTGGGGCGCCCCAGGTGGGCCAGCAACACCAGCCGCCTCGCGCCCTCCTGGCGCAGCTCGCGGAGCGTGGGCAGCGCAGCCTGGATGCGGGCGTCGTCGCCGATGGTCCCGTCGTGCAGCGGGACGTTGAAGTCCACGCGCACGACTACGGCCTTGCCGGCCACGTCGAGGTCGTCCAGCGTGCGCACCCGCTACAGCAGCTTGCCGGCCAGATCCATCACGCGGTTGGAGTAGCCCCACTCGTTGTCGTACCACGTGACGACCTTGACCATCGTGCCCTCGATCACCGCCGTCAGCCCGGAATCGAAGATCGAGCTGTGCGGGTTGCCGACGATGTCGGTCGACACGATCGGATCCTCGGTGTACTCCAGGATGCCCTTCATCGGGCCGTCCGCGGCCGCCTTGACCGCCTGGTTGACCTCCTCGACCGACGTCTCCCGCGAGGTGGTGATGGTCAGGTCGACCACCGAGCCGATCGGCACCGGTGCGCGGATGGCGAAGCCGTTGAGCTTGCCGTTGAGCTCGGGCAGCACCAGGCCGACCGCCTTCGCCGCGCCCGTGCTGGTGGGCACCAGGTTGATCGCGGCCGAGCGCGCCCGGCGAAGATCCGAGTGCGGCGCGTCCAGCAGGCGCTGATCGCCGGTATAGGCGTGGATGGTGGTCATGAGCCCATGCTCGATGCCCACCGAGTCGTTCAGCGCCTTGGCCACCGGCGCCAGGCAGTTGGTGGTGCAGGACGCGTTCGAGATCACGCTGTGCGCGTCCTTGTCGTACGCGTCGTCGTTGACCCCCAGCACGAGCGTCACGTCCTCGTTCTTGGCGGGCGCCGAGATGACGACCTTCTTCACCGAGCCGCCCAGGTGCGCCTTGGCCTTGTCGCCGTCGGTGAAGAAGCCGGTGGACTCGATGACCACGTCGATGTCGTGCGCGGCCCAGTCGATGTTGCCGGGCTCGCGCTCGGCGAAGACAAGGATCTCCTGGCCGTCCACGTCCAGGCCGTTCTCGGTGGCCTCGACGGTGCCGGGATAGCGGCCGAGCGTCGAGTCGTACTTGACCAGCTGGGCCAGCGTCTTGGAGTCGGTCAGGTCGTTGACCGCCACGAACTCGATGTCGGCGTTCGCGGCCTTGGCGGCACGGAACACGTTGCGACCGATGCGGCCGAAGCCGTTGATACCGACACGTACTGACATGGATCAGGAACCTTCCTATCGACGGCGCGAGGCCCTGGACCCTAACCGACTCAGGGCTGGGAGAACCTGTCCGCGTCGCGGTGCAAGACCTCGACGAACAGGTCATCCCGGGCGCCGTAACGAGCGCCGAGGTACTCGGCTATGGCCACGCTGCGGTGGCGGCCGCCGGTGCAGCCGATCGCGACCATCAGGTGCGCCTTGCCCTCGGCCAGGTACGCCGGCAGCAGAAAGTCCAGCAAGGGCTCGAGGTGCTCATAGAAGCTGGCCAGCTGCCCGTCGCGGCCCACGTATTCGACCACCCGCTCGTCGCGTCCGGTCAGAGGCCGCAGCTCGGAGACGTAGTGGGGATTGGGAAGGAAGCGCACATCCAGCGTCAGGTCGGCGTCGCGCGGCGGCCCGTGCTTGAAGCCGAACGAGGTGAAGGTCACCGCCAGCCGCTGCTGCACCGCCCGCGGCAGCAGCTCGGCCGCGATCCGACGGCGCAGGTCGGCGGCCTTGATGTCGGTGGTGTCCATGACCACGTCGGCGCGCTCCTTGATCGGATCCAGCAGCGCGCGCTCGGCCTCGATCCCGTGCGCGATCGAGGACTCCGGTGCCAGCGGGTGGCGCCGGCGCGTCTCCTTGTAGCGGTCCAGCAGCGTGTCCTGGGCGGCGTCCAGGAACAGGATCCGGTGGGGCAGGTCGGCGGCCTGGAGGCTGTCGACCGCCTCCGCCAGCGACTCGAAGTAGGTGCCGCCACGCACGTCCGAGACCACGGCGGCGCGTTCGACCTTCGAACCCTCGTGCGCGAACAGGTCCACGAGCCCACGGATCATCTCCGGCGGCAGGTTGTCCACGCAGAAGTAGCCGGCGTCCTCGAACACGTTCATGGCGGTGGACTTGCCCGCGCCGGAGTAGCCGGTGATGACCACGAGGTCGCGCAGACGCGTCTGGCCTTGGCTCACGCGGTCCATGGTGGCATCCGCTCCGGCCGGGCTAGTCGACCCTGTGCAGGTGCTGGTGGATCTCGCGCGCGGTCTTGCCGGGCAGGCCCGGTACCCCCTCCAGCTCCTCACGGCTGGCGGACAGGATCCGATCCGGCGAGCCGAAGTGCTCGAGCATCGCGCGCTTGCGCGTGGGCCCGACGCCGGGCAGGTCGTCCAGGAACGAGCGCGTCATGGCCTGGTCGCGGCGGCCGCGGTGGAACTCGATGGCGAAGCGGTGCGCCTCGTCGCGGATGCGCTGCAGCAGCTGCAACGGCGCCTCGTCGTGGCCCATCACCAGCGGCGCCGCTGCGCCCGGGTATGAACACCTCCTCGATCCGCTTGGCCAGGCTGATCACGGTGGTGCCCAGCTCGGTCAGCTCGCCAAGCTCCTTGAGCCCGGCGCCCAGCTGGCCGCTTGCCGCCGTCGATCACGATCAGCGCCGGCAGCGAGCCGAAGCTGGCGTCGTAGGCCTTCTCGTGCGGAGAGCAGCTCCTGCTGGGTGCGGTACTGCCCGACGCGGCGGGAAAGCACCTCGGCCATGGCGGCGAAGTCGTCCTGCGCCGCGTCGCGGACCTTGAAGCGGCGGTAGTCGGACTTCTTCGGCGCGCCGCCCTCGAACACCACCATCGAGGCCACCGTGTGCGTCTCCCCCAGGTTGGAGATGTCGAAGCACTCGATGCGCATGGGCAGCTGGCTCATGCCCAGCTCCTCCTGAAGGCCGTCGAGCGCCTCGACGCGCTGGTTGCGGCTGCGCTCGGACTTCAGGCGGTCCTGGTCCAGGGCCAGCCGCGCGTTGCGCTCGGCCAGCTCGAAGATGCGCCGCTTGTCGCCGCGCTCGGCCGGGCGTACCTCCACCGGGCCGCCGCGCTGGATGGCCAGGGCGGCCTCGAGCGCCTCCGGGTCCTCCAAGCCGCGCGGGACCACGACGCGCGGGGGGATGGCCATGGCGCTGGCGTAGTACTGCAGCAGGAACTCCTCGAGCACCTCGGGCTCCTCGCGCCCGGCCAGGTTCTCCAGGTAGAAGCTCTGGCGGTCGGCCAGCACGCCGTCGCGCACCTGGAACACCTGGGCGTTGGCCGATGTCTCCTCCGCCGCCACGGCCACGGCGTCCAGCGTGCCGACCGACTCGTTGGTCACGCGCTGGCGCTCCAGCAGCGAGCGCACGGCCCTCAGCTTGTTGCGCAGCTGCGCCGCGGCCTCGAACTCCTGATCGGCAGCGGCGGCGCGCATGCCCTGCTCCAGCTCCTTCTCGATCTGGCGGTAGCGACCCGAGAGGAAGGCGACGATCGTCTCGATGTTCTGGCGGTACTCCTCCTTGGACACGTACCCCACGCAGGGCGCCTGGCAGCGCTTGATGAAGTAGTCCAGGCACGGGCTGCCCGACTGGCGCCCCGGCTCGGCTGCCCTGGCAGGTGCGGTACTGGAACACCTTGCCCAGCAGCTCGAGCGTCTCGCGCACCCGCTTGGCGCTGGAGAAGGGCCCGAAGTAGGCCCGTCCGCGCCGGTGCTTCTCGCGGGTGAAGAACACGCGCGGGTAGTCCTCCTCCATCGACATCGCGATGTAGGGGTAGGACTTGTCGTCGCGCAGCCGCACGTTGTAGCGCGGGCGGTGGCGCTTGATGAAGTTCTGCTCGGTCAGCAAGCGCCTCGGCCTCGGTCTCGGTGACCAGGAAGTCGAAGTCGGCGACCGCGTGGGTCATCTCCAGCGCGCCGCGGGTCGACGGCTTGGAGAAGTGGCCCGCCACGCGCTTGCGGATCGACGTGGCCTTGCCCACGTAGATGACCTTCCCGCGCTCGTCCTTGAACAGGTACACGCCCGGTGCGTCGGGAAGCGCCAGGCGCTTGGCCCTGATGCGCTCGCTGCGGCTCTGGGGGGTCTCGGTGGCGCTCATGGCGGCTCCACCGAGGTTAGGGGTGGCCGGCGGGGCCGCTACGGCCGCGGGTCAGGCCAGGACGCGTGTGACCGAATCGGCCACGCAGACCGGCTTCTGGCCCCCCTCGACCTCGACGGTCCAGCGCTGCACCACCTGGTGCCAGCCGTCACCGACCTCGTCGACCGAGACGATCTCGATCGAAGCGCGGATGTTCGAGTCCACCGGCACCGGCGCGGGAAAACGGACCTTGTTCCAGCCGTAGTTGACGCCGAGCTTGAAGCCCTCCTGCACCAGCAGGCTGTCGCGGAAGCCGTCGATCGTCGCGAGCGTCAGGTTGCCGTGGGCGATCGGGCCGCCGAACGGGCTCTCGGCCTTCGCGCGCTCCACGTCCACGTGGATCCACTGGTGATCGCCTGAGATCTCGGCGAAGCCGTCGATCATCTCCTGGGTGACCGTCCGCCAGTCGCTCGGGCCGACCGTATGGCCGACCAGACCTTGAAGTTCCTCGATGCCGTTGATGGTGGTGGGAGCCATGGCAGGAGCGTACCCGCGCCGCGCCGACGCCATTCCCGCGGCCGGCCGCTGCCGGTGCACCGTTTTGTGCAGGCCCTTTCGGATCGTGGCCGGGGACGCGACCTTGATGAGGCATGGCGCGCAGGACATCTGCACTGCTGGCTGTGGCGCTCGCGCTCGCCGCAGTGACCACCCCACCCGCGCAGGCGCGCAGCGCCGACGCGGCGGCGTTGCAGGTGGCGCTGAAGGCCGTGCATGTCTACCGCGGCCAGATCGACGGCATCGCCGGGCCCGCCACGCGGGGCGCGGTGCGGCGCTTCCAGCGCCGGCGCCGGCTGACCGTCGACGGCATGGCCGGCCCGCGCACGCGCCGTGCCCTGGGCCGCCGCGGGCGGCCGCGGCTGGGCAGCCGCTCGCTCCGTGTCTCCCGGCGCGGCTGGGACGTGGCCGCGTTGCAGTTCCTGCTGCGCCGCCGCGGCGCGCGGCCGGGCAGCGTGGACGGTGGCTTCGGCGGCGCAACCGCCGCGGCCGTGCGCCGCTTCCAGCGCCGCGCCGGCCTGGGCGTGGACGGTGTGGCGGGGCCGGCCACGATCCGCGCGCTTCGGAGCGGGCGCTCCCGACGGCGCTTGGTGCGGGTTCGCGGCGGCGGAACCGTCGGCGGTCCAGTCCTGTTCCTCCGGGCGGTCCCCGGACCGATCGGCGACGGCTTCGGCTTTCGCTGGGGCCGCCCGCACCAGGGAATCGACTTCCCGGTCGCCGCCGGCACCCGCGTCGGCGCCGCC
The DNA here is from genome assembly GCA_963750365.1 of uncultured Solirubrobacterales bacterium. Lineage (GTDB taxonomy): Bacteria > Actinomycetota > Thermoleophilia > Solirubrobacterales > Thermoleophilaceae > JAAYBF01. The sequence continues at coordinate 1,635,724 of CAVVQE010000002.1, forward strand.
GGGCGCGGGGTCACCCGCTTCGCCGGGTGGAACAGCGGCGGCTACGGCTACCTCGTGATCGTGCAGCACCGGCTGGGGTTCCAGACCTGGTACGCGCATCTGTCGCGCGTGACCTCCTATCCGGGCGAGGTGGTCAGCGGCGGGACGCGGATCGGGTACGTGGGCTCCACCGGCCACTCCACCGGCCCCCATCTGCACTTCGAGGTGCGGCTGCACGGAACACCGATCGACCCGAGGCCCCGGCTGCTCGCCGGCGTCGGCCTGGCGCGCGCCTTCCCCGCGGCCCGCTCGCGCCGCCACCACGGCTGCGACCCGCACGCGTTGCGGCGGCTGCGGGCCACCGGCGGCGCGCGCGCCGACCGCTGCTAGCCGAGAGCGCGCCGGCCTCGGGGCCGCGCCGGTCTCGCTGGTCGCGCCGGTCCGCGCGGGTCGCGCAAGGCGCGCGGCCCGGGAGTCATCAGTTGGGCACCTCCAGGGTGCATTTGTTGTGACTCATGCGGGTGTCGTTTGGCACTACGCGGAGAACGGCGAGGAGTACTGGACATACGTCTTCTCGGGCAAGGTCAAGAAGGTCGGCTGCCGGCGCTGCCGCACCAAGCGGGTGCATTGGTAGCCGTCGAGCTCACTGCACCAGCCGCACCTCGAACAAGCCAGCGACCGGTATCTCGCCCGCGCCGCCGAGGATGCCCAGGATCTTCGCCACGTAGCCGCGCGTCTCCGCGTACGGTGGCACGCCGCCGTAGCGCTGGACCGCGCCGGCACCAGCGTTGTAGGCGGCCAGAGCCAGCGCCGGCTTGCCGCCGAACCGCCTCAGCAGATCGCTCATCAGGTGGGCCTGGGCGTCGATGGCCGCGTCGGCGTCGAACGGGTCGCGCAGCCCGTAGGAGCGGGCTGTGGCGGGCATGAACTGGGCGATGCCCTGCGCGCCCGCGCCGCTGCTGGCGAACGGGTTGAAGCCCGACTCGGCGTAGAGCTGGGCGGCCAGCAGGTTCATCGGCACGTTCCAGCGCAGCGCGGCCCTGGCGATCGGGTCGTGAAAGCGCGGCGGCACGAACGAAGGCAGGCCGTGCCTGACGCGGCCCGGATCGCCGCCCGGCGGCTCCCACGCGCCCTTCTCGTACTGGGCCGGATGTTCGCGGTCACGCGGGTTCGCGCCGAACCCGTAGTGCCACGGCTCCCACGCGTAGCGGTGGATGAAGCCGAAGCGGCGGGCGTTGGCGGCCAACCAGCCATAGGCGCCCGGCGGCCCGAGGTCGAGCTCGGTGCCGTAGCGGTGCAGGCTGGTGCCCGGCGGCGCCACCCACTTCGGGTTGGGGTTGGCGGCGAACAGGCGCGCCTGCTCGGCGTCGGAGCGAAAGCCGCTTGTGACCGACAGCACCACCCCGTCACGGCGGGCCGCGGCCGCCATACGGTCGAACGCCGCCGCCACATCGGGGCGCATCGGCTTGCCCATCCGGTAGGCCAGCGGGCCGTCGTAGCCGCCGCCCGACCCGCGGCCCGGCATGCCCAAGGGGGCACCGGCGCCCGGCGCGATCTCGGCCTCCGCGCGACCCTCGACCGGCACCCGCTCGCGCCGGTCACCAACCCGCACCTGGCTGCTGCCGCTCACGCGCACGGCGACGCGCGTGGGCGCGAACGAGGCGCCCGGAAAGCTCACGTGCGCGCCGGCGGGGCTGACCCCGTTGCGGCCTGCGGCGCGGGCGGCAGCGGCCCGTGCCCGGGACAGGTACACCGGCAGCGGCATGTGGCGCGGGTTGGGAACGCCGTTGGCGAGCACGGGCGGCTCGAACAACCGCGGGTAGTCGCCGCGCATCCGCACGGCAGCCGACATGGCCGCCAGGTCGGCGGCGCGCTGATGGCGGCCCTTGCCCCCGAGCGCCTGCCCGAACGCAGCCAGCACCCCGGCGCCGACCAGCACCACGGAGACCACGGCCAGACAGAGCACCAGCGACTGGCCACGCTCATTGCGCCACCTCACGGCGCCGTGCTCCAGCGGTCGACCAGTTCGCTGACGGCGGCTCCCATCGGACCCCGTGGCTCGCGACCGGCGCCGGCCAGCTGCGCCGCCAGCCGCGACTCGGGAATCTCGATCTGGCTCCCGCCCGCCCATCGCTCGGACGCGCGCCCGGCGCGGTTGAGCAGAACGGCCGGCGTCGGACCCGTCACAGCCAGCGACTCCGCCACCACCACCGCGAGCGCCGGCTCGGCGGCCGGGCCGGCCACCAACGCGACGTGATCGGCGAGGCCCGCCGCGGCCGCCGCTCCAGCCGGGTCGGCCACATCCAGCACGACCGGCGCAAGCTCGCGCGAAGCCGCGCACAGCGTCGCCGCGTCGGCGTCCTCGACCAGGCACAGCCGCCCGCAGGCACGAACCCGGCCGCCGACCAGAGGCGCGAGCCGGCGGCCCAGCCGGCCGGCCGCCGGCAGCCCCAGCGGGATCGGGGATGCGCCGCTGTCCGAGCTGACAACACAGGCGCCCGCCGGCGCGCGGGCCGCGAGCGCGCATCCGATCGCCCGCGCCAGGGTGGTCACGCCCACTCGGTGGCGCAGGCCGGCGACGGCGACGACCGGCCGCGGCGCCGTGCCGAGCTCGCTTCCGGCCCCGGCAGCGGACTCGGCGCCCGGCACGGGCGCCGGCTCGACCAGCCAGTGCACGACCGAAGCGCGCGCGGCTGCGATGACCGTACGGCCGCCCGCGCCGAAGCGGGCGCTCACGAGCGCTCCACCGCGGCCTCCGACTCGACCTCGAGCTCGCGCGCGAGCGCGCGCAAAGGCGACGGCGGCCTCAGCCGCACGCGCACCCGCCCGCTCGAGACGTCGACCCGCGCCCGCGCCCGCGACCAGCCGGGGAGCGACTCGCGCACGCCCGCGCGGGCATCGCCACCCGCCGCCAGCGCCAGCGCTCCCGCGTGCGCGGCCGTGCCGGCGGCCACGGCCGCGTAGCCGACTGCCAGCGCCTGCAACAGGACCAGGCCCACGAGCAGCAGAACAGGGACGGCGCCGATCAGCTCGACCAGGGCCTGGCCGCGCTGGCAGCCCCGCCGTCTCACCGCTCGCGCCTGCCCAGCGACGCGCTGGACGTGACCGTGACGGGCCCGCCCACGCCGGCGATCAGGGTCGGCACGCGCACCCGCACCTCCACGCCGGCGGTCCGTTGGCGGCGGACCTCCAGCCCGGCCCTCAGCGCTGAGGGCAGCGCGCTACGCGCAGCCGGCGTGACCGCGAGGCCGACCGCATCCGCGCGAGCGGCCGCGCGCGCGGCGTGCGCCGACATCCACGCCGTCCAGCCCGCCAGCGCCAGCTGCCACGCGATGGCGCCGGCGAGCAACACGAACGGAAGCGCCGCCAGCATCTCGACGCTGGCCTGGCCCTGCTCTGCGGGACGCGACCGGGGCATGCGAGGACGATCCCGCGGCGCCGGTGACAGGACAACGCGCGCGGGTCACGGCTGCGTGACGGGGGTGTGACGAACGTGGGTCAGGCCAGCTGGCGGTAGCGGTTCCACACCCAGTAGAGCCCGTACGCCGCCAGCCCGAGCAGCGCGAACCACGCCAGCGCCCCGCCGCCGCCGGCGTCGAACATCCGGCTGGCCGCCGCGAACGCCAGCACGATCAGAGCGAACGAGCCGTAGAGCACAGCCCGGTCCCGGTCGGCAAGCGACTCGATCTCGAAGCGGAACTGGTGGAACAGCCGATAGGCGAAGAACGCGATTGCCGCCAGGAAGGCGATCGTCAGCGCCTTGAGCACGACCTCGACCGCGGTGCCGCCACCGGGCAGCACCGTCACGACGAGCGCGATCAGCGCGATGACCCCGATCTGACCGGCGAGCTTCACCCCCCGCAGGCTACCCGGCCGACAACCCGGCCCCGGCCTGCCAGACTCAAGCCAATGATCGGATTCCTCGTCGCCGGACTCATCATCGGACTGCTCGCCCGCCTGCTGCTCCCCGGCCGGCAGAAGATCGGCCTGCTGTGGACGCTCGTGCTGGGCATCGTCGGCTCCGTGATCGGCGGAACGATCGCCAACGTGATCGGCTCCGGGGACATCTGGGAGCTGAACGTGATCGGCTTCGTCAGCGCCGTGGTGGCCGCGACGGCCGTGCTGAGCGTGGCCGAGAACGCCGGCCTGGGCAGCGGCAAGAAGCGCGACCGGCTCGACCGTCCGCGCTAGTGCTCGTAGCGTGCGGAAGCGCTCGCGCGAGGCCTCGATCTCGTCGATCGCGTCCTCGCGTGAGTACCAGCCGTCGACCTTGACCTTCTTCTGCTCGAGGTCCTTGTAGATCGAGAAGAAGTGGGCGATCTCGTCGGCCAGCGGCTCCGGCAGGTCCTCGAGCGTCTCCATCTTGTTCCAGCCCGGGTCCGACAGGGGCACGCACAGCACCTTGTCGTCGATGCCCTGGTCGTCCTCCATGCGAAAGAGCGCGATCGGCTTCACGTCGATCATGCAGCCGGGGAACGTGGGCTCGGAGACGCAGCACATGACGTCGAGCGGGTCGCCGTCCTGGCTGAGCGTGTCGGGGATGAAGCCGTAGTCGGTGGGGTAGACGACCGACGAGAACAGGAACCGGTCCAGGACCAGGCGCTCGCGTTCGTGGTCCCACTCGTACTTGTTCCGGCTGCCCTTGGGGATCTCGATGATGCAGCTGAAGGAGGCGTCGGTCACGGTGGGGCCACCCTACCCGGTAAAGTGCGCGCCGATGAAGGCTCGCGCGCTGGCACCCCTCACCGTCATCTCCACCCTGCTGCTGGCCGCCCCGGCGTTCGCCGGCGACAACGGCGAGGGCCTGCTGGGCGAGACCGACGACGCCATCATCACGTTCTTCTCGCTCGGTGTCGTGATCTTCTTCTTCACCGTCGTGTGCCTGGGGTCGTGGATCCAGGGCCGGCTCGAGAAGCGCAAGGAGGCCCGCAAGGCTGCGGACCTCAAGTCCCGCATCGGCTGGTGACCGCGGGCGCCTCGGCGCGCATGGCCATCCGCGCGCCGTAGTTCTCAGAAACGTCACATCGGCGAGCCGGCCGGGCCGCCAGCATGGGCCGGGCAGATCCCTCCCAGCGCGCGGCCCCGGTCTCCCGCCGGGGCCGTTCGTGTTTCTGGCAGGATCGCGGGGCGCATGGGCATCGACTCCGACCAGGTGAGCTACGAGCGCAGCGGCGCGGCGGCGCTGGTGACGATCGATCGCCAGGAGCGGCGCAACGCGGTCGACGGCCCGACCGCGGAGCTGCTGACCGAGGCATACCACCGCTTCGAGGCTGACGACGAGGCGCGCGTGATGGTGCTCACCGGCGCCGGCGACCAGGCGTTCTGCGCGGGCGCCGACCTGAAGGCCATCGAGACGTTCGCACCGCGGCTGGATCTACCCGACGGCCCGCTGGGGTTCACCCGGCTGACGCCGTCGAAGCCGACGATCGCCGCCATCGGCGGCTGGTGTTTGGCCGGCGGGCTGGAGCTGGCGCTGTGGTGCGATCTGCGCGTGGCCGACGAGGGCTCACGGCTGGGCTTCACCGAGCGCCGCTTCGGCGTGCCGCTGATCGACGGCGGCACCCAGCGCCTGCCGCGCATCATCGGGCTGGGGCGGGCGCTGGACCTGATACTCACCGGCCGCGTGGTCGAGGCGCCCGAGGCGCTGGCAATCGGCCTGGTAACCGAAGTCGTGCCCACCGGAACGGCGCTGGAGCGCTCGCTGGCCATGGCGCAGGCGCTGGCGCAGTTCCCGCAGGAGACGATGCTGGCCGACCGGGCGGCCGCGATCGAGGGCATCGGCCTGACGTTCGCCGACGGCATGAGGCGCGAAGCGCGCTCCGGCCCGCTGACGTTCGAGGCGGCCGCGCGCGGTGCGGCCCGGTTCGCGGGTGGCGAGGGCCGGGGAGCCGGCGGGGCCGGCGTCTAGGCCGCCAGCGCGCGCGCGGCCAGCTCGGCGAAAGGGTCCAGCGTGGTGGCGGCTTCGGGCGGGCAGTCCAGCGAAAGGATCACCTGGTGCCCGTCGCGGTGCACCTCGATGTCCATGAACGGGCAGCATTCGCGCTCGGCCCTGGCCAGCGCGCGGACACGCGGTTCGAAGCGTTCACGGAACCGCAACTCGAGCGTGTCGCCGTAATGGTCGGCTGACACCAGGCCCTCGCTGAACAGCGCGGCCACGTCGCGATGACGGCCTGCCAGGTCGGCCGCTGCCAGCGAGCAAGCGACCACGCCCCCTTCCTGCGCCTCAGATGCCACGGTGTCAGGATACCCGCGATGCGCGACTTGGCATAGTCACCTTCGTGAAAGATCTCGCGATCGAGGTCCACGACCTCCGCAAGAGCTACGGACAGGTCGAGGCCGTCCGTGGCGTCACGTTCTCGGTGGACCGCGGCGAGGTGTTCGGCCTGCTGGGCCCGAATGGGGCAGGCAAGACCACGACGGTCGAGATCCTCGAGGGTTACCGCCAGCGGTCGGGGGGCCACGTGAACGTGCTCGGCCACGACCCCGAGCAGCGCGACCGCGACCTCCAGCAGCGCGTCGGCGTCGTGCTGCAGAGCTGCGGCTTTCACCCCCAGCTGACCGCGCGCGAGGCGGTCCAGCACGCGGCCCGCGGCTACCCGGCGCCGCGCGATCCGCGCGAGACGATCGCGCTGGTGGGCCTCGAGGACAAGTCCGACGTGCGGATCAAGCAGCTCTCGGGCGGCCAGCAGCGGCGTCTGGACCTGGCGATGGCGCTGGTGGGCGACCCGGAGCTGATCTTCCTGGACGAGCCCACCACCGGCTTCGACCCGGCGGCGCGGCGCGTGGCCTGGGGTGCCGTGCGCGCACTGAAGGACATGGGCAAGACCGTCGTCCTGACCACCCACTACCTGGACGAGGCGCAGACGCTGGCCGACCGCGTGGCCATCGTCAAGGAGGGCCGGATCGTGGCCGAGGGACCGCCCTCGGACCTCGGCCCGGGGTCGTCGGGCTACCGCGTGTCCTATTTGGCCGCCGGCTCGCGAGTCGAGGTCCAGACCGACGACCCCACCGACCTGCTGCACCGCCTGACCGGCGACGCGCTGGCCCGCGGCGAACGCCTGGAAGGCCTGGAGGTGGCCCGTCCCTCGCTCGAGGAGGTCTACCTGCAGCTGACCGCCGAGGAAGCGGCCGAGGACGGCGAGTGAGCGCGACCTCGATGGCGTGGGCGCAGTTCCGCCTGGAGCGCAAGCTGTTCTGGCGCAACCCCAGCGCCGCGTTCTTCAACTTCGGCCTGCCGCTGCTGATCCTGCTGCTGGTGGCGTCCGTGTTCGCCAGCGAGCCCGCGGAGCTGGACGTGCTGATCCCCGGCGTGGCCGGCATGAGCGTCATGGCCACCACCTTCAACGCGATGGCCTTCAACGTGACCTTCCGCCGCGAGCAGGGGCTGCTCAAGCGCGCGCTGTCCACGCCGATGCCGCTGATCGCGTACTTCGCCGGTTTCCTGGGCAACGCGGTGGCCAACGCGTTCGTGCAGGTCGGGCTCGTGGTGGTGCTCGGGCACCTGCTGTTCGGCGTGAACCTCCCGCGCGACTGGGGGGAGCTGATCGTGTTCACCGGCGTGGGGGTGCTGGCGTTCGGCTCGCTGGGCATCGCCCTCTCGCAGGCCATCCCGAACTTCGACGCCGCCGCCGCCTACGTGAACATCGTCTTCCTGCCGGCCATCTTCATCTCCGGCGTCTTCTACTCCAGCGACTCGCTACCCCCCGTCCTCGACGCGATCGCCCAGGCGCTGCCGCTCAAGCACGTGATCGACGGCTTCAGCGGGGCCATCGTGACCGGCCAGGGGCTGGCCGACAACGCCGGCGCGCTGGCCGTGGTCGGCGCCTGGGGCATCGCCGGGATCGTGCTGGCGGTGCGCAACTTCCGCTGGGAATAGCCCCGGGCAGGGGCGTTGGCGCCGGCGCCCGGCTAGAGCTCGCGCCGGGCCGCCCACGCCGACAGCTCGTGGCGGCTGCTCAGCTGCAGCTTGCGCAGCACCGACGACACGTGCGCCTCGACGGTCTTGGCCGAGATGCTCAGCCGCAGGGCGATCTCCTTGTACATGTAGCCACGCGCGATGTGGCGCAGGACCTCCTGCTCGCGCGGGGTCAGCTGGTCCAGCTCGGCGTCGGCCGATCCGGCCGCGTCGGCCGGGCCGGCGAAGGCGTCCAAGACGAAGCCCGCCAGCCGGGGGCTGAACACCGCGTCGCCGTCGTGAACGCGGCGGGCGGCGTCGGCCAGGTCGGGGCCGGAGATGGTCTTGGTCACGTAACCGCGCGCGCCGGCGCGGATGACGGCGATCACGTCCTCGGCCGCGTCCGAGACCGAGAGCGCCAGGAAGCGCACGTCGGGCTGCTCGGCAGCGACCTGGCGGATGACCTCGACCCCGCCCCCGTCGGGCATGTGCACGTCCAGCAGCACCACGTCGGGCTGCTCGCGCTCGATGACCGCCACGGCGTCGGCCACCGTGGCCGCCTCGCCGGCGATCTTGACCAGCTCCTCGAGCTCGGCGCGCACGCCGGAGCGAAACAGCCCGTGGTCGTCCACGATCACCACGCGCGGATCGCTCACGGCAGCACCAGCTCGACCTCGGTGCCACTTTCCGGCGAGCTGACGATCCGCGCACGGCCGCCGTGTCGCTCCATGCGTCCCAGGATCGACTCGCGCACCCCGCGGCGGTCGGGCGGGATGGCGTCGGGGTCAAAACCCGGGCCGCGGTCGCGAACGAACAGCTCGGTGCCCCGTGGGCCGGCCTCGGCGTACACGTCCACGGGATGTCCGCCGCCGAACTTGGCGGCGTTGAGCATGGCCTCACGGGCCGCCGCGACCAGCGCTTCCGCGGCGGGATCGAGATCGCGGTCGCCCACGGTCACAACGTCGACGCGGACGCCGTGGGCCTGCTCCACGGCAGCGGCGGCGTCCTCGAGCGAGCGCGCCAGACCGCCCGCAGCCTCCTCGGAGCGACCGGAGAGCCAGTCGCGCAGCTCGCGCTCCTGGCTGCGAGCCAGGGCCTCGACCTCGCGCGGGTCGTGGCTTCGGCGCTGCACCATCGCCAGCGTCTGCAACACCGAGTCGTGCAGGTGGGCGGCCAGCTCCGCGCGCTCCTGCGAGCGGATGCGCTCGGAGCGCTCGGCGGTCAGCGAGCGCGCCATCCGCACGACCCACGGCGCGAAGATGATGCCCAGCACCACGAGCACCACGAGCACGGCCAGCACGACGTCGCGCGCCGCGCTGAGCGCCCCCGTGGCCTGGAGGAACACCAGCCCGGCGGTCAGGACCAGGGCGATGCCGACGCCGGTGCGCGAGGCCACCGCGGCGCGTTCGCGCACCTGCTCGACCTCGCGCCTGGCGCGCACCTCGGGCGAGGGCTCCACCCGTGGGCGCTCCGGCGGGGGCGCGGGCGAGGCGGCCGAATGCCGCCACAACAGCGCGGTGCCGGCCACGGTGAGCACGAACGGCCATACCAGCGCGTCCGAGAACCAGGCGCCGGTGGCCCGCAGGGTCAGCAGCAGGCTCAGCGCCAGCAGCGCGGCCCCGAGCGCGACCTCGACCGTGCCCCGGCTGAGCAGCCCGCCGCGGCGCGGGCGCTCGGGCGCGGGCGGGGCGGCGGCGGGGCTCGGGGCCATGGCTGACTGCATGATCGCAGCGCCCGTCATGGCCGGCGGCTGAGGCCCAGCGCGAGCAGCGTCACGCCGAGCGAGCCGCACACGAGCGGGGCCAGCGCGGCGAACGTCAGGTCGAGCTGGTCGGTGGCGTCCAGCAGCAGCACGCCGCCGAACACCATCAGCGCCAGGCCGGCCACCAGCGCCGGCACGTCGGGCCTACGCATCCGAGCACCCGACGTTGCCAGGACCCGAATAGTTGCCGAACGGGCCGCCGCGGCCGGTTCCCGCGCGCGAGCCGCGGCCGCCGTGGCGCCCGTTCACGTCACGCCGGTCGTGTCGCACCAGCAGCACGCCGAAGCCCACGTCGGCGTCCACCACCACGCGCCGGCCTCTGCGCGGCGCCTGCGGCCGGTTGCGCCAGTCCAGGTTCACGCCGGCATTGGTGTCGCCGAACACGTCGATGGCGCCGGCGCCCACGTCGGCCTTGCTGGCCACGCACACGTCCTTGGGCACGACCAGCACGGCCTCGCCCATGCCGACGCGCATCGAGAGCGGCGTGTCGCCGCGGGGCAGCTTGGCGTTCCGCAGATCCAGGACCATCTGGCCGGCGCCCAGCTCGTAGTTGTCCTCGATCGCCGCGGCCGACGCGGGCCGGTAGTCACGGTCGCCGAAGCCGCCCTCCAGCGACACGCCCGACGCTGAAATCATGCCGACGCCCAGGGCCAGGGCCAGCGCCGGCAGGATCACCCAGCGCACGCGGCCGACGAACGCGCCGATCACGAGCACCGCTCCGGCCCCCACGACGCTGGCGGCGGCCGCCGTCTGGCCCCCGACGCCCGCAGCCATGAAGCCGGCGCCGAACAACAGCAGCGCGCCGACCATGACCAGCAGACCGAGCGCGCTGCGACGCACCACGTCGCCGGCGTCGCCGGCGAAAGGCTCGCCCGACACCAGCCACCAGGTGACCAGGCCGGCCAGCGCGATGGTCGCAAGCGGCACCAGGATCGCGGCCAGGACCAGCCCCAGGCCCAGCAGGAGCGGCGCCAGCACCAGCAGGCCGACCGCGCCGAGCACGATCACGGTCGGGTTCGTCGTCTGCGCCGACGCAGGCGGCTCGACGCCCTCGGCCTCCTCGGGCACCAGGATCAGCATGGCCACGTAGACCACCAGGCTGAGGCCACCGGCCAGCAGCAACACCACGGTCAGGATGCGCACGATCAGGGGGTCCACCCCGAGCGCGCGGCCCAGGCCGCCGCACACGCCGCCGAGGACGCGGTCGGTGCGCGAGCGGGTCAGCCGCCGCGGGGGTGGTATCGGGTAGGTCGGCTCTTCGCCGGGGTCTGGCGGTGTCGGTCCGGTGGATTCCATGAAGGCAGCGTGGCCCGCCTGGGCGGAGTCGACAATCCGGAATGACCCCTAGGGGGCCAGGCGCAGCGTCGGTCCGTGGCGCTTGAGCCAGCGCTCGTGCTCGCGGTAGCTCGGCATCCGCGCGCCCAGGAGGCTCCAGAACCGGCGCGAATGGTCGTGCACGCTCAGATGGCAGACCTCGTGCTCGACCACGTAGTCCAGGATCTCGGCGGGCGCCAGCAGCAGCCGCCAGTTGAAGCTCATGGCCCCCGACGACGAGCAGCTGGCCCAGCGGGTGCGCTGGGACCGGATCGCCAGCTTCGAGTACGCCACCCCGGCGCGGGCGCAGGCCGCGTCCAGCCGTGGCTCGACCTCGGCACGGGCCTGGCGCCGGTACCACGCCTCCAGCGCCTCGGTCACCGGCTCCGGGCCGCCGTGAGCGACCTTGACCACCAGCACGTCGCCACGGCGGGCCACGTGCGCCCGTGTGCGCCGCGGCTCGATCCGCACGCGCAGCAACAGCTCCTGGCCCAGGTACGGCACCCGGCCGCCATCCTCGAGCTCGGAGGCGGGGCGCTCGGCCTCCGCCTCGCGGATCCTGCGCAGCGTGCGCTCGATCCAGGGCCGCTTCTCGGCGATGAACGGCTCGACCTCGCGCATCGGCAGGCGGCGGGGCACCACCACCTCGACCCCGTCCGCCGACACCTGGATGCGTGCGCGGCGGGCGCGATCGGAGCGGCGGATGCTGTACTCGATGTCCAGGTTCACGCTGGCGAGACTAGGCCCCCGGTCAGATGATCACGGGCACGGCGCCGCCGTCGACCGACCAGGCGGCGCCGACCACGTTCGACGCCAGCTCCGAGCACAGGACCACGATGATCGAGGCGATCTCCGCCTCGGTCCCGTAGCGACCGAGCGGTTGACCGGCCGCCTTCTCGGCCACGACCTCGTCGCGGCTCCTGTCCGCGGCGCTGGCGATCTGGTCGGCGAAGCCCCCGTCGCCCATCCACGCCTGCGTGGCCACCATGCCGGGGGTCACGGCGTTGACCAGCACGCCGCGGCCGGCCCACGCGTCCGCGTAGCAGCGCGAGAGCGAGAGCTGGGCGGCCTTGCCCACCGAGTAGGCGGCGTTGATCTTGCTGGGCCGCTTGCCCGCCGACGAGCTGACGTTGACCACGCGGCCGCCGCCGCGCTCGGCCATGCGCGGGCAGGCGGCGCGCATCAGCCGCATCGGGGCCATCACGTTCAGCTCCCACTGGTCCTGCCAGTCGCCGTCCTCGAGCTCGTCGATCGGCGTGATCCGGGTCGCGCCCGCGTTGTTCACCAGCACGTCGATGCCGCCGAAGCGCGCCTCGCACTCGGCCACGATCCGCTCCGCCGCGTCCGGATCGGTCACGTCGGCCTGGAAGCCGGCGCTGCGCGATACGGGCAGCACGCGGGCGCCCTCCTGCTCGAGCAGCTTCGCCACGGTCGCGCCGATGCCGCTGCTCGCGCCGGTGACCACACACGCCTTGTCCTCCAAGCCCAGATCCATAACTGCATTGTGTCGCCCTAAAGGAGGACGGGCGTCCTGCCGAGGGAAACAGTGGAGGTTGGCTTCTCTGTCCCGTCCCACGCCCCACTCCATCTTCAGAGCGCTCGTCGCGGTCGCGGCGTGCGTGGCCGTGCTCGCGCTGGTCCAGCGGCTTCAGGTGAACGACAGCTCCGCCGCCACCGGCGGCCTGAGCGCCACGTTCTCGGGCAAGGCCTTCACGGCCGGCGCCGACGGCGGGCGGCCGGTCATGACCGTGCGCGGTCTGCGCCAGGGCGACGTGACCTCCGGCACCGTGACGGTGCGCAACCCCGGACCCGGGACCCGCTACGCCTGGCTCTCCCCCGGCCGGGTGTCGGAGCGACTCGGCAGCGGCGGCGGCCGCCTGACCAGCTCGATGGTGCTCACGGTCATGGACGTGACGGACATCGCCGCGCCGTCGGTGGTCTACCGCGGCCCGCTCGGCCAGCTGGGCGCCCGCCCGCTCGGCTTCGTGACCGCGGGCGCGCGACGCAGCTACAGCTTCGTGGCCGAGCTGCCCACGGGCGGGCGCTCCCCCGCCGCGCCCGCCGTGGATCCCTACCGCGGCGCGACCGCGGCGGTGGCATGGACCTGGCACTCGATGCCGGGTGAGCCGGCTGGATCGACGACCGCCGTGGCCGCGGTCAAGCCGAAGCCCCGCCGCGACCGCAGCGCCCCCAGGCTCAGCTTCTCGACCCCCGATCGCCAGGCCCTGCTGGCGAAGTCCGAGCTGGCGCTGATCGTGCGTTGCAACGAGGATTGCGCACCCCGCGCCCGCGCCGTCATGCGCACCGGCGGCCGTGCGTGGCCGTTGGCCACCCGCCGGGCGGGGCGCGGCCTGGAGCACAGGCACGCGCTCTCGGTGCGCTTCCCCGGCGCCCCGGCGGCCGCGCTGCGCGAAGCCATGCTCGCCGGCCACACGACCCGCGTGCGAGTGGACGTCGAGGCGTTCGACCGCGCCGGGAACCGTCGCCGCGCCAGCCACACCATCGCGCTACGCCCGCAGCGCTGAGCGGCGCGCGGGCCGACGAGTCAGCTGGGGCGGGGCGGCGGCCCTACGGCCGCCGAAAGGCCGACGCCGGTGCCCAGCAGAATCAGCGCTGCGGAGGTGAACAGCCCCAGGTCGAAGCCCGTCATCGGAAGGCGTGGGGTCTGGGCCGTGGGCGCCGGGGCCGGCGTGCTGGGGCGCTTGGGGCGCGGCACCGGCACCTCGACCACGTCGTCGTCGGACTGCGCTGTCACGGCCTGGGTCGGTCGCAGCCGCGGCGCGGCAGCCATCTGGGGCGGTACGGGCGTGACGGAGGCGCGAGCGGCGCGGGGCGCGGGCGCGGCGCGGGCGACCGGCACCTGAACTTCGGGCGCCTGGCGCACCGCCTCGGCCGGCGTGGGCGCCAGCGCCGGGGCCTGGGTCTGGGCTGCCGGCGCGGAGGCCCCGCCCGTGGTGGGCGCCTCGGCGCCGCCGGGTCCCTCAGCCGCCAGGGCGGCCGGTGCCAGGGCGAACGCGCACACCACGCAGGTCGACACCGTTCTGGGGCTCATCGCTGCGCTATTCGCGACGTCGCCGGGGTCCCCTGCCCCGATCAGCCTTCCGTCCAGGCCTCCGGATTCACGCTGTGGGGCATCTGCCGGCCCGCAAGTGCGGCCAGCAGGTTGTCCACGGCCATGTCGGCCATGGCCGCGCGCGTGTGGCGCGTGGCCGAGGCGATGTGCGGCGCGATGACCAGGTTGGGCGCCTCCAGCAGGGGGTGATCGCCGGGAAGCGGCTCGGGATCGGTCACGTCCAGGCCGGCGCCCGCGATCCAACCCTGGACCAGCGCCTGGCGCAGCGCCTCGGTGTCCACCACCGGCCCGCGCGCCGTGTTCACCAGGTATGCCTCGGCGCCCATCGCACGCAGCTCGTCCGCGCCGATCAGGCCGCGCGTTGCCTCGGTCAGCGGGCAGTGCAGGGTCACCACGTCCGCCTGCTCGAGCAGCGGGGCGAGCGGCTCGTCACGCCCCGCGGCGATGACCGTCGCGCCGAAGCCGCGCACCCGCTGGGCAACCGCCCGGCCGATCCGCCCGAGCCCGACGATCAGGACCGTCGAGCGGTGCAGGTCGCGCCCCAGCAGGGCGTCGGGCGCCCACGAGGTCCAGCGTCCGTCGCGGACCTGCGCCTGGCCCTCGGGCAGGCGGCGCATGACGGACAGCATCAGCGCCACGGCCAGGTCGGCTGTCGCGCCGGTGAGCACGTCGGGGGTGTGCCCGACCTGGATCCCGAGCTCGGTCGCGGCGGCCACGTCCACGTTGTCCACACCCACCGCGTAGTTGGCCACGGCGCGCAGCTGGGGCGCCGACTCCAGCAGCGCGCGGTCGACGCGGTCGCCGAGCATGGTCAGCAGCGCGTCGGCATCCGCGGCACGGCGCGCGAGCTCGGCCGGCGCTGGCTGGTCGTCGCCGGGCCAGACCTCGGTCTGGTGTGCGGCGCGCAGCCGCTCCAGCGCGGTCCCCGGCAGCTCGCGGGTCACGTAGACCCTCGCCATCAGCGGTCCTCGAGCACGGCGCGCGCGGCCAGCAGGCCCGGAGCGCCGGTCACGGCCCCGCCAGGGTGCGCGCCCGACCCGGCCAGGTACAGGTTCTCCACGCCGCCGAAGCGGCGCCGGCCGGGCCGCTGCTCCAGCAGCTGGCCCGGCAGCATCTCGCCGTGGAAGATGTGCCCGCCGGCGATCCCGAAGCGCTCCTCGAGCTGGCGCGGGCCGAGCGCCAGGCGACCGATCACCCGCTCCGGAAGCTGCGGGCACACCTCGGCGAAGCGTGCGATGGCGGCATCGGCCGCCGCCTCGGCATCCACGTCGGCCGGGAAGCACTGGCAGAACATGGACAGCACGTGCTTGCCGGGCGGCGCCAGCGTGTCGTCGGAGGCGGTCTGGCAGGCGGCCTCGATCCACGGCCGCTGCGTGGTCCGGCCCGCGCGGGCGTCGTCGGCGGCGGCGGTCAGGTCGTCGAGCGTGAAGCCGATGTCGATGGCCCCCTGCCACGGCTCGCGCCCCGGCCAGGCCGTGAAGTCGGGCAGGCCGTCCAGCAGCACCATCACCTTGACCACCGGCCCGGCCTGGCGCCAGCCGGCGGGCGCCCGCACCCCGGCCAGCGCGGCAGTGCTCAGCGGGTCCGCGTTCGAGAGCACGCGCGTGGCGCGCACCTCCTCCCCGCCGTCCAGCACCACCCCGGCCGCGACGCCGTCCTCCACCAGCACCCGCTCGACCGGGCTTTCCAGCCGGATGGCGGCCCCGGCAGCCTCCGCCGCCGCACGCAGCGCGCCGGACACCGCGCCCATGCCGCCGCGGGCGTAGCCCCAGGCGCCCTCCACCCCGGCCGCCTGTCCCAGGTCGTGGTAGAAGCCGACGAAGGCGGTGCCGGGATCGTCGGGACCGGCCAGGGTGCCGATCAGCCCCTGCATGGCGAACGGCACGCGCACCGGCTCGGACGGGATATCGGCGAGCTGCGCCGAGATCGGGCCGTCCAGGATCCCGGGCCCGACGGCCTCCAGCCAGCGATCGCGGTCGGGCGGCTCGGACATGAGCGGTCGCGCCCGGGCCGCAGCCCGCTCCCAGCGCTCGGCGAAGACCGCGTAGCCGTCGGCGTCGGCGGCCGACCAGTCACGCTCGAGCTGGTCGCGGGTGCGCCGGCGCGAGGACCAGGTGACCACCTTGCGCCCGTCGGG
Source organism: uncultured Solirubrobacterales bacterium (assembly GCA_963750365.1). Classification (GTDB taxonomy): domain Bacteria; phylum Actinomycetota; class Thermoleophilia; order Solirubrobacterales; family Thermoleophilaceae; genus JAAYBF01. The sequence goes on from CAVVQE010000002.1 coordinate 1,651,883, forward strand.
GAACGGCGCGAACAAGTACGGCTCGTGCACGGACACGGCGAGGCCGTGGGCGGCCAGGTCGAGGTCACGCACGATCTCGGGCCGCAGCAGCGAGAGCGTGTAGGCACCCGGCGATGCGCGCACGCCCGGCCACAGCTCCTCGGTCACGCATGCGCCACCGGCGATGTCGCGCCGCTCGAGTACCTGCACCGACAGACCCGCCCGGGCAAGGTAGGCGGCCGCGGTCAGGCCGTTGTGCCCCGCCCCCACGATCACCGCGTCGAGTTGATCCTGCGACACGTGCCTACGGTAACCCGGGCCGGCCGCGCTAGAGCGCGGCGGCCACCTCGCGCGCCGCGGACTCGCCCGAGCGCACGGCGCCGTCCATGTAGCCGCTCCAGATCAGGGCGACCTCGGCGCCCGCCCAGTGGATCGGCCCGATCGGAGCGCGCAACGCCGGCCCGTAGGCGGTCCAGGCGCCGGTGGGCATGTGCGCGCCGTAGCACCCGCGCGTGTACTCCTCCTCGGCCCACAGCCGCTCGATGTAGCGCTCGGGCCTGGCCGCCCGGGGGCCGAACAGGCGGGTGAACGTGCCCAGGACCGCGCGCCGGCGCTCGTCCGGCGCCATCAGGCCGAACTCACGCGCACGGGCGCCCTCGAGGAATCCCAGCAGCACCCCGGGCGAGCCGTCCGGGGGCGAGTTGTCGTAGGTCAGCTTGACCGGCCCCACGTCGCTGGTGGCCTGCCCGGTCAGCCCGTCGGCACGCCAGAACGGCTCGTCGTACACGGCCATGGTCTTGACCACGGTGCCCATCGGCGTGCGCTGGACGAGCTGGTCGCGGTAGCCGGGCAGCGGGGGGTCGTACACGATCCGCCCGGCCAGCGTGGGCGCCAGCGCCACCACCACCCGCCGGGCGCGCACGGTCGCGCCGTCGGCGGTGACGGTCACGCCGTCGTCACCGTGCTCGATCCGCCGGACCGGCGTGCCGGTCCTGACCACGTCGGGTCCCAGTCGCTCGGCCAGGCGCTGGGAGACGAGTTGGGAGCCGCCGACGAAGCGGCTGTCCTGAGCCCCGCCCTGGGTGTCGAAGAGCATGCCCAGACCGCCCGCCGAGTGGATGTAGAAGAGCATGTGCAGCAGCGAGAAGTCCTCGGGCTCGGTGGCCCACACCGCCTCGATGCCCAGCGCCAGCAGGTCGCGGCCGCCGCGCGGTGGCCATCGACCGGTTCATCCACGCGCGCACGCTGATCGCGTCCCACCGGCTGGCCTTCGGCGCGGTCCACGGGCGGTCCAGCGGAACGGCGCGGGCCATTCGGTCCAGCCGGCGCTGGGCCTGCTCGACATCCACCAGCACCGCCGGGTTCACTGGTGGGATCGCGCCGCTGTGGCGGCGGATGCTGCCGCGCCACTCGTTCAGGTTCTGGCCCTCCTGGTAGGTGGGAAAGGTGGCCACCCCCATGTCCCGCGCCAGGGCGGCCATCCGATCCTGGCTCGGGCCGATCCACTGGCCGCCGACCTCCACGACCTTGCCGTCGCCCAGATCCTCGTTCAGCGTCCGGCCGCCAACTCGCTCGCGGGCCTCCAGCACAACCGCGGAATGGCCCGCGGCGATCAGGTCGCGGGCCGCCGTCAGTCCCGCCAGCCCGGCGCCCACGACGGCCACGTCGGCGGTGTGTGACGGATCGCTCACGCGCCAAACCTATCCGCCCGGACGGGCGTCCTGAAGCGCGCTACCCTGCCAGTTTCATGTCCTCGCAGACGCGCAACGAGCGCGGGGACGCGAACCGCCTGGACGTTCGCACGCTGGTCATCGCCAGCCTCTCTGCGGCCGTGGCGGCAGTCGTGGTCTCGCGTATATGGGCCGCAGGAACGCCGATCGCGGCGGCGGCCACCCCTGTGTTCGTAACGGTCCTCAAGGAGCTGCTGGACCGCCCCACCGCCAAGATCGCCGAGAAGGTCACGGTCCAGGCGCGGGCGCTCCCGGACACCCGCATCCGCGAGCCGGCGGCCAGCCACGTGGGCCGCGACGCCAGCATGGACGAGGCGCCCACGCGACCCGTCGAGCCCACCGAGCCGGTGGGTGCCGAGGCCGGCCGCGATCCGTCCGACATCCGCGTGTACCGCCAGCCTCCCCGAAACCGCGTCTCCAGGCGGATCCATCCCAAGGTGGTGGCCATCACGGCGGCGCTGGCCTTCCTGATCGCTGGCGTGCTCGTGACCGCCGGGCAGCTGGCCATCGGCAATCCCTTCGGCCACGACGGCAACGGCGCGATCATCCTCGGCCAGCACAAGAAGAAGAGCAGCTCCAGCCAGGACACCCAGCAGCAGCAGAACACCACGACCGAGCAGCAGCAGACCACCCCGCAGCAGACCACGCCGGACGCCCAGCAGCAGGCGCCTGTGACGCCCGAGCCGGACAAGCAGAAGCAGTCCACCGAGACCACGCCGCAGACGACGCCCGAGGGCGGCACGCAGACCACACCGGGCGGAACCACCCAGCCCTGACGGAATCGACCGCCGAGCGCCGGGTAGGAAGCTTGGATGGACGCCGGCTCGCCCACCGGGCGCGAAGAGACCGAAGAGGAGCGCCTGGACCGCAACCTGACCGAGCTGCTGGCCGAGATGCGGGTGGCCATCACGGGGGTCCAGGTCCTGTTCGCCTTCCTGCTGATCGTGCCTTTCAACGCCCGCTTCAGCGAGCTGTCGGACCTGCAGCGCTACCTGTACCTGGTCAGCCTGCTGGGCGCCGGATCGGCGACGGTGGCGCTGGTGGCGCCGATCGCCCACCATCGAGCGACCTTCCGCCTGCAGGACAAAGGCCACATCGTGCGCGGCGCCAACCGCTTCGCGCTGATCGGCCTGGCGTGCCTGGCGGTGTCGATGACCGCCGCGGTGACGCTGGTGACCAGCACCGTCTTCGGCACCCTGGCGGGAGTCCTGAGCGCGGCGGGGGCCACGCTGGCCTTCACGGCGTTCTGGGTGGTGCTGCCGCTGGGCCGGCGCCGCGACGTGCGCTGAGCTGCACGGTGTTCATCCTTCGCCGCATCGGGTAGCGCCAAGTCTCTGACCCGATCGAGGAGGACCCGATGGGACTCATGGACAAGATCAGCGGGCGCGCCAAGAAGGCCGCCGGCGACGTGGCCGACGACGCGCAGCTGCGCCAGCAGGGCCGCAAGGAAGAGGCGAAGGGCGACGCCAAGGAGAACGCCGCACGCCAGCAGGAGAAGGCCGACGCCGAATCCGAGCGCGCGGCAAAGCTCGAGCGCGACACCTAAGGGTCGGCGCGGGGGCGCCGCGCTAGCCGGCGTTGTCGGGCTCGCGGCCGTCGCGGCCGACGTAGCCCCCATGGGCGCCGAAGCAGATGTACACCGCGTCCTGGTCGCCCAGCGCCGTGATCTTGCGGTGCGTGGGGGCGTCCACGCGCGCCAGGCCGCCCGCGTCCAGGCGGTGCGTGGTGCCGTCGCCGAACTCGATCTCCAGGGCGCCGGTGTGCACGAAGTAGACCTCTTCCTGGCGGTCGTGGAAGTGAAAGCCCGTGTCCATGCCGGCGGGCAGGACGATGGCGTTCACGCCCATCTCTGACACGTCCAGCTCCCTGCGGACCTTGCGAAAGCCCGGCCCTTCACCGAGGTCGTCGATGTTGGCGACGGCCCAGCCCTCTCCCTTGTGCAGTCCCATGCGCCGAGCCTACTCCTCGCTGTTCTCCTCCAGCGGCGAGTCGCCCTGCTCCATCGCGCCCGGTACCGAGGGGTCGTCCTTCTTGGATTCCCAGTCGGCCTTGGCTTCGTCGATGTCGTCCTGGACCTTCTGCGCCGAGTGCTCGAGGTCTTCCACCTCGCGGTCGAGGTCCCGCTCCTGTTCGCTCATGCAGGGCGCCTACCCCGGAACGCGGGGTGGCAACCCGCCTCAGCCGCCCGCAGCCTCGGCGCGGCGCAGGCCGGTGAGCGCCCAGACGCCGAACAGCAGACACAGGCCCAGGCCGCAGCCGTAGGCCAAGAGCGCCTGCACGGGCGCCCCGGAGATGAGCTCGCGCCCAGCCTCGACGATCGGCGTGATCGGGTTCACGTGGGCCGCCGACTCGACCCATCCGTGCAGCAGCTCGATCGGCACGTATACCGGGGCCAGGAAGATGATCATGAACACCGGCGTCTGCATCAGCGGTCCGGCCTGCAGCGAGCGGAAGCGCAGCGCGATGCCGGCTGCCCACAGGAGCGCCGCCAGGGACAGCAGGGCCCCCAGTGAATACAGCGCGATCAGATCGGCTGCGTTGCCGCTGATGTGCATGCCGACCGCGAACGCGATCGTGGTGAGCATGGCCCACACGAACACGGCCCGTGTCACGGCCGCCAGCGCGTAGCCGACCACGATGGCCGACCGGTGTGGAGCGGCCAGCATCAGCCGGCGCCCGAAGCCGGTCTCGAAGTCACGCGCGATGGCGAAGCCCGTGAACACACCACCGAATGCCGACGCCTGCAGGATCACGAACACGAACTGGAACGCGGTGTAGCCGTCGGGGAAGTTGAACCCAGGGGTGTTGCTGACGCCGGACAGGCCGCCGGCGAAGGCGGTGAAGAAGAACAGCGGGAACAGCAACGCCGGAACCACCAGCGCCGGGTTGGTGAAGAAGTTGTGCAGGTTGCGCCAGGCCACGGCCAGCGCCACGGAGCGCGCCCTCATGTGCGCGTCAGCCTCGTGCGCAGCGAGTACGCGGCCAGGGTCATGAAGATGGCGGCGATGCCGATCGCGCAGCCGAACGCCAGCGCCAGCGCCTCACCGTCCCAGCCCGTGATGAACAGGCTGCGGATGCCCTCGATCAGGTAGCTGACCGGGTTGTAGGTGGCGATCGTCCGAAACCAGTCCTGCTCGAGCAGGTTGCGCGGCAGCGAGCCCGACGACAGGAACAGGAACACGAACAGCACCGGGAACAGCCCCTGGACGGCCTCGCTGCTGCCCGTGCGGAATGCGAAGAAGAGCCCGATGCAGCCGAACGCGAACATGATCACCAGAGCCAGCGCCACGAGCACCACCACGCCGCCCGGCCCCGCGTCGAACGAGGCGCCGAAGGCCACGCCGATCGTCAGGTAGACCAGCGACTGGAGGACACCGAGGGCAACGACGCCGGCCAGCTGGGCCACGATCAACGCCCCGCCGCTCATCGGGGTCAGCGCCAGCCTGTCGAAGAAGCCCGTCTCGATGTCGCGGGCCAGGTCGGCGCCGCCGTTGTTCACGGCGAAGATGGCCGCCTGGATGAACGGGACGGCGATCGCGAAGCTCAGGTACGAGTTCGTCGGGAACCCCGGCAGCTTCGTCGCGGCCTCCAGCCCGCCGGTGTTCACCGCCACCAGGAACAGCGGGAAGACCACGGTCGGCACCACCTGCGCCGGCTGGCGGAGCGTGCGGACGAACGAGCGCCGCGCCAGCGCCACGATCTGGATCCGTGTGGCCCGGCTCACTGCGGCGGCCGGCGCCTGCGCCGCGTCCTCGTCCTCGCCCGCTCCCTCCAGCGTGCGTCCGGTCTTGGCCAGGAAGACGTCGTCCAGCGAAGGCGCATGCAGCTGCAGGTGGGAGATCTCGATGTGCTCGGCGTCCAGCGCGCGAACCACGGACGCCAGCGACGACTCGCCGCCCGCCAGGCGAACGGCGATGCCGTCACCCGCGCGGTGGGGCACCTCACCGTCGCTGCCGAACGGGGCCAGCACGCTGGTCAGGTCCTGGCAGCGGCGTGGGTCGGCGGGGATGGCCTCGACGGTGGGATCGGCGATCTCCGCCTTCAAAGCCGCGGGCGTGCCCTCGGCCACGATCTTGCCGTCGTCGATGATCCCGACCCGATCGGCCAGCTGGTCGGCCTCCTCCAGGTACTGCGTGGTCAGGAACACGGTCACGCCGTCCTCGGAGGACAGGCGCTCGACCTCCTCCCACAGTGCGGTTCGGCTCTGGGGATCGAGGCCGGTGGTGGGCTCGTCAAGGAACAGGATGCGCGGGCCGTGGACCAGCGCCAGCGCCAGGTCGAGGCGGCGGCGCATGCCGCCCGAGTAGCCGCCGACCTTGCGGTCCGCCGCCTCGTACAGGCCGACCCGCTCGATCAGCTCGTCGCCGCGGCGGCTGCGTTCCGCGCGCGGCAGACCGTGCAGGGCGGTCTGGAGGCGCATGTGCTCGCGCGCTGTCAGGTACGGGTCCAGCGCCGCCTCCTGGAGCGCGGCGCCGATGTGCTCGCGCACCCGGGCGCCATCGGTGGCGACCTCGTAGCCCGCCACCCGCGCCGACCCGCTCGTGGGCGGCAGCAGCGTGGTCAGCATCAGGACGGTGGTCGACTTGCCGGCCCCGTTGGGGCCCAGGAACCCGTAGATCTCGCCCGGATCGACGTGCAGGTCGATCCCGTCGACGGCCAGGGGACCCTTCTTGAACTGTTTGACCAGTCCCTGTACCTCGATGGCCCTGTCGCCGTCGCCGCTCACCCGTAGAACGTAGCGCCAGAGCGTTTGCGTGCGTACATTGCACCCACGATGACCGCCCGCGCCCCGGAGCAGATCATCCGCGACTGGCTGGCCGAGAACGGCCCGACGCGGGTTGGCCTGGAGGCCTTCGAGCAGACCTGGGGCATCGAGAGCATGGGCGCGCGCGACCGCCGCCGGGTGGCGGCCGCCCTGGCCCGCGCCGGGGTGAGGGTGGAGCCGCCCCTCGCGCGGGTGTCGCGGCGGGACAAGGTGTCGCTCAGCCTCGAGCCCGTCGCCGAGGCGCCGCCCACGGTTGTCGAGCCGGAGCCGGAGCCGCTGGCGGAGCTCGAGCCCGAGCCCGAGCCGCCGCCCGCCCCTCCACGGCACGATCCGTGGCGAAAGCCTTGGGCCGAGCCCGGAGCCCGAGCCCGAGCCCGAGGTGGAGCCGGAGCCGGAGCCCGTGCCCGAGCCGCTGCCCGAGCCTGAACCGCTGCCCGAGCCCGAGCCGGCGCCCGAGCCCGAACCCGAGCCGCTGCCCGAACCCGAGCCGCTGCCCGAGCCCGAACCGGCGCCCGAGCCCGAGTCGGAGCCGCTGCCCAAGCCCGAGCGCCGGTGGCGCCGGCGGCGCGACCGCCTGTGGGCGGAGCCCGAGCCGGAACCGGAACGGGAGCCCAGCCCGAGCCGCAGAGCCAGAGCCAGAACCAGAGCCAGAACCAGAACCAGAGCCAGACGCCGCGGGCGAGCGCGAGCCGCTGCTCGCTCGCGTGTTGGCGAACACCTCTCCGGCCGGCTGGGCGCTGACCGCGAGCGTGACACTGATGGTGCTGGGCTCACTGGGCCCATGGAGCAAGGCGATCCTGGTGGTCGACTACGGGACCGACCGCAACGGCTGGATCGTGCTGCTGGCCGCGCTGGTCATCGCCGTGCTGCTGGCCGTGCACCTGCGTCGCGGCCGCCAGTCGTGGCTGCCCCTAGTGGCCGCGAGCGCGGGAGCGTTCGCGGCCGCGGCGACCGCCGCCGACTTCCGGGACCTGGTCGACGATTCGCTTCTCAGCCCGGCCTGGGGCCTGTACATGGCCTTCGCCGGCTGCGTGGCCTGCGTGGTGCTGTCGATGCTGCTGCTGGTCAGGCCGAGCGGCCGTTCGGGCGCCTGACCGGCGCGTGCACGACAGCGTGCCGCTGGCCGCGCTGCAAGGAATCCTTCATGACGCAACCCCGAGCGCCCGCCCCTGTTAACGCTTTCATCGCCCCATGAGCAGACGACTGGCCACGATCCTGGCGCTGGGCGCCATAGCCCTCTGTGCGTTCACCGCGCCCGCCTCGGCCGGCGCCGCCGCCGTGGACGGCGACGGCATGTGGATCTGGTACGTCAGCAAGTCCAGCGGTGGCACGGCCGCCGGCATCGCCGCGAAGGCCGCGCGCAACGGCGTCAAGACCGTGTACATCAAGTCGGCCGACGGCCGCACCCGCTGGCGCCAGTTCAACCCGCGGCTGGTGGCGGCGCTCAAGGCGCGCGGGCTTCAGGTGTGCGCATGGCAGTTCGTCTACGGGCGCTACCCCAAGACCGAGGCCGACCGAGCAGCCGAGGCCGCTCGGGCCGGCGCCGACTGCACGGTCATCGACGCCGAGGGCCACTACGAGGGCAAGTACCTCTCGGCCCAGACTTACATGAAGCGGCTGCGGTCCAAGGTCGGGCCGGGCTACGAGGTCGCCCTGACCAGCTTCCCCTACGTGCACTACCACCCCGGCTTCCCCTATTCCGTGTTCCTGGGCCCGGGCGGCGCGCAGGCCAACCTGCCGCAGATGTACTGGAAGACGATCGGAACGTCGGTCGACTCGATCTACCGCACGACCTGGACCTACAACAAGGTCTACGGCAGGCCGATCTACCCGCTGGGCCAGACCTATTCCAACCCCCGCGCCGCCGACGTTCGCCGCTTCCGGTCGCTGGCCGGCACCTACGGCGCGCGCGGCCTTTCGTGGTGGGTGTGGCAGTTCTCCGGCGCACGCCAGTGGACCGCGCTCGGTTCGCCGTTCGCGCCGATCGGCACGCCGGTGCGGGGTGACGGCTTCCCGCTGCTCAGGCGCGGCTACCGCTCGGATCTGGTGGTTTGGGCTCAGCAGCACCTGATGCAGGCCGGCCTGCTGGGAGTGGTCAACGGCAACTTCGGAAGCGGGACGGAGCGGGCCGTGCGCGCATTCCAGGCATCGCGCGGGATCCTCGCGAGCGGTCGCATCGACCCGCTGACCTGGCAGGCGCTGCTGCCTGTGGGACCCGCCGCCATCAGGTGGGGGCGCAAGCGGGCTGCCGTCCGGCTGGTGGCCGCGCGCCGCGGCGCCTCGCCGCAGCCGCTGCCGCTGAATGCCTCGCGCGCGCCGCGCCGCAACGAGCTGCGCGCGGTACCCGGGCACTGACCCGGCGGCGACTAACGTCGCCGTGATGGACACCAGGAACCTCGGAAACACCGGCGTACAGGTCAGCCCGCTCTGCCTCGGAGCGATGATGTTCGGCGCGTGGGGCAACGCCGACCACGACGACTCGATCCGGATCATCCACCGCGCCCTTGACGCGGGCATCAACTTCGTGGACACCGCCGACGTGTACGCCCGCGGCGAGTCGGAGGAGATCGTGGGCAAGGCGCTGGCCGGGGGCCGCCGCGACGATGTGATCGTGGCCACCAAGTTCCACGGCCGCATGGGCGACGACCCCAACCACTTCGGCAACTCACGCCGCTGGATCATCCGCGAGGTCGAGGACAGCCTCCGCCGCCTGGGCACCGACTGGATCGACCTCTACCAGGTGCATCGGCCCGAGCTGGACACCGACATCGACCAGACCCTCGGCGCGCTGACCGATCTGGTGCGCCAGGGCAAGGTGCGCTACATCGGCAGCTCCACCTTCCCCGCCTCCCAGATCGTGGAGGCGCAGTGGACGGCGCAGCAGCGCGGCCGTGAGCGCTTCGTGTGCGAGCAGCCGCCCTACTCGATGCTGGCGCGCGGCATCGAGGCAGACGTGCTGCCCACCACGCAGCGTTACGGCATGGGCGTGATCCCCTGGAGCCCGCTGTCGGGCGGCTGGCTGTCCGGGCGCTACCGCAAGGACGCCGAGCTGCCCGAGTCACGGCGTGCGCAGAGGATCCCCGACCGCTACGACATGTCGCTACCCCAGAACCAGCGCAAGCTGGAGGCCGCGGATGCGCTGGGCCGGCTGGCCGAGGAGGCGGGCATGACGCTCGTGGAGATGGCGCTGGCGTTCGTGATCCGCCACCCGGGGGTGACCGCGGCAATCATCGGCCCGCGCACGATGGAGCACCTGGAGGGCCAGCTGACCGCCACCGAAGTCGAGCTGTCCGACGACGTACTGGACCGCATCGACCAGATAGTGCCGCCCGGCTCGAACCTGAACCCCGGCGACGTGATGGACGGCAACCCGGCGCTACAGCCGGCCGCCCGCCGCCGCTAACCGCACCGAAGGGGGTCAGTCACCGTGCGGTGCATCTGCACCGCACGGTGCCTGACCCCCTGTGGTGCGCGGTTAGCGGAACAGCTGACTGCCGCGGTAGTCGAAGCTGCGCGCCAGCTTCTTGCTGGAGGCCCTCGACGACTTGGCCGTCTTGGCCTTGGCCGCCCTGGCCGCCCTGGCGCTCTTGGCCTTCTTGAGCACCACGATCGACTTCTTGCGCTGGGCCAGCCGGTAGACCGCATCAGCAGCCCCGTCGCCGAGCTCGTCCAGAGCCTGCTTGTTGAGGTTGTTGATGTTGTCGCACGCCTGGTGGTAACAGGCGTCGAACGCCTCTCCGGCGACGCCGCCGAACTTGGCCTGCTGCTCGGCCGTCTTGATGCCCTCGGCACCGCTGAACAGACCGCCGGCCGGAATGCCGACCTCGATGAACGGCCCGTAGTCCGAGCGACCGTCGAACGCCGTCGGCTCCGTGGCCAGGCCCTTGGACGCGAAGTGGCGGTTGAAGATCCGCTCGATCGTGTCCGAGCCCACGGGACCGGGTCCGGTGTCGGGGTTGTCCGAGCCGTCCCCGTCGTAGACGAAGCGGGCGTAGTTGGGCGACGCGAGCATGTCGAAGTTCAGGTTCGCCGCGATCTGGTCCTTCTCGGCGTCGCTGAGCTTGCCCACGTAGTCGGTGGAGCCGAGCAGGCCGGACTCCTCGGCGCCCCAGAAGGCGAAGCGCACGCGGTTGCGCGGCTCGATGCCCTTCTTGGCCATCTGACGCGCGATCTCCAGGATGGTCGACGTGCCGCTGCCGTTGTCGTTGATCCCCGGGCCCTCGACAACCGAGTCCAGGTGGGCGCCGACCACGACCGTGCGGCCCTTGCGACCGGTCGGCGAGTCGGCGATCACGTTGTACGTGGGCCGCGTCTCGCTGATGGTCGATGTCGTGACCTTCAGGTTCACGTCGCCGGCCTTGGCCAGCTCCACCAGCTCGGCGCCGACGTCGTAGCTGCTGAAGACCACCGGCAGGTCCACCGGACCGCCGAGGGTGCCGCCCTGCGCGTCGGTGCGACCCGGCTGGCCCTCGTTGAAGATGACCACCGCCGAAGCGCCGGCCGCCTTCGCGTTCTGGGCCTTGGTGGCGAACGTGCAGGTGCCACGCTGGATCAGGGCGATCGCTCCGGCGGGGAAGCCGCTGAAGTCGGCCGCCTCGCAGCCGCTGGTGCTGGACGGCTCCGGCGGGGGCGGCACGGTCACGTCGACCGGGACCACCTTGGCCTCGGCGGTGCCGCTACCCGAGTACTGCATGACGCTGAAGTCGTCCTCGCCGTAGGTCCGGGGCGAAGGCGAGGTGCGCTCCATGCTTGCCGGTGCGGTCTCCTCGAAGTACGGGAACATGAAGGTCTGCTTGGTGACCTGGTAGCCCGCCCTGCTCAGCTTCTTCATCACGTAGTCCACGGACTTTTCGAAGCCGGGCGTGCCCGACGCACGCGTACCGCCGCTGCGGCCCGCGATGGCAGCGAGCTGGCGCTCGTGGTTGACGATGTTCTTCACCGTCAGCGCGTCCTGCAACTGCTCGCTGCCCTTGGGCTCCGCTGACGCCGGCGCGGCCGCCACACAGGCAGCCGCGGCCATGGCCAGCAGGCTCCCTACTCGTTTGAAACGCACGAAAAATCGACCTCCCTCGGTCGGTCTGCTCGCCGGGCCCCGACACAGGCATCGGCGTGAGTTTGCGGCGCTTGTGGCCCCCTTCGGGCCGCGCCCGGATCTGCCCGCACCATCCCCGCTGGCGCGCGGACCCAAACGCGCAGGCGGTCGGGCGGCGATCTTGGTTGCGTCAGCGCCTGCGGCTACGCACGACGCCCGCGTAGCGCAGGTACGCGCGCAGGGCTGTCCGTCGCCCGACTGTTCGCCGGCTCGCGACAGCCACGTAGCGGACCCTGCCGCCGCGTACGCCGAACAGGCGCGGGCTGCGCCGGTTTGCGCGCACCAGCGATCTGCTCAGCGCGCGCCGGCGCCGGTATGCGGCGCGCAGCTTCTTGGTCCGGCTACCAGGGTGCACGCCGCGGTTGCCGTGGCGGGGCGCCGTGGTGCTCACCAGCGCCACCCTGCCCCTGCGCGTGAATGCCGCCGACACCGTGCCCTTGCCGCCCTTCACGCACCAGCGCCACGAGCGCTTGGTGCGCCGAGTCGGTGCCGGCACCCGCCGCAGCAGCGCCTTCTTGCTCAGCCCCAGGCGCACACGGCCGATGTTGCGCGGGCCGATCGGTGACCGCCTGGCCAGGCAGCCGCGCCTGGCGCCCGCGGTCGACGCGGGCCATACGCGCGAGTCGATGCGCACGTTGTAGAAGCCGGTGCCGCCGTCGGAGTACCAGACCTCGCGCCGGGCGGGCACGATCGCGGGCTTGGACATGGCGAAGCTGCTGGCCGAGTAGCCGTTCTCCGCCCGTGGCTTGGTGGGAGCCACGAAGTAGGCGATCTCCTTCGGCTTGGTCAGATCGCTGATGTCGAATACACGCAGGCCGGAGGCGATGAACGAGCAGGCCACCAGCTTGGGGTCCACGCGCGAGTCCAGATCGCAGTAGTGCGCCGCGTAGCCCTGGACGGGGCTCGACGCGCCCGGGTCGTTGCGCGCCGCGGCGTGGTCGGCCGGCTGGTTCACCTGGAGGCGGATCTGGGCGATGCTCCTCGGCGCGCGCTCGTCGGACATGTCGATGATCCGCCCGGCACCCACCTCGTCGGGGTTGCCGCCGCCGGTGGTGCCGGCGGTGTACTCGTCGAACTCCAGGACGTAGGGCTTGCCGCCGGAGGTGAACGGCATCGCGTTCTGGGGGATCGATGCCGACTTCCACGTGAGCCGGCTGACCTCGCGCACCTGCGGGTTGGGCCTGCGAGCCTGGATCTGGCTGGTGTCCAGCGTGAGCAGCTGGCCGTCGGGGTCGGCCAGGTAGGCGCGGTTGCCGTCCGGGCTCAGCGACATGCCGTGCGAGACGATGTTGCCCTGCCAGATGTTCTTCGGCTGCCTGGGGTCGCTCACGTCGATGGCCGAGATCGTCTTCACCGCGGTGCCGGTGGCGTAGAAGGTGTTGCCGTCCTCGGAGAAGCCGCTCTCGTGGCCCAGCCGCGCGACCGGCGCGGTTGACTGCAGCACGGGCTTGCGGCAGTCCTGGCTGACGTCGTAGATGGACACCAGTCCGGGGTAGGTCGAGGGGTTGCCCAGCACGGCGGCCAGCAGCCCTCGCTTGCTGTTCAGCGCCAGCGACTCGTGCGGCGACATCATCGGCAGCTCTGTGAGCGAGGCGGTCTGGACCGGCTTGTTGGGGTTGGACATGTCCAGCACGGCCACGCCCTGCGAGCTGCCGTCCAGCTTCAGCGCGTTGGTCGGGAACAGCAGCGCGGTGTCGTAGAAGGCGCACTCGTGGCCGGCGCGGTCCACGTAGCGGTGCACCTTGAAGCCGCCCGACGTGCCCTGGCGGCCGATCAGATCGGCGTTGCAGCTCAGCCCCTGCTCGGCTGCACCGGCCGGAACGCGGCCCTGGATTCCGGGCTCGCGATGAGCGCCGGAGACGCAGTTGGCCCGCGGCGTGGCCACCAGCGGCGGCTCGGGGTTGGTCTGCACAGGCGCCTTGGCCGGCTCCTGGCCCTCGCCCTGGCCCAGGGCGAACAGGTCGTTCAGCTGTGTCAGCTGGCCGGTGGCGCTCAGGACCGGCAGGCCCAAGAAGGCCAGCACGAGCACCACCAACGCCACTCCCGGGGCACGCCTCCGCACGCGGGCGATGCTACACCCGCTCGCGGCCCTGCGGCTCCAGCAACTGCGCGCAGGCGGTGTCGCCGAACCAGCGCTCCCAGTCCTCCGGCGACCAACCGCGCTCGCCCACGAGCAGGTGCCAGAGATCCGGGTGGTTGAGCGTCCACAGCAGGTCCGTCGCCCGCTCGACGTCGAGGCCGGGGCGCAGCGCCCCTTTTTCGAGGAGGCTCTCGACGATCACCCGCTGGTTGTCGTAGAAGTCGGACTGGATCCGGTCCCAGAGGGCCGCGCCGTCCTGGTCGCCCGAGGCCGCGCTACGGATCACCTTCATCAGGGCGCCGGCGCGCAGCTTGACGTCGCGCGAGGCGGTCGCGGACCGGCGCAGCTGACGTTCGGGGTCGGGCTCCGCAAGCAGGTCGCGGTACCACTGGCGCTCCCCCATCGGCGCCTCGTCCTGGTCGCCGCGCAGACGCAGATGCCACAGCGCTCGCAGCACGCCGCTCTTGGTCTCGAACGCCAGGTACACGGTCTTGGTGGCCACGCCGGCTTCGGCCGCGATAGCCGCGATGGTCGTCGACGGATAGCCGTCCCGCTCGAACAGCAGCCCAGCCGCCTCGAGGATCTCCCGGCGCGTGCCGGCTGCCTGCTCGCGACGGCGAGTGGAGTCGTAGGTGCGCTTGCTCTTGACACCGCCCGACATTTCAGTACCTTAGCACTGTATTCATTACTCTTATCATGTACTCAATTGCAGAGAGGGAGCCATGACAACCACCAGTATCGACCAGCGCGGACACCTTCACGGCATGTGGGCGGCGGTGGCCGGGTCGTGGGCGCAGCACGCTGAGTACGCCGACGCACGCGGCGCGGCGGCGGCCGCGAGGATGCTCGGTCTGACCACCCCCCAGCCCGGTGAGCGTGTGCTCGAGCTTGCCTGCGGGCCGGCGGGGCTCGGGCTTTCGGCGGCGGATCGGGTCGGCCCCAACGGGGAGGTCGTCCTGTCCGACGTGGCCGCCGAGATGGTGGCGATCGCCTCTGCGCGCGCCGAAGGGCGGGGGCTCGTGAACGTGAGCACCCGCGTCCTCGACGTCGAGGAGATCGACCAACCCGATGGCTCCTACGACGTGGTGCTGTGCCGTGAGGGGCTCATGTTCGCCACCGATCCCGCCCGGGCCGTCGGCGAGATTCATCGCGTCCTGAGGCCCGGGGGCCGGGTCGCCGTCGCCGTCTGGGGCGAGCGCGAGCGCAACCCGTGGCTCGGCGTGGTCTTCGATGCCGTCGGAGCCCAGCTCGGCAGTCCGGTGCCGCCTCCCGGCATCCCGGGGCCGTTCTCGCTCGGGGACGCCGACGAGTTGGAGCGCCTGTTCGTGGGCGCCGGGCTCACGGACGTCGAGGTGGGCGAGCTATCGGTGCCGCTGCGGGCCCACTCGTTCGAGGCCTGGTGGACGCGAACGTCCGCCCTGGCAGGGCCGCTCGCGAAGATCCTGGAGTCGCTCCCCGAGGATGCCACGCGGGCGATCCAGGCACGGCTGCGTGAGGCCGTGGCGCCGTACCAGATCGGCGACGGGTTGCAATTTCCCGGGGTGTCGCTGCTGGCATCGGGGCGGCGCCCTAGCTGACCACGACCGTGCATTGAGCGGCCCGCTCCGGGTAACCGTCCCCTCATGCACGCACTACTGATTTCCGCCGCCCGGGGCGATGACCCCAGCGGCCTCGGCGGCATCGTCATCATCATCGCGGTCGTCGTGGCGGCCATCGTCGTGATCGGAGCGGTCTGGTACGGGCTCGGGCGCACGTCGCGGCGCGAGGACCGGCGTGGCAACGTGCACGCCCCGGACGATCCGCGCAGCCGCTCCCCGCGCGCCTAGCCCGGCGAGTCGACCAGCGCGACGCACCCAACCGAGATCAGCAGGCCGAGCGGCAGCGGCACCTGCATCGTCATCCGTGCCGGTGGATCGGTTGGAAAAGTTTGGGCAAAGATCTCATTGACCTGCCCGAATTCGCTGATGTCGGCTACGAGGACGGTCACGTTCACGACCAGATCCGGACGGCTCCCGCCCGCTCGCAACACGGCTTCGAGGTTGCGCATCGCCTGACGCGCCTGGTCGGCGATCGTGGCTCCGGCGGGCTCGCCGGTCGCCGGATCCGTTCCGGCCTGACCGGCCACGTAGAGAACGTCACCAGCGCGAACCCCGGGCGAGTAGGGCCCTAGCGGGGCGGGCACGTCGGGCCCGGCCACCACCTGGCGCCGCGCGGTCACGATCGATCCAGACGGAGAGCCATCCGGCGCCACGCTACCGGCGATCGTCCGCCCTCGCCTCATCGAGTTCACGCCAGGCATCGGGATCGTGCGAGGGCACCACGATGGCCTCCGGCTCCGCCGCCGCGAACGCCCGGATCTGGTCCAGCGAGCCCAGCGCCGCCTGGTCGTCGTCGGTCAGCAGGGGCAGGATCCGCTCGTCGATGCTGCGCGTCGTGTATGCCGCGTCACCCACCAGCAGCACGCGGGGCCCCTGGCCCGTGCTCAATAGCAGCGACAGGTGGCCCGCTGTGTGCCCGGGCGTGGAGACAAGCCTGATCGTGCCGTCGCCGAGCAGGTCCATGCTGCGCGAGAACGCGCCGTGCGCCTCACCCTCGCGCTCGAAGTCGATCAGGCGCATCCGGTCCCGCGGCGGCAGATGGCGGCGAACGTAGCCCTTGCCCGCTGCCCCGCGCCTCTGCGCGGCGTCCCACTCGGCGTGCGTGCAGATGAACTCGGCATGGGGCAGCAGCCGCATGCCGCTGGTGTGGTCCACGTGCAGGTGGGTCATGACCACGCGCGAGACTGCCGCCGGGTCGATGTCCAGCGCCCGCAGCTGCGCATCGTAGGGTTCGTCCGCCGGCTTCAGACTGCGAAACAGAACGCTCATCGCCAGCCCGAAGTCACGCCGCAGGCTGAGCAGCGCGTCGGGGTGCAGGCCGGTGTCCACCAGGATGGTGCCCTCCGTGGGATGGTGCAACGCGAAGGCCAGCGCCGCGAACGGGACGCTCCCGCCGCGCGGATTCGCGGCGGCCGCCAGTCGCGCCGGCAGCGGGCCGCGCGAGCGGAACACGTAGCCGGCAGGCGTCGGGATCCGAGCCATGGGCAGCGGCCGAATCAGCATGAGAGCAAGCCTCGCATGCCGCGGCCGCTGCAACCAGACCCGGATACGCTCGGCAGGCCGTGAACGCCGGAGCGCCTAACCCTGCCTCGCGTCTGCCGCCGCTGCTGCGCGACCGGCCGACGGCGCTGATCGTGCTCCTGGCCGGCGTGATCCCCGTCGCGTTCGGCGTGCTCACGGGATTTGCCCTGGACCGCTCGGGGGCGGTCTACTTCGTGCTGCTGGCGCTGGCCGCGCTCGGCGGCACAGGGGCGGGGCTGGACCACGACACGGTCGGCCGCGGCGCCCGCCGGGGGGTGGTCGGCGGCGTGCTGTTCACGGCCGGGATCCTGGCCACCAACGCGGCGATCGACGCAACGCACGCCGACCTGCTGCCCCACCCGAACGTGCTTCTGTTCGTGATCAACGGTGCCTTCGGCGCACTGTTCGGCGCGCTTGGAGCGCGGCTACGGGTGCGCGCCATGCGGCGCGGCTAGCCGGCAGGGCGACCGGTCCCGCAGCAACCGCCGTGGCTGCCGCGGGACCGGCGATATGACCTACGGGTGACGTCCGCCCATGCCGCCCATGTCGTTGACCGCGGCCACGGTGAAGTCCTTGGCCACCTGCACCTCGACCTCGGTGCCGTCCGACTTGCGGATGTGCGCCTCGTACGGGGCGTCGCCATCCACGTTGGTCTCGACGCGGCCGACACTCTCTTTCCCTAAGAGTGCGTCGGGGGTGGTTGCGAGCCGGTCCGCCCGGCAACCCCTGGGGTTATCGTCACGCGCGATGGACCTGGCCCTGTTCGCCGGCATCAGCGTCACCGACTTCCAGGCCGCCCTGCCCTGGTACGAGCGCCTGCTGGGCTCGGAGCCCAGCTTCCTTCCGCACGACACCGAGGCCGTCTGGGAGCTGGCCGATCAGCGCTCCGTGTACATCGTGGAGGACCCCGCCCGCGCCGGCAACGCGGTGGTCACGGTCATCGTCGACGACCTGGACACCCGGGTCGCCGACATCGCCACCCGCGGCATCGACCCGGCCAACCGCGAGACCTACTCCACCGGCGTCCGCAAGATCACCTACCGCGACGCCGACGGCAACGAGGTCGGCTTCGGCGGCATGCCCCAGGAGTAACGCGGGCTGCCCGGAGCCTGGTGGCTCTCCTCGACCGAGGACGCCGGCAGGCGCGCCAGAACTCGCGCTCTGTGGGAGTGGCTGCCAAGGACGCAGGGAGAGGACAAGCCTGGTGGCTGTCCTCGACCGAGGACGCCGGCAGGCGCGCCCACAGAGCGCGAGATGGAGACGCCGGGAATCGAACCCGGGTCCGCGGAAGAGTGAAAGACAGCTTCTACGAGCGTAGCCCGCCCTCTGATCTCGTCCCCCGATCGCCTGGCGGGCCGGGTTGCGGGGGACCAGCCTCTGTGAAAAGTCCCCTCCACACCAGAGGCGCGTGTGGAGAGCAAGCCCGTTTCTGATCCCGGACATCTCCCCCACGGGCCGAGGGGAGGCCAGGAGCGTCGCTGGCTAGCTGTTGCTAGGCAGCGAGCGCGAATGAGTGATTCTCATCCGCAACTATGGTTTTGGCGGTTGTTTTACGAGGCCTACCGCCGACCTCGGCTCGCAACTGCCCCCACGGATCGTCCACGTCGAAGCCTGTCGTCCCCGTAGAAGCACCTTCGAGGATACCGACCGCCGTCAAGGTTGCCTGGATCTCGGTCGGCTCTGCGCCTCGCCGGCGGGCCCGCGAGCTGATATCAGTGGCTCATGCGGCGTTCGATCCTCCTCGTCCTGACCGCTGCCCTGTGCGCCGGTCCGCCCGCCGCCAGCGCCGCTTCCTACAAGTCCTGCAAGCCGGTGGCCAACCCCTACGAGGGCACTCGCTACGAGGGTGTGAACCTGAGCTCGATCCGCGTGTTGCGGGGCTCCTGCAGGGGCGCCCGCGTGGTGGCCAGGGGCGCCCACCGCAAGGCGCTTGGCATCACCCCCACCGGGCCGATCCGCCGCTTTAGCTGGGGCGGCTGGCGGGTGAAGGGCGACCTGCGCGGCAACTCCGACAGCTACCTGGCCGTGAAGGGCCGCAAGCGGGTGCGCTGGCGTTTCTAGCGGTGCTGGGCGCGGCAGTGAGCGGCGCGCGCGGCCCGGGTTCCCGGCAGCTGGGGGCTGGCGGCGATGAGCCTGCCCCACGCCCCCGAGTAGGTCTCGATCTGCTCCGCGACCTGCCGCCGCGCGCTCGCGTCGGGCGCGGAGGACAGCCGCTCGGCGTTGCGCCACGCCATCTCGCGCCAGCTCTTGGTGGGCTCCAGCCCCGCCATCTCGTCCAGCGGCCCGGGAACGTCGCGGATGGTCGGGTCGTAGCGGCGCTGGATCTCGGCCGTGATCTTCGGGATGGCGCGTACGTTGATCTCGTTGACCCCGTCGTGGTCGTGCTTGCGCGAGCGCCCCGACGGGGTGCGCAGGCCCATGGACGCGTAGGTGAACGACAGGTCGTGCTGGGCATGCGCGTTCGAGAACAGCAGCAGGTCCTGCAGCGCGTTGGCGTCGCCACGCCGGGCGGTGTCGTAGAAGGCCTGCCACGACTGCGGCACCGGACGGCCGCGCTGGTAGTCGGAGAAGGCCTCGAAGTATGAGTTCGAGAAGTCCGTGATCACGTACGCCATCCACTTCTTGTGGCGGAAGAAGCGAGGACGCTTGCGGGCCAGGTCGCGGTGCAGCAGCTCGGTGATGCGCAGGTAGGCAAGCGAGGCGATCACGCGGTGGTCGCAGGCGGCATCCAGGCGCCGCCACTGACGCCGCAGCTTGGCCTCGACGCGCTCGATGCAGCGCATGCTGCCGTCGCTGCAGCCCGGCACGGCGTGGGGCTGAACGTCGCTACGCCCCGGCAGGGACGGCAGCGTGCGCTCCCACGGCAGGTTGACCGGCTGCGGCAGCTCGGGCAGCTGGGCGTTTGCGCTGACCGCGGTGGCGCCTCCCAAGGCGAGCACGCCGAGCATCACGGCCAGCCTCAACCCCAACCCCGCCCGGCTCATGGCGGCCGTTATACCCCCACGTGGCCGGCACTATGCACCGGCGCGGTGTGTCAGTCGTCCCCGCCGCGCCCGCGGCCGCGCCCACTGCCGCCGCCGTCGTCTCCCCCGCCGCCGCCGGGACCGCTGTTGTCGTCGCGTGGCTGGGACGGCGCCGAGCGATCGTCGCCGGGCTCGGGCGCTTTCGCCGGGGGCGGCGCGGCGGTGCCCGCTCCCGCTCCGGATGGCGTCTGCGCGGATGGCGCCGGGACCGGCGTGGTGGCCTGGGGCTGGGTCGCCCGCCGGCGCGCCGCCCGCCGGCGGGCGCGCGCGCGGCGTTCGGCGGCGCGTTTCGCCCGCGCCCGCCGGGCCGTCGCGCGGTCTGCGGCGGGGGCCGGGGACGATGGCGCCAGCCTGTCGCCGGCTGTCAGCGGTTCTTCGGATAGGCCGACCTCCTGGTCCACCAGCTTGCTGACCCCAACGCCGGCGCCGCCGGCCAGCATCAGGCCGAGCACCGCCACGATGAGCCAAGCGGTCAGCGGCGTCCTGCTCATCGCTGCTCCTCGTTCCAGCTGAGCACGGCGCGCGCGCCGCCACCCTCGCGGTTGACCAGCTGCACCTCGGCCCCCCACTCGCGCGCGAGCTCGCTGGCGATCGGCAGGCCCAGCCCGCTTCCCTTCGGCCCGCGCCGTCCCGCGGAGCCGCGGTGGAAGCGCTCGAGCACCAGCTCCAGCTCACCGTCCTCGAGCCCCGGCCCGCGATCGAGCACCTCGATCCGCTCCGGCCCGGCAGCGATCTCGACCACCGTTCCCGGCGTGGAGTAGCGCAGCGCGTTCTCCACCAGCACGTCAACCGCGCCGTCCAGCGCGGCGCGCGAGCAGGTCACGCTGCCAGCGCTCTGGGTGGCGCGCACGTGAAGGGCGATACCGCGCTCGTCGGCCAAGCCGCGCCAGCGCAGGCGCGCGTCATCAGCGGCCTCGGCCAGGTCGATCCACTCCGGGCTGGCGCTGCGCTCGCCCGCGCTGCTCAGTAGCAGCAACTCCTCGACGATCGCCGTCAGCCGGTCGACCTCGGCCAGGCCGGCGTCGATCTCCTCGCGAACGGCGGGCTCGGCGGTCTCGGCGTGCGCCTCCTCCATGCGCAGCCGCAACCCCGTGAGCGGGGTTCGCAGTTGGTGCGATGCGTCGGCCACGAACCGCCGCTGGGCGTCCAGTGACTCGGCCAGGCGGCTGGTCATGGTGTTGAAGGCGCGTGCCAGCGAGCGCTGCTCGCGCGATCCCTCGACCCGTGCGCGCTGCGCCAGGTCACCCTCGGCGATGCCGACGGCGGTGGCATCCAGGCGCCGCAGCGGCCGTGCGATCGCGCGCGCCAGCAGCGCGCCCACGCCCAGGCCGATGGCCAGCACCACCGCCGCGAGAGCGGCCAGACCCAGCAGCGAGCGCCGCTCGGCGCGGCCGATGGCCTCGGCGCTCTGGGTCACGCGGACGGCACCGGCGGGGCGGCCCGAACGCAGCACGGGCACAGCGGTCGCCAGTATGGACTGGTTCAGGGTGCGGCTGTCGCGCGTGTCCTGCACCGCGCGCCCCGCCAGCGCCGCGCGGATCTCGGGTCGGGCGCCGTAGGCGCTGCCGCGTCGCACGTCACCCGCGCTGTCGGCCAGCACCCGGCCGCGGCCGTCGACCACCGTGACCCGGCCGCGCACCGACTTGCCGGCGGTGCGGGCCAGGCGTTCCAGGGCGTCGCGGTCGCTGAGCAGGTCCGAGGCGGTCGCGGCCACCACGTCGGCCTGCGAGCGGGCCTGCGAGCGCACCTCGGTGCCCACCCGGTCGTCGACTCCCAGGGCCAGCGGCAGCCCCAGCGCGAGTACGGCCAGCAGCAGGACGTAGGCGAAGGCAAGCGACAGCGCGGTGCGCAGGCTCACGGTACGGCCAGCTCCTCGGGCGAGCTCATGCGAAAGCCCACCCCGCGCACCGTGCGCAGGTACTCGGGCTCGGCCGGATCGTCACCCAGCTTGCGCCGCAGCTGGCCCACGTGCACGTCGAGCGTCTTCGTAGAGCCGAACCAGTTGGCGTCCCAGACGTCGGAGAGCAGGTCCTCGCGTGAGACCACGCGGCCGGCGTCGCGCATCAGGCGCTCGAGCAGGTCGTACTCGCGCCGCGTCAGCTCGAGCTGCGATCCGCCAAGGGTCACCTCGCGCCGGTCGGGCACCAGCGCGAGCGCCCCGAGCGTCATCGGCTCCAGGCGCTCGGGCTCACGATGCGCCCGGCGCAGCACGGCGCGGATGCGCGCGATCACCTCGGCCGAGCTGAACGGCTTGACCACGTAGTCGTCGGCGCCCAGCTCCAGGCCCACCACCCGGTCCAGCTCGCTGCCGCGGGCAGTCAGCATGACCACGGGCACGTGGTGCTTGCGCTGCAGCTCGCGGCAGACGTCGCGGCCGTCGCCGTCCGGCAGGTTCAGGTCCAGCAGCACGAGGTCGGGACCGATGCGATCGGCGAGCGCCAGCGCCTCGGCTGCGGTCGCGGCGGTCACCGCCTCGAAGCCCTCGCGCCTGAGCGCCTTCGCGAACGGAGCCGAGATCGACGCCTCGTCCTCCACGAACAGGATCCGCGTGCGCTCGCCCACGCGGCCAATGTAAACCCCACCGGAGCGCGGCGGAAACGGCTTACCGGATGCTTACCCGCCGCTTCGCCAGGGCTTATGGGCCTGCGATCACGCTCGGCCGACCCGAGTGAAGGAGTGCCAGATGCACATCAAGAGCAAGCTTGCCGTCGCCGCCGTCCTGGCCGCGCTGGGCAGCGTGGCCGCCGTGGCGGTGGCCGGTCAGCCGGGCGGGAACGACCCCGCCCCGGCCACGGCGACCATCGACACCAGCGGCGAGGGCCGCACCGATACCACGGCGACCACCGAGACGACCAGGACCACGCCGGCGAAGCCCAAGCGCCGCCGTGCGCACCACCGCCGTCACCGGGGTCACCGGCGCGGACATCGTGGCCGTGCCAGCAGCCCTGCGGGGCGAAACGGCAACAGCGCCGTGCGGTGAGGACAACGGCGCCGACGACCAGCCGGCCACCGTCAAGCAGCCGGCCAACGGCGGCGACGACGGCGCCGACCACGACCGCGGCGACGACCGTGGCGGCGAGCGCCCGGACGGCGCCTCCGACGACGGGCCCGGCGACGATCATGGCCGCGACGACCACGGCGGCGAGGACCGCGGCGGCGACGCGTCCGACGACGGCCCCGGCGACGACCGCGGCGGCGACGACCACGGCGGCCACGGCGGCGACGACGACTGAGCTCAACTCCGTTCGAAGTCGTTGCACACGTAACCCGATCGTGTCGCGCCGAGCGGCACGATCGGGGCGTGTCCGCAGAAGGTGACAACCACGGTAATAAAGTTCTGACGCTGGCCGGGCGCGAGCCCGCCTGGCCGTCGGGAGCACCGCTCGATGAGCGCATCGGCCTCGTGGCGCGGAGCCAGCACGGCGTGATCTCGGTGGCGCAGCTGGGGGCGTGCGGCCTGTCCTGCCGGGCGGCAGCAGGACGTGTCCACTCCGGCCGGCTACGTCGCCTACACCGCGGCGTCTACGCCGTGGGCCACACGCGCCTGCCGCCGTTCGGCCGCGTCGCAGCGGCGCTGCTGGCGTGTGGCTCGGGGGCGGCGGCCTCACACCTCACGGGCGCGTGGGTACGTTCGCTCCGGTGCGATGGCCGGATGCTCGTCGACGTCACGGTGGGCTCTTGCACCGGACGCCGGCACGCGTGCGTGCTGACCCATTCCGCCGGGCGCCTGCGGGCCTGCGACCTCACGGTCGTCGACGGCCTCCCCGTGACGTCGGTGGCCCGGACGCTGCTGGACTGCGCACCGGTCCTGGGCAGGCGCGGCACCGAGAAGCTCGTGGCCGAGGCGGAGCTGCTGCGCAGCTTCGACCTGGCGGCGGTGCAGGATCTGCTGAACCACGTACCGGGCCATGCCGGGGCGGCCACTCTGCGCGCCGCGATCGGCGACGCGGGCTCGGCCCGTGGCACCACCGCGTCGCGACCCGAGGACGCGCTGCTGGCTGCCTTCAGGGCCGCCGGGCTTCCCGAGCCCGAGTGCAACGCGGCGGTCCGGCTGGACGACGGCACGTACGCCCACCCCGACTTCCTCTGGCGTCGCCAGCGCCTGGTCGTGGAAGCCGATCCACGGGCCACGCACGACCGCACCGCCAGCTACCGCAGCGACCGCCGGCGCGACCGCGCGCTCAAGCGCGTGGCCGACCTGGACACCATGCGCTTCAGCGACGATGACCTGAGCGACCCGGCCGCTTGCGCGGCCGAGGTTGCCGGGCGGCTGGCCGACTCGGGCGCGTCACAGGTTTGGCACCGCCTAGGTGCATGACTTGTGACGCGTCGGGGCCGCAGGGGGCCGCCGGGGCCCAGGCGGGCCTCAGCGTACGCCGGAGAGCTTCAGATACGCACGCAGCGTCCTGCGGCTCTTGACCGCGCTCCTGGCGGCCACGGCCACGTAGCGGACGCGGCCCTTGCGCACCTTGTAGACGAAGCGCCTGCCGCCCTTGGCGCGGCGCACGTAGAGCCCGCCGCCGATCCGCCGCGCCCGGCCACGCAGCTTGCGCGCCGACGCGCCGCGGCTGATGCGCACGCGGCCGGGGCTGATGGTGCCGTGGCCGAGCGCGTTGCTGGCCAGCAGCGCGACCCGGCCCTGGCGATTGAACACCGCGGAGACGCGCGCCTTGCGATTGAGGTTGCCGGTCACGCACCAGCGGAATACGCGCCCCTGGCGCCGGGCCGGCTGCCCGGCTCGCTGCAACACCGAGGCCGGTCCATCGCCGATCCGCTGACGTCCCATCCCGCGGGCGGTGAAATGCCCGCGTGCCGACCGGCAGGCCTGGTTCTTCACGCCCTCGGCACGCTCCCACATCTGCAGGTAGGCCTCCGAGCCGCGCGCCATGTCCCTGACGATCCCGCTGCCGGCCTGGCGGCGCAGGTCCTCGATCCAGTCCGGGTAGAGGCCGTAGTGGGCCACGCCGTCGTCGTTGATGTCGAACGTGCGCGACCCGGACACCTGGTGGTAGATCGTCTGCTTGCCGTCCCAGGACTTGAACGGGTATTGGACCGGGTTGGGGCCGTGGCGCGGGTGGCCCTGGGCGCCGAAGCCGTTCATGTCGGCGCCGTAGCCGAAGCCGAAGTAGTACTTCTTGCGATTGGCCTTCGGCGCCTCCTCGCGGTACTTCTGCAGGAACGTCTTCGAGTCACCGGCGTACGGGGTGATCACCCCGCCGAGCTTGTAGATCCGGGGCACCACGTCGGGCGTGCTCCAGCTGTGGCTGGACACCACGCCCGAATAGCGCTGGGCCTCGAGCAGCGACATGACCGACTTGCGCGCGCGCACGCTCAGGTGGTCGGGGTCGATGACCATCCGCTTGGCCATCAGGCTGCGAATCAGGTGCTCGCCGAGGTCGGTCAGGCCGCGGGCGTTGCAGTTGGCGCCCTTCGGATAGACCGGCGCCACGCCCATCGGCAGCAGCCCCTCGATCAAGTTGCTCTGCAGGTCGTTGTGGTCGTGGTCGTACACCCCCGTCTGCTGGCGGTCGACCTCGTCGGGCGGGCCGGTGCAGGCCTGCATCTGCCAGTACCGGCCGGTGGTGAGCTTGTTGCCGTTGTTCACGATCGTGCCGGTGCTGCCGCTGTCGCCCGCCACGCCCGCAAGCGCGTTGTCGAACTTGTTGATGATCTCCATCTGGCGCACGCCCAGCTTGTGTGCCTCGTCCAGCTGGCGATCGATGTCGTTGCGATCGCACTGGGGGACGTCGTTGTACACCTGGCAGCCGAACGGCTCGGACACCTCGATGCCCATGATGATGGCCATCTTGCCCTCGTTGATCACGCGGCGGGCCTGGTAGGGGTCGGTCACGATCCGGTACCAGCCCTTGCCGGGGCCGCCGCTCTGGGCGTCGATGTAGTTCTCCATCTCCCGCATCCGGCGCGCCTGGAGGCGAACCGCGTCCATCTCGTCGCACGAGTTCTGCTTGTACGGGTACAGCTCGCAGAGGACCTTGTTCTCCACCAGCAGGTTCACGAATATCCGCTGCCCTGCGCGCCACGAGCGCTCGAGCCACTTGTAGTAGGACTGTTCGTGGGTCAGCGACTCCGCTGCCGGCCAGTCCTTGAACGTCGGCCACCCGGTGGGATCGTGCCCGCGCGCCGGGGTGCCGTACGAGAGCAGGTTCTCCAGCGCGGCGCCCTGGCCGCCCGCAGCCTGGTGGTCGGGGCAGTCCACCAGCGCCTTCTCGACGCCGTAGGGGCTCCACGGCCGGCCGCAATGGGCACGGCCGCCCAGGAACTCGAAGGCCATTCCGTGCATGTGGGCGTCCACGAAGCCGGCCGTCTCCGTGTAGAACGTCGAGCCGGTGGAGGGCGCGCCGGTCACGTTGGTCTCGATCTCAGGGAAGGCCGCGCAGCCGGTGGCCTTCTCCATGCTGAACTGCGACCCCGCGCCGGCTGCGGCGGCGTCCACCAGCACGAGCTTGCCCGCGCCGTCTACCGACAGCACCCGGTCGCCGAGCGCAAGCCGGAACGAGTTGCCCTGCACGGTGACGGTCCAGTTGGCGTTGGGACCCGAGTCGGCGGCGGGCGCCACGTTGCCCGAGGAGTCGCGCGCCAGGTAGTCGCGCGCCGGCCCGTAGAGCATGTACGAGCCGAGCGCGGTGGCCTTGAACGTGAACGGCTCGGAGCCCGCGGTCTGCGGCGAGGAGGCCACGTAGGCACCGGCGGTCTTGACCACCTTGCGCCCGACGGCGCTGGAGCGGAGCGAGAAGCAGCCGTTGGCCAGCGCGTAGCGCGCGTCCGGCCCGGCCGTAGGGGCGGCGGTCTGGGCCGACGAGGCCGACGGCAACGCGAGCACGGCCAGCAGCAGCCCGAAAACGAGCACGCCGACGACGCTGCGAGTCCTGCCCCGGCCCTCCACGCGAAGGATTAGACACCCGCGCGCCGCCACAAGCAAGAGGGAACCGCGCAGAAAAGTCAGGGAAGAGGGGTCCGTTGACGTTCAAGAAACGGGCATGGATGCCCGTTTCTTGGCGGGCCATCCGTCGTTTCTTGGCGCCTCATCCCCGCTCGGCCAGCGCCCGATCGATGTCGCGCCGCACGTCCTTGGCCTTCAGGTCGCGGCGCTTGTCCACGTGGTCCTTGCCGCGGCCCAGCGCGATCTCCACCTTGGCCCGCCCGTTCTTGAAATAGACCCGCGTGGGGATCAGCGTCAGCCCCTTCTCCTGAACGGAGCCGGTCAGACGGTCGATCTCGCGCCGGTGCAGCAGCAGCTTGCGCTCGCGCTCGGGCTCGTGCCCGTCACGCGCGGCCGGACCGTAGGGCGCGATGTGCATGTTCGACAGAAACAGCTCGCCGCCGCGGACGAAGGCATAGGCGTCCTTGATCTGCACGCCGCCTTCGCGCAGCGACTTGACCTCCGAGCCCTGCAGCTGGATGCCCGCCTCGAGCTTGTCGCTGAGGTGGTAGCGGTAGGAGGCCTGCCGGTTGGTGGCGATGTCGCCCGCGGCTGCCTTGCGCTTGCCCTTCTTGCCGGCCATCCGACCATTGTGGCGGTCTGACCGTCAGACGGGAACGGCACCGGCCTGGACGGGCGGCGTGTCCTGCGGCGATGGCGCCAGGTGGACGCTGTTGCGGCCGGCCCGCTTGGCCTGGTACAGCGCGGCGTCCGCAGCGCGGTAGAGGCTGTCGAAGTCGCTGCAGTCGGCGCCGCTGGCCACCACGACGCCGAAGCTGATCGATAGCTGCAGGCCGCCGGGACGGGCCGCCTCGACCGCGGCGCGCAGACGCTCGGCGGCCTGCTCCGCGCTCTGGAGGTCCGCGCCCGGGAGCACGGCCACGAACTCCTCGCCGCCGACGCGATAGACCTGGTCGAGGGCCCGCAGGTGCTTGCGCAGCTGGTAGGCCACGTCCTTGAGCACGGCGTCGCCGACCGCGTGGCCGTGCTCGTCGTTGATGGCCTTGAAGTGATCCAGGTCGCCGATCAGCACGCCGACCCGGCGTTCGTCCGCCGCGGCGCTATCCGAGCGGTGCGGGTCGGCGAAGCGCTGCGCCAGGGCCGCCCGGTTGAAGAGCCCCGTCAGCGGGTCAAGGACCGCCTCGCGGCGGTGGTCGCGATCGGACTGGACGATCGCGCCACCCAGCAGCGTGACCGCCCCCATCAGGGCGAAGACGTGGATCACGCGGACCGGGTTGTCCACGAAGGCAACCGCGTCGAAGGGGATCGTGGCGCCCAGCAGCAGGACCAGCGAGTAGCCGACGCCGATCAGGGTGCCACGTCGTTCGAAGCGAGAGGCCAGCGTGACCAGCGGCAGTGCGAACCACGGCATCGCCGGCGAGTCGATCCCGCCGGTGAGCGTCACGCTGATCGCGATCATCAGCGGCGAGACGGCCCAGCTGGCGGCCACCCAGCGTTCCGGGTGCGCGCTGCGGCCCTCCATGCGGTCGCCGACCTTGAAGGCCAGCAGGGCGCCGATCAGCGGAACGAGCCACCACCAGCCCTCCCACGGCCCGGAGATCACCAGCGCCACGCCCAGGACCGCAAAGGCGGCCAGCCGGTACGGGCGGATGCGGCCGTCGATATCCAGAAGGCGCTCGCGGCGCAGCTGTTGCTCTCCGAAAACTCCGTCCTCGGCCTTGGACATGTAGTCCCATCGGCACCTGGCCGGGGTACTTGAACGTTCCAAGCTCGGAGGAGCCCGCCCTCAGGCTGCCGGCGCCAGCTCGACCCGGCCGCGGGGCGGGTCCACGCGCTCGACCGCGACGCGCACGGGGTCACCGATGCGCAGCACGTGCCGGTCGGATTCCAGCGCGGTCCCGAGCTCGTTGAGCTCGTACCAGCCGCGCAGCGCGCGCACGCCGAGGAAGCCCTCGAAGCCCTGCTGGCCGAAGCGCACGAACGCGCCCTTGGCCACCAGGCCCACGACCTCGCCGTCGAAGACCGGAGTCTCGAAGCCTCCGAAGCCTCCGAGCTCGCGTTCCAGCAGGAACGCCAGGCAGACATCGTCGGCGGAGCGCTCGATCTTCATGGCCTCGCGCTCGCGGGCGCTGGCCTCGATCCCGATCTCGTCCAGGTCGGCCGAGCGTGGCGCGGCCTGCTCCAGCCCGAGCCCGGCCAGCAGGGCGCGGTGCACGACCAGGTCGGGGTAGCGCCGGATCGGCGACGTGAAATGGGTGTAGCGGGCGCTGGCCAGACCGGCGTGGCCCAGGTTGCGCGGGGTGTAGTAGGCCTGTTTGAGCGAGCGCAGCACCAGCGATCCGAACGCGCTCTGCCCGCGACCGGAGCGCCGTGACTCGGCGGCCGCAAGGCGCGAGGCTTCCGCAGCCACGTCGGCGGCCTGCTGCGGGCTCATCGGCTCGGGCAGCGCCGGCGTGGGCACGTCCAGCGAGGCCAGCTGCTCGACCATCTGGGCGACCTTGAGCGGGTCGGGCTTCTCGTGCACGCGGTAGAGCGCGGGGAGCTTGCGATCGGCCAGGTAGCCGGCCACTTGCTCGTTGGCCAGGATCATCAGGTGCTCGATGAGCTCGTGCGACTCGGTCTGTGGCTCGTGGCCGACAGCCACCACGTGGCCGTCGGCGTCGAACTGGAAGCCCGGCTCGGTGCTGGTGACCTCAAGCGCGCCGGCGTCGTGTCGCTTCGCGGCCAGCGCCGCGGCCACCCGGCGGGCCGCCTCCAGCGGCGGGCCCCACGGCTCCTGCGCCCGCTCGCTGCCCGCGAAGATCGCGTCGACCTGACCGTAGGTCAAGCGCCGGTCGCTGCGGATGAGCGTGCGCAGGAACTGGACCCGGCGCACGACGGTGCCCGCCACGTCCATCTCGACCGTGACCGCCAGCTTGTCCTCGCCGGGGCGTAGCGAGCAGGCGCCGTTGGATAACGCCTCGGGCAGCATCGGCTCCACCGCGCCCGGCACGTAGACGCTGGTGCCTCGGCGTTCGGCCTCGGTCTCGATGGGGCCACCGGGCGCCACGTGCGCGCACACGTCGGCGATGTGCACCCAGACGCGGACGGCGCCATCCTCCAGCGGCGTGGCGGACACGGCGTCGTCGAAGTCGCGAGCGTCGTCGGGGTCGACTGTGAACGTGGGCAGGTCGCGCAGGTCCACGCGCTCGTCGCCGACGGCGGGATCCAGCGCCGAAGCCTCCTCCTCGACGCGGCGGGGAAACGAGCGGCGCAGGCCGCGGTCCAGCATCAGCGCCTCGACCACGTCGCGAGCCACGTCCGGGCGGCCCAGCCGCCGCACCACGCGTGCGCCCTTCTTGCCCGCCCCGACCAGCACCAGGTCGCCCTCGGAGCCGCCGCCGCGGGCAACCTCGATCGTCGCCCCGCCGCGGGCGAACAGTGCCTCGGCGACCGGGAAGCGCCCCCTGCGGCCCAGCACCCCCACCAGCGGAAAGTCCAGCCCGGCGGGGCGCCCGCGCGCCCGCGTGCTCATCGTGGCGGGAGCTTGCCGTCCAGCGTCTCCAGCGCCTTGGGCAGCGCCTCGTCACGCTTGGTGTCGGGATCGTCGCTGGCCTTGACGGCCGGCTGGATGCCCTTGCCGTTGATGTTCGACCCGCCCGGCAGGAAGTACTCGCCGACGGTGATGTCCAGCACGCCGCCGTTGGACAGCGGCAGCACCTGCTGGAAGACGCCCTTGCCGAAGGTGCGCGTGCCCACGACCGTGGCGCGCTTGCGGTCTCGCAGGGCGCCGGTCACGATCTCCGATGCCGACGCGCTGCCGCGGTCGACCAGCACGACGACGGGGATGTCCGCGGAGATCGCGCCGCCGGTGGCGTCGAAGTTCCGCCGCGGCGACGTACGTCCCTTGGTGTAGGTGATCAGGCCCTTGTCGATGAAGATCGAGGCGACCCGGACGCCCTCGTCCAAGAGGCCGCCGCCGTTGCCGCGGAGGTCGAGCACGAGGCCCTTCGCGCCCTGTTTGCGCACCTTGTCGATCTGCCGGCGCAACAGGCCGTGGGCGCCCTCGCTGAAGCTCTGGAGCTTGACCACGCCGTACTTCTTGCCCTTGCGCTCCTCGATCTTGCCCTCGGCCACTGGCACCTCGATGCGCTTGCGCTGCAGCCGGTACTCCTTCGAGGTGCCCTTGTCCACGTTCACGATCTGCAGGCGGACCCTCGTGCCCGCCGGGCCCTTGATCTTGGCCGTAGCCACTGAGCTGGACTGGCCCGCGATCGAGTTGCCGTCGACCTCGGTCACGAAGTCGCCCTTCTTGATGCCCGCCTTGGCGGCCGGCGAGCCGTCGAAGACGTTGATCACGCGCAGCCCGCGCTTGTCCTGGTCGACGCTCATGCCGACGCCCTCGAAGCGCCCCTGCACCGCCTCCTGGAACTGCTTGGTCTCCTTCGGCGTCAGGTACGAGGAGAAGCGGTCGTTCAGGCCGTCGACGATGCCCTTCAGCGAGCTCTGCTCGATCTGCTTGTCGCTGACCGGCTTGTAGAAGTTGTCCTTGACGTCGTCGATGATCTCGGCGCGCAGCGCGCGGTCCTCGTCCACGAACGCGTCGCGGACGGGGCCCGGCAGGGTCTCGGGGTGGCCGCCCAGCCAGACGCCGCCGATCAGCAGCGCCGCGGCGGACAGCACCAGGAGCAGGGTCTTGCGAAGTGGACTCATCAGGGAAGAGGCCGCCCGAAGCGGCCTCGCCTACAGGGTAGAGAGCGGGATCGGCGGGCCGCTCAGACGCGCAGGAAGCGTCGCAGCGTCAGGGCGCTGCCCGCTGCGGAGACGGCCATGCAGGCCACCATCAGCACCACGATCAGCAGCCCGAAGTTGATCGTGTCGGGCGCCGCCAGCAGATCGAAGCGGGCCTGGAGCGGGTCGATGAACGTCTCCTTGGCGACGGTGAGCAGCAGCACGGCCAGCACCCCGCCCATGAAGCCCACGATCACGCCCTCGATCACGAACGGCCAGCGGATGAACCAGTTGGTGGCGCCCACGAGCTTCATGACCTCGACCTCGCGGCGGCGGGCGAAGATCGACAGGCGGATGGTGTTGGCGATCAGCGCGATCGAGGCGAACACCAGCAGCGCGGCCAGCCCGGCGGTCAGGATCTTGACCAGGCCGGTGGCCGACAGGATCTTCTTGGTGTCCGACTCCTTGTTGCGCACCTCGTCGAGGCCGGCCAGCGACGCGACGCGCTTACCCGAGGCGTCACGCGGCGCGAGCTTGTCGACGATGACCGACGACCTTGTCGGGATCGTCGGGAACGATCCGGAAGGTGTCGGGCAGCGGGTTGCCGCCCAGCAGCTTGGAGCCCTCGGCGAACGCCTGCGGGTTCTTCTGCTTGGCCTGCTTGAGGCCCTCCGCCTTCGAGATGAACTCGCACCGACTTCACGTTCGTGGTGCCCTCGAGCGCCCGGCGGATCTCGCTGCGCTCGGCGGGCGTGGCGTCGCTCTTCACGTACGCGTCCACCACCACCCGGTTGCGCACCTCGTTGGCGGTGCCGGTCGTGGCCTGCACGATCGGGATGAACACGCCAAGCACCAGCGCCGTGAGCATGACCGTGAGCAGCGCCGCCAGCGCCGGCGCCGAGTTGCGGCCGAGCCCGCGCAGGGCCTCGCGAAGGAAGAAGCCGAAGCTTCATCAGTTCGGATGCCCCTCGTGGCCGACGCCCAGCTCGCCGCGCAGGCGGATGGCGAACTCGGTGGTGGACTCGTCCGGGCGGTAGAGGCCGGACAGCTCGTCGCGGATGATGCGGCCCTCGCGCAGCTCGATCACGCGCCGGCGCATCTTGTCGACCATCGCGCTGTCGTGGGTGGCCACGACGACCGTCGTGCCGGTGCGGTTGATCCGGTAGATCAGCTGCATGATCCCGATCGACGTCTCGGGGTCGAGGTTGCCGGTGGGCTCGTCGGCCAGCAGCAGCGGCGGGTGGTTCACGAACGCGCGCGCGATCGAGACGCGCTGCTGCTCGCCGCCCGACAGCTCGTCGGGGTAGTTGTGCAGCTTGGTCGACAGCCCGACCAGGCGCAGGATGTCCGGCACCTTGCGGCGGATCTCCGAGCGCGGCTCGCCGATGACCTGCAGCGCGTAGGCCACGTTGTCGTAGATGGTCCGGTTGGGCAGCAGCTTGTAGTCCTGGAAGACCACGCCGATGTTGCGGCGCAGCATCGGCACGCGCGAGCGCGGCATGTCGCCGAGCTCCTTGCCGGCGATCCGGATCTGCCCGGCGCTGGCCTCGAGCTCCTTCTGCAGCAGCCGGATGGCCGTGGACTTGCCGCAGCCGGTCGGGCCGACCAGGAACACGAACTCGCCGCGCGCCGATCTTCATCGAGGCGCGCTCGAGCCCGACCGACCCACCGTCGTAGACCTTGGACACGTCATCGAACTCCACCACCGGCACGGCGGCTCCACGCTGGCGCGGAGCCGCGACGGCGGCGGTCGGACGGGCGATATGGGGGCGTTTGCGTATGACGGGCGCGGCCATGAGCAAACCATGGATATCGGACCCCCGCCGCAGCGCGGGTGGGTGCAAACCTTCCTGCAAGCTGCAGGCTTTCTTGCAGGGTCAGACGTTGATGTAGCCGCGCGTCCGCGCCGCGTCCACCACGCGCTCGATGCCCAGGGCGAACGCCGCCACGCGAAGCGAGGCCGCCTCGGTCTCCGCGCGCGCCTGGACCTCGCGGTAGGCGCGCCGCATGGTCTGCGCCAGCCGGTCGTTGATGGCGGCCTCGTCCCAGCTGAAGTGCTGGAGGTTCTGCACCCACTCCAGGTAGGACACCACCACCCCGCCCGCGTTGGCCAGCACGTCGGGGACGATCGTGACGCCCTTGTCCATGAGCAGCTGGTCGGCGGCCGGCGTGGTCGGCGCGTTGGCACCCTCGACGATCAGCTTCGCGGCCACCTGGTCGGCGTTGCCCTGATGGATCATCCCGCCCAGCGCCGCCGGCACCAGCAGATCGCAGGGCGTGGCCAGCAGCTCGTCCGGCGTGATGGCGTCGACCCCGTCGAAGTCGTGCACCGCGCCGCCTTCGGCCACGTGCTCTGCCAGCGCGTGGGCGTCGATGCCGGCGTCCGAGCGCGCCGCGCCGTGGGCGTCGGACACGCCGACGACGGTGGCGCCCAGATCCTGGGCGATGCGGGCCGCCCACGAGCCCACGTTGCCAAAGCCCTGTATCACCAGGCGCGCGGACGCCGGGTCGATCCCCACCGTCGGCGCCGCCGCCTTGAAGACCTCGATAACGCCTCGGCCCGTGGCCGCCTCGCGGCCGGCCGAGCCCTCGAGCGACAGCGGCTTGCCGGTCACGATGGCCGGCGTGTGGCCGTGCAGCTTGCCGTACTCGTCCATGAACCAGGCCATGACCTGGGCGTTGGTGCCCACGTCCGGTGCCGGGATGTCACGCCCCGGCCCCAGCACCTTGTCGACCTTGCCGATGAACGAGCGCGCGACCTGCTGGAGCTCTGCCTGGGTCAGCTCGTGCGGGTTCACGTTCACGCCGCCCTTCGCCCCGCCGAACGGGATGCCGACGATGGCCGTCTTCCAGCTCATCAGCTCGGCCAGCGCGCGCACCTCGTCCAGGTCGACCTCGGGGTGGAAGCGAACGCCGCCCTTGTACGGGCCGCGCGCGGCGTTGTGCTGGACGCGGAAGCCGCGGTAGGTGTGGATCCGCCCGTCGGCCTGCTGCACCGGTATCTGCACCGTGACCTCGCGGTAGGGGGTGCGCATGACCTCTGCCACGTCGTCGCGCAGACCCAGCCGCTCCGCCGCCAGGCCGAACCAGTGGCGGACCGTCTCGTAGTTGGACATCTCGGCCACCGTGGCCGCGACCGGCTCCATCGGCGCAGCCTACCTGCGAATGCGCCAGCGAAAGAACAGCCCGTCGTCCCCCTTGAGCAGAGTCACCAGCTCAGCACGGGCGGGCTCGAGCAGCGGCCTGCCTGCGGCCAGCGTCAGCGCGTCGGCGCCGCCGACGACCATCGGATCCAGCGTCAGGAACAGCTCGTCGACCAGGCCGGCGGCCAGCAGGTGCGAGTTCAGCGTCGGCCCGCCCTCGCACAGCAGCGAGCGGATGCCCCGCTCGGACCGCAGCCGGGCCAGCAGCACCGGCAGGTCGGCGCCGGTGCGCATGTAGGTCACGTCCGCGGCCACGCCCGCGAGCTCGTCCTCGGAGGCGGTCGCCACGATCACGGGCGCTCCCTCGGCCTGCAACAGCGGCAGGTCGGGCGGCAGGTTCATGCTCGCGCTGACGATGACCGTGGTCGGCTCGGGCTCGAGCCCCTCGTCCTGGCGCTTCGCGCGCAGCTGCTCGTCCTTGACGGCGCGGCCGTAGCGCTCGGCGCGCACCGTGCCCGCACCCGCCATGATCGCGTCGGCCTGGGTGCGCAGGTGGCGAAACAGCTCGCGGTCGGTGTCGCCGCCGAGCCCGCGCGTGGTGCCGTCCAGCGCCGCCTTGCCGTCCAGCGTGGCGACCATGTTCAGCACCACGTAGGGCCTGCCTTCGGGCGCACGCGAACCCAGGTCGAGCCGGCTCATGGCATCGGCCGCGTCGACCTGGCCGGGCCGGGGATAGAGGCGTTCGAGCTGCAGCGGTCTAGGGGTTGATGGCGACCATGCGCTCGATTGGCACCCGGGCGCGCGCGGCGATCTCCGGCGCCACGGTTACCACGGGTTCGCCGTCGCGAAGCGCGTCGCGCAGCTTGGGCAGCGTGATCATCTTCATGAACTGGCACACCGCTGCGCGGTTGGCAGGCACGAACGCCTTGCCGGGGTTATCCCGCTCGAGCGGGTGCAGCATGCCGGTCTCTGTGGCCACGATGAACGTGTCGGCGTCGGACTCGCGGGCGTGCGTGAGCATGCCGCCGGTGGACAGCATGTGCGTGTTCTCCGCGTCCACGTCGCCGGCGGCCACATACTCCATGACCGACGTCGAGCATCCGCACTCAGGGTGGATCAGGAAGTCGGCACCGGGATGGGCATTGCGCACGTCCGCGATGTCCGACGGCCGGATGCCCGCATGCACGTGGCACTCGCCGGTCCACACGTTCATCCGCCGGCCGGTCACCTTCTCCACGTATGCGCCCAGGAACATGTCCGGGCCGAACAGGATCTCGGTCTCCGGGCCGTGCTCGGCCCAGATGTGCTCGACCACCTGCACCGCGTTCGACGAGGTGCAGCAGTAGTCGGTCTCGGCCTTGACCTCGGCGGTGGTGTTCACGTACATGACCACCACAGCACCCGGGTGCTGGGCCTTCCAGGCGCGCAGCTCGTCGGCTGTGATCGAGTCGGCCAGCGAGCAGCCGGCGTCGAGGTCGGGCAGCAGCACGGTCTTGTGGGGCGAGAGGATCGCCGCCGTCTCGGCCATGAAGTGCACGCCGCAGAAGGCGATCGTCTGGCCGTCGGCGGCCGCCGCCTGCCGCGACAGCGCCAGCGAGTCGCCTACGAAGTCAGCCACGTCCTGTACCTCGGGCACCTGGTAGTTGTGGGCCAGGATCACCGCGTCGCGCTCGGCCGCGAGCGTCCTGATCTCGTCCTGCATCAGCGCCACGTCGCCCGGACTGAGCGTGGGCTCGCCGCCGGGCTGCAGGATGGGAAGCTCGATCGGGGGCATTTCGCTCGTCCTCTCGACGGGGCCTCGGTTTTCTACTTATGATCGAAAACCGTGAAGCAACAGGATAGCAACAGCCTTCCGACGCACGTAACCGTGGCCGTGGTGCTGCGGGTAGGCCAGGGGCGCCTTCACGCGCTGCTCTGGCAGCGCGCGCGTGAGCCGTTCGCGGGGGCGTGGTCGCTGCCAGGCGGCTACCTCCAGCGCGGCCAGACGCTGGCCCAGTCGATTCGAGGCCAGCTGGCCACCAAGGTCGACGTGCGCGAGCTGGCCTGGCTCGAACAGCTGGAAACCCTCAGCGAACCCGATCGCCACCCCGCCGAATGGCAGCTGGCCACGGCCTACCTGGGCATCGTGCCCGCCGACGTGGATCCAGCGCTGCCGGCCGACACGCGCTGGATGGCCGTGGACGAACTCCCCGAGGCCTTGGCGTTCGACCACGGACCGATCGTGCTGGCCGGCCGCGAGCGCCTGCGCGCGAAGCTGTCGTACACCAACATCGGTTTCGCGCTGGCGCCCCAGACGTTCACCATCTCCGAGCTGCGCGACGTGTACTCGGCGGCGCTCGGGCACGGCGTGTCGGCCACCAACCTGCAACGGGTGCTGGAGCGGCGCAGCCTGCTGGAGCCGACCGGCGAGCGGCGCTCGCCTGGACCCGGCGGCGGTCGTCCGGCGGCCGTCTACCGCTTCGGCTCGCGAACGGTGGAGATCACCGATCCGTTCGCGGTGCTGCGGCCTCCGGGTCCAGCAGAAGGCTCAGGTCCAGCGCCGGCGCCGAGTGGGTGAGCGCGCCCACCGAGATGAAGTCCACCCCCGTCTGCGCCACCGCGCGGACGCCGTCCAGGTCGATGCCACCCGAGGCCTCCAGGGTTGCGCGGCCCCGCGCCCGTGCCACCGCCTGGCGCATGTCGTCCAGGCTCATGTTGTCCAGCAGGATGCGGTCGACCCCCTCGGCCAGCGCCTGGTCCAGCTGCTCCAGGCTCTCGACCTCGAGCTCCACGAACGCCGCGTCCGCCGCCGCGGCCAGCGCCGCTCGAGCTGCGGGCACGATTCCGCCGGCCAGCTCCGCGTGGTTCTCCTTGACCAGGATCGCGTCGTAGAGCCCGGCCCGGTGCGACACCCCACCGCCCGCCACCACCGCCGCCTTCTCCAGCGCGCGGAGCCCCGGCGTGGTCTTTCGCGTGTCCAGGATGTGTGCGCCGCTGCCCTGGACGGCCTGCACGTAGCGGGCGGTGGCGGTGGCCACCCCTGAGAGCCGGCCCAGGAAGTTCAGCGCCGTGCGCTCGGCGGTCAGGATCGAGCCGGCGTTGCCGTGGACGGCGGCCACCGGGCCGCCCTCGCGCCACTGGCCCTCGGGCGCCAGCGCCTCGAGCGCCAGCGACCCGTCGACCTGCCGGAATACCTCGCGCGCCGCGTCGAGGCCGTAGATCACGCCCGGCTGCTTCTGGGTGATCGTGGCGTGAGCACTCGCGCCGGCCGGCACGACCGCCGCCACGGTCAGGTCACCGGCGCCGACGTCCTCGGCCAGGGCTGTGGCGATCAGGTCCTCGATGCTGCACGAATCTAGACGGCGACGGCTCGCTGCGGCCCCGCCCTGGATCGATCGTCGCGTTTGGGGCGCCAGGGCGCCCACAACCCGTCGATCGACCGCTGCGCGCTCAGGCCGGCGCTGCAGCGCGGTCGATGCCGGCGGCGCGGTAGGCGTCGGCCTCGTCCAGCGTCTCTTCGCGCAACAGCGTCTCGGCCAGCGCGTCCAGCTTGTCGCGCTCGCGATCGAGCAGGTTGCGCACGTCCAGGTGGGACTCCTCGATGATGCGGCGCACCTCGGCGTCCACCAGCCGCTGTGTGGCCTCGGAGGTCTCGCTCACGCCGGGCAGCAGCGGCCCGTCGCCGTTGGCGGACTGCACGGCCACGAAACCGATCTCGTCGCTCATGCCCCAGCGGGCGACCATGCCGCGTGCAATCTGGGTGGCCTGCTGGATGTCGGACTCGGCGCCGGTGGTGATGGTGCCGAAGATGACCTCCTCGGCCACGCGGCCGCCGAGGGCGACCTTGATCTTCCCGCGCAGGTAGCTCTCCTCGTAGTTGAACACGTCGGCGTCGGGGGCCGACATGGTCACCCCGAGCGCCTGGCCGCGCGGGATGATCGAGACCTTGCGTACCGGATCGGCCCCCGCCGTGAGCATGCCGACGATGGCGTGACCACCCTCGTGATAGGCGATCCTGCGACGGTCGTCCTCGCTCTGGACGACGTTGCGCTCGGTGCCGAGCACGATCTTCTCGAGCGCGTCGGTCAGGTCGCCCTGGCGCACGGCCGTGTGCTCGCGCTTGGCGGCGATCAGCGCCGACTCGTTGACCACGTTGGCCAGGTCGGCGCCCACCATGCCCGGCGTGGCGGAGGCCAGCGCGGCCAGGTCGACCTCGTCGTCGAGCGGCACCGACCGCGTGTGCACCTTCAGGATCATCTCGCGGCCCACCTTGTCGGGCGCCTGCACCGACACGCGGCGGTCGAAGCGGCCGGCGCGCAGCAGCGCCTTGTCCAGGATCTCCGGCCGGTTGGTGGCGGCCAGCACCACCACGCCGTCGCCGGTCTCGAAGCCGTCCATCTCGGTCAGGATCTGGTTCAGGGTCTGTTCGCGCTCGTCGTGGCCGCCGCTGGAGAAGCCGCCGCCGGCCGAGCGCGAGCGCCCGATGGCGTCCATCTCGTCGATGAAGATGATCGCCGGCGCCGCGTCCTTGGCCTGCTGGAAGAGGTCGCGCACCCGCGAGGCGCCGATGCCCACGATCGCCTCGATGAACTCCGAGGCCGAGATCGAGAAGAACGGCACCGCTGCCTCCCCCGCCACCGCCTTCGCCAGCAACGTCTTGCCGGTGCCCGGCTGACCCGACAGCAGCACCCCGCGCGGGATCCGGGCGCCCAGCTTCTGGTACTTCTCGGGCCTCTTGAGGAAGTCGACGATCTCCGACAGCTCTTCCTTGGCCTCGTCGATGCCGGCCACGTCGGTGAAGTTCACGCGCGTGTCCTCGCCCCCCTCCGCGCGGCGCGCCTTCGAGCGCCCGAACTGGCCGATCATCCCGCCGCCTCCGGCCTGCTGGGCGGCACGGCGCAGGAAGAACACGATCAGCCCGATGATCAGCAGCGTCGGGCCGAACGAGAACAGGATCGTCTGCAGCAGCGAACGGTCCTCCGGCGGCTTGGCGTTCACCGTGACGCCGTTGTCCTGCAGCTGCTTGGCCAGCTGGTCGGTGTTGGCGAAGGTGGGCACCTCCGTCTTGAAGTGGTCGGCCCCGTCGACCTTCTTCTTGTAGTCGCCCGTGAGCGTCTCGCCCTTCGACGCGATCTCCTTGACGTTGCCCTTCTGGACCTGCTGGGTGAACGTGGGCGTGTACGGAATCTGCTTGCGCTCCTCCGCCGGGGCGAAGATGGCCACGAACAGGTAGTTCAGCGCCAGCAGAACGGCCAGGATGACCACGAAGCGGCGCAGGCTGAACGGCAGCATCGGCGGCTTCTCCGGCGGCTTGCCGCGACCGTCGGGCGCCGGGTCGACCTTCCAGCTGGGGCCCTGGCGCTCGGGCGTCTGGGGGACCTCTGGTCCCTGGCGTTGCCCGTTGGCCTGGTCGGTCGCCATCGGAACTACTTTAGGGACGGCCGTCCAGTGCCCCGGCCAGAGCTTCGCGCGCGGACACGCCGAGCTTTCGGTACGCCCCACCGAGGTGGAAGCGCACGGTGTGCGTGGTGACCACCAACTCGGTCGCGATCGCGGCGTTGGTCAGGCCGCGGGCGGCCAGGCGGGCCACGCGCAGCTCGGATGCTGTCAGGCCGCCGGGCAGCCGGCCGGCATCGCGCGGCCGACCTC
Source organism: uncultured Solirubrobacterales bacterium (assembly GCA_963750365.1). Classification (GTDB taxonomy): domain Bacteria; phylum Actinomycetota; class Thermoleophilia; order Solirubrobacterales; family Thermoleophilaceae; genus JAAYBF01. Next base: position 1,692,053 of record CAVVQE010000002.1, read on the forward strand.
CCGCTCTGGGCAGATGGAAGTCGGCCCGCTCAGCGGTGTCGTCGGCGCCGAGCCGCGCGGGCCAGGTCGCCGCCCTCGTGCAGGTACCCCCGGGCCTCGTCGCGGCGCCCGCCGGCAAGCAGCGAAGCTCCGATCTCGACCTTCGTCCGCGCCTGGTCGACCAGGGCCCCGACCCGGCCGAGCAGCTGGTCGGCGTCGCGCATGTCGTCCAGCCCGTCGCCCCCTTCGATTCGCGCGATCTGGCCGCGCGTGTGCAGGGCGATCCCCATCGGCCGCGGTACGTCAGCCGCACGGGCCTGCTCGAGGTCCAGCTCCACAAGCTCGCGTCCGGCAGCGGGGTCGCCCATCTGCGCACGCACCAGGCCCAGGCGCGACCGCCACGGGCAGAACGGGTGGCGCGCGCCCATCGCGGCCAACAGGTCGCCGGCGCCCGCCAGATCGCTGGCAGCCGCCTCCAGGTCGCCGGCGGCCATGTGCACCCGCGCCCGGGCCTCCAGCAGCATCGCGTAGGGCACGGTCTGGCGCCACGGCTCGGGGTCGGCCAAAACCAGGACCTCGCGCGCCTCATCGAAGGCGCCGCGCTCGATCAGCACATGCGCGAGCACCGCCCTGGCCGATGGCAGGTACATCCCCCAGCCCTCGGTGGCCAGCGCCGTGAGCACATCCGCCTCCGCCTCGGCCAGGCGGCCGGCGTAGAAGCGGGGCCAGCTCCGCAGGTAGAGCGTGGTGGCCAGCAGCTGCGTCTCGGTGTCGCGCTCGGCCCGCTGCGCGGCCACCGTGAGCACGGTCTCCGACTCCGCGAACGCGTCCGACCAGGTCAGCGCCGCGGCCACCTGGCTCAGAGCGATGCCGTAGGGGTCGGCTCCTTCCAGCAGCAGCCCATCCGCCCAAGCGCGCATGGCCAGCCCGACGACCTCGGACCGGGCACCACCCTGGATGCCCTTCTCCAGGGCCACCTCGGCCAGCAGCGCCCGCTCCGCGGAGGTCCGCGCCGGGCCGGGGCGCTCGAGGATCGGCGTCAGGTGACGCGCCGCGGCCTCGGACAGGGTGCGGTCGAAGCGGGCGGCAGCCACGTAGGCGGCCACCAGCTCGACCGCGAGCGGCTCGTCGCGGGAGGCGAGCCCGTCCAACCCGCGCTCCAGCTCCAGCGCCGCGCCGCGGTAGTCGCCGGCGCCGAACATCCTCCGCCCCAGCCTCAGATGGATGCCCGGGCGGGCGCCGTCGGTGGCCATCGCGAGCGCCTGGCGGTAGACGGACTCGACATCGGGATGGCCGGCGCGCTCGCGCGCGTCTCCCAGCTCGCGCAGCAGCTCGACGCGCAGCGCGGGGTCCGCGGGCTCGCCCGCCGCGCGTTCAAGCCGGGCGACGGCGTCCTGATGGCGACCGTCGGCGGTCGCTGCGCGGGCCGCTTCCAGCAGGAACGGCGCCGCCCAGTCCTCACCGCCCGCCGGCGCGGCCAGCAGGTGCGCCACGGCCGGCTCCGTGCCGTCCGCGGTTCTGGACCAGGCGCGGGCCACCCGCCGGTGGATCAGGTGCCGCGAGGCGCTGTCGACGCCACCGGCCAGCTCCGCCCACGGGATGTCCGCCGCCCGACGGACCGGGTCGGCCGCCTCCAGCGCGCCGGCGGCCACCAGGGCGTCCACCGCGGGCGCCGCCTCGCCTGGACCGAGGCCGGCCGCCTCGGCCACGAGCCACAGCGGGGCGTCGTGTGCGATCACCGCGACCGCGCGGGCGATGTACCGGGCTTCGGGCACGAGGCCGGAGAGCATGGTTTCGAGCGTGGCCGTCCGAGTGCTGCCCAGGTCTCCCCCGCCCACGGTGATCACCGTAACCGACCCTCGTGCGGCAGGCAAAACTAGCGGGGGTGCTAGTGGCAGGGGACTGGCACCGCCCCTACGTTGGCTCCAATCACGGCCGGAGGGCGGTCGTCCGGACTGGAGGCATTTTGAACCTCAGACGAAGCGCAACACTGATGGCATTGATCGGGGCTGTCACCGCAGCGCTGCTGATTCCGGCGAGTGTGCCTGCCCAGGCGCCCACGGCGGCCTCGTTCGACCGGCCCTGCGTGCCCCCCAACTCTCCACGCTGCAGGCAGGCGGAGCGATTCAAGGACAAGTTCCAGCAGCGAGGCGACGCGCAGAAGGGAATAACCCCCGCCTGCCGCTCGGCTGCCGACAAGTACTCCGCCGAGATCGCCAAGAGCCGGCGGCTCAAGAGCGGCGTGAGCGGATCGAAGGCCGCGCTGAAGAAGGCGAAGTCCAAGAAGGCCAAGAAGAAGGCCAGGAAGAAGCTGAAGAAGTACAAGAAGCTCTACAAGTCCTCGGCTGCGAAGACGGTCAAGCTCAAGGCCGGCTACGACGCGGCCTGTGCGGGCGCGAGGGTCAAGCCCTTCTAGCCGGCGCGGCTAGGAGCTGGCCGTACCAGCTCGCCGGAGGAGCTCGGCCCGCACGAACGGGTCGAGCTCTCCGTCGAGCACGCCCTGGACGTTGCCGACCTCGGTATCGGTCCGGTGGTCCTTGACCATCGTGTAGGGATGAAGCACGTAGGAGCGGATCTGTGAGCCCCAGCCCACGTCCTGGGCGTCGCCCTTCTCCTTCGCGATCTCCGCGCGCCGGCGCTGCTCCTCGAGCTCGATCAGCTTCGAGGTCAGCATGGCCATCGCGGTGGCCTTGTTGGCCGACTGCGAGCGCTCGTTCTGGCACTGGACGACGGTGCCCGTCGGCTTGTGCGTGATGCGCACCGCGGAGTCGGTCTTGTTCACGTGCTGGCCGCCCGCGCCCGAGGCGCGGTAGGTGTCGATCTGCAGGTCGTCGGGCTCGATCTCGACCTCGTCGGTGGCCTCGACGAACGGCGCCACCTCGACGCCCGCGAACGCGGTATGGCGGCGTGCCGCGGAGTCGAACGGCGAGATGCGCACCAGCCGGTGGACGCCCTTCTCGGCGCTGAACAGCCCGTAGGCGTTCTCGCCCTTGGCCAGGAAGGTGGCCGACTTGATGCCCGCCTCCTCCCCCGCCGAGGCCTCCAGCAGCTCGGTCTTCATGCCGCGCTGCTCTGCCCAGCGCAGCTCGGTGCGCAGCAGCATCTCGGCCCAGTCCTGGGAGTCGGTGCCGCCGGCGCCGGCGTTCACCGTGACCACGGCGTCACCTGCGTCGTAGTGGCCCGAGAACAGGCGCGCCTCCTCCAGCGCCTCCAGCCGCGAGTCGATCGCCGCGCGCTGGCTCTCCAGCTCGGCCGCGATCGACTCGTCCTCGGCGGCCATCTCCTCGAGCTCGCCGAGGTCGCCCACGTCGGCCTCGAGCGTGCGGAACTCCTCCAGGCGCCGCCGCACACGTGAGTGCTCGGACGACACCTTGGCCGCCCGCTCCTGGTCGTCCCAGAAGCCGGGCTCACCCATCTCGCGCTCTAGCTCGGCGGCGCGTGCCTCGAGGGAGGGCGGGTCAAAGGTAGTCCGCGAGCAGCTTCAGCTGCTCGCGGAGCGGCGGCTAGCTGGCTACGTCGCCCCTCGGCGGCTATGCCCCATGACACTTCTTGTATTTCTTGCCGGAGCCGCACGGGCACGGGTCGTTGCGGCCGACGCGATCCTCCTCGGCCACGGTCCGCGTCTCGACGTACTGGACCGGCTCCTCGTCGTAGTACTCCTCGCCTTCGGCCATCGGCTGGCCCTGGCGGGCGGCCGCCAGAGCGCTGGGCTGGTCCTCCGCGCTGCCGCCGGCGTAGCTGAAGGACGCCGTGGAGCTGGCGTTCATGGAGCCGCCCCAGCGCGACCCCGAGGACTGCGCCGGCTGGTTGTCCTCCTGGTCGACCTCGATCTCGACCACGAAGATGTAGCGCGCGAACTCCTCCCAGATCGAGTTCATGAGCTGGGTGAACATGGCGAAGCCCTCGTTCTTGTAGGCCACGAGCGGGTCGATCTGGGCGAAGCCGCGCAGGTGGATGCCCTCGCGCAGGTAGTCCATGTCGTGCAGGTGCTCGCGCCAGCGCTCGTCGATGATCTGGAGCAGCATGAAGCGCTCGAGCGCGCGCATGAGCTCGGCGCCCGAGCTCCTCCTCGCGGTCGGCGTAGGCCTCCACGATGTCCTCGCGCAGCTCGGCGATCAGTGCCGGCGCGGTCGGCGTTGTTGGGGTCCATCTCCTCGAGGTCGAGGCCCACCGGGTACATCTGCTCGAGCTGGGTGTACAGCTCGGGCAGGTCCCAGTTCTCGGGGAAGTCGCCCGGCATGTACTCCTCGGCCATCCGCTCGACCACCTCGGCCAGCTGCTCGCGCGCGGTCGCCGACATGTCCTCGCCCTCGAGGATCTTGTCGCGGTACTCGTAGATGATCTCGCGCTGCTGGTTCATCACGTCGTCGTACTCGAGGACGCGCTTGCGGATCAGGAAGTTCTGCTCCTCGACCTTCTTCTGGGCGCCCTCGATCTGCTTCGAGAGCATCTTGGCCTCGATCGGCTCCTCCTCGCCCGTCGTCGCCGGTCGGGCCGAGGCGGTCGAGGATCCGGTAGATCCGGTCGCCGGCGAACAGGCGCACCAGGTCGTCCTCGGCCGAGAGGAAGAAGCGCGACTCGCCGGGGTCGCCCTGGCGGCCGGAGCGGCCGCGCAGCTGGTTGTCGATCCGGCGCGACTCGTGGCGCTCGGTGCCGAGGATGTACAGGCCGCCGGCCTCCAGGACGATCTCCCTGTCGCGCTCGACCTGCTGCCTCGAAGCTCGGGATAGGCCTCGTCCCAGGCCTTGTCGTACTCCTCGGTGCCGGGCTCGTGCTTGGACTCGCGCAGCGCCAGCTCGGTCAGGTGCTCGGCGTTGCCGCCGAGCTTGATGTCGACGCCGCGGCCGGCCATGTTGGTGGCGATCGTGACGGCGCCCGGGCCGGCCGGCCTCGGCGATCGATCTCGCCCTCGCGCTCGGCGTGCTCGGGCTTGGCGTTCAGGACCGTGTGCTTGATGCCCTTCTTGGCCAGGCTGCGCGGCCAGCAGCTCGGAGACCTCGACCGAGATCGTGCCGACCAGGACCGGCTGGCCCTTCGCCGTGCGCGCCTCGATCTCCCGGACCACGGCGGCCCACTTGCCGTCCTTGGTCTTGTAGATCTGGTCGTTCTTGTCCTCGCGCAGCATCGGCCGGTTGGTGGGGATCTCGACGACCTGCAGCTCGTAGATCTTCATGAACTCGGTGGCCTCGGTGAGGGCCGTGCCGGTCATGCCCGCCAGCTTGTCGTAGCGGCGGAAGTAGTTCTGGTAGGTGATCGTGGCGACCGTCTGGTTCTCCTCCTGGATCGCCACGCCCTCCTTGGCCTCGACCGCCTGGTGCAGGCCCTCGGACCAGCGCCGGCCCTCGAGGATGCGGCCGGTGAACTCGTCGATGATCTTCACCTCGCCGTCGATCACCGCGTAGTCCACGTCGCGCTTGTAGAGCGACTCGGCCTTCAGCGCCTGGTGCAGGTGGTTGACCAGGTTGCCGTGCTCGGCCAGGTACATGTTGTCGATGCCGAGGAACTTCTCGGCCTTCTCGACGCCCTGCTCGGTGACGGCGACGGTCTTGTGCTTCTCGTCGGGCTCGAAGTCGAAGTCGGCGACCCAGTCCTTGGACTTGGCCTCGAGGCCCTCGGGCTTCTTGCCCGGCTCCATCTTCGGCGCCAGCTCGGCGAACTTGTAGTAGAGGTCGGCGGCCTGCTCGGGCTGGCCCGGAGATGATCAGCGGCGTGCGCGCCTCGTCGATCAGGATGTTGTCGACCTCGTCGACGATCGCGAAGCCGTGGCCGCGCTGGGACTTCTCGGACGCGTCGGTGGCCAGGTTGTCGCGCAGGTAGTCGAAGCCGAACTCGGAGTTGGTGCCGTAGGTCGACGTCGCCTGCGTAGGCCGCGCGCTTGAGGTCCCAGTCGTCCTGGTCGGACTGCAGGATGCCGACGGTGACGCCCAGCAGGTCGTAGATGGGCTTCATCCACAGCGCGTCGCGGCGGGCCAGGTAGTCGTTGACCGTGACCAGGTGGACGCCCCTGCCGTGGGTCGGGTTGCCGTCCTCGTCGCGGGCGGTCAGCGCGTTCAGGCAGACGGGCAGCGTGGCCGTCAGCGTCTTGCCCTCGCCGGTCCTCATCTCGGCGATCGAGCCGTCGTGCAGCACCATGCCGCCGATCAGCTGGACGTCGAAGTGGCGCTGGCCGAGCGTGCGCTTGGCCGCCTCGCGCGTCAGCGCGAACGACTCGTAGAGCAGGTCGTCCAGGCTCTCGCCCCGCGAGCGCGCGCACGCGGAGGGCGTCGTAGCGCTCGCGCAGCTCCTCGTCGGAATCCAGCTCGAGCTCGGGCTCGAAGTCGTTGATCTGCGCGACGTTCTTCTCGAACTCCTTGAACTTCTTGCCCTCGCCGAGTCGGAGGGCTTTGTCGAAGAGGGGCATCGAGCCGAGACTAGCAACGGCGGACGGCGCCAGGTTGGGGCGTTTGCCGAGGGTCCGGCGTCAGCTTCAGCATCAGCTTTCGCGCACAGGGACCGACGTGGCGCCGGGTCCCTGAGCGCGGCAGCTGACGCTGATGCTCTAGCCCAGGCCCATCCTGGGCGATGCCTGCTTGGCCTGGCGTCTGTGCCTTCGCTTGGCCCTGTGCTTCTTGACCTGCCGCGCCAGGTCCTCCGAGGCCTCGTTGATGGAGTGGGCCATGTCAGTCGATGCCTCGCACGCGCGCAGGGTGACCCCCTTGAGGTACAGCGTGACCTCGGCGATCTGCGAGTCCTTGATCGCTGGATTGCGCTGCTCCCGGAGCTCAACGTCCATATAGGCGAGATCTGAGACCTGGCGTGCGACCTTGGCGAACTTCTTGTCCACCCGCCTCCTGAGCTCGTCGTTGACCGGAACGTTGCGTCCCTTGACGTCGATGCGCATGCGGACCCTCCTCAGGGCTTCGCTTGTGGCTTAGGTCACGAGCGATGCTAGGGGACAGGGCCGTCGCTGCCAAGGGCAACATCGGCTAGCCCTCACCGGCCCGGCGTACGCGCGTAGGTGACCGCAGTGACAGACCCCACCCCGGCCGCCCGGAGCACGGCCGCGCAGGCCGCGAGGGTGGCGCCGGTGGTGGCTACGTCGTCGACCAGGACGGCGCTCGGCGGCGCGCGCCCCGCCCAGCCCAGCAGCGGAGCGGCCTGGGCGAGGCGCTGGTCGCGGCCACGGCCCACCTGCCGCGGCGCGGGGCCGCGCGCCAGGCGGTCGCTGAGCTCGAGGCCGGTCCGCGCGGCCAGCGCGGCCGCGATCCGCTCCGCCTGGTTGTAGCCCCTGCGGCGCCGGCGCGCCGCCGGCATCGGCACCGGGACCAGCGCGGCCGCCGAGCCGGCCAGCTCTGAGGGCATGCCCGCTGCGATCGCCGCCGCAAGCGGATCGGCCAGGCCCGGAGCGCCGCGGTACTTGAGCGCGCGCACGAGAGCCTGGGCGGGGCCCTCGTACGCCACCGCCGACCACAGCGGCACGCCCTGTAGGCAGACGATCTCGCTGCCCAGCCAGCGCAGCTGGCCGCGGCAGCGGTGACAGAGCGGCTCGGCGCGGCCGGCATCGGCGCCGCAGCTCCAGCAGAACGGAGGCGCGACGATGGCGGCGAGGCGGGTGAGCACCGAGGGCATGGCGCCAGCGTGCCCCACGGCGCGTTACAGGTGGGTCACGCGGTGCGACAATCGCGGTCGTGGAGGGCCTCGATCCAGTGACCGTGCTCGCGGCCGGCCCGACCATCGTCTGGCTAGCGGACCCGCTCGTGCTGGCGCCGCTGGCCGTGATCGTGGCGGCATACATCCGCCGCTTCCGCCGCGCTCGTCGCGAGGCCGGCGGGCGGGGCGCCGGCTGGCCGCAGGCGCTGGCCTTCGCCGCCGGGATGCTGGCCCTGCTGGCCGCGCTGGCCTCGCCAGTCGACGCGCTGGGCGAGGACTACCTGTTCTCCGCCCACATGGTCCAGCACGTGCTGCTGGGCGACATCGCCCCCGCCCTGCTGCTGCTGTCGCTCTCGCGCGTGATCCTGCGCCCCGTGACCAGGCGGCTCATGCGCGTCGAGCGGGCGCTGGGACCGCTGGCCTCGCCGTGGACGGGCATCGCCATCTGGCTTGGAATCATGTACCTCTGGCACGTGCCGGCGATGTACGACGCGGCGCTGCGCAACCCGCTCGTGCACGTGACCGAGCACGCCGCGTTCTTCACCGCCGGGGTCCTGGTCTGGTGGCCGCTGATCCAGCCGGTACCCATGCGCCGCCGGCTGACCGGCCTGCAGACGGTGGCCTACATCGCCACCGCCAAGTTCGGCCTGGCCGCCCTGGGGCTCTACCTGACCTGGTCGGGGACGGTGCTCTACGACTATTACGAGAGCGTGCCGCGGGTCTGGGGCCTCTCGGCGATCGGGGACCAGAACACCGGCGGCGCGATCATGATGGTCGAGCAGTCACTGACGTTCGTGATCGCGCTGACCGTGCTGTTCTCGCGCATGCTGACCCAGTCCGAGATCGACCAGCAGCGCAAGGAACGGCTGGAGGACTCCCCCCGCGCCGCGGCGCCCTGACGCCGGCACTCGTCGAACCGCCTGCAAACGGCCCGTACCGCTCAAGGGACGTGCCTGCCCGGGCGATACCCCCACGGTGAACCACGGGCCCCTCGAGACAACGGGCGCCCCACCGTTGGCCGTCGCGACGGCGCTGCGCCGATTGTCCTTTCCCGCCCTGGCCGCGCTGGACGCCGAGGGGGTGCACGAGACCCTGGCCCGCGAGATGCTCGCGGCCTTCGACGCCGACCAGGTGCACGTGACGCAGATCGCCCCGGACCGGGCCACCGGTCGCGGCGTGCTGTTCCTGCCCGACGGCGACGGTTCCGTGGTGGCGTCCGAGTCCTACACGCACGCGCTGGAGGGACCCTCCGGCGTGGTGCGCGTGGCGCTGACAGGTGTGCCGCTGGTGGTTGAGGACGCACCGCGCTCGGACGAAGTGGCCCAGGCGCTGGTCGAGCGCTTCGATGTGGCCAGCACGGTCTTCGTGCCCGTGATCTTCGACGAGGGACCGCTGGCGGTGGCCGTGGTGGTCTGGAACCAGCCGCACGCGGTCGACTCGCGCGAACTGGCCCTGATGATGCTGCTGGCCGACCAGTGCGCCGCCACGCTGGCGGTCATGGACATGCGGGCCTCGCTGAAGGCGCGTGCAGACCGCGAGGCGGCGCTGGCGCGCGCGGCGTCCGCGCTCAACGCGCGGCTGGACCTCCAGGCGGTTCTGGAAACGCTCTGCCACGAGGTCGACCTGGCACTGGGCGGCGACGTGACCGGCTTCTACCTGGGCGACGGCGAGCGCGGCGGCGTGGCGGTGGCGGGCCACGGGCTCGCGGCGGGCTCGGACTGGTACGGGTTCGTGATGCGCCCGGGCGAAGGGGTCGCCGGCCGGGTCTTGCAGACGGGGCGCCCGGTGAAGACCAACGCCTACCAGACCGACGTCCAGGTGCCCGACACCGCCGAGCTGCGCTCGGTGACGTCTGCCCTGGCGGTGCCGGTGCGCTGGGACGACCAGCTCAAGGGCGCGCTCTCGGTGGGCTTTGGCCCGCTTCGTCCGGTCACCGACGCGGACATCGAGATCCTCCAGGCGATGGCCGACCTGGCGGCGGTGGCCTGCAGCAACGCCGAGGCCTTCGAGCGCGCGCAGATCGCCGCCCGCACCGACTCGCTGACCGGCCTGCTGAACCACGGCGCCGTTCACGTTCGCCTGCGCGAGGAGATCGCGCGCGTGTCGCGCACCGGCGAGCCGCTCTCGTGCCTGCTGGTGGACCTCGACCACTTCAAGCCGGTGAACGACACCCACGGCCACCTGGTCGGCGATCAGATCCTGCGCCAGGTGGCCGACGCGATCGCGGACGAGTTCCGCAGCTACGACGGCATCGGGCGCTTCGGTGGTGACGAGTTCGTGCTGGTGCTGCCGGGGGTGGACAAGGCCGGCGCGACCGAGGCGGCGCACCGGCTCCGGCGCGGCATCGAGCACGCGCTGTGTGACGAGGCGCTGGCCGACGTGACGGCCTCCGTCGGGGTGGCTTGCTGGCGCGAGCCGCTGAGCGGCGGCGAGCTGCTCGACCGGGCCGACCGGGCGCTGCTGGTGGCAAAGCGCCGCGGCAAGGCCCAGGTGGCGGTGGCCGACCATCAGACCGAGGCCGAGCTGGCCCGCATGGAGGCGGCGGGCGGCGAGCCCACGGCCGTCCTGGCCGGCCTCTGGGATCTGGTCAGCCAGTGCAGTCACCCGCGCGAGGTGCTGACGCGGCTGCCCGGTCTGCTCGCCGACTCCCTGAGCCTGGCGGACTGTGTGCTGGTACATCCGAAGCTGCTCGCGGAAACCGACCAGCTGCTGAGGCGGCTGGACGGCGGCGCCATCGCCCGGCCGTCACTGGCGACCCTCCGGGAGGCCCTCTCGCTGATACAGCCGTTGCCACTGCGGGAGGCCGCCGGCGCGCACGCTGCCATCGCGCTCCACCACGAGGGCGAGCTACACGGGTTGCTGATCATGCGATCTGACGAAACGCCGTTCCCGCTGGCGTCGCTGCGGCTGGCCGAGCTGATCAGCGCCCAGGCGGTGACCGCCCTGATCGGCCAGGTCGGCGGCGCCTCGCGCACGGCCGTGGCCGCCCTGGCGGCCGCGATCGACGCGCGCGACAACTACACCCACATGCACTCCGAGCAGGTGGTGGCGCTGGCCACCGGCGTCGCCACACGGCTGGGGCTCTCCGAGCGCGAGATCGAGCTGATCCGCGACGGCGCGATGCTGCACGACGTGGGCAAGGTGGCCATCCCCAACGAGATCCTCTACAAGCCCGGCCCGCTGGACCCCGCCGAGTGGGCGGTCATGCGCGAGCACCCGGTGATCGGCGAGCGGATCATCCTCCGCACGCCGGAGCTGGCGGCCATCGCCCCGATCGTGCGCCACGAACACGAGCGCTGGGACGGCGAGGGCTACCCCGACGGCCTGCATACCACCGACATCCCGATCGGCAGCCGCGTGATCCTGGCCTGCGACGCCTACAACGCGATGATCACCACCCGGCCCTACCGCGAGCCCATGAGCGAAGCGGACGCCCGCGCGGAGCTGACCGAGGGGGCCGGGACCCAGTTCGACCCGGACGTGATCGAGGCCCTGCTGGACGTGCTGGCCGCGCGGGATGCGCCGGCCTCCAAGCTGCCGGTCTAGAGTCGACCTCGATGAGCGCGGAGATCGCCGTCGCCGGCGAGAACGATTTGCCCGAGCTGCTGGCGCTGATGCGTGCCTACTGCGACTTCTATGCCGTGGCCCCGTCCGACGACGACCTGCTGGCGCTCTCACGCGCGCTGATCGCCGATCCGGAGCGCGAGGGCCTCCAGCTGGTGGCGCGCGACGCGGATGGATCGGCGGTCGGTTTCGCGACGGTCTACTGGTCGTGGTCGACCACCAGCGCCTCGCGGCTGGCGGTGATGAACGACCTCTACGTGGCTCCCGAGGCGCGCGGCAGCGGCGCGGCCGAGGAGCTGATCCATGCCTGCGCGGATCGCGCGCGCGAGCACGGCGCGTCGACGCTGGGCTGGCAGACGGCGCTGGACAACGATCGCGCGCAGAAGCTCTACGAGCGCGTGGGCGCCCGGGCCGACCGCTGGCTCGACTACTCGCTCCAGCTGCGCCAGTAGTCCAGCTGGTCGTCGGTCAGCGAGTCGATCTCGACGTCGAGCGCGGCCAGCTTGAGCCGCGCCACCTCGTCATCCAGCTGGCGTGGCATGTCCAGCACGCGCGGCTCGAGCTCGCCACGGTTGCGGGCCAGGTGCTCGGCTGCCAGCGCCTGGAGGGCGAAGCTCACGTCCATGACCGCGGCCGGGTGGCCCTCGCCGGCGGCCAGGTTGACCACGCGGCCCGAGGCCAGCAGGTAGAGCTTGCGGTCGCCGACGTCGAAGCGCTCGACCAGCGGCAGCACCTTCGCCGGCGCTCCCGCGGCCGCCGCCCTGAGCCCCTCGATGTCGATCTCGACGTCGAAGTGACCGGCGTTGGCCAGCACCGCGCCGTCCTTCATGCGCTCGAAGTGCTCGCCGCGCAGCACCGCCCGCGAGCCGGTCACGGTCACGAACAGGTCGCCGCGCTCGGCTGCCTCGAGGGCAGGCATGACCTCGTAGCCCTCCATGCGCGCCTCCAGCGCGCGCAGCGGGCTGACCTCACACACCACCACTGCGGCGCCGGCGCCGCGGGCGCGCTGGGCGATGCCGCGGCCCGCGTAGCCGTAACCGAACAGCACCAGCGTGTTGCCCGCCAGCAGCAGGTTGGCGGCGCGCAGGATCCCGTCCAGCGCCGACTGGCCGGTGCCGTAGCGGTCGTTCAGCGTGCGCTCCGACAGGGCCTCGTTCACGGCCAGCACCGGGCAGCCGAGCTGGCCCTGGCGCTCCAGCCGGCGCAGGCGCAGGATGCCGGTCGCGGTCTCCTCCGTGCCGCCGATCAGCCCGTCGAGGCGCTTCGACGCGTGCGCGAAGGACAGCAGGTCGGCGCCATCGTCCAGCGTCACGTTGGGCTCCGAGGCGATCACGGCGGCCACGTGCTCGGCGTAGGTGTCCATGTCCTCGCCGCGAGCGGCGTAGACCAAGGTGCCGTCGGCGGCCAGGGCGGCGGCCACGTCGTCCTGCGCCGACAGCGGGTTTGCCGAGCACAGCGCAGCCTGCGCCCCACCCGCCTGCAGCGCCCGCACCAGGCAGGCGGTCTCGGCGGTCACGTGCAGGCACGCGGCCACGTTCAACCCGTCCAGCGGCCGCTCGCGGGCGAACCGCTCGCTGATCTGGCCGAGCACGGGCATCTGCCCCTCGGCCCACGCGATCCGGGCCTCGCCGTCGCTGGCGAGGCCCGGATGCGCTATCTGGGACTGCGGCATCAGGTGTCAGGTGTCAGGTGTCAGCGCGAGCCATGCGGCCTGGAGCTCGCTGCCTGAAACCTGAAACCTGAGTCCTTCTAGTAGCGGTAGTGGTCCGACTTGTACGGGCCCTCGACCTTGACGCCGATGTAGGCGGCCTGGTCTTCGGTCAGCTCGGTGAGCCTGGCGCCCAGCGCATCCAGGTGCAGGCGGGCGACCTTCTCGTCCAGCTCCTTGGACAGCACGCGGACCTCGTTGGTCTCGAACTTGCCCTGGTTGGTCCAGAGGTCGATCTGCGCCAGCGTCTGGTTGGTGAACGAGTTGGACATCACGAACGACGGGTGGCCGGTGGCGTTGCCCAGGTTCAGCAGGCGGCCCTCGGACAGGACGAGGATCGACTTGCCCTCGTTGTTGAAGCGCCACTCGTGCACCTGCGGCTTGACCTCGATGCGCTCGATGCCGTCGATCTTGGCCAGACCGGCGATGTCGATCTCGTTGTCGAAGTGGCCGATGTTGCCCACGATCGCCTTGTCCTTCATGCGGGCGATGTCGGACGCCTTGATGATGTCCTTGTTGCCCGTGGTGGTGATGAAGATGTCGGCGGTCTCGACGACATCGTCGAGCGTCACGACCTGGTAGCCCTCCATCGCCGCCTGCAGCGCGCAGATGGGGTCGATCTCGGTGATCACGACGCGCGCACCCTGCGCCCGCAGCGACTCGGCCGAGCCCTTGCCCACGTCGCCGTAGCCCAGGATCACGGCGGTCTTGCCCGCGATCATGACGTCGGTGGCGCGGTTGATGCCGTCGATCAGCGAGTGGCGGCAGCCATACAGGTTGTCGAACTTCGACTTGGTCACCGAGTCGTTCACGTTGATCGCCGGGAACAGCAGGTCGCCGGTCTCGGCGAGCTGGTACAGGCGGTGCACGCCGGTGGTGGTCTCCTCGGAGACGCCCACGATCGAGTCGGCGATCTTGGTGTAGCGGTCCGGGTGCTCGGAGACCGACTTCGCCAGCAGCGTCAGGAAGACCTGGAACTCCTCGGACTCCGCGTCAGCGGGGTTCGGGACGGCTCCGGCCTTCTCGTACTCGACGCCCTTGTGCACCAGCATCGTGGCGTCGCCGCCGTCGTCCAGGATCAGGTTCGCGGTCTTGCCGTCGGGCCAGTTCACGACCTGCTCGGTGCACCACCAGTACTCCTCCAGCGTCTCGCCCTTCCAGGCGTAGACGGGGATGCCCTGCGGGTTCTCGGGCGTGCCCTCGGGGCCCACGGCCACGGCCGCGGCGGCCGCGTCGTCGGTCGAGAAGATGTTGCACGAGCACCAGCGGACCTCGGCGCCGAGCGCGGTCAGCGTCTCGATCAGCACGGCGGTCTGGGTGGTCATGTGCAGGGAGCCGGTGATCCGGGCGCCCTTCAGCGGCTGCTCGCCCGCGTATTCCGCGCGGGTGGACATCAGGCCCGGCATCTCGTGCTCGGCCAGCTCGATCTGCTTGCGGCCGGAGGCCGCCAGGTTCAGGTCGGCGACCTTGTAGTCCTGGGTGGTGGTGTCGGTGGCGCTCATGGGTCCTCTCGGTGGGGGGTCGTGCGCAGCCGGCCGAGCCGGCTGCTTCGCAGTCAGGTGGTGGGTGTCAGTTGCTCGCTCGCCTTGGCGAGCAGACGCTCGTGCTTTTCCTGCTCGAAGCGCAGCCAGTCCGACGGTGGGACGTCGGCCGGGCGGCTGGGCGCTGCCTCGAGCCAGGAGTCGACCGCCTCCTGCAGCGTGCGGTCTTCGTTCAGGCGACGCGCGAAACCCACGTCGCCCAGGCTCAAGTCGTTCTCGGACAGCAGCTCACGCAGCGTGCGCAGGCGCTGAAGCTCCTCGGCGCCGTACAGGCGGTAGCCCGAAGGTGACCGGCGCGGGGCGATCAGGCCCTCGCGCTCGATGTAGCGCAGCATCCGCGACGACCAGCCGGTCGTCTCGGACGCCTCGTTGATCGTGAGGCCGTCCATCAGGGACAAACCTTACCACGACTGTGTCAAGGTTTGGCGGGGCGGCTCAGAGGCGCTGCTTGAAGCCCACGATGGCGTCCATCGCCTCGGGGTCGGCCCCGCGCAGCTCGGCCAGCGCCACGGTGGCCAGATCGCCGAGCATGACCAGCGCGAGCACCTGCGCCAGCGCGGAGTCCCCGCGGGCGAGCACGCCGAGTACCGGCACGCCCTGGTCCGCCAGCCCTTGGGATGACAGCTCGATCCGGTGGCGGATGCGCGGGTGCAGAAGCGGCGAGTCCAGGAACACGGCCGAGAACGGGCCGTTGTCGTGGGCGTGCGCCCAGCCCTCGATCTCGTTGTGGTTGGCCTCGGGCAGGTCGCTGGAGAAGGCCGCCACGTTGGCGTTCTCGTTCAGCTGGCCCTTCCAGCGCCGGGCGGGCGCGGCGGTCAGCTCTGCGCCGTGCACGACCGGGATCGTGCCGTGCAGCGCCTCGGCGATCCGAGCCGGCTCGTCGTCGTGCGCCTGCTCCTCGAGCAGCGCCACCGCGGAGTTCAGCTCGCCCTCGAGCGAGGGAGCGGCGCCGCAGAGCGCGGCGCACTGCAGGGCAGCCACCGTCATGTAGATCACGGCGGCGCGTGGCTGCAGGCCCGACGGCACGCCGATCACGGGCACGCCCTGCTCGCGGGCGCGCTCGGCCAGCTCACCGCCCGTGGTCACCGCCACGCGCTGCGCGCCCTGGCGCCCGGCGGCGTCGAAGCACGAGAGCGTCTCCTCGGTGCTGCCGGAGTAGCTGGCGCAGAGCACCAGCTCCTGATCGCCGATCCAGGGGTCGGGTGTGTAGCCGCGCAGGGTTCGAACCGGGCCGCTGGCGCGGTCGCCGATGGCCGCGGCGGCCAGGTCGCCGCCGATGGCCGAGCCGCCCATCCCGCACACCAGGAGCCCGCCCGCCAGCTCACGCGGCGGGATCGACGCGGCTTCGACGCGCCAGAGCGCGTCGCCGATCTGGTGCGGCTGGGCGCGGATGTCGTCGAGCATGCTCACGCGCTCACCTGTGCCCCGGGCTCGATGCGGGCACCGGCAGCCACGGTGGCGCCCTCGGCTATCACCGCTCCCGCGCCGACGATCGCCCCGGGCTCCACGCGCGCGCCCGCCTCGACCTTCACGCCCTCGGCGAGCACGCACTCGCGCAGGACGCAGTCCGGTCCCACGATCACGCGATCGTGCAGCACGGCACGCTCGACGCTGGTGGCGTTGCCCACCGAGCACTTCGCGCCCAGCACGGCCTGGGGGCCGATGTGCGCGCCTGCCGTCAGACACCCGGGGCCGACCAGCGAGCCGGTCTCGTCGCGCGCCGGCAGGCCGGATTCCGGCGTGCCCGCCAGCAGGTCCCAGGTGGCCTCGAAGTAGCGCTCGGGGGTGCCGATGTCGATCCAGTAGCCGCCGGCCGGGAAGCCGTAGAGGCCGTTGCCGACCAGCTTCGGGAACACCTCGCGCTCGAACGACACCTTGCGCCCGGACGGCACCAGCTCCTCGATCACCTCGCTCTCGATCACGTACGCGCCGGCGTTGATGCGGTTGGTGGGCGCGGGCCCGTCGGACTTCTCCAGGAACTCCAGCACCTCCCCCTCGTGTCCGGTGGGAACAACCCCGTAGCTGGCCGTGTCGTCGACCCCGATCAGCGCCAGCGTCGCGCGCGCGCCCTTCTCGGCGTGCCAGGCCAGCTGCGCGGTCAGGTCCATGTCGTTGAGCACGTCGCCGTTGAGCACGAACAGCGTCTCGTGCAACAGCCCCTCGTCCAGGGCCAGGCGTACCGGCCCGGCGGTGCCCAGCGGCTCCTCCTCGACGGCGTAGCGCAGGCGCATGCCGCCGTACATGTCGCCAAGCACCGCGCGCACGCCGTCGGACATGAAGCCGCAGGACAGGATCACCTCGGTGACCCCATGGCCCTTGAGCCAGTCGAGCATGAACGACAGGAACGGCCGCCCGGCCAGCGGCAGCACCGGCTTCGGCGTTGTCCGCGTGAGCGGGCGCAGCCGCGTGCCCTCCCCACCGGCGAGGACCAGAGCCTGCACTAGGGCATCACTACCTTCCTATGCCCTCGTAGTCGTAGCCGGCGTCGCGCAGCGCTTCGCGGTCCAGGAAGTTGCGGCCGTCCACCAGCACCGGCGTATTCATGGCCTCCTTGACCTGACCGGCCCAGTCCAGCTCGGCGAACTCGGGCCACTCGGTCACGATCACCGCGGCGTCGGCGCCGGTCAGCGCCTCGATCGCGCTCTCGCACACGCGAGCGCCGCCCAGCTTGCCGTCGGCGTTGGCGCTGGCCACCGGGTCGAACACGCGCACCGCGGCACCCTCGCCGGCCAGGCGGGCCGCCAGCACCAGGCTCGTGGCCTCGCGCACGTCGTCGGTATCGGGCTTGAAGGCCACGCCGAGCAGCGCGATCTCCTTGCCCACCAGCGAGCCCAGGTGCTTCTGGAGCTTGCCGATCGTGCGCCGCTTCTGCAGCTCGTTGACCTCGATCACGGCGGTCAGCAGCTGGAAGTGGTAGCCGCTGTTGCCGGCCAGCTGCTTGAGCGCGGAGACGTCCTTGGGAAAGCACGAGCCGCCGTAGCCGATTCCCGCGCGCAGGAACTTGTCGCCGATGCGCTCGTCCAGGCCCATCCCCCGCGCGACCTCGTTCACGTCGGCGCCCAGCTCCTCGGACACGTTGGCGATCTCGTTGATGAACGAGATCTTGGTGGCCAGGAAGGCGTTGGAGGCCAGCTTGATCATCTCGGCGCTGGCCACGTCGGTGCGCACCATGGGGGCGTCGAGCGGCTCGTACAGCGCGGCGACCCGCTCCGCGAAGGCCTCCGAGCCCGGCTCGGCGCCGACGACCACGCGGTCGGGCTCCATGAAGTCCTTGACCGCCGAGCCCTCCTTCAGGAACTCGGGGTTCGAGATGTAGCCCAGATCCGAATTGCGGCGGGCGATCGAGCGGCCGGTGCCCACCGGCACCGTGCTCTTCATGACGATGGCGTGGTCGGTCGAGTCGCCCAGCTCGGCGATCACGGCCTCGACGCGCGAGAGGTCGGCGTCGCCCGAGTACGTCGGCGGGGTGTCCACGCAGCAGAACAGCAGCTGGCTGTTGTCCAGCACCGCGGACATCTCGGTGCTGAAGTGCAGGCGCTCGGCGTTCTTGACCAGTAGCTCTGGCAGCCCCGGCTCGTGGATGGTGATCTCCCCGCGCGCGAGCGCCTCGACCTTCTCGGGCACGATGTCGCGGGCGTAGACGTGGTGGCCGAGTTCGGCGAAGCACACGGCGGTGCACAGCCCTACCCAGCCCACGCCGATCACGCCGATCGGTTCCTTGGGGGCGCCCATGAGAGCGCAAGAGGCTAGAGCAACTGGCGCTGAGACCCCGGGCCCGGGCCACTGCCGGGGCTAAATCCTCGGCCGTGCCCTTGGGGCCGACAAAGAGCCGGGCCCGAGCCGCTTCTTGGGGCTGGATCTTCGGCAGTGCCCTCGGGGGCGACAGAGAGCACCCCCTCGGGCACAACCGAAGCTCCAGCCCGTCAACGTCGCCCAGGGACGTGCGTCAGACGCGGCGGGTCATGGGCTGGAGCTCCGAGAGCTCTCCGAAGGGTGCTCTCTGTCGCCCTTCGGAGAATCTCTCGGAGATCCAGCCCCGGGAGCGGATCCACGGGCTGGAGCTCGGGTTTTGCGAGACAGGGTGCTCTCTGTCGCCCTGGATCGCAAAACCCGAGACCCAGCCCCGCCAGCGGCCGGTCCTACGGCAGCCGCGTCGTACGGGCGATGGACAGCATCTGCTCCTTGGTCAGGCTCTGGAGCAGCGTGTTGGAGATCCAGTAGACCGCCTTCGACGTCCGCCAGGCCACCAGCTTCACGCGATCGCCGTCGTAGTGGACCTCGAACGTGCGCTTGCCCGACTTGATCTTGTCGGAGCCGCCCTCGAGCAGCGGCGGGGCCTTCCAGGTCGTGCCCTGCACGCCGTAGTACTCGCCGAGCTTGTCGCGCTTGATGACCATGCGGTAGCTCTTGTGGAACTTGTTCCCCGGAGTGCGGATCTTGTAGAAGCGCGGCGGGCCCGCGAACAGGGAGCCCTTGAGGCGCACGGTCGGGTAGTAGACGGGCAGCTGTCCGCCGGCGCCGTCCTGGATGGCCTGCACCGCCTGGTCCTTGCCGGGCCCCGGCGCCTTCTCCAGGCCGTTGTCGCCCGCGGGGCGCCTCTTCTTGCGCTTGGGGGACTTGGCACCGGGCTCGGGCTCGAGCGTGCCCTTCACGCCCTTCGAGCTCTCGACGCCGAGGAACTGCTGCACGAGCTTCTTGACCGTGCGGTCGGTCGCGGTCACGAAGCTCGGCGTGTTGGTGGCCTCGTTGCCGGACGTGATGCCGACCTCGCCCTCGAAGTGCACCTCGCGGATCGGCTGCTTGGCGCTGAAGACCGCCAGCTTGAGCAGCCCGAGAACGGCGCCGCTGCTCTTGAGCGCGCCGTCGGAGGTCGTGTACTTGCCGAAGATGTTGCGCAGGCGCTCGCGCTTGTCGATCAGCCCGGTCAGGCCGGCCTGCTGCTTGGTGGCCCGGATGACCTCCTGCTGGCGCACGCCGCGGACCAGGTCGGTGTCCTCGTGGCGGAAGCGCGCGTACTCGAGCGCCTGCTGCCCGCACAGGCGCTGATAGCCGGACGGCACGTTGATGTACGCGTACTCGGCGCTGTCGTTGAAGTAGCGCCGGTCGACGTCCAGGTAGATGCAGCCGATGGCGTTGATTGCACTCTCGAAACCCTTGAAGTCCACGTTGATCACGTGGTTGATCGGCAGCTTGGTCAGGTTCTGGACCGTGCGCAGCGTCAGCGCCGGGCCGCCGAGCTCGTAGGCCTCGTTGATCTTGGCGGTGCCGCGGCCCGGGATCTGCACACGCAGGTCGCGCGGCAGGCTCATCAGCGCCGTGGCCTTGCGCTTGGGGTCCAGGCGGGCCAGGATGATCGTGTCCGAGCGGGCACCCGTTCCGGCCCCGCCGTCCTTGGCGCCCTTGGGGCGCTTGTCCGAGCCCAGCAGCAGGATCGTCTGCGGCTCGCCGGGGTCGACCTCGGCCAGGCGGGCCTTGCCGAGCTGGATGTCGGGGTTGGTCTTCAGCGTCTTGACCACGGTGTCCACCTCGTGGAACGCCGCCACCGACGTGGCGCCGGCGGTGGCGAAGACCACCAGCAGCGCGCCCAGGATCAGCTTCTTCCAGATGCCCGGCCGCGGGATGTCCTCGAAGCTCGGGCTCACGCGACCCTCAGCCCGTGCTTGGCGGTGGCGCGCCGGCACGCTGGTCACGTACTCCACCAGCGCGCGCCGGTACTGGCCCAGCGACTCGATCGAGACCCACTCGTCGGGTCCGTGGTGGCCGTCACCGACCGGCCCGAACTCGACGCCGGGGATGCCGGCGTTCAGGAAGGAGATCACGTCGGATGTCCCGTCACGGCCCACGGCGATGCTGTCGCGCACCGGGGTCGTCTTCGACACCGCCGCGGCCAGCACCTGCACGTGCGGCTCGTCGCGCGAGACGATGATGGGCTCGCGGTGGAACACGTGCACCACCTCGGTGTCCTCCAGCGCGTTGACCGCGGCCAGGATCTCGTCGGGGTCCTGGCCGGGCAGGTAGCGGATGTCCAGGTCGATCGTGCACAGGTCGGGAACGCGGTTGACCGCGTCGCCGGCTGAGATCTTGCCCAGGCTGATGGACGGCCGGTCGAACAACTCGGACGAGTCGCGCGTGAACGGCATCGACTCGATGGCGCGGAAGGTGTCGACGGCCTTCAGCACCGCGTTGTCACCGAGCCAGGGCGTCGAGCCGTGGGCCGAGCGGCCCCTGACCTCGAGCCGAGCCCCAGCACGCCCTTGGCCTGGATGCCGATGCGCAGGTTGGTCGGCTCGCCGGTGATGGCGAAGTCGCCCACGTAGCCCTTGCGCGACCACGAAGTCCGAGGCGCGGTCCTTCTGCTCGTCGGACTCCTCGTCGGAGACGCAGACGAAATGCACCCTGACCGCGTCCTGGGAGGACAGGTCGTGTACCGCGCACATCATGGCCGCCAGGCCACCCTTCATGTCGTAGGCGCCGCGGCCGATCAGCCGGTCGCCCTCCACGCGCGGGGTGAACTGGTCCTGGTTGCCGGGCACCACGTCGATGTGGCCGTGCAGGACCACCGTCGGCCCCTGCGCAGCACCGACCGTGGCGGCCAGGACCGGCCTGCCGTTGTGGGTCTCGCCCTTCACCTCCACGTCACGGGCGTCCATCCAGCCATAGATGAAGGCGGCGGCCGCCTGCATGCCCTCCAGCGTCGACGTGTCGTAGGTGATCAGGCGCTCGGTGAGAGCGCTCTCATCCACGTCGGGCGATGGTAGCTCCTCGGCTTGCCAGCCATCCCCGGCCGGCTCGCACAGGTCAACGGACCCCGGCCGGGAATCCGGCGATCGCGCGCGCAATGCCCTCGGCCACGGCCACGAGGTCGGCGATCGGCACCCGTTCGTCGACGGCGTGCGCCAGGTGGGCGTGACCGGGGCCCACCATGACCGTGGGGATCCCGCACGCGGTGAAGTGGCGCATGTCCGCGCCGTAGGGCACCCCGACCGGGCGCGAGCCGGGGAACGAGTCCAGCACCAGGCGGGCGAACGGGTGCCCGGGATCGGTGGCGGCCGAGGCGAAGACGCCGCCACCGAAGGCGATCTCGACGGGGTGGCCCGCCAGGGCCCGGCGCAGCCCGGCGCGCGCAGCTTCCGGCTGCTCGCCCACGCGGACCCCCAGGCGGCCCTGGAACACGACCCGGTCCGGCACCGAGCTGGCCCAGTTGCCGCCTTGCAGGCGGCCGACCGAGACGGGGTACGGGAGATCCAGCTGGGCCATGAGCGGGTGCTCCACCGCTGCGTTGATGCGCGCGCTCGTGCTCGGCCAGCGACGCGTGCACTTCCACGTAGCGGTCGATCGCGGAGTCGCCCTCCAGGCGCATGGCGGCGTGCGCGCCGCGGCCGGCGACCACGCCCTCGAACGTCAGCGAGCCGCCCTGGGCGCAGACCACGTCCATCCCCGTCGGCTCGGTGATCAGGCAGGCGTCGAACGCGCGGTCGGACTCCAGCGCCGCGAACGTGCCCAGACCGCCGTCCTCCTCCGAAGCCACCGCCAGCAGCACCACCTGGCCGGCGGCGCGCTCGCGCGCCGCGGCCATGGCGTGCAGGGCCGAAACCACACCGCCCTTCATGTCCACGGCGCCACGCCCGTGCACCATCCCGTCGGCCACCCGGCCCGACCACGGGTCCAGCGACCATCGCTCGGCGCCCGGGGGCACGACGTCGACGTGCCCGTTCAGGCACAGCCGCGGGCCGCCGGCGGGGCCCGCGGCGGTCACGGTCAGCCCCCAGAGCTCGTCGCGGGGCGCCTCCTCACCGGGGTGGCCGGGGTGCGCCCGCAGCGCTTCGAGGTCGTGACGGACCAGCTGGGCGGTCAGGCCCAGGTCTGTCGCCAGCTCCCCCAGTCGCTCCAGCGCGGCGCGCTCGTCGCCGGTCACGCTGGGCACCTGCACGAGCGCCGCGGTATCGCGCGCCAGCGCGTCGGGGTCGATGGCCATGGCCGGTAGCCTGGCGCACTTCATGCCCGCCGGGGTCACACATCGCCTGCGCGCCGAGGCGGCGCGGCGCGGCCCGCTGGAGGTGGCGAGCTCCTGCCTGGCCTGGGGCGGGCGCTACGCCGCGGGACGCGCGCGGCTGGGCCGCCACCGGCCGACCTTCGGGTTCGACGGGCGAACCGTGCCCTATTTCCACCACCGCTACCACTACACGTGGATGAACGAGCGCTCGGTCGAGCTGGCGCTGGCGCGCCAGGTCGTGGAGGGCGTCGCCGCCGCCGACCTGCTGGAGGTGGGCAACGTCCTGGCCCACTACGTGCGCGACGGGCACACGGTCGTGGACCTCTACGAGCGGGCGCCGGGCGTGGTGAACGCGGACGTGGTGGACGTGGACCTGGAGCAGCGCTTCTCGCTGATCGTGAGCATCTCGACGCTGGAGCACGTGGGCCTGGACGAGGACGTGACCGACCCCGGCAAGCCCGAGCGGGCGATCGAGCGCCTGCGCGGCCTGCTGGCCCCGGGCGGGCGGCTGTGGGCCACGATCCCGGTGGGCTACAACGCCGACCTGGACGAGCGCATCCGCGCCGGCGCTCTGCCCTTCGAGCGCGTGCGCGCGCTGCGCCGTGAATCGCACCGCCGCGGCTGGCGCCAGGTGGGGCTGGACGACGTCTGGGGCGCCGAGTACGACCGGCTGCTGTTCAGCGCCTCGGGGCTGCTGGTGTGCGAGCTGGGCGCCTAGCCGGTCAGGCCCGGCAGGCCAGGCCCACGGAGACGCCGGCGGGCAGGCGGCGGCCCGAGGCGATCAATCGCGCCTCGAGGCCCATGGCGTCCTCCAGCAGCGGCGAGAGCGCCCGCGGGTTGGCGCCGTAGCCGGACGCCCCGCCGCCGCGGGCGCGCTGGGCCAGCCGCACGCCGGCTATCGGTCCCAGGAGGATCGAGTTGAAGTAGGTGGCGCAGACCACGGTCCAGCCCGCCGAGCGGGCGGCCTGCACCAGCCGCGGTCTGGTGTAGCGGCGCTTGTGGTGGTGCAGGTCGTCGAACGGGCCCCACATCCATTCGTAGGCGGGCACGGTCAGGACCAGGCTCGCGCCCGGCGCGGCCACGCGGCGCAGCTCGCGCAGCGCGGCCACGTCGTCGTCCACGTGCTCGATCACGTCGGTGGCGAACAGCAGGTCGAAC
Source organism: uncultured Solirubrobacterales bacterium (assembly GCA_963750365.1). GTDB lineage: Bacteria > Actinomycetota > Thermoleophilia > Solirubrobacterales > Thermoleophilaceae > JAAYBF01. Next base: position 1,715,625 of record CAVVQE010000002.1, read on the forward strand.
GACCCGTCGTCCAGAGGCAGCGCCTCCAGGGCGCCCTCGTAGGCCGACTCGATGCCCAGCCGGTGGCAGTAGTCGATGGCCACCGGCGACGGGTCGACCCCCGAGGCGGGACCGATGCGGGCGTAGTCGACCAGGTTGCGCCCGGTACCGCAGCCGGCGTCCAGGATGCGCGGACGCGGTGGCTGGGGCACCAGCGAGAGCAGCGCGGCCACCACCCGCCGGCGGCCGCGAAACCACCAGTGGGCGTCCTCGACGGCGTGCAGCGAGTCGTACAGGGTCCGGTCCACGGCGCGAAGTGTGATCGAGCAGCGGACCGTTCGCGTCGCGCCCGTTGATACTTTGACCCGGTTGATCGGCGCACCCTCATTGAGCATCGTGGTCCCCGTCTACCACGAGGAGCACCAGATCGCCGCCAGCCTCCAGCGGCTGCGCGAGTGGTTGGACGCACGCGGCGGCGACTGGCAGATCGTGGTCGTGGACAACGCCAGCAGCGACGACACGGTCGCGATCGCGCGCGCGGCCGGCGAGGGGATCGAGGTGCTGGTGAACGAGCGCAACCGGGGCAAGGGCTACTCGGTCCGGCGGGGCATGCTGGCCGCGACCGGTGACCTGCGCCTGTTCTGCGACGCGGACTGCTGGCGATCGCTGCCCTCGCTCGAGCGCATGATCGACGCGGCGCAGGAGTACGACGTGGTGATCGGCTCCCGGCTGGCCCCGGGCGCCCAGGTCGAGCGCCCGCAGACGCCCCAGCGGCGGCTGGTCGGGCCGCTGTTCCTGCGCCTGACCAAGGCGCTCATGGGCGAGCCCGCCGCGGACGTCTACTGCGGCTTCAAGCTCTGGCGCGCCGAGGCCGCCGAGGAGGTGTTCTCGCGCTCCACGATCGACGGCTGGGCCTTCGACGCCGAGATCCTGGCCCTGGCGCGGCGGCTGGGCTACCGCGCCACCGAGCAGGGCATCATCTGGATCAACGGGGAGCAGTCGCGCCTGTCGATCGCGCGCACCATCATCCCGGCGCTGCGCGACCTGTTGCGCGCCCGCGCCGCGGCGCGCAGCACGCCGCGAAGCGAACCGGCCGGGGTCAGCGTGTCCCCCGCCCGCACGCCCTGACCCCCACCCGCTCGCGGCTACCCTCCCCGCACCGTGCACATCCTCGTCCTCACCGATCGTGACTGGACCCACCCCCAGGGGGGCGGGACCGGCACCAACCTGTACGGGCAGGTCTCGCGCTGGCTGGAGTGGGGGCACCGCGTCACGGTCATCGCCGGCTCCTACAAGGGCGCGCAGCAGCACGAGCAGCTCGGCGACCTGACGATCCACCGCTTCGGCGGCCGCGGCACGGTGTTCCCGCGCGCCATCTGGCGCCAGTCGCGCGGGCTGGTCCCGGACGCCGATGTGGTCGTGGAGGTGATCAACGGGATCACGTTCCTGACGCCGCTGTGGCTGCGCACCCCGCGGGTGGCGCTGCTGCACCACATCCACCGCGACCACTACGTCCGCGAGCTGGGCCGGCCCGGAGCCCTGGCGGCCCTGCTGCTGGAGACGCTGCCGCTGAAGCTGCTCTACCGCAGCACGCGCTTCATGTGCATCTCCGAGGCCGCGGCGGACGACGTGGTCGATCACGGCATCCCGCGCGAGCAGATCGCGGTGAACTACATCGGGGTGGAGCTGGAGGCATTCGAGCCCGGCCAGCGCACACCCGAGCCCACGCTGCTCTACCTGGGGCGCCTGAAGAAGTACAAGCAGCTCGACGTGCTGCTGGACGTGCTGGAGCGGGTCCCCGAAGCCACGCTGGACATGGCCGGCGACGGCGACCAGCGCGAGGCGCTGGAGCAGGAGATCGCCCGGCGCGAGCTGAGCGGCCGGGTGCGCCTGCACGGCCACGTCGACGAGGACAAGAAGCTCGAGCTGCTGCAGTCGACGTGGGTGAACCTGAGCGCATCGTCCGCCGAGGGCTGGTGCCTGACGGTCATGGAGGCCGCTGCGTGCGCGACCCCCAGCGCGGCCCTGGCCGTCGGCGGGCTCAGGGAGTCGATCGCCGACGGGCGGACCGGCCTGCTGGCCGAGACGCCCGAGGAGCTGGCCGACAAGACGGCGACGCTGATCCGCGACGGCGAGCTGCGCGAGACGTTCGGGCGACAGGCCCTGGAGCGCGCGCGCGAGTTCACCTGGGACCGCACCGCCGAGGCCAACCTGGCCGTCCTGGAGGCCGAGCGCGACCGCGAGCGCGAGCAGACCCGATCGCTGGTGCGCAGCTTCGCCAGCTCGGACACCGGCCGCGCCGCGGGGCTGGCAGCGGGCGTGATCGCCGGCAACATGCTGGCGCTGATCTTCACGATCGTCTTCGCCCGCATCCTGGGCGGCGGCGACTACGGCTCGCTGGCCGCCCTGGTCTCGGCGCTGATCATCCTGATGGTGCCGGGCTCGGCCCTGCAGATCGCGGTGGCGCGCGAGACCTCGCGTGCGGTGGCCGAGGGCGACCGCCAGGCGGGGGCCGCGGTACCCGGCTGGCTGCGCACGCTGGCGCTGGCCACAATCGCGGTGGCGTTGCTGGCCGTGCCGGCGCGATCGCTGATCGGGAGCGTGGTGAACGTGACCGAGCTATGGGCGGCCGCCTTCGTACCGGTGAGCGCGATGATGTGGGTGATGGTGTCCGTCGAGCGCGGCGCGCTCCAGGGCTTCCAGCGCTACCAGGCGGTGGCGCTGAGCATCATGGGCGAGGCGCTGCTGCGGCTGCTCACGGCGGGCGCGCTCGTGTACGCGGGCCTTGGCGTGACCGGCGCGTTCGTGGGCAGCGGGCTGTCGATGATGTTCATGGCCGCCATCCTGTGGCTGCCGCTGCGCCGCTGCCTGCCCGCCGTCCGCGCCCGCGTCCAGACCCCGCTACGCAGCCTGATGGCGGGGGCGTGGGCGCCGGTAGTGGGTCTGACGCTGCTGTTCGCCCTGCAGGAGGTGCACATCATCGTGGTCAAGCACGAGGCCTCGGCCGACGCAGCGGGCTCATACGCCGTGGCCGCGGTGGCGGCCAAGGGCATCATCTGGGTGGCCGTGGGCCTGGGCATGTACCTGCTGCCCGAGGCGGCGCGGCGCTCGAGCATGGGCATCGACGCGCGGCCGGTGCTGCTGCGGACGCTGGCGCTGATCGTCGCGGCGGCCGTGCCGCTGCTGGCCGTGTTCACCTTCGCCGCCCGGCCGTTGCTGTCGGCCGTCTTCGGACCCGACCTGACCCAGGCCTCGGGCGCCCTGCCGTGGCTGGGCCTGGCCATGACGCTGCTGGCCTGTGCCTATCTGTCCGTGCAGTACCTGCTGGCGCTGGGCCGCTGGAACTTCATCTGGGTGCTCGGCGTGGCTGCCGGTGTGGAGGTGGGCCTGCTGGCGGCCATCGGCGCCAACCTGACCGCGGTCGCGGTCGGGCTGACCGGGCTCCAGGTGTGCTGCGCGGCCGCGGTGTTCGTGATCTCCCTGCGCAGCCGCTCGGGCGACAGGCCCTACCTGACCGCCTGAGCACGCCGGCGCCGCCACAGCTCGCGCGCCACCGCCGCCAGCAGCCCGAGCAGGGTCACCAGGCTGATGATCCATCCGATGCGAAAGCTGGCCGGGCGGTAGAAGAACTCCACGTGGCGGGCGCCCGCCGGCAGCTTGACGCCGCGCAGCAGGTAGTCGACCCGCTGGACCGGAACCTCGCGGCCGTCCACGCGTGCCTTCCAGCCCGGGTACCAGACGTCGTTGAGCACCAGCATGCTTCCCGCACGGGCGCCCGTGACGCGCACGCCGACGCGGTCCTGTCCGTATGACGAGAGCCGCGCCGCGCCAGGCGTCCCGCGCCCGCGAGCGCGCGGGACGCCCTCGACGGCATCCTCGACTACGGCCCGCGACCGCGGGTCGAAGCCCGGCGCGGTGATGGCGCGCAGCGCGGCGTCCTCGCCGGACACCACCTGCTGGCCGCCCACCACCCACGCACGCGGCATGGCCGCCCGGTTGGCGTACACGCGTGCGTCGGGGCGGTCGTAGACCAGGGCCAGCGATGGATCGGTAAGCGGCCGGTCGTCCTGGGACTGCATGATGTCGGCGACCCCCAGCAGGCTGAGCGTTCGTAGCGAGCGCCGGTTCACGGGCGCGTGCATCGTGTAGATCACGAAGCCGCGGTCGGCCTTGACCGTGCGCCGCCAGAGCCGGTCGTAGCGGCCTTCGATCGGGTAGTCGTATCCGCGCGCGTCGTAGAGCCCGTAACGCATCGCCAGGTCCGGCGGCAGCGGCTCGGGCTCGGGCGCCCTGGGGTCGGCCCGCCGCTCGGCGCCCACGAAGCGGGCGGGGACCCGGCTCTGCAAATAGCTGATGGCGCCGGTGGTGGGCTGGCGCGCGCGGTCGAGCGGGATGGCCGTGTTCTGGCCCATGCCGGCGCGGAACAGGTCGGCGGCCACCAGCGCCAGGACCAGCGCCGTGAACGCCGCCACACCCAGCCGCCCGCGCGTGCGCAGCCCCACGAGCAGCGTCCCGAGACCCGCGAACACCGCCCAGATGAACGCCGCACTCCACAGCGTGACATCGCGGGCGTCGTCTCCGGCCGGTGGCGTGGCGAACCCCCACGCCACCTTCAGCCCCTGGCCCAGTGCGTCCGGTGCGGTGCCGCGGACCACGATCCAGGCCAGCGGGATCACCAACACCACGACGGCGGCGGGCAGCACCCAGCGGCGGCGCGGCGCCGCTCGGGCCGTCAGCTCGTCCAGCCCCCAGCCGGCCAGCATGGCCGCGCAGAGCAGGAACAGGATCGTCATGCGGGTGTTGTGCACCACCGAGAACCCGGGCAGCTTGGCCACCGCCGGCTCGATCGGATAGACGCCGAACACCATGGCCAGCGAGAACAGCGCGAACCCCGCGAAGGCCAGCCGCTCGAGTGTGGGCCGCACCACCACCGCCAGGCCGGCCAGCATCAGGCTGAGCGCGCCGAGGTAGAACGAGCGCGTGACCGCCAGCCCCTCCAGCGGACGCTGGGTCGGGCGCCCGTAGTAGTCGGGGAACACCGTCGTGACGATGTACTGGATCGAGCTCGCGGCCCGCGGCGTGGCGTCGCGGTTGCCGACGATGCCCGAGCTCTGGATCAGCTCGGCGAAGGGCACGATCAGGATCGCCGCCAGGCCGGTGCCCAGCAGCGCCGCCGCCACCCAGGCCAGGGCGCCGCGCACGGCGCTCGCGCTGCCCTCGATTCTGCCGCTGTGCAGCTGGAACAGGCGCAGGACGGCGAAGGCCAGCGCGGCGAACATCGAGTGGAAGCTCGACTCGGGGTGGCCCGAGAAGAACTGGGCGGCCACGAGCGCCGCCAGCCCGGCCACGGGCAACGCACCGGGTCTTCGGACCACCCGGTCGCTGAGCAGCAGGAGCCACGGCAGGAACGCCCACACGCTGCTGGTCGGCCACGGGACCCAGATCACGAAGTAGAGCCCGAACCCGAACGCCAGGCCGGCCAGCAGCGCGCCACCCTGGCGCAGCGCAAGCGCCCGCGCCAGCAGGTAGGCGCCGAAGGCCGCCGTGAACACCTTGAGGATGGCGATCCAGGCCAAGGACTTCCAGAACGGCAACACGTACGAGACGGCGTTGAGCGGCGAGAACGGCGCCGACTGCGAGTTGGCGAAGTACGGGCGGCCGGCCATGAGGTTGGCGTTCCACAGCGGCAGGCCGTGCGGGACCCGGTTGCGGTTGGCCTCGATGAAGGGCAGGAAGAACAGCGTCTGGTCGGAGGTCTCGTAGTTGGCGCCGAGGAAGCCCGCATCCGGGGGGGCGCCGGCCTTCCAGGGCGCCGCCGTGTACAGGTAGTCCGACGCGGCCAGCGTCTGGCCCGGCATCAGCCCGGGCGAGAAGAACGCGACGGCCAGCAGCGCGTAGAGTCCTGCCGCCGTCCCCACCGGGCGGGCTCCAAGCCATGCCAGAGCCTTCACAGAACCTCTCCGCCGCCGGGCACCCGCCGCAGCATACGCACGGCTCCGCCTCGCCCGACGCCGCGCTCGAGGCCGTCAGGGACGTGCAGGGCTGGATGACCGAGGCCCAGGCGCGGCGGCTGCACGCGCGCGCGTCGGAGCTGGCGCCGGGCGCCACCATCGCCGAGATCGGCAGCTACCACGGCCGCAGCGCGATCGTGGTCGCGCTGGCGGCCCACCCCGAGGTCGAGGTGGTGGCCATCGACCCGCACGCCGGCAACGACCGCGGCCCGCAGCAGATCCACGGCAGCGCCGACGAGGGCCAGGCCGACCATGAGGCGTTCATGACCAACCTCCGGGCGGCGGGGGTGGCCGATCGCGTCCGCCACGTGCGGCGTCCCTCGCAGGAGGCGCTGGACGCGGTCCAGGGGCCGATCGAGATGCTCTACGTGGACGGCGCCCACCGCTACGCCCCCGCCCGCGACGACATCCGCGACTGGGGCCTGCGCGTGCCGCCGGGGGGCGTGTTGCTGATCCACGACTCGTTCTCGTCGATCGGCGTGACGCTGGCGATCGTGCGGCTGCTGGCTTTCTCCGGGCGCTTTCGGTACATGGGGCGCTCTGGCTCCCTGGCCGAGTACCGGCGGCGCGACCTGGGCCCCGGCCTGCGCGCCCGCAACGCGCTGCGCCAGCTGGGTGAGCTGCCGTGGTTCGCGCGCAACGTGGCCGTGAAGATCGCGATCGTGCTCAAGGCGCCCCGGCTGGCCCGTCTACTGGGTCACGATTCGCCCCACTGGCCGTACTGAGCCCGCGCCAGAGCGCCAGCGCCAGCGCCACGAACGCCGCCAGCGCCAACCAGTGGGCGCCAAGCAGGTCGGTCGCGTATTCGCTGTTGAAGCCGCCAAGGTCCAGCGGCGGTGCCAGCAGTGCCACCGCCGGGGCGGCCACGCCGACCAGCAGGCCGGCCGCCACGGCCAGCGTGCCGGCGCCCAGCCCGCGCCACAGCGCGAAGGCCACCGCCGGGCCGATCAGCACCCCGGCGCGGACCGCGAACAGGAACGCCGCCACCGGCACCAGCGCCAGTCCGGCAACCAGCGCCCGCCGCCACGGCCACGGCGCGCCTGGCCGGTCGCCCAGCAGCGGCGGCGCGGGCCAGCCCGGGCGCCGGCGCCGCAGGCCCACGACCACCAACGCCAGCAGCACGGCCGCGATCGGCGCCGACAGCAGGTAGGACCAGGTTGCGACGCGGTTGGGCGCGTAGGCAAAGCGCACATCGCGGCAGCCGCGACCGACCCGCCAGCCGTTGGCGAAACCGTCGATCAGCACGGGCGTCCCCAGCGAGCGGCCGTTGCAGAAGGCGCGCCAGCCCCGGCTGTAGCTCTCGCCCAGGACCAGCCATGAGGGAGCGGTCACAGCCACACGGACGCCGTCGCGGCGGCCGCGGCCCGCGCTGCCGTAATCGGTCACGCGCCCGCTCGGCCCGCTGGTGGCCACCGGCCCGGGCGCGGACGAGCGCAGCTCCAGCAGGTCCGCGCTCACGACGGCCGAGCGCGCCGACACGTCCTGGCGCCCGCGGCCGATTGTCAGGCGACCGCAGCCTCGTGCGCGCATGGGGCGGCCGGCCTCGAAGTCCGCGCGAGAGCCGCCGAAGCGCATGCCGCGCACCGCACCGCCCGCGTTCACGGTGAGCTGGCCGCAGCCGCCGGCGACCGTGCCCGTAGTGGGCGTGCGCACGGTGGGCACGCCGGCGCCGCGGACCTCGGCTATGCCGACCGCATCCTGCTGCTGGCGCTGCGCGGCAGGCCGCGCTCGCAGGACCTCGAGGCGGAAGCGGCGCGCCCGCAGGGGCCGCGCTAGGCGTACGCGCCCGTCGGCGCCGACCGCCAGCGTCCCGCTGGAACGGCCGTCGGCTCGCAGCCGCACCGATGCCGGTGCCCGCACGCCCTTGACCGCGGGCACGAGGGTCAGCTCGCGGACCGCCACCGGCCGGCGCAGCGACCAGGTCAGGGAGGCACCGGGGCTGCGCAGCGGCGCGACCCAAGCGCTGTCGCGGCGGCCGTCGAAGGCTGCCGAGCCGCGGTAGCGCGGCCGGCTCTGCCAGCGGGCCGACGAGTCGATGCGGGCGCTGCCGCGGTAGCCGGCCAGGCGGTCGAGGGCCGTGTCGGAGGCGTCCGGCGCCACCGACACCCACGCCGCGAGCTCGTACGAGCGCGTGGTCGGGCGGGTCGATGGTGCGCTCGATCTCCTTCTCGCCGTCGCCGGGATCGGACACCAGGGCGGCGTCGAGGTTGCGCCTGATCGGCACGTAGCCGCGGTTCGGGTTCGGGCGCTTGGAGCGCCGATATGGATCGTCACCCGTGGTGCGCTCGAACAGGTAGCTCAGCGACGAGCGGCTCAGGTCGGTGGCCGCCAGCGCCTTCTCGGCCAGCCGCGGCGGGCGCAGGCGGTCGCTGACCCGCACCCCCGCGATGCGGATCTCGGCGATCGCGCCCGGCCCCGCCTGGATCGGGTTGGGCGCCCGTGTTCCCGTGACGCGCACGCGCAGCTTCGACACCCGGCCGAGCCCCGGTCGCAGCACGTTCCAGCCGCGGTGGATCGGGTGGCGCCTACCTGCGATCTCGACCTCGGTCAGGTCGGTGTTGCTCTCGCGCTGTGGCAGCAGGTCCAGCCTGTCCACGCGTACCGGACGGCCGAAGTCGATGTCCACGTAGCGGCGCTGGCGGGCCAGGTAGCGGTCGGCGATCCAGTAGGTGCCGGCGCGCCCGTCGAAGGCGGCGGTGGGCCTGTGCTCGGGGAACTGCGGGAACGAAGGGGAGTACGGCGCCCGCACCGACTTCGCACCGCGCACCACGGCCACGGTCTGGCCGTCGGTTCCGCGATCGGGGAACGGCTGCAGCAGCGCCGAGTCGATCGACAGCGGATCGGAGGCCGCCACCGTGGCGCCGTGGTCCTGGCGCGCCCGTGCGGCGGTGAACACGCGCCGGCGGTTGCCGTCGCCGATGACCACCGCGCCGCCGGCGCGCGCCGCGCCGCGCACCTGGGCCGGTGAGCGGTCGCCCGCGTAGGCCAGCGCGCGGCTGCGCGGAATGGCCCCGAAGGCCGCCATGGCGGCCAGCGTGGACGCTGATCCGTCCACGGTGGTCTGGCCCGCCCGCGGCTCCACCCGCACCAGCCGGCGCACCCGGGCCGGGTCGTAGCGACGCACCTGGGGCAGCGTCCCGCTCACGCCGAGGTCGCCCTCAACGCCGCCGAAGCGGGTGCGCGGCCCGTAGCGCGCGACGGGCCTGCCCAGGCCCGGCTGGCGCGCCAGGTCCTGGGCCACGCCAAGCGGCTCGGCCGATCCGCTGCGGTCACGGTCGTCGTCGCTGCCGGTGATCACCGAGCCCACGCTCATCAGGCTCAGCAGCGGCGTCAGCTGGCCGGGCACGAGGCGGCGCTGCTGGACCAGGTTGTCCGTGGTGTAGAGCAGGTCGGCGGCGTGGATGTCGCTGTATGGCACGGTGCTGCGCGCCGTGACCGGGCGCTTGGTCAGCGCGGCCAGGATCGGGTCCTGCGTCCCGCCCCAGCGGTAGAACGGGAACAGCTGCCCGGGCAGGACCAGCGCCCGCGTGGCCGGCGGCATCCGATCGACGTCTCGTGCCGCCTGGCGCCATGCGCCGGGCACCGTGTCGTAGGCCACCTGCTTGTCCAGCATCCGCCCTTGGAACACGGGCCAGTTCGTGGCCACGACCAGTGCCACGCCCGTCACCGCCGCCAGCGCCAGCAGGGAGCGGCGGCGACCCAGGCGACGGTGCAGCTCGGCGGCGGCCAGCCCGGCAAGGCAGGCCAGCGCGAGCGCCACCAGCGGGCCGGCCTTGTAGGTGGTGCGCAGGAACTGCAGGCCCTCGACGCGGTAGTAGGCGAAGGTCACGGCCCGGCGCAGCGGCACGCCCTCGGGAAAGCCGACCACCATCACGAACAGGCCAACCAGCAGCAGCGCCAGCAGGAACGGGGCGTAGCGCTGTCGCCTGCTCCAGGCGTACCCGGCCACCGCCAAGCCGGGAACCAGGAAGCTGGCCACCAGCGGCGGCGCGTCGTAGAGCAGCGTGCGCGAGGTCTCCATCGACGGGAACAGCTCCAGGCCGAACCCGGTGCCCAGGTAGGACAGCCAGTAGCCCATCAGGCGGATGCTCTCGCTCAGGCTGCTGGTGCCCCAGATCGCTCCCGGGGACTCGGTGAACGGCAGGAAGTTCACGCCATAGCCGGCGTGCAGGACCACCGGCACCAGCCACCACAGCGAGGCGCCCACGCCCAGCAGCACGGCGCGCCACGCGAACTGAAACGCGCCGCGCCAGCTCACGGTGCCCAGGTGCACCTCGTACAGCAGCAGTCCCAGCGGCGCCAGCAGCAGCCACGCGGTCACCGCGGCGTTCACGCCGCCGCCGCTGCAGGCCACCAGCAGCGCCGCCGCCGCCGGCCACGTCCACCGGCGTGGCTCGCGCACGCCGCGGTAGACCGCCAGCAGCAGCCAGGGCAGCACCGCGTATCCCAGCAGCGTGACGCTGGTGCGGGCGGCGAACTCGAGCACGTAGGGGTTCAGCGCCACCAGCACGCCGGCCACGGCGTGTGCGCTGCCGCGCGGGCGCCCGACCAGGACGTCCATCAGGCGCACCGTGCCCCAGCAGGCCAGGGCGATCACGCCGCCCAGCCACAGGCGCTGCACCAGCCACGGCGCCAGCCCCAGCAGGTCGCCGAGCCAGAAGAAGGGCGCCATCGGGAACAGGTAACCGGCGTACTGTCCCGCCTGGACCTGCCCGAGCCCGCCGGACGAGCTCCACACCGACGCCACATCGCCCAGGAACGCCGCCGGATCCACGTGCAGGTCGATCTTCGTGTCGGCCACCGCAGTGCCCGGCCGCTGAGCCAGCGCCATCGCCAGCGACAGCGCTGCCAGGGACAGCGGAAGCCGGCCGGACCGGAGCTTGATGCGCTGGAGGCTCAACCGGCGCGTCAGGGTATCTTCCGGCGATGCCCAGCCGAGCCTACGGCCTGCTCGCCGCGGCCATCGTGGCGCTCGCGGCGGTGGCCATCGTGGGCCTGGTGCAAAGCGAGAGCGACGCCGACGCCTGCCGCGATGCGGCTGCCGACGTGCTGCTGGTGCGCCAGGGCCAGCTGGACCGGGCCCGCCTGGACCCTGCGGTCGCGCGGCTGCGAAAGGGCTGCAGGGACTCCGACGCCCCGGCACAGGCGGCGGTGAACCTGCTGGGCATCGGACGCCGCAGCCAGGCCCTGGCGCTGGCTCGCGAAGTGGTCGACGCCGAGCCCGAGAACTACCGCGGCTGGCTGATCGTGGCCGCCACGCTGCCCAAGGGGCAGCGCGATCGGATCAGGCAGGCGCGCGCTCGCGCTCGGGCGCTGAACCCGCTTCTGCCGCGCTGAGACCGCGGGGCGCGCCCAGCGCCGCGCCGGCCAGCACCACGGCCACCAGCGTCAGCGCCGGCATCTCCCAGTCCCAGTCCAGGTTGGCGTGCACGAACCACGTGGTCAGGGCGGTGATCGGGCCGACGGCCAGCGCGGGGGCGCGCCGGTGCAGCTCGGCCAGCGCCAGCGCCACCCCGGCCAGCAGCGCGGCCAGCGCCGCCAGACCGACGATGCCCAGCTCGGCGGCCGTCTCGAGCGTCAGCGAGTGGGCGTCGCGTGCGTTCTCGTTCACCGACCGCTCGCGCGTCCACGCCGTGTCGAACGAGCCGCTGCCGATGCCCTTCAGCGGGTTGTCGGCGGCCTCACGCACCGCCACCTTCCAGTACAGGTAGCGGTTGCTGCTCACGTCGCCCAGGCGGCGCACCGTCGCGCCCTCCTTGGAGTTCTCGGGCGGAGCGGTCACCACGGCCGCGGCCAGCGGGACGCCCAGGCCGAGCACAACCACGGCCAGCGCGACCAGCCTGGTGTGGGGCAGCGCGTACGCGCGCCGGTCGCTCCCGGGCTCGCGGCTGAGCGCGATCCGAGCCGCCAGCCCGGCGCCCGCGCACACGGCCACCAGCAGCGCGAGCATCAGCAGGCCCTGTGACTTGGCCTGCGCGGGCGAGCCCTGCAGCGACTCGACCGCCGCCAGCTGGCTGGAGACCGCGGCCAGCAGCGCCGACGAGCCGACGGTCAGCAGGCAGGCCTTCCACTGGGCCCGCGTCGGAGCCAGCAGCGCCAGCAGCACGATGCCGACGGCGCCGGCGGCCAGCGCGCCGCGCGAGAAGCTCAGATACAGGCCGAGCCCGACCGGCGCGGCGCCGATCGCGGCTGCCACCCGCAGCGCGGCCGGGCGCCGATGGTCGCCGGCCAGGCGCGTGAACAGCACCAGGCCGATCGCGGCCAGCGCGCCCATGGCGTTCCAGTACGACAGCGGCTGCTCCAGGCGCCCGCCGGCGCTGGCCGACGCCTCCAGCTCCACCAGAGCGGGGACCAGCCGCCCGGCCAAGCCGTAGCCCACAACGACCAGAGTGCCGGCGGCCAGCAGCGGCTCCACGGCTCGCAGCGCGCGCGCTGACTTCCAGGCCCACAGGCCCAGCGCCAGCACGGGCAGGTACAGCAGGTCCCGCGTCAGATCGTCCCGCGCCGGGCCGCCCAGCGACGCCCAGGAGGACGACAGCCCGACCCAGACCGTCAGCAGCGCCAGCCCGCCCAGCGCCAGCCCCGCCGCGGTCCACGACGCCGCGCGCGGGCGGCCTGTGGCCACCGCGGCCAACGCCAGAAGCGCCCATGCCGCAACCGCCGCCACGGTGCGCGGGCCGTCGAAGTAGCCGCCGGCCTTGAAGGCCAGCGCCGTGGGACCCACCAGCAGGGCCACCTGGATGGCGATCCGCGCCCACGCCGAAGCGCGTCCGGCGATCGTCGGCGGGCTGTCCGGCGCGCCGGGCAAGTCTGCAATATTGCCGATCGTGCGTCCGCGGCTCCTTGCCCTGGCACTCTTCCTGGGCGCGGCGCTGATCTCCGGGTTCTCGATCCGCCGCGGGATCGACCCCTTCGACGAGGGACTGATGCTGTCCACCGTCGACCGCGTGCTGCGCGGCCAGACGCCGTACGCCGACTTCATCTGGCCGTACGGCCCCGGTCACCCCTACCTGCTGGCCGGCGCGGCCGAGCTGCTGGACCGCTCGCTGCTGTGGTGGCGGATCGTGCGCGTGGCCTGCGACGCCGGGGTGGCCGTGCTGGTGTTCACGATGCTGCGCGGCCGCGTGCCGCTTGCGCTTGCGCTGGCCGGCTGGCTGTGCGCCGCCGGCGCCATGGCCCAGCCCGTCAGCGCCAACCCGTTCCCGGTCGCCCTGCTGGCCGGGCTCGGCGCGTTCGCGCTCATGACCGCCCGCCCCCTGCGCCCGCGCGCCTGGCTGTGGGCGGGGCTGCTGTGCGGGATCGCGGCCGCCTGGCGACTGGACTTCGGCCTCTACTCCGCCGGCGCCAGCGGGTTGGTGGCGCTGCTGCGCAGCCAGTCCAGCGGCCGCGAGCGTGCGCTGGAGGCGGCCCGCTTCGCGGGCACCGCGGTCACGGCCGGGCTGGCGGCCTACGCGCCGTTCCTGATCGCGGCGGGACCGGGCGAGCTGTACGACCAGCTGGTGGCCACGGCCAGCCGCGAGCGCGACTACTGGACGCTGCCGTTCCCGCTGGGCTATGACGGCCCGTTCTCGCTCTGGCCGCCGGGCGCGGCGGCGGAGCGGGCCAAGGACGTGCTGGGCTTCTACGTGCCGCTGCTGGTCATGTGCGGCGCCGCGGTCGCGGCGCTCTCGGCCGCAGCGGTGGCCCGCCGGGCACAGGGCCGCGCCACCGCGGCGTGGCTGGCGGGGGCGCTGGTGCTGGCGCTCGGCGGCGCCGTGTACATGTTCTCGCGCGCCGACGAGTTCCACGCCGCGCCGGGTGTGGTGGCGCTGGCGCTGGCGCTCCCCGTATGCGTGGCTGCGGGCGCGCGCAGCTCCGGTCCGGGGCGTGCGCTGGCGGCCGCCGGCGCGGTGGTGCTGGCGCTGCTGACCACCAACGGGGTGCTCAACCGCGCCTCCGCGCTGGTGCAGCCCGAGCCCTACCAGCCGCTGGATCTGCCGGTGGCCGACGGCGTGAAGGCCCGGCCGGCCGACGCCCACGCGCTGCCGCGGGTGGTCGCCGAGCTGCAGCGGCGCGTCCCGGGCGGACAGCCGATCTACACGACGGGCGCGCGCAGCGACCTCGGCGGCTTCAACAACCCGCTGCTGTACGTGCTCAGCGACCGCCCGAACGTGCTGGCCCGCGACGTCGGCCTGTTCGCCCGTCCGGCCAGCCAGCGGCGGATCGTGGCCGCGCTGCGGCGCGAGCGCCCTGGCGCCGTGGTGCGCTGGACCGACCCCCTGTCCGCGCGCCGCGAGCCCAACCTGCGCGGGCGCCCCAGCGGCTCGCGCGCCCTGGACCGCTACCTGCGGCGCGACTACCGGCGGGTGTTGCGCGCCGGCTACTACGAGGTGCTGGTGCCGCGTGGCTGAGCCGGGCCAGGGGCTGGCGCTGGTCACGGTGCTGCATGACTCGCGGCCCGAGCTGGAGCGGCTGCTGGCCAGCGTGACCACCCACCTGCCGGCGGCCGATGTGGTGGTGGTCGACTCCGGCTCGCGCGATGGCGGCGCCGACGCCGCCCGGGCCTGGCCGGGCGCCGCCACCGTGATCGACGCCGGCGCCAACGTGGGCTTCGGCCGCGCCACCAACCTGGGCATCGAGCGCGTGACAGCGCCCGTGACCGCTGTGGTCAACCCCGACGTGGAGCTGGTGGACGCGTCGCTCGACCAGCTGGCCTCCAACGCCCGCGATCACCCGGCGCGGCTCTGGGCGCCCGCCGTGTGGCTGACCGACGGAAGCCGCCAGGACAACGTCCACCCCGCCCCGACGGGCGCTGCCGCGCTGCTGCACGCGCTGGCGCCGTCCGCGCTGCTGCCCGGCCCCCTGGCGCGGATCGCCGATCCGTGGCGCTCTGCCCAGCCGCGGCGGGTGTCATGGGCGGTGGCGTGCTGCCTGGTGGCGGCCACCGGCACGCTGCGCCGCCTGGGGCCGTTCGATCAGCGGATCTTCCTCTACGGCGAGGACATGGAACTGGGTCTGCGTGCCGCCGCGGAGGGCATCGAGACCTGGTTCTGGCCCGCGGCCCGCGTGCGCCACGCCCGCGCGCACTCCACCTCGGCGGCGTTCGGAGGCGAGCCGCTGGAGCTGCTGGCGCGCCAGCGCCGCGCCGTGATCCAGGAGCGGCTGGGCAGCCGCGCGCGAGCGCGGGACGACCGCCTCCAGGCGCTGACGTTCGCCACCCGGCTGAGCCTGCGCGCTCTGGCCGGGCGGCCACGCGATCGCGAGCGTGCCCAGCTGCGGGCCATACGCAGCCTGCGCGACCAGCCCGCCGGCCTGTAGCTGGTGCGCGTCTACATCCGGCGGCCGGGCAGCGTGCGCACCGCGGCCAGGCGCGGGCGCTCGCCGGCCGCGCGACGCGCAGCCAGGATCTCGCTGGGCCGATCGGGCTCCTGCGCCATCGCGTGCTCCACCTCGCGCTGGAAGGCCTCCCGGAAGGCGTGGCGGTCGAAGCGGGCGGCGTTGTCCATGCAGGCCTGCGGATCCACCGCCTCGGTGTCGAAGTCCGTGACGGCACGCGCCAGCTCCTCGGGCCCGCCGCGGTAGAAGCACCCGGTCACGCCTTCAACGACGGTCTCCAGCGCGCCGCCGCCGGCCTGGGCGATCACCGGCCGCCCGGCGGCCTGCACCTCCACACCGGCGATGCCGAACTCCTCGACCGCCGTCAACACCAGCGCCCGGCAGTCGGTGATCAGGCGCGCGGCCTCGGTATCGCTGACGCGGCCCGCGAAGCTCACGGTGGGACCGGCCAGTCGCTTCAGGCGGCGCGCGTCGGGCCCGTCGCCCACCACCACCAGCGGCATCGCCAGGTCCGTGAAGGCACGCACGGCGTCGTCGATGCGCTTGTGCGACACCAGCTCCGACAGCACGAGGTGGTAGTGACCGGGGCCCGTGGGCGGCCTGAACCTGCTCAGGTCGACCGGCGGGTAGACCAGGGTGGCCTCGCGGCCGAAGTAGCTGCGGATCCGGCGCCTGGTGATGTCCGAGATGGCCACGTAGTGGTCCACCCGCTGGGCGGCGATCCAATCCCACTCACGCCAGCGGCGCGACAGCATTCCGAGCGCGGCGCGGGCCAGCGGGTTGCGCCGTTCCGCCAGCGTGCGGTGGCGCTCGTTCCAGACGTACCGGAACGGGTTGTAGCAGTAGCAGACGTGCACGGCGTCCTCGTCGCAGATCACCGCATGCGCCCAGGCGCTGGAGCTCGACACCACCAGGTCGTAGCCGCTCAGGTCGAATGATTCGATGGCCGCGGGGTAGAGCGGCAGGAGCGCCCGGAACGTGCGCGCCGAAGGCCTCAGCCGCTGGAGGAACGAGGTGTGCACGCGGCGGCCGCTCAGCGCCCCGTCGGTGCCTTGCTCGTCGTAAATCGGCAGGAAGATGTCGGCGTCCGGATACAGATCGCACATCTCCAGAAAGACGCGATCGGCACCTCTGACGCTCACGAAGAAGTCGTGGACGAGCGCTACTCGGGGCTGCACCCACGAGAGCCTATCCCTTCGTAACCGGGATGGTTGCCGTCCCGTTCGGGGACGCTAGGGTTCCCGCGCATGCCGTCCGCAAAGAACAGCCTCACCGCCCTGCTGGCCTCCACCGTCCTCGTGGTCACGCCCGCCTCCGCCCTCGCCCAGAGCGCAGGCGACCAGCAGTACGCCGACCCGCTGGCCGACACCCCCAGCCAGAAGGACTCCGGCAGCGGGAACTCCGGCTCGCAGGGCAACTCCCCCAGCTCGGGCTCGCAGGGCTCGGCAGGGTCCACCAGCTCCGGCAGCTCCGGCAGCGCCCAGAGCCAGGCCGCTCCCGCCCAGCCCACCACCGGCCAGAGTGCCGGTCAGCTGCCCCGCACGGGCACCGACGGCGCCCTGCTGCTGGCCGGCGGCGCCGTGCTCCTGGGCTCGGGCATGCTGCTGCGCCTGGGCGTGACCGCGCGCCGCGACCCCGCCTAGGCGGGGGCCGCGTCGGCCGGGCCGGGCGCCCGGCGCGCACGCATCTCCCCCGCCAGCTCGCGAAGCAGCGGCCGCTCCAGCGCCCACGTCAGCGCGGCGGTGCAGAGCCCGAAGACGGCCAGCTCCACCAGCACGCCGGGGTCCAGCCCGGCGCGCAGCGCCAGCGTCAGGGCGCCCGCCACCAGCACCGGCGCCGCCCCGCGCAGGCCGATGGCCACCAGCGACACGCCGGGGAAAAGTCGCCGGACGTAGTGGCGCCGCACGGCGAGCATGACCACCGAGGTGGCGATCCGCCCGGCCACGAAGCCGTCGAAGCCCCACAGCACCAGGCCGGGCAGCGCCAGCACCACGAAGGCCGCCGACCATGGCTCCCGACTCCACGGCCTGCACCCGGGTCTCTCCGCGGGCGCGGTAGAACGCCGACCACACGTAGCCCACCTGCTGCAGCGCCGCGGCGCCGGCGAGCCCCTGGATCAGGATCACCGCCGGCCGCCACTCACGGCCCAGCACGTGCTCAACCAGGTCGGGCGCGAACAGCACCAGGGCGGCGCAGAAGGGCAGCGCCCACACCATGGTCACGCGCGCGGACTTCTCGAACATCTCGCGCTGGGTGTCCAGGCGGTCCTGCACGGCGCAGATGGCGGGGTAGATCGTGGTGGTCACGATCTGGTCCGCGCGGTCGGCGTAGCGCGTCAGCGTGGCCGCGAGCGTGATGTAGCCCGCGGCCGCGAGCCCTCCGTCCAGATCGAAGGCCAGAACCTGGCCCTGGAGCACGATCAGCAGCGACAGGGAGGTGGCGAAGATCGGCCACGAGAAGCCCAGGTAGCGGCGGATCGCCTGGCGGTCGAAGCGCAGCGCCAGGCGATACGGCGACATCTTCAGCGTGGCCGCGACCGAAACCGTGTTGCCCACCAGCGGGCCGATCACCAGCGCCCACACGCTGTCGGTCAGCGCGGCCAGGGGCACGGTCACCAGGAAGGTGACCGCCGGGATCGAGAACTGCAGCAGGCGCAGCCGCAGGAAGTCCATCCGGCGGAAGAAGATCCACTGCGGCGCCTGCAGCGAGAAGGCGATCGGCAGGTAGGCAACCGCCAGTGTCAGGGCCAGCAGCCGGTCGTCCCCGTAGGCCAGCGCCAGCAGTGGCGCCAGCGCGCACAGGGCCAGCGTGAACAGCACGCCGATCGTGAACTCCAGCGAGAACGCCTTCTGGAACTCCTCGTCCTGGCGCTCGGCGGACTGCTGCACGAACGCCTCGTCGATGCCCACCCGCCGCAGCTGGACGATCGTCATGGCCGTGGTGGTCACGATTCCGTACAGGCCGATCGCCACCGGGCCGAGCAGCGCGGTCACGATCAGTCCCTGTGCCAGCGCCAGCCCCTCGCCCCCACCGAGGAAGACGGCGTTGAGCACACCGCCCCGCGCAGTGCGCCCGCGCAGCTCGGCGCGCGGGAAGTGCAGCCGGTCCTGGGGCTCGGGCTCGGTCATGGCTCTTGGTAGTTTCGCGGCTCTTGCCCGGGTCCCCGCAGGCGCTGTTCGTGAGCTACTCCTCCGTGCTCGGTGGCGCTGAGCGGATCCTGCTCGACCGGGCGGGCGCGCTGGAGGGCACCGCGGTGGTGGCCTGCCCACCGGGGGCGCTGGCCGCGGCCGTGCGCGAGCGCGGCATCGAGGTGGTCGAACTGCGCGCCCGCCGGGCGCAGTTGCGGGGCTCGCTCGGGGACCGCGTCGGAGCCCCGCTGCGGCTGGCGGCCCAGGCCGCCGAGGTCCGCGCCGCGGTGCGGCGGCTGGCGCCGCGCTGCGTGGTCGGGTGGAGCATGCGCGGCCTGCTGTCGTGCGCTGCCGCGCTATCCACCGTGCGCGGCGCGCCGCCGCTGGTCTTCGCCCACAACGACCTGCTGCCGTCCGCGGGCGTGGCCCGCGTGGTACGTGCCGCCGCGCGCCGCAGCGCCGCCGTGGTGACGCTGTCCGAGGCCATCGCCGAAGACCTGGCCGTGCGCGGCACGAGCGTGATCCACCCGGGCGTCGATCTGCAGCGCTTCGCCGCGGCCCCACTGCCCGCCGGAGGGCCCAAGGTGCTCGTGCTGGGGGCGCTCGTGGGCTGGAAACGCCCCGACCTGGCGCTGGAGATCGCGGCCCGCGCGCTGGCGGACAGCCCCGGCCTGACGCTGCAGCTCGCGGGTGCGCCGCTGGACGACGCCGGCGGCCGGCTGCTGGAGCGCCTGCGCCGCCGCTCGGAGGAGCCCGACCTGCGCGGCAGGGTCCAGATCCCCGGCTGCCAGCAGGACTCGGCAGCCGCGCTGGCAGAGGCGACCTGCCTGCTGCACTGCGCCGAGCGCGAGCCCTTCGGCATGGTCCTGGTCGAGGCGCTGGCCCGCGGGCGGCCCGTGGTCGCGCCGGCCGCGGCGGGGCCGCTTGAGATCGTCGATAGCTCCTGCGGGGCGCTGTACCCGACGGGCGACGCGGCCGCGGGCGCCCATGCGCTGACCCAGGTCGTGGAGCGGGCTGAAGAGCTGTCCGCCCCCAGCCGCGCCCGCGCCGAGGAGCGCTTCGACGTGACCGCCGCCAACCGCCGCTTCGCCGCGCTGATCGGCCAGGTCGCCCGGTGACCGCCCCGGTGGCGATCAACGCCCGTGCTGCGGTGCGGACCCAGATCGGCGGTGTCGAGCGGGTGGCGCGTGAGCTGGCCGCCCGGCTGCCGGCGCTGGACCCGGCGCGCTACCGCGTCATCGCCCCCCGCCCCGCTCTGGCCCACGGCCGCGGCCACGCCTGGGAGCAGCTGGCGCTCCCGCTGATTGCGCGTGGAAGCGAGCTGCTGCTTTCGCCCGCCAACATGGCGCCGGTGGCCAGCCGCCGCAACGTGGTGTTCATCCACGACGTGGCCCCGTTCCTGGGCGACTGGTACTCGCCGGCGTTCTCGCGCTGGCACCGCGCCGTCTCGCCGCTCATCGCCCGCCGCGCGCGGCTGGTGATCACCATCTCACAGGTCTCGCGGGACCAGATCGTCGAGCACCTGGGCGCGGACCCCGCGCGGGTGGCCATCGCCAGCCTGGCCGTGGACGACCGCTTCCGCGATCCCGGGGACGTGGAGGCGGTGCGCGCCCGGCACGGCCTGGAGCGACCGTACGTGCTGGCCGTGGGCACCGACCTGCCGCGCAAGAACCTGGCGCTGCTGGACCGCCTGGCGCCCGCGCTCGGCGAGCAGGGCCTCGAGGTGGTGCTGGCCGGATCGACCCGGTCCTACATGCCCACCGGCTCCTACAGCGCGCGCTCGCTTGGCTACGTGCCCGAAGACGACCTGCCCGGGCTCTACGCCGGGGCCGCGGTGCTGGCCGTGCCCTCGCTGCACGAGGGCTTCGGCCTGCCCGTTCTGGAAGCCATGGCCGCCGGCACGCCCGTGGTCAGCTCAGACCGCGGCGGGCTGCCCGAGACCTGCGGCGACGCCGCGCTGGTGGTCGATCCCGACGACCATCAGGCGTTCGCATCGGCTCTGGTCCGTGCGGCCACCGACCAGGCCGAGCACGCGCGGCTGGTCGCGGCCGGGCGCGCACGCGCCGCGCAGTTCACCTGGCGCCGCACCGCCGAGCGCGTGGACGAACTGATCGCGCCGCTGCTGTAGGGATGCGAGCGAGCAGCCGCTAGCGGCAGCGGCCGCTATCGGCCTTGGCGCAGCCCTGCAGGCGCCGCGACACGCGCCGGAAGGAGTCCAGCGCCGGCTGGGGCTTGAAGCTGAACGCGCTCGCGCGCTTCTGCAGGCCCGCGAAGTCGAAGTTGCTGGGCTGGGTCTGCTGGTACGAGCTGGCCCACGTGTACCAGTACACCCGGTAGAGCCGCTGCTTCTTTCGGTTGCGCGCCAGCAGCACGTAGGTGTCGTAGAGCTTGCGCGCCATGCTCCTCGGGGTGTCCTGCTTCTGGCCGCGGATCGGCTTGGCGCGGCCCTTGGATGCCGGGAACGCCGTCTCGGTCACCCACACCCGGTTGCCACGGTCCTTGTAGCGCCGCATCGTGGCGTTGGTGCGCTTCACGGTCTCGAGCACCTTCGAGGCCCGGTTGGTGTACACGTGCACGGCCACGACGTCGAAGCTCTTGCGCACCCCGCCACTGCGGTAGAGCTCCGCAAGCCGCTTCCAGGCGGCGCCGAACAGCCCCGCGGTCACGGTGCGCGCCCGCCGGTCGGTGCGATGGATGGTCTTGTTCGAGGCGTTCAGCAGCCGCGCGTAGCCGCGCGGGTAGGAGTAGCGGCTGCGGGCCGGCGCGTCCCAGAAGCCCTCGAAGTGCGGCTCGTTCCACACCTGCCAGTAGCGGATGAACTTCCGCGGCAGCGTGGGGTTCTCGCGCCAGAAGCTGCCCTTGCTGCCGTAGCGGCGGATCGAGGCGCGCAGGAACGCCTGGTAGGGCTTGGTCAGCGGCGGGGAGGCGCCGTCGCGCGGGAACGCCCGCGCCCATGTGGGCGCGTACTGCATCACCGGCAGCACCTCGATGCGGTGGCGGGCAGCGGTGCCGACCAGCGCGTCCGTCTGGCTGAAGTCGAACGGCCCGTTCGCCTGTGGCTGGATGTCGCGCCAGCTGAACACGGTCCGCGTGGTCTCCACGCCCGAGCGCGCCATCAGCGCCATCTGGGCGTCCTGTACCCCCGCCGGGTCGGACTCCACGCCGCCGTCGAAGTTCACGCCGCTGAACGCGCTCGGCACCTTGCGCTTGGCCGCATCGGCGGCCGGGACGGCCACCAGTGCCCCGGCCAACAGCGTCGTGATCAGGATTCTCTTCACAGAAGGCAAGACACGGCAGCGTAGTGAGGGTTGCGGGAACGCTCACCAACCGCACCGCACGCGAGAGCCCTATCGCTCCCCGCGGCTGACGAGCCGGAGACCCGAGGGTTCTCCGAAGGGTGCTCTCTGTCGCCCTTTGGAGAACCCTCGGGGATCCGGCCACAGAGGCCGAGAGATCCGGCCGAAAAGAGGCCGCTTAATCCAAAGTCCCCTTCCCAGAATCGTCAAGCGGGCGTAGAGTCGACTCGCTCGGTCCTGAGAGCCCCGGGCGTAACCGGACTTGGAGGAGACCGTGCCCCAGCAGCCCCTGTCGCGCCGCCACTTCATGAGCGGCGCCGGCGCCCTCGGCGCCGTCACCATCTTCGCCCCGCAGGCCCTGGCGGCCCGCGGCAGGCGCCAACCCACCCTGCGCGGGGGTCGCTTCCGCGAGGGGGTGCTGTCGGGCGACCCGAGCCCCACGGCCATCACCCTCTGGACCAAGGTGTCCGGCGTCGGCGGCAGCGGCAGCGTCGAACTCGAGGTGGCCCGCGACCACGGCTTCAGGCGCGTCGTGGCCCGCAAGCTGATCCCGACCTCGCGCGCCATCGACCACGCCGTCAAGGCGCGGGTGGGCGGCCTGAGGCGGCACGAGCAGTACTACTACCGCTTCTCCACGCGGGGCTCGAACAGCCCGGTAGGCCGCTTCCGCACCGCTCTGCCACCCGATTCGAACCAGACGGTCAAGTTCGCCTTCTTCTCCTGCCAGGACTTCACCTTCGGCTTCTACAACGCCCACGCGCTGCTGGCCCGCGAGGACGTCGACTTCGTGGTCAACCTGGGCGACTACATCTACGCCGAGGCCTACCACAGCCGCGGCAGCGCGTCGGGAGGCGTGCGCACCGACCGGATCGGCGAGGCCACGACGCTGGCCGACTACCGCGACAAGTACTCGCTCTACCGCAGCGACGCCAACCTGCGGCGCATGCACGCCAAGTTCCCGATGATCTCGATCTGGGACGACCACGAGGTGCAGGACAACTACGCGGGCGGCGCTGGGTCCAACGGCGGCCTGAGCCCCGAGAAGCGGTTCACGCTTGCGCGCAAGCGGGCGGCCTACAAGGCGTACTTCGAGAGCATGCCCACGTTCGCCACCGGCAACCGCAAGGGCACCCGCATCTACCGGGCCGCGCGCTTTGGCCGCAACGTGGACCTGGTGCTGATGGACCAGCGCCAGTACCGCGCCAACCAGCCCTGCAACGACGAGTTCGTGGCGCCCGCGTGCCCGGAGCTGAACAACCCGCGGCCCTACCTGGGCTCCAGGCAGATGAGCTTCGTCAAGCGGCGTCTGGACAAGAGCCCGGCAACCTGGAAGCTGATCGCCAACCAGGCGATGATCATGCGCACCGTCTACCCCGGCGGCGACTACATCGGCTTCGACCCGTGGCAGGGCTACCCACGCGAGCGCACCGAGCTGCTGCAGCACATCCGCAACAAGAAGATCGACAACGTGGTCTTCCTGACCGGTGACATCCACACGTTCATCGCGGGCGACGTGCGCATCGGCGACAACGATCCGAACCCGGTGGCCACCGAGTTCGTGGGCGGGTCGATCACCTCGCAGGGCCTCGGTGAGGGCGGCGGCGGCGTGGTGCCGGGCGCCAACCCGCGCAACCCCAAGACGCCGCAGGGCATCATCGACCTGCTGCGCAGCGCGAACCCGTGGGTCAAGGACGCCGACTTCGACCACCACGGCTATGCGCTGGTCGAGGCCGGCCGCTCGGGCCTGAGGTGCACGTTCCGAAGGGTGTCCAGCACCAAGGTCAAGACGCGCAAGCGCCTCCCCGACAAGCCGTTCACCTACCGGCTGGCCAAGGGCCAGCGCTCGATCCTCTAGGCCGCGCCGAGCCCGCCCGGCGCCGGCCTCGGCGCCCCGCGCCGGTGCGCGGCAAGTTTGGTCCGCTATGCGAACCCAATTTGCCGCGCACGCCTTGTGCAAAGTAGTGAACCGTGATTCACTTCTTGGTGACGACGCCGATGGCCTACCGCCGCACACCCCGGATCGAAGCTCGCCAGGCCGCCGCCCGGGAGCGGATCGCCGCCGCCGCCCACGACCAGGTCGCCGAGGCGGGCTACGCCGCCGCGTCCGTGCAGGCCGTGGCCGCCCGTGCCGGCGTCGCCGTCGGGACCGTGTACCGGCACTTCCCCTCGAAGGCCGAGCTGGTGGCCGAGGTGTTCCGAACCGCCGCCGAGCGCGAGCTGGCCGTGGTCCAGGAGGTCACCGCGGACGCGACGCAGCCGGCCGGCCGGCGCGTGGCCGCCGGCGCCGAGGCGTTCTGCCGCCGCGCCCTGGCCGCCCCCACCCTGGCCTACGCCCAGCTGGCCGAGCCGGTCGACCCGGGCGTCGAGAGCGAGCGGCTGCGCCTGCGGCGCGGCTACCGCGACGTGTTCGAGTCCGTGCTGGCCGACGGCGTCGCCTCCGGTGAGCTGAGCCCGCACGACACCACGACCGTGGCCGCGGCGCTGGTCGGCGCCCTCGGCGAGGCCCTGGTGGGGCCGCTGGCCGCCGGCACCGACGGCCGCCACGACGCGCTCGTGGCCACCCTCGTCGACTTCTGCCTTTCCAGCCTGCCCACGACCGAAGGAGCCTCCGCATGGAGCCCGTGACCGCCCTGACCGATGCCACCCATGACGTGCGCAACCAGGCGCCGCCGCTCCAGCCCTACAACACGTACGAGTCCGACACGGCGCTGCGCGAGGCGCTGGAGCGCGAGGGCGGCGCCTGGGGCGCGGACCGCTTCGCCGACACCGGCGCGCTGGCGGGCTCGCGCGAGGCGCTGGAGCACTCCGAGCGCTGCGAGCGAAACGAGCCGGTGCTGAAGACCCACGACCGCTACGGCAACCGCGTGGACGAGATCCAGCTGGACCCCTCGTGGCACTGGCTGCTGCGCGAGGGCATCGAGCGTGGCATCCACTCGCTGCCCTGGGCCGACCCCCGGCCGGGCGCCCACACCGTGCGCGCGGGGCTGATGTTCCTGTGGGACCAGGTGAACGCGGGCGTGATGTGCCCGATCTCGATGACCCATTCGGTCATCCCCGCGCTGCGCGAGGCCCCCGACCTGGCCGAGCAGTGGGAGCCCAAGCTGGTGTCCACCGAGTATGGCCCCGGCAAGGGCGCCATCGCCGGCATGGCCATGACCGAGAAGCAGGGCGGCTCGGACGTGCGTGCCAACACCACCCGCGCCGAGCAGCAGAGCGACGGCAGCTACGCGATCACCGGCCACAAGTGGTTCTGCTCCTACCCCCCGTGCGACGTCTTCCTGACGCTGGCGCAGGCGCCGGCGGGGCTGTCGTGCTTCCTGATCGAGGGTGCCGACCCGGGCTTTCAGGTCCAGCGTCTCAAGGACAAGCTGGGCACCCGCTCGTTGCCCTCGTCCGAGGTCGAGTTCCGCGGCGTGACCGGGCGGCTGGTCGGTGAGGAGGGCCGCGGCGTGCAGACCATCATCCGCATGGTCAACCACACGCGCCTGGACTGCCTGATCGGGTCGGCGGCGGGCATGCGCGCGGGCGTCGTCCAGGCCATCCACCACGCCCGCCACCGCTCCGCGTTCGGCGCCGCGCTGGTGGATCAGCCGGCCATGCTCAACGTGCTGGCCGACCTGGCCGTGGAGTCCGAGGCCGCCACCGCCACGGCGATCCGCATCGCCCGCGCCTACGACGAGGACGACGCGGCGCTGCGCCGCGTGGCCACCGCCGTGTCCAAGTACTGGGTGTGCAAGCGCGCCCCGCTGCACGCGGTCGAGGCGCTCGAGTGCCTGGGCGGCAACGGTTACGTGGAGGAGTCCGGAATGCCGCGGCTGCTGCGCGACTCGCCGCTGAACTCGATCTGGGAGGGCTCGGGCAACGTGGCGGCGCTGGACGTGCTGCAGCGCCCTGACCCGCGAACAGGACGGGCTGCCCGCGTTCCTGGGCGAGGTCGAGCAGGCGGCGGGCGCCGACGCCCGCCTGGACGCGCACGTGGACGGCCTCAAGCGGCGGCTGGCCGGCCTGGGCGACCAGGACGCGCAGTTCGCGGCCCGGCGCGTGGTCGAGGACATGGGGCTGGCGCTGCAGGGATCGCTGCTGGTGCGCCACGCGCCCGCAGCGGTGGCCGACGCGTTCTGCGCCTCGCGCCTGGCCGGCCAGAGCGGGCACGCCTGGGGCACGCTGCCCGCGGGCATCGACGCCACGGCGATCGTGGACCGCGCGCTGGCGCCGGCGTGAGCACGCTGACCTACGCGGTCGAGGGGCCGGTCGCGCGGATAACCCTGGACCGCCCGGAGCGCGGTAACGGCATCACCATGGCGATGCCGCGCGAGCTGGCCGACGCGGTCGAGCAGGCCGACCTGGACCCGGCGGTCCACGCCATCGCCCTGTCCGGAAGCGGCAAGGGCTTCTGCGGCGGCTACGACCTGGTCGACGCCGCCGAGGGGCAGATGACCGGCATCGAGGGGGCGCCCGGGTCGCCGCTCGACGCCAGCGTCCAGGCCGCCAACCACGACCCCTCGGGCAACTGGGACCCGATCGTGGACTGGCAGATGATGCGCCGCAACGTGCGCGGCTTCATGTCGCTGTTCAAGGCGGACAAGCCGGTGCTGTGCAAGGTGCACGGCTTCTGCGTGGCCGGCGGCACCGACATGGCGCTGTGCTCGGACCTGCTGGTCATCGCCGCCGACGCGCGCATCGGCTACCCGCCGGCGCGCGTGTGGGGCTCGCCCACCACCGCGATGTGGCTGGCCCGCCTGGGGCCCCAGCGGGCCAAGCGGCTGCTGCTGACGGGCGACCTGATCAGCGGCGCCCAGGCCGCCGAGTGGGGCCTGGCCATCGAGGCCCCGGCGCCGGCCGACCTGGACGCCCGCTTCGAGGAGCTGCTGCAGCGCGTGGCCCAGCTGCCGGTGAACCAGCTGGTGATGATGAAGCTGCTGGTCAACCAGCAGCTGGAGGCGCAGGGCCTGGGCCCGACGCAGGCCATCGGGACGCTGCTGGACGGCATCGCCCGCCACACCCCCGAGGGCTTCGCCTTCCAGCAGAAGGCCATGGGCGATGGCTGGCAGGCCGCCGTGGCCGAACGCGACGCGCCGTTTGGCCAGTAGGGCTCAGCTGCTCACCCCGCCAGCTCCTTCGCGTCCACGGGGCCCGTCGAGCCGCCCAGCAGGCGATTGACGGCCCACAGCCCCGCGCCCAGAGCCAGCAGCAGCAGCGCGCGCAGGAACACCTGGCTGTCGTCGTGGAACTTGTCGTAGAGCAGGTAGAGCGCCACCAGCCCGCCCACCACCGGTACCGCAGTGGGCGCGCGGAAGTGGTCGTGGTCGACCGGGTCCCGGCGCAGCACCAGAACCGTGACGTTCACGATCACGAACACGCCCAGCAGCAGGATCACCGTGGTGTCGGCCAGCGAGGACAGATCCCCGGTCACGATCAGCGCCATGGCCAGCACCGTGGTGAACGCGATGGCGATGTGGGGCGTCCTGCGGATGGCCAGCGTCCGCCCGAAGGCGCGCGGCACGATGCCCTGGCGCGACATCCCGTAGACCAGCCGCGAGGCCATGATCATGTTGATCAGGGCGCCGTTGGCCACCGCCAGCAGGGCGATGAACGAGAACAGCTTGGAGGGGATGCCCAGTGGCCCGCGACGCACGACCTCCAGTAGGGCGCCGTCGGACTGGGCCAGCACATCGGTGGCCACGACCATCGACGCCGTGAGCGTGACGAGCAGGTAGATCACGCCCGCCACGGCCAGGCCGATGAACAGCGCGCGGGGAAACGCGTACGAGGGGTTCTTGGTCTCCTCGGCCACGTTGACGGCATCCTCGAAGCCGATTAGGGCGTAGAAGGCCAGCGACGCCCCGCCGATGAGGACCGCCACCACGCTCTCGCCCTCGCGGAACTCGAAGTTGCGCGAGAAGTCGGCATCGCCCTGGGCCAGAGCCGCGACCCCGACGGCCACGATCAGCAGCAGGCCGGTCACCTCGACCGCGGTCAGCGCCACGTTGACCTTGACCGACTCCGAGATGCCGCGCAGGTTCAGCGCTGCCACCACCAAGATGAAGCCCAGGGCCACGACGTCCAGGTTCACGTTCGCGAACTCCTGGAAGTAGTCGCCCGCGAAAGCCCGCGACAGCGTCGCCGCGGAGGCGATTCCCGAGCACATGACGGCGAAAGCGACCATGAAGGTGAAGAACGGCTTGTCGAACGCCCGATTCACGTACAGCGCCGACCCCGCGGCCAGCGGGTACTTGGTCACCAGCTCCGCGTAGGCGTACGCGGTCAGGGTCGCCAGGAGCAGTGCGGCGGTGAAGGCGGCCCAGACAGCGCCGCCAACTTCGGCGGTAACCTGCCCGACCAGCGCGTAGATGCCCGCCCCGAGCACGTCGCCGATCACGAAGACCAGCAGCAGCTTGGTGCCGATCGCCCGCTTCAGCGGTGTTTCGGGCGCACCGCGATGGGCATCGGACATTGGTGATCCGTACCCACTTCGAAGCGCGAAGTACCTATAGACACTGTAGGCCTACCCCGGCGGGACCGCAAACTTACCTAAAGTAAGCTACACTTGTCTAGTTTGAGTACCAGTACAAGAGCCGAGACCAGAGAGAAGGAAACCACCACGGCTAAGAACAACCTCACCCCGGAAGCCACCACGGATTCCATCCAGCTGTTTTTCAATGAGGCGGCCCGTCATCCCCTGCTCACCGCGGAGGAGGAGATCGACCTGGCCAAGCGCATCGAGAAGGGCGACCTGGCCGCGAAGGACCGCATGGTCAACGCGAACCTGCGCCTCGTGATCTCGATCGCGCGCAAGTACCAGGGCCAGGGCCTGCCCCTGGGCGACCTCATCCAGGAGGGCATGCTGGGCCTCATCCGCGCCGTCGAGAAGTTCGACTGGCGCAAGGGGTTCAAGTTCTCGACCTACGGCACGCTGTGGGTGCGCCAGGCCATCGGCCGCGGGCTGGCCAACTCCAGCCGCACGGTGCGCCTGCCGGTGCACATCGCCAGCCAGGCCCGCAAGATCCGCGACCGCGAGCGCGAGCTCGGGGCCACGCTTGGCCGCGATCCGACCGAAGAGGAGCTGGCCGAGTCGCTCGAGATGAGCGTCGAGGAGATCCACGACATCCGGGCTGCCGACCAGACCCCCACCAGCCTGGACCGCGGTGTCGGCGATTCCGAGGAGACGGCGCTTGGTGACCTGATCCCCGACGACGCCGACGGTCCCTCCGAGGAGGCCGCCGAGAACGAGCACGACCGCACGGTCATGCAGGTCGTCTCACAGCTGCCCAGCCCGGAGAAGGACGTGCTGACGCTGCGGTTCGGCCTTGGCCGCACCGAGGCGGTGGCGCTGCGCGAGACCGGCCGGCGGCTCGGGCTGTCCGCCGAGAACGTGCGTCAGATCGAGGATCGCGCCCTGCGCAAGCTGGCCGATCGCGACGAGCTGGCCGCGCTGCGCGAAGCTGCGTAGGGCGGGCCCAGCAGCTCCAGCCATCCGAAGGGCCGGCATGCCGCCGGCCCTTCGTCGTTTCAGCGTGGTCCCGGCCGCCGCGGCTGCTTGCCGCCGGGGCCTGGATCCTTCAGCGCGTCGGCCGCGCGCTTGGCCTTGTCGCCGGCGCTGCCGGGACCCGCGGCGATCTTGCGCAGCTGCTGCGCATCCTGCTTGAGCGCGTCGGTGCCGCCGCGCTTGTCGATCTGACGTTTGGCCATCTGGGCCAGCCTGCTGAGCCTCATAGATCCTCGATCGTCGGGGTACGGCTACCCCCAGCGTAGGGGGCGCAGGCATCTGCTCTAATGCCGCGCCGTGACCAGGCGGTCCTCGACAACCACGCGTACGATCGCGGTGACGGCGCTTGTGGTCGTCCTGGCGCTGGCCGCCGCGCTTCTGGCGCCGCGGATACTGGGCGGTGACGGCCCGGCGGAGGCCGCCGACGGCTTCGCCCGCTCCTGGAGCGCCGGTGACGACCGCGGGGCGGCGCGCCTGACCGACGCCCCTGCGCGGGCACGGGCCGCGCTGCGCCAGAACCGGGCCGGCCTGGACGGCGCTCGCGTGCAGGTCCAGGCAGACACGCCCCACCGCGACGGCGACAAGGCCACGGTGACCTACAGCGTCACCTGGCAGGTGCCGGCCATCGGTGCTCTGCGCTATCGCACCCGCGCCGCGCTGATCGAGCAGGACGGGGACTGGAAGCTGCGCTGGCGGCCAACCGTGGTCCACCCCAAGCTTGGCCCAGGGGTGCGGCTGGGCACGACCCGCGAGCCGCGCCGGCGCGGCGCAATCCTGGGTCGCGATGGACGCGCGCTGATGACCGCCCGCCCCGTCATGCGGGTGGGCGCGGAGGCGGGCAAGGTGCGCGACGCGCGCGCCACCGCACGCGGACTGGCGGCCGCGGTCGACGTGGACGCCAAGCGGCTGGAGCGTTCCATCCGCCGCGGCGGCAGCCGCCAATTCGTCGAGGCGATCGCCTTGCGCGAGCGCGACTTCAAAGCCGTGAAGACGGCGGTTGAGGCCGTGCCGGACGCGGCGGCCGTGCCTGGCACCGCTCAACTGGCGCCTACGCGGGCGTTCGGGCGCGCCCTGCTGGGCGGCGTCGGGCCGGCCACGGCCGAGCAGCTCAAGCGGCTCGGCGCGCCCTACGCGCCCGGCGACGAGGTGGGCCAGTGGGGCCTGCAGCAGGCGTTCGAGCGCCGCCTGGCCCCCAGTCCGGACCGGAGCGTCGTGGTCCGCGCCGACGGGGTGCCGATCGAGACCCTGATGCGCCGCCGCGGCCGGCCCGGCCGCTCGCTGCGCACGACGCTGGACCGGCGCACGCAGGCCGCCGCCGAGACTGCGCTGGAGGGTCGGCGCGACGAAGCGGCGCTGGTGGCCCTGCAGCCCTCCTCCGGCGACATCCTGGCGGTGGCCAACCGGCCTGTGGACTCCACCTACGACCGCGCACTCGAAGGCAACTACCCGCCGGGCTCGACCTTCAAGGTGGTGAGCACCGCCGCGCTGCTGGCCGCCGGGCTGTCCCCCTCCGAGACCGTCGGCTGCCCGCGCACGACGACCGTGGACGGACGCTCGTTCAAGAACTTCGAGGGCGGCGCCGGCGGCGCCCAGCCGTTCGCGCGCGACTTCGCGCAGTCGTGCAACACCGCGTTTGTGACGCTGGCGCCGCGCCTCGACGGCGACGCCCTGACCCGCGCCGGCCGCTCATTCGGGCTGGGTCAGCGGCCGCGGCTGAGGTTGCGCGCCAGCAGCTCCCAGGTGCCGCCGGGCCGGACCAAGACCGAGCGCGCCGCGGCCATGATCGGCCAAGCCCGGATCCTGACCAGCCCGCTGGCCATGGCCGGCGTGGCCGGCACCGTGGCCGCTGGGCGCTGGCACGCCCCGCGTCTGCTTGCGGGCGACCGCCGTAGCCAAAGCGCGCCGTTGCCCGCCTCTCAGGCCGCGACGCTCCGTTCGCTGATGCGCTCGGTGGTCACGTCGGGCACCGGTACGGCGCTGGCAACCGTGCCCGGCGGCCCTGCGGGCAAGAGCGGCACCGCCGAGTACGGCGGCGGCGACCCGCCCCCCACCCACGCCTGGTTCATCGCCTTCCGCGGCGACCTGGCGGTCGCCGTGATGGTCGAGAACGGGCGCTCGGGCGGCTCGGTGGCCGCCCCGATCGCGGCGCGCTTCTTCGGCGCGCTCTAGGCCGGGGCGTAGCGGTGGTGCAGCATCAGGTCGTTGCCGTCGGGGTCGGTGAACAGCGCCATGTGACAGACCCCGGTGTCGAACGTCTCGCCGGCGAACTCGACCCCCTTGGCCTCCAACTCGGCCCGGGCGGCGGCCACATCGTCCACGTGGATGGCGGGGTGCGCGTTCTTCTGCGGCGCGAACTCCATTCCCAACTTCGCGGGCTCCCAGATGCCGAAGCACGTCTCACCCAGCCAGACCTCGGCCTGCGCCTTGTCGTCGGGCCTGAAGCCGAGCGTCTCGACGTAGAAGCGCCTCGAGCGCTCCCAGTCGGTTGACGGGATGCCGATGAAGTCGAGTTTCTGTGCCATGCGCCGATGCTACCCCGCTGCGGGCGCGTACTAGGAGTCGGCGATCTCCAGGAACGCCTTGGCGCGCTTGATCTCGCGCTCCGCACGGCGGCGCTCCTCGGAGTCCTCCTCGGCGTCGTCGCGGGCAGCTTCGGCGTCCTTGAGCTTGGACTCCAGCTCGCTCTTGTCCAGGTTCTCGGGCTCGACCGCATCCTCGACCATGATCAGCGCCGAGTTGTCCACCACCTGCAGGTAGCCCTCGCCCTGGGCGTAGCTGGTGTAGCTGGCGCTGCCGGGGTTGTCCGATCCCGACTCGTAGAGCCTCAGCTCCGAGGGCTCCAGCATGGCCATCAGCGGGGCGTGGTTGGCCAGCACGCCCAGCGAGCCGGTGCCGGTGCGGGTGGACACCATCTCCACCTCGCCCTCGAACACCTGGCCCTCGGGCGTGAGCACCTCGACGGGGAACTGCGAGCGGGCCACTACTCGTCGTCCTCGTCGTCGCTCTTGGAGGACTTGCCCTCGTCGGTGATCTCGTCGATCCCGCCCTTCATGTAGAAGGCGCGCTCGGGGCGATCGTCGTGCTCGCCGTCCACGATCTCCTTGAACGAGCGCACCGTCTCCTCGATCGACACGTAGGTGCCGGGGGTGCCGGTGAACTGCTCGGCCACGTGGAACGGCTGGCTCAGGAAGCGCTCGACGCGACGGGCGCGGCCGACCGTCTGCTTGTCGTCGTCGGACAGCTCGTCGATGCCCAGGATGGCGATGATCTCCTGGAGTTCCTTGTAGCGCTGCAGGATCTCCTGGACCTGGGTGGCCACCTGGTAGTGCTCCTCGCCGACGACGTCGGGCTTGAGGATGGTGGACGTGGAGTCCAGCGGGTCGACGGCCGGGTAGATGCCCTTCTCGGAGATCGACCGCGACAGCGTGGTGGTGGCGTTCAGGTGCGCGAACACCGACGCCGGGGCCGGGTCGGTCAGGTCGTCCGCCGGAACGTAGATGGCCTGGATCGAGGTCACCGAGCCCTCGCGGGTCGACGTGATCCGCTCCTGCAGCTGGCCCATCTCGGTCTCCAGCGTGGGCTGGTAGCCCACCTGCGAGGGCATCCGGCCCAGCAGCGCGGACACCTCGGAGCCGGCCTGCACGAACCGGAAGATGTTGTCGATGAACAGCAGCACGTCCTGACCCTGCTCACGGAAGTACTCGGCCATCGTCAGCCCCGACAGCGCCACGCGCATGCGCGCACCGGGCGGCTCGTTCATCTGGCCGAACACGAGCATCGTCTTGTCGATGACGCCCGATTCCTTCATCTCGTTCCAGAGGTCGTTGCCCTCGCGCGAGCGCTCGCCGACGCCGCAGAACGCCGACAGGCCGCCGTGCTCCTTGGCCAGGTTGTTGATCAGCTCCTGGATCAAGACGGTCTTGCCCACGCCGGCGCCGCCGAACAGGCCGACCTTGCCGCCCTGGGCGTACGGGGCCAGCAGGTCCACGACCTTGATGCCGGTCTCGAAGATCTCGTTGGTGGGCGTCAGGTCCTCGACGTCGGGCGCCGGGCGGTGGATCGGCCAGCGCTCCTCGGTCTCGACCTCGCCGGCCTCGTCGATCACGTCGCCGAGCAGGTTGAAGATGCGACCCAGGGTGTTCTCGCCCACGGGCACGGTGATGGGACCGCCGGTGTCGCGCACCTCGGTGCCGCGGCTGAGCCCGTCGGTGGCGTCCATGGCCACAGCGCGCACGCGGTCGTCGCCCAGGTGCTGCTGGACCTCGCAGACCAGCTTGGTGGGCTCACCGTCCTCGTCCTGGGACGGGATCTCGCACTCGATGGCGTTGTAGATCTCGGGCAGGTGGCCCTCGAAGACGGCCTCGAGCACCACTCCGGTGATCTCCTCGATGCGGCCGACGTTGTCGCCGTTGGTGCTCTCGGTTGGCTTCTCTGTAGTGCTGGCTTCCATAAGGCTCCTTTACTGGGCCGGCAGCGATGCCGGGTCAGTCGACGGCGTTAGGACAGGCCCTCTGCTCCGGCCACGACTTCCATGATTTCCTGGGTGATCTCCGCCTGGCGCTGGCGGTTCATCTCGAGCGTCAGATCCGAGATCAGGTCGCTCGCGTTCTCCTGCGCGCTGCGCATTGCGGTCATGCGCGCGCCGTGCTCGGACGCCGTGGACTCCAGCAGCGCCCGGAAGATCGAGATCTCGATGTAGTCCGGCACCAGCCGCTGGAGGATCTCCTCCGGGTCGGGCTCGTAGATCCACAACGTCTTGTGGCCGCTGTCGCGCTCCTCGGACTCCTCTTCCTCGTCGTCCTCCTCCTCGAGGATGTCCTCGACGGCCGCCAGCGGCAGCAGCACGTCGGTGCTGACGTTCTGGGTCATCGCCGAGACGTAGCCGTTGTAGATCATCTCCACGCGGTCGACCTTGCCGTCGATGTACTGCGCGGCGATGTCCTGCGCGATGTCACGCGCGTCCGCGAAGGCGGGGCGGTCGGTGAAGCCGGCCCACTGGCCCGACACCTCGCGGCCGCGGAACTCCAGCGAGGACACGCCGCGGCGGCCGGAGGCGTACCAGATGACCTCCTTGCCCTCCTCCTCCAGCGCCAGCGCGCGGCGATTGCCCTCGCGCAGGATCTGCGAGTTGAACGCACCCGCCAGGCCGCGGTCGCCCGTGATCAGCAGGAGGCCGACCTTGTCCTCGGACTCGTGGGCCTCCAGCAGCGGCAGGCTCGGGATCTTCTCCACGGCCTCCACGGTGCGGCGGGTCATCCGGCGGATGGCGCGGGCGTACGGGCGCAGGTGCTCGATCCGCTGCTCGGCACGGCGCAGCCTGGCCGCGGCCACCATCTCCATGGCGCGCGTGATCTTCTGGATGTTCTTGACCGAACCGATCCGGTTCTTGACGTCGCTTTGTGTAGCCATGGGGTCGCTCGCTGCGCTCGCTCCGGGTTGTCAGGTTTCAGGTTTCAGGCTTCTGCCGTGGCGCGCTCCCGGGGAGCATCGCCAGGGCTGACACCTGACCTGATACCTGACACCTGATCAAGCGGTCGTTGCCGCTTCCTCCTCCTCTTCAGCCTCGGCGTCGTCGGAATCGTCGTCGTCGCCCGAGTCCTCGCCGTCGGCATCCTCATCGGAATCGTCGCCGGAGGCGCGCCCTTCCTTGTCGCGCTCCTCATCGCTCATGATGCGGTCCGACTCGCCCTCCTCGAGCGGCGTGCCGTCCTCGTGGAAGTCGGGGCCGAAGTCGTCAAGGGCCTCGGCGATCGCGTCGCCGAGCTTCTTCTCGATGTCGTCGTCCCAGTCGCCCTGGCCGAGCGTCTCCATCAGGTCGGACTGCTCGGAATGCAGGCGCGAGAGCAGCGAGTCGTGGAACTCGCCGATGCGCTCGGTCTTGATCCGGTCCAGGTAGCCGCCCGTGCCGGAGTAGATGGCCGCCACCTGGTCGGCGGGCTTCCACGGCTTGAGCTCGTCCTGGTTGAGCAGCTCGACCAGGCGCTCACCGCGGTTCAGCGTGGCCTGGGTGTCGGCGTCCAGCTCGGAGCCGAACTGCGCGAAGGCCTCCAGCTCGCGGTACTGGGACAGGTCCAGGCGCAGCTTGCCGGCCACCTTCTTCATGGCCTTGGGCTGGGCGTCACCGCCCACGCGCGACACCGAGATGCCCACGTTGATGGCCGGGCGCACACCGGAGCGGAACAGGTCTCCCTCCAGGAAGATCTGCCCGTCGGTGATCGAGATCACGTTGGTGGGGATGTAGGCCGACACGTCGCCGGCCTGCGTCTCGATGATGGGCAGCGAGGTCATCGACCCGCCGCCAAGCTCGTCGTTGAGCTTGACCGCGCGCTCCAGCAGGCGGCTGTGCAGGTAGAACACGTCGCCCGGGTAGGCCTCGCGACCCGGCGGGCGGCGCAGCAGCAGCGACATCTGGCGGTACGCGAACGCGTGCTTGGTCAGGTCGTCGTAGATGGTCAGGGCGTGCTTGCCGTCGTACAGGAAGTGCTCGCCCATGGCGGCGCCGGCGTACGGGGCGATGAACTTGATCGGCGCGGCCTCGTCGGCGGGAGCGGCCACGATGATCGTGTTGTCCATGGCGTTGTTCTCGCGCAGCGTCTCGGCCACCTGGACCACCGTGGACATGCGCTGGCCGATGGCCACGTAGATGGACACCACGTCGTTGTCGCGGTTGTTGATGATCGTGTCGACGGCCACCGCGGTCTTGCCGGTCTGGCGGTCGCCGATGATCAGCTCGCGCTGGCCGCGGCCGATGGCGGTCATCGAGTCGATGGCCTTGATGCCGGTCTGCATCGGCTCCTTGACGCCCTGGCGCTGCACGATGCCCGGCGCCTTGAACTCGGCCGGGCGGGTCTGGCTGGTGTTGATGTCGCCCTTGCCGTCCAGCGGCAGGCCGAGCGGGCTGACGATGCGCCCCAGCAGCTCCTCGCCGACGGGGATCTCGAGGAGCTTGCCGGTCCGCTTGACCGTGTCGCCCTCCTCGATCTTGTCCCAGTCGCCGAACAGCACGGCGCCGACGTTGTCGGACTCCAGGTTCAGCGCCAGGCCGGTCACGTCGTGGGGCAGCTCGAGCAGCTCCAGCGACATGCAGTTGTCCAGGCCGTGCACGCGCGAGATGCCGTCGGCGATGGACAGCACGGTGCCCACCTCGGAGAGGTCGGCGCTGCTGCCCTCGTCCAGGCCCTCGATGCGGCTCTTCAGGATGCTCGTGATCTCGTCAGGCTTGATCTGCATTCGTTGGCCTTTCTACGCCGCTCGGGCGACGCTCTTTCTCAGTTGCTCGAGCCGGTTGCGCACGCTGGCGTCCAGCACCATGTTTCCGACCTGCAGCACGAGGCCGCCGAGCACGTCGGGATCGACCTTGCTCGACAGCTCGATGCGCTGGCCCGTCTGCTCCTCGATCTTCTGGCCGATGTCGTCGACCATGGCCTGGTCGAGGTCGATCGCGCTGGTCACGGTGACCGGCAGGCGCTTGTTCTCTACCCGCCACAGGTCGTCGAAGGACCGCCTGATGCGAAACAGCACCGGCATCCGGTGCCGTTCGGCCAGCAGCTCGAGGAAGCGCATCAGGTTGTCGTCCGCGTCCTCCACCAGCTTGGCCAGGCCGTCCTTCTTCTCCTGCGAGGAGAAGTAGGGGGAAAAGAAGAACACCTGCAGGTCGTGGTCGCCCGCGAGCGCGTCGGCGAACTCGCCCAGCTCGTCGTGGATGCGGTCCAGGTCGCCCTGGTCCTTGGCGACCTCGAACAGCGACCGTGAGTAGACCTCGGCGATCTCTTCCATGAGCGCCCGCTAGCCGCCCTTGCGCTCGTCGCCGGCCAGGGCCGAGAAGTCGACCTCGGACAGCGCCTCGTCGATCAGGCGTCGCTGGTCGCCGTCGTCCAGCGACTTGCGCGTGACCTTCTCGGTGGCGATGACCGTGAGGTCGGCCACCTCCTTGCGGATCTCGTCGAGCGCGCGGCGGGTCTCCTGCTCGATGTCGCGCCGCGTGGTCTCCATCAGCTCCTCGCGGTACTGCTTGGCGTCGACCTTGGCCTCGTCCTGGATCGAGTCGGCGGCGCGGCGCGAGCGGGTGACGATGTCGTCGGCCTGCTCGCGGGCCTCCTTCAGGCGGGCGCGGTACTCCTCGAGCAGCTCGTCCGCCTCCTCCTTGGTACGGATCGAGGCATCGATCGACTCCTCGATCGCCTTGCGCCGCTTGTCCAGATTCTCCTGGATGCGCGGGTACGCCAGCCGGCGCAGGATGGCCACGCTGACGCCGAACGCGATCAGGGTCCAGATCATCAGCCCCACGCTGGGGGTGACCAGGAAGTTGCCCGACCCGCCGCTCTCGGACGCGGCCAGGACCGTGGTCGTGATGGCGCCCAGGTCGAGCATCAGCCGCCCAGGAAGAAGGCGATCAGGCCGAAGATGAACGCGTAGAAGACGATCGCCTCGGTCAGCGCGAAGCCCAGCCACTGGATCGAGGTGATCTCCTCACGCATCTCGGGCTGGCGGGTGACCGACTCGATCACCTTGCCGAAGATGTAGCCGACGCCGATGCCCGGGCCGATCGTGCCCAGGCCGGCGCCCACGCCGAGCGCGATCGACTGCAGCCCCTTCGAGCTACTCCCCTGAGCGATTAGAAACGTTGCGAGGTCTTCCATTGGTGTGGCTCCTTTCGAGTCAGTGACCCTCGGCTACGGCCTCGCCGAGGTAGATAGAGGTCAAGGTGGCGAAGATGAAGGCCTGGAGGCCGGCGATCAGGACCACCTCGAACATGAAGAAGGCGATGGCCACCGGCAGCGTCAGCACGCCGATGGCGGCCAGGCCGAGGATCACGACCAGCCCGCCGCCCATGAACAGGATCAGCAGGTGGCCCGCCAGCAGGTTGGCGAACAGTCGCACCGACAGCGAGATGATCCGCACGAACTGCGAGATGATCTCGATCGGCAGGATCAGGAACAGCAGGCCGCCCGGCGTGCCGGCCGGGATCCAGCCCTTCACGTAGTTGATCGGGCCCTTCTTGCGTACGCCCTCGTAGTGGTAGATGCCCACGACCATCAGGGTCAGTACCAGCGGGATCGACACGTTCGCGGTGGCTGCATAGATGGCGAACGACGGGATGTTCAGCCCGAACAGGCTGAAGGTGTGCTCGGTGTTGGTCGGCAGCGGGATGTAGCCGATCAGGTTCGAGAACAGGATGAAGAAGAAGAGCGTGGCGATGAACGGGAACCACTTCGTGGCCAGCTTGCGGTCGCTGATGTTCGAGCCCACGATCTGGTTCGAGGCGAACTCGTACGCGGCCTCGACGGCCGTCTGCGTGTTGTTCGGCCGCTGCGTCATGCGCTTGCTGATGTAGACCATGATCCAGGTGGCCAGGCCGGCGGCCAGGAACACGTAGAGCACTGCCTTGTTGATGCTCATGTCCAGCGGCCCGAGCTTCAGCGAGATCCAGGGATCGAGCTTGAACTCGTTCTGGGGCTGGAACTCGTTGTTGCGGCCTTCGGATCCGAAGATGCCGAACAGGGCCACGACCAGGGCAACTACGACGCCGCCGCCGATGAGGACTTTGGCCTTGGTCGAGGCGTTCTTCAGCGCGGTCATACGCGCGGCTCCCTCGGCGGCAGCGGCTTGCGCGCGGCCTCGTCGAACGGGCGCACGACCATCTGCGCGGCGAAGTAGATCGTGAACAGCGAGATGGCCAGCACGGCGGCCGCCAGGCCGTCGGCGCGGGCGCCGATCAGGCCGACCGCCAGGATCGTGCCCGCCGTCAGCCAGCCGCGGCCGAGCATGCTGCCGGCCAGGACGCCGACGCTCGTGCGCGGGTCGTCGCTGGCCTCGGCCTTGGCGTTCGCGAAGTGCTGCACGGCACGCTGGATCAGCCACACGGCGGCGATGGCGGCGTAGCCCAGCAGCGGCAGCGCCAGCACCAGGAAGAACGGCAGCGCCAGCGCGAGGACGATCAGATCCAGGTAGCGGAGAAGGGCGAGGCCTGCACCAGGCGCGGCTGCGGGGGTTTGTGTGTTCAGGGCGTGCGTCGTCAAGGGGTTCCCTGGCGGGCGAGAGACTGTATATGAGGCCACGCGGGCGTGGCTACTTGGTGGCGGCTGTAGCGAGCAGACACCCCCGCGGCGAGGAGCACCGCCGGACGCCGTCCGGCGAGCACCGCTCCGATGTCGGTCACACTACCCGGAGCAGCGCGTCTACCACCCGCTCGTCGAACTGGCGCCCCGAGCCACGGCGCAGCTCGTCGGATGCCGCCTGCGGATCCAGCGCTGCCCGGTACGGACGTGCCGCGGTCATGGCCTCGTAGGCGTCCGCCACGCCCAGGATGGCGGCCTCCAGCGGCAGCTCGCCCTCACGTCCCTCGGGATAGCCGCGGCCGTCGGGTCGCTCGTGGTGGCTGAGGATCCAGGCGCCGATGTCGGCGAAGTCGGTGGTCTCCAGCATCCGGGCGCCGATCTCGGGGTGTGAGCGGACCCAGTGCCACTCCTCCTCGTCCAGCGGGCCGTCCTTGGTCAGCAGCTCGTCGGGGACTCCGACACGGCCGACGTCGTGCAGCACGCCCGCGATCCGCACCCGCTCGACGGAGTCCGGCGGCAGCCCCAGCTCGCGTGCGATCAGCTCGGCGTAGCGCCCTACGCGCCGGCAGTGGGTGGCGCTGCCGCTGTCGCGGACGTCCAGCGCCTCGGCCAGCGACAGCAGGCTGCTCAGCTCCACAGACACGTCGTCGTGACCGGCGCGGGTGGCGGCGCCGCCCAGGATGCCGGGCACCTCCGCGCTCGAGATCACCGACCGGTTGCGGCCCAGGCGCTTGGCGGCATACAGGGCCTGATCGCCCGCCTGGAGCAGCGACGTGCCGGTCTGACCGTGCACCGGGTAGCTCACGATGCCGAAGCTGATGGTCAGGCCCTCGCCCCCGCCCGCGTCCGCGAACGCGCTCTGGATGCCGGTGCGCATGCGCTCGGCCAGGATGTACGCGCCGTGTTCGTCGGTGTCGGGGGCCAGGATCGCGAACTCCTCACCCCCGATCCGCGCGGCGATGTCCCAGCTGCGCTTGCCGGAGTCCAGCGCGCGGCCGACGCGGCGAAGGGCGTCGTCGCCGGCGGCGTGGCCGTGGCGGTCGTTTACGAGCTTGAACCGATCCAGGTCGCCGACGATCACGCTCAGGCTCTGGTCGGTGCGCCGCGCCCGCTCGATCTCGATGTCGAATACCTCCCCGAAGCCGCGCCGGTTGAGCAGCCCGGTCAACGGGTCGCGGCGGGCCGCGTCGGTCAGCCCGGCCACCTTGTGGCTGACGCGCTCCCGCAGCGCCCCGACCAGCAAACCGGCCGCGGTCAGCGTGCCCGCCGCGGCCACCCAGGCGCCCGCGGCGGCGTCGCCACGGTCCTCGTGGATCAGCTCGCCCGCCAGAAGGGCGCCCGTCAGGGTGATGACCAGCAGGCTGACCGGGCGTGGCTGGAACCAGGCGGCGTAGAGCACCGGGAACAGGAACGGCACGGCGGTGAAGAACGAGTTCTCGCCGCCGTAGTGAGTGGCGGCTCCCGCCACCACCGTGGCCAGCAGCGAGCCGGCGGCGAACGACCATCGCGGCAGCCGCTGCCCGCCCACCAGCGCCGCGGCGGCCAGGACACCCGAGGCCAGGGCCACGGCCGCCAACCCCAGCCGGTCGGCTCCTCCGGGTTGGGGCAGCAGCACGACGACCATCCCCAGAACGGCGGCCACCGAGGCAAACCACGCCGCGCCCTGGGCCATGGCGAGCCGGCTGTCAGGCACCGCGATCCCCGCGTCCAACGATTTGCGCCATCCGTAACGCTGGCGGAGGCCGGGTCGCATGGTGCTTCTCCTGTCCCTGTACGGGTTCTTCCATCATCACGGTCTGAGTCGTTCAGGGGACGGTCCCGACCGCGAGAGACAGGCGCGCCTGCCTGGAAATGCTTTCGTGAGCAATATTAGGAGCGACCCGGAGATCCCGCCAATGATCGAGCAGACCGAGATCACGCTGGCCGCGCGCCCACGCGGCTTTCACCTGATCACCGACGAGGTGACATCGGGTGTGCCCGCGCTGCCAGGCGCCGGGGCGGGGCTACTGCACCTGTGGATCCAGCACACGTCGGCTTCCCTGACCGTGAACGAGAACGCGTCGCCCGACGTGCGGCGCGACTTCGAGTCGTGGGTGAACGCGGCGGTGCCCGAGGACGCCCGCTACTGGACCCACACGCTCGAGGGCCCGGACGACATGCCGGCGCACATCAAGGCGTCGCTGATGGGCCCGTCGCTGACGCTGCCGGTGGCCGGCGGGACAGCTCGCCCTCGGCACCTGGCAGGGCATCTACCTGTGCGAGCACCGCGACAGCGGCGGTCCGCGGCGGCTCGTGGCCACGCTGGTCGGGGCGTAGGCCGCGGTTCGCCAGGCCCGCCGACGAGTCCGCAGAAATGCACCGTGAGGGTGAGTTTCTGCGGACTCATGCAGGTCACCGGATCCGCCGCACCGTATGCGAACATGTGTTCGTATGCGATGGGATGCCCAGCAGATCGAGGCCGAGGATTCTCGGACGCTCCCCGGCTACCACGACGCGGCGGTGCGCACCTTCGACGCGCCCGAAGCCCTGGACACCCGCTTCTACGAGGTCCGGGCCAAGTCGGCGCTGAACAAGGTCCCCGCCGCGTCGCGCATGCCGTTCCGCTGGACCATCAACCCCTACCGGGGCTGTGCCCATGCCTGCATCTACTGCTTCGCGCGCCCGACCCACAAGTATCTGGACCTGGGCGCGGGGCGCGACTTCGAGAAGGAGATCGTGGTCAAGGTCAACGTCCCCGAGGTGCTGCGCGGCGAGCTGCGGCGGCCGTCGTGGCGGCACGAGCACGTCGCCCTCGGCACCAACACCGACCCCTACCAGTGGGTCGAGGGCCGCTACCGGCTGATGCCCGAGATCTGGAAGGCGCTGGCCGAGTCGGGTACCCCCGGATCGGTGCTGTCGAAGTCGCCGTTGCTGCTGCGCGACATCGCGGAGATGAAGCGGGTGCCGCGGATCAGCGCCAACCTGTCGATACCCACGCTCGACGAGAAGGCGTGGCGTGCCACCGAGCCGCACACCCCCAACCCACGCGCGCGTATCGAGGCGGTGGCCGAGCTCAACCGCCAGGGCATCCCCACGGGGATCCTGATTGCGCCGCTGATGCCGGGGATCAACGACTCGCCGAAGCAGGTCGAGCGCATCCTCGAGCTAGCCGCGGAGGCAGGCGCGGTCAGCGCCGGCGGCATCGCCCTGCACCTTCGCGGCGAGGTGCGCGGCATCTTCTTCGACTGGCTCCGTGCACAGCGGCCGGATCTGGTGCCGCGCTACGAGCGCCTGTACGCGCGCGGCGCCTACGCGCCCCGTGCCGAGCGAGAGCGGATCGCCCGCCTGACCCACGGCCACGGCCGGCGCTTTCTGCGGCCGGCCCCCGCCGGCGACGACATCGCGGAACCCGAGCCGGCGGCGCGCGTCCAGGCGACGCTGTTCTGAGGGGAGGCCCGCCCAGGTCGGCCACGTTCACAGAACCGCTACCGCAACCCGGCCGGGCGGGATAGTCTCGCCCGGTGGAGCGGGAGCCCATGGATCGCCGCGAGTTCATCGGCCGCGCCGGTGTGGGCGCGGGTGCGCTGATCCTCGGCGGCGTCGCGGTCGACCCCGTCGCCGCCGCCAGGCGCCGCACGCGGCGGCGCGGGCTTCAACTCGCCCGCGAGGGCAGCTTTGCCCAGGGCGTGGCCGCCGGCACGCCGGCTGAGCGCGGCGTCTCGCTGTGGACGCGGATGGAGGGCC
Organism: uncultured Solirubrobacterales bacterium; assembly: GCA_963750365.1. Lineage (GTDB taxonomy): Bacteria > Actinomycetota > Thermoleophilia > Solirubrobacterales > Thermoleophilaceae > JAAYBF01. Next base: position 1,758,621 of record CAVVQE010000002.1, read on the forward strand.
AGTCCGGTGACTACAAGCTCGGCGTCGAGATCGCGCGCGACCCGAAGTTCCGCAAGGTGGTCGCCCGCACCACCAAGACGGTGCGCGCGCGCAAGGACCACTGCCTCGAGACGCGGATGGCGGGCAAGTTCCTGAAGCCCGGCCAGGAGTACTGGTACCGCTTCGAGACCCGCACCGGATCGAGCCCGGTCGGCCGCTTCCAGACCATGCCCGCCGCCGACTCACGCGCGCCGGTGAAGATCGTCTTCTTCTCGTGCCAGGACTGGCAGGCGGGCTACTACGGCGCGCACAGGGCCATCGCCGCCGAGGACGCCGACCTGGTGGTCGGGCTCGGCGACTACATCTACGAGCGCAACTTCTACAAGGGCCCGCGCAAGGACACGCTCGGCGCCAATCGCGACGGCGAGGTCCAGACGCTGGACGAGTACCGCGCCAAGTACCGCCAGTACAAGTCCGACGCCAACCTGCGCGCCATGCACGCCCAGCACTCCTACGTGGGCATCTGGGACGACCACGAGGTCGAGGACAACTACGCCGGCGCGTCCCCCGGCGAGGAGACCCAGCAGGTCCGCGTCCCGTTTCTCAACCGCAAGGCCAATGGCTACCGCGCCTTCTACGAGTACATGCCGTTCGAGCCGCTGTACGGCCAGCCCGAGATCGGCAGCGACCTGTACCGGCGCATGCGCATGGGCGCGAACGTCGAGTTGTTCCTGCTCGACGAGCGCCAGGACCGCGACGACCAGCCCTGCGGTGACGCCTTCTTCACCCCCTGCGCCGACGCCGAGAACAAGCCGCGGCGCTTCCTGGGCGACCGCCAGAAGGACTGGCTCAAGCGTCGCCTGCGGGCGTCCGGCGCCAGCTGGAAGCTGATCGGAAACCAGCTGATGGTCATGTCGCTGGAGCTGGCCCAGGGTGCGCAGATCACCAAGGACAGCTGGGACGGCTACGGGGTCGAGCGGCGCGAGATCCTGGACTTCGTGCGCGCCAAGGACATTCGCGACGTCAGCTTCCTGACCGGTGACATCCACACGTTCTTCGCCGGCGACGTTGGCGTGAACGGGCGCGGGCCCGACAGCGTGGCCACCGAGTTCGTGGGCGGCTCGATCACCTCACTCGGCATCCCGGAGACCGTGGCCAGCACGACCGGCCTACCGCTGACGCGGGAGCAGACGACCCTGCTGAGCAACAACCTGCTGGTCACCAACCCGCACCTGAAGTACACCCAGCAGACATCGCGCGGCTACGGCGTGGCCGAGGTCAGCCGCGACCAGATGCTGGTCACGTTCAAGGGCGTCGACGCGCTGGACCCGAACGCCAGGGCGCGGACCATCGGCCGCTTCCGGGTGGCCAGCGGATCGCCCCACGTGCAGGTGCTCTAGGCGCAGGCCACCGGTCAACGGGGGGTGGGGCGCGAGCCCCCTGCACGGCATCGAACTCGCCGGTCTCCATCTCCTCCTCGATCTGTTCGCGCGTGCGCATCTGGCGTTCGCGGATGCGCCGGAACTTGAACAGCTCGAGCACGTAGACCAGGTAGAAGCTGGCCGCTACGGCCAGCACGCCGAACGCCAGCATGACCAGGGCCCAGCCCAGGTTCAGCTCCCCGTCGTCCTGCGAGTAGGGCACGAAGCGCAGCGCCAAGGCCAGCGCCGCCAGCGACACGGTCCAGGCGTACAGGTAGAGCACGGTCCGCCGCGTCGAGAAGCCGATGTTGGCCAGCCGGTGATGGAAGTGCCAGCGGTCGGCGGAGTAGACCGGACGGCGGTACTTCAGCCGCTTGGCCACCACGAACGTGGCATCCAGCGCCGGCACGGCCAGGATGACCAGCGGGAAGAACAGGGCCACGACGGCGGCCGTCTTCAGCACCCCCTGGATGGCCACGCAGGCCAGCAGGAGCCCCAGCAGGTTCGAGCCGGAGTCGCCCATGAAGACCGATGCCGGGTGGAAGTTGTGGCGCAGGAAGCCGATCGAGGCGCCTGCCACCACGGCGGCCAGGATGCCGGCGTCGACGCGATCCAGCGACAGCGCGATGACCGCGAACGTGGCCGCGGCGATGGTGCACACCCCCGCGGCCAGGCCGTCGACACCGTCGGTGAAGTTGACCACGTTCATGACCGCGACGATGCCCAGGAGCGTCAGCGGAATGCCCCACTGGCCCAGGTCCAGCGGGTCGATGAAGGGCAGCGTCAGATTCTCGACCCGGACGTCGCTGGCCACCACCACCCCCGCTGCGGCGAGCTGCCCGAGCAGCTTGGGCAGCGCGGACATGCCCTCGGCGGTGGCGTCGTCGACCGCGCCGACGAGCGCGATCAACACCGCTCCGCCCAGGATGCCCCTGGTCTCGATCGAGAGCGGCAGGAAGATCAGGCCCGACGCCAGAACGCCGGCCAGGATGGCCAGGCCGCCCAGGCTCGGCGTGGGGAACTCGTGCAGCGAACGCTCGCGCGGCTGGTCGATGGCGCCGAGGCGGTGGGCCAGGCGCGCCGCCAGCGGAGTGAGCAGCAGCGTCACGGCACCGGCGACCAGGAACGCCCAGAGCGCGTCGAGGCCGTTCATCCGGGTCCACACTACCCCCGCGACCGGCCGCGACTCTCAGCCCGCGCGGGGTTTGTACGCTGCAGGTACCCCCGTCGGAGCCATAGGAGAGAATATGACCGTAGACCGCCTGACCCGCTGGGCAGTGGCGTTTTGTGTCGCAGCGCTGGCCGCCACGTCCTTCGCCCCCGCCGCCTCCGCCAAGAAGAAGGACAAGGATCCCACGCTCAAGGTGATGACCCGCAACATCTACCTGGGCGGCAACATCTTCCTGCCCATCGGCGCGCCCGACCGCGCGTCGTTCGAGGCCAAGACGCAGGAGCTGTGGAACCAGATCCAGTTCACGAACTTCCCGGCCCGCGCCAAGCTGCTGGCCAACGAGGTCAAGAAGACCAAGCCCGACCTGATCGGCCTGCAGGAGGTGGCGCTCTGGCGCCGCAGCCCGACCGGGGTCAAGGATGGCTCGGCGACGCCCTCGAAGCAGGTGGTCTACGACTTCCTGAAGACGCTGAACCGCGAGCTCAAGCGCAAGAAGCTGAGGTACCGCACCGCCATCTCGCAGACGGAGGCGGACATCGAGGCGCCCACCCAGCAGTACGACGTGCGCCTGACGATGCGTGACGTGATCCTGGTGCGCACCGGCAAGAACGCGCCGAAGCTGACGCGGAAGAAGTCGGCCCGGTACAAGGCCGACATCGGCGTACCCGTGCAGACCGGCGTGATCACCAGCCGGCGTGGCTGGGCGTGGGTCGAGGGTTCGCTCAAGGGGCGCAAGTTCCGCTTCGTGAACACCCACCTGGAGTCGGCGGCCGAGGCGCCGCGGGTGGCCCAGGCGAAGGAGCTCGTGGCCAAGAGGGGCCCCGCACGCTCGAAGCGCACGACGATCGTGGTCGGCGACCTGAACTCCGATCGCAAGAACAAGACCGGCGCCAGCCCGGTCGCCTACCGCACCATCGTCAAGGCCGGCTTCAAGGACGCGTGGCTGCAGGCCCGCAAGGGCAAGGAGACGCCCTACACCTGCTGCCTGAAGAACCCGCTGGCCAACGACAAGCCGCCGTTCCCGGCCGATCACCGGATCGACCACATCCTGATCAAGGGCAAGAAGATCAGGGGCAAGAAGGCCACCGTGGTCGGAACCGATCGCAGGAACCGCACCTCGACGGGGCTGTGGCCCTCCGACCACGCCGGCTGGGTCGCGAGCCTGCGGCTGAAGCGCTAGCCGCCGCCAAACCACGACGGTTGTCGTCTCAGCGGGGCCCTGGCCCCGCCGGGACGTCAACCGTCGCTAGGCGGTCCCCCATTCCCAGCCACGCCCCGGCGCCTGAGAAGCGAGCAGTGCAAGGACGCAGCCGGCGAAGTGTGCGACAGGACGCCCACGCTTGGCGGTTCCCCAGCCACGCCCCGGCGCCTGAGAAGCGAGCAGTGCAAGGACGCAGCCGGCGAAGTGTGCGACAGGACGCCCACGCTTGGCGGTTCCCCAGCCACGCCCCGGCGCCTGAGAAGCGAGCAGTGCAAGGACGCAGCCGGCGAAGTGTGCGACCAGCACACGAGCCGGCCGAGGACGCCGCAATGCGACGCTTATCAGGCGCCGGGGAGGACCCAGAAGGCGATGACGGCGTACTGGAGCCCAGCCGCCGCGATGACCAGCAGGTGGAAGACCTCGTGGTAGCCGAAGACCGTCGGTGACGGGTTGGGACGGCGTAGCGCGTAGATGACTGCGCCGACCGTGTAGAGCAGCCCACCGGCCGCCACGAGCGCGGTTGCGGTGATGCCCAGGTCGGACATCATCTCCGGCATCACGACCACCGCGACCCAGCCGAGCAGCACGTAGGCCAGCGCGGCCAGCCACTTGGGGGCATCGATCCAGACGAGCTTGAGCAGGATCCCGAGCAGCGCGCCGCCCCAGACCACGCCGGTGATGACCTGGGCCATCGTGCCGTCGACGACCAGGATCGCGAACGGCGTGTAGGAGCCGGCGATGAGCAGGAAGATGGCCGAGTGGTCCAGGCGCCGCATCCAGCGGCGGGCGGACTCGGTGCGCCAGTTGATGCGGTGGTAGAGCGCGCTGGTGCCGAACAGGGTGGCCACGCAGGCGGCGTAGATGCCGGCGGCCGTCATCGCCCGGCCGCTGGGCGCGGTCAGCACGAGCGCGGCGCCCAGGGCGAGCGACACGAAGAAGGCCCACTGGTGCGAGACACCGCGCAGCCTGGGCTTGACGGGCAGCTGCGGCTTCTCGAACCCCGGCCTCTCAAGTGCTCCCGTCACAGATCTCAGCGTAGCGCGAGGCCGACGCCCCGCGCGCGGCTCAGCCACGCTCGGCGAGCGCGGCCAGGCGCCCCAGCAACGCCCCGACGAGCGGGGCGTAGGCTCGCGCGAGCAGCGCCTCGAGCGGAGCGGCGGCGTGCATCTGGATGACCACCTCGCAGCCGTCGGCACGCGGGCGCACCTGGTGCACCATGTCCACCGGGCCCACCCGCCAGCTCCACGAGCGCCCGTCGACCTTCTCGGTGATGGTCGCGGGCACGGGCAGAGCGCCGAGCAGCCGGACCACGCCGCGGGCCCCGGAGCGCACCTCGGGCTTGCCGAGCCCCCACGCGCCGCGCACGTGCGGCGCCCACTCGTGCCAGCGGCCAGGACGCGCCAGCAGCGCCCAAGCGGCTTCGGGCGGTGCTGCCGAGCGGGCGCTGCGCTGGACCATGCCTGGTCTACGCGCGCGAGGGCCGGACCGGTTCGCGCAGCTGATCGGCGGCGGTGAAGAAGCCGCGGTAGCCGATGGCGGTGGCGATCAGGGCGGACAGCGACACGCTGCCGAGCAGGATCCACAGCAGCACCAGCTGGAGGCGGACCGCGTCGATGGGCTCGGCCCCCGCCACCAGGCTTCCCACCATCACGCCGGGAAATGCGACCAGGCCGGTTGTCTTGGTCTGGTCGATCAGCGGGATCAGCGCCGAGCGCAGGCTGCGGGTGATCAGGTCTTTGGTGGCCTGCGCGGCCGTGGCCCCGAGGGCCAGGGTCGCCTCGATCCGGGCCGCCTGATCGGCCACGTCGTCGGCCAGGCGATTGAGCGCGACCGCGGTGGCAGTCATCGCGTTGCCGATGACCATGCCCCCCACCGGCACGAGGTAGCGCGGCGTGGCGTCGAACACGCCCAGCGCCAGCACCAGGCTGAGCGTCCCGGCAGCCGCCGCGCTCAGCGCCAGCAGCACCGGCAGGGTCGCGCCGGGCACGGCAGCCGCACGCCGCCGCGCGGTGATCGTGCCCACGCCCACCATCACGCTCAGCAGCCCGACCACCACCAGCAGGCTGTCCGAGTCGAAGATGGCCTGGATCACGAAGCCGACGGCGATCAGCTGCACGAACGAGCGCGCGGCCGCCTGCGCCAGGTCGCCCTCCAACCGCGCGCCCCGCCCGAACGAGACCGCCAGGGCCAGCCCGACCAGCACCAGCGTTGCCGCCACCTCGCCCCACGTGACGTCGACGCCCGCGGTCACTCGAGCGTCCCGTTCTCCAGCCGCACGACGCGCCCGGCCAGCCGCGCCGCCTGGCCGCGGTCGTGGGTGACCAGCACCATCGACACGTCGAGCTCGGAAAGTGTCTGCTCGACCCCGTCGCGGGCCAGCTCGTCCAGCGCGGAGGTGGGCTCGTCCAGCAGCAGTACGGCGGGCCTGAGCGCCAGCGCCCGGGCCAGCATCACGCGCTGGGACTCGCCCACGGACAGCTCGCCGGCGTCGCGGTCGGCGAACGAGGCGTCCAGCCCGGCCTGGTCCAGCGCCGCGGCCACGTCGGCTTCGCGCCCGCACAGGGAGGGCCCGAAGCCCACGTTGTAGGCCACCGTGCCGGGCAGCGGCACGGGTGTCTGGGGCACCAGACACGCTTCGCGGCGCAGCTCGCGCGGATCCAGCTCGGCCACGTTGCGCCCGCGGAAGCTGACGGTCCCGGAGGCCGGGTCGGCCAGCCGGTTGAGCAGCCGCAGCAGCGTGCTCTTGCCGCTTCCCGAGGGCCCGAGCAGGGCGGTCGCACCGTGGTCCAGCTCGAGGTCGATCCCGTGCAGCACGGTCGCGCCACCGCGCGTCGCCCGGACTCCCTCCAGGCGAAAGAGGGCCTCGCTCACGCCGGCGGGCTAGACCGCCGCGGCGGGGGAGAGCTGTGGATACAGCGGATAGCGCTCGGCCAGCGCGGCCGTGCGCTCGCTCAGCGCGGAGCGCTCGGCCTCGCCGAAGTCGCCGGTCAGTGCCTCGGCGATCACGCGCCCGACCTCGTGGAAGTCATCGACCTGGAGGCCGCGCGTGGCAAGCGCCGACGTGCCCAGCCGGATGCCCGACGACACTGCCGGCGGGCGAGGGTCGAACGGCACGGCGTTGCGGTTGGTGGTGATGCCGATCTCGTGCAGGCGGTCCTCGGCCTGCTGGCCGTCGAGCTCGGACTTGCGCAGGTCGACCAGCACGATGTGCACGTCGGTGCCGCCGGTCAGGACGTCGATGCCCCCGCCGACCAGCTCCTCGGCCACCGCCGCCGCGCCCGCCACGGTCCGCCGCTGGCGCTCGCGGAAGAGCTCGGACTTGGCGATCTTCAGCGCGACCGCCTTGCCGGCCACCACGTGCATCAGCGGGCCGCCCTGCTGGCCGGGGAAGACCGCCGAGTTGAGCTTCTTCGCGTACTCCTCCTTGGCCAGGATCATGCCACCGCGAGCGCCGCCGAGCGTCTTGTGCACGGTGCTGGTGACCACGTCGGCGTGAGGCACTGGGCTGGGGTGCTCGTCGGCGGCCACCAGGCCGGCGAAGTGGGCCATGTCCACCACGAGGTAGGCGCCGATGGAGTCTGCGATCTCGCGGAAGCGCTGGAAGTCGAGCTGACGCGGGTAGGCGGACCAGCCGGCCAGCACGAGCTTGGGGCGGAACTCCTCGGCCAGCTTCTGGAGCTCGTCCATGTCCAGCCGCGAGTCCTGCTCGCGCACGCCGTAGGCCACGATGTCGTAGAGCCGGCCGGAGAAGTTGATCTTCATGCCGTGGGTCAGGTGGCCGCCGTGGTCGAGCTTCATGCCCAGGATGCCGTCGCCCGGCTGCAGCAGAGCGTGGTAGACGGCCGCGTTGGCCTGTGCGCCCGAGTGCGGCTGCACGTTCACGTACTCCGCGCCGAACAGCTCCTTGGCGCGCGCGATAGCCAGCTCCTCGGCCACGTCCACGTGCTCGCAACCGCCGTAGTAGCGCCGTCCCGGGTAGCCCTCGGCGTACTTGTTGGTCAGCACCGAGCCCTGCGCGTCCAGAATGGCCTGGGGCACGAAGTTCTCGGAGGCGATCATCTCCAGCGTCGCCTCCTGGCGGCGCTCCTCGTCGGCGACCACCTGCGCGATCTCAGGATCGACGTCCGCCAGGTGCTTGGTGAAGTAATCCGGCGCCAGTTCGCTCACGCGATTGACCATACTCAACCCATGGACGGAGAGCACACGCACGAGACCCCCCACACGCACGAGCACGCGCACGACGGCGAGAGCCACGCGCACGCGCACACAAGCCACGACCACGAGCACACCGAACACGAGCACGAGCACACGCACGAGGACGGCACGACGCACAGCCATCCGCATGCCCACGAGCAGGGCGTGGAGGCCGACCACGACCACTCCCACTGACGCGTTCGACGCGTTGGTTGCCGTAGCCGCCCCGGCCGCGTAGAGTACGCCGCAACTGCGACCTAGTCGCAGTTGCATGTAACCCACTTGGGGAGGTGAGGTGTGACCGTCCCGGCCACGGGACCGGCGGTGCGCGCGCCCGGCGTCGCCGACGCGGTCACCGCCCTGCGCGAGCGCGGGCTGCGGGTGTCCTCCGCGCGGCGGCTGATGCTCGAGGCGCTGTACGGCAGCGACGAGCCGATGACCGCCGAGCGGCTGGCCGAGCGGGTCGGCGGTCAGGCAGGCACCGACGTAGCGTCGGTCTATCGCAACCTCGAGACGCTGGAGGAGGTCGGGCTGGTTCGCCACTTCCACCTCGGCCACTCCCCCGGTCTGTACGTGCGCGCCGGCGCGGGCGTGCGCGAGTACCTGGTGTGCGGCTCGTGCCAACGCGTCCAGGCGGTGGAGCCCACGGAGCTCGACGGCCTGCGGGCGGAGCTGCGGGAGCGCTTCGGCTGGCAGGCCCGCTTCACCCACGACCCGATCGTCGGGCTGTGCCCGGCGTGCGCGGGCAAGGAGGCGGGGCGGTGAGCTTCGAGTGGTTGTTCGGCCCGCTGGAGCACGCCGACGCGTGGCTGACCGCGTACTTCGACGGCGCCCCGCTGCTGGTGGCGCTGGTGATCGCGTTCGCGCTCGGGCTCAGGCACGCCTCGGACCCCGATCACCTGGTGGCCGTCACGTCGCTGATGGCCTCGGATCGCGCCGACGCGCGTGCTGCCGCGCGTCTGGGCGCGTGGTGGGGTGCCGGCCACGCCGCAACCCTGATCGTGATCGGCGCGCCGCTGATCGTGTTCAAGTCGGACCTTCCCGGCTGGCTGGAGCGCGGGGCCGAGAAGGCCGTCGGCGTGCTGATCCTGGTGCTGGCCGGGCGGGTCATGTTCAAGTGGCTGCGCGGCGACTACCGCTCCGCGCCGCACCGCCACCAGAGCCCGCCGGTGCACGGACCCGACCGCCGGCACCTGTTCCGGGCCGGTGATCCCCCCCACACCCACCAGCTCTCGCGCACGCCGGCCCAGGCCGCCGCAATCGGCACGCTGCACGGCATCGCCGGCACCGGCGCGATCGTCCTGCTCCTGATCGCCGCGCTGCCGACCCGGCTTGAGGCGCTGGCCGCGCTGGCGGTGTTCGCCCCGATGTCGGTGGCCTCGATGGCTGCCTGCACCGGGGTCTTCGCGTGGGTGCTCACCAGGCCCCGCGTGGAGCCTCTCTACCGGACCGTGCTGATACCGGCGCTGGGCACGTTCGGCGTGCTCTTCGGCCTCTGGTACACCGGGCTGACCTGATGGCCGGGATACCCTGAGACCGTGCCCACCCGCCTGGTCTTCCGCTGTCAGTTCTGCGACGCGGTTCCTGACGAGCACACCCAGGCCAGCCTGGTCGACCAACTGCGCGCCCAGCTCTTCGGCGAATACCTGGACGCCATGCCGGGCGCATGGCTGACCTGGACCGGCAACGGTGTCTGCGGGCCCACCCGATATGCCTGCTGGGACCACCGCGACGACCTCATGCGCTACGTGCGCAAGCACTATGGAACGGTGGCGTGGAACGCCAAGCGCACGGAGCCATTCCCGCGCTTCGCGCCGCCGGGATCCAAGCGCCAGGGCGGGCCGCGCCACCCCGGCGTGGCTAAGTTCTGAGCGCGGTCAGCCGCCCGCGGACCAGGTCACGCCCGAGGCCGAGCAGCTACCGAACGTGAGCTGGCCCCCGCTGTAGTTGGTGTCCCCCCGGTTCATCCCGACGGTGCCGGAAGCGCTGGCGCCTGTGATCTTGCCGGCGATCTCCGGATTACCCTCGTCGGAGGTTCCCTTGTAGCTGAACGACCCATCGGGGCCGACGGCCATGGGCGGCACGTTCGCGATCGCGTCGATCACGATGCGGCTGTTGCCCGGCGTCGAGCAGAAGGTGTTCACGCCGGCCTGGAAGTTCGTGACCTGTCCGCCGGCGACGGTGAACGTGACGCTGCGGTTCTGGGCGGTGGTGCCGCTGTAGTTACCCGCCTTCGGCCCGCTGTTGGCCTGCGGCTGGCCCGGTGCCGGCGTGGAGCTACGCCGCCGGCGCACACAGCTGACCTTGCCGCGCCTGCTCACCTTGTGCTTGTAGCCCGACTTGCACTTCTTCGCGCACACGCTGCGGCGGCCCTTGCGCTTGACCCGTGTCTTGCCCTTGCCGCACTTCTTCTTGGCCGTCGCCTCGGCTCCACCAACCGCGTCCGGCGTAGCCGCCGCAGTGGTCGCTGCCGTCACGAGGCCGCACGAAAGCGCCATGACCACGACGATGTTGCGCGTACAAAGTTGCATCGACTACCCCCGCCTCGGTTCGTTACCTCTGCCAGCGCTCAATAGACGTTCGATCCGGCGAAGTGTCAAATCGGGCGTCTACGTTTGGCGCTTAGGCACAAGCGACAGCGCCGCCGCCACCGCCGCCTGGCCGTAGGCGATACCGCCGTCGTTGGGCGGCAGCCGCTCGGGGCGCAGGAGCTCCAGGCCGTGCCCGCGCACCCCGGCGGCCATCTGCTCGAGCAGCAGGCGGTTCTGGAACACACCGCCGGACACGGCCACCGTCTCCAGGCCGCGGACGCGGGCCAGCCAGGCGGCGGCGTCGGCGCTGGAGCGCGCCAGCGACGCGTGGAAGCGGGCCGCCACCAGCGCCGGGTCGGCGCCGGCGTCCATGTCGGCTGCCACAGCCGACACCAGCGGCCGTGCGTCCAGCACCCCGTCCTCCAGCGGCATCTCGTACGCCGGCCCGGCCGGACCCGCGGTGTGCGCCAGCCCCTCCAGCTCCACCGCCGCCTGGCCCTCGTAGCTGACCTCGGTCCGCACGCCGCAGAGGGCGGCCACGGCGTCGCACAGCCTCCCTGCGCTCGTGGTCAGCGGCGACGCCGTTCCGCTGCGACAGAGCCCCGCCACCTGGCGCCAGCGCTCGGGGTCCACCCGGCCGGCCAGGGCGGCGGGGAGCGCCGGCTCGTCACCCGCGATCTCCGTGAGCCACGCGCATGCCATCCGCCACGGCTCGCGGATGGCGCGCTCGCCGCCCGGCAGCCGCACGGGCCAGAGGTGCGCGGCGCGCTCGTAGCCGTCGAGCGAAGCGGCCAGCAGCTCCCCGCCCCAGACCGTGCCGTCGGGGCCGTAGCCGGTGCCGTCGTAGATCACGCCCAAGACCGGCCCGCTGCGGCCGTGCTCGGCCAGGCAGGCGGCCAGATGGGCGTGGTGGTGCTGCACCGCCAGGTGACTGACCCCCTGTGTGCGGTCCAGGGCCTCCTTGGTGGAGAGGTACTCGGGGTGCATGTCGTGCGCGATCAGCTGCGGCTCCACCGCGAACACCCGCTCGAAGTGCTCGATGGCCTGGCGGAACGAGCGCAGCGTCTCCCAGTTCTCCAGGTCGCCGATGTGGTGCGAGGGCCAGGCACGCGCGCCCTTGGCCACGCAGATCGTGCTCTTCAGTTCGGCGCCGTAGGCCGTGATCGGCACCTGCGCCGCCACCGGCAGCCCCAGGCTGGCCGGCACGTACCCGCGCGCGCGGCGCATCATCAGCGGCCCGAGGGCGGTCGAGCGCAGCACCGAGTCGTCGGTGCGTATGTGGATCGGGCGGTCGTGGCTGACCAGCAGGTCGGCGATCCCCGCCAGGCGCTCGCGCGCGTCGTCGTCGGTGTAGGCGATCGGCTCGTCGGAGACGTTGGCGCTGGTCATGACCAGTGGTGCGCCCACGTCGGCCAGCAGCAGGTGGTGCAGGGGCGTGTAGGGCAGCATCACGCCCAGGTCCGGGGCCCCGGGGGCCACGGCCGCCGCCACCGCCGCGCCAGGGCGGCGGCGGGCGATCACGATCGGCCGCTCGCGCCCGGCCAGCAGCTGCTCCTCGGCCGGCGTCAGCTCCACCAGCGCGCGTGCCGCCTCGGCGTCCGCCGCCATCAGCGCGAACGGCTTGTCCTCGCGGTGCTTGCGCTCGCGCAGCGCGGATACCGCCGGCTGGTGGTCGGCCAGCGCCGCCAGGTGGTAGCCGCCCAGCCCCTTGACGGCCACCACCCGGCCCGCGCGCAGGGCGTCGGCCACCTGTTCCAGCGGTAGCGACAGCGCCGGGCCGCAGACCGGGCAGGCGTTCGGCTGGGCGTGAAAGCGCCTGTCGGCCGGGTCGTCGTACTCGGCCTGGCAGTCCGCGCACATGGTGAAGCCGGCCATGGTGGTCAGCGGGCGGTCGTACGGCACCCCCTTGACGATCGTGAAGCGCGGCCCGCAGTTGGTGCAGTTGGTGAACGGGTAGCGGTGACGGCGGTCGGAGGGATCGAACAGCTCGGCCAGGCAGTCCGCGCAGGTGGCGCCGTCGGCGGACACCAGCGCGTCGGGCTCGCCGCCCTGGCTCTGGAGGATCCGAAAGCCGCTGCCGCCCTCGGCATCGACATCCTCGGCGGCCACGCGGTCGACCACGGCCAGCGGTGGCGCGTCCGCGGCCAGGCGGTCCAGGAAGCCCGCCACCGCGGCGGGCTCGCCCTCGGCCTCCAGGAGCACCCCGCTGGCGTCGTTGAGCACCCACCCGCCCAGCCCCAGCTCGGCGGCCAGGCGATAGACGAACGGGCGGTAGCCGACCCCCTGGACTACCCCCTCAACCCGTGCCCGCACGCGCCGCGTCATCGGCGCCACGCCTTTCCGCGGGCTGTTCGAGCAGCCCGCGCAGCTCGTGCCAGGCGGTGGCCTGCGCCTCCTGTATCCGCGGGATGTGCTCCGAGCGCACCACGACCACGAAGTCGGCCAGCCGATCGGTGGCGATGCGCCCACCGTCGTAGCCCACCATGGCCAGCGTGGCCACGTCGTGGCGGCGGGCCTCGGCCAGCGCCTCGATCACGTTGGCCGAGTTGCCGCTGGTGGACTGCGCCAGCAGCATGTCCTCGGGGCGGGCGTGGGCGATCACCTGGCGGCCGAAGATCTCCTCGACGCCGACATCGTTGGCCACGGCGGTGATCACGCCCGTGTCCTCGGTCAGATCCAGCGCCCGGCGAGGCCTCCAGCCGTGCGGCGGGTGGCGCATGTCGGCCACCGCGTCCATGGCGTCGGTGGCCGAGCCGCCGTTGCCCAGGCACAGCAGCCGCCCGCCGCGCTCGAGCCGCGCGCGCAGCTCGGTGGCCGCCGCGGCGATGACGTCGCTGCCCTCGGCCAGGGTCTGGGTGCGCAGGTCGCCGATCTCGGTGGCCTTCATGAGCACCGACTCGCGCACGTCGGCCAGGATCGAATCCAGGTCGCTCTCCGTCTCGCCCAGGAACGGGTAGAGGAAGCTGGAGGCACCGGTGTCGTGCACGGCACGCGCGTCGCGGCCCTCCAGCAGCCCGCGGTGGTCGAAGAACACGTGCACCAGCTCCCACAGCAGGTGGTACGCCGTCTCGGCCAGCTCCTGGGCCACCAGCGGGTCGTCGGTGCCGGGCACGAACTCCCACTCGGCGCCGACCGCCTCGAACGCGATTGTCAGACAGCCGCGCTCACGCGCCAGCGCCACGCCCGCCCCGTCGAAGGCCATGAGCATGTCCTCCGGCTCGGCCGTGAGCTCCACCTGGCGCTCCAGCGGGCCGCCGTCGGTGGTCATGGCCAGCGCCGGCAGCGCGCGCTTGCCGACGATCACCGGATGCACGAACTCGACCGCCACGTGGCGGGCGTCCGAGCGCGCCTGCGGCGAGCCGCCGGTGGCCAGCAGCCGCCCCCCGCGCGCGAATCGCTCCGCCATCCGGTGGCATAGCCGGGCCAGCGGCTCGGCCTGCGCCTGGAAGAAGGCCGCTCCTGCCGAGCTGCTCATGCGGCGCTCACGCGTGGACGTGCTCGTGCCCGCGCGCGTGGTCCACCTCGTGGAGCAGCCACTCCCTGAAGCGCTCCACGCCCTCGCCGGTCTTGGCGCTGGTCTCGATGACCTCCGCGCCGGGGTTCACCGAGCGGATGTTGGTGCGCAGCTTGTCCAGGTCGTAGTCCAGGTGTGGCAGCAGGTCGATCTTGTTCACCACCACAACCTCACAGGTGCGGAACATCAGCGGGTACTTAAGCGGCTTGTCCTCGCCCTCGGTTACCGAGCAGACCATGGCCTTGGCGTCCTCGCCGACACGGAACTCGGCCGGGCAGACCAGGTTGCCCACGTTTTCGATCACCAGCAGGTCGATCCGGTCCAGCGGCAGGTCGGGCAGCGCGGTGCGCACCATGTTGGCGTCCAGATGGCACTCGCCGCCGAAGCCGCCGTCGGTGTTCAGCTGCACCACCGGCACGTGCAGCGCGGACAGCCGGTCGGCGTCCAGGCTGCCCTGCACGTCGCCCTCCAGCACGCCCACGCGTACGTCGCCCATGTCTCCCAGGACGGCCTCCAGCAGCGTGGTCTTGCCGGCCCCCGGAGCGCTCATCAGGTTCACCACGGCCACCGACTCGCGGTCGAAGTCCGCCCGGTTGGCGTGCGCGATGGTGGTGTTGGCGTCCAGCGCCTCCTCGGCCACCTTCACCTTGGTGCGGTGCATATCCCTGCCTCCTTGTGCTCGGACGCGTCGGCGCCAGCGTGCTCTCGGTCCTCGACGTCGATCGACTCCACGAAGAACTCTTCCCCCGCCAGCACCTTCACGTCCGAGCCGCCACAGCCCGGGCAGCGGAAGATCGGCTGGTCCAGCGTCCACTCCTGCTGCACGCACGCGCCGCACGCGAGCCGCGCCTCCACGTGCTCGAGCACCAGGTCGGCGCCCTCGCAGAGGGTGTCGCGGGACACGATCCCGAAGTAGAACTCCAGCGACGCGGGCACGACCTGGCGCAGGGCGCCGACGGTCACGTCGACCGACTTCACACGCCGGCCGTCGGCGTGGCGCAACACGGTGTCCAGGACGGCGCTACTGAGGCTCAGCTCGTGCACCGCGAAGCTCCTCCACCTGCTCGAGAACCACGTCGATCGCCTTGTCCACGGCGGCTTCGACCGCCTTGCTGAGCCCCAGGCCCATCTCCTCGACGGTGAGCGGTTCGCAGGCCACCACCACGACCTTGCCCGGCCAGCCGCCGACGGCGTTCACGAAGCGCAGCACGGTCTGGGGATCCATCCCGTGCGGGTTGATCATCTCGCCGTCCTCGAAGCCGCCCTCGATCTCCTCCTGGTCGGGCTCCATCACGTACAGCGTCCCGGGCTCGCCGCCCTGGCGGCTGGTGTCCACCAGGATCAGGCCGGCGTAGCCGCGCATGACCTCGTATGCCAGATCCAGCCCGCCGGTGCCGAAGTCGAACACCGACACGTTCTCCGGCAGCTCGCGCTGCTCCAGTCGCTTGACCACCTCGCTGCCGAAGCCGTCGTCCTGCAACCACGTGTTGCCAATGCCGGCCACCAGGATCGGCTCGGGTGCGCTCATGCGGGCAGGACCTCCTCGGTGAAGTAGTACAGGAACCGGCCGGTGTCGCGGAGCAGATCCTGACCGGGGTCGCCGTCGACCGTCACGGCGAAATAGAGCCTGCCGTCCACGTCGTGCAGGATCCGCTCGATGGTGGCGGTCTTGCCGCGCACCATCAGGTCGTAGGGATCGCTGCCGTCGGCGGGGTTGAGCTTGACCTTGCCGCCCTTTCGGTAGGTGTGATCGCCGACGGTGATCTGGTCGTCGCCGGTCAGCTCGGGCAGGCGTTCGGGCGGGGCCGGCGGCTCGAGCTGCTCGGACGGGCGCATCACGCCGTGCAGGGCCATCACGTCGTCGGGCGTGGCCGCGGCGGCGCGCTCGATCATCTCGCGCACCGCCGGGTCCTGCTCGGCGATGGCCTCGCGCTCACCGTCGGACAACGTGTGCACGTGCAGCAGCAGCGCCTCCTCGATCTCGGTGCCGTCGAACAGGTTTCCCCTGCTGTGGGGTGAGATCTGCGGGTGGTCGGGCAGCACGATCGCCGAGCCGACGATGGTGTCGTCGTTGTCGGTGGCCAGCACGGGAAAGGTGTTCACGCTCTCCAGCTCGGGGTGGTCCAGGGGTGACTCGAAGCGGCCGGCCGACACGCTGACCACCACCTGTACCGACAGCAGGCTGTGGCGCAGCACCTGGCCGCGCTCCAGGCCTTCGGGAACGGGCGTCTCGTTGTGGATGCACACGCGCACGCGCTGGCGGCCGTCCTTGGACGGGTCCAGGCGGAGCCGCGCCCGCCCCACCAAACCGTCGAAGTCGAACTGCACCGGCTCGTCGATGCTGGGCAGCTCGATGCGCTGCTCCTGGGCGCGGTGGCGCTCGTCGCGCGACTGCAGGAAGCGCACGTAGGCACGCGGCGTGGCGCCGGTGTCCGAGACCAACAGGCACTCCAGCCGCAGGTGGTCGTGGGCGGTGGGGATGCTCTCGGCGTAGACCGGCGGGTAGACGATCCCGAACGGCGTCGGCGTGGCGTTCTTGGTGGCGTCCGGCGTGTAGGGGTAGAGGGCGTAGCCCTCGTACAGCAGCGAGTCCACCAGCTCGTCGACATCGGTGGCCATCAGCCGGCCCCCTCCTCGAGCATCCGCGCGATCGTCATGTCGTAGGTGGGCATCCCCTCTTCGGCCTTGCGCGCGGCCAGCGCATCCATGGTCTGCTCGTCGACGCGGATCCACGAGCCGTTGGGGTAGTGGTAGGCCATCATGTCGCGCCAGGTGGAGATCGGCATGCTGTGGCGCGCCGAGCACTCCCACGGCACCTGCGTGATCTGGATCCGCCCGTCCTGGCCGCGGTAGAAGATCGAGCCGACGAAGTTGAACAGCAGCGGCACCTCGCCGTCGCGCAGCGAGTAGAGGTACTTGGCCGCGGCGATCTCCATGTCGAAGGTGCACGGCACCGGTATCCGGAACCCGGTGGCGCCGGTGAACGCCGGCAGCAGCACGTCGATCTCGGACCAGAGGAAGTTGTTGGTGGTCTGCGCCCAGCGCTCGGGGGCGCCGAACAGCTCGACAAGGCGTTCCTTGGTCGCGTCGTCGTAGGAGCGCTTGGCCGGCTCGAGCATGATCTGCACCGTCAGCGCGACCGTGAAGACCTCGCGCCCGGAGCTCTCTGTCACGTGACCGTCGAAGCTCAGCAGCGGAGCGGCCGAGTGGCGGACGGCCTGCACGTCGAGCACCGAGAACTCGGGCGAGGGCGGCGCCGGCGCGGCCGCGTTAGGCGGCGTCTCAGGCTGTGAGACGCCGCTCACGCTGCCTTCCCGCGCGCCTCGAGGTCGGCGAAGTACCCGTCCAGCGCCTGGGTCAGCGCGCTGCCACCGCTGATGCCCTCCCAGCTGGCCTTGACCAGCCCCACCAGCTTGTAGCACTCGTCGATCGGAGCGATCACGTGCCGGTGCACTTCGGCCTGGCGGTCCACCACGAGCCCCTCGGTGTCGGGCTCGAGGCGCTTGAGCACCGGGTTGTCGGCCACCAGCGCGTCCCAGGCGCTCAGGTCCAGCTCCGACTCGGTCGGGCCGGCGGGGCTGGGGTACATGGCCACGACGCCGTCGGAGATCGTGCTGCGCATGAAGAACGCCAGGCCGATCGGGATGCCGAACGACGCCCAGCGCTCGTCGTCGAGGTCGAAGTCCTCCATCCACAGCACGCGCGTGCCCACCGGGCGGTAGCGCGGCTCGCCCGCGCGCATGGCGTAACAGGCCTCGCACGCGCACTCGATCCGCCGCTCCTCCAGCTCCAGCAGGTGGCGATGGTCCTCGGCGATCGCCCGGCCGCACAGATCGCAGCGCTCGCCCTCGGGCAGCTGAGCGGATGACGGGGCGCGACTGGAGGCTGACGCGCTGGCCAGCTTGCGCAGCCTGGCGACGCCGCTCATGTGCCGAGTGCTATCCGCACGCGATCCGCGCCGTCGCGCAGCAGCGGCACGGGCCCCAGCTGCGCCGAGTCGTCGTCCACGCCCCGGCCCGCCTTGGGCAGGTCGAAGCGCGCGGCGCAGGCGGGACAGGCGAGGATGCCGGAGGACACGGCGGCGCCGGCCAGCGATGCCCCGCAGGCGGCGCACGCGTCGCGGTAGGCCAGCAGCGTTCCGCTGACGTTGGCCACCAGCACCTCGGACTCGCCGGCGAACACGTTCAGCGTGGCGCCCTCGGGCACCGAGCCCAGCCCGTCCAACTCGGCCCAGCCCTCCAGCCCGCCTGCGGACGCCGTGGGCGTCGAGCCGTTCGCGGCCATCGGCAGCGCGGTTCCTGCGATCGGCGGGTCGTGCGTGGGCTCGGCGTCCTCGCCCTCGACCTCCACCCCGAGCAGGTCGGGCGCGGTCTCGTCCAGCGACTTCTTGATGGCCAGCTCGAGCGTGGACGCCGACGCGGCGCAACCGTGGCAGCTGCCTTCGAGCTTGAGGTAGGCCACGCCGTCCTCGACGCGCAGCAGCTCGACGTTGCCACCGTGCGACTCCATGTAGGGCCGCACCGCGTCCAGGCCCTCGACCACACGGTCCTCCAGCGACACCGGGTAGAGGTCGTGGATCAGCAGCAGCGACGCCACCTGCGGGTCGGCCACCAGCCGCGCCGCGGTGTCGTCGTCGATCAGCTCCCGGATCCGCGCCAGGCCCTCCCCGTGCATGGCCAGCACGGCCGAGACCAGCTCCTCGGCGACCGACCGCCCGGGCTCGGGCACCGACTCCAACGCCTCCGACAGACGGTCGACCCGTGCCTCGAGGTCCTCCTCGGGCGCGAGCGCGTCCGCGGCGGGCCCGGGCTGCTCGGCCGCCGCCCCGATCCGGGGGACAGACGCGCTGGCCTGTCCCATCAGGTCCAGGACCGTCACGGGGGAAGGATTCGGCACGGATGCCGAATCCTTCGCGCTGCTCTCCTGCTGGCTTGCCATGTGCCGCGCCTAGGACATGGCCGTAGGCGTGTGCTGCACCTTGCGGACCTTGCCCTTGCCGTTGTACATGTGCACACCGCAGGGCAGGCACGGATCGAAACTGCGAACTGCCCGCATGATGTCCACGCCCTTGAACTTCTCCGGTCCGTTCTCCTCGAAGATCGGCGTGTTCTGCACCGCGTCCTCGTACGGGCCGGGCGTGCCGAACTTGTCGCGCACGCTGGCGTTCCAGGGTGTGGGCGGGAACGGCTGGTAGTTGGCGATCTTGCCGCCCTCGATGACCATGTGGTGGCTGAGCACACCGCGGGCCGCCTCGTGGAAGCCCACGCTGACGGCGTCCTGGGGCACCTTGAACTCCTTCCAGGACTTGGTGCGACCGGCCTTGATCTCGCCCATCGCGCCCTCCAGGTTGTGCAGCGCCACGAGCGCCGCGTAGGCCTGGTGGTACGTACGGGCCCGGTCGCGCTCGATCGCGTTGGACTTGGCCGGCACCTTCCACTCGAAGTCCATCTCCGGGTGGTTGGGGGTCTTGGGCACCGTCATCTCGATCGAGTTGCCGGTGGCCTTGAGGTAGCCCAGGTCGACCAGGCCGGCCTTGGCGGTGCACCACTGGCGGGCGAACGGGCCGCCGCCGGTGTCGCAGCACACGTGCGTGTCGGTGCGAGCGTCGTAGATCCGCGGCGACGTGACCCAGCTGTACTTGTCGGTGAAGTCACGCTTCTGCGGCTTGGGCAGCGTGGTCTTGTTCCAGGGATGGTCCTTGGAGACCGGGTTGCCCAGCGGATCCTTGTCCACGAACGTCCGCTCGTTCTCCCAGCCGTCGAAGTACGAGCTGCCGAGCAGGATGCGGATCATCAGGTTGATCTCGACCAGGTCGGTCGAGATCAACTCGCCGTTGATCGCCACGCCCGGCGTGACGAACCGCTTGCGCCCCCACTCGGTCATGTTCTTGTAGTCGTAGTCGACGTAGTTGGGGTCGTCGAAGCAGCCCCAGTTGACCAGGTTGGTCTCGCGGAAGCCGACCATGTCGTACCCCGGCAGCGCGTCCAGCCAGAAGTCGTACAGGTCGTCGTGCAGCGGGATCGACCGCTTGACGTAGTCGAAGTACCGCATCAGGCGGATGTAGTACTCGGTGCACGTCTGCATCGTGATGTCAGCGGACACGCCGCCAGGCATGATCGTCGACGGGTGCGTGTGCCGGCCCCCGAACAGGCAGTACATCTCACGCGTGTAGCGGGCCACGTGCAACGTCTCGAGATAGAAGTCGCCCGTGAACGGGTTCAGCGACCTCATGATGTCGCCGATCGTCCGGTAGCCGTGGATGTTGGCCTGCGGCGCCGGCGTGGCGTTGGCCTTCTCCAGCACCGCCGGATTGGTCTCGCCGACCATCTGCTCGCACCAGTCCACGTTCGCCATGCAGTCGTTGAAGATCGCGTGGTCGAAGATGAAGTCCGCCGCCTCGGCGATGTTGTACGCATAGTCGCCGAGCTTCGGCGGCTTGACCGAGTAGGCCATGTTCTGGTTCAGGCACGAGCAGGTGCAGTGGTTGTCACCGCAGATGCCGCAGATGCGACTGGTTATGAAGTGGGCATCGCGCGGATCGATGCCCTTCATGAAGATGTCGAAGCCGCGGAAGATCATCGACGTCGAGTAGCACTTCAGAACCTGCTTGTTGGTGAAGTCGATCTCGGTGTGGATGCCCAGCGACCCGACGATCCGCGTGATCGGATCCCAGGACATCTCCTTGACCATGACCTTCTGGTCACGGGGTGTCTCAACTGTGCTCATATCGGTTCTCCCTCAGTCTTTCCGCGTTACCAGCGCTTCTGGTATCCGGTCGTGAGCGACTTGCCGGGCTTGCGCCACTCGGGTTCCTTGTCGAACTTGTTGCGCACCGAGCGCTTCCTCCCCCACCGCAGCAACGGCCCGTAGCTGAACTTGGCCAGGTTCGACGACAGCTTCGCGTTCGGGTCCTCGTCCATGAACGGCATGTACTTGTCGGGGAAGCCGGGCATCGTGCAGGCCATGCAGATGCCCCCCACGTTGGGGCAGCCTCCGATCCCGTTGACCCAGCCGCGATATGGCACGTTGCACTTGACCACGGGTCCCTTGCACCCGAGCTTGACCAGGCAGCGATGGTCCGAGCCGTACTCGGTGGCGAAGTCGCCCTGTTCGTAGAACGCCGCCCGGTTACAGCCCTCGTGCGCGGTGCGCCCGAACAGCCAGGCCGGGCGCAGCTGATCGTCCAGCTCGGGGACCGGAGCCAGGCCCCCCAGGTGCAGGACGAGGTAGAGCAGCGCCTCGGTCATGTTGTCGGGCTGGGCCGGGCAACCCGGGATGCACACCACCGGCAGGCCGGCGCTGGACTTCCAGTCCCAGCCCAGGTAGTCGGGCAGGCCCATGGCGCCGGTCGGGTTGTTCTTCATGGCGGGGATGCCGCCGTAGGTGGCGCAGGTGCCGACGGCCACGACAGCCGCCGCCTTGGGCGCGAGCCGGTCGACCCACTCGTTGGTGGTGATCGGCTGGCCGGTCTCGGGGTTGTCGCCCATGCCGGACCAGTGGCCCTCGCCGTTGATCTCCTCGTTGGGGATGGAGCCCTCGACCACCAGGACGAACGGGTCCAGCTCGCCGCGCTCGGCCTGGTACCACGCCTCCATGAACTCGTCGCCGACCTCGTACGCCAGCACCGGGTTGTGCACGACCACGCGCGGCATGCCCGGGATCACGCCCTGGATGATGTCCTCCAGGCTGGGGTTGGTGGCGGAAGTCATGGCCACGCTGTCGCCGTCGCACGACAAGCCCGTGGTCATCCAGATCACATGCGCCGTGACCGCCTCCGTCGCGTTCTGATTCGGTACGAACTCCATCGGTGTAGCCACTTCGGCTCCTCTCCCTCAACAAATCCGCGGCAGGGGGTCCCCCACCAGTTGGTCCATCACCCGCTTGCCGCCAAAACCCGTCTCGACGAGCACCATCCCTGGTGGCTCGGTCCTGACCTCGCCAATCTCCGCGGCCTCCTCGCACCCCGGAACGTTGCGCAGCGCGGCCAGGGCCGCATCCGCCTGAGCTGGATCCACGACGACCACGAACCGGCCCTCGTTTGCCACGTACATCGGATCGATTCCCAAGATCTCGGCCGCACCGGCCACCGCCGGGTGCACGGGCACGGCCGCCTCCTGGACGAGCATCGCCACGTTCGAGGCGCGCGCCAGCTCGTTGAGCACCGAGGCGACCCCGCCGCGGGTGGCGTCGCGCATGCAGCGCAGGTGCGGCCCGGACTCCTCGAGCAGGGCGTCGACCGCGGGCCACAGGCAGCAGGTGTCGGACTCGATCTCGACTCCCTCGAGCTCGAACTCGCCGCGGGCGAGCATGATGGCGGTGCCGTGGTCGCCCACGCGCCCGGAGACCAGGATGCGGTCTCCGGGACGAAGGGCAGCCGGGGACAACGAGGCACGCGGATCGGTCCGTCCGACGCCTGTTGTGATGGCGTAGATCGAGTCGGCGTGGCCTCTCTCCACGACCTTCGTGTCCCCAGCCACGATTTGTACGTTCGCCTCGCGCGCGGCGGAGGCGACGGCCTCGACCTCCTCGCGCAGCGTGTCGGCAGAAAGTCCTTCCTCGAGGATCAGCGACAGCGTGATGGCCAGCGGCCTGGCCCCCGAGACCGCCAGGTCGTTCACGGTGCCGTTCACCGCCAGCTCGCCGATCGAGCCGCCCGGGAAGCGGATCGGCTTGACCACGAAGCTGTCGGTGGTCATGACCAGGTCCTCGGTCACCGCGCCGGCGTCGCCCATCGCGCTCAGCGTCTCGTTGGCGAACGCGGGCACGAACAGGCCCTCGATCATCGACTGCGTGGCCTTGCCGCCGGCGCCGTGCGACATGGTCACGTGCGCGTCGCGGAACTTGCCCTGCTTGGCGCGCGCGGTCTCGATGATGCCGAGCACCTTCTCCTCGCGCGCCGACACGGCCTCGCGTGTGGAGGGAGGGGTCATACGACCTCCCGCTCGCGGGCGAAGCGGCCGTAGTTGTAGTACGCCGCGCAGGCCCCCTCGCTGGAGACCATGCAGGTGCCGATCGGCCGCTCGGGGGTGCACGCGGTGCCGAACACCTTGCACTCGAACGGCTTGATCACGCCCTTGAGTACCTCGCCGCACTGGCACGCCTTGGGGTCGGCCACGCGGATGCCGGGCACGTCCCAGCGGTTCTCGGCGTCCAGGTCGGCGTAGGCATCGCTGAGCTTGAGGCCGCTCTGGGAGATGAAGCCCAGCCCGCGCCACTCGAAGTGCGGCCGCAGCTCGAACACCTCGGCCATGACCTCGAGCGCGCGCAGGTTGCCCTCGTAGGGCACCACGCGGGTGTACTGGTTCTCGACCTCGCAGCGGCCCTCGGCCAGCTGCTTGAGGATCATCTGGACGCCCTGCAGCACGTCCAGCGGCTCGAAGCCCGAGACCACGATCGGCCTGCCGTAGTCGGCCGGGATGAACTCGAACGGACGCGCGCCGACGACGGTGGACACGTGGCCGGGCCCGACGAAGCCGTCCAGGCGCAGGTCGGGCGAGTCCAGCAGCGCGCGCAGCGGCGGCACGATCGTCACGTGGTTGCACATGACCGAGAAGTTGGGCACGCCCTCCGCCTTCGCGCGCTTGAGCGTCAGCGCCGTGGAGGGCGCGGTGGTCTCGAAGCCGATGGCGTAGAAGATGACCTGGCGGTCTGGGTTCTGCTTGGCGATCCGCAGCGCGTCCAGCGGCGAGTAGACCATCCGGATGTCGGCGCCCTTGGCCTTGGCGTCCAGCAGCGAGCCGTCGGAGCCGGGGATGCGCAGCATGTCGCCGAAGCAGGTGAAGATCACACCGTCCTGGTGGGCCAGCGCGATGCCGTCGTCGACGCGCCCCATCGGGATCACGCACACCGGACAACCCGGCCCGTGCACGAGCTCCACGTTCTCCGGGAGCAGGTCGTCGATCCCGAATTTGTAGATCGAGTGGGTGTGCCCGCCACACACCTCCATCAGCTTGTAGTGGCGGCCGGGCTCGACCAGCTGGAGGATCTCGCCGGCCAGGGCGCGGCCGAGCTCGGGGTCGCGGAACTCGTCGACGTACTTCACCGCGCCGGCCCTCCCGCGATCGCGGTACCCGCGTGCACGAGCACGCTCTGACCCGCCGTGACCGGGGCCACGAGGGCGATCTCGACCGTCTCGCGCCTGCCCGCCTCGTCCTCGCAGAGCGCCAGCTCGCGATCGCGGTCCACGTCGATGACCGTCAGCGACACGGCCACGTCACCACACGTGATGCAGCCGTCGCCGTGGTCGGCGGGGTCGCATTGCATCGACGTGAGGTGGTCGACGCTCATCTCAACCGAGTGCAGCTCACTCGATCACGCTGGCCTTGAGCTCCTCGAGCTCCTGCTCGTAGTCCTCGCCCATCGCAACCAGCTGGCGGCGCGTGGCCATGGCCTCGTTCTCGTCGACCTTCGACATGGCGAAGCCGACGTGGATCAGCACCCAGTCGCCGGGTCCGACGCCCCCGTCGGAGTCCAGCAAGCCGACGTTGACGTTGCGGTGAACTCCCGCGACGTCGACTTTGG
Organism: uncultured Solirubrobacterales bacterium; assembly: GCA_963750365.1. GTDB lineage: Bacteria > Actinomycetota > Thermoleophilia > Solirubrobacterales > Thermoleophilaceae > JAAYBF01. The sequence continues at coordinate 1,783,153 of CAVVQE010000002.1, forward strand.
CCAGACGATTAGCCTCGTCGACAACCTCCAAGATCTGGCCGGGAATGGCCAGGCACACGGTGTTGCTCCCTCAGTCGGGTACTGCGCTCTCTCCTCAGGCTGGGGTCTAGCAGGTTCGTGGCGTCTGTGGCAACCAAAACCGCTCGGTTGGCGCCGAGCGAACGGCCGCGCTCCCGGATGCCTTGAGCATGCCTGCCGTCAGAGCTCTGACGCCAGCGCGGCCGCCGACACCGCGCCTTCCCTGAGCAGCGTGTGCCGGCCCTCGGACTCGTACTCGCTCAGATCGACCACGGTGGAGGCCACGCCGCTCAGCTCGCCCCCGTCCAGCGCCATGTCCACGCCGGCCGCGACCGCGGGATGCACGTCGGCCAGGCGGCGCACGTCGGGGTCTCCGGCCCGGTTGGCGCTCGACTGCAGGACCGGCCAGCGGATGGCGGCCAGCGGCTCCAGCGCGCCGTCCAGGCGGGGCACCCGCAGGCCCAGCTTGTCCGGCACGGGCCCGCCGGCCAGCGGATAGCGCAGCGCCGGGTTGGGCACCACGGCCGTGATGGCCGCCGGCAACAACCGTCTAAGCGCCTGTGCCGTCCGGGGCCCCAGCTCGGGCAGCGCGGCCAGGGCCAGGTCCAGGTCGAAGAACATGACCGCGGCCGGCTTGTCGGGCAGCCGCCCCTTGAGGGCGTACAGGCGCCGGACCCCCTCCTTGGAGTCGGGCTCGGTGGCCAGCCCGTAGACCGTGTCGGTCGGAAACAGGGCGACGCCGCCGACGGAGATGCAGCGGCGGAAGGTCTCGACCTCCTCGGCGGTCACCGGGCCTCCCCCACCGTCACGCGCTCCAGGCCGGCCAGGTCGCGGTGGCTGATCGCGCCGGCCAGCAGCGCACGCACGGCTTCGCCCTGGCCGGCGCCGTGCTCCAGCGCCAGGCGGGTGCCGGCCGGGGCGTCGGCCACGAGCGCGTGGATGGCCTCCAGGCCGTCCACGCCCGCGGTCAGCGCCGCACGCGGCTCGAACGACCGAATCTCCGGCGCCAGGCGCGCGTACTCGCCTTCGCTCACGTACGGCAGGTTGGCCACCACCAGGTCGTAGGCGCCGGAGGGCAGGCCGGGCGCGTGCGCGATCGGCACCTCCAGGCCGAGGCGGGCGGCGTTCGCACGCGCCACCTCCACGGCCTCGGCCGACGCGTCGGACGCGCTCACGCGCAGGTCCGGGCGCTCGCTGGCCAGCGCCAGCGCCACGGCGCCGCTGCCGGTGCCCACGTCGTGCACCGACGCGCCATCGGGAAGCGCCAGCGCCAGCTCGACCAGCAGCTCGCTCTCGGGTCGCGGGATCAGCACGCGGCGGTCCACCGCCAGCTCCAGGAAGCGAAAGCCCTTGCGGCCCAGGATGTAGGCCACGGGCTCGCGCTGCACGCGGCGCCGGATGCGCTCGCCGATCAGCCGCGCGGCCGCAGGCGCTATCGGCTGCTCGGGGTCGGACACCAGCGAGCCGCGCTCCACCCCCATCGCGTCCGCGATGAGCACCTCGGCGTCCAGCTCGGGGGTGTCGCAGCCGGCGGCGCGAAGCGCGTCGAGGGCGCCACCGCGGGCGTCGCGCGCGATCACCCGTTGACGGGCGCGCGGGCCGACTCTTCGAGCTTCATGCGCTTCTCCTCGGCCTCCAGCGCGCCGGTGAACTCATCGAGGTCGCCGCCCAGCACGCCGGCCACGTTGCCGCGGGTCAGCTTCACGCGGTGGTCGGTCACGCGGTCCTGGGGGAAGTTGTAGGTGCGGATCTTCTCCGACCGCTCGCCGGTTCCGACCTGGGAGCGGCGATTCTGGGCCTGCTCGGCCTGCTGGGCGGCCAGCTCCTGCTCGTACAGGCGCGCCCGCAGCACGCGCATCGCCCGCTCGCGGTTCTGCAGCTGTGACTTCTCGTCCTGCATCGACACCACCAGCCCGGTGGGCTTGTGGGTGATGCGCACCGCCGAGTCGGTGGTGTTCACCGACTGCCCGCCCGGGCCGGAGGAGCGGTAGACGTCGATCTGCAGGTCGTTGTCGTTGACCTGCACCTCCACGTCCTCCGCCTCGGGCAGCACCGCCACGGTGGCGGTCGAGGTGTGGATCCGCCCCTGCGACTCGGTCTCGGGCACGCGCTGCACGCGGTGGGTGCCGCCCTCGTGCTTGAACACGCTGTAGGCGGCGTCGCCCTTTACGGCGAAGGTGTAGTCGCCGTCGGCCACCGACAGCTCCTCGGTGGTGAAACCGCGCCGCTCGGCGTAGCGCGTGAGCATGCGGTAGAGGTCGCCGGCGAACAGGCCGCCCTCCTCCCCACCGGCGCCGCCGCGGATCTCGACGATCACGTTCTTGTCGTCGGTGGGATCGGGCTCGACCATGGCCAGCCGGATCTCCTCGTCCAGCTCGGCCAGGCGCGACTCCGAGCTGACCAGCATCTGGCGGATCTCCGCGTCCTCGCCGTCGGCCAGCATCTCGCGGGCGCCCGAGGCGTCGGAGGCGGCGCGGCGCCACTCCTGGGCCAGCTCGCTGGCGTGCTGGAGCCCGCGCCAGGCGCGCCCGACCTGGGCATAGCGCTCGCGGTCCCCGATGACCTCGGGGTCCGACATCTGCTCCGAGAGCTCGGCGAAGCGGCTCTCGATCTGCTCCACGAGCTTTTCGACCATCGCCGGGAGAGGTTAGGCGCTGCTAGGAGCGCCGGCACGACAGGCCGAACGAGATGCCCATCTGATCCAGCTCCACGCTCATCAGCGGCCGCGCGGCGCGCATGTATGCCAGCGGGCCGTCGGCGGCGAAGTCCCAGTCGATCCGAGCCCGCCGGGCGTGCGCGCGGGCGGCGTTGGTGGCCAGGACGCTGCGCCCGTCCAGCCGCTGCGCGGTGGTCAGGGTGAAGGACTGCCAGCCCGGCAGCAGCCGGCGGCCGGCGCGGGCGCTCAGCGCGGCCGCCTGCCGTCCCTGCACGTGCACGACGGCTCGCGTGGCTCCGCCGTGCTCGCGGCGGTCGAACTGCGCCAGGCCCTTGGGGATGGCCCACAGCTCGCGCCCGCCGGCCACCGAGCGCGGGCTGTCGACCCAGATGTGGGGCAGCGTGGCCATGAGCGTCCGCCCCCGCCGCGTCAGGGCCGCCACCAGCAGCTCGTCGTACTCCAGCACGCTGCCGGGCGCGTAGCGAACCAGCGCCGCGCCAAGCAGCGCGCGGCCGCCGACCACCACGGGCTTGACGCCCGCGGGCGCGTGCTCGGCCAGCTCGGCCGGCAGCGCGGACAGCGGCAGCGCGAAGCCGGTGACCAGCATGGAACCGCCCAGCTGCCACGGCTCGGGCGGGTACTCCTGGCTCAGGCCCCGACCTCCAGCACGGCCCGGTCGGCGTCGGTGGCCTGGGCGGGGTCCTCCAGGGCCAGCACCGCCTCCAGCGCCGCGATCGACACCTCGAGCTGGGCCGGCTCGGGCTCACGTGTGGTCAGCAGCTGGAGCTGGAGCCCCGGCCACATGAGCACGCGCGCCCAGCGCTTGGTGCGGTTGCGCCCCAGCCACTTGATGGCCTCGAACGCTATGCCGGCCACGATCGGGATGCCCACCACGCGCGAGAGGAACAGCCACTGCCAGTCGAGCTTGCCCAGCGGGGCGAACACGAAGATGGCCACGATCATCACGATCAGCAGGAAGCTGGTTCCGCAGCGCGGGTGCAGCCGCGAGAAACGCTGGGCGTTCTCCGGCGTCAGCTCCAACCCGGCCTCGTAGCAGGAGATGGTCTTGTGCTCGGCGCCGTGGTACTCGAACACGCGGCGCAGGTCGCGCAGGCGCGAGATCAGCACGATGTAGGTCAGGAAGACCGTGATCCGCACGAGCTTCTCGATGACCACGAACAGCACGCCGTTGGGGATCGAGTCACGGAACAGGTTGGTCAGGCCCGCCGGCAACAGGAAGAACAGGCAGACGGCGAACGCCAGCGCCACCACCACGGTCCCGACCCAGGTGCCGCCGCCGATCTCCTGCGACTGGCCCTGCTCGTCGTCGGGCATCTGGGCGTTGGCGGAGATGTTCAGCGCCCTGAAGCCGATCCGCAGCGACTCAACCAGCGCGACCACGCCGCGCACGACCGGCAGCCGCGCCCAGCGGTGGGATCTGGCGTAGGACGTCAGCGGCTCGGTCACGACCTCGATCTGGCCCTTCGCGCCCTCCTGCGGGTCGAGCTCGCCCTCGGCCAGCTGCTCGGCGGTGGGCTTGCGCACCGCCACCGCCCAGGTCGAGACGCCGCGCATCATCACGCCCTCGAGCACGGCCTGGCCCCCCACGGGCAGATCGTTGCCCGCCTGCAAGGACCGGTCGCTCACACGCCCATCGTATCTGCCGCCGGCGCCGCTACTGGCCGGCGGGACAGGCCGCGGAGCGCACGTTGTCGGTCTCGTCGGACTCGCGCACCACCAGGTCCGTGTCGGCCATGGCGCCCAGGCCGGTGTTGCATCGCGGTCCGTCCAGGAACACGCGCGAGACCTGCCCCACGGCCAGCGGGGAAACCACGGCGCGGCCCGCCACCACCCCATCCACCCAGAGAAGCACCCTGGAGGCAGGCGCCGGAGCCGCGCCGCGGTTGATCACGCTGATGCCGTAGCGGACCCTGCCCGCTGCGTCAGCGGCGCGTCCGCCGATTCGCTGGACGCGCAGATTCGCAAGTGGGTCTGTCTGGCGGCAGGCCCGTGACCGCCGCCGTGAGCGCTTGAACACCGATCCACTGCTGCGGTACCAGCGGTAGTCCACCTTGACCCTGTAGGCCGAGCCCTCGGCCAGCGCCTTCACGCGCTGGCGATAGGCGAACGCTCGCACGCCCTTGCGCGACTTGCGCCAGACGCCGAGGCCGGGCGCGCGCACCTTGCGATAGCGCCCGCCGGCCACGCTCTCCTCGAGCGTCAGGCGAACCGCCATCCGCGCCGTGCCGGGCACCTTGACGATGCCCGCCCGGAAGGTGGCCACACGCTCGGCCGCGGTGCGCCCGCGCCTGCACTGCACGACCTTCGCGCTGGTCAGCCGCTTCTTGGCGACCTGGGCCGTGGGCGTGGCGGCCTGCCCGGCGCCGGTGGCCAGAACGGCGGCGGCTAGCAGCGCCGCCAGGGCGGCGGCAAGCGTGAGTTGTCGAGCGGGGCGCGCCATGCGTTCAAGGAACAGTCCCCGACGCCGGGAGTTGCGCCCGGCGGAGCTAGTCCGACGAGCGGCGAGCGGCGCGGCGGCGGAAGCGCTCGACGCGCCCACCGGTGTCCACCAGCTTCTGCTTGCCCGTGTAGAAGGGGTGGCAGTTGGAGCAGATCTCCACGTTCAGCGTCGGCTCGGTCGAGCGGGTGGTGAACTCGGCTCCACAGGTGCAGCGCACGTGGGCCTCGACGTACTCTGGATGGGTCTCGGTCTTCATCGCCCCTGCGAGTCTAGACGGCGGCGTCTGAACCAGGCCTTCAGCCGCTGCCACCAGGTGCTGGGGCGCCCGAAGCGCGCCGGCGGCGGCTGCTTGGCCCGTACCAGCTCGACCCAGTCGTCCAGGGGCAGCGTGCCGTCGATCAGCCGCGAGAGCGCCGACACCACCGGCGCATCCACCCCCGCGCGTTCCAGCGCGCGGGCCAGCAGCGGCACCGTCTCCAGCGCCTCCACCGCCTGCCCCAGCCGGGCGGGGATCTCGGCGCCGGGGACGCCGCGCGCCAGCAGCTCGCCGGCGCTGCGGTTGCGCGAGGAGGGGGCCAGCGCCGTGGCCACCAGGTCCCCGGTCCCGCTGCGCCCGACGAACGTGCGCGCCTTGCCGCCCGAACCCTCGGCCAGCGCCAGCACCTCCAGGAAGATGTCCGCGGCGGCCATGCCGGCGGCGTTCAGGCCCTGCGCCTGGGTCGCGCCCACGGCCACCGCCGCGGCGTTCTTGGCCACGCCGGCCAGTTCGGCGCCCACCGGGTCGTCGGAGACCTCGCAAACCACCCCGGCGCGCTGGAAGCACTCGGCAACGCGGTGTGCCAGCTCCTCGGAGTGCGAGGCGCACACCAGCCCGGCCCCGGACTCCACCATCTCACGCGCGTGCGCGGGGCCGCCGACGCAGGCTGTGCGCTCGGAACCGAAGGCGCGCTGCAACGACACCGACGGCGGCACGCCATCGGGCGGGAACAGCCCCTTGGCCAGCGAGACGATGCCGGTGGTGTCGGGCACACCCTGGGCGCGGATCTGCTCCAGCGCCTGGCCCATGCCCTTCGACGGCACGGCCAGGAAGATCAGGTCCGCGCGCCGGAACTGGTCGTCGTGATCGCCCAGCACGCGCACCTTCAGCGCGGGCGGCAACGGCACCTCGGGCAGGTAGTGGCGGTTCTCGGCGTCCTCGTTCAGGCGCTCGGCCTGCTCGGCGGTCCTGCACAGCAGCGTGGTGCGCACGCCCGCGCGTTCCAGCAGCAGGGCCACGGCGGTGCCGAACGAGCCTGCGCCGATGACCGTGGCTCGGCGGGGAGCATGGCCGGGATTGCGCAGCGACGGCACGGGCGCGCCACGCTATCGCGGACAGGGAGAGGTGGGCCGGACCGGCCGGTGCCCCGTGAATCGACAACCCCCAACAGGTCGGTCGTCCACGTCCGCACCAGCCGGCCCGGTCCGCTCCTCGACCCGAGGGCCAAGCTCTGCGAGCTCGCGTGCACTGTGCCCGCCGCGACCGGCCGCGAAAAGGGGTCCCAGGTGTTCAACACCTAGGTGTGACCCATTCCAGAGCCAAATTTCGCGCCGGCACCGAATCGAAAAGCGCCGGCGGCGGTTTGGTAGTCACTCACGTGGGAGATGGGGGTCACATCGACGAGCCGGCCCTGGAAAGGCTGACCGACACACAGCGGGCGATCCTGGAAGCGCTCCAGCGGCCCCTGCGCGATGGCGGTCCCTACGCCAGCCCGGCGACCAACAAGGCGATCGCCGACGAGGTCCACCTGAGCGTCGACGCGGTGAAGGGCCACCTGCGCGCGCTGTACGCACGGCTCGGCCTCGAACAGCTGCCCCAGAACGCCAAGCGCGCACGGCTGGCCGAGATCGGCGTCAGCGGCGCGATCGACGGGGCGTTGCCCCCGCGTCCGCCCGACCCCGCCGTGGCGATCGAGCCCGTGGCCGCCGCGCCCGCGCCAAGCCGGCGCGGCCGCATCCCGGCCATGCTCTCGGCGGTCGCCCTCGGGCTCGTGCTGCTAGGTGTGGTCGTCGGCCTGCTGCTCGGCCACGACGGCGGCGACACGATCATCTCGCAGGCGCCCGGCGCCGACGAGCCCGGCAACGCCGGCCAGGGCCGCGGCGGCAAGGGCACGCTGCTCGGCGACCTGCCCGGGCCGTGGTCCGACGACGGCCTGTTCGCGGCCGGCCCACCGATCCCGGCCGGCTACGCGCTGACGCCTGGGAGCGCCGGCGCCGCACCGCGGGCCGGCGACGGCGCCCGCTCCGCGGCTGGCCTCAAACGCGCCGCGGTCAAGGGTGAGCGCGAGGGCGCGTCCGCGCCGGCGCGCCAGCGCGCCTCGAATTCGGCGCCGGCGGCGGCGCAGCCCGCAACGCCCGCGCCCGTCGCGACCCCCGCGATCACAACCACCCCTGCCCGCAGGCGGCGCACCTGCACGACCAGGCGGCGCGTGAGCTACCGGCCGGCCACGGTCACCGTCAGGCGCGTCCGCATCCACCCACACGTCCGGCGCCTCCGTCAGGTGCGCTACCGGCGCGAGGTGCGGATGGTGCCGCAGAGCCGGACCATCCCCGCAGGACAGCCACACCGCCACCCCGACGGCACGCGCCACACCCACAAGCGCGCCCGCACGGAGACGGTCATGGTGCGCCAGGTACGCCGCGTGCCCGTGGTGCGCTACGTGACCCGCGTCCGCCGTCACCGCCACGTGCGCTACGTGAAGGTCACCAGGCGCCAGCGCAGCGTGCGCATGGTGCGCAGCTGCCGCCGCGCCTGAGCCTCCGTCCGGCCGCGCGGCTGGAATAGGCCGGTGACCCCGAGCGCGGCCTCCTACGAGAAGCGCTTCCGTCGCGCCGGACTGCCGCTGTTCATCGAGGACTACACCGCCACCGGGGACGTGTTCACGCGCGCGGTGCCGCTGCTGGCCCTGGTGTTCGTCGGCGAGGTGCTCGGCGCCATCGACCTCGACTGGTCACTGGCGGCCAACCTGGCCGCCGCGGCCGGCGGGCTGGCCATCGTGCTGGGAGCTTTCGCGCTGGTCAACCGCGCGCGCGGACGGCCGTGGCTGGCGGTGCCCGAGGACGTGGGCGCGGCGGAGCTGGCGGCTTTCGTTCTCGTGCCCGCGGCGCTACCGCTGGTGTTCGGCGGCCAGACCACCAGCGCCCTGGTCACGGCGGCGGGCAACCTGACGCTGCTGGCCCTGATCCTGGGCGTGGTGGGCTTCGGCCTGCTTTCCATCGTGCGCTGGGCCGCCGGGCGGCTGCTCGGCCAGCTGATGGCCTCGGTCGTGCTGCTGGTGCGGGCGCTGCCGCTGCTGCTCCTGTTCTCGCTGGTGCTGTTCGTGAACACCGAGGCGTGGCAGGTGTTCTCGACCATGCCCACCGCCTTCCTGCTGCTGGTGTTCGCGCTGTTCGCCGCGCTGGGCTCGGTGTTCATCCTCGCGCGGCTGCCGCGCGAGGTGGCCTCGCTGGAGCGCGCCGTGGGCACCGAGCCACCGCTCGAGCGCCGCCAGCGGGTGAACGTCGGCCTGGTCATGTTCGTCAGCCAAGCGCTGCAGGTGCTGGTGGTCGCCCTGGCCGTGGCCGCCTTCTTCGTGGCCTTCGGAGCGTTGGCCGTGGGCCCCGAGGTGCGCGAGGCGTGGATCGGCTCGGCCGGCACCGACTTCGGCCCGCCCATCCCCCTCTTCGGCGAGGACGTCCAGCTGACCACCGAGCTGCTCAGCGTCTCGGCGGCCATCGGCGCCTTCTCGGCGCTCTACTACGCCATCGCGGTGCTCACCGACGCCACCTACCGTGACGAGTTCCTCGAGGAGCTGACCTCCGAGATGACCGACACGTTCAGGGCGCGTGCGGACTACCTGGCCGCACGGGCGGCATGAGCCGTCCACAGCCCGACGGATCGGATCTGCGCGAGGTCACCGACGCAGACGTGCCCGTGCTGGCGCCACGGCTGGCGGCCGCGTTCCAGGAGGACCCCGCCATGTCGTGGGCCTTCAGCGACCCCACGAAGCTCCCTTTCTATCCGGCGCATGTGGCGCGATCCACGGCGCTGACCCATAGTGGCCCGATGCGAACCCGCGTAGTGGCCCTTGCCCTTTCCACCGCGCTGCTGGCGCTGACGGCCTCGTCGGCCGAGGCGGCCTCACCGCCGGCGGGCAAGTACCCCTGCCTGCTCTACATAGACGGCACCGGCCTGGTGGGTGCCGGTCTCCTACGTATCCATTCCGGCGGCAAGTACAGCGTGAACGGCGGCAAGAAGGGCAAGTTCACCACCTCCGGCAGGAAGATCAAGTTCAAGACCGGCGACTACAGGAAGTCCCACCGCGGTAAGTGGTCGGGCAAGGGCAGAGAACGCAAAGGTCGGCCTGTACAAGAAGAGCGACGCGGGCTACTCGCGCGAGCTCATCACCTGCGGCTAGTCGCGCCGGCGTCGGCTTCGATCAGCCGTCCTGCCCGGAGGGGGCTATACCCCACCCGGGCAGGACGGTTGACATGTGCACGGTCGATCAGGTCCACGCGCGCAATCACGACCGCCCCGCAGCCAACCCGATCGCCTTGCGGTCGCGGGTGCTGAGGCGGGTGCGAACGGGCGCTAGCGCGAACCCTTCGGCGCTTGGATCCTCAGGTGTTCTGGTACAGCGGGCCGTCGCCGCCCTCGGGCGTGGTCAGCCGCCCGCCCTTGGCGGTGATCGCCCCGCACTGGACGCAGTTCGTGTAGTTCACGATCACGTCCACGTTGCCCTCTTCGGGCGCGTCCTCGGGGATCTCGTAGACCCCGGCCGGGCACATCCACTTCCAGGTTTCGGCCACCTCGCGCGGCACGTCGGTCTGCACCCGGATGTGGTTGGGCGCGTCGTCGCGGGTCGCGTTGCCTGAGATGTAGACCGACGACAGCTTGTCGAACGTGTACTTGCCGTCGGGCTTCGGATACTTCTTGGACGTCTTGCCGATGAACATCTTCTTCTCGTCCTGCTTGTGCCAGGGCAGACGCACCGGGATCTTGCCCTTGGTGGCGATGAACAGGTTCACCAGCGGGCCGCCCAGGAAGAAGCCCTTGCTGAACGGCTGGCGCGTGTTGCGGACCTCCCACAGCTCCTTGCCGGTCACGGACTTCTCGATGGCGTCCTCGTAGGCGCTGAAGTCGGTGGCGTCGGCGTCCTTCTTCAGCGACTCGTAGATGGCCTCGGCGGCCAGCATGCCCGAGTTGATCGAGTGGTGCACGCCCTTCAGCGACACGGTGTCGACCATGCCGCCGGCGTCGCCGACCAGCAGCGCGCCGGGCATCGGTCAGCTTGGGCATCGACCAGTAGCCGCCGCCGGGCAGCGCCTTGGCGCCCCAGCTCACGCGCTCGCCGCCCTCCAGGATCTTCTTGACCAGCGGATGCAGCTTGAACGTCTGCAGCAGGTCGTGGGCCGAGGTGGTGGCGTCGGCGTACTCGAGGTCGATCACGAAGCCGATCGACACCAGGTCCTCGCCGGTCTCCTCGTCCTTCATCGGATAGATCCACGTGCCGCCGACCTGGCCGTACTTGGCCGAGGTGGCCACCGGCCACGGGCCGATCGTGTGGATCACGCGGTCCAGCGCCTTCGGGACCTTCCAGACCTCCTTGACGCCGAGCTCCCAGGTCTGGGGCTCGCGGTCCTCGCCGAGGTCGAACTCGCGGATGGCGGGCCCGGTCAGGTGGCCCCAGCAGCCCTCGGCCAGGACGGTCGCCTTGGCCTTGATGTCGGTGCCGGGCTCGAAGTTGCCCTTGGGCTCGCCTTCCTTGTCGCGGCCCTTGTCGCCGGTGCGCACGCCCTTGACCTGGCCGTCCTCGACGATCAGCTGCGACGCCGCCGTCTCGGTCAGGATGTAGGCGCCGTTGTCCTCGGCGGTCTGCTGCTGGTAGCGGGCCAGCTCGGACACCGAGATGACCTCGTTGCCGTGGTTCTTGAACGGCGGCGGCGGCGGGATCCGGATCGAGGTCTTCTTGGTCGGCGTCATGTAGACCGCCTCCTTCTCGACCTCGCCGTAGGCGAACCCCTTCTTGCGCCACTCTTCGCGAGTCATGTCGGGGTAGAGCTTCTCCAGCGGCCCCGGCCGCATGACCGCGCCGGACAGGTTGTGCCCGCCGCACGTCTTGGCCTTCTCGATCACGGCCACGGGCACCTCGCCCAGGCTCTCCAGCAGCTCGGGGTCGTCGCCAAGCAGCTGCAGCAGCCGGTTGGCGCACGCCAGCCCGGCTGTGCCACCGCCCACGATGGCCACGCCCACCTCGATCAGCTCCTCCTCGTCGTCGAGCTCGCGCTTGATGAACTCGCGCTGGGAGTCGACGGGCGGGGGATATTCAGACGGTGCGTGGTGCGTGGCCATCGTGACTGCTCCTTAGCCCTTCTTCGCCTTAACGGCTTCCGTGAGCTTCGGCAGGATCTTGTTCAGATCGCCGACGATGCCCAGGTCGGAGAACTCGAAGATCGGGGCGTTGGGGTCCTTGTTGATCGCCACGATGTTCTCGGAGGCCTGCATGCCGACCTTGTGCTGGATGGCCCCGGAGATGCCCGCCGCCAGGTACAGCTTCGGCGCGACGGTCTTGCCCGTCTGGCCGATCTGGGCGGCGTAGGGGTACCAGCCGGCGTCGACCACCGCACGGGTGGCTGCCACGGCGCCGCCCAGCGACTCGGCCAGCGCCTCGCACAGCTCGAAGCCCTCGGCCTTGCCAAGCCCGCGGCCGCCGGCCACGAGCAGGTCGGCGTCCTCGATGTTCACGTCGGCGCCGCGCTGCTCGCCGCGCTGGACCATCGTCGCCTTGGTCGAGTGCTCCTCGTAGGTCACGTCCACGTCGACCACCTCGGCGCTGCCGTCACCCTCGACGGCGTCGAACGCGTTCAGGCGGCCGATGATGATGCCGGGCTCGGAGACGTAGTCCACGTCCACGATGGCCGAGTCCTGCAGGATCGGGCGCTCGGCCACGAGCTTGCCGTCCTGGGCCTTGACCGCGGTGACCTCCATCGTCACGCCGGCGTTCAGGCGGGCGGTCAGGCCCGCGCCGATCTCGAAGCCCAGCAGTCCGCCGCCGAACAGGGCGTAGGAGAAGCCCTCGTCGGTGATGACCTTGGCCATCACGTCGACCACGGGGGCGCCGAGGCCCTCGTCGCCCTTGGCGCGGAAGACCTTGGTGGCGCCGTACTTGCCGAGCGTGGCGCAGAGGTCGTCGGTCAGGTCGTCGCCGCCGACCACCACCACGGCCGCCTCGCCGCCGATCTCCTTGGCCAGCTTGCCGGCCTCGGACACGGCACCGAGCGAGTTCTTGTTGAAGGCGCCCTCGTAGTGGAGCGCGTAGGTCAGGATCCCGCTCATGCCAGCAGCTTCCTTTCGTCCAGCCAGGAGACGATCTTCTCGACCGTCTCGTCGGTGTCCTCGTCCTCGATGATCTCGCCGGCGGCCTTCTCCTCGGGCGGGTTGATGGCCAGCACCGCGGTGCGCGAGCCGTCGTCGCCGACCTTGTCGGCCTCGATGCCCACGTCGCCGATCGCCTTGGTGTCGAGCTGCTTCTTCTTCGCGCCCATGATCGCCTTCAGCGACGGGTAGCGCGGCTCGTTGATGGCGTCACCGACCGAGATCACGGCGGGCAGCTGCGATCTCCACGGTGTCGTAGCCGTACTCGGCCTGACGCTCGCAGCGCAGCTTGCCCTCCTCGACGTCCATCTTGATCACCTGCGTCAGCGAGGGCATCTTCAGGTGGTCGGCCACCACGGCGCCGATCGTGTAGCACTCGCCGTCGTCGCTCTGCTGGCCCAGCAGGACCAGGTCCGGGCTCTCGGATTCGAGCACCTTCGACAGCGCGTAGCCGGTGGCGTTCACGTCCGAGCCGGCCAGCGCCTCGTCGCTCAGGTGCACCGAGCGGTCGGCGCCGAGCGAGACGGCCTTGTGCAGTGCACGGAAGGCGCTCTCGGGGCCCATCGTCACCGCCACGACCTCCTCGACGTCGACGCTGCCGCCCTCCTTCACCTGCATGGCGGCCTCGATGGCGTGGGTGTCGAACGGGTTCAGGTTCTTCTCGCCGCTGCGGTCGATGCGCTTGCTCGAGGGGTCGATGCGCTTCTCGACGGCCGCGTCAGGTACCTCTTTCACGAGGACGCAGATCTTCAAGGGTTCTCCTTAGGTCTCTACTAGATGGGCCGGCCGGGGTTGCGGCCCGGTGAGCGACCCTGCCGGTCGCCGGTCAGGCATTGTAACCCTTAGTTGACTGACGAGTCAGTCGCCCGTTGTACGAAGTTCGCCGCCGCGTGGCTCACGGGCCCCCGGATCGGGGGTTGGTCACAAAACGTCCTCTCTCGGGACGCTTCTGACCAGACCCCCTCAGCGGATCCGGAGGATGCGGTCGTCGCCCTTGCGTGGATCGCCGCGGCCGTCGCGGTTGGAGGTGGTGAACCAGACGCTGCCGTCCGGCGCCTTGACCACGGTGCGCAGGCGTCCGTAGCGGCCGGGGTAGAGCTTGATCGGCTTGCCCGCCCTGGTGCCGCGCAGCTTGCTGCGGATCAGGCCCTCCCCGCGCAGCGCGGCCACGAACAACCGGCCCTTGGAGATGGCCAGGCCGCTCGGCGAGGCGTCGGAGGTGCGGAAGATCAGCTTCGGGTTGGTGAACTTGCCGCCGCGCGTGGAGCCGCGGCCCTCGACCTCGGGCCAGCCGTAGTTGCGGCCCTTGCGGATCTGGTTCACCTCGTCGAAGCGGTTCTGGCCGAACTCGGCCGCCCACATGCGCCCCTTCGAGTCCCAGTCGATGCCCTGCGGATTGCGGTGGCCGAGCGTCCAGACGCGCGAGCCCTTGAACGGGTTGTCGGCCGGCACCGAGCCGTTCGGGTTCATGCGCAGGATCTTGCCGTTCTGCGAGCCGCGGTCCTGGGCGTTGGCGCTGTTGCCAGCGTCGCCGACCGTGGCGTAAAGCTTGCCGTCGGGACCGAACGCGATCCGGCCGCCGTTGTGGATCTGCGAAGCGGCCAGGCCGGACAGGATGGTCTTGGGCTTGCCGCCGAGCCTGAAGCGCACGATGCGGTTCTCCCTGCCGCCGCCGCGCGTGTAGTAGACGTAGACCAGCTTGTCCTTGCGGTAGTTGGGCGAGACCGCCAGGCCCAGCAGCCCGCCCTCGCTGCTGCCCGTGTCCACCCCGCGCACGCGGTAGGCCACGGACTTCCGCCCGCCCGGGCGGGCGATGCGGATGATCCGGCCGGTCGTCCGCTCGGCCACGAGCGCGTCGCCGTTGCGGCCAGGCAGGAAGTCGATACCCCACGGCACCTGCAGTCCGCTGACGATCGTGCGCGGCTTGTTGCTCTTGGCCGCGGTCACGCCGTCGGCGGCGGCGCTGTCCTCGGCACGCGTGTCGGTGGCCTGGGGCAGGTCGGCCGCAGCGCCGCCGTCCGACGAATCGCTGCCACAGGCCGCCAGAGCGGTGGCGCAGAGCGCGGCGGACAGGGTGATCGGCAGGCGGGCGGTCATTGGCTGGACGGTAGCTCCCCCCCCCCCCCGGGAAGGCTGACGATCGTGGCGCCCCGGGCGCGGCGCCGTCGCAGCTAGTCGACGGCGTTGTTGATGTAGTCGACGATCTCCTGGACGGACGAGCCCGGCGTGAAGATCTCGGCCACGCCGAGCTCCTTGAGCTGGGGGATGTCGTCGGCGGGGATCGTGCCGCCCACCACCAGGACGACGTCGTCGGCGCCCTGCTCGGCCAGCAGCTTTGCGATCTTGGGCACCAGCGTCATGTGGGCGCCGGAGAGGATCGACAGGCCGACGGCGTGGGCGTCCTCCTGGAGCACGGTCTCGACGATCTGCTCGGGCGTCTGGTGCAGGCCGGTGTAGATGACCTCCATGCCGGCGTCGCGCAGCGCGCGGGCGATGATCTTCGCGCCGCGGTCGTGGCCGTCCAGGCCGGGCTTGGCCACGACCACGCGGATCTTGCGATCCGTGGCGCGAGCCTGGCTGGAGGTGTCGGTCTCGGTGGCCACGTGCGCTAGGAGTCTACGTACATGAATGCGTTCGCGTGCTCTCTGGCCCTGTCGGCCGGCATCGCCTTCACCGGCCCGCCGCCGGCCTCCGAGCGGGTGGAGACGGTGGTCCAGGACGACGCCGCGCTGCTCTACCGCAGCCCCGCCCAGGTGCGGCGCTCGTTGCGCCGGATGGCCAGGCTCGGAGTGGACCGCGTCCGGATCACGGCCAGCTGGCGCCGGCTGGCGCCGGCCCGCGACGCGCGCAAGCGGCCCAGCTTCGACGCCGCCGACCCGGCGGCCTACGACCGCGCGACGCTGGGGCGCCTGGACCGTGCCGTCGACGGCGCCCGCGCCGAGGGCATGAAGGTGATGATCGACCTGGGCTTCTTCGCTCCCCGCTGGGCGGTCGAGCGGGGCGGTTCGAAGGGCCGCAACGTCTGGCGGCCGTCGGTGCGCGAGTACCGGCTGTACACGCGCGCGATGGCGCGCCGCTACAGCGGCCGGGTGCGGCTGTGGACAAGCTGGAACGAGCCCAACCACCGCGTGTTCCTGCGGCCGCAGTGGGCGCGCTCCGGCGACGGCTGGCGCGCGGTGACGCCGCACCTGTACCGGCGCCTGCACGAAGCGGCCTACCAGCAGGTGAAGGCGGTGTCGGCGACGTAACCGCGTGCTCATCGGCGGGCTGTCCTCGTTCGGCGATCCGGGCCGCGGGCCCACGCGCGGCATCGCGCCGCTGCGCTTCACGCGCGAGCTGGCCTGCGTGGACTCGAAGCTACGCCCGTTGGACGGCCCGCACTGCCGCGGCTTCGAGGCGCTGCGCGCCGACGGCTTCGCGCTGCATCCGTACTCGCTGGACACGCCCCCGTCGGCGCTGGACCCGAACGCCGACCGGGTGCAGATCGGCGAGCTGGCCAAGCTGACGTCGCTGCTGGCCGAGCTGGAGCGGCGCGGCCGCGTGGCCGGCCGGCTGCCGCTGTACCTGACCGAGTACGGCTACCAGACCGATCCGCCCGACCCGGGCAAGATCTCGCAGGCGCTGGCGGGCCGCTACCAGGGCCAGGCGCTGCTGCTGGCCTGGCGCGCCGCGCGCACGCGCTCCTTCCCGCAGTTCCTGCTGTACGACATCGGCCCCGACCTGAGCAAGCCCGCGGGCTCGGCGGCCCGCTGGGGCGGCTACCAGACCGGGCTGTACACCCACGACGGGCGACCCAAGAAGCCGGTCGTGCGCGGCTTTCGGCTCCCGTTCCACGCGCTGGCCGTGAGCGACGAGCAGTCAGGCGCGGCCGTGGCCGTCTTCGGCCAGGTGCGCCCGCGGCGCGGGACACAGACCGTGGAGATCCAGCGCCAGGGCCCAGACGGATCTTGGTCCGCCGTGCCCACGCGGCCGGTCGGCGGCCAGGCGGGGTGCGCCAGCTTCGCCACCGACGGGCAGGGGATCTACCGGCGCGTCGTGGCCGACCAGGGCCCCGGCCGCTACCGCGCCCGCTGGCTGGTGCCCGGCGGCAAGCCCCAGGCCGGCCCGCCGGCCGCGGTGGGCAAGCCGGTGCCCCTGCCCGGCGGGGCCGACCGGGCGCTGGCACGCCTGGGCGACGACGGCGCGACGCCCGCCCGCTAGTCGTCCGCGTCTGCGTCCTCGTCCTCGCCCCCACCTCCAGGGGTGGCTGACGACCCGGTGCCGAACGGGCCCGGCGCATCGGAATGCTGCTCGGTGTCCCACAGGCTGGATGACTCCTCCTGGGCCTGCTTGGGCTCCTGCTCCTGGCCGCCGTCGTGCTGGGCGGCGTCGGCCTCGGTGTCGCTGTCCTTGGCTTCGGGCTCGTCGTTCATGTGCCCCGCCTACCCGGCGCACGCCCACCGAAGCTTTCGCTCAGCGGCGGCGTGAGACGGCCCGCAACGCCTGGCGCGCGCGGCCGCGGCGATCGCGCAGGCGCCCCGCCAGGTAGCCGCCGCCGCCACCGACCAGCGCCAGCGAGGTCAGCACGCCGGCCAGCTTGAGCCGCCGCGCCAGCTTGTCGAAGCGCATCACGCGCCAGCCCTCGGCGCGGGCGATGCGCTCCAGCTCGGAGTCTGGGTTCACGGCCACGGGATGGCCGACGGCACGCAGCATCGGCAGATCCGACTCGCTGTCGGAGTAGGCGTAGCAGCGGGCCAGGTCGAAGCCCGCGTCGTCGGCCAGGTCCTTGATGGCGGTGACCTTGCCCTCGCGGTAGGTGAACGGCCCGTCCGGCTCCCCCGTGTAGACCCCGTCGCGCACCTCGGACCTGACCCCGATGCCGCCGCTGAGCGCCAGCACCGAGGCCAGCGTCTCGGCCAGCTCGTGGCTGGCGGCGGTCACGATGTAGGCCGGGCGGCCGGCGTCGATGTGGCTCCACGCCTCCTCCAGCACCTCGGTGTAGATCAGCGGCAGGATTCCCGCCAGCACCGTCGGGCCGAGCCGCATCAGGTCCACCTCGCGCTGGCCCGCCAGCGCGTTGAGCACCGCGTCGCGCAGCGCGTCGGTCTCCTCGTCGGTGGAGCCGCGGAAGCGGAACTTCAGGTTGGCGTACAGGTCGGCGGCGATCTCGCCCCGCGAGCGCATCCCTGCTTTGTAGGCCGCGCGCGCGAAATGGAGCGCCGACGAGCCCTCGATCAGCGTCTTGTCCAGGTCGAAGAACGCGGCGGCGCGGGAGGTCTCGGCGGTCATCCCGCCCGGCGCATCAGTTGCCGTTGACCTCGACGATCACGGCGTCGCCCTGGCCGCCGCCCGAGCAGATGGCGGCCACGCCCAGGCCGCCGCCGCGGCGGCGCAGCTCGTGCACCAGCGCGCCGAGGATCCGCGCGCCGGACGCGCCGATCGGGTGCCCCATGGCGATCGCGCCGCCGTTCACGTTGACCTTGTCCTCGTCCACGCCGAGCATGCGGACCGAGTTGATGGCCACCGACGCGAACGCCTCGTTGATCTCGAACAGGTCGATGTCCTCGATCGACAGCCCGGCCTGCTCGAGCGCCTTCTTGGTGGCGTTGGCGGGCGTGCGGGCCAGGTAGGGGAAGTCGTCGGCCACCGCGGCCTGACCGATGATCGTGGCCAGCGGGGTCTTGCCGTTGGCCTTGGCCCATTCGTCGCTGGACAGCACCAGCGCGCCGGCGCCGTCGTTGACCCCGGGCGCGTTGCCCGCGGTGTGCGAGCCGTCCTTGCCGGTCAGCCCCGGCAGCTTGGCCAGCGCCTCGAGCGAGGAGCCGCGGCGCGGCGGCTCGTCCACCTCGACGACCGTGTCGCCCTTGCGCGAGCTGATGGTCACCGGCGCGATCTCCTCGGCCAGCGTGCCGTCGTCGGTGGCCGCGATGGCGCGGTCGTGGCTCTGCAGCGCGTACTTGTCCATGTCGGCGCGCGTGATCTCCAGCTCGTCGCCGACCTCGGTGGCCTCGACGAACATCTGCTTGCCGGTGAAGGGGTTGGTCAGGCCGTCGTGGACCATTGCATCCAGCATCTTGGCGTCGCCCATGCGGTGGCCGAAGCGGCCGCCGGGCACCAGGTAGGGCGCCTTGGACATGGACTCCATGCCGCCCGCCACGGCCACGTCCAGGTCGCCCGCGCGGACCGCCTGGTCCACCATGCCGGCGGAACGGATGCCCGACGCGCAGACCTTGTTCACGGTCTCGGACGAGACCTCCTTGGGGATGCCGCCCTTGATCTGTGCCTGGCGCGAGGGCACCTGGCCCTGGCCCGCCTGCAGCACCTGCCCGAACACCACGTGCTGGACCTCGTCGGGCTTGACCTCGGCCCGCTCCAGCGCGTGCTCGATGGCGTGGCCGCCCAGCTCCGTGGCGTCCTTGGAGGCCAGGGCGCCGCCCATCTTGCCGAACGGGGTGCGGGCGGTGCCGAGGATCACGGTCTTGGGCATGGGGCTGGCGGCTCCTTCGAAGGGGTCGTGGCGGGGGCCAGACGTTATCGGCTAGCTGCGCCTACGGGCCTTACTCGGCTTCTTGACGGTGAACGCCTTGCGCGCCGTGGCCGAGCGGTTGCCGGCGGCATCGACGGCCACCAGCGACACGCGGTAGCGGGCGGGCCGGAGCTTCTTGCCAAGGCTGACGCTGTTGGCGCCGGCCTTGCCCGCCTTGCGCAGCGAGCGGACCTTCACGTAGCGCACGCAGCGCTTGCCCTTGCGGCCGCGCTTGGCGGCGCGGCACTTCTTGCCCTTGCGGGTGCCCTGGGTGCGGCGCTCGATGGTCAGCCGCAGCGAGGCGGCCTCGCTCAGGATCACCGACAGGCGCCGCTTGGCCACGTTGATCTTCAGCTTGGCCAGGCGCGGCTTGACGGTGTCGCGAGCGGCAGGTGTGCCGGGGGCCGGGAGCGGCGGGGCGCTGGGCGTGGCGACCCCGCTGACACGCGCGATCTTGTCGCTGGTCTCCAGCGTCACCCACAGCGTGTCGTTCGCGCCGCGGGCGATGTTGCGTGGCCCCGACCCGGCCGGGAAGCTGATCGGGGTCGTGTAGGCGCCGTCGGCGGTCAGCCGCCCGAGGCCGTCCTTGGCGAAGCGCGTGGCCCAGTAGGCGCCGTCGCCCGCAAGGGTGATGCCGAAGCCGGCGTCAGCGCCCGCATCGGTGGTGTACAGCGGGCCGCCGGCGGGGCCGACGCGGCCGATCAGGCTGTTGGGCGAGCCGAAGGCGACCTGGGTGCCCGGGCCGGCGGCGATGCCCTGCGGCGGCGCGGTGGTATCCGCGATCTTGGCCGTGGTGTTGCCCGCGGTCTCGGTGGCGCGGATGGCGCTGGCGCCGAAGTCGGCCCACCACATCCGCCCGTCGCCGCCGAGCGCGATGTCGCGGCCGCTGGCGCCGGCCACTGCCACGTCGGCGATCTTGGCCCCGGTCGGCGCCACCTTGACCAGGCCGTCGAGGTCGTCGACCACCCACAGGTTGCCGCTGGCGTCGGGCGCGATGTCGCGTGCGCTGTTGATCGTTGCGATCGGGAACTCGGTGGCCGCGGCCGGGTTGGCCGGGTCGACCTTGGCCACGCCGCCGTTGTAGGAGATCCAGATGCGGTTGGTGGCGCCGCCCGCCACGTCG
This sequence comes from uncultured Solirubrobacterales bacterium, assembly GCA_963750365.1. Taxonomy (GTDB): domain Bacteria; phylum Actinomycetota; class Thermoleophilia; order Solirubrobacterales; family Thermoleophilaceae; genus JAAYBF01. The sequence goes on from CAVVQE010000002.1 coordinate 1,803,306, forward strand.
GGGCCGGCGGTGATGCCCTTGGGGATGATGTTGCCGGGCGTGTCGAACTCGGTGATCGTGCCGTCGGCAGCGATCCGCCCGAAGTCCTTCGCGCCCGCGCCGCCGGGCAGCGTGAACCAGGCCGCGCCGTCGGGACCGGTGGCTATGTGGCCGGGCTTGGCTGAGGGCGTGAACGATCCGTCAAGGGTGGGCGCGGCGGAGGCAGCTGCGGGTACCGCGGCCAGGGCACAGGCGACGGCGGCGAAGCTCTTCAGGTGGCGGGTCAGGGGCGACATTCGGGTCTCCTCGGTCGGTTTCCACCAGGATCGCCCGGCGGCCGCGTCGCCTCCGTGGTCCGTTATACGCCCGTTGTGTAACCGGCGCTACAGATCAGCGCTTGCGCGCGCGTGCCGTGTAGCTGCGCCCGGGCCTGACGGCCCGGTTGCGCTTGCGCACCAGGTCGCGCACGGTCACGACCCCGCGCGTCACGGCGATGCGGGTGGAGCGGCAACCGTCCGTGGTCAGCCAGCGCGTCCCGCGCACCGTGCCGGTGGCGTAGCGTCCCTTGGTGCGATAGCGCTTCGCGCGCGTCTGCACCCAGAGGCGGCGGCTCTTGCGGCTCTTGCGGCGCTTGGCCGCGGCAGACGCGCGCCCGCGGCGGGCGCGCTTCTTGCGCTTGGCCTTCGGGCAGGTCAGCTTGCGCGACAGCGCCATGGCGGTGATGGGCCGCGAGCCGCGGCCCTGGCTGAGCACGAAGCGGCCGCCGCGCACCGTGGCCGGGGCCAGCGTGCCGCGGGTGTCCGAGGCCACCGTCACGCGGGCCACCCCGCGCTCGACGTCGATCTCCGAGCCCACCCGTATCAGCGCCGGGCCGGTCAGCCGCACGAACCCCTTGCGCCCGCGCGGGCGGACGGCCACGATGCCGCGCACGCGCTCGAGCACCGCGGTGCGGCGGATCACCGGGGCCAATACGGGCAGCTGGCGCACCGGCGTGACGGGATCGGCCGTGGCGTCCAGGACACGCCGGACCTGATTGCCGCCGCGCTCGGCCACGAGAAAGCCGCCGCTGGTGGGCAGTGCGTCGGCCGGCCCCGCCAGCGCGCCGCCCACGCCGTCGCCGGCCGCCGTGGTCAGGGCGCCGCCGATGGCCAGCCGCCGAACCCGGTTTCCACCCTGCTCGGCCACCAGGAACGCACCGCCGCCGGTGCTGGTCACCCCGGTCGGCGTGACCAGTCCCGTGGCGGGGCTGGTGATCGTGCCCGCGGTCACCCGCCGCACGCGGCCGTTCTCGGAATCGGCCAGCAGGAAGTCGTTGGCGCTGATCGGCGAGACGCTCTCGGGCACACCGATGGCCGCGGAGGTGGCGGGGCCGCCGTCGCCGCTGGCGCCCGCCAGGCCGTTGCCCGCGAGCGTGGTCGGCGTGCCCCCTGGGGAGCCGCACCCGGGCGAGGGCGCCACGCGCACGATCCGCCGCCCCGGCCGGTCGGCCACCAGGTAGCTGCCGTCGCTCTGCGCAGCCACGTCGGCCGGCCCGCCACCGACCACCGTGCCGGTGATCAGGCGGGTGACGGTGCCGCTCGCGGCGTCGACCTCGACCACGTTCGCGCCGCCGGTGTTGGCGATCACGACGTTGCCCGCCGGCGTCACGTCCACGCCCTCGGGCGCGCTCAGCGCCATCCCCAGCCGCGGCGAGCCGCAGGCCGGCACGTCGCCGCCGCCCGCGCCCGCGTACGTGGTGATCGTGCCGTTCTGGTCGATCCGGCGGATGCGGTTGTTGGCGCTGTCGGCCACCAGCACGTCGCCGTTCGGCAGCCGCGCCAGGTCACGCGGCTGGCTGAGCTGGGCCAGCGTGGCCGGGCCGTCGTCGCCGGTGAAGCCGGCGGTGCCGGTGCCCGCGACGGTGCTGATCGTGGCGGGCGCCGCCAGCGCCACGCCGCCGAGCGCCGCGACTGCGGCGGCGGTGATGAGCGCGGCGCGGCGGGTTCGTCGGATCATCGTGGTCACAACCTACGCCCGTTCCCGGCGCAAATGTGTAACCGCTTTTACACAGATCCGCTCCGCCCGGAGCCGGCGGCAAGTTGGGTTCGCCATGCGAACCAAACTTGCCGCGCAGCGTAGGCTGGCGCCGTGTTCTGGCAACGCCGCGGGTCGCGGCTGTGGCTGATGGTGGTGGCCGGCCTGCTGTGCGCCGCGCTCGGGGCCGTGCTCCAGGCGCGCTCGGCGCTGGACTCGGCCGAGCTGGACACGGTCGACCTGCGCTTCGGGCTGCGCGGCGACCAGGCCAAGCCGAAGGACATCGTGCTGGTGGCAGTCGACTTCCAGAGCCTGCAGGAGCTGCGACGGCTGCTGCCGCTGCCGCGGCGCCTGCACGCGCGCGCGATCGACCGGCTGCGCCGCGCCGGCGCGCGCCAGATCGTCTACGACGTCCAGTTCACAGAGCCCACGAACGCGGCCGACGACAACGCCCTGTTCGACGCCGTCAAACGCGCCGGCAACGTGGTGCTGGCCACGTCCGAGGTCCGCAGCGACGGCGGCACGGACGTGCTGGGCGGGTCGGGCAACCTGCGCGCGGCCCGCGCCCGGGTGGGCAACGCGGCGCTGTCGCAGGCCGATTCCGACCGCGTGATCCGCCGCTACGCGCGCGCCACCGACGGCCTGGACAGCCTGGCGGTGGTGGCCGCCCGCCAGCTGGACGGCCGCGCGCCGCCGCGCGGGCCGTTCAAGCCCGACGGAGCCTGGATCGACTACCCCGGCCCGCCGGGGACGATCGACACCGTGCGCTTCTCCGACCTGCTGGCCGGGCGCGTGCCTGCCGCGCGCCTGCGCGGCAAGGTGGCGGTGGTGGGCGTGACCGACCCGAACGCCAAGGACGTGTACGCCACGCCGGGCTCGGGCGCCGAGGTCATGGCGGGCGCCGAGGTCCAGGCCCACGCGCTGGACACCATCCGCGACGGCTTCCCGCTGCGCGAGCTCCCCGGCGGCGTCGCGGCCCTGTTCGCCGCGCTGTTCGGCCTGGCCATGCCCGCGGCCGCGGTCCGCGTCCGGCGCTGGCCGTGGTTGGCGCCGATGGCCGCCGTCGCGCTGGGCGTGACGGCCTACCTGGCCTTCCTGGCCGGCCTGATCGTGCCGGTGGTCGCGCCGCTGGCGGCATTGGCGGTTGGCACGCTCGCGGCGCTGGCGGTGGATCTGGCCACGGGCGCGCGCGCACGCGAGCGCACGCGTGGAGCCTTTGCCCGCTTCGTGCCCGCGCAGATCGTGGACGACGTGATCGAGCGCACCGGCGAGGACTACCGCCTGGCCGGCGACCGGCTGGAGGCCACGGTGCTGTTCTGCGACCTGCGCGGCTTCACCAGCCTGGCCGAGCAGCTGGACGCCGAGCGCGTGATCGAGCTGCTGGACGGCTACCTGACCGAGATGAGCGACGCGATCCTGGACCACGACGGCACCGTGGTCTCCTACATGGGCGACGGCATCATGGCCGTGTTCGGCGCCCCGATCGCCGACCCCGAGCACGCGGCGCACGCGCTGGCCGCCGCACGCGAGATGATCGGCCCGCGGCTGGGGGCCTTCAACGCCTGGCTGGCGGCCGAGGGGATCGCGGCGGAGGGGGTGCGCATGGGCATCGGCCTGGCCAGCGGGCCGGTGATGTCGGGCAGCGTGGGCTCGGACCGGCGGCTGGAGTACGCGGCGGTGGGCGACACCACCAACCTGGCCGCCCGGCTCGAGGCCGCCACCAAGGACTCCGACTACGACGTGCTGGTGTCCGGGGCCACACGCGAGCTGGCGGGCGCGGACCTGCCCGGCGCCGGCACGGTGACCGTGCGCGGGCGCATCGGGACGGTCGAGACGTTCGGCCTCAGCGCGACGGACGGCCGTACGCCCGCGCCCTGATCGCTTCCAGGTCGGCCACGATCGTGCGCCCGCGGGCCAGGTCCAGCGTGCCCTTCTCCTGCTCGGCCCGCAGCGTGCGGTTGACCGTGATCCGCGAGGTCCCGGCCAGGTCGGCGAAGTGCTCCTGGGTCAGCGGGATCGAGATGGCCTCCCCCTCACCCTCCCCGTCGGCGTAGACCTTGGCCATGTCCACCAGCCGCCGCAGCACACGGCGGTCGGCGGGCACGTAGAGCGCCTCGCCCAGCTGCTGCGACAGCCGGCGGACCTGGGCGGCCAGCACGGCTATCAGCACTTCGGCGGCCTCCGGCGAGCGCTCGCGCAGGCGCGAGAAGTCCAGCTGGTGCACGGACAGCGTCTCCAGCGGCTCCAGCGCCGCGATCGTGGCGCTGCGCGTGGCCTCCTCGTCCAGCAGCGCCAGCTCGCCGAACATCTCGCCCGGCCCCAGCACCGCCGCGATCACCGATTCGCCGCGGCCGGCGTCCAGGCGCACCGCCACCCGGCCCGAGCGGATCAGGTGCAGCGTGTCGGCCGGATCGCCCTGGTGGAAGACGATCTCGCCCGTGCCGAAGTTGCGCCGGCGCGCGATGTCCAGCACGTCGCGCACCTGCCGTTCGGGCACGTTGGCGAAGAGCGGCCAATCCATGGCGGCAGCCTAGACTCTCGCGCCATGTCCAACATCACCGTCAGCGCCCGGGCCGGCGCACCCGCCGAGACCGATGCCGACACCCGCGTGGTTGCCCTGTTCGAGGATGAGGAACCGGGCGACGCCGCGCTGGCGCCGCTGGTCCAGGCCGGCGAGGCCAAGACGGCGCTGGGCAAGCTGGCGCTGACCCACGAGGACGGCGGGCGCCGCCTGATAGCGGTCGGGCTGGGCAAGCGCGACGAGCTCGACGGCGAGAAGGCCCGCGTGGCGGCCGCCGCGGTGGCGGGCCGCGCCCGCGAGCTGTCGACCAAGGCGCTGTCCTGGGCGGCGCCGGCCGCCGTGGCGGGCGCGGTGGTCGAGGGCACGCTGATCAAGCTCTACGAGTTCGACCGCTTCAAGACCTCGAAGGACGACGAGGACGACGGCGACGGTGACCACAACGGCCTGTCCGCGCTCGAGATCGCCGGCCCCGACATCGACGAGCCGGCTGTGACCGCGGCCGCCGTGGCCGCCCGCGCCGTGAACCGCGCCCGTGACCTTCAGAACCTGCCCGGGAACGTGGCCACACCCGAGTACCTGGCCGGCCGCGCGCGCGAGATCGGCGAGCGCTACGCCAACCTCGAGGTCCAGACCTTCGGCCGCCAGGACATCACCGAGATGGGCATGGGCGCCTTCGCCTCGGTGGCCCAGGGCACCTACGTCGAGCCGCAGATGATCGTGCTTCGCTACAGCGGCGGCAGCCAGGGGCCTCACCTGGGCTTCGTGGGCAAGGCGGTGACCTTCGACACCGGCGGCATCTCGCTCAAGCCCGGCGCCAAGATGAGCGAGATGAAGTTCGACATGTCCGGCGGCGCCGCGGTGCTCGAGGCGGTGGCGGCCATCGCCGAGCTGGAGCTGCCGGTCACGCTGACGGCCGTGGTCGGCGCCACCGAGAACATGCCCGGCGGCCACGCGATCAAGCCCGGGGACATCGTGACCGCGATGAACGGCAAGACGATCGAGATCAACAACACCGACGCCGAGGGCCGGCTGGTGCTTGGCGACATCCTCCACTACGCGATCGAGCAGGGCGCCGAGCGGGTGGTGAACCTGGCCACGCTGACCGGGGCGATCCTGGTGGCGCTGGGCTCGACCCACTGCGGCCTGTTCTCCAACGACGACGACTGGTGCGCCCAGGTGGACGCGGCCTGCACGGCCACCGGCGAGCTGGGCTGGCGGCTGCCGCTGCACCGCGAGACGGCGAAGATGGTCAAGGGCAAGTACGCCGACCTGGACAACGCTCCGGGCGGGCGCAAGGCCGGCTCGATCACCGCCGCCGAGTTCCTCAAGGAGTTCGTCGGCGACACGCCCTGGGTGCACATGGACATCGCGGGCACCGCCTGGGAGCTGAACCGCCCGTACGTGGGCAACGGCGCGTCGGGCTTCGGCGTGCGCACGCTGATCGAACTGGCCCGCGGCTCCGGTGCGTAGGGCCTGGCTGATCGCAGTCGCGGCCCTGGGCCTGGCGCTCGCGGGTTGCGGCGACGCGCGCGAGCTGTCCAAGGAGGACGCCCGGACGCTGGCCACCTCGCGCGCGGACATGGACGACGCCCTGGACACCGAGGAGACGCTGCGCACCTCGAAGGCCGAGGCGCTGACGCTGCGCACCAAGGTGCAGAAGATCATCAGCCGCGGCTCGTTCGAGAACGGCGGCAAGCCGGACGAGTTCGGGCTGGCCGCCCTGGGCGAGCTGCGCGACCTGGTGCCCAGCCTGGTGCTCGAGCGCGGCAGCGCGGTGATCGCGCTCGACCAGGCTGCCAGCAAGGCGTTCCTGGCCAAGGCCACCAGTGACCCGGCCGGCGCGCTCTACCTGCCCGCCAAGGACGAGGTGGACAGCATCGAGAAGGTGGTCGGCGGCGACGACGTGGGTCCGGAGACGAAGGTCCGCGCGGGCCAGACCGTCCCCCAGTACCTGAAGGCCGTCGAGCGCGACGTGCGCCCGGTCTGGCCGCAGCTGGCCGAGCGGCTGAAGGCCGCACGCGAGGACCTCTGATGCGCGATCCCGGGCACGTGGCCGTGGGCACCTGGAGCGGCGGGCGCTTCATGCACTTCGGCGCCGAGCTGGACGACGACCGCCTGGCGGCCCTGCTGCGCCCCGGCGCGGGCATCGACACCGTGCTCACCGCCGACACCTACGGCGCCGGCGACGCCGACCGGCTGCTGGGCTCGGCGCTGGCGGGCATCCCACGCGAGGACTACTGCCTGGTCGGCGCCGTCGGGCACGACTTCTACGAGGGCGAGCGCGACGGCCCGCGCGGCTTCCCGCGCTTCACCGACCCGCGCCTGCGCGGGCCCGAGGCCTACGGCGACTACCTGCGCATGGCCACCGAGGCTTCGCTGGAGCGCTGCGGCGCCGACGCGTTCGACCTGCTGCTGCTGCACAACCCAGACCGCAGGGGCTATACGTCGGCGGCGGTCTGGGACGGTATGGCGGCGCTGCGCGCCGACGGCCTGGCCGGCGCCATCGGCGTGGCGCCGGGACCGGCCAACGGCTTCACGCTCGACCTGATCGATTGCCTGGAGCGCTTCGGCGACCGGATCGACTGGGCCATGGTCATCCTGAACCCGCTCGAGCCCTGGCCCGGCGAGCTGGTGCTGCCCGCCGCCGAGCGCGCGGGCGTGCGCGTGATCACCCGCGTCGTCGATTACGGCGGGCTGTTCTGGGGTGACCTGGAGGCCGGCTTCGAGTTCCCCAAGGGCGACCACCGCGGCTTCCGTCCCGCTGGCTGGGTCGAGCGCGGCCTGGAGCGGATCGACCAGATGCGCCCCATAGCCGAGCGTCACGACCTGACGCCGCTCCAGCTGGCCTGCCAGTGGAACCTGGCCCACCCGGCCGTTGCCTGCTGCGCGCCGACGCTGATCCAGGAGAGCGGCGCCCACGCCCGGCCGGTCGAGGGCAAGCGCGCCGAGCTGGCCGCCACGCCGACGGCCGTCACCCTTTCCGGCGGCGAGGTCGACGCGCTGCGCCAGATCGGCGACAACCACGGCTCGATGGTGCTCAAGGGCGCCGCCCCCGATCACGAGGGCGAGGAGCGCCCGGACCGCTGGGCGCTCTCCGGCCAGCTGGCCGACGTGGCCGAGCGCTGGGCCATCGACCCCGCCCGCGACCTGGTCAAGACCGGCTAGCTCAGCTCAGCGCTTCAGCCGCAGGGACCGCAGCGCGGTCCGGGTGGTGCCCCACGGCGACGGCGACCCGGTCACCGCCGCGACCTTGAGCCGCCCGCGCCGGCGGATCACGCGGTAGGTCCTGCGGCTGACCTTGAGCGTGACCACTTTCGATTCGCCCACCCTCAGCGCTGGCAGCGTCGTGCGCGCCAGCGTCCGTCGCCCGCGCATCAGCGCCAGCCGGCCGCGGCAGTCGCGGATGATCTCCGGGCAGCGCACGCGCACCCTGACCCGGCGCTTGCGGCTGACCCTGTTGCCGCGCTTGGCCCGGTCAGCCCGCGCGATGCCGCCGCGCTCGCGGTGGCTGCGCCGGTAGCTGGCGCAGTGCGCGTCGCGCGCCGAGGAGTCGGAGATCGTGGTGAAGCGCTTGATCATCTGGGCCTGGCTCAGCGCGTACTGCTCGATGTAGTCCGAGGCGGCCTTGCGCTGGCCGGCCGTCTCGGCGTTGTTGAGCAGCTCGGCGTTGCGCCAGACGCCCTCGCGCCAGCCCTGCAGCGTCTGGAACAGCGCGGCGTCGTCGACCAGCAGGCCGGGCACGTCGACGTCGTCGATGGTCGGGTCAAACCGCGCCGAGAGCTCCTTGATCACGTCGTCGTAGAGCGTGTTCAGCACCTTGTTGCCGCGGTCGTGATCGGGCTTGCGCGTCGATCCGTCGGGCTTGTTCAGCCCGATCGCCTCCATCAGGTAGGGCATGTCGCGGTTGATGTGCGCATTCATCGACAGCAGCAGGTTGCCCAGGCCGCTCACCGACCTGTCGCGGCCGGAGTCCCACGCCTCGCGCCAGGCCATCGGCACCGAATCCCGCCTGCCGGCCTTCCACGCGTCGTAGGACTCGAAGTACATGCGCGCGAACACCCGGTCCTCGTGGCCCAGGTAGCGCGGCTCCTCGAACACCCCGGCCATGACCGCCCGGCGGATGGCCTCGGTCACCCTGATGTACGTGATGCCGAAAGCGGCGTTGTGGTCACAGCTCGCGTACTGCGTGTCGAAGCGCCGGTACATCTCGGTCAGAGTCCGCTCGATGCACGCCGGGTCGCCGTTCACGCAGTCGGCGTCCTTGCTCGGCTGGTAGGTCTGCGGCAGGCCCGGCAGCAGCGGGTTCCAGTTCAGCAGCGGCGGGTCCTCGGCCACCGCGGGCGACGCCAGCGCGAGCGCGGCAACGGCGGCTGTCACCAGCATCACCGCTACCGCACTCAGCACCCGGCGCGTCGTACTCCCTGCCATCCACGACCGATTGTCGCACAGACTGAAACCAATGCGTACCAGTCGCCGATAGGGAGACCGGCCACCCCGTCGGACACACGGTCGGATTTACGACAAGAACACGTCGCCTGCGCGACGTTCCGTTCTCACCCCGGCAAGTCCGTTGCAGCCCCGACAAGCGATCTGCCTCCCCAGCAACGAACCTGCTCGGCGAGCAAACTTCTTGCCGTAAACCCGAGCCTCGCTCGGAGGCCGTCACGACAGCGGCTCGGGCGGCCCGCGGTTCGGCGGGGAGCGGTCCTGGCGGCCCGCGCTCCGGCGGGGAGCGGTCCAGCGGGGAGCGGTCCGGGCGCCCCGCCGGAGCGAGCGCCAGCCGCTACTTCGGCTCGGTCTCGATCTCCTTGAGCTCGCGCTTGAGCACCTTGCCGGTTGCGTTGCGCGGCAGCTCGTCGAGGAACCAGACCTCGCGCGGCACCTTGAAGTTGGCCAGGTTCGACTTGACGTGCTTCTTGATCTCGTCCTCGTCGGCGCTGGCGCCGCTCTCGAGCACCACGAAGGCGCGCAGGCGCTGGCCGAAGTCCTTGTCGTCCACGCCCACGCAGGCAACCTCGGAGACGGCCTTGTGGCGGGCGATCGTGTCCTCGACCTCCTTGGGGAAGAGGTTCTCGCCGCCGCTGACGATCATCTCGTCGTCGCGGCCCTCCACGAACAGGCGGCCGGCGTCGTCCATGCGGCCGATGTCGCCGGTGGACATCAGGCCGTCGACCAGCTCCTTGGAGCCGCCGCCGGTGTAGCCCTCGAACATCATCGTGTTGGCCACGAAGATGCGGCCGGTCTCGCCCTGGGGCACCTCGACGCCCTTCTCGTCCAGCAGCTTGAGCACGGTGCCGCGGGGCGGCTTGCCGGCGGTGCCCGGGGCGGCACGCATGTCGGCCGGCGTCGCGATCGTGGCCCAGGCCACCTCGGTCGAGCCGTAGAGGTTGTAGAGGTTGTCGCCGAAGGCGTCCATCCACTCGGTGGCCAGGTCGCCGGGCAGCGCGGAGCCGCTGGCGGCCACGACGCTGAGCGAGGACACGTCGTACTTGGAGCGCGTGTCCTCGGGCAGGTCGAGGATCCGCTGCATCATCACCGGCACCACGACCAGAACGTCGGCCTTGCTCTGGGCCACCAGGCGCAGCGACTCCTCGGGGTCGAACTTGCGCGTGAGCACGAGCGTGGTGCCCAGCAGCAGCCCCAGGTTGAAGTGGGCGAAGCCCCAGGAGTGAAACAGCGGCGCGGCGATGTGCGACGTGGCCCGGTACTCCAGCGGGATCTTCGACAGGAACGACACGGCCGGGTCGAGCGAGTCGGGCGAGCCGCGGTTGGCCCCCTTCGGCGTGCCGGTGGTGCCGGAGGTCAGGATGATCATCTTGCCGGTCTTCTCCGGCGGCACCGGCGGCTCGCTGGGCCCGGCGGCGATCATCTGCTCGAGCGTCGGATCGTCGACCTCGGCCTCGTCGTCGGTCCAGGCCACGAAGCGCTTGCGCCGGTTGGCGGCGTCGGCCAGCAGGTCGGTGAACTCCTGGTCGAAGACGATGGCCACCGGCTTCTCGCGCTTGACCACCTCGGTGATCTGCGGGCCGGCGAAGGCGGTGTTCAGGTAGAGGCTGTTGGCGCCCAGCTTGGCGTTGGCCACGGTGGCCTCCACGAAGCCGCGGTGGTTGCGGCACATGATGGCCACGCCATCGCCCTCCTTGACCCCGGCATCGGCCAGGCCGGCGGCCAGCGCGTTGGTGCGCCGGTCGATCTCGGCGAAGGTCAGCGTGCCCAGGTCGTCGACGACGGCCGCCGCGTCGGGGTTGCGGATGGCGCCGGTGACGAAGCCCGCGGCGGGACTCCGGCCCCAGCGGCGCAGGGCGTTGCCGAGCCGGACGAGCTTGTCGGGCCGGATCGGGCGCACGACGCCGGACTGGGCCAGGATCTTCACGCTGCCCAGCTCGTATGCCGCCTTGCCCAACAGGCCCTTGGTCTCTTCGCTCACCGCGGTCTCTCCCTCCACTTCGGCGCTCACGCCGTCGATGTCAGCTTTCAGCCGCGCGAGGCCGCGCCGCACGTTGGTCCGCACCTGTCCCACGGCGATCTGCTCGGTGAGTGCCCCCACGATCCCACCGGGAGCCCCGTAGCTCAGGCGGAGCGTGACCCGTGTCCCGCCGCTGTCCAGGTCGCGCAAGCGCCAGCGCCCGCGCTGGTCGATGCCGGTCACGCTGGTCCAGGCCAGGTCGCGGTTCTGGTCGACCTCGACGACCTCGACCAGACCGCCCACGTCGGCCGAGCCCACGTGCATGCGCATCCGGTAGCGCGAGCCCAGCTCCGCGAAGGGGTCGCCCTCGCCGTCGGGCTGCATCTGGCGGACGTTGTCGATCAGCCGCGGCCACTGCGAGGTGTCGGTGATCTTGGCCCAGACGTCCTTACGCGCGGCCTCCAGATCGACGTGCTCCTCGACGCGCACGGCTAGCCGATCACCGGCAGCGTGCGCTCGGCCTGGAGCGCGGTCAGCGTGTCCTGCATCTGGGCGATCACGTCGTCGTAGACCTGCTCGATGTCCGGGTTCTTGCCGTAGCGCTCGCGCAGGTCGATCGGGTGCAGGACCTGGATCGTGATCTTCGCCGGCGCCGGCAGGTGGCCGAGCATGTCACCCAGGTTCAGGCCCCAGGGCAGCGCGAGCGAGATCGGCAGCACCTTCAGCCGCGCGACCTTGTCCAGCCGCAGCGCCTTGGCCAGGCCCTCGCCGCGGGTCAGGAAGAGCGCGGTCTCCTGGCCGCCGACCGACACCACGGGCACGATCGGCACGTCGTGCTGGAGTGCCAGGCGCAGGAAGCCCTTGCGGCCGCCGAAGTCGACCTTGCCGCCGTCCCAGCTGGGGCGGTGGACCTCGTAGTCGCCGCCGGGGTAGACCAGCAGCGCGGCGCCCGAGCGCAGCGCGTCGTCGGCGTTGGCGGGCGAGGCCGCCACCGTGCCGTACTTGCGCAGGAAGCCCAGTCCGGGCAAGGACAGGACCAGGTTGTGGGCCAGCTGGTAGAAGCGCCGCTCGACGCCGAAGTAGGTGTTGAAGGCCAGCGTGAACACGCCGGTGTCCGGCGTCATGTTGCCGCCCGAGTGGTTGCCCACCAGCAGCACCGGCCCCTCCGCCGGGATGCGCTCGAGCCCGCGCACCTCGCCTCGGAACCAGAGGCTGGCCAGCAGCCACAGCCGCGGCAGCGAGTCGCGGATGTAGTCGGGGTCGCGCTCGTCCAGGTCGGCCTTGGGCACCCGGGCCTGGATCTGACGCGTGACCTCGCCCATCACGCGGCCGATCAGGGCGGAGGCCTCGCGCGGGCCGGGCAGAGCCGGCGATTCGTCAGCGCGCGATGCGCCATTGGCCGATGACCCGTTCGCGGACACGCCGTTGCGCGAGGAACGACCCCCTGTGCTCGTTCCTCTGGAACCCGTCGCCATCGCGTACGGAGTCTGCCACTAAGGCCGCCGCCGTGCGCCCCAAGCGGCTCAGGCGGCGCGGGCGGACGAGGGCCCGCCGGGCAGCGACGGTCGGCCGGGCACGATGTCCGGCCACTGCTCGGGCGGCCCGGCGGGCCGGGCGAGCTTGTGCGGCTCGCCCGGCGGCAGCCCGGCCAGCAGGTCCCTGATGCCGGGCAGGCGGATGCTGCGGGCGACCGTGCGTGACGCCGTGTCGATGATCTCGTTGCGCCGGCGCCCGGACATCATGTTGCGCCCGATCACGGCCAGGTCCTCGCTGGTGGGCTGGATCAGCACCACCTCGGTGCCGCCCGCGCGAACCCGCTTGGCCTCGCTGCCCAAGCGGCGGCCGGACGCGGCGCGGTTCAGACCCATGACGCGGTCCAACGGGTTCAGCCCGATGATGCCCGCGCCGCCGCCCGCGCGCGTGGATGTCGGGTTCAGGCAGATGACCAGGTCGAGGCCGTGCCCGGCCAGCAGGTCCAGGTTCGAGGCAGAGCGCACGCCGCCGTCCACGTAGCGGCGACCGCCGATCTGGACCGGCCGGTAGAAGCCGGGGATCGCGCACGATGCCGCCACCGCGTCGCCCAGCTCGGCGTCGGGGGCGCCGGGGCGGCCGAACGCGGTCCGCCTGCCGCTGGCGTAGTCGCACGCGACCGCCCAGAAACCGGGGTGCTCGACCCAGTCGGTGGGCACGGTGCGGCGCACGATCTCGCTGATCGGGTCGGTCGACACGAAGCCCCGCGGCAGCCAGCCGACCGAGAGCTCGAGCGGCGTATGGCGCCTGGGGCGGGCCAGCGTCGACAACCCGAGCCGCAGCGATCCGGGTCCGATCGGAGGGAGCCCGCGGTGCAGGCGGAAGACCGCGCCGCCCGAGCGGTCCGCCTCGGAGGCCGGCCGCCCGTCCGGGCCGACGAGCCCGTCGAAGGTCTCGCCCTTGGAGTGCGCGACCATGAACCACGGCGGTATGCCGGCGGCGGTGAACGCCCCGATGACCGAGCCCGCCGACGTGCCGACGATGCGATCGGCGCTGCCGGGGTCCCAGCCGGTCTCGGTGGCGACGGCGGCCAGCGCGCCGGTCAGCCAGGCACCGCCTGCCACCCCTCCCGCACCGAGCACGAGCCCCACCTTCATGCCGCGGAACCTATTCGCAACCGGCACACGGATGTGCCACTGGATGGGACGACCGGGTCAGCGCTTCTTCTTCGGCTTGGGCTCCTTGGGCGGATTGGCCTTGCGCTCCTTGGCCGTCATCTTGCGGATCACGAGCGAGCCGTCGTCGACCTGCTCCTGCACCTGCTTGAGCTTCTCCTCACGCCGCTTGTCCTGCTGCTCGCGGACGGTCCGCGCCATCGCGTGCGACCACCTTTCGTGGACTCGGTTGTGTCTATTGACTCTATCCATCGCCCCGGCGGCCTGACCTCGATTGCGCGCTATCAGCCGCTTTCTAGGACCGCGGATCCTCCGGCGCGCGATACGCGCGCTTCTGCCAGGGCGGCGACACCCCCTCCCCCCGCCGGCGGTAGCCGCGCTTGTCGAGCAGCTCCAGCGGCACCAGCTCGATGCCGTCGGGCGTGCTGGTGCGCTCCCGCAGGTCGGCGCCGGGAAGGCGCGGCCGGTACCGCGTGCGCAGCTTCCCGCGCGGCAGCCGCGCGCGCCCGCCCGCTCCCCCGCGCTGACCGCTTACCGTGCGCTCCAGCGGGATGTGCCCGGCGTGGCTACCGCGCGACACGCGCGTCCAGCCGGTGCGAGGCCCCCAGCGGTTCCTGCACTCGGGCTCCTTGCACCACTGGTGGTGGCCGTGCGAGGTCGAGCGCACCGCGATGGCGCCGTCGCGATCGATCCGCAGCTGGTGACCCTCCCAGTCGTCGCGATGGAAGCCGGGGTAGCCGGGCCCACCCTTGCGAAACGCGAGCTTCCAGATCTTGTCCGAGCTCAGCACGGCCGAGTTGGAGTCCGGGTAGTAGAACCAGTACTGGATGTAGGTGCGCCCACCCGACCGCACCACGCGCGTGAACAGCGTCGCGCGGCGGCCGGCGGCGCTGCGGTGGGCGTCGAGGTCGCGATCGTCGGGCGCGCGGGCGCAAGCCACCGTGCGGCAGCGGCGGAAGTCGACCGGTAGCTGGTGCTCGCCCGGCTCGTAGACGACGCCGGGGGCCAGCCGCCGCACCAGCTCGGCATCGTCTGGTCCGTAGGCGCGGCGCAGCAGGGCGTCCGAGCAGGCGTCCGCGCGCACCGCGCAGACGATCCTGTGGCTGAGAAATCCGCCGAGCGCGCGCCCGTCTACCAGCGGCACGGCCAGCGCAAACGCGCCAAGTGCCACCGCGGCCAGGCAGACCAGCCCGACCCACTCGATCGTCGCCTGTCCCCGCTCTGGATGCATGACCGGAGCCTCCCCGGAACCCGCATACAGCGGGGTTACGCGGGTCACAAATGGGACAAGCGCGTGTGAAATCCGCAGAACCGGTCAAAATGATCGGCGGTGGACTCGCCCCCCAAGGCGCTGACGACCCTCGTCGAGCGCTTCGACATAGCCGCACTCGACCCCCCGCCCGCGGAGGCGCGGGTGCGCCTGAAGGTGCCCGACGTGGGCGCCTGGGACGTGGTCGTCCGCGGCCGGCGCAAGCCGGTGCTCGAGCCCCGCTCGAATCGACGCGCGAGCGCCGTCCTGAGCGCCGACCGCTCCAGCTGGAACGCGATCGCCCGCGACGTGCGCGGAGGCATGCGCGCCTTCCAGGCCGGCCGCCTGACGATCCGTTACGACCTGCACATCGGCGTCGGCTTCCTGGCCGCCACCAGCGGCCAGACCGACGATCCCAAGCGGTTGAGCTTCCGCGCGGTGAAGACGAAGCTCGGGGAGATCTCCACGATCCAGGCGGGCGAGGGCGAGCCGCTTCTCTGCATCCACGGCCTGGGCGCCACCAAGGCCTCGTTCCTGCCCACCGTCTCCGCGCTGGCCGAGCACCACCGCGTGATCGCCATCGACCTGCCCGGGTTCGGCGACTCGGTCAAGCCGCTGCGTGCCCCTTACGACGCGCAGTACTTCGCCAAGTCGGTGCTGTCGGTGATGGACGCGATGGGCCTGGAGCGCGCGCACCTGGCGGGCAACAGCATGGGCGGGCGCGTTGCGCTGGAGGTCGCGCTGCGGGCTCCCGACCGGGTCGGCCGCGTGGTGTTGCTGGCTCCCGCGCTGGCGTGGCTGCGAAAGCGCCCCTGGGCACTGCCGCTGAAGCTGGTCCGGCCCGAGCTGGGGATGCTCCAGCCCGCGCCGCGCGCGCTGGTCGAGAACATCGTCCGCCGCCTGGTGCCGGGCGGGCACGACGGCTGGAGCGCCGCCGGCGTCGACGAGTTCCTGCGCGCCTACTACGACCCGCGCGGGCGTGCCGCCTTCTACGCCGCCGCCCGCAACATCTACCTGGACGCGCCGCTGGGCGACGACGGCCTCTGGAACCGTCTCACCGAGCTCACGCCCGACGCGCTGTTCGTCTGGGGCCGCAAGGACACGCTGGTGCCGATCGGCTTCCGCCGCCACGTCGAGGATCGCCTGTCCGACGCCTCTCACCTGGAGCTGGACTGCGGCCACGTGCCCCAGCTCGAGGAGCCGGAGCGCGTTCACGGCGAGATGATCGCCTTCCTGGCCGAGCAGCCGCTCAGCCGCCCGCGGCGTGCGTCCACGGCCGCCGCCGCCGCGTAAGCGGCGGTTTCGTACCAGCGCAAACGGAAAATCAGGCGTAATGTGGGCCCCAGCCAGCGTGAACGCCCCAGAGACCCAGGCATCCACCCGCGCCGACGCGCGGCGGAATCGCGAAGCGGTCCTGGAGGCCGCGATCACCCTGCTGGGTGAGCGCCCGGACGCCTCGATGCAGGAGGTCGCCGACGCCTCTGGCGTCGGCAGGACCACCGTCTACCGCCACTTCCCAAACCGCGACGAGCTGGTCAAGGGGCTGTTCGAGCGCGTGGTCAACGAGTCGCTGGCCATGTCCTGGCGACTGGTCGAGCAGGACCCGCCCGCCGCCGAGCTGTACCGGCGGATGGGGCTCGAGTCGCTGGAGATCACCTCGCGCTACCGCTTCCTGCGCGCCCACAAGGAGCTGCTGGACGACGCGCTCGAGGAGGCCGGCGTGGGCCTGCCCAACGACCCGATGTTCGACTACATCCAGCGCAAGCAGGACGCCGGCGAGCTACGCGCCGACATGCCGGCGCAGTGGCTGTTCTCGGTGGCCTTCATGGTCATCACCGCGGCGGTCGACCAGGCCGCCGACGGCGGCCTCGATCGCGAGCGCGCAGGGCAGCTGGCCGGCGAGACGCTGGTCAGCGCCTTCGTGATCGGCTAGCGGCCGGCCGGCCCGTCAGCGCTCGCGATCCTGGTAGCGGACGACCGCCACCACGACCGCGATGATCAGCACCATGGCCACCGCCTGGAGGCCGATGGTCACGCCCGCGCTCTGGTCCTCGGTGGCGCTGCGGACCACGCCGAACGCCACCGTGGCGCCGAAGAAGACCGTGAGCGTCCAGAGAATGGTGTTGCGGTCCATCAGGTGCTGCAGTGTGGCGGCCGGCACGCCGCCGCGCGGTCACATGTCGCCGTTCATGACGCCGATCACGTGGCCCTCGGGGTCGGTGAAGAGCCCGATCGTCAGGCTCTCCATGACCTGCTCGGGGCCCATCATGCGGCTCCCGCCGAGCGACTCGGCCTTGGCCAGCGCCTGCTCGACGTCGGGCACCGCGACGTAGAAGGTCACGTGGCCGGGGTAGCCCTCGGGGCCCTTGGCTCACACCGCCGCCGATGCCCTCGCCCCCGTTGGCCTCGCGGTCGATCACGCCGTAGCCCATCTCGTTGTCGTCGTTGATCGGCCAGCCGAACAGGTCGGCGTAGTAGCTCTTGAGCTTGTCGCCGTCGGTTCCGGTGATCTCGAAGTGCACGACCGGGTAGCCCATCGCGGGTCCTCTCCTCGTGGGCGCCGGCGGGTCCGGAGCCCGTGCTCTGAAGCTAGCGCCAGGTGGCCAACAGCGCACGTGCGGCCGTCGGCGTGCGCGTCAGCGAGCGGGCGGCCAGGCCGACCGCCCGGACCCTGCCCTTGCGATCGAGCTGGAAGACCAGCGTGGCGCTGCGCCCGCGTGCGAGGTACCAGCGGTTCTTGCCCACCCGCAGGCTGGTGCCGCCGCGGATGCGGCGCTTCAGCGTCCTGGCACGCGTGCCCGGCTTGATCCGGCGCACGCTGAAGCGCCTGCTGGTGGCCAGCGCGAGCACGGCGCGGTTGCGCAGGCGCCGGCGGGTGCGCGCGTCCGAGCGGCGCGTGGGGTAGTACAGGCGCAGGCTGCCGCCCTTGGTCACGCAGTAGCGGTCGACACCGGCGCGGCCTGTCACCCGCCGCCCGGTGAGCGCGCGGCGGGTGGAGCTGCGGCGGGCGCCCAGGCGGGCCCGTCCCATGCGTGTCCGCTTCGCCGCGCCGCCGCTGCCCAGGCACGCCGCGCGCTGCTTGCGCGTCTCGGCCGCCAGGTAGGAGCGCGACTGGCTGCGGGCCAGCTCGACCAGGTTGCCCATGGCCAGGTTCACGTCGCCGATGTGCAGGCCCCAGGTCTCGTCCGGCGAGGAGTTGGGCTGGCGCACGCCTGGCGCCGCCGTAAGGCGCAGCGTGTTGGAGTTGTTCTCGCGCACGCAGCTGGCGCTGTAGCGCTCCTTGGGCTGCAGCCACGGCGTCGGCGCGCTCGGCTGCCCGCCGGTGCCGAAGAACTGGGCCAGGCTGAGGGCGATCAGGCCCGGCGGGAAGCGCTCGCTGGGCAGCTCGGTGGTCAGCGCCGCCGACCCACCCGAGAGCGCCGCGGGATTCGTGCACAGCACCTCCTTGTCGTCGGGCTGGCCGGGAGGCGGCGTGTACTTGCCAAAGCGCGTGTTGTCCGGCGGGGTGCGGTTGAAGGTCGAGTAGGCCACCACGCAGCCGGTCTGGCTCTGGCCCGTGCAGGCAGGGGTGCGCTGGAAGTCGCCGCCGGTGGTCGAGCCCTTCTTGACCAGCACGTTGCCGCCGATCAGCAGGCCGGAGATCAGCTTGGTCCGCTGGGCCGCGTTGGGCTCGATCTCCTCGGCGATCAGCCTGCGCAGGTGGAAGGTGCCCTGGCTGTGGCCGATCAGCACCACGCCACGGCCCTTGTTGTAGTTGGCCAGGTAGTCGCGCCAGGCCTGAAGCACGTCGCCGTAGGCGATCTGGCCAGCCTCGGCCGCGTTCGTCGCGGGGTTGAAGATGCCCGCCACCGTGCGCTGGCGGTAGATCGGCGCGTACAGCTTGCAGACCTGCGAGAAGCGCTGGGACTGGTAGGTGGCGATGGCGCTGATCGGAGGGTCGCGGTCCTTGTTCGCGTTCTGGGTCGGCTGGTCGCTGACAGTCGGGTAGACGTAGAAGCAGTCGACCTTGGGGTCGGCCGGCACCTTCGGCGTCTTGGTCGTGGCGCTGCCGTCTGGGGCATAGACCGTGGTGGTCTGGTCGCCCGCGCACGGGTTGGGCTGCTGGCCGGGCAGGCAGAGCCACGTGGTGGGCTCCTGGGCCCGCGCCGGCGCGGCGCCCGCCAGCGCGCACACGATCGCCAGCCCCGCAAGTGTCGCCGCCCGCCTCACCGCGCGCAGGCTACCGGCGTCCGCGCCGAGGCGAGCCGGTACCCGCTCGTCTGCGATCGTGCCTGGGCTTGGACGACCTGGCCATCATCCGCAAGGTGTTCGCCGCGTTCGCGCGCCGCGACCTGGCCTCCGTCCAGGACCTGCTCGACCCGGACGTGGAGTTCATGGTCCCGACCGCCGAGATGGCCCACGAGGGCGACCCCTACCTCGGGCTCGAGGGGATGGAGCAGTACTTCGCCGACGTGGATCGCGTCTGGCAGGAGCTGCGCCTGCGCCCCGACCGTTACCGCCAGAAGGGCGACACGGTGCTGGTCACCGGACGCGTCTGGGGCCTCAGCGACGGGCAGATCACCGACACCAGCGCCGGCTGGCACTGGCGCGTGCGCGACGAGCGGGTGGTCTACGTGCGCGCGTTCCGGTCGGCGGCCCAGGCCGAGCGGGAGCTGGCGTAGGGGTCTTCAGCCGACTTGTGCAACAGCTCGGCTGCACGATCGCTGTCAGCCCGTCCGGGTCGCCGCCGACCCTTCTCGCATGGCCACCACGTCGATCCGCTCCCGCGGCCCGCGCACACGCGGCGCCCAGGTGCTGGCCGAGTTCCTGCCGCTGCACGAGGAGCACGCGCCGCAGGGCTTCGGCCTGGCCCCGCACGCGGCGGTGCTGCAGGTGGCCGACCACGTCGGCGACGCCGCGCGGCTGGCCTGCGACGGCGACTGCGCGCCGATGCTGGTGGCGGTGCCGCTCACGTGGGCGGGCGCCGCCGCGCTGGCCGCGATCCCGCGGCTGGACCAAGGGGAGGCCGCGCCGGGCGCGCGCGCCAAGGACGCCCTGCTGCTGGAGGTCGACCGGGTCGCGGCCGACCGCCTGAGCGCCCACCAGGGCGACACTCCCGCGCAGCTGGTGGGCCACGTGACGGCCGCGCTCGGCCCGGCCTTTGCCGCGCTTGCGCTGATCGAGCGCGAGCGCACGCTGGCCTGCGACGGCCTCTTCCCCGAGCCGGCGCTGGACGAGACCGAGGCGCTGGAGCGGGTGGGCGAGGCGCTGCTGGAGGTGGCGGTCGGCGCCGTCGTCGCCGCCGATCTGCTCGAGCGCGCCAGCGTCGCCGGCTAGTGCAAGCACCCCTCTAGCCTCCCTGCGATGTCCACGGACGCCACGGTGGTGGCCGAGGTCATCGTCCTGCTCGTGGTCGCCGGGGTTGCGCTGAGTTCGCTGGCCCGGCGGATCGGCCTGCCCGAACCGGTTCTCCTGGTCGGCGGCGGTGTGGCGCTGGCCTTCGTGCCCGGAATGCCCTCGATCCCGCTCGAGCCCGAGCTGGTGCTGCTCGTGTTCGTGGCGCCGCTGCTGTACGTGGACGGCTACTTCGCGCCCGTGCGCGAGCTGCGCCGCAACGCGGTCTCGATCGGCCTGCTGGCCTCGGTGCTCGTGGTGGCCACCGCGGCCGGGGTCGGCGTAGCGGCGCACTACGTGATCGACCTGGACTGGCCCGTCGCCTTCGCCCTCGGCGCCGCGCTGTCGGCCACCGACGCGCTGGCACCCGTGCAGGTGCTGGAGAGCGAGGCCGCCGAGCCGCGCCTGCTGGCCGTGATCCGCGGCGAGAGCCTGCTCAACGACGGCGTCGCCTTCGCGCTGGTCGGCGTGGCCGGCACCGCGGCGGCCGCGCAGGAGTTCGACGTCGCCGGCGGCGCGCTGGAGCTGGTCGTCTACATCGTCGGCGGCGTGGGCACCGGGCTGCTGTTCGCCTGGCTCGTGGGCATCCTGCGCGACCGGGCCACGTCGACGCGGATCGAGGCCGGCCTGTCGCTGCTGACCCCGTTCGCCGCCTACGTGCTGGCCGAGGCCGTGCACGGGTCGGGCATCCTGGCCGCCGTGGCCGCCGGCCTGTGGGTGGGCCACCACGCCCACGGCCAGGTCGACCCGCTGGTGCGGCTGGAGATCCAGTCGGCCTGGCGCGTCGTGGCCTTCGTCCTGAACTCGCTGCTGTTCCTGCTCGTCGGGCTCCAGACGCGCGACATCGTCGAGCGCGTCGAGCTGCCGGCGGGCCGGGTCCTGCTGGCGGGCGCTGCGCTGACCGCCGCCGTGATCGGGCTGCGCCTGCTGTGGGCGCTGACGATCGCGCCGGTGTGGCGGACCACCGCCCGCGCGCTGAGCGAGAACGTGCGCCCGACCGCCTCGCGCCCGTGGCGGATCGTGCTGGGCTGGAGCGGCGTGCGCGGCTCGGTGGCGCTGGCGGCGGCGCTGGCCATCCCGGCCACCCTGGACGCCGGCGGACCGCTGCCCGGGCGCGACCTGGCCATCGTCCTGACGCTGTTCGTGATCGTGGCCACCCTGCTCATCCAGGGCCTGACGCTGCGCCCGCTGGTGCGGCGGATGGGGCTGACCGACGCGGGCGCGATCGAGGACGAGAAGCGCCTGGCGCTGCAGACCGCCAGCGACGTGGCGCTGAAGGCGCTGCCCGAGGCGGCCCAGCGCCACGGCCTGGGCGAGGACGACCGCTGGTGGCTGGAGCGCGAGTACGAGCTGCGCAACCTGCGCGCCGTCGACGACGCCGACGGCTCGGCCGCCGACGAGGTCCTGGCCGCGGCGGCGCGGACCGACTCCGAGCTGCTGGCCGCGGCGCGGCGGGCGATCCTCGATCTCGAGGAGGAGGGCGAGGTGCGCAGCGACGTGGCGCAGGAGGTGATCCGGCGGCTGGATCTGAGCTCGGCGCGGCTGCGCCACTAGGCGCCGTCGCGGCGAGCGCGACGGCGACGCTCCAGCTCGCCGATGTCGACCAGGTCCTGCGGCCGCCCGGCGGTCTGCTTGAGCGCGATCAGGTCGTCGTAGCCGGCGAACCGAACCGGCGCGTCCACGCCGGGCAGCGTGCGCTCGACCGCTCCGGAGCGCAGCTGCCGATAGCTGCCCATGCCCTCCACGTGCTGCATCACGTCGAGCCGACCCAGACGCGTGCGCAGCAGCCAGTTGCCGCCGAGCATTAGGTTGTCGAGGTTGAGCTCGAGCAGCTCCTCGGCGCCGAACTCGCCGACGGCGAGGGGCTCGGCATCGAGGGCGGTCAATGCCTCCAGCAGCCGCTCGAGATTCTCGCGGCCGGGGTCGGGCACGATGTCGACGTCCTTGGTGCCGCGGATGTAGCCGTGGGCCGCCAGCGAGTAGCCACCGATGACCACGAAGTCGACCCGGTGCGCGCCGAGCTCGCCGAGCAGCTCGATCGGTTGCAGCGCCGGCTCGGGCTCCGGTCCGCTCATCGAGGTGCCCCGGCGGCGATGCTGGTCAGCGCGAACGACAGTTCGGCGGCGCGCTCCAGCGCCTCGCTTGGTGAGAGATCCAGCTCGGCGCGTAGCTCGGCGTCCGGCTGGTTGCCGTGGGGCCCGGCGCCGCTGGCCAGGTCCAAGCGCCGGCCCATCGCCTGCAGGATTCGCGTCAGCGTCTCGACGCTCGGGGACACCTCGCCCCGCTCGATGCGGCTGATGTGAGTCTGGCTCGTACAGCAGCGGCGGGCGAGCGAGACCTGGCTCAGACCCTGGCGCCGGCGCGTGGTCCTGACGAGTTCGGCGGCCGTCACGGTAGCTGCAAGCCTAGACCAAATATGAGTTACGAGTGATGCGGCGCCTCACACCTCGCGGCGACCGTCCGGCCGGCTTGCCCGCGGTGGGACCATCAGGATATGGCGGCTTTCCTACGCCACCTGGGGGTGGACCGGCCCGTGGTCCAGGCGGGTATGGGAGGCGGCCTGGCCGGACACGGACTGGCGGCCGCGGTCTCGCAGGCCGGCGGGCTCGGCACGATCGGCCTGCTCGATCCCGACGGCCTGCGCAGCCAGATCGCCGCGGCCCGCCGGCTCACCGATCGCCCACTCGCTGTCAACCTGCTGCTGCCGTTCGCGCGCAAAGCGCATTTCCAGGCAGCTTCCGAGGCCGACGTGGTCGTCACCTTCTGGGGCCAGCCCGAGCGCCGGACCGCCAAGGCGTGGATCCACCAGTGCGGATCGGTCGAGGAGGCGCTGGCCGCCCACGCGGCCGGCGCCGACGCGGTGATCGCCCAGGGGGTCGAGGCCGGCGGCCACGTGCGCGGAACCATGCCCGCGGCGCGCCTGCTCGCCTGGGTCCGTGACGCGCTGCCCGACGACTACCCGGTGTTGTCGGCCGGCGCGATCGCCGACGCCACCGACGTCAAGGCGCGCATGGACGCCGGGGCCGACGCGGTGGTCTGCGGCACCCGCTTTCTGATGACCGAGGAGAGCGGCGCGCACCCCACCTACAAGGCGCGCCTGCTGGACGCCCACGCGACGATCCTCACCGAGCTGTTCGGCGCCGGCTGGCCCGCGCCGCACCGCGTGATCGCCAACCAGTCCACCGACCGCTGGCTGAAGGGAGACGCGCGCGGGCCGGGCTGGCTGCGCACCTTCCACCGGGCGACCGCGCCTGTCTTCTCGCGTGTGCCCGTGCCGCTGCAGCTGCGCCTGGCGGCCACGCAGACCCCGAGCCGGCCGGTGTTCGGCCCCGCCGCCGCGCTCAGCGACGGGCCCGAGAGCCTCGTGGAGGCGGGGCCCCTCTACGCGGGCGAGTGCGTCGACCGCATCAAGGACATCCGGCCCGCGGGCGAGCTGGTGGGTGAGCTGGACCCGGGCGGGTCGTAGGCGTCGCTTCAGCGGGCGGGGCGGGCACGGCTCACACCTTCACCGTGATCACCCGCCGGCCGCCCACCTGCTTCCAGCGGCGCTCGCCGTGATCGCGGAAGCGCACCTCCATCCGGCCCGGGAAGTGGGTCAGGTACAGCGTGCGCACGGGGTCGGAGGCGTCACGCGTCTTGCCGGTGCCCACGATGGCCGAGAAGTTCACGGCCACGATCTTCTTGGCGCCCGGAAGCACCGCGCGGGTCACAAGCCCGGGTGCATCGATCGGGCGAGTGCGTGTGGCCCGACAGCCACGCCTTCGCGTTCGCGTACTTGGCCAGCAGCGCGCGGATGCGCCCGTCGGGCTTGGCGTAGAAGTTCTGCATGTCCGAGGTGTACAGCCGCGCTCTGTCGCCCAGCACCGTGTGCCGCAGCGGCCAGTGGCAGGCGATCCAGCACGTCTTCTCGGGCGCGTTGCGCAGCCGCGCCTCCAGCCACTTCAACGTGCGCTCCGACAGCTCACCCGAGCGCTCCGCAGGGTAGTCGCGCTCGGGCCCCACCACCACGATCCGCAGCGTCGGGAAGTCGATCACGTAGCTCTGCGACTCGTAACCGTGGGTCGTGGCCCACTGCTTCACCGTTCGCCGGTTGTGCATCAGGTCGTGGTTGCCCACCACCGTGTAGTGGCGGGCGGGCAGGCGGCCAAGCCAGCGCTTGGCCAGCACGTCCTCCTCCGGCAGGCCGCTCTCGGTGGAGTCGCCGATCTGCAGGTGGATGGCGGGCGTGGGCAGCGTCTTGACGTCGTCCAGCAGCGCCTGCACCCGCGGCCGCTTGACGGCGCCGGCGTGCAGGTCGCCGATGCAGTGGATGGTGCGACTCCAGTCGATGGGGCGAGGCTAGCCGTGCTATCGGACCCGGAACACCTCGTTCACCGGCAGCGAGAATCCTTGGAGCAGCGGTGAGGTCAGCCGGTCCTCGCCTGCCAGCTCGAGCGCGATGTCGAACCGGGCGCCGCGGGGCCCCGAACGCCGGAACACCACCACGGTCGCAGCCACCGTGTCCACCAGCCACAGCTCCGGCAACCCGTGGTCCTCGTAGGCGGTCTTCTTCGCGCCGAGGTCGTGCCGCCAGGTGGACGGCGAGCGCACCTCCACCGCCAGGTCGGGCATGGCGTAGGGCGGCGGCGACGCTGGATCGGGAAGCCGGTCCTCGCGGTACCAGAGCACGTCGGGCGCGAACACGTTCAGCTCGTCGATCGCAACGTCACGCGGCCACACCGCGTGGCCCCGTCCGGACCCCGACCGCGCCCAGCTCTCGAGTGCGAAGAAGAGGTTGCCCTGTACGTGGCCGTGGAGGGCTCCGGCCTCGTTCACGACGACCTCACCACCCACCAGGTTCCACGGTCGCCCGCGCTCGGCAGGCGGTACAGCCAGGAACTGCGCAGCCGTCATCGGCTCGGCGACAGGCATGACGGGG